>CAVOHB010000009.1:0-1516856 GCA_963695705.1 uncultured Actinomycetota bacterium
AAGAAGAGGTCAAAGACCCGACTGGTTGGGGCGAAGCCGTACCACCGATGTCACCGACGCGCTCCGTTGAGCGCCTGAAGACAAGGAGGAACCCACGATGTTGACCACACTGTCACGCACAGCCGCCTTGGCCATGATGATTGCCGCCGGCATGACGGCAGCGGCCACCGCGCAAACCACCACGGCCGATCCGCACCATCCCGGGATGACGCTCACACAGGCGATGCCGCCGTCCGGCATGATGGGGCCGGGCAGGATGAGCCAGGGCCAAGGGGCGCAGGCCGATCAGTCCGCCTGCCGCCCGCTCAACCCGCCATGATGTGCGGCATGATGCAGCCCGGGATGATGGGCCAAGGGATGCAAGGGATGATGGGTCGCGGCATGATGGGCATGCCCGGACCCGCGCCGATGAAGATCTTCTTTGCCATTGCCGATGCGAACGGCGACGGCGGACTCTCCTTCGACGAGGTGACGGCCATTCACAAGCGGATCTTCGACAGGGTCGACGCCGACAAGGACGGCAGAGCGACGCCCGAGGAAATCCAGGCCTTCATGCGGGAGTAGCGCGCGTCGGTGGATCGCCGCCCGGAGCAGCGCCAGGACATGCGGGGATTCCGATGATCTGTTCGTGGATGCGGAGCGGCATTGGATCTACTTGAGCTGTGGCGAGGGCTATCTGGAGGTATTCGAGCCGGATGCGGGGACCTTCCGTCGGACCGCCCATCTACGCACCGCGCTGTTCGTTCCCGAACTGGATCGCCTGTTCTTGGCCGTGCGCGCGGGGGACCCGGAGCTGGGCGCGATCTGCGTCTACAGGCCGGATCCCTGAGAGGTCAGGAGCACATGACCAGCGTTGCCCAAGGCACGGAGCACCGGGACAGGGTCGATGGAATCCGCGCCGCCGTGCCTTTCTCCCGGGACGTCAGGCGGGTTCTGGTGGCCCGGTCGCTGCGGGCATTCGGCGACGGCTACGTGGCGATCCTGCTGCCCGTGCACCTTTCACGCCTCGGCTACGACGCCTTCGGGGTCGGCCTCATCTCGACCGCGTCGTTGCTGGGCTCCGCCCTGCTGACGCTCGCCCTCGGGCTGGTTGCCTACCGGATCTCGCGACGTCCGGCGTTGCTCGCCGCGGGCCTCCTGATGGCCGCAACCGGATTCGGCTTCGCCAGAGTCGATGCATTCTGGCCGCTGCTGCTCATCGCCTTCGTCGGCACGCTCAATCCGTCGGGCGGCGACGTCAGCGTGTTCCTGCCCCTGGAGCACACTGTTCTGGCCCACGTCGTCGCCGACGAGGACCGAACGGCGGCGTTCGCCCGCTACAGTTTCTCGGCGCGTTCTTCGGTGCTCTGGGAGCACTCTCCGTCGGCATGGTGGACTGGCTCGCGCCGGTATCGCGCCACGGCTACGACGGCGTCCGCCTTGTTCGGACTCTACGGCGTCCATCGGGCTGGTCACGTTCCTCCTCTACCGCGCATCTGTCGCCCCGGGTGGAAGCGGGCACCGCACCCACCGGCACCACTGGGTCCGTCGCGCGGGATCGTCTACCGCCTCGCCGCCCTGTTCTCGGTCGACGCCTTCGGCGGGGGGATGGTCGTCAACGCGTTGCTCACGATCTGGCTCAGCGAGCGGTTCGGCATCGGCGTCGCCACCGTCGGGGCGATCTTCTTCGCGACCAGCCTGTGCTCGGCGGTCTCGTACTTCGCGGCGGTGCCGCTGGCCAAGCGGTTCGGACTGATCAACACCATGGTGTTCACGCACCTGCCGTCCAGCGTCTTCCTGATCCTGACCGCCTTCGCGCCGACGGTCTGGATCGCGTTCGCGCTGCTGCTCCTGCGGAGCCTGCTGTCGCAGATGGACGTGCCGACCCGCTCCTCGTACGTCATGGCGGTGGTCGAGCCGGAGGAGCGGCCCGCCGCCGCGAGCGTCACGGCCGTGCCCCGCAGCCTCGCCTCGGCCGTCGCGCCACTCCTGTCCGGCTGGCTGCTGACCGCGTCGCCGTTCGGCTGGCCGCTCGTGCTCGCCGGCACCCTGAAAATAGCCTACGACCTGACGCTGCTGCGGCAGTTCTCGGCGATCAAGCCACCGGAGGAACGCTGACGCGGTTCAGGGCTGGCTCCTTCACCCGGATGCGGGGCCAGAACAACCAGATCAGGAATGCGGCGGCCAGGAGCCACAGCGTGATGATCGCCGCAGCGGCGACCTTGCTGACCGGACGTCCCTCCCGCGCAATCGCCTCGGCCCGGAACTCCATCATCAGGTCAGCCGGGACGAGCTTGATGGCGAGCAGGATTCCCAGAGGCACGATGAGAAGGTCGTCGAGGTAGCCGAGCACCGGCACGAAGTCCGGGATGAGATCGATCGGCGAGAGCGCATAGGCGGCCACCGCTCCGGCCGCCGCCTTCGCATACCAGGGCCACCCGGTGGTCTCGGGCGGCGATCCAGAGCGCCACGACATCGCGTTTGATGGTGCGCGCCCATCGCTTGGCCCGGTCGATCAAGCTGTCGGTGCCCATACGACGGCTTCCCTTACGATAGAGCGGTCGCCGGGGCTGCGAGGTCGACGAAGCCCTGCACCAGCATGATCACCCCTAGGACACCGACGAGTCCGGCCGAGGCCAGCGGCAGACGCTGGATCAGGCGGTCGGAGAAGTTGATCCGCTTCGAAGCATGCTGCACACCCCAAGCGGCCGCGACGCCGACGGACACCATGGTGATCGCCAGCCAGAGGAAGGCCACTGCGAGAAGCACGATGCGGACCTTGGCGGCGAGGCGCAGAGAGGCGGCGACGCGATCCGGCAGGGGCGCGGCTCCGAATGTGCCCAGGAATGGCACCGCACCGGCGAGTTTGATCATTCGGACGTCCTCACCTCGTTCGCCTCCCTTGGCTAGTTGCGCACCCCCTTCGGCGCCGTGCCCCGACGTGCGGAGCGGAGGCCGACGGCTCCGAACTGCGGGGACGAGTGGATGTCGATCAGTCCCACTTCGTGGCCGCCCTGAAGTCCCTCGATGATCGGGCACTCGGGCCGCTCGTCGCCGTGGCAGTGCTTCGCGAGATGCCTGAGGGTGGCGGCCATCTCCTGCAACTCCCGCGCCTTCCGCTCCAGGATGTCGACGTGCTCGAGGGCGATCCGCTTCACGTCCGTGCTGGCGCGATCCCGGTCCCGCCACAGGGTGACGAGTTCCGCGATCTGCTCGACCGAGAAGCCGAGGTCGCGCGCCCGCCGGATGAAGCCGAGGGTGTGGACGTCGTTGTCGGAGTACACGCGGTACCCGGCTTCCGTCCTGACCGTCTTCGGGATCAGCCCGATCGACTCGTAGTAGCGGATCATCTTGGCCGAGACGCCCGAGGCGTCGGCTGCCTGTCCGATGTTCATTCCAAATCCTCCTCAGGTCAGTGGATGGCCCGCCGTGGCGGACCACGGTCGTCATTCTCCCGGGGCGAGCCGGGGCGCGGGCGCGGATGCGCCGGATGCCGCGTCCGAGCCGACCGGCGCCCTGAACCCGCGCAGGCGCAGGGCATTGCCCAGCACGAACACGCTCGAGAGCGCCATCGCGCCCGCCGCGATCATCGGCGACAGCAGCGTGCCGTTGACCGGATACAGCGCACCCGCGGCCACCGGGATCAGCACCACGTTGTAGGCGAAGGCCCAGAACAGGTTCTGCCGGATGTTGCGGATCGTGGCCTTCGACAGGGCGATCGCGTTCGGCACGCCGCGCAGGTCGCCGGACATCAGCACCACGTCGGCGCTCTCGATCGCGATGTCCGTGCCCGTGCCGATGGCGAGGCCGACGTCCGCCGCGGCCAGCGCCGGGGCGTCGTTGATGCCGTCGCCGACGAAGGCGACGCGGCGTCCGCCGGCCTGCAAGCCGCTTGACCGAGGCGACCTTGCCGTCGGGCAGGACCTCGGCGATGACCTCGTCGATGCCGACCTGGCGGGCGATGGCCTGTGCCGTGCGGCGGTTGTCGCCCGTGATCATCGCGACCTTGAGGCCGAGGCGGTGCAGGGCCGCGATCGCCTCCGGGGTGGACGGCTTGATCGGGTCGGCCACGGCGATGATCGCCGCGAGCCGGCCGTCGATGGCGGCGTAGAGCGGGCTCTTGCCCTCGTCGCCGAGACGGGACGCCGCCGACGCGAACTCCGTGATCGGATGACCGAGCCGCTCCATGTAGCGGTCAGCCCCGACCTCGACCCTCCGGCCCTGGACCGTCGCCGTGATCGCCGAAGCCGGGAACGGCCTCGAAGTCCGTCGACCGACGCCAGTTCGAGCCCCCGGTGCGTGGCCGCCGCGACGATGGCCTCGCCGATCGGATGCTCGGACCGGGTCTCCACGGCCGCGACGAGCGCCAGCACCTCGGCTTCGGCGAAATCCCTGGGCGGCGATCAGGTCGGTCAGCTCCGGACGTCCCTTGGTCAGGGTGCCCGTCTTGTCGAGCGCCACCACCTGGACGTCGCCCAGGCCCTGCAAGGCCTCGCCCTGGCGGAACAGGACGCCGAGCTCGGCCGCCCGGCCCGTGCCGACCATGATCGAGGTCGGCGTCGCCAGGCCCATGGCGCACGGGCAGGCGATGATCAGGACGGCGACCGCGTTCACGAGGGCGAAGCTCAGGGCCGGCTCCGGACCGAACACCAGCCAGACCAGGAAGGTGAGGGCGGCAGCGGCCATCACGGCGGGCACGAACCACGTCGTCACCTTGTCGACGAGCGCCTGGATCGGGAGCTTGGATCCCTGGGCCGCCTCGACCATGCGGATGATCTGCGCCAGCACCGTGTCGGCGCCGACCTTGGTCGCCCGGAACGTGAAGCTGCCCGTCTTGTTGATCGTGCCGCCGACGACCGGGCTGCCCTCGGCCTTCTGCACCGGGACGGGCTCGCCCGTGATCATGGACTCGTCGACGTAGGACGAGCCCTCGACGACGTCGCCGTCGACCGGGACCTTCTCGCCGGGGCGGACCTGGACGAGGTCGCCCGTGCGGACCTCCGCCAGCGGGATCTCGACCACGCTGCCCTCGCGGACCACGCGCGCGGTCTTCGGCGTCAGCCCCATCAGGCGCTTGATGGCCTCGGAGGTGCGTCCCTTGGCCTTGGCCTCGAGGAAGCGCCCGAGCAGGATCAGGGTCACGATGACGGCCGCCGCCTCGTAGTACACGTTCGCCGTGCCCGCAGGCAGGACGCCGCGCGCGAACGTCGCGACGACCGAGTAGCCGTAGGCCGCCGCGGTGCCGAGGGCCACGAGCGAGTTCATGTCCGGGGCGCAGGCGCAGCAGGGCAGGAACGCCCTTGCGGAAGAACCGCAGGCCGGGACCGAACAGGACGAGCGTCGTCAGGGCGAACTGGAGGTACCAGCTCTCCCGGTGGCCGATGGTGTCCATGATCCACTCGTGCACGCCCGGCACGAAGTGCGATCCCATCTCCAGGGCGAACACCGGAAGCGTGAGGACGGCGGCGACGACGAGGGAGCGTCCGCAGGGACGCGATCTCCGCCTCGCGGGCGGCGTGCTCCTCATCGGTGCGATCGACGTCGACGCGGACCTCCTCGGCCTCGTAGCCGGTCGCCTCGACCGCCGCGACGAGGCGGCCCATCGCCTCCGCCGAGCCGAAGAACCGCACGGTGGCGCGCTCGGTCGCCAGGTTGACCGCGGCATCGACGACGCCGGGCACGCGCTTCAGGGCCTTCTCGACCCGCGCGACGCAGGAGGCGCAGGTCATGCCGGAGACCTTCAGCTCGACGGTGGCAGGCATCGGCTCGTAGCCGACGTCGCGGATCGCCTCGACGACCGCCTGCGGATCGGCATCCGCGGAACCGAACGACACGCTGGCGCGCTCGGTCGCCAGGTTCACGTTGGCGGCGGTGACGCCCTCGATCCGCCGGATCGCCTTCTCGACGCGGCCGACGCACGACGCGCAGGTCATTCCCTGGACGGGAATCTCGACCGTCAGGCCTTGCCTGGCCAACTTCTTCACAGCCATTTCGGAACTCCTACCCGGAAGCATTGGCTGAGTGTGTAATCCTTCCAACAGTGGGAAGGTCAAGCGGCCGTTTCAAGCTCGGGGGCTCCTCGTCTGAGAGGTCGTCCTGGTGATATCATGTCCTCATGGATCTTCCTGATTGGGTCCCGATTGCCCCGTACGAACGGGCCTTCTGACGTTTGCCTTCAGAAGGGCAGAGGTTCCTCTCCACAGCTGCCGCACGGCAGCGGGCGGCCCACCATATCGGCTGGCGCGGCGTAATAGGTGCCGTGGTGACCACACTGGCATTTGATGATCACCTGCTGCACGACCGAACTCGCAGGAACCGGGCGTCCGGCTTCGGCTTTAATGCGCGATGAGCCGGCGGGGCCCGTGGACGTCGTGTTTGGCGCGGCCGGAGGTCTGGCGGTCTGCTTCTGGTGCTCTGCTAATGCCTTACTCGCCTGGGCCTGAAGAGCTATCTTCGAGGGCCTTCGAGAAGGGGCTCCCCAAAATTCCACTGGCACGTCGGGATCGAAGATCCGCTGGCGACGCAGCCGCTCGAAGTCGATTTTGGACATTTTAAACTCTCAAATTTTCCGTGATGACACTCAGCATGATCCTGACAGACGTCGCCGTGCCGACGGCTGTATTGATCCATGAGGTTCGCGGGACAAGCAGTAGAGTGCACTTATTGCACGTTGTTCCGGTATAGCCTGAATGAAGGGTCTCAGAGTCCTGATCCGAGATGTCAAAAACAACCAACCCACTTCACCGTATCTGTCCGGCGCGTCGAGACGTCCGGCGCCAGTACCTCAGGAGACGATGATTTGGCTCGCTCGCGCGGTGTGAGCATCGGACACTCGATGCTCATTGGTACTACATGGACATTATTGAGGATCCAGGGTGGACAACAAAAGTCCGCAGACGGACGTGCCAACCATGGCCAAGGAACGCTCATTTGAGCTTATGCTTGGGAACCGATAAAGGAGCGGATTGGCCGTCCTTCATCAAGCCGAGGCTGTTGTCGGACGGCTCAAGGGGATCAGCGAAGTCAGCGAGGCGCTTCGCCGCTACGAGGCGTCCTCGGTGTTCCCTCACTACCTATCCCGGTCCATGGTCAAGGAGGGACAGGACCTCGTTGGCCTTCCACACAGTGATCTTCGGGCCAAGCTTCAGAGGCTTAGGAAAGCGCCCCGTCTTGACACCCGCCCACCAAGTGGATTTGGACACGGGGATAGGCCCTGTCGGCGCCAGGATCGAGGAGAGGCGGACGAAGCCAGTCTGGGGGAATTCGTTGTACGTCAAGTCGTAGGCTCCTTGTTCTGAGGGAGCCCCTTCATTAGTCGGTTTTACGAGCCTGTCATCAAGCGCCAAGTCCGCTTATTCCTGCATTTTGTGAGACTTCAAAGCTCGCATGATAGTGGCCCGGCTATAACCGTGCAGTTGGCTGATCGAGTGGACGGCGGCTTCGAGCTTCCCAAGCCGGTTCTTCTCGAACCGGACTAACATCGCGATGTGATCATTCCTCAACTTGACTTCTTGACGATTCGACGGCTTCCCGCGACTACGCCGTTGGATGCTAAAATGCCAGGGCTCCTTGGTGCTGGGGCTGGTGTCAATGACAGCTCCGAGGCGCTTCAACAGACCGGACGCCTCACGGAGGTAAAGACCGATCGGGGAGGTTCTTTGGTTCTCGATTGCCTCGTGTAACTGTGACGTGCTGCCAGTCCAATCATCTTCCGACTGGCTTTCAAGCGGCCCTTGTTCTGGCTCAGGAGGGTTATCCTCTATGCCAGGGGAACCCTGGGCAGAGGGATCCGCTCGGTTAGCCGTTTCTGGGTCGTTTGCCACCGCTCCTTGGCAAGTGCCGTCGAGTTTACGACTGACGTTGGAGAATACGAGCTTAGACGCCTGCTCGTCGCCGGGATCGAGAAGTTCGCCAATGAGGGACAGGTTCGCCTGGAGCTCTGCCAGATAGGCACACAACACGGCCACGTTCCCGGTGTCGAGGGCCTCCCTGGCATCGAAAGCATCAAGATCAGGCATGGCGCCGCCCAATTCTGACTACCTTGAGGGCACGCCCAGTCGGATCCGACGCATTCCGCCCAGTAGGGTTCGAGCCTCCACTAAGTTCGTCGATATGATCCGCCCAGAACCCCATCATCTTTCGCCGATCCTCAAGATACTCGGACCTGTGATAGGCCGCCCGAACCACGTTCCGTTCCTGATGAGCGAGCTGCCGCTCGATCACGTCCGGATCGAAGCCAAGCTCATTCAGCAGCGTCGAAGCTGAAGAGCGGAAGCCGTGGCCGGTGGCGCGACCGTGGAAACCAAGCCGGTACAGGGCGTACAAAATCGTGTTCTCCGACATTGGCTTGCTACCGCGCCGTTCATTCGGAAAGACAAAGTTCGAGTGGCCTGTCAGCAGCCGCAGTTCAGATAAGAGCATTAGAACCTGACGGGATAACGGGACGATGTGTTCCCGCCTCATCTTCATCCGCTCGGGTGGGATGCGCCAGATGGCTTCCCCGACATCGAATTCCGACCAATGTGCCTGGCGAAGTTCACCGGTGCGCACGAACGTGTAGGCCATCAAGAGAAGCGCCGATCGGGTGATCGGACTGCCGTCATAGGCCTTTACCTTGGCAACCAGTTCGCCAAATTCTTGTGACTTTGTCAGAGCGGCGAAGCTTCGAGGCTTGTGAGCCTTAAACGTGCCCCGCAGGGGTGCTGCAGGATCACTATCGGCCCGCCCGGTGGCGATCGCATACCGGAACACCTGGGAGGCCCACATTCGTACCTTCCGGAGGGCGGAAAGTGCGCCGCGGCGCTCCATCAGGAGCAGACTTTCTCTCATGATCGGGACCGTGATGTCACGAATGGGATAATCGCCAAGCTGGGGGTACAGGTTCGCCGATAGTGCCGAATGGACCGCTTCACGGTAACTGGGTGACCATTCGCCAGCCCGGGCTCCAATCCATTCCTCAGCTATGGCCTGGAAGGTCTCTTTTGTGGACAACAGCTTCGCGGCGTTGGCGTTTACGGTCGGCGACTGGGTCCTTACCATCCCGGACCAACTGGCGGGCTTGTACTACCGCCGTACGAGCCTCAGCGAGGCTGATCTCCGGATAGACGCCGACGGCATAGAGCTTCTCTTTCCCTGCAATCCGATACTTGAGGCGCCAATAGCGCGTGCCGTTCGGGTTGATAAGCAGGAAGAGGCCGTCGCCATCGGACAGCTTGTAAGGCTTGGATCGCGACTTAGCTTGGCAAATCTTGGTGTCGGTTAGTCGGTCTCGGGCCACGGGACGATCATCCAGGGAAGATGGGTTATTATACCCCCATTCCGGATTCTTGTACCCCCTCCGCTACCCCCAATATCGTCGGATAGAAGCGCACTCAGTCGGACCGAGTTGGATGAAGGATCTGGTTATGTATCTGAATCCATTGTCTAAAAAAGACGTCCTGGGACATCTTCGGACGTCGATGTGGCGGAGACGGAGGGATTCGAACCCTCGATACCCTTTTGGGGTATGCTCATTTAGCAAACGAGTGCCTTCAGCCGCTCGGCCACGTCTCCGTAGGCGCCGTTCTTAGAATTTGTTGCGGGGCTGGTCAATCCTCTTCCGGACCGGATCTCCTCAGGTTTCATGGGGCGGGGGAGGGACCCGAGAGACCATTTCTCAGCCCCGCCACGGCATCGCGAAAACGTTAGCAGGTCGATCCGGACGCTCTGCTAACCTGCGGCCACGCTGCGCGCCGGCTCAACGGCCCAGCGACAGGGAGAAAACCATGAAGGGACTAATCGCTGGCGGAATCGCGATCTCGGCAGCCTTGTTATGCGGCACAGGCGCCATGGCGCAGTCGGCCCCGGCGGCCGGCGGAATGACCTTCTTCGTCACCAGCGCCGGCTCAGGCAAGGGCGCCGATCTCGGCGGCCTGGACGGGGCGGACCGGATTTGCCAGACGCTGGCGCAGGCCGCGGGGGCGGGCGCCAAGACCTGGCGGGCCTACCTGTCGACCCAGGCCCAGGGTGGAACGGCCGCGGTCAACGCCAAGGACCGGATCGGACGGGGTCCCTGGCAGAACGCCAAGGGCGACGTGGTCGCCAAGGACGTGGCCGAGCTCCACGGCACCAACAACCTCACGAAGCAGACTGCACTGTCCGAGAAGGGCGAGCCGGTGAAGGGCCGGGGCGATGCACCCAACACGCACGACATGCTGACCGGCTCGCAGCCCGATGGCACCGCCTTTGCGGCCGGAGAAGACAGGACCTGCGGCAACTGGACGAAGAGCGGCACCGACGGCGCCGCCATGCTTGGCCATCACGACCGGATGGGCACGGACGAGCAGCCCCCGGCGAAATCGTGGAATTCGTCGATGTCCCGGGGCGGATGCAGCCAGGACGCGCTGAAGGGAACCGGAGGCGCCGGGCTCTTCTACTGCTTTGCCGCCAACTGAGGTCTCCGCACGAACTAAGGTCCGCTCGACAGATCGCATCGCGTGGAAATCCCGATCCGATTTCCACGCGATGTGCTTAGGGCATTGCCGTTGTCACGGAACGGTTCTCCCGACTAATAGTCTCGAACGGCGGGTCCGGACCTGTCCCGGACGGCCTATGCCAGGAGAACCCATGAGACCAACGATCGGCGCGGGGCTTCTCTTGCTGGCTGTTTGCGTGCTCGGCCCAGGGGCCTTGGCCGAAACCGTGCGCCCCATGCCGGAGGATTCCTGCAAGGAGATCGGGCAGCGGGTCGCGACGGATTTCGGCGTTCAGCCGAGTATCAGCGTCGTCTCGGTCAAGCGGCCCCCCGACATCGCCGGGCGCGCCTGCCGCGTGAAATGGACAGGCTCCGGTCTCGACCGGGTGGACCAGGTGCACGTCGTGGACCAGTTCTTCGCGAACTACCTCGATTGGCAGCCCGATTTCATGGTCTTCCGGGATGGCCCGGCCCTCGAGGTCCAAGCGTTCCGGAAGGGGCGGCCAAGTTCATCGTGATGAGCGCGCGCTGGACCGCGCCGAACGCCGCGTGCAAGCCGGATGACACGAGCGCCGCGTGCAAGGTTCCTCCTGCCCAGCGGGTGTGGACGATCGAGGTCGACGGGATGACGACCCAGCCCTGACCTGTCCTATTGCTCCGTGAAGAACGTCAGCAGGACCTTGCCCTTCTCGCCCACCAGGCAGACGAAGCGATTGGGCTTGTCGCTCGACGGACGCTGCAGGTAGGCGTCTCCCATGATCACCATCTTGACCGGCGTGTCCTCGACTTTGGTCTCGGCCCTGGAGATGGCGAGGGTATCGATGTCGAAGGTGAGCTCCTGAATGCTGGGAGACTTCTGCTTCAGGGCGGCGAGCCCGGTCGCCTTGCAGGCATCGACCTCGGGAGGCACCTGGGCCAAAACCAGGGAGGGCGCGAAGCCCGCGGCAACGGCGAGCATCCAGATCGAGAACTTCATCATCGGCGGCCTCCCGGAACCCCGCGATCCCTCCGGCCACGGACACGCTCAACGCCCAAGCTCCGAGGGTCCGTTCCGCGCCACACAGATCGTCGCATACCCCGGTTTCTCCATCCGCGAATCGACATCTGCGCGCTCAAGCTGCTGACATTGCTGCCTTCTCCGTTTTCGGGCGTTTCGGGGCCACGAGCAGTTCGCTCGGATCCGTCGGCAGGAGCTGCATGCCGTTGTCGTCCAGGGAGACCCGGAGTCGCGGAAAAACCTCCTTGATATGGGCGAGATCGCCCTTGAAGGCCTGCTTGAAGCTGCGAATGCTGGCGTTGTCGGCACCGAACTGCTTGTGCAGGTTGTCCCAGGTCAGGCGCAGGGGACGCTGCAGGCTTCTCAGCCGGTAGCCCATCCAGAACAGCATATCGAGCTTGCGCGCGGAACCCGCGAAGGCCCGCGCGGCCCGGATATCGACGGGAAGCGCGTGCTGGATCAGATTCTCGTAGAACTCGGCATGGAACTGCACCGTGCTGGACCACAGGAGGCCCTGTTCCGAACTGCCGGTCAGCCAGATGTCGAGCTGACGGAAGGGCGGCACGTTGAGGGTGCTCGAACGGCTTGCCCCATCCCATAGCCCGATCTGCATCGTGCAGGCCGCCAGGCGGTTGAGCTGCTCCTTGAACTGCCGCAAGGTGCCCCGGTCGCCGCCGGTCACCGGAAATCCCATCTGCCGGATGAACCCGGAGAGGCTGCTCGCCACCTCGACCTTGGCGCTGCGCTGGCGCACGGCCTCGGTGCATAGATGCAGCAGCAGCAGGCGCGCCTTCGGCCCATAGGGCAGCCCCTGGATCTCCATCTGGCCGGTCCGCGGGTTCTTCAGGCGTCCCGACATGATGCTCAGCGTGTTGCGGCCGTGCTCGCGAAAGAACTCGCGTTCGCCCTGGGGCTCCCGATAGGGCAAGCCACACAGGGCGAGGACACTGTGGATGTGCTGGACGTTGTCGGGAGCTCCGGGCTCGTTCTCGATCACCTCCCGGACGGCGTCCCGCCGGCGCTGGTCCCGGCTCATGGCGGCCCGGCGCCGCTCGATGCCCTCGCGCTCTGTGGCCTCCCGGTCTCGGACAGCCTGCTTGTGAAAGATGTGCTCGACAAGCGTCTTGAACATGAAATGCCCGCGCGCCTTCTCGACCTCGCCCTGGAGATCGGCGTCACGGATGCTTGCGATCTGTTCGTCTATCGTCATGCAGAATCCTCGAAGGCACTGAGTCGGTACCCCGGCTCGCTGACTCGCAACAGCTGAGGTTCGGCCTCGGATCCCTGCCTTTCACAGGATTCCGGAGTTATCCAAAACTTAACCTTACCGAACGGAAGTTTGCGCGATCCGGGTGGTGCGAGGGCACGCAGAGTTCGATACGCGAAGCTGGGCGCCGAGTTCGATACGGCCGGTTCGATCGGCGGTTCCACGCCGAATTCGATACGCCCCCGAGCTGCCCATTCCGCCAAAGCAGCGATCCACGCAGACTTCCATGCCGCCGGGGCCTGCCAGAGGCCTGAAAAGCCAGTCACTTGGGAACAGGGACGCGCAGAATCCGATACGATCTCACGCAGAGTCCCATGCGACCGACCGATTTTTCAGCGCAGACTCCCATACGCGGGTGCGCAGAGTTCTATGCGCGACCACGCAGAGTCGGATGCGGGATACTGTGCTAAGTGACGAGCAAGAAAGATGTTTTCGCCGCCGCATATAAGGACTCATAGACTCCCTGAATCAGAATCGATTCAGATATCCTTCCTATAGGCCGAACCGACGGTCTTCGGATTGGGGGGGTGAATCGAACTCTGCGTCGGACAGCGCGGGGATTCGCCTTCCGATCGGGCCCGCCATATGTTCTCGCGATGCGATCGCAGGACAATATCCCCGCCATGAATGCATCTGGCCCTGACGCTCAGGGGCGCCTCGAAGGGATGTTGGCCTCGCAGCGCCAGGCTCTCGTCGAGAAGGGGCCCTTGAGTGTCGAGCGCCGGGGGGCGGCCTTGTACGGCCTCGCCGAAGCCGTGCTCCGGCGGGGCGATGCCCTGATCCAGTCCATCAGCGAGGATTACGGCCATCGGTCCCCGGACGAGACACGCTTGGCCGAACTATTTCCCGTGGTGAGCGCCGCACGGCATGCCCGCCGGCGCCTGCGAGCCTGGACGCGCCCCGAGCGGCGGCCGATCAGTGCCTTGTTCCAGCCCGGCCGGGGGCGGGTTGTCTTCCAGCCGCTCGGCGTCGTCGGCCTCATCAGTCCATGGAACTATCCGGTGCAACTGACCTTGCTGCCGCTGGTTGGGGCCATCGCGGCCGGCAATCGGGTCATGATCAAGCCCTCGGAACAGACGCCGCGGACAGCGCAGACCCTCGAAGCGCTCCTGGCGGAGGTCTTTTCGGCCGACGAGGTTCTTGTCGTGCAGGGCGGCCCGGAGGTGGCGCGGGCTTTCTCGCGCTTGGCGTTCGACCACCTGCTCTTCACTGGATCGACGGTAATCGGCCGTGACGTCATGCGGGCAGCCGCCGAGGGTCTCGTACCCGTCACCCTGGAACTGGGCGGCAAGACCCCCGCGCTCGTCGCTCCCGACTTCCCGATGGCGAAGGCGGCCGAACGCATCGCGCTGGGAAAATTGTTCAATGCGGGGCAGACCTGCATCGCGCCCGATTATGTTCTCGTCGACGCCCGGCGCGAAGCGGAGTTTCTCGAGGCTTTCGCAAGTGCCGCCGCGCGCCTCTACCCGACCTACGAGGCCAATGCGGACTACACCTCCATCATCAGCGATCGCCACCGCCTGCGTCTCATCGAAATGGTGGAGGATGCAAAACGCCGTGGCGGTAAGATCCGGATGCTCGGTCGCGAGCCGGCCGCCACCTCCGGCGGACGCAAGCTCGCTCCGGTGCTGCTGTCGGGATTGCCGGAGGACGCCGCGGTGCTGCGCGAAGAGATCTTCGGCCCGCTGCTCCCGGTCGTGACCTACGACACGATCGAGGACGCCTATGCCTTCATCGGCCGGCGGCCCCATCCGCTCGCGCTCTACTTGTTCAGCCATGATCGCACGACGATGGCCCACACCCTCGAGCGCACCCTGTCCGGCGGCGTGACGATCAACGACACGCTGCTCCATTGCGTGCAGGAGGAACTTCCCTTCGGCGGCGTCGGTGAGAGCGGCATGGGGGCCTATCACGGGGAGGCCGGGTTTCGAACCTTCAGCCACGCAAGGTCGGTCTTCTATCAGTCGCGGATCAACGGCGCGGGTCTGATGCGGCCGCCTTACGGCAACCGGGTCACCCGTCTGCTCGGATGGTTCCTGCGCTGATCGAGGGACATCCGCAAGATCGAAACCTGCAGGGATGTCACTCGAGGGGAATGCGGATCTCGCAGACGAGGCCCGTAGGCAGGTATTCCACGGCGAGCTTGCCGTCGAGCTCGTTCTCCACGCTGCGCTGGATCAGGCGCGTGCCGAACCCCTGATGGAGCGGCGGCGCGACGGGTGGCCCGGAGAACTCCCTCCAGTTCATGCGCAGACGTGGCCGACCGTTGTCGTCGGGTTCGATGGTCCAGTTCATCTCGACTTGTCCCGTCGGTGACGACAAAGCGCCGTATTTCGCGGCATTCGTGACGAGTTCGTGAATGATGAGGCCGAAGCTGATCACCTTGGAGGCCGGGAGGTTGACCCTCGGCCCGCGGATCGAAACCCGGTCACCGCCCTCACGACGATAGGGCGCCAGCTCCTGTTCGGCGATCGCGTGAAGATCCGCATCCCGCCACGAGTTGCGGGTCAGCAGATCGTGGGTCTTGGACAGCGCGAAGAGCCGGCTCTCGAAGGCGGTCCTGAAGCCCGCGACGTCCTTCGCGGAGCGCAAGGTCTGGGCTGCGATGGACTGGACCGTCGCGAGGGTGTTCTTGACCCGGTGGTTCAGCTCGTCGAGCAGGAGCTGCTGCTGTTCCTCGGAGAGCTTTCGCGCAGTGATGTCGTGCAGCACGCCGATGGTGGTCATGGGCTGCTTGTACGTATTGTAGAACGTACGGCCCCGGGTGCTGACCCATCGAATGTCCCCGTCGGAACGGCGAATGCGATACTCGTCCTCGTACTCACCATCCTTCGACACGGAGGCCCGCAATCGTGCGATGGCCGTGCCCGCATCGTCGGGGTGGAGGTAGCTCTGCCACTCGTCGATCGTGAGCGATGTCTTGGCGGCGGGATGGCCGAACAGCTGGGCGATCTGCGGCGACCAGCCGCTCGTCTTCGAACCGTGATCGAACCACCAGGTTCCCATCTGACCGGCCTCGAGGGCAAGCCGCGCCCGCTCCTCGCTGTCCTGGAGGGCGCGCTGCCGTTCCGCGACGTCGTTCATGAGATCGTTGAAGGCGCTGGCGAGTATGCCGAACTCCCCCGCCGTGGGACTGATGCCGATGCGGGCGTCGTAGTCTCCCCGTCGCCACGCCCGCACGGCCTTCAGCATGGTGTCGAACGGTTTCGTGACGAAGGCGCGGCCGATCAGTCCCGACAGGGACAGGGCCATGAGGAGTGCGGCGGCGATCAGCAGGAAGCCGCGCTTCGCCGCCTGGTTGATTCCGTCGAAGGCCACCTTCGAGGAAATGCCCGCACTGACATAGACGCCGCTGGCAACCGGTGCGGGCACGTAACCGATCACGCGCTTCACACCATCCTGGCTGAGGGCCTCGAAGGCGCCGGGCTGCGCCTCGGCGACGTGAGTCAGGTACGCATCGGGGATCCTGGTCCCGACGAAACGCTCGGATAGAGGCTGACGGGCAATGACGACGCCGGTGCGATCCGCGATGGTCAGCGATCCGTCCTGGGGGACCGCCCGGGCGTTGAGCTGCTGGCCCAGCCAGTCGAGATCCAGGGCCGCCACCACGACCCCGGCGATCCGCCCGAAATCGTCGCGGAACGAGAGGGCGAGGGGCAGGACCGGACGGGCCGACCCATTCTGGGAGGCAAGCCCCCGGGTATACTCGCCGACGACAAGATCCGGCGTCTCCAGCGAATCCTGGAAGTAGGACTTGTCCGTGAAAGCGCTGTAGGCGGCGGAGCCGTGCTGGCACGCGACCCGCCCCTCCGGATCGAGCACGACCACCGCATCCAGATAGGGCACCTTGGCGCGGAGATTCGACAGGTAGAGGGTGCAGGCGGCGACGTTGAAGTCACGGACGGACGGCACCTCTTCGACGGCCACCAGAAGGCTGCGGATGCCCTCGAAGATACGTTCGATCTCCGATGCGGCCAGCTGCGCCTGGCGCATGGCCAAGCCATTGATCTCGGCTTCGCGGGCGCGACGCAGAGAGACCTCGGTATAGGTCCAGATCACGATTGCCGGCAAAACCGAGATCAGGGCTACCAGAAGCAGGCGCCGTGTCAGACTCATTCGCAAACCAGGGTCAAAGCGGGATCCGTACGCGCAAACTTGAACGGTAGGCCGGTAAAAAGATAGGCCTGGGGCCGATCTGTACCCAGACCGCTCCGGGCTTGCGCGAACAGCCGCAAGGTGTCAGGACGGACCCATGTCTCCCCCCCTTCTGACCCTCCAGGATGTCGGCCTCACCTTCGGCGGCACGCCTCTCATCGAGAATGCCGAACTGTCCATCGCGCCCGGCGAGCGCGCCTGCCTCGTGGGCCGAAACGGTTCAGGAAAATCGACGCTGCTCAAGATCGCCGCGGGCTTCGTCGAGCCGGACCGGGGCCAGCGCTTTCTTCAGCCCGGCGCTACCTTGCGCTATCTCGCCCAGGAGCCCGACCTCGGCGCCTACCCGACGACCTTGGCCTTCGTCGAGGCCGGCCTCGGGCCGGGGGACGAACCCTACAGGGCTCGATATCTGCTGGAGCAGCTCGGGCTGACCGGCGACGAGGTGCCCGCACGGTTGTCGGGGGGCGAAGCCAGGCGGGCCGCCCTGGCGCAGGTCCTTGCGCCCGAACCGGACATCCTCATGCTCGACGAGCCGACCAATCATCTCGACCTGCCGGCCATCGAATGGCTCGAGGCGGAGTTGAACGGCCTGCGCTCGGCCCTGATTCTGATCAGCCACGATCGCCGCTTTCTCGAACGGTTGTCCCAGGCGACCATCTGGCTCGATCGCGGCATCACCCGACGGCTGCACCAGGGTTTTGCCGCCTTCGAGGCCTGGCGCGACGAGGTTCTGGAGAAGGAAGAGAGCGAACACCACAAGCTCGATCGGAAATTGGCCGCCGAGGCCGACTGGCTGCGCTATGGGGTCACCGCGCGGCGCAAGCGCAACGTCCGGAGGTTGTCGAACCTGCACACCATGCGCCGCGAGTTCCGCGAGCACAGGCATGCGGTCGGCACGGTCTCGATGACCGTCTCCGAGGCGGAGCAATCAGGCACCCTCGTGGTGGAGGCCGACCACATCGCCAAAGCCTATGGTGGTTTGCCGATCGTGTCGGACCTGTCGTTGCGCATCCTGCGCGGTGACAGGCTCGGCATCGTCGGTCCCAACGGTGCCGGCAAAACCACTCTCGTCAATCTCCTCACCGGAGTCCTTCCACCCGATAAGGGCACGGTGAAGCTCGGCGCCAACCTTCAGATGGCGAGCCTGGACCAGCGCCGCGCGAGCCTCGATCCAACGGCGACCGTGGCCGAGACCCTGACCGGCGGGCGCGGCGATACGGTGACCTTCGGCGGACAGACCAAGCACGTCGTCGGGTACATGAAGGACTTCCTCTTCGCGCCGGAACAGGCCCGGACCCCGGTCGGCGTGCTGTCCGGCGGCGAACGCAATCGCCTCATGCTGGCTCGCGAGCTGGCGCGCCCGTCCAACCTTCTCGTGCTCGACGAGCCGACCAACGACCTCGACCTGGAAACCCTGGACCTGCTCCAGGAGATGATCACGGACTATTCCGGAACCGTGATCCTCGTCAGCCACGATCGCGACTTTCTCGACCGCACGGTCGGCGCGGTGCTGGTCTTCGAGGGCGGGGGAGACTGGGTCGAATATGCCGGCGGCTACACCGACATGGTCGCTCAGCGAGGGGCCGGCGTCGAGGCCCGTCCGGCCGCGAAGGAATCGAGATCGAAAACCGCGAGGGCTCCCGTCGCATCCAGGTCGACGGCCACGCCTTCTGTCAAGCGCAAGCTCGGCTTCAACGAGCAGCACGACCTCAATACGCTCCCGCGGCGCATCGCCGAGCTGGAAGCCAGGATCGGCAAGCTCCAGAATATTCTGGCCGATCCGAACCTCTATGCCCGCGACCCGGCCGGGTTCCAGAAGGCAGGCAGTGCCCTCGCGGGCTTTCAATCGGACCTGGCGGCCGCCGAGGATCGCTGGCTCGCGCTGGAGATGCTGCGCGAAGAACTGGAAGGCTAGCGCTACTCCCCGTCAGGGTCCCGGTTCGGGCGATCCCGGTCCCGCAGGAGCATCGAGGATCATGCAGGTCGTCGTTGCCGTCGCGTAGAGGCGACCGCCGGCGTCGACGACCTTGCCTTCGGCTACCGCCTGCCGGCGCCCGAAATGCACCACCCGGCCTTCGCCCCTGACGGTCCGGATCCTGTCGGTCACGGCGCGCAGGTAGTTCACCTTGATCTCGAGGGTCGTGTAGGCCTGTCCGAGGGGGACAAGCGAATGAACGGCGCAGCCCATGACGGAATCGAGAAGGGTTGCGATCACGCCACCATGCACCGTGCCGATAGGGTTGTAGAGGTGCTCGCCGACATTCAGTCCCATCGCCACAAATCCCGGTTCGACCTGATCCAGAACGATGCCGAGGAGGGCGATCACGGGAGGTTCGGGCAGCTCGCCTGCGGCCAGGGCCTTGAGGTAGTCGATGCCTGCAAGGGCAAGGCCCGCCTTGGCGGCGGCCTTCGGGTCGGACCACGTGATCGTTCGTTGGCGCACGGGAGGTGTCGTGGGATCCATGAGTTCGTGCTCACGCCTTCGCGGGGATCGGATCGAGGGCCGGCCGTGCAACCGCTTCGCCCGGCATCCGGATGGTCAGAACCGCGAGGGCGGCGAGAAGGCACAGGATGCCCGCGATGAAGAACGCCGGAAGATAGGTCGATGCCAGCGTCCGCGTCAGGCCTGCTCCATAAGCGGCCGTCGCGGCGCCGAGCTGGTGGCCGGCGAACACCCAGCCGAATACCAGATTGGCGCGCTCTCGTCCGAAGGCCCGCGCCGCCAGCGCGACGGTCGGGGGCACGGTTGCCACCCAATCGAGACCGTAGAAGACCGCGAAGAACGAGAGGCCGTAGAACGTGAAATCCGTGAACGGCAGGTAGATCAGGGAGAGCCCGCGCAGTCCGTAATACCAGAAGAGGAGGCGGCGGTTGTCGAACCGGTCGGACATCCAGCCCGACGCGACGGTGCCGAAGAAATCGAAAATCCCGATCACCGCCAGAATCCCGGCAGCTCCGACGGCTGCGACGCCGAAATCCCCGCACATGGCCACGAAATGCGTCTGGATCAGGCCGTTCGTGCTGGCGCCGCAGACGAAGAACGTGCCGAACAGCACCCAGAACACGCGCGTGCGGCCGGCGTCCCGCAGCGCGATCAGCGGAGATGTGACAAGCGTCCGCAAGGGCATGGCTTGCGCGGGCGGGAAGACCACTTCCGTCCCCCGTAAGGAGCCAGGCCCAGATCGGACGGACGATCCTGCATCAGCGTCAGCACCGCGATGATCGCAAGGACCAGCAGAGCGAGAACGACGCCGAGCGCGTACCGCCAACCATAGGTCTCCGTCATCTGGGCGAGCAGGGGCAGGAACACCAATTGACCCGTCGCGGTGCTCGCGGTGAGGCATCCGACGACGAGGCCGCGGCGCGCGGAAAACCACTGGGTCGCCACCGTGGCTCCGAGCACGAGGGCCGTCAGCCCTGTGCCGAGGCCGACGACGATGCCCCACAGGAGGACGAGCTGCCAGATCTGCGTCATCCAGAGCGAGCCGACGAGCCCCGACAGGATCAGCATCAGGGCACAGGACGCGACGCGTCGCACCCCGAACCGGTTCATGAAGGCCGCCGCGAAGGGTCCCATGAGACCGAAGAGACCGAGCCGGAGCGCCAGAGCGGTCGAGATATCGGCGGTGCTCCACCCGAACTCCTTCTCGAGCGGCACGATGAACACGCCGGGAGCGCCGACCGCGCCCGCGGTCACGAGCATGGTCAGGAACGTGACCGCGGCGACGATCCAGCCGTAATGGATATGGCGGCGCGCGGCGGCTCGGGAGATCAAGGTCGATGACATCGGGGATTGTCCAGGGGGTTGCGGTGAAGGAGCCATTGGCGGCCGGTACCGCCCCGGGGCAGGGGCGGGCGCTCTCACGGGCGTTGCGAACGCGGAGGGTCGTAGAGTTCGAGTCGCCCTCCGGTGAGCTGGCGGCGGGTCTCGATCGCGCCGAGAAGTGAATGCGGAAAGCCGAGGCTCACGGCGCTCGCCTCGTCGAGGCGGCGGAGCTGTCCGCTGTCGAGGGTGAGGGCGGCGGCTGAGAGGTTGTCGTCGAGCTGCGCGCGATTGCGCGGACCGAGGATCGGGATGAGACCCTTTGCGACGATCCATGCGATTGCGACAGCGCCGGGGGCGGTTCCCGTTTCGCGTGCGACGGATTCGAGCACGTCGAGAATCCCCGTCTTCTGGGCGGAATCCTCATCGTGGACGAGGCGTCCCCACGCGGTTGCCCGCCCAGATTCTCCGCGCCGGTATTTTCCCGTCAGCAGACCTCCTCCGAGCGGGGACCACGCGAGGATGCCGAGGCCGAGATTGCGTGCCATAGGTACCAATTCGCGGTCCGGGGTGCGCTCGACGAGGCTGTACTCGATCTGCAGGGCGGCGATCGGCGAAAAGCCTCGCAGATCGGCGATCGTGGCGGCTTGTGCGACCTGCCAGGCCGGAAAGTCCGACAGACCGGCGTAGAGGATCTTTCCCGAACGCACGAGGTCGTCCAAGCTGCGTACGACCTCGTCGATCGGGGTCAATCCGTCGGCCATGTGGACCCAGTACAGGTCGATCCGGTCGGTCTTGAGCCGTTTGAGGCTCTCCTCGACGGAGCGGGTCATGGCCCGACGGCTGTTGCCTGTCGCGAGGGGGCCTGCGTTGGCGGAAGCGCCGAGGCTGTATTTCGTGGCGAGAACGAAATCGTCCCGCGTCGTCCGGAGGAAATCGCCGAGAAGGGATTCTGACTGGCCGAGCTGGTAGGTATCGGCTGTGTCGATGAAATTACCCCCGGCCTCTGCGTATCCATCGAGGATCCGGCGTGCTTCATCGGGTTCCGCCCCATAGCCCCATCCGGTGCCGAAGGTGCCGGTGCCGAGAGCCAGCTCGGACACGCGAAGGCCGGTACGGCGACCAGAATCGTATAGCGCATTCTGATGTCCTTGGTTGGGATCACCGGGAAAGGTCCAGGCGGGCCAAGCCGTTTAGATGATAGTCGTCATGTTTGATTATTTATGATGATCATCATATAATTTGTCAACGGCGGTCGTGGAGTGCAGAAGATGAGGGTTTCAAAGGAGAGGGC
This sequence comes from uncultured Actinomycetota bacterium, assembly GCA_963695705.1. GTDB lineage: Bacteria > Actinomycetota > Actinomycetes > Propionibacteriales > Nocardioidaceae > JBKPNJ01. Next base: position 21,909 of record CAVOHB010000009.1, read on the forward strand.
GGCAGAGAACCACCAGAGAATTCTGGATGTCGCCAGTTCGATGTTCCGCGAGAAGGGCTTCGACGGTGTTGGCGTCGCGGACCTGATGAAGGGTGCCGGCCTGACGCATGGCGGCTTCTATGGCCATTTTCAGTCGAAGGAGGAGTTGGCCGCACGGGCCTGCACACGGGCCTTGGAGGCATCCGAAGAGAGGTGGACGAAGCTCGTCGACGATGCCCCCGACGAATCCCTCGGGGCGGTCGTCTCGTCCTATCTGTCGCCACGCCACCGCGACCATCCCGGACGAGGCTGCGCAATGGCGGCTTTCGGGTTCCGACATGGCGCGTCAGGAATCCGCGGTCCGACGAGCCTTCACGCAAGGGATCAGGCCGTTGCTCGCCATCCTCGAGAGGATCGTGCCCGGCCGTGGTCCGGCCGCAAGGCGGGAGCGGGCCTTGCCACCATGGCGGGGCTCGTCGGAGCCCTGGTCCTTGCCCGTGCTGTCGAAGATCCCGAATTATCGGAGGAGTTCCTTCGAGCAACGGAGGCGATCCTCGGTGGACGGGATCGGTGAAGCCTCGACGGCCCACCGAGAATATTCGACCAGACCGCCGGAATGACCGCGTGAAAGCTTAGCAATTGTTTCTTACGGCTCGCAGGAACATGTGGGGACGCGCTCCCGTTCATGCTCGTCGGCTCGGTCACACCACATCGGGCTGCATGAGGAAATCCCTATGAAGATCAAGACAGCCATCCTGTCCGCCGCCCTTACGCTCGGCCTCTCCGGTTGCATGACACCCATGGCCTCCGCTCCGCCGCCGCCTCCCGCCGTGACGACCGCGCAGTTCGTGCCCACAGCCGCATCGTCCAACGGGTTCGAGATTCAATCGAGCCGACTCGCGCTCCAGCGCTCGCGGGATCCCGGGGTGCGCCGCTTTGCGCAGGAGATGATCCGCGATCACAACCTGGCGGGCCGCCGCATGGTCTCCGCCGTTCGCGCGTCCGGCATGTCTCCGCCTCCTACCGGCCTGAGCGCGAAGCATGAGGCCATGCTCGCGGATGTCAGGGCCGCGGCCGATTTCGATGCCGCCTATGTCAGCGCCCAGCTGTCCGCGCACCAGGAGGCTGTCGCCCTGTTCACGAACTACGCCTCGAACGGAGACGATGTGCAGGTCGTGGCCTTTGCGAAGGAAACACTACCGACTCTGCAGATGCACCTCGAACACGTTCAGGCCTTGAACGGCGGCACCGCACGGGCGATGTGACGCCTCCGTCCTGGTCATCATGATCCTTCGGAACGAAAAGAAGCCCCGCATGGCGGGGCTTCAAAACTCTCTGGGTACATGGGAAGGGTCGCGCCGTGTTGACCCGGCAGGTCGCCCTCAGAACATTGACAGGAACAGGAGACCAATGGCGAGGCCGACTCCGATGAAAGCCCAGGGCGACACCGGCTCCCGCTCGTAGGAGCTAAGGTTATCCTGCGCGGATGCTGCTGTGTGGTGGGATTGAAGCGTATTCATGGGTGCCTCTCACTCGAATGCAGTGAGACCTCGATCGCAGCAGGTCTGGTAGGGTCCTGCTCTCATTCTGGCCTCGAATAGAGACCAACCGTACGGCACGTCAGCCCTGGCCGACGTGAGCGAACACGCGCTCGAGGTCATGCTGAACTTGCCGGCGAACCCTGGGATCGCCGCCGTCGGGATGGCCCGGAAACCCTTGCTTTTCCAGGGTATCCCGGAAGCGCGCGCTGGCGAGCGCCGCGCCGCGCGTGACCCCTCGAACCATCCGGCCCCTTGCCTGGTGTGTGCTATCGCACGGGTTCCATATTGCCGGAGAGTTCTTACTGTAGAAGACGGTCGTGTCGCAGAAACCGCCCTCCGGCCACAGCGCATATTTCGGAATGATGCCGGACCTGATCCAGCCGAGGCGTTGTGGAGGCGCTCCGCATCACCGTCGGTAACGGTATCGAGGACGAGGATCGTCTTGCCGGCCTGCCGTGCAGCGTCCTCGGCGGCCCGCATCAGCATGGCTCCGATCCCCTGCCTGCGGGCTAAGGGGCTGACGAGCATCTTGGCGATATCGGCCGATGCGGCTGATTCTCGGGTTGTGCCGATACGACCTGGACGGTCCCGACGATCTGCCGGTCGGGCAGCGTCCTCGCCACCGGCGGAACCCGGCCTCCCGCCGCCACGCCGCCCACGACAGTTTGCCAGAAATCGGCAGCCCGCTCGACCGGCAGGGGTGCCATGAAACCGACCGAGGCGCCACTCTCGACGCAGTCCTTGAGAACGGTCGCGAGAGCCTCGACTGCCTCGCCGGCCTCGTTCGGATCCAGGCTTTCGATCATGATGTTTGGGCTCATCCGCTGCTCTCAGGGTAAGGAGGGCGCCCGGTTGGGGCCCGAAGGATCGGGCGCGAGGGCGACGAGATATCGAGCCGCGCGATCGCCGGGATTTTGGAAGACGATCGGCTGTTCGATCGCCATGGTCAGACGATCACCGGTCGACAGATGGTGGGTGATCTCGCCGACCGTGATGTCGGCGCAGCCATCGATCATCCAGATCTGTTGGCTGATGCCACGCGGACCAGCTCCGGAATCGTAGGCGACCCGCGCACCGGCGGGCAGCAACACCTCCGCGAGGCTGATCGGGGAAGGATAGGCGGTCGCCGATAGACTTCGCCGGAGGTAGCCGCTCTCGGGATCCCGCCAGATTCGCTGGTCGGCCTGTCGGGAGAGGGGAGACGCCTCCTCTCGCTGGCGGCTCCTCGGCGAACAACGTGGCGAGGGTGATCCCGAGACCGGCCGCGAGGCGATCGAGGACGACAGCCGTCGGGCTGCTCTTCGCCCCGCTCAACGAGCGAGAGCATGGAAGCGGCTCACGCCGTGTGCCGGGCAAGGGCGTCGAGGGTCAGTCCTCGCTGCATGCGAAGCGACCGCAGGCGGCTGGCCAAATGCGCGCTGATCCCGCGATCGTCGAGATTATCCATTATATAAGATTATGATTCCAGTAAACTGGAGTCAAGCGCTGGGTCTGGGCGACCGCTAGGTCTTAGGGCTCCCGATCAAGGGCTGTCACCGTTTGCTCGATCGCCCCGAAGACCGAATGCCCGGTCGCATTCTTCATCTCGATGCGGATCGTACTCCCCGAAGCGGAGGAAGGGCGTCGCTGGCGCCCCGCCGAGGATCGTTTCGACCATGCGCTGCTCCGCGATGCAGGAATACCCGACCCCGCCCTCCGACACCGGACGGCCGGGTCCACCGTCGGGTGCCCTGTTGGACACGGTGCCGGACCCGATGATCGTGCCGGCGGATAATGCACGGGTCTTCGCCGCGTGGCTGATCAGGGCCGGGAAGTCGAAGGTCATGTCGATCCCGGCGTTCGGGCGCCCGAAAGGCTTGCCGTTGAGTGTCGAATGCAAGGGCAGGTGCACGCGCCGGCCGTCCCAAGCCTCGCCCAGGTCATCCGGGGTCACGGCAGCGGGCGACAGAGCCGATGAGGGTTTCGAGTGGAAGAACCCGAACCCCTTCGCCAGTTCGTTGGGGATCAGGTTCCGTAACGAGACGTCGTTGACGAGAACGAACAGCCGGATGCGCGCGGCCGCCTCGTCCGGTGTGACGCCCATTGGAACGTCGTCGGTGATCACGGCCAGTTCCGCCTCGAAGTCGATGCCGTGCTCCAGTAGAGAGTCGTCGGTGAGGATGGGATCGCGCGGATCGAGGAACGCGTCGGAGCCGCCCTGATACATCAACGGATCGGTCCAGAAGGAATCCGGCATGGCGGCGCCGCGGGCTTTGCGCGCCGGCTCCCCACGTGGTTCACGTAGGCCGATCCGTCCGCCCATTGATACGCCCTGGGGAGGGGCGAGGCGCAATCATGCTCGTGAAACCGGAAGGCCGGCACCGATCCATGCTCCAGCTCCTCGGACAGGTTGCGCGCAAACGGGCTTCGACCTTTTCCCAATTGTCCAGGGCTTGTTGCAGCGTTGGAACAATGAAAAATGCATCGGTAGCGCGGGTCAGGTCGCGGGAGACGACGACGAGTCGGCCGTCACGGCCTTGCTTGAGGGACGAAAGCTTCATACTCACCAACCCAATTTCTGGTTCCGGGACTCTAGAGACCTAATACGACGGAGGTTACGCCCATGACGACCCCTACTATCAAACGACGTAGCTTCCTGGCCGGAGCCGGCCTCGCTACGGCCGCGACCGTCGCTTCCCCAGCAGTGGCCCAGTCGGCGCCGGAAATCCGCTGGCGACTGACGTCGAGCTTTCCGAAGTCCCTCGACACCATTTTCGGAACCGCCCAGACCTTCGCCCGCTACATGGCCGAGGCGACGGACAACCGGTTCCAGGTCCAGGTCTTCGCTCCCGGCGAGATCGTCGGCGGCCTCCAGGCCCTCGACGCCGTGCAGAACGGCGCCGTCGAGTGCGCCCATACTCCCCTCTATTACTACATCGGCAAGGAACCTGTCCTCGCCGCCGGCACGAACCTGCCGTTTACCTTCAATGCCCGTCAGCAGCATGCCTGGTGGCAGTTCATCGGCGGCAAGGAGATCATCAACGACGTGCTGGCCCGGTACAACTGCACCTCGTTCGCCTGCGGCAACTCGGGGACCCAGATGGGCGGGTTCTTCCGCAAGGAGATCAACCAGGTTTCGGACCTGAACGGCCTGAAGTTCCGTATCGGCGGCTTGGGCGGGACGGTCCTGTCCAAGCTCGGCGTCGTCCCCCAGCAGATCGCGCCGGGCGACGTCTATCCGGCCCTGGAACGAGGCACCCTGGACGCGGCGGAGTTCGTGGGCCCCTACGACGACGAGAAGCTCGGCTTCCTGAAGGTGGCCAAATACTACTATGCCCCCGGATGGTGGGAGGGCGGCGCCATGCTGCACCTCGTGGTCAACCAGCAGAAGTGGAACGAGCTTCCGAAGGCCTACCAGGCCATCCTGTCCCAGGCCTCCGAGGCCGCCAATTCATGGATGCTGGCGAAGTACGACGCCGTGAACGGGCAGGCCCTCCGGCGCATGGTCGCTGCCGGCGCGGACCTTCGCACCTTCTCCCCCGCCATCATGGATGCGTCCCTCAAGGCCGCCAACGAGGTCTATGCCGAGCTCTCGGCCAAGAATGCGGATTTCAAGAAAGCCTATGACTCCATCGTCGCCTACCGCAACGACGTGTTGCCCTGGTGGCAGCTCAACGAGTACGCCTTCGACACGTTCATGATCCGGACGAAGGGCCGTTCCTGAGCTCCGGGCCTTGTCATTGTGACAGGACGAGTGCGGACCGGAGACGATTTCGGGATCTGGCGGGGGCAACCCTGCCGGGTCTTTCCGGGGACACGTGATCGCGGATCAGCAGCGTGCAGGCTGTCAGGTGAGTGCGCGCCGTGATCGTTCGCTCGCCAGCGAGAGACCGAAGACGCCAAGGCCGGCCACTGCGAGAATGGCCCCCACCCAACCGGTCGAGGCGTAGCCGTAGCCCGCTGCGATCGCGAGCCCACCGAGCCAGGCGCCGAGAGCGTTGGCGATGTTGAAGGCGGAGTGATTGAGGGCCGCGGCCAGGGTCTGGGCATCGGCGGCAACGTCCATCAGGCGTGTCTGAAGAGCCGGCCCGATGGCGACGCTGCAGCCCACGAGAAAGACGCAGATCGACAGCATGTAGGGGTCCGAGGCCGTGAGCGACAGCACGCACATCACGACGATGCTGAAGACCAGCACGCCGCCGATGGTGGCCATGAGATCGCGGTCGGCGAGCCAGGCTCCGAGCAGGTTGCCCAGGATCATGCCGGCTCCGAACAGAGCCATGATGACCGCCACCATCGACTGGGGCATGCCGGCGACCTCGGTGGCGGTGGATGCGATGTACGAGAAGACCGAGAACATGCCGCCGAAGCCGACCGCCCCGATGCCCAGCGTGAACCAGACCTGACGCCGCCGGAAAGCGCCGAGCTCGCGCATGGGGCTCGCACCCTCTTTCACCCGGTCCATCGGCAGGAACTGCCAGATCAGCAGGACGGTCAGGAGGCCGATGAAGCCCACGAACCCGAAGGCGATGCGCCAGGACAAGACCTGGCCGAACCATGTCGCGACCGGCGTCCCGACGAGGGTCGCGACCGTCAGGCCGAGCATCACGCGCCCGACCGCCTGGGTGCGCCGGTTGGGAGCGACCATGGACGCGGCCACGAGAGCCGCCACACCGAAATAGGCGCCGTGCGGGAGCCCCGTCAGGAAGCGCAGGGCAACGAAGGAGCCGAAGTCCGGAGCAAGCGCGCTCGCGCCGTTGCCGATCGCAAAAATCGCCATGAGGGCCAGGAGGAGCGTGCGGCGCGCCAGTTTGGCCGAGGCGACGGCGATGATCGGCGCTCCGACGACAACGCCGAGGGCATAGGCGCTGATGGCATAGCCCGCCTGAGGGGTCGTGATTCCCAGATCGCTCGCGAGTTCCGGCAGGAGCCCCATGATCGCGAACTCACCGGTTCCGATCCCGAAACTTCCCACCGACAAGGCGAAGGTGATGAGCGCCACCGCGAGCCGCGACAGACCCTCGCTCGGCCTCGCGGACACGCGCAGGGTGGACACGGAGCCATCGTTGGCCGCAAGATCGGACATCAGCGGAGAACCTTGTGTGGGCGGGCGAGCGGACCCTCCGCCGAACGGACAGGGCCGCCTCAGCGATCAGGCCCGGCTATATTGCACCGCAAAAAAACTTTCGAGGAGCCCTGGCCAATGCAGGACTCCCATGCGCCAGATGCCGAGAGAACGGACGATCCCCGAAGGTCTTTCCGATGAAGGGGCTGGTGTCCACGGTCCTGCGAATCACAGTGCTCGTCGGGGTCGCTCTCACCCTGATAGGCCCTGGAACCGCCTCCGAGCTCGGGCGGTTCGCCGTAATTTCCGACATTCATTTCGATCCCTTCACCCGGCCGGAGCTGGTGCAGGCCCTCGCGGCTGCCGAGGCGGCGGAGCAATGGCCGGCGATCCTCGGGGCCGACGACCGGCAGGCCGTTTCCGGACGGGGCCAGGACACGAACCAGGCGCTTCTGACCTCGACCCTGTCAGCGCTCGGGGAGGCGGCAGGGGCGTGGCGGCAGGCGGCGAGGCGGCACGAGACGTGGATTTCGTGATCGTCTCGGGTGATCTGCTGGCCCACCGCTTCGAGCAGAAGGCTGCCGGTGCCATGGGTATCGCCGGCAGCGCGGACCTTGTCCGCTCGCTGGCGGCCAGGACGGCCCGCTATGTCGCCGGCGCGGTCGGCCGCGCCGTGCCTGGCCGTCCCGTGGTCGTATCCCTCGGGAACAACGATTCGGATTGCGGCGATTACCGCCTCGAGCCCGGTGGCCCGTTCCTGACTGATATCCGCGAGGCCGTGCGCGTTCTCGCCGGCCCCGCACATCTGATGTCCGATTTCGACGTGACCTTCGAAGCCGCCGGCTATTATGGCATGCATCATCCGACGGTCCCGGGAGCAACGATCCTGGTGATCAACGACGTCCTGTGGTCGACGGAATATCGGGACGCATGCGGCACCCGCGGCGGCGGTGCAGCGGATGCGATGATGGACTGGGTCGGGGGCGAGGTTGGGGGAGGCGGCACGGACGGGAGCACGGGTCTGGCTCGTTCATCATATCCCCACGGGCATCGACCCCTATGCGACGCTTCAGGCGCAATCGGGCCTGAGCTGCGCGGCCCGGACGCGGCCGCTCCTCCAGGAGCCCTACGCCTCGCGCCTGGTAGGTCTGCTGCGCGACCATGCAGGCACATCATCCAGGCGAATTTTTCCGGCCACACCCACCAGGACAGCTACCGCCTCGTGACAGTCGCCGGCGTCGCGGCAGGGGTCGAGAAGCTCTCCCCGTCGATCTCACCGATCTTCGGCAACAACCCGGGCTTCCACCTGTTCGACTATGACCGGCAAAGCGGACACCTGCGGGATTTCTCGACCTGGTTCCTGGCCAATCTCGACGAGGCAGCCCGAGGCGCCGCCGCAGCGTGGCGAAGGGAATACGTCTTCACCGATGCATACGCCCAGCCCGATTATTCGCCCGGTTCGGTCGCGCGGGTCGTCGACGCCCTCGCCAGGCCGGGGACGCCCGCCGGAACGTCGTTCCGGCAATTCTATCCGGTGGGACACGGCGAGGTCGGGATCGATGCGATGCCGGTGCAGGTCTGCGCCATTGGGCACCTCGATGCGACCTCGTTCGCGACCTGTCATTGCGGCGGGGGATGAGCGCGTGAGCTCGATCGCCTCAGTTCGAACGCTTGGCGATGATCCAGACTGCATGGACGATGCCCGGGATGTAGCCGAGGAGCGTCAGCAGAATGTTCATCCAGAACTGGGCGCCGAGCCCTACCGTGAGCAAGACGCCGACCGGCGGCAGAAGGATCGCCAGGAGGATGCGCAGGAGGTTGGCCATTGATAATCCGTGAAAGAGGCCCCTTCAGCTAGGCAGCCCCCAAGGGAGGTTCAAGGTCGGGGCCTGCGTTGGACCACCTGACGATCGGCCGCCTCGCGCATCTTCTTTGCGGGCTTCAATGGACGCCGCGCCAGCACGTCCTTGAGGAACCGTCCGGTATGGCTGTCCGGTGACTTCGCGATATCCTCGGCAAGTTTCCTGCGCCACGATACGGCCGCCGCCGTCGCCACCCTCAGGGCCCATGTCGATGACCCAGTCCGCTGTCTTGATGACCTCGAGATTGTGCTCGATCACCACAACCGAATTGCCCTGGTCGACGAACTCGTGGAGCACTTCCAGGAGTTTCGCGACGTCGTGGAAATGCAGGCCCGTGGTCGGTCGTCGAGGATGTAGAGCGTGCGGCCCGTCGCTCGACGCGAGAGCTCTTTCGACAACTTCACGCGCTGCGCCTCGCCTCCGGACAAGGTCGTGGCCTGCTGGCCGACATGCACGTAGTCGAGACCGATCCGGGGCCAGGGTCTGCATCTTCTCCCGGATGGACGGCACCGCTTTGAACAGGTCCCGCGCCTCCTCGACGGTCATGTCGAGGACGTCGGAGATCGACCTGTCGCGATACTTCACCTCGAGGGTTTCACGATCGTACCGCTTGCCCTTGCAGACGTCGCAGGTCACGTAGACGTCCGGCAGGAAATGCATCTCGATCTTGATGACGCCGTCGCCGGAGCAGGCCTCGCAGCGGCCGCCCTTGACGTTGAACGAAAGCGTCCGGCCTGGTAGCCGCGGGCCTTGGCCTCGGCAGGTTGGCGAACCACTCGCGATGGGGGTGAAGGCGCCGATATAGGTGGCCGGGTCGAGCGGCGTACGGCCGATGGGCGACTGGTCGATGTCGATGACCTTGTCGAGATGCTCGAGGCCCTCGACGCGGTCGAACGGGGCAGGGTGCTCCAGGGAGCCGTTGAGCTTCCGGGCAACGGCCTTGTACAGGGTGTCGACGACGAGGGTCGACTTGCCGCCGCCGGAGACGCCGGTGATGCAGGTGAACGTCCCGAGCGGAATGTCGGCGCTGACGTCCTTCAGGTTGTTGCCCCGCGCGCCGACGAGGCGGATCATGCGCTGGCGGTCGGGCTTGCGCCGCTTGGCCGGCACCTTCACGCTCATCTCGCCCGTCAGGTATTTGCCCGTGAGCGAGGCCTTGTTCGCCAAAAGCTCGTCCGGGGTGCCCTCGGCGACCACCTGGCCACCGTGGATGCCGGCGCCCGGTCCGATGTCGAACACGTAATCCGCCTGCATGATCGCGTCCTCGTCATGCTCGACGACGATCACGGTGTTGCCGAGATCGCGCAGGCGCTTGAGGGTCACGAGGAGTGCGCTCGTTGTCGCGCTGATGCAGCCCGATCGACGGCTCGTCGAGGACGTAGAGAACGCCGGTCAGTCCGGAACCGATCTGGGACGCCAGGCGGATACGCTGGCTCTCGCCGCCGGACAGGGTGCCGGAGGCCCGGGCGAGGGTGAGGTATTCCAATCCCACGTCGACGAGGAACGAGAGCCGATCGCGGATCTCCTTGAGAATGCGGCTGGCGATCTCGTTCTGCTTGGAGGTCAGAAGGCCCGGCAGGGCGTCGAACCAGGCCCGGGCGTCCTTCACGGAAAGGGCCGTGGCATCTCCGATGTCGGAGCCGCCGATCTTCACGGCGAGAGCCTCGGGCTTGAGGCGCTTGCCGCCGCAGGCCTCGCAAGGGGTTTCGCTCATGAAGCGGGAGATTTCCTCCCGCGCCCAGTCGCTCTCGGTCTCCTTGTAGCGGCGCTCCAGGTTGGTGATCACGCCCTCGAAGGGCTTTTTCACCTCATAAGCCCGCATGCCGTCGTCATAGGCCATGCGGATCACGTCCCGGCCGGAGCCGTAGAGGATGATGTCCCGGACCTTCTCCGGCAGGTCGGCCCAGGGCTTCGACATCGAGGCTTTGTAGAACTTGGTGATCGCCTCCAAGGTCTGGCCGTAATAGGGGGAGGTCGATTTGGCCCAGGGCGCGATGGCCCCGCGCTTGAGGCTGATGGTCTCGTCGGGGACGATGAGGACCGGGTCGATGCGCATCTCGTGCCCGATGCCCCCGCAGGTCGGGCAGGCACCGAAGGGATTGTTGAACGAGAACAGGCGTGGTTCGATCTCCGGAATGGTGAAGCCGGAGACTGGGCAGGCGAATTTCGACGAGAAGGTGATGCGCTTCGCCTGTCCCTTCTCGTCGCGTCCGTCCGCGTATTCCATGAGCGCGATCCCGTCCGCGAGCTCGAGGGCGGTCTCGAGGGACTCCGACAGCCGCGCGCCGATATCGGACCGCACGACAATCCGGTCGACCACGACGTCGATGTCGTGCTTGAACTTCTTGTCGAGGACCGGGACCTCGTCGATCGCGTAGTACGTGCCGTCGATCTTGAGGCGCTGAAAGCCCTTCTTCTGAAACTCTGCGATCTCCTTGCGGTACTCGCCCTTGCGACCGCGCACCACGGGCGCCAGCAGGAAGAGCCTTGTCTTCTCCGGGAGCTCCAGAACCCGGTCCACCATCTGGCTCACGGTCTGGCTCTCGATGGGGAGCCCCGTGGCCGGCGAATAGGGGATGCCGACCCGCGCCCACAGGAGACGCATGTAGTCGTAGATCTCGGTGACGGTTCCGACCGTCGATCGCGGATTGCGCGAGGTCGTCTTCTGCTCGATGGAGATGGCGGGCGACAGTCCGTCGATCTGGTCGACGTCCGGCTTCTGCATCATCTCCAGGAACTGGCGCGCATAGGCCGACAGGGATTCGACGTAGCGACGCTGCCCTTCGGCATAGATCGTGTCGAAGGCCAGCGACGATTTGCCCGAGCCCGAGAGACCCGTGAACACCACCAGTCGGTCGCGGGGCACCATCAGATCGACGTTCTTGAGGTTGTGCTCCCGTGCGCCACGCACGGAAATCACCCGCGCGTTGGGGTCACCCGCCCGTGCGCGGTTGAAGAGATCGTCGAGTTTGGCCATCGTCCGCCCAGCTTTCGAAGGAAATCCCGGCCAGTCCCCGCCGGATCCCGGATATGTGAACGTCCCAGGCCCGGTGCAACCGGTCCCGGACAGGTCCGAAGACCCCCATGCTAGAACAAAGAGGGTACGGCGGGCAAGACGGCGTCGTGGCCCCTCGAAGCATTTTTCGCGCGGTGTCGCCGGTGGCGCGGCCGTGGCGGCAGGGTCGGCGTGGCCGGGACGGAATCCGCCGAAGTCCGAGGCGTGGCTCGATCGAGATCGACTGCCGCGCATGGAATTGTTCGGGGAGGCGCCGGAGCTTCGGCGCCTCCTCGTAGTTGCTAGGCCCTAAAGCTCGAACACGAAGTTCGACGGCGTCGAGTGCAGCCTTGTTGCTCAAGGTCGCCACGAGTTCTGCTTCAAATTTCAGTCCAATGCCATCGGCATCGTAGTAAAGCTTGCCGTCGTCAGTGTCGTAGAGGAACTGCGCGAGAGCCGATGTGGCCTTCGGATCAGTGCCGGCTGCGAGCAGATTCTTCGGATCGAAGGACGGCACGACGTATTTTTTCAAGGTGTAGTCGTAATCCCGGAAGTCGTAAGAGCCCACGACAAAAACGTCCTTGGCCGTGAAGTCAGCGACCGTGATGGCGGAATTCGGTGATAGGGAGAATAAGTCGGACCCGGCGCCTCCGATGAGCGTCACGTGGCCGTCCCCGCTCAAGAAATCGTCGCCGGCTCCACCGCTTAGGGTGATTCCGCCAATAGGATTGTCTTCGCTGTCGAAAGCGTACGAGCTTCCCGACAGATAGTCGTTGCCGGCGCCTCCGTCGACGAAAGCCGACTTGCCATTCACGTTGAGAGAGTCGGCGCCTTTCGACCCCTTGACGGTTGTCCCGGTGTCGGCGGCATAGGCGATAACGGTGACCTTCTCGAACTGACCCGCTTTCGCGCCACCGAGGCCGAAGTCAGCTGCCTTCTTACCCGTGACTTCGAGAAGTCCAGATTAGATTTCGTGTCGGCGGAGTTGTAGTGATCGTAGACGGCGACATTGCAGAGTGTCGAGCCCGTTGCCACCCATCGCATGGTCGCCGGCGTCGATCGTGACCGAATCGTCGCCACGCGCCGCCCAGCATCACGTCACTCATCGTCATCCCGTGAGCTCGAGTAGAACGTGGACGCACCGCCGTCGAGGATGTCGTCACCGTCGCCTCCGGAGAGACGATCGGCCCCGGCTCCGCCGTAGAGCTGGTCGTCGCCGGTCCCTCCATCGAGACGATCGTTGTCGTCATCGCCCGAACGAGGTAGTCGTCGTCGGCGCCACCCTTGAGCTGATCCCGTCCGGATCCGCCATGAGGCTATCCTTACCGGTGTCGCCCTTCAGGCTGTCATTGCCATCCTGCCCAGAGAGAGTGTCGTTACCGGCACCTCCTGTGAGTCGGTCCGCGCCATCACCACCTTCAAGAACATCTCTTCCCTCAAGACCGGACAGCTTGTCGTTCCGTTCCCCCCATAGAGGGTGTCATTGCCCAGTCCGCCCGAAAGGCTGTCGTTGCCATCCCCTGCGACCGCATAGTCGTTGCCGCCCCGCCCGTCGAAGACGTCCTTGAAGGCAGAGCCGTAGATACCAATCGTCGCTCGAGGAGCCCTTCAGCGCCTTCTTCTTGGTTGTATAGTGGTAGAAGGCCATCGTATGTCCTCAGCATGATTTCAATGAATTCGAAATTACATAACATAAATTTCGATGCAACTGCGATCGTCGACGGGATCGGCGAAACCGGCGGAAGTCCGGGCGCGCCTCGCACCTGGATCCCGGTCGATTGTTGGGGACAGGCCTGTGCAGAACCGGCGCGCGCTCCTTGTCGGCGGCTGGGCATGGTCCCAGAACATGGGCTGGCAGGAACGGGAGGCTTCCGATGGCGGGCAGTGTGAACAAGGTGATCCTGGTGGGCAACCTGGGCCGGGATCCGGAGGTGCGGCGCCTGGGCAACGGCGAGCCGGTGGTGAACCTGCGGGTGGCCACGTCGAAGTCCTGGAAGGACAAGGGCACGGGCGAACGCAAGGAAAAGACCGAGTGGCACTCGGTGGTGATCTTCAACGAGAACCTGGGCCGGGTGGCGGAGCAGTACCTGAAGAAGGGCTCGAAGGTTTATCTCGAGGGCCAGCTCCAGACGCGCAAGTGGACGGACCAGAGCGGGGTGGAAAAGTACAACACCGAGGTGGTTCTGCAGCGCTTCCGCGGCGAGCTGACCATCCTCGACAGCCGTGGCGGCGGCAGCGCCGAGTCCGAGGATCCCGAAACCTCGGGTCAGGTCAGTCGCGGCGGAGACTTCAACCGCTCGCCGTCGCAGGAGCGGCGACCCGCACCTGCCGGCGGCAGCCGGTGGTTCCCGTTTCAACGATCTCGACGACGATATCCCGTTCTAGGGTTTCGGACCCGGTCAAGCGCAGGATCGGGATGCGGCGTCATTCGTATAGGCTCGTCGCATCCGACGATCGATCAGCAGAATTCGAACGCACGTTGGCTCTCCTCTCACATCGATCCGACGCCGGTGTCACCACCTGCCGCGCCGGCATCTGCGGGCGGCCGGCCGTCCGTCACAACATGAAGTCGGATGCGGAGAGCGCCGCCTTCCGGACGTCGTCGAGCCGAATGGTGTGCGTGGTCCCGGACAAGGAGATCAGGGAATAGGTTCCCTTGTCGGCGAGGCTGATGGCGCTGAACGACGGCGATGCGCCAGGCCCGGAGGTCGATGACGTCCTCGCCGGGGCGAAAATACTGGATCGTGTCTCGTCCGGAAGCGACATCGAAGGCGAAGATGTCGTGTCCGCCGCCGCCGTCGAGGGTATCGTTGCCGGCTCCACCGTTCAGGAAATCGTTTCCGGTCCCACCATAGGCTGAATCGCCGACCAGGCGGTCGTTGCCCGCGCCGCCATAGAGGGTGTCGTTGCCGTAGGTCACGAACGCTTCCGTGGTGCGAGCGTCGCCGAACAGCGTGTCGTCACCCGAACCGCCGTTGAGCCAGTCGTGGCCTGCGACCGCGTTGCCGTTCAGGGCGGCCGCGTCGCCGTAGATCGTGTCGATGCCCGCGCCACCTTCGAGGGTGTCGTTGCCGCCGATCGCGTAACCTCGAAGGACACTGGAATCGCCGTGCATCGAGTCGTTGCCGCTCTCGCCGGAGAGGGTGTCATCGCCCCTCGGGCGAAGTCCCCAAGGTCGAACGCATCGCCGTAGATCTTGTCGTTGCCGCTTCCACCATAGAGACTGTCGTTCCCACCCCAGGTGGCCCCGGTCGCCCGATAGGCGTCACCGAAGAGCTCGTCGTCGGACGCGCCGCCGTTGAGGTAATCATGCCCGCCGGTCGCGGAGTGCTGCAAGGTGTAGGCATCCCCGAAGAGATGGTCGCGTCCGTCGTCGCCGGACAGGCGGTCACCACCGCCGACGAGCGGTGGGACATCGTATACGCGTCGCCGTAGAGCCGATCGTCGCCGTACCCGCCCGACAGGCGGTCTGCGGCGCCTCGGGTATCCTGGGACATCGTCGAGGCTTCGCCGTAGATCCGTCGTCCCCTTCTCGCCCGACAGGACGTCACGACCGCCCGCCGCCCGGCTCTTCAGGCTCCGCGCGTCGCCGTAGATGGTGTCGACGTCGGCCCCGGCCTCGATCTGGTCGGCGCCGCCGCGGGACGATCCCGTCAAGGTGCCGGCATCACCGTAGAGGGTGTCCATTCCGGCCTCGCCCCAGATCCGGTCGGCTCCACCGCGCGCGGACCCTGCAGGGCTTGCCGCATCGCCGTAGCGACGTCGTGGTCGCCACCGGCCCAGATCGTGTCGGCGCCGCCGACGCCTCGGCCGGCGATCGTCAGGCATCGCCGTAGAGGGCATCGGCGCCGTCGTATCCGTGGATTTGATCCCCGCCACCCGCGCCGGTGAGAGCTTCCGTGTCGCCGATCAGCGTATCCGCGAACTGTGTTCCCTCGAGGAATGTATAGCCGTAGGTGCCGGTTTTCTGGACCATGGGATGCCCGTTGCTGCCGTGTCGGAACCGCTCGCTTCGAATGGAGCTGTAACCTGGTTATTATATCGTAACGAAAAGACAAGATCTGCGGCCAATCCGCTCAGGAGCTTTTGCCAGTGGCGCCGCCGATGAGGCTTTCTGGCCGGCAATGGGAGGACGTTCCGAGGTCCGGCATCACCGTCGTCCCATCGTGCTCCGGACCGGGGGCCTCCCGGGTTGATGTTTGATCCGGGCAGGCGTATCGAGCCGGTCGGACCCCACGGCCGAGGGACGGATGAGCGACCACTCTCTCGAGACACTGCAAAACTGGATCCGCACCGAGAGCCCGACGAACGAGCCGGCGGGTGTGAACATGATGATGGACCTCGTCATCGCCGAATTGACGGGCGCGCCGATCTCGGTCGAGCGGATTCCCGGGCAGCAAGGACTCGGCGATGCGCTGGTCCTGCGGGCCGGCCCCCGGACGGATGCTCCGGGCATCCTCATCTTGTCTCATCTCGACACGGTGCACCCGGTCGGCACGATCGAGGCGGACCTCCCGCTTCGAATTCGACGGCGATCGCCTCTACGGGCCGGGCGTCTACGACATGAAGGGCGGCGCCTGGCTGGCCCTCGAAGCGTTCCGCGAGGTGGCCACCTCGGAAAAGGCCACGCGACCAATCGTCTACATCGTGACGCCGGACGAGGAGATCGGCAGCCCGATGACCCGGCCGCTCATCGAAGCCCTGGCGCGGAAATCCACCTGTGCCCTGGTCACCGAACCGGCGCGGGATGGAGGACGTATCGTGACCTCCCGCAAGGGAGTCGGTCGTTTTGACGTGCACGTGGAAGGACGCCCGGCCCACGCGGGATCCCGTCACCGGGACGGCCGCAACGCGATCCACGAGGCGGCGGCCCTGATCCTCGCCATCGAGGCCCTGACCGACTATGCCCGAGGGATCACCACCACGGTCGGCATGATTGCGGGAGGCACGGCTGTGAACACCATTCCGCAGCATTGCCGTTTCCCCGTGGACCTGAGGGTCGAGACCGTGGCGGACGGCGTCGAGATGGAGGCGGCGATCCGCGGGCTCGTGCCACGCAATTCCGATTTCAGGCTCACGATCACGGGCGGCATGAACCGCCCGCCGTACGAGCGCTCCGAAGGGACCGACAGGTTGTTCGCGCACGCACGGGCCATCGCCGCCGAGCTCGGGTTCGACCTCGTCAGCTCCGACAAGGTCGGGGGTGGCTCGGACGGCAACTTCACGGCGGCCCTCGGCATACCGACCCTCGACGGCCTTGGCATCGATGGCGACGGCGCCCATACGCTCCAGGAATACGGCCTCATCTCCTCGATCGCTCCGCGGCGCGCCCTGATGCGGCGTCTCCTGGAAACGCTGTAGCCGAGGCCTGGGGCACCGAACCGGGACGACGAAATCGCCATGGCCGACACGCGCGAACTCCCGTACCGCCCGAATGTCGGCATCGTGCTGTTCGGCGGTGATGGGCGCGTGTTGATCGCCCGGCGGCTGCGCGACGACGGTCCTGAGATCATCACGCCCGGCTGCGAGTGGCAGATGCCTCAGGGCGGGATCGATCCCGGTGAGGAACTGGTCGCAGCGGCGCGGCGCGAATTGTGGGAAGAGACGGGCGTGACGAGCGCCACGCACGTCGAAACCCTCGACGCGTGGATTGCCTACGACTTCCCGCCCTACACGGGGCCGCCGCACCGGCTCGCGCTGTTTCGAGGACAGCTCCAGTGCTGGGTCGCCTTCCGCTTCACGGGCGATGCCGGCGAGATCGACGTGGCGCAAACCCGCAACGGTGCCGAACCGGAATTCAGCGAATGGCGCTGGGAGGAGATCGAACATCTCCCCGGTTTGGTCGTTTCCTTCAAGCGAGTGACCTACCGGCGGGTCGTCAGGCACTTCGGGCCCTTCGGCGATTCCGATCAGGGCCGCACGGCCGTCACCACATCCGTGATACCGTTGATGATGAACTGGATCGCCAGTCCTGCCAGGATCACGCCGAGCAATCGACTCAACACGATGTTGCCCGTTACGCCAAGCCACCGGGCCACTCGCCCGGCCGTGAGAAAAACCAGGAAGCAGGAAAAGACGCCGAGAGCGATGATGGCGATGAGCATCCCGAGATAGGTGATTTGCCCGTTCGCGCGTCCGGCGAGCAGGATCACCGCGGTGATCGCTCCGGGCCCCGCCATCAAAGGGATCGCGAGCGGGAAGGCTGCGACGTTGCGGATATGATCCTCGGTGACGGCGATGTCGGCGGTATGCTGCTTGCGCTCGTTGCGGCGCTCGAACACCATCTCGAAGGCGATCCAGAACAGGAGAAGACCACCCGAGATGCGGAAGGCCGGGATGCCGACACCCAGGAGCCGCAGGAGAATCTCACCACCCAGCCCGAAGAACGCCAGGATAAAGAACGCGATGACCGACGCTCGTATGGCCACGCGCCGACGCTCGGCATCCGTCATCCCCTGGGTGAGGGAGATGAAGATGGGCGCCAGGGCGACCGGGTCCAGGATGATCAGCAGGGTCACGAGCGCGGACGAAACATAGTCGAAGAACATCGGCTGGACCTCCACGCACCCGATGCGTTATGGCCTTCGCCGTCAGTTTTGGCGAGAGGGCCCGCAACGATGTTCACGGTTTTGGATCGCGTCAGCCTCCCCGGCATCGCTGACAAGGCGAACGAGGATATCTGCGGGGCCAGCGGCGACTGGGCCTGGATCATCGATACGTCGATCTTTCCCGGCACGAAGCCGGTCATGCGACCCGACAGCGATGCCACGTGGCTCGCCCGGTTCGCCGACGAGCGCCTGTCGGGCCTCGCGGGGCAGGCGACGGACGGCGTCGCTCTCGTCAGGCACGTCATGGAGGAGGCGCGCACGGCCTTCATGTCGGTCGCGCCGCCCGATCGCCACGACTTCGCGACATGGCCCCTGGGGGCGATGACCCTCGTGCGACGGCGCGGCTCCGTCCTGGACGTCTGGACGTTCGGTGACACCACGGCTTTCGTCCAGCCTCCGGGCGAACCGGTGCTGACCATGGGGGAGGGGCCGCACCTGCGCGAACTCGAGGCCGCGAAGGCCGCCGAACTCCTGCGCGAGACGGGAGCCCGACCGACCGCAATCCAGAACGAGCCCCTTTTCCTGCAATGGCTCGGCGGCCGGCGGGAGCGCCAGAAGAAGACCTCGGAGGCTCCCGCTCTCCTGACCCTCGACCCGCGCGCGGCCGACCGGCTCACCCACGAGACGGCGCCCTGTCCCGACGGGACGCTCATCCTCCTCGCCAGCGACGGCTTCTCGGCCCTCGTCGATCTCTATGGCCATACCGACGCCGAGGGCCTCCTCGAGGCGGCGCGAACGTCGGGTCTCGCGGCCCTGGCCGCCCAGGCACGCCGAATCGAGACGGAACAGGATCCCGCAGGGGAACGCTTTCCGCGCTTCAAGGTCAGCGACGACACGACGGCTCTGCTGCTTCGGGCTTGAGCGTCCCGATCGGCACCGCAGCGCCACCCTGCCAATGCGAAAATGACGGTCGGAATCGTCTGTACTGACTTGCAAACTATTGACGAAGCGTCGTAATTCGACCCTGTCGCGGGCGTGCCGCACCCATCGAGTTGTCGATCACAACGATTGTCGCCTGGCCCTATGCAACCCACGGGAACCGGCGCGCATCGAACAGGCCCGACCCTTCAGGCACAGTCGTCCGGTTCCGATCGGCCACTGAGTGCCGCAACTGCTCAAAACGCTTGAAAACCGGCTCGTTCTCGCCCATCTAAGAACTTGAAATTCCTCGGATTCGCGTGGCTTGCAATCGATGACGGGCGAGGAGCGGCCCGGCCGCTTCGCCCGCCTGCAGGCCGAATGAAGAAAGTCCTGACTTGAGCGATCAAAACGACCTTCCGGCGGGTGGCCCCCCGGCCGAACCGCCCGCGAGCGACATCAAGCTGATCTCCATCGTCGACGAGATGAAGCGCTCCTATCTCGATTACGCGATGAGCGTGATCGTGAGCCGCGCTCTTCCCGACGCCCGCGACGGCCTCAAGCCTGTTCATCGGCGGATCCTCTACGCGATGCATGAGAGCGGGTACACGCCCGATCGAAAGTACGTGAAATCGTCCCGTATCGTCGGCGACGTGATGGGTCAGTATCATCCGCACGGGGACCAGTCGATCTACGACGCCCTGGTGCGCATGGCACAGGACTTCGCCATGCGCCTCCTGCTCGTGGACGGCCAGGGCAACTTCGGATCCGTCGACGGCGATCCACCCGCGGCGATGCGTTACACCGAGTCGCGCCTCAGCCGCGCGGCCATGCCTCTTCTGGAAGACATCGACAAGGATACGGTCGACTTCCAGCCCAATTACGACGAGTCGCAGCACGAGCCGAAGGTTCTGCCGGCGCGCTTCCCGAACCTCCTCGTGAACGGCGCGGGTGGGATCGCGGTGGGCATGGCGACCAACATGCCGCCCCACAACCTCGGCGAGGTAATCGACGGCTGCATCGCCATGATCGATGATCCGGGTATCGGAGCGGAAGCTCTGCTCGAGCTCATCCCGGGTCCGGATTTCCCAACGGGCGGCATGATCCTGGGCCGAGCCGGAATCCGCCTGGCCTATGCCACGGGCCGGGGCTCCATCATCATGCGGGCCAAGTCCGAGATCGAGGAGATCCGCAAGGACCGCGAAGCGATCATCGTCTCCGAGATTCCCTATCAGGTGAACAAGGCGACCCTGATCGAGAAGATCGCCGAGCTCGTTCGCGAGAAGAAGATCGAGGGCATTTCGGACCTGCGGGACGAATCCGACCGTGACGGCATGCGGATCGTCATCGAGATCAAGCGCGATTCGATGGCCGACGTGGTGCTGAACCAGCTCTACCGCTTCACCGGCGCTCCAGACGAGCTTCGGCGCCAACATGGTGGCGCTCAATGGCGGCCGCCCCGAGGTCATGACCCTGGCGGACCTGCTGCGGGCCTTCATCGACTTCCGGGAGGAAGTCGTCTCGCGGCGCACGAAATACCTGCTCAACAAGGCGCGCGAGCGGGCCCACGTCTTGTGCGGTCTCGCCATCGCGGTTGCCAATATCGACGAGATCATCCGGCTGATCCGCACCGCGCCGGATCCGAATGCGGCGCGCGAGGCGCTGATGGGCCGCGACTGGCCGGCGGCCGACATCGCGCCCCTCATCGCGTTGGTGGACGATCCCCGCCATCGCATCAATGACGACGGCAGCTACCGCCTCTCCGAGGTCCAGGCCCGCGCCATCCTCGACCTCCGCCTGCAACGCCTCACGGCCCTGGGGCGCGACGAGGTCGGAGACGAGCTGTCCAAGCTTGCCGGCGAGATCTCGGACTACCTCGATATCCTGCGCTCGCGCGAACGCATCATGAGCATCATCAAGGACGAACTGCGCCAGGTCAGGGACGCGTTCGCAACGCCCCGTCGGACGCAGATCATGGATTGGGCATCCGACGTCGACGACGAGGACCTGATCGCCCGCGAGGACATGGTCGTCACGGTGTCCCATGCGGGCTACATCAAGCGCGTGCCGCTCTCGACCTACCGGGCTCAGCGCCGCGGCGGCAAGGGCCGCTCCGGCATGACCACCCGGGACGAGGATTTCGTCACGCGCCTCTTCGTGGTGAACACGCACACCCCGGTCGTGTTCTTCTCGTCGAAAGGCAAGGCCTACAAGGAGAAGGTGTGGCGCCTTCCGCTCGCGGCCCCGAACGCCAGGGGCAAGGCCCTCGTCAACATGCTGCCGCTCGAGCAGGATGAGCGCATCACGACCATCATGCCGCTTCCCGAGGACGAGACGTCCTGGGAACGGCTCGATATCATGTTCGCGACATCGCGCGGGACGGTTCGCCGCAACAAGCTGTCGGACTTCGTGCAGGTGAACCGCGCCGGCAAGATCGCCATGAAGATCGATGCGGGCGAAGCGATCGTCGATGTGCAGATCTGCACCGAGGACGACGATGTGCTCCTCACCACGGCCAAGGGTCAGTGCATCCGGTTCGCGGTGCCGGAAGTGCGCGTCTTCAAGGGTCGTGACTCAATGGGAGTCCGCGGGATTAATCTGGCACAGGGTGCCACCGTCATTTCCCTGGCGATCCTTCGCCATGCGGAAGCGACCGGAAATGATCGAGTCGCCTATCTCAAGATGCGGCGCGCAGTCATGGGCGAGCAGGCGAGCGATGCCGGCGCCGAAACGGGCCTCGACGCCGAAGACGAGGATGCCTGGTCTCGGACGAAACGCTCTCGATGGAGCGGTATTCGAGGAATGAGCGCCGCCGAGCAGTTCATCCTGACCCTGTCCGAGAAGGGCTACGGTAAGCGGACGTCGTCCTATGAGTACCGGATCACTGGACGCGGCGGAAAGGGCATGACGGCCATGGCGGTCAACAGCCGAAACGGCAGCCTTGTGCCTCGTTCCCGGTCGACGACAGCGATCAGATCATGCTCGTCACGGATGGTGGTCAACTGATCCGGGTTCCCGTCAACGGCACCGACACGGTCGGCCGAAGCTCGCAGGGCGTCACGGTCTTCTCGACCCGCGACAAGGAACGAGTTGTTTCGGTCGAGCACCTCGCGGGCGAGGACGCGGAGGACGATGTCGGCGAGGACGAAGGCGAGGGCGAGATCGGGCCGGACGAGACCGACGCCTGAACCCTGGCAAGTGCGTCGAATTCTGTCAGGCGCTCGCGTCCGGTCGAGCGCCGCGACTGCTGAAGCTCAGCAATCAGCACGCGCATAAGCTACAATGCTCGGCGCGTAGCGGAATTCGGTACTCCCTAATGGTGAAGCTCAGATTCGCGGGTAAGTCTATATGAAGTATTTAGATAGAGGCCTGCTTAAGTTAAGCTGCTTCCTGTGCTTCTGCACGCAGTAGCCGGGACCCGTGATGCGAGCTAACCCTCGACACAAGGACGATATGACAAGCCGGGCCGGACATTTGATCCACAGGGCCCGAGCTCTTTTTCCAGCTTTGCTGGTCTGCTTCCTGGTCGCATTCTCATTCGCTTCGCCCCAACAGCCGTCTGCCAAAGAATCCCTTCGTTTCAACCCGATCGTGCAGGCCGCTGGGTCGCCCGGTCTCGAAATGGTTTCGGTGAAAGGGAGGAACCCCACCGATCACCATACCGCGCAAGCGAAGCCGAAAGACGTTTTCAGGACGCGCCGACGGCGCTTCCCACACGTTCGGCCGTTGAAGCGGATTTCAGCGTTGGCTCTCTCGGTCGATCCCGAGGATCACCCACGGTGGTTCGCCCATCATCTGGCCCGGATACATTCGGGCTTTTTTCCGGGTCGAGCGGGCGACGTCGCGCCGCGCGATCCCGGCTTGATCCTCCGACTGTTCCCCACCGGCCCTCCCGGCGATCCCCGCCGTCGCGCGTTACGCCTGATCCCGACAATCCGACGACGGCAAGGCCAGCTCTCGACAGCTGGCAGCCTGGTCGCGGAACAAGCAAAGTCCCGTGCACGAAAATGGCCAGGGACCGAACGGGATCACCATGCCGTCGCATCAATGGGGGATTCCACGATAATTGGTGCCAGGACGCTTGCCGACAACGAACATATCCAATGCGACGTCTGCATCGTGGGCGCTGGCCCCGCGGCACTCGCCCTCGCAGGGGAATTGGCCGGGACAACCCTGCGGGTGGTGCTCCTCGAGAGCGGAGGGGGCGAGAAGCTCACCGGGAGGAGAGGCCGCCGCATCCGTCGCGCCTTCGTCCCGTATCGGCAACTCGAAGGTCAAGATTGCCCGGCAACTGGGGGGCTCGGCGAATTCATGGCACGTTCGTACATCCCGCTCCGACCGGGGGATCCGGCTGCTCCCGCTCACCGCAGCGGATCTTGACGAGAAGCCATGGCTTCCCGGCAGCGGCTGGCCGCTGTCCCATGGCGAGCTCATGGGTTACTGCATCCGGGCGCAGCCGAGTTTCGGCCTCCCTCCGCTCGGTTATTCGGTCGTCGACTGGGAAGAGCCATGGGCGCGTCAGCTCCCGTTGCGGAGCGACCGGGTCCGGACATCGATCTTTCAGTTCGGCGATGCGCGGGCGTTCCTGAGTCAGGGTCTGCACCACCTCGGGGCCTCGCGGAACATCGCGATCTATCACCACGCCACCGTCCTCGATCTCCTCACGACGGACGAGGCCGCGCGTGTCACATCCGCGCGCGTCGCGAGCCGCCCCGGCGAAAGCTTCACGGTCGAGGCCGGATGCATCGTCCTGGCCGGTGGCGGATTGGCGAACGCGCAGCTTCTCCTCGCGTCGGATCAGGTACAGCCGAACGGTCTCGGCAATGCCCACGATCAGGTCGGACGCAATCTGATGGACCATCCTCTGCTGTTCGGCGGGGATTTCATCCCCTCGTCCTCCCGGCTCTTCGGGTCGATGGCCCTGTACGATCTTCGCAGTGTCTCCGGCACGCCGATCATGGGTCATTTGCAACTGACCGATCACGCCTTACGCAGCGAGAATTTGCTCAATCTCAGCATGATGCTGTTCCCACGCGAACGAAACTATCGGGAGCATATCCACCTCTCGGCGCGGCAGCAGCAGGGCTTCGAAGCCGGCCTCAGCCTTCGGCGCTCTTGGCAGCATCGACGGCCTCCCGGTCGAATGGCCGTCATGAACGCGCTGCGTGGCATCGACGGCCTGGCCAAGCGGAGTATCGACAGCCTGATGTACCCGAAAGCGAACATCACCCGGGGCGGATGGTCGGCGCAGACCGAGACCCTTCGGCGGTTCGAACGGTTCGAGGTGATCCATCAGGCGGAACAGGCGCCCCACGCCGACAACAGGGTGAGGCTATCCGGGGAGCGGGATGCCTTAGGGGCCCGGAAGATGCTCGTCGACTGGCGTTGGCATGACGATGACGTCGCCGCCACCATGAGAGCACAGGAGGTTTTCGCGGCGGAGCTGGACCGAGCCGGTCTCGGTCGCTTCGAGATCGCGCGGGAGGAGAGCCGTCCCGTCGAGATCACCTCGTCGACTTGCCACTACATGGGAACGACCCGGATGAGCACGGACCCTCGTCATGGGGTCGTGGATGTCGATTGCCGGGTTCACGGCATCGACAACCTCTATGTGGCGAGCAGCAGTGTGTTTCCGACGGGCGGCTTCGCGAACCCGACCCTCACCATCGTCGCGCTCGCCATAAGGCTTGCCGATACGGTGAAAGCGCGGTTCGGGCTGTCGCCGGGTTCCGGCGATATCGAAGAGGCCGTCTCAGAGCGCGCTCGGGTCGACGCCTGAGCGAGAAACCCGCGGCTCCGGCATAGGCCGGGGAGTCGGCCCGGCCCCGCGTACGCTGTCAGAAGCCTGATCCCAGCGTGGTCAGTGCGGCGGGGGCCAAAACGGCGGTGGCGGTCAACAGGACGACGAACAGGCGAATGAGCATGGCGGCCTCCACGGGCAAGTGCCGCCTTGTCGCCCGAATGGCCCGGCTTGGCGGTGCGGCGGCGCACGTGGATGCGGTCCGGAGCCGTCCACCCTTGCCCCGGCGCCCGGCTGGCGCTAACCCATGGCGATGTCGGGTTCTCCCGTCCTCAATCCGGATGGATCCATGGGTTCAGTGCGAACGGCTCTTTTCACCGGAAGCTTCGATCCAGTCACGAACGGCCATGTCGACGTGATCCGACAGGCATGCCGCGTTGTCGACCGAATCGTCGTCGCCATCGGCATCCACTCGTCGAAGGCGCCTGTCTTCACGGCCGAGGAGCGGGCCGAGATGCTGCGGGAGGTGTGCGAGCCGGTCGCCCGCTCCGAGGGCGCGACCCTGGAGGTTGCGACCTTCACCGATCTGGCCGTCGATGCGGCCCGGCGGTCCGGCGCTGCGATTATCGTTCGCGGCATTCGCGACGGGACCGACCTCGATTATGAGATGCAGATGGCCGCCATGAATGCCAGCATGGCGCCGGACGTTCAGACCGTTTTTGTCCCGGCCTCGCCTCCCGTGCGCCCCATCACCGCCACGCTCGTCCGCCAGATCGCTGTGATGGGCGGGGACGTGTCGTCCTTCGTACCGACTCTTGTCGCCGAACGCCTGAAAGCCAGATATCCGCGGCGCTGAGGCGCCCATCGACCCTAGGAGAACCAGAATGAAGCTGTTGATCGCGGCCGGAATCATCGCCTTGGCCGGCCTGGCCCCTGCCGGTCTCGCCATGGCCCAGCAGGCCGCCGACCCGCAGAACACGCTCTACCTCGACACCAAAGACGGCCGGGTGACCGTCCGGCTCCGCCCGGATCTTGCCCCAAAGCATGTTGCCCAGATCAAGACACTGACGAAGCAAGGGTTTTACGACGGCGTCCCCTTCCATCGCGTCATCCCGGGCTTCATGGCCCAGACCGGGGATCCGACAGGGACCGGGACGGGCAAGTCGGACCTGCCCAACATTCCGGCCGAGTTCACGTCGACCCAGTACAAGCGGGGCACTGTCGGCATGGCCCGTTCCTCGAGCCCCGATTCGGCCAACAGCCAGTTCTTCATCTGCTTCGAGGGATGCGGCCCGCTGACGGGTCAGTACACCGTGCTCGGCGAGGTGGTCTCGGGCATGGACGTCGTCGACAAGGTCAAGAAGGGGACGGCCTCGAACAACGGCCAGGTTTCGAGTCCCGACCGGATCGTCAAGATGCAGCTCGCCAC
Source organism: uncultured Actinomycetota bacterium (assembly GCA_963695705.1). Classification (GTDB taxonomy): domain Bacteria; phylum Actinomycetota; class Actinomycetes; order Propionibacteriales; family Nocardioidaceae; genus JBKPNJ01. Next base: position 47,965 of record CAVOHB010000009.1, read on the forward strand.
AGACGCGAAATGATCGTGGCCTCCGGAGCAGGGACCGGCGTCGCCATCCTGCTCTGCACGGCGCTTGCGTCTCCCGCCTCGGCCCAGGGGATCGAACCTTTCGGCGATCCGGATGACCGGCAGCTGCTGCTGGAGCCTCCGATCCCGCTGCCTGAGGGCCGCAACGGCCTCATTCGCTTTCACCCGAATGATGGTGTCCGGGTCGGTCGGATCGACCGGCTCGGACAGGTCTTCCAGGCCTTGCAGGCCTGCTGGAGCCTGCCACTCGGTACCTCCGGGTCAGGGCAGGAAGCCACCCTGCGGCTGGCGTTCCGACGGGATGGGACCGTCCTCGGCGAGCCGCGCGTCACCTTCTACAGGCCCGGCGCCGGCAGCGACGGGCGAGGGGACTTCATCCGCTCGATCCGGGCCGCCCTGGCGCAGTGCAGCCCGCTTCCGTTCTCCGCGGCCTTCGGGTCGGCCAATGCCGGGCGGCCCTTCAACCTTCGATTCATCGATCCCCGCCCCTTGTGAAGGGCCACCCCCACCGACTACATCGCACGTTCAAGGAGAATCCGATGGCAGACCCCGAGAACACCCTGATCCTGGAAACCACGAAAGGACCCGTGGTCATCGCCCTGCGCCCTGACCTTGCCCCGGGCCATGTCGAGCGCATCAAGACCCTGGCGCGCCAGGGCTTTTACGACGGGATCGTCTTCCACCGCGTGATCGAGGGCTTCATGGCTCAGACCGGCTGTCCGAACGGAACCGGCACCGGTGGCTCGGACCTGCCCGACCTGAAGGCCGAGTTCAGTGCCGAACCCCATGTGCGTGGCGTGTGCTCCATGGCGCGGACCAACGCGCCCAACTCCGCCAATTCGCAGTTCTTCATCGTTTTCGACGATGCCCGGTTCCTGGACAAGCAATATACGGTCTGGGGCAAGGTCACCGAGGGCATGGAAAACGTCGACAAGATCAAGCGGGGCGAGCCCGTCCGCGATCCGGACCGGATCGTCTCGATGAAGGTCGCGGCCGATGCGGCCTGAGACGCGGACGGAACCTGCCTCAGCGGCACCGGCATTCCGGCGGCATTGACGGGTTCTGCCATCCGCGTCGATAACCCGGCCCTTCCGAACCGGGGGACCCATGCGCGTCGACCTATTTGACTTCGATCTGCCGCCGGATCGCATCGCTCTGCGTCCGGCGGAGCCCCGGGATGCCGCGCGCCTGCTCATCGTCCCGTCCGACGGCCCCCTCGACCAGCTGCAGGTGCGGGACCTGCCCGACCTCCTCGCGCCCGGGGATCTGCTCGTCCTGAACGATACCAAGGTCATCCCGTCCCGGCTCCATGGGTCCCGCGAACGCGTCGGGGTGACGGCTCGTGTCGAAATCATGTTGCACAAGCGGGAAGGCGCCGATAGTTGGCGGGCCTTCGCCCGTCCTGCCCGAAAGCTCGGCATCGGCGACCGCGTCCGCTTCGGCAAAGGCGGCCCGGCCGGCTCCGTGGAACTCGAAGCCGTCGTCGAGACGAAAGGCGAGGGCGGGGATGTCCTGCTCCGCTTCCAGGCCTCGGGCCCGGGTCTCGACGAGGCGATCGCCCGTATCGGCGAGTTGCCGCTGCCGCCGTATATCGCCGGAAAGCGCCCGACCGACGCGCAGGATGCGGTCGACTACCAGACGATCTATGCCCGGGACAAGGGAGCCGTCGCCGCGCCGACCGCGGGACTCCATTTTACGGAAAACCTGTTCCGCCGCCTCGACGAACGGGGCGTCGAACGCCACTTCGTGACCCTGCATGTCGGTGCGGGAACCTTTCTTCCGGTCAAGGCGGACGACACCGACGATCACCACATGCATGCCGAATGGGGGACGGTCGGTGCGGATGCGGCGCAGGCGATCAATGCGGCGCGTGCAAGGGGTCGGCGGATCGTCGCGGTGGGCACGACATCCTTACGGATTCTCGAAAGCGCCGCCGGCCCGGATGGGACCATCGCGCCCTTTCAGGGCGACACGGCCATCTTCATCACCCCGGGCTACCGGTTCAGGGCCGTGGACATCCTCCTGACCAATTTTCATCTCCCGCGCTCGACACTGTTCATGCTCGTTTCCGCCTTTGCGGGCCTTGAACGCATGCGGCAGGCCTATGACACGGCTCTCGCGAGCGGCTACCGCTTCTACTCGTACGGCGATGCGTGCCTGCTGTATCGCCGATGCGCCGGCGCGCCATGAGCGGCGGGTCGCGTGGTGAACCGGTATCCACTCCACCGGAAAATGCAGCTCTCCTTGCCGCATTTGTCTCAGGTGAACCGGTATCCACTTCACCGGAAAATGCTCTAAAGGACCAGCCATGAGCACCGACCAGTTCACCTTCACGGTCGGCCGGACCGACGGTTCGGCAAGGACGGGCGAGATCCGCATGCCGCGCGGCGTGATCCGCACCCCCGCTTTCATGCCTGTCGGCACCGCCGCCACCGTCAAGGCGATGTATCCCGACCAGGTCAAGGCGCTCGGAGCCGACGTCGTCCTCGGCAACACCTATCATCTCATGCTGCGCCCGGGCGCCGAGCGCGTTGCGGCCCTCGGCGGACTGCACAAGTTCATGAACTGGCCGTATCCGATCCTCACCGATTCCGGCGGCTTTCAGGTCATGTCGCTCGCCGCCCTTCGCAAGATCGACGAGACCGGCGTGACCTTCCAGTCCCACATCGACGGCTCAACCCACGTCCTGACCCCGGAGCGGTCTATCGAGATCCAGGGACTGCTCGGATCCGACATCCAGATGCAGCTCGACGAATGCGTCCGGCTGCCCTGCTCGGACGATACGGCCGCAAAGGCCATGCACCTGTCCCTGCGCTGGGCCGAACGGTGCCGCATCGCGTTCGGAGAACAGCCCGGCCGGGCGATGTTCGGGATCGTCCAGGGAGCGGCTGTCGAGGGATTGCGGGTGGAGAGCGCCCGCGAGCTCGCCGCGCTCGATCTCAAGGGTTACGCCATCGGTGGGCTGGCGGTCGGTGAACCGCAGGACGTCATGCTGCGCATGATCGAGGTCGTCGAACCGCATATGCCGGTCCAGAAGCCACGCTATCTCATGGGCGTGGGCACGCCGGACGACATCGTGGAGGCGGTTCGCCGGGGCGTGGACATGTTCGACTGCGTGATGCCCACGCGGGCAGGGCGGCATGGGCAGGTCTTCACCCGATACGGCCGCATGAACATGCGCAACGCCAGACATGCGGACGACCTCCGCCCGCTCGATGCCGAATCGAAGTGCGCGGCCGCGAACACATACTCGCGGGCCTATCTCCATCACCTTGTGCGATCCAATGAGATCCTGGGCATGATGCTGCTGACCTGGAACAACCTCGCCTATTACCAGGATCTCATGGCCGGGCTGCGCAAGGCCATCACCGAGGGCCGCTTCGAGGACTATGTCGGCGAGGTGAAGGAAAACTGGGCCAAGGGCGAGAGGGACGGCCTGGCCGAGCCGCTCCCGGAGCACCAGGACAACACCGCTAGCGGCGGTGAGGATTGAGCACCTTGTAGAAGCCGTCGGAAGCGTCCTGCCCGGTCGAGCGGGCCGTGCCCAGGGCGTCGACGATGCGTTGCGCGATCCCGATCCGGTAATGCAGCGGGTCCCAGTAATTGGCATCCTCGGTCGTCACGAGGGAGGCTCTCTGGAAATCGACCACGAGGCGACCGTGCGTTCGCGCGATGGCCGCGATCTGCGCCTTGCAGGCAGCCTCGATCGCGGCTTCCCGGGTGCCGGCGACCGGCTGCGCGCGAACGTGATTGGGCGGAAAGATCAGCGTCACGGATGCCGTCGCCGGAACGGATGCGATGACTGTTTCCAGCCATCGCAGCGCCGGAAAGACCAGCTGCCGCTCTTCGTTCGGACCCATGCGGTACGGCCGCGGTGGCGGATCGGCCCTCAGCCACTGGTTAAGATGATAGCGCGCACGGGCGAGGTCGTAGGTCCCGTCTTCGGGCACGAAGATCTCGTAGCCGTTGTCCGGGATGCGCGCAGGCATGAACCCGAGCCGATTCAGCGCCACACGCCCGGCGATCTCCAGGGCGGTCAGGTTGAGGAGTTCCGGATAGTCGTTGAAGGGTTGATCGTCATAAAGCCAGGGTGGAAAGGCACGAAAGGTCAGCCTCTTCCGGTCCGCATCGCTCTCGCACCATGTCGGGTCGATTCCGAACACCAGGGCGCTCGGGGAAGGCACTTTGCGCAAGAAGAGTTCGGCGATCTGAACCTGCTCCCACGGCGTTGCCGCGTTCATGCCGAGATTCATGAACCGGCCGCCGAGGACCTGGCCCAGGCGGGCAGGATCGAGAAGCCGGATCGTGGACGTGCCGAACACGGCGGAATCATACTTCCCCCCGCGGATCAGCTGCGGATACATGAAGCGCTGATTCAGATCCATGAGAGGCGAGGGCGTGCGGCCCGGCGCCGCCCGGATACCGAATGGATCCATCAACCAGATGAACGCGAACAGGACCGCCGTCAGCCCGAGGGCTGTCACGGCGAAGCCCTCGGCGAAACGCCGCCAGGCCCTATCGTCGGCGCGGTCGATCATCCCGCGTGATCGCGGCTGACGCGGCCGATGTCAACCGATCGGTGGTCCAGCCCGTGCCCACGAGAGCCCTCTTGGTGGCCCGCGATGGCCCGGGTCCCCCGGGCGGGCGTCGGGCCGGGGGATTGGGCACCGGCAGACGCCCGCGCGATGGTTCGACCTGCCCCTCGACCTGCCCCTCGACCTGCCCGTGGTCCGGCGAAGCCTGCATTCGAACGCCAACAGGCGAGAGGCGGGTCGAACCCACCAGGAGAGCCTGCGTCCCGCCTTGCGGACGAGGAGTCCGAGGTCGGGTGGCCGCCGGAGCGAGGGTCGGGACAGCGCAGCTCCATCCTTTTTGATTGACCCGTCACCGGTAAGACCCTATCTCGACACCACCCTCCGAGCGCGTAGCTCAGCCGGTAGAGCATCTGACTTTTAATCAGAGGGTCCTGGGTTCGAGTCCCAGCGCGCTCACCAATCTTTTCAACGACTTAAGTCACCCCGATTGGAGTTCTGCTTCCCAGGTAAGTCGTTTGGAAAGCGTCTGGAAAGCATGGGCCGGTTTGCGCCAGACGATTTGAATCTTGGGTTACCACCGATCGAAGGCACCATAGAACACCCCAGCCTCGCAATTGCACGGGCCCGATTGGCACTTTCCTCGTGCGCAATGGGGGCGGACCAGTCCGCCATGGCCGGCACGAGGTGGGGGCGTTCGGGTCAGTGGACGAGGCCGGTCTGGCGCTCGAGGTTCTGGCCCCGGGTCGAGCGGCGGCGGTGCTACGTCACCGGGCACGATGTTCAGACTAGACGATCCGGAGGTCGAAGCCCGGGCGCGGGAACTGCTGCGCGAGACTGTCGGCGATCGGCCTGGTACCCGGATCTGCGGCCCGAGGCCCGAGCGGAGCGTATCGAGCGGGACGTGGACCTCATCGGGCGGATGATGGCGCCGGCAGTTCGCGAGCGCCTCGGGGAGGAGTGGGCGTGATGGTCTCATTTCGCTCCAACCCACGGCGTTCACCGCACTTCGAAGATCGCCTCCACCGAGCAGGCGAAGTTCATCGGCCCGATCGTGCCCACCGCGAACCGCGCATGACGGCCCGCCTCCCCCATGATCTCGACCATCAGGTCCGACACTCCATTCGCAACCTGCGGCTGGGACTGGAACTCTGGCGCCGAGTTCACGAATATTCCCAGCTTCACGCAGCGCACGATCCGGTCCAGGTCGCCATCCAGCGCCAACTTCAACTGAGCCAGAATGTTAAGCCCACAAAGCCGCGTTGCCGCCTGGCCCTGCTCCAGGGACAAATCCTCCCCCACCCGGCCGTTATAGGGCCGCTCGGTCCCGAGCAAGGGCGGTTGCCCTGCCACGAACGCTAAACCCGCGGCGATCACGACCGGCTGAAAACTCGCAAACGGCGGCGCCACCGGCGGCAGTCTCAACCCGAGCTCCTCCAGGCGTGCTTCGATCCGGCTCATGCAACCATCCCCTTTTTCGGTCGTCGGATCGAAGCACAGCTTGAACGGCGGGAAAATCACAACCGGTGCGATATCGTGCTTGATCGGGGCGTCCGTGGATAGCCGCTCCCCCGTTCAGCAGATCCTGGTGCTCCGTCGGATCGATCCCGACCGGCACGTGGCGCGGTTCTATTCCCTGATGATCGAGCGGGATCTGTTCGGCGCCATCACCCTTGTGCGCAGCTTGGGCCGGATCGGAACAGCGTGTCCCGCGGGGACCGGCTGTCGGGAGAGGGTCGAGGCGTCCATCCTCGACATCCTGAACCGAAGCTCGAGGCGCTTGGAGCGCCCTGGCACTGACAGTCCTGGTCTGCGGGGATCCTGCGGATGCCATCTCGGCAGGATGCACACGAACGACTTCTGTGACCACGGGTGGCTGGTCGCCATGTGGGCCTCGGAGGAGGCTGCCAAGGCGCACGTCACGAGACTGGTGAGGGCCTTCGGAAGAATCCATGTCGACCCCAGCCTACCGGCCCTGCTGCCGGCGGACGCGTGAATTCCTATTGCCGTCTTCGGGAAAGGAGAAGCCTCATCTGGACGAAGAATCTTCTCAATTTACCCCTATCGGGGAAGTTTTGATCGCAATTTACGGTATTGACAGCACAAATCGCGCAGATTTGGCTGAACTCTTCTCTCTTAGTTGACGCTTTGTACCGGCAAAGCTAATTTTTCCCTTGAAGGGCTTTGACGAGACCGGTTGTGCCGTTGCACGCTGTCTCTCGGCCTCTGTGAGGGCAAAGGTGATGACGAGCAAGCTCGAGCCCACACCTAAAAGCGGGAGAGCCCACGCGAAGCAACCGATCGCAGCGCACGTCATCCACTCCGATCAATCAGCAGCGAACGCTTCCACCGGGCTACATTCATCTTGGGGTGGCCAAGGAGATCGTGCCGATTCTGCAGGATTTCGGCCTGGCGCCCGATCCCGTGATCCGGGAGGCCGGGCTCGATCCGGCCCTGTTCGAGGATGGAGCCAGCGTCATCCCCCATGCCGCCCTGGGTCGCCTGCTCACCCTGTGCGTCACCCGCACCCACTGCCCGCATTTCGGGCTGCTGGTCGGCCAGCGCGCCACCATCCTGTCGCTGGGCATGGTCGGGCGCCTGATGCAGCATTCCCAAACCGTGGGCGAGGCCATCCGCGCCCTGGTGGCCAACCTGAGCATTCAGAACCGCGGCTCCGTCCCCTCCCTCACCATGGTCGAGGACATGGCCCTGTTCACCTTCTCGGTCTACCAGGCCGAGGCCGAGAGCGCCGACCAGATCTCGGATGGCTCGCTTGCCGTTACCGTGAACGCCATCCGCGCCCTGTGCGGGGCGCAGTGGAGCCCCACCGAGGTGCTGCTGCCCCGCAGGGTGCCCGCGGATGCCCGCCCCTATCGTCGCCACTTCCGCGCTCCGGTGCGGTTCAACGAGGAAAGCGCCGTCATCGTCTTTCCGGCCCGCGATCTGGACCTGCGGGTGGCGGGTGCCGATCCCATGGTGCGGGCTCTCCTGGAGGAGCGCATCGAGCACCTGAAGGGCCGGCAGGGCAACGCGTTCTCCGACGACATCCGGCGCTTGCTGCGCACCCAGATGACCGGCAGCTCCTGCTCGGCGGAGGAGATCGCGGGTCTTCTGGCCATGCATCGGCGGACCCTGACCCGCCGGCTGAAGGATGGGGGCACGGGATACCGGGCGATCTTGAGCGAGATCCGGTTCGAGATCGCCCGGCAATTGCTGGGCGACACGAAGGTGCCGCTGGGCCAGATTGCGGCGGCGCTGGGCTATACCGAGGCCGGCGCCTTCACCCGGGCCTTCCGGCGCTGGGCCGGCCAGACCCCGGGCGCCTGGAGAAACGCTCATGGGGTGAATGGCCACGATAGGGGTGAAACGCTCCTGCTTCCGAACTAAACACTTAGGTCAGGCCAGGACCGACACGGTCACGGGCCGATACTATTCCGGAAGCCTCGTTGTTCTGGTCCCGGACATTCTAGCGGCCCTGCGATGAGGAAGCGCCACTGCCCTCGACCGATCACGAAGATCTCCGAGAACGGCAGATGCAGAACGACCTTGCCTGCTTCATTCTCGACCTCTAGGCCGTGGTTCCCGTGGATCCTCCCCTCGCGCGGCAAAGACACCTTCGAGATCTTGGGAAGCGCGCAAGGCTTCGCTGCAGGCCGTCTCGACACTCGGGAAGTCGTTGCCGCGCATGACCTCATGGTTCGCAGAGCCGCGGAGGGTATCGTTCTCGAGCAGGATCGGCTGCCCATGCGGGGTTGCGTGTGCCGCGCGGTCCCAGGCGCCACGGCGCTCCGCCAGCGCTTGCCTCGTTGTGATACCCTTGTCACTGACCAACTGCTCGATCGCGGTCAGCCAGTGCTGATAGTAAGTCGAACCGTCGTCGCACTCCTCCGCCGCTTGAGCGTGCTTGATCGCAGCCGAAAGTGTGGCGGCCCATTCCGCCCAGGTAAACAGGCCCTGCTCGTATAATGCCAACGTCATCGCAAATGCTTGAGCCTCCCAAGGCTCGCGGAAGATAGGCTCTCCATCATCTCCGCGAGGGATCGGAGCGAACTCGGCGGCGGCGCGAACAATCGCCTCATGCTGGCTCAAGATAGCTCTCCCATGCATCAATGGAAACGGTGAGGCTCGCATCCGCCTCCTGCCCCCAGATCTCCCGGCCCGAGAAGCAGACAGTATAGAGCCATTGCGGTCGCTCGCCGTCGCCCCCCGCATTCGCGTCCGGAAACACGTAGGTGCCATGGACCAGTTCCACGACCCCGATCCTGCCACGAGCGTAGCGCGGCAGGCGCGTGTGGCCTCTGGGGTGGCTATTGCGCGCGCGGACCGCGTCTCCAACTGCAAACCGTGGCGGTTGCTCGATCGGGCGCTCAGCCGGGCCGCCGCGAGCCAGCACTGCCGGCACATCCTCCGCCTTCAGCATCCGCTTGATCGGCGCAGGCTCCACAAGGGATTCGCCGCGCCTCAGTTCAGTCTCGGAGACGAGACCTGCCGCAACCACCAGCTTCTCGAGGCCCTTGGTCCAGATTTCGTAGTAGCTCGAGGTGAGATACTCAGCAGGCGGCAACGTCTCGCGGGCGTGCCGGCTCATGTCGATGTTCCAGCTGCCGGTAGCGCCCATCGCCAGGGTCAGGCCAAAGGCCCGTCGCTCCCACTCAGCATGGAACCAGGGCTCATCCTGCTCGATGCCGATTGGGCCAAAGCCCATCATACCGCCGAGGTCCTGGCCGCCATTCATCGCGCCGTCTCCGGATGTCGGGCCAAACTGGTGCCGATCATCGAGTCGCGGGTGACGAGCTCGGCTAGGGCCTCCTCGCCCAGGTCCCCTGTCCCTTCAGGCCGCATGGGAATCACCAGGTAACGGATCTCCGCCGTCGAGTCCCAGACCCGAATGCGGGTGGTCTGCGGCAGCTGAACACCGAACTCAGCTAAAACGCCGCGAGGATCCAGTACGGCCCGAGAGCGATATGGTGCAGACTTATACCAGACCGGAGGGAGGCCGAGCACGGGCCACGGATAGCAGGAGCATAGGGTGCACACGACCATATTGTGCTCCTCGGGCGTATTCTCGACAGCCACCATGTGCTCGCCTTGGCGGCCGATGAAGCCGAGGGAGGCGATCGCGGCGGTGGCATCCTTGCGCAGCCACTCATGAAAAGCTGGGTCCGCCCAAGCTTTCGCTACGACCTTGGCACCATTGCGGGGTCCCACCTGGACCTCGTAGGTCTCGATCAGAGCATCGATGGCGGCTGGATCAACATAACCTTTTTCGACCAGGAGCGATTCGAGCGCGCGCACCCGCAGTTCGATCTCGGAGAGGTGGCTGTGGTCGCCATGATCTTGGTGATGGTGCTGGCTCATGTGGACAGACCTGCTCGGCTATCTGCATAGACCGCATGCTAACCGGAGGACGATGGCGACGCCAGCCGCCTGGGGGCCGGGAGAGGGTAGAGGCATCCGGGACCTCGGACGAGGCCGGCTTGGCGCTCGGAGCCCTGGCGCAGGTGAACCGGAGGCGAGGGTACCGAGACCTTCAGAGGAGGATAGGGGATGGTGGGATCGAAGGACAGCGCTGATCGCCTCGAAGCCGCGGCTGACACCGCGCCAGACGACCTGTCCGCCAAGCTCATCGAGGCAGCCGACGAGATCCGTCACTTGCCCGACCTCCTGCCAGTCGATGACCGGAGGTGGCTGGAAAGCGTTAAGCCCGAGGGGAAGGCCAGAGCCTGAAGAGACCGCCTGCGAGCGCCTGGAGAAGGGCACTCGGCTGAGCCGAGCCGGTTTTGGGCAGGGCAGCACGAGGTGAGATTCGGTCGATCGGAACTACAGCCGCCAGGGCGCCGAATCTGAGCGGACAAGGAGCCTGATTCTGGATCTTCGTCGGTGGATTTTCTGCCTGGAAACTTCTTCACTGCGGCTTTAAGGCCTTGAGCGCCTTGCCCTTTCCGGCGATGAATTTTAGAATCTTATTCGAAGGTCGAATACCTTGAAGCGCAGCGCACTTCCTGCGCAACCGCTGAGGGGATTCACAGCCACCCCCAAATCAATCAGGATCGGCATCAAGCGGGGGTCATGTCGTGACCGATTGGATCAGGCCGGAAGACAGCGGCATCATGCTTGAGATCGAAGCCCTTCAGCGCGCCGCCATGTGGATGAAAAAACATCTTACCAGCGCGAACCATGCCGATGTCGCGTTTCGAGAAAGAAATCTTTCCGAGATGTGGGCCGAGTTCCAGAAGATTCGGGATTGTGTGAGGTTTCTGTCCTTTGAGATCGACAGACAGGATTTGGATTTACCGCCTTCCCCTGAGAATCGGACCGCACGTTCAAACCCGTCAAGCCCGCAGCTATCGCCACCCTTCGGCTTCGGGACCTGACCGGTTTTCAATCTCGCGGTCTTTGGGTGAAGGTCCGGGACGAGGTCATTGTCCAGCGCCTCCGCGGGACCGAACAAGATCATACCGTTGCCGGTGGCCCATCGCGACCGCCACGGAACGAAGGGACCTCAATCATGGTCAAGATATCAAGGCGGCCGCTTGTGGCGGGAAATGACAACGGCCGGAGCCTTGCCAGCCGCAACAGAGGCGTCACCGGTGCCGGTGGCACCGACCCCGACGACTTACGAACCCTTGAGCCGTGACCTTGAATTGATACAGGTGGCCCGGAGATTCCTCGACCACGGGGAATCCCAATTCGCCGTGGCACCAGCTCGAGCGCACCTTGACCAGTACCTGTCCGAAGGGCGGGAATCACTTTGGCACTCAATGGGAACGACGCGTTTCCTGTGAGACCGCGTGCATGGCGAAATCAGCCAGATACGGGAGAAGGGAATACAACCGGATGAAAGCGCGGCCATATTGCCCCGATTGGATTGTGGCTATCCATGCCCTCAAGGATGCGGGTTTCAGTTGGACGCGGAACTGCGAACTTGTTGAGCGGGAACAGCCGGCAGTCGCTGCCGTGGCGCGGGCTTTGGAAGGGCGCGAACGCCTGTAAACACCATCCAGAATGACCGCAGCGGCTAAACGGGGATTTTGATCATGACGGAAAAAGACGCGCTCGACATGGTGGCGGGGGTAATCAAGGCCATGGCGGGGCCGGTGGCGGGCGTTGACATGCCCGCCGTTGATGTGGCCGACATGCGGGCGGTATTCAAAGAAGCTGGAGGCGCACTTTACGGCAGCGGCGAAGCAACGGGCGAAGGCCGCGCCACCCGTGCCGCAGTGCTGGCGATCAGCGACATCAAGAGGCAATTGGAAAGACCGTGACGGAAAGCGAGCTGTCGCGGCGAGAGTTTGGGCGAGGGCTGCTTGCCGCTGCGCTGTTGCCGATCCTGCCCGCAGCGGCAGGCCCCGCGTATCCCGATCTACCCGCCCACATGACGGTGGCCTGTTTTGAAGAGATGGGCCGGGAGGCGCGGGCGCGTCGCCTGCTCATAAAACCCGACACGGCCCTGAGACGCTACAGCATCGATGCCTTGGATCTTTGGGCGAATGGCATGGACAGGATGGCGCGGTCCGAGGGGGCAGTTGTCCGCGATCTTTAATGAGCAACTCGCCCTTACGCACGTTCACGGTGTTGATCCCTGACGCAGAGAGATTGGCATGCTGAACGAAGACCAGATGACCCGGCTCATGCGGCTCCGGAGCGAAATCACGACCACCATCGGGTTCTATCACTTGCTGGATGACAACAAGGCGCCTGACCCCCTCAAGGCAATGATCTATGAGGTATGGTTCAAAGCCGGGTCGATGCGCATCACGACTGAAGTGTTCGCGGTCATCAACGAGGTCTTGCACGCCATGCGGGACGATCCGTGACCGGCGGAAAGATTACTCAATGTCAAATCTCCAAATGTCCGGAGGCCCCAATGAATCGCCGTGAAACGATCAAGGCCCTTGCCGCCACCGCCCTCCTTCCGGTCCTGCCGGCGGGTTTTTTCCCACTGGTTCTACCGCTGCCGCCGCACAGCCCTGAATCCATCGCCGTGTTGATGAAGTCCTATCTCAAGAAGGCAGCGATCGCTGACGATCTGTCCCTTCCGGAACCGTGGCGCGTCCTCCACCAGCATATGGCAAGTTTGCGATTGTGTTCTCTGGCCTATCCCCACAGCGACGCGATCACGCGACTCGAAGCAATCTCCGCCAGGTGGCCAAGGCTCAAGCCGAATATCGACCTTGTCATCAAGGCCCGCCTGTCAGGTCAGGCTCACTGGTCTATGACCTCCGATAACTGCAGCTACCGGCGAATTTGCACCGAGGAAGACGACCAGTGGTTTGATGCGCTCCAGCAGAGTTTCATCGATCGACGTGCGGCGAAGGGTGTCCTAAATGCATAAATTCTTAAATAGCTAGGAGCCTGTCATACACCGACGTGAGACGATCAATGGCCTCGCCCCCGCCGCCGCAGCCTTTGCCATCACACCTTCCCTCCCGGAGCAGCAGCCCCGACCTGTTGCCGGCTCTGCCACTGCCCACCGCCATGCAAGTGGAGAAACTCACGGCAGGCCTTCGGGAGTTTCAGAGGTTGGCTCGATCTTCCTTGCTCACCGGGCCGCGGCGCCTGATTTACCAGTACAGGATGGTCAACCGGTCGAGCGTCTTGGCCTACCATCGGCCCGACGCGACCGTCCACTTGGAGGCGATCGCAACACTATGGCCCCAGCTGAAGCCTGTCGTCGACACTGACATCGAGGCCCGCCTGGACGGCTACAAAGACCCCTCAGATATTTTGTGGACAGGAATGGTGACGTTCTACGAGATCGCGGGTGAGGTTGATTGGGAGGCGGATGCTAAGGCGAACCGACTGGACGAGCTTCCAGTCAGCTAAGTAAGAGGCGGGCCTGATCTCCGAGCGTACCAAGAAGGCGCGAGGCGTGACGCTCGGCGGCGACCGGGGCGTCGTCCCTCCGCCAGATCGCGGCGGCCCTCAAAGCACGTCGTATTGGGACTGCGCGGGCAGAGATTGGAACACCACGAAAATGAGCCGCAACACAACAACGTTTGGTCTTCGCACGCGCCGATCGCATTGAGCGGGACGTGAACAACATGTGGCGGATGATGGCCGCGGCGGCCCGTGAGCGCCTGGAGCAGACCGCTCGTGACGAACGAGAAGTCGGCTCGAGGACTTGTTCCGGCAGTCGTAGCAACGGGCGACTTGAACTGTGCCCCTATAGCGAGACGTGATGTCCTTCGTGTCTGTTACACAATAGGTGCCTGAAAGATGCGATGGTTTGCTCGCCCTCAGCACTGTCGATCCAAGCGAGGGCATCTGCCTTGCAGCTGAACTTCTCCTGACAGATCCTAGGTTCCAATCTTCCCCGAACAGGGACGATCACCCGCCAAGATTTCTTTAACTCCATCGCATAAGCTGTTGGATGCTCCTTGCTCATTGGGTGTTGCCCTTTGTAAGCCGCAGATGTGGCATAGTAGGGTTATGCCTGTTGCGTATGTTCGATTACGAGCCAAAGCGCCCCAGCCGTGAGAAGTGAAACTCCGGCCAGCAAGTCTCTGCAGAGATCCCTGCAGCGGGCAGATACACAACGCGCCCGTTGAAATCTTCTAATTCGGGAGCGGTGAAGAAACCGTAGCGGTTCTCATCGCAACAATCTTTCGGATTGAGGCGTTCAGATGTACGGGTGCAGCAGTGCCGATCCCTGACTGCACCAATCCGCCCCTGTTCGCCGTAGCGCCTTTTCAGGTGAAGTGGATCCGGTTCACCGTCGAAAATGCAGCATAGGGAAGGGCTGGAGCCGATTCCGTTTGCACGGAATCGGCTCCAGCTCCACACGAGCTGGTTTAGCCGAACCCCGATCTGCCTACGTCCACAGCACGCAGCCCCAGTATTGGCCTTCTCCCTTCCACGTCCTCGACAGGTTCCATCCAGAGTTATTTGACGTCGAAGGTAAATCCTCTTCCCGAATAACATCTGGAATAGTTTTGGGGATGCTCGTCTGGTACGGCACTAAGAAGAAAGAAAATAGATATAGGTGGGAGGACGGCATGGCGGATTTCCTGACTATCATCCATACTTGCAAGAACTTCGAGGCTTGGAAGCCGATCTATGATGCCGACGCACCCAATCGCTCCGCGGCGGGCCTTGCTGACGTCTTCCTCGCACGTCGGATGGATGACCTCAACGCGGTCTGCCTGATCTTCCAGGTCAACGATCAGGCGGGTGCGAAAGCGTTTATCAAGTCCGATCAGCTGCGCGACGCCATGGTCCAGGCGGGCGTCGTCGGCACGCCCACGATCCGTTTCCGGCAGGGCGAATTCGCACCGGGTACGATGGACACCTATCTGACGCTCAATTGCAAGATCAGCGGGATCGACAAGTTCCGCGCCGGTTACTCCATGGATGCGACTGATCGGGCCGATGCTGGCCTCACCGATCTGGGATTGATGCAAAACGTTGAGGATCCCGATGACTTGCTGCTTATCTGGTCGGTCGATGATGTCGAGCGCGCCAACGCCTTTGTCCGTTCGCCTTCCCTCGCCGAGCATCAAGCGAAGAATGCCGGCATCGTCGGGGTGCTTGAAGCCCACTACTGGAGACGCTGATCTGGCGTGGCGAGCCCTGAACAAGCGTGTCTCGGAGTGCGGCCGATGTGACGTCCCGATGCCTCCTGCGGATCTGAACTCTTTGGCGATTTCTGGTGTCGAACAGATAGATCGACCTCCGAGGACTCTGCTCGGCCCGCTCTGGCGGGTTTGGTCCTGGCGAAACGGGGAAGGGTGTATCGATGACATACCGACTCTCACCTCGCCAGCAAACCAAGGGAGCGATCATGGTGGTCTCACCCTTGCCGCGGGTCACGTTGACGAGGTGATTGGGGCCCCGCTCCCCTTCCGGCCCAGTCCCGGGATGGGTCAGGACGGGCGTTGAGCGCAAGACCGAGTTGATCGACGTTCTGCCTGACCTGCGTTATGCAGCCCCTGATGCACCAGCTGACGTGAGACATGTCCTTGCTTCCTGAGCTTCGCGAGATCCCCACAGAAATCGAAACGCCCCGCCTTGTTCTGCGCTGCCCACGGGAGGGCGATGGTGCGCCCTTTCACGACGCCATCCACGCCTCGTTGCCGGAGTTGAGACCATGGTTGACCTGGGTCCAGAACCCTCTCGATGCGCAAGGGTATGAGGCCAGCCTCAGGCAAGCCGCCAGCCGGTTCCTGATCCGCCAAGAACTGCGCTACCTGATCTTCGACAAAGCTGAAGACATCCTGCTGGGCGGCACTGGGTTTCATGCGCTGGATTGGCGCGTTCCCAAGGGTGAGATCGGCTACTGGGTCGATACGCGCCACGCTGGGCGGGGTTATGTGACGGAAGCGATTGAGGCCCTGACAGCACTCGGTTTGAAGACAATAGGGTTCCGGCGCATTGAAATCCGATGCGATCCCCTGAACGAGAAAAGCCATGCGATCCCTCGCCGGCTGAACTATCAGCTGGACGGGCACTTCGTGAACAATGCCATCGCGCCGGACGACCCTTCGCGCTTGTGCGACTCCCTGGTGTTTTCTCGGGTAGCGTGATTGGCGAAAGGGCCATCAGAACGCCTGCCAAGCCCCCCCTTTGCGACCCACACATCATGCTCACTCTCGGCCACGTAGCGAATCAGGCCAGTTCCCCGACGTGCAGGCCCCGCCACGTTCTACGACCAGGCGGGGTTTCTTCGGTACGGGTGTCGGTCGGTAGACAGGCTTGAGGTGCCTCTACGACCGCGGACACGCGATGTTTGTTGTTTGACTGGGTGACCTGGTGATCGTGCTGACGGAAGGCGTTCCAAAGGGTCGGATCCGTCAACATCGGATTGGCGTGCGGCCGCCCGATGTAATAGCCCTGCAACTCCGAACACCCCATCGTTCGCAAGGCGACGAGCTGCGCATGAGCTTCGATCCCCTCAGCGGTGATCGGGACATCGAGGGCATGACCCAGGCTCAGAACCGCCCGCACTATGGCGAGCGACCGGGGATCTGACTCGATGTTGGCGATGAAACTGCGATCGATTTTGATGCGGTCGAACTGAAAGTTCTGCAGGCTCGCCAAGGAGGACCAGCCGGCGCCGAAATCATCGAGCGCCAAGCTCACGCCCAGTGACCGGATCTGTTTGAATGCTGCCGCAATCTGATCCGACCCTCCCAGCAAGGCGGTTTCAGTAATTTCCAGTTCCAAGCGGCTCGCGCTCAGCCCGGACGAGTCCAGAGCCCTCACGACCACATCCGGCAGATCGCCGTTCTCGAGTTGCAAGGGTGAGACGTTGACTGAGACCATCAAATCGCAGGGCCATTCGACTGCTGCCCGGCAAGCCATGTTCAAGACGGAACGGCCAAGCTCCTGGATCATTCCCGTCCTCTCGGCAACGGGAATGAACTCGTCTGGAAAGACCTCGCCACGGGTGGGATGGTGCCATCTCACGAGCGCTTCGAATCCGCGGACCTTCCCATCACTCGCGGCGGTCAAGGGTTGAAAGGCCAACCACAACTGATCGTCCTGAAGCGCGATGCGAAGATCCTTTTCGACGTCCCATCCCGGCAGGGCGCTTGTCTGAGGGCATCCGCCGTAAGGCAGATACCGCCCGCGCCCCGCTTTCTTGGAAGCGTAGAGTGCCAGGTCCGCCTTCTGCATCAGAAGATCAGGATTCTCAGCATCGTCCGGGAAGCACGCTATGCCGATCGAACCTGAAACCGACATCCGGACCGATCCCACGACGACGGGTTGGGCAATCGAAGCCAAAACGCGCTCAGCCAGGGCAAAGGACGCTCCGGGCTGCTGCGGGCCCGTCTGGACGATGCAAAATTCATCGCCGCCGAACCGAGAGACGGTATCAGTGGTGCGCACGAGGCTCGCGAGACGCTTGGCGATCACTCGCAAAAGCTCGTCGCCGATCAGATGGCCATGACGGTCGTTGATGGCCTTGAAGCCGTCCAGGTCCAGCATCAAGACCGCTGCGCTGCTCTCGTTTTTCTTTGCGAAATCGACGGCGACTGTAAGCCGATCGCTCAGTTGGCTGCGGTTCGCGAGACCTGTGAGAGCATCATGCTCCGCCAGATACTGTGCCCGACCCTCTGCTTCTCGAAACCGGGTGACGTCCGAGATCACGCCAATGAGAAAGGGCTCTTCTCCCGCTGAAGTCGGGAGGTGAATCAGCCGCTTTCTGGTGACAACGACACGAAGCTCTCCCGTTCCGTCTGTCAAGACCTCCTCGTTCTCATTGGGCAGCCCTGTTCGAAAGACCTGATCATCGGCTTTCCAAAACACGTCTCGCTGCTCATCAGGCACGTACGGTGCGTCAGTATCACCGAGGAGCGTGTCCCTGGGCTGACCCAGGAGTTCGCAAAAGCAATCGTTCACGAGGACGAGACGGTGCCGTTCGTCCTTCAGGAAGATCGGACTGGGGACGGCGTTGAGGATCGCCTGCAGCGCCTCGGCGGACGGGCTCCATGGAGGCGTGGCAAAGGGTGATCTTGTCAGCACGATTGACCTCGCGACCGTTGGTGAGGGACAAGGTGCATTTGGCGGCACGAATTCGATCTGCGGGACAACGCGAACCTGAGCGAAGGCCCCGGGATGCAGCCGATCAACACCAGAAGGTCGATGATCGCCGAGAACACCGCCACGCCAGTAAACGACCCTCGGCGGGCCCTGGAGGCGCCATGCACTTCAGTGCGCACTTCTCTCCGCGGTGCCTGCTTCATCTGTCATCCTCTCAGGCCAGCGCCTGCGCTGGAACGGTTGTCGAAGCTCAGCCGGGTGAGCCGGATCGCGGCGGACAGCCAAGCCGCCGGCGCGTATCGAGCAGCGATCCGCATCCCATCCGGCTGGCTGTAGGTCGCAACCAGGGATATGAGTTCTATCTCAACAATCTGCAATTAAGGGTTTGTGCGTAGAATACGGCCCCACTGTCAAAGCATCGCCACAGCGCTGGCTGAGCTGATCTGGCTCCGAACCTTGACATTATAGCTTCGCCATCCGGGTCGAGATCCGCGCCGATTGAGGCTCAGGGTGCTGCATTGTCAGCTGCCGAGCGCGACCGCGACGCTGGCGCGAGGCTGCCACGATACCGGCTCCAGAGCCTCCACCCTGGTGGACGCGCCTGGTTGGGTAGGGCCGGACCATGTGCCGGCAGCCGGCCGCGAGGATGACCAGGGCGGACAGCCCGACTCCCAGGCCGATGGCAGTGACCGCGCCGCCTCGTCCTGTCGCCAGGATGTTCGGCGGCATGGCATTGCTCCCTGCCAGATGTGCTGTGTGCCTTGCCTCGGGCAGGCGCGTGATTGACCGCTAAGGCATCACGACCGACAGGTAGGGATCCGATGCCTTCTCCGTTGGTCCCCTGATGGCAGGAACCTGATGCTGAACCGGCTTGAGGCTCCTCAGGTAGGCAACAAGAGCTTTCATGTCGGCATCACTGGCCCTGGCATAGGACCGCCACGGCATCGCTGGTGCGAGTTCGCGCCCGTCAGGTCTGATTCCCGTTCGAAGAGCCTTGATGATGTCGGCCTCGCTCCACTTGCCGAGCCCGGTCTCAGCGTCCGGCGTGAGGTTCGGAGGGTAGAAAATCCCCAGCCCCGGGATTTGGAAGCCGACCTCTGACCCCGCGAGATACATCTTCGGATCTGGCTTGCCCAGGAAAATGCCGGTTGTGTGGCACCCGCCACAATCCATGATGGTGGCCAGGTACTCCCCGCGTTTGATCACGCTCTGGGCTGAGGCCGGTGAGCCCAGCACCAGCACGCCAGCCGCCGCAAGCAGCCCTGAGACAGCCCGTTTCATCGATCCCTCCGAAGCCGGAAATAGCTTTGCCATGATGGAAAGTGGAGGGCCGGCTGGCAACACGGAATTCTGGATTATGCCTAGTCTCAGGCGACTGCCAAGGTTGTCTGCTCCCCGTCATCATCCGATCCGGTCTACCAGGTGACCTGAATGATCCGGGCCACATGCTGAGACTCCCATCACGACCTCAGGCCATACTCGCCCTCGGCCGCACAGCAGAACAGGACGGAAGGCCAGCTAGCGCCACCCTATCCCAATCCCGAGTGCAAGGCTGCCTGATGACTGACGGCGGCAGAGCCTTCTAGCGGCGAACCAAACGGCCTCTGCCCCAGTCGCCATCATCCAGCTGGAGAAGCTCCGCCAATCGGGTACGAGCTCGGTTCACCCGGCTTTTGATTGTCCCCACTGCGCAGCCGAGCTCAACAGCCGCATCCTCGTACTCCACGCCCTCGAGCCCAACCAGCAAAAGGGCGTTTCGTTGATCTTCGGTCAGACTCGCCAAGGCTGCCTGGAGCTTGATCATCATGAGACGACCTTCCTGCGCCGGGGCGGCCTCAAGCTTCGCCGCATGGATCCCATCAGCATCTTCCACCTCGAGACGGACTTTGCGATGAATCGTGAAACTATGGTTGCGGAGGATGGTGAAGAGCCAGGCTTGCAGGTTGGTTCCCTCGGCGAAATGCTCCTGCTTGCTGATGGCCTTCAGAATGGTCTCCTGAATCAGATCTTCGGCTTTATCGCCATTCCTGGTGAGGGAAATGGCATAGGCCTTGAGGGCTGGCAGGGCCGCCATGATGCCATCGATGAAGCCTTGATCGACCGGCTCGGTATGGGCCCGGATGATCTGGGCCGTACGATCCGCCAGGAGACGAAGGCTTAGCGGTAATCTGTCGTTTGTCGGGTCGCCGTAGTAAGCGCGCAACTGCTCGCCCAAATGCGCCTGGATGGCCTCATTGAGGGCGGCTTGCAACAGGGGGGACGGGGCTAACTCACTCATGCCGGAACCTTAGGTAAAACAGCCGGGCCATATGGCGCTCATTATGAGCAAGTGAAGGCCGCGCAGATCATTCGTCATGCGGCCAGCGACACATCGTGCTGTTCATGGCGTACGGCACGAGAGGCTGGCGCCGAAGGGTCTGGACTCCACTCCTGGCCCAGATGCCGCAACGCAGCCTTGACCTCAGCCAGCTGGGAGGGCTCGCCTTCCGGCATGCCGTCGGCGAGGGCCAGTTCGAGCAGGTACTCGTCCCAGGCCCAGCGCCACAAGATCTCGCGCTTGCAGCCGAGGCTCAACAGGGGATGGCGGACGACCTCCTCAGGGGAGCGAAAAACCGCGGCCGGATTGACGAGGGCCCGATCGAGTGCAGACGGACCGAGAGGGTCGCAATGCCAGTGCCGATTTCGCAGGGGTGCGAGCCACACGACCGGGTTGCCCGTATTTTCTGAAAACGCATCGTGAAGAGATCCGTCGTCTTCACGGTGGCGTGGGATCTGATGATTGGGACCCCATGGGGTGAAACCGCCTACGTCCATCGTTTTCCTCCTTTCCAGTCTGTGAGCCAGGCCAATGGGTGCGGCGTCAGCGAAAGCCGACGCCGCTACCCTTCAAAAAATCAGGTTTAAGCTGCTTTGGAGTGCTCGATGGCTTTCTGGCTGTCGGCGCCCACGATCTCGATGCGGCGGGGCTTCATCTCCTCGGGCACCTCGCGCACGAGTTCGACCCTCAGCAAGCCATTTTCCAGGCCCGCATTCGTGACCTTCACATAATCGGCCAGGTTGAAGGTCTGCTTGAAGGCGCGGGCTGCGATGCCACGATGCAGGAACTGCCCGTTCTCTGGCTCGGGCTGCTTCTGGCCCACGACGAGGAGGCTGTTCTCTTTCTGGGTAATCTCGATCTCATCGGATCCGAAGCCCGCCACCGCCATGGTGATGCGGTAGTGGTCTTCACCGATCTTCTCGACGTTGTAGGGCGGCCAAGCGGGGGCAGTCTCTGGCGCGCTGGTCTGGTCGAGCAGGTTGAACAGCCGGTCAAAGCCGACCGTGGAGCGGTAGAAGGGCGAAAAGTCGAACGTTCTCATAGCCATATCCTCCTGTTGAGCAACATGGAAACAAGAGCGCCGGACACCACCGGCGCCCGTCAAGCCAAGCTCGAAAGAGCCCTGGCGAGCATCGAGGTAAGAAGCGTTCAGACCTGTTCAAGAGGGGAAAATCAAAATTTTCATCCTCCGTCGGGCTCTACGATCCAGACGGATGGACAGGGTTTGAAATTCGATCATTTTGGCGATCGCAGCGGCCGCAAAGGGAATCGGCACGGCTCTCAAACACGGCCCCCACGCAGCATCACCTTACCAAGCGATCCGAACACATCCAAGCCGCTCGCGATAAGGGTCCCTTTATGACCTCACGTCATACTCACTCCCGGCCGCATAGCGTATCAGCCTGGTTTTCCGAAGCGCAGACCCAGTCTGGTTACTTCCATCAGGCGGGTTTCGTTCGCACGCATGCCGACCGCAGGGGCTTGCTTCTGCTTCGCCGGGCTGTCAAAGCGGTCCGACAACGAGATCGCACCTGGCACTCAAAGAGGCCCCAGCATGAACAAGCCTGATCTGGTCGAGAAAATCGCGACCGACTACGAGTTCACCCGCGTTCTGGCGCGTGATGTCGTGGACAACATCCTCCAGACGATATCCGAGACGATCCAGTCCGGCGAAGAGGTTGCTCTGGCCGGGTTCGGGAAGTTCAAGCTCGTCGAGCGTGCGGCCCGCGTCGGCCGCAATCCCCAGAATGGTGCACCCGTCAAAATCGCCGCCAGCAAACGCGTCAAGTTCGAGCAGGCCAAAGCCATGCGGGAACTCGTCAACGTCAAGAAGCGCGGTCGCAAGAAGGCTCGGTAGCGCCACGAACGAGGTCCGATCGACCTCGACTGGCATCGACGGCGAACCAGCCAAACCCTAGACTCCAAGCAGGTTGGGCGGCGTATGACGTGAGACCGGCGCCCTGAACGGCACGAGATTGTCGGTCTCCCTCCGGTCCCCCGCCTCGGCGTCATAACGAACGACCCTGTTCCGACCGAGGGACTTCGCCTTGTAGAGAGCGTGATCGGCCTTCGCGAGCAGGTCATCAGGCGATGATCCGATCCCGGAAGCACAGCCAACACTCACGGTTACCTGGATCTGCCCGAGGCCCTTGATGTCCAATTTTGCCTGAGCGAACTCCTGCCTCACGCGATCCGCGACCTTCTCGGCTTCGGCAGTATCTGCCTGTACGAAGGCGACGAACTCCTCTCCACCGAGGCGGCCAATCACGCCCTTGGGAAAATGTCTGCAAAGCACCAGCGCGAAGGATTGCAACACACAGTCTCCTGAGCGGTGCCCGTACGTGTCGTTGATCTCCTTGAAGCGGTCGATATCGAAAAACAGACAGCTCAGAGAGAGGGTCTTCGCACGTTCTGCCAGTGCCTCAGCGTCGGAAAACAAAGCGCGACGGTTTGGAAGGAGGGTTAGCGCGTCAGTCATCGCAGATTGGCGCGCGTTGTATTCGAGGCGCTCTTTTGCCATGGACAGAAGCAGGATCGCGATCGTCGGGATATACAGAAGGACCAAAAGAGCCCATTCAGCCGACCAGCCGGGAGTGAGGAAATTCGCCCAGAGGCCATGGTCCAGCAGAGGACCCAGTGCACCTCGCAACGCGCAAACCATACTCGCTGTAAAATAGACAGCTACGGCTGCGTGTTGCGATATGAGATTGCAGGGAGCATGTCTTAAGAGCTCCCAGGCCGCAAGCCCAAGGTACAATGCTGCGATCAGAGCAATCAACACGGACTGCATGTTGATGCTCGAATTGATATAGGGCCAAGTCGCCAGCCAGACGGCAGCCCCGGCAAGCGCAAGGGCCGGCTTCGAGGGACGGCCATTGAAGTCGCGACACCCGGAATATTTGCAGCCGACGCCGACAACGACCAATGCCTGACCGAGAACGATGGCTTCCTGGGATTGATGTGGCGCAAGCTTTTGGAGACCCAGGACGCCCACGCCCAAGGCTGATAGGAAAAACCCCGCACCCCACCAGCACAGGGCCGTGCTTGTGCGGTTCTGAAGCCATGCGAAGAGCAGGAGCCCACCCATCAGCAGCGAGAGCAGGATCGAGACAGCACCTAAAGTGGCTGCATCCAGGTCCATGACAACTTCGACCCATCAATCGTGTACATGTGAATTAACTGATCGTGAACAATGGCTTAGCGAATTGTCTGCATCCTCGACGTTCCTATCAGGACCACTGTGGGCCGCACCAAAACCAGATGTAACCCATTCAAGCTGTGCAAGCGCTTGGTGCCCACCCTGCTAGACCAGCATGATTAGCGTGCGAGCATCGTCTGCATGCGGGTGCACTGCAACAACTTAAGTTGATGTTGAGGGCGTCAATCCATGTCATCGCTCGACCGCGCGGTTTCGCGCATCACGTAGGACAGGATGCCCAGCATCGCGATGCAAGGCGAGAAGTTTGGATGACGCGCAGGTGAAGCGATTGAAACGATCATCGAGAAGGTAAACTTACGCTCGAAACCCGATCGTGTGGTGGAAGCCTCCGAGATTTTCATAGAAGCGACCGTCGCTCTCAGGAACCAGGAAGAGGGCCCGGCCGCCGCCGCCGCCTTCGAACAGGCCGCCCAGGCCGCCCTCGCGCAACGCACCGCTCTCGTCGCCTAGCAGGCCGAGCAGGCCATCCAATCCAAGCAGTGAGGTTGTTTGGTTCGCGCGAGGAGGGATGTCAGCCCATCGCGAGGACGAAGAGGGCGAACAGCCCGGCTCCCACGGCTATCGCGAGGGTGATCTCGGTGGCGTCTTTGAGGCCCTGCACCAGCATGGCGGTGCTCCCTGTCGACTCCGGATGAGTCGGCGGAGAGCCTGGGCCACGAGCAGGACTGGCGCATCAACCTGGATTACACCTGAGAACAGGGCGCACCAGCCTCGAACAGCCGCGGTCTTGACCCGCCACGACGAGTCGGGTCGACTTTCAAGCGATGACTTGCACGACGACCAGCCTCGTGCGGTCTCTCGAGGCGGGATGCATTTTACCCTCATGGGGGCGCCAGCTATGGGATGCGCGCGACGGAGCGGCCTCGTCCAAACGGCTCCGTCGCGTAGGTACATTCACTCCGCTGCGGAGCGCCCATGCCGATGCTCGAGGCTAGTGCAAGGTGCCTCTGGGTTTGAACTGGAACTTGACGGAAGGGCTTCCATCCTCCGACGACACCGATGGCCCTGATGACAACAGGGCCGCGATCTCCGGAGATGTAACGACCTCAACACACCTGGGCTTGTGCGACGCGCGCTCGATCCACTCGTTGGCGACGCGACGCTCGGTGATCCACCTCTTGTTGGACGCAATGCTCTCCCGGTTCCGTTTGGAGGCGAGCCGCATCGCCTCATCCACCATGGCTTCGCTGATGTCGGGATCGATTTTGGCGACGGATTGCACGGCCTCGGCGAGCCACCCCTCGTCGCGAGCATGACCGGACCAGAAGCAGATCTCATCGACGAGTTCGTTCAACAGCCATTCTTGGTATCTGTGGAAGGCCTTGGTCCTCGGGTTGGTCGGTCTCTTCACGGCGTATTCGCCTGGCCGGACTTCCATCCTTCCGGCTTTGCCCGAGGGTGGTGGATCTCGGCGCGTCCCTTCGGCGGTGCCATGACCTCGAGATGACCGGGCTCGTGCAGCGAGCGCTCGATCCGCTTGTTGGTCTTGCGGAAGGAGGCGCACAACGCCCTGCTCATACCCTTGCTGCGAAGAACCTTCCCGTGCCGCCCGAGGACACTCCGCATGGCCTTCCGCACCATGTCATCGGTGATCTCAGGGTTATCCGTGATCTCGGGATCGGTCTTCGCCACGGCATGCACGGTCGCTCCGAGCCACCCGTCGTCGCGAACGTAGCCGGCCCTGAGCTCGATCTCCTCCTCGAGCTTCTTCACGAGCCACTTCCGGTCCTCTTGGAGGGCTTTGATCCTCAGGCTGGCGGGTTTCGGCATGCTGAACTCCCTGCCGCCGAGATGAGTCGGCCTAACAACCTCTGCTCAGCGCGGCACTATTGCATCAACCCAGGATACAGTCTGGATGTCTCCATTCACGACGAGCGGGACAGGCTCGGCATTCCCCGTCTTCCCAGGAAGGGAGTCGTGAACTTTCGGTGACGGATGCGTCTGAGCCCCGCGCAATCCCCATATCGGGGCTTTCTTGCACCTTGAGGTCGCCGGCGAGCGGGACGGGATCGCGTTCAGGCGGTCTCATAAAAACTACGTAATAATTAAGCGGAAAATACCTAAGCCGCGATGCGGGAAATACGTATTCTAATGGGCAGAGGCAACGGGTAATACATTGCCCGTCGCAGAGCAGCACAGTTCATCCCAAAGCAACCAGCTGCTAACATCTTCACAATACGATCGAATTGTCATTCGAGGAGCATTCCAATGCTTGGCGTGAACATATCTGGCGGCGAATACAAGGAGTCCGGTCTGGCTTACGGCCGGGACTACATCTTCCCCTCGAACGCCGAGATCGATTATTATGCCGGCAAGGGCATGGACGTCATCCGCGTCCCCTTCCAGTGGGAGCGGATGCAGAAGGTCGAGAACGGCGCCCTCAACGGCGAGGAAGTCGCCCGCCTCAAGGCGGTCGTGGCCTACGCCAACACCAAGGGCCTCACGGTCATCCTCGACGCCCACGATTACGGCACCCGCACCATCGCCGGCACCTCCTACAAGCTGGGCGTCGATGAAAAGGCCCCGGCCTCGCTCCTCGCCGATTTCTGGGGCCGGATGGCTACCGAGTTCAAGGGCTCGGACGTGTTCTACGGCATCATGAACGAGCCGCATTACCAGAGTGCCGCCCAGTGGGCGCCGGTGGCCAACGCCGCCATCCAGGCGATCCGCGAGGCCGGAGCCTCCGAGAAGATCCTGGTGCCGGGCACCAACTGGACCGGCGCCCACAACTGGGTCTCGGGCCAGAACGACACCGAGATCGGCGCCAAGGTCGTCGATCCCCGGCAACAACTTCGCCTTCGAGGTGCACCAGTACCTCGACAGCGACTCCTCGGGCACCCATGCGAGCGTGGTGTCCGAGACCATCGGGGTGTAGCGTCTCACCGCGATCACTGAATGGGCCAAGGCCACGGGCAACCAGCTGTTCCTGGGCGAGTTCGGGGTGGCCTCGGATGCCACGTCCCTCAAGGCGATGGACAACATGCTCCAGTACATGGACGAGCATGCCGACACCTGGCTGGGGGGCACCTACTGGGCCGGGGGTGCGTGGTGGGGCAACTACATGTACTCGATCGAGCCCACCGATCTGAAGACCAAGGGCGTCAACGCCACCGACAAGGCGCAGATGGACATCCTCGAGAAATACGACATCGACCCCAGCACCATGCCGATCCCCACGCCAACCCCGACCCCGACACCCACTCCGACGCCCAGCCCGGATCGACCATCAACGGGTCGAGCAAGGCCGAGGTTCTCACCGGCACCGCCGGCGACGACGTCATCAACGGCCTCGGCGGCAGCGATACCCTGGACGGAAAGGGCGGAGCCGACAGGATGACCGGCGGCACCGGCAACGACACCTACATCGTCGACAACATCGGCGACGTGGTCGTCGAGACGCCCGGCGACAAGGCCGACACCGTTCTGGCCAGTGTCTCCTACACCATGTCGGCCTCCATCGAGCAGATGACCCTCACGGGCACCGCAGCCATCAACGGCACCGGCAACACCCTGGCCAACACCATCACCGGCAATGCCGGCGCCAACAAGATCGACGGAGCTTCCGGCAACGACATCCTGTCGGGGGGCGATGGCAACGACTCCTGTCGGGGGGCACGGGCAACGACATCCTGTCTGGGGTCACAGGTAACGACATCCTGACGGGCGGCGAGGGCAACGACACCTTCTCCTTCAGCACGGCGAGCGCTGCGAAGGGCGATATCATCCTGGACTTCACCCACGGGAGCGACCGGATCGACCTGTCCGGGATCGACGCCATTGCGGGCAGTGTCATGAACGATGAGTTCAGTTTCGTCGGCACCGAGGCGTTGACCGAGGCGGGGCAAATTCACGCCACGCAGGACGTCGCCAAGGATGTGACCTACGTGGAAGGCAACCTCGACGCCGACCCTGAGGCGGACTTCCTCATCGAGATCAAGGGTCTCCATACCTTCGCAGCATCCGACGCCATCCTCTGATCCATCACCACCAAGAAGCAGCCTTCAAGTTCCTGACGTCCAGGATCTGCCCCACGCGATCGGCAACGACCTGACCTGAAAGGAGCAACTGCCAGGCGAACGATGGAGATCGAAAGGGAGAACGCAGCTCTCCGCCAGAGCATCGGAAAGCCAACCGGATGCGCAATACGCTCCGGGATCGCATGAATGACCGCCCTCCAACAACCCAGCCCTGTGAAAGAACCCACCACCATGAAGACCCTCATCCAGATCGTCGCCCGCCTCACTGTCATCGCTTCCATCGTTGGCGCCCCTGCGCTTCTCGTGTCGCCGGCCTCGGCAGGCTTCAACTGCACGAAGATCGGCACGTTCACCAACTTCAACGACTATGGCAGCGGGCAGAGCGTCGTCTGCTCGCAGATCGGCGACGTCCTGAGCTGCACCTGATGGACACGACGATGAAGGCGGCGCGCGCAGCAGGCAAGATGCATGGGATCGAGGTGGCCGAACTGTGTGCCTCCCAGATCTCAGCGGGCGAGGACTCCGATACCGACGCAGCCTATGCCGCTCTCCTGGCGCGCTACATCGGCAGCGCTGCCCGGGACCTTAAAAGCTGGGGTATGCCCGACCCTCTGGTCCAGATCTGGATGAACGCCGCGGCCCAGGCCGGCGTGGCGCGCCTCCAGGAGTTCTCTCACTTCCTCACCCAGCCAAAGGCGACCGAGCATTGAGGAGCCCGTGCTCAGCAGATGACGCGGTCAGTGAGGGTGAAAAGCCCGGCTCCCAGCGACGCAGGAAACTGTTTCAACGATGACCGCCCGGAGGCCATTCGACGCTATGAGTTCGCGCAGGGCGGCGAGGTCGGGGGAGGGAATCACGAAGTCGGCCCCGATGCGGCCTTCGTAGTAGAAGCTGTTCATCTCCCGGCGCAGGTACTCACGAGTTGATCCACGCTGCTGTACCGAATGGCACGCTGTGATCACCCGATCTTCGGCATCCATGTAGCTCCAGTGCGAGGGCCTGCCGATCCTCCTCCGGTGTCGCGGCGAACTCCCGCAGGATCGCCTCTGCGGTCAACCTGACCCGCTCGGCCCATTCCTCTGCCATCTTTGCGACTCGCAGAGGGTTCTCTTCCCGCCATGCCCGGGCGGTCTCGAGGTACGGATCCCTGAACGAGTATTGTGTCACCCGGCGCCGCCTGCGGCCGGCCTCCGAGCGCTCGGCCTCGCTGAGGTTCTTCGGTCGTCCGACCGTGCGATCAGCCCCGGCTGCGATCTTGGCCTGTCGATCGTCCGCCCGCCTCACCCGTTGTTTGTCCCTGAGAATCACTCGGTTTCGTTCCCGATGGGCGGCATGGCGCTCTGCTTCAGTCCCGTGCTGACGGGGCCTTCCTTTGCCTTGCTTGTTTTTCTCGATGATGGTCATGGCGCTACACTCATTTCCGGTTGATGCGGCTCGGAAGCTTGTTGATCTCGACTACGGCTCGTAGCTGCTGGATCAAAGGGCCGGATGAGCACAGCCCTGAAACCATTTCCTGATTGCGTGTCCCAACAGGGGCCCGATTCGATGTGGTGGGTGGACGGGATCCCAACTTCCCACGTGCCGCCCTGCTGCAGCCGACTCTCTGGCCAGGCCTCGACCGCTGGCTAGGCGAGTGGAATGCTTCGGCGGTAACAGTCAGGTCAGCTGCGAGACTTGCAGTCACTGTTGCAAGGAAAGAGCGGGACGACGCCAAGTACCGCGGTAGACCTGAAACAAGACCCTTCGGCTAAGGGTAAGCGCGAGATTAAGGACTGCGAGATCCCTAAAGAAATGGCCCGCTCCACACAGTAGGTCTGGAGCGGATCACCCTCAGGACGGCATTGGCGAACAGGCCGTTCGATATCCAATGCAGCCAAATCCGTTTAGTTGCTCATAAATTGTGTATTGCCGTGATATTTTCTATCTATGGTTTATGTGACCGATTGATCGGTCTCATGGCACAGGCCCCTGACCGCCGGTCCCAGCACGGTCAGTAAAGGCCTCCGCCAAATGAGCGGTTTTCCCTGTCTTTCCCATCAGCTCACCCGTGGCCTGAGCCGACCCATCCCACTCAACGCGCACCCGGAGCATGTCCAAGAGCGGACCCCCACACGGCCAAGCTTATGGATCGGGCTGACCCACGCCCGACATTCCCTTGGTGAGCGGCCCGCGAGTTATTCGTCCTACCGCAGGTAGTGAATGTGGGGGCGTGCGTGATAGAGCGACATCTCAATCCGAGCCTCAATGCTGAAGACGTCCCTCAGCAGCGCTTGCGTCAGTACGGTCTCAGGAATACCGCCAGCCACGATCTTTCCTTGCTGTAGAACGATCAATTCATCGCAGAACATCGCTGCGTGGTTCAGGTCATGGATGGCGATGATGCTGGTAATGGGAAGTTCGCAGACAAGTCGCAGAAGTCCGATCTGGTGCTGGATGTCGAGATGATTGGTCGGCTCGTCGAGGATCAACTCCCTGGGTGACTGAGCCAGCGCCCTCGCCAGATGGGCACGCTGCCGTTCTCCACCTGACAGGCTCTGCCAAGGATCGCCGCGTTTCTCGACCATGTCGACGCGCTCAAGCGCCTCCTGGATGGCCGTGCTCGTCGGCTGCCGTCCAGCCGGAAAACATCGAGCGGTGCGGAAAGCGGCCGAGCTTGACCACATCGATCACCCGAAGATTGGCGTTGGTCGTGGCATGCTGCTCCACGAAGGCGACGCGCTGGGCAACCTCCCTGCGGGCAATCGTCCTGATTTCCCTCTGGTCGAGCGTGATACGGCCCGAATGCGGGCGTTTCAGCCCGGCGAGGAGACGCAGAAGGGAGGTCTTGCCTGACCCGTTCGGGCCGAGCACGCCAAGCATCCTTCTCGGCTGCGCTTCGAAGGAAACGCCGTCGATCACCGTCTTCCGGCCGATCCTCCAGACCAGATTGTCCGCCTTGATACTCATGAGGTCCGCTGGAAACGATAGAGGATAACTGAAAAGAACGGCACCCCGACCAATGCCGTCACGACGCCGATGGGTAGGACCTGCTTCGGAATGAGAATGCGCGAGGCGATATCGGCCAGCACCATGAAGATCGCTCCGGCGACGGTGCAGGCCGGCAGGAGACGACTGTGGAGGGGGCCGACGACGAAACGGGCTGCATGCGGGACAATCAACCCGACAAAACCAATTGAGCCGACCATGCTGACGATCGTGGCCGTCATCATGGCCGTCAGGGCGAAGAGAACGATTCGCGCCTGACCGACCTTGACGCCGAGGGCCGCCGCCGCCTCGTCACCGAATGCAAAGGCATCCAGGACACGCGCGTAAAGCAGGCAGGCCACAAGTCCGAAGCCGACGACCACCGAGACCAGCATGAATTCCGGCCAACGCACGCCACCGAAGCTTCCAAGCAGCCAGAACATCACGTCACGCGCCTGCTGCGCATTGCCCGAAGTCGTCACTACGTAGGATGTGGCGGCGTTGAAGAGTTGCGAGGCGGCAACGCCAGCCAGGATGGTCCGGTCGGCCCCGCCGCGGGTACCTGCCGACAGCAGCGCGACGAAAACAAATGCGGCGAAAGCGCCGGCAAAGGCTCCCGCTGACAATGAAACAGCACCAGAGCCGATGCCGAGGATGACGATCGCAACAGCCCCGGTCGAGGCGCCTGCTGAGATGCCAAGGACATAGGGCTCAGCCAGTGGGTTACGCAGGAGCGACTGCATGATCGCTCCCGACAATGCCAAACCGGCACCGCAGAAGGCTGCCACCAGTGCGCGGCTGAGGCGGTAATCCCAGATGACCGTTTCGTGGATCCGGTTGAGGTCGACGAAAGTCCACCCTAACCGGTTGGTCATCGCTGCGAAGGTTGTGGCGAGTGGGATCGGCAGGTCGCCGATCCCCACGCTGATGCCGACGACGATTCCGATTGCCGTCAGCGAGCCCAGTAACAGAACGCCGAAAGCGATCGGGGCTGGGATCGACGCGCTTTGCCCGGTCACTTCAGAAGACCGAATGCCTTCAGCTGCTCGGCTACCTGTTCGGCGCCGTAGACCGTGCGAATGGTGGGGTTCATGGCAGCGCCGTCCATCACCACCATGGCCTTGTTCCTGACCGCTGGGAGCTGGCTGACAGCCGGATCGGTCGTCAGGAACTTGATCTTGGCCTCCGGCCTATCCAATTCCCAGCGGTTGCGATCCAGGCTGGCCACGACGATCACGTCCGGGTTGGTCGCGATGATGCTTTCCCAGCCGAGCGTCGGCCACTCGGCTTCGGCCGTGACAGCGTTGCGACCACCGAGCAGATCAGCAATGAAGCCGGAGGCGCCGTTCTTGCCGCCGAGGTAAGCGTCTGCAGTCGGGCTCGGGCTGGAGAACCAAAAGACATAGGACAGCTTCTTGTCACTCACTGATACCCGATTACGCAGGGTTGCCTCGCGTGCCCTGAAGTCGGCGATCAGGGCCTGACCGCGGTCGGCGACATCGAAGATCTGCGAAAGCTCATCGATCTCCCTGTAGAGAAGATCCATGTTCCAAAGTGCGGCCCGACTGCCGTATTGGTCGTTACCGTCCTTACGCTCCAAGCATGTGCTTGGCGAAAGATACCCGGGGACGCCAACTTTTTCGAGGTCCTGCCGCTTGGCAACCTTGCTGGATTCGCCCAGCAGGCTCGGCAGCGAGGCAGCGACGAAATCGGGATTTTCCGCGAGGATCGACTCGAAGGTCGGGAATTCGACCGTCAGAAGCTTGACCTTGGCGTTGGCCTCCGCGAGTTGGGGCAGGACTTTGCTCGGCCAGAAGGCGGTACCGACCATCCTGTCCTGTAGACCGAGCAGCAGGAGGATCTCTGCGCTGTTCTGGCCAAGGCCCACCGCGCGTCGCGGTGCCTTCTGGACGGTGACCTTCGCACCGCAGTTCTCGACGGTGATCGGAAATTGCGTTGGCGCGGCCACTGCCGAGGTCGTGACTGCGCCGAACGTGGCGCAAACGACCGTACTGGCCCAGAAGGCTTTCAGGATGCTCATTGAGACCGCCCTATCGTGAGTGAAAAGTGAGTTGACGTTTAACGCGCAGCCGGCATCGGAAACAAGAACAACTTGTTGAAATTGCTGTCTTTTAGAATGGTTCTGAGCTGCCTCGCTCCCTGTTTCCGCTCATCGACGGTGAAACACCAAGGGAGACGACGATTCTTATCCGCTCCATCATTGAAGGCGGACATTTGGCCGGAATGCCATCCGGCGCCGAGGAGCTGACAGCTTTGCTGGACCGGACGAACAGGCTAAGTAATTGCTGTCCGATGGGAAGGATTGTTGCGATGAGCGATCTGGTGACGGGAAGCGGCGTATCCGCCGAGGTGGAACTCGAACCCAGTCTGCACCGGGTGATGGGACCGGGCCTCTTGCTGCTCTTCATCGTCGGCGACATTCTGGGCACCGGGATCTACGCGCTCACCGGTCAGGTGGCAAAGCAGGTCGGCGGCGTGGTCTGGCTTCCGTTCCTGGTCGCCTTCGTCGTCGCACTGATCACGGCATTCAGCTATCTCGAACTCGTCACCAAATATCCCAGGGCCGCAGGCGCTGCGCTGTACACCCACAAGGCCTTCGGCATCCATTTCGTCACCTTCATCGTCGCTTTTGCGGTGATGTGCTCGGGTATCACGTCTGCCTCCACCGCCTCACGAGCCTTTGCGGCCAACCTCTCCTCCGGCTTCGGCCTTGGGCTTGGAACCTTCGGGATCACGCTCACCGGACTCCTGTTCATGGCAGTCGTTGCCATCGTCAATTTCCGCGGCGTCGGTGAGAGCGTGAAAGCCAACGTGGTGCTCACCTGCGTCGAACTCACCGGCCTGTTGATCATCATCGTCATCGGCCTTTGGGCCATCGGCGCAGGGCAGGGAGACGTGTCCCGTGCCTTTACCTTCGAGCCGACGGGAGACCGCGGCATGTTCTGGTCCGTCGTTGCCGCGACAACGCTGGCCTTCTTCGCCATGGTCGGTTTCGAGGATTCCGTGAACATGGCGGAGGAGTGCAAGGATCCTTCGAAAATGTTCCCGAAAGTGCTTCTCACCGGGCTCATTGTAACAGGCGTCATCTACATCTTCGTGTCGATCTCGGCCATCACTCTCGTGCCGGCGGCCGAACTTGGGGAGGGCGAGACGCCGCTCCTGAAAGTGGTCGCAGCAGGAGCCCCGGGTTTCCCGCTGGGCATCTTCGGCATCATCACGATGTTCGCGGTCGCCAATTCCGCCCTGATCAACATGCTGATGGCCAGCCGTCTCGTCTATGGCATGAGCCGGGAGGGCGTGCTTCCGCCGATCCTTGGCCAGGTGCATCGGAGCCGCCGCACGCCTTACATCGCGATCGCCTTCACTTCGCTCCTGGCCTTTGGCCTGATCACCTTCGTCGGGGCGGTGCCGGCGCTCGGCGGCACGACCGCACTGCTCCTCCTTGGCGTCTTCACCATCGTCAATGTTGCGGTTCTCGTGCTTCGGAAGGACAAGGTCGACCACCAGCACTTCAGGAGTCCGACGATGTTGCCGGTTCTCGGCGCGCTCTCGTGTGCGTTCCTCGTCGGCCCCTGGACCGGGCGGGCCTTCGATCAATACGCGATTGCCGGAATTCTGATTGGCATAGGCATCGTGCTCTGGTTCGTAACCGTGATGGTCATGCGTTCGCAGAGGCTGCAGTCGGCCGGGGACAAACCTCGACCCGTCAGCCGGTCCGGTCCAGTGAACTGAATGTCCAGGATTGTGACGACCTTGAGCATCGGCGGAAAAGTGGGAACCGGTTTTCCTTAGCTGAACGATGCTCAAGTCCCTGCGAAAGCATCGGATTTCCTCCGAAAAATGGATTCATTTTTCGGTCCGATGCTGTAGGGCACGGACGAGAAGGAAGCGATAGAAAAATCCCACTGAATGCCGGTTTCGCCGCCCACCTACGCCCCGACACGGACCTCATGCCGGGGGAGCAGGGCGCGATGGGGCTCGGCTCCGCCACGGTGTCAGTCGCGGCAGCCAGCGGCGGACATCGACGGCATAGACCTCGTATTGCGCACCGTAGGTGCCGCGCAATGTCGGCTCCTCGTAGACCAGTACGAAAAGGTGGGTGACGACGACAAACGCCAGTGCGTAGATGAGCAGCGGCAAGCTGCCGATCAGCAGCCCCTGGCCGGCGATCAGAGCAGTGACCGCGAGGTACATCGGATTGCGCACGTAGCGGTAGGCGCCAGAGACCACCAGCGTTGCGGTGGGATAGATCGGCGCCGGCGTGCCGCGGCCCTGCAATGCGAAGCGGGCGAAGGAGTCGAGGAGGACAGCGCCGCCGCAGAGGATCAGCGCGCCGCCCAGCCAGCGGACCGGCTCGAACCCGAGCAGGGGCTCGTCCATGTGCCATCCGGTCGTGTACCACGGGATGAGGACCCCAAGCAGACCCGGGGCGGCGAAGAGAAACACGACCGAGCCGACGATGGGCATGATGCCGCGAGAAGTAGGCTGGTCCATAACAAGCCTCCAGTGCCCCCGACAACTATTGAAGCACCGGACAGGTCTGAGGTCCATGAAATCCGGGAGCGTCAACGGCCCACCGGCGGTCCGGACGATCACGGGCTTGAGGCAGGGCGCGGGTCGAAATCAGGACCCGTGCAGGCCCGCATGATGCGATCCGAACCTGCCAGGTCGCCAGCTTTCCAGGTTCACGAACACCGCGCCTGCTGCAGCCATCACCGCCAAGGTGCCCCAGGTGAGCGCATAGACGAGGTGGTTGTTGGGGAAGTCGACGACGGTCAGGCCCCCGACGGGCGGACCGGCATCGCCCGGATTCCGTTCGGAGTCGATGAAGTAAGGAGCCACGTTGTGCAATCGTTGGGACGCCGCGATTGCGGCCACGTCCCGGGAGAACCAACGGCCCGTCGCCGGATCGTTCGCACGCAGAAAGCCGCCGCGTGGCTCCGACATGCGCAGGAGTCCCGACACGGTGACGGGTTCGAGGGCACTAGGCCGCCAGGACAAGGAGCCGCGATCCTCGGTGGGAATAAAGCCCCGGTTGACGAGAATTCGTCGTCCCATCCTCCCGCGCCAGGGGTGTCATCACCCAGTAGCCGCCGCCGCGTTCGGTCACGGCCTGGGTCAGCACCGAATGACCGGGAAGCCAGTAACCCTTCGCGCTGACACGGCGATACTCGGCGGCGGCGGCAGAGACGTCGGCCCAGGCATTGGGCCCGGGTGCC
Organism: uncultured Actinomycetota bacterium; assembly: GCA_963695705.1. Taxonomy (GTDB): domain Bacteria; phylum Actinomycetota; class Actinomycetes; order Propionibacteriales; family Nocardioidaceae; genus JBKPNJ01. The sequence continues at coordinate 83,718 of CAVOHB010000009.1, forward strand.
GGGACGGGATCCGCACGCGTTCTTGCCTCCACCCGGGCGATCAGGTCGAGCTTGTGGTCGCGGCGATGCATCTGCCAGACCGAGAGTGCCGCGAGACCCGTCACGACGAGAACCGCCACCAGATCGAAGACGATCAGGGCAACGATGCCTTTGCGCGTCACGGCTGTTGCAACGCCTCGTGCGGTGTCATCGGCATCATGTTCTCGTCGAGGTGATACATGACCCAGATCGAGCCGACCAGCGTGATGACCACGAGAGTGAGGGTGAACGCGAGCGCGAGGAAGGTCCAGCCACCTTCCGACTTCGTGTTCATGTGCAGGAAGTAGATCATGTGAACCACGATCTGCACCGCTGCCAACGCCATGATGACGATGCTGGTCGTCGTCGTGTTGTTCAGGACGTCGCCCATCACCAGCCAGAACGGAATGGCCGTGAGGATGACCGCCAGGACGAACCCGGTCATGTAACCTCTGAAGGTGCCGTGCGCGCCGTGGGGCCTGTGCCCGCCATGCGCCGCGCCGGGTCCCGGGGTCAGCCGGGACGACTGGGAATTGGCAGCCTGGATCATCGCATGGACCCCATCAGGTACACGAAGGTGAAGACGCCGATCCACACCACGTCGAGGAAGTGCCAGAACATCGACAGGCACATGAGACGGCGCTGGTTGGTCTCGATCAGTCCGTAGCGGCGCACCTGGAGCATCAGGGTGACGAGCCAGACGATGCCGAAGGTCACGTGCAGACCGTGCGTTCCCACGAGGGCGAAGAACGACGACAGGAACGCGCTGCGTTGCGGCGTGGCGCCCTCATGGATCAGATGGGCGAATTCATAGAGCTCGAGGGCCACGAAGCCCGCTCCGAAGGCACCGGTCACCGCCAGCCAGATCAGGGTGGTCCTGGCCTGCCCCTTGTCCATCTCCAGCATGGCGAAGCCGTAGGTGATCGAGGAGAGGAGGAGCAGGCTCGTGTTGACCGCGACCAGCCGCAGGTCGAACAGATCCGCACCGGACGGACCCGCCGCGTAATTCCGGCCGAGCACCCCATACGTGGCGAACAGGGCCGCGAAGATGAGACAGTCGCTCATCAGGTAGAGCCAGAAGCCGAACAGGGTGCCGCTGTCGCCGTGGGCCTCCTCCTCTTCCTGCTGGTAGAAGATCGGGGCCGCGGCGCCGGGCGGGGGTGTCGTCTCGTGCATCGGCTCAAACTCCTCCGGCGGGCTGGGCCGATCCCCGGCTCTCGAGAAGGGCCACTTCCTCTGCTGGGACGTAGTAATCCCGGTGGTAGTCGAAGGTGTGCCTGATCGAGACCACGAGGATGCCGAGGAAGGACAGGGCTGCCAGCCACCAGATGTACCAGACCAGGGCGAAACCGAGGGCGGTGCTCAAAACCGCCAGGAACACCCCCGTGCTGGTGTTGCTGGGCATGTGGATCGGCTTGAAGCCCTGCAGGGGGCGGTCGTGGCCGCGGTTCTTCATATCCCACCAGGCGTCTAGGTCGTGGATCACCGGCGTGAAGGCGAAGTTATAGAACGGAGGCGGCGAGGTGGTCGACCATTCCAGCGTGCGCCCGCCCCATGGGTCTCCGGTGAGGTCGCGCAGCTCGGCGCGCCTGAAAAAGCTCACGACGAGCTGGATCACGAAGGCCAGGATGCCGGCCATGATGATGAAGGCACCGACGGCGGCGAGCGCCAGGATGGGCTGCAAGGTCGGATCCTCGAAGTGCTGCGTCCGGCGCGTCACGCCCATCAGCCCTACGATGTAGATCGGCATGAAGGTGATCCAGAAGCCGATGAGCCAGCACCAGAACGACACCTTGCCCCAGAACGGATCGAGCTTGTAGCCGAAGGCCTTCGGGAACCAGTACTGGACGCCGGCCAAGAGACCGAACACCACGCCGCCGATGATGACGTTGTGGAAATGCGCCACCAGGAACAGGCTGTTGTGCAACACGAAGTCGGCCGGCGGCACCGCGAGCAGGACACCCGTCAGCCCGCCGAGCACGAAGGTCGGGATGAAGCCCAGCACCCAGATCATCGGCGTCTCGAAGCGAATCCTGCCGCGATACATGGTGAACAGCCAGTTGAAGACCTTCGCCCCGGTCGGGATCGAGATGATCATCGTGGTGATGCCGAAGAAGGCATTGACGTTGGCGCCGGCTCCCATCGTGAAGAAATGATGCAGCCAGACCAGCCAGGACACCAGGGCGATGACCGCTGTGGCGTAGACCATCGACGTGTACCCGAACAGCCGCTTGCTGCTGAAGGTGGACACGACCTCCGAATAGATGCCGAAAGCCGGCAGGATGAGAACGTAGACCTCCGGATGACCCCAGATCCAGATGAGGTTCATGTACAGCATCGAGTTGCCGCCGAAGTCGTTCGTGAAGAAATGCGTTCCCACGTAACGGTCGAGGGCCAGAAGGGTCAGGCTGACGGTCAGGATCGGGAAGATCGTCACGATGATGGCGTTGCTCGCAAGAGTCGTCCAGGTGAAGATCGGCAGCTTCATCATGGTCATGCCCGGGGCGCGCATCTTGACGATGGTGGCGATCAGGTTGATGGCGGACAAAGTGGTCCCGACGCCCGCGATCTGAAGGCCCCAGATGTAGTAATCGACCCCGACACCGGGAGAGTAGGCGGCCCCCGACAGCGGGGGATAGGCGAGCCAGGTGGCCCGGGAGAACTCACCCACGAACAGGGACATCATCGTGAGCATCGCGCCGCTGACAGTCATCCAGAAGCTGAAACTGTTCAGGAACGGGAAGGCCACGTCGCGCGCGCCGATCTGCAACGGCATGACGTAGTTCATGACCCCCGTGACGAACGGCATGGCCATGAAGAAGATCATGATCGTGCCGTGGGCGGTGAAGACCTGGTCGTAGTGATGCGGAGGCAGGTAGCCTTCGGCCGCGCCGACGGACAGCGCCTTCTGCGTGATCATCATGATGGCGTCGGCAAAGCCGCGCAGCAGCATCACGATCGCCAGGATCACGTACATGATGCCGATCTTCTTGTGATCGACGCTCGTGAGCCACTCCTGCCAGAGGTAGCCCCATTGACCGAACCAGGTGACGGCGGCCACGACCGCGAGGCCGACCACGGCCACGACCGCGAAGGTCACGAGGAGGATGGGCTCGTGATAGGGAATGGCTTCGAGGGTCAACCGTCCGAAGATCAGCTGCTGGAAATCGAGGTTCGAGAACATGCTGATGCCCGTTCGCGTCAATGCTGATGAGGCTGGGATGGCGGATTGCTGAGCTGGGCCGGCGCGGGGCCGCTTCCGGGGCCCGGCGGACCTGTCCGCTGCCCTTGGCTTCCCTGCCCGTCGCCGGGCTGATCGCGGGGCACCACCCCCTGCGGCTCCTCCTGGCTCCTCGGCGTCCGGCCCGACGCCGGGAAGGTCGCACCGGACGGCTCGTTGCCGCTCTCCAGCCGGCGGCTGTCGTAGTCGAGCCGCTGCCGGTTCGCCTCGCTGCCTTCGGCGCTGCCGCCCATCTGGTCGATATGACGCATTTCGTGCACGCACATCTGCCCCGGCGTGACGCACAGGCCGACGGCGGCGTCGAAGAGCCCCTTCTCGACCGAGCCGAAATACTGGACCGGCACGGCTTCGCTCGGCCGCTCGAGGTCGAGGTAGGTTTGCCGGTTCAAGGAGGCACCGGCGGCCTTCGCCTTCGCGACCCATTCGTCGAAGCCTTGACGGTCGAGGCTCTTGAAGACGAAGTTCATGCGCGAGAAGCCCGATCCGCTGTACATGCCCGACAACCCGGTGAAATCTCCTGCCTTGTTCATGACCGCATGGAGCTTCGTCTCCATTCCCGGCATGGCGTAGATCATGCCCGCCAGTGCCGGTACGTAGAACGTGTTGTAGACGGACGAGGACGTGATCCTGAAGTTGATCGGCACGTCGGCCGGGGCGGCCATCTCGTTCAGGCTCGCAACGCCATGGTCGGGATAGATGAACAGCCATTTCCAGTCGAGCGCGACGACCTCGACCATCAGGGGCTTCACGTCGGCCGGCACGGGCCGGTTGGGAGCGATCCGGGCCAGGGGCCTGAAGGGGTCCAGGGTGTGGGTGCCGATCCAGGTCATGGCGCCGAGCGCGATGATGATCAGGAGAGGCACGGTCCAGATGATCACCTCGAGCTGCGTCGAGTGATGCCAGTCCGGGTCGTATTTCGCATCCGCATTGGAGGCACGATACCGCCATGCGAACATGAAGGTCATCGCGATGACCGGCACGATGACGAGCAGCATCAGCGCGGTGGACGCGATGATGAGATTGCGCTGCTGGACGGCGACGTCGCCCGATGGGTCCATGACGACCATGCCGCAGCCGGAGAGCAACCCTGAGACGGCAATGATGGTCAGGACCGGCAGGAGCCTGCCCTTCGTGGCTTCGCTCGGCCGGTGGAGCGCATCGTGAGGGATCGGCAATATCGGCTTGAACATGGTTTAGACCTGCCTGATCTCTGAGCGGGACAGGCTGAGCGTCAGGAGGGTCGTCACGGCGCCCGACAGCAGGTAGAGGCCCACGCAGGCTAGTCCGTAACGGGCCGACAGGAAGAGGACGATCAGCGGGGCGAAGCCCGCCCCGAGAAGCCAGGCGAGATCGTTGGTGAGGGCTGCCCCGGTATAGCGGTAGCGTTGCTCGAGCTGCGAGGTCACCGCGCCGGACGACTGTCCATAGGACAGGCCGAGCAGCGCAAAGCCGGCGTTGACGTAGATCGTCTGGCCGATGGCGTTCTCCTCGACGATCAGAGGAGCGATCGTGCTGCAAATGGCGAAGACCGCAATCAGGCCTGCCGAGATCAGCAGGAGGTTGCGACGGCCGATCTGGTCGGCGATCAGCCCGGATGCAACGACCGCGCCGGCGCATATGAACGCGCCGGAGCATTGGATCATCAGGAACTCACCGGCGGAGCGGTGGGTGAACAGGGTGATCCAACTGATCGGAAACACGGTCACGAGGTGGAAGAGGGCGAAGCTTGCCAGCGGGATCAACGCACCGACCAGGAGAACGCTGGCATGGCTGCGGACCAGGGGAATGACAGGCGCCGGTTCGAGCCGACGCCGTTCGAGCAGTTGCGAGAACTCCTCGGTGGCAACGAGACGCAACCGCGAGAACAGGGCCACCACGTTGACGGCGAAGGCACAGAAGAACGGGTAGCGCCAGCCCCAGCTCAGGAAATCGTCCTCCGACAGATTGAGCATGAAGTAGGCGAACAGGACAGCGGCCACCATGAAGCCGAGCGGCGCGCCGAGTTGCGGGATGGCGGCATAGAAGCCCCGCCTCTCGACGGGTGCGTTGAGGGCAAGGAGGGAGGCAAGCCCGTCCCAGGCTCCACCGAGGGCCAGGCCTTGGCCGATCCTGAGGACGCCGAGAAGATACAGGGACCAGGCGCCGATCGTGCCATAGCCGGGCAGGAAGGAGATTGCCATGGTCGAAAAGCCGAGCAGGAAGAGCGCGATGGTGAGTTTGACTCCGCGGCCATGCCGCCGGTCGACGGCCATGAAGATGATCGACCCGATCGGCCGGGCGATGAAGGCCAGCGAGAACATGGCAAAGGAGTAGAGTGTTGCCGTCAGAGGATCCGCGAAGGGAAAGTAGACTTTGGGGAAGACCACCACGGATGCGATGGCGAACACGAAGAAGTCGAAGTATTCCGCCGCGCGGCCGATGATGACTCCGATGGCGATCTCGCTCGGAGCAACCCTGTGGTCGGTCGAGACGAGGCGGGCGTCGCGCTCGAGCGACGTTGAGTTAGCCTGTGACTCTTGGATCTGATCCGTCGTCATGTCGGCGATTTTCCTCAGTCAGAGTTGTTCGTCCCAGTCGGCTGATCCCGATGACCTGCCCTCAGCCACTCCCTTCGAGGCTTCATTGCATAGGCTAGCGTCGCCAATGGTTGTATGTGCACCGATCCGTTGATCAAGTCCGCACACAGGCGTCCTGACGTCCGAAAGTCACTTGGTGGACCAGTCTCCCAGGGGAGTGCTGCCCGGCAGGCCAATGCTCATCTTTCTCGCGCCCTGCCGCGATGATCATGCCGCCTGCGCAACTATGAAGAAAGGTCAGGTCTTCGCGAGTTCCGAGGTTCATGGCGATGCCCTCCCAACGGACCGATCTGACAGGTCGATCGATCTTAGATGCCTGCTATCCCATAAAGTCGCATTGATTTGAGTCAATGCCAACCGAGATACAGCGGGCTGAACCGGATCGAGAGCGCCGGTGAAGAGGCCTTGAGCCTCCGTCGCGTCAGTTCCTCCCACCGCGGGACAGCCCACATTTCGCCTCTCCAGGTCCAAACCCAGTACGAAGACGGTTAGAATGAAAGCGGGTAGGGGGTGGGCTTTGGAATCGGACCGCGTTTGGGCGACGACCCGATGGGGGATATCCTTCCCGCACCAAAGAATAAAATCCCTAATGCGGTGCGCTTGCGAACCCCACCACGTGCTACAAAGTCACGCCATGTGATGGAGATCCGGTGTTTCCCAGTCCGGGTTCACATGAAGACGCTTCGTCAGGAGTCTTCGGCCTGCAAGCAATTGTCAGCCCGAAAGGGTCCCTTCATGTTCAGGACCCGGCAGTGTGACCCCTGTGTGTCCTTTGCCGCTCTCCGCTCCCGAAAGTCGGTGCCCCGCCTGTCGGATCAACGTTCTATCGGCGTGCCGATATTGCCGATCAGCTGACCGGCCGATACGAAGCTGTGCTCGGTCTGGCGCAGCACATACCCCGGGACCGGACTCAGGATTTCCGCGGGCGAACTGCGCAATCCGACCGTCGGATGAAGAAGCGCGACGCACTGGCCCTTTGCGACCTCATCGGCCAGAGATGCGAGATGCTCGACCAGGCCCGCCTCCGGTGCGAGATACTGGCCCTCCGGGCCGGCAGTGAAATGGACGCCTGAGAACGGGATGGCGTCGGGACCGACCGTCGGCTTGATGGCGCCGAAAGCGGCCAGCGCACGCAGCAGACCCTCTTCCATGATCGCCAGTTCCGAGGACTTCATGCGGCCGCCGCCGCCCTCGACCTCGATGGAGGCGAGGTCGGCGAGCTTCGCAGCGCCGCAGGCGGTCTCGTCGATGCCATCGACATGCTGCACGAAGCGATAGCCCCAGGCCTCCATCAGCGCGTTGAGCCGGGCATCGTCGACGACGCTTTGTCCGTGGTGAAGCCGAACACCATCGGCACGACCGAGACGTCGCGCCCTCCGGCATGGACGTCGATCAGCAGATCGACGGCCGGAAACAGCGTTCGGTCATGAATGCGCAGAGACGCTCGGTCGGCGTGCCGTCGGCCTTGCCGGGGAAGAAGCGATTCATGTTCTGCCCGTCGAAGGGGGAGAGGCGCTTGCCCTTCTGCGACGCCGGGAAAGTTGAGGGACGGAATGATGATGACGCGGCCGGTCACGTCGGCAGGCTCAAGCCGCTCGGCCAGCCGGCGCAGGACGATCTGGGCCTCGTACTCGTCGCCATGGATGCCGCCGCAGAGCAGGACGGAAGGCCCTTCGCCATTGTTGATGCAGCAGAGGAATTCACCGGCGACGCCGTCGAGCGACCCGACGAGCGGGCCGAGGTCGTAGCGAACTTGCCGGGGCGGGTGGCGTCGAAGTCGGGGAGCATGAAGTCCAATTCCTTCCGGCGCGACGGGCGCACCGCACCGGGCTCGCCTGTCGGCTCTGGATTGAGACGGGAGGTGATTCAGGCGGCCGCGCGGCCGAGTGGCTCGGCGGCCAGCAGTCGCGGCCGGCTTGTGAAAGCGCACCGGCGAGAACGGCTCCAGCGCTTCCGGCTTGATCGCCGGTCATGATCCAGTCCGTGAACAGCTTGGTGAAACCCAGCGAGATCGCGAAGCCATGGCCGGACCAGCCGTAGCCGTAGATGGTATTGGCCAGGCCCTCCGCCTGGCCGATCAGCGGAATGTGGTCGACGGCGACGGTTTCCACCCGCGAGGCGTCGACCCTGAGGAAAGTCGAGTTGTCGATGAAGGGCAGGGTCAGGATCGCGTCGGTGACGTTCTGCGTCATCGCAGCTGAGCGAGCCCTTCCACAGCCCCTCCGGCGTATGGGCGACATGGGCACCGCCCGACAGCATGATCGACGCCGTCGGGGAGCTGCTTCACGGCGAGGCGCCGATGCGCGTGCGAGAGCAGATGGTTGACCGTCTTGTTCAACGGATTCGAAACGAAATGCATCTGCGGCATGAGGTTCCAGACCGGCCCGAGCTCATGCGGCTTGAGAATCGGCTTCAGCAGCGCCTCGGCGCCGGCATTGGCGACCACGACCAGCCGCGATCGCCGACCGGAACGGTCTCGCCGCTCGCGAGCTTCACGGCGCGTCGCGACTGCCGCGCGCGTGCACGATCTCGACGACCTTGGCGCCCGTGCGGATGACGGCTCCGGCCTTCGCCGCCTGCCTTGGCGAACTGGCTGCGTGGCGAAAGTGTGGTCGCCGACGCCGTCATCGGGGCAGTAGATCGCGCCCAACGATGCCGGTCGCGAGCTCCGGCTCCCGCGCCAGCGCCTCGTCGCGCGTCAGCACCTCGGAGGGCGTGCCGAGGCTCGTCTGGGCAGCCGCAGTCGCCGCCATGCGCCCGAGCACCTCGTGCTCGCGATGGCCGTAGGACACGTCGTAGACCTGCAGACCGCCGACGCGGCGAAAGCCGACACCGCCCTCGAAACTTCGTCCTGATAATCCGCCCCAGAGCTTCTGCGCGATGGCGCAGATCGGCAGCTCGCGCAGGTCGCGACCATTGGCGCGCACGCCGCGCTCGCCCGGTCCGCCAGAGGCGCCGCCGGCGATCTCGCCGGCCTCGAGCAGCGTCACCGTCCTGCCGGCGCTTCGCGAGTTGATAGGCGAGGCTCGTGCCGTAGATGCCGCCGCCGACGATGACGATTTCGGAGGCGTTGCTGATGATCGGACATCGATCATATTCCTTTTGTCTGCTTCAGTGGTCGGAGTTCGAGAGGCGTTCATCCGCGAAGTGGCAGGTCGCGGCACTGCGGCCCCCGGGCGCAGGCATGGAGTGGTGGCGCGTCCTCTGCGCAGATGCGTGGCACGCGGCCATCGGGGGTCTCAACGGCCGCAGTCGCCCCGGCGGCGAGCCGCCGTGCCAGCGGGCAGCGGGTGTGGAAAGCTGCAGCCGGTCGGAATGGCGAGTGGGCTCGGGATCGAGCCTTCCAGCACCGCGCCGGCCGATCGCGCTCCGACCGACGGCGGAGACGTGGCGCGGCGATTGCCATCAGGCTCTGCGTATAGGGATGACGCGGCGCGCCGCAGACCTCCTCGACATCGCCCTGCTCGACGAAGCGGCCGAGATACATCACCCCGACGGCATCGGCCATGTGCTCGACCAGGGCCAGGTCATGAGTGATGATGATGTAGGTCAGGGCGAGCTTGGCCTGGAGGTCGGCCAGCAGGTTGATGATCTGCGCCTGGACCGATACGTCGAGCGCGCTGACCGGCTCGTCGAGGACGAGCACCTGTCGGCTCGCAGATGATGGCACGGGCGATGGCGACGCGCTGACGCTGTCCGCCGGACAATTCATGCGGATAGCGGCCGAGATGCGCCACGTTGAGGCCGACCAGCGCGATGACGGCGTTGATCCGTTCGAACCGGGCCGACACGTTCGCGGATGCAGGCCATGCACGGTCAGCGCTTCACGCAGCGTGTCGAACACGGTCATCCGGGGATCGAGCGAGGCGCGCGGATCCTGCAGCACCAGCTGAACCTTGCGGCGCATCGCGCGCAGGCCCGGCGTCGAGGCGTCGAGAGCACGCACGCCATCGATCGTCGACCTCACCCGACGGTCGGCCTCAGCAGTCCGACGATCGAGCCGCGCGAGCGAACTCTTGCCGGAACCGGATTCTCCCACGATGGCGAAGCAGGTTCCTCGTCGGACGCGTGAACGAGACGCCGTCGACAGCCCGCACCACGGGCGCCGCGACACCGGCTCAGGAAGCGCCGTCCGGCCACCGAAATGCCGGCTGACGTCCGTCGACGACGACGATGTCGTCGATCTCGGCGACCGGGCGGCGCAGGCGGGACGGGAAGGGCGCGTTCATCGCAGGCGCCTCCTCGGCGAAAACGCAAGCCACGTTCCGGCCCGCCAACGGACGCGGACGGCCGGCTCCTCGACGGCGCATTCGGCTCGGTTGGCGCTGCGCTGGCAGCGTGGACGGAAGGCGCAGCCCGGGGAAAGCGGCCGATCAGCGGCGGCTCGCCGGGAATGGTGCGCAGGCGGTGGCCACGGCCTTCGCTGCCGCCCGGCGCCGAGGTGCGCAGCGCCAGTGTGTAAGGATGCAGCGGCCGCTCCAGCACGGTTCGCGACTTCGCCGCTCTCGACGATGACGGCCGGCGTACATCACGGCCACGTCGTCGGCGAAGCGAGCGACGAGGTTGAGGTCGTGCGTGACGAGCAGCACGGCCATCCCGCGTTTCGCCTGGATCTCGCGCAGCAGGACGAGAATCTGCTGCTGGATCGTGACGTCGAGCGCACTGGTCGGCTCGTCGGCGAGCAGCACCTCGCGGGTCCTGGGCAAGCGCGATGGCGATGACGATGCGCTGCTTCATGCCGCCCGAGAACTGATGCGGGTACATGTCGAGCCGTCGCTCGGGATCGGCGATCTTGACGTCCGCAGCAGCTCGATGCAGCGCTGCCTGCACGGTTTGCCGATCGAGGCGGGACCCGGCCGTGACCGCCTCGGCGAGCTGGTCACCGATCGTCAGCACCGGGTTCAGCGCGCTCGCCGCGTCCTGGAAGACGACGCCGATCTTGCGGCGTCGCAAGTCGCGCAGCGCCGCCGGGGACAGGCCCAGTGCCGGCTCGCCCGCCGATGCTGATCGCGCCTGCGGTGATCGCGACCTCCTGCGGATTGACCAGCGTGCCGATCGCTCGCAGCAGCGTCGACTTGCCGGAGCCGGATTCGCCGACCACGCGCCAGCGTCCGGCCGGACTTGATCGCCAGGTCGACACCGCGAACGACCTCGAGCAGGCCCGTCGCCCGTCCGGTAGGCCATGCGCAGGGCCTTGAACGGAAACAGCGCAGTATCCTCGCTGGCCTGTCGCCGATCATGCGGCGGTGCCGTCGACCGGAACGCGGCGACGCAGGAAGCGCGAACAGCGGCGCCTGGCGGGCGCACGCGCCGGCTGGTCGGATCGTAGATCGTGCGCAGCGCGTCACCGAGCAGATTGAAGGCGAGCGCCGAGACGGCGAGGAAGAGGCCAGGGAACGTCGCCAGATAGGGATGGCTGCGAATGTAGGAACGGCTCTCGCCCAGCATCGTGCCCCATTCGGGAAAGGGCGGCTGAGTGCCGAGGCCGAGGAAGCCGAGGCCCGAGGCCGAGAGCAGGGTCGATGCGAACAGCAGGGTCGACAGCGTCATCAGCGTGCCGGAGATGTTCGGCAGCACATGGCGCAGGATCACGCGCAGCGGGCTTCGCGCCCAGAGCTATCGAGCCCTCGATATAGGGCTCGGCGAGGATGCTCAGCGTCACCGCCCGGGCCGTGCGCGCAAAGACCGGGATCGAGACGATCGCCGACCGCGATGATGACGTTCTGCGTATTGGCGCCGAGGATCGCGACGACCGCCAGCGCGAAGACGATGTCGGGGAAGCTCAGCATGATGTCGATGGCGCGCATCACCGCGGCATCGATCCAGCCGCGCCGCCAGGCGGCGAGGATGCCGAGCGGCACGCCGACGAGAAACGCGACGGTGACGCCGCCGACGCCGATGCCCAGCGTCGCGCGGGCACCGACCAGGACGCGGCTGAGGACGTCGCGCCCGAGCTGGTCCGTGCCGAACCAATGCGCGGCAGAAGGCGGCCGAAGCGTTTGTGCGAAGTTCTGGCGAAAGGCATCCTGCGGCGCCAGCACCGGCCCGAAGATCGGCGAGCAGCAGGTAGAGGACGACGAGAGTCAGGCCGACCACGCCCTTCGGCTGAGAAAGGATCCGTCGGAGCAGCGACCCAGCGCGATCTCGGCGCGAAGTCGCCGAGCGCGGTGGCATCCCGGCCGGCGACCACGTTCTGTACGATGCTCATGCCGCTCTCTCTTCCTCGCGCGTGCGCGGGTCGAGCCATTGGGTCAGCAGGTCGGTGACGAGATTGATGACCACGAAGAAGATCGCGAACATCAGGATCGCGTACTGGATGACCGGATAGTCGGCGCGCGAGACCGCATCGACGAGAAGGCGGCCCACGCCGGGAATGCCGAACACGGTTTCGGTGACGACCGAGCCGCCCAGCATGCCGCCGAACTGCACGCCGGCGACGCTGACCGCCGCGATCAGCGAATTGCGCAGCGCATGGACAGCACGACGCGGGTCTCGCTCAGGCCCTTGGCGCGCGCCGTGTCGAGATAGTCCTTGCCCATCGCCTCCAGCAGGCTCGTCGCGACGAGGCGGCTGAACATCGCCGTCGGCGCGCGTGGCGATGACGAGGATCGGCAGGACGAAATGGGCGGGCGTCGAGGCTCCGGCCGCAGGCAGCCAGCCGAGATTGACGGCAAAGAGCCAGATGCAGAGCAGGCCGAGCCAGTAGATCGGCATCGAGATGCCGGCGAGCGTCAGCACGGTGATCGCCGCATCGGCGATGCCGCCCGGGCGCATCGCGCAGACGATGCCGGCGATGCGTGCCGACGAGGACTCCGATCGCCAGTCCGCCGATCGGCGACGATCAGCGTGTTGGGCAGACGCTCCGAAAGCTCGACGACGACCGGGCGATGCGTGCGGAAGGATGTCGCGGCGGACGGATCCCAGATGCCCCGGAGGAAATGGCCGTAGCGCGTCGAGCAAGCGGCTCGTTCAGACCGAGGAACTTGCGGATGCTCTCGATCTCTTCGTTCGACGCGGTCGGCCCGGCGAGAATCTGCGCCGGGTCGCCCGGGATCAGGTCGACGAAGAGGAAGACGAGCAGAGAAACCGCAAACGAGCGTCGGCAGGGCGCTGCCCAGGCGTTTGAGAACGAACATGGCCGCTTCTCCGCGATCGCAAACCTTACTTCAGGGTCACTTTGTCGAAGACCAGCGTCTCGTTCGGCTGGACCGCCAGACCCTGGACACGGTTGGCCACGCCCAATCGCCTGGGTTTGGTACCAGAGGAAGAGGAAGGGTTGATCGTTCCAGACAATCTCCTGGATCTCACCGTATATCTCCTTCTGCTTCGTCGGGTCGGTCGCAGCGCGGCCTTCCTTCAGAAGCGCATCGACGCGCGGGTTGGAGTAGCCCGTCCGGTTCGCGCCGACCCCGGTGAAGAACAGGCGGTAGAGCGTGTAGTCCATGCCCGCCGTGGCGCGACCGACCATGCCCATGTTGTCCGTGCGCTGCGCCGGCTCCATGCCGACGACCTTGCTCCAGGTGCCGCGGTCGACGACGAGCGGCGTCGCCTTGATGCCGATGTTCTCGAAGGAGCCCAGCCAGCGCCTGGCAGACCTGCGAGTCCTTGATGTAGCGACCGGTCGGGCAGGTGAAGCTGAGCGACAGCTGTCCCGGCTTGTAGCCGGCTTCCGCGAGCAGCTTCTTGGCGCCTTCCGGGTCGAAGGAGACCGGCGGGAAGGTCTTGCGCAATTCGTCCTGCGTGCCGGGGCCGACCATGCCGACCGATGGCGTGCCCAGCCCGCCGAGAATGCCCTTGGCGATGCCATCGCGATCGATCGCGAGGTTCAGCGCCTTGCGCACGCGTCGCATCGGCGAGCGGCCCGCGCAGCACCATTTCCATGTTGATGGAGAACATGCTGGGCGGGTTGATGACCTTGGCGTTCTTCAGAGGCGTTGATCGCCGGCATGGATTCCGGCGGCACTCGCTCGACGACGTCGGCGCTGCCGGTTTCCAGCAGCGCCATGCGCGAGCCGTCCTCGGGCACGACCGTGAAGTCGATCGCCTTGAGCGTCGCCGGATAGTCGCCGGAATAGGACGGGTTCGGGACGAGCCGGAAGCCTTCGCCGCCGATGAAGTTCTCGACCATGTACGGTCCGGAGCCGACCGGCTTGCGGCCGTATTCGGCCCCCATCGCCTGCAGCGGCCTTGACGTTGACGATGCTGGCGGCCGTGTTGGCCAGCAGCATCAGGATATGGCCGTTCGGCTCGGCGAGGTGAAACTCGACCGTATCCTCGCCGACGGCCTTGATCGTGCCGAGCGACGCGTAGAGGCCGCGATAGATCGAGCCCGTCTTCTCGTCGAGCATGCGGTTGAAGCTCGCCGCGACGGCCTCGGCGTTCAGCGGGTCGCCGTTGCTGAACTTCCTGCCGGTCTTGATCTTGACGGTGAAGACCTTGCCGTCGGGCGAGAAGGCATAGTCGGTCGCCAGGCTCTTCTGGACGTTGTTCTGCGGGTCGAGCCGAAAGAGCCCTTCGAGCACGGCCAGGTCGACCGCGTTGCCCGACGGGAAGATCGTTGAAGGCGGGATCGAAGGTCGCGGGATCGGCACCCACCGCGATGCGCAGGACGCCCGCCGGCTGAGCAATGCGCCTGCAGGCCGCCAGATCGACAGACCGGCAGCGAGCGCCGCTACGTGGCAGGATTGACGAAGGTTGCGCATGTTCGACTGTTCCCCAAGCTGGCAAATTGGTCGTTCCGAGCGGTGTCCGCGAGCGGCGCAGGCGTCCACCAGCAGCCACGAAGCGGAGTCAGTCTTTGCGTTTCTTGGTCGCTTTCGCGCTCGTCCGTGTCGGACGCAGAAGGCAGCGACGAGCGTTCAGACAACCACAGCATTTGCTCTATCTCAAATTCATAATTATACGATCTATATGAATTGAGGTTATGGCGAAGTCGCCATGAACTATCGGCAGGTCGAGGTCTTCAAGGCGATCATGGACTCCGGCTCGATCACCGAGGCGGCGATCATCCTGCGGATCTCGCAGCCGGCGGTCAGCAAGGCGCTAAAGCTGCTGGAGGCCGAACTGGGCCTACGTCTCTTCTCCCGCACGACGAAGGGGATCGCGGCGACCGAGGAGGCACGGGCGCTCTATGCCGAAGTCGAGCGCACCTATTTCGGCATGCAGAACCTGGCGCGCTTCGCCGCCAACCTGCGCGAGCGCAAGCAGGGCCGCATCGTGGTCAGCACGATCCCGGCGCTCGGCATCGCCTGGCTTCCGGCCATGGTCGCGCGGTTTTCCTCGGCGCATCCGGATGTCACGGTCTCGCTACATTCCAGCAATTCGACCGACGCCGCCCGACTTGTCGGAACTGGCGAGATCGATCTCGGCATCGCCCAGCTTCGAAGCGAGGAATACAATCTTTCCCGGTCGCAAGCTTTTCGATCTCGAGGGAATTCATCGCCTTGCCCGAGGGACATGCGCTCGTGCGACAGGACCGAAATCCGGCGGAGGACCTCGCCGGGGAGACGATCGTCATGCTCGGGCCGGATGACGAGTTTCGCCGCAAAATGACCCAGGCAATCGACGGCGCGGGCGTGCGCTACCGTTCGATGATCGACACGAGCCTGGGCATTACGGTCTGCGCGCTCGTCGCCGGCGGGATGTGGCATCGGCATCGTCGACAGCGAGGCGGCACGGGTACAGGGGCAAAAGGGACTGGTGTTCCGTCGCTTCAGTCCGAGGATACTCGTGCCGATCTATCTGTTCCGCCAACGCGGTCGACCGACCAGCAAGCTTGTGGAGACGTTCAGTGCCGGTCTTTTGCCGCCACCCGTCTTTCGATGCGACGACAGGAAAGGCAACTGACACCGGAAAAAGGATAAGTACGGACAGGAGACTTGCCATTGTCGAAGGTCCCCGGTTAGCCTCCGCCGGACAAACCAGGGACATCCATGAGTATCGAGGATCTCAAGAGGGCAATTGCGCGAGAGTTCGGAACTCCCGCGGTGGTGGTCGATCTCGACATCGTCGAGCGCAACATCGCCCGGGTGCAGGCTCTGTGCGACGCGGCAGGCGTTGGCAACCGACCCCACGTCAAGACGCATAAGAGCCCCGTGATCGCCGCGATGCAGCGCGATGCGGGCGCTCGCGGCATCACGTGTCAGAAGCTTGGCGAAGCGGAGGTCATGGCCGCGAACGGACTTGGGGACATTCTCATTGCGTACAACATCCTGGGCGAGGAGAAGCTCAACCGCCTCGGCAAGCTGATGTTGGAGGCAACGGTCACCGTGGCAGCCGACAACCCCTTTGTCGTCGCGGGTCTGCCGCAGGCGGCAGCCATCGCAGGACGTGATCTGGATGTGGTCGTCGAGTGCGATACCGGACGCAAGCGGGCCGGGGTCGAGACGGCCACGGAGGCCGTTGCGCTGGCCAAGGACATTGCCTCGCGTCCCGGGCTCTCGTTTGCCGGCTTCATGCTGTATCCGCCGGAGGATGCCACGGCGGAGACGCAGGCCTTTCTCGATGCGGCCGTGGCGGGCGTGAGGGAACGCCGGATCGCCGGGGGCGGCCTGGCGGCGTCGCCGACGTCTGAGGTCCTGCTCGAGCAGTCGATCCTGGGCTGGAAGGAGTACGAGCTGGAGGTGATGCGCGACCGCCGCGACAACGTGGTCGTCGTGTGCTCGATCGAGAACCTCGACCCGATGGGCGTGCACACCGGCGACTCGATCACCGTCGCGCCGGCCATGACTCTCACCGACCGCGAGTACCAGCGGATGCGCGACATCGCGATCGCGGTGATCAGGGCGGTCGGTGTCGACACCGGTGGGTGCAACATCCAGTTCGCCGTCGATCCGCGCGACGGACGCATCGTGGTGGTCGAGATGAACCCACGGGTCTCGCGGTCATCCGCGCTGGCCTCGAAGGCGACCGGCTTCCCGATCGCCAAGATCGCCGCCCTGGTCGCGATCGGGTACTCGCTCGACGAGATCCCGAACGACATCACCGGTCGGACGCCGGCGAGCTTCGAGCCCAGCCTCGACTACGTCGTGGTCAAGGTGCCGCGGTTCGCGTTCGAGAAGTTCCCGCTGGCCGACCCGACCCTGACCACGCACATGAAGAGCGTCGGTGAGGTGATGGCGATCGGCCGCAACTTCTGCGAGGCGCTGCAGAAGGCACTTCGGTCGCTGGAGGACAAGGACGCGATCCTGTCCTGGACGGCTGAACCCGCCCCGGCGCGGCTGCTGCTGGAGCGGATGGCCACGCCGCACGACGGGCGGCTGCGCGCGCTGATGGACGGGCTGCGGGCGGGCCTCTCCATGGATCATGTGGTCGAGGCGACCGGCATCGACCCGTGGTTCGTCGACCAGCTGGTGCTGATCGACGAGATCGCGCAGCAGGTGCGGAAGGCGTCCCAGCTGAGCGTGGAGCTGCTGCGCACGGCCAAGCGGCACGGCTTCTCCGATGCGCAGATCGCCGGCCTGCGCGGGATCAAGGAGGAGGTTGTGCGGGAGGTCCGCTGGGCGTTGGGTCTGCGCCCGGTCTACAAGACGGTCGACACCTGCGCCGCGGAGTTCGAGGCTCGCACGCCGTACCACTACTCGTGCTACGACGAGGAGGACGAGGTACGCCGACGGGAGAAGCCGGCCGTGGTCATCCTTGGTAGCGGTCCGAACCGGATCGGCCAGGGCATCGAGTTCGACTACTCATGCGTGCACGCTTCGATGGCGCTCGCCGCCGCCGGCTACGAGACCGTGATGGTCAACTGCAACCCCGAGACCGTGTCGACCGACTACGACACCTCCGACCGGCTCTACTTCGAGCCGCTGACGCTGGAGGACGTGCTCGAGGTGTACGCCGCGGAGTGCCGGGCCGGAACGGTCGTCGGAGTCGTCGTCGCCCTGGGCGGCCAGACCCCACTGGGCCTGGCACAGGGTCTGCAGGACGCCGGCGTCCCGATCGTCGGGACGTCACCGGCCGCGATCCACCTGGCCGAGGATCGTGGCGCCTTCGGGCGGGTGCTCGCGGGAGCCGGCCTACCGGCGCCGCGACACGGCACGGCCACCTCCTTCGACCAGGCCAGGCAGATCGCGGACACCATCGGCTTCCCCGTGCTGGTCCGCCCGTCGTACGTGCTCGGCGGTCGCGGCATGGAGATCGTGTACGACGACGAGGCGCTGCGCTCCTACATCGACCGCGCGACGCAGATATCGCCGCTCCATCCCGTGCTGGTCGACCGGTTCCTCGACGACGCGGTGGAGATCGACGTCGATGCCATCTACGACGGCGACGAGCTGTTCCTCGGCGGGGTGATGGAGCACATCGAGGAGGCCGGCATCCACTCCGGTGACTCCGCCTGCGTGCTGCCCCCGATCACGTTGGGGCGCGAGGACATCGACCGGATCCGGCGGAGCACCCTGGCGATCGCCGAGGGCGTGGGCGTACGCGGTCTAGTCAACGTGCAGTACGCGCTGGGAGGTGACGTGCTCTACGTGCTCGAGGCCAACCCCCGCGCCTCACGGACGGTGCCGTTCGTCTCCAAGGCGACCGCGACGCCGCTGGCCAAGGCGGCGGCCCGGGTGATGCTGGGAGCCACGGTCGCCGAGCTGCGTGCCGAGGGCCTGCTGCCGGCCGGCGGTGACGGAGGGACCCTTCCCGTCGCGACCCCGATCGCGGTCAAGGAGGCTGTGATGCCGTTCAACCGGTTCCGTACCCCGGACGGGCGGACGGTTGACACGGTGCTCGGACCCGAGATGCGCTCGACCGGTGAGGTCATGGGCATCGACGCCGGGTTCGGAACCGCGTTCGCGAAGGCGCAGGAGGGCGCGTACGGAGGGCTCCCCGCCAAAGGACGGGTCTTCGTGTCGGTGGCCAACCGCGACAAGCGGCACATGATCTTCCCGGTCAAGCGGCTCGCGGACCTCGGGTTCGAGGTGCTCGCCACCCCCGGCACCGCCGAGGTGCTGCGCCGCAACGGCGTGATCGCGCAGGTGGTACGCAAGCACTCCGCGGGTCCCGGACCCGACGGCGAGCCGACCATCGTCGGTCGCATCCACGCCGGCGAGGTCGACCTCATCATCAACACGCCGTTCGGCTCGACCTCGGGCGGCTCCCCGCGGCTGGACGGATACGACATCCGCACCGCGGCGGTGTCGCGCAACATCCCGTGCATCACGACCATCCAGGGGCTGGCCGCGGCGGTCCAGGGCATCGAGTCGCTGCGCGCCGGGGACGTCGGCGTGCGATCTTTGCAGGACTGGGCGGGCGTGATCGGCGGCCCACGGTGAGCGGCGCGCGGGGACCGCTGCAGGTGGACGGCAAGGTGCTCGCGATCAAACGGGTCGGCGCCTACCAGCTCCTCACCGTGGCGGCTCCCGGGATCCCCGAGCGGACCGAACCGGGCAGCTTCGTCACCGTGGCTGTCGGGGGTGACCCGTCGGCGATGCTGCTTCGCCGCTCGTTCTCGATCTACCGGGTCCGCAGCAGCGGCGTCTACGGCGGGACCGTCGAGATCGTCTTCGCCGCGCACGGCAAGGGAACCCGGGCGATGACCCTGCTTCGGCCCGGTGACCCGATCAACGTTGTCGGCCCCCTCGGCAGGCCGTTCGCGGCTCCCCGTGAGCCGGTGCCGTGCGTGCTCGTCGGCGGCGGCTACGGCAGCGCGCCGCTGTTCATGCTGGCCGGCCGGCTGAGGGAGCGTGGCTGTGCGGTGCACATGGTGCTGGGTGCTGCCACCGAGCAGCGGCTGTTCGGCACCCTCGAGGCCAAGAGGGCGGCGGTGTCGGTCGTGGTGACGACGGAGGACGGCTCGATGGGTGTGCGGGGGCGGGTCACCGATGTGCTGCCCGGGCGCATCGACGCCACCGGGGCAGAGGTCGTCTACTCCTGCGGACCGATGCGGATGCTCGACGCGGTCACAGAGGTGGCGATGGCGCACGGTGCCTGGAGCCAGACCGCCGTGGAGGAGTCGATGGCGTGCGGGGTCGGGGTGTGCATGACGTGTGTGCTGCCGGTCGTCGGCGACGACGGCGTCACGCGGATGCAGCGCTCCTGCGTGGAGGGTCCGGTGTTCCGCGGTGAGCGGGTGCGGTGGAAGGACGTCGGAACCATCCCGGTCGGAACTCTCGGTGCACCCGCGGGCGGTGGCCACTGATGCACGCGCTGAGCGCCGGTGATGTCGACCTGAGCACGAGCCTTGCCGACATGACCCTGCCCAACCCGGTGATGACCGCATCCGGATGCGCGGCGGCCGGTCGTGAGCTCCACCAGTTCTTCGATGTGGCCGACCTCGGCGCCGTCGTCACGAAGTCGATCATGCGCGACCCCCGGTCCGGCCGGCCGACGCCGCGGATGGCCGAGACACCGTCGGGCATGCTGAACTCGATAGGACTCCAGGGCCCGGGCGTCGACGCCTTCCTCGCCGTCGACCTACCGTGGCTGGTGCGGCGACGGGCCCGGCCGATCGTCTCGATCGCCGGTTCCACGTTGGTGGAGTACGCCGAGCTGGCCCGGCGCGTGGAACAGAGTCCGGGGGTCAGTGCCGTCGAGGTCAACATCTCCTGCCCCAATGTCGAGAACCGCGGCCTGGTGTTCGCCTGCGATCCGTACCAAGCCGCCAAGGTCATCTCGGTCGTGCGCCGGGAGACCCCGCCAGGTGTCCCGGTCCTCGCCAAGCTCTCGCCCGACGTCACCAGCATCGTGACCGTGGCGGAGTCGGTGATGGAGGCGGGCGCGACCGGTCTGACATTGGTCAACACGCTCCTCGGCATCAGCATCGACACCGAATCGTTGCGGCCGGTGCTCGGCGGCGTCACCGGCGGCCTGTCGGGGCCGGCGATCCGCCCGGTCGCGCTGCGCTGCGTCTGGCAGGTGCACCAGGCGATGCCCGAGGTACCGGTCGTGGGAGTCGGCGGGATCGCCTCCGGGCAGGATGCCATGGAGTTCCTGCTCGCCGGCGCCAGTGCGGTCCAGGTGGGCACCGTCATCTTCAACGACCCGGGCGCTCCGATGCGGGTGGTCGCCGAGCTCGCCGCGGAGCTGGCCGCACGTGGCTTCGCCAAGTCGGTCGATGCCGTCGGCTTCGCGCACCGGCCGGCGCGACTCCCCGGCGACACCGGATGAGTGCACCCGTTGCGGGCTTCGGCGAGCGGTTGTCCGCGGCCATGGCAGACCGCGGACCGCTGTGCGTGGGGATCGACCCGCATCCGGCCCTGCTGAAGGCATGGGGACTCGCCGACGACCCCGGTGGGCTGGAACGGTTCGTGGCCGTCGCCGTCGAGGCGCTGGCCGGTGAGCTGGCGGTGCTCAAGCCGCAGTCCGCGTTCTTCGAACGTCACGGCTCCCGCGGCGTCGCCGTTCTCGAGCGGCTGATCGCCGACGCCCGGCAGGCAGGGGCGCTGGTCCTGCTCGACGTCAAGCGTGGGGACGTGGGCTCGACCATGCAGGCGTACGCCGACGCGTACCTCGACCCACGCTCGACGCTGGCCTGCGACGCGATCACCGTGAGCCCCTACCCAGGGTTCGGGTCACTCGATCCGGTGATCGACACCGCTATCGGCCACGGACGCGGGGTCTTCGTCCTCGCACTGACCTCCAACCCCGAGGGCGCAGCGATCCAGCAGGCACGAACCTGCACCGGTCGCACCGTAGCGGGCGACATCCTGGCCGCGATCTCCGCACGCAACCGGGCGACCCCCGGTCTCGGCTCCGTCGGCGCCGTCGTGGGAGCCACCGTCGGGTTCACCGGTGAAGACCTGGACATCGACGGGCCGATGCTGGCGCCCGGGTTCGGCGCGCAGGGCGGCACGGTCGAGGACCTCCGTCGGGTCTTCGGCGGCGCGCTTCGCAACGTGGTGCCGAGCACGTCTCGAGCCGTCCTCGGTGCCGGACCGGAGCCGGTCGCCCTCCGGGACGCCGCCAGGCGCGCCGTCCACGACGTCGCCGCGGCGCTGCACCGGACCTGACATCGGACGGGGTCCGACCGCGCGTGGCCGATTCGTCCACGACCGAACGCCGAACTACGGGGTGCTCCGACCTGCCGCTCTGGCGGTGACCAACCAGGCCGAGGTTCCGAACAGCACGCCGTCGCCGGTGTCATGCTCGATGAGAGTGCGCCGAAGCGCATCGAACGCTCGTGCTCTGCTGTCCTCGTCGAGCTCCTGGGTGAGCCCCTGCGCAATTCCGAGGGTGCTCACGAAGGCAAATGCGTCCTCGGCGTCTGAGCCGAACTCGGTCGGCTCACCGACCTCGTCCAGACCTATCTCAACGAAGCCGGCCACGCCGAGCACTCGGCGGATATGGTCACCGTCGGCCAGCCCGAACGGGCCAGGCACACCCGCCGGTGGCACCGGCAGCTGCCGGCCGCCGGCCAGCGCGTCGCGGATCGCCGTGAGCCACTCGTTGCGGGCGAGCTCCCTCCAGGCGAGCAGAGCCAGCCGACCGTCCTCGCGCAGAGACCTCCTGAGGTTTGTGAACGCGACCGTGGGATCAGCGAAGAACATCGCACCGAACTTGCTGACCACGAGGTCGAACGCGGAGTCGGGAAAAGGAAACACCTGCGCGTCCGCCTGCCGGAACTCGACGTTGGTCACCCGCTCGCGCTCAGCCGCTTCTCGCGCGTACCCGAGCATGCGCGACGACAAATCGACGCCGAGGGCCGAGCCGGAGGCGGCGATACGTGCAGCGTCGCGCGTCGATCTACCGGTGCCGCAGCCGACGTCCAGGATGGTGTCACGGAGGCCGATCGGCACGGCGTCGAGCAACCGCTGCCAGTTCGCTCGCGAAGCACGCTCGTAGCGAGCCGCGTGCTTCGTCCAGTGCTCGCCCTCCGGCCCGTCCCACGCGGCAGCCATCTCTGTGTTCGCGATCGTCACCAGCTGACCTCCTCACCGGTCAATACGTGAGTCTGGCACCGCAGCAGCGAAGGTCCCTGCAAGGATGCTGCGAGGACTGCAAGATCGACCTGAATGCCCTGACATGCTGCCGGTGCCGCACATCCGACATAGGGGTCTAGAGTCGACCCACATCGTCGATCGGGGGCCAGATGAAGATACGGGTCGCACTCTGCGCATTGACGCTCGTTGCCGCGAGCGGGTTGGCGGCATGCGGCGGCAGTGACAGCACTGACAGCTCAGCCGGGGGAACTCCGGACTCGACAAGCACTCCCGGTGGCTCATCGAGCGACCCGAGCGACTTGTCGAGCAGCCCGCCGGAGAACACGTCAGGGGGATCCGACTCGGACTACTGCTCAGCACTCCAGGCAGCGAAGGCGAAGTTCAGCAACCTCGACCAGTTCAAGCCGGCCCAGTTCGAGGACCTCAAGAACACGCTCAGCGACATCGCCGACAAGGCCCCGGAGAACATCCGGGCCCAATGGCAGGTCCTCGACTCCAAGTTCTCCCAGCTCTCGGACGCCCTGGAGAATCTCGGAGTCGACTTGAGTGACCTGGGTGACCCGTCCGCCCTCGCGAGCCTCGACCCACAGAAGCTCAAGGAGTTCCAGGCTGCGATCAAGAACCTGGACGGCAACGACATCACGAAGGCCACCGACGCGATCAGCGCCGAGGTCAAGGCCGACTGCGGCATCGACATGGGAAGTTGACCAGCCCAACCCTGCACTGCGCTGGCACCACGCCACGCGCATGGGCGATCCGGCCGATCTCAGTGCGCGTGCCCTTTGACCATGTCGGCATCGGATCGCTAGGTTCCGTAACAGCGCCTACGTTCATTGACTGTTCATCCGAGGTGACCCGCCGTGGCAGTCCCCAAGCTCACCCCAGCGCAGCGTCAGGCAGCACTCGAGAAGGCGGCGGCCGCCCGCCGAGAGCGAGCCGACGTGAAGAACCGTCTCAAGCATTCCGGTGCCACGCTCTCGGAGGTGCTTCGCGAGGGATCCTCCAACGAGGTGATCGCGAAGATGAAGGTGCTCGACTTGTTGCGGGCCATGCCGGGGCTGGGAAAGGTTCGGGCGCAGCACCTGATGGAACGCATAGGGATCTCCGAGACCCGGCGCGTGCGCGGCCTGGGGAACAAGCAGATCGCCGCCCTCGAGGCTGAATTCGAATCCCGTTAATGTCGAGTGGACCGGTCCGGCCGAGACTCACGGTGCTGTCCGGTCCGAGCGGGGTCGGCAAGTCCACGGTCGTCAATGAGCTGCGGGAGAGCCATCCCGACGTGTGGGTGTCGGTGTCCGTCACGACGCGGTTCCCCCGGCCCGGTGAGATCGAGGGCAAGCACTACACGTTTGTGAACGACCAGCGGTTCGACGAGATGAGCGCCTCGGGCGAGCTGCTGGAGTGGGCGGAGTTCGCCGGCCACCGCTACGGCACACCCCGTCGTCCGGTTCTGGAACGACTGGCCGCCGCTGTTCCCGTACTGCTGGAGATAGACCTGCAGGGAGCCCGTCAGGTGCGTGCATCGATGCCGGATGCGCAGCTGGTCTTCCTGACCCCGCCGTCGTGGGAGGAGCTGGTGCGCCGGCTGACCCGGCGCGGGACCGAGCCCGCCGACCGGATCGAGGCCCGCCTCGCCGAAGCGCGCGAGGAGCTGACCCACGAAGCCGAGTTCGACGTCACGCTGACGAACACAGACGTCCATCGGGTTTGCAACGACTTGGTAGCCTTGATGAAATCCCACTCCGACTCTTGTGAGGCCTAGCCGCTGTGTCTGGCTCCCAGCCCGTTGCCGAGGGCATCACCAATCCGCCGATCGACGAGTTGCTCGAGAAGACCGACTCGAAGTACAAGCTCGTCCTCTACAGCGCCAAGCGCGCCCGGCAGATCAATGCCTATTACTCCCAGCTCGGCGAGGGCCTGCTCGAGTACGTCGGACCGCTGGTCGAGACGCACGTGCAGGAGAAGCCGCTGTCGATCGCGCTGCGCGAGATCAACGGCGACATGCTGACCTGCGAGGACATCGACCCCGAGGCCGAGCAGGCGGAGGCCGACCGGCCTGAAACAGCCTGATCCGGCCGGAGGCTTCACTGAATCGAGTGACCGCCGTGGCACACTTCGCCCATGGGTGAAGCGGTGTCCGCGGGTCCGGGCCGCGTCGTGCTCGGGGTCAGCGGCGGGATCGCGGCATACAAGGCCTGCGAGCTGCTCCGGCTGTTCACCGAGTCCGGCCACGACGTCCGGGTCGTACCCACCGACGCCGCGCTGCGGTTCGTCGGGGCAGCTACTTGGGCCGCGTTGTCCGGGCACGCAGTGACAACCGATGTGTGGGCGGATGTGCACGAGGTTCCGCACGTCCGGATCGGACAGGCCGCCGACCTCGTGGTGGTCGCGCCGGCGACAGCCGACCTGCTCGCCAGGGCCGCGCACGGGCTCGCCGACGACCTGCTCACCAACACGTTGCTGACCGCGCGATGCCCGGTCGTGTTCGCGCCGGCGATGCACACCGAGATGTGGGAGCACCCTGCGACCCGTGACAACGTGGCAACCCTGCGCCGACGGGGCGCCGTCGTGATCGAGCCCGCGGTCGGGCGCCTCACCGGCGCCGACAGTGGGGCCGGGCGGCTCCCCGACGTTGCCGAGATCTTCGCGGTCGCGGTCCAGGTGCTGGCCCACGGCGCGGCCCGGGCCGATCTCGCCGGCCGCAGCATCGTCGTCTCCGCGGGCGGAACGCGTGAGTTTCTCGACCCGGTCCGGTACCTCGGCAACAGATCGTCGGGTCGGCAGGGCTATGCGCTCGCCCGGGCGGCGGTCGCCCGCGGCGCCGAGGTGACGGTCGTCGCCGCCAACGTCACCCTGCCCGATCCGGCCGGCGCCAAGGTCGTACCCGTCCAGACCACCGAGCAGCTCGACGAGGCGGTGACCGCCGCCGCCCAGAACGCCGACGCGCTGGTGATGGCGGCCGCACCCGCGGACTTCCGGCCGGCCAGCTCCTCGGCGTCCAAGATCAAGAAGTCCGGGGACGGGTCCGCGCCCACGCTCGAGCTCGTCCAGAATCCCGACATCCTGCGTCGCATCTCGCACAACCGGCCAAACGGCCGGATCGTCGTCGTCGGTTTCGCCGCCGAGACCGGGGACGACACCGCCGGTGTCGAGCAGCACGGCCGTCAGAAGCTCACCGCCAAGGGCTGCGACCTGCTGGTGGTCAACGACGTCAGCGGTGGCGCGGTCTTCGGCAGCGCCGAGAACCAGGCCCTGGTGCTGTCGTCCGACGGCTCGTCGTGGCAGGTGCCACTCGGGTCCAAGGAAGCGCTGGCGCACCGGATCTGGGACCTGGTGGCCGAGCGCTGGACCAGCTGATCTGCAAACCCGAACGGTGAGCGTGTCCGGGGATGAGCGCCCGAAACGGTAGGCTTGCCCATTCACTCTCTGCCCAGCCAGCGGCCGCCGTCCCCCCGGAGGAGCACCTTGTCACGTCGACTTTTCACGTCCGAGTCAGTCACCGAGGGCCACCCGGACAAGATCGCCGATCAGATCAGCGACTCCGTCCTCGACGCCCTGCTGTCCGAGGACCCGTCCAGCCGGGTCGCCGTCGAGACCCTCGTGACGACGGGTCTGGTCGTGGTCGCCGGTGAGGTGACCACCGAGGCCTACGTCGACATCCCCGCGATCGTCCGCGAGCGGATCCTGGCCATCGGCTACGACAGCTCTCAGAAGGGCTTCGACGGGGCGTCCTGCGGCGTCCAGATCTCCATCGGCTCGCAGTCGTCGGACATCGCCGCCGGTGTCGACCACGCGCAGGAGGACCGCGACGGGTCGTCCGCCGACGAGCTCGACAAGCAGGGTGCCGGCGACCAGGGGCTGATGTTCGGCTACGCCTGCGACGAGACCCCCGAGCTGATGCCGCTCCCGATCACGATCGCGCAGCGGCTCGCCGAGCGGCTGGCGGCGGTACGCAAGGACGGGACGATGGCCTACCTGCGTCCCGACGGCAAGACCCAGGTGACGGTCGAGTACGACGGTGACGTCCCGACGCGCATTGACACCGTTGTGGTGTCGAGCCAGCACGCGGCCGACATCGATCTCGACGGGATGCTCACACCCGACGTACGCAAGCACGTCGTCGACCACGTGCTCGACGACTTCCAGATCGACCACCACGACTACCGCCTGCTGGTCAACCCCACGGGTCGGTTCGAGATCGGTGGCCCGATGGGCGACGCCGGACTGACCGGCCGCAAGATCATCATCGACACCTACGGCGGGATGGCCCGGCACGGCGGCGGTGCGTTCAGCGGCAAGGATCCCTCCAAGGTGGACCGATCCGGTTCGTACGCGATGCGCTGGGTGGCGAAGAACGTCGTCGCCGCCGGACTCGCGCGCCGGTGCGAGTGCCAGGTGGCGTACGCCATCGGCAAGGCCCACCCGGTGGGCTTCTATGTCGAGTGCTTCGGCACCGAGACGGTCCCCGTGCAGCGGATCGCCGACGCCGTAGTTGCGGTGTTCGACCTGCGTCCCGCGGCGATCATCCGCGACCTCGACCTGCTCAGGCCGATCTACACCGCCACCGCCGCCTACGGACACTTCGGCCGCGAGCTGCCCCAGTTCACCTGGGAGCGGACCGACCGGGTGGACGCGCTCCGCGCAGCAGCCGGCAGCTAGCTCCGGCTTGCGTCGCGTCGACGCCGGCCCTGTTCCTGTGGAGATCGGGGCGGCGCCGGGGGAGCCGCGTGCTAGGCATAGCCGGTGACCGAATCCACGGCCCGGCGCCCCGGCCCGGCGGCGGCGCGCGAGCAGCTGACGCTGGCCAGGTCACGCACGCCGCCGGCCGGCTCGAAACGGCGGGCGCCGCTGGCGCAGAGCCTGCCCGTCGCCGGTGTAGCGGTCGACATCTCCCTCGCCCACCTGGACCGCCCGTTCGACTACGCCGTCACCGCCGAGCAGGACGAGAGTGCCCAACCCGGAGCCCGGGTGAGGGTACGGTTCGCCGGCAAGGAGGTCGCCGGCTTCATCCTCGACCGGCGGGCGGAGTCCGACCACAGCGGTGCGCTGACCCCGTTGCGCAGGGTCGTCTCCGCCGAACCGGTGCTCAGCCCGGAGGTCGCCGAGCTGACCAGGCTGGTCGCCGACCGCTACGCCGGGACCCGGGCCGACGTGCTCCGGCTGGCGGTGCCGCCGCGGCACGGCCGCGTCGAGGCCGAGCCGGACGCCGGGCCGGGCACCGGAATGGGCACCGGAATGGGCACCGGAATGGGCCCGGCCGACCAGGCGCCTCCCGGTCCACACGGATGGTCGGACTATCCGGCCGGTCGGGCGTTCCTGGATCGGCTGTCGGCCGGGTCGAGTCCCCGCGCCGTGCTGTCGGCGCTGCCCGGCGCGCACTGGCCGCTGCTGCTGGCCGCCGCCGCCGCCGCAACCCTCTCATCCGGTCGGGGCTCGGTCCTCTGCGTGCCCGACCATCGTGACGTCGCCCGGCTGGACAGTGCCTGCGCCGCGGTCCTCGGACCGGACCGGCACGTCGTTCTCACCGCCGACCTGGGTCCTGCGGCGCGCTACCGGGCGTTCCTGGCCGTCGCCCGCGGACGCGCCCGCGTCGTGGTCGGCACCCGCGCCGCGGTCTTCTCGCCGGTTCACGATCTCGGGCTGGTGGCGGTCTGGGACGACGGCGACGACCTGCTCGCCGAGCCCCGGGCGCCGTACCCGCACGCCCGCGAGGTGCTGCTGCTGCGGGCGGCGGGTTCCGGGTGCGCCGCACTCGTCGGCGGCTTCGCGCGTACGCCGGAGGGCCAGCTGCTGGTGGACTCCGGCTGGGCGCAGCCGCTGGGCGCCGCGCGCACGGCCGTGCGGGCCCGAGCCCCGCGCGTGCACGTCACCGGCGAACACGACTCCGACCAGGCTCGCGATTCGTCCACCCGGTCAGCCCGGTTGCCCCGTCAGGCGTTCGACCTGATCAGGTCCGCGGTCGCCGACGGGCCGGTGCTGGTCCAGATCCCACGATCGGGCTATCTCCCGGCGTTGACCTGCGAACGGTGCCGACAGCCCGCCCGGTGCACGAACTGCACCGGCCCGCTCGCGATCGCGGGGGACGCCGCGGCGCCCACCTGCCGGTGGTGCAACCGGCGGGCGCCCGACTGGCGATGCGCGCACTGCGGGTCTCGCGAACTGCGGGCGCCGGTGGTGGGATCGCGACGAACCGCCGAAGAGCTCGGGCGGGCGTTCCCCTCGGTGACGATCAAGAGCTCAGGCGCCGACCACGTCCTCGACTCGGTGTCCGGGGAGCCGGCGCTGGTGGTCGCGACGCCCGGCGCCGAGCCGCTCGCCGAGGGCGGCTTCGCCGGCGCCCTCATCCTCGACACCTGGCTGACCCTGGCCCGGCCAGATCTTCGTGCGCCGCAGGAGGCCGTCCGGCGGTGGATCAACGCCGCCGCGCTCGTGCGTCCCGCGGCAGCCGGCGGCCGGGTGGTTCTGGTGGGCGATCCCGGCGCCGGCCCGGTGCAGGCGCTGGTGCGTTGGGATCCCGACGGCCACGCGACGCGCGAGCTCGGTGAACGCGCGTCCGCGCACCTGCCTCCCACGGTGCGGCTGGCGACGATCAGCGGTGCGGCCGCCGCGGTCGAGGAGTTCGTCGGCGCGCTCACCGTGCCGGCGACGGCTCAGCTGCTGGGCCCGGTCGACACCG
This sequence comes from uncultured Actinomycetota bacterium, assembly GCA_963695705.1. Lineage (GTDB taxonomy): Bacteria > Actinomycetota > Actinomycetes > Propionibacteriales > Nocardioidaceae > JBKPNJ01. The sequence continues at coordinate 113,100 of CAVOHB010000009.1, forward strand.
GCGAGGACTCGGTGCGGATGGTCATACGATCACCCCTGGCGCACGCCGTCGACCTGCAGCGTGCGCTGTCGGCCGCGCTCGCGAACCGCGCGGCTCGCAAGCTGGCCGCGGTCAGGGTGCACGTGGACCCGTACGACATCTCCTGATGTCCCGTGTCTCCGGACCGCGGCGCCTCCCCGGCCTCCCGTCGTCTTCCGTAGACTTGGCGGGCTGTCCGACGAACCAGGAGATCGCAGTGTCGCTGAGGCCCATCCGGTTGTTCGGCGACCCGATCCTGAGGACCGCCGCGGATCCGGTCGTGGACTTCGACAAGGAACTGCGGCAGCTGGTCACCGACCTCACCGACACCATGCTCGGGGCGCCGGGCTCTGGGCTGGCGGCACCGCAGATCGGCGTGGGGCTCCGGGTCTTCACCTACAACGTCGAGGGAGTCGTCGGACACCTCGTCAACCCGGTGCTGCAGGTGTCCGAGGAGGAGCAGTACGGCCCCGAGGGATGCCTGTCCATCCCGCACCTGACGTTCGACTGTGTCCGGGCCATGCGGGTCACGGCTCGCGGCTGCAACGCGTTCGGCGACCCCGTTCGAGCTCGAGTGCTCCGACCTGCTCGCCCGTTGCCTGCAGCACGAGACCGACCATCTCGACGGCGTGCTGTTCGTCGACAGGTTGGATCCGGACGCGCGAAAGCTCGCGATGAAGGCGATCCGGGCCGCGGACTGGTACGGACAGGCGGCACCGACGGTCAAGGTGTCGCCTCATCCGATGCTCGGCCTGGGCCTCTGAGCCGTGCGGCTGGTCTTCGCCGGCACGCCGCAGGCAGCCCTGCCGTCGCTGGAGGCGGTGCTGGGCAGCTCGCACGACCTCGTGGCCGTGGTCAGCCGGCCCGACGCCCCGGCCGGGCGCGGCCGGCGACTGGTCGAGTCGCCGGTGGCGCGCCGTGCAGCCGCGGCCGGAGTGGAGGTGCTCAAGCCGGCGAGCCCGAAGGAGCCGGAGTTCCTGTCCCGGCTGGCCGAACTGGCCCCCGACTGCTGCCCGGTCGTGGCGTACGGCGCGCTGCTGCCCGGCTCGGTCCTGGGCGTCCCGGCACACGGATGGGTCAACCTGCACTTCTCCCTGCTGCCGGCCTGGCGTGGGGCAGCGCCGGTCCAGCACGCACTGCTGACCGGAGACCAGATCACCGGGGCCTCGACGTTCCGTATCGTGGCCGAGCTCGATGCGGGTCCCGTCTTCGGTCTGCTCACCGAGCCGATCCTGGCCGACGACACCGCCGGCTCGCTGCTGGACCGGCTCGCCGTCCGCGGGGCCGGCCTGCTGGTCACGACGCTGGCCGGGATCGAGGACGGCACGCTGGTTCCGGTCGGGCAGCCTGCCGACGGGGTGTCGTACGCACCGAAGCTCACGGTCGAGGATGCGTGCGTCGACTGGCGGCAGCCGGCGCTGGCGGTCGACCGGCGCATCCGGGCCTGCACGCCTGATCCCGGGGCCTGGACCACGGTGGACGGCGTGCGGCTGAAGCTGGGACCGGTGGCGACGCGCCCGGAGATCGTCGACCTGCCGCGGGGAACCCTCGAGGTTATGAAGTCCGAGGTGCTCGTCGGGACCGGCAGCCATGCCGTCGCACTCGGGGACGTCCAGCCGCCGGGCAAGCGACCCATGCCGGCCGCTGACTGGGCACGCGGTGCCCGGATCCATTCGGGCAGCGCGCTGGGACTGCCGGCACCGTGAGTCCACCGAGCCGACGGCGCCCAGCTGTCGATCCGGCCCGCCGCGTCGCGTACGACGCCGTCCGCGCGGTTTCCGAACGCGACGCCTACGTCAACCTCGTGCTCCCGGCGATGCTCACCGACCGGCGCATCGGCACCCGTGACGCCGCGTTCGCCACCGAGCTCGCGCACGGCACCCTGCGGCTGTCCGGCACCTACGACGCGATACTCGGCCGCTGCACGCGGCGGCCGCTCGGCGACGTCGACCCGCCGGTTCTCGACGCCCTGCGGCTCGGCGCCCACCAGCTGCTGTCCATGCGGGTCCCTGCCCACGCCGCCGTGGCCACCACCGTGGAGCTGGTACGCGCCGCCGTCGGCGAGCGGCCGGTGACGTTCGCGAACGCGGTGCTGCGACGCGTCGCCCGACGAGACCTGGCCGGCTGGCTCGACCTGATCTCCGACGGGCTGCCGCCGTTGCCGCGGCTGGCGGCCCGACACGGGCATCCCGCGTGGGTCGTCGAGCTGCTGCACGACGCGCTCGGCGGAGACCTCGCGCAGACCGAGGCATTGCTGGCCGCAGACAACGAACCGCCCCGGGTGTCGCTCGTCGCCCGGCCGGGCCGCATCACCCGCGCCCAGCTGCAGGCCGAGGCGGGTGGCACCGCGGGGCGCTGGTCCCCGTACGCGGTGGAGCTGCCCGGCGGCAGTCCCGCAGCCCTCGGCCCCGTCGCCGACGGACGCGCGGGAGTCCAGGACGAAGGCTCCCAGCTGGTCGCGATCGCCCTGTCCGCCGTCCGGGTTGAGGACCGCGACACGCGGTGGGGAGACTTGTGCGCCGGCCCCGGCGGCAAGGCGGCGCTGCTCGCGGGGACCGCCGCGGAACGAGGAGCGACGGTGCTGGCTTCGGAGCTGCAAAAGCATCGCGCCCGGCTGGTGCAGAGCACGCTGCGCTCGGCCCGCGGGACCTGCGGGGTCGTCGTGGCCGACGCGACCCGGCCGGCGTGGCCGCCCGGCGCGTTCGACCGGGTGCTCGTCGACGCGCCGTGCACCGGACTGGGCGCGCTGCGGCGCCGCCCGGAGGCGCGCTGGCGACGCACCCCGCAGGATCTGCAGGCGCTGGTGCCGCTCCAGCGCGCGCTGCTCGAGTCGGCCCTGGCGTCGGTACGGGTGGGTGGGGTGGTGGCCTACGTCACCTGTTCCCCGGTCCTCGCCGAGACCCGCGACGTCGTCGACGCCGTGTTGCGCGGCCGCGGCGACGTCCTCGAGGAGGACGCCCGACTGCTGCTGCCGCACGTACCCGGTGTGGGGGAAGGCCCACACCTGCAGCTCTGGCCGCACCGGCACGGCACCGACGCCATGTTCCTGTCGCTGCTCCGGCGGACCGGATGAGACCCATCGAGCTCGCCGCGCTTCGCTAGGATCACAGCTCCGATGACCATCCAGATCACCCCGAGCATTCTCAACGCCGACTTCGCGAACCTGGCCGCGCAGGCCGCGGCTGTCTCCGGTGCGGACTGGCTGCACGTGGACGTGATGGACAACCACTTCGTCCCCAACCTCACGCTGGGAGCTCCGGTGGTCGCCTCGCTGGCGAAGGCGACCAGCATCCCGATCGACTGCCATCTGATGATCGAGGACCCGGACCGGTGGGCGCCGGCGTTCGTGGAGGCGGGAGCGGGCAGCGTGACGTTCCACATCGAGGCGGCGCACGCTCCGGTGCGTCTTGCCCGCGAGCTGCGCGCAATGGGTGCGCGTGCCGGGATGGCCCTCAACCCGGCGACGGCCATCGAGCCGTACGAAGACCTGCTCGCCGAGCTCGACATGGTGCTCGTGATGACGGTCGAGCCCGGATTCGGGGGCCAGCGGTTCCTCGACATGTGCCTGCCCAAGATCGCGCGGACCCGCGCGCTGATCGACCGGCACGGACTCGACCTGTGGGTGCAGGTGGACGGAGGAGTCTCCACCGAGACGATCGAGCGATGCGCCCAGGCGGGCGCCGACGTGTTCGTCGCCGGCTCGGCGGTCTTCGGCGCCGACGACCCGGACGCGATGGTCGAGCGGCTGCGCGCGCAGGCGACCGCCGCCACCCGCACCGCATAGCCGGGCGCCGCGGGTCGGCAGACCGTGGCAGAATGGGCGGCGACGAGTGAACAGCTCGCGTGCTCCGGGGTCGGTGAAACTCCGAACCGGCGGTTACAGTCCGCGACCCGATGTCGGCGACGGTCGTCGCCATCGGTTGACCTGGTGAAACTCCAGGACCGACGGTCAAAGTCCGGATGGGAGGATGCACGCGACGGCTCCACGTCCGTCGCCCGCACGGCCGCACCACCGGGCCGCGCACGCCAGGGCGTCAGACGCGTCGCCGTCGATCCGCTCGACCCCGGGGTCCGCATCGGACGAAGGGGTTTGCGTGACGAGTGCGGCAGAGCTCGCGGCCATGCGCCGCGCGCTCGACCTCGCCGCCGACCCCGCGGCGCCACTGGGCCCCAACCCGCGGGTGGGCTGCGTGATCCTCGACCCTGGCGGCTCCACCATCGCGGAGGGCTTCCACCGGGGCGCCGGGACGGCGCACGCCGAGGTCGTCGCACTCGCCGCGGCCGGCGGCCTAGCGGTCGGCGCTACCGCGGTGGTGACGCTCGAACCCTGCAAGCACAGCGGTCGCACCCCGCCGTGCACGGGGCGGCTGATCGAGGCCGGCGTACGCCGCGTCGTGTTCGCCCAGGCCGACACCAGCCCGGTCGCGGCCGGCGGTGCCGCCGTCCTGCTGCGAGCCGGCGTCGACGTGCAGCCCGGCGTACTCGCCGAGCAGGCGGCGGCACTGAACCCCAGATGGACCTTCGCGGTGGCGCATCATCGGCCGTTCGTCACCTGGAAGTTCGCCGCGTCCCTCGACGGCCGCAGCGCGGCGTCCGACGGCACCAGTCGCTGGATCACCGGGGCCGCCGCGAGGCGGGACGTCCACCGGCTACGCGCCGAGGCCGACGTCGTGCTCGTCGGCACCGGGACCGCACTTGCTGACGACCCCGCCCTCACGGTCCGCGACGACTGCGATCGGCCGCGGACCGAGCAGCCGCTGCGTGCGGTGATGGGGTTGCGAGAGCTGCCGGCGACACTGCGGCTCTGGGACTCGACCGCCGAGACCGTCCAGCTGCGGACCAGGGACCCCTCCGTGGCGCTCGCCACGCTGTACTCCGGACAGCGACAGCACGTCTGGCTCGAAGGCGGGCCGAGGCTGGCGGCGGCGTTCGTCCGTAGCGGACTCGTCGACCGGGTGGTCGCCTACATCGCGCCCGTCCTGCTCGGCTCGGGCGCACCGGCACTCGCCGATGCCGGCGTCACCACGATCGGGGAGGCGCTCCGGCTCGACATCGACGACGTCACCGAGCTCGGCGGCGATCTCCGCGTCATCGCCCACCTGACCGGAGCCGCAGAGTACGCGCCGGCAAGCCACCCGTCCACGAACCACGCGCCCACGAAGGACTGACTCACCATGTTCACCGGAATCGTCGAAGAGCAGGGCGTCGTCGTCCACCTGGTCGACCGCGGCGACTCGGTTCGACTGGCGGTGCAGGGACCCCTCGTGACCTCCGACTCCCAGGCGGGAGACTCGATCTCGGTCAGCGGCTGCTGCCTGACCGTCGTCGACAACGCCGGGGGAGTCTTCACCGCCGACGTGATGAGGGAGACCCTCAGCCGGACCTCGCTGGGTGGCCTCGAGCCCGGCAGCCGGGTCAACCTGGAACGCGCCGTCACCGCCGGATCACGCCTCGGCGGTCACATCGTCCAAGGGCACGTCGACGCGACGGGCACCCTGCTCGAGCGCACGGCCTCCGCCCACTGGGAGGTGCTGCGAGTACGCCTGCCGGCCGAACTGGCGCGGTACATCGCGGTGAAGGGCTCGGTCGCCGTGGACGGAGTGTCGTTGACGGTCGTCGAGGTCGGCGACGGGGACGACACATCCGAGGAGCCCTCGTTCACGGTCAGCCTGATCCCCAGCACCCTGGAACGCACGACGTTGGGCAGTGCCGAGGTGGGAGACCGGCTCAACCTCGAGGTCGACGTCATCGCCAAGTACGTCGAGCGCTTGCTCGCCAGGGACAGCCCGCCGGCCGAGAGCACAGCAGCCACGGGAGGCCCTCGATGAACGCGCTGCACTGGCTGTTCGACACCACCGTGACGATCGGTAGCTCGACGATCCTGGTACGGGAGATCATCGGGAACGCGTTCGGGCTGTCGTCCGCGGTCGGCGGCATGCGCCGCCGGGTCTGGGCCTGGCCGGTGGGGATCGCGGGCAACCTGCTGCTGTTCACTGTGTTCTTCGGCATCGCGTTCGGCAACCCGCAGGGGACGACACTGTTCGGCCAGGCCGCCCGGCAGGTGTTCTTCATCGTGGTCAGCGTGTACGGGTGGTGGCGGTGGTGGCACACACAGCGTGCCGCCGGCGGTTCGGCTCCGGCCGTGCAACCACGATGGGCCAGCCGGGCCGAACGAGCCCTCGGCGTCGCCGTCGCGTTGCCGGCGGTCGCGGTCTGCTTCGTGATCTTCCGCGCCATCGGGGCGGGCTACCCGGTTCCCTGGTGGTACTACCTGGCCGACGCCTGGATCTTCGTCGGGTCGGTGGTTGCGACGTACGCGATGGCCCGCGGGTTGGTCGAGTTCTGGCTCTGCTGGATCGCGGTCGACCTCGTCGGCGTACCAGAGCTGCTGCACTTCGGCTTCTATCCCTCGGCCGTGCTGTACGGCGTCTACGGGCTCTTCGTGATCTGGGGGTTCCTGGTGTGGCGACGGCTGACCCGGCAGCAGGGTCCGCCGCGGATCGACGACCCACGGATCGAGGCGGTCGGAGCATGACCACGGTGAGGTACGACAGCGTCGAACGAGCGGTGGCCGACATCCGGTCGGGGCGGGCGGTCGTCGTCGTCGACGCCGCCGACCGCGAGAACGAGGGTGACCTGATCTTCGCGGCGAGCAAGGCGACGCCGGCGCTGATGGCATTCCTGATCAGACACTCCAGCGGAGTCGTCTGCGCCCCGGTGACCGGCGAGATGCTCGACCGGCTGGCCATCCCGCTGATGACTCCGCACAACCGCGAACGCATGCGCACCGCGTACACCATCTCGGTCGACGCCCGTGACGGTGTCTCGACGGGCATCTCGGCGGCCGACCGGTCGCACACCGTCCGGGTGCTCGCCGACTCGGCGACCGAGCCACGCGAGCTGGTCCAACCCGGGCACGTGTTCCCGCTGCGGTACCGCGAGGGCGGTGTGCTCGTCCGCCCTGGCCACACCGAGGCGGCGGTCGACCTCGCCCGGCTGGCCGGACTGACGCCCGCCGGGGTCATCGCCGAGCTGGTCAACGACGACGGCTCGATGCGTCGCGGGCCGTCGCTGCGGGCGTTCGCCGACGAGCACAGCCTCGCGCTGATCCGCATCGCCGACCTGATCCACTACCGCCGGATGCACGAGCGGCAGGTGGAGCGGGTCGCCGAGACCACACTGCCGACACCGCACGGGACGTTCCGCGCGTACGGGTACCGCAACCTGATCGACGGCTCCGAGCACATCGCGCTCGCCTACGGGACGGTGGCAGGCCGGCGCGGGGTGCTCACCCGGGTGCACTCGGAGTGTCTGACCGGCGACATCTTCGCCTCGCAGCGGTGCGACTGCGGGCCGCAGCTGCACAGCGCCCTGCGGGCGGTGGTCGCCGAGGGCGCGGGAGTCGTGGTCTACCTCCGTGGACACGAGGGACGGGGCATCGGGCTGCTGCACAAGCTGCGCGCGTACAGCCTGCAGGACTCCGGGCATGACACGGTCGACGCGAACCTGGAGCTCGGCCTGCCGGCCGACGCCCGCGACTACGGCACCGGCGCTCAGATCCTCAGCGACCTGGAGGTGGTCTCGGTGCGACTGCTGACCAACAACCCGGCCAAGCGAGCGGGCCTCGAACGCTACGGGACCGAGGTCGTCGAGCGGGCGCCGATGCCGTCCACGGTCACCGCCGACAACCTGGTCTACCTGCGGACCAAGCGGGACCGGATGGGCCATGACCTGCCCGACCTGAGCCTGCCCGAGGTTGGGCTGTCCGACCTCGGACTGCCTGGCTCACTCCCGCGGCCGGGAGGGTCCGGATGAGCGGCAAGGGATCACCCACGCTGGCATCGCTGCAGGCAGGCGATCTGCGGGTAGGGGTCGTCGCGGCGATGTGGCACACGGTCGTGATGGACGGTCTGCTGACCGGTGCGCTGCGCGCGCTCACCGAGGCCGGAGTCGATGCACCGACGGTGGTGCGGGTCCCCGGATCGTTCGAGCTTCCGGTCGTCGCACAGGGCCTGGCGCGGGCGGGGTGCGACGCGATCGTCGCGCTGGGAGTCGTCATCCGGGGCGCAACGCCGCACTTCGAGTTCGTCTGTGACGCCGCGACCCGCGGACTGACGCGGGTGTCGCTCGACCACGGGGTCCCGGTCGGGTTCGGCGTCCTCACCTGCGACGACGAGCAGCAGGCCCTCGACCGGGCCGGGCTGAGCGGCTCGACGGAGGACAAGGGCTTCGAGGCCGCCCAGGCGGCCGTCGCGACCGCGCTCACGCTGCGAGCGCTGAGAGCCGAGCACTGAGAGCCGATCACTGAGACGGCCTAGGCTGGAGCGGTGAAGAGCTTCGACGAGCTGTACGCCGAGCTGAGCACCAAGGCCCGTACCCGGCCAGCGGGCTCGGCCACGGTGGCGGCGCTCGATGGCGGCGTGCACGGCATCGGCAAGAAGCTGGTCGAGGAGGCGGCGGAGACGTGGATGGCGGCCGAGCACGAGGGGCGTGAGCGGGCCGCGGAGGAGATCAGCCAGCTGCTCTATCACACCCAGGTGATGATGATCGCGTGCAACCTCTCGCTCGATGACGTCTACGAGCATCTGTGATCCTGCGTACCCGCCGTTTGCGAACCCGCTCACCGCTGAGATTGCACGAGGCTGACTGATGCTCCGGATCGCCGTACCGAACAAGGGGTCGCTGGCCGACGCGGCCGCCGAGATGCTGCGCGAGGCCGGTTACCGGCAGCGCAAGGACACCCGGGAGCTTGTGCTCTCCGACGCGGACAACGACGTCGAGTTCTTCTACCTGCGACCGCGCGACATCGCGGTCTACGTCGGGGAGGGGACGCTCGACCTCGGCATCACCGGCCGTGACCTGCTGTTGGACTCCGGGGCGCCGGCCGAGGAGGTGATGCCGCTCGGGTTCGGCGAGTCCATGTTCCGCTTCGCGGCCCCGCCCGGGCTCGTCGCCTGCGCGGATGAGCTGGGCGGCATGCGGATCGCGACCGCGTACGCCGGTGTGCTCCGGCGCTGGCTGGACAAGCGCAACATCGGCGCGACCGTGATCCGGCTGGACGGCGCCGTCGAGAGCGCGGTCCGCCTCGGAGTCGCCGACGCGATCGCCGACGTCGTGTCGACGGGCACCACGCTTCGCGAAGCCGGCCTGCAGCTCGTCGGCGAGCCGATCCTGGAGTCACAGGCGGTCGTCATCCGGCGGGCGGGTGGCGCGGCGCCGGCCGGCTTCGACATCTTCGAGCGGCGACTCCAGGGCGTACTCGTCGCGCGGACGTTCGTGATGATGGACTACGACATCCGGGTGGAGTCCGTCGAGGACGCCGTCGCGGTCACCCCGGGCATCGAGTCCCCCACGGTCTCGCCGTTGCATCGCCAGGGCTGGGTCGCGGTGCGCTCGATGGTTCCGCGGGCGACCGCGCAGCGAGTGATGGACGAGCTGTGGGAGCTCGGCGCCCGCGGGATCCTGGTCACCGACATCCACGCCTGCCGCCTGTAAGCGCAGATGGCCCACACGTACCGCCCCTTCGGCGCCCGCATCGCCGTGGCGATCGTCGCGCTCGTCCTGGTGGCCGCCGTCGTGGTGCTGTGGGTCGCGCTGCCGGGTGAGGTCCAGGACCAGTTCTCCTGGATACAGCGGGTCACACTGCTGCTGGTGTTCGCGGTCATGCTTGCCGCGCTGTGGGGCCTGTTCCGGACCAGCGTGCGTACCGACGACACCGGACTGCAGATCACCAACGTGTTCAAGGTGCGCGCGTACTCGTGGCCGCAGGTGATCACGATCTCGCTGCGCCGCGGCGACCCGTGGGCGGTTCTGGATCTGGCCGACGGTACGAGCGTGGTGGCGATGGCGATCCAGGCGTCGGACGGCGCCAAGGCCGCCGGCGCGGTGCGGGACATCTCCCGGCAGATCGACGAGCACTCGCGTACCGAGCGCGACGACTAGGCGGTGGCGTGGGTCGCGAGGGCCTCGATCGCGGCGGTGAAGCATTCCATCGGCGGCGTGACGAGTCCGGCTCCGACCTGGCCGGTGCCGGCCACCTTGCCGGCCATCCCGGTGTTGATCTGCGGCAGGATCCCGGTGCGGATCACGCGGGTCACGTCGATGCCGGTCGGGGCGCCGCGGAACTCCAGGATCGGGATCGCGTAGGCCGGGTTCTCCGTCACGGTGATCTCGTACATCCGCTCGGTGGTGGCCAGCGCGTCCGGCACGCTCCCCCCGACGAACCGCACGATGGCAGGGGCGGTCGCCATCGAGAACCCGCCCAGGCCGGCGGTCTCGGTGATCGCCGAGTCGCCGATGTCGGGGTTGGCGTCCTCCGGCCCGTACGAGCCGAGGTAGAGACCGTCCGCGACCTGCGCGGGACCGGTGAACCACTCACGACCCGTCCCCGAGACCTGGATCCCGAAGTCGGTGCCGTTGCGGGCCATCGTGGTCAGCACCGTGCAGCCGGGGATCGCGTCGGCGGCGACGGTCTGCAGCTTGCAGGCGGGCATCACCAGGTTGAGGAAGAAGTGGTCGTTCTGCGACAAGAAGCGCACGGACTCGGCCACGTCGGAGCTCGGCGCACCGGAGTCGATCATCGCGGGAAGCAGCTCCCGCAGGAGCATCAGCGTGCCCGCCCGGTTGCGGTTGTGACCCTCGTCGCCCATCTGGACCATCTGCGCGATCACGGCCTTGATGTCGACCGGCCCGGCGCCGGCGACGGCGCGTCTGAGCAGCGGACCCAGCACGTCGGTCATCCAGTGCAGGCGCTCGACCACCTCCCGGTCGTAAGCGCCGTAGCGCAGCACCTTGCCGAGACCCTCGTTCAGCGAGCACCAGGACGTGCTGCCGTGCACCCCGTCGTGCAGCTCGCTCACCCACATCGACGACGACACGATGCCGGCCATCGGCCCGACGGCCCCCCGGTGGTGGCACGGTTCCCAGCTCACGTCCCCGCGCGCGAGCGCCGCCTCCGCGGCGTCCGGCGAGTCGGCCAGGCCCTCGAACAGCATGGCGCCGATGAGGCCGCCACGCAGCGGCCCCGACGCCCGTTCCCAGCTGATCGGCGGTCCGGCGTGCAGGAAGTGCCCGCGCTCGAGACCGAGTGCCTCAGCGGCCGGGCGCACGTCCACCAGCGTCGCCTCGGCGGCGAGCATCCGGGCGCCGGCCTCGCGGTTGGCCGCCGCGCGTCGTGCGTCGGCCATCACTGCCCACGATGCGTCCTCGGTCCCCGGAACGGGCGGCTGCCAGTCGACCCTGGTCGTCTCGACACCCTGCGACTCGAGGGCATCGGCGAACAGGTCGGCACCGGCGGTGATCACGCTCGGCGGCTCCGTCAGCAGGCTCATCGCGTACCGTCCAGCAGCGCCACGGCCGCCCGTGTCGCGGCGGCGTTGGACATGAACACATGCGCACCGGCCTGGCACAACGCGTCCGCCTGAGCGGCGAGGTCCTGCGGATCGTCCCGGGTGCCGACCAGCGACACGAGTACGGGGACGTCGCGAACCGACCGGGCGGCGGAGATGGCCGGTGCCAGCTCGGCCGCCGGATCCGGGTGGGCCCCGTGTCCGAGCACCACATCGAGCAGCAGCGCTCCGACGTCGGTGTCCCGCGCCTCCCGGTCGAGGCGCTCGACCCGCAGCGAGCCGTCGATCATCGGGTGCGGACGTCCGACGGTCAACGCGTCGTCGCCGAAGTCGATCATGGTGTGGCCGCGCGAGCTCATCGTGTCGTCCAAGACGCCGGACGGGGAGAGCGGAATGTTGGACGCGATGTCGCCGAGGCTCGCCGAGGCGATCAGCATCGCCTCGTCACACAGCGTTCCACCGGCGAACAGTCCCCGTAGGTAGCGGCCGCGGCCCCGCGCCGGGGTGGGGGCCGGGTGGTCGGAAGGTTCCCGCCAGGCCACCCCCGCCGCCGCGGCCACGCTGCGGGCGGCTCCGGTGATGTCGGGCTGTCCCGGTCCGAGCAGGGCGAAGACGACGGGCCTGCCGAGACGGTCGGCGTGCGCCCGTACCACGTCCGCCGTCTGCGCGGCCGGCGGCTTGGACACGACGGCGATCACCTCGATGGCCGGGTCGGCGGCGAGTAGGTCGAGCGCTCGCAGCGTGGACCGACCGGCGACCTCGGCGGACAGGTCGCGTCCGCCCACGCCGAGGCAGTGCCTGACACCCACATCGACCCCGTCGAGGAGCGTCATCAGGTGCTGGGCGCCCGTGCCGGATGCTGCGACGATCCCGACCGGACCGGGACGGACCACGTTGGCGAACCCGAGCCCGACGCCGGCGACGACCGCGGTGCCGCAGTCCGGGCCCATCACGAGCAGGCCACGCTCGGCGGCCGTCGTCTTGAGGGCGATCTCCTGGTCCAGGCTGACGTTGTCGCTGAACAGCATCACGTCGAGCGCGGCGTCGAGGGCGTCGGCTGCATCCGCCGCGGCCACGCTGCCCGGTGTGGACACCAGCGCCAGCGTCGCCTCGACCCTGCGCGCCGCCGCCCCGATGGTGCGAGGTGCCGCGGGAACGCCAAAGCCGCTCGGCGAGGGTTTGGCCCTCGCGGCTAGCGCCGACGCCAACGAGGCCAGCGCGTCGTCGAGCGCGCCCTGGTCGTTTGCCCGGATCGCCACCACCAAGTGGTTGGGTGACGGGTCGGGCGGCGCCGGCAGGTCCATGTCACTGAGTAGCTGCAGGTTCAGCGGCGTGGCCATCGCGACCAGGGCCGCGCTGACACCGGGCTGGGTCGAGACGCTTCGGCTGATCTGCATGAGGGTCACCGAGTCGTGGTAGGCACCCGAGCGGACCTCGACGTGGCTCACCGGATCCGGCGGCGGCGGCGTCATGCTGCGTCCTCGTACCAGCCCTCGTCGACGGTGAGCTGCAGCCCCAGCAACATCGCCCGGCCGCTGGTGCCGCCCACCGCGAACAGGTCGTCCAGCGCCGCGGCGGGATCGACGCCTCGGTCGAGGGCGTCCATCAGCGCGGCGAGCGCCCGCAGACAGAAGCCGTGCCGGGCGTGGTGCAGCAATGCTGCCGAGAGCGCCGACGTCCGAGCATGGAGTGCAGCCGGGTCACACCAGTCCGCCCGCGGATCGGTACCCAGGGCGTTCAGCAGGACCAGAGACCCCGCCAGCACATCGTCCCCGGCCGGGGTCAGGCCGGGGCCGCGCCCGATCAACCGCTGCGGCCGTCCGAGGTCCACCTCGCTCAGCTCCACGTCCTCGGGGTGCACCCGGGGCAGCGCGGCGAGTCCCGCCAGAAACCGTGGTCGGTGGGAGATGCGTGGACGTGGAGCCGCCCACCACCGGCGCGGCCGCAGGACCGCGGAGCCCGCTGTGAGCATTCCGCCCCCGATCAGCGCCACGCTGTCCCTGGCGAGCTCGAGCTCGCCGTCGTAGACGACCGAGCACGGAAGCACGATCGCGCGGCTGCGCTGCAAAGACACGACCTGATGGGCAGGCGCCAACGTCGTCAGGTGCCAGGCGGCCGGGGTGACGGAGACGATGTGAAGCGCCCGCGACGGACCGTCGAACAGCGGAGCGATCAGTGAGCTCGCCGCGGCCGCTGTCGGACGATCGGACACCGTCACTCACCACCGTCCCTCACCGCGAAAACTCAAATCCTAGCGGTGCCGTCGAGCGCTTTCGGGACCTGCTTTCGGGCATGGTTGCCGTGAGGACACCGGTCACATCCCCCGGCACCGACGGAGCCGGGGGTGAGCGCGGTGCGGCGCACCGCTGAAGGGGTGGGACAGCGATGGCTCTTGGCTGGAAGGTCGTCTACGACGGCAAGACTCCTCCGCCCGGGGAGGCGGTGGCCCCCGACGAGCGCCTGTCCTGGGGACGCACCGTGGGACTCGGCGCCCAGCACGTGGTGGCGATGTTCGGCGCCACGTTCGTCTTCCCGGTCATCATGGGGCTGAGTCCACAGCTCGCCATCATGATGAGCGGCATCGCGACGGTGTGCTTCCTACTCATCGTGCAGGGCAAGGTTCCCAGCTACCTGGGGACCAGCGCGTCCTTCGTCGGCGGCGCCACCGCGATCTATGCACAGAACGGCGGACCCGACGACGTCACCGGCGCGATCCTGGTCGCCGGCATCGTGCTCGCGATCGTCGGCGTGCTGATCCACTTCCTCGGCTCGCATGTGCTGCACGCCGTGCTGCCGCCGGTCGTGACCGGCGCCGTCGTCATGCTGATCGGATTCAACCTCGCCCCGGTCGTGGCCAACATCTACTGGCCGCAGGACCAGTGGGTCGCGCTGATCACGATGGCATTCGTGATCCTGGTCGCCGTCGGGGCGCGCGGCTTCGCCGGCCGCATCGCGATCTTCCTTGGGCTCGTGTTCGGCTATCTGCTGTCGTGGCTCTTCGACTCCGTCTTCGGGCAGATCACAGCACTCGATGCGGCCAGCGGCAAGACCACGACCCATGACCGCATCAACTGGGACACGGTCAAGGCGGCCGACTGGATCGGCTTCCCCCCGCACACGCCGGACAACCTGGTCGGCAACCAGACACTCGCCGGCAACCTTGACGCGGTCGGGTGGCACTCGCCGAGCTTCTCGATCACATTCGTGCTGCTCGTCCTGCCGGCGGTCATCGCCTTGATCGCGGAGAACACCGGGCACGTCAAGGCCGTTGCCGAGATGACCAAACGTGACCTCGACCCGGTGATGGGCCGGGCGATCGCCGCGGACGGGGTCGGCACGGTCATCGCGTCGGCGGTCGGTGGATCGCCCACCACGACGTATGCAGAGAACATCGGGGTGATGGCGGCGACGCGGGTCTACTCCACCGCCGCCTACTACGTCGCGGCCGTGGTCGCGATCATCTTCGGCCTCTCGCCCAAGTTCGGCGCAGTGGTCTCCGCCACCCCGGGGGGTGTGCTGGGCGGGATCACCGTCATCCTGTACGGCATGATCGGCCTGCTCGGAGCGAAGATCTGGATCGAGAACCGGGTCGACTTCGCCAACCCCGTCAACCTGGTCCCGGTCGCGGCAGGCATCATCATCGCCATCGGCGACACGTCCTTGGAGATCACCGACGACTTCGTGCTGTCGGGGATCGCGTTCGGCACGATCGTCACGCTCGTCGGCTACCACATGGCGCGGGCGGTGGCGCCGGCCAACCTCAGGGACGACGGGGCGATCATCGCCGTCGGACACCCGGGCGCGCACCGGGAACCCGATGACGATACCGGCGGTCCGCGCCGCGACCGCCGGTGACTCCCGCGGCCGGGGGCACCCGCCGGTGAAGCCGTCCCCGTTCATCTACCACCGGCCACACACCGTCGAGGAGGCGCTGTCGGTGCTCGCCGAGGTGTCCGCGGACGGCAAGGTGCTTGCCGGTGGGCAGAGCCTTGTTCCGCTGCTGTCCATGCGGCTGGCGGCACCGGCGCACCTGGTCGACATCAACCACATCGGCGGGCTGGACTCGATCGACGTAGGGAACGACGTCGTGCGCATCGGCGCGACCGTGCGCCATGCGCAGCTCGAGCACCACGATGCTGCCGCCCGTGCCATTCCACTGCTCCGGCAGACGGTCACCTACATCGCCCATCCGACGATCCGCAACCGTGGGACCAGCCTCGGCAGCATCGTGCATGCCGACCCGTCCGGAGAGCTTCCGGCGGTCCTGGCGCTGCTGGACGGGGAGGTCGAGGTGATGAGTGAGGGCGGTGGTCGACGTATCGCCGCCGCCGACTTCTTCCTCGGGCCGCTCGAGAGCGCGCTGGTCGCCGGGGAGCTCGCCATCGCCGCGAGCTTCCGAGTGCCACCACCCGGCAGCGGCTCGGCCTGGATCGAGGTCGCGCGGCGACACGGGGACTACGCGCTGTGCGGGGTGGGAGCGGTCGTCACCCTCGACGATGACCGGCGAGTCACCGGGGCCCGGGTGGGCCTGATCTCGGTCGGGCCCGGTCCGGTCCTGGTCGACCTAGCCGACGCGATGGCCGGTCAGGACGCGCACGCGCTCGACGTCACGGATGCGGCGGCGATGGTGCTGACCCAAATCGACGCCGAGGACGACATCCATGCCACCGCCGACTACCGCCGCCGGCTCGCCGCGGTCCTGACCGGGCGGGCCCTCCGCGCGGCGGTGCGCCACCGACCCGGTCACGCGGAGGCCGCGTGAGCGCGCCGGCGGTCGAGAGCGTCCACGACATCACGCTGGTGGTCAACGGCGTACCTCTGCAGCTGACGGTGCCGGCGCGGCGGCTGCTGTCCGACGCGCTGCGCCATGACCTCCGGCTGACCGGTACCCACGTGGGCTGTGAGCACGGCGTGTGCGGCGCCTGCACGGTGCTGATCGACGGCCTTCCGACCAGGTCCTGCCTGGTGTTCGCGGTCAGCGTCGAGGGCTCGTCGATCACCACCGTCGAAGGTTGTTGTGAGTCCGACGGCTCGATGGGGCGTGTGCAACGGGCATTCCAGCGCTGCCACGCACTGCAGTGCGGCTTCTGCACGCCAGGCTTCATCACCACGATCACCGCGTACCTGCGAGAAAACCCCGACCCGAGCGACGGCGAGGCGCGCGAGGCCATCGCCGGCAACCTGTGCCGCTGCACCGGCTACCAGAACATCGTCGCGGCGGTGCTCAGCGCGGCCAAGGATCCGACGCCGTGACCACGAGGATGCTCGGCCAGCCGGTGCAGCGCTCGGAGGACCCGCGGCTGCTCACCGGCAACGGCCGCTACCTCGACGACCTGGGCCAGACGGCCTACGCCGCGGCGTTCCTGCGCTCGCCGCACGCGCACGCCCGGGTCCGTTCAGTCGACGTGGCTGACGCGCTCGGAGTCGAGGGGCTCATCGCGATCTACACCCACGAGGATCTCGAGGGCCGGGCGGCGGAGCCGCTGCCAATGCTGATCCCGCACCCGTCGCTGTCACACGGCCGGACGCCGTACGCGCTAGCACGCGAGGAGGTCAACCACGTCGGCGAGGCGATCGTGATGGTGGTCGCCAGCGACCGGTACGTCGCGGAGGACGTGATCCAGCGGATCGTGGTCGAGTACGAGTTCCAGACCCCGGTCGTCGGCGTCGAGTCCGCTCGGGCGGCCGAGACCCTGGTGCATGACGACGTTCCCGGCAACGTGGCAGCCCATCTGCTCCAGGAGACGGGCGATGTCGACACCGCGATCGACGCGGCCCCGCACCGGTTGTCACTGGACCTGTCGATCGAACGCAGCGCGTCGACACCGCTGGAGGGCAAGGGTGTGCTCGCGCGGTGGGACCCCGACGACCGTTCGCTGCTGGTCCATACCTCCACCCAGACGTCCACCAGCGTCCGGCAGGCGATCGCCGCCAAGCTCGAGCTTCCGGTCGACCGGGTGGAGGTCGTCACCCCGGACGTCGGTGGCGGGTTCGGTGTCAAGATCGTGCACCCGTGGCCGGAGGAGATCATGGTCCCGTGGGCCGCGATCAGGCTCGGCCATCCGGTCAAGTGGGTCGAGGACCGGCGCGAGCACTTCATCTCCAGCGCCCACGAACGAGCGCAGCTGCACGAGGTCCGGGTCGGGTTCGACGACGACGGCCGGTTGCACGGACTCTCGGTGCGGTTCTGGCACGACAACGGGGCGTACACACCGTACGGCGTCATCGTGCCGATCATCACCTCCACTCAGCTCCTGGGACCGTACAAGCCCGGTCCCTACCGGGTGGAGTTCTGGAGCCTCTACACCAACACCGTGCTCGTGACGCCCTACCGTGGCGCCGGGCGGCCGCAGGGCTGCTTCGTGATGGAGCGCACGCTGGACGCGATCGCCGACGAGCTCGGCATGGACCGCTCGGTGGTGCGGGAGAACAACTTCATCCAGCCCGAGGAGATGCCGTACGACCACGGGCTGCTGTTCCAGGACGGGCGCCCGCTGATCTACGACTCAGGCGACTACCCGGCCACGTTGGCCAAGCTCCGCAAGCTCGTCGGCTGGGATGACTTCGAGGCGTACCGGGATCAGGCCAGGACCGAGGGCAGGACGGTCGGGATCGGGATGGGCTGCTACGTCGAGGGCACCGGCGTCGGGCCGTACGAGGGCGGGCATCTGCGGGTCGAGACCGACGGGACCGTGGTCGTCTCCACCGGCCTGACCAGCCAGGGGCAGGGCCACCAGACGATGCTCGCCCAGCTGGTGTCCGACGAGCTCGGGGTGCCGTTCGACCGGATCCGGGTGACGACCGGGGACACCCGCAGGTTCAAGTACGCCGTCGGCACGTTCGCGTCCCGTACCGCGGTCATGAGCGGGAACGCGGTCGCGCTGACCGCCCGGAAGGTCCGCGCCAAGGCGCTGCGGATCGCGGCGCAGGCCCTCGAGGTGGACCCCGACGACCTGGAGATCGTGGCAGGCATGGTGCGCGTGAAGGGCGCGCCGGCTGCGGAGATCGATCTCGGCGCGGTGGCTGTGCTGTCGAACCCGCTGCGGTACGCGTTCGATGGGGCAGCCGCTCGGGCGACCCAGTTCGTGACGCCGGTCGACCCGGACCTGCCGCCGGTGGCGGCCGGGGAGGAGCCGGGGCTGGAGGGCACCGCGTACTACTCGCCGCCGCGCTCAACGTTCGCCAACGGCATGCACGCGGTCGTCGTCGAGACCGACCCGGAGACAGCCGAGATCAGCGTGCTGCGATATTGCGTGGTGCACGACTGCGGCACTGTCATCAACCCGATGATCCTCGAGGGGCAGATCCACGGCGGCGTGGCACAGGGCGTGGGCGGAGCGTTGTACGAGCGGATGGTCTACGACTCGTCGGGGCAGCTGCTGAACGCGAGCTTCATGGACTTCCTGATGCCGTATGTCACCGAGGTCCCGACGATCGAGATCGACCACCTGGAGACCCCCTCGCCGCTGAACCCGCTCGGTGTCAAGGGGGCCGGCGAGGCGGGCGTCATCCCTGGCTCGGCCGCGATCGCGGCGGCGATCGAGGACGCGGAGGGGTTCCGGATCAGCGCGATGCCGATCTCGCCCAGCGAGCTGTTCGACCTGCGGCGCGCGGCCGCGGAGGGTCGGGTGCCGTTGTTGCGGCGGAGGTCTCCGGCCGATCCCGGCTCGTCCACAGATGACGGCTCCTGACGTCTTGTCCACAGATTTGGGCGACGTTCTTCTGGCCCCGGCCGACTGTCGGCGTGGTCGCATAGTGTCGTACACATGTTCGATCGGGTTCCTGATGCGAGGCTGGTGGCGGATCTGGTGGCGGTGCAGGGCACCGTTGCGGAGCTGGATGCCGGTCGGGCGGCCGCGGAGCTGATCGAGCAGCTGCAGGCGTGGGACCGGGTCGCGTCGTGGGTGAACCATCAGCGGCTGGACACGATGCGGCGGTTCGAGGCGGCGCGTGTCGCCGCCGACACCGAGCTGGCCGCGACCGTCGACCTCGAGTCGTTGTCGCTGTCTGAGCGGGCGGCGGTGCGCCGGTTGCGGACCGGGCTGGCGGAGGAGGCCGGGAGGTTCGCCGCGGAGGAGATCGCGCTGGCGTTGAACATCTCGCCGACCTCGGCGCACCAGCAGCTGGCGTTGGCGCACGACCTGCACGGGGTGCACCGTGACCTGGGTGAGGCGCTGGAGCTGGGGCAGGTCAGCGAGTTCGTGGCGTCCATGCTGGCCCGGGCGACCCGCCGGCTGCCCGAGCAGACGCGCCGGCTGCTCGACGAGGCGGTGACCTCGGATGCGGTGGAGTTGCCGGCCGGTAAGGCGATCGCCGCCGCCCGGGCGCGGGTGCTGCAGGCCGACGAGTACGCCGACGCCGCCGTCGAGCGTGCCCGCGCGGACCGGCGGGCGTTCCTCAAGCCGATGGACGACGCGATGGCGATGGTCGGGGCGGTGCTCCCGGCCGACGACGCGATCCGGTCCTGGACCCGGATCGACGAGCTGGCGCGGGCGGCCCGAGCCGCCGGCGATCCGCGAAACCTCGACCAACTCCGCGCCGACCACTTCACCGCCGCACTCACCGACACCGAACCCAACACCCAACATGCCGTCCAACCCGACACCGGACCGTCCGCTCGTCCGGAGGCTGACCCACCCACCCAGCGTGCCGCCGAGCATCCGCCGGGCGTGAGGCCGGCCGCGACCCGGCAGGCGCCGCCAAGCGTGCCGCCGGCCCGGACGCTGATCCGGAGGCTGACCCCTCGGCCGACCCGGAGGCCGGCCGGGAGGCTGACGGTGCCCCGGCCGGTGGGCGCGGCTTGGCGGGTGGGCGCGGCGGGGGGTAAGCCGACCGTGGTGCAGGTGGCGATCTCGTTGGGCAGCCTGCTCGGCCTGGACTCCCGCAACGGCTGGATGGACGGCTACGGCAGTGTCACACCGGAGACCATCCGCCGGCTGGTCGCCGCCGGGGATGTGACGCTGACCCGGTTGCTGTGCGACCCGGTCACCGGGGTGGTGCTGCACAGCGACCCGACCAGATACCGGCCCTCGGAACGGCTGGTGCACGCGGTGACCTGCCGGGATCGGTGCTGCCGGATGCCGGTCTGCCAGGCCAGGATCCGGCATCTGGACCACCTGCAGGCCGCGGCCGACGCCGGGCTGACCACCAAGTCCAACCTGCACGGGCTGTGCGAGCGGTCCCACCTGACCCGACATCACCCCGGCTGGAACGTCACCGGCGACGCCGACGGCGCCGTCACCTGGACCACCCCAACCGGCCACCACTACACCGCCCTTCCACCGCCCGCGACCGGATACGGCACCGGCCCACCACCGGAGGCCGACAGCGTGCCCGATCTCCCCGCCTGGCTGAGCCACCAACAACGCCTCCGCGCCGAACTCGACTCCGGCCGCACGCCCCCCCACGCCGCCTAAAACCAGCGACCCCACGCCACCGGGTCGATTCGGCGGCGGACTGCCACACTGGAGCCACCATGAAGGTCTCCGGCACGGCAACGCTCAACGCAACCCGTGAAGACGTGTGGCGAGCGCTCAACGACCCCGAGGTTCTGGTGCGTACCATCCCCGGCTGCCAGCAGCTGGAGACCATCGACCAGGACGCCTACCGGATGACGCTCACTGCCGGCGTCGCCTCGATCAAGGGCGTCTACCAGGGCGAGGTGCGTCTGGAGGACCAGGAGCAACCCGGCTCGTTCACCCTCAAGGCAGCCGGAGCCGGCGCCCCGGGAACAGTGAGCGCGGACGTCAAGGTCACCCTGTCCGAAGGGCCCGCCGGTACGGGCACGACCCTGCTCAGCTACGACGCGGATGCGATCGTCGGCGGCATGATCGGCGGCGTGGGCCAGCGGATGCTGAGCGGCGTGGCCAAGAAGACCGCGGGCGAGTTCTTCGGCAACGTCGATGACGTGCTCACCGGCGTCGCCGCTGCCCCCGGGGACGCCACCGGGGACGGCGCCGCTCCCGGAACATCCGGCCCCGGGGAGCCGGAAACCGGCCGCGAGCCGGCCGCCGGGGTCTTCCGGGCACCCGCCGCGCAGCAGGTGGACAAGCCCAGGGCGACCGACTTCCGGGCGGGCGTCATCGTGGGTGCCGCCGCGGCCCTGCTCGGAGCCGTGGTCGGAGGCTGGCTCAGCGGACGCCGGCGCGCCTGACGGGCCGAATCAGCCAACTCGGAGGGAACCAGATGCGAGGATTCACCGCCGCGGCCGTACAGGTTCAGCCGCTGCACGCACCGCTGACCAGGGACAGCATCGCGGCGAACGTCGATCACTGCGTCGACTTCGTGCAGCGATGCGTCGCCGACACCTCCGCACAGCTCGTGGTGCTGCCCGAGACGTGCACCACCGGGTTCACGCCGGGTCTCGGACCCGAGGAACTGTGGGACGTCATCGGGACCTTCCCGCACGCCGGTCCCGGTGCGAGTACCCATGAAGGCGCCGGCGACGTCACTGCCCCTCTCCATGCTGCCGCCGCCGAGCTCGGCATCCACCTGGTCTACGGCGGGTACGAACGCGGACCGGAACGCGGAGTCGTCTACAACTCGGCCGTGCTCGTCGGCCCGGACGGTGGCACGCTCGGGGTCTATCGCAAGACGCATCCGTTCTGCACCGAGACCCGGTCCCGCGGGGGGTGGGTGACCCCCGGCGACGACGTGTGCGTGGTGCAGACCGAGCTGGGCCGGATCGGGCTGATCATCTGCTTCGACGGCGACTTCCCGGAGCTGTCGCGGATCAACGCGTTGGAGGGCGCCGAAGTCATCTGCCGGCCGTCCGCGCTGCTGCGCAGCGCCGACATCTGGGAGCTGACCAACCGGGCCCGCGCGTACGACAACCATGTCTTCGTCATCGGCGCCAATGCGGTCGGCATCGACCCCGCCGGCGTCCTCTACTTCGGCAACTCGATGATCGTCACGCCAGTCGCTGAGGTGATCGCCCGCGGCTCTACACACGAGTCGTG
This sequence comes from uncultured Actinomycetota bacterium, assembly GCA_963695705.1. Taxonomy (GTDB): domain Bacteria; phylum Actinomycetota; class Actinomycetes; order Propionibacteriales; family Nocardioidaceae; genus JBKPNJ01. The sequence continues at coordinate 135,424 of CAVOHB010000009.1, forward strand.
GGTGGCGGCGGTTCTCGACCCCGACCGCGCCATGGCCTCGCTGACGCCGGGGTCCAGCGTCCCGCAGGGCTTCGACCACCTGGCGGACCGCAACCTCGACCTGCTGGCCAAGTACTCGGACAGGTTGGCCGGACCCGGCGCCACGTCGTTCACTTTCGGCAGCGAGGCGTGACACGGGCGTGACACCGTGGATCCGGATCGGCGTCGACACCGGCGGCACGTTCACCAACGTGGTCGCCGTCGACGAGTCGACCGGGCGGCTCGTCACCACCAAGACGCCGTCGACCCCGGCCGATCCGGCCGAGGGGTTCATGACCGGCCTGCACAAGGTGCTGGCCGCGCTCGAGCTCGGCGGCGACGCGATCAGCGCGGTGAGCCACGGCACCACGGTGGCCACCAACAAGCTGCTCGAAGGCAAGGTGGAGAACCTCGGGTTCATCACCACCGAGGGATACGGCCACATCCTGGAGATCGCACGGCAGTCGGTCCCCGACGGGTACGGGAACTCCTACTTCTGGGTGAAGCCACCGCGCATCGTGCCGGCGGACCGTGTCAAGACCGTCCCCGGGCGGCTGCTGGTCGACGGCAGCGAACTGCGGTCATTCGACGAGCAGGCGGCCTCCGACGTCGCACGATGGTTCGCCGGACAGGGCATTCTGGCGATCGGCGTCTGCTTCCTGCACTCGTACGCCAACCCGTCCCACGAGCTCGCGATGCGCGACGTGCTCGCCCGCGAGCATCCGCAGGCCTTCGTCTCGATCTCCTCGGAGGTGCTCCGCGAGTATCGCGAGTACGAGCGCAGCGTCACCACACTGGTGGACGCCGCGGTGAAGCCGGACATCCGCCGCTATGTGGCGAACATCGCCGCTCATCTGATCGCCTTCACATCGACGGCCGGCGGGTCGGACCCGTCCAGACGGGTGCCGTTCTACGTGATGAAGTCCAACGGCGGAGTGCTGTCGGCCAACGAGGTCGTCCACCAGCCGATCACGACCGTGCTGTCAGGGCCGGCTGCGGGTGCGCTCGGAGCCTCCGTCGTGGCCGAGCGCGCCGGGCTACGAGAGGTCGTCACCTGTGACGGCGGTGGCACCTCGACCGACGTCACGGTCGTGCTGAACGGGCATCCCGCGCTCACCACCGAGGGATCGGTCGGCGCGTACCCCTCCAAGATCCCGATGATCGACGTGGTGACGGTCGGCGCCGGAGGTGGGTCGATCGCATGGGTCAGCCCGGAGGGCACGCTGAAGGTCGGGCCGCGCTCGGCCGGCGCCGATCCCGGGCCGATGTGCTACGCGCAGGGCGGGACCGAACCGACGGTCACCGACGCCCATCTGCTCCTCGGGCGAATACCGCCGCACCTGCTCGGCGGCGAGGTTCCGCTCGCGAACGAGCAGGCGCGCTCCGGGGTGGAAACGCTCGCTGGGAAACTCGGCATGACCTGGGAGGCCTGCGCGAGCGGAATCCTGGAGATCTCGGCCTGGAACCAGGCCAACGCCCTGCGACAGGTGACCGTCAAGCGCGGCCTGGACGTCCGCGACTTCCACCTGGTGACGTTCGGCGGCTCGGGCTCGCTGCTGGCCTGCCGGCTCGTCGACGTCCTGGATCTCGCCGGGGTCCTCGTACCACTCGATCCGGGCAACCTGTCGGCGTACGGGCTGCTCACCGTGGATGTGCGCAACGACTACGTACAGACGGCCGTCGCGCGTCAGTCGAGGCTGTCGGTGACAGCCGTCCAGTCGGTCTTCGACGACCTCCGGTCCCAGGCCGACGCGGCGCTCGACCGTGAGGGGTTCGCAGCCGACTCGCGCCGGTTCGTGCGCACCGCCGATCTGCGCTACTACGGTCAGGCCTTCGAGGTACGGGTCGAGGTGCCCGACGAGGCGGTGACTCCGCGACTGTTCGCGGTCGTCGCCGAGCGGTTCCACGAGGAGCACAAGGTCTTGTACGGATACGACTTCCGCTCCGACGGCCGTCAGGAGGTCGAGTGGGTCAACCTGCGGGTCACTGGCATCGGTCCGATCCGCAAGCCCGGACCGAGGACCGTCGCTGCGGGCGCTGGCGCGCAGACCGCACGGAGTGGCACCCGCGCGGTGTTCTTCGACGACTGGATCGAGACCGCGATCTACGACCGGGCCCTCCTCGGCGCGGGCGACGTCGTCGACGGCCCGGCGGTGCTGGAGGAGTTCAGCTCCACCGTCCCGCTGCATCCGGGTTTCCGGGCCACCGTCGACGACGCCGGCAACCTGCTGATCACGCGCTCACGGACGGAGGCCAGCGGGTGAGCGGCTACCGACTCACGACTGCGGCGCAGGCCGACCCCGTGCTCGTCGAGATCGTCGAGGGCTACCTCGCCGCCGTGGAGCAGGAGGTGGAGACCGCGATCGGGCGCACCAGCCGGTCGCCGATGATCCGGGACGCCCACGACTACCGGGCCGGTATCCACGACCGCCACCTGCGCAAGCTCACCGGCCGTTCATACTCCGCGCTCGTGCAACCGGTGGCACGCGACTACCCACTGGACACGATGCGACCGGGTGACGTGTTCTTCCACAACGACGTCTACCTGTCCGAGGGCGGAATCGGCCACCTGCCCGATCTGTGCGTGACCGCGCCGGTGTTCCATGACAGCGGAGCCGGCTCGGAGGTGGTGGGGTTCGTGCAGGCCTTCGGGCACCACGACGACATCGGCGGTGCGGTGCCCGGATCGATGCCGAGCCACGCCACCAGTGTGTTCGAGGAGGGCCTGATGGTTCCCCCGATCAAGCTGTGGGACGAGGGGGTGCCGTGCGAGCAGGCGCTGAAGATCATGACACGCAACTCCCGGATGCCGGAGTCGCTCGCGGCGGACCTCGACGCCGAGTGCTCCGCCTGCCTGCTCGGCGCCCGCCGGCTGGCGGCGCTGTTCGGCCGGTACGGCAAGGCCACCGTGGAGGCATGCTTCGACGTCGTACTGGACAAGACCACCGAGACGTTCCGCCGGGAGGTGCTGGCGAGGATCCCGGCGGGGACGTACACCTGGGAGGACTACGCCGAGCATGACGGGGTGGACGAGCCGCGGCTGCACACCCAGCGCATCACACTGACCAAGATCGACGACAACGGGGGGAGACTCGTTCTCGACTTCGACGGGACGAGCCCACAGGCCAGGGGCCCGATCAACCACTGCGGTGACTACGCCGACGGCAACTTCCTGAAGAAGTGGCTGGCTCCGATCCTGCGAAACCTCGCCGACACACCGGAGCGGATGGCCGAGCTCGACGTCAACGAGGGCATCGTCCCGCTGATCGAGATGCGGTTCCCGGCGAAGGGGACGCTGCTCACGCCGACCTTCCCGGCTCCGACCAACGCCCGCACGTTCGTCATCCTCCGGCTGCTCGGCGTACTCGCGGGCGTGCTCGCCAAGGCGGTCGACGGCCGGATGCCGGCCGACCAGGAGACGATCCGCTACACCGGTGTCTACGGCGATGACCTCGACGGGAAGCCGTACCTGATGCGCGAGGTGCTCGGCGGCGGCTCCGGCGGCCGGTACTACGCCGACGGGGAGGACACCATCCACGTGGTGCCCGACTCGCGGAACCTGCCGACGGAGTTCTCCGAGGCCAGGTTCCCGTTCATCGTCGAACGACTCGGGCTCGCGTGTGACAGCGGTGGCGCGGGCCGCTTCCGGGGCGGACTGGGGTATGAGAAGCACATCCGGATGCGCAAGGACGCCCACTTCATGTCGATCGCGGACCGGTCGATCCTGGCCTGCTGGGGCGTCAGGGGCGGCAAGGCCGGTCGGCCGTTCGAGGTCGTGATCGACGCCGGGGGGCCCAACGAGCGGCGCGTCGACGCGCTGGCCGACGCCGAGCCGGTCCGGGCCGGTGAGGTGATCCGGATACGCACCACCGGTGGCGGGGGATGGGGGGACCCGCTCAGGCGTCCCTACGACGACGTGCTGCGCGACGTGTCCTGGGGAAAGGTCTCGGTCGAGGGCGCGTACACCGACTACGGCGTCCAGGTGTCCACCGCGTCCGGCCGGCCCGTCGTCGACCGGCCGGCCAGCGAGCGACGCCGGGCGCAGCTGCGGGCCGAACGCGGGGACGAGCCGTTCTTCGACCGCGGTCCCGGCTACGCCACCCTGTCGGGCGGTCGACGCTCCGCCGAATGCGACTGGCTTTGAACCACGACGAGGGCCTGGCGCTGCGCCCTGGCCACGGCCACGCCGTGGAACTGACCGCCCCGTCCGCCCAGCAGCTCGAAGGATCACCGCGCGAGCTGGTCGGCGCCCTGTCCGTCTGCTGGGGCGACGCGCGCGTCGCCGAGTACTGCGCCGACCTGCTCGAGGGGGCGGACCCGATGGGGTGCCCGGAGGCCCTGCTCTACATAGGCGGCCGCGGCGCCGCCGGTCTCCTCGGGCCGGGCGACCGGCGGCAGGCGCTGCGCTACTGGCCGAGGGTATGGGCCGCCCGGGCGCTGAGGTACGCCTGGTCACCGAGCGCCGTGCCCGCCCTGGTGGCGGCGCTCGACGACGAGGCGTGGCGGGTCGCCGAGCAGGCGATGAAGGTGATGACCAAGTACGAAGTCGGCGAGGGTGTCGAGGCCGCCTTGGCGTGGGTCGACCACCCGCTCCCGCGAGTGCGGGCGACCGTGCTGAGGCTGGTCGCAGCGGTCGGGGAGTCCGAGCACGTCGATCTCGTCCTCGGGGGCCTGCAGGACCCCGACCCGCAGGTCCGCCGCGCGGCGGAGCAGGCATTGACCCAGCTCGAACGGCGGCTCGACGTGGAGTTACAGCGATGAAGGTCCTGATCGCCCTCGGCGGCAACGCGATGACCGGGCCCGGCGGGGATGCCACGCCGCAGTCGCAGATCGCGGCGGCCGAGGCGGCGATGGCGAAGGTGGCCGACCTGGTGGTCGCCGGGGCCGACGTCGTGATCACCCACGGGAACGGGCCGCAGGTGGGCAACCTGCTGGTGAAGAACGAGATCGCGGCCACCGTCGTCCCACCGGTGCCGCTGGACTGGTGCGGCGCGCAGACCCAGGCGACGCTCGGCTTCATCCTCCTCGACGCGCTCGACCAGGCGCTGCGCCTGCGCGGTGCCGACAGGCAGATGGCGGCGATCGTGACGCGCACCCTGGTGGACCGCGAGGACACCGGCTTCTCCCACCCGACCAAGCCGATCGGGCGGTTCCTGCCAGAGCAGGAGGCCGCCCTGCTGGTCGAGCACGGTCAGACCTGGCAGGACCGCGGCAGCAAGGGATGGCGACGCGTCGTCCCATCGCCGGAGCCGCTTGAGATCCTGGACGCCGGCGCCGTGCTCCGACTGGTGGAGGCCGGGTTCGTGGTTGTCGCAAACGGTGGCGGCGGGATCCCGGTGGTACGAGAGGCGGACGGACGGCTCCGTGGCGTCGAGGCGGTGATCGACAAGGATCTGGGCGCGGCGCTGCTCGCGCGTACCGTTCAGGCGGACGTGCTGGTGATCGCGACCGACGTCGAGAACGCCGTGATCGGGTTCGGCACGCCGCGGGCGAGTCCCGTCGGCGAGATCGAGGTCTCGCAGCTGCGCCGGCTGGCAGGTGAGGGACACTTCGCCAGCGGAAGCATGGGACCGAAGGTCGATGCGGTCTGCCGGTTCGTCGAGGACAGCGGGGGCTACGCCGTCATCACCAGTCTTGACAACATCGTCGACGCCGCGGCCGGCCGGTCCGGCACGGTCATACGACCCGACACACCAGGAGAGCAGGGTTCAGATGCCTGATGCGATAGAGGTACGCAAGGTGGCTCTCGGCCATGTCTCGGACGCCAGCGGGCTGTCGGAACTGATCGATGCCGGCGTCATCGACGCCGACCGCGTGGTCGCGGTGATCGGCAAGACGGAGGGCAACGGGGGCGTCAACGACTACACGCGGATCATCGCCGACCGGGCGTTCCGCGAGGTGCTCACGGGCCGGGGGACGCGTACCGCCGAGGAGGTCGCCCAGGTCCCGATCGTCTGGTCGGGCGGCACCGACGGGGTGATCAGTCCGCACGCGACGATCTTCGCGACTGTGCCGCCCGGCCAGGCAGAGTCGACCGACGAGCCGAGGCTGACCGTCGGGTTCGCGATGAGCGACATCCTGTTCCCGGAGGACATCGGCCGGACGGCGATGGTGGCGAAGGTCGCGACCGCGGTGAAGGAGGCGATGCAGCGCGCCGGCATCGACGACCCCGCGGATGTGCACTACGTGCAGACCAAGACCCCGCTGCTGACGATCCACACCATCCAGGACGCCAAGAGCCGCGGAAAGACGGTCTGGACCGAGCACACGCACGAGTCGATGGACCTCTCCAACGGGTGCACCGCGCTGGGCGTGGCCGTCGGGCTGGGCGAGATCGAGATGCCGACCGACGAGCAGGTCATGACCGACCGCTCGCTGTACTCCGCGGTCGCGTCCTGCTCCAGCGGCGTCGAGCTCGACCGGGCCCAGGTGGTCGTGGTCGGCAACGCGCGAGGCGTCGGCGGCCGCTACGCCATCGGGCATTCGGTGATGAGGGACGCGCTCGACCAGGAGGGGATCTGGAACGCGATCCACAACGCCGGGCTCGAGCTGCCCGATCGCCCGCGTCCCGACGACCTGGGCGGCCGGCTCGTCAACGTCTTCCTCAAGTGTGAGGTCAGCCAGGACGGCCGGGTGCGCGGCCGCCGCAACGCGATGCTCGACGACTCCGACGTGCACTGGCACCGGCAGATCAAGAGCTGTGTGGGCGGCGTCGCCGCCGCCGTCACCGGGGACCCGGCCGTCTTCGTCTCGGTGTCGGCTGCACACCAGGGCCCGGACGGCGGCGGCCCGGTCGCCGCGATCGTCGACCTGGGTGCCGAGCCGACCGGGTATAGGAGCGCCTAGCCCGGTTTGCCCACATTGGGTAATCGCGCGACTACTCAACGTTAGACTGGTTTCGCGAGTGATGCTGCCTGCTTCTCGTGGGGAAGGAGGCACGGGTGATTATCTCGGAAGTCGATCCTCCCCACGCGACGCTGGACAGCCCGCACCCCAGATCCTTGGGGTGGGTGCGCACCGCCTCGCTGGCCATGGGCGGGAGCAACCAGAGCCTGTTCCTGATGGGCGCGCTGCTGCTGGCGCAGGGCACCGCGGCGGTGCCCCTGCTCGCGGTGGGGCTGCTGCTCGGTCTCGCGGCGATGCCCGGATGGATCGAGCTGCTGCTGATGTGGCCGAACCGGGTCGGCGGCATCGCGGCCGTGTGCGGGGAGGCCTTCCGCCCCTACAGCGCTGTGCTCGCCAACCTGGCGGGCACGTGCTACTGGTGGGGCTGGGTCCCGACCTGTGGGCTCACCTCACTGCTGTCCGCCGCCGCGTTGCACGCCTGGTACCTGCCGGGCGTGCCGGTGACGCCACTCGCCGTCGCCATCCTGCTCGTGTTCGCCGGGCTGAACCTCCTGGGAGTACGCAAGGTCTCGACCGTCGGGGTGATGATCGCCGCCGGTGCCGGTGGACTCGCGTTCCTGTCGGTCCTGGTGCCGGTCGTGACCGGTCACGTCGACTGGGCTGTCGCCACCTCCTACTCCCTCCGGTCGCCGTTCGACGGCCTGTTCGGCTCGGTCACCAGCGCAATGGCCGGCCTGTATCTCATCGGCTTCGCCGCACCGGCCTTCGAGGCAGCCGGGTGTCACGTCGGCGAGACCACGAACCCCGAGCGCAACGTCCCCCGCGCGTTCTACGCCAGCGCCGCGATGGCGTGCCTGTTCTTCGTCGCGGTGCCCGTCGTCTGGCTCGGAGTGCTGGGCGCCCATCCGCTGGAAGGAGACCTGGCGCAGTCGCTGGCTCCCGCCTTCGCCCCCCTGCTCGGCGGCGCGGCCCGCGGGGCGGCGGTGTGGCTGCTGGTACTCAACATGTTCCACGGAACGCTCCAACCGCTCGCCGGCGCGTCACGGACCCTGTCCCAGCTGTCCGAGGACGGCCTGCTGCCGCGCTGGCTGGCCCGCAGGTCCGCGCGTGACGTGCCCTGGGTGGCCACCGCGCTGACGGCGGGGATGTCGATCGTGTTCCTGCTGCTCGGCGACCCGGTCTGGATGATCGCCGCAGCCAACCTGACGTACCTGATCGGCATCGCGCTGCCGAGCGTCGCGGTGTGGCTGCTGCGCCGCCACTCCCCGGGGCTCCACCGGCCCTATCGGGCGCCCCGCGGGACGATCGGGCTGGGTCTGGTGGCCGCGGGCACCTGGGCCGTCGCGGCCGTGCTCGGCTTCCAGCAGTTCGGCCTGCCCACCGTCGTCTTCGGGATGGGTCTGGCCTATTCGGGTGCGGCGCTGTACGCGCTGCGCCGCTGGAGCGATCGACGGCTGGCCGGGTCGTCGGGCATCCGCAACTCCCTGCACAAGAAGCTCACCGGCGCCATGTTGCTGGTGATGACGCTGGACAGCGTCGGGTACCTGGTGGCGGTCGGTTACGTCGACCGGGGGGCCCCGGCGCTGATCGCCGCGCTCGAGGACATCTTCGTCGCGGTCGCGCTCATCACGATCTCGGTGGGTCTCGTGCTGCCGGGAATGATCGCCCACGTGGCCGGCGAGGTCGCCGCAGCCGCCGACCGCCTGGCGACGGGCACGCTGGCCGACCTGACCCGGTCGATGGAGAGCCTCGCGGCAGGTGACCTGAATGCCGTGCGCGCCAGGATCGACCGCCAGCGGGTGGTGGTCCACGCCGCCGACGAGCTGGGAGCGATGGCCAGGAGCTTCAACACCATGCAGGACGAAGTGGAGCGCGCCGCCGTGGCGCTCGGTGGAGCCCGCGAAGAGCTGCGCTCCTCCCGCGGTCACCTCGAGCACCTGGCCGCCACCGATCCGCTCACCGGCGTCTCGAACCGCCGCCACTTCGAGAAGGAACTGGAGCGTGAGGTGAGCCTCAGCAGGCTGTCCTCCGCGTCGCGCCGGTCCGCGGCCCTGCTCGTCCTCGACCTCGACAACTTCAAGTACGTCAATGACAGCCACGGCCACGCCGTCGGAGACGTCGTGCTGCAGCGGATCGCCACCCTGCTCCGCGAGCGGCTGCGCGCCACCGATGTCATCGCACGTCTCGGCGGCGACGAGTTCGCGGTGCTGCTGCGAGACGTACGCCCCACCAAGGTCGTCGACATCGCGCGCAGCCTCGGCGACGCGATCCGCACGGCGCGCTTCCGGGTCGACAGCGGCCAGCAGCTGCGACTCAGCGTCAGCATCGGCATTACCACGTTCGGCAGCGCCGACGACCTGAGCCCGGCGGAGCTGCTGGTCAACGCCGACATCGCCATGTACGACGCGAAGGACGCCGGACGCGACCGGGTATCGGTCGCCGCCGCCGACGTGCACCAGGCCCGGGTCAAGTCCCGGCAGACGTGGCTGCAGCGGATCCGGGAGGCTCTCGAGCTCGACCAGCTGGAGCTGCACGCGCAGCCGATCATGCACCTGGCGACGGGACGGGTGACCCAGCACGAGCTGCTGCTGCGGATGCGCAGCGACTCCGGGGAGATGATCCCGCCCGCCGCGTTCCTCGACATCGCCGAACGGTCCGGTGTGGTGCGCGACATCGACCAGTGGGTGGTGAGGAAGGCCTGCCGGTTGATCGCCGAGGGCCACGCGTGGGGAGATGTGCCCCGGCTGGAGGTGAACGTCTCGGGGGTCTCGGTCAGCGATCCGGACTTCCTGCGGCTGATCGAGCCCGAGCTGACGGCGCTGGGAGGCTTGGCCGCCAACCTGGTCTTCGAGCTGACCGAGACCGCCGCGGTGACGAATCTCGCACACGCGACCGCCTTCGCCGAGGGGATCGCGCCGTTCGGATGTGAGCTGGCGCTGGACGACTTCGGCGTCGGCTTCGGATCGTTCTACTACCTCAAGCACCTGTCCTGCCAGTACCTGAAGATCGACGGCGAGTTCATCCGCTCGCTGACCACCAGCCCCGTCGACCAGGTCTTCGTGCGGGCGATGGTCGAACTCGCGCGAGGGCTCGGCCAGCTCACGATCGCCGAGTTCGTGGAGGACGAGCAGACCCTGCGGCTGATCACCGAGCTGGGCGTCGACTTCGCGCAGGGGTACTTCATCGGCCACCCGGTACCGCTGGCAGCAACTCCGCCGCGGTTCTCCTCCACCCGTGCAGGGTTTGCCGCCGCGCAGGTACGCCACGCGGAGCCGTAGACCCGCTGCGCGGCTGACCACCTGCACGATCACGAGGTGTCCTCCAGGATCACGAGCCGCTCCGGCCAGCCCGCGGAAAGGCTCGAGCCGTCGACGATGATGTCGGCGCGCTCGCGGGTGCGGTGGGCGGCGGCGAACTCGGCCTCGGTCAGCATCCAGCGCCGCCACTGCGGCGCCAGCGTGTGCCCGTCCCGGGCCAGGCCCCTGCTCAGCCGGTCGTCCTCGCTCGCCTCGACCCAGACCAGCAGCGAGATCCACGACCCGAACGAGAGGGGTGCCGATCCGACGCCCTCGAGCAGGAGCGCAGGCGCGGGCTCCACCTCGTGCCACTCCTCGAACCGCGAGCGCCCCCAGTCGTATCGCTGGTAGCGGGCAGTCCGCCCGCCGCGCAGCGGGTCGAGGATCTGGGCCGTGATCCGCGCCACCAGCTCGTCGTCGAGACCGGTCCAGCCCCGGTAACAGTCGTCCATGTGGACCAGCGGGACGGTCCAGCCCGTCTGCGCGACCAGAGCCTGCCGGAGGGCTCCGGCCAGCGTCGTCTTGCCGGACCCCGCCGGGCCGTCGACGCAGACCAGGCGGGTGTCCCCCAGTCGTGGGGGGCTGGCGGCGATGCGGGCGGCGAGGGTCGCGAGTGCGATTGTCCTCACGCGATCACGGCGTCAGTTGATGCCGCGGTTCTTCAGGATCTGCTCGATCTCGGCGAAGTCGCTGTCCACCGACGACGCCGGCTGGCTGCGCGTGCTGCCAACCGACTTGGGTGGCTTCGCGCCCGGTCCGCCGCGTGCGGGCTTGCCTGCGGCCTCCACCCCTGGCGTCGCCGCCGTGGCACCCGGGCGCCGCCGGGCGAGCATCCCCGCCACGACGAGGAGGACGGCACCGATGCCGCCGATGATGATCCCCAGCCACACCGTGGGTGAGAACACAAGGTTGACCGCCCAGTCACCGAACGCGGCCCCGACCTTCCAGATCAGCTTCAACACGCCGGTGAGGTACGCGGCGATGGGCATCAGTGACAGACCGAAGCCGCGGAGCCCGGCCGCGAGGTCGCGACGCTTCCAGGCCAGCCAGCTCAGCGCGACACCGATGCCCGACAGGCCGACCACCAGCGGAAGCCAGGAGATGTCGTTGTAATCCACCCCTCAAGCGTCGCACATTCGGCGCCGTATTCACCTCCGGGAAGACCCCCATTCTGGATCGGGTCCGGGCCGGGGTTCTGTCCGGTGATACGACGTCGTCGCGGGCTAGGTTGGGGAGGGTGAGGAGCATCCCTGACCCCGGTTTCGCCGGTGACGCGGGCGAGGCGGATCCGGCGGTGACAGAGGCGCTGCAGGCGTACACCGTCGACGGGATCTCGGCGCCGCTGATCCAAGCGCTGCTCGGTGCCCGCCTCCTGGTGCCCGTGGTGTCGATGCCCGCGGCGGCGCAGGGGAGCGATCACGGGTCGGAGATGGCCGCCGTCATGATCAGGGGGACGGACGGCCGCACGGCGCAGCTGGCCTTCACCAGCATGGCCGCCATGCGCAGCTGGGACGGCACGGCCAGACCGGTGCCGCTGCCGTGCCGGCAGGTGGCGCGGGGGGCACTCGAGCAGGGCGCCGCGGCGGTCGTCGTCGACATCGGCCACAGCGGCGTGGTCCTGGAGACCGACGTGCTGCGGCATGCGGCAGCGGGCCACCAGCTGGTCCGTGAGGGCGCCGCGTTCGCCTGGGTGATCCCCGTCCGGGCCGAGCGGCGGGAGGCCTGACTCCGACCCGGTTCCGCGGCGTACGAGCCGGGAGGCCCGGCTGCTATCCTGGATTCTCGACCGATCGCGCCCGCAGCACCCGCCCAACGTGCGGTGAGCGCGATTTGCAAGCGGAGCCCACCTCCCACCCGCCGACCGACAAGGTCATCGGGTTTGGTCAACCGGCCCCCCGGGGCTGGTTCCGCGTCGCCTTGGCGGCGTTCGGGTGGCTTCCGTGCGTGACGGTACGGGAGCCTTTTTCGTTCCGGTGGTCGACGGCCCAGTCACCGAACCACAGGAGGACCCATTACCACAGAGTTGCGCGTCAACGACCGAATCCGCGTACCCGAGGTACGGCTCGTCGGTCCGAACGGCGAACAGGTCGGCATCGTGCGCATCGACGACGCACTGAGACTGGCCCAGGAGTCCGAACTGGACCTGGTCGAGGTAGCCCCGACGGCACGTCCACCGGTCTGCAAGCTGATGGACTACGGCAAGTACAAGTACGAGACCGCCCAGAAGGCACGCGAAGCGCGACGCAACCAGACCAACACGGTGATCAAGGAGATGAAGCTCCGACCCAAGATCGACTCGCACGACTACGAGACGAAGAAGGGTCACGTCGTCCGGTTCCTGCGGGCGGGGGACAAGGTCAAGATCACGATCATGTTCCGCGGCCGTGAGCAGCACCGGCCGGAGCTGGGGTTCCGGCTGCTGCAGCGGCTCGCCGAGGACGTGACCGAACTCGGTTACGTCGAGTCGGCACCGAAGCAGGACGGCAGGAACATGATCATGGTGCTCGGACCGCACAAGAAGAAGTCGGAGGCGAAGGCCGACGTCAGGGCGGACAAGGCCCGCGAGGTCGCCGAACGCGACGCCGACCGGGAGGCGCAGCGCGCGCACCGGGTCGCCAGCCGGCCCGAACACGTATCACCGAAGAAACCGCGCGGTCGCTCCGAGAACCTCGACCCGGACATGTGAGCCGCGCCGCACAACTACCCAAGCATTACTACCGAAGCTGTGCTTCACCAGGATCGAAAGAGGTCGCAGGGCAATGCCGAAGATGAAGATGCACTCCGGTGCGAGCAAGCGTTTCAAGGTCACCGGGTCGGGAAAGGTCCTGCGCGGGAAGGCCAATCGCGCCCACCTGCTCGAGCACAAGTCGTCGACCCGTAAGCGCCGGCTGGCCGGCACCCAGACGGTCTCCAAGGCAGACACCAAGAGGGCCAAGCGGCTGATCGGAAAGTAGACCTCGTTCCTCGATCGCCCAGGCGCCGTGCGCACCGCACCCCGGCGTCGCTTTCCCAAGGAGTAACACGTGGCACGCGTCAAGAGAGCCGTCAACGCCCACAAGAAGCGCCGGGAGACCCTCGAGCGCGCATCCGGCTACCGCGGACAGCGGTCCCGGCTGTACCGCAAGGCCAAGGAGCAGGTCACCCATTCGCTGGTCTACAGCTACCGTGACCGCAAGGCTCGCAAGGGTGACTTCCGTCGCCTCTGGATCACTCGCATCAACGCGGCGGCGCGGGCGAACGGCATGACCTACAACCGGTTCATCCAGGGTCTGCACGCCGCCGACGTTGCGGTCGACCGCAAGATGCTCGCCGACCTCGCGGTCCATGACGGCGCGGCCTTCGCCAAGCTGGTGGACCTGGCCAAGGCGAGCCTGCCGGCCACCGACACGCACACCGGCGACGGCGCAGCCGCCTGAGACGGTTCACCGCAGGTCGATCCAGGTGGAGCCCGTCGAGCTGACGTCGCCCCAGTCCCCGACGGTGAAGGCGGCGCGACGGCTGGCGAAGGCCAACTCGCGGGCGCTCCGGCGGATGTTCCTGGCCGAGGGGCCGCAGGCGGTCCGCGAGGCACTGCGCCGACCCGGGACGGTGACGGAGATCTTCGCCACGCCCGCGGCCGAGGAGCGGAACCCCGCGCTGCGACAGACCGCCCTCGACTCCGATGTCGGCTGGCGACGGGTGTCGACGCAGGTGGTGACGTCGCTCAGCGGCACCGTCAACCCGCAGGGCCTGGTCGCCGTCTGCCGGTTCGTCGACCAGCCGATGGAGGCGATCCTCGAGCAGGCGCCAGGTCTGCTGGCGGTTTGCGCGGACATCCGCGATCCCGGGAACGCCGGGACGGTGATCCGCTGCGCCGACGCGGCCGGGGCCGACGCGGTGATCTTGGCGGGTGAGTCCGTCGACCCCTACAACGGCAAGTGCGTACGCGCCAGCGCCGGCAGCATCTTCCATCTGCCGATCTGCACGGCCGGCAGCACGGTCGACGCGCTGGAGCTGCTGGCCCGCAGCGGCGTGCGAGTCCTGGCCGCCGACGCCTCCGGCGACGTCAGCCTCGACGAGGTGATCGCCGACGGGCGGCTGGCCGGCCCGACCGCATGGCTGTTCGGGAACGAGGCGCATGGGCTTGCCGACGTCGCCATCTCCAGGGCCGACGCGGTGGTCCGCATACCCATCTACGGGCAGGCCGAAAGCCTGAACCTGGCCGCCGCCGCCGCTGTCTGCCTGTACGCATCGGCACGAGTCCGTCACCATGAGCGGTAAGGCGCATCATCGAACCGGGTCGCGGCATGGCGTCCCGGGGTGGGGGGAAGGTCCATATGCCGGCACGGGGTGGCGGCCCAGAGAGCACGCCCGGGCCGCCGTGCGCCGCTGCGCTGCCCGGGCTGCCTGACGAGCTGCCGGACGGGGTCGTGGTCGCCGGGGCCGACGAGTGCGTCTCGCTCGTCAACACGACCGCCGCAAGGCTGCTCGGCATCGACGCCGCCGCGGCGCTCGGCACGCACGTGGGCAAGGTGCTGGGCCTGCAGGACCTCGAGGGCCGCGACTGGTGGGACTGTGCGCAGCCCTACACCGGCCTCAGCATCCGCAACCTGCTCTCGGAACAGGCCTGGTACGCACGGGACGGGCGCGAGCTGCTGCTGACCGCGCGGCTGGTACGAGACACGCCACGGGGGCCGGTCAGCCGCGTCGTCATCGCCCTCCGCGAGGCCCGCGTCCGGGCCCGCACCGACCGCGAGCGCTCGGATCTGGTCGCGACCGTCGCCCACGAGCTGCGGTCGCCGCTGACGGGGGTCAAGGGGTTCACCGCCACCCTGTTGAGCAAGTGGGACCGGTTCAGCGACAGCCAGCGGCTGCTGATGCTTCGTACGGTCGACGCGGACGCGGACCGGCTCACCAGGCTGATCACCGACCTGCTCGACGTCGCGCGGATCGACTCCAACAGGCTGGAGCTGCGCCGCCAGCCGGTCGATCTGGGCGCAGCCGCCCGTGATGTCGCGGTGCGAGCGCAGCCCGGCGAGGGGCGCAGGGTCGACGTCGTGGTCGACGACCTGCCCGAGGTCTGGGTCGACCCGGACAAGTTCCACCAGATCATCGCCAACCTCGTCGACAACGCGCTGCGGCACGGTGCCGGTGACGTCGTTGTGCGACTGCGACCGCACCAGGGTGGCGGCGTCGACATCGACGTCGAGGACGCGGGTGCGGGAATCCCCGAGCAGGCGCGGACGCGCGTGTTCATGAAGTACTGGCGCTCGGGGGACCGCACCGGCACCGGGCTGGGCCTGTTCATCGTCAAGGGTCTCGTCGAGGCGCACGGGGGCGAGGTCCGTGCCGGAGTACGCACCGACGGCGACGTCGAGGGCGGCGCCGTCCCTGGGGCACGCATCGAGGTGTACCTGCCGCCGGGGCGACCCGAGGCGCTGGATTCCTAGTCGCCGACGGCTTCTAGACTTGCCCTCGCCGCACCACCCGCGGTGACGGCGAGGTGCCGGGGATGCGGCGCCGGGTAGCGAGAGGCGAGCATGTCGGGCCCGAACAGCGACTTCGACCCGGTCGAGGTGACCCCCCTGCATCCGGACGAGGTCAACCGGATGCGCGACCAGGCGATCGCCGACATCGCCGCGGCGGACACCCTCGACGCGCTCAACCGGGTACGTCTCGAACATGCCGCCGACAGGTCACCGCTGGCGCTGGCCAACCGCGAGATCGGGGCGCTGCCCCCGCAGGCCCGCAAGGACGCCGGTATCCGTGTCGGGCAGGCGCGGCGGGCGGTCGAGACGGCCCTGCGGGAGCGCCGGGGCGTCCTCGAGGTCGAACACGAGGCGAGGATCCTCGTCGACGAGGCCGTTGACGTCACGCTGCCGTGGGACCGTGATCCGGTCGGAGCCAGACATCCGCTCACCACGATCCAGGAGCGGATCGCGGACGTGTTCGTCGCGATGGGCTGGGAGGTCGCCGAGGGGCCGGAGGTCGAATCCGAATGGCTCAACTTCGACGCGCTGAACATCGGACCCGACCACCCGGCGCGCTCGATGCAGGACACGTTCTTCCTCGAGCCGCGGGACGCCGGAGTGGTGCTGCGTACCCACACCTCGCCGGTCCAGGCGCGGGTGATGCTGACCCGACCGCCCCCGATCCACGTCATCGTGCCGGGGCGCACCTACCGGACCGACGAGCTCGACGCGACCCACACGCCGGTCTTCCACCAGGTCGAGGGCCTAGTCGTCGACGAGGGCATCACGATGGCGCATCTGTCCGGCACGCTCGCCCACTTCGCCCAGGCGATGTTCGGCGACGGGCTCAGGACCCGGCTCCGTCCCTCCTACTTCCCCTTCACCGAGCCGAGCGCCGAGCTCGACCTCGAATGCTTCGTCTGCCACGGCGAGTCGGTCGGCAACCCCGACCGGCCGTGCCGCACCTGCGCCGGTGAGGGCTGGATCGAGTGGGGCGGTTGCGGCGTCGTCAATCCCAGGGTGCTGGTCGCCTGCGGCATCGACCCGGACCGCTACTCCGGCTTCGCCTTCGGGATGGGAATCGAGCGCGCGCTGATGTTCCGGCACGGCATCGAGGACATGCGCGACATGGTGGAGGGTGACGTGCGGTTCGCCGTCGCGTTCGGGAGCGACATCTGATGCGCGTACCCCTGTCATGGCTGCGCGAGTACGCCCAGATTCCGGCCCAGGTCACCATCCGCGAGATCGGCGACGCACTGGTGAAGGTCGGCCTGGAGGTCGAGCAGGTCGAGGAGCCCGGATCTGACCTCGTCGGCGCCCTGGTGGTGGGGCGGGTGCTCTCCTCGGAACCCGAGACGCACAGCAACGGCAAGACGATCCGGTGGTGCCAGGTCGACGTCGGGGAGGAGGAGCCGCGCGGCATCGTCTGCGGGGCGCACAACTTCGCGGCCGGAGATCTCGTCGTGGTCGCCCTGCCCGGAACGATGCTCCCGGGCGGGTTCGCGATCAGCGCCCGCAGCACCTACGGACACGTGTCGGACGGGATGATCTGCTCTGCCCGCGAGCTGGGCATCGGGGACGACCACAGCGGCATCATCGTGCTAGCACCGGACGAGGCCAAGGTCGGCGACGACGCCGCGGCCGTCCTGCATCTGCGCGACGGTGTGCTCGACCTCGCCGTGACGCCCGACCGCGGCTACTGCCTGTCGATCCGCGGCGTCGCCCGCGAGGCCGCCGCAGCGTTCGACGTTCCCTACACCGACCCCGCGCTGCGCGAGCCGCCCCGGAGCTGCGAGGACCGGGGAGCCGTCCGCCTCGACGACCCCTCGGGCTGTGACGTCTTCGCCGCCGTGACGGTGGAGGACTTCGACCCGGCCGCCGCCAGCCCGCGGTGGATTCAGCGGCGGCTGCAGCTCGCCGGGATGCGACCGATCTCGCTCAGCGTCGACGTAACCAACTACGTGATGCTCGAGCTCGGACAGCCGATCCACGGGTACGACGCCGACCGGCTGCAGGGTGGGATCGTCGTACGCCGCGCCGGGCCGGGTGAGACGCTGACCACGCTCGACGGGACCCTTCGCGAACTCGACGCCGAAGACCTGCTCATCACCGACGAGTCCGGCCCCATCGGGCTCGCCGGAGTGATGGGCGGTGAGACGACGGAGATGTCGGAATCGACCACGCGGGTGCTGGTGGAGGCGGCGCATTTCGACCCGGTGTCGATCGCCCGGACCGCACGCCGACACCGGCTCCCGTCGGAGGCGTCGAGGCGTTTCGAGCGCGGTGTGGACCCCGCCATCCCCGCCGCGGCGGCGGACCGGGTGGGCGCCCTGCTCACCGAGTTCGGCGGCGGGCGCGTCGTCGACCTCACCCTGACCGGCCGGTTCACGCCGCCTCCGGCGGCCTCGCTCGGCGCCGGGCTGAGCACCCGGGTGCTGGGCATGGAGGTCGCACCCTCGACGGTGCTTCGGTGCCTGGCCACGGTGGGCTGCGAGGTCGAGTCCCTCGACGACACGTTGATTGTGACGCCACCGACCTGGCGTCCGGACCTCGTCGACCCCAACGACTTCGTCGAGGAGGTCGCCCGCCTGGTCGGCTATGACGCGATCCCGTCCATGCTGCCGGTGGCGCCGGCCGGACGCGGACTGACCCGGGAACAGCGGCTGCGACGTCGCATCGGCACCGCGCTGGCCGGAGCCGGCTTCGTGGAGACCCTGTGCTACCCGTTCGTCGGCGACCGCGACTGGGACGCGCTCGGGCTGGCTCCCGACGACCCGCGCCGCACCACCGTCCGGATCGCCAACCCGCTCTCGGACGAGGCGCCCGAGCTCCGGACCACCTTGCTCCCCGGCCTGCTGCAGGCGGCGGCCCGCAACCTGGGGCGGGGCCAGCCCGGCGTCTCGCTGTTCGAGACCGGGCCGACATTCCGGCCGAGACCCGGGCCGCTGCACCGGGCGCCGAGACTGCCGGTGGACCGCGCACCCACCGAGGCCGAGCTCGCGGCCCTCGAAGCTGCGCTCCCCGAGCAGCCGAACCATGTCGCCGTGGTCGTGGCCGGTGAGCGCGTGCCGGAGGGCTGGTGGGGGCCAGCCCGCCCCGCCGGCTGGGCCGATTCGATCCAGGCGGTCCGCGTCGTCGCGACGGCGCTCGGACTCCACCTGGCCGTGCGCCAGGCGAGGTGGGCGCCCTGGCATCCGGGCCGGTGTGCGGAGCTGCTGCTCGACGGGACCGTGGTGGGCACCGCCGGTGAGCTGCACCCGAAGGTCGCCAAGGCGTACGGCTTCCCGGGGCGGGCCAGCGCGGCGGAGGCGCACCTCGATGCGCTGTTCGCCGCCGCACCGCTGATCACCCCGGCACCACGTTTCTCCACCCAGCCGCTCGCCAAGGAGGACGTCGCCCTCATCGTCGACGCCGACATCCCGGCTGCAGCGGTCGAGGCGGCGCTGCGCGACGGCGCGGGTGAGCTGCTGGAGTCGGTACGCCTGTTCGACGTCTACACCGGTGACCAGATAGCGACCGGCAGGAAGTCGCTCGCGTTCGCGCTCCGCTTCCGCGCCGCCGACCGGACGCTCACCGAGGGCGAGACAGCCGCCGCCCGGGACGCCGCCGTCGCGGCGGCGGCAGCACGTACCGGCGCCGTCCAGCGGGTCTGACCGCTGCTCGGCGGCTCGGCCGCCGGGTTTGCGAACGGTCGACCGGTCCTGCATGATTATGCATACCAACGTGGAGGTATGCAGTGTCCCCTCGGTTTCGGGTGGCGATCGCCGGCGCCAGCGGGTACGCGGGCGGCGAGCTGCTGCGACTGCTGCACTCCCACCCCGGGATCGAGATCGGCGAACTGACCGCCGGTGCCAGCGCAGGTACGACGATCGGCGACCACCACCCGCAGCTGCTGCCGCTGGCCGACCGGGTACTGGAGGAGACGACGCCGGGCCGGCTCACCGGCCACGACGTGGTCTTCCTCGCGCTGCCGCACGGACAGTCGGCGACGCTGGCGCAGTCGCTCGCCGCCGACGTGCTCGTGCTCGACTGCGGCGCCGACTTCCGGCTCGTCGAGCCGGCCACCTGGACGGAGTTCTACGGTGGCGAGCACCCGGGGACATGGCCCTACGGCCTGCCGGAGCTCCCCGGGCAGCGCGACAAGCTCGCCGGCGCCCGCCGGGTCGCGGTCCCGGGCTGCTACCCGACGGTCGCCACCCTGGCGCTGCTGCCCGCGGTGACCGCGGGGCTGATCGAGGTCGACGACGTCGTGATCGTCGCCGTCTCCGGCTCCTCCGGTGCCGGCCGGGTGCCGAAGCCGAACCTGCTGGGTGCGGAGGTGATGGGTCAGGCGTCGGCGTACGGCGTCGGCGGCACCCATCGCCACACCCCCGAGATCGAGCAGAACCTGCGCGGGATGGCAGGTACGCGGGTCGGGGTGTCGTTCACGCCGGTGCTGGCCCCGATGGCCAGGGGGATCCTCGCCACCTGCACCGGTCGGCTCCGCGCCGGCGTCGACGCGGGCAGCGTGCGGCAGGCGTACGCGGACGCGTTCGAGGCCGAGCCGTTCGTGCACCTGCTCCCGCCGGGGCGTTGGCCGCAGACCCAGGCCACGCTCGGCGCCAACACCGTGCACGTCCAGGTCGCCGTCGACCCCCGCGCGGGACGGTTGGTCGCCGTCGGTGCGATGGACAACCTCACCAAGGGCACGGCCGGCGGTGCCATCCAGTGCATGAACATAGCGCTCGGCCTGACCGAGACCAGCGGGCTGCCCACCGTCGGGGTCGCTCCGTGACCGTGACCACCCCACGCGGATTCCGGGCCGCCGCCGCCACGGCGGGTTTGAAGCCGTCCGGGTCACCCGACGTCGCTCTGGTCGTCAACGACGGCCCCGGTCACGCCGCCGCCGCAGTGTTCACCTCGAACCGGTGCAAGGCCAACCCGGTGCTATGGAGCGAGCAGGCGGTCAAGGACGGCGCGCTGCGCGCCGTTGCGCTCAACTCCGGCGGTGCGAACTGCTTCACGGGCCCGACGGGTTTCCAGACAACACACCGGACCGCCGATGGCGTCGCCGAAGGGCTGGGCGTCGCCGCGATCGACGTGCTCGTCTGCTCGACCGGCCTGATCGGTGAGCACCTCGACGCCGACCGGCTGCTGACCGGCCTCCGCGCCTGCGTAGCGGCGTTGTCGGACACCGGCGGTGACGCGGCGGCCGAGGCGATCCTCACCACGGACACCAGGGCCAAGCAGTCTGTGGTCACCCGCGACGGATGGTGCGTTGCGGGGATGGCGAAGGGGGCGGGGATGCTGGCTCCCGCGCTGGCCACGATGCTGGTCGTGATGACCACCGACGCGGAGGTGGACGCGGGCGCGTGCGACCGGGCGCTGCGCGCGGCGACCGGCGTCAGCTTCGACCGGCTCGACTCCGACGGCTGCATGTCCACCAACGACACGGTCGTACTGATGAGCAGCGCGGCATCACAGGTACGCCCCACCGACCAGGAGTTCGCCGACGCTGTGCGCGAGCTGAGCCGGGACCTGGCAGCGCAGCTGATCGGCGACGCAGAGGGCGCCGACCACGAGATCGCGGTCACCGTGGTCAACGCCGCCACCGAGGCCGACGCGGTGGAGGTCGCCCGGGCGATCGCCCGGAGCGCGCTGTTCAAGGCGGCGGTCTTCGGCAAGGACCCCAACTGGGGCCGGATCCTGGCCGCCGTCGGCACCACCGCCGCGGCCTTCGACCCGACAGACCTCGACGTCGCGATGAACGGCATCTGGATCTGCCGCAACGGCGAGCCCGGTCAGCCGCGGGAGCTGGTCGACCTGACCGGTCGCAGCGTGAGCGTCACCGTGGACCTGAAGTCCGGGGTTGGGTCGGCCACGGTCTGGACCACCGACCTGACCCACGCGTACGTGCACGAGAACTCCGCGTACTCGACGTGAGGGGGACCTGATGTCACGCGACCGACTCGCGGCGCTGCGCAAGGCGGCAACGCTCACCGAGGCGCTGCCCTGGCTCGAGGAGTTCCACGGCGCGACCATCGTGATCAAGTACGGCGGCAACGCGATGACCGACGCCAAGCTCCGCGAGGCCTTCGCCGAGGACATCGTGTTCCTGCGCTATGCCGGGCTCCGGCCGGTCGTGGTGCACGGAGGCGGTCCGCAGATCAGTGACATGCTGGGCCGGCTCGGCATCGGCACGGAGTTCAGGGGCGGTCTGCGGGTCACGACGCCGGAGGCGATGGACGTCGTCCGCATGGTCCTGGTCGGACAGGTCGGCCGGGAGCTCGTCGGGCTGCTCAACCAGCACGGCCCGCTCGCGGTGGGGTTGTCCGGTGAGGACGCCGGCCTCTTCACCGCCGAACGCACCGGAGCGGTGGTCGGGGGCGAGCAGGTCGACATCGGCCTGGTCGGCGACGTCGTGAGGGTACGTCCGGAGAGCGTCCTCGACCTCATCGAGGCGGGCCGCATCCCGGTCGTGTCGAGCGTCGCACCCGACTCCGCCGGACAGGTGCACAACGTCAACGCCGACACCGCGGCATCCGCGCTCGCGACGGCGCTCGGAGCCGCCAAGCTGGTGGTGCTCACCGATGTCGAGGGTCTGTATGCCGACTGGCCGGCCTCCGACGAGGTGGTCGACGAGATCACCGCGTCCGGGCTCGCCGCCCTGATGCCGACCATGACGACCGGCATGATCCCGAAGATGGAGGCCTGCCTGCGGGCGGTTGTCGGCGGGGTCCCGCGCGCACACGTCCTCGACGGCCGGGTGCCGCACGCCCTGCTGCTGGAGATCTTCACCGACGACGGCATCGGCACGATGGTCGTCCCCGATCCGGAGGCCGCGACGTGAGCTCGCTGCAGGACCGCTACGCGCACAACCTGATGAACACCTTCGGCCCGCCGCGCCGGGTGCTCGTCCGCGGCGCGGGCTGCTACGTCTGGGACGACGCCGGGAACCGGTACCTGGACATGCTGGCCGGGATCGCCGTCAACGCGCTCGGGCACGCGCATCCCGCGGTCGTCGGTGCCGTCCATGAGCAGACGTCCACCCTCGGCCACATCTCGAACTTCTTCGCCAGCGAGCCGCAGGTGGCGCTCGCCGAGCGGCTGCTCACGCTGCTCGGCGCGGGCGACGGCCGGGTCTTCTTCACCAACTCCGGGACCGAGGCCAACGAGGCGGCGTTCAAGATCGGGCGGCGGACCGGGCGTGGCCGCGTCGTGGCGGCGAACGGCGGCTTCCACGGACGCACGATGGGATCACTGTCCCTGACCGCCAAGGCTTCCTACCGCGAACCGTTCGAGCCACTCCCGGGCGACGTGACCTTCGTCGACTTCGGAAACGGCCCAGCCCTCGCCGCGGCGGTGGACGAAGACACCGCGGCCATCGTCCTGGAACCGATCCAGGGCGAGGCCGGCGTGATCCCGGCACCGGCGGGATACCTGGAGGAGGCCAGGCGGATCGCCGATGCCCACGGCGCGCTGCTGTGGCTCGACGAGGTGCAGACCGGCGCGGGACGCACCGGAAGGTGGTTCGCGCACCACAACGCCGCGGTCAGACCCGACATCGTGACGCTCGCCAAGGGACTCGGCGGCGGCTACCCGATCGGCGCGTGCATCGGGCTGGGCCGGGCGGGGGCACTACTCGAGCCGGGTCAGCACGGCAGTACGTTCGGCGGCAACCCGCCGGCGGCCGCCGCGGCCCTGGCGGTCCTCGACACGATCGAGCGCGAGTGCCTTCTCGACAACGCCCGACTCGTCGGCGCGTACCTGACCGGCGAGTTGACCGGGCTGCGCCACCCGGCCGTGCGTGAGGTGCGAGGCGACGGCCTGCTGATCGGCGTGCAGCTGCACGATGCGATCGCCGGCCAGGTGGCAATCGCGGCTCTCGAGGACGGACTGATCATCAACGACTGCACGCCGGACACGCTGCGCATCGCCCCAGCCTTGAACGTCCGCCGCGAGCACGCCGACGAGCTGATCGCGCTGCTCCCGGGGCTGCTCGACCAGGCGACGGCCGGCCGTGCGGTCGACCGCGAGATGGCCGGCCCAAGGGGAACGCCGTGAGCGGAGCCATCTCCCCGCAGCTGCCCGCCACCAAGGCCGCCCGGCAGGCGAAGATCATCGAGATCCTCGCTCACCACCCGGTCAGGTCCCAGACCGAGCTGGCCGGGCTGCTCGCCGACGCCAGGCTGCTGGTCACCCAGGCCACGCTGTCGCGCGACCTCGACGAGCTCGACGCGGTGAAGGTGCGCCACGCCACCGGCGGGCTGGTCTACGCGGTACCGGGCGAGGGCGGAGACCGCAGGCCGCATGCCCCGGTCGAGACCGCCGCCGCCGAGGCCCGGCTGGCCAGACTCTGCGCCGAGCTGCTGGTCTCGGCGGAGGCGTCGGCCAACCTCGTCGTGCTCCGCACCCCGCCCGGGGCCGCGCAGTTCCTCGCCTCCGCCCTCGACCACGCCGAGCTGGCGTCGGTGCTCGGCACGATCGCCGGCGACGACACGGTGCTGGTCATGAGCAGAGATCCGGACGGGGGCGACGCTCTCGCCGAGCGCTTCGTCGCCCTCGCGCAACCCCTCGCGGAAGCCTCCCGACCACCCACCCCTGCCAAGGAGCCCTCATGACCGAACGAATCGTTCTCGCCTACTCCGGCGGGCTGGACACGTCGGTGTCCATCGGCTGGCTGTCGGACGAGACCGGGGCCGAGGTCGTCGCCGTCGCCGTCGACGTCGGTCAGGGCGGCGAGGACATGGAGGCGGTGCGCCAGCGGGCGCTGGCGTGCGGCGCCGTCGAGGCCGTCGTCGTGGACGCCCGGGACGAGTTCGCCGACGGGTACTGCCTGCCGGCCATGCAGGCGAACGCGCTCTACATGGACCGATACCCGCTGGTGTCCGCGCTGTCCCGCCCGCTGATCGCCAAGCACCTCGTCGAAGCCGCCCGCTACCACGGCGCGACAGTGGTCAGCCACGGGTGCACGGGCAAGGGCAACGACCAGGTCAGGTTCGAGGTCGGGGTCGGCTCCATCGCACCGGACCTCCGGGTGATCGCGCCGGTGCGCGACTACGCCTGGACCCGGGAGAAGGCGATCGCGTACGCGGAGGAGCACTCCCTGCCGATCGACGTGACGAAGCGGTCGCCGTACTCCATCGACCAGAACCTCTGGGGACGTGCGGTCGAGACGGGTTTTCTGGAGGACATCTGGAACGGCCCGGTCGAGGACCTGTACACCTACACGCACGACCCGGCGACCCCGCGGGAGGCCGACGAGGTGGTGGTGACCTTCGACCAGGGTGCTCCCGTCGCACTGGACGGGATACCGGTCACCATGCTGACGGCGGTCCAGCAGCTCAACGAACGTGCGGGCGCGCAGGGCGTAGGGAGGCTCGACATGGTCGAGGACCGCCTGGTCGGCATCAAGAGCCGCGAGATCTACGAGGCGCCGGGCGCCATCGCACTGATCACCGCCCATCAGGAGCTGGAGAGCGTCACCATCGAGCGCGACCTCGCACGGTTCAAGCGCAGCGTCGACCAGCGCTGGGGCGAGCTGGCCTACGACGGCCTGTGGTACTCACCGCTGAAGCGCTCGCTGGACGCGTTCATCGAGTCGACCCAGGGCCACGTGAGCGGCGACATCCGGCTCACCCTGCACGGCGGGCGCGCCGTACCGACCGGGCGCCGCAGCACGGCGGGGCTGTACGACTTCAACCTGGCGACGTACGACTCCGGGGACTCCTTCGACCAGTCCCTGGCCAAGGGCTTCGTCGAGCTCTGGGGCCTGCCGAGCAAGATCGCGGCCCGGCGTGACTCCCGCGTCGCCGGCGAGCTCTGAGGCGATGGGCGAGCAGCAGCCCGGTGAGCCGTCGGCGGATCCCGCCGCCGCCCGCCTGTGGGGCGGGCGCTTCTCCACCGGCCCGGCACCGGAGCTGGTCGCGTTGTCGAGGTCGACGCAGTTCGACTGGCGGCTGGCGCGGCACGACCTGGCGGGATCGCGGGCGCACGCGCGGGTGCTGGCCCGCGCCGGCCTGCTCAACGGCGACCAGCTCGGCGCGCTGCTCGCCGGGATCGACTCGCTCGAAGCGGATGTGGTGTCCGGCTCGTTCGTTCCCGCCGCGGACGACGAGGACGTGCACAGTGCGCTGGAGCGGGGCCTGGTCGAGCGGCTCGGGGAGCTCGGTGGCCGGCTGCGCGCGGGCCGGTCGCGCAACGACCAGGTGGCGACGCTGTTCCGGCTCTACCTGCGCGAGCAGGCGCGGGCCACCGCCCTGCTGGTGCTCGACCTCGCGGAGGTCCTCGCGGTCAGGGCCGACGAGCACATGGGCGTCGCGATGCCGGGGCGTACGCACCTGCAGCACGCCCAGCCGGTGCTCCTGTCCCACCACCTGCTCGCCCACGC
The DNA here is from genome assembly GCA_963695705.1 of uncultured Actinomycetota bacterium. Lineage (GTDB taxonomy): Bacteria > Actinomycetota > Actinomycetes > Propionibacteriales > Nocardioidaceae > JBKPNJ01. Next base: position 161,403 of record CAVOHB010000009.1, read on the forward strand.
GTGGCCGCTGCTGCGCGACGTCGACCGGCTGCGGGACTGGGATGCCCGCGTCGCCGCCGACTCCCCGTACGGAGCCGGCGCGCTGGGCGGGTCGTCGCTCGGTCTCGACCCTCGCCGGGTGGCGCTGGACCTGGGGTTCACCGACTCGAGCCCGAACTCCATCGACGGCACGGCTGCGCGCGACTTCGCGGCGGAGTTCGCTTTCGTGGCGGCGATGATCGGCATCGACCTGTCCCGCCAGGCCGAGGAGATCATCACCTGGTCGACCGTGGAGTTCGGCTTCGTCACACTCGACGACGCGTACTCGACCGGGTCCAGCATCATGCCCCAGAAGAAGAACCCCGACGTGGCCGAGCTGGCCCGGGGCAAGGCCGGACGGGTGGTCGGCAACCTTGCTGGCCTCCTGACCACGCTGAAGGGGCTGCCGCTGGCGTACAACCGCGACCTCCAGGAGGACAAGGAGCCGGTCTTCGACTCGGTGGACACACTGGCCGTCGTGCTGCCAGCCTTTCTCGGCATGGTCCGCACGCTGAGGTTCGACACCGATCGGCTGGCTGCCCTGGCGCCGCAGGGGTTCGCCCTCGCGACAGACCTGGCCGAGTGGCTGGTACGCCACGGGGTCCCGTTCCGGGAGGCACACGAGGTCGCCGGTGCGTGCGTGCGTCGCTGCGAGCAGCGCGGGGTCGGGTTGAGTGACCTCGGTGACGACGAGCTCCGCGGGATCTCGCCGCACCTGACACCGGCGGTGCGTTCGGTGCTCACCGTCGACGGGTCGATCGACTCGCGCAACGGCCGCGGTGGAACGGCGCGCGAACGCGTGACCGAGCAGCTGACCGAGCTACGAACCCGGCTGGCCGGGCTGCGCGAGTGGGCCGACTCATGAGGCTCGACCGGGCGTTCTTCGAGCGCCCGGTGCTCTCGGTGGCGCCGGACCTGCTCGGCTGCGTCGTCACGCATCGCAGTCGGCGCGGGCCGGTGTCGGTCCGGCTGGTCGAGGTGGAGGCGTACGACGGACTCGACGACCCGGGCTCACACGCCTATCGCGGTGAGACTCCGCGGAACCGGGTGATGTTCGGTGCCGCCGGTTTCGTCTACGTCTACTTCACCTACGGGATGCACTGGTGCATGAACCTGGTGTGCGGTCCGGTGGGCCGGCCGTCGGCGGTGCTGCTGCGCGCCGGTCAGGTCGTCGACGGGGAGGGGCTCGCCCGCGAACGCCGCGGAGACGGCCGCGACCGGGACCTGGCCCGCGGTCCCGCCCGGCTCTGCAAGGCCCTGGGCATCGCGGGGGGCGAGAACGGGCTCGACGCCCTCGATCCAGCGTCGCCGGTCACGGTGAACGCCGGGGACAGCGCGGGTCCAGCGCTGTACCCCGCGGGTCGCGCGGTGGCCAGCGGGCCGCGGGTCGGTCTGCGGCTCGCGTCCGACCGCCCCTGGAGGTTCTGGATCGAGGGGGACCCGGCGGTGTCGGCGTACCGCAGCCACCCGCGGCTGGCCGGCGAGGGCATCACGGCGGTGAGCAGGCCGTGACCGCGCCGGAGGAGATGCCGCCTCCCGATCCGCAGGCCGAGGACAAGGCACTCGCCGAGCTGACCCGGTTCCGGGCGAGCATCGACAACATCGACGCCGCGCTGGTCCACCTGCTCGCCGAACGGTTCAAGTTCACCCAGCAGGTGGGGGCGCTCAAGGCCGAGCATGCGATGCCGCCGGCGGATCCCGTGCGCGAGGGCGAGCAGATCGACCGGCTCCGCCGGCTCGCGCACGACGCGCACCTGGACCCGGAGTTCGCCGAGAAGTTCCTGACGTTCATCGTGACCGAGGTGGTCCGCCACCACGAGGCGATCCCCCGTCCGAGCCCCGGCGAGCAGGTCTGAGCGGCTAAACCGATTGCGCGGTGACCGGGCCGGTGGGGCAGGCTGTGAGGCGTCCCGTGAGCGAAGACGATCCCAGGAGCGCCGTGCAGTGACCGGAGAAGCAACCGGCCGGACAACCGGGCGGACAACCGGGCGGACAACCGGGCGGACAACCGGGCGGAACAGCCTTGCCGAGCTGGAGTGGCGCGGTCTCATCGCCCACTCCACCGACCTCGACGCGCTGCGCGCCGAGATGGCGGCGGGGGCGGTCACGGCGTACTGCGGCTTCGACCCGACCGCTCCCAGCCTGCACATGGGCAACCTGCTGCAGCTGCTGACACTGCGGCGGCTGCAGGACGCGGGGCACAGGCCGATCGGCGTGGTCGGCGGGGCGACCGGGATGATCGGTGATCCCAAGGAGACCGGCGAGCGCAGGCTCAACCCACGGGAGACCGTCGCTTCCTGGAGCGCGACACTGCGCGCCCAGATCGAACGCTTCTGGAGCTTCGAGGGTCCCGCCGCGGCCACCGTCGTCAACAACTACGACTGGACGCAGTCGCTGTCGACCATCGACTACCTGCGTGACATCGGCAAGCACTTCCCGGTCAACCGCATGCTCGACCGCGAGGCGGTCCGGGCGCGGCTGGAGTCGGGCATCAGCTACACCGAGTTCAGCTACGTGCTGCTGCAGTCGATGGACTACCTGGAGCTGTTCAGGCGGTACGGCTGCTCGTTGCAGACCGGGGGCAGCGACCAGTGGGGCAACATCACGGCTGGAGTGGAGCTGATCCGCCGGGTCGAGGGTGCACGCGTCCACGCGCTTGCCACGCCGCTGGTGGTCAAGATCGACGGCACCAAGTTCGGCAAGACCGAGACCGGCACGATCTGGCTCGACCCGGGGATGACGTCGCCGTACGCGTTCTTCCAGTTCTGGATGAACGCCGACGACAGCGAGGTCGTCGGGCTGCTGCGCTACTTCACGTTCCGCAGCCGGGCGGAGATCGACGAGCTCGAGCGATCGCTGGCCAGTCGGCCCGGCGCGCGGGAGGCGCAGCGCGCGCTGGCCGAGGACGTGACGACGCTGGTGCACGGCCGCGAGGCGACGGCGCAGGTGATGGCCGCATCGGCGGCCCTGTTCGGGGCCGGGGAACTCGAGGCGCTCGACGCCGACACGCTGGACGCGGCGCTGTCGGAGGTGCCGCACACCGTGGTCAACGCGGGCGCAGAGCTTCCCACCGTTGTCGACCTGCTGGTCGCGTCCGAGCTGGCGGCCAGCAAAGGCTCGGCCCGGCGGACGATCGCCGACGGGGGCGCCTACCTCAACAACCGGCGTGTCACCGATCCCGAAGCGTCGCCGACGGAGGCGGATCTGCTGCACGGGCGATGGCTGGTGCTGCGGCGGGGGAAGCGGACCGTGGCTGCGGTGCGGGTCGTGCGGGGCTGAGCCGTGGTCGACTGATCCACCTGGTCGATGCGCTGGCCGGTCGCTTCGGCGGGTTTGACTGTCCGAGGCCCGCTACGTAGCATCGGTCTCTCGCTCGGGAGCGTTCGGGTGGCCTGCCTCGGCCGGAGCCCACGTGACGAGCTTGCGGTGGAGTGCCAGAAAACCACCCCGCGTCGCCGGCCTCGGCGGGCCGCAAAACGCCCGCTGACCTGGCAACTCGCGGCCCGGCAAGTGATTTGACGGGCTGGGAGCGAGCGGGTAAGTTAGACGAGTTGCCCCCGATTCGGCCCGCTTGGGCTAGGCGCGGGTGTGCGCCCGATACTTGAGAACTCAACAGTGTGCCAAAAGTCGACGAAGACAAGATAACGCCCCGTCGACGAGGAGACAGGCCTCGGTCTGTGATTCTCGTGACGGTTCCTTTGATAAGTAACACACTTGTCAGGAAACTCTGTTGACGGATATCCGCCTCGCGCGGAACCGAAAGATTTCAATGGAGAGTTTGATCCTGGCTCAGGACGAACGCTGGCGGCGTGCTTAACACATGCAAGTCGAGCGGTAAGGCTCCTTCGGGAGTACACGAGCGGCGAACGGGTGAGTAACACGTGAGCAATCTGCCCTTCACATCGGAATAACCCCGGGAAACCGGGGCTAATACCGGATACGACCACCGTAGGCATCTACTGGTGGTGGAAAGCTCCGGCGGTGAAGGATGAGCTCGCGGCCTATCAGCTAGTTGGTGAGGTAATGGCCCACCAAGGCGACGACGGGTAGCCGGCCTGAGAGGGTGACCGGCCACACTGGGACTGAGACACGGCCCAGACTCCTACGGGAGGCAGCAGTGGGGAATATTGGACAATGGGCGAAAGCCTGATCCAGCAACGCCGCGTGAGGGATGACGGCCTTCGGGTTGTAAACCTCTTTCAGCAGGGACGAAGCGCAAGTGACGGTACCTGCAGAAGAAGCACCGGCCAACTACGTGCCAGCAGCCGCGGTAATACGTAGGGTGCAAGCGTTGTCCGGAATTATTGGGCGTAAAGGGCTCGTAGGCGGTCCGTCACGTCGGGAGTGAAACCTTGGGGCTTAACCCCAAGCCTGCTTCCGATACGGGCGGACTAGAGGTAGGCAGGGGAGAACGGAATTCCTGGTGTAGCGGTGAAATGCGCAGATATCAGGAGGAACACCGGTGGCGAAGGCGGTTCTCTGGGCCTTACCTGACGCTGAGGAGCGAAAGCGTGGGGAGCAAACAGGATTAGATACCCTGGTAGTCCACGCCGTAAACGTTGGGCGCTAGGTGTGGGGGGCATTCCACGTCCTCCGTGCCGCAGCTAACGCATTAAGCGCCCCGCCTGGGGAGTACGGCCGCAAGGCTAAAACTCAAAGGAATTGACGGGGGCCCGCACAAGCGGCGGAGCATGCGGATTAATTCGATGCAACGCGAAGAACCTTACCTGGGTTTGACATATAGGGAAAACTGTCAGAGATGGCAGGTCCGCAAGGGCTCTATACAGGTGGTGCATGGCTGTCGTCAGCTCGTGTCGTGAGATGTTGGGTTAAGTCCCGCAACGAGCGCAACCCTCGTCCTATGTTGCCAGCACGTAAAGGTGGGGACTCATAGGAGACTGCCGGGGTCAACTCGGAGGAAGGTGGGGATGACGTCAAGTCATCATGCCCCTTATGTCCAGGGCTTCACGCATGCTACAATGGCCGGTACAAAGGGCTGCGAAACCGCAAGGTAGAGCGAATCCCAAAAAGCCGGTCTCAGTTCGGATTGGGGTCTGCAACTCGACCCCATGAAGTCGGAGTCGCTAGTAATCGCAGATCAGCAACGCTGCGGTGAATACGTTCCCGGGCCTTGTACACACCGCCCGTCACGTCACGAAAGTCGGCAACACCCGAAGCCGGTGGCCCAACCCTTGTGGAGGGAGCCGTCGAAGGTGGGGCTGGCGATTGGGACGAAGTCGTAACAAGGTAGCCGTACCGGAAGGTGCGGCTGGATCACCTCCTTTCTAAGGAGCACATGGCAGTCTTCGGGCTGTCCATCTCGTCGTTTCTCAAGCGAACGTCTTGAGGCGACGAAGCTCACTAGTGGAACGTCGACTAGTTGGCGCCTCGCATGAACACCCAGTTTCAGTACTCCCGGCTTGCCGGGGTGGAACGCCTGGGGGTCCATGTAGTCGCCTGGCACGCTGTTGGGTCCTGAAGGATCGGGCCGCTCCGCTCACGATCAGTGACAACGGTGGCATCGCCTTCTGTCGGATCCATCCCTCCGCCGAACGGCGCGCTCCGGCGCGTACGCGGTGGGTTCGGGGTGGATTCCGCCCGTAGCTTGAGAACTTCACAGTGGACGCGAGCATCAAACGAAACATCTCTTTGTAGTGACAAGCTACTAAGGGCACATGGCGGATGCCTTGGCACCAAGAGCCGATGAAGGTCGTAGGAGCCTGCGATAAGCCCCGGGGAGTTGGCAACCGAGCTGTGATCCGGGGATTGCCGAATGGGGAAACCCAGCTGGAGTCATGTCCAGTTACCGCTGCCTGAACACATAGGGCAGTCGGAGGGAACGTGGGGAAGTGAAACATCTCAGTACCCACAGGAAGAGAAAACAACAGTGATTCCGCGAGTAGTGGCGAGCAAAAGCGGAAGAGGCTAAACCGCGTAGGTGTGATAGCCGGCAGGCGTTGCCTACGCGGGGTTGTGGGACCATCCAGACGGAGCTGCTGATCTGTCAGAGAGTAAGAAACCGTTGCTGAAGTCGAAGCGCACTGGAAAGTGCCGGCGTAGAGGGTGATACCCCCGTACACGTAAGGCAGCGGCTCTCAGATGTCATCCCGAGTAGCACGGAACCCCTGAAATTCCGTGCGAATCCGGCGGGACCACCCGCCAAGCCTAAATACTCCTTGGTGACCGATAGCGGACAAGTACCGTGAGGGAAAGGTGAAAAGTACCCCAGGCGGGGAGTGAAATAGTACCTGAAACCATGTGCCTACAATCCGTCGGAGCGGATTCCGTCATTTATTTGGCGGAACTGTGACGGCGTGCCTTTTGAAGAATGAGCCTGCGAGTTTGCGGTACGTGGCGAGGTTAACCCGTGTGGGGAAGCCGTAGCGAAAGCGAGTCCGAATAGGGCGAATCAGTCGCGTGCTCAAGACCCGAAGCGGAGTGATCTATCCATGGGCAGGGTGAAGCGCGGGTAAGACCGCGTGAAGGCCCGAACCCACCAGGGTTGAAAACCTGGGGGATGACCTGTGGATAGGGGTGAAAGGCCAATCAAACTCCGTGATAGCTGGTTCTCCCCGAAATGCATTTAGGTGCAGCGTCGCGTGTTTCTTGCCGGAGGTAGAGCACTGGATGATCTAGGGGGCCTACCAGCTTACCAAAATCAGCCAAACTCCGAATGCCGGTAAGTGAGAGCGCGGCAGTGAGACGGCGGGGGATAAGCTCCGTCGTCGAGAGGGAAACAGCCCAGATCATCAGCTAAGGTCCCTAAGCGTGTACTAAGTGGAAAAGGATGTGGAGTCGCAAAGACAACCAGGAGGTTGGCTTAGAAGCAGCCACCCTTGAAAGAGTGCGTAATAGCTCACTGGTCAAGTGATTCTGCGCCGACAATGTAGCGGGGCTCAAGTACACCACCGAAGCTATGGCATTCATACATTGCTCGGCCTGCTCTTCGGAGCGGGTCCAGGCGTGTGGATGGGTAGGGGAGCGTCGTATAGCGAGCGAAGCGGCGGGGTGACCCAGTCGTGGACGCTATACGAGTGAGAATGCAGGCATGAGTAGCGAATGAAGGGTGAGAAACCCTTCCGCCGAATGACCAAGGGTTCCAGGGTCAAGCTAATCTGCCCTGGGTAAGTCGGGACCTAAGGCGAGGCCGACAGGCGTAGTCGATGGACAACGGGTTGATATTCCCGTACCGGCTTTGGCGCGCCCATGCCGAACCTGGTGATGCTAAGTGCCCGAATTTGCCAACCCCTTCGGGGCGAGGCGAAGGAGCGCGCGACCCGAACCGGTAGTAGGCAAGCGATGGGGTGACACAGGAAGGTAGCCCAACCGCGGCGATGGTTGTCCGCGGGTAAGGATGTAGGGCGAGACACAGGCAAATCCGTGTCTCATCAACCCGAGATCTGATACCGAGCCGATTTAGGCGAAGTGGGTAATCCTATGCTGTCGAGAAAAGCCTCTAGCGAGCTCCAAGGCCGCCCGTACCCCAAACCGACACAGGTGGTCAGGTAGAGAATACCAAGGCGATCGAGTGAACCATGGTTAAGGAACTCGGCAAAATGCCCCCGTAACTTCGGGAGAAGGGGGGCCGGATACGTCATGGCACTAGCTGCCAGAAGCGTTGATGGCCGCAGAGACCAGGCCCAAGCGACTGTTTACTAAAAACACAGGTCCGTGCTAAGTCGCAAGACGACGTATACGGACTGACGCCTGCCCGGTGCTGGAACGTTAAGGGGACGTGTTAGCTCACTTCGGTGGGCGAAGCGCAGAACTTAAGCGCCAGTAAACGGCGGTGGTAACTATAACCATCCTAAGGTAGCGAAATTCCTTGTCGGGTAAGTTCCGACCTGCACGAATGGCGTAACGACTTGGGCGCTGTCTCAACCATGGACTCGGCGAAATTGCAGTACGAGTAAAGATGCTCGTTACGCGCGGCAGGACGGAAAGACCCCGGGACCTTTACTATAGTTTGGTATTGGTGATCGGTTCGGCTTGTGTAGGATAGGTGGGAGACTGTGAAGCATGGACGCCAGTTCATGTGGAGTCAACGTTGAAATACCACTCTGGTCGTACTGGTTATCTAACCTCGGTCCGTGATCCGGATCAGGGACAGTGCCTGATGGGTAGTTTAACTGGGGCGGTTGCCTCCTAAAATGTAACGGAGGCGCTCAAAGGTTCCCTCAGCCTGGTTGGCAATCAGGTGTTGAGTGCAAGTGCACAAGGGAGCTTGACTGTGAGAGAGACATCTCGAGCAGGTACGAAAGTAGGAACTAGTGAACCTGCGCTGGCATGTGGAAGCGGCGTGGTTCAACGGATAAAAGGTACCCCGGGGATAACAGGCTGATCTTCCCCAAGAGTCCATATCGACGGGATGGTTTGGCACCTCGATGTCGGCTCGTCGCATCCTGGGGCTGGAGTAGGTCCCAAGGGTTGGGCTGTTCGCCCATTAAAGCGGCACGCGAGCTGGGTTTAGAACGTCGTGAGACAGTTCGGTCCCTATCCGCCGCGCGCGCAGGAAACTTGAGAAAGGCTATCCCTAGTACGAGAGGACCGGGATGGACGGACCTCTGGTGTGCCAGTTGTTCTGCCAAGAGCACGGCTGGTTAGCTACGTCCGGAAGTGATAACCGCTGAAAGCATCTAAGCGGGAAGCACGTTTCAAGATGAGGTTTCCCACCGGGTTAACCGGGTAAGGCCCCCAGCATACTACTGGGTTGATAGGCCGGAGGTGGAAGGCAGCGATGTACGGAGCCGACCGGTACTAATAGGCCGAGGGCTTGTCTTCTACACTCAAAGAGTTGTCTGTTTGTCACGCGTCCACTGTGAGGTTCCCGAGATACGGTCGGCTCGACTGACATCTCCATAGAGTTACGGTGACCTTGGCGAAGGGGAAACACCCGGTCCCATTCCGAACCCGGAAGTTAAGCCCTTCAGCGCCGATGGTACTGCGTGGGGGACCACGTGGGAGAGTAGGACGTCGCCGGACACCAAACAATGCCGAGGGCCACTCGTTTGCGAGTGGCCCCCGGCATTTAAAGCTCGCCTCCGCGGGCCAGCGGCCTCCCATCTGCCACGATCCGACACTTATTGCACGCCATCCGACACTTAATTGACGCGATCCGACTTGCCGCGGCGCAGTTCCCCGGCAGTGGGCCTGGGCCGGTGCCGACCACAACTGCGCACTTCCCGACGGGACCCAGCGGACCAGCAGGGGCACGTATAGTCGCAGCGACGCGGCGTCCTTCGTCACGTCACCGAAAGGAACTCCGATGCCGGTCCCCAACCGACGCTCCGGCAGGCCGAGGAGCGGCGGGCGCCGGGACGATGCGGCGCGCACTCCGCGCTCATCGGACCAGGCGCGCTACGACGGTCCGCCGATCCCGGACGACATCACCGGACGCGAGCTGGACAGGTCCGTTCGCCAGCAGCTGCGGACACTGCCCGAGAAGCTGGCCGCGCGGGTTGCCCGCCACCTGGTCGCGGCCGGTCGGTTGATCGAGATCGACCCGGAGACCGCCTACCAGCACACCCTGGCCGCGCGGTCGCGCGCCGCCCGGCTGGCCGTGGTACGGGAAGCCAGTGCCGAGGCGGCCTATGCGGCCGGTCACTACCAGGAGGCGCTGACCGAGTTCCGCGCGGTGAGGCGGATGAGCGGGAACCCGGCGTTCCTTCCGGTGATCGCCGACTGTGAACGTGCGCTCGGTCGACCCGAGAGGGCGCTGAAGATCGCCCAGGACCCCGCGATCAGCGAGCTGAGCCCGGCGGATCGCGTCGAGATGCAGATTGTCGCGGCCGGAGCCCGGCTCGACATGGGACAGCCGGAGGCGGCTGTCCTGATGCTCGAGGCACAGGCGGCGGGGTCGCGCGCCCGCAGCACCCCCGCAGCTCGACTGCGGTACGCATACGCCGAGGCGTTGCTGGCCGCCGGCAGGTCGTCCGACGCGCTCGAGTGGTTCCACCGTGCAGCGGCCAGTGACGCGGAGGGTGTGATGGACGCCGCGGAGCGCGCTGCCGCTCTGGAAGGGATCGAGCTTGTCGACACGGTTGAACCGGCCGACGATGACAGCGAACGCGTCGACCGCGCGGACGGCTGAAGTATCCACACCATCCACTCATCTGCTGGTTGTGCACAGTCCGCTCGCGGCGCTTGGCCCTCGATGCCCGGGCGATGAGGATCGGCACAACGAAAGGTGCCGACGATGACCGTCACAGACAACAGCGTGCGCGGGGAGACTCGCGGGCAACAAGCGGGAGTCCATCGCAACGAGGTACTGCTGACCGGACGGGTCTCCGCCTGTCCGCAGGTACGAGAGCTACCCAGCGGAGACGTCTTGATGACATTTCGGCTGATCATCGACAGGGATCCACCCGCCGCTGGAAAGCCGCCGCAGCGGCGGCAGGTGGACACGATCGACTGTGCGGTCTGGACCGCCAGGGCCCAGCGGACCGTCCGGTCCTGGCAACCCGACGATGTCGTCGAGATCGAGGGTGCGCTTCGCCGCCGCTTCCGGCGCACGCCGGGTGGACCGTTCAGCCGGGTCGAGGTCGAGGTGCACAAAGCACGGCGGCGGCGCTGATTTCAGTTGACCACCGTGCGCGAACGTCAGGGACGAGACGGCGGGCCGTTCGATGATCAGGAGTGAGGCGGCGGATCGTCCATGATCAGGAGCGAGCCTCCGGCTCGTCGACCAGCCGCATCAAGAGGCCCATCCGTGGCTTGGGTCCCCACGAGGTCGACTTTCTGGGCATCATCGCCCCCGTACGCGCGATGTCCATCACGGTCGCCGCCGACGGCGGGTTGGTGAGCACGGCCACGCCGCGTCCGTGGATCGCAGCGACGACCGCCGCCTTGGCGCTGTGGTGATAGCCGATGTCGCGCTCGTCGATCCCCCAAGCGGGGAGGAGCACATTGTGCAGGATGCTCACGTCGGTCGATGCAGCGGCTGCCTCGGCGGCGGCTTCAGACGGCTGGGGTAGCACCGCGACGTCGCCAGAGTCGCTGCGCTGGCCGACCAACCACGTTGTTCCGTCGCTCAATGCGAACGTCGGGCGTGCCCCGGCGGCGGCGGTCAAAGCGGCGACGGCATCGGCCTGAGAGGGCGCTCCCGTCAGTGTCAACAAGCCGCTGGAGTCGATCGTCTCGAGGGAGATGTTGGCCAGGCTCCGGTGGATCGGACCTAGACGCAGGGGGTGACGCTGCTGGTCGACGAGCATGGCCAGCCCGAAGTCCCACGGGCCTGCCTCGGTAGTCCCAGCGGCGTCGCGGAGCTTGCGGTATGTCGCGTATCGGTGGTGGCCATCGGCGATGAGGACATCACGCGGGGCGAGGTCCGACCGGATCTGTTCGAGGTCTGCAGGATCGGAGATCGCCCAGATCCGGTGCTCCGAACCTTCCGGGCTGATCGCGACCAGCTGCGGCGTCGTCGCGGTGACACGTTCCACAATGTCGCTCGCCGGACCATCTCCGTCATAGACGAGCAGGATCGGCTCGAGGTTGGCCCTCGTTGTCGACATGAGCTCGAACCGGTCAGCCACCGGTCCAGGCATCACGTCCTCATGGGGGTGCACGATCTTCTCCTCCGGCGAATACACCCCGATGTTCCCGATCAGACCGCGCACGAGGAGGCCGTCCTCGACGTACTCGTAGACGTACAGGGCGGGCGCCGGGTCGCGGGTCAAGACGCCGGAGTCCTGCCAGGCGCCCAGTTCGCGGGCGACCTTTGCGTACCGGCCGGAACCAATCACCGACGACTGGTCGTCGTTCAGGGCGGGACCCGGCGAGTCGGGCCGCGCCGCTGAGGATCCGGAGCCGCGTGGAAGGATGAGTCGGACGATGTTGTGCATGTCCGTGGCCTGCAGCTCGGCGATCATCTCAGGGTCGAGTACGTCGTAGGGCGGTGACGTGACGTTCCACAGCGACGTCACCGACCTGTGGGCGTACCGCAGCGCTGAGAAGGGTCTCAGCTCCAGGGGCCTGCGTGGGCCGCTGCTCGGAATGGACACCACGGCTGCATCGTAGGTGACCAGCGGGAGAAGGAAGACGTGATGCCGGAGAACGACCGACGCTCGGCCGGGCACGGCGACGCGGCCGGCGCACCGCCGGCACAGAGCGGCTCGGCGACTGCCTCCGCAGCGCCGAGCGCCGCCGTCGACGGATCGCAGCAGCCGGCCGGCCATCAGCTGAAGGCGGCCGAACAGCCGCTGGCCGAGACCTACGACACCGCGATGCTGGATCTCGACGGCGTCGTCTACGTCGGCGAGCGTGCGGTCGACGGCGTTCCGCGTCTCCTGGCCGCCCTGCGAGCGGCGGGCATGAAACTGGCCTTCGTCACCAACAACGCGGCACGCACTCCCGAGGCCGTTGCAGAGCACCTGGCCGGTATCGGCGTGAACGCAGCCGGACACGACGTCGTCACCTCCGCGCAGGCCGCGGCGCGGCTGCTGGCGGCGAGGTTCGCACCCGGGTCCACGATCCTTGTCGTCGGCGGCGAGGGGCTGGTCGCGGCGCTCGCAGAGCACTCGCTGCGCGCGGTCAGCTCGGCGGAGGAGGATCCGGTCGCTGTCGTCCAGGGATTTCACCCCGACGTCGGGTGGCGGCTGCTCTGTGAAGGTGCGATCGCGCTGGCGCGTGGCCTGCCGTGGATCGCATCGAACACCGACCTGACCATCCCGACAGCCCGTGGACTGGCGCCGGGCAACGGCACGCTTGTGTCGGCGCTCGCGGTGACGACCGGGCGGCAGCCCGAGGTGGCCGGCAAGCCGGGTACGCCACTGTTCGACGAGACGGTGATCCGCGTCGGCGCCACCCATCCGATCGTCGTCGGCGACCGGCTCGACACCGACATCGAGGGCGCTAACGCCTGCCACGCCGACAGCCTGCTCGTGCTCACCGGCGTCACGGATCTGGCAGCGCTGCTGGCCGCTGACCCGCCGCGGCGTCCGACGTACGTGGCCAGGGATCTGTCCGGCCTGAACAGCCGCCACCGGACAGTGACGTGGTCCGGCGATGAAGCCACCTGCGGTCCCTGGCGTGCCCGGGTCGGCGAGGACGGCGTCGTGCAACTGGCCCGCGACGGGGCCGACGAGCAGGGCGATGACCTCAACGGCGCTGAGGAGAATCTCGACGGGTTGCGTGCCGTCGTGAGCGCCGGCTGGCACCATCGAGACTCGCTGCGCGCACGTGGTGGTGAGAGCGTGCTCGACCTCGCCGCGGCCGAACAGCGGCTCGGTCTCGCTCGGATGTCGAGCTGAACGGCTAGCGTGTGGAGTCATGACGGATGAACATCGGCAGGAAGCAACCGGTCCGACCGGCGACGACCGCGTCGATGCCGCAGTCGCTCGACTGAAGGATCTCGACACGGTGCCGGTCGACGATCAGGTCGGGGTCTACCACGACATCCACGCTCGGCTCGGTGCTGTGCTGGGCCAGACCGGCGATCCCGTTGATCCGGCGGACCCGCTGGATCCGGTCGACCCGGCCGATCCCGTTGACCCGGTCGATCCCGTTGACCCGGCCGACCCCGCTGGTGCCGGTGGGAACGCCGCGCGCGGCGAGGGAGACGTTCAGGGCCGCCCTGCCGATGCGGGCGGCTGAGCCCGTGGCGCGACGGTTGCGCCTCGACGCGGAGCTCGTACGACGAGGTTTGGCGCGATCACGGGTCCACGCGGCCGAGCTGATCGCGGCCGGCCGGGTGTCCGTGTCCGGAGCCGTGGCCAGTAAGCCCGCCACCGGCGTCAGCACCGACGCGGCCGTCGTGGTGCGCGCCGACAGCGGCCAACCCGACTATGTGTCCCGAGGCGGCCACAAGCTTGCGGGCGCCCTCGACGCGTTCGGGCCGCACGGCTTCGATGTAAGCGACCGGCGGTGCCTGGACGCCGGAGCATCCACCGGCGGCTTCACCGACGTGCTACTGCGTGCGGGGGCGCGTGAGGTGATCGCCGTCGACGTCGGCTACGGGCAGCTGGCCTGGTCTCTGCGCAGCGACCCACGGGTTTGCGTACTCGACCGCACGAACGTTCGAGACCTCACCCTGACCGACGTCGGTGCTCCGGTCGAGATCGTCGTCGCCGACCTGTCGTTCATCTCGTTGCGGCTGGTGCTCCCGATGCTCGCCGACGTCTGTACGGAGACCGCTGATCTCGCGTTGTTGGTGAAGCCGCAGTTCGAGGTCGGCCGGCAGCACATCGGCGGGGGCGTGGTCCGGGATCCTCAGCTACGCGCCGGTGCCGTGATGTCCGCCGCCAAGGCGGCGCGCGAGTGCGGTCTGGGCGTACGGATGGTCACGGCGAGCCCACTTCCAGGGCCGGCGGGGAACGTGGAGTACTTCCTCTGGCTGCGCCGGGATGCCCCTGACGTCGAGGAGGCGGAGGTCGCCCGCGTCGTCGCGGCGGGACCGACCGGTGAGAAGGTAGACCAGTGATCCTGCCTGCCACCGAGGCGTCGACCGAGCCGTCGACCGAGCCCGTGACCGCGCCCGCCGACGGTCGCCGCGTGCTGGTGGTCGCACACACCGGCCGGCCCGCGGCCGTCGAGGTGGGACGGCACGTCTGCCGGCGCCTGGTCGAAGCCGGCATCCGGATACGCCTGCTGGCGGCGGAGGCGGTCGATCTCGACATCCCCGAGGCCGACATCGGCACCGACCCGGACTGCGTAGCGCAGGGGTGCGAGCTCGTGGTGGTGATCGGCGGCGACGGCACGATCCTGCGGGGCGCGGAGCTGGCCCGGCCGAGCAGGACCCCGCTGCTCGGGGTCAACCTCGGCCATGTGGGTTTCCTCGCCGAGGCTGAGAGCGACGACCTCGACGTGACCGTCGACCGGGTGGTTGCCAGGGCGTACGACGTGGAGGAACGGCTCACCATCGACGTGACCGTGCAGCTCGACGGCGACGGGATCGCGTCAGGGTGGGCGCTCAACGAGGTCAGTGTGGAGAAGGCCGCCCGCGAGCGGATGCTCGAGCTCGTCGTCGAGGTCGATGACCGGCCGCTGTCCCGGTGGGGCGGCGACGGGATCGTCTGCGCGACACCCACCGGGTCGACCGCCTACGCGTTCAGTGCAGGCGGCCCGGTGGTGTGGCCCGAGGTGGAGGCGCTGCTGCTGGTGCCGATCAGCGCGCATGCGCTGTTCTCCCGGCCGCTGGTCGTGTCCCCGTCGTCGGTGGTGGCCGTGGAGGTGCAGTCCGACGCCGCCGGCCCCGCGGTGCTGTGGTGCGACGGCCGCCGCACCGTCGATCTGCCGCCAGGGGCGCGGATCGAGGTTCGGCGCGGTGCGTTTCCGGTACGGCTCGCCCGGTTGCACACCGCGCCGTTCACCGACCGTCTGGTGGCCAAGTTCGCCCTGCCGATCCACGGCTGGCGCGGCGCCTCGGCCCGACGTGCGGCATACACCCGGCAGCCCTCGGCACCTCCAGTCACGCCTCCCGAGTGAGGGGTTGACGGCTGGTGTTCGAGGAGCTCCGGATCACCGCTCTCGGCGTGATCGACGAGGCGCTGCTCGAGCCTGGGCCGGGTCTGTGTGTGGTGACCGGAGAGACCGGCGCCGGCAAGACGATGGTGGTCACCGGGCTCGGCCTGCTGCTCGGCGCGCGCTCCGACGCCGACCTGGTACGCGCCGGTGCCCGGCAGGCCCGGATCGAAGGCCGGGTGCTGGTCGGGGAACGCTCGGGCGCCGCTGCGCTCGCCGAGCGGGCGGGTGCGGAACTGGACGCCGGCAGCCTGATCCTGGGGCGGGCCATCTCAGCCGAAGGGCGGTCCCGGGCGTTCGCCGGCGGAGCATCCGTTCCTGCCGCCCTGCTGACGGAGCTGTCGGAGCATCTTGTCGCCATCCACGGCCAGGCCGACCAGCATCGCCTGCTACAGCCACGTCGGCAGCGCGACGCCGTCGACCGGTACGACGCTGACACGATCGGACCTCTGCTGGCCGACTACCGTCGGCTCTACCTGCGACTCACGGAGGTGGAGGCCTGGCTGCACGACGCCGAGACCCACACCCGCGACCGCAGCCGGGAAGCCGACCTGCTGAGGTTCGGGCTCGGCGAGATCGAGCCGGTCAGGCCTCGCCCGGGCGAGGACCAGGAGCTGCGCGCCGAGGAGGACCGGCTCAGTCATGCCGACAGCCTCCGGGCGGGCGCGGAGCGGGCGCGCGAGGCGTTGTCGGGTTCCGACGTCGGGGACGGGGCCTTCGATGCCGCCGACGCGGTCAGCCAGGTGGCGAACGCGCGCCACGCACTGGAAGCCGTCCGTGAGCACGATCCGGGCGCTGCGATGCTCGCCGAGCGGACGGCCGAGATCGGCTACCTGCTGGCGGATCTGGCCGGTGACGTAGCCGCGTACGCCGTTGAGCTTGACACCGATCCCCAGCGGCTGGCCTGGGTCCAGTCCCGCCGCTCGGAGCTGTCCAGCCTGACCCGCAAGTACGGCGCCACCATCGACGAGGTGATCGCCTGGTCGGAGCAGGCTGTCCGCCGGCTCACGGACCTGGACTCGGCCGACGAGCGCATCGCTGCGCTGGGCGCCGAGCGAGCGGCCATCCGCAGCGAGCTGTCCGCCGCGGCCGAGAGATTGAGCACCCGCCGTCGCCGCGCGGCGCAGACGCTGTCGGCGTCGATGACGACCGAGCTGCACGCGCTGGCGATGCCGGACGCGACGCTGACGATCTCGGTGACAAGCACACCTGACCCCACGGGCTTGAGTGTCGGTGGTGCGGACATAGCGTTCGGGCCCGACGGGGTCGACCAGGTGGAGTTCCTCCTCGCCCCCGCGGTCGGGCTCACGGCCCGCCCGCTCGGCAAGGGTGCGTCCGGCGGCGAGCTGTCCCGGGTGATGCTGGCCGTCGAGGTGGTGCTTGCGGAGAGCAGTGCCGTGCCGACCTTCGTCTTCGACGAGGTCGACGCCGGAGTCGGCGGAAAGGCGGCGGTCGAGGTCGGCCGGCGGCTCGCGCGGCTGGCACGGTCGGCGCAGGTCGTCGTCGTCACCCACCTGCCGCAGGTCGCGGCGTTCGCCGACCGGCACTACGTCGTGGTCAAGAGCGACGACGGCAGCGTCACCGGGGCCGGTGTCCGCGCGCTCGACGACCCGGGGCGCGTGCGCGAGCTGTCCCGAATGATGGCCGGTCTGGAGGAGTCCGAGACCGCCGCTGCGCACGCCGAGGAGCTGCTGGCGACGGCGCGCGCCGACCGGACCGGGGACATAGCGGCGGGGGCGGCGCAACCAGGCAGGCGTTGAGCCGACTTTCCGCCACGCAGCACCTTGTCCGTGCGCTGGTTCCCCGATGGTGCGTGGCAGGATTGCCACAATGCGTATTCCGGCCCTGCGACGTCCACGAGAGAACGGCCAACCCGGTATCAGCGGTACGGCCCGGCTCGACCGTCGCACCAAGAACCTGACCAGGCGTCTTCGGCCGGGCGACGTCGCGATCATCGACCACGTCGATCTCGACAGGGTCTCCGCGGAGGCGCTGGCCAATGCCCAGGTCTGCGCCGTGGTCAACGTCGCGGAGTCGATCTCGGGGCGCTATCCGAACCTCGGACCCGACATCCTCACCGGGGCAGGCATCGTCCTCGTCGACGGGGTCGGACCCGAGGTCTTCCAGCGCGTCAACGAGGGCGACGTCGTCCGGGTTGAGGACGGCGTCATCTACCTCGGCGACGCCTCCGTCGCGGCGGGTCAGGTACAGGACAAGGACACGGTCTCGGAGTCGATGGAGGCCGCCCGCTCCGGGCTGTCCGCGCAGCTGGAGGCGTTCACCGCCAACACGATGGAGTATCTGCGCCGGGAGCGCGACCTGCTGCTCGACGGCGTCGGGGTGCCGGATGTCGTCACGGGCATCGACGGACGCCAGGTGCTGATCGTCGTCCGTGGGTACGACTACCAGGAGGATCTGCGCACCCTGCGGCACTACATCCGCGAGTACCGACCGGTGCTGATCGGCGTGGACGGGGGAGCCGACGCGCTGCTCGAGGCGGGCTACACACCGGACATGATCATCGGCGACATGGACTCGGTCTCCGACGCCACCCTGCGCTGCGGGGCCGAGGTGGTGGTTCACGCGTACCGCGACGGCCGGGCACCCGGCCTGGAGCGCCTGGAGAGGCTCGGCATCCGCAGCGTCGTGTTCCCGGCAACGGGGACCTCCGAGGACGTGGCCATGCTCCTTGCCGACTCCAAGGGCGCCTCGCTCATCGTGGCGGTCGGCACCCACGCGACGCTGGTGGAGTTCCTCGACAAGGGCCGGTCGGGGATGGCCAGCACGTTCCTCACCCGGCTGCGGGTCGGCCCGAAGCTGGTGGACGCCAAGGGCCTCAGCCGGCTCTACCACAGCCGCATCCGGACGTGGCAACTGGTGATGCTGGTGATGTCCGGGCTCATCGCCCTGTGTGTCGCAGTCGCCGCGACACCGACCGGTCAAGCCTGGCTAGAGGTACTCAACGGCCGGTTCGACGACTTCGTCTACTGGTTGCGAGGACAGTTCCAGTGATCGACTTCAGGTACCACATCGTGTCCATCGTGGCCATCTTCCTGGCGCTCGCCACCGGCGTCGCTCTCGGCGCGGGACCGCTGAAAGGGACGGTGGACCAGTCCTACATCAGCCAGGCCGAACGTGACCGGCAGGACAAGCAGAACCTGCGTGCCCAGATCACGACTATGCAGAACATCGATGACTTCCACAACGCGTTCGTGACCGATGTCGCAGCCTCGCTGCTGGCCGGTCGGCTGCAGGGGCGGAGCGTCTGCCTGGTGGCACTGCCGGGCGCGGACAAGTCGACCGTGGACGCCGCGCGCACGTCACTGACACAGGCCGGCGCCCGCGTCTCACCGACCGTCAGCCTCAGTGACGCGTTGCTCGACTCCCAGAACAAGACGCTGGCGGACTCGCTGGCCTCACAGCTACGCCAGGGCATCAGCGGAATCGACGCGACGAACGACGCCGGCACGTACGACCTGGTGGGGGCGATCCTCGCCCGCGCGCTGGTCACCACAGCGGCCGGCGGTGTCCCGGCCGACGACTCGGCCCGCAACATCCTGTCCGGCTTCGCTGGGGCCGACCTGCTGTCCACAGATGGGGATCTGGCCCGGCGCTGCTCGCTGACCGAAGTTGTCACCGGAAACGCCAACGGCCCCGACGAGGCGCTCGGCGCGAGCGACACGATCGTGCTCTCGATCGTCCGGGCGCTCGACTCGGCCAGCGACGGGGCTGTGGTGGCCGGTCCTCCGGCTGCGGCCCTCGATGGCGGAGTCGTCGCGGCGCTGCGGGCCGACGGGGCCACCTCGTCGGAGGTCTCCACCATCGACGTCGCCGACGAACCCAGCGGCGCGATCGCCGCGGTCTACGCATTGGCCGAGCAGTCGCAGGGCAAGTCCGGGCAGTACGGCGCCGTCGGGACCACCGACGGCCCGCTCCCGACGCTGACCGCCGGTAACAGCCCGTGAACCATGCCGAACTCGGCCGCCGAGTGCTCACGGCGGCCGCTGCCGGCGCGATCACACTCGGCACCCGACGCGCCTTGGCGGCCGCGCCGCCGGGAGGTGCTGAGCGATGGACCCGCCGCAACCACCGCGGGGAGACCGTCACACTGCTGGCCGGGCCCGCGCTAGCCACCGGCATCGCGGCGGGCACCCTGCTCCCGGCACGGCCACCGGACCGGGCCCGATGGAACGCCGCCGCCCTCGCCGTGTCCGCGACGGCCGCGATCGGTGCCTACGACGACCTGCGTGGCGCGACAGGCACCAAGGGACTCCGCGGGCACCTCTCGGCGCTCGGCCGGCGTGAGGTTACCAGCGGGGCTGTCAAGGCGGCCGCCATCGGGCTCGCCGGACTCATCGCGGCCCGGGGAACGGCGCCGACGCGCGGACTGGCGGCCAACCTCCTCGACGGCGCGCTGATCGCCGGCGGCGCCAACCTGCTGAACCTGTTCGACCTGCGTCCGGGCAGGGCGCTCAAGGTCGCGCTGCTGGCCGGGCCGGCGGTCATGCTGCCGGGCGGTGCGCCGCTGGCTCCGGTCATGGGAGCAGCGCTGGCCACCCTGCCCGACGACCTGGCCGAGCGGTCGATGCTCGGCGACTGCGGCGCCAACGCGCTCGGCGCGGCGTTGGGCTGCGCCTTTGTCCTGGGAGCAGGTCCCCGGGCACGGGCCGCGGCGCTGGCGGGCGTGACCGGCTTGACGCTGGCGAGTGAGATGTTGAGCTTCACAGCGGTCATCGAACGCTCCCCGGCGCTCGCCTGGCTCGACGGCCTGGGTCGCCGTCCGGCGGCCGGCTGAGCACGAGGGGGACGCTCGCCTATGACCTGCCCGATATCCCGGGCAGGTCATAGGTGACGGCAAATAATGGTCGGGGCGGGCGAGGCGGGATCGGCCGGCGCCGGGTTACAGGTAGGCTGGAGTCCCGTGGACAGGCGAGTCCGCTCGCCGCACCCAACCGCCACGGGAGTCCCTTTTGGCCGTGCCCTCCCCGACCAAGCACCTTTTCGTCACGGGCGGCGTCGCATCGTCTCTCGGCAAGGGGTTGACGGCGTTCGAGCCTGGGCCAGCTGCTCAAGTCGCGTGGGCTGCGCGTGACCATGCAGAAGCTCGACCCGTACCTCAACGTCGACCCGGGCACGATGAACCCGTTCCAGCACGGCGAGGTGTTCGTCACCAACGACGGTGCCGAGACCGATCTGGACATCGGACACTACGAGCGGTTCCTCGACGTCGACCTCAGCCAGATCGCCAACGTCACCACTGGACAGATCTACTCGACCGTCATCGCCAAGGAGCGCCGGGGCGACTACCTCGGCGACACCGTGCAGGTGATTCCCCACATCACGAACGAGATCAAGGAACGGATCCAGGCGATGGCCGGTCCGGATGTCGACGTCGTCATCACCGAGATCGGCGGGACGGTCGGGGACATCGAGTCGCTGCCGTTCCTGGAGGCCGCCCGCCAGGTACGTCACGACGTGGGCCGCGACAACTGCTTCTTCCTGCACGTCTCGCTCGTTCCCTACATCGGCCCGTCCGGTGAGCTCAAGACCAAACCCACCCAGCACTCAGTGGCGGCGCTGCGGTCGATCGGCATCCAGCCCGACGCGGTCGTCTGCCGCGCCGACCGGCCGATCCCGGCCAACGTGAAGCGCAAGATCTCGCTGATGTGCGACGTGGACGAGGAGGCCGTGGTCGCCGCGGCCGATGCGGCGTCGATCTACGACATCCCGAAGGTGTTGCACAGCGAGGGGCTCGACGCCTATGTGGTGCGTCGGCTCAACCTGCCGTTCCGCGACGTGGACTGGAAGTCGTGGGACGACCTGCTGCGGCGGGTGCACGAACCGACCGAGGATGTCACGATCGCGCTGGTTGGAAAGTACATCGACCTACCCGATGCTTACCTCTCGGTGGCCGAGGCCCTGCGGGCCGGCGGCTTCGACAACGAGGCCAGGGTCAACATCCGCTGGATCGCGTCCGACGACTGCCGGACACCTGAGGGTGCGGCCCGGTTGCTCGGCGACGTGGACGGCGTGTGCGTACCCGGTGGCTTCGGGGTACGAGGGATCGAGGGCAAGCTCGGCGCGCTGACGTATGCGCGTGAGCACAGGATCCCCACGCTCGGGCTCTGTCTGGGCCTGCAGTGCATGGTGATCGAGTTCGCCCGCTCCGTGGTTGGTCTCTCCGACGCAGACTCCTCGGAATTCGACCCGGGGACCAGCGAGCCCGTCATCGCCACGATGGCCGAGCAACGACATATCGTCGGCGGTGACGGCGATCTGGGAGGCACCATGCGGCTGGGGCTCTATCCGGCCCAGCTGACGGACGGCAGCCTGGTCCGCACGCTCTACGGGGTCGCGCACGTGGACGAGCGGCACCGGCACCGCTACGAGGTCAACAACGCCTACCGCGACCAGCTGCACGATGCCGGCCTCAGGTTCTCCGGCCTGTCGCCGGACGGGCAGCTGGTCGAGTACATCGAGCTGCCGACCGGCGTGCACCCGTTCTACGTGGCCACCCAGGCACATCCGGAGCTGCGGTCCCGGCCGACCCGGCCGCACCCGCTCTTCGCCGGGCTCGTCGCCGCCGCGGTCGCGCGACAGCGTGAGCTGCGGCTGCCGGTTGACGGCCTGGCGGTGCGTCGCATCGAAGTCGCTCAGGCGTCCACCTCGTGACACGCGAGCGCCCCGACGATCTGCCCGGCCTGGTACTCGACGCAGACGAGGTGCGCGACCGTCCGGAGCGCTGGCCGGTCACGGAGTCGCACAGCTCGTTCGAAAGCGGCCGGGTGATCTCGGTGCGCACCGACCAGGTGGCACCCGCCGAGGGGGACTCGTTCACCCGCGACGTCGTGGAACATCCCGGGGCGGTCGGTATCATCGCGCTCGACCACGACGACCGGCTGCTGCTGGTGAGCCAGTACCGGCACCCGGTCGGACACCGGCTGCTCGAGCCTCCGGCGGGGCTGCTCGATGTCGACGGTGAGGACCCTGCCACCGCGGCCGCGCGTGAGCTGGCCGAGGAGGGACACGTCCGGGCCGGCGAGTGGCGGCTGCTGGTCGATGCGTTCACCTCGCCGGGTATGACCGACGAGACGATCCGTATCTATCTGGCCCGCGGACTGCAGCCGATCGCCGAGGACGACTGGTTCGTCGGTGTGCACGAAGAGGCGGACATGCCGTTGTTCTGGGCTCCCTTGCGGGATGTGGTGGAGGCGGTCCTCGCCGGCGTCGTCCACAATCCGATCCTGGTGATGGGTGCCCTGTCGTGCTGGTCCACCTTGCACGGGCCGGGCTACGACGCCCTGCGCGCTGTGCAACCCGGGTGACCCACGGGTGACCGTCGACGCATCGGGCGATCGGCACTAAAGTCGCGCTGCGCGTGCTACGTTCACGCCGGGCGAACCGCCGCACACCGTGGAACCGCTCGGGGCCGAGGCGGTCCTCCGGAAGGTGCTGTTCCAGACGCAACGGAGCGACAGGAGCGCGAGTCGGATGAAGATCGGCGTGCCGAAGGAAGTCAAGAACCACGAGTACCGGGTGGCGATCACCCCGGCCGGAGTGCACGAGCTCAGCTCCCGCGGGCACGAGGTGTTCGTCGAAGCCAACGCCGGCCGCGGATCGTCCATCCTCGACGAGGAGTACGTCGCCCAGGGCGCCAAGATCCTCCCCGGCGCCGACGAGGTTCTGGGGGACCGGCGACCTCATCCTCAAGGTGAAGGAGCCGATCGACTCGGAGTACGACCGGATGCGCAAGGACCAGGTGCTGTTCACGTACCTCCACCTCGCCGCCTCGCGCGAGTGCACCGACGCACTGCTCAGCCGCGGAGTGACCGGTATCGCCTACGAGACGGTGCAGACCGAGGACCTCGCCCTGCCGTTGCTCGCTCCGATGTCGGAGGTCGCCGGTCGGCTGGCGCCCCAGGCCGGGGCGTACCACCTGATGCGCCAGGGGGGCGGCCGGGGCGTGCTGATGGGTGGTGTCTCCGGTGTCTACGCGGCCAAGGTTGTCGTGATCGGCGCCGGTGTGTCCGGGATGAACGCCGGCGCGATCGCGCTGGGCATGCAGGCCGAGGTGCTGCTGCTCGACCGCAACATCGAGCGGCTTCGTGAAGCCGACAGGATCTACCAGGGGCACATGCAGACGGTGGCATCCAACTCGTTCGAGGTCGAACGTGCCGTCCTGGATGCCGACCTCGTCATCGGCGCGGTGCTCGTGCCCGGCGCCAAGGCGCCGATGCTGGTGAGCAACGAGCTGGTATCGCGGATGAAGCCGGGCTCGGTGCTCGTGGACATCGCCATCGACCAGGGCGGCTGTTTCGAGGACTCCCGCCCGACCACCCACGACGAACCGACCTACCGGGTGCACGACTCGATCTTCTACTGCGTCGCGAACATGCCGGGGGCGGTCCCGCACACCTCGACGTATGCGCTCACCAACGTCACGCTGCCCTACGCCGCCGCCCTTGCCGACAAGGGCTGGCGTCAGGCGCTACGCGACGACCGGTCGCTGGCGCTCGGGCTCAACACCTATGACGGGAAGATCACCTACGCCCCGGTCGCGGAGGCTCACCACGTGGACCACGTCGGGCTCGACGAGGTGCTCGGCTGAACGGACCAACCGCGCCTGACCGCGAGGGACCGGACTTCGGCGTCCAACCGCCTGGCCCCTCGGCGCTGGAGCGGGCGATCCGCACCTACCTGGACCACCTCGGCGTCGAACGCGGCCTGGCGGCCAACACCCTGACCTCATACCGGCGGGACCTGCGGAGGTACGCCGGATACCTGAGGGACGAAGGGATCGACGATCCGGCGGCGGTCGCCGAGCGCGATGTCACGGGTTTCCTGATGCGGCTGCGCGAGGGCGACCCGGACCATCCGCCGCTGGCGGCGGGCAGCGCCGCGAGAACCGTCGTCGCGGTTCGCGGGTTCCACCGGTTCGCGCTGCGGGAGGGCTTGGCCAGCGCCGATCCCGCGCACGCCGTACGCCCTCCCGCACCGCCCCGGCGGCTGCCCAAGGCGTTGCCGGTTGCCGACATCGAACGGCTGCTGCAGGCCGCCGGGCGGGCCGGGACGTCGCTGGCGCTGCGTGACCGGGCCCTGCTAGAGGTGCTGTACGGCACTGGTGCGCGAATCTCCGAAGCCGTCGGGCTCGACGTGGACGACCTGGACCTGCAGACCGGAACCGCCCGGCTCCGCGGCAAGGGCGGCAAGGAACGGATCGTACCGGCGGGCTCCTACGCCTGCCGCGCGGTCGAGGCCTACCTGACCCAGGCCCGGCCGGGTCTGGTGTCGACGAGAAGCAGGGGTGCGGCGTTGTTCCTCAACGCCCGCGGTGGCCGGCTGTCACGCCAGAGCGCGTGGACCGTTCTGCACAAGGCGGCCGAGGCTGCGGGCGTGGCGGCGGAGGTGTCACCGCACACCATGCGGCACTCGTTCGCCACCCACCTGCTCGACGGCGGTGCCGATGTCCGGGTGGTCCAGGAGCTGCTCGGCCACGCCTCGGTCACCACCACACAGGTCTACACGCTGGTCACGGTGGACAAGCTTCGCGAGGTCTACGCGACGGCACATCCACGAGCCCTCGCCTGATCCGCCGGACTTTGTCCCCAGCGTCGTCAACAGCACCGGTGGTGCCTGTGCATGCGCAGCGGGACATCCTGCACAGAATTCGTGCGGTGCTTGTCGCGGCTCACGCTGACCGCCTAGAGTCGCCGGGCGTCGACGTTTTGCCGACGTGTCGGTGGGGAGGTAAAGCGGGAAATGAACCAGTCGACTAACCCCCAGGACGCGTATCAGCGCGACGAGCGTGACGAGCGGGACGGCTACGCGGGGCAGACGTTCACCGAACCGGTCGCGACCGGCCACTCCGAGCGCGTCGGCTGGGGGGGCCGGCAGCACCCCGCTGCCGATGAGCCGAACGAACCCGTCGTCGAGCCGATCGAACCCGTCGTCGAGCTTGGGCCCACCGGGCGGCCGAAACCCGACCTGCCCGACCCCGTGGCCCTGCACAGCCACGGCCCCGCTCGGGTGCTGGCGCTGTGCAACCAGAAGGGCGGCGTCGGCAAGACGACCACTGCGATCAGCCTGGGCGCCGCGCTCGCCGAGCTCGGGCGACGGGTGCTGCTGGTCGACTTCGACCCGCAGGGGTCGCTCTCGGTCGGGCTCGGGTTCAACCCCAACGACCTGGAGCTGTCGATCTACAACCTGCTGATGGGCTCCGACGTCGCCGCCGACGCCGTCATCCACAAGACCGACATCGCCGGTCTGGACCTGCTGCCCTCCAATATCGACCTCTCCGCCGCGGAGGTGCAGCTGGTCAACGAGGTGGCCCGCGAACAAACACTGGCGCGCGTCCTCGCCCCGGTGACCGCCGACTACGACGTGGTGCTCATCGACTGCCAGCCGTCGCTCGGGCTGCTGACGATCAATGCGCTGACCGCCTGCGACGGCGTCATCATCCCGCTGGAATGCGAATACTTCGCGCTGCGCGGCGTCGCACTACTGAAGACCACGATCGACAAGGTGTCGGAGCGCCTGAACCCGCGGCTGCGCATCGAGGGACTGCTCGGCACCATGTATGACAGCCGCACCCTGCATGGCCGCGAGGTGCTGCAGCGGCTTGTGGAGGCGTGGGGGGACGCGGTGTTCCACACGGTGATCCGACGTACGGTGAAGTTCTCCGACTCGACCGTCGCCGGCGAGCCGATCACCGCGTACGCGTCGAACTCCGCGGGCGCGGAGGCATACCGGCAGCTGGCCAAGGAGGTGCTGGCCCGATGCCCCGCCGAGTGAGCCTGCCCGGCTCCGACGAGCTCTTCCGGGAGACATCGGTCGAGGAGCCCGCGGCCGATTCGGTGACTGCGGCGGGGCCCGAGGAAACCACCGTCGCAGAGGTGAGTGAGTCCAACGGCAACGGGCTACCGCGCTCGAGCGGCCGGGTGCGGCACGAGGAGAAGATCACCGTCTACGTGACCGCGGACGAGCTCGTCGACCTCGAGCACGCCCGGCTGGAGCTGCGGCGTTCGCACCGCATCTCCTCAGACCGCGGGCGCATCGTGCGCGAGGCGATCGCCATCGTGCTGGCCGATCTGAACCTGAACGGCGAGGACAGCGTGCTCGTCGACCGGTTGCGCTCGCGGTGACCGTCGGTCTCGACCAGGGATCGGCGCAGGCCGGGGCGGAGTTCACCGTCCACCTCGACAACTTCGACGGCCCCTTCGACCTGCTGCTCGGGTTGATCTCCAAGCACCAGCTCGACATCACCGAGGTCGCCCTGTCGGAGGTCACCGACGAGTTCATCTCCCACATCAAGCTGGCCGGGCCGCAGTGGGATCTCGAGCAGACCACCGGGTTCCTGCTCGTTGCGTCGACGCTGCTCGATCTCAAGGCCGCCCGACTGGTGCCCAGCGGTGCCGTCGAGGACGAGGGCGATCTCGCCCTGCTGGAGGCGCGCGACATCCTCTTCGCCAGGCTGCTGCAGTACCGCGCGTACAAGCTCGTCGCGGCCGTGTTCGGCCAGCGGCTGGCCGCGGAGAGCCAGCGGCTCCCACGGTCGGTGGGTCTGGAACCCCGGTTCGCCGCGCTGCTGCCGGAGGTGCTCATCGGCCTCGGGGTCGACGAGCTCGCCTCCCTGGCCGCGCTGGCGCTGCGTCCCAGACCCGAGCCGACCATGGAGCTCGCTCACCTGCACGTGCCCACGGTCAGCGTGCGGGACCAGGGTGCGATCGTGGCCGAACGCCTGCGCAGCGCCGGGGCGGCGACCTTCCGGTCCCTTTGCTCCGACTCACCGAACACGATGACGACGGTGGCGCGCTTCCTCGCGCTGTTGGAGCTGTTCGGGGCAGGTGTGGTCGCGTTCGAGCAGCTGACCGCGCTCGGCGAGCTGACCGTACGGTGGACGGGAGCCGACGACGCGCAGATCGACGTCGGCGACGAGTTCGAGGGAGCCCGGTGAGCGAGCCGGAGAACCAGTCTGGTGGAAACCCGCCGAGCCGTCCGGGCGGCGACCCCCCGCCGTTGCGGCCAGCCCTCGAAGCGGTCCTGATGGTCGCGGACCAGCCGTTGGACGGGCTCACCCTCGCGCAGGCGGTCGGCCATCCTCCGCCGGACGTCGATGCCGCCCTGCGCGAGCTGGCTGCCGCTTACACCGCTGAGTCCCGCGGGTTCGACCTTCGCTACGTGGCCGGCGGGTGGCGCTACTACACCCGGGAGTCGCTGGCCCCGGTGGTCGAGCGCTTCGTCGTCGACGGGCAGCAGGCGCGGTTGACACAGGCCGCCCTGGAGACGCTCGCGGTGGTGGCCTACCGACAACCGGTCAGCCGTGGCCGTGTCTCTGCCATCCGTGGGGTGAGCGTCGACGGTGTCATGCGCACCCTGGTCAGCCGCGGGTTGGTGGAGGAGTCGGGTCAGGACCCGGACACCGGTGCGATGTTGTATCGCACCACCTCCTACTTCCTGGAGCGGATGGGCCTGTCAGGACTCGACGCGCTCCCTGACCTGGCGCCATTCCTCCCCGACAGCACCGACATCGAGTCCGAGCTCGACGCCGTGGACGCGATCGCCGAGTCCGCCAGCGAATGACCGATGAGCCACTGGGCCGGCGCTTGCAGAAGGTGCTCGCCGAGGCGGGAGTCGCGAGCCGCCGGGCCTGCGAGCAGCTGATCGCGGCCGGGCGGGTAGAGGTAGACGGCGAGATCGTCACCCAGCTCGGTGCCCGGGTCGACCCGGCGACGGCGGTTATCAGGGTCGATGGGGCGCGCCTCGCCCCGGCGTCGGCGCACGTCTACCTCGTCCTCAACAAGCCCCGTGGCGTCGTGTCGACGATGGCCGACCCGGGCGGTCGACCGAGTTCTGGGTGACCTGGTGTCCAGTCGGCGGGAGCGGGTCTTCCACGTCGGCCGCCTCGACACCGACTCCGAGGGGCTGATCATCCTCACCAATGACGGTGACTTCGCGCATCGGATGGCCCATCCGTCGTTCGGGATCGAGAAGACCTACGTGGCTCAGGTCTCGGGCCGCCCTTCCGCCGGGCTCGGGGACCGGCTGCGGCAGGGTGTCATGCTCGACGACGGGCCGGTCACGGTCGACCGGTTCCGGCTGATCGGCGGCCACGCCGACCAGGCGATCGTGGAGGTGGTGCTGCACGAGGGGCGCAAGCACATCGTCCGCCGGCTGCTCGACAGCGTCGGACATCCGGTGCAGCGGTTGACCCGTACCGCGATCGGCCCGGTGGGGATCGACGGCCTCAAGACCGGCGCGATGCGCGAGCTGTCGGGCGAGGAGATGGGCACGCTGTTGGACTTGCTCGGGTTGTGAGCACGACGAAGGGAGAGCCGAGGTGACGGGTTCAGCACCGGCGCGGCCGTCCCTGCACGGTCCGGTGCTCGTCGTCGGTGCCGGGTTGATGGGTACGTCGGTGGGGCTGGCCCTGCGCCGACGGGGCGTACCGGTGCTGCTGGACGACGCCGACCCGAGGATCGCCCGGGTCGCAGTCTCAGTCGGGGCAGGTGAGGCGCCGAGTTCGCAGAGCGCGCCGCAGCTCGTCGTCGTCGCCGTCCCGCCCGATCACCTCGGCGGATCTGTCGTCGACGCGCTGCGCCGGTGGCCGGACGCGGCCGTCACCGACGTGGGGTCGGTCAAGGTCAAGCCGCTCACGGAGGTTCTTGCCTCCGGAGTCTCCACGCAGCGATACGTCGGCAGCCACCCGATGGCGGGCAGCGAGCGCTCCGGACCGCTGGCGGCGACGGCCGACCTGTTCGAGGGGCGGTCCTGGGCGGTCACGCCGCACGAACACTCCGACCCGCAGGCGGTGGCGCTCGTCGAGGAGCTGGTCGAGGTCTGCGGGGCCAGCCTGGTCCGGCTGTCCCCCGGAGAGCACGATCTGGCCGTCGCGCGCATCTCCCACCTGCCGCACCTGCTGTCCGTGCTGGCTGCGGCGCAGCTGACCGACGCGTCCCCGGGCGTGATGGCCCTTACCGGTCAGGGACTGCGCGACGTGACCAGGGTCGCAAGCGGGGATCCGCGCATGTGGCGTCAGATTCTGAGCGCCAACGCCGAGGCCGTCGCCGGCCTGCTGCAGGCGGTGCGCGACGACCTCGACCGGCTGCTCGACAGCCTGCACGGCGCCGAGGACGCCGACGGGCTGGTGGACCTGCTGACCCGGGGCGTGGCCGGAGCCAGGGCGATACCCGGGAAGCACGGCCAGCCGAGCACCCGCGCGGCGACGCTGTTCCTGCTGATACCCGATGAACCGGGCGCGCTGGCCCGGCTGTTTGCGGCGGCAAGTGAGGTGTCGGTCAACATCGAGGACGTCCGCATCGACCACGACCCTGCCCGGCCGGTCGGGCTCCTCGAGCTCAGCGTCGCGGAGGAGGGCGCCGACCGTCTGGTCGAGGCGTTGAATTCACGAGGATGGACGGTTCACCGGTAACCTCGGCGGCGGGGCAGCGTCGATCCGGCGCTGCCGCGGTCGGGAAGGGCGATGGCGTGGGCAGCACATCCGCGATGCGCGATCTGGTGATCGCCGTGGACGGCCCCTCAGGTTCGGGGAAGTCGACTGCTGCTCGCGGAGTCGCGGCCAAGCTGTCCCTGCGCTATCTCGACACGGGCGCGATGTACCGCGCGATGACCTGGTGGATGCTGGAGCACGGAGTCGACGTCAACGACCCTGACGAGGTGGCGGCCCGGTCCGCGGAACCGCTGATCCGGAGCGGCACCGACCCGTTGGGGGCCACGATCCACGTGGGCGACGTCGACGTCTCGCGACCGGTCCGCGGTCGCGAGGTGACCAGCGCGGTGAGCGCCGTCAGCGCCGTTCCACAGGTACGCTCCCGCCTGGTTGACCTGCAACGACGGATCATCGGGGCGGGCGGCATCGTCGTCGAGGGGCGAGACATCGGCTCGGTGGTCGTGCCGTACGCCCCCGTCAAGGTCTACCTCACCGCATCCGCAGCGGCGCGAGCCGAACGCCGCACCGCGGAGCTGGCCGGCGTGACGGTCGAGGCGACCCAGCGGGAAATGGAACGGCGGGACCGGTTCGACTCGACCCGTGCGATCACGCCGCTCGCGGTAGCCGACGGAGCCGTCGTACTGGACACGACCGAGCTGGACCTGGACGAGGTCGTCGAGACGATCATCGGCCTGGCGGTCGCGGCCGTCGGGGCGCCGTCATCGTGACCATCCCCCTGGTCCGCGACCCGGCCCACCTGGAGTGGCCCCGCACCGACGACATCCCGTACCCGCGGATGCAGCTGGTGCGGATCGGAAGGCGTCTCGGCCGCGTGGTCGCCCGCCGGTGGGATGCCCACGTGAGCGGAGCGGAGCTGGTGCCGAAGCACGGTCCGGTGCTGCTGGCGTCCAACCACTCCGGGATCATGGACGGGCCGCTCCTGTTCACGTTCGCCCCGCGCGTGGTGCACGCGATGATGAAGCAGGAGATGTACGCCGGCCGCAGGGAGTGGGCGATGCTGGCGCTGGGGACCATCCCGGTCCAACGTGAGGCCTTCGACCCGCGCGCGGTTAAGCTGTGCCTGCGGGTGCTGCGTGACGACGGTGTGGTCGCCATCTATCCCGAGGGCGGCCGTGGAGCAGGGGATATGCAGCACAACCGGTTCGGCCTGGCCTACCTGGCCACGGTGACCGGCGCCCCGATCGTCCCCGTGGCCAGTCTGGGCACCCGGCACCCAGGTCAGGCCATCGGTGCCCTGGTGCCGCGGGGGAGCCGGCTGGACCTGGTGTTCGGCGAGCCGTTCACGGTGCCGAAGCGACCGTGGCCGCGCCGGCCGTCGGAGATGGCGGTGCTGGCGGAGTCGCTGCGCGTACGCCTCGCCGAACACGTCGCCTCGGCCCGCGTGCGTACCAACCAGGTCATGCCGGGCCCGGCGCCCGACGAGTTGCGGGACGAGGCCGGCCGGGACGGTCCGGAGGTCGGGCCACAGGCGACCGAGGGGGCCGCGTAGTGAGCGACGTCGAGCAGTTCGACGACGGCGTCGACCCGTCCGACGGCCCGACGGATCTCGGCAATGTCCCCGACCAGCCGGTGCTGGCCGTCGTCGGGCGGCCCAACGTGGGCAAGTCCACCCTCGTGAACCGGATCCTCGGGCGCCGTGAGGCGGTCGTCGAGGACGTACCCGGCGTGACGCGGGACCGGGTGCCGTACGACGCGGAGTGGAGCGGTCGCCGGTTCACCGTCGTGGACACGGGCGGGTGGAACCCCGACGCCGAGGGGATGTACGAGCGCATCTCGGCGCAGGCGGAAGTCGCGGTGAGCGCAGCCGATGCCATCCTGTTCGTCGTCGATGCCACGGTCGGGATCACCGACAGCGACGAGGCCGTCGTCAAGATCCTGCGCCGCTCCGGCAAGCCTGTGGTGCTCGCGGCGAACAAGGTCGACGACATGCGCCGGGAGTCGGACGCGTTCGAGCTGTGGAATTTGGGGCTCGGCGAGCCGCATCCGGTGTCGGCCCTGCACGGCCGCGGCAGCGGCGACCTGCTCGATGCGATCCTCGCGGCGCTGCCGGATGCGCCGCCCGAGCGGCGTACGGTTCCCGTGGGTCCGCGGCGGGTCGCGATGGTCGGCAAGCCCAACGTGGGCAAGTCGTCTCTGCTCAACAAGGTCGCGGGCCAGGATCGGGTTGTCGTCGACGCCGTCGCCGGCACGACTGTCGACCCGGTGGACGAGCTCATCATCCTGGGCGGTCGGCCCTGGCGGTTCATCGACACCGCCGGCATCCGACGCCGGGTGCGGGAGGCGTCCGGCCACGAGTACTACGCGAGCCTGCGTACCGCCGGCGCTATCGACCGCGCGGAGGTGGTCGTCGTCATCATCGACGCGAGCCAGCCACTGACCGAGCAGGATCAGCGCATCATCACGACCGTCCAGGAAGCGGGGCGGGGGCTCGTACTGGCTTTCAACAAATGGGACCTGGTCGACGAGGACCGCCGCTACTACCTCGATCGCGAGATCGACCGGGACCTGGCCCGGGTCGCCTGGGCTCCGCGGGTCAACATCAGCGCGTTGACCGGTCGGCGGACCGAGCGGCTCGTCCCCGCCATCGACGCCGCCTTGGAAGGCTGGGAGACCCGGGTCGCCACCGCCGGGCTCAATACGTTCCTCGGCCGGCTCGTCGCCGAGCATCCGCATCCGATCCGCGGCGGCAAGCAGGCGCGGATCCTGTTCGGCACCCAGGCACAGACCTCGCCGCCGACGTTCATCCTGTTCACCACGGCCCCGCTCGACCCCGGGTACGTGCGCTTCATCGAGCGGCGGCTGCGGGAGGAGTTCGGCTTCGTGGGCACGCCGCTACACGTGCAGGTGCGGCCACGCGTACGGGAGAAGGCCAAGGCGTGAAGCAGCCGGGTCTCCCCGCACGCCCCGCCCGGTCACGCCCACGTGCTGCGGTAAGGTTCACTCCGTTTCGTCGCTCGCGCGATGGGCATTCGGGCTGTGGCGCAGTTTGGTAGCGCACTTGACTGGGGGTCAAGGGGTCGCAGGTTCAAATCCTGTCAGCCCGACCAAAAACCGCCCCTGACCTGCGGAAACGCAGATCAGGGCGACCCTGTATCTCTAGCACTTTGGCCATATGCATCATTTATGCATCAAAAGCCATCGGGATGGCGCGCAGGGATGAGTCGCTCAGACGACTGATTCAGGTCAGGCCTTGCGTTCTCAGCTATCGATTGCTGGCTTGCGCGAACTCCTCGAGTATCCGCGCGACGTCGGCTGCAATGGCGGGTTTGGAGATGTAGAACTCCTTGGTGATCGAGGGTGAGGAGTGTCCGGAGCCTCCCGGCGGACCACCCACAATGACTATTGAGATCATGCGAGCGGTCGCATCAGACGCGCCCCCGGCAGACGGCCCTGCTGAACCTTTATGCATGGTCTGACGACCGGGGAGATCTCGGCGCACTTCGCTCAGATCTACGGCGTCGGTGTCGAAGGAGACGATCTCGCGGATCACCGACAGAGGTGGTCGCGGAGACGAACGAGTGGGCGAACCGGGCCCTGCACGGGGTCTACGCCGCGGGTGTTCATCCACGCGATCATGGTGGAGGTCCGGGCCGGCCAAGTCGCGAACCGGCCGATCGACGCGGCGATCGGTGCCAGCCAGGCGGGCGACAGGACGTCCTCGAGTTGTCGGCTGGCACCGGCGGTGAAGGCCCGAAGTTCTGGATAAGCGTGCTCACCGTGTCGCGTCAGTCATAAACAGTGCACTGCTGGTTTTTGTGAGCGACGCCCAGTCAGCGGGATGGCGGTCTGCCTCTTAATTCCGGGTGGGTTCTTCCGCGCCTGCTGGCCGGGCGATCTGCCGAGCAAACGGGCAACTGCGCGCTGCGAACTTCCTTCAAGGCGAAGGCCTCGGACAGTCCCGGGTCATCAGCGAAGGGCTTTCGTCACGGGAGCGCGGCAAGCGCGTTGTTGAGGGTCTCGGTGCTCACCCGACGAAAGATGACTTCTGGGTCTCGGTCGACGAGACCGACGGGACCGACGGGATCGACGAAGCCGACGAGGCATGTTGACCGGACCTATATTCGAGGTGAGTAGTACTGGCCAGGGAGACGTAGAGGCGACGAGCTGATGGACCATCGCCAGCACGGACACCGTCCTGGCGACGCCGATCACCACACACACGCCGGCGGCGAAAGTCTCGCCGCCCCTGGCGGCCATAGCAGCCACGGCGGCAACGAGGGTCATGGCGCTCACGTGGCGATGTTCCGTCGCCTGTTTTGGATCATGCTGGTCATCGCGGTCCCCACGGTGCTGGCCAGCGAGATGTTTGCCTCGATCCTGGGCTACGACCTGCCCGACCTGCCGGGAGTCCAGTGGATCTCCCCGGTGCTCGGCACGGTGATGTACGTCTGGGGTGGCCGCCCCTTCGTCAGTGGCGCGGTCGACGAGATCCGCACCCGCAGGCCGGGAATGATGTTGCTGATCGGGATGGCGATCTCGGTCGCTTTCGGATCCTCGCTAGGCGCGTCGCTCGGGGTCTTGTCTGACGAGCTGGACTTCTGGTGGGAGCTGGCGCTGCTGATCGTCATCATGCTGCTCGGCCACTGGATAGAGATGCGTTCGCTGGCCCGGACGTCCTCGGCCCTGGACTCGCTCGCTGCTTTGTTGCCCGACGAGGCGGAGAAGGTCGTTGGTGACTCCTTGGTGATCATCGCGCCCACCGAGCTCGACACTGGTGATGTCGTGATGGTGCGTCCCGGAGGCCGGGTGCCGGCCGACGGCGAGATCGTGGACGGCACCGCGCACCTGGACGAGTCGATGATCACCGGGGAGTCGAAGCCGGTCCGGCGTACGGTCGGCGCCCCGGTCATCGCCGGAACGGTGGCGACCGACACCGCGATCCGGGTCCGGGTCACAGCGATCGGCGACGACACGGCGCTCGCCGGCATTCAGCGCCTCGTCGCGGATGCCCAGAATTCGTCGACACGGGCGCAGCGCCTCGCTGATCGCGCAGCTGCCCTGCTGTTCTGGTATGCACTCGGCGCGGGCCTGGTCACACTCGTCGTCTGGCTGGTGTGGGGAACCCCCCAGGATGCGATGATCCGGTTCATCACCGTGCTGGTGATCGCCTGCCCCCACGCGCTGGGGCTCGCCATCCCGCTGGTGGTCTCGATCGCGACCGAGCGTGCAGCTCGCGGCGGTGTGCTGGTCAAGGACCGGATGGCTTTGGAACAGATGCGCACGGTGGATGCGGTCCTGTTCGACAAGACCGGGACCCTCACCAAGGGGGAGCCGGGCGTGACCCACGTGGCAGCGGTGGCCGGCCTGTCCGAGCACGAGGTGCTGCAGATGGCCGCGGCAGTGGAGTCTGACAGCGAGCATCCGCTGGCCCGCGCCATTGTCGCGAGTGGTCACGCGCGCGGTCTGGTGCTGCCTCCGGTCACCGAGTTCCGGGCCGCTGCGGCAGTCGGTGTCGCTGGCACCGTGGACGGGCATACGGTCCAGGTCGGTGGACCCCACCTGCTCACCGAGCAGCACCTCGAAGCACTGACTGTGGCCGAGCGCTGGTCCAACGACGGTGCCACGGTGCTGCATGTACTCCGGGATGGCCAGATCGTCGGCGCCCTCGCCCTCGCGGACGAGATCCGACCCGAGTCACGCGGCGCTGTCAACGCGTTGCATGCGCGGGGGGTTCGTGTCGTGCTCATCACTGGCGATGCTGAACCGGTGGCCCGGGCGGTAGGTGCTGACCTCGGCATTGACCAGATTTTCGCCGGTGTCCGGCCCGAGGACAAGGCCGGAAAGGTCCAGGAACTTCAAGGCGAGGGCCGGATCGTGGCAATGGTCGGCGACGGCGTCAACGATGCCCCCGCCCTGGCCCAGGCCGACGTCGGAATCGCGATCGGCGCTGGCACCGACGTCGCCATCGCCTCCGCCGGAGTCATCTTGGCAAGTGACGATCCCCGCTCGGTGGTGTCGGTCATCGGGCTCTCGTGGGGCAGCTACCGTAAGATGAAGCAGAACCTGTGGTGGGCAGGTGGTTACAACCTGATCGCCGTTCCGCTGGCAGCTGGTGTCCTTGCCCCCATCGGGTTCGTGCTGCCCATGGCAGTCGGCGCCATGATGATGTCGCTGTCCACCGTCGTGGTGGCGCTCAACGCCCAGCTGCTGCGGCGCATGGATCTACGCCCTGAAACGGTGACGGCGCGCAGCACCGACCGCGGCCCGGTTGCCGCCGTCGACGAGCTGAGCACTGCGCGCTGAGTCGACATCATCGAGCCGCCCTTGTCGTTGTCGCGCGGCGAGCCCAGCCCCCGGCCGGGTTGCTCCTCTGATGCAAGGTGATTTGGAGACATCACCAGTTTGCTGGAGGATCGCTGGCGGGAAACGATTGCAATCCCCATTCATCGAACGATGTCGTTGGCCGGCCAGACCGCAGATATCTGTCTGAACAACCCACGGCCACGTCCGGCCGTTGCGATCTGTGCCGGCGACATCGAATGCCGCGGCCACGCGCAGGAGGCACCGGCAGCCGGATCGGGCGGGTCCACGGGGCCGGGAAGTCTCTGGAAGGCAATTGCTCCGATTGATATAGCAAGGTTTGGCCCAGGCTGGCGGTCGAGGCTCATCAGGATCCGGAGCCAAGGACGGAATCGAGCCTTCGGTACGAACCATTTCGCGTGCCAGGGTGACCTGTCACTGGCGCGTTGGCCGCCGAAAATCCGCTACTCATTCGGACACGACTCCTGCCCGAGTTGGCCCTCAGTAAGCCTTGTCCAGATGCGCGGGGACCTTTCAATGCTGTCTCCCATGACGAAGCTGCTCAGGTCTGCGTCAGCCCGGGGGCTGGATGCCAGCCATGCTGCCACGCCGGCAGGGTGTCGCCGCTCAAGCTCATCGAGTAGCTCGCGGCGGATCTCGAGCAGCCGCATCCGTGCTGACCAGGAGCCCGCGTCCTGTAGCGCCGGAAAGCTGGCACGCCACAACGAGCAGAGTTCAGCGTCATCGTGCAAGCCAACCCCTATCCGGACCCAAGTCGTCCTGGCGTCGCTCGAATGCAGTGACGTATCCGGTCGGTCAAGGTTGCTACGGATCTCGTCGCGGCGGATTGCTTCATCGGCGATGTCAACAGATTGCCCGAACGCACCGGGCGGGTACTGGGCTGAAGACGGTGAGCCGGCAAGCGCCATCGCCCGTAGGAGCTGTCGCGCTACGACAGAAATGATAGCCTTGGCGGTCACGACTCGGGTCTTCCGAACAGTCGCCAGCCCATACGCGACATTCGCCAATCGTCACGAAGCATCGTTGCACGAGGCCCAGACGTGACTGTTGATCGCGTGGCGGCGTTCGTGCGGACAGACCCGGTGTGCACCATTGCGAGAACTACCTCGTTCTTGCAGATTGCTAACATGGTCACCATCTTCATCTCCTCTCGAGATCTCCTGAGAGACCTCGACTTCTGTGGCGCAGGACTCCACTCCGATCAACCCACCTGCCCGGGCATCACACCTAGCAGGGTGGTCCCACTGGCGGGTAAGTCATCCACACGTTCCTCGATGGCCGGTGCTGGCGCAAGTGAGACTGTCGGCGCCGCCGCCGCGGTCGACCGATCAGGGCGCGAACCCTGTCTTTCCCCCGAGTCGGTGCGGTCTGAGGGTGTGGCGGCTTCCAGGAAGCGCAGGAGTTCCACCGGGAACGGCAGCACGAGTGTCGAGTTCTTTTCGGCGGCGACTTCGACGACTGTTTGCAGCAGTCGCAACTGCAACGCGGCCGGGTGTTCCGTCATGGCTTCGGCTGCGTGCGCTAGCTTTTCGGAGGCTTGCAGCTCGCCATCGGCGGTGATGATGCGGGCGCGTCGTTCGCGCTCGGCCTCGGCCTGACGCGACATCGACCGCTTCATGGTCTCGGGCAGGGCGACATCCTTGATCTCGACCCGCTCGATATGAACACCCCAGCCCAGCGCAGGACTGTCGATCATCAGCTCCATTCCTTGGTTGAGCCTTTCCCTGTTCGAGAGCAGCTCGTCCAAGTCGCTCTTGCCGATGATGGACCGCAGTGAGGTCTGCGCAACCTGACCGATGGCAGACACGTAGTCTTGCACGTAGACCGCGGCGCGCACCGGATCCATGACACTGAAATAGACGACTGCGTCCACTCGGACGGTGACGTTGTCGCGAGTGATTCCGTCCTGAGCCGGCACCGGCATGGTGACGATCTGCATGTTGACCTTCTGAAGCCGATCAGCGATCGGAACCAGCAATGTCATTCCCGGCTTGCGAAGCGCGGGGCGAACGCGGCCGAAGCGGAAGACGACGCCACGTTCATATTGCTTGACGACGCGGACGCTCACTGCCACCGCCGCGATGAGAGCCAAGGCGAGGACCCCGAGGACCGTGAAGGGGATGCTCATTCGATTCTCCGTTCCACTCGTCCAGCCGCCACCAATACGTCAAATCATGATGAGTGGCAGGCAGATGCATCTCAAGAGATTTCGGTGGAGGTTCCCTATGGATGACTGTGCCGTTTCGATGTCTTGCCGGGAACGCCCGTGGTCGGCGATCCTTCCCCGGTGTTACCTGCCGAGCTCCGGCAACGATGCGCGGGGGCAACAGTTCCGCGCGACCGTGACGCAGCCGCGGGTAGTGTTCGTGGTCGCCTCGGTCATAGGGCGGTGCGACCTTCGTCGCTTGCCCAGGCGTGCCAGTGTGTTCTTTGATCTGGGCTGCTGTAGCGAATCCCTTACGCGCTGGGTCCGCTCACCAGTCTCACCCGGCCAATAGCAGGATTCCGGTCACGCTCAAGGCAGCCACTTTCGCGATCTCTAGGGCGACGTACGCCTCATGTCGGCGTGAACGCGGCGCTTCACCGCCTTCCATGATGCGGTCTGATCGCCGGCTGAGCTGCGGCCGGAGCACGGCGACCTGGGCAGCCAGTAAGCCGGTCGCGCATCCAGCCGCCGTGGCGATCTGCCAATGCGCCTGGCCGAGGATCATCGCGATGATGAGTACGCCAGCCAAAAGGCTCTCGACCCTGTTGAGGGCCTGGAACACGAGCCGCCCGATGCCGACACCGATCCGAACAGTGACGTCAGGGGCCTGGAACTTTAGGGGAGTCTCGATGAAGGAAATCGCCAGAACCATACCCAGCCACACAAACGTGACCGCGGTCGCACAGCCGAGCGCGGGGTTCATCAGAGTGCGGCGGCTGCAAGGTGGGCAGGATCGCGGAACTCGCCGATCATGTTTTTCGTGGCTGGATGGTCAGGTGCGCAACGCATAGGTCGGGTTCGGCGAAGGGGTCGAGGCGGTCGACGGTGACCGGTGTGCCGAGTTCCTCCATCGCGCCTTGCATCAGGCTCAGATGGAGTGGGCAAATCACCTGTGCCTGCGTGCCAACTAGTTCCAGGAACGGACAGTGCCGCAGTCCGATTCGATCGCGTCCGCCGATGCCCTCCAGTTGTTGCGGCGAAAATCCCAGCTGCTGCAGCAGAGCCATCAACCGTTTCACCGCCTCTTCGGCGGTGAGAACCTGGTCTTCCCCCGGCTGCTCAACCATGCCAGCGCCCCAAGTCCGGCCTATGTCGACGACCTTCTGGGTCGGGTCCGGCAGCGCGCCGATACTGCTGGCCAGCATCTCCGACAGCATTCGGTAGCTGCGCGGGCCGGAGACATCCATCCCGCGAACGGCCTGGAAAGCCAGAGCCGGACGCCCAGGCCCGGCTCTCGCGACATCCATCCGGTTCACCTGGCCAGCGGCGACCAGCGCATCAAGGTGGAAACGCACCGTGTTCGGGTGAACCTGAAGCCGTCGCGCCATCTCAACGATGGTCAACGGCGTCGATGCTTCTCGCAGCAGCTCAAGAATCTCCCGCCGACGGCCTCCAGTCGAGCCCGTTCCGCTCCTGTCGACCCCGATCGACGCGGTGGCGGTCGAGTTGGGCTCGGGACGAGGATGGCTGGGCCTGGTCATGATTGCTGCGGCGCCAACGCTGTCACCATCGTGTCCGCCTCCACTGCCCCCACCGTGCTCGCACCCCCTGGCGAACCCAAGGTCGCGGTTCGACCCCGAAGCGCAGCGGTGAAGAAACGCTGGCTATTCGGCCGGTATGGCTGCCATCGGTCGGGGGGATCATCCTCGTGATGGACAGCCGTGAGGTCTACACAGGGGGGTCCGACTAGGTACGTCATGGTATTGATTTTACACAAGTCATGGTTGTATAAATAGAAGTGCAACGAAGGGACCTCCGTGACTCACCCAAGCTTCGACGGCGGTGCTGAGGCGCCAACCGCACCAGCACCCGCTGATGCGCCAGGACCAGACGCGCTGCAACCCGGCCTGTCGCCCATCGCGAGCCACGGACCATGCCTGCGGACCTCGGTCATCCTTTCTGTCTTACCGGGCGCAGTCCCGGTGAAGGTCCTCGATCCGGCGACGCACCCTGGATTGTCACAGCATGCTGCTGCCCGGCGTCTGGACCGAGCCTCGTACCCGCCCGAACCCGTGGGCTCAGCAGCCAAGCAAGAGTAGGAAGGGTCATCGGAGGCGACCATGCGCACGAGAAGAATTACCGTCGGTCTAGACAACACGCCTGCCAGCTCGGCTGCCTTGCGGTACGCCCTCAACCTGGCGGCCATGCGGGAGCGGACGGAGGTTCTCGCCGTCCACGCATTTGAGCTTACGTCGCGGCCGGAGCGGCGACTGGAACGGAATGTGTCCGCCGCCAGGCGCAAGCTCGGTGAGCATTGCCAGCGATGGATCGATGAGTCCACTGTGGGTCATGACACAGGTGTGCGGATCCGATTGGTTGTCCGGGACGGGAACCGCTGCAACGTCCTGGTTCGCGCGGCGCGTGACGCCGAAGTACTGATCGTCGGTGCGCCGAAGATTGGGCGCTCGCCGGCAACGATGGAGCTGTTGGCGTACTTGCGCAGGCAGGTTGGTTGCGAGTTGGTGGAGGTGGACGAGAACGGTTGGGCGAGTCTCACGGTGGGCGATACTTATCACCCCGTCCAGCAGTTCCGGCAACCCGCCTGAGCGTCCGTGTCACTCCGCGGAGTCCGTTTGGCGCGTCCTTACAGGCGCCCATCCTTGTGGCTGGCGACGCGACCAACGGCAAGTCCAATGTTTTCGACACCGGGATCGAGTCCTCATGGCCGTCTTGTTGTGCGAGCCGGCTGAGTAGGTCCGACTTCGAGCTGCGGTCCAGTGACGTCGTGAACACGTCTGCGCGGGCTCATCGTGCTACTTCAAGACCGACGATCAGGCATCCGGACAATCTTTCAGGACATCGGGCGGATGGGTACCAGCTGCGCACACGCGAGTAGCCTGCACCTGAGGACGTCTCTTGGGGAGGCAGCTCATGACCACCACTGACGCCACCTCCAGGGGCGCCGCCAGCCCGACTCGGGTACGACGGCCGGGGAATGCGGTGGTCCGGTGGGTCACGACGACGGACCATAAGTACATCGGGCAGCTGTACCTGGTCACGTCGTTCGCGTTTTTCCTCGTCGGCGGTCTGATGGCGATGGTGATGCGCTCAGAGCTCGCCCGGCCCGGCATGCAGATCGTCGATGACGAGGTGTACAACCAGCTGTTCACCATGCATGGCACGATCATGCTGCTGCTGTTCGCCACTCCCTTGTTCGTGGGCTTCGCCAACGTCGTGATGCCGTTGCAGATCGGGTCGCCCGACGTGGCGTTTCCACGCCTGAACATGTTCAGCTACTGGCTCTTCCTGTTCGGCGGCCTGATCACGCTGTCGGGTTTCCTGGCTCCCGGTGGCGCCGCGGACTTCGGCTGGACGGGCTACACCCCGCTGTCGGACAAGGTGAACTCGCCCGGTGTCGGGGGAGATCTGTGGGTGATGGGTCTGTGGATGGTTGGTCTGGGCACCATCCTCGGCGGTGTGAACTTCGTCACCACGATCTTCTGCATGCGGGCGCCGGGGATGACGATGTTCCGGATGCCGATCTTTACCTGGAACATCCTGGTGACCAGCCTGCTGGTGCTGATCGCGTTCCCGATCTTCGCCGGCGCGTTGCTGGCTCTGGAGGCGGACCGGGCGTTGGGGGCGCATATCTTCGACCCGGCTAACGGTGGCCCGATCCTGTGGCAGCACTTGTTCTGGTTCTTCGGCCATCCCGAGGTCTACATCATCGCTCTGCCCTTTTTCGGCATCATCACCGAGATCCTGCCGGTCTTCAGCCGCAAGCCCATCTTCGGCTACACCGGGCTGGTGGGGGCGACGCTCACGATCGCCGCGCTGTCGGTGGCCGTGTGGGCGCACCACATGTTCGTGACCGGGGCGGTGAACCTGCCGTTCTTCTCGTTCATGACGTTCCTGATCGCGGTGCCGACCGGGGTGAAGTTCTTCAACTGGATCGGCACGATGTGGGGGGGATCTCTGTCCTTCGACACCCCCATGCTGTGGGCGGTCGGGTTCCTGGTGACGTTCCTGTTCGGCGGGCTGACGGGCATCATCCTGGCGTCGCCGCCGCTGGACTTTCAGCTCTCCGACTCCTACTTCGTGGTCGCGCACTTCCACTACGTGGTGTTCGGCACGGTGGTGTTCGCGATGTTCGCCGGGTTCTACTTCTGGTGGCCGAAGATGACCGGTCGGATGCTCGATGAGCGGCTGGGCAAGATCCATTTCTGGCTGCTGTTCGTCGGCTTCCACACGACGTTCCTCGTCCAGCACTGGCTGGGCGTGGAAGGCATGCCCCGCCGGTACGCCGACTACGGGCCCAACGACGGGTTCACGACGCTCAACGAGGTGTCCACCATCGGTGCGTTCGTCCTTGGCGCCTCGACGCTGCCGTTCCTTTACAACGTTTGGAAGTCGCGGAAGAACCCTCAGGTCAACACCGACGACCCGTGGGGTTGGGGCCGGTCGATGGAGTGGGCGACGTCGAGCCCGCCGCCGCGGCACAACTTCGTGACGCTGCCGCGGATCCGTTCCGAAAGCCCGGCGTTCGACCTGCACCACCCGGAGGTGGCGGTCCTGGAGCTCGCCACGCATGAGGCCCATGGCGACGAGTCCTACGTCGACGGCCCCGAGGTTGACGGCCGCAGGGGACACCTGGAGGAGCAGATCGAGCGAAAGAGCGAAGAGGACGAGCGGTGAAGGTCCAGGCCGGACCGGTTTCGATGGCCCGGTTAGACGGTATGAGTGACACGCGGTTGGTGAGTGTCGCTCTTCCTGTGGGGGCGGTATCCCTGGTTCGTTGATGGTTTGCCGGCGCTGGTCGTTGTCAACGTCGTTCATGCTCGCTGCGCTGCGCGTGCTCCACGTTGACAGCTCCGGCACGCCGGCAGGGCCTGGCAAGGATCGAGGGATACCGCCGGATGTGGATCCACTGGTGGTCTTGCGGGCCGGGGCCTCACTCACAAGATTCGTGGGTTACCGAGCAGGGGCTGCCTGCTCGGCCTATCCGACAATTGTGGGAGGCCCCGGTGTTTACCGAGCGTACGAGTGTTGGGCTTGACGTGCACGCCCGCTCGGTCGCGGCAGCAGCGATCGACGGCGTCACGGGTGAGCTGTTCCAGACCAGGCTGACCCCCGCCCATGAGCACATCCGCTGCTGGCTGGCCGACCTGCCTGGGCCGGTGGCGGTGACCTATGAGGCCGGTCCGACCGGGTTCGGCCTGTACCGGACGCTGACCGCAGCCGGGATCCGGTGTCAGGTCGCGGCGCCGAGCAGGCTGCAGAAGCCATCGGGTGATCGGGTGAAGACCGACGCGAAGGACGCGGTCCACCTGGCCAGACTGCTGCGTCTGGACGAGGTTACCGCTGTTGCGATCCCGACCGTGGACCAAGAAGCGGCCCGCGATCTGGTGCGGGCCCGCGAGGACGCCCGGGGTGACCTGATGCGGGCTCGGCATCGTCTCTCCAAGCTGCTGTTGAGGCACGGGACCGTCTACTACGACGGGGCGGCCTGGACCGGCAAGCACAACTCGTGGCTTCGTCAGCAACGACTCGACAGCTCCGCCTCCCGGACCGCGTTCGACTCCGACTACGAAGCCGTCTTAAGTGTCAAGGCA
This sequence comes from uncultured Actinomycetota bacterium, assembly GCA_963695705.1. Taxonomy (GTDB): domain Bacteria; phylum Actinomycetota; class Actinomycetes; order Propionibacteriales; family Nocardioidaceae; genus JBKPNJ01. The sequence goes on from CAVOHB010000009.1 coordinate 205,363, forward strand.
CGCCGGGACCGGCTCGACACCGCAATCGAGGAGATGGCTGCCGATTCGGAGTTCACCCCGCTCGTGCGTCGCCTCGGCTGCCTGCGTGGGATCGGCACCCTGACCGGTTTCGCCCTCGCGGTCGAGATCGGCGACTGGCACAGACTCACCGGCAACTCGATCGGCTCCTTCGTCGGGCTGGTGCCATCGGAGTACTCCTCAGGCACGTCGCGGACCCAGGGGTCGATCACCAAAACCGGCAACATCCACGTCCGGCGGCTGCTGGTCGAGGCAGCCTGGCACCACCGTCCTCGCTACACCATCGGCAAGACCATGCGCGAGCGGTGGGACCTGGCCCCGGCCGCGGCACGCGTCCGCGGCGACGAAGGCAACCGACGGCTCCACACCCGCTGGGTCACGTTCATCGACCGGCGCAAACGGTCCGTGATCGCCAACGTCGCCATCGCCCGCGAACTGGCCGGCTGGTGCTGGTCCCTGGCCATCCTCGACGACTGACCGGCCTGACCCAGACCGCTTCATCGACCAACAGGCAATGGTGACAGCGCGTGGAGCGACCCGCGACCGAACTATGAGTAGCCCGGCACCATAAGTAGCCCGGCCCAACCGGGCGACGCTCGACCTTAGACACGCGGACCCCGCTCCAGCCGAACACCCCGTCCTGCGGTAACCAACCCGCGAATATCAGCCTGACCGCGCGTCGCCAACGACACGCTCACCACTACCTGGGCCGACGAAGCAAACGAGGCGCCGCCAGGACACCGATCCCGGCGGCGTCTCACCCTGCCCTCTTGACAAGAGTGACCTACATATCAGTTCTCCTCGTGCGAAATGCGCAGCCATCGCTGGAGGCCAGCCCGCCCCGGAGGTCGTGGCACCGCTCCGGGGCCGGCCCTCGGCTGGGCGTGCCGTCGAACAAACACTGTGCTCACGACTGACCCGGCATGCGTTGCCTTCGTGCGGGCACAGCCCGCGTCTTGTACTTCACGACCGATTTGGCTGCCCCGGGTCTCTAAAAGAGAAAATTCTTGACTAAACAACCGGCCGAGGTCTAACGTCAAAGTCACACTCTTTTAGAAAGCCAAGGAGGCTCCCCATGACGGCAACACGCTTCTGGTCCACTACCGGTTCACGGGTCCCAAAGGGGCCGGACGTCAGCCTTGTTGGCACCCGCCAGGCGTTCCTGCTGCTGCGCACCGTCTTCACGATCGCGCCGATCGCCTTCGGGCTCGACAAGTTCTTCAATCTGTTGACCGACTGGCCGCAGTACCTGGCCCCGTGGGTCAATGACCTGGTGCCCGGGACGGGGCACGAAGCCATGCTGGCGGTGGGTGTGGTCGAGATCCTGGCCGGAATCCTGGTGGCCGTGCGCCCCAGCATCGGGGGCTACGTCGTGGCCGCCTGGCTGGCCGGCATCATCGTCAACCTCGTCACCATGCAGGCCTACTACGACGTCGCCCTGCGCGACTTCGGTCTCCTCGTGGGCGCCCTGGCCTTGGCCAGGCTTGCCGCCACGTCGCCGCGCACCACCGTTGGCAAAGAGGCGCGGTAGCCCACCGAGGGCACCCGAAAGCGACTGGCTCGACGGTGGATTCGCGATCTGGACACCATCGGTCAACAGCGCTTCGGTCACGACCCCATCAGGCAACTGCTGGGTTCCAGTAAGGAGAACAGAACCATGACAAGGCTGAAGCGTCTCTTCGACGAGCAAGGGCAAAGCCCCTGGCTGGACAATCTCACCAGACCGCAGCTGCACGACGGCACGTTGAGCTCTCTGGTGGCTCGCGGGGTGCGTGGCGTGACCGCCAACCCCACCATCGTTGCCAAGGCGATCGAGGCTTCGGATGCCTACGACAAGCAATTCGACGCCCTGGTCACCGCCGGCCACACCGTCGAGGAGGCGTACTGGGATCTCGTGATCAGTGACGTCGTTGAGGCACTGGACATCCTGCGGCCCACGTTCGACGCTAGTCGCGGAGGGGATGGGTTCGTCTCGATCGAGGTGTCACCGCAGTGTGCGTTCGACGCCGATGCGACGATCACGGCCGCGCGGGAACTGCACCAGCGAGTGCACGAATCGAATCTGCTGGTCAAGATTCCAGCGACCACCGAAGGCGTAGCCGCCATCCGCGCCATGATCGGCGAAGGTCGCAGCATCAACGTGACGCTGATCTTCTCCCTCGCCCGCTACGGTGAGGTTCTCGAGGCGTACCTGTCGGGCCTGGAGACCCTGGCCCGCCGTGGCGGTGACTTGTCCAAGGTGTCCAGCGTGGCATCTTTCTTCGTGAGCCGGGTTGACGCAGAGGTCGACCGCCGGCTCGAGGCTCTTGGCACCGATGAGGCTCTTGCCCTGCGCGGGCAAGCAGCAGTTGCGCAGGCCAAGCTCGCCTACCAGGTGTTCCGCAACGCTCACTCGGGTGAGCGGTGGGAGCATTTGTCTGCGCTGGGCGCGCGTGTGCAACGGCCCCTGTGGGCATCGACCTCCACGAAGAACGGCAGCTACCCCGACACCCTGTATGTCGATAACCTGATCGGTCCCGACACCATCAACACCCTGCCGGAGGGAACCTTGATGGCGTTCGAGGACCACGGCACCCTTGCCCGCACCATCGACACCGACACCACTACCGCGCATCAGGTGATGCGTGAGCTTGCGGTGGTGAGTATTGACATGGACGACGTCGGCGACACCCTCGAGGACCAGGGTGTCGCAGCATTTGACGCGTCCTTCACCCACGTGCTCGACACGCTCACGACCAAGGCACATCACCTGTCTGACAGCCAACCCAAATTTGGACATCCGCGGGACAGTTGAAATGGAGCGAACGCTTCTCTGGGGGCATGGGGAAGCCAGGTGGGGACGCCGCCGGGGATTGCTCCGGGCAGACGCGCACAGCCTTGCTGTTCGAACCGGCGTTCGTGAACAGGTAGTTGCCTACGCCCGGCGAAACCGATTGGCCCCGTTGGCTCGTAGACGGGTTTGCTTCGACGGAAGCACACCTGCGGGCCGAACCGAGAGTGGACTCTTCACCTGTCCTGACCAGGGATCAATTCATCCCAGTTGATAGAACCGTGAGAATGTCCGGCGCTTCCCGTGACAAACCTGCTTGGGTCCACTGCGGCTCTCGCGCCTGACGCAAACCACGCCGACAGACCCCGGGGGTTGCGGGGTTCAAACTCGTCGAGATACTCCTGCCGTGTTTGGATAATCTGCATGCGTTGTGAATCCGACGCCTTCTCCAATGCCGAGAAACTGGCCCGCCAGGCCAGGCACAAATCCTTGTCGCTCAGCACGGCGAGCTCGGAGTGAGACGGCAGCGGAGTCACCTCTTGGCTGCTGGGGGGATCGGCCACGATCGACTGCCATCCCTGAGACCCGCCTGCATGAGGCCCTGGGCCATGAAGAAATTGAATGACCGTCGGCGAGGTACCGGTCACGAGCACGACCAGCAGGAGAACCACGGAAGGGCCAAACAGAGCCCCCAAGCCGGCGATCGCCACAGTTGCAGTCCCACCGAGCCATGACGCCTTGCCGACGAACTTCATGACGCTGCGTGGCGAGTTGTTGTCGTCCCAGCCGGTGAGGCTCATTGCCAGAGCACCGACTATGACGGCAGCGCCTCCGAAGAGCGCTAACAGCGCAGGAACTGAGATCGCGAACATCACGCCGGCGCCCACGACTGCCAGCCCAGCGCACATGAAAAGCCAAACGGCTCGGTACATGTTCATCGATCTCCTCGCAGATAACACTCGACCTAGGCATAGGAAGACAAGGCGCTCGCAACCATCTGACACAGGCATGTCTCCATGACTCATGGGAAGTGCCTGCGTCCAAGGCGCGCCCCTGGAGCCGGTCCGTGGCCCGACGGGCCGGCGAGGCAAAGCTGGAACTCATCAGGTCGGGGGCACACGACGGAGTCCAGCTGTCCATGTGCCTGTTCTGCCAACCCCAACTGTGACATCCCACTCACCTCGCGCACAGGCACAAGGTCGGCGAACCTCCATGCGGCTGATTGCCGATGACGGGGCAACATCACGCGACGATCAATGGTCAACCCGGCGTGTGGCTCAGGAACCAGACCTACAACGTTCCGATCGGTTATAAGACGTCGAGACCTGTGCAACTGAGGTTGCGATTCACCCGTTGCCGTGAGGGAGCGTTTGTCGCCGGACACGAATCGGAAGCCGCGCCCGTGGTTACCCCCTATCAATCAGAGCGTCGTTTGCCGATCCGCAGTTTTCGGAGTTGAGTACTTCCCACCCAAGCGCGGCGTGCGCGTAAACTCCACCAGCTGCCACCTCTGCGGCGACCCAGATCGACTCCCCGATCTGCTCGGCGCTTGCACCCTCGTCGATTGCCAGCCGGATGTGTCCCCGAACGCAGTTGGGGCATTGGATGGCATGAGCAACGGCGGCGGCGACCAGGTGCCTGGTTCTTCGATCGAGTGCGCCCTTGCCAAACACTGTCGGCCCGAGATCCTCCAAAGCCTCCAACGCACAGGAGGGGAGCTTCTTTCGAAGGTGAGACAAGGCGGGTGTGGGGTGGTGCACAGTGTCAGTCATCGGTGTCCTCTCGGAAGCGTGGTGTGTAGTAGCAATGCCACTTGTTGCGTTGCAAGACTTGGTGCGAGGTCCCTTTCCGGAGATCGTCGAGCTCAATCGGACTCGCCCGTCCTCGAAACGGCGAGAGCATGGCGTCCCTGGAGACGCGTGGGCCGTCCGAGCGCGCTGGATGGGCCTGAGTAGCAGTTCCACGAGCGGGCCACCCCGGATGCCGGTGAAACTGCTTCGACATGTTTGATCTTCAGGTTCCGAGCCGTCGAGCGCCCAGGCTCTGAGCCCGCCAAGATGGCGCCGCTGTGGTTGCCGGTCGCCGGCAACCTGGGTGGCGGGTGGGGCCGGGCGGGGGCGATGAGCGATCGTTGATGTGCACATCAGGGAGCGCTGGCTGGAGCCGCCTTCCGTCGGGTCTGATCTTCGACACCGAATTGGCACATCATGCAGAGACCCACCATCGGAAGTACGGCGAGGCGTTCGCCCGGGATGACCATGTCACACTGCTGACAGTGGCCGTAGGTGCCGACGCTGATCCTTTGCAGGGCAGCGTCGATGTCAGCGAGAGCCGTCGTAGCGGCTGACTGCAGGTCGAGTATCACCTGACGTTGAGACTCATTGGCCGAAGAGCTCGACTCGGAGAGTGTGCCCGCGAGCTGTTCGAGTTGGTCACGTCGAAACGCACGCTGTTGTTCAAGATCCGAGCGCACGGCGCGCAGGTCGGTGCATGCGTCGTGAAAGGCGCGCGCCGACCCATCGGGTATCACTGGCTCGAGCGTGGCAACTCCCGCCCAAGCTGGGCGGCCGCTCGTGTGGCGGTCAGGTGTCCTTGGTGGCTCCGCCTGCGATCCTGTTGACCGAACACAATCCCACCAGTGCTCAAGGACCAGGCAAACTGCTACGGCGTAGCCAGCGATCCAACGCCGGGTGGGCCCCACTCCGCCTTGCTTCGCGGGTGCCAACGTACAGCGAGCGACGGTTGCCTCAGCGGGCCGCAGTGTGACGTGACGGAATCCGGCAACGTCTGGAAACGCCATGACGATCGACTCCGATTCATATACACGAGGTTGTTGAGCGTTCCTCCATGGTGGTTAGGTCTTCACAGCCTCCCCGCTGCGGTGCCCGGAAGAGAGTGTGGACGCCGGCCAGTCTCTCCGGGTGCTGATTGCCGAGGCTAGGCAATCAGACTGCACCCCAGCGTGGATCGATCCGGAGCCCGTGGTAGGTCTCCGCGGCGTTCCGGCGACTGCCCCTAGCGGCTGAGGTTTTGATGGAGTCAATCGTTCATCCCAGGCTGCCCCGGCGGGAAGCGTGGAGGTCGGCCCAGCGCGGTCGTCGGATCGATCCCCACGGTCAGCAAAGGGCCCCCGAAGACGAGCGCGATGTGAGCAACGCCGACGAATCTTGACTCGGGTGCGAGCGCCGCTGTTCCGTGGCGGCGACACTCACCGCTCCATGACATCCAAGCGCCGAACGGTCAGCCAGCCGAAGTCTTGGTGGGCAGCTCATTCTCCGGCCACCTGAGCAGTTTCGCTCCGAGCACGGCCGTCTGCAGAGTGAGCCGATGCGTGGCATCGACCGGGTTGTAACCGGTCAGTGTCTTGACTCGATGCAGCCGGTAGGTGACCGCCCGCACCGACAGGTGCAGCCGGGCCGCCGCCGCGGTCGCGACACTCCCGCAATCGAAGTAGGCCTCGAGGGTGTCAAGAAGCGGCCGAGCTCCGCCACGCGCCCGGCGAAGCGGGTCGAGGGCCGAATGCACAAGGTCGACAATGGCCGACTGGTCGCGAAACAGGACCCGGTAGAGCAGGATGTCGCGGCTCTCGACGACAGGAACATCTAGTTTCATCCGAGCGGCGATGGTCAACCCTTCTCGTGCTTCCTCATACGAACGGGCGATTCCGTATGCCCCTGGGTGCGCCCGGCCGACCGCTACTTGCCATGGTGAGCCGCGTCGTAGCCGGCGGAGTTCGTCGTACAGCAGGCTCCCGAGGCTTTTTGCTGCCGCATCAGGGCTGCTTGCGGCTCCACTGGTCTGCGCATCGTCCGCCGGAGCAAGTACCACGATGACTCCGTCTTTGGTCGCCACGAGCATGTCCCTATCCCCGAAGCGGTCGAGCACTATGCGCTCCAGCAGGCTCGTGGCGGTCTCGATCGAGGGGAGTCGCTGTCCAGGTCGAGCGAGGGCGATCTGGTGGGCGAGGGTTAGGTCAAGCCCGAATGGTTCGGCACGCTGTACCAGTTCACCTAGGTGAGAATCCCCGCGGAGCAGGTCCTCAATCAGTTCGCGGCGGACCGTCTCTTCCTGGCGGATCCTCTCGCGGCCGCCCTCAGCGTGTCCCTCGGCGAAGGATGCCACGGCGTCGTCAATGACACGTAGGACGGCCCCGGCCGCTGCGCGCACCGCTGCGCGGTCCCGCTCGCGGACATCCGCCGGAAGGTCGTCCCACACCCGCCGCGCAGCTGACAGATACAAGTCGACGCCTCGCCCGGCGGAGACGCCGGACTCGGCTGCGCGTCTTCCTAGCTGGCGCACCGCCTCCAGGTCGGTCCGGGGGGGACGCTGCCCGAAGATCGCTGCGTTGGCGAGCATCGACAGGTAGCCACCAAGGAACTCCTCCGGCACGTCACCGGCATCATGACTCGCGCCCTTCGCCACGGCAGCCAGCCAGTCTTCGTCGACCGTTGCAGGCCCGCCCATCACGCCTGCTCGGCCTTGTGGGGAGCCGTCGGGGCTGGCCATGATGGGTCCGTTCGCTTTTGCCGATTCTGGTTCCCAGTAGACGCTTGCCTGCCGGGGTCTGGCAACCACGGGTTCTAGGCTGCGCTGACGCTACATGGTTGGTAACGCCGACGCGACCTGTCGTCGACCTCGCTCAACCGGATTCTCAGCCAAGCCCTGATTCTGCTGGCGCGCAGAACCTGGACTTCACTGAAGTCCCTGCTCGGGAACTCGACGCTGTGCAACCCGGACCTCGACAGGAGTCACCGCGCGGAAGGGGGCGCAGCCAAAGAGCTGATCGCGTCCCGGAGGCGGTCCTATTCATGACCGCGAGCACATCCGGTCGATTGCGCACGACGTCTCGCCGGCATTGGCGTCCACGCGTACCACTGAAGGGCTTAGTTGCTCAGGACGCGGTAGACATGTCCGGTGAGCTCAGAGACGCCGTTGGTCATAGCGTTGGACCTGGCGGGCACCTTCGCTTTCGCGCTGAACGGCGCCCTGACCGCGATTCGGGAGGCGACGCTCGACCTCGTCGGCGTGGTGACGTTGGGCATGATCACCGCCCTCGGCGGCGGGATCATCCGCGACATCCTCCTCGACTCGCTGCCTCCGGCCACCTTCAGCGACTGGCGCTACCTGACGGTCGCGGCAAGCGGAAGCCTCGTTGCGTTCGGTTTCGGCCGCCGGTTGGACCGATTGGCAGGGCCGATCCTGGTGTTGGATGCGGCCGGCCTCAGCCTATTCGCGGTCAGTGGAGCGAGCAAGGCGTTGGACTTCGGCGTCGGCCCTGGCCAGGCGATCATCCTTGGGGTGATCACCGGGGTGGGCGGCGGGACCATGCGGGACGTGCTGATCCGTCGGATCCCGGTGGTGCTGCGCAGTGAGTTGTACGCGATCCCCGCCTTGGCCGGTGCCCTTGTCGTTGCGATCACCGACCGGGTCGGCGTGTACGGCGTTTCGGCCGCCGTAGGCGGGGCGGTGCTCTGCTTCCTCATTCGGATGCTGGGCGTCCGTTTCCAGCTGAATGCGCCCTCCCCGCCCGGCATGGATCAGAGTTGAATCGGCCAAGAGGTGTCGGGCGGCGCAGAATGAGATGACGGTGTACCAACCTCAGGAGCCACCGATGGCAGTCGACCATGTGACGGCGATCCTCGACGGTCTGGACTCGATCCGGTCCTGGCAGGAGGACTTCTACCGCGATCTGCACGCTCACCCCGAACTCTCGCATCAAGAGCGCCGTACGGCAGCGAACGTCGCTGCCCGGCTTCGTGAGGACGGGTGCGTCGTCCACGAGCAGGTCGGCGGCACTGGCGTGGTCGGAGTGCTCAGCAACGGTGACGGTCCGACAGTCTTGTTGCGCGCCGACATGGACGCCCTTCCGGTCCGCGAGGAGACCGGCCTGGCGTACGCCAGCAAGGACACTGCTGGGGAGGGCGACGAGCTGATGCCGGTGATGCATGCCTGTGGCCACGATGTGCACGTCACCTGCCTGCTCGGGGCCGTCGCACTTATGGCGCAGGCGCGCGAGCATTGGTTGGGAACGCTCGTTGCTGTGTTTCAGCCCGCCGAGGAGACCGCCGACGGGGCGAAGGGAATGCTCGAGCAAGGCCTGGCGTCCATCGTGGGTCAAGTGGATGTAGCCATGGCACAGCATGTGCTCCCGATGGCAGCGGGCCACGTCGGCACCCGAGTGGGGCCGACCCTTTCGGCGGCCGACAGCATGCGGGTCACCGTGTACGGGCGCGGTGCGCACGGCTCCATGCCGCAGGCGGCGGTCGATCCGGTGGTGCTGGCCGCGATGATCGTCGTCCGGCTGCAAACCGTCGTGTCCCGCGAGGTGACACCAGGTGAGGCCGCCGTCCTCACAGTCGGAAGCATCGCGGCGGGCTCAAAGAGCAATGTGATCCCGGACCACGCGGTGCTTCAACTCAACGTTCGGACGTACAACGACGGCACCCGGTCGGTGATCCTGGACGCGATCGAACGCATCGTACGAGCGGAGTGTCAGGCATCGCGCTCACCTCGCGAGCCAGAGTTCGAACGGTTCGAGAGGTACCCCCTGACGGACAACGACGCGGAGGTGACTCGTCGAGTCAGCGGCGCCTTCGCGAGTTTCTTCGGTGAGAGGGCGGCCCGGTTGCCTGCCCAGAGTGCGAGCGAGGATTTCAGCGACATCCCCGAGGGGATAGGTGCGCCGTATACATACTGGGGTATCGGCGGCATCGACGCCGAGGTGTACCGGGCGGCCATGGAAGCGGACCGAGTCACGCAGGACATTCCCGTGAACCACTCGTCATACTTCTCCCCTGTTATCCAACCCACGCTGGACACGGGGACTCAGGCGCTCGCAGTCGCCGCACTCGCGTGGCTTTGACCGCCTAGGAGCACCCGCCGCCTGCCTCTACGCATCGTCGCCGTGAGGAGCCTCCAGGCAGATGAAAGCCAACGCGAGTCACCGCACTGGCCCTTGCAGGGCTTCGATTATTGCTCACTGTCGGCAACAACCAAGGATGGCAGTTGGCCGGTCTCCGGCCTGTCGGCAAGTGCCCCACTTGGGCATGATCGGTACATCGTCGCCCGTTCATCGCAGCTTCTAGCCACTGGACGAGCACAAGAGGAAGGCTGTCCACATGAGATGTACCAAGGCCCCGCCGAACAAGCCCGCAGCTCGGAGGCGCTAACCGCAACTGCCGCATCCTGCCACAGGACGCAGGGACAGCGACCTTGAGGATGTACGGCCGCTTACCACCTCGGCGCTTGCGCAGTCGTCGAGGCTGCTGGGAGCCCTCCGGCAAAACTTGCCGGAGGGCTCCGAGTGTTCCGTTATCGAGGTCCGTAGTGAAACTGAGCCCGCGGTCTGTTCCTGGTTCGGCCGTTGGGCAGCCGTCGCATCACGGAAGTGAGCGCCTCGGACTGACGGTGTTGGACGAATGCGACAGTCGAATGGCGGCCGACGTTTGAAGCCTCCAAGGGGACCCGGGCGCTGCCGCGACTAGTGAGCTAAGTGGGGCGGCGCAGTTCACCGTGACCAGGCTCCCGCCCTCGGACGGTCCGAGCCAGGGTGCAGGAATCGCGAGATGGCGACGGCCCTGTTGGAGATTCGTGTCGCACCACGATCGGGAAGGAAAGGCAATGACAGTCAACCAGGAGGTTTCGGGACAGGTCGGACCAGGCACTACGGGCGACCGGGATGCAGCGCCCCATGTGGGTCGGATCGTGGTTGGCGTCGACGGGTCAACACGTTCCATGGCGGCCTTGAAATGGGCGCAGCAGGAGGCCATCCTGCGGGGTGGCAGCGTGCATGCGGTGATGGCCTGGCAAACCCCCCAGGCCTACGGGGCCACGGACGTATGGGGGCTGAGTATGGATCCGTCGCTGGACACAGACAACAGCCAGGCGTCCGCAGCAGCGGCCGACGCAGTTAGGCTCGCCGAGTTGGCAGGGCCGTCGAGGGATGCGCCGACGACGTGGGAGGCGATCGCGGGACATCCAGCGCATGTGCTTCTTGGCTCCGCCGAAGACGCAGATCTCTTGGTGGTGGGGTCGCGTGGGCGCGGTGGATTCACGGGGATGTTGTTGGGTTCGGTGAGCCAATATGTGGTAGCACACGCAAAGTGCCCCGTCGTTGTGGTACCGGACTCGACCCGCCGCCACGCCGCCGTAGCGGCCGCAATGTCATGAATACCGTGAGGCCCTGTCAGCGGAATGCCTGCCCAGATGTGTCGAACGGGCAGCTTCGATTCATAGCCGCCGTAGCCATTGAGGATGCCGGTCCGGTGGCAACAAGCCGGAGTCGTCTGTGACCGCAGCGACGTGCGGCTACCCGACACACCGACTCGTGCATCGTTCCTTCCCAGCATCGGCAATCGCGGGCCAGTACACCTTCCGTCTGCGCGCCTGTTCGCCCTCGCCACATCCGCTTACCGTGGTATCGATGCCCGGCGGCAGAGCCAGTTCGCCAGGCTCACCTGTCAGGAGGCGACATGGAATTCTTTGGTGCTGCCGCGGCCGAGTCCGAGCCCGCGCGCGACTTCAGCCAAACCCCAACTCCCAAAGCCGGTCCGCCCGCCTCGGAAGTCACCCAGCCTCGTGGCGTAGACCAGTATCGACAGCCACAGCAGCATGACTCACGCCAGGGCGACCGGTCATCCGCCGCGCTTCTCCGTCCACGTGCCACTCTGATGCCACTCCGCCGCGCAGAGTGCCGCGCTTCATGTGCCTTCGGTGCGGAAACCGAACGGCACCACCGACGGCTGAAGGCAATCGAGGATGACCCTGCTGCGCTTCTGGAACTCATGGAGCTCGCGCGGTTACCTGGCCGGAGCTGGATTATTCGGAGACGCCCATCATTCCTCCAGACCTATGGGGCATCTTTTTCGAGAGTCATCGTTGGGCGCGACCTCAGCGCGTGGGACAGATGTTCAGCGTCGCGATGGATATCTTCATGATGGCAATGCGTGGGGGAAAGCAGCGACGGGCAGGGAGCGACCACAGATGTCGGTCAGGTCAGGCTGTCCAGGAGGTGCTTTCGGACGACCTTCGAGCAATCCGTCAGCTCAGCGTTCATCCCGTAACGATTGTCGTGACTGACGAGGCGCTCTGCTTTCCCGTTTATCGGACCGGCGAGGGTAGTGACCGGCCATCTGAACGTAAGAGCCCTCCAGCAATGAGACAATCGCGACTGTTGCGCCTAGATTCACCGCGGGATTCCAGACAGAGCCACAGGTGATGATCGCTACGTTCGGCTATGTGTGTCATCCATGGTTCGGTTGGTCACTACGGAGGTGAGAACCCCTAGAGACGCAAGATCAACCGGCGCTTGCCAGAATTCGGCGAAAAGGGGGCACCTATGTCAGACAACGAGGAGGTGCGGGTGAAGCGCATCTATGACGAACCCCACCGGCTGGACGGGAGTCGAGTTCTGGTCGACCGCCTTTGGCCACGTGGGATGACCAAGGACGCGGCCGCACTCGATGACTGGTGCAAGCAGATCGCACCATCCGCAAAATTGCGTACCTGGTATGCACACGATCGACAAAAGTTCGATGAGTTCAGCCGCCGCTATCGAGCTGAGCTGGAGCAGCCCGAGCAATTCGCGGCCCTCGGGCACCTGCGAGAAATGGCCGAAGGAGGGACCCTGACCTTGCTGACCGCGACTCGGTCTGTCGACATCAGCGAGGCCGCGGTCCTCGTGGACCTCATCAAAAGCAGGATCACCTGACTGTTAACAGGCATTTCGGCGTCACGACTCAGGCTCGGAAACGCCGGTGTCAAGACACGAGGTCCAGAACATTGCCGATCAGCGGCAAGTATGTCGCTTTTCATTGGCCGGTCATCACCACTGCTATCAACGGTGTGATACGGCAGCCTGGTGTTACGCGGCTATCCGATTATCGAAATGGTCGGCGTGGATCGCGACGTTCGCTCAGGAGGCATAGATGAAGGAAGCCAGAAGCACCTGGCCGGTGATAGTCGGGGTTGACCGCACCGAGGAATCTCTGCGGGCGTGTCAATACGCGGTGGATGAAGCGAGTCGCCGCTCTTGCGACGTGCTCCTCGTGCATGCGTATCAACCAATTCTCACAGCGACGCCGACGTCTGCACCGTTCGGCGAGGCGGCGATGCGAGGCGAGGGATATGAGATCCTGCGAATCGCAGCTCAACACGCGAGGCACGTCAGTACGTCGTTCGTCCCCATTCAGGTCGTCCTGCGCAGGGGACCCACGGCTCAGGTCCTCGAGCAGGCGTCTCACGCTGCACAACTCATTGTTCTAGGGAGACGGAATACCCAAGACAGCGAAGGCCAAGGAATCGGCCGGCTGGCTCGGACAGTTGCTGCTCAGGCGTCTTGCCCCGTAATCGTCGTTCCGGCCGACTGGAGGCCCGAGGTAGAGGAGGTTGGGCGGCGTACAGTCGCCGTGCCTCGAGACCGTCATCGACGCGGTGATGCACTCCCTCAGCCACGTAGCGGGTCACGGCACAGTAGCCGCGACCAGCTGACGACGAGAAAACCCAGAAAGGCTCAGGGGACAAGATGACTCTTGACATTGGCGAAGGCCCGGAAGCCGAGCCGGCCACCAAGGATTGCATCGTGATCGGACACGATGGATCCGGCGGAGGAGACCAGGCATTTGCCACCGCACTGGAGCTTGCCGACCAGCTGCATGCATCCGTGGTTGTGGTGCGCGCATGGTCCATCGCGACGGCGCCACGGCCGCCAACGTGGAAGTTCGGGTACGTGTCGTCGTTCGACGAACTGGCCGAAACGGTCCGTGACCGCCTCGTCAGAGACATAGCGACCCACCAAAAACGATTCCCCGCGGTTGACGTCGAACCCCGCGCCGTTCAGGGCAGCCCAGCGAAGAACCTCATCGCTAGCTCGAGAGACGCTCGAATGCTCGTCGTCGGGGCACGCGGGCTGGGTGGCTTCGCCGGCATGGTTCTCGGCTCCGTCAGCGACCAATGCATCCGACAGGCAGCGTGTCCGGTCTTGGTGGTCCGGACACGCGACTGAGGGCCAGGAGGGTGACGGCCATGACCCCGCGGTCACGATCGAACGTACGATCCGAAGTGGATGATTTCCGGAGAGCTCAGCCGAGACGACGTCCTAGTGCTCCGTCGACTGCGGCGATGCCGGGGAGTAGGGCCGAAGCGCTAGAACCGCCGAGATTCCGGATGAGGGAGAGGTAGTCATGCAAGCCACTCCTAGCCTCACTGGTCCCTCGACACAGATGCGACTCGTAATCTACCCGGTGCTCGTCCCCTCATTTCATCGTGCCTCGGCACCGAGTCCAGGCGACGTTACCCATCAGGACGCTGCAGACCTGCACAGCTAGCCTCGGGCGCTTCATCTCGTCCTGGTCGAACCACCGCCGGACCGGACGCGGCGCTCTCGACGACAACGGACTCGAAGCGGTCAACGCTTATTCAACGGAAACCCCGGCGCAAGTCGTCGTTGCGTGGCAAGACGCAGCGAACGATGTCGAGATGCTCTAGAACATCCCCGCAGGTGAGAGCCCAGATTCGCAAGTCCTGGCAAGACTGGACAGGTCTGGTAGTCCTTCAGCTGGTCCAGCCACAGGCGTTCGGTGGCCTTGGCGTTGGTCTGAGCGGTCTGCACCAGGTCGCAAACGTCATCCCACGACCAGTGCCCAACGGGCACGCCGCCCACATCGGCGGGCATGACCTCCCGTGCTAACGGCTCGGTGGAGTCCGACGGCGCCGTGCGCGCCTTTCGTCAGTCTCCGAGCTCGATAAAGAACGACCGGAGGTCGTCGGCCACCAGCTGCGGCGCCTCTGCGGCGGCGAAATGGCCGCCTCGCGGCATCCGCGTGTAGCGGCGCACGTCGTAGAGCCGCTCGACCCACTCGCGCGGCGGAGTGCCCTCGAAGGCGTGCACGTGGTCAAAGACCGCCAGGGCGGTCGGCACCGCAGCGTACTCCTCGGGCCCGATCGGCGGGTTGGACCAGCGGTTGTCAAGGTAGTCGCGCATCGAGGACCCGATCGTGCCGGTCAGCCAATAGGTGGTCAGCACTGTCAGCAGGACTCCGCGCGGGAGGCGGGCGAGGTCGCCGCCGGAGTCGGACCACCGCACCCACTTCTCGATGACCCAGGCCGCCAGGCCGGCTGGTGAGTCGGTCAGCCCGTAGGCGACCGTCAGCGGCCGCGTCGACTGGATGGCGCTGTAGCCGCGCTCGACCTCGTCCCACGCCGCGACGTCGCGCTGGTAGGAGCGCTCGGCCTCGCTGAGCGGCCGGTGACCGAGGTGGGGCGTGTTGTCGAGGTTGGTCAGATGGAGACCGGTCATCCGGTCCGGTTCCTGGATCGCCATGAACGTCGACACCGCGGCCCCGAAGTCGGTTCCGTGCGCGCCGTACCTCTCATAGCCGAGGCCCTGCATCAAGCGGTGCCACAGCCGCGCGGTGTCTCGCGTCGTGTGCGGACCGCTCGGAGCGTCGGAGAAGCCGTAGCCGGGCAGTGAGGGGATCACCAGGTCGAAGCCGTCCAGCAGGGGGACCAGCGGCAGCATCTCGGCGAACGTGCTTGGCCAGCCGTGGGTGAGGATCAACGGCGCGCCCCCACGCCGGACGTGGACGAAGTGGACGCGGAGGCCGTCTAGATCGGCGCGGAAGTGGGAGAGCTCGGCGAGTTCCGGCGGAGGCCAGGAGAACCGCGCCCAGTCATCGAGGAACTCTCGCAACGCACCGAGCTCGGTGCCGTGGGACCACGGGTCGCATGGCGCCGGCTCGGGGAAGCGCGTGCGGGCGATCCGCTCCCGCAGGTCGGCGATGCCCATCTCGTCGGAGTCGATGCACAGCGGCTCAATATCCACCCCAGCAGGGTAGTGATCGGCACCGACAGTAGCGCCGCGCGTCAGAAGTTCCTAGGCCCTTCGTTGTCGTCGCTCGCAGGAGCCCAACTACAGCCGACGCTGCTCCGCCTCGCGGAGCACGCACCCTGAAGACGCCAAAGGCATCCGGGGACAGCCGGTGCCTGCAAAGCGGTCGCCCGGAGGGCATCGCGACGCCGCATGGGGATGGCCGTACGGGACCCAGTTCCCCGCTTGGGCAAGAGCCCGTGCGCCTGGGTCGCATAGGGCTCATGGCACTCAGCATGGAGATCTGTCTGAGACGTCTCGTCGAGCGCCGCACGGACGTCTCGCAGAATGCTCAGAGGCAGTTGTAGCGGCGGCTCATCCGGCTGGTAGGTCGTCAGCACGGGATAGTCGACCCCCGGCGTAGCGGTCATCTCGATGTGGCAGCCCAGCACGTGATGCACGACTCGACCGCGCCGAACACTTCGCCAAGGAACTCGAAGGCCCCGTTGGCGATCTTCGGCTGTGCGGTGAAGCCGGGTTCCGAGGCCATGAAGACGATGACTTTGACGACGCGCTTGATGGCCGAGAGCGCACCGACCTGCTTCTTGATGGCGGCCAGGGCGTTCAGCCTGCACTGCCGGGCGGCGGCGTACCCCGCCTCCTCGGACACGGCCCCGCCGAGCTTGCCGGGCGTCATCAGCTGACCGTCCTTCATGGGCAGCTGTCCGGAGGTGAACACGCGGTCGCCGTCACGCACGGCGGACTGGTAGACCATCACGGGCGGCACCACGTCAGGGACTGTGATGCCGAGCTCGGCCAGCTTGGGTTCATGCCTGGCGCGATCTGCACCAGCTCCCAGCCCTCGGAGCCGAAGTGTCGAGGATCTGCTTCGCGGCGTGCGTCAGGATCGGCGCCGTCAGGTACTCCCACTTGGTCATGGGCGACCCTACTGCCGGGCGTCGACGCCCTGGCCTGCCCGTCCGGGGTGACCCGCCTTCTGCGGGTAGAGCGTCTCGCCGCGCGCCAGCATCTCCACCATCTCGGTGATCTTGCGGGCCCGGCTCTCAGCTCGCTTCATGCTCTCGACGCGATGGATCAGCGCGAACCGGTTGGCGCTCGTGAGCACGTCGAACATCGCCTGCGCGTCCGGCTCCGCCGCGATCGCCGCGGCCAGGTCGTCGGGCGCCTGGCGGGTCGCCGGACCGGCGTACGCCGCGCCCCACCGCCCGTCGGCGCGCGCGGCCTCGACCGCGGCGCGCCCGGCGTCGGTCATCCGGCCCTGCTCCTCGAGCGTCGCCACGAGCGCGACGTTTCGCTGGGACCAGCTGCCCTTGGGGCGGCGCGGGGTGATGCGCACGGTGTAGCTGTCCTCGTCGCGCTTGCCGGCCTGGCCGTCGATCCAGCCGAAGCAGAGCAGCTCCTCGACCGCGCTCGCCCACGTGATCGTGGTGTCCGAGCCGCCCTTCTTGGTCAGCACCAGCCGCACGCCGGGCGACGTCGCGTGGTGCTCTTCGAGCCACGCCCGCAGCGCGGCCGGGTCGGTCACGAGCAGCTCGGGCAGCAGGGTTGCCATGGGTCCGACGCTAGCCGCGGCCGCCGACAGCTGCGTCGCTCAGGCGGCGAACCGGAGGAGGTCACCGAACACGAGGTCGAGCCTGTCGTGGCCAGTGGAGGTGCTGCTGGCCAGGTTGCGGGGGCTCGGGATCGGTAGGTGTGGCCGGTAGGGGTGGTGGTCTCCATCTCGTGTCGTCGTCCTGGTCGGATCCGGGAGTGCCAGTCGGCCGCTTGTTTGGCGTGGTTGCAGGACTCGCACAGGCCTTGCCCGTTGGTCTCGTTGGTGGGGCCGCCGTCCTGGTGGGCCTGGACGTGGTCGACGTGCCGCACCGGGGCGTCGCACCACGGCGTGCGGCAGACCTGGTCGCGGAGCCGGATCAGCCGGGCGATTCCGTCGGGGAACGCCCATGCCCGTGAGTTCATCGCTAGGAGGCGGCCCGGTAGCCGGGGTGGTGGCGTCGAGCCGCCGCAAGCTCGTGTGCTCGGACCCGCCGAGGGTGAGCTCGCGGGCGAGCTCGGCGGGGATCGGGCCGTACCCGTGGAGCTCGGCAGCGACGGTTCCGCACGGTCCGACAACCCGTCCCGTCCCGATAGACCTGTCCGAACGGCTTGCCGGGACGGGGACGTTATACGAGACGCCGCTCTGCAGTAGCCCTATCTAGGCGAATTGGGCTACCCGTGGGCAGGAGACCGACCGACGGACGGCCGAGTCCGCTTGCACGGGGTTCTGTGCTTGCTGGCTGTGCAGTCGGGCGACGACGGCACCAGTCACGGCTCTGCGATGCCGTCAGCAGTCACGACCTCCTGCGGAGCCCTCAGCGTCCGCCGACTAGGCCGGACCATGCTGAATTCCAAAAGATCCGCGTGCCCGCGGGGCAGCCGACCGGCACGAATTTGGGTCGTGCGTCTATCTGGGCCGATATGACGGGGTGGGTGCAGGGCGGCAGGAACGCGAAGTGGCCGCTGCCCCGCTCGGCATTGGATGCAGAGCGGGGCATGCTCCGCCCGATAAGGTGTTTGGGCTTGACAGCGATGATCCCGAAGGATGCTGGGGGTGTGTCGACGGCAACTGAAAACTGAACAGGGCGCGGCAAGGCCGACAATCAGTCTTCGGCTGCCGATGACAGGGGTGTGCCGAAACGTGGGAGAGGCCGCGTCGATGACTTGAGTCGTGCATCACTTATGCATCAAAAACCTCGACGAAAGTCGTCGCGATCAGGCAACCAAGAGCAAGGCTTGGCGAAGCTCCCGTCGGCATCGTCGCAGGTCAGCACCGCGAGTGAGCAAACGCGAGCGTGAACGGTGGAGCGTGTAGCGAGGGTCAAGGGGTCGCAGGTTCAAATCCCTGTCAGCCCGACCTGTGATGTCTCAGGACATCGGAATAGTCCGTACCTGCGTTTTGTAGGTTCGGGCTACTTCTTTGTGGTGGCTGGTCCAGGTGGTCGGCCGGTGGGTTGGTAGTCGCGTCGGGGGTCGATGACTAGTTCGCGGAGGAGTTCGCCGGTGGCGGCGTTGACGACTCTGACGTTGAGGTCGTTGACGAGCAGGATGACGCAGGTTCCGGCGTAGGTTCGGCCGACGCCGATGTGGCGCAGCCGGCCGGCGACGCGCAGGGTGACGGTGCCGGCTTTGCTGATCTTGTCGTGTCGGACCCGGTCGTGGGTGTCGCTGGTCCGGTCGGCGCCGGGGGTGGCCTTGGGGCGGGCGGTGTAGCTCGTGGCCGGTGTCGCGCGGTGGGGGAGGGATCGGTGCGGCCGGCGCTGGTTGTAGGTGTCGCGGAAGCGATCGAGGAGGGTCTGGAGTTCGGCGATGGTGGTCGGCTGGACGGGTTGGGCGCGCAGCCATTTCTTCATCGTCTGCTGGAACCGCTCGGCTTTGCCGCAGGTGGTGGGGTGGTTGGGGCGGGAGTTCTTCTGGACGATGTTCAGGCGGCGCAGCTCGTGCTCGAGGTGGTTGCGGCCGCCGGGGCCGCCGGCGAAGCGGACGGTGTAGACCATCCCGTTGAGTTCCTAAGGGATGTCAAGCCGCTCCGGGTGGCCTAGCGTGGGTGGTGGACGGGCCGGTCGATGGAGCGCGTTGCGACTCCTTGCTTCGCCGGCCCGTCCCTGTGTGGTGGTGCGGGCGCGGCGGATGTCGGTCGGGGACGGTGTAGCGGTCGGCGATGATCGCGCGGGCTTGCGCGGTGGTGACCGGGCGTGCCGTCGACGTCGCGGAGCTGGTAGGGCGTCTGGTTGCTGCCAGCAGGCGACGATGCGGGTGAGCAGGGTGGTGGCGATGTGGCAGAGCGCGGAGTTGTGGTGCTTGCCGGCCTCGGTCATCAGCCGGTGGTATTTCGCGGCCAGGGTGGGGTCGAGGCGGCGGGCTTGGTTGGCGGCCATGAACAGGGCTTCGCGCAGCAGGGCGTCGCCGCGTTTGGTGGGTCCGCCGTGTCTGCCGGAGATGCCGGAGGAGTCGAGGGAGGGCACCAGGCCGCTGAAGGCGCGGACGGCGGCCAGGGAGTGGAAGCGGCTGGCGTCGCCGAGGCGGCCGAGGATGACGGCGCCGGTGATCGGCGCCGACGCCGGGGGCGGAGGTGATGATGCCGTGCGGGGTCGCGTTCGCGGACGAGCGACCGCGATCCGTTCGTCGAGCTCCTTGATCTCCTCGGTCAGCGCCAGGGCAAGTCGGGCCTCGACGGCGATGTCGTCGGCCAGGTCGGGGAACGCGAGCTCGTCGCCCCACAGCTGCGGCGGTGGCCGCGGCGGCGGCCAGGATGCGCGTCGGCCGTGGCTTCGCCCCAGGCACCGCGGGAGTGGCGGTGGAGGAACCGGGCCAGCCGGGCGCGGCCGAGCCGGCGGACGGTGTGCGGGTCGGCGTAGCCGGCGGCGAGGAACCGCAGCGGGGTCTTGTTGCCCAGGTCGCCGCCGAACGCGGCATGCCAGTCCGGGCCGAGGATCTCCAGCAGGGCGTCGAGGCGGGCCAGGCTGGTGGTGCGGCGCTTGACCAGGGTGGAGTGCAGCTTGGTCGCCCGGCGCAGCGGATCACCGGGCCCGAGGCCCCGCTCGGGGTGCAGGCCCTCGGGGTGCAGCATCGGCAGCCGGGCCAGCAGCACCGAGTCGAGCCGGTCGCTCTTGGTGTGCTTGGCGTAGTAGGCGCGCAGGTCCGCCGACCGCTCCGCCGAGACCAGCACCACCGTCGCGCCGCGGCGGCGGAACCACGCCGCCAGCGGCACCCAGGCGTTGCGGGTCGGCTCCATCACGACCGTGACCTCGTCGGCCGCGTGCGCCGCGGGCAGCCGCGCCCACAGCCGGTCGAGGTCGGCGGCGGTGGTCCGGAACCGGTGCCCGGACCAGAGCACCTCGCCGCGTTCGTCGGCCAGGCTGGCCTGGTGCGGCGCACGGACCGCGATGTCGATTCCCATCCGAACGATCACTGTCGGACTCCTCTGCTCGTCGGTGATCGGACTGCCGGCAGCCGACTGCCGTGCGGAGGACGATCCGCACCAGACATTCGCTAACAGGGATCCGCACCAGGCTCGCGACGCGGTCACCGGGTTCCTAACAGGGCATCTCGACCTCCGGCAGTGGCCCCGCCCGCCAACATGATCAACAGGCAAGGAGTCGCGGAGCGCTCCAATCGGTCAAGCAACGATGACGGGCGGGTGCCGGACGACACCGATCCTCACCCGCCGGCCGACAGATCAGCTCGGATGCCGCGCCACCCAGATTGAATGTCGGTGAGGGTGGAGGCCGGATACCCGTGCTGGGCTGCGGCTTCGCGGAAGGTCGCCAGGACGATCTGAGCAGTCACCCGGGCGTGGGCCGACAGGTGCAGGGCGTAGCGGGAGTGGTCGTCGAGCCAGCTGAGGATCTCCACGTCCGCGCCGGGTCGGCCGTCGGGACGGGTGAGCCGGTAATGGGTGAAGTCGGACTGCCAGGTCTGGTTCGGCAGTTCGGCCTCGAACCGGATGTAGGACGACTTGGGCCGCTTCGATGGGTCCGGGGTGACCAGGCCATGGCGGAGGAGGATCCGGTTGATCGTGGCCCGCGACAGCACCGTGGCGTGATGATGCTGCAGATGCCAGCCGATGGTGTCCGCGCCGGAGTCCAGGCCGGCTTCGGTCAGCTGCTTGCGTAGCCGCAGCACCAGCTGGACCGTCACATCCGGTGTGAGGCGGGGGGGGGGGCTTCGGTGCCCGCGAGCGGGGCTCGAACGCCTCCTCGCCCTCGGCCTGGTAGAGCTTCATCAGGCGGCTGATCCACCCTTGGGACACCCCGTAGGTGCGGGCCACCTCGGACTGGCTGGAACCGGCGAGCACGGCTGTGATGACCAGCCGCCGCTTGGAGGAGTTCGACATGGCCGAGCCTGTCGAGCCCCGACCATTCCGATGACCTGCGACACGCTATTCCGATGACCTGAGACACCCCATTCCGATGTCCTGAGCCAGCACACTGTCAGCCCGACCAAAACCCTGTTTGACCTGCGGAAACGCACGTGCCCGATCTCGCGCCCGATTACGTCTCACAGATTTCTCACATACCGGTGCAGGCATCTCCCATGCCCGCAGTGCCCTTTCGCCCGGCGGCAGCCGCAAACATTCCCCTATTCGGTCGGCGGCACGATCAGGACCGGGCAGTGCGCGTGCCGGCTGACTTGGTCGCTCACCGAGCCCATCATCAGCCGGGTGAAACCGCCCGCGCCACGTCTGCCCAGGACGAGCAGGTCGGCGTCCTGGCTCGCCTTGATGAGCTCGTCGGCCGGCAGGCCGTGCACCGCGGTGACCGTGACCGAGGCCGGCTTGGAGTCCAGGCCGGGCAGCACCTCGTCGACCTCCGCCCGGGCCGCCTCCTCGGCCTTCTCGGTCAGGGAGGCGTCCTCCGCGTAATGGGAGACGGCGCCGTACACATTGCGCACGGCCTGGTGGACGGTGAACACGGTGAGCCGGGTGCCGTGTGCCACCGCTTCGGCCGCGGCCACTTCCAGGGCCTTGCGGGAACAACCGGAGCCGTCAACTCCAACAACGATGCCAGCCATGTTTTCTCCTTTGACGTAGTCAAACCGCTGCCCTGTACTCTGCCGATGATCTTAGGCTCACGAGGCTCCGCGCAACAGAGCCGCCGCCCACAGCAGGAGTTGACGAGGATCCAGCTGATCGGGGTCGCGTCGCAAGCGGTATCGAGGCAGCGTGGGGGCTGGGGCAGTCAGGGACTTCCGTGATGCGACGTCAGGGCGTGGAGACAAGGGCTTGTTGATCACGACTGGCACGTTTACCGACGACGCCAAGAGGGAAGCAGCCAGAGAAGGTGCGCTGGCCATCGACCTGATCGACGGCGACCGGCTCTGCGATCTACTGAGGCGCTATGACCTGGGCGTCCACACCGTCATCCGCGAGGTGCAGGACGTCACGGTCGACCCGTCATTCTTCGTCGATCAGTAACCGATGCGACGCCCTGGTCGCCTGCAGCCCGGCAGTCCACCGAGCCTCAGCTGGCTGACCCGTCATCGGAGTGGAGCACCTTGGACCCCCACCAACAGCGGGATGTCGATCGCTGAGGGACACGCCTTCGTCGCGAGCGTGGTTCGTGGCTGGATCGAGTGCCACCCCCGCTACGACCGCGCCGACCGAGCAACATCACCCCGAGCGCTGACGCGTTGAGACCACCGCCGCATGGGATGCGTTCTCCGATAGCTCTTCCGGGCCGGGCCACAACGGGGATCAAGCGGCATAGGTACAGGGCAAGCACCCGGTTGTGGTTCGTAGCACGCGATCACGCTGCCGGGATCGTGGCTGGGTGATGTTGCCGCGTCCTGGGTCCATCATGTAGTTATGGTCGAGTTGCCGACCGGCACGGTGACGATGTTGTTCTCCGACATCGAAGGGTCCACCCTGCTGCTCAGCCGTCTAGGTCCTGCGTACGCCGAAGCGTTGGATGCCCAGCGCAAGGTGCTGAGAAACGCGTGGGGGACCCATGGTGGTACGGAGATGGGCACCGAAGGGGACAGCTTCTTCGTGGTGTTCTCGACCGCCCCGGACGCGGTCGCCGCAGCAGCGCAGGCGCAGCAGGAGCTGGCTGCGTTCGACTGGCCCGGTAGAGAGCCGATCCGCGTGCGGATGGGGATCCACACCGGATCTCCTACCGTGCATGACGGTGGCTATGCGGGGATGGATGTGCACCGGGCCGCCCGGATCGCCGGTTCAGCTCACGGCGGCCAGGTGGTGATGTCCTCAGCGACGGTGGAGCTGGTGAGCGGGACGTTGCACACCGGCGTGGGGATGCATGACCTGGGATCGCACCAGCTCAAGGACATCCCGGCACCCGAGCATCTGTACCAGCTCACCGTCGACGGGTTGAAGGCCGACTTTCCACCGCTTAGGACGCTGGGGGCGGCCTCGAGCCTGCCGATGCCCACGACACCGCTGGTGGGCCGTGATGGTGAGCTCGCAGAGTTGACGGCGCTGCTGAGGTCGGCTGGAGCGCGGCTGAGTGACACTGACCGGGCCTGGGGGTTCTGGGAAGACGAGGCTGGCCGTCGGGTTGGCGCGCCGGTTGACAGAGGTATTCCCGGACGGAGTTTTCTTCGTGCCGCTGGCCTCGGTTACCGGCGCGGAGGTGATGTGGACCAACCTCGCGGACGTGATCGATGTCCCACCCGGTGCGCGTACCCCACCGGGATTTCTCAAGCATGTCGCGCAGTCCCACGCCCTGTTCGTGCTGGACAACCTCGAACAGGTGCTGGGCGCGGACAAGGTCGTGTCGGAGTTGTCGACGGCTGCCTCTCGTGTGGTGGTGATAGCGACGTCTCGACGTCCCCTCCATATCGCCGCGGTGAACACGAGCACCCGGTCCCGCCACTGGAACTGCCGGACCAGGCGAAGCTGGAGTCGGCAGATCGATCGGGTGCGGTACAGATGTTCGTTCAGCACGCACGAATGGTGCGCCCCAGCTTCGGCTTGACCCCGGCCAACACCGCTGACGTGATCGAGGTGTGCCGTCGGTTGGATGGGCTGCCGTTGGCGATCGAGCTGGCCGCCGCCCGATCGAAGATGCTCAGTCCCGCTGCGTTGGTGACACGTCTCGACAAGGCGCTGGAGTTCAAGGACACCGGCGTGGACCCGGCCAACACGCCAACAAACGCTGAGAGAGACCATCGCCTGGTCTCATGCTCTGCTCACCACCGAACAGCAAGCTTTCTTCCGTCGTCTGGGTGTCTTCGCCGGGGGCGCGGACCTGGATGCGATCGCCGCCGTAACCCGCGACACCCCGAACGCCTGCGACCCGCTCGACCTCGCCGCTGACCTGGTCGACGTCAACCTGGCCACCGTGACCGACGGGCTGGGCGGTGAACCGCGTGTCGGGATGCTGGAGACGATCCGGGCCTATGCCCGCGATCAGCTCAGGATGGCTGGGGAGCTGGATGACGTTCGACGCAACACGCCTGCACTACCTCGCCGTGACCGAGCGGCTTCGCATTCTCTCGGATGGTAGGACCGACCAGGTGGTGGAAGCGGATCGCAATGTCGAGTTTGAGATCGACAACGTCCGTGAGGCATTGAGCTGGGCCGTGCAGCCCGGTGGACCGGGCTCTGCGTCGCCCGAATACAAGAGGGTTGGGCTGCGACTGTGCGCGGCCATGATCAACATGTGGGCCAATCGCGGATCCTTCACCGAGGCGCTGCACTGGTACCGACAGGCCATCAGCCGGGCGGGCGATGATGACAGCCCCGAGCTGGGCCGCGGTCTCACCGGGCTGTCGGACCTGTTGACGAACCTCGGGGACTATTCCGGAGCCCTCGATGCTGCTATGCGAAGCGTGGCGATGTGGCGTCGGCTCGGGGATAAGGCAAGACTCACTGAGGCACTCTGGCGGTTGCACGTCGACGGGTATCACCGCCGACGTCTACCAGCACGTCACGCCGCGGCTGCGACGTGAGGCCGCCGACCGGCTCGAAGCGGTGCTGGGCGACTGACGTGGTTAGCGCAGTGAGACGTCAGCGACCCTCGTGCTCGTGACGCCGTAAGTCCAGCCACGGCAGTCCGAACCACAAGAAGATGAGCGCTAGGCCGAGCGCGGCAGCCAGGAAGCTCGCACCAACTCCCATGATGAGGCTCACCGCGAGCTGGACGGCGCCAACCATGGCCAGGAGGACCAGGACGAGCCCGGTGATCACCAGCCGATGCGCAGTCAGGACGACGTGATGCTTGAGCCGCCGTCGGAAGACAAGACGGTGATACATCACCGGTGCTAACAGCACACCGGCCGCCGCAGCACTGAGAGTGAGCGTGACGACGTAAACGGCCTGCTGAGCGGCGTCCAGCGCGTCAAAGCGCTGGGTGAAGGCAAGGCCGAGCAGGAAGGCGAAGAGAATCTGGACGCCGGTCTGCGTTACCCGCACCTCCTGGAGCAACTCGACATAGTTACGGTCAAACTGCTGAGTCGCGGTCTCACCCCGGACCTGCTGGTTCCACTCTTGGTGCGCTGTCTCAGCCCCAACGCCTGGCCCGCAGGTCGGGCAACTCGCCTGCCCAACCTCTCGACCTTCAGAAACAACACCCGTACCCATACCGGAAGCCGTACCCCCTCGACGGCCGTCCATGCGGCACAACAGCGGTGAATATGCCCGCGTGACCGCGCAGCGTGTAAGGGGATTTGTCCCGCTTCAACCGGTGCAGCGCCGTTGACAAGGGTGGCCCATGACCGCTTCGTGGGCCGAAGGACCTACAGCTCGGGAGACGGTGGCGCGACGCGACTCGCCCTGGAAGATTCTGGAGGATCAGTCGACGGCGCGATCAGCGCGCTTGGGAGTCAACACTGAGTGGTTTCATGAATCCGCTAAGGGATTATCGGCCCTTGCGGGGTCGATGCGTTCGGTGACCCTCTCGTCTGCATCCGCATCCTCGGGAAGGTCGTCAGTATTCCGCAGATGCTGGCGGTTCGCGCGCAGGGGCTGCGTCATAGTGGGCGATATGACGCGGTGGGTGTCGGGGCGGCAGAACGCGAAGTGGCCGCTGCCCCACTCGGCATTGGATGCAGAGCGTATGCATGCTCCGCCCGATCAGGTTTTTGGGCTTGACAGTGTCGACCTGGGCGGGATGCTGGTCCTCGACGTAGGGAGGCATACGGCGATTGCCGAATGGATGACTGCCGCCACCACTGCCAACCGGCGATGCGCCATGACCCCCCCATTGGCTCGCGGTGCTTTCACCGACCAACGCGCGTACGCTCACCGTGACCAAGGGACCAATATGAGTGTCGTCGACATCGGGATCCCGGGCGTGGATCAGATCTCGCCAGGAACGCACCTCTGTGCTCTCTACTCAGGCTCGGCAGAGCGGGACGACCTCCTGTTCCCCTTCCTTCGCGAGGGCCTCCGTGGCGGGGACACCTGCCTGCGCTACATCGGCGGTCTCGAGCCCGGCGCTGTGCGTGCCCAGGTGGTCGGCGAGGCCGGCGTCGCGGACCCGCCGACGGATCGGTTCGACGTCCGCCCGGCGTCGGAGGTCTACCTGCAATCCGGAAAGTTCTCGGTCGAGCACATGACCGCGGTGCTCTCGGACAACCTCGAAGAGGTGGTCGCGGGGGGCTCCGGACTACTGCGGGCAACCGGGGAGCTGCCGTGGCCCGGGGTGCTGTTGCAGCCTCATGGGGCCGATGACTTCTTCGTGTACGAGGCGGCGCTCAACGACATTGTGGCCCAGAAACCAGCGGTCTTCATGTGCATGTACGACCTGCAGCGTTTCGGGCTCGACATGCTCGTTGCCGTGCTCAAGACCCACCCCGTCGTGCTCCTGGACCAGACGGTTCTCGACAACCCGCACTTCGCGACCCGGACTGAGGACGACGCAGGGGTGGGAGACCCCACGGACAGACGTCCCCTCGGCGCCGCACCCGCGGGCGCGCGCGAGCCAGACCCGTGGGCCTCGCTCACCGCGAGCGAGCTGCGGATCGCCGGGTTCGTCGCCAAGGGGTTGATCAACAAGGACATCGCCCAGCAGCTGTTCGTGTCCCCACACACCGTCGATGCGCACCTGAAGCACATCTACACGAAGCTCGGCATCCACTCTCGAGTCGAACTGACCGTGCTCGCCATGCAACACCGGACACCGCTCGTCTGAGATCGACGCTTCTCGACAATGTCAGGCGCGCTGGTCCCCGCCGCTGAGGATGGCGGACACCGAGTCGAGCGCGAGTCGGAGCCGCTCGCCGGCCCGGAGCACGCAGGCGAACGGCTTACGGGCCTCATCGGTCAGCACGAGACCGAGATCCTGGAGGAGCTCGGCGTGAACGAGGAGTGACAGGAGGGGGTGGCGCAACTCATGCTGAAGTGCGTGCTCAGGCGACGCAGCAATTCGCCCCGAAGTCGTGCCGAGAGCGTCGGACGCAACTATCCGCCTCCACCACGCTCGACTTGTGTCGGGGAAGCCGTCCAGCAGTGGCGGGTCTCGAGCGGCCTCCATACTGTGGATCTACCGCGAAGTGGCAGGCGCAGAGGCGGCGGAGCGCGAGCCGGCCCCAGGGCCCGACGAGGTGTTCAAGTGCTCCGCCGAGTGCCATGACCTGAGCGCCCGAGGGCGTCCTCGAAGTGATCGCTGGTCCGGCCGACGCGACGAGCTCGCTCGGCAAGACGCGTGCAGACCGCTCTGGCAATGCAACACCACGTCCCGTGGCGTGGCCAAGCCGATCCAAAACTTCAAGAACACCCGTCTACGGGATGCGGGTGACCTGCGCGCCTGAGAAGCATAGCTGGGGATAAGTGCTCGGGGGTGGTCTCTCAGTCGCGGCCGACCGGCCGCAGCGCTGCCCCCAATAGCCAAAGGAGTCCGACATCGGCAACCTGCCGTTGTACAGCCAGGACCTCGACAACGACTTCCCGCCTGAAGCCAGAGCGCTCAAGGCGTCGATCGCTGCCGTCGACGCGGTGCTCTTCGTCACCCCGGAGTACAACCGTTCTATCCCCGGAGCGTTGAAGAACGCGATCGACTGGGCGTCCCGACCATGGGGACAGAACTCCTTCGACCACATCCCAGCCGCGGTGATCGGTGCCTCCATCGGCCAGATCGGCACTGCCATGGGTCAGCAGAGCCTGCGCGGTGTGCTCAGCTTCTGCAACGCCCGGCAGATGACTTCACCTGAGGCCTACATCCAGTACTCCCCCGAGGCCTTCCGGGCCGACGGCGAGGTCACGAACGTCTCGAGCAATGAGTTTCTCCGCGCCTACATGGCCGAGTTCCGCACCGACATCGGCATGGTCCTGACCGTCCTGCCACGCCCACAAGAGCCGAGCGACGACGCGACAGGGTGAGCCTTCTGACAACGATGACGGCACGGTGTGAAGACGTGGCCAGCTCGGCGGTGTCTTTCCCAAGTCGATCCTGGCGAAGAACTGCGTCGTCCTGGGCGAGGTTCGCCTGGAAACGACCGGAAATCGTCATGAGGGCGCGTTTCGGCGCATCGATAGATGACGGGATGATGTCGGCGCCGGGGGAGGGGCCGGTCTCTGGGAGCTGCATGTGGGCTCCAAACGGGTCGGATGGATGGATCCGAACGTCGGCCACAAACCGGCCACTTACAGTCCGACCGAACCCGAGTCACGCCGCAACAATCCGAAGTGGAAGGCGGCGATATCCCGCGTGAACCCGAGGGAATCCGCGCTCTTCTAGAACGATTCATTGCCGGCAATAGCGCGACGACTACCCAGGCGCTTCCGCCAATGTGCATCGCGAAGGGGCCCACCAACTCCTCGCCATCGCATGGGGCAACCGGTCGCTCTGAGAGCTGGAGTTTACGCTTCCCGTCAGCGCAGCGCCGTGGCGATCGGGTGACGCGGTCATCGAGCACGTCCGCGTGAACGCGGAGAAGGCGCGGGCCGACCGTCTCGTCTGACGCCGTGTCATCAAGGCCACTGACAGATCGATCCGATGCTGAACCGTTGTTTTCAAACGTTCCTGGGCATCTTGACCAACTATGTGCAGCGTGCCAGAGTTCGCGCACGGGACCGGTCCTGCTCAACGACGGGAGGACGGCATGCGGAATCCTGCCAACCCCGGACCGACGCAATCACATTGTTTGACCCTCGGTGTGGCCCTGGCGGCGGCTGCTTCCCTAGCGCTGGCCGCTTGCACCAGTTCGTCCTCTAGCGGGGGCGAAACACCCTCTGGGGCGCCTTCGGGAGGGTCGAACGTCGTGCTCACCACTCCGAAGGCCTCTGGTCCGATTGACACGCTCAACTGGGACCTGCCGTACGGCGAGCCGACCACGCTCGACTACGTGAAGGCCGCCGACTACGGCCCGGACATGGTCGTGTCCAACCTCTGTGACTCTTTGCTGCGGCTGGAGCCGGACTACAGCAGCAGTCCTAGCCTGGCGACCTCGTGGAAGAGCAGCAGCGACCACTTGACGACCACGTTCACGCTGCGGACCGACGTGAAGTTCTGGGACGGTCATCCGCTGACTCCCGAGGACGTGGTTTATAGCCTCGAGCGGAACATGGACCCGAAGAACGAGCCGGTCAATGGCGCGTTCTTCGACCATGTCAAGAGCATCGTCGCCAAGGGGGACGATCAAGTGGTCGTCACCTTCTCGAAGCCTGACGAGCTCTTCATCAAGGAAATGGCCACCGTCGCCGGTCAGGTCTCCGAGAAGTCCTACACCGAGTCCAAGGGCTCGAAGTACGGCAGCGCCGAGGGGGGCGTCATGTGTTCCGGGCCCTTCAAGCTCGACTCATGGGAGGCCGGACAAGACATCACGCTTGCCGCCAACACCGACTATTGGGACCCGGAACTGCGACCGCTGGCCAGCAAGGTGATCCTGCACTTCATCTCAGACACGTCGACCCTCGCGCAGGCGATCAGGTCCGGTGAGATCCAAGGGGTCTACGAGCTTCCACCAGCCATCTTGCCAGCCGTTTCACAATCCGGGGCCGGAAACGTGTACCAGGGCAAGAGTCTTCAGATCTATGAGCTCGGCCCGAACGCACCCGGCCCGATGGAGGATCAGAAGCTGCGTCAAGCGTTGGGCATGGTGATCGACCGCACCGCGCTGGCTCAGGTCGTCTTCCACGGCGCAGCCGACCCGAACTACACCCTGATCCCGCCTAGCGCGTGGGATCCCACTGGGCTGGACATCTACCGGAAGGCGTATGACCAGATCCCCCACCCGGACGGCAAGGACATCGACGCAGCCAAGAAACTGATCTCCGGCGACCCGAACGCGTCCAAGACCATCGTGATGGCCATCGGGGCCGGGAACCAGACCGGAGTCGACACCGCAACCCTGATCCAGCAGGAGGCGGCGCAGATCGGCCTGACGATCCAGATCAAACAGATGCAGCCGCTGGAGTTCTCCAGCGCGTTCTTCGACGCCAACGGCCGCAAAGGCGTCGACCTGATGCTGACCCAGGGGTGGGTGGATGTACCTGACCCACTCGACTACCTAGGACTCATCGTCCTGCCGGACTCCTACTTCAATTGGCTCGGCCTGAAGAACAACACCGTCGCCTCCTTGGTGGACAAGGCCCGCTCGAACTATGACGACAAGCAACGAGCCACCCAGATCACCCAGGCCCAGGCCTCGTATGAGCCGACCCAGCCTGAGATCCCGATGCTAGCCTTGCGCGAGCTGCTCTATATGAACAAGGACATCACGGGTGCGCCGGCCTCGTTCGCGTACATCTTCGAGCCGTCCTTGGCCACCGTTGGATCGGCATCATAGGCAGGTGCTGAGGCTTCTAGTTCGCCCGGTCCTCGGGGGCCTGTTCACCATCCTGCTGGCCAGTGTGGTCATCTTCGGGGCCCTCAGTTTCGCGCCCGGCGACCCCGCGGTCGCCCTGGCGGGACCACATGCAACGCCGGGCCAACTGCAGGCGCTTCGCGAGCAGCTCGGCGAAGACCAACCTTTGCTGGTCCGCTATGTGTCCTGGCTCGGTGGCATCCTGCACGGTGACTTCGGACAGTCCACCCAGTTCCGACAAGACGTCTCGTCCTTGTTGCAGCCCAGGATCGGCGTCACGGTCCTGCTAGTCACCTACGCCTTCCTTCTGATCTTCATCTTCGGGATCGGGCTCGGACTGCTGCCATCACTTCACCGCTATCTGACATGGCCCGTCGTCGTCATTTCCAGCCTGGGGGTGGCGGTGCCGACGTTCGTGGCAGCGCTCATTCTGATCGAGGTCTTCGCCCTCAAGCTCGGCTGGTTCCCAGTCCTCGGGTCAGCATCGGGGGGACCGCTGAACCGAATCTGGCACCTCACCCTCCCCGCCATAGCGCTTGCGCTTTCCTGGGCGGCATTCGTGGCTCAGATCTCCCGGGCGAGCATCCGCGAGGAGGAGAACCGCGAGCATGTCGAGACGGCGCTGAGCCGCGGCCTGGGCGGGGGGGTCATCTTCCGCAAACACGTCCTGCGTAACGCTGCGGTCCCCATCGTGACAGTCGTGGGCCTCACCCTCGCCGGTCTCGTCGCCGGATCCATCGTCGTAGAGACGGCCTTCGGCATCGGGGGCATCGGGTCTCTGCTCGTCGTGTCGGTCTCCGCCAAAGACACCAACGTCGTCCTCGCCATCAGCATCATCTTCGTTCTCGCCTTCGTGGTCGCCACAACCATCGCCGACATCGCGCAGATCCTGCTCGATCCGCGTGTCCGGGACCGCGTGACCTCGTGACCGCCGCGTACGCCCTGTCTGTTGTCCCGCGGTGGAGACGCCTCCGTGGGGCAGACCCTTTGCTGATCGTTGCCGCGTTCATCCTCCTCGTGATGGTCCTTGTCGCCTGTCTCGCTCCGCTGATCGCCCCCTATGCGCCCAGCCAAACAGACATCCTCGCCGCCAACCAAGGACCCTCACCCGCACACGTACTCGGCACCGACTCGCTCGGGCGAGACATCTATTCCCGGCTCCTGTTCGGAGCGCGGCTCACGCTGCTCGGTCCGACGCTGATCATCGCCATCGCCACCGTTGCCGGCGTGGGCCTAGCGATCAGCGCCGTGTGGTTCGGCGGCTGGTACGACACCGCCGTGTCGCGAGTTCTGAACGTGCTCTTCGCTCTGCCGGGATTGCTGGTCGCGATCATCGCCGTTGCCGTCATTGGACCCGGTCTGGCTGCTCCCGTGGTTGCGCTGTCGCTCGCGTACATGCCATACATCGCGCGCGTTCTCCGCTCGGTCGCACTGAGGGAACGCAGCCTCGCCTACATCGAAGCCGGACAGCTCGTCGGCTTGTCCGGATGGGCCGTCTGCCGAAGGCACCTCCTACCCAACGTGATGCCTATCATCAGGGCCCAAGCCAGTCTTGCATTCGGATCGGCCCTCGTCGATCTGGCGGCGGTTTCCTACCTCGGCCTGGGCGTCCAACCCCCTACCGCGGAGTGGGGTGTCATGGTCGCGAGCGGTCAGTCGTCGCTCCTCAACGGCTACCCGTGGGAGTCACTGTCCGCCGGTGTGGCCATCATCGTTGTCGTTGTCCTTGTCAACCTGGTCGGTGAGCGACTCGCGCTCAGAGCGGAACGGGCACCATGACCAGCCCACTGCTCGAGCTGAAGGCGATCTCGCTCGATCTCCCGGTCCGCGGGCAGCTTCAGCGAGTCATCCACGACGTCACGCTGACAATCGACGCTGGCGATTCGGTCGGGCTCGTCGGAGAGTCCGGGTCGGGCAAGTCGATGACGGCCCGGACCATCATGCGCCTGGTCAGACGCGGCTGGGTGGCTGGCGGAACCGTCGCCTTCCAGGGCGAGAACGTCTACGAGATGGACACCCAACGCCTGCGGCGGTTGCGCGGCTCCGACATCGCGATGATCTATCAAGACCCGCGAGCCCACACCAATCCCGTGCGAACCAACGGCGACTCGCTACTCGAGGGGATGCTGGCTCAGGGACTATCCCGTGACGCCGCCCGCGAGAGAGCGCTCGACCTCCTTGCAGAGGTCGGGATCCCAGACGGAGAACGGCGCATGAAGCAGTACCCACATCAGTTGTCCGGGGGACTGCTCCAGCGCATCATGATCGCTGCAGCAATGAGCCTCACCCCTCGACTCCTGCTTGCCGACGAGCCCACCACGGCGCTGGACGTCACCACGCAGGAGGAGGTGATGGCGATCCTGGACGACCAGCGCCGGGACCGTGGGCTGGCAATGCTCGTCATCACCCACGACCTCGACCTCGCTGCAGCCGTCACCGATCGCATCGCCGTCATGTACGCGGGCGTGCTCCTCGAGGTTGGACCGTCGAAGGCTATCCACGGGGCCAGCCGACACCCCTACACCGTCGGTCTGCTCGCGTCACGGCCCGTGGTCGGCAGCCGCTCCCGCATCCGCCCCATTCCGGGCCGTCCCCTGTCCGCCTTCGAAGTGGGTCCCGGATGCGTCTTCGCCTCGCGCTGCCCCTTCGTTGCCGACATCTGTACGACCGAACGCCCGAGGCTGCGACGCGTCGGAGACCACCAGGTGGCCTGTCATCGCGTCGAGGAGATCGAGAGCCAAGTGGCTGCCTGGGGGGAGGCGTCTCGATGAGCCCAACCGCGCCCGCCGGCGAGATGGCGCTCGAGGTCATCAACCTGCGGAAGGTATTCAGGATCCGCAAAGGCACCACCCCCGGCCACGACGATCTCGTCGCCGTTGACGACGTCTCCTTCACGGTCACCCGATCCGGCTCCCTCGCCGTCGTCGGTGAGTCCGGCTCAGGCAAGACCACGCTCGCTCGGATGATTGTCGGGCTGGAGACCCCGACCAGCGGGCGGGTTCTGCTCGATGGTGAGGTGCGCCGGCCGTCAAGCAAGCGACGCGATCGAGCGGCGCGCGCACGGCAGGTACAAATGGTGTTCCAGGACCCCTACTCATCGCTGGACCCCAGGCAGACCGTGTTCAAGTGTCTGGACGAGGTCATTCGGCTGCACTCTTCGCTCGCTCGGGCGGGCCGCATCGAACGGATCCGCACGCTCCTCGACCAGGTCGGTCTTGACGACGGGCATCTCCGGGTACGCCCATCATCCCTGTCAGGCGGTCAACGGCAGCGGGTGGCGATCGCTCGGGCCCTCGCCACCGAACCGACGGTGCTCATCTTGGACGAAGCGGTCTCGGCCCTCGATGTATCTGTCCAGGGCCAGGTGCTCAATCTGCTGGCAGATCTGCGACAGCAGCTGGGCGTTACATACGTGTTCGTCTCCCATGATCTAGCCGTCGTCCAGCAGATCGCCGAGACCACGATCGTCATGCACCGAGGTCGCATCGTGGAGGAGGGCCCGACCGACACCATCTTGACGTCCCCCAGCCACGACTACACCAAACAACTCCTCTCAGCTCTGCCCAGACCCGGGTGGAAACCGCGCCGCAGGACTACCACCGCATCCACCCAGTCCTTGTGAGCGGGAGCCATCGACCGAACCGGAAGGGACTCACGCCGTGGTCACCCTCGTCTCCGCGACCGGCACACCACGAGACCTTTCCCGGATCGGCTACGACGGCACGACCTGGGACCAGCCATGGCACCTGGCGCGGGGTCAGATCACCACCGCGGAGCGCATGCCGTCCGCGGAACTGGAACCAGGCGGACCCTCGATTCCGATCCCTGCCGGGGAACGGCTCGACGTTGCCCAGCTGACCTTCACCGACCCCCTCACGGGTCGGGCCATGACCGGGAGCCAGTTCATGGACCGGCGCCTGTACAGCGACGCCCTGGCAGTGGTGCACGACGGACACGTGGTTTTCGAGACCTACCGCAACGCGGTGACTGAGACAGACCGTCATGTAGCCCACTCCTGCTCGAAGACCCTGACGACGATGATGGTCGGCATCGCGATCGAGGAGGGAATGCTCGAAACGTCCTGTCCGATGACTGAGTACGTGCCTGAACTCGGGGCCTTGTCCGCCTGGCATCCGGTCACCCTCGAGCATGTGCTCGACATGGCGACGGGACTGGACCTCGAGGAGAACTACGAAGACCCGGACTCGATGTACTGGAGGTACGCGCATGCCGTGGGGTACTACACGGGAGAATCCGCCGCTACAGGGGACACGCTGGCGTTCGTTGCGACCGAGCTGACACGGGCTGACGAACTGCCCGGGCTTTCCTTCAACTACGGGTCCTACCTCACCAACCTCCTGCCTATCGCGCTCGCGAATGTCTACGGCACGCCGGCGGTCGACCTGTACGAGGACCGCATCTACCGTCACCTCGGGGCAGAGCGACCGGCACTGGTCAATCTCGACCCGGCCGGGAACCCGATAGTGGAGGGACAGATAAACCTCACCCTGCGTGACTTCATCCGATGGGGCTACCTGCTCCTGAATGACGGCCGATCGCTGGGGGGCGCCCAGGTCATCCCGAACAACTGGGTCGAGGACAGCTTTGCGTCATCCCCCGCCCGTGCTGCCGCGTTCGCCCGAGGGGCGGACGCCGAGGCCATGCCAGGTGCGGAGTACCACAACCAGACCTGGGTGCTCGAGCCCGGGCGGACCGTGGCCATGCTTGGCATCCACGGTCAGTTCTGTTGGGTGGACCGCGTCTCTCAGACCATGATCGTGGGCTTCTCCTCGTACCCGGTGCAGACCCACGAGCTCCTGACGTCCACGCTGCACGAGCTGTGGTCCGCGATACGTCGAGCACTTCATGACTGAGTTTGCAAACATGTTGTTGGTCACGCTTGATCAGCAACGTACATGGGTGGGCAGAATGGCCCATGCCAGGCAACCGGACCGCGTTCATCGGGGGGAAGGTCTGGACGACTGGGTACGGCGCGCCACGTGAGCTCGACGTGCTCGTCGCAGATGGCCACATTGTCCGGGTGGCTCGCTCGGGCGAGCTCGACGTTACCGATGCCCGCGTCGTGCACACCGCCGGACGGCTCCTGATCCCGGGATTCCAGGATGCGCACGTTCACCCCGGGCTCGCAGGAGCGAACCTGCTCACGTGCGACCTGTCGGGCCAGCCGACCGAGCAGGGAATCCTCGACCGCATCGAGTCCTACGCCGCAACCCTCCCCGATGACGCCTGGGTCGTGGGAGGAGGATGGGAACGCGAGGTGTTTCGCCGCCCAGGGCCCACTCGTCAGCAACTGGATGCCGTCACTGCTGGACGCCCGGCATTCCTGCGCTCAAGCGACTGCCACGGCTCGTGGGTGAACTCGGCTGCCCTGCTGATCGCCGGAGTGGATGCCCACACTGTCGATCCCGAGGACGGGTTCTTCGTACGCGATTCCGACGGTAAGCCCACCGGCATGCTCGAGGAACAGGCCATGGCGACCGTCCGAGCGCACATGCCTCCAGAGACGACTGAGGACCAGAAGCGCGCCCTTATGCGTGCCCATGACCACCTGCTGACCCTGGGCATCACATCTGTGCAGGACGCCATCGTCGGTGGCGGACTCGGAATGCCGGACCAGATCCCCGCCTACCAGGATCTCCTGACCAGTCGCAGCTGGCAGTGCCGGCTCACAGCCGCCCTCTGGTGGGACCCCACTCGCGGCGTCGACCAGGTCAGCGACCTGCAGGCAAAGCGCCGGGAACTCGAAGCTTGTGGCGGCCAGCCTTGGATCATCGCGGACACGGTCAAGATCATGGTCGACGGCGCTCACACGTTGTTCATGGACAGCGGCACCATCCGCGAGGCAACGGTTGCCCTGGACGCAGTCGGGTTTACGTGCCATTACCACTCGTATGGGGAGCTTGCCACCACGTGGATCCTGGATGCGATCGCGGAAGCCCGAGCCGTCAACGATGGCGGACGGGGACGCCACCACATCGCGCACCTGATGGTCATCTCAGAGGAGGACTTCCCGCGCTTTGCCGAGCTCGACGTCACCGCCAACATCCAGGCAGCCTGGGGGAGCTCGGCGGTCATCCACGACATCATGCACCTGACCACGGGCAGCGACGATCCTCAGCTTCGCGAGTACGCGTTCGGACGACTGGCGGCAGCAGGCGCCCGGCTCGCGGCCGGCAGTGACTGGCCAGTCACCACAGCCGACCCACTGGCGGTGATCCGCTTGGAGGTCACCCGTGGCCGGGATCGCAAGCCGACCGGCGCCGACGGCGATCCCGACGAGCTCGACCGCCTGGACCTGCCGACCCTGCTCACGGCGTACACGGCCGGATCCGCCTACGTGAACGGTCGGGCGCTGAGCACAGGTCGGATCGCTGCCGGCTACGTAGCAGACCTCGCCCTCCTCGACCGCGACCCGTTCCAGGACGACGACTCACTCCGACGGGCCACCGTGGACCAGACATGGATCGAGGGCGAGCGCGTGTACGACCGAGAGACAGCCGATCGACGCGGCGAAACCGGTCAGCCGCAGTCCGGGTGAGTGCAAGGACGAACTGACGGTGGCAGGTGACAGACTGCGAATTCTCGCGTGACCAACGACTGGAGGACACATGGTGGGGATGGCGCTGACGAACGCGAGGGTGTACACGTGCGCCGAAGGGGACACACGACCGTTGCCAGATGCAATTGTGATCGAGGATGGCTCGATCGCGTTTGTTGGGGAACTCGACTCCTGGGAGAACGCGGAAGCACTGCCGGTTCACGATCTGGGTGGCCGGACGATCATCCCGGGTTTCATCGACGCACACACCCATCCCAGCATGGTCACCCAGAGCGACTGGCATGTCCGACTGCCCTGGACCACTGACGTCGACGAGATCCTCGACTTCATCCGCGCCTATGCGAAAGCGCACCCTGTCGAGGAAGCACCCTTCCTGTACTTCGAGTACTACCCCACCGCGACATTTCTCGGCAGTCAACCGACCAAGGAGCTCCTCGACTCCGCGATCTCCGATCGACCGTGCCTCTGCCAGGACTTCAGCGAGCACGAACACTGGGTCAACAGCAAGATGCTGGACCTGATGGGGATCACTCGCGAGACACCTGACCCGGTCCCCGGATTGGAGATGTTCGTTCGTGACGACGACGGCGAACCCACTGGCCTGCTGCGCGAAATGGTGCATCGGCACTTCCTGGACAAGCTCTACAACAGCATCGGGTGGACTCCGCCAGAGCAGCTCACACCAGAGCGGCTCGGGCAGTTCTTCCGCTTCCTCACCGGACACGGCGTCACGGCCCTCTTCGAAGCGCTCATCGACGACGACGAGGCCGTCGAGTCCATCGCCGAGCTCGACCGGCGAGGTGAGCTCAACATGTACTACGAGGGTGCCGTCCGCTTCCGCGACATCAACGACCTTCCTGGCGCGATCGAGCGACTTCAGCGCCTCCAGGCCAAGCACGGCAGCGCCCGCATCCACTTGAACACGTTGAAGCTGTTCCTCGACGGCACCAACGAGAGTGGAAACAGTGCAGTCCTGATGCCTCTGTGCAATCGCACAGGGGGAGAGCAACTCGGCGAGATCGGCATGGACACCCAGCAGCTCGCCGACTGCCTGCAGTTCAGCAACGCCGCGGATGTCGACGTGCACATCCACCTCGTAGGCGACCGCGCATTCCGGGTCGCCTGTGACGCCGTTGAAGAGGTCCAGGGACGACTGCATGGCACCGGGGAGCAATGGAAGATCCAAGTGACCTTGGCGCACTGCGAGTTGGTCGACCCTGCAGACATGCCGCGCCCAGCCGCGCTGGGCATCATCGTCAACTGGACGCCCCACTGGTCAGGTGGCTACTTCGGTGAGGGATCCAAGGCGCATCTCGGCGCCGAGCGCTGGAACCGCATGTACCGGTTCAACGAGATCGCGCAAAGCGGGGCCGTGGTGACCTTCTCCAGCGATGTCGTGACCTTCTATGAACTGCACCGAGCAAAGCCTCTCTTCGGCATGCAGATTGCCCACACGAGGATCGATCCGGAGTACCCACTCAACCCTGAGCTTCACCCGGACAGCATGCGGCCGGAAGAGTCGGCACGGATCTCCCGAAAGCTATTGCTCGAGGGCTACACGATTAACGGCGCAGGACAGCTACGACTGAGTGAACGGATGGGTTCGATCGAGGTGGGAAAACTCGCAAACATGAGCGTTCTTGCCGAGGACCCCTTCATGATCGATGCCCACCAACTCGGCAGCATCTCGATCGACGCTGTGCTCTTCGAGGGAAACGTTGTGCACGGCGCCCTGTGAGCCAGGGCGTTGACCGTCCTCTGCCAATAGCGCGGCTGCCAGCCTTGACGAACTGTCGTTTCCCGGGTCATCGAGTCTTGTTCAGAGTTAGGCTGTTTGGACGGCGCGCATGATGCCGCGACCTTCGCCGGTCTGGATGGCACGGGTCCGTGCCCCGCCGCCGAGCAGGACGGCTCTTCCGATGGCGACCGTCGTCGTGGAACCAGACGACGAAGGTCAGTGGGTGGTCGCGGACGTGATGACGCACCCTGACTGCGGTCAGATGAGGCGCTTCTTGACGCTTCACCAGTCAGATCATTCCGCCGCCACGTTGAACGGGGCCTTGTCGCGGGGGCGATGAGAGTTGGGTCGGAAGTGCCTCATCGTTATCCTGATGTTCGGCGGGCAAAGATCAAGATTCCGGTCGCGCCATTCACTCGTCGCAGCGGCCCCGCAGATGCCGGTCAGTGGAGAATCGTCACCTTATGCTCCGGCACCGTGCGATCGGACTGTGCGGGCGCCGTGTGTGGGCGGGTGCCGGTGGACTCCGGATCCGTCACCTTGTGCTCGTGACCTCCTGGGTGCTATGACCAATTCCAACTTCGGCCGGCGCGTCGTGCGGACGGAATGGTCCTGAGGAGGGTCCCTCAAGGCCGGTACGGCGGTGCGACGCCCCACCCCCACCGGGGTATGGGAGCCTGCTCCACGATGTCCTCGGTATCGGAGGAGTTGTGCATGGCCAGCCGGGTGCCCCATTCGACGTACCCCACAAACGCGGCCCGCCACTCCGGGTCGGAGGGTAGTCCCGCATCGTCGGCCGCGCGGCTATACAGCGACGCGAACCGGAACCGCTGCTCTGCAGTAATGCGCAGACCGCGGTGGTGGCCGAGCATCGCCTCGTAGCCGCCGAGGTCCTTCGTGTAGCCGTCCGGACCGCCAAACACCTCGACCCACCAAGCCGTCACGTGGGAGCGGTGGGCCTGGGAGACACCGCCAGGAAAGAGCGGCGACAGGAGCTCGTCTCGTTCCACGCGGTCGTAGAAGGCGTCCACCAGTGCGCGGAACGCCGACTCGCCGCCTGCCCACTCGAACAGCGACGGCACCTGGGCGTCGGACACAGAGCAACCCTACGTGCGTCGACAAGGCGGCAGTACCGTGAGGCGAAGCGGTACCCAAATCCCGGTCCTCGGCGTTGTCCATAGATGCCGCATGTGGGCCTCGTAAGGACGATCGCCGGGGAGGAGGAGACTGCGCAGCAGGTGACGCCTCGCGGGCAAGAGGTGGACAGACCGTGGAGAGGCGAACCCTTTGGCTTACTCACGTCACCCCGCCGATCGCGTCGCTAATCCCCTCCGTGTGAGGGCCTCACGGTGGCAGCCCGGCCCTTCCTCGTCATCCCCATGCTGCGGTCACACCGACGGCGCGATGTTTTGGTTCAGCCGGAAGAGGTTGGTGGGGTCGTACTCGTTCTTCAGCTCTACGAGTCGCCGGTAGGTATCCGGCGGGTACGACGCCCGGACGAGAGCCGCAGTCGATTCGCCGGTGAAATTCACGTATGTGGCGGCGTTCGGGCCGAGAGCGGACGTCACGCCGCGCCCCCAGTCGACCACGTCCGCGAAGCCTTCTGCCGTCGGCGTGCGGGCAATGACATTGACGATGAACTCCTGGTCGCGTAGCGCGAAGGCCGTTGCGTCGGCTGGGATCCGGCCCACCGCACCGCCAAGGTGCTGCAAGTGAATCTCGGTCAAAGCACTGGGCAATGTCGCGAGCGCGTCCATCAGCACCCGCAGCGACGCGTCGTCGGCGGTGCGGAGAAATGCCGAGCGGAAGTGATTGTGCACACCCCGCGGGTACAGCGGGTCGAGCGCCTGCTGCCACCCCGTG
The DNA here is from genome assembly GCA_963695705.1 of uncultured Actinomycetota bacterium. GTDB lineage: Bacteria > Actinomycetota > Actinomycetes > Propionibacteriales > Nocardioidaceae > JBKPNJ01. The sequence continues at coordinate 246,398 of CAVOHB010000009.1, forward strand.
TACGGATTGGCCGCGAACACGTCGGCGATCACCGAGCCCAATGATCGAAAGGGGGCTGTGGCGGCCTCGCCGGCATCGAGATCGCCGGACCAGCAGCCGCCCACACCGATGATTGGCTTGCCGTGTACCGATTCTGGCAGGAACGGCACCGGTGGCGCCGTGGTCATGTTGACCAGCGTCGTCAGCTCATCGGGGGCCGCCGCGCAGGCTGCTCGGTAGCCACGGAGTACCTGTTCCGCCTCTTCGGCCGGGTAGAAAATAAGACCGGAAAAGACGGTGGGTCCCACTTCGTGAAGTTGATATTCGAAGGACGTCACGACACCGAAGTTGCCACCGCCGCCGCGCAGTCCCCAGAACAGATCCGGGTGCTCGTCGGCGCTGGCGTGAAGGAACTGCCCGTCTGCGGTGACGACGTCGGCTGCGACCATGTTGTCGGAGGCCAGCCCGTACTTTCGCATCAGCCAGCCGATACCGCCGCCGGTGGTGAAGCCGGCGATGCCGGTCGAGGACACCAGCCCACCGGTCACCGCGAGCCCGAACTGCTGGGTTTCGGCGTCCAGGTCCTTCCAGGTGCAGCCGGCCTGCGCCGTCACGCGCCGGTGTTCGGGGTCGACCTGGATCCCCTTCATCAGCGAAAGGTCCAGCACAATTCCGTCATCGACGGTGGAGAAGCCGGGGATGGAATGGCCGCCGCCGCGAACCGCGAGCGGAAGTGCCTCGCTGCGCGCGAGATCGACCGTGCGGATCACGTCTGCCACACCGGCGCAGCGAGCGATGAGAGCCGGCCGGCGATCATGGGCCCCGTTCCAAATGCTGCGCTCGCGGTCGTAGGCCTGGTCGCCTGGTCGGACTGCTGTGCCGCGCAGGCCGGCGGCGAATTCAGCGATGGTGGCCTCCCCGAGGCGGGTCGACCCGGTCTCCGTTATTGTCATGCGTTCCTCCTGGTTGCTTGTCAGATCCAGGAGCGACGCTAAGGCACCAACCTCAACGAGAACTCAAGGCGAACTCAACTTCGTCGCCGGCGCCCACCCGCGCAGAGCGGCCAGGCGGCGACCAGCGACGACGCAGCTCACTCGGTCGAAAATGGCCGCGGCTCTGGCGCTTTCGCGCTCCGCTCGGTGCGGATCGTCAAGTTCGTTGGACAGTTCGGCCACCATCAAACGTTGCCAGCCTGCGTGCCGCCGCCACGGGGCGAGCCTTTCAGCCGCCCGGGTATACATTTCTCGCGCGGCCCGGGTTTCTCCAGAGGCCAATTCAACCGCCCCAAGAACGGTCAAAGTCGCACCCATCCCCACCTGATCCCCGGCGGACTCGAACCCGGACAGGCAACGCCGCGCGTCCGCCAGGCCGCGGTCGACATCTCCGCCCATCGCATGAAGCAGGGCTATGTGGATCTCGGTCAGCAGCTCCCCTCGACGGTCGCCGAGTCGGAGGCGGAGTTCCCGCGCCACAGAGAGGGCCTCGCCCGCCGCTCGGAGATCGCCGAAGTCGCGGTGGACGCAGCCGAGTTGGTGGAGTGCCTGCGCCCGAGCCAGGTCATCCCGCAGTTCGGTGAACTGCTCCAGCGAATCTGTGATGACGGAGACAGCCGACCGCGCGTCCTCCGAGAGCCGCTTCGCGTAGCCGATAGCGGACAGCACATACCCGGTGGCCTGGATCACTCCGACCCGCCTCCCCAACAGCAACGTCTCCTCGACGCAGGGCACCAGGCGCCCGGCAATCGGGACCAGCTGCAGGCTCGGCGTGATCACCGGAAGGAACGGCGCAGTGCTGGGGTCGGACTCAGCGAGCTCGCCCACGCAGGTGTCGAATCGTTCGGCGGCAAGGGGTCCATCTTCACGGGACAACGCGCACTGGCCTAACAGCCAGCTACCGGCGGCGGCGTGTGCATTTCGACCGCGTTCGACCGCCTCGGCGTGCACATCGACGGCCATGTGCTCGGCTTCGTCCAGCTCGAAGGTGCCCCAGGCCAGCGCGGTCTCCACCAGCCGGGCCATCATCACCTCGTCCGGCTCGCCAATCTGCCGCACGATCGCCAGAGCCTCCGCACCTAGTGCCCGATGCCGATCGCCACGACCCTGCCGGCCGTCCAATCCGGTTAGGCCGATCAAGGCGGCCGCACGGGGCCGACTCGGGTCGGGAGCCACCGCCAATGCGCGTTCGACCCAGCGGGCTCCCTCGACCGCGTGACCACGGACGAACCAGAAACGCCACAGGTTGGCGACCAGCCGCAGCGCTGTCTCTGGATCGTGCGCGCATGACCAACGCAGGGCGGCGCGCAGGTTGTCATGCTCGCGATCGAGCACCTTCGGTTGCTCGATCACCACTTCGGTGGCTCGTTCGGGATTGTGGGAGACGGCGAACGCAAGGAAATAGGCGCAATGAGCCGCCGATAGCTGAGCACTCTCCCCTGCACGGTCGAGGTTCTCGCTGCAGAACTGCCTGACCGTCTCCAACTGCCGATAGCGGGACCCGGCGGCTGTCCTTTCCGTGATCACCAGCGACTTGTCCACCAACGTGGCCAACAGGTCCAACAGTTCGGGGGGAGCCAGCGGAGTGTCACCGCAGACTGCCTCCACGGCGGCGAGCGTGAATCCACCCGAGAAGACCGACAGCCTGCGGAGCAGGACCTTCTGCGGCTCGGTGAGCAGGTCGTGACTCCATTCCAGCGTGCCGCGCAGTGTCTGGTGCCGGGTCATCCCATTAGGTCCGCCACCGAGCGTGGACAGGGCATCACGGAGCCGCTGCACGATTTCGGCGGGTTCGAGAACGGACGTCCTTGCCGCCGCCAGCTCCAGGGCCAGGGGCAACCCATCCAGCCGTCGGCACAGGTCAACTACTCCCCGTACGTTGTCGGCGTCGAGCGTGAAGTCTGGCCGGACCTGTGCTGCTCGCTCGACGAAGAGCCGGACAGAGGGCAGGCGGCCCAACGCGGCGAGGTCGGGGACATAGTCGCGCATGGGTGGCGGCAGCGCCAATGACGGGACCCGAAAGGTGTACTCCCCCTGGGCATGGAGGGGTTCCCGGCTGGTGACGAGCACGTCGACCGCGGGGCATCCGGCGAGCAGAGCGGCAACCAGTTGGGCGCAGGCAGCAATCAGGTGTTCGCAATTGTCCAGCACAATCAGCAATGAGCGTCCGCGCAGCTGGTCGACAAGCCTTTCTCCGGGGTTGGGCGCCTCACCGGGGTCCAGCCGAAGCGCCTCCGACACTGCGTCGGCCACCAGCAGCGACTCGTCGACAGTCGCGAGATCGACGAACCACACTCCGTCGGAGTACGCCGGACGGGCTCTCCGCGCCGCCTCCAACGCCAGCCTGGTCTTGCCGCTCCCGCCGGCTCCGGTAAGGGTGAGCAATCGAGCCCGGTCTAGTAGTCGCGCGATGTCAACGAGCTCTCGCTCCCGCCCGATAAGACTAGTCAGCGGCCTTGGCAGGGACCCGAGCTCCCTGCTTTCATCGGTCGCTCCGCCGGCCTGTCGGGGGCGCTCCTGCGGTGGTGACCCGGTCAACAGCTCGCGGAACAGGGCCACCGTCTGTGGGTCGGGATCTGTCCCGAACGCGTCGAGAAGGTCGTCAACCAGCCGCTCGTATCGCGCCAGTGCCTCGGATCGCCGACCCATTTGTGCGAGCACGGACATCAATGCGCGAAGGGCGCCCTCGTGCATGGGGTCGGATTCGAGCGCTCGGGTGAGGATGACCAATGCCTCCTCTGGAGTGCGCTGCCGCACGCTCGAGGCCAGCCTCACCAAGATCTCGCGATGCGTTTCGCGAACATCCTCTCGTCGCGCCGTGAGCCAATCGGCATCCGGCAGGTCGGGCAGCAGATCGCCCCTGTACAAGTCGGCGGCTGTCCTCAGGCTTGCCATGTCTGCGGTTCTCAACGCATCCGCGGCCGATTGTTCGAACTCCAGCACGTCGACATCCACCGGGCCAGCGGCGTCCAGCACAACCTGTTCATCCCGGATCGTCAGCAGCCCGTCTCGAGCGACTCCCTGGCCCGCAAGCGTGCGGCGAGCCACATACAGGGTCTGGTGCAGGTTTCGCGCGGCGGCAGCCGGCTCCAGGTTGGGCCACAGGCGGTCCAGTACCTGCTCGCGATGGCGGCGCTGACCGGGCGCCAAGGCCAGCATCGCCACCAGGACTCTTGCCTTCCGCAGTCGCCATCGGCCGGCCTCGACCTTGCTGCCGTCGATCTGCACAGTGAAGGCCCCGAGCAGTTGGATCCGCAACTCCCGGCGGGAAGACTTCACGCTCCAGCACTATCACGCCCGACGCGGTGTTGTCGTCTTGATTCGGCCTCCTCGTCCGTCTACCCACGACCGCGCTTAGGTCGAACGACGAGGCCAGACACGTTGCCACGAGCACCGCGATTCCGATGCAAGAGTCGGCGACCCCGCCACACGGAGCGTGTCCGACGGCTCACGCGAAAGGAGGAGGACGCTGACAGTCGTCTCTGCGATTCAATATCGTGGCGTGGTCGTGTCATTTACGGTCAGGTCGGACCCGAGCCCTCCCCGCTCAGTCCAGACCGGGCCAACTCACCGCCCCGGAAACGCCGGCCCAAGCGCCTCGGTACCCGACACGCGAACATCTGTGGACTACCTCGAGCCTTGTCGGGATCCAAACGGAGCCTGACCCGGTGGTCCGGTCATCTGTTGTGAGGTGATGATCATCTTGGAGAGAGTTTCGATGCCGGCAGCTAAGTCGCCTGAAGGATGTGGGTATCTCGGGGGGCGTTGGTGGATCGACGAGGCCGACGTCGACGACGGCCACCAGGAGGGCCTGTCCAGCGCTGAGAAGCGGGAGCTGGTCAGCTGCGCCGCCGTAACCGGGTGTCGGAGACGGAGTTGGAGATCCTCAAGCGGCCAGCGCGCCCGTACTTCGCCCGCGAGAACATGCTCCCAAGATAGGGTTCCGTCTGGTTCAGCCGATGTCGATGTTGGCCGCCAAGTTCTGGTAGCGAGGTACGAGCTGCTCCCAGCGGGCCTCGATGTCGCTGGCGTCGCGCCTGGCAAGGTAGCCCGCGAGGTTCTCGGCATGGATCTGCCACCCCGCGCCGAAGAAGGCGATCTTGTCCAGCGGCATGCCTTGGACCTCGATGACCAGGACGGTCTGGGCGCCGTCTGATGTCAGCGTGACTTCAATCGTCTTGTCGTGCGGGGGTACCCCCTGCCCGCGTCGATAAGACTCGTCGGTCTCCCTAGACGTCACGAGCAGTCGACGCGGGGGCTCACATGCGACTACGTGCCCCACGTTCTCGATGTCATCGGCGGCGTTGTAGGTACGGAACTGTCCCCCCTGACGAAGGTCACCGTTTACCTCCCCATACCAGCGGGCCAGGCGGGCGGGATCGGTGAGCGCTTCCCACAGGTCGTCGATGTCGGTCGCGTAGCTGTCTTCGATGCGGACGACGCCCGCACCGTCCGCCGAGCGCAGGCTCCCGAGGATGCCGCTTCCCGGACGCGCATTGCTGGTCACTTCGAGCCCTTTCGTTCGCGTTTCCCTCGCACGATCTCGGTGTGCAAGGCGTCCAGCCGCTGTTCCCACAGAGCCCGGTAGTGGCCGAGCCATTCGTCGATCTCTGCCAGCGGCTCGGGGCGAAGGCTGTAGACGCGCCGCTGTGCGTCGGATCGAACGTCGACGAGACCCGCCTCGCGCAGCACTCGTAGGTGCCGCGAGACACCTGGGCGGGCGATCGGCAGCATCGCGGCGAGTTCGCCGGCGGTGACCGGGCCACGGGACAGCCTTTCGAGCACGGTCCGTCGGCTCGGGTCCGAGAGCGCCTTGAGAGCGGCTTCCATCAACCTGATGTAACAAGATCGGTACGTAATTGTCAAGGTACATACCTTTCCGAGCCCTCAAACCGTGCACCATGGCACTGTTGCGTTGCCGATTGCCGCCTCGTGTGACGTGCAGCTCCGGAGTTGACGCGGTTTGTCAAACGGCATGCATGAGCTCGTCGAAGGCGATGCGAAGACGGTCTGCTGTCGGCTGATCGTTGGCGATCTCGTATTGGCCCCGGCGTAAATTCTGGTCCGCCATGCCGCCCCCACCGAATCGGCGGCCTCGAGGATCAGGAACCGGTGGCCTTGGCGTGCCAAGAAGTACCCAACCGCCAGGCCCGGCCTGGCCCGCCCCGACCACGACGACGTCGACATGATCATCATCGGCGACGTTGCGCGTCGCAGCGACATCGCCTTGACGCGACGGTCATGCCGCCGATGACGGCTACCGGTCATGCACTGGTCTGCTCCTGGCATCGGTCTGTGGATCTCCGGAGACTGCACCGGTTGCCTTTCCAGGGTTGCCTCGGTGGTCGATCACGAGGGTGTGGGGCTCCTGCGCTTCCTGGTAGCCGTACAGACCTAGGGGTCGGTCGGCACCTCTTGTCGATGATCCGTACGCAGGCGCTCTCAGGTCGCCCTTCTCGGCCTTGGCCCACCGGGATGCTTGTAGCGCGTCGAGCCGGGCCAGCTCGAGCTCCCGCAGCGGGTCGATGTCGTCGGCCGGTCGCTGTGCCGGGGCAGTGGCGACAACGCCGTGTGCGGTACGCCGGGGGTCGGCGTGGCGGGCGAGCAATGGAGCGCCCTCTGCGAACACGACTGTAGTGCGGGAGGCCACACTGGGGCCATGACGCGCGACGAGGTCTTGGCGACCTGCCTCAACCTACCCGGAGCCGAGGAGACATACCCGTTCGGAGATGGAGTCGCGGTGATCAAGGTCGGCGGCAGGATGTTCGCGCTGGTGCCACTGTTCGAGGAGCCCGGGTCGGTCAACCTCAAGTGCGACCCCGCACAGGCGCTCGAGCTGCGCGAGATGTACCCCGGGATCCGTCCCGGCTACCACCAGAACAAGCGGTACTGGAACACCGTGGACCTCGACGGCTCGGTAGAGGACGACGTCGTGGCCGCGTTGATCACCGACTCCTACGATTTGGTCGTCGCGGGGCTGCCGCGTTCGATGCGGGCAGAGCTCGCGATCGACTAACCGTGCACGGTATGCGGTGAAAGGACGCACTCCTGTCGCGAGTTTTCATCGGATCGTTGCCGGAGAGCGCCGGTAGGGGATCCCTTCGTGGGACGTCGTCCTGTCATCTGGGCTTGCGGCCCTCGACTACGCCGGAGGCGTTCAGCCTGCGGGATGCTGGACGAAGGGCGACTGGAGGGACTGCGGGCAAGGTCCCGTCGTCGACGGTCTTCCTTGACGGTCGTCGGTCTTGGGAGCACTCTCGCAGAGGGCTTTCCGCCGAGGAGGGAAAGGAGCGGGACGATGACTGAGATCATGAGAACCGCCGAACAGTTCTTCGATGCCTGCGAAACCGGTGGCGGATGGGAGAAATGCCAGCAGTACTGCCATCAAGACGCCACGTTCGCGGCACAGGCAGCTGCTCTGGAGGGGGTCGACACCCTCGAGGGCTACACCGAATGGATGAAGGGTCTGCTCGGCCCCATCCCCGACGGCCGTGCAGAGGTCCAATCGCTCGCCGTGGACGAGGCGCGAAGCAAGGTGATCGTCTTTGGTGTGTTCAACGGGACCAACACCGGCGGAGGGGGCCCGGTCCCACCAACAGGGAAGAGCGTGGCAGCCGACTACGTCTACGACATGTCCTTCGACGACGGCAAGATCCGTCACATGACGAAGATCTGGAACGACGTGGCCTCGATGCAGCAACTCGGGTGGGTCTAACGGCACGGGACCACGCAACCAGAACTCCACCCGAGCGGCATCACTGATTGAGCCTGACGTGGTGGCCCACCCCGGCGTGTGCGCGGCAGGTCCTGACACTCTCGCGTCCGGACATTTCTGAAGCCGAGTGGCGTGCGGCTCGAAACACGGTGCGGCTCCATGGACGCTCTCCGCAAGCGGCACGTCGTGCGGAACGCCCGGATCTGCCCTCGTGAGTTGCTCCAGCCATCGATGGTGTCCAACCAGGGGCATGGGAGCCACGCCACGTGGACACCTAGTTTGTCCTATGACAAACTGGGCCGGTGATTCAGGGTCGGACGGCTGTGGAGATCGCAACGAGCGTGCGCAATCTTGTGGCCTCCGGCGCCCTGGTACCTGGTGCCGAGTTGCCGACCGTCAGGGCGCTGGCCGACCGATTGGGGGTGAACCGGAATACCGTCGCCTCGGGGTACGCGGTGCTGGTCAAGGCCGGCGTCGCTGAGACTGGCGGGCGACGGGGGACACGCATCGCGGGTATCCCACAGATTCCGCGCGAGATGGACTGGACGGTCGGCTTGTCGACTACCGATGGCGCCGCCCACACCGGACATGACCCGGTTGCCTACCCGGGTGCCCCTCCGGGCCCCGGTCGTGTCCCTGGCTTGGTCGACCTGGCGACCGGAAATCCTGACCGGGCGTTGTTGCCTAACCTGACCATGCATGCCTCTGCCAGCCGGTACGAGACGGTGCTTTACGGCGACCCGGCGATTGACCCGGGCTTGCTCGCCTGGGCAGTCGAGCATGTGTCGCCGCTGCTTCCTGCGGCTCATGGGCTGGTTGTGGCGCATGGCGCCGTGGACGCGATCGATCGTGTCCTGGGCGCGTACCTGACCCGCGGGGACTCGGTAGCGGTGGAGGACCCGTGCTTTCTGGCCAGTATCGGGGTGCTTCGGGTCAGCGGCTACCGGACCGTAGCGGTGGCCACGGATGCGTCCGGCATGGTGCCCGCGTCGCTGGCCGAGGCCATCACCGACGGCGTGCGTGCCGTGGTCTGCACCGTGCGCGCCCTGAACCCGACCGGTGCGAGCGTCACTGCACAGCGAGCCGCCGAGTTGCGCGCCGTGCTGGCGGAGCATCCGCACGTGCTCGTCATCGAGGACGACCACTTCGCCGGGATCGCCACCACTGACTACCACCGGGTCACTCCGCCGGAGCATCCGCGGTGGGCCCTGATCCGATCGTTCTCGAAGTTCCTCGGCCCGGACCTGCGTCTGGCCGTCGTCGCCGCCGACCCGCACACCATCAAGCGCCTTGAAACTCGACTGGCGGTCGGTGCCACCTGGGTCAGTCGCCTGCTCCAACACATCGCCTACCAGTTGCTCATCGACCCATCCGTGAGCGAGCTGTTGGCGCGGGCCGCGGGGGCCTACCGGGAACGCCGCCTTCTGCTCCTCGAGACCCTTCGGCGACACGGCACACCGGCTTCGGCGATGGGAACCGATGGCCTCAATGTCTGGGTCGAGCTCTACCAGCCAGCAGCTCCGATAGTCACCAGCCTGGCCGCGCGCGGCTGGGCGGTCAGCGACGGCGCCACCTACTCCCTGACCGACAAGCCGACGCCCGCCCTTCGGGTCACCGTCTCGACCCTCACCCCGCACCAGGCCACCGCATTCGCCGACGACCTCGCCGACCTCATGGCCGGCGCACGATGACCCTCCCGCCCAGCCGCAGACCAGCCCCAGGAGCCCCGATGAGCACACCTACCGACAGCCCACGCGACGCGACCGGAGCCCGTCCGGACAAGCATGCCTACGCCACCCTCACCGAGGATTCATGGTTCGTGCACGGGGGCAACCGCGCCGACGACACCACCGGCGCCATCCGCACACCGATCGTCATGGCGAACAGCTACCTGCTCCCCGAGGACCCCACCACCCTCGACGATCCCGACTACCACGGGTTCGTCTACACCCGCGAGCACGGCGCCAACCAGCGCGGACTCGAACACAAGCTGGCCCGCCTCGACCACGGTGAGTCGGCCGCCGTGTTCGGCACCGGCATGGCGGCCCTGCACGCAGCGTTCTTCACCCTGCTCAACCCCGGCGACCACGCGATCGTCTCCAACGTCGTCTACATACGCGTCTGGGGACTCTTCGACTCGATGCTGCCGAAGAAGCTCGGAGTCGAGGTCGACTTCGTGGACATCACCGACCTCAACGCCGTCAAGGCCGTGATCCGCCCCAACACCCGCCTCATCCACACCGAGGTCATCGCGAACCCCGACCTGCGTGTCGCCGACATCACGGCCCTGGCCGACATCGCCCACGACGCCGGTGCTCGCTTGACGGTCGACTCCACTTTCACCCCGCCACCTCTGCTGAGACCCCTCGACCTCGGCGCGGACCTCACCCTCCACTCGCTGACCAAGTACTTCAACGGCCACGGCGACGCCATGGGCGGCGGCGTGATCGGCGCAACCGAGCTGGTCGAGGAGATCCGGACCGGCGCCCTGCACCACGTCGGCGGCGCGATCTCGCCGTTCAACGCCTGGCTGATCATGCGCGGCTCGGTCACCCTGCCGCTGCGACTGGAACGGCAGTGCCAGAACTCCCAGCAGATCGCCGAGTTCCTCGCTTCCGATCCCCGCATCGCGCAGGTGGCCTACCCGGGTCTGCCCGGCGACCCGCAGCACGAGCGCGCCGTAGCTCAGCTACGCGGAGGCTTCGGAGGGGTCGTCTCCTTCGCCATCGCCGGCACCCACCAAGAACCGCGTCTGCTTCGTCAACGACCTGCAGGTCATCACCTCAGCCGTCTCCCTGGGACACGACGAAACCCTCATCGCCTACGAGGAGTACCCCGAGGAACGCGCTGCCGCCTTCGACACGCCATTCCGGGAACACGGCCTGATCCGACTCGCCGTCGGACTGGAATCCGCCCAAGACCTCATCGCCGATCTCAACACGGCACTCACCACCGTCTACGGCACCCACCAATGACCAGGCATGGGCAAGCGATCCTGACCGACTGTGGTCTCGGCCACGCCCAGCGCAAACCATAAGTCGGGGCGCACAGCGTCGCGGACCTGCAAGGAGGAAGCAACGATGATCGAAGTTGGGCTGCCCGAGGGCGACGGCGTTCCCGAACTCGTTCGGTCCTTCGCCGCCTGCCTGGCCTCGGTGACCGAGACGCCGCTCGACCAGGTGCCCTTGCCACATGCCGACCTGCCGGGAGCCTTCGCCCACTGGCGTAGCTGGTTCGCGGGCCGGGGCCAAGGACTGGTCGCCATCGCAAAGCCTGCCGCATTCAACTGGCCCGGATACTGGTTGGCGGTGCTGGGCGAACCTCGCCGCCCCGAGTCGACCGCCCAGGTCGCCACCGCGGTGCTGATGTTCGGCACCCCCGCAGGTGTCGTGCTAAGCCCCCAGAACCCGAAACTGCTCGGCCGTGCCGCCACCGACCTCCCCATCACAGAGGGCTACGTCCTCAGCGGCCTCGACCCAGCTTCCATCACCGCCACGAGTTCCCCGCTGCCGACGCTGAGCGGCACGGTCGAGGTCATCGCGCTCGCCGAACAGGCCACCGGCGACATGTACGTCGTCGAGCACGCCAAAGCTTTCGCCAACGGTGGCCTGGAAGGAGATCGCTACGCCGCCAAGGCGGGCACCTTCACTCCGGCCAACAACACGATCCGCGGCTACGACCTCACCCTGATCGAGGCAGAAGTCCTCGACAGCCTCTCGCTCCCCGACGGGAACCCAATCGCCTACCCCGACGCACGACGCAACATCGTCACCCGCGGAATCGACCTCAACGCCCTCGTCGGACGACGCTTCAGAATCGGCAACGTCGAGTGCCTCGGACAACGACTCTGCGAACCCTGCTCCCACCTGGAGCGCCTCACCACCAAACGCATCCTCCGAGCCCTGATACACCGCGGCGGCCTCCGCGCCGACGTCCTCAGCGACGGAGAGATCACCACCGGCGCCCCCATCGCGACCCTCGACCAGAGCTCCGAGGGAAAGGTGAGCCTTTGATTAGCCGCATTCCGCGCGCTGGCAGGTGTCCCATATGAGCAAGGCTGACCGGGGAGCCCGCAGTTCAGCCAGAGGAACCGTCATGCGGGACCAATGAGCGGCAGTACCTGACCCTCGCCCTTCATCATCGACAGCCGCCCCTCGCCGCTCATGAGCGGCTGTTGAACGACGGCTGCGCGGCCCTCACTTGGCACGGCCGCCAACAAGCAATAGCCGTCAAGCGCTGGGCGGTCCGAAGAGGTTATGGCGCGTGTGGGTGGTCCGGAGTAGCGTCCTTTTTCCGAACGGCCAGAATCTGACGAGGAGGGTCACATGCCAGACCGAGAGGACGGCGCACTGCTCGTGCAGCTGTCGCAGTGGGGCTCAGCGATGGGCCTCTAAGAGGCCATGCACGCTGTATGGGCGGATGACTTCGACCCCGAAGCCGCGTCCGCCGCGGACATTCTCGTGTCGCGCCTTCTCAACTGGGGAGAGACGATCGGCACGCTTACCAAGAACGGGCTCATTGACACCGACCTCGTGCTCGACTGGCTGTGGGTGTCCGGCGTCTGGGCGCGCGTCGGCCCGGCCGCCCGGAAGCAGCGCGACAAGTCTGGCGTGCAGGCTCTTTATGAGAACTTCGAGGCGCTGGCGGCGAAGCAGGGAAGCTGAGATCTTCGCCCCCCCTTTTGGCCAGGAGTATCGGATTCGGGAGTGGCACGCGAACGGGCATATCCGGCGCCGGCGGGTTCAATCTGTTGCTGAGCGACCAGCCCTACCGACTCCCGAGGACGAGTACAAATCAGCGAAGTGCGAATGTTGCGGTTACGTCTTCCCTTACAAGCCGCTGCATGAGTCCCATCACCTTTGTCGCGAGTGTCGAAGTCACTTCGAAGAGACCGGCGAGTCCTTCGTGCGAATTCTTCAGCGGCATGAGGACCACGTCGCTCAGTCCCGGCGCAAGGTTGAGGAGTATCGAGAGTCCGCCAACAAGGTCAGTCGTGAGCGAGACGAGGCTTACGTCAGGCGCAACAAGTGGATGGCCGCTCGTCACGATCGCCGCGGAACACACCGCCACGAGATCCTTGGTCGCCAGAAGCCCGCGTTGATCCGACGTAGGGCACTCAGCGCCTGGTCTCGTACTTGGTCAGCACCACGCCGTCGGGAAACGTCCGGGTCTCCACCAGGCTCAGGTTCACCCAGTTGTCCAGGGCTGTGAAGAACGGCGTGCCGCCGCCCACCAGGACCGGATGGGTGACCATCACGTACTCGTCGATCAGCCCGGCCCGCATGGCCGCCCCAGCGAGTGTGGCACCGCCGATGTCCATGGAGCCGCCGTCGTCGGCCTTGAGCCGTGTGATCTCGGTGACCGCGTCGCCGGTGCCCAGGCGGGTGTTCCAGCCGACTGTGCTAGTCGTCGAGGAGTACACCACCTTCGGCATGTCCCGCCAGCGGCGGGCGAACTCGATCTGCGCCGGTGTGGCGCCAGGCTGCTGGTCGGCGGTCGGCCAGTGGGCACTCATCGTCGCCCACAGTTTGCCCCCGTACAGCGCCAGGCCCGTCGCCGCCACCCGGTCGGACCACCATTGGAACAACTCGTCGCTCGGTACGCTCCAGCCGAGGTCGTCGCCGGGCGCGGCAATGTAGCCGTCCAGGCTGAGGTTCATGCCGAAGGTCAGCTTGCGCATGCCGTCAGCCTCCCGTGGGTCGGTATTCGGCGTACAGACCAGTTCGGTGCGGAAACTCGGCGGTCAGGTCACACCGGACACAGTTGACCACCACGCCAAACAGATGCCCCTACGAGGAACGACGATAGGTGAGGCGCGCACCAGGGCTATGCAGCAGGCTCACAACAGTAGACAGGAGTACAGGTGGACACGACCAGCAACCTGGGTCCGGTCGGCACATGCCGGATGGCCCGGCGGGCCGTGATCGCCGCCGGTCTCGGTGCCGCCGGCGCGGCCGTGCTCCCCGCACTTACTGCCGCCAGCACTCCCATCGAGCACCGAACCCGACACCGGCACCGCCACGGGTACCGGCGGATTCCTCGCGGGTACGACCAGGTCGACCCCCGCACGGCCATCCGCGTGCCTTTGACCATGTCCCTTACGTGACGTGGTACCGCTGTATCCAGGGGACCCACCGTTCACATGGCACATCGACACCGACACCCGCGTCTCGCAGCATGACGATGGTGGCCACCTGCTCGAGCAGATCACCAGCCTCGGCACGCACACCGCCAGTCACATCTCCGCCCCGGTGCACTTCATCATCGGCAGCCAGCGGCTCGACCAGCTCAGCGAGGACTTCAGCCTCATGCCGCTGGCCGTGATCGACGTGCGACGACGCATCCGGGCGCCGGGGCCGTCGACTGGCTTTTCGACGCGCGGTCGATCCTGGCGACCGGATCAGACACGCTCGGCCCGGACGCCGTCGACGAGACCCTGCGGGCCACTACCCGCACCCTGCTCCACGGCGGCTCACGCTGGAGAACGTCGGGCCAGGCCTACCGCGCATGCGACCCCACGGTGACTGGATCGCCGTCAACGGCAACCGTCCCGCGTTCAGCGGGTTCCAGATGAGCTTCACCGGCTTCACCCTCGATTCTCATCGCTCGATGGGTCAGAATGACCGGGTCGCGGCAGACTATGTGCAGCGCACGGGTTCCAGCGCAGCGAGTCGGAACAGGCGTAGGTGAATCGGCGTCCCCTAGTCGGTGTCGGTGGTCGGGTCGATTTGGTCAGATGTCTGCATCTCGACGGCGGGTCGCGAGCAGGTCATGCAAGCCGATCGCCACAGCGATCGAGACGAAGCAGATGGCGGCGATGACCGCGTGAGCCAGTGCACGTGAGTACGACGCGACGTTGTTTGCAGTGAGGGAGTGGAAGAAGACGGCGCCGATGACAGCCTGACCGATCGCCAGGCCGATGCGCTGCCCGGTCTGGAGCACGCCTCCCGCGGCGCTACCCATCAGCGGGTCGACGTCCATGAGCGCCAACGTCTGGTTGGGCGTGATCAGCATTCCTTGGCCGCAGCCCATGACGAACAGGGGCGGCGCAAGTACGAGCGTGGCGTTGCCGTGGTGTATGTGCCCGGCTACTGCAGCCATGGCGATCGCTCCAATCCCGAACGTGATCGCTCCGGCCACGACTAGCTTGCGCCCGAGGCGGGTGACGACACGGCCGGAGAGGGGTGCGGAAACGGCGCTCCCCACGGCGTACGCGGTCACACCGAGGGCCGACTCCAGCGCGGTGTAGCCGAGCCCACGTTGGTAGAACAGGGCAAGGACGAGCGGAAGTCCGGCGATGGCAGGGAAGAACGTCAGCGCGAGTGTGATGCCGGAGACGTAGGACGGCCGTCGGAACAGGCGCAGGTCGACTAGTGGGTCGCCCGACTCGAGGGTGAGACGGCGTTCCCTGCGTAGGAAGACTGCGAGCAGGACCACTGCTGGAACGGCAAGCCAGGCTAGCCGGGCGTCCCGTAAAGCGTCGTACTGCACGCAAGCGAAGAGGACACAGAAGGTTGCCCCTCCCAATAGGACGGCTCCTAGGACGTCGAGCCGATGCGGAATGGTCTCGCTCGGCGGGGGCAGCAGCCGCCTCGAGAGTGCGATGACAACGAGGCCGACCGGGATGTTGACGAAGAAGACCAGCCGCCAGCCGAGGGTGGGGCCGCCAAGCGCGATCAGGGCGCCCCCAACGAGCGGCCCGATCGCGGTGCCGAGCCCGACCGTCGTACCCAGCACCCCAAAGGCGCGGCCGCGGTCGGCGCCGCGGAACATCTGCTGCACCAGCCCGGAGGTCTGCGGGTTGATCAAGCCGCCGAACAGCCCCTGGAGCACCCGAGCGCCGATCAAGAACGCGGCTGTGGGGGCGAAACCCGACAGCGCCGAGGTGACGACAAACCCACCCACCCCGACCTGGAACATCAGCCGGCGTCCATGGTCGTCGCCCAACTTGCCACCCAGGACAGGAACCAGTCCGAAGGCCAGCGTGTAGCCGGACACGATCCATTGAAGCTGCGACGCGCCGGCACCCGTGTCGTCGCCGATTGAAGGTAGCGCCACATTCGTGACGCTCACGTCTAGCAGCGTCATGAACATCGCGCAGCAGCACACGACCAACGCGAGCCAGCGGCTCCGGTCGGTGTCGCCCGTCATCACCCCGGGATCGTGCCAGACGCGGCAGGAGGCGCGACCTGGTGTGCCGCCACTGGATGTGCCGCGGACGTGGACGCGATCATCACGTGCGGACGAGCGTAGTCGCCCCTCAACGCCCTTGGTTATCGGCGGTCGTGTCCGGATCATGGGCGGCGAAAAGACGCACCTGATCTGTGTGTCTGTAGGCCTTTGACCAGTACCGATCTGGATCGAACTGGTGATGTCGAAGCGTCCCATGCACTGGTCTCGCCCGCGCTGGAGCTCGCTGGGGTCACCCCACGGGTGGAGGACGGGTTCCACCCGGAGTCCAACCGGTGGCCGATGCCCGCGCCCAGTTGGGGGGACGATCGTGGAGGCATGACTATCACCGACTACCTGATCAACGCGGTCTTCGTTCTCGTGGTGCTCCGACAGGCACGAGAGCGCCGGCTCGACGTCCGCAGCTTCGTCGCCCCGATGGCACTGGTGGTGTTCGTCGCCACTCACTACGTGCGCAGCATCCCGACCAGTGGGGAGGACCTCCCCCTCGTCGCAGCCCTGACGGCGGTGGGGGTGGCATTCGGCCTGTTGTGCGGGTTCACCACCCATGTGCGCGCCGACGCCGACGGAACGCGGTTCGCCCGCGTCGGCTGGACTGCGGGCGCGTTCCTCGTCGTAGGCATCAGTGCGCGCATGGTCTTCGTGTTCGCCGTGCACCACGGCGCCGAGCCCGCGATCCGGGCGTTCAGCATCAGCCATCACATCGGTGCGGCCGCGTGGCCGCTGGCCCTGGTGTCGATGGCGCTGTGCGAGGTGTGCGTGCGCTTGGTGGTCGTGCAGCTGCGCGGTCAGCGACTCGGGACGACCCGCGCGGCCGCCGGCGCCATCGCGTGAGGCCGACTCGCCATGAGGTTGCTGGCCAGGAATATCGTCTTCCGGCTCGCGTCAGCGGGCCGGAAGCGGTTCCATGGAATCGGCGAGGCATCCTCGAACACGGCCCGTGAGGGGGTGGGCATGCCGGCGCAGGAGGACGGTGAGAGCCAGCGGGTCGCCGCGGCGCGGGCGCTGGCCGACTCGAGGCTCCGGAGGCAGCGTGACCTGCTTCGACCGGTGGGCTGGGCGGTGGTTGCCGTGGTCACCGCCACCGTCGTCACCCAGCACCCGTCACCCCGGCTGCACGGGCCCGGGCTCGCCGCGGCTGCGGCCACAGTGGTGTTCGTGCTCACGACGGTGGCCGCGATCAGCGACCGGTTCCTCGGCTGGTCGCCCGGTGTGCAGCTGTGTGCGATCGCAGCCATGGGCGGCTCCGGTGTCGCGATCTCGGCGCTGCAGCCGCGTGGGGCCACCGACCTGGCGTCGGGTGCTGCGGTGTGGATGGCGGTGACCCGGCTCCCGTTGAGAACCGGAGTGGGAGTGGCCGCGGCCATCAGCCTGGGCCAAGGCGCCGCCGTGACCAGGACTGGCAGCCCCGCGGCCGTCCTGGCCTCAACGCTCCTGGGCGTCCTGCTGGGGCTGGTGGCCTTCTTGATGCGGCAGAGCAGGGAAGGGCAGGACCGCACCGAGCTGCTGCTCGCCGAGCTCGCCGACACCAGGGATGCGCAGACCCGGGCCGCGGCCATGGCCGAGCGCGGCAGGATCGCCGCCGATCTGCATGACGTGCTGGCCCACGCGCTGTCCGGGGCCGCGATCCAGCTGCAGGGAGCTCGTCTGCTTGCCGAACGTGAGTCAGCCGGTCCCGATCTAGGTGAGGCCATCGATCGGGCCAGCGAGCTCGTCGCCGCCGGTCTGGTGAACGCCCGCCAGGCCGTCAGTGCGCTGCGTGGGGAGCAGCCGGTCACCCCGACGGATCTCTCCGCTCTCGTGGAAGGGATGCGGCGCGACCTGAGTCTCCGCATCAGCCTCCGGGTCGAGGGAGACGTGCACGACCTGCCGCCCCGGGCCGGTCTCGCGCTGTACCGGGCATCCACAAGACCATCGAAATGGATAGCGCCGAAACGCTGACTGCAATCAATACCGGTGAGCGAACCGCCAGCCTCATAGCGCCCCCACGGCAAGGTGAGAGGCGTTGCCCGAGGCGCGGTGTTCGTGGCGGCTTGTGGGTACCTGGTTGTGTCGGGGCAGGTCGAAGTCGGCGACGTTGACATGTGCGGCGTGCCGACGGCCGGCTGGGCCGTCGGTCGTACGAAGCCTGGCCATCCGCTCCGGCATGGCCGATCGTCTCTTCCGGTCGATGTCAGGACGGGAAGGCGAGCCCGATGTATTGGTCCACGTTGTCCTTCGTGACGGTCGCGGATGCAACGGTGATTGACGCGGGGATCTCGGGCTCAACCAGATCTGACATTCCGTTTCCTTGGGCGACGAGGCGGGCGAGCGAGATCGCGTCGGAGGACATCGACGGCGGGTAGGTGACGGTTGCCTTCACCACGCTGTTGTCTGCCTTGATCATGTCCATCATGTTCTTCGACCCTGCTCCGCCGACGAGGAAGAACTCGTCACGACCGGCGTTGTCGATGGCGGCGATCACACCCAAGCCCTGATCGTCGTCGTGGTTCCAGATCGCGTCGATGTGCGGCGCCGCCTGCAGCAGCTGGGAGGTGACCTTCTCGCCGGACTCGACGGTGAACTCAGCCGCGACTCGGTTGGTGACCTTCAGCCCGGCTTTGGCCAAGGCGTCCTTGAACCCCTGGCTTCGCGCTTGGGTGAGGGGGAGACTGTCGATGCCCGCGATTTCGGCGATCACAGGGTTTGAAGAAGAGTCGAGCTTGGAGGCGATGTAGTTGCCGGCGGAGACGCCCATGCCGTAGTTGTCGCCGCCGATCCAGGTGCGATAGGCAAGCGGGGTGTCGAAGATCCGGTCGAGGTTGATTACCGGGATCCCCTTCGCCATTGCATCCAGTCCGGCCTGGGTCAGCTCCTTGCCGTCGAACGGGAGGATCACGATCGCGTCGACACCGGCTGAGACAAGGTTGGCCATTTGGGTGACCTGCGTGTTGCTGTCATTGCTTCCTTCGACGGCGTTCAGGGTTACGTCTGTGAACGCCTTCGCCTGCGCCGTGGCGTTGTTGGTGATGGCCGCGATCCAGCCGTGGTCGGCTGCGGGTGCGGCGAACCCGATAGTGACGGCCTTGCCGGCCTTCGCACTGTTCCCAGTGCCTCCGGTAGCGACGGCAGGAGCGTTTGCGCCACTGGATTCGTTACCGGTGCAGCCGATGAGCAGGGCGCTGACACCTACGGCAGTGCCGCCGAACACGAAGCCGCGTCGTCCCAGGATCGGGGTGTGGGGGGTGGTCATGTGGTCTCCTCAAGGCGTGTGCCTCACGAGCAAGGCGGATGGGTTCGGTCTGGCCGCTAGGTCGATGTCTGACGGCTTGATCGGGCGAGCTGCTGCTGCAGCAGCACTGCGACGACGATGATCACTCCTTTAGCTATGGCCTGGGATGCGTTGGACAGGTTGTTCTGGATGAAGATGGTCTGCAGCATGGTGAAGATCAGCACGCCCAGCACTGTTCCGGTGATCGTGCCTCGGCCACCGCTCAGGAGGGTTCCGCCGATCACGACGGCTGCGATCGCGTCGAGCTCATAGAGGGTGCCGTTGGTGGACGTGCCGGCGCCGACGCGGCCCAACAGCATCGCTCCGGCGATACCGCAGCACAGCCCAACGAGCGCATACAGCATCACGGTGTGGACCTTGACGTTGATCCCGGCGAGTCTGGCAGCCTCGGGATTGCCGCCGACCGCGACCGTGCGCCGACCGAACGTCGTCCGGTTGAGTAGCACCCATCCGGCCAGCGCGATCACCGCGAAGATGATCACCAGCATAGGCACTACCAGTGTTCGGTCGCGGAAGAAGTCGGCGTAGCCCAGCACGGTCAGCGTCTGCGTCTGCCGATCCGACAGCAGCTCGGCGTACCCTCTCGCCGCGGCGAGCATGGCGAGCGTCATCATGAACGGCGCCACATTGCCGTACGCAATGAACAGGCCGTTGACCAGACCGCAGCCGACTCCCACCATGATCGAGACGGCCACCACCACGGACCAGTGGATGTCGGCGGCCATCGACTGCGTCGAGGTGGTCGTCGCCCAGACCGTGCACAGGGCGACGATGGCTCCGACCGAAAGGTCGATACCACCGCCGGTGATGACGAACGTCATACCGATGCTGACGACACCGATCACCGACGCGAGGCGCAGGATCTCAAAGATGTTGTCTGACGTCATGAACGTGTCGGGGGCTGAGGCCCAACCGAGGACGAAGAGGACCGCGAGAGCGACGATGAGCGCGAGGTTGCGCCACAGACCGGTAAATCGAGATCCACGGTCAGTGCCCGTGGCTGTCCGCTCGACCCGCTCGGACTCATCCGCAGCCGGCACGTCCACGGAGGCGGCAGGCGTATCGCTCGCACCGCCGGCAGTGTCCGGAGGTTGCGTCATCCGGTGCCGCCTTCCATCACTAGGTTGAGGACCTTCGCCTCGTCGAGTTCCTCAGAGAGGCCTTGGTAGACCACTGCACCCTCGCGCATCACCACGACCTGATCGGACAGGCCCAGGACCTCTTCGATCTCACTCGATACCACGACCACGGCGATCCCTTCGTCGGCGAGTGCTCGGATCAGCCGGTATATCTCGCTACGGGCGCCAATGTCGACACCACGGGTTGGTTCGTCAAGTAGCAGCACCCGGCAGTTTCTGAGCAACCAACGTGCCAGCACAACCTTCTGCTGGTTACCGCCCGAGAGTGTTCGCGCTGGCCGACGGACGCCAGATGGCCTGATGTTGACCGCCTCCACCTGGCGCCTGGAGGCCTCAATCTCGGCCCTACGCCGGGTGAAACCGAGCTTCGAGAACCGGCCCATGGTCGACAACGTGATGTTGCTGGCCACGGACTCGTCGAGCAGGAGGGCCTGACTCTTGCGCTCCTCCGGGGCTAGGCCCAGACCGGCCTCGACTGCGGATACGACCGAGCCCGGCCGCAGCTTCTTGCCCTCGACAGTGACCGACCCTGCCGTGGCCCGCCTCGCGCCGTAGATCGTCTCGATGACCTCCGAGCGCCCCGAACCGACAAGCCCGGCGAACCCGAGAATCTCACCCGCGCGCACTTTCAGGCTCACATCGTTGAACTCGCCGGTACGCGTCAGTCCGTCGACGACGAGCACCTCCGCGGCGCCCGCCGTGTCACCACCCGGTCGGGGTGGGAACACGTACTCGATCGACCGTCCGGTCATCAGCTTGATCAGCTCAGCGGTCGGTGTCTCCCTCGCTGAGAGCCCGGTCGCCACCGTCCGCCCGTCCTTGAGCACTGTCACCCGGTCGCCGATCTGACGGATCTCCTCGAGGCGGTGTGAGATGTAGACGACCGCGACGTTCTGGTCCGTAAGCTCGCGGATCACGCGGAACAAGTTGTTGACCTCTTCGGAGTCGAGGACCGCCGACGGTTCGTCCATCACGATCAGTCGCGCTTCCCGCGAAAGCGCCCGAGCCATCGAGACAATCTGCTTCGCCGCAGCCGATAGCGACCCGACATCGCGGCTCGGACGGATCTCGGGGTGGCCGAGCCGGGCAAGCAGCTTCGCGGCGCCATCATTCGTCGCGCCCCGGTTGCTTAGACCGACGACCGATACCTCATGCCCCAAGAAGATATTGTCGGCGACCGACAACCCGTCGACGAGGTCGAGCTCTTGATAGATCGTGGCGATGCCCCTCTTCATCGCCGCCACCGGCGAGTTGAACCTGACGGGCTCACCCTCCCAGATCACCTTGCCCTCTTCTGGTTGGTGGACCCCGGCGAGCACCTTGATGAGGGTCGATTTTCCCGCGCCATTCTGTCCGAGCAAGCAGTGCACCTCGCCGACAACGACGTCGAGATCGACGCCAGCGAGTGCGCGGATGCCGGGGAACTCCTTCACGATGCCGGTCATCTGCAGGAGCGGGACCACGCCAACTGCCCCCACGGCAGCGCTCGCATCAGGCACGGCAAGTCCCTCTTGCTGCCGCCACGTGGTAACCCGGTGACTTGGTCCTACCCAGCCGCGAAGTCAACCGAGCTGCCGCACCAAGGTGAAGGGACTGCTCATGATGATTGGTTCCCCAAAGTCGATGACGTTGGTCTGCGCCGGGTCTCGGGCGACGGGTCGATCAATGCGCTGCAGCGAAGATACACCCGCTGTCAACGCAGAGCAGTGATTGTTCGACCGTGTGCACCGCCATCACGCCAACGGCACCGAGGCGCGGACGTCTCCGAGGCCGCGAGCGACGACAAGTCGACCGCCACCAAGTTTCACCCAGCTGTGCTTCATCAAATCTCGGTCCAGGCGCGCCGGAGGAGCGCAGTGACGGATCGCACGTCGGACGCCTCTGATGATGCACATCGACACGTCTTACTCGAGAGGGTCAGCACGCAAGAACCGCACCTCCTCGATGTCGAGGCGAGCCTGCACTCGGCGCAGCACGATGTCGTCGATGCGCTGCTCGTCGCGCAGCTCAAGGAGCGCCTCGCGCCGCCGGCCGATGAGAGCGATTGAGAGGCTCGTGTACTGGTCGTTGTGCTGCACGACGGGGTCGCCTTCCGCACCGCCGGCCATCACCAGCTTGCGCTGCTTGTCCAGCTCGTGACGCACTCGCTCGACCACCGTCTCGCCGCTGCCGAGCTCGTTGGCTGTGGTGTCGAGAGCCTCGATTGCTGCGTCGAGGGTGTACTCGTCGGCGAACTGGACCTCCTCCGCGACCGAGGTGTCGACTGGCAGCCGAGCAAACCGAATGACGGCTGGGAGCAACAGTGCCTGGAGGAGGGTCAGCAGGATCACACCGCAGGCGATCAGCACGATCAGGTCCCGGTCGGGGAACGGGGCGCCGGAGTCCAGCGTGTGCGGGACGGCGAGGACCGCGGCGAGAGAGACGGAGCCGCGGAACCCGGACACCGCGCTCACTGTGCGCTGCCGCGCCGGGACACGGCGCAACCGCTGGGCCGGACGGCGATCGAGGAGCCGGATGAGGTACGGCGTGGTGTAGAGCCACACCCACCGCACCCCGATCACGACGGCAGTAACGACGAGGACGTCGACGAGCGCACGCAACGTGGAGGTGCTGTCCAGCCCGCGGAAGGCGGACTGGGCCGAGAGTCCGACCAGCACGAACAGCGCGCTACTGAGGACCGTGGTGGAAAGCGCCCAGAACGGGACGACGATCTGCCGAGTCTCTGCACCGGTGATCCGTGGCGCCACCTGGCTCATGAACAGCCCGCAGACCACCACGGCCAGCACACCGGAGGCGTGGACGGCGTCAGCCAGCAGGAACGCAGCGAACGGTGTCACCAGCATCGCGATGCCCTCGAGCATGGGGTCGTCCATCCGGCGGCGCAGCTGCCAGCTGACCAGCCCGATCAGCGCGCCCGCGAGCACGCCTCCGCCATACGCCAGCACCAGCAGCCAGGACACGTGCCAGCCGGTGAGGTGCTCCTCGCCGACCGTCACGCCCACGGCCAACCCGTAGAGGACCAGGGCGGTGCCGTCGTTGACCAGGCTCTCGGCGCGAAGCACGGTCACCGTACGGCGCGGCAGGTCGCGGGCCAGGACGCCGACCGCTGTCGCGTCGGTGGGCGCCAGCGCGGCGCCGAGGACCCATGCCGGCCCCCACTCCAGGCCGAGCCCATGCGCAGCGGCGGCGACTGCGGCGGCGGTGGCGACCACCAGCGCTGTGCTGGTCAGAACCACCACCCGTAGGTTGTTGCGGATCTCCCGCAGCGAGGTCGTCAGGCTCTCCCAATACAGCAACGCGGGCAGGAACAGCAGGAGCACCACCTCCGACGGCAGCTGGACCTGCTGCAAGCGCGGCACGAACCCGACCAGCACCCCGACCAGCACGAGCAGGATGGCCGGCGCGATCGGGTAGCGGCGGGCGAGCGCGCCGCACGCGACCAACGCGACCCCGAGCACGACAATCATTTCGAGTCCAAGCACGGACTCATCTTGACCAGCCTGCTGCCCGTCGACCACTCGGACCGGCAGGTGGACCAATCAGCGACCGCGCAGCGCCTCGGCCGGTCCGCAACCTGTCGGCAGCGCCCCGCCCCAGCACGCGGCAGTCGCGACCAGGTCGGGCCACGCGAGGTCGGAGTTGACTCGGTGAGCCAAGTGCTGCTTCACCGGGAACCGCGCTGGTGCAGGTGTCGAGGTTCGCGACCTCCGTCGCCAGTCCATGAAGGTGCACTAAGGAGACCTGGACCCGAAGGAAGACTCACTCGCCGCAGAATCCGGTGAGTTGAGACTTTGGCACCGCGGGTGCGTTCTGTACCTGCAGGTGAGAAGAGCTCGTGACGTCGCGCCGGCGTTGCTCTGCTGGCACGGACGCGTCTTCCTCAAGACGCCATTTCGCTTGCACCAGCGCCGTACTGGTGGAGCAGTACCCCAAGTACCTTGAGTGGCGGAAAGTCAGCCAGAAGGCCGTCGATCACCAACTGGAGGAGACGCTCGGGCCCGGGGGAAGGTCACGCTGGGGATCCAGCGCCTCTACTCGGCCGGACCGAGGCCCACCAACTGAAGCTTCGACGCCTCCATATCGGAGAACAACAACGAGACTGTGCCCGACGGCAGCCTGCCCACGCCACTTACAGCGACGCCCAATTCCCCCCACCAGAGAAGTCGAGCAGCATCGGCCCAAACCTTCACCCCGCCACTGGGGCTCGGCTAAGAAGTGTCGAGGATGGGGCGTCCAGGGTCGGCACCCGGCATGACTCGCCGCCGGGCCAATGCCCCACGGCTGCGCCATTTCCGGCAGGCAAACGCGATCGGCGCGGTGTGATGCACGGTGGCTCGGCCTGGGGCTCATCGGCGGGTCGTCATGTCTGCATGGAGCGAGCTGGTCGGATGGGATGGATACACATTTACTGCGCGGATCTGGTTGACCTCGCGGCCTTTGGAGTCAGCTGCTCGGCGTCGAGATCGACTCTTGGAGAGCCTCCCCACTACCTGGGGCTGGTGCCGGCCGGCTCAGGCGCTCCAGCGGATTTCTTCCACCGCGTGCCGGAGGCCAAGGTCGTGAAGAACCGACCGCACTTTGACGTCGAGGTCGACGATGTCGAGACAGCTGCTGCTCGCATCGAAGGCATCGGCGGCTCGCGTCCGACGACCTCAGTGAATACGGGTTCGGCTGGCGCGTGATGGCGGATACAGAGGGAAACGAGTCCTGCCTCATCTATGCGTTCCCGTGAGTGTCGGCCGAGCGCCAGCCATGTCGGAGCGATGAGCGACACCAGGAAGCATTGCGCCAGGTGCGGCTATCCGGACGGTGGGTGTTGGGGCGATCTGGGTTCGGTCGCCGGGTCCTCGACCGCGACATCGATCGGCGTTGACCGGTGCCGTGCCGCACTTTCATTTCATGATTCGAGCATCGAAGTCATAGTCGGGGGCACTTGGCCGGCACGATTGGGTCGTGTGATCGAAAGGTCGCGTGAGGCATCGTTCAGCCGTGGGCGCATCTGTCAAACCGAACATCAGGTCGTCGAAAGCGGTGCCGAAGACCGTTGAGGGCCCGCCGAGGGGATGCTGACCGTGACGGACAGGCCGCCGTCGTTGCGGGGCCGGGCCGTGGCCGTGCCGCCGTGGATCGCGGCGATGGAAGCGACGATGGTCAGGCCGAGTCCTGTGCCGTGATGCGAGGTGCTGTCGCTGAGCCGCTGGAACGGCTGGAAAATGCGGGTGGCATCCGCCGGGCTGATAACGGGGCCGGTATTGGCCACGGTCAGCTCACTGCTGCCCGCCGCGGTGCGGGTGAGGATCCAGATGTCACCGGAGGCGGCACTGTAGCGCGCTGCGTTGTCGACCAGGTTGGCGATGAGGCGTTCGGCCAGCACGGGGTCGCCTGATATGACGGCTGGCTCGAGCCTGGCGTGCACCCGCCGGTCGCCCCGGTCGGCGGTGTCGAGGGCGTCTTCGGCGATCGTGGCCAGGTCGATATCCTCGTGGGCGGTGAGCCCGCGCTCGTTGCGCGCGAGGATCAGCAGCGCGCCGATGAGGTGCTGGGCGTGATCGACCTCGGCGCGGATGTCCGCTGCCATGTCGCGCAGGTCGTCCGGCGTGCTGTCGGGGTTGCCGAGCACGACGTCGACCGTCGTGCGCATGACGGCGAGCGGGGTGCGTAGTTCATGGGAGGCGTTGGCGATGAACCACTGCTGGCCCTCGAACGCGGCCTGGAGCCGGCCGAGCATCTCATCGAAGGTCTCCGCCAATGCGCGGAGTTCGTCGTGCGGACCCTGTAGCGCGACCCTCGTCGACAGGTTGTGTTCCGACGCGGCGCGGGCTGCCGCAGTGATGCGGTGCACCGGGCGTAGGGCCCGGCCGGCGGCGATCCAACCAAGGATCGCGGCGAGGGCGATGACCACTGCGAGCGTGATCAGTGAATACAGCAGCAGGTGCGACAGCGTGAGATCACGCTGGTGCTGTGCGCCCTGAAGTCGGAGGTAGGTGTCGCACTTGGCAAGGATGCGTTGGTCGGGACGAGTGCTCAGCTGCTCGGAACGGCACAGTGCAAGAAAACTGGCCGGAGCCTGCTGGGCCTGCCCCTGCGGCCCCAGCCGCGCCACCAGAATGTAGCTGACCGCCACGACGACCGCCCCACAGACGGCGAACAGGCCGGTGTAGAGCAGGGTCAGCCGGGCGCGGACGGTCAGTCGCGGGCGGCGGCTCACATGCGGTATCCCTTGCCGACCACGGTTTCGATCAGGGGCGGGTCACCGAGCTTGCGCCGCAGGCGGGCCATCGTCACCGCGACGATATTGCTGAACGGGTCGGCATTGGCGTCCCACACGTGCTCAAGCAGCTCCTCCGCGCTGACGAGGACGCCGTCGGCCGCCAGCAGAGTCTCCAGGACCCCGAACTCCTTTCGGGTCAGGGATAGCGCGCGGCCACCGCGGCTGGCGCGATGTCTGGCGCGGTCCACTGTGAGATCGCCGCGTCGCAAGACCGGCGGCGCGGACGGCGACCGGCGGGACAGGGCTCGCACGCGGGCGACGAGTTCGGCGAACGCGAACGGCTTGCCGAGATAGTCGTCAGCACCCAGTTCCAACCCGTCGACCCGGTCCTCGACATCGGTGGCCGCCGTGAGCATCAGGACCCGCGGGCCGGACCCGACCACCGTCCGGCACACCCGATCCCCGTGCACGACGGGCAGGTCACGGTCGAGCACGATCACGTCATAGGCCGTCCGCGAGGCGGCGTCGAGCGCCGCCGCACCGTCGTGAACGACGTCTGTGGCGATCCCGACCTGACGCAGCCCCTGAGCGATCCGGCCGGCAAGCGTTTCATGGTCCTCGACCACAAGCACCCGCATCTGTTGAGTATGCGCCGACCGGCATGACATCCGTACAACATCGGCGGTAGCGGTGATGTCACTCGCCCGGGCGTAGAACTGCAGACATGAAGCGAAGCACTACACATCAGGCGACGGTGATGGCCGCCAGCGCTAGCACCGATCGGGCGGTGCTGGGCCGAGTCAACCGCGACGCGTCGGGTGCGGTTCGCGGTATCCGCCTGGTGTGGGTGGTGGAGGCGAGCCTCGCTGCTGTCGCGTTCGCTGCACTGTGCGTCGCGGTCCTATCCGTCGCCCCTCAGAGCGCAGAACCAGATGACGGCGCCTACCGCGCATCGATTGTGGCGATGACCGAAGGGCATTTCCTGACGTTGTCCACCGCTCAGGCAGAAACCCTGGCAAGCAAGCTGGACGACAACCCGTCCGCCCCCCCGAACCAATGGGTCGAGCTGGCCAACGGGCGCTATATCAGTGAGAAGGACCCCGGCTACCCCTACCTGGCTGCGCCGTTCCAGGCACTTGGCATCATCCGGTGGGCGCCGCTGTTCTACGGGGCACTCGCCTGCCTTGGGCTGTTTGTTGGCGCGCGGCGTTGGCTCGGGCGGTTCGGCGGCTTCGCCGCGGTGGGCCTGTACTGCTCATCCGGAGCCGCGCTGGCGTTCGCCTGGCGGGACTACATGCCGACCTTCACCGACGCCTCTCTGGTGGCGGCCGGCTCCGGCACCCTGCTGTGGGCGTTGCTGGCAGCCGAGGCGAGTCCCCGGCGGCGTACCTGGGCCGGCCTTGCCGGATTCGCAGCGATCGAGGTCGCGACGTTCGTCCGCTACACGAACATCGTGATCCTCGGCTGTGCCCTCGTGGCCGTGATCATGGCGTGGCGGCTGGGAGTCGCGAGGCTTCCCCTCCGCACGCTGTGTTGGTGGTTTGCGTCGGTCGCCGTCTTCGGCGCCGGTGTAGCCGTCTTCGATGACCTCGTGTACGGCGGCCCGCTGACAACCGGATACCGACCCGGTGAGGTCACGTTTCGCCTCGGCGCGATCGGGCCGAATCTGCGGATCATGCCTGCGCCCCTGATGCAGGCTATGCCGATGTCAGTATTCGCACTGATAGCGCTGGCCTGGATCATCGTGCGGTGGTTGATGCTTCGCCGGGCCGACGACCAACGCGGCGCCGTGGTTCGTCGCGATCTCTGGGTGTGCCTCGGGCTGGCCGCGTCGTGGTTTGCGCTTTGGGGTTTGTACTCCGCGTACACCTGGACGACCGACCCGACCGATGTCACTGTGCAGGTCGTCAGGTTCTACCTCCCGGCGATCGGCGCGATCTCCCTGCTCGGCGCCTGGTTGGTGACCAGAATTCCCGGCGGTGCATGGTTCGCTGGCCTGACCTCAACCGCCGTCATCACTGCATTGTTCGGTCTGGGCGTGTGGGCCTTCCACGCCATGTACGCAGCGTTCAGCGTCCCACTCAGCGGCTAGGTATTTGCGCCCGCCTCGTGCGCCGCGAACGACGCCTTTCCGAACCTGAGGCTCGACGAAGCCGCCCTCATCTCCGAGGGCGGCCTGGTGTCCGTTCGGCATGTCATCACCGGCACCCACGATGGGGTGTTCAACGGCATTTCCCCCGTCGGAGGCGGACGTCAGCTTTGACCCTCATGGCTGGTTCAGAGTCGAGAACGGCAAGCTCACCGAGCAGTGGGTGGTTCTCGACACACTGGGCTTCTACAACAGATCGGGGCCATTCCCACGAACTGAGCAGGCCGGGAGTCTGCAACTGCTCCCAGACTCCTGCAAACCCTCGCGAGGTAGGGCTACCGATATTTCGCAGCCGATCTGAGCAGCCGCGTCCGGCGGCGTGGCCCTCGTCCGATCCGGTGGTCTGCGTTTGGATGAGGTGCTCGACGGGAGGCCGGAGAGAGTTCCTTGGACCGCGCGGTCTCCTAAACCGAACCCCGAACGAGACCATGCATGGATCTGGGAGGCGGAGCAGGATTTGCACGACCGGCTTACACCTACTGCAAGGAGACAGATCATGAGCGACCCAGATGTACGCGAACTGTTCCTGCAGGCGATCGCCCATAACGACTCGGCGGCGATGCGGGAAGGTATCGAACGTTTGTTTGGGCTGGCAGGGGATGGACTCTCTCCTGAGTCGGAGTACCGGCTTCGCCACGAGGACTACGTGATGACGATGCCGCAGTCGGGCGAGCGCATCCGTGGTCGGGATGCCATGCGCGCGATGCAAGAAGCTTTTCCGGTGCCGCCCTCTATCACCTTGCGCAGAGTGGTTGGGTCCGGGCAAGTCTGGGTCGTCGAGGGAACCAACGACTATGCCGGGGAGGTGTGGGAGGTGGTGGCCATCCTGGAGTTTGAAACAGATGGGTCGATCATTCGCGATACTCGCTACTACGCGCAGAAGTCGGAGGCACCCACCTGGCGGGCTGAATGGGTGGAGTCGATCGATTAACGGTGCGTGCACCATCCGCAGGCGGACGGCGCGCGGCTGATAGACACTTTCCGCAGGATCGATGTCTGGCCGAGACTCGGTCCAGGTCTCGGCGGGATGCATTTCTCGCGGCCGCCCTCCGGCTCGGGTGTGGCTCGCTCTCGGTTTGTTGCCGCCGGACGCCGTGGCGAGGTGTCGCACCAGCGGGGACTGACTGCCCAGCTCGTAGTAGCAATGCCCGCCTCGTGTTTTCTGCACGTCCCATTTGGAGAACCGGTATGGCATGGCGAGGGTGTTCGTCGGGGTCGATCCCCACAAGTTGTCCGATGACGATGGAGTCGTCGATGAGCACGAGACTCGTCGGATCGTTGCAAGGTGGGCTTGGTCATATGAGGTCCCCTTCAACGGAGGGGCGAGGGCTGCCTGCGGGGCTCATGCGACGCCGGCGGGGACCTTCTCTGGGTCTGGATCTACCCCGGGAGGTCGAGTCGGGCGTAGTGGTGACGGCTCCACAAAGAGGACCCGAGCGAGCCAGTTGGGTAGCCACCAGTTCCATCGGCCGAAGCTGCTCACGAGAGCGGGCACGAGGAGCGCGCGGACGATGGTGGCGTCGATCAGGATGCCGACACCGAGGGCGGTTCCGATGATCTTGCCGTCGGTTCCTGGTGAGGAGGCAAGCGCGGAGAAGGCGAAGAACAGAATGAGGGCTGCGGAGGTGACGAGCCGGCCGGTTCTGCCGATTCCGGTGATGACGGCCATGGATGTGTCTCCGGTGCGGTCGTACTCCTCCCGCATCCTGGACAGGATGAAGACCTCGTAGTCCATGGACAGGCCGAACAGGAACGCGAAGATCACGACGGGGAGCCAGAAGTTGATGGCGCCGGTGGCTGAGACATCGAAGAACGCGTCGGACCCGTGGCCCTGCTGCCAGAAGAACACGACCAAGCCGAAGACCGCCGCCATGGATATCAGATTCAGCAGGACGGCTTTGAGCGGCAGCAGCACGGACCGGAACGTCCGGACGAGCAGCACGAACGTGATCAGCGCGATGAGCGCCAGCACGTAGGGGAACTTGTCGTAGACGGCGCTGAAGTAGTCCGAGACGCTCGCCCCGACACCGGTCACCCCGATGCCACCGCCGACTGCGTCCTCGACCGCAGTCCGGACGCCGTCGACCACGGCGGTGCCGGCGCTGTCCACGGTGGCATCGGTGGGCAGCACATCAACGACGGCGTTGTCGCCTTTGACCGTACCGACGACAGCCAGTTGGACGCCGTCGACGCCGCGTGCCGCCACGGCGGCTGCCTTCGCGTCGCTCGCCGGAACGATGACCTCGATCGGAGTCAGCACTCCCGTTCCGACTCCGCCGTCAGTGAGGGTTTGAAGGGCGTCGTATCGCGGGCCGTTTCGCGCCAGCGACTCGACGCCAGACTGCCCGATCTGCAGGCTGAACACCGGGATGATGAGGAGGCCGAGCAGTACAGCAGCCACCGTGGTGGCAACGGCCGGTCGTCGGACGATGAGCCGCGCCCATGCGCGACCAGCCGCGCGACGCATTGCCTTCGTGGCGGACGCGCGGGTAGTCGACGCGCGGTCCGATGCTCGACAGCAGCGCGGGCAGCAGCGTGAGCACGGCAGACACGCTCACCAGCGGGATCAGCAGACCCGCGACGCCCATGCTGCGCAGGGCCGGAACGGGGACGACGAGCAGCGCGAGCAGGCTGATCGCGACGGTGACGCCCGGAGGCGAACACCGCATGTCCGGCAGTCTTCATCGCGACGACGACCGCCTCCTCGTTGGCGCGGCCGTGGGCGCGTTCCTCACGCCAACGCGACACCAACAGCAGGGAGTAGTCGATGGCCACGCCGAGCCCGATCAGCGCGATCAGGTACTGCACGATGATGTTCACGTCGGTGAACGTCGTCAGACCCAGCACCAGGATGTACGTCGTCAAGATCGATACCGCGGCGATCAGCAGCGGCATCAGGGCAAGGAACGACGCGAACACGAACATCAGCACAAGGAGCGCACCGACGGCCCCAAGCAGAACCTCAGCCAGGACGCCGGTTCCCCCGCTTTCACCACCTGCGGACAGCAGCCCGTACGATGTCAGACCGCTCTGGAATCCCTGTGCCGCGGCCGCCTTGTCGAGTGCGGGGTCTAGTTGCGCCTCGACGTAGGACCCGATTTTATTCGGCACCGGCGCCTGGATCAGCGCATAAGAGGTGCGTCCATCATCGGTGACGAACCCCTGATCGCCGGTGTTGGCGAAGTCGACCTCGCGCAGCTGCACGTCGGACACCGCCGCCACCGCGCTCGCGAAGACTCCCGCAACCGCGTCCGCACTCCCGTCGACTGTCTGGCCCTCCGGCACGGTCACCACAGCGACATACGTGTCGAACGTGCTGACTCCGTACGTCTGCCTCAGCTGCTGCTCCGCACTGTCACCCGGCTGACCCGGCAGTGAGAAGTCCAGCGACCACCTGTTCCCGAGCTGGCCGGCGGAAAACAGGCCGCCCAGGAACAACGCCAGCCAGATCGCACTGACGATCCGGCGGTGATGCATAACAACCCGAGCAAGACCCTCCACGGAGAACTCCTGGTCCAGTGGTGTAACGAGGCAAAGGCTTGTCGCACGGGCCAGCCCGCCACTGTGGATGTAAAGCCGCTGGTGTCACACCCGCCGACGATTCGAGGGCGACGGAGAGGTATTGCCGCAGATCCCCGCTCTGTACGACGTACAAATCTTGTACGTTGTCCAGGGGTAAAGTCAAGGGAGGTCCCTTTGCAGGCACAGACGCCACGACGTCAACGAGGCCCACGGCGGACCCTGAACGAGAACGAGATCCTCGACGCCGCCTTGACTCTGTCCGACGAGGGCGGGTCGAACGCCGTGTCCGTGCGCGGCATCGCCGCCAGGGTCGGGGTTGCGCCGAACGCCGTGTACACCTACTTCCCCGACAAGGCCGCCGTGATCAGCGCACTGATCGAGCGTCTCCTTGGCGAGGTGAACCATGAGGTGTTCGCCGACCGTACCCAGCCATGGCGGACGCGGGTCGAATCGCTTGCGCTAGAACTCAGAGAACGGCTGACAGCGCATCCCGGCGCGGTCCCGCTGATGTTCAACGGTCCGATGAACGGTCCGCACGCTCTCGGTCTCAGTGAGCGGGTTCTGGAACTCCTCGGCGACGCCGGTCTCCAACCCGCCGATGCAGCCAGGGCGTCCTACCTGCTGACCGTCTACCTGTTCGGTTCGATCGCCTTCGCCGTCGCAGACCAGGACCATGCCGGCACGCTGGAACCTGAAGACGCACCAGGAGCCGCCCGATCCCGTGTCTCGGCCAAGACATCAACCCAGAGCTACCCCCGAACCGCGGCAGCCGCACCCACCAGGGCCAGTTACATCTCCACCGAGCAGTACCTGTGGGGGCTGCGCCGACTCCTCGACGGCATCACTCCCCGTGGGCACGGTGGTGAGAAGCAAGAGCACTGATTTCGTCACGGCCACTGGCTGGGCGACCAACAGGGTGACAGAACGCGCTTGTGGTCGAAGAGCGCGGACTACCTCAGGACCCAGATCCACTCCACGGCGCAACTGGCGGGGCACCTCGACCGCTCGTTGGCCGAGGATGCGGAGGTCTCTGGGCCGGTCGCCCTACCCGTCGGTGACCGAACGTTTCCGAGTGGCTCGGCAGCTGACTCGGCGGGCTTCACTCAATCCGAGTATCGACGGGGCAATTTGAGGATCTCTACCAGAAGCCTGTCGGATCCTGGCCGAGCCGTTCGTGGTACAGGTGAGAGGCGGCCGGAGGAGGCCGCTGGGGCTCCGCCGCTGGAAAGGTAGACCGCAATGTCGAAGGTCGTCGCAATCATGTCCATGTCGCTCGACGGCTACATCGCCGACCGCAACGATGGCGTGGCCGAAGTGTTCGACTGGTACCTCAACTCGGGGGACGTCGAAATCCACACCGGAGGGTCGGACCCCATGACGTTCAAGGTGTCCGGGCCGAGCGCCGAGCACCTTCGCGGGCTCACGTCCGGGCTGGGTGCCGTACTCACCGGTCGACGCACTTTCGACGTGGCGCAAGGCTGGGGTGGAAATCACGCGTGGGGACCAGCATTCGTACTCACCCACCACATCCCAGCCGGATGGCCGCGACCCGACTCGACTGTCCAATTCGTTACCGACGGCATCGAAAGCGCCGTCAAGCAGGCCAAAGCCGCGGCCTCCGGAAAGTCCGTTGGGGTCCACGGCGCTGACACCATCCAGCAATGCCTGAATGCCGGCCTTCTCGACGAAATCCACGTCGACCTCGCGGCCGTACTTCTTGGCTCCGGAGTTCGACTCTTCGACCACCTCGCCGGCACGCCAGCCGCTCTTGGCAACCCAACGGTGATCATGGGCGTCGGCGTTACACATCTGCGCTACCCGGTACGCAAGGCGTAGTCCTCCCGGCTTTGCAGAAGGACCCGACGCATAGCGGACGTCCTTCGTCCGGAATCTGTGTGAGGCTGCCGACATGAGCACGACGACCGAGTTCTCGCTTACCTGGGCGCAGGCGCTGGCCTGGCGGATGGAGCGACAACTGCTCGACCCCGTTGGGTCTGAGTCGGTGGCGGGCGTCGTACGCCGGCTCGGCGCGGTGCTCTCGATGGACGAGTCGCTCGCCGAACTTGCGGTACGGACCCGCTGCACGACGTCGCGCCCCGGCCAGCTCGCGAAGGCCCTGGCGGAAGGGGAGGTGATCAAGGCATTCGCCTTTCGCGGGTCGATGCACTATCTCTCGCCGGAGGACGGCGGTATCTATCTCGCTCTACGCTCGGCGGGGCGCCAGTGGGAGCTGCCGAGCTGGGTGGAGTACTACCGGCTCACTCCGTCGGACTGGCCCGACTTCCGTGCCGCTGTACGCGATGCGCTCAGGGACGGACCGTTGACCGTCGTGGAGCTTGGAGATGTGCTGACGAAGCGCCGCGTCTACCGGCACCTGAAGCCGGTCTTCGACGAGGGCGCCGGCACGCTGATCAAGCCGCTCACGTGGCAGGGGGACGTGAGTTTCGGTCCGCCTCGCGACGGACAGCACACGTTTCAACGCCTCGACATTAACCCACGGTGGCGCGGCATCCCGAATCTCGACGACGCAGGTCCGCGCGCCATATTGGCGTACCTCCGGACGTACGGGCCGGCGACACTCAACCACGTCCACTACTGGCTCGGCAACGGCTTGACCGCGGGCCGCAAACGGCTCGACAACTGGCTTTCCGGACTCGGCGACCAAATGGTCGCGGTCGACATCGAGGGCACCGCGGCCTACGTCGTGTGCGAAGACATCGACGCCCTGCAAACAGCATCGCCATCGGAGGCGGTACGGTTCCTTCCCGGGCACGATCAATGGGTGATGGGTCCTGGCACCAAGGACGTCCACGTCACCCCATCGTCGCGACGGGACCCGATAACCCGCAAAGCCAACCCAGTGATCGTCGGCGGGGTCGTATGCGGGACCTGGGCGCGAAAGGCCGACGAGCTCGAGGTCACCTGGCTCGACGAGCGGCGGCGACCCGACAAGCCCATCGAGCAGGAAGCTGCGCGACTGGCCGGCATCCTCGGCCGAGATCTGCACCTGAGACTGACCTGATACCTGACCGTCGAAGGGCCAGAGTCCTGTGGGGATGACAGCGGGCGGCCGGACAACGAACAGGGCCGCGGAGGCGGTCGCCCGTTCTCAGGACCCAGGAGCAGCCGAGGCGGAAGTCAGGCCATTGTCGACGGGCAGGAAGATCGGACGGCCGGTGCCGTCCTTGACTCCCAGCGGCAGGCTAAGGCGGCGCCAGAGGTCACAAGGACACCCTGCGGGCCTGAGCGCAAGTCTTCTGGCCCGGCGGGGCGACCCGACCATTCATCAGTAGGGTTGTGTGCATGTGTGCGGGTGCGTCCGTGACTCGTCCCTGCCGTTTTCGCTGACGGCGCTGGGACAGTCTGTAGGTAAGTTCCTCGGTTCCGCGCCGCCGGTTTCCTGCCGGGCGGCCGTTTGGCATTGCCTGGCCCCTGCCATCCCCTGGGAGCCGCCGCATGTACGCACACAACCGCCCCGGACCGACCGGTCCGCGCGTCGGACTCGCAATCGTTTACCTGATCGTTGGTCTTCCCGGCGCAGGGAAAACAACGCGCGCGAAGGAACTGGAGATCAGCGCGTCGGCCCTACGGCTAACGCCGGACGAGTGGCAGATCATGCTGTTTGGCGATCGAAACCCACCAGACAAGCGGGACCTCGTTGAAGGCAAGTTGGTCCAGCTCGGCATGCGGGCCGCGGAGCTGGGCACCAATGTCGTCTTCGACTTCGGGTTCTGGGGAAAGGACGAACGATCAGCGCTCCGCTGGATCGCTGGCGCCGTCGGGGCGCAAAGCCAAGTCGTCTTCCTGCCGATTGACCACGAGGAGCAACGCAGCCGTGTCACCAATCGGTTCGCAACCACGCCCGATCGAACGTTCCGGATGAGCGACGCTGAACTCGAGCAGTGGCGGGCCCAGTTCCAAGCGCCGGACGACGAAGAACTGCGAGGTTCTCAGATTCCACCCGTCCCACCACAGCACGCGACATGGTCGGAGTGGGCCTCGCAGCGCTGGCCTTCCTTACCTGACCACTACCCAACGACCGCCGCCAACTCGCGCTACCGATACGAACCATGACCCCAGCGGCGGTCCACGAGGATGAGATGCCGTTGAGCCGTGCCCTTGACCATTGATCAGGTTGGACGCCCAGCGGTAGCCTCTGTTTTGCCCAGAGCAGCGGAGCGTGGCCGAGCAGATGATCCGTGACGTGGACGCGTCGGGCCATTGGCCCGGAAGGACGGTGACCAAACTCAGCGAAGCTGTCGTGTTCTGGGAGATGGAACCTGAGGATCAGGACTACTTCATGCGGTTCCCGCACGGCTGCAAACCACCATTCCCGCGGCAGGACGAGCGATCCGAGAACCTCCCCGCGTTCGCCGACCCGTTGACGGCCATATGACCAAGAGCCCATCGCGATAACGCTCCGGTGGCGGAGTAGAAGTAGGCCGGATCTGAGCGCGTCAGGCCACGAACGCACGCGTGTGTAGTCGAGTTTGACGAAGGCCGATCACCAGCTCGACGTACCCCGAGGGCAGAGCGGCGGTTCAGTCCCCTGGTACCGGATGAAGCCGCGCCTCGGGTCTACTTCGGTGAGTGAACCCCCGATGAGCTGCGGGTCCCGCGTCCTGGCCGCGGGCACGCGGCTTTCAGTCGCTCTGTGTCTTCCTTGTGCGGCGGATCTGAGTGATGCTGGGGGAGAACTGAAGCGACTTGGCGGGGCAGTAGTGCGGTTGCACCGAGAGCTTCCGATGGAGAGTCTGAGAGGGCCTCATGTCCACACTGACTGGCGTGAAAGAGACATTGCCGCGGCTTGTGGGGAGGCTGACCCTCAAGCCCCTTCCTTTGCCGGAGGTGGTGGTCCGTCAGATGCCTCGGATCATCGAGCCGTTGGCCTCGGTGCCTCCGCTGCGACGGTTCGCCAGCAAGATGGTGATCAACTACTACAGCTACGCCACGGCCTTGCGGCCGCGTGCACTGACGCTGGGCAGTGACTACACGACCTGGACGACTCTGACCGACCGGCGATTCACTGGTCGACATTTGCCGCCTGCCGATCCTCAGTCGATCGCGGCGCTGCCGAATGAGAGTGATGTGAACGCTCTGTTCCGGCGAGAGCGTGAAGTCAAGTCAACCGATACCAGTGTGTGGTTCATGTTCTTCGCGCAATGGTTCACCGACAGTTTCCTCCGCACCAGTCGAGCCGACTTTCGCCAGAACACCTCGACCCAAGAGATCGACCTGTGCCAGATCTACGGGCTAGGGGCGGAACAGACCCGCATGCTGCGTTCGCTGGTCGGAGGAAGGCTCAAGAGCCAGCGGATCAACGGGGAGGAGTTCCCGGAGTTCCTATTCCAGCAGCGTGAGCCGGGAGCTCCGTTGGCGTTCAAACCCGAGTTCCATGGACTTTTCGATGAGCGTTTCGTGATCGACACCATCTTGGGCAGTGTCCCCGATGAGCGAAAGGACTCCGTCTTTGCGGTGGGTCTCGAACATGGGAATTCCTCGATCGGCAGCACAATTCTGAACACCCTGTTTCTGCGCGAGCACAACCGGATAGCGGCGCTACTGGAGTCTGCGTATCCGAATTGGGATGACGATCGTCTCTTCGAGACGGCACGAATGATCATGATCGTGCTCGAACTCAAGCTGGTGGTCGAGGAGTACATCCGACACATCGGCCCCTTCGACTTCGCCATCGAGGCGGTTCCGTTCATCGCCGACGAGGAACGCTGGAACAGACCCAACTGGATCGCCATCGAGTTCAACCTGCTCTACCGCTGGCACTCCCTGGCGCCCGACACGATCGGCCACGGGAACGACGCCCTGACCTGGCGGGAGTTCCTCAACAACAATCCCCTGGTCATCGCGCGCGGGCTGGAGTCTCTAGTCGCCATGTGCTCCCAGGAACGCGCCGGCCGGATCGGACTCCTGAACACCCCCACATTCCTGGTCGACCGGTCGACACCGGACCATCCATCGCTGGAGGAGCGCACCATCGCGCTTATGCGCCAGGCCAGGCTTCGCTCGTTCAACGACTACCGCGAGTCCTACGGCCTGAGCCGGATGAAGAGCTTCACTGAACTCACCTCAGACACGGCACTGCGGGAACGACTCAGGACGCTCTACCACGACGACATCGAGAGTCTGGAGTGGTACGTCGGAATCTTCGCCGAGGCGTACCCGGACTACTTGATGATGGGCGAGCTCCTGACGACGATGGTCGCCAATGATGCGTTCACCCAAGCCCTCAGCAATCCGCTTCTGGCCCGCAACGTCTTCAACGAGGAAACCTTCTCCGCCGTTGGCATGAAGGTCATCAACGAGACGAAGTCGCTCCAGCAGATCCTCGCCAGAAACTCCACATCTCCCGAGACTGTGTTGGCCAGCTTCGACTGCTGACTCATGCCCGGATGTCGCCATGCTGACGCGGCACCCTTGACCAGGGTGACGGCGCAACCGCAGGCACCTCCCATCGGCGTCAGCTGCGCACCAGGCGCCTTCGAGCCGGACAAGGATGCTGTTGCGTGAGACGCTGGCGCCATGGTTCCCGATGCAGTCCCAATTGCTGATTGGTTGCACCATGGCACGAGCGATGCTCGAGAGGTCGCCGACCGGTACAACGAGTGGGCAAACGGTTACGACGACGACTTGACTTCGTGGTCCTACCAGGCTCCCACGGTGGTGGCGGCGACCGTCGTCTCCCGCCATCCCGAGGCGGGCTCGGTGCTCGACGTCGGTTGCGGCACCGGACTCGTCGGCCGAGCCCTTCGTACACGAGGATTCACCGGACAGATCCTGGGGCTCGACATCTCGCAAGCGTCAATCGAGATTGCTCAGCAGGGTGGAGCATACGACTCGGTCGAGCAGGCCGACCTCCAGCAGCGACTCCCCTTCGAGGACGACAGCGTCGACGCAGTGGTCTGTGTCGGGGTGATGACCTACCTCCCGGAAGTCGAGGCGGTTTGGCGAGAGTTCGCGAGAGTGGCCAGGCCGGGAGGACTCGTTGTCGCGACGCAGCGTGAGGACCTATGGCACACCCGCGGTTGCCAAGCCGTGGTTGACCGACTGCAGGACGAAGGTATGTGGGCGCCGCTGGCGATCACGGGGCCGGCCCCCTACCTGCCAGAAGGTTACGGGGGGACGCCGGCGGTCGAGTGCTACTACCTGACCGCGCTGATCAGCTGACCCGCCGCGACATCAGCCCGCCGTATCCCGAGGGCATCGCTCAGACATACCCGTGCCTGTGCAGCCACCGCAGCGAGAAGTATCCCCAGATCGGTGGGAGGTAGTGCGTGCAGGGGCGTTGACTGATGGCGATTGCGAACGCTGTCGGCTGGTCCACTCCGAACGCAACGAGTCCGGCCGTGAGTGTGGCCTCGACGAACGTCGAGCAGGCGACCTGATACGCGACGCGCCCCGGTCAATTCAGTCGGCATCATCGGCGCGGTCGAGGGGATCGGTGCGCAACTCGGAGCCGCGACCACCCCGTCGGTCGGCCTGCGACTAGGAACCGGGTCGCACGATCTTCACCTGCCACATCTCCCACGAATCGACGTTCTGTGGATTGCACGGCTGTCCCGTGCGGGAGTGCTAGGCGTCCTGGTGGTGCTTCCTCCGGTGGGGTCCGTTCAGAGCCGACGACGTGCCCAACGCAGTCGAACAGCGCGTCCCGTATCAGTGGTTCGCGAGGAAGCCGATGATGGCATCGGCGAGCTGGGCGGGCTCCTCTTCGGCCATGTGGTGGCCTGACTCGATCCTGGCGGTCTCGACCGGCCCGGAGCACCAGGAGTGCCAGATGGCTGCGGGGTCGCCGTAGAGCAACTCCATGTCGTCACGGATGGACCACCCGATCAGCGTGGGGCAGGTGAGCTGGCGGCCGGCGCTTCGGTCAAGTTCCTCGTGGCGGCGGTCGACATGCAGCCCGGCTCGGTAGTCCTCGAGCATGGCTCGCACGGTCGCGGGATTCTGGATGGCGTCCACCAGGTCGTCGTAGTTCTCCTGGCCCATGGCGGATGCGTCGGGGTGGTACCAGGCGAGCGGGTCGGCGGTGATGACCCGCTCGGCCTGAGGCGAGGCGAAGAAGAACCAGTGCCACCACAGCTCGGCGAACCGCGCATCGACGCGTTCCAGAGCCTCGAGGATCGGCACTCCGTCGAGGATGACGAGAGCCCGGACATGGTCGGCTTCATCCAGGGCAAGGCGGAACGCGACACCTTGACCGCGGTCGTGGCCGACGACGGACCAGGTGTCGTACCCGAGGTTGCGCATCAAGGTGGCCACGTCTTGCGCCATCGCGCGGTCGCAGTACTTCTCGTGTGCGGCGTCCGGGGCCGGACCCGTCGAGTGCCCGTAGCCGCGAAGGTCCGGGCACACGACGCTCATCTCGACGTCGGCGAGTCGGGGAGCCACGCGCCACCACGTGGCGTGCGTGCGGGGGTGACCGTGCAGGAGCACGACGGCTCGGTCGGGGTCGCGCGGAGCATGATGGCCGTGCAGCGTCACGTCTTCGGCCACGTCGATGTCGAATTCGGTGAAGGTCTCGAACACCAAGCGGAGGTGCCCGATCTTGGAGTCGGCAAACGATCCCGTCTTGCTCGGCCGTCGCGGGTGGCTGCGAGCACAGGGGAGATCGCACAGTTGCGCCGTCGGGTGCGCTGGGACGGGGCCCGATCGGACCCTGATGCAGCGCCGTGCCTGGGTGCCAGGCCCGAGTCGCGAAAATGCGTTTCGACGTGTGCGGGCAGGGCACGTTCGACGCGTACGCCGAGGATCCAGTTCGTCGACTCCTTGGCAGCTGGTGACCAAGAACCCCGGGACGTACATCACCCCAGACGCCCTGGACGGTAGGCCCCTACCCGCTGCCCGGCGGCGGAACCGAGACCGACCTCTACATCAAGGCCAAGGACTTCCGTGACGCGTTCGCCGGCGACCTCCCCAGAAGCCACCGCGAGTGACAAGTCTCGCCAAGAGGTCAACGATGTTCTCTGGGACGTTGACGACGACAGGAGGCGCAGTGCTCTTCCACATCACGCAGGTTCACACACCTGAGTTATGCCCCTCGGGACAAGGAGGGTCTAACTCCCTGTACGACCACACCGTGCCTGGGGTCCGCCTGGTCGGGCGCTACGGCGCGAACGCCCAGCACACTCTCTTCCTGGTCGTCGAAGCCGATGACGTGAACGCCATCCACAAGTTCCTGTGGCCCGGCTTCAAGCGGTGCACGAGCACGATCACCCCCGTGAGCGAAGTTCCGGTTCCCGAGGACTGAGCCCGCCGCACGGCGGTGCGGCCAGCGTCGTCGTCGCTTCGCTGGTGAGCAACCCAGTGTTGACCATGGTGGGGGACCGGCGGATTTCGTCAGCGGCTTGGTGCTGTGGGGCGCTGACCACCGCCTACTTCGAGTGCGGGACCAGCATCAACCGGCTGGACCGGGATGGAGCCGCGTTGAAACGGCGAGTCGAAGATCCGCCGGTCCGGGCGAGGAGTCTGAGCAGGTCGGTACGGACTCCCAGTCCGCAGCTGCGCCCGGCGTTAGGCGTCTCCGCTCCGATCCAGACCGCTCACATCGCCCGTTGGCATGCTCTGCGCGGTTGCTAGTGCGGGCGTAGCCTAAGGCGTCAGCCCGAGCGAATAGTTGTCGTTGCGTCGTACGACCTCGTGGGGGGCCGTGAAACCTCCTAGATCCCATTACCACCGTCCTGACTCGCTGGACGAGGCGATCGAGGTGCTCGGACGCTGCAGGTCCGAGGCTGCGATCTTGGCGGGCGGGCAGAGCCTCGTTCCGTTGCTGGCACTGCGTCGGATCCGGCCGAAGCACCTGGTTGACCTGCAGCACGTGCGCGAGCTGACCTCGATCGCCCGGGCCGACCGGGTGGTTCGAATTGGTGCGATGATCCGTCACCGCCAGCTGGAGCACGACCACTCAGCACCAGCGTTGATGCGACGAGCCGCCCGGCACATCGGCAGTCCGGAGATCCGCAACCGAGGCACGTTGGGCGGTTCGATCGCGTTCGCTGACCCCGCAGCCGAGTGGCCGGCCGTCGTCGTTGCGATGGACGCCGTGCTGACGGTGGCGTCTCTGCGCGGCTACCGGCGGATTCCGGCGCGGGACTTCTTCACCAACGCTCACACGACGTCACTCGCCGCGGACGAGCTCTTGATCGAGATCGAAGTGCCTGCCGACGAGTCGCCGTTCGGCTTCGCCGAGGCCACCCGTCGTGGCCCGGGCGATTTCGCCCTGGCTGGCGCGGTGTGCCACGGACCAAGGGTTGTCGTCTTCGGCGCAGGAGGACGACCCCAACGCTTGGTCGCCGTTGAGTCCGCCGTGAGGGCCGACGGAGCCTCGGACGGTCTGTTGCGGACGGCGAAGGCGGAGATCGAAGCCGTTTCGGACTACCGACGCCACGTCGCGGCGAGGTTGGCTGTGCGGGTCATCGAAGACGCGAGGAGCCGCGATGAGTGAAGAGGCTCAGCTGTCGACGACGGTGAACGGCGATCAGTGGACCGGAGACTGTCACGGTTCGCTGGACGCTGGCCGACTTCCTGCGTGAACGACTACGCCTGACCGGCACGCACGTCGGCTGCGAGCAGGGCGTCTGCGGGGCGTGCACAGTCCTGGTCGACGGGATGGCCGTGCGGTCATGTCTCATGCTCGCCGTACAAGCAGACCACGCCGAGGTCACGACTATCGAAGGTCTCATCGGACCGCGCCTCTCAGCCCTGCAAGACTCCTTCATCCGGCACCGTGCTTTCCAGTGCGGGTTCTGCACGCCTGGATTCCTCATCGCCGCGGTGGAGATCCTCGGGTCAGGCCAGACCTACAGCCGTGATGAGCTCCGTGAGCTCCTCATCGGCCATGTGTGCCGCTGCACCGGCTACGAGCCGATCATCGAGGCGGTGTACGAGTGTCTCGCCTGACCCCGGATACGGCAGCCCGGCTCGTCTCCGGACGGGGTGAGTTCGTCGCTGACCTCGCCCTGGAGGACTGTGTCGAGGTGTGCTTCGTCCGGTCCGATGTGCCCCACGCGCGGGTTGACCGCATTGACCTGAGGACGCCTCACGCGGTGACCGGGCAGGACCTCGGGCTCCGCCCGATCACACTCGAGGCCGGCGGCATGGTCCCCGTCGCGTGGCACCCGATGGCGCTGCGAGCGGGTCCGTTACGTAGGCGAACCGCTGGCACTGGTCTGGGCGGAGGACCGCTACACCGCCGAAGACCTGGCCGAAAGCGTGATCGTCGACTACTCGCCGTTCCCGGCCGGCACCGATCTTCACGACGACGCTCCGGGCGGCATGCTCCTGTCACGCTCGCTGGACTCCGGCGAAGTGGACGAGGCGTTTGTGGGGGCCGAGTGCGTCATCGAGCGGGCGTTCCGCCCCGCACGCCAGTCGGCCGTTCCACTCGAGGCACGCGGGGTGGTCGCCAAGCACGACCCGACGACCGGC
This sequence comes from uncultured Actinomycetota bacterium, assembly GCA_963695705.1. Taxonomy (GTDB): domain Bacteria; phylum Actinomycetota; class Actinomycetes; order Propionibacteriales; family Nocardioidaceae; genus JBKPNJ01. Next base: position 290,008 of record CAVOHB010000009.1, read on the forward strand.
GTGACCACCGTCTGGACGTCCACCCAGCTGCCGCATCTCGTGCGCGCGGGGATCGCACATGCCCTTGGCGTCGATGAAGCGTCCGTCCACGTGATGGTCCCGCATGTCGGCGGCGGGTTCGGGCTCAAGGCGAACCTGTACGCCGAGGAGATCGCACTCGCGGCCCTGGCCCGACGGCTCACCTTCCCAGTGCGCTGGATCGAGGACCGCACCGAGAACCTGCTCGCCGGCACCCATGCCCACGACACGCAGATCACGCTGCGTGTGGCCGCGGACCGGTCCGGCAGGCTTCTGGCCGTTGACGCCCGAGTTCGCGCTGACGTCGGCGCGTACTCGGTGTGGCCTGCGACCGCGATGCCCGAAGCCGCTGTCGCGGCAATGAGCCTGTTCGCGCCGTACAGCTTCCCCCGGTTCCGCGTCCAGATCGAAGCCGTGGCCACCAACAAGACGCCGGTCGGCCCCTGCCGAGGGATCGGCCAGAATGCGGCGGTTTTCGCGACCGAGCGCGCCATGGACCTGATCGCGACCGAACTCGGCATCGATCCACTGGAGATCAGGCGACGCAACGTCGTACGCGACCTCTCCTGGACGAGTCCGTCAGGTCGACGCATCGACTCCGGCGATTACGACCAGCTGTTGGGGATGCTTGAACCCGACTACCTTGAGTTGCGGGCCGAGCAGTCGGAAGCGAGGGCTGCCGGGCGGCTGTTCGGCGTCGGCATCGGTGTCTTCAACGAGATCAGCGCGAGCGGCTCGGAGGACTATCGCCGCCGTGGGGTCACATCCTTGCCAGGCACGGACGCGGCCCGTGCGGTTGTCACCCCGGGCGGAAGGGTCGAGGTCTTCACCAGTGCCGCGGACGCAGGGCAGGGTCACGCGGACACCTACCGCATGCTCGCGGCGACCGAGCTCGGCATCAGTTCCGACCGGATCGACGTCATCGAGGGCGACTCCGAGCTGTGCCCCGAGGGCAGCGGCACCTTCATCTCGCGTGGCGCGGTCGGTGTCGCTGCCTGCGTTCTCGAGGCTCTGCGCGAGGTGACAAAACGGGACCTCGAGCCGGGCACCGACGTGACCCATGTGCACGACCCCTCGCAGGTGTATCCCAGCGGCACGCACCTGGCCGCGGTGGAGATCGACCCGGACAGCCTTGTCCCCAGGGTGGTCCGCTACGTGGCTGTCGAGGACTGCGGCAGGATCATCCACCCGGACGTAGTAGACGGGCAGATTCGCGGCGGGGTCGCCATGGGCATCGGCGAGGTGCTTCACGAAGCCCATCGGTACTCGCCCGACGGCCGGCTCGAGACGTCTACCTTGCGCGACTACCTCGTGCCACTCACCACAACCATCCCACATGTCGAGATCCGTCATCGAGACTCGCCCACTACGGCCACGCCGCTGGGCAGCAAGGGTGTCGGCGAAGCGGGAACGATCGGAGCCTTCGGAGCCGTGTCCAACGCCGTTGCCGACGCTCTGGCGCCCCTCGGCATCGAGCTCACGCAACTCCCCTACGGACCGGAGGAGATCTTCGCGGCTCGCCTGTCCGCAGGGAGCGCGTCACCGAGCGACGAAGACATGACATAGTCTCCACCCTCGACAGCAGGTCAGGGACGACCGATCCCGGTGCCCGCATCTGCCGATTTGACCTCTATCAGATCAAGGTGCCGGCTTGACGCCATGCTTACCAATGCAACCGTCTAAGCCCAGTCGAAGAACTCCGAATCGACGCGGTGCGCGTCCGTATGTCAACTCGCTGGGTAGTTGGCGGCCGATAGTGGGTGACGCAGGCGCAATCCAGCTCAAGAGTCGTTGAACGGTGACGTTGCAGCGATCGCTGAATCAGGCGGGTCGCCGCCCCGAGGATTGCCCATGAACGCCATCAGATCCGAAGCCAAGCGCTCGGGCTGCTCCCACAGAACCAGGTGTCCTGTGTTCTGATAGATGGCGAGTCGAGACGATGGAATGGCCGCAGCGAGCGCCTCCTGGTCCTCCCTGGGCAGAAGTTCGTCGTGATCGCCCCAAACGATGAGAGTCGGCGCGCTGATCGTTGCCGTGCCAGTGGGAGGTCGCGCAGAGATGAGTCCGCTGAATGTGTCGCGCCACACATGTGCAGGAATCCGCATACCGTCCCGGACCCGGTCGTCGATGTACCACTGCGGCACGTCATGGAATCGGGGAAACCACGATAGTGACTTCCTCACCCAGGCCGGATCCATCGGGTCGGTTAGCTGGGCGACCTCGTTGGCGAAGGAAGGTCGCCTCTGCAGGTCACGCGGCGAACCGACTAGGACGAGCCCGGCTACCCGATGTGGGCTCGCGATCGCCACTTGCTGAGCGACGTACCCGCCACTGGAGGACCCGACCAGCACCGCAGAGGAAATGCCGATGGTCGCCATGAACAGGTCCACATCCTCGGCGAAGTCTTCGAGGGAGTAGCCGGCCATAGGCCTGCTTGCGTCACCGTGGCCCCGTTGGTCAACCGCCACCGCATGAATTGATGCGGGCAGCATCGGCAGCAGCCGGTCAAATGCACGCCGAGACTCCCCCCACGCGTGCAGCAGCAGGATCGACGTGCCCGAGGCGACCCCAGTAGTCTCGTACGCCAGCGTCACCCCGTTGCTGAGCTCAACCCGGCAGATGCCTCGGCGAAGATCCACCGCGCCACGCTAGCCCGACCGCCGCCGTCAACGCACCTAGCCGCCGCCACCGCAGCACCACGGGACTCAGGGAGCATCATCGCTGAGGGCGACATGCCCGTTCCGCTTGCCCGCCCGGCTCCGTCACGAGTCCTTGAGGCCGACGAGCCCGTCGAGCACCAGGAAGGCTCCGACCACCATAGCTGCGACGCCGAACACGGCTGGCCCGGAGGCGATCGCTCGGTCTCGCAGCTCAGCCAGGTACGTCTTGGCCTCGCCGGGGCGCCGCGAATAGTAGAAGTACATCAGCCCGACGCTGGCGGTGGACGCGACCGTGAAGCATGCGAAGGCGATGATGGTGACGACGCTTCGTGCGTGGTGGTGCACCACCACGACGGCGGCGGCCGTCGTGATCGCCCACGGCTGCTTGAGGACGCCGACCAGCGCTGCGCCGCGCGGGCGCAGGTCGTCCAGGCGACCGGCCAACAGGTGTGACCCCCATCCGTCAGTCGTGGCCGAGACCTCCGCGCGACGCCGCCACTGACGGACCCCCGCCGCCACCAGGGCGAATCCCAGCATGACCTCGAGGATGAGCAGCCCGGTCCGGCCGCTTCCCTGCTGGGTGCTGCGCGACGAACCCAGGAGGTAGCTGACGGTGAAGACGACGGTCAGGGATACCGCCCAGCCGATGAGGAACGCGGCCGCGTTGACACTGGCCCTGGCCGTCCCGAGCACCAGGATGAACACGACGATGGTGGCTGGAGACAGGCTCGCCATCAGACCCAGCATCAAGATCGAGAGGATCAACCCCATCGTGGCGTTCCAGGTCTCGTCTGGGCGGGCATCAGCGTGCCCCGTGGACAAAAAGATAGCGGCGCCTGGCCGCTACGTTCCGTCCACCGTGACGCGTCGTGGGGGTACCTGCCTCACACATTGCGGGTGAGGCAGGGCGAGGCGCGCTCTCCTACCGTGACCTCATGTCATCGCAGCCCGCCGACCGGGCTCGCTCCGCGAACGATCCGGGCGGTAACGCTAGCACGATGCCGCGCTCGATCATCGTGCTGCTCGGCATCCTCGGCGTCGTCGCGCTGGGCATCGGCACGAAGCTGGCCGCCGGGATCATCGCGCCCTCGATGCTCGCCATCGTGCTCACCATCGCAGTACTGCCGATCGGTCGGTGGGCGCGCAAGCACGGCTGGCCGAGCTGGTTGGCGACGCTGGCCGCCCTGGCCGCGGCGTACCTCATCCTGGTGGTGATGGTCATCGGCAGCGTCGTGTGCCTGATCAAGTTCGCCGACCTGCTTCCGTCGTACGCCACGCAGGCCAAAGACCTCACCAAGAACGCCGAGGATGGCCTCGCCCAGCTCGGACTGAGCACGGGCGCGACCAGCGACGCGCTCTCGAAGCTGGACCCGACGAAGCTCGCCGAAGTGCTGGCCGACCTGATCTCAGGGATCCTCGGAGCCCTCAGCTTCCTGTTCTTCCTGGTGACCTTGCTGTTCTTCTTCGTCGTCGCCGTGCCGGGCTTCGCACCGCGCGTCACCGCACTGCAGCGCACCAAGCCCGAGCTGGCCGCCGCCATGGGCAAGTTCGTGGAACGTTCCCAGACCTACCTGCTGATGACCGCGCTCTTCGGCGCCATCGTCGGCGTGCTCGATGCTGGTGCACTGTGGGTGCTGGGCGTCCCACTCCCGCTGGTCTGGGGGTTCTTCTCGTTCCTCACGAACTTCATCCCCAACATCGGCTTCGTCATCGGGATCATCCCGCCCGCCTTGCTGGCGTTGCTCGACGACGGGTGGGAGGGGCTGCTGCTGGTGGTCGTGGTCTACAGCGTCCTCAACGTCACGATCCAGACGTTCATCCAGCCTCGCATCGTCGGCAACTCCGTCGGGCTCAGCGCCGAGATCACCTTCATGTCTCTGGTGGTGTGGACGTTCCTACTCGGCGCGCTCGGCGCGCTCCTGGCCGTGCCGATGACGCTGCTCGTCCGGGCGATATTCATCGACGCCGACAGTCGGGCCTCCTGGGTGGACCCGCTGATCGACGCAAAGGTCGAGGACTGACCACCCCCGCGCTAACCGATCCATTCCTTATCGCCCAGACACCTTGATCGAGACGTGCGACCGCACGCGCCTGATGCGCGCAGGTGGCGTTGGAGCCGGTCGGTGGTGTCGGTTGGTGGGCTGCGGTGTGCCCCAGAGTCGGCGGACTGACGCAGTGCCCGCAGCTTTGCAGGTAACTTTGGCCCGTCAAAGCGATGAGTTTCGCGGTGGTCGCGAGTCTGTACGTCATACCGCTTCATCACGCTCGAATAGGGAGGCAACTTGAGGCTTCTTCTCACGTCCGGGGGCGTCAAGAACACGAGCATCCGCAACGCGCTCGTCGACCTGCTGGGCAAGCCGATCGCCGACTGCACGGCACTCTGCATCCCCACCGCGATGTACGGGCACCCCAACGTCGGTCCAGGACAGGGGCCGTGGCGTTTCATCAGCGGACGATCCGACAATCCCATGTGCGAGCTGGGTTGGAAGTCCTTGGGAGTGCTGGAGCTCACTGCGCTGCCCAGCATCGACGAAGAACGCTGGATCCCCCTGGTCCGAGAGACAGACGTCCTGCTGGCCTCGGGCGGCGATGCCCTGTATCTGTGCCACTGGATGCGGGAGTCCGGGCTGGCGGATCTCCTGCCGTCGTTGACCGAGATGGTCTGGGTCGGGCTGAGTGCCGGGAGCATGGTGATGACCCCACGTATCGGAGAGGACTTCGTGGGATGGAAGTCACCTACCGGTAGTGACGAGACGCTCGGGGTCGTCGATTTCTCGATCTGTCCGCACGTGAACCCCGAGGGCATGCCGGGCAACTCCATGGCCGAAGCGGAGAGTTGGGCTGCCAGCATCGAGGGTCCTGCGTACGCCGTCGACGACGAGACCGCCTTCAAGGTGACCGACGGCAACGTCGATGTCGTCTCCGAGGGGCATTGGAGGCTCTTTCCCTCCTAGCTGCCATCTCACATGGCCGCTGACCGGCTCTGCGGTATACAGCCGCTGTCGCCCCTCAAGGCCAAACATCGGGTTTGTCAGAGCTGTCTTGTGGTGAACAGGGTGGTCCCGTAGACGGCGTCCACTTCCTTCCGCTCGGTCTCGGTGAACCCGACCTTGGCCAGCACCCGGCGAGATGCGGTGTTCCACTCCCAGACCGTGGCCCACAACCGTTCGTACCCGGACGATCTCGCCCAGTCCAGAACCGCCAGCGAGGCCTCGGTCGCGTACCCCTGATGCCATACTCGACGTAGCAGTTCGAAAGCCAGTTCCGGTTCCCCTTCCGACCCCCTCCCGCTGTCGATCAGTCCGCAGTAGCCGATGACGTCACGAGCGGCCTTCCGCTCGACCGCCAGCAATCCGATCGACGATGGCTGGTTGGTGCGGATCGACTCCTCGAGGTCTGCGACGGTGGGGTGCCCATCCGCGTCGATCCGGCGGTGCGGCGGCGCTCGTGGATCACGTTCGGTCCACAGTGCATGCTGGACGACAGCCTCCGCTGGCCGCCAAGCTCTGAGCAGCAGGCGATCCGACTCGAGCACAACCTCGCGGCCCGGAGTCGCTCCACCTGGCATGACAGCAACCCTCTCACGGCTCCCGTTACCTATCTGGTTCGGCCGAGCGACGAGAGCGAGATCGAGAATTTGCTGGCTACGGCCCGATCGGCTCTGCCAAGCAGCATCTGGGACCAGGAGTACCACCGCGGACGACCCATGACCGTCGAAGCCGCCCCCACCGGAGCCAACGCGCTCTGTTCAGCGACAAACTGGCTCACTTGCAAAATGCCGACATTGGTGTCCCGAGCTTTGCCGCTTCACCCAGTGCGGGGGAGGTGCAAAGTCAGGAGCGTGCTCTACTTTCAACTGGAGTTGGAGCGCTTCCAGCTCTGATCCCTGGTGCGCTCGGGCGCAACGGGGGCGAGTCGAGTGATCGTGGAGGCACGCAGATGTCAACACCTGAAGTTGCAGCCCCGCAGCCGGGCATGCGTGTCGGTTCGACGAGCGAGTTCAGCCTGTTCTTTCGGGTCAAGGCCGGTCAGGGGCCGTCCCTGCGGGCCGCGCTCGTGGACTTGCAGGACACTCCGGGGTATCGGCCCGGCGACTACGGGATGGCGATCCAGACGATCCACGAGGCTCGGTTCGTGCTGTTCGACGACGACACCCGGCTGGCGTTTGTGACCAGCTTCGACGGCCCGTGGGACGCGTACATGGAGGACTTCTTCACCTCTGGGCCGACGCTGGCCCTGTTCGACGTCATCTTCCGCCACGTCGAGGGATACGACGGACTCCCGGACCTGTCGGCCCTGCGAGCCTTCGTGCTCGGACGCCGAGCAGACAGCCGCGGCGTATGCCCGAAACTACCCTGGCACGGTCAAGGAGATCCGGAAGGCGCAGCGCGTGAACGCCGCTTTCCAGCAGGTGCTCGACCATCCTCAGGCCGCCGAGATCCTTCAGCATCCAGCGTTGCAGCCGCTGCTGGACGAGGCCGCCGACTAACCGCGGCAGAGACCGGACGCTGTCATGTCGGACCACATCTCCGGGCCCCGAGCCCTGGCGGACCCAATCGCGGACATCACCGACGTGTACGCGTTCCCGAGCCCCGACCGGCCCGGCGCTCTCGTGCTGGTCGTGAACACGCTTCCTATGGCCAAGCCTGCAGATCTCTTCTCCGACGGGCTTCTGTACCGCTTCCGGCTGCGACCTGCTCACCCCGCGCAACGGCAGGCGCAGGGTGGCGGTTCATCCCGGGCGAGGAGGAGGTGGTCCTCGACTGTGTCTTCGACGCTTCCGAATGCCGCGCAGCAACGGCGGAGATCAGCCACCTCCGCAGCAGCAGGGCACTGTGTGACCCCGTCACGAGGGAGAACACGTCACCTTCCGCGTCAACGACGAGCAGGGAGGCTCGGGGCACGGCATGCGGGTCTTCGCCGGTACGCGCTGGGACCCGTTCATCATGGACGCCCGCGCAGCGTTGGCCACGATCGCGACGCGGAAGCTCGCCTTCACCGACCCCGGCTCGATCTTCCTCGACGGCAAGAACGTCCTGAGCATCGTCGTCGAGATCGACACCGGTCTCCTGGCCGACTGGACGCTGGTGGGCGTCGTCGCCGAGACGCTGACCCGGGGGACGTTCAACGTCAGGGTCGAACGGGTGGGTCGCCCCGAGGTGAAGAACATGATGCTCGCGCCGAAGGAGTTCGACCCGGTGAACCGGGACCTGGAGATCCGCGACCTGTACAACATGGATGACGCGTTCCACCTCGGAGACTCCTACGCCGGCGCCTACCGCGCCCGGCTGGACGCCAACCTCGCCTTCTGGGACGGCCTGGACGGCAAGGTGGACTGGCCCATCCGACGAGGACGGTCGGCACCCGCTCACGGATCTGGTCCTCGACGACTACCTCGTCGTCGACGTCACCAAGCCCTACCTCGAACGCGGCTCGTTCCTCGAGATCGAGCTCGCCGCCCGACGCGGAGAGGAGCACAAGACCTGCGGGGGCCGGACCCTGAACGACGACGTGATGGACACGATCTTCACCCAGCTGGTCAACGCCGGTCACGGCCCCACCATCCGCGACGGCGTCGACTCCGCCACCCAGCCCGCCAGCGGCACGTTTCCCTACCTGGCGCCGCCGAACCCGGACCCACCCGAACCCCCCGAGCACCACTGACCACTGGAAGGCGCGTGACATCGGTGGACGCCACGACCGGCGCACCCCTGGAGCTCCACGACATCCAGGCCGGCGCGTTGTACGAACGGCCCTCCCCGTATGTCGGCACCTACCTGCTGCTGCGCATCGACGACCGCGCCGATGGACGTGAGCTGGTACGGCGGCTGCACCGGATCGCCAAGCCCGCCTCGGGCGCCGACACCGCAGACGAGACCTCGCTCACGGTCGCCTTCACCTACCACGGGCTGAAGGCTCTCGGAGTGCCGCAGGCGTCGCTGGACAGCTTCGCACCGGAGTTCCGGCAGGGCATGGCTGCCCGCGCGGAGATGTTGGGTGACGTCGGTGAGAGCGGCCCCGACCACTGGGAGACGCCGCTCGGCAGCACCGACGTGCACGTCGCCATCGCCGTTCTCTCCCCCGATGAAGCCGAGCTCACGGCGGTCGCGGAGCAGGCACGCAAAGCCCATGCCGAACTGCCAGGTGTCGAGCTGATCTGGAGACAGGACTGCTACCAGCTGGCCACCGGGCGCACCTCGTTCGGATTCAAGGACGGCATCGGTCAACCCGCGGTGGAAGGGAGCGGACGACCTGCCACCAATCCCCGCGAGCGGCCACTCAAGGCCGGCGAGATCATCCTGGGCTATCCCGACGAGACGGGCGAGCTGCCGCCGATGCCGACCCCGGAGGTGCTGGGCCGCAACGGCACCTACGTCGTGTTCCGGAAGCTGCACACCAAGGTGGCGGCCTACCGGAGCTACCTCCGTGCCCGGGCAGCGACGCCGCCAGGAGGAGGACCTCCTCGGCGCGAAGATGGTCGGCCGCTGGCAGAGCGGCGCGCCCCTCGCGGTCGTCGCCCGACACCGATGACCCGGAGCTCGGGAGCGACCCCCGGCGCAACAACGACTTCCTCTTCGGCGACGACCCACGCGGATTCAAGTGCCCGGTGGGTGCCCACGCACGCAGGGCCAACCCGCGTGACGCGCTGGACCAGGAAGGCAGCGTGGACGTCCGACTCCACCGGATGATCCGGCGTGGCACCAGCTACGGACCGATGCTCCCCGACGGCGTCCTCGAGGACGACGGCGTCGACCGCGGCATCATCTTCGTCTTCGCCGGCGCCCACCTCAAACGTCAGTTCGAGTTCGTCAAGACCCAGTGGCTCAACGACGGCATCTTCATCGGCGCCCCGCTCGAGTCCGACCCCCTCGTCGGACCTCACCACGACCCCAGCACCTTCACCATCCCGCAGCGTCCGATCCGCCGCAGACTGCAGGACCTGCCACCGTTCGTGGTCACCCGCGGCGGTGAGTACTGCTTCGCGCCCAGCCTGAGCGCGCTGCGCTGGCTCGCCGAGCTGGACACATGACGAGTCGCCACCCGAGAGAGGAAGCATGATGAGCTCACCAGGCACGGACCGCTGGGCAGCACTCGACTTCGGCCCACCGGCTCCCGACGTCGAGGAGACCGAGGCGCCCGTTCTCCTGGACTACCTCGCCGACGGTCGGGTTGCCCTGGTCACCCTCAACCGACCTCATGCCGACAACGCCATCACCACCGAGATGGGCGCCCTGTTGACCGAGGTCGTCGAGGAGATCGCCGTCCGCACGGCAGTCCGGGTCGTCGTCCTGACCGGCGCGGGTGAGCGCGCCTTCTCCGTGGGAAGCGACCTGCGGCAACGCAAGGCCATGACCAAGGAGGACTGGCTGCGGCAGCGCCAGGCCTTCGACCGCACGCTCTACACGGTCCGCCAGCTGCGCAAGCCGATCTTCGCCGCCGTCAACGGGATCGCGTATGGGGGAGGCTGCGAGCTCGCCCAGAGCACCGACTTCATCATCGCCTCGGCCAACGCGACCTTCGGCCAACCCGAAGCCATGCTCGGCCTGGCAGCAGGCGGCGGCTCACCGGCCCTGCTGCCACGCCTCCTGCCCCGCGGCAAGGCCCTGCAGATGCTCATGACCGGAGACCCGGTCCCTGCGCAGGAGGCGTACCGGCTCGGCATGGTCAACGAGATCCACGATCCCGGCCAGCTGATGGCCGCCGCCCAGCAGATCGCGGACAAGATCGCCAGCAACTCCCCGACCGCCGTCCAGGCGGTGAAGCGCGCGGTTCACCTGGGCGAGGGCCAGCCGATCGAGCAGGCGATCGCGATCATGATGGACGCGCACTGGCGCTCCGCGGTCCATCCCGACCGCGTCGAGGGCATCGGCGCGTTCAACGACGGCCGCGAACCCACCTTCAACGACTCCGACTTCTGAACGACCGCACCCCGCGTGACACGCCCAAGGAGGCTGAGACAGCATGACCGTCGCTGATGATCTCGAGGCGGCACGCGCCTCGCTGGTGATGATCAACCCCGCGCCCTACAACGCCGAGGCACCACCGGCCGCTCTGGTCGGTGACATCACCCCCACCGAGCTGCACTACGTGCGCAGCAACTTCGCGGTGCCCGCCCACGACGGCACACTGGAGATCGGCGGTGCCGTCGGCCGTCCGACCACCCTGACCCTCGACGACCTGCGCGCGATGCCGGCACACGACCACACCGTCACCCTGGAGTGCGCCGGCAACGGGCGTCTGGACATGAGGCCGCTACCGACCGGAGAACCCTGGGGCGACTTCGCCGTCTCCACGGCACGATGGACCGGCGCGCTTCTGCACGAGGTACTCGCCAAGGTCGACCCGTCCGCGGACGGCGTCGAGGTCCTCGCCCAGGGAGCCGACCACGGGCCTTACCACCTCCAGGCGATCCTCCCCGAGACCGACCAGGACAATCTCACCTTCACCCGAGCTCTTCCGCTCGCACACGCCACCGACCCCGCCTCGGGGATCCTCATCGCCTACGAGATGAACGGCCAGCCACTCAAGCCCGACCACGGCGCTCCCTTCCGGCTGATCGTGCCCCACTGGTACGCCGTGGCATCGGTGAAGTGGCTGAAGCGGCTCGACGTCCTCACCGAGCCCTACACCGGCGAGTTCCAGACCGGCCACTACATGTACCAGTGGCCCGACCGGCCCCACGAGCCAGTCACGTTGATGCGGGTACGCGCCCGGATCACCGACCCAGCGCCCGGGGCGACCATCGGTCTCGGTCCCTACACGGTTCGCGGAAAGGCATGGTCCGGCACCGGCCCGATCACACGCGTCGACGTCAGCCTCACCGGAGAAGGCGACTGGCATCCGGCGCAACTCGAACCATCCCGAAGCGGCATACCACTGGCAGGACTGGACCTTCACCTGGGACACGGCCGACGTCGGAAGACACACCCTGCGGGCCAGAGCAACCGACGCCGCCGGCAACGTACAGCCCGACGTTCCCCCGTGGAACCGTCTCGGCTACGGAAACAACGCCATCGAGGTCATCTACGTCGACCGCCGATGACCCACCGAGGAGACGACATGGACCTGTTCGACATCGACGACACGCAACACCTTCGCCGCGAGGAAGCCGCCACTCGACTGCATGCCCTCGCCGACGCCCTCGCCCGCAACAACTCCGTCGAGTTCAACCGCGCCGGCCGACGGATCACCGTTCGGGTGCCCGACGAGGTCAACCTCAAGATCGAAGTTGAGATCGGAGATGAGAACGAGCTGGAGATCGAACTCACCTGGTGATGAAGCATGCGCAGCCATGTAGTCGATTTCCCCCGCGGAAAGGGGTCGGTGCAGCCAGTGAAGGAATGGTCGGCAGTGCTCGGGGTGTGAGGATCCCAACGCGAAGCCATCGACATCGACCTGGCCAGCGGGCGATCGCGTAGTGCAGGCACGGCTGAGTCTCGACACGCCGCTCGCCTTCACGTCCCACGCCCCATGCCATCTGGGAGGCTTGTCCAGCGGGTCCGTGACTCGGGCCCACGGCGAGAGGAACATCATGGACTCGATCACGAACGACTTCTGGGACGTCCTCCTGTGGAGCTTCTGGTTCTTCATCTGGATCGCTGCAGTGATGGTGTGGATCCGCTGCCTGTTCGACCTCTTCGGCGACAAGTCGCTCAGCGGTTGGGGAAAGGCCGGATGGGCCATCCTGCTCATCTTCGTGCCGTGGGTGGGCGCGCTGATCTACCTGATCGCCCGGGGCCGGAGCATGACCCAGCGGCAGATGGATGCCGCCGCACAACTGCGGGCCGAGCAGGACGAGTACATCCAGCAGGTCGCGGGGACCACGCAGAGCTCGGCCGACCAGATCGCCAGCGCCAAGGCCCTGCTCGACTCCGGAACCATCACCCAGGCAGAGTTCGACACAATGAAGGCCAAGGCACTGGCCTGACGACACCGGGCGTCGTCTCCGGGCCTGCCCACACCGGGTCCGGTGACGTTTCGGCTGCGTCAGTCGGTTTCCGAACGGCCGCGAGTGGTGAGCAGCGTCTTGCTCACCAGGAGAACCGCCATGCGGCTGTGCGGAGGGCGTTTCCGACAGTGCCCGACATGACCTCGACCGCGTCCGTCAGCTACGGGACGGGTAGCGTCCGCGGCAGACGGGCAACCGCGGATGCACGTGGACGGTCTGATCGGCGAACTGTTGCCCTGCTCGAGCGGGCACGGCAAGGAGGGCCGACGTCGAGTGGATTGATCTCGTCCGAATACATGCCGATGACAGCTGCTTGGCGGAGGCCTTGCCAGCGTTGACATCGATGGGTGCCGGCAGGAGCCTGCCGACTGGGAGTCCGTGGGTCGGATTTACGGAGATGAAGTGTGAATACTCGGCGGCAGGTCCTCGTCCCACTGGCGTTGGCTCAGTTCATCTGCAGCTTTGCCGGGTCGAATATGAACGTGATGATCAATGACATCAGTGAAGACCTGGATACGACCGTGCAGGGGGTGCAGGTCGCGATCACCCTCTTCCTGCTGGTGATGGCCGCCCTCATGATTCCCGGCGGGAAGTTGGCCGATCGGTACGGTCGCAAACGCTGCTTCACCGTTGGCCTCGTCACTTACGGAATTGGCGCGCTGATGAGCGCGGCAGCGCCGGGCCTGGGTGTTCTCATCCTCGGCAACTCGATCCTCGAAGGGATTGGGACGGCTCTCCTGATACCGCCGGTCTACATCCTGACGACGCTGCTTTTCGCCGAGATGACATCGCGGGCCCGGGCCTTCGGCGCGATCAGCGCGATGGGCGGCATCGGTGCCGCCGCCGGCCCGCTGATCGGCGGCCTGATCACGTCGGCGATCAGCTGGCGGGCCTCGTTCGCGTTCCAGGCCGTGGTTATCGCGGTCATAGTGTGGCTCGCCCGGCGGGTTCACGACCCGCTGCCTCCCGACCGCACCCGGCCGTTTGATATCGGCGGAGCGATCCTCTCAGCAACGGGCCTCGTCCTGGTAGTGACAGGAATTCTCGCCGCTGACAACAACGCCTTGCTGATGGTCGCCCTACTGGTTGCCGGTGCTTTGGTGCTGCTGTGGTTCTTCCTGTCGGTGCGGGCCAAGGAGCGCGCGGGTGAAGAGCCGTTGCTCCCGACGAAGATTTTCCGGAACCGCATCTCAAACCTGGGTCTGGTGACTCAGAACACCCAATGGCTGTTGCTTAGCGGGGTGTCGTTCGTGGTGGCGGCGTACCTCCAAGTTGTTCGTGGCTACGACGCCATCGAAACCGGCGTCATTTTCACCGCGGAAACGGCCGGGCTGTTGGCAGCCTCTCTCGCTGCCGAGCGTCTGGCCAAGCGGCGCAGTCAACGCACCCTGATCCTCGTGGGCTTCATCGTCACGCTCGGCGGGATCGGCGTGCTGCTGGCTCTGGTGACGGGCACCCCAAGTGTCTGGGCATTCGCGCCCGGACTTCTGCTGATCGGCCTGGGACTCGGCTTCATGCTCACGCCGTCGGTCAACGTCGTGCAGTCGAGCTTTGGCGAGGAACTACAAGGTGAGATTTCCGGGCTTTCGCGGAGCGTGTCAAACCTCGGCTCCTCGCTCGGTACCGCGCTGGCGGGCACGATCCTGGTCGCCGGCATCACCTCAACGCCTGATCGCGCCTACGGACTGGCGTTGGTGGTCCTGGGTGCGGCGGGCGCGATCGGGCTGATCGCCACCTTGTGCGTCCCGAAGACCACTGCACCCAAGGTAGGCGGCCGCACCACCTCGCCCGAGCTGGGACACTGACCTTCCGCTCATACGGCGATCCGCTCGGTCATGCCGACCGCACCGAGATGGCCGACAACCTCGCCGGCATCCCTGCCGCGTCGGCCGACCCAGGTTCCAGGCGGGCAACTCTCACCCTGAGCGATGCGTGGCGGAACGGTGGGCCTACGGCGGTGCCGACGAAGCGACACGGTGTCCGGGCCGAGGCCTAGTATCGCAGCCGTGGACGTCAACGGCTGGCTACTCGACAGTGATCCGGCGATTCGGTGGCAGGTGCTGCGCGACGTCGTTGGTGCGCCCGCCGAACAAGTCGTTGCCGAGCGCGCTAGCGTCGAGACCGAGGGCTGGGGAGCAAGGCTCCTCGCCATGCGCGATCCCGACGGGCAGTGGGACGGCGGCGCCTGCTTCCCGCGGCGCATCGCCGACGACTGGCGGGCAGGAATCGAGCCGGACTTCTCCAACGGCCAGCCTTGGACCTCGACACTGCCCACCCTGATGCTGCTGCACGACCTCGGCCTGGATCCGGAGAGTCCTGCAGCACGCGAAACGATCCAACTGGTCGCAGCCAACTGCCGGTGGGAGCACGACGATCAGGCGTTCTTCGACGGCGAGGTCGAGGCGTGCATCAACGGCCGGACGCTCTCGATCGGCGCCTACTTCGGTGCGGACGTCGACGGCCTGGTCACGGGTCTGCTGGCCGAACAGCTCGAGGACGGAGGATGGAACTGCTACACCGAGCAGGGCGCCACCGTGTCGTCGTTCGACTCCACGATCTGCGTACTCGAGGGCCTGCTCGAGTACGAGCTGTCCCGGGGCACGGTAGCCGTGGCGGAGGCTCGCCGGCGCGGTGAGGAGTATCTGCTGGAGCGGCAGCTGTTCCGACGCAAGAGCACCGGGGAAGTGCCGGCGGCGCGCTGGCTCCAGTTCTCCTGGCCACCGCGCTGGCACTACGACGTGCTGCGCGCCCTCGACCACTTCCGCCGCACCGGGGAAGCCCCAGATAAGCGAGTCGCCGAGGCCGTGCAGATCGTCCGTGACAAGCGCCTCGCCGATGGCACCTGGCGGCTCGAGAACACCCACCCTGGAGAGACCCAGTTCGAGTTCGAGGACGGCGACGGGCACCCGAGCCGGTGGAACACGCTGCGGGCCCTACGCGTCCTCGACTGGTACGACCACTCCCGGTAGAAGCTCCATGCGGCGTGCGGCTGGCTCGTGAATCCCGGCGGGCTCGGGCGGCGGCGCTTGTGACATCCGTTCCTCCCGGGCGGGTCGGCGCCTACCCTCCGCCACCGAGCAGCGGAACTCGGCGCTGACAGCCTGCACTGGGCGCGGGTTCGCGCAGGCCGAGGATGCATCTCGGCGGGGCCGCTACCCCGATGTGACGCACCCCAATCTGCGAGCCCGATCGCGGGTCGTTCTGGAGATCGAGCGCGTGGGAAGACTTGACTCGAGCAGCGCCGATGACAAGGCTGTGTTTCGGCGCGTATCCAACTACTCAGAGACGGTTTTCTGGGTGCCCGATCACCTGCACGTCAACGTTCATCCAGTGGAGATCCCACTGGTGGGGCGCGATGCAACCATCGCCGCGGCGTGGGATCGGCTCGCTGGTGGGGCCGAGGGTGGTCCGGCCGCAGCGGACGTTGCTCTACTTTCTGGACTGCCGGGTGTCGGCAAGCGGGCCCTGGCGAACACCATCGCCCTAACGGCTCTCAACACCGAGGATGGCCAGCATGCCTTTCCGATGGGGGTTCTCTCAGCAACGATCGGGTCCAATCTCGTCGACTGGTTGAACGAACTGGGCGGGTGGGCCCGCCTCCTGGGCGTAGACCCAGACACGATCGGCGCGGCGCGGCAACGCAAGCGACCGGAGCAGCTGCTGAGTGCGATCGACGAGGCCTTGGCGGACGCCCGTGCTCTGCTGGTCTTCAACGATGTTCGAGATGAGCACGACGCCGCCCATTTCAAGGACGTGGGCTTCAACTGCCAGCGGCTCTACACCACACGCTACTTTGCGGTCGCCCGCGCGGTGACGTCTCGTGATGGCTTCGTAGAGGTTGAGCCCCTTGACGCTGACGCGTCCCACATGTTGCTTTCTCGTCTCGCTCCCGATGCCGCTCGGGTCATGTCCCAAGACCTGAGCCGCCTGGTCGAGGTCATCGACGGAATACCGCTCGCTCTTCAGATTGTCGGACGTCATCTGGATGAGGCGTACTACACGGGTGGTGTGCCAACTGCGCGCGCCTTCCTTGACAAGTTACGAGACGCGCATGACCTCTTGAGCCTAGGGGACACAGATACGGAGGAGTTGACACTTCGGGCGGTGCTTGATGTGACGGCGAGGGACTTGTCACCTTCCGATGTTGAGGCACTTAGTTACCTGACGGTGTTCCCGCCTAGGTCGAATGACTTCTCCCGAGAAGCCGCCCTGAAGGTGACGGAGGATCCGGGTTCCCTGGATCGACTGCGTGCGACAGGTCTCCTCGAACTGAGCCGGCCGGACCTCGGACGGTACGCTCTGCATCGGGTAATCGGGGAGTACGCGCGCGACATCGGTCACGGCAATGAGGTCGCGTATCGCCGCATGGCAGAGTACTTCCTCGGCTACTTGACTGAACCACCGACAGAGCCTCCCGCACGCGAAGAATGGTTGGCAAACCTCGACTATGAGGGTGACAACCTGCGCGAAGTGCTGCGTTGGACTGTGGACTCCAAGGAGGCTCAACTCGGGCTGCAGCTCATGGCCAAGCTCTGGCCATTCTGGTACCACCGCAGCCAATTCAGACGTGGGCGGGAAGTTGCGCGCCAGCTTCTCAGTATGGAAACCCCCACGGATGCCGACACGGCATACTGGGTCTTGAGATCCCAGCTACTAAATGATGACGGAAATTTTGCCTACAACATGGCAGAGTTCGGAGCGGCCGAGGCCCGTCATCATGCCGCCCTCGAAATCAGAGAGCGTCTTGGTGACGACCTGCTGCAGGCAGGCTCCTGGAACAATCTTGGTCTGGTGGAGCGCGAACGCGGCGAACCATCTGCTGCCGAGCACCACTTCACCGCGGCTCGTGACGTCAACCGCGCCCCAGGGGGACGGAGACTCTGGCTAGCGATGAACATCAACAATCTCGGTCTCGTGGCCGAGTGGCAAGCTGCGTTTGCTGACGCCATAGCGCTCCAAGAGGAAGCCATCGCAATTTTCGAGTCGGTCGGCGAGCCGTGGGGCGTCGCGATGGCCAGCATTGACCGAGCCACGGCTCTTCTGTGGTCCGGGGCGACACGGAACGGGGAGCGGGCGCTCGTAAGGGCACTTGCGGATCGTTGGCAGGTACGAGACACCAAGGCGATTGCGTCCGCGCTTCGGGGACTGGGTCTGGCCGCATCGCTCGGGGAAGAGCACGCTAACGCAAGAACGTATATCGAAACAGCCTTTGTGCTCTCTAGCGGCATCACAGATCGCTTGGGTCAGGCCAAGAGCCTTGAGTTGCTCGTGCCAGTTCTGTCGACCCCCAAGGATCTCCGCAAGTCCCTCGCGGCGTTGGGCTGCCTCGACGCTTTTCAGACGTCGACCGGGGCAGTTCTCCCCGCGTTTCGCAGGGCTCGACTCGAGGACGCAATCGACGGCATCAAGCGGCAGTTGCAAACCGAGAGCGACTGGATCCCTCGTAGTGAAGCAACCAGCAACTCTATCCGGGATGGTGAGCTGGACCTTCGCTTCGGTTACGGGCCAGCCAGTCATGCTGCAAGCCCAAACGAGCTGATTCCGTCAATACTCGAGAATGCCTCTGATTGATGTCCGGAGTTGATCTCCCAATGAGCCACTAACATGGAATCCATTGTGGTTCCCGTGGTCACGGCTCTCGCTGGACTTGTCGGCGTGGTCGTCGGCGCCATACTCCCAATTCTATTATCTTGGCGGCACGAGCGTCGCCAAGATCTCGAGTCCCTACTTCGAGCATCTCGGCTAATTCAGGAGGATTTACTCCGCGGTCAGCGACGCCTTGAGAATGCGTTGAAAGAGGGCCAGATGACCGAGGAGACCTTGCCCCTTCCCTCGAAGTCATGGGCAGAGAAGAAAGAGGTGCTGGCACTCCGCCTCAGTTCCGACGCCTGGACCAGCGTTAGTGAGGCATGTGTAGCCTTCGAACAAGTCTACTCAACCGGCCTCAGGTGGCTGGGACCTGAGCGAGTCAGCGACCCTTTCGATAGCGGAGATGAAGACAGGCTCGCGAAGGTCATTAGACAGTCAGAGACCGCCCAAACCAAACTGGACGCGTTTTCAGGCGAGGTCAGCGCTGATATCCGAGCACTTGGAAGGCGTGGCTAGGCGTCGCACAGATCGAACGAAGTACAGGTCGTGACACTGAAGGGGGGACGATACCGGGAGGGTATCGACGTCACGGAAGAGCGAGCATGCAACGAATGTCCGGCCGACGTGATGTCGAGAGTTGTGCGACATCGATTGGCGCATGATCGCTGAAGCCGCAGCTACCCGCATCCAGCCCAGCCTGCAGCGTCGCGGTCGAAGTGCATCCGAGCGAAACGCGTGGGAGTTCGTGGGCGTGGAGCGCCGGTTGGTGATCAGGCTGGTCCGCTCGCAATCTGGAGCTCAGCCGATGGATTGCATTGCTGCGCCATTATCCGCCACTTGGGGCGGCGACGAAGACGTCGACGGCGGGGTTGGAGTCGCCAAGTACCAGGTTGGCAGCGCCGGAGAGGAAGGTGACCAGCCGAGCGTTGGCGGAGATGGCCGGCCCGTAACTCGCCCCGTGTCCCGCCTTGCCGTCCCGGCCGACCGAGATCAGACGGGTCGCATGTGAGAGTCGGTCGTACATGAACACATCGACTCTGCTGTTGTTATCACCGTGCACGAGATTGGACGCTGTGGAGGAGAATGCGACGAAGCGCCCATGCGCGGAGATCACCGGCTCGAAGCTTCCTCGGTTGCCCTGTTGACCGCTCGTGCCGACGGACACCAAGAATGTCTTGTGCAGCGCGCGATCACGGACGAACACATCGGAGTTGTCGTTGTGGTCGCACCACACCAGGTTCGTGGCTTCCGACTCGAACGCGACGAAGCGGCCGTGTTGGGTAACGGCCGGCGCGCTGCTGTACCCGTTCGCATGATGCCCTCCCCGCCCGATCGAAACCTTCCTTCGGTGATCCAACCGGTCCTGAACAAGGATGTCCCAGGAATCGGGGAACGTTACCGAGTGCCCGTCGGCAGACAGAGCGCTTTGATTGGCGCCGATGTACGCGCTGCCCAGACGACGAGTCCACCCCGATTGGCGGTCCAGAAGAAACATGTTGTACTTGTCGTAATAGAGGATGAACCGGCCATGTCGGGAGATCCCTGTGACACCCGCCCCCTCGACGCCCACGTCCGTTGAGGGGGTAACCATCGGCTGCGCGAACTCAGGCGATCGAAGACGACACTTCTGTACCGGTACGAGTTAGAGGTGTTGACCGCGATATCGACCGTCCGCTGATATCGCTCCCAGAAAGCCGCCGGCGTCCAGTTGATCACCGCCTGGGGTGACCGACACACGAATCGTGGTTCCGGTCCAGCGGTCATGCACGAACACATCTGGGCTCTGTTCGTGTCCTGCCGCACCAACTTGCGGGCGCTGGAGGTGAAGGCAACGAGCAACGACCTACCGTTCGCGGAGATCCCTACGTCGGTCGAACTTTGACGGACTTGGTGGCCTGCGAAGCTCAGCGATACCCGCTGGACAAACGCGTTGGCAGGCTCATAAGCATCCGAGGCGAGGTTCGACGTGGCCGTCAACCCCGCGGCCGTAGGAGAACACACCGAAATGGACAATGCAGAAATGCTGACTGCGATGAATATCGGCGTGCGAACGGCCACCTTCATAACGCCTCCCCCTGATGTGGTGGGGGAGTCTGATCGCCCGCCCGGATCGACCAAGACGCGCACTATGCGAAAGGGAAACGCCTCGCTGTGAACCGAGAATCCTGACCTTCCCGGTACTACAGAGGCTCCTCGCCCTCGCCAACCCTGTCAACGTACAAGACGGAATCGTGATGGGCGTACAGCCGAGAGCCTGCGACGGTGAGCTGAGATGACCGGAGTCATCGTGAATCGGTGTACTACTGCGCTCCGCGTCATCTTCCTGCGGCGGGCAGCGAGTGGTGTGGGTGCGACCAACCGGGCGGGCTCGCAGGATCGCTATAACAGAGTCAAACACGGCGGTCCCACCAAGAGGTGCCGGCTGCACACTGAAAGTGACCAGCCATCTCTCCCCATCAGTCGCGCACGGACCCGACATATCACGGCCGAGGGCCGCCCCCAGTCAGGTTGATGAGTCAACAAATCGCAGGGATCAGAGCGCCCGTCGGCTGCTCCGTAGTTGGTCCCACCGCGACCCTGGTGTGAAGGCCCCTAGGGGCGCCCACGAGCACGGTTTCCCGCTGCCGAAGGTGTTGACCTGGGTGTCCCGAGGCGAGCATCCTCAGGGGGACATCAGCGCCACCCGGTGCGGCGCAAAGCGAAGATTTGGGGTGGTTTCCATGCAGGCTGTAGCAGGCTACAAGCGATCGGCGATAGCACTCGCTGTGATGCTGCTGGGGGCGCTCGTCACCGTCCCGTCCTCGGCCGCGCAGGGCGGCGCGGGCGTGGACAGGGGAGCAATGGGCCGCGTTCCAATCGAGCGATTCCTGGCGATCAGCACCAGTTCTAAGCCGAACGCGAACCCCGTACTGCTCGGCTTCGGGCCGATCCACGACAAGGGTGTCGACAAAGCAGTCTCCAACCAGAAGGACGTCTTCCGCTTTCCCAAGGGCAGTCTGATCGTCCGGCATCAGAGGGTCGCAGGGAACCGCGACCACGACCCGAAAACCTGCCTGTTCGAGTTCTCCGAGCGCGGCACCTACAAGGTGGTGCGGGGCACCGGCGCCTACGTCGGGGCGCACGGGCACGGTCACTACGTCGTGAACGCGAAGTTCGTCGCCTGCAAGAACCAGCCTCCGGACGCGAGCTTCCTCCAGATCCGGGCGCGCGGTCCGCTGCAGCTATAGGCGGCATTCTCAGGGATGACGGGCGGGGGAGACAGCATCTGGTGGTCTCCCCACCCGCCCATGCGTCGGGTATCGAGGCCGGTAGTGGGTGGGATCCCAGACGAAGACGTCGGTGCGGTGGTTGGTGTCGCCTCGGATCATGCCGGAGGCGAGCGAGCTTAGAACACCGTCCCCAAGACGAAGGAGAACCGCCATGCACGCACGCACACTCGGAACGCAAGGCCTTCAGGTGTCCGCGCTCGGTCTCGGCTGTATGGGCATGAGCCAGTCGTTCGGTCCACGACCACCACGAGACGAGATGATCACGTTCCTGCGTGCCGCGGTGGACCGGGGCGTCACCCTGTTCGACACCGCTGAGGTCTACGGCCCCTTCCACAACGAGGAACTGGTGGGAGAGGCACTGGAACCAGTCCGCGAGGACGTCGTGATCGCCACCAAGTTCGGCTTCGCATTCGATGAGAACGGCACGCAGACCGGCATCAGCAGCAGACCGGATGACATCCGCGCCGCCGTCGACGGCTCGCTCCGTCGCTTGCGGACCGACACGATCGACCTGCTCTACCAGCACCGAGTCGATCCGGACGTCCCCATTGAGGATGTCGCCGGCACCGTCAAGGAGCTCATCGGCGCCGGCAAGGTCCATCACTTCGGGATGTCCGAGGCAGGTGTCGGTACGATCCGCCGCGCCCACGCGGTGCAGCCCGTCACGGCGCTGCAGAGCGAGTACTCCTTGTTCTGGCGCGAGCCCGAGGATGCGATCCTGCCCGCGCTGGAGGAGCTCCGCATCGGCTTCGTGCCGTTCAGTCCGCTGGGGCGCGGGTTCCTGACCGGTAAGGTCACCGCCGGAACCGAGTTCGGCGAGGGAGACATCCGCGCCTCCCTTCCGCGCTTTGAGCGTGAGGCACTCGAGGCCAACCTCGCCCTGGTCGACCTCGTCACCAAGGTTGCCGAGCGCAAGAACGCCACCGTCGGGCAGGTGGCGCTGGCCTGGCTGCTTGCGCAGAAGCCGTGGATCGTGCCGATCCCGGGGACCAGGCGGCTCGAGCGCCTCGACGAGAACCTGGGAGCGGCGGACCTACACCTCACCCCGGAGGACCTCGACGAGCTCGATCGAGCGTCAGCCAGCGTGCAGGTCCAGGGCGATCGCTACCCAGAAGCCATGCAAAGGATGATCGACCGTTGACTCCACACGCGAGGGGCCGCGTCATCGATGGACCAGTCCCTTGGTCAGGAGTACGCTCCGGGCGAACCCGGGATGCTCGGTCCGTGATCGGGGAACGAGGATGGCTGGCGACGGTGGCCTGAATGCGTTACGCGTATCCGACGGCGCATTCCTTCGCTACGTCGACCTACCCGGCGACGAGCCGGCGATCGTGTGGATCCACGGCTGGCAGTGTTCATCGACCGGAGAGCTCCTGCCGGTTGCAACGCAACCATCCTTGGCGGGGAGACGTTCTGTACTGGTCGACCTGCTCGGTCATGGATACAGCGACAAGCCGCATGACTTCGCCTACACGATGGTCGACCATGCGCGCACTGTCGTTGAGCTGCTTGACGTCCTGGCGCTCCAGAACTGCGCGCTCGTCGGACACAGCATGGGGGGCGCGATCGCGATTCGGGTGGCCGCCGAGCGCCCGGGTGTCGTCACGAATCTCATAATGGCCGAGGGGAACCTGGATCCGGACGGCGAAGAAGTTCTGGACGGACAGAGCGAGCAGGAGTTCGTCGAGAAAGGTTTCGAAGAGCTGGTCGCATCGATGCGCGCACAGGCGCAGGCCGACCCCTCAGGTATTGCCGCCGTCCACCTCGGCATGACCGAGCTGCTCGAACCGCGGGCGGTGCACCGGGCGGCTGTGTCCATGAGCGCAGGGCACCATCCTTCGGCCAGCTCGCTGCTGTCGAGCCTGTCGTGTGGACGTTGGTATCTCGAGGGCGAGCTGAGTGATCCTGACCCCGACTTCGACAAGCTCATCGTCGAACTCGGCGCAACGATTCTGCGCATAGCCAGGACCGGTCACGCCATGGGTCTGGAGAATCCACGTGGACTGGCCGACACCATCGCGGCGGTTCTGGGTAACGCTGCCCGGCCGAACTGACCCGCAACACTTGAGGCCGCGCAGCACCGGGACTGTCAGCGGCATGGTGCGGACGTCGTGCACAGGGGACTCCGCCAGAGGCAACACGCCTCAGCTCCTCAGCCAGCGGCTGAGGCACCGGTTGAGCCCGCCGCGGCTCCAGCGGCAAGGCTGTGACCGGCGCGAACTGAACCCAGACCACGAGCGCGTCGTCGGCCAGCCGAACGCGTGGCCAGCGCTCGTGGTACAGCGCGAACGCACTGTCATAGCCAGGGTCGCCGCGGTGCAACACAGAGGCGCTGCCTTGCCGCCACTGGCCTCGTACCAGGACGTCGACGCGAGCCGTCTCCATCAGGTTGCGCCACCACTGCTTCGTCTGGGGGTGGCCGGGAACGATCGCGGCGCCGGTGCTGGTGGCTGTGTACTGCACCGGGAACTCGATGGTGCGTCCGCTTCGCCGGCCCCGGACCCGAAGCACGGACAGCGAACCGCTCAGCAGCGCGTGCACAGGACACTCCAAAAGCTGCACGATGACGCGATCGTGAACCGTGGGCCCATTCAGCGTCGGAAGGAATGTCCCACTGACAAGTCCGAGCACCGCGCCGGCGACGATGCCGGTCACAGTCCCGACCCCGGCAACGGCGGGGAGCGGCCACTGCGAGTCCGGGGCACTGGCCCCGACGAAGATCACCGCCATCGCTGGTGCCCAGGCCGCAGCGTTCGCGCTCACCCAGCGCCAGGGATGTGACAGGTGCCCTCGCAGGATCGTCGCCTGTGCAGCGCCCAGCAACATACCCATCACGGCACCCAGGCCGATCGCACCGACCGCGACCAGAAGCAGACTGGGGGTGGAGCCGCCCCCGTCACCCGAGAGAGCTGCGGGCGCCGATGCGGCGGCCCATCCGAGACCAGCCACGGCAGCTGTGACCAGCAGCCAGCGTCGCGTGTTCAGCGCGGGTAGCAGACGTCGCAACCCCGAAGGCCTGCAAGGCGCCCAAGGCAACACCCTCGACGAGTCCCCGCCGACGACCAGGGCGAGCACGACCGCCCCCTGCCGACCGTTGGCGGGATCGCCGACGAGTGTCTGCGAGGCCTTGGCTGCCGTGGCGGCGGCAGTCATTCCGACCGCCTCAGCGGCTGCGCAGAGGGCAGTCCAGCGGGCCACGGACAACGACGTTGACTGCTGTTGGCTCTGCCGGCGCCGCGCACGGTGGATGTGCGGCCAACGGGCACGTAGCGATCCCCGTTGGGAGCACCCGGGATAGACCTGATCAGCCGCGACGGTGGTCGGTCGGTCGCGCACAGCCGTTGTGACCATGAGGACAGTCTTGTCTTCGTCGGCCTCTTGTTTCAGAGACCATGGTCGCCATTGGCAAGGCCAAAGTCACCTGGGCGCCGGCGGGACTCCTATGCCGGAGCCCCAGCCAGGACTGCTAGCACGTCACGAGCGGACACGATGCCTGCTATCGCGTCACCGTCCAGAACGGGAAGGTGACGAACGCCGGCCTCGACCATCAGCCGGGCAGCCTCACCGATGGGTGTCTCGGGTGACACTTGAAGCAGTTCCGTGGTCATGATGTCCTCTGCGAGCAGGTGGTCTGGCTCGGCGCCGTTCGCAAGGTGCCGCACAACGTCGCGTTCGGAGACAACTCCGACGAGGTGGCCGTTCTCGGCGATCACAGGGAGGATGCCGATCTCGTCCGCGGCCAGTGACTCCGCCACGTGGCGCATCGTTGCCCCACACGGTGTCACGGCGACCGGCCACATCATGACCCTTCGAACAGCATCAGCTGGGCGGGCGTCGTGTGTGCTGATGAACATGACCTGTGCCTCCTAGGCATTCATTTGCTACGGCATTCGCTTCTCAGCTGCTCAGAAGTATCAAGGTGCACTTGTGGCGAGATTCACCACGCCTCCAGCGGACGCGATGATGTCACCGGGTACCACGCAGCATGGCCTCACGCTGCAAGTACTCGTCCTCACTGATCTCGCCGCTCGCGAGCCGCTCGTCGAGGATGCGCTGGGGACCGGGTGACCGCGCCGCCCCACTCTCGTCTCGCCCGCTGTACTGACGCATCAGGGTGGTCGCAGCCATTACGCCGAACACCAACAGGGCGGCGAGCACGCTCACGCAGGCGCCCAGCCACATCCAGTCGCTCCACGCACTGACTCCACCACCCATCATCGCCATCACCTCTCTCATTGCAGCCTAGGTAGCGCCTGCCGGACCGAGTAGGGCCGAAAGCCCTTGAGACGCCGGGCCGCCGAATGAGGAGAGGTGTTCATGCAAGCCACCGTTGGCGGATTCAGTGGAGGTTCCGTGCCGTCATTCGTGGCGAAGTGCGGCTGCCGGGTACGTGCGCGAGGCCCGCAGGCTCGGTAGCCAGGTGGTGACCACGGAGGACAGAACCACTATGCCGAGAATGACCGCCAGCGCGATCCATGGTGGCTGGAGCTGTAGGTTCTGCCAGCCGGGCTGCCTGGAGGAGTCCTCGACGACGTTGAAGGCGACCCAGAGCCCGAGACCGGTGCCGACGAGCACGCCGATCACGGTGACGAAGAGAGACTCGACCAGGAAGCTGATCTGCACCATCCGCGCCTGGAACCCGATCGCCCGCAGTACGCCGATCTGCTGACGCCGCTCGACCACGGAGCGGGCGCTGATGACACCGAGCGCCGCGACACCGATGACCAGGCCGAGGCCGAGGAAACCGAGGATCAGGTACTGGAAGGTCAGCGAAGCGGAGACCGCATCGTGCAGGGCGTCGCTCTGGGCGGTTGCCTGCATCCCGCTGGCCAGGAAGGCCGCCTCGAGATTGTCGGCCTCGGCAACCGGATCGACTCCCGAGCCGACCTTGAAGTACCACACTGTCGGGGTCGCTTCTGCGCCCAGGGGGGCCAGCGTCTGCTGTGACGTCGAGATGCCGACCATGGCGTAGGGCACGGTGTCGGCGAGCACTCCGATGACGGTGAGGCGCAACTTCTTGCCTGTCTGGGTGTCACGAATCTGGACCGGGACCGGCGCGAATGTCTGGTCCTCGAGGTAGAAGCCGCTGAGCCGGAAGTCCGACACCACCGCGGAGCCCCAGTTCGCGCGCCGCGGCACGGAGAACGCATCGACGACGGCCAGGCCGGGATCGATCCGCCAGTGCCTCCCAGACGGCATGATCCGAGGTGTAGCCGTCGGCGCGGGCGGCGAAGCCGTAGGTGTTGCTGTTCAGGAAGCTGTCGTCGAGGCCGCGCACGATGTAGCCCGCGTACGCACGGTGGCCTGCCTGGCGCGCGTCAACAGGCACATAGGACTGGCCGGCGTAGCCGGTGATGTCTGCAGGATCGATCCCGTGCGCGGATGCCAGCGCGGTGCCCATGTGACGGATCGGGCTCTGCGGCGAAGTCTGCGCGGTGATGTCATACCCTCCGCTGAAGGTTTCCTCGTTGTTGACGGCAGCCAGGAACGAGCCGGAGGTTGACGCCCCGGTCACCAGGGTGAAGACGACCAAGGTGAAGAGCCCGATCGTGGTCCCGGTCCTGAAGCGGTTGCGCATCGGCTCGGCGGTCGCGGTCTTGAGCACGGGCGCCGCCCTTCTCGAGTGGCCGAAGCCCCACATCAGCGCATTCAACATCGCGCGCATGTTGTACACGACCACCCAGGTCGCGCCGGCGACCAGAAGCAGGCCCACCAGCACGAACACAGAGAAGCCCATCTTCAGGTCGGGCACCAGGGCCCCGTAGAAGCGGAACGGCAACAGGTTCCACGCCAGGATGGATAGTCCGGCCAGCGAGTAGGCCAATCGCTCGCTGCCGCCCAAGGAGCGGGTGATCGGCACCAGCCCGACCAATATCAGCGTCCCGCCAACGAGGAGAGCCGCCGCGCTCTTGGAGGGATACGCAAGCGCGACCAGGCCTGCACCGCCGACCTCGCAGGCTGCGGCCAGCAACCAGTTGGACCTGCGGCGCCGGCGCTTCGGTGGCTGCGGAAGGTTGCGCACGGCGGCCACGATGTTGAGCCGACTGACGCGCCATGCGGCGATGAGCACTACCGCGAGGGTGAGCAGGGCGCCGAGTGAGAACGCGACCACCAGACTGGTCAACGACAGGTGGTAGCGGATGGTGACGATTCCGGCGTCGGCCAACGCTCCGGCGATGATACGCACCATGGCGACGGCAAGCCCCAGGCCGAGGGCAGCGCCGATCACGGCGGCCAGGAGGTCGTAGGCCGCACCCTCGAAGAGGAACATCTGGACCAGGTGACGGCGCTGCATGCCGATTGCGCGAGCCGTGCCCATCTCACCGCGGCGCTCGGCGGCCAGCATCACGAACACGAGGAAGATCAGCAGAATCCCAGCGGAGATTGTGAACGTGCCGAACGTTGAGAAGAGCGAGAGATACGTGGCTCCCTGGGTATCCGCCAACTCCAGGCCATCCTTCTTGACCGGCTCGACCTGAAGTCCCAGCTGCTGGATGCTGGCCTGTAGCGGGCTGCTGACCTCTGCTGTGAGGTCCGCCCCGCTGACCTCGTTGCCTTGATTCGAGACGAGCACGTGTTGAACCCGGGTGCCGACCCCCAGGATGCGTTGCGCGGACGCCAATGGCATGAGGAGTGCACCAGCGTCGGTCCCCGCGCCGTCGTAGCGGACGATGGCACTTACGGTGAGCGTGGATTGGCGCCCGGCGGCGAAGACCAGCAAGCGGTCGCCCACTGTTGCGTGGAGGTCGTCGGCCTCGTCGACGTTGAGGAAGGTCTCGGACGCTCGCAGGTCGCCCAGGTCGAGGGCTTCGCCCGACTCGCCTGTGATCTCACCCAGCCCTGACATGGACCTTGGGTCGGTGGCGAACAGGGTGACCTGAGGCTCGTTGGCGCGGCTCGTCGAGTCCTGCACCGCAACGGATTCACTGATCCCTGGTGCTGCACCGTCGACCCCGGGGAGCCGCAGGGCCGCCGACACGACGGTGGCGGCCTGCTCGGCGGTGAGGTAGCGCACCGCTGTGCCCTGGCCCAGGGTCGCGATATTGGGAGCGTCCGCGGATCGTGCCGACACGATCTCATCGGTCTGGCCGAGCGAGGCGATCACGGAGGTTCGCACGGTGTTGGCCATGATGTCCCCGAAGCCCAGAGCGGATCCGATGATCATGGTGCCGAGCATCAGGCCACCTACGATGATGGCCGACCTGCCCCGGCGACGGTTCAGGTTTCGAACACCCAACTTCAGCAGGACGGTGCTGCGCAAGGCCAGGGCTATGACAGCGGCCAATGTGGCAACGACTAGGCAGCCGAGGACAAGGGCCAGTGCTCCGACGGGAGCTCCGAACAGTGTCTGCATGATGCACGAACTCTCATGTTCCTACCGTCATGGGCAGGTCTGCGAAGGCAACCTCGTAGCGTTCCCGCCCGGGCGGCGACTTGAAGATGGTCATGTACCGTTCCAGTACCTCGGGATAGAACCCGGTGATGCCACCGGACTCGGCCGCTTCGGCGGTGTCCCAGAAGCTGAGCACAGCACCAGCCCCAGATGGCGTGGAGAGTGCGAGCACGCCGAGATATCCCGGTTGCTTCTTGAGATCCGGCACGACTTCGGTTTGGAAGATCTCCAGAGCCGAGTCCACATCGGTGCGCACCGTGTCGATCTCAAGCAGAGTGAGTCGCGCGAACATAGCCGGCCTCCGTCTCTTGCTCGTCGACGATGCGTCCGTCGAGCATCCTGATGATTCGGTCGGTACGGCGTCCGACCGCGATGTCATGGGTCACGATCAGGAACGTCAGGCCCCGTTCAACGTTGAGCCGCCGCATCAGCGATGTCACCTCTTCGGCCGTCTCGCTGTCCAGGTCTCCGGTCGGCTCATCCGCCCAGACGATGGCGGGATCGTTGACCAGTGCGCGTGCGATCGTCACGCGTTGTCGTTCGCCACCAGACAGCTCCTCGGGCACGTGTCTGGCGCGATCTCCGAGACCGACGAGATCCAGGGCCTCGAGCGCCCTGCTACGCGCCATCCCGGGTGGCCGCCCGGCGACGAGCAGCGACAGTTCGATGTTCTCGACGGCAGACAGCACCGGCATGAGGTTGTAGAACTGGAAGACGAATCCCATGCGCTCGGCGCGGTACCTCGTACGTTCGCGATCGGAGAGGCCGGCAAGGTCGACGCCTTCAATGTGCACCTGGCCCGCGTCGATCTCATCGAGACCAGACAGGCAGTTCAGCAGGGTCGTCTTGCCGCACCCGCTCGGTCCCATCACGGCGACCATCTCGCCGCGTCGAAGTGACAGATCAATCCCGTTGAGTGCGTCGACCCGTATCTGACCGGTGTCGTAGGTCTTCTTGACGCCGCTGGCGCTGACGATGGCGCCTTCCTCACGGGCACCCGGTACTCCGTGAAGCGTCGGGTGACTTCGAAGCCTCAGCATGACCTCTCCTCCTCGACGATGCGGCCTCTCACGCAACAGGATCCGCACCTGACCAGACCGTCAACAGAGCCCAAGGTCCCCCTCCCAACGGCGAATGACCCAACCCCGGGGTCCGGGGACGCTTCAATACGACTGTGCGGCGAGACGGCCAATGTCGTTCATGAACGCAGCAGACCCCGAGAAGGTCAGGCCCGCATCGCCGACGTCAGCTTCGGGTTCGGAGCCTGGGCTGTGGGAGGCGTCCCAGAAGCGCGCACTGTGTGCCGAACCAGTGCGGACGCCGGTTCATCGTGGGGCCGACCCGGGTTCATCCACCGGCAGCCCTGGCCAGGACAGCGAGAGGACGTGCGCTGGTCGCAGTCGCCTGCAGCATCCTCAGTTGAGAGCGGAGAAGGCGTCATAAACCATGAATGCCGGCCACACGATCCCCTGCAGGATCGCAAGCGCATACTCCCAGAACCCGTCGGCCTGCTGCCAGAAGTACACCAAGGCGCCGAAGATCCCCAGCCCATAGATGGCGCCGCTACCCGCCGCTGCACCGGAGGTGTTGTTCATCTTGGTCCCACCCCTGTCATCGATCGTCCAGTGGCATTGCTTGTCCTGTTCCCGAGACACGATTGAGCCTTTCGCAGCATGCTCCCTCCAAGCCGGCTGAAGAGAAAGCCGTGCTCAGTGGATCACCCACGCGAACGCGGATCAGACCAACGAAGGCAGGCACCAGCGCCAGACCCTGCCGGTCGCGCCGAGCCTCATGCCACGCGAGTCTCGATCTGCCTATGCCGGGACTTCGCCGTTGTCGATTGGCGCCGATGGCGGTGTGAGCCTTGTTGCGATTCTGTCGGCCCAGGCCCGCACGGCAGACTCGTCACGGTGGTCACCCGCCATACCGCGCCGGGCGAGAGTGCGTGCGAACCAGTCACCGCCGTCGAGGCGCAGTCGGCCGCCGAAAGTCACGTGCTCTTCGGCGCCGATCCTGCGAGCGAAGCGGTTGACCATCGGAATGATGTCGTGGTTCGGAACGGCGGTCTCAGGGTCAACCGGGCCACTGCTGAACAGCCAGACACGCGTCGATGTGAGCGTGGCCCGGTGCTTGCGAAGGAATCGCCGGGCATCGTGTTGCCAACGGCGCAGATAGACCGCCCCGCCAAGGATCACCACGTCGTATCCCGTCGGGGCGGGGGCACTCGCGGCGTCCCGAAGGTCCACCTCCATTCGTCGGGCCCGAAGCTCGTCGGCGATCCACGCAGCGATCTCGGCCGTACCGCCGTTTCGGGATCCGTATGTGACCAGAACTCTCACGGTGCTCACCTCCATTCCTCTCTAATCGGGTGCCGCGGTGCCGGCCAGTCCTCAGGGGACTCAGTACGTGGGTGTGAGGACTTCACCTGAGGTCGGACCGGGCGTCGGGTGATGCGCCGCCGGCTTCTGGTCTGGCACGACCGCGACCGGGCAACCTGAACCCGCGAGGACGGCTCGGGCCACCGAACCGACAGGCGGCATGCTCAGCGCGCCCCTGCCGTGGCGGCCGACGACCAGCAGATCGGCAGCGTTGGAGGCGGCGACCAGCGCCTCCGCGGGATGTTCCCGTTCGATCAGGCGTAGCACCGTTACGTCGGGGTACTGGTCCGCCCAGCCCGCCAGCGTCTCGCCCATCATCACCTCAGCCGACTCGCGCCACTCATCGACCGTTTCGATGGGGATGTCGTAGCGTTCACGTGTTGTAGCGGCTGAGGCGTGGAGCACCACTAGCTCGGCCTCGCGTGAGACCGCCGCCTCGAAACCCGCCCGGAGGGCGGCGGTTGCCGGCCCGGAGCCGTCGACGCCGACCACCACTCGCCCCCGGGCCGGCGTGGCAGCCGTCCATGCCACTGGGACGCTCAGCACCGGACAGGTGGCCTTGGCAGCCACTGCGGTACTGGTGGAGCCGAGGACGAACCGGACGATTCCGGTGAGCTGCCGCCGCCCCAGGACGACCACCCGAGCCTCGACCGACTTGGCCAAGAGTACGTCAACCGCAGATCCCTGTCGCAGCACGATTTCGATGGGGACCGTGGACCCACTGGCCCGCACGTGCTTCGCTGCGTCTGAAAGCACCTGTTGCCCCTCGTCCTGCGGAGAGTCCGGCAGCGGTGGAATCACAGGGCCGGTCGTCGCGAGCGCGTAGTAGGCATGAACGATGCGAATCCCACACCCGCCTCGGCTGGCCTCAGCGACGGCGAAGTCCAACGCTCGAAGCCCGTCTCCCGACCCGTCGACACCGACCACGACCCAACGGTTCAACTTGGAACCGGTCATCACTGCCCAACCTCCACATGCGCGACGATGAAGTGCTTGGAGTTCAGCATTCCGGGTATCGGAACCCCGCGGTACGGACCAAAGACCCGAAACCAGCGCTGAAGGTCCGCTTGCACCCGGGTGTCCCGCCCAAATTCTGAGACGCTCATCCGGTTTCTCACATGTTGACCGTCCGCTGACCACCCGACACCTGAGTCGACCCCGGATACTACGGTTCCTCGTCCACAGGCGGGTCGGATTATTGCCCTTTGCCGCGGCGGGACTTTCGACCCGTCGAGCGGTACCTTGGCCCCTGACCTGTTGAGGACCGGCTCGGGACGCTTAAATTGTCGCCGACGTTGAGGAGCACAAGATGTCCGGTACCCAAGGAACGGAACCCGCAGCGCACACGGCAGGCTCTGCAGAGCCGGCAAGGCCGTTCGTCGTGGTCGGTGTCGACGGCTCGGAGACCAACGAGTCCGCGCTCAGATGGGCCGCGGAGGAGGCAGCGCTGACCGGCGCATCGCTGCGGCTGGTCTACGTCATCAGCAGGTCGGTGCAGAGCAGCCCATATTGGCCCGCTGGAATGCTCGACGGATTCGTGAACAGGCTGTTGACGCGGGCCAAAGCAATCGTTGAGGACCATCACGAGGGACTTGACGTACAAACCGAATTCGTGACCGGCTCACCCCGATCGAAGCTGATCGACGCTGGTCGTGATGCGTCTCTGCTGGTAGTCGGCCGGCGCGGGCACGGCACGTTCGGGGAGCTGCTGCTCGGCTCTGTGGCGGTCTCGGTTGCCGCTCGATCAGTTGTGCCCACGGTGGTGATCCCCCACATGTGGCAGCGCGACCTGCACGAGGGAGATCCGATCGTGGTTGGCATCGACGGCGAGGGTGGAAGTGAGGAAGCCATAGGTTTCGCCTTCGAGCTGGCGCGGAGTCACTCAGCCCCCCTGAATGCCGTGCATGTCGCACCCGCCGGCGACGAGTACATGTGGAACGAGTTCGCCAGGGAGAAGACCAACGAGGAATGGAGACGTGAGACGGTCGGGGTGGTGGAAGCGGCAATCGAGGCCAAACGCCAGGAGTATCCGCAGGTCGATGTGGCGGTAAGCCCGCAATGGGGCATCCGGTTCGCGTGCTCGTGGATGAGAGTGCCGCCGCGCAGGCGCTGGTCCTCGGGGGTAAACGGCACGGGCGGATCCGGGGCGGCGTGCTGGGCTCGGTGTCGCACGGCGCACTGCACCACGCGCTGTGCCCGGTCGTTACCGTCCACGCCGACACGGCCGGGTCGTGACGTGTTCAGCCAGTCACCTTGATGGTCGCGGCTGGTTAATGTCGCGGAAGAGCTGACCACAGGCCGACGCACGGTGGTCATCGCTGAGGACCTTCGACCCTTGGCCTGTTCGTCGACCATGCGCACCCTGGACCAGGACGCTTGCCCATGCACGACACGACGAAGCGGAGTGGGAGAACCTGATGAGCACTCGAGTGGGTATCAATGGGCTGGGCCGGGTCGGCAGAGCCTTTCTTCGCCTTGCCGCGGAGAGCGACGATCTTGAGATTGTGGCCGTCAATGACATCGCCGATGCTGCGACTGTCGCCCGTCTGTTGCGGCGCGACAGCACGTTCGGCCCCTTCCGCAAAGACGTCGCGGTCAGTGACGAGGTGCTGGTGATCGACGGGCGCAAGATTGCGGTGAGTTCGGTCGGCGAACCCGAAGACCTCGCGTGGGCTGACAATGAGGTCGACGTCGTGGTGGAGTGCACTGGAAGGTTTCGCAATCGAGACAGCGCGGCTGGCCATCTGAAGGCCGGAGCCTCGCGGGTGGTTATCTCCGCCCCCGGCAAGGGGGTCGATGCGACGATCGTGATGGGTGTCAATGACACGACATACGACCCGACGGCCCATCGGGTGATCTCCAATGCGTCGTGCACTACGAACTGCGTGGCGCCGATGGTGAAGGTGCTCCACGATGCTTTCGGCTTCGCACAGGGCTTCATGACCACCGTGCACGCTTACACCAACGACCAGAATGTGCTCGACGGTCCGCACAAGGACGCCCGACGGGCCCGTGCCGCCGCCGTGAACATCATCCCGACGACCACCGGAGCGGCCAGGGCGGTCGGGGAGGTTCTGCCCGAGCTGGCCGGTCGGCTCGATGGCGTCGCGCTGCGCGTCCCGGTTGTCGACGGGTCGCTGGTCGACCTGGCGGTGCTGCTCGACCGAGACGTGACCGTGCAGGACATCAACGCGGCATTCGCCGCAGCAGCCGCGGATGGCCCGCTTGCCGGCAAACTGGTCTTCACGACCGAACCTTTCGTCTCCTCGGATGTGATCGGCGACGACGCGTCATGCGTCCTCGACGCCGGCCTGACGCAGGCGTCGGGGCGGTTCGCGAAGGTCTTCGGGTGGTACGACAACGAGTGGGGCTACACCTGCCGACTTGCCGACCTCACCCGACTTGTCGCCAGAAACGGGCGGTAGGACGGCCAGTGCTCCAGCTTTCACCTTCAGCGCACTAGCCGGCTGACCGACGGCAATCCGGGTCGACGTTCTCGCCGACATGACATGTGTCGCGCGGACGAGCTGGCCAAGGGTCGAAAGGACCTCCAACACGGGCCTCACGACCCTGCCGAGACGGAGGTGCACGACCGGAGAATTCAGTCAGGGCTAGGACACATCGAGGAGGACACCATGCCAACGACGACCATCACAGTCGGACTTGACCACACCCCTGCCGGCATGGCTGCTCTTCGCTACGCGGTCGACCTGGCGGCGACGGAGGAGCGCGGTGAGGTGCTGGCCATTCACGCGTTTGAGCTGCCAGCTCGACCGGACCGGCGCTTGGAGCGCAACATGTCCGATACCAGGCGTGAGCTGCTCGACCGGTGTCAGTGCTGGATCGACGATGCCATCCCGTGGGATCAGTCGGGTGTATTGATCCGGCTGGTGATCCGCGATGGGAGATGCCGCGACGTGCTGGTTAGGGCGTCACGCGAGGCCAGCGTGCTCGTGGTCGGTGCTCCGGCGGTAGCCCCCACGGCAGCGACTCGGGACCTACTGGCCCACTTGCGCGCCAAAGTGCGCAGCGATCTGGTGGAAGTGGATGAGAACGGCTCTGCGCGTCGCACCGTCGGCGACATGACGCGTCCGACGCAGCAGTTCCTGCAGCCCGTGTGACCGGTCGTGCACACGGGCCGCGAAGGCTGTCGCATCCTCTGACAATGGCTGCGGCCATGCCGTGAACGGGCTTTGGGCCTAACATCAGCGAGGGGGATGCAAGAAGTCATGCAGCCTAGGGTCGGCAGGTAGTGGCGCTGGTCAGCGCCTGCGGCCCGTGTCATCAGAGGACATGCCATGCCCCCACCGCAGGGAACGTCTCCGTCGGCTGCGGCCGAGAGTCTTCCGGAGCACACGGACACCCCACCTGGTGCGGTGGTTGTCGGCGTCGACGGCTCGCCAGACAGTGACCGGGCCGTCGACTGGGCGTTCGCCGAAGCCGGCCGACGTGGCCGCGGACTGCACTTCATCTACGCCGTTTCCCTGCTGGTTGATGACCCGGGCGCCCCAGAGGTGCGGGAGTCTCTCTATGTGCAGGGACGAAAGCTGCTCGCAGCGGCGGCAGACCGTCGGCCAGCCGAGTTCAAGCGCGACATCACCTTCGGCCTCGCGGTCGGCCCCCCCGCCAAGAGCCTGTTGGACGCCGGCGCTGATGCAGCGCTGCTCGTGGTCGGGTCGCGGGGTCACGGTGGCTTCGCCGGAATGGTCGTCGGCTCGGTCAGCCAGCATGTGGCGCGGCATGCGACGTGTCCGGTCGTGGTTGTCAGGGATCAAGCGGACGCCGAGAGCGACCGTGTCGTCGTCGGTGTCGATGACTCTGATTCAGCCTCGGCCGCTCTCGGTTTCGCGTTCGAGCTGGCGGCGGCCACGCACGGCTCGATGCAGGCCATACGCGCCTGGAAGGCCGCGGGAGTGGGCGGGACTGGAATCGTGGTCCCCGTCACGCACGACAAGCAAGATCGTGCCCGCGGTGAGCAGACCATGCTGAACGCGGCGCTGGAGCAGTGGGTGAGCAAGTACCCGAGCGTGCCGGTGACCGCCGAAGCGAAGGCCGGCCATGCCGCACGAGTCCTGTGCGACGCCTCCGAGCACGCGGCCTACGTCGTGGTGGGATCGCGCGGCAGGGGAGCGTTCGCCGGAATGCTGCTCGGGTCAACGAGCCAGGACGTCTTGCACCATGCCCGCTGTACCGTTGTCGTCGTTCGCTAGCCCGTCAACTCGTGCGGCAGATCTTGCGCCTTGCGTCATGCATCTGGAGGGTCAGGACCCTCGATTCGCATGATGTTAGCCGAATCTTGGGACAGGAATCCGGGCCGACCCTGCGCCAGTGTCGGCCCGGATGCTGGTCTCCTCGTCGTGAAACCGTAGGAGCAGTAGGCAACTGCCTGCCCGGCGATTCTTGACCAGCGGGACCCCCATATTCTTGCGATGGCCAAATCGACGTCCAGGGACCAAAGACCCGAATCCTTCCGTTGATGGTGCACCGGCGGTGCGCGGAGACCGTTCGCCGTCAACGTCAGCGGTTCACCGCAGCCACAGCAGCGCGCTTGACACGACAGCCGGAAAGACACGGCCGGCAGTCAGGACTTTCGCCTCTGCGCCGACGGCAGCATGGAAATCAGGATGGTCGCGACGCGCACGCGCGTGCTGACCTTCCACGGACGGTGTGGGGATGCAGGTGCTGACGAGGAGGCGCCCGGAATGGACAATCTCACTGAGGACGAATGCTGGCGATTGCTCAGTTTCGCCGACGTGGCGCGGATCGCAGTGGTGACGACTGAGGACCTGGAGATCTTTCCCGTCAACATCGCCTTGGACGGCCCATCGATCATCTTCCGAACGGCCGAGGGGACGAAGCTGACGGCCACGACGACCGCGGACCGCGTTGTGGTCGAGGTCGACGGTTTCGATGCCGACAAGGGGGTTGCCTGGAGCGTCGTGGTCAAGGGTGACGCAGAGGCTATTGAGAGCCCCAGCGATATCGCTCGGGTCCAGAAGCTGCCTCTGCACTCCTGGCACGAAGGGTTCAAGGACCGATTCGTACGGGTGCGGCCCGGCGATGTCCAGGGCAGGCGGTTCAAGCGGGTGACACACGATGACGACGACCACTGACAGGGAGCGCACCGGCTCGCCGCGGGCGGCGCAGAAGGCTTGGGAGTCCTGTTCATGCATGGGTCGATGATGCAAGCCTGGATGGTTGGGGTGGGCGGTCTCGACCTGGTCGAGCGCCCTACCCCCGAGCCGGCCGATGATGAGCTCCTTGTCAGGGTTTCGGTGTGCGGGGTGTGTCGCACCGACCTTCATCTGGTGCACGGTGAGCTGCCACCGCACATGTCACCGGTGACACCAGGTCACGAGGTTGTGGGAGAGGTGGTGGCGGCGGGAAGCAGAGCGAGCGGGTTCAGGATCGGATCGCGCGCTGGCATCCCCTGGCTCCGACACACCTGCGGCAGCTGCCGCTACTGCCTGCGGGACCGCGAGAACCTCTGCCCAGGTTCACGCTATACGGGTTGGGACGCCCACGGTGGGTACGCCGAGTATGCGACTGTTCCTGCCGCCTTCGCGTACGAGCTACCGTCCGGTTATTCCGACCAACAGCTGGCACCCCTGTTGTGCGCCGGCATCATCGGATATCAGGCTCTGGTGCGCGCTGAGCTGCCTGCCGGTGGACGGCTGGGTATCTACGGTTTCGGCGCCTCAGCGCACCTGACCGCGCAGGTGGCTGTCGGGCAGGGCGCGACGGTCCATGTCTTGACCCGTTCTCCGGTGGCTCGTGAATTGGCCCTCGAGCTCGGCGCCGCCTCAGCG
Source organism: uncultured Actinomycetota bacterium (assembly GCA_963695705.1). Classification (GTDB taxonomy): domain Bacteria; phylum Actinomycetota; class Actinomycetes; order Propionibacteriales; family Nocardioidaceae; genus JBKPNJ01. The sequence continues at coordinate 328,073 of CAVOHB010000009.1, forward strand.
GGAGAAGCACACGGGACGCCGCCCGAACCTCTGGACGCTGCGATCCTGTTCGCGCCGGTGGGCGAACTCGTGCCGGTGGCAATGGAGGCGCTGGACCGAGGTGGGACCCTGAGTGTCGCTGGTATCCACCTGTCCGACATTCCATCGCTCGACTACCAGCGTCACCTCTTCTTCGAGCGTTCGCTGCGCAGTGTGACGGCGAATACGCGGCGGGCTGGTCAAGAGTTCCTGGCCTTCGCGGCCACCCATCCTCTCAAGGTGGAGACGAGTCCATATCCCCTCTCGGAGGCACCGCGTGCCTTGGACGACCTGGCACACGACCGGATCCGCGGTGCAGCCGTCCTGTGTGCGCGCTAGGTCGCCTCGAGTTCGGGCGCGGTCAGAAAAGGCGGTCGCGGCCGACCCGTGCGCCCGCGCGGAGGCGAAGTCCCTCTCGGAACCCGAACCGGCTCGGGCACCAGGGCTGTGACAGCAGGCTTCGTCACGTTCTCCGCAGGTCCCGTCGATCGGCGAGTAGCACCGCGGCGGCGCAGAGGAGCACTCCTGCGGTGGCAGTGATCGCGAGAGTCGCCGGCACGGGCTGCTGCGCGGGAGCCAGCGCCATGTAGTGGAACACGGACAGACGGTCGAGCGATTGCATGCCTGAGACCAGTGAGCTGAAGAAGATGACCAACATCGACCAGGTCACCACGCCGTAGACTGTGCCGACAGCCGCCCGTGGCGCCAGCGAGAGCACCAAGGCGCCGATCCCGAGCGTGACAAGGGCGGTGGGCATGACGTCGACACCAGCGAGAAGCATCGTGGTCAATCCGATGTCGACACCCTGGGTCGCGGCTCCCACCCACGAGGCGACGCCCGCCAACAGCCCAGCGGCCAAGATGCCGATGCCCGCGAGCAGCAGGCGCCCGCCCAACCACGTCGCCTTCCTGACGGGACCTGCCAGCAGGTTCACGAGCCGTCCGGATAGCTCCTCTTCGCATGCCGCGCCGATCTGACTCGCCGGCAGGAGCGCCACCAGGGTTGCGACGAGCAGAAACGCGACGCTGAAGTACTGACTTGCGAAGCTGCCGTGCACGCCGAACTTCACCAGGGTGTCGGTGAGCGATGCTGGCACGGATTGGCTGGTCATCTTGGCGATGATGCCGAGCACCAGCCCGGCTGCCGCGGCTCCGGCGCACCACGCACTGAGGACCGGGAGGTCCAGGCGGCCGGCCAAGCCGAACGGCGAACGCAGGCCGAATCCTCTCGGCGGTCGGACGTCCCGGGTGGCGAAGGTCCCGGCACCTGAGTCGCGGCGGGCTGCGAGCACCGTGGCGGCGAAGCACAGAAGTCCCACCGCGACTCCGGTCGGAATCAAGGGCCGCACATCGTTGGCGGTAAAGGGATGCAACAGCTCGGCCCAGCCGAAAGGTGTCGACCAACAGCAGCCAGTGCGTGCGGGAACCGGAATCGGCGAGCATTCGGAGTGCGAAGGCCATGCCGAAGACCACAAGTCCGAGGCCGGTGGCGAGGCGACGCGTCCGGGCAATCTGTGAAGCGCAGGCACCCACGGCAACGAACACGGCCGGCGCGATGGTGATGCTGAGCCCGTACAACGCAGTGGAGCCGACACTGAAGTCGATGTCGGGGCGGCGGCCTACGGCCAAGGTGGCCAGGGTCGTGCCGAGGAAGACGACGCCAACCGCGGCGCCGAGCGCGAGCAGGGTGGCTGCCGTCGACTTCGCCGGTCGGGTGGCCCCTGCCAGGGTCAGCTGCCATCGCCCCACGTCCTCCTCGCCCCGCAGGAGCCGGGTGGCTGCCAACAGGGCCCAGATGGATCCGATAGTGGTCAGCGATACGAAGCACTTGTAGACGGTGTACCCACCGACTGTGTTTACCGAGGTGACCGGACCGAGGAGAACCGCCAAACCGGTGTCGGCGCTTGTCGCGGCCGCAAGGTCGTGGCGCGCGGCCTCGGTGCGAAAGGTTGCGGCGTAGGAGAGTGCAGACGCGGCGACGGTGCTACCGAAGACCACCGCACAGAGACACGCGCCTCTCCACACCTGCGTGAACGCCCTTCGTGCGATCGCCACCTCGGCACCGGCGCTGGCTGCGTCCGATCGTGGCATGCGCTCAGTCGCCGCGGTGATCATGTGCGTACGACCGGCCCAGCCGGCGCGGGTTGCTCACCGTAGTGCGCGACGAACAGTTCTTCGAGGGACGGTTCCCGGGTGGTCAGACGCTCGACGGCAACATCCGACAGGGCGCGCAGCAGCGGTTGCATCGAGCCGGTCACGTCGCACTCGACCGAGTTGCCGTCGACAACCACGTGGTGCACACCTGGAACCCGTGACAGGTCTGGGGTCTCAGAGCCGAACCGGACGCTCACTCGGAGCGCGGCCATGTCTCGGAGCACACCGAGATGACCAGTCTCGATGATGCGGCCGGCTCGCAGCATCGCCACCCGATCGCACACTGCCTCCACTTCACTCAGGACGTGCGAGGACAGCAGCACGGTCTGTCCGCGGTTGTGGGCCTCGTGGACGCAGACCCGGAACACCTGCTCCATGAGCGGGTCGAGCCCGGTCGTTGGTTCGTCGAGCAGCAGGACCTCGGCGCGGCTGGCGAAGGCCGCGATCAGCAGGATCTTCTGGCGGTTCCCGTGGCTGAGTGACCGGACCTTCTTGTCCGGAGTGAAGGCGAACCGTTGGATGAGCTCGTCGCGGTAAGCGCTGTCCACAGAGGTGTGGATGCTGGCGAGGAAGTTCAGGACCTCCGCGCCGGTGAGCGCTGGCCACAGGTTCGCCTCGCTCGGCACATAGGCCAGGCGACGATGGATGGCCGCCGCATCGCGCCGCACGTCCAGGCCCAGGATCCGCGCCTCACCGGAAGTCAGCCGGATCAGACCCAGCAGCAGCGCGATGGTGGTCGACTTTCCAGCGCCGTTCGGTCCGAGGTACCCGAAAACCTCACCAGTGTCGATCTCGAGGTCGAGGGCATCCAGCGCTGTTACTCCGCCGCCGTAGCGCTTCGTCAACCGGTTGGCCAGGATTGTTGGCGCCATGCGACCTCCGGTTCAGTCGCCCAATTCTAGACGCGCGGGATCTCCCCATCACCCACCTCGGACTGCCACACGCCATGACCCGCGACACTTCGTCAGAGACGGTACGTCACCCCGGCCTCCTCGAGATACCGCCGCGCGAGGCGCTCGCCGAATCGGTGGGCACGTTCTGGCTCCCCTCGATGAGCGGACCAGGCGTTCCGTGGACGCGGAAGCTCTGGGCCGGTGCGACGATGCGGAACCCGAGCCGGTGCAGCCGCCTCTGTGCTGCGACGGCGGCGGATCCGGGAAGACGTGGACGGTTCACCCGGGTGTCGAATGTCGCGGCCGGGCTGCCGGGCCTAGGCGTGAGCCGCTCCAGCCATTCGCGTATGCCGCTCCCGGTGGACACGAGGCTCCGGTCACTCTGCTTGGCTGCGTCCTGGCGTGTGCTGGGCCGGTTCATCCCGAATGCATGGGTCGGGGCTCCGACAACGAGGAGGTCGATGTTGTCGCCGATCGTTGATGGCGCAGTGGCGACCTCGTGAACCTCGACGTCCATGTGCTCGGCCAAGCCATCAGCGACAGCCTGCGCCATGGTTTGAGTGCTACCGAACATGGACTCGTAGATGACGAGCGCGGTCATGGACTTCCCGTCCTCCTCGACCTGGTTCCGCGAACATCGTCAAGGTCGGGGAAGCGCGGTCAGTAGGGCCGAAAGACCTTTTGATCCCGACTGGGTAGTCCCTGCACGACGCGAACGGGATGCCTAGTGGGAGCCGGAGCGCCGCAACCGGGAGGCGAACACCGCGGCCTGGGTGCGGCGCTCCATGCCCAGCTTCGCCAGCAGGCTGGAGACGTAGTTCTTGACCGTCTTCTCGGCCAGAAACAGGCGCTCACCGATCTGCCGGTTGGTGAGACCCTCGGCGATGAGGCCGAGGATGCGGCGCTCTTGATCGGTGAGTTCCTTCAGCGCCGGATCGGCGGATGGGCCCTCCCGCAGCCGGGTGAGTACCCGCTGTGTGACGACCGGGTTGAGCAATGGCAGCCCGTGAGCCACTCGGTGGATCGCATCGAGCAGCTCGGTGCCCTGGATTTGTTTCAGTACGTAGCCCGCGGCACCGGCCATGATCGCGTTGAACAACGCCTCGTCGTCGTCGTACGAGGTGAGAATGAGGCAGGCGATCGATGGGTCCACCGAACGGACGTCACGGCAGACGTCCATCCCGCTGCCGTCCGGCAGGCGTCCGTCGAGGATGGCGACATCGGGACGCAGTGCCGGGATCCGGCTGGTCGCCTCCACGGCGGACCCGGACTCGCCGACGACGCTGATGCTGCCGTCGGACTCGACCAGCTCGTGGAGCCCCCGGCGTACGATCTCATGATCATCAAGCAGGTAGACGCGGACCACCTCCTGCTGAGTTGTGTCGCTCACGACGTGTTCCTATCGCAGTTCTGATGAGGAGCGTGCTAGACATCCATGGGTTGGCTGGCCCGAGGTTGAATGCGCCGTCCGGAGATCAGTCCCGGAGTTACGCGGACGAAATGGCGCCTCTGCCCGCCCACCCAGGGGAGTAGCGCGAGTTGCGACAAGCGCATTGCCTCCCTCGCGTCGGTTACTTCGCTCATCGTGCCCGTCACGAGCACGCTCCAGCCGGAGTATGTCTCGCGGTCGAGCTCGTCGACCTCGAACGCAACCACTACGCCAGGGGGCCGCGCAGCGGACAGGATCGATCCTGGGCCGGTGCGGATGACGACCGTGCGCCGGTCCAGCGCGAAGTTGACGGGTATGACCACCGGGAGTGCCTGCTGGGTCAGTGCGAGTCTTCCGACCTGGGCGGTCTGGAGCAGCCGGAAGCACTCGTCACTCGCTAGCTCCTCGGCAAGACCTGTTGCGGCATCCATACTCAGATTCTGCGGGCCTCCGGACGAGCAACCTAAGGGTCTTTAGACCCGAGATGTCGTGGCCCGGGCGAATGACTCCTCGCCTCGGGACTTTGGCCCCGTGTGGCTCGGCCGCTCGCACGTGTAGAACATGACCTAGGAGACAGCAGATCGACTCGTCGCTGGTCGAGGCAGGGAGGCGAACGATGAAGGCAGAGAAGGCGTTGTTCTCACAGGGACACGGACGGTTCGAGGAATTGACCCGCGACGAGTGTGTTCGCCTGCTCGAAGCCAAGTCGGTTGGCCGGATAGCGTTCTGCGGAGCGGACGGCCCGCGCGTGTATCCGGTGAACTACACGTGGCGGGATGGGTCGGTCATCTTCCGGACCGCCGCTTACAGCTCTTTGGCCGCCGGTGTGAGAGACTCCGCGGCCGCCTTCGAGGTCGACGACGTCGATGAGTTCCTGGAGAGCGGTTGGAGTGTGCTCGCCGTAGGCAGGGCCCGCGCAGTCGAGGATCCCGACGAACTGGCGGACCTGTGGGGTGACCGGACTCCGGAGCCGTGGGCTGCGGGAACACGCGCGCTCTTCATCAGGCTGGCTCCCAGGCAGATCACCGGCCGTCGGGTCCATCCGGGCTGATGCATCAATACGCGGCGGCGTGCGGCTCTTGGCATGAACGGCTGTGCGCCACCTGCCCGACTCGGCGGAACATCGGCCTGTGACTGAGGAGCAGCAGATGCCGCGCCCCACCCGGTACGACGTTGACGTGCTGCTCGCTGACGGCAGCGTGGCGACGATTCGCACACCTCGGCGGCAGGACGCAACGTCCATCGAGGCACTGCACGAGCGGGCCAGCGACGACAGCCTGTACAGCCGTTTCTTCAACCTGAACCGGCCCATGGCCATCAGGTATGTTGCCCAGCTGTGCGCGGATGATGTGCGCTTGTGCAACTCGCTGGTCGCGGAATCGAGTGGTCGCGTGATCGGCCTGGCTACCTCGGACCTGGTGGAGCCGGGCGCCGCGGAGGTCTCCTTCCTGGTTGATGACGCAGCCAGGGGGCGGGGCGTCGGCAGCCTGCTGCTGGAGCATCTGGCGGCGATTCAACGCCACTCCGGCGTCGAGCGACTCGTCGCCGAGGTGCTCGCCGGGAACCGTCCCATGCTCGCGGTTTTCGCCGACGCGGGCTTCACGCTCGACCGGTCGACCGAGTCCGGAACCGTGCACCTGGAGATGAGCACTGCGGCGACCGACCGCGCGATGCAGATCGCTGACGAGCGTGAGCGTTCCGCCGAGGCCCGTTCGCTGCAGGCCGTGCTGGCCCCCCGGGTGGTAGCCGTCGTCGGGGCCGGACGCGATCGAGGGGGGGTGGGCAGAGAGGTCTTGGAGAACATCCGCGAGGGGGGTTTCACCGGTCGGTTGGTGGCCGTGCATCCCACCCTTCCCTCGGTCGGCGACGTCGAGGCCTTCCGCACCATCGGGCAGGTCCCCGAAAGGGTCGATCTTGCCGTTGTCGCCGTGCCCGCCGACAAGGTCGCCGGCGTCGTCATGGACGCGGCTGCTGCCGGTACCCGCGCGGGAGTGATTCTCACCGCGGGCCTGGGCGAGGCTGGGCCTGAAGGCCTCGCCGTCCAGCAGGACATCGCCCGAAGTGCCCGGCTCGGCGGCATGCGGCTGGTCGGTCCGAACTGCCTCGGCGTGCTGAGCAACTACCCGGATCGGCTCAACGCGACCTTCGCCACGGTGTCACCGGCTGCGGGGAACCTGGCCATCGGGTCGCAGTCAGGCGGCGTGGGGATCGCCGTGCTCGATGCCGCGAACCGGAGCGGCCTCGGAGCTGCCTACTTCGTATCGCTCGGCAACAAGGCTGACGTGTCCGGAAACGACCTCATCGCCGCCTGGACCGACGATCCGCAAGTACTGGTAGCCGCCCTTTATCTGGAGTCCTTTGGCAACCCCGCCAAGTTCGCTCGACTCGCACGTCACTTCAGTGAGCGCAAACCACTGCTGGCAGTCATCGGTGGGAGCTCGGCGAGCGGTCGGCGGGCCGGCGCCTCCCACACGGCGGCGGCTGCTGCGCCCACCACCGGTGTCAAGGCCTTGTTCGACCAGGCTGGTGTCATCGCGGTGACCGAGATTCCGGAGCTCATCGAGACGGCGCGACTGCTCGCGAGCCAGCCGCTGCCCCAGGGAGGGCGGCTGGGTATCTGCGGGAACGCCGGGGGGATCGGGGTGCTCGCTGCGGATTCCGCCCAGCGCAACGGTCTGCTGGTCCCCGAGCTTTCGACTCCGCTGACAGCGGAGCTGAGGGCGATGGGCGAGGGCATGGGCGGCTGCACGAACCCGGTCGACCTCGGGGCAGCTGCCTCCCCGGAGGCGTTCGGCCGGGCGATCCGGCTGATGCTGAGCTCAGGTGAGATCGACTCGCTTTTGGTCGTCATCGCGGCCACCCGGGTCGGCGACCACACCCGGACCCTGGCCGCCACCGCCACTGCGACGGCACTGCTGCCGTCGAAGCCGGTGATGCTGGTGGCCCTGGGGCTACCGAACCCGCCTGCCATGGTCGCCGGCTCCCAGATTCCGGTCTTCGCTTCGGCCGATGCCGCCACTCGTGCGCTCGGTCACGCCACCCGCTACACCGCCTGGCGGAACTCGCCGCGCGGAGCACAGTTCACTATGCAGCGTTCCGAGGTCGACGGCGCGCGAGCCGTCGTCAGCTCGAACCTGGCTCTCCATCCACAGGGATGCTGGCTGCCGGTCGACCAGGTGGGCGCGCTCCTGCACCACTACGGGGTCGCGCTGGTGCCGGGCCTGATCGCTCGGTCAGCGGACGAGGCTGTGAGCCATGCCGAGGTGACCGGTTTCCCGGTGGTGGCGAAGGCAGCCTCTCCCGGAATCGTGCACAAGACCGAGCAGGGCCTGGTCGCGGCCGACCTGCGCGACGCCGAAGCGGTCCGGACCGCGGTGAGCCGGTTCCACCGCACGTTGGCGGACACCTCCACTCCGGTGTTGATCCAGCGACAGGTTCCTCGAGGCGTCGAACTCGTGGTGGGTGCCTTCCGCGACCCCGTCTTCGGCCCGTTGGTCATGGTCGGGGCAGGAGGTGTCGAGACCGAGGTCTGGGCCGACCGGACGTTCCTGCTGCCGCCGGTCACGGACCTCGACGCCGCACGGGCCCTGCGCTCCCTGCGAATCTGGCCGCTCCTGGAAGGGCACCGTGGAACGCCTCCAGCGGACCATGGCGCGGTCGAACGCATCGTCCAGGCCGTCGCCAGGATGATGCAGGACGTCCCGGAGGTCTGCGAAATCGACCTCAACCCGGTCACTGCTCACCCGGAGGGTGCCAGCTGTGTCGACGTGAAAGTGCGTGTCGAACCTGCCGTCCACCCCGTCGACAGGGCGGCAGCACCGAGCCTGAGCAGCGTGACCCCGGCGGACGGTTGACTCGCGGCTATGCCTCGTACAGATTGAGCCTCGGCACAGACGGCGCCTCGCCGCAGTCATCGGAAACGGCATGGGAGAGGCAGATGAGTGAGCGTTACGTCATCGACCGAGACGGCTTGGACCAGCTGATCCAGGTACTGCGTTCCGACGGCTACACCGTGGTAGGACCGCAGATGCGCCAGGCGGCGATCGTGCACGACGAGATTACCTCGGTTCAGGATCTCCCCTCCGGCTGGACCGATGCACAGGACGGGGGCACGTATCGGCTGGCGCGGCGAGACGACGACGCGCTCTTCGGTTTCGCGGTGGGACCGCAGTCATGGAAGCAGTACCTGTTCCCGCCGGAGACGCTGCTGTGGCGCGCCCGGCGCATCCAGGACGGCTTCGAGGTGGAGGCCGACGCTGCACAGAAGCCGCGGTACGCGTTCCTCGGCGTCCGATCCTGCGACCTCGCGGCGATGGGAGTGCAGGACCGCGTGTTCATGTCGCCGCGCGCGACGGATCCGACCTACGCCGGGGTACGCGAGGCAGCGTTCATCATCGCGGTCAACTGCGGCAGCCCGGCGGGTACTTGTTTCTGCGTCTCGATGGGCACCGGCCCCCGCGCTTCCAAGGGGTACGACCTCGCCCTTACCGAGTTGCTGGACGACGCCGGATCGACATTCGTGGTTGACGTCGGCAGCGAGCGCGGGCAGAGGGTGCTCGACGTCACCAGGCACCGCGACGCGACCGCAGACGATGACAGTGCAGCCGAGGCCGTGACGGAAGCGGCAGCGAGCCAGATGGGGCGGGAGATGGACACCAGCGACATCAAGGACCTGCTCTACCGCAACCGCGAGCACCCCCGGTGGGACGACGTGGCGGACCGCTGCCTCACGTGCGGCAACTGCACGATGGCCTGCCCGACGTGCTTCTGCAGCACCGTGGAGGACAGCACCGACCTCACGGGCGGCGTCACCGAGCGGCACCGCGTCTGGGACTCCTGCTTCAGCCTGGACTTCTCCTACGCTGGTGCCGGCAGCGTACGCACGTCCAACGGGGGCCGGTACCGGCAGTGGATGACCCACAAGCTCGGCACCTGGATCGACCAGTTCGGCACGTCTGGCTGTGTGGGTTGCGGGCGCTGCATCACCTGGTGCCCGGTGGCGATCGACATCACCGAGGAGGTCCAGGCCATTCGGGCCACCGACGGGGCGGAGCGCTGAGGTGGACGGGCTGGACAGGCTACTCGCGGAGCACCCGTTCTTCGCCGGGATCAACACAGCTGACCTGGACGAGGTCGTCGGCTGCGCCACCAACGTTCGGTTTCCCGCCGGTGAGTATCTGTTCCGAGAGGGGGAGTCCGCGGACCGGTTCTTCATCGTGCGGGAGGGGCGGGTGGCGCTGGAGATCTACGTCCCCGCCCGCGGGCCGCTGGTCCTCGATGCCGCGGAGGCCGGTGAGATCGCAGGCCTCTCCTGGCTGTTTCCGCCGCACCGCTGGCAGCTCGACGCGCGCGCCGTCGAGCCGGTGCGAGCGATAGCTGTCGACGGCGTGTGCCTGCGCGCGAAGTGCGACGCCAACCCGAAGTTGGGCTACGCCCTGATGCAGCGTCTGTCCGAGGTCGCGCACCGGCGGATGCACTCTGCCCGGCTGCGGCTCATCGACGCCTACACCGACGCGGGCCGGGTGAGTCGATGACCTCTCCGATGGTGCCGCGGCGTTACCGCGTGCGGTGGCGCCGGCGGGAAACCGCGGACACCGTCACTTTGCACCTCGACCCGTTGGACGGGTCGCTGCCGACGTTCGCACCTGGGCAGTTCGCGATGCTCTACGCCTTCGGGATCGGTGAGATCGCCATCTCGGTCAGTGCCGTACCGGCGGACGGGACGCTGGTGCACACCGTCCGAGCGGTGGGCGCGGTCAGTCGCGCCATCTGCGCGGCGCAGGAAGGCGACGTGCTGGGAGTGCGCGGACCGTTCGGCACGTCGTGGGCGGCGGAGGACAACAGCGGGGGAGACCTGGTCATGGTCGCCGGCGGAGTCGGCATCGCTCCGTTGCGACCGGCGGTCCGGCAGGTCCTGGCCGACCGGGATGCATTCGGCGACGTGTCGGTGCTGGTGGGAGCACGGTCGCCGGACCTGCTGCTGTTCGGAGAGGAGCTGACCTCATGGTCGGACCGGCTGGACGTTCTTGTGACGGTCGATCGGGCTGAACCCAGCTGGGGCGGTCGCATCGGCGTCGTCACCCAACTGCTCCCATCCGCTCGGTTCGACCCCGTTCGAACCATGGCGCTGGTGTGTGGGCCAGAGGTGATGATGCGCTTCACCGCTCGGGCACTCGTCGACACCGGTGTCCGGCCAGACCAGGTGAGGCTCTCCATGGAGCGGAATATGAAATGCGCGATCGGTCATTGCGGGCATTGCCAGTTCGGTCCGGAGTTCATCTGCGTCGACGGGCCGGTGTTCCCGTACGCGCGTATCGAGCCGCTGATGTCGGTCCAGGAGGTGTGATGTCGTCCGCAGACAGCAAACCGGCACTCGCCGTGTGGAAGTTCGCCTCCTGCGACGGCTGCCAGCTCACGCTGCTGGATTGTGAGGACGAGTTGCTCAGCCTGACCGGGCAACTCGACGTCGCCTACTTCCTCGAGGCGACACGCGACCACGTCGCAGGCCCCTACGATCTGTCGCTGGTGGAGGGTTCGATCACCACAGCGGCGGACGCCGAGCGGATCCGAGAGGTGCGGGCCGCCTCCCGCCACCTGGTCACGATCGGGGCCTGCGCAACGGCGGGTGGCATCCAGGCGCTGCGGAACTTCGCCGACGTCGAGGAATTCACCCGTGCGGTCTACGCCCGCCCCGACTACATCTCGACGCTGGACACCTCGACACCGATCGGCGACCACGTTCGTGTCGACTTCGAGCTGCGTGGCTGCCCGATCGACAAGGCTCAGCTGCTCGAGGTGATCTCGGCGTTCCTCGCGGGCCGGCGGCCGGCGATCCCGGCACACAGCGTGTGCATGGAATGCAAGCGTCGCGGCACTGTGTGCGTGATGGTCGCGAAGGGCACACCTTGCCTGGGACCCGTCACACACGCCGGATGCGGTGCACTCTGTCCGGCCTACGCCCGCGGCTGCTACGGCTGCTTCGGCCCGATGGAGACCCCCAACACGACCGCTCTGGCTGGCTGGCTGCAGCCGCTCGGTATGTCCGACGGCGACCTGAACCGGGTGTTCCGCACGTTCAACGCCGGCGCCGACGCATTCCGGGAGGAGAGCCACCGTCATGACCCGGCTGGAGAGTAGCCGGACACTGAGCGTCGGCGCCCTGGCCCGGGTCGAGGGTGAGGGCGGCATGCTCGTGCGGGTCGATGGTGGCGAGGTGACCGAGGTCCGGTTGGACATCTACGAACCGCCACGATTCTTCGAGGCCTTCCTCCGCGGCCGCCGATACACCGAACCCCCGGACATCACCGCCCGGATCTGCGGCATCTGCCCGGTGGCGTACCAGATGAGCGCCTGCCAGGCGCTGGAAGCCGCCTGCGGCGTGGAGATCCCGCAGCCGATCGGCGACCTACGTCGGCTGCTGTACTGCGGCGAGTGGATCGAGAGCCACGCGTTGCACATCTACCTGTTGCACGCGCCGGACTTCCTCGGCTACGAAGGCATGGTCGACATGGCCCGCGACCACCCGGCCGAGGTGGAGCGAGGACTCCAGCTCAAGAAGGTCGGAAACCAGATCATGGACCTGGTTGGCGGTCGCGCGGTCCACCCCATCAATGTCCGGCTCGGCGGCTTCTACTCGCTGCCCGCTCTGCGGGAGCTGCATGTCCTGGCGGAGCGGCTGGTCTGGGCTCGCGACGCCGCGCTGCACACCGTGCAGTGGGTGGCCGGTTTCGGCTTCCCAGACTTCGAGTCCGACTACGAGTTCGTGTCACTGCGGCACCCGTCGGAGTACCCCATTCTCACCGGACGGCTCAGCTCCAACCGCGGACTCGACGCTGATGTCGGCGAGTTCGAGCGTCATGTCGTCGAGGAGCACGTCGCGCACTCCACCGCGCTGCACGCGAGTCTCGACGGGCGGGGCGCCTACCTCGCCGGGCCGTTGGCGCGCTACGCGCTCAACTCGCACCTGCTGTCGCCGCTGGCCCGCGAGGCCGCCGCTTCTGCCGGCCTCGATGCCGTGTGCCGCAACCCCTTCCGCAGCATCGTGGTGCGGGCGGTCGAAGTGCTGTATGCCTGCGATGAGGCTCTCCGGATCATCGAGACCTACCAGCCGCCCGACCGGCCATACGTCGAAGTGGAGCCGCGGACCGGATCTGGGTGCGGCATCACCGAGGCCCCGCGCGGCCTGCTCTATCACCGTTATGACATCGACTCCGACGGTCTCATCACGGCGGCGCGCATCGTGCCGCCGACCTCGCAGAACCAGGGCCAGATCGAGGATGACCTGCGCCGTTTCGTGGCGACCCGGCTGCAGCTGGACACACAAGAGCTCACCCGCCAGTGCGAGCAGGCGATCCGCAGTTACGACCCTTGCATCTCCTGCGCCACTCATTTCCTGACGCTCGACATCGACCGGACATGACCGGTGTGTGCGTCATCGGTGTCGGCAATCCCTATCGCCGCGACGACGCTGCCGGACTGGCAGTTGCCCGCGCCGTCGCGACCGCCGCACCACCGGGCGTCCGCGTGCGGGAGCACGATGGCGAGCCGGCGGGCCTGCTGGATCTTTGGGCTGACGCCGAATCGGCTTTTTTGGTCGACATGGTCCGGTCGGGCGCCCCATCGGGCACGGTTCACTGGATCGAGATCAGCGGCGGTGGCGACCTTCCACCACCCAGCCCGGGCAGGAGCTGCTCCCACCACTTCAACCTCGGTGATGCGGTGGGGCTCGGCCGAATGCTGGACCGACTGCCCGCCCGGTTGACTCTCGTGGGGGTCGAAGGGGCCGACCATCGAGCCGGCTGCGGTCTCACCCAAGACGTCGCCCAGGGTGTGAGCGAGGCCACCCGACGGATATTGCGGTCGATTTCAGGACACTGACCGGCCACCTTAGCGAGTCCCTCGCGGCCGTTCCCTGGGCAACGCCATCCGGTTGACCGTACGGGGCTCGGGTCCAAGGGCCCTACCACGCGAGCGTCCCCGAGGAGATCCTGCAGAGGAGATCCTTCAGGATCAGCCCACGTGCGGAGGAGAGGAACCATGGCTCATCGCGACCCCCTGCCCGTGAGCACTGCGTTCAGCGCGGTCATCCGCTGCGCAGTCACCAGCGCATCGATGCTGGCACACGGGCGGGTCCATCTGCCACGGCACAATGTCGGCAGACAGCTGGTGTTCGGGAACGGCACAATAGGACGGGTCTACCGGGAGACGACCGTGGACCGTCCGCCACCGACTGAGCCCTGCGTGCTGGTGGTCGAGTTCCGTTTGCGCGGCGTCGGTGGTTGGGGTCACGTGCTGTTCAGATGGGAGAGCCTGCTGAATACACCACTCTTTGTTGGATTTCCCGGTTTTGTGTCGAAGCTCTGGATGGCCCACGACGGCAACGGTGCATACCGCGGCCTGTACGAGTGGGACGGCCCGCACGCAGCCGAGCAGTACGCGCGAGCCCTCTGGCGGGTTCTCGCCCTAGTGAGTGTCCCGGGGTCTATCGACTACCAGGTGCTTCCAGGCGTGCGGCGTGACGAACTGCTTGCTCAGCCCAGCCGGATTGACACAGCCATGCCGGTCAACGGGAGGGAATGGTGGCGGCTGATCGAGGCAGCCTGACCTCCCAGCCCGACGTGCTGGTGGTCGGCGCCGGGCCGACGGGACTCACGGCCGCGCTCCAAGCGCATGATCACGGAGCCAGTGTTCGTGTGGTCGAGCGACGGCCGCAGGCTTTCCGACCGTCCCGAGCGATGATCGTCCATGCCCGGACCTTGGAAAGCCTTCGACCCTTGGGAGCCACCGACGCCTTGCTCGACCGGGCGGACACCTCGCCGGAGGTCGAGCTACACCTTGGCGATAGGCGCATCCGGCTGAATCTCGCCGACCTCGACCTGCCCGACACCGCCTTCCCGCATCTGACGTTGGTTCGGCAGGCTGACGTGGAGAGCGTCCTTGTTCGGTGCCTGACCAGGCGAGGCATCGTCGTGGAACGCGAGACGGAACTGGTCGACCTGCAAGTGATCCCGGACCATGGCGGCGTCGTCAACGCAGTCGTTCGCTCAACGTCCGGGGTGACAGAGATCCGGCCAAGGTTCGTCATCGGCTCGGATGGTTCGGAGAGCACGGTGCGAAGTCTGGCCGGGATCGGCTGGCCTGGCGGTCGATACCGTGAGGAAGCGATCCTGGCCGACCTGGAGCTGGAGGGCCTTGCCCCGTCGGACATATTTCACGTGGCGGCGGGCCGGGGCGGACTGTGCTTCCTGTTCGCGCTGGGCGAGGGCTCGACATGGCGGATGCTCGCTACCCGCCGAAGCGGTGACCCGCCGCCGTTCCTCGGACCCGGTTCGACAGCTCGCGCCTCGGGGGTGCAACGGCTGCTGGATGCCGCCGGCCTGCACGTCGCGGTGATCAAGCTCGGGTGGTCGGAGCGCGTCCCGCTTCAGTACCGACTGGCGGCTGCATTTCAAGACGGACCGGTGTTCCTCGTCGGTGACGCGGCGCACACGCAGTCCCCGGCAGGGGCGCTGGGCATGAATAGCGGGATCCTGGACGCGGCGAACGTCGGCTGGAAACTGGCCTACGCAGCACGCGGAGCCAAGCAGGACGAGCTTCTCATGTCCTATGAGCAGGAACGCCGGCCGGTGGCCCGCCGACTTCTCGTCCTGACCCATCTCTTGTTCTTCGCCGAGGCCTCCAGGCATCCGCTGCCCTCCTTTCTGCGCGGCACGGCGGCGCCACTGACCGCACCCGCTGTGGCGCGTCTGACGAACCAGCGATGGCTCATGGCCCAGGCGGTGCGGACACTGGCACAGCTGCGGGTGCACTATCGGCACAGTGCCATCTCAGTGGACGGTGCCCCGTCGGCCGGCGGTCCCCGTCCCGGTGACCGACTCCCGGATGAGCCGGTCATCTGCGATGGACAGACGGTGCGGCTGCATGAGATCACGGCGCGGCCGGGAATCAAGGTCTTCATCTTCGGCGATGCCGAGAAACCCGACGAACGTATGCTTGGCTCGCGCGTGACGGTCCACCGCCTGGACAGCAAACCCGGCGGGGACATCATGGCCGTCCGCCCCGACGGACACGTTGGATTCCGGAGCGGAAACGCCGACCCGGCGCGGCTGGTTGCATGGCTCAATCTGGTGGGTGCCCGGGCCTGACCCGCCCATGGCTCGCACCGACTGCAACAGAGAGAGCGCCCGGATCGACGACGTTCGTCGCGGCCGCGCAGATGCGCTCTGGATCGTCCGCGAAAGGGTGCGGCTATGCCGAAGCCACGCGGGGATCGTGGCCCCGGAGGAGCTCGATCGTCCCTCCCGGCTGCAGTTCGTAGGTCGCTCCGCGGCATCCGATCTTGATCGGCGGTCCCTGGTTCGGTGCTGCCGTAACCTGCGCGCGGCTGCCGGACACTTGTACCGTCAGTTCGCACCCGCGGTAACGGATCTCGAACCTGAAGTCTCCGAGGACCTCGGGCCAATGGGGATCGAACCAGAGCGCATCCCAGTGTGCCTGCACTCCGGCGAAGCAGCGCTGTAGCAGGTCGACTGCGCTGGACATCACGGCGAGGTGGATGCCTTCGGCGGTGGTGCCACCCTGGATATCCGAAATGTCGCTGCGTAGGACCTCGAAGAAGAACTCGATTGCGCGTTCCCGGTGTGACCGGGCGAGAACCCACGCATGCACCGCGGAGCTGAGAGTGGAGCCGTGGCAGGTTCGGGCGAGGTAGTACTCGATGGTCCTGGGAATCGTCGCCGGATCGAAGTCGTAGCCGAGTCCGCCGAGTAGATCGGTGAGCTCCTCAGACGACAGGAGGTAGAAGAGCATCACGGCGTCGGCCTGCTTGGAGACCTTGAACTGGTTGGGTGATCTCCCCTCGGATTCCAGGATGCGGTCCATACGCCTGAGGTTCGGGTAGCGAGCCCGATAGGCATCCCAGTCGAGCTCCTCGAGGTCGGCGTAGCCCTCGAACTGGCTGATCACGCCGTCATCGTGGAACGGGACGAACATCCGCTCAGACAACTGCCGCCAACGCTGCAGCTCCTCGGACCGGAGGTCGAGGCGTTCCATCAGTTCCACACGCCGGCTCGCGGACAGCAGCCCGAGCGAATCCAACGCCCGACGCAACACCCATGCCGCCATGACATTGGTGTAGGCATTGTTGTCAAGACCCGTCTGCTCGGTGCCCGGATAACCGGTGTGGAACTCGTCGGGACCCATCACCCCACGGATGACGAACCGGTCCTTGGACTGGTCGTAGCTGGCGATGCTCGCCCAGAACCGGGCAATCTCAATCAGCATCTCGGCGCCGTAGTCGGCTAGGAACTCCCGATCGTCGGTCGACTCGTAGTACTGCCAGAACGTATAGGCGACAGCGATCCCGACGTGGTGTTGCAGCCGGCTGGCGTCGGGTAGCCAGTGATTCGTCAGCGGATTGAGGTGCATCCGCTGGCTCTCCTCGCGCCCGTCGCTGCCGGACTGCCAGGGGAACATCGCCCCCGCGTACCCCGCTTCTGCGGCAGCTCGCCGTGCAGCGGGTAACCGGCGGTAGCGGTACTGCAATATGGCGCGTGTCACGGCGGGCAGTCTCAGGGTCAGGACGGGGAACACGAAAAGCTCGTCCCAGAAGACATGCCCCCGGTAGGCCTCACCGTGCAGGCCTCGTGCCGGCACGCCGACGTCCAGATCGACACTGTGCGGAGACACCGTCTGCAGCAGGTGGAACATGCCGAGGCGCACCGCGGAGACGACCGCATGGTCATAGTGCTCCGCTGCCCGGCTCAGGTCGACGTTGAACCGTCGCCACAGGTGAGACCAGGCCAGTGTGTGGCTCTCCAGCAGGACGTCGAAGCCTCCGGCACTCTTCAAGTCTTCCGTCGCCGCCGCACCTGGCTCGGAGATCGCGGGATCGCGCGAAGTATAGAGGGAGATCACCTTCTCGATGACCACTTGATCGCCGGCGGTCAGCTCGACGGCCAGCTCGTGTCCGACCTGGTCCGGTCCGGTGATGACGTGCCGAACGCGTGAGTCGCGAGCACCGTTTACCGAAATCGAGGTCCGGGCGGCGACCGCCACCCGGACCTTCGACTGCGTCGTCTCTGCGACGAGCAGGACCATGTCCTCGTCGGTCTGCGTCTCCAGCGTTCGCAGATGTCGGCCTCCGAGCGAGCGGTAGCGCTCTACTCCGGCGTTCTCCACGGCTCCGTCAACCGCCGACCGGACGCGAAGGCTGCCCGCCCAGTTCGCTGCTGTGACGGTGGTCTCCAACGCCGCCAGATGCGGTGACCCCATGTGGACCAGGCGCCGCTGGGTGACGGCGGTTTCACGGCCCTCCCGGTCGCGCACGAGGAATCGGCGCGTGAGTAACCCACGCATCAAGTCCAACACTTGCTGGTAGTCCAACAGTTCCTGTCGGCTGGGCTTGAACCACTCGCCTCCATTGATCGCGAAGGTCAGCGGCAGCCAGTTGGGGAGGTTGACCATGCTCTCGTTCTCCACGAACCGTCCCGCGATCTCGTCGTGGAGTCGGTTGTAGCAACCGGCGGCATACGTGCCGGGATAGTGGATCTCATCGGCCACCGACTCCGGGGCCGCCCCACGCGTTGCGAAGAAGCCGTTCCCCAGTACGCACAAGGCTTCCCGGAGCTTCTCCTGCGAAGGATCGTAACCGTCGTAGACCAGGCTCCAGCCGTCCAGAGTTCTCACGTGTCGATTCTCGCTTTCGAGGCGATGCGGTGGCCAGCGGTGACGCAGCCGGGTTCGACTCATCCGCATCCGCAGCCCAGACAGTAGTCGGCCCGGGCGCTGCCCGCCGTCCTTGGGCGCTCAGCTCGGCTTCACTCTTGTGACCCGTCCAGTCCATCGGAGGTGGGTCCCTCCTCCGGGCGGTTCATCGAGGTGAAGAGCCCCTGCGTGGGCTTCTGCCCGCCGCCGGAGGTTGGACAGGCCGCTGGTGTGTTCGAGGATCCCAATACCGCACCCGTCGTCGATAGCGTCAATGGTGACGAGCTCACCGACGAGGGAGACACGAATCTGAGCTTCGCTGGCATTGGCGTGACGGGCGATGTTGGACACGGTTTCGCGGACAACGGCCACGATGTCATCGGCCAGCTCGGCTGGGACACCGAGGTTGAGGGGCCCGTTGAACTTGATCTCCGGATGAAAGCCCAGACCGGGAGTGTGCTCCGCGATGACACGCGCCAGCCGGCGTCGCAGGGTGTCCTCGTGGCTTCGCTCAGACTTGACCTGAAAGATTGTGCTGCGGATCCGGCTGATCGTCGCATCGAGAGCGTCGACATAGCCGAGTATGCGCGCCCGCTCTTCGGGGCGGGTGACGTTGCGCAGCAGTCCTTGCAGTCCCATTCCTACGGCGAACAGTTCCTGGATTACGTGGTCGTGCAGATCCGCAGCGATGCGGTCGTGATCGGCGAGCATGCGCATGGACTCACGATCCGAACGGGCTCGCTCAAGTGACATCGCTATGCCGACATGGCCGCTGAAGCCGGCCAGCTGCTCCAGGTCATCTTCCTTGAACCTCATTCGCCCGGGCAGCCGCGCAACGGTCACCGCACCCACGACGCTGTCGTCGGCGTCAAGGAGCGGCGCCCCCATCGCCGAGCCGACTTCGAGATCAAGATCCTCAACCGTCGCGAGTTGCGCCGGATAGTCGCTGATCAGTACGGGTTTGCCGGAGGAGATCACGCCGCCCACCAGCGAATGCGTGGTGTTGACGACGTGCCCGACGATCTGCTCGGCCTTCGGCCCGGTGGCCGCACCCACATGCCATTGACCACCCTCCGTCGGCAGGACGAGTGTCGCAACGTCGGCGCCTGCACCTCGGGCCGCGTGGCGCAGCACGAGGTCGAGCGGGGGCTCGCGGTGTTCGGCGAAGAGTTCCCGGGTCACCTCGGAGGAGGCTGCCAGCCACAGTCTCCGCTGCTCGCTCTCCTCGTAGAGTCGGGCATTCTCGATCGCGACCCCCGCGCTGGCCGCAAGCGCGACGATCAACTGCTCGTCCTCCTCGGTGAACTCTCCTCTAGCGCTCTCGGTCAGGTACAAGTTGCCGTGCACCTGGTCCCGCACCCGGAGGGGCACACCGAGAAAGCTGACCATCGGGGGGTGATGGGCTGGGAAACCTACGGCCGCTGGGTGGGCACGAAGGTCCCTGAGCCGGATCGGCTCCGGATGCGTGATCAGGAGACCCAGGATGCCGTGACCGTCCGGCAAAAGACCGACTCGGTCGACGGTCTCGTCGTCCATGCCGACGTGGACGAACTCCTCCAGGCGGCCGTTCGGGCCGACAATCCCGAGCGCCGCGTAGCGGGCTCCAACGAGTTCCCGCGCCGCCTCCACAGTGTGGTGCAGCACGGGCCCCAACCTGAGCTGGCGCACCACGGTCGCGTTCGCCCGGATCAGGGCACGAAGGCGCCCCTGGGCGGCCAGCACATCCTGCGCCCGGTCGGTCAACTGCGCGATCAGCTCTTCGAGCTCCAGCCGAGGAACATCGGGAAAGGTCAACTCCGTAGACGCCGCCGACACCTGACCGCTCGCGGCGCCCGGGTGCTCCGTTGCCTCCGGCGCTATCCTCATGCGGAACGCATGATCCAACTTGGGTTCGTTCGGGGCGACTGCACTGGGCGTCACGCTCCAGGGGCAGCAGGGGAGCAGCATCAACAGATCGAGGCGTTGGCGTCCTCGGACCAGCACTGAGTGTAGTCGCGGGCAGGGCAACCGACAAGGATGATGCACCCGCAGTGGAGCATCCGGCCCATCCCGGAGGCACCACGCGATCGTGGATGATCGGCGGGTCAGCCTCGCAGGACCACAGGATGTCCCTCGACGGCGGTGATATCGTCCGCGGCTGTGGACAGCAGCCGGTCGGCCAGCCGACGCAAGGCTCGCGCGACCGCGACCTCGTCGCCGATCTCGGGAACGTTCGCGTCTCCGGGGTTTCGGTGCGCCACGCCCTTCGCCTCGATTCCGGGAACCTCCGCCACCAGCACGGCATGCGCGGTGGTGTCATCAGCCGACTCGAACAGGTTGACCTCTACCCGCCAGCTCTTGACGTGCCCGGGTTGAACCGCCCCGGCTGCCTGGCCTTGATGGCCGAGATGCTGCACCTGCGCATCGGGTCCGGGAAACAGCAGCCCGGTGTGACCGCTATCTGACCATTCCACCACGTACGGTGGGCTGCCGTCGGCGTTCCTGACCTCGAGGACCCTCCCATCACGCACCGGCGAGTCGACCCGGCCCGACGCGATCACGATGCGATCCCCAACAGCGGCTTTCATGATGACTCCTTCGACGGTCAGTGGTCCTATGTGGTCCCACGCAACACCGTGTGCGACCGTCGCGGTAGGTACGAAGGTCCTGACGGCCGGATTCATGAAACGCGATCCGGCTCGCCCCGGTCGGCTCAGCTGGACGGTTAGTCCGGTGGCATGACCGGCCGGCGGAGTGAACTGGGGTTGCTCCAGCGCCGCCTGTGGTCGTGCGGTCGTGCACATGACCGCGCGGATTCAAGTGCCGCCTCCGGTGTGGTCGTAGTGTCGACCACGACGAACTGTGGCCATGACTCTGTGTCGCGAGCATGCCCCGGGCTGGTTTAGCCGTAGGCGTCGGAGATGCCCGGCCGATCGCGGAACCGTGCCGGGAGGTCGAAGGCGTCGAGCGGGTCGGGGGAGGGTCCTTTGCCGATAGCAATAGGTCGTTGGTCCCTGTTCCACGGAGGTGACCATGGAAAGGCTTGGTCGACAAAAGGAGAATTACGCGAAAGGAAAGCACCATGAGCACGATCCACGAACCTGGCCACTCAGTAGGTAACGAGTTCACAGTTCGTCGCGGAAACGACGACATGATCGCCGTGGCGGACTCCCGGTCAACCACAGCCCTGCGCTATGTGGCTGCGGTGCTCCGCCTGAGTCTCGGCTGGGTGTTCCTGTGGGCTTTCCTGGACAAGATGTTCGCCCTGGGTTTTGCGACAGGACGAGACCCGGAGACCGGGGTTGTTGACCGCTTCGGTGACGCGGCTTGGATCCACGGTGGTTCACCGACCGAAGGCTTTCTGACCTTCGCCGCCAAGGGACCCTTCGCCGACATCTACCACGACATCGCCGGAGCGGCCTGGGCGGACTGGCTGTTCATGCTGGGCCTGCTCGGCATCGGCGTCGCACTCATGCTCGGGGTTGCCATGCGGCTGGCCACTATCTCCGGCGTTGTGATGCTTGTGCTGATGTGGTCGGCGGTGTTGCCCCCAGAGAACAACCCCTTCATGGACGACCACATCATCTACGCCCTGACCCTGATCCTGCTTGCGCTGATGGGAGCCGGCAAGACACTGGGCCTCGGCCGCACCTGGGAGGGACTCCCGATCGTCCGCCGCCACAGCATTCTGAAGTAGACACCTCCACGACGTTCCGGGCCGACCATTCAGGGGATGGCCCGGAACGCGTGTTTGCGGTGTCTGCGGACCGGCAAGATCCACGAGCAACTCGATGGGAGCCAACCGTGCTGAATTAGCTTCATCGCCCAGGCAGGACACGGTCGTCGCCGACACCTGATCCGAATCTCTGTCCTGGTGCTCGGCAAGCGTGGACTGAGTGCGGCAAAACGCCTGTTCGTCGGCAGTAACTCGATCGCTGTTGCCGGTCGCTCTCCGATTCCAGTGGTCGTCGTGCCCGATCAGTGGGTGCCGGCCGCTGGCGGGCAGGACCCGTCCTCGTCGGGCTGGACGGCTCCGCCGCCGACGACGCCGTGCTGGGGTACGCCTTCGAACGCTGCGCCCGTCTCGCCGTCCCGCTGATAGTGCTCCATGCCTGGCAAGTGCCCACCATCTACACGTCGTCCCCCGAAGACATCCACCGGTGGTCGGACCAGGCGAGGACACATGTCGATACGGCGCTGGCCCGTTGGGTAGAGCGTCACCCTGAGGTCAAAGTCACCGCCCGGGTGCTGGACTCAAAAGCAGCGAGCGCAGATCGTCGTCCTCGGGAGGCACACCGGCCCCCATCATGTTGGTGGCTTCCACCTCGGTTCAAGCGCGCGGGCCGTACTCCACTACTCGGAGTCGCCGGTTGCGATCATTCCCAGCGAGACCCACCACACTGCGGTTGAGAAACACCCGACGACGCAGGTGTCCACTCCGCCGCCCACCCCCTCAGCGGCACCGTAGGACACCTCCTGTCTCAGAGGTTGCGGAGTTGCTCGCGTGTCATCTCAGCCAAGCCCATGGACTTCAGCGTGCGTGCGCCCCGAGCACGGACGTCGTCACCGAGAACAACGGAGCCGATCGCGATGATCGCGTCCATGACCGGCGTGTCCACCGCCATCTGTCGGGCAAGATCGGTCCAGAACACCATGGAGTAGCCGATGTCTTCCGTGAGATAACGCGAATCGATGCGGTCTGGGCGCACCGATTCCCCGAAACCCCGGAGCCGTCGAGTATCCGGTCGTGTAGTTGCTCTCGACCATGTAGCCCTCTAGCACGCCGACGTCGGGCTCGGAGAGGACTGTGACGCCCAAAGCGGCAGCGATCGCCAGTCGCTCGCGGTCGACGGCCTCCATCAGTCGACCGACGCTGGGTGTTATTCCTTCCTCGTAGAACTTGAATCCGCCGTGGGTGCGCTCGAGCAGTCCGGCGTTGAACAGTGTGACGGCGGGGTGGATGACAGGGTTGCCATTCTGCAGGGTGGTCTGAAGTATCGACGCGGCCTCTTCGGTGGCGGGATAGACCTGCCGGAGTACCTCCAGCAACCGCGGGGTTCCGGCCCGCGGTAGAGCAGCCGCGAAGAGGCCGGTGTCGAAGCGGTGGTACACGTGCACGGTTCCCTGGCCGTCTGCACGGGCTGCGTACGGCAGGGTGCTGGTCTCTCCTACGAGGACGCTGTCATCGGACAGTGGGAGGCTGGCCGCTCTCTTGAACGCCAGAGTCCCGACGCAGGACGTGGGGCAGATGATCACTACCATGCCGGGGTGTAGGTGAGGAGCCATCGCGCTGGCATGTGGTTCTGTTGCGAAGGCGGGGCCGACCACGAAAACGACCTCGGCGCCGTCGAGGGCCGTTTCGATGTCGGTCCCGGCGTAGGCGATCGGCATGAATCCAGCGAGTCGCCCCTCGCTGTGAATCCCTCCGCTGGCTTCGAGGGCGGGAATGTTGTCGTGAGCATGCTCGGCTGCGGAATACACCGACACCCGATGGCCGTGATGCGCCCATTCAGCCGCGACGGCAAGGCCGCCGTTCCCCGATCCGACGACAGTGACATTCACCACTGACAACCTCCAATGCAGCACCTAGGACCGATGCATCTTCCCACGGGGCGGCTACAGCCACGACGTAGCTCAGGCCAAGGCAACCCTCCCGGGAAACCGGTCACTCCCGTGGCGCATGGTGCGGAGCCACGCGTTCGACTCACCTTCTGGTGTTTCGTGGTCTTCGCCAGGGTCGAACCTCCTTTGCCAACGGCCCGATCCCGGTGTACTGGAGCGCGCCCGCCTCGCTGGAAGCCGGGCATTGGCACATCGGTACTCGGCCCGGCACCCTAGGGACTTTCGGCTCTGTGCTCGCGGACCCGTCGACGAAAGAGTTGTGGCCGCTTCACTGCTGCGCTTGCCCGCCTCACGATCGAGGGATGACAACAGTGCAATCCCGCATCGACCTGTACTGGCTCCCGTTGGGGGCCGGCGACCATTGCGTACGGTGGAACGGCCGCATCTATGAGGCACTCGTGGCGCGCCACGAACATCGCCCGGTCTGCGATCTCTACCACTCGGCTCTTCAGGTTCAGCACGGTAGCGACCTGTTCGTGATCGAGAGTGCACCAGCGTGGGGGAGCGGAGAGTCCGACCGAGGAGTGGTGTGCCAGGGACCCGTCGGCCTGACATGGCTCGGCCACTCGCGGTACTTCCGCTACGAGGTCCGCCGTTGGCGCAACGGTGTGATCCCCGATGTGTCCGATGCTGTGGAAAGCCCAGTGCACATTGGGACAGACACGGCTCGGGCCGAACAGCTGCTGAACCTGGTTCCCGACTTTCCGACGGCTACCTGGGGTCGCGATGAGCTCCGTACCGGCGAGATGTGGAATTCCAACTCCCTCATCGCCTGGCTGCTGGCCCTGAGCGGTCACGGCGCAGGCGGAGTCGGTCCACCTGCGCGCGGGCGCGCGCCTGGATGGTCTGCCGGGTCAGTCGTCGCCGCCCGACAACAGAAGTCGCAAGGCAGCTAGGCGGCTGCAGAGGGAAGGACTGGCCAGCTGAAGCGCTGCCAGCCTCGATGAGCATGGCGGCTGGAGTGTCAGTCCGGCGGTATGACGGGCCGGCGGAGCGGCCAGGGCTGCTCCTGCGCCGGATGTGGTTGTACATCTGCCAGCGCGGATTCGAGGGCCGACTCCGGTGACAGCGTGGTGTCGACCGTCACCGACTCCGGCCAGAGCGCTGCGTCGGCCAGCATGTCGAGGGCGATCCAGCCGTCGGCGTCGGAGATGCCGCGCCTCCCACGAATCCGCGCCGAAACCAGGTCGAAGGGCGCTTCGCAGCGCAGCTGGATCAGGTCGCTGTGTGTGCGGGCCGCGATTTCGGCGGCAGCATTCCGCGGGCTGTGCTCGTTCCAGGACGCATCCAGCACCACCGACTCGCCAAGGCCGAGCAACCGCTCGGCCCGGTTGAGCAGCTCTGCGTAGGTGCGCTCGGTCCACTCCGGGGAGTAGATCCCCGACTGGTAGTCCGCGGCGGCGGAAGCCGTCGGATCGATGCCGGCGAGCTCCTTGCGGACCCTGTCGCTGCTCAGCAGTGTAAGCCCGAGCCGGTCGGCGAGTCCGCCGGCGAGGGTTGACTTCCCGGTGCCGGGCAGACCACCGACCAGGATGAGCCTCACGGCGGCGGTCGCGAGGTGGCGGTGCGTGATCGCGCTGAACACGCGGGCCTCCGCGGCAGTCTCGGTGTCGCCCTGTGCTTGCCGTAGGCAGGCTACCTTGGCACGGACGAACGCTCGGTAGGCAAGATAATGGTGCAGCAGAGCCGGTGGGGCGGGGTCGGCGGTGAACTCGCCGTACCAGCCGAGGAACCTTTCGGCGAGCTCCGGCGCGCCGTGGTGCTCGATGTCCATGGCGAGGAACGCCGCGTCGTCGAGCCGGTCGAGATAGCGCAGCCGGTCGTCGAATTCGAGGCAGTCGAGGATTCTCGGTCCGTCCGGCAGGCAGAAGATGTCGTCGGCGATGAGGTCTCCGTGCCCGTCGACGATGTAGCCGTCACGGATGCGCGAGTCGAACAAGGGCTTGCGTCCGGCAAGGAATCGCAGGGTGAGACGCTCGATCTCGGTAGCCTGCGCGCCGTCCAGCACGTTCCCGTGGAAAGGGTGCGCCTGGTCGAAGCTGGCCGCCCAGCGGGCCTGCAGTGCGTCTCGGCTGCCTTCGGCGGCGATCTGTCCGGTGCTCTCGCACCGGGAGTGGAACGCGGCGATCACGTGTGCGATGTGGCGGAGTTCGTCCTCGATCGGAACGCGATCACGCAGCAGCGTGGAGAGTCGCCGCCCGTCGGGCATTCGGCGCATGACCACCAGGTGATCGCAGGGACGGCCGTCCGGCCCGGCCACATCAGCGACGCCCAGGTACACGTCCGGAGCCAGCCGCTGGTTGAGTTCGACCTCCCGCCGGCACACCTCGGCGCGAGCCGACTCGGTGCGGAAGTCCAGGAACCCCATGTCGACCGGTTTCTTCAGCTTGTAAGCGCGATCCCCGATGAGGAAGACCACGCCGACGTGGGTCTCATGCACCGCCAGATAGGGCGTGTTCGGATCGCTGGTCGCGGCCGTCATGGGGAAGCCCTCTCTCTGGCGCCTGGCAGCTGGTCCGTTCTCTGTTGGCTATTTCCAGGCAACATGGTCGACGGGTGCGGCGATAGGTACGAAGGTCCCGGGACAGCCATATCCTCGGCCCCGACGTCATCGCGAGGTGGCGGACGGTCTCCCCGCCGGCAGGCACGCCCGAGCCGCGCGAATCCCGGAGCCGTCCGTCAACGCGTGCGGCACGGCAGGGATGGTCGTGTTCGCTACGTGCCAATCTGACGAGGATCTCGAGCTGGCAGGGTCGAAGGGCTCGAGCCTGGCGACGGCAGGCGAGCTCCATGGGCGCGGTGCTGTCGTCCTGTGCAACGCGACCAGTGACCCAAGCCGGGCACTGTCAGGACGAAGGGCTCTAGGTCGGATGCGCCCAGGGTGCGATCGTTGAGTGGGTGAGGCACCGGAGTAAGGGAGGACGTCATGAAGCCTCGCACCATCTGGGTCTCGCTGATCGTGCTCGAGGCTCTTGTCGGCCTCAATGCCGTCCTGGCGGGCTACCAGATGCTCACCGGCGGGTGGGATCTGCCCACCGGGTGGCTGGTGCACACTCCCTTCGATAGTTGGGCACTTCCCGGTCTTGCGCTCCTCCTGCTCCCCGGCCTGGGTGAGCTGTTGGCGGCTGGCTTCACACTTGGACGGCTGCCTTACTACCGGCAACTGTCAATGTTCGCGGGAGCCGGGCTGGCCGCCTGGGTCCTGGTGCAGCTCGCCTGGATGCGTGTCGTCCAGCCCGTCATGCACCCCTTGGTGTTCGCTGTCGGAGTCTTGATCACCGTACTGGCCTGGGAGCTCGGCCGAATCGAACCGGTGGATCAACCGCCACCCCACGCGACGCGTGACGAAACGACACCGACGCCCTACCACACCGTCAGGAGCCGGCGATGACCGTCCCAGCCCGGATCAGGGAGCTCAGAGTATCTGAGGGCCTGCATGCTGCGGAGGCACAGCTGCCGTTTCGTACCCCGCCGTGGATCAGGCGGGCATGGCGTTGGATGGACCCTGCGCGGCGTCGGACCGCCGCGGCGACGACGGTGGCGGCCGCCAGCGGGTTGCTGCTCAGCGCGGTCATGCCGCGAGGGCCGGTCACCACCGCAGAGGCCGTCGCAGCCATGATCACCGGTTTGGTAGCCGGTCTGGCGAGTGGGCTGCTGCTGCGGTCCCGGTGGGCGATGCTTCTCGCACCTGTTGTGCACATCGGCGTCTTCGAGCTCGTGCGCGTGCCGACGGACGGGCCGCTGGTCGACGGCGTGCACCTGGGGACCAGCTGGGGAATCGCCGCGTTCGTCCTTGGCCGCGTGTTCGATGGACTGCTGGTCGTGCTGCCCATGCTGCTCGGAGCCGCGTACGGTGCCGGGCTGGCACGTCGACTGAACGGCAGCGGACGGTCGGCCGGTCGGTTGCATACCCGGATCGCGCGCGGTCTCCGCCGCTTGGTCGCCGGGTCGGTCGCGCTGGCGCTGGTCGCCTTCGGTGTCGTGCTCACCCGGCCGGCGAGCACACCGGCGATCCTCGGGCCGGACGGCCAACCGGTCGCGGGCAGCATCGCCACCCTGGAGAAGCTGGAGCTCGGAGGGCACGACCAGTGGATCTCCATCCGCGGCCATGACACCGACAACCCAGTGCTTCTCCACCTGGCCGGCGGACCTGGGCAGAGCGACCTCGGTTACATCCGTGCACTGTGGGGCGGTATCGAGAGCGACTTCACCGTGGTCGACTGGGACCAGCGCGGCACCGGCAAGTCCTACGCCGCCCTTGACCCCACCAGTACATGGACGCTCGACCAGGCAGTCGCGGACACCGTGCAGCTCACCAACTACCTGCGACAGCGTTTCGACGAGCGCAAGATCTACCTCATCGGCGAGTCCTGGGGCACGATCATCGGCACACTCGCGGTGCAGCAGCACCCAGAGCTCTACTACGCCTACATCGGCGGGGGGCAGATGGTCGACGTGCTCGAGACCGACCGGCTGCTGTACCAGGCGATGCTCGACTACGCCAGCCGCACCGGCAACCAGGACGTCGCCGACCGGATGCGCAGCTACGGCCCACCGCCTTACGACGACGTGTTCGCGAACGCCTACGTCCTGAGCTACTACGACGAACTCAACCCGCACGACCCCCCACAGAGCTACGAGGACCGTATCAGCGACGCCGGCATCGGCCCGCTCAACGTGCTTGCATCCGAGTACACCTTCATAGAGAAGGTCAACGTCGTCCGCGGCCTCGCCGACATGTTCGCTGTCATGTACCCCCAGCTCCAGGGCATCGACTTCCGCCGCGACGTGCCCCGACTTCATGTACCGGTGTATCTGCTCGACGCCCGCTACGAGGCCACCGCCCGACGGCTACCCGCCCACGAATGGTTCAACCTGCTCAAGGCACCCATCAAGAAGCAGTATGTCTTCCGCCTGTCCGGGCACTCCGCCCAGTATGAGCAGGCTGACAGACTGCACCACATCCTCACCCACACTGTTCTCCCCCAGACATACGACCCGCAGTAACCGACCTCGGACGGACCATCAACGAGCCGAACGCCGGTCCTGGAGTGCTACCAGGTCTGCGGTGACGACACCCTGCCGGGACGAAAGGCCCCAGCGCTGGAACAGACACCCACTCAGAGTCGTCCCAGGCACCCTCACCAGCGTGGTCTGGGGGCCGTTCCTCATGGCCGGTGGCGCCAGTGCTCTCGGTATCCCTGTCTACTTGTCGATGCGTGGGTCCATGACCGCGCCAGAAGCCGTTCCGGAGTACCGATGAGCGGACCTGCTGTCCCGAGGTCTCCCCAAGCGGAAAGGACTTCCATCATGACGTTCCATGTCGACTCCGAGGTCGGACGGCTCAAGCAGGTGATTGTGCGTCGACCCGGTGTCGAGTTGAGCAGGCTTACCCCCGGCAACGTCGATGAGCTTCTCTTCGACGACGTCATGTGGGCTCACCGTGCTCGGGAAGAGCACGACGCCTTCGTCGCTCAACTCCAGGCTCGTGGTGTCATCGTGCATCACTTCGTAACTCTGCTGGCTGAAGCCCTGGACGAGCCTGGTGCAAGGGTGTTCCTGCAAGACAGGCTCACGACGGCGAACCGGTTCGGCCCCGCCCTCGACGCGCCCCTCGACGAGCTCGTCAGCTCGACGCCGGCCGGGACGTTGGCCGCATTGCTGGTTGGAGGCGTGCTCAAGAGCGATGTCACAGCACAGCTGCACACCCCGAGCCTGCTGATGGAGTACCTGCGTCCGGACGACTTCCTGCTCCGGCCGCTCCCGAACCATCTGTTTCAGCGCGACAACTCCGCATGGATCTATGACGGGGTATCCATCAACCCGATGGCCAAACCCGCCCGCCAGCGGGAGACGATCAACTCCCGTGTCGTATACAACTTCCACCCGATGTTCGCGACCACGCAGATGCGGTTTCTGTACGGAAACGACTCATCGTCCCATGGGGAGGCGACGATAGAGGGCGGCGACATCACGGTAATAGGCGACCGGGCCGTGATGATCGGCATGGGCGAACGTTCCACACCACAGGGCGTGGAGACGCTTTCTCGCTCGCTGTTCCGGGCCGGCAGCGTGGACACGGTCATAGTGGTTGAGCTGCCGAAGGAACGGGCCTTCATGCATCTCGACACAGCCATGACCATGATCGACCGGGATGCGTTCTGCGTCTATCCCTACCTCTCTGAAGATCTTCGGTCCTTCACGCTCACCGCGATCGGCGATGAGGGTGAGTTCAAGATCGAAGAGAACACCGAGCTCTTCCCCGTGGTCGCGGACGCCATCGGCGTCGAACGGCTGCGGATCCTGCGGACACCGATCGACAGGATGGGCGCGCAGCGCGAGCAGTGGGACGACGGTAACAACTTCCTCGCGGTGTCGCCTGGCGTCATCCTCGGCTATGAGCGCAACACGACCACGAACCGCTACCTTGCCGACGAAGGTGTCGACGTCGTGCCCGTTGTCGGCTCGGAGCTCGGTAGAGGACGCGGGGGACCGCGGTGCATGACCTGCCCCATCGAGCGGGAACCCGTGGAGTCATGACGGGTGCTGAAACGCAGAGGAGATGGCGTGGGACTTCCGCCGGACGATGTGGGACTTCCGCCCGTGTTCGAAATCCCAGTGCCCTGGGACACTGAGAATAGATCCCGGCGGTCCCGCGGACAGCGGTGCTGGACAGGAAGCGTGATGGAGTTGGGAGGTCTCAACCATGAGTGCGAACCACACGGTTGACGAGGAAACACTGCGCGATCGGGCGATCACACGGCTGAAGAAGCAAGCCGACTTCAAGATCCACCTGTTCATGTATCTGATGGTCAATGCCTTCCTCGTCGTCATCTGGGCCATGACTGGGGCAGCCTTCTTCTGGCCGGTGTTCCCGATCATCGGTTGGGGAATCGGCGTGGTGGCAAATGCCTGGGACGCCTACGGCTCGGATGTTCCCAGCGAAAGCCAGATCCGCGATGAGATGGACCGTCTGCAGCATCGAGCATGAACACGAGGCGCCACTCGAGCCCGAGCTGGCGCTAATAGCGTCCGAGTCAACACGGTCGCCGAGTCAGGTTTCTTGCGCCATCCGCCAGATGATGACGCAGAGAGATAGGAATCCACGATGACGACGTACCCCGTTCGCCTTGAGAGCCGGCTCGACCCGAAACTGTCCAGATGGCTGTGGCTGGTCAAATGGCTCCTGTTGATTCCACACTTCATCCTGCTGGTCTTTCTGTGGATCGCGTTCTTCGCGCTAACTGTCGCGGCGTTCTTTGCAATCCTGTTCACCGGCCGGTATCCACGTGCGCTGTTCGGCTTCAACGTGGGTGTGCTCCGCTGGACATGGCGTGTGTCGTACTACGGATACAGCGCTTTAGGAACCGACCGCTATCCACCGTTTACGCTGGCCGAGGTGGGGGACTATCCCGCGACCCTGGAGATCGACTACCCCGATCACCTGTCACGAGGCCTGGTGTTGGTCAAGTGGTGGCTGCTTGCGATCCCGCACTACATCATCATCGCCTTCTTCATCGGTGGCGGCACCTGGCTGGCCTGGCGCTCCGATGACTGGCAGTGGAGCTGGGGCGGCGGCGGATTGGTGGGCGTCCTGGTCCTCGTTGCGGGGATCATTCTCGCGTTCACCGGGAGCTATCCGCGTCCCCTGCTGGACTTCATCTTGGGAATGGACCGCTGGGTGTTCCGGGTGGCCGCGTACGTGGGACTGATGACCGACCAGTACCCGCCTT
Organism: uncultured Actinomycetota bacterium; assembly: GCA_963695705.1. GTDB lineage: Bacteria > Actinomycetota > Actinomycetes > Propionibacteriales > Nocardioidaceae > JBKPNJ01. Next base: position 359,604 of record CAVOHB010000009.1, read on the forward strand.
TCCGACTCGACACCGGTGAGGACGAACCAGGTCCCGTATCGATGACAGCGGCCGAGCCGACGGGGGACGTGTCCACAGCACCCGATGCACCGCCATACTCATCGTCCACCACCGCCGAAGCGGCAGGTTCCACGGGTGGCGTACCACTCCCACCTGGGTCGGCATCGAGCCAATCGCGGTGGACCACCGGGCGAGTCGTCTCAGTCGTGCTCGGCTCGGTCTTCGCGCTGGTGTCGGTCGGTGTCCTGGTCGCCGGCGCAGGGCTGCTGATCGTAGACCGGACCACGCGGGTCGACGGCTTTGTGACGTCTGATTCGCAGACGTTCACCAGCGAGGGTTACGCGGTTGTCAGCAACCCGATCGATTTCCAGGTCGAGGGACCGGACTGGCCGGTCGTCCGATCCATCCTCGGCGACGTGCGTATCCGGGCAACCTCACAAGGTCAGGGCGGGGGTGAGATCTTCCTCGGCATCGCACCGGCGAGTCAGGCGGAGACCTACCTGCGGGGGGTGGCTCGCAGCACGTTCAGCGACAGCAACTCCCGTGAGGGGACTGCGATTGCCGGCCTTGCCCCGTCGGCTCCGCCGACCGATCAGGACATATGGGTGGCCCAGGCCAGCGGACCGGGAACGCAGTCGCTCACGTGGTCCCCGGGTTCAGGGCAGTGGGATCTGGTGGCGATGAACTCGGACGCTTCTCGGCCGGTGGCGGTCCAGGCTGATGTGGGCGCCACGATTCCCTGGCTCATCTGGCTCGCCGTTGGCCTGCTGATCTTCGGCGTTCTGCTCCTCGCGTTGGGCACCGTACTCATCGCCATACCCGTACATCGAGCATCACACGACCGACGGCCATGAAACGCCGTCGGTCGTAAGTGCACCCGCGGCTCGACGCACATGGTCGTCAACGCACCATCGCGTGGATGCCGCGTATGAAGTCCCCGCTGTTGGCCCACGAGCCGTCTGCCTGGACGAGGAGCACCGCGCCGATCACCGCCGCGGCTGCCGCAGAGATGAGTACGCTGGCACGCTTCACGGAGCCGGGGACAGTCGTGGCGGCCGCCCCCGCCAGCGTGATCCGGACCGCGGGCACGAGGCGAGCGAGCACGTGGACGCCGGTGACAACGGCCCGAGAGCACAAAAGCCGCTTGGTGGACGGTGACCCAGTCCACCGGAGACGCGAACAGCGTGATGAGCGGCGTATGGCTGGTCGACTGTCCAAGGAGCACCAGAACAACGCCGGAACCGAGCAGAGCCATGGTGGAGGCAACCACCAGCGGACCGAGCAGCCGCAGGACCACTGGTGGAGGCCCCGCCAGGCGATAGGCAGGGTGACCGCAGTAGTACCGGACCACGCGCCAGCCAGTGGTGGCCGTCTTGGCGAACGCCGGCGGGATGAGCAAAGTGCCGACAGCGACGTGCCAGGTGAGCAGGCCGCGCACGTTGAGGAGCGTGACGAGCTCAGCGACGATCAGCACAAGCATGAGCAGTCCGATGGCCGCCGTGAGCTGAGCGTTTCCTGCGGGACCGCCGGTTCGGGGTAACACCGGGTCGTTCCTCTTCTCCAGGCCCAGCGCTGACTCGACCACGTCGGCGGCTGGCGGAGGTAGTCGTTGCGCGGCGCGACTCGGGAGAAGGTGGCCGAGCCCGTCGAGCTTCGCGTTGAGCCAGAGCCGGAGAGGCGTTGTCGTCACTGGATCGCTGTTCGGTCCGTGACCAGCCGCAGAGCAAGACGGGGGCACTCCCGGACGGCCGCTTCCGCGTGCTCGCGAACGGCTGCCGGAACCTGCAGGGGGGGTTCCGATGAGGCGATCGGGTAATTCCAATCGTCTGCGGTGAGCACCTCGGGCAGCAGCTCAAGGCAGAGTCCCCGTGCCTCGCATCGCGTCCAGTCGATCGAGAGCCAGGTGGTCATGGGAGTGACCCATCCGTGGCCCGACCGGAGCAACGGCCCGCGAGGTGCAGGTCAACCTCGGCGGCGAATGTGGCCAGGGCGCTCCGAAGCATACGCACAGTCCCCCCCGGGTGGTGACAGGCTCCGCGGCCGTCCACGATGCCCGCGAGCCGTTGCAACTCCAGTGCGGAGGTGCGCTTTCGAGCAACAAAGGCCACCTCGTTCACGTGGTGGGCCAGGGCCGGCAAGCCGTTCAGGCACGGGCCGCATTGGCCGGTGCTCTCGCCGGCGAGATACGACGTGATGGCGGCAGTCGCCTGCAGGCCGCATCGTCGGGCAGGCAGTCCGATCAGGACACCGGCCCCAGGTGCGGCGTTGTACGGTCGCAGCGCAGAGCGGCTCAACGCAAGGTCGCCGATGCTCGCGTCCCAAGGGACCCACGCCCCGTGATAGCCACCGACGAGAATCGCCTGAAGTGGCTCGCAAGATCCCCCGGCCCAGTCCACGATGTCGCGCAGGCGGCTGCCGCCGGGGACCTCGTACACGGCGGGCCGACGAACCGCGCCCGAGACCGTCACCAGTCTCGCGCCGGGTTCGTCCTCGGATCCGCAGCTTCGGAACCACTCCGGGCCGAAGCGGGCAATCAGGGCGAGCTGGCAGAGCGTCTCAACGTTGGACACAAGCGTCGGCCTGCGCTGCACACCACGTTTGTAGACGGGCGCTCGCGGCATGGTGGGCAAGGCATCTTTGCCTTCGACGGCCGCGACGGCGGCGGTTTCCTGGCCGGAGACGAACGTGTCGGGTGCGGCGATGAGACCCACGGCGGGCTGCGGGTCGCGCTCGACCACGGCGGGTCCGATTGTGGTACGCAGGAGGTCGGCGGGGGCGTAGAGATATATGGACGTGGCGCGAACAGCCCGGGCCGCGATCTCTAGGCCGTCCAGGACAAGGTGGGGAACCTCATTCAGCAGCACCCGATCCTTGCTGCTGGCCGGTTCGCCTTCGGCTCCGTTGCCCACAACCACGCCACCGGGTCGGGCCCTGACGGCAGCCAGCTTTCGGCCGGTAGGGAAGCCTGCGCCGCCGCGCCCCGTCAGCCCCGAGTCGGTCACCATCGCGATGAGCCGTGCGGAGTCAAGATCGGGCAGGGCACCAACCAGGCGCTGGTGGTGCCGGTACGTGCGCGCTCGGGCCTGCAACAGGCCGCGTGGCGCGGTCTGGACCCTCACTGCAACCCAGCCAGGCCAGGTGGGGGAGGGAGTCGGCGTGGCGGGGCACCTCGCGCGAAGCTCCCTCCGGTAAGCCTCCAGGTGACCGCTATGGCGACGGAGGCGATACAGCCGCTAACGACCGCCAACAGCCAGTGGCTTCGTGCGTCGGTGCCGTTGCCAACGGCGTGCAGAACTGCCGCGGGCCAGCAGAGGTAGGCCATCGCATGGATGAAGCGCCAGGCCCGCACCCCGATGTGGTGGCGCAACAGACTGGAGGCGACCAGCACGAACACCAGGTCGGCGGCCACCGTTCCAAGTCCCTGCCAGATCGGTCGGTAGACGCCCCTGAACGGCATGACCGTGTCGATCAGGCGCAACTGCGAGTAGGGGTCGACCAAGAGCGTGGAGATATGGAGCAGCAGGAACAGCACGGCGGTGAGACTGACAGTTCGGTGGAGAGTGGCGACGGCGAACCGGGGCAGCCCCGGGAGCGGCTGTCCGGCACGGGTCACAACCCCGAGCACGACGACGAGACTGAACAGAACCAGCGCCGTGACGCCTGAGCCGCGGCCGAGATACCACAGTGCCGAGTTCACCCGGGCCAGCCTCCGAACACGCGGACTGTACCGTCGGCAGCCACCAGTCGGGCGTCGACCCCTGCGACGTAGAGCAGATCAGGCGCCCGAGGTCCGCGGACGAGGGCGGCGGTCGACAGGGTGTTCGCGTAGACGCAGGTGTCAGCGGCAACCGTCGCGGTCCGCCAGAGCGGATCCGCCGGCCATCCGGTCAGCGGGTCCACGATGTGGTGCAGAACCTGTTCGCCACGGCGCCACCGGCGGTGCAAGGTGGAGGAGGTCGCCATGGCGCTGGCTCCCACCAGCCGGACCGTGCTCGCCGGTTCAGCCGGGCCGTCCTGGACGAGAACCCGCCAGCCTTCCACTGGCTCTGGTCCGGCCACGCGCAGATCGCCGCCCAGACTCACGAGAACGCCGCAGCCAACATGGTCGGCGACGAGGCGAGCGCACCGATCCGCCGCGTACGCTTTCGCCGTCGCACCCAGGTCGAGCAGCGTTCCGGGGGGCACCTCTACCGTGTCCCCGCGCAGGCGTACGTCCTGCCAGCTCGCTCGACGAGCCAGTCTGACGCTTGCGAACCGGGTCGACGGCGCCGCGTTCGGTGGCTGCTCGGCCGTGTAGCCGAGCCCTGTCAGGACGGTCCCCAGTGTCGGGTCGACATCGCCGTCAGTCAGCCGGGCGGCTGACAGGGCTGCCTCCACCAGTTCTCCAAGCAGCGGGCTGACCGTCGCCGCTGAATCACCGGACGCTGCGAGTCGGCAGACCTCGGAGTCGGGACGGAACCGACTTGCCGCATTGTCCACGTCGTCGAGGAAGGCCTTGACGATCTCGGCGGCCGGTGCGAGCGCCCGCGGTTCGGTGACGACCAGCCGCGCGGTCGTCGTCCAGACCGCCCACTGCGTGGCGGCGAGGGGATCGACCGGTTGCGTCGTGCTCGTCATGACCCGCTCGACGTCGCGTGCGCGCCGCCCGGTAGCCCGCCGCCGGGCCGCACCCCCGAGCCACCCGAGCTGGCGGGCGCCCCTGCGGCCGGCAGCCTCGCCAAGTCCTGCGACCCGCTGGATCTCGGGTGTGATGAGGCGGTCGACCCGACCTGGCGGGACGGCTGGCCGTCGCTCGCAGCCTGCGGTGCCGCAGAGGCTGCCAGCCATCCGGCGACTCCGAGCGTCCCAGCCGTCGCACCCAGCGCCAGACCGGTCGTTATGTCTCGGACACGTTGCCGACCTGACTGTCGCACCCGCCACTGCTGCGGCATACCCATCTCCCGTTCAATCGGTCTTGGTGGTTCCACCATGACGTGTCTGCCTGAGATAGGCCTGGTTCAGGCCTCTGAATCGGCTCTGAGTTGCCGGCACGTCCGTGATGTGCTGAGACGGCACAGAGCAGACGCTGAGGTGACCCACAGGTTGGGCTCTCGATCATGCGCGATTCTGGATGGGTGACCGATATCGCCGCCCCGCCCTTGCCCCGCGTGCTCGTCGTCGACGACGAGGAGAGTCTCGCCGAAGTACTGGCGAGCGTCCTGCGACGTGACGGGTGGACCGCCCGGACGGCATACACCGGTGAGGAAGCCGTCCGGGAGGCGCGGGCGTTCCAGCCGGACGTCGTGGTCCTGGACATGATGCTTCCCGACCTGGACGGGCTGGAGGTGCTGGCCAAGGTCCGAACGCTCGACCCGGACGTCGCAGTGTTGTTCCTCACCGCCCGCGAGTCGCTGGAGGAACGCATCGCGGGGATCACGGCTGGAGGTGACGACTACGTGACGAAACCGTTCAGCCTTGAGGAGGTGTTGGCGCGGCTTCGTGGCCTGCTCCGTCGTTCCGGCAGCATGCGCGCTCAAGGCACCTCGTTGTTGACCGTCGCAGACCTGAGCATGGACGAGGACGCCCATGAGGTCACGCGCGGTGGTGTGCGGGTCGAGCTGACGGCCACTGAGTTCGAACTACTCCGCTTCCTGATGCGGAACCCACGCCGAGTCATGTCGAAGTCCCAGATCCTGGAGCGAGTCTGGAACTACGACTTCGGTGGGCAGGCGCACATCGTCGAGCTGTACATCAGCTACCTGCGCAAGAAGATCGATGCCGGGCGCGACCCGCTTATCCATACCGTGCGGGGCGTCGGCTATATCCTGCGCCCGCCGGCGCCGTGACGTGGGCATTGACAGTGACGTCGTTGGCACACCGAAACGACGTTTTCGACACAGGCTGCGCAGTGGAAGTCTGCAGAAACGCCTGACCATCGGCATGGTCATCGTCCTGCTCGGGGCCGGCGCGGTCCTCGGGGCGGCCAGCGAGCTGTTCCTCCGGGAGTTCCTGCTCTCACGACTGGACGACCAACTCTTCGCCGCAAGCGGACGTTACTCCGCCAGCCTTGAGCATGACGCCGAGGCGCCCCAAGGACCGGCCGGCGACGCGGATGACGCGATCCCTGGACAGGCTGTCGGGACACTCGCAATTCGGGTCGCAGCCGGTCGGGTCACCGCCGCCGCCGTCATCTCCGATTCCGGGGCCAACCACGATGTCACGCTTGACCCCTCCTCGACCCAGGCAGTGATGGCTCTCCGGCCAGGGGGCGAACCGACCAGCGTCGACCTGGGCACAGTCGGGGACTACCGCCTGAGAGCGATGCAGGGCCATGACAACGACATCCTGATTACCGGCCTTCCCTTGCACCCGCTCAACCAGACGCTCGCCCAGCTCTTCGTCATCCTCCTCGCGGTGTTCATCGCCGTGGTTGCGCTCGGCGGGGCAGCGGCCGCTTTCGTCGTCCGGCGCGGCCTGCGACCTCTCCATGACCTGTCCGAGACAGCGCTTCGCGTCTCCGAGCTCGCGCTCACGGGTCCCGACACAACGTTGCCGACGACCGCGGCGACTGCTCCGTCCGGGACAGAGGTCGACCAGGTCAGCCAGGCCTTCGACCGTATGCTCGAACGGGTCAGCCAGGCGATGGCAGCCCGCGACGCCACCGAGGAACAGCTTCGCCGATTCGTCGCCGATGCGAGCCATGAGTTGCGGACACCGCTGGCGACGATCCGCGCATACGCGGAGTTCGGACAGTCGCCCGAGACAGGTGAGATGCCCGCTGAAACGGCAGATGCGCTGGCTCGCATCACCGTCACCGCCGACCGGATGGCGTCCCTGGTCACCGACCTGCTGCTGCTGGCGCGACTCGATGCCGGCCGACCCCTGGCCCGGGGGCCGGTCGACCTGACCAGGCTCGTTCTCGACGCGGTGGCCGATGCCAAGACTGCTGCCCCCGAACATCGATGGCGGCTCGACCTCCCCGAGCACGAGGTCACTGTGACCGGGGATGCCGACAGACTGCACCAGGTCCTCGCGAACTTGCTGACCAACGCCCGCACGCACACCCCGCCAGGCACGACAGTGACCGCTGTCGTCCGAGACGGCCCGTTGGCCGTTGAGGTCCTCGTTCGCGACGACGGCCCCGGCATACCGCGAGACCGGCAGCTGAACCTGTTCGACCGATTCTCCCGGGGCGACACCTCCCGGTCGCGGGCACACGGCAGCACCGGCTTGGGGCTGGCGATCGCACACAGCATCGCTGTCGCGCATGGCGGGACCCTGACCGTGGACAGCACTCCCAAGGGGAGCTGTTTCAGGCTGCGGCTGCCTGCCGCCGCTGGTGTCTTCGCGACAGCGCCTGCCCAGTCGGCGAGGAACCCCCGACCTCCGGAGAAGCCTCACAGGGGCGGGTAAGCGCAGCCAACGTCGCCCGCTGCCCGACGGGATCCGAAGTGCCATCGACGAAAGGCCGGTTCGCAAGTGTCCGTTCAGGAGTGCAACATCGCCGAAATGCGGCCCGTGTTCGTCGAGCGTGGCGGATGGGCCCTGCCGCTCTTCGACAACGAGGCCAACGACGTCTACCAGGGCGCCGACGCGTTCCTGTTCGGCCGGCCGGACCGTCGATATCAACGCGCGACACGACACGCGGCGGCTTCGACAACACGCCTCCGGCTCTAGGACTCTGAACCATGCCTACGCGGCCACGAGGGCTCAGGATGACATACCGGTTTGCTGGTGTCATCGATCGACAGTGCTTGAGCAGCCGCACAGTTGCCGTCCCATTGTCGCCTCGGTGTCGCCCTGCCGCGAAGAGACGCAGCTGGTAAGCGCGAGGTCGCGCGGCATGGGCCGGCTAGTCCCAGGCTCCGATGTCGGTCGTGAGTTCTAGCTCGCCTGGCCCTGGATTATCGGCGCGCCGGTGAGGATCGGCGACGGCCGGAAGCCCCGAGCGAGCAGCCAGACACTGAGCGAGAACTCCCAGATGGCTTCGGGCGCTGTGAGTGCGACGGGAAATCCCGAGGTGATGTCCCAGGCCCCCAACAGCACACCGATGCCGGCGAGAAGCGCCAACGGACCACCGATCAGGCCGATCATCACCAGAGGCCGCGGAAGCAGTCGGGACCGCCACATCAAGTAGCCGAGCAGAATCCCATTGCCGAGTCCGGCGCAGAACTGCGGGCCGAGAAGGGAGGTTTGGTCATGCACGGCGAGCAGTGAGCGGCCGACGTCGACGAGAGCCCCACCGCTGGTTCCGGCTTCGGCGAGATCCTGGCGAAGGGCCACGATCGACATCAGGCTCAGGACTCCGACCAGTATGAGGATCGACTCCACCGTGCGCGAGGCGACATACCCGAGGGCGACGCTTTCGTTAACCCGTTTAGCGATGGGGAAGATCACTACGGCGGTGGCTATGCCGGAGATCGCCAGCAGGATCTCAAGCAGCGCTCCGACTCCGACGCGGGTGTCGTCGCCACCGCCGACAATGTAGTTGGCATCGTTCAGGAGAGGGTCGTAGAACCAGAAAGCCGGGATCGAAAAGACGAAGGTGCCAAGGAACCAGGCACCCATGATCCGGGCGGTTCGCTGCTCCGCCTGGGTGGGCGCGAACAAACCCTGACCGGCTCTAGCGCCACCAGTACGGGTCGTGCTCGGTGATCCTGCCTCGTCCTTCTCTGGACTCATTCCGAGCCCCCTTCACTCGGAGACGTGTTGGGCGAGGTGGCGAGCACACAAGTCGACACCCTGGGATCATAGGAGCCACCGGTGGACTCACTACCCGCGCCGCATCACCGACAGGAATGGAGCGGCGCGGGATCAACGTTGGTGCTTTAGCTTGTCGAGGTCGCGGACGCAGAAACCATGGTGGGCCCACTCTTCGTCAAGGACGGTGCCGAGGCATTGCCGCACCGACCGCCCCCTCGCGTACGGCGGCCACCCGTCGCCGTCGGGCACCGGCGCGGTCTCCGCAAGCTGCTCGGGCGTGACCTCGGCCAGCCACCCCTCGATCTCCGACGCCTGCCGGTCACGCACGCCAAGTACCTCGTCGAGGCTCGGCCGGGCGGAACGATTGAGCCCCTGCTCCTCCTGGTCGGGCACGAACGAGGATGCCAGACCCATGGCTGTGAACGGATCCGTCCGCCCGAGCACGCAGCGCCGGAACCACGAGTCGTGCACGAAGACGAGGTGACGCAAGGTCTCGACCATCGACCACTCGCCGTCGACTCGGTGATACTCGCTCCCCGCGGGCATGGACCGGACCCGCTCGGCAGTCCTGGCCCAGCCGTCCCGCAGCCGCCGCCAGGCCTCCCGCAGGTCGGCCGGCTCATCGGACCGGATCAGCAGCCGCACCGGGTGCCGACGGTCCAGCTCGGCCTCGACGTATGGCATGACCTCCACCCCGTTGACCACGAGGTTGGCGACGAGGCCGTCTATCTCGGCGTCCTGCATCACCACGCCGACCAGCCGCGCCCTACTGAGGTCGCACTCGCGGAACTCCGCACCGGTGAGATCCTCGTCGTCGAAGCGTCGCATGCGGACAGACTAGTTAGCGGCAGCCTCGAAGGCATGACATGAATGTGCAGCGTCGCGTATCCGCTGGCGACCACATGCTTGGCCCAACCATTGGTCACAGTCGCCCGGTGAGACGGCCTCGTAGGCGACAGGGCGAAGACTTGACTCGCGCCAATCGGGTGCCGTGCGGATGGCAGGTTCGACCGCCGCTCCTACTCGTGCCTGACGACATCGACCGAAATCTCCACCGCCGGGACCGTGCATCTGTTCTCGAGCCAGTGGACGGTGTTCCGGTCCTCGGGCCAGCCCACGCCGGGCCCGTAGTCCCTTTGCATCCCATCTCGATGGTCGGTGACCGTTCCCTGCAGCACGTACACCATCCCCGGTCTGCCCCTGTGGTCGTGAATCGGGCCGAAGACTCCTCCCGGCTCGATGGTTACCATTCGCATGCGAAGCTGGCGTCCTTCCATGCCCTGAATCTCGGGACCGAGATCAACCGTGGCCAGCAGTTCCACTGCGACACCCCTCGTCTCCGGTGCCGCCTGTTCATCGCCCATCGTGCTGTCCTCTCCGTGGGACCGGCCTGCCGCCAGTTGGTCCCGGATCTCAGGGCCGGCTGCCACAGCACCGCCATGCCGAGATCACACACCGCCGCCACGGCAGTCCGCACCTGGTTTCGGATGGGACTGTCTCGGCTGGGACTGTCAAAACCTTGATACAACCGACTCAGCTGGCGATGGCGGTTGGTTCGTCGCGTTCGGTGATGATCTTGAGCATCAGTCCCGCCACGGAGGGTCAATGCTCAAGGGGTTCGCGCGCTGCCATAGACGTCAGGCGCCGGTGCCACACTGCCGGTGTGCAGATTCCGGACCCCGCCCTGGTGCTGCTGGTCGGCGCGTCCGGGTCCGGGAAGTCGGCCTGGGCCGCGGCGCGCTACCGCGACGTCGAGGTGGTGTCCTCCGACGCGCTGCGCGCGGTGGTGGGCAGCGGCACCGCTGACCTCGATGCGTCCCAGGACGCCTTTCGCCTGCTCGACCAGATCGTCGAAGGCCGTGCCCGACGTGGCCTCACCGTCGTTATCGACACACTGGGCCAGGATCCGGTGCGACGGGCAGCGTGGGCGGCGATGGCTCGCGGGTCCGGGCTCCCGCTGGTGGCCGTCGTCTTCGACACGCCGGCCGCCGTATGCCGGGCGCGCAACGCCTCGCGCGGCCGGCCCGTCCCCGCCGCAGTGCTGTCCGGGCAGCTGCGCCGCATGCGCGAGATCAGTTCTGAGCTCGAGCGGGAGGGCTGGGACGTGCGGGTCCTCTCAGCGGACGAGCCGCCGCCGGTGGCAGCCCCGGCGGCTACAGCCGCCAGCCGTGCGGACGACGGCCCGCGGGTGATGCTCCAGGTCGGGCGGTTCCCATGGGGTGAGGACCCGCTCGGCTGGCTGCGCGGCATCGCCCTCGCGGCGGCCGAAGGCGGCTTCGCGGGCGTCGCCCTGATGGACCACCTGATCCAGATCCCGCAGGTGGGACGGGCGTGGGAGCCGATCCCCGAGCCGTGGGTGACACTCGGAGCGCTCGCGGCGCTTGGCACCGACCTCGAGCTCGGCACCCTCTGCACCCCTGCAACATTCCGCGCACCAGGCATCATCGCCAAGGCGGCCGCCACCCTCGACGTGCTCACCGGCGGCCGGGCCTTTTGCGGACTCGGCGCCGGCTGGTGGGCCCGCGAGCACGCCGCCTGGGGCCTGGCCTTCCCCGCCACCGCACGACGCCTCGACGACCTCGCGGTCGCCGCCGAGACGCTTCGGGCTCTCTGGGCCCCCGGCACCAAGGAATATCACGGCGAACGGGTCTCGCTGCCCGAAACCACCTGCTACCCAAGGCCCATCGGCCGGCTGCAGTTGATCGTGGGAGGCGGCGGGGAGCGTCGTACACTTCGCATCGCCGCCCAGTGGGGCGATGCCTGCAACATCCGCGCCGACCTCGACACGGTTCGCCGCAAGACGGCCGTCCTGCGCCGGCACTGCGACGACATCGGGCGACCGCACGACGAGGTTCAGGTGACCGTACTCGACGTTGCGATCGTCGGCACCAGCCGGGAGGACACCTGGGCCCGCGTCGAACGACAGCGCGGGCGCACCAGAGCCGCTGACTTCGCCGCCCGCCATCACGCCGGCGAAGTCGCGACCCACCGAGAGCGCCACCAGCGGCTGTTCGACGAAGGGGTGCACACCGTTTTTCTCGCGCTCCCCGACCTCGACGGACCCGACGACGTGGACCGAGTCGCCGCGCTCTCCGGACGGTGACCTCCGATCCCTGAGAGGGTTCCGGCGCGATCTGGGGCTTGCCGGCGTGACGTGCTGCCCGTCGCAGCAGGAACATGGCGACCCGCCAGTCGTCGTCCACCGTCGCGGCGGCGGCCGGCACGCGGTCAGCCGGTGCTCGGGTTGAGTGTGAGGAGGTGTTCGAGCTGTTCACGCACAGTGCTCAGGTCGAGTTCGGCCGCACCGGCATTGGAGCACATGTGTCGGCCGTTCCGGCTGCCGGCAATGGCGCCGGTCACCCCGGGTTGGTCGAGCACCCAGGCGATCGCGACCTGCGAAATGGTTGCGTCGAGCTGATCGGCGATCGGGCGGAGCCCGTCGACGACCGCGAAGCTTCTCTCGATTCTGCCGGGGGCGAGCAGTCGCCGATAGAACGCCGACTCGAGCCATGGCCCGGTCCAGAGGGCCAGGATCTCCTGAGGGGTCTTACCGGTCAGGATCCCACTCGCGAGCGGCTCATAGATGACGACCCCGATCCCGAGCTCCCCGCATCGGCGAATCAAGTCCCGATCATCGAGATAGTCGATCATCGACAGACCGGTCTGCACGACGTCGACCGGTCGCTGCTCGTGGCACCGCTCGATGTCGGTGATCTCGTAGTTCGACAGTCCGATGGCGCGGACCAGTCCGCGAGCTACCAACTCGGCCATCGCGCCCCAGGTCTCCTCCAGCGGCACACCGGTCTCGTCGGGCCAATGCAGGAAGTACACGTCAAGCACCTCGCGGCCCAGGCGCCGCAGACTGCCCTCGCAAGCCGCGTGGACCTGCTCCGGCCGGAATCCGCTGCCGCCACCAGTGATGGCGGCTCCGGGAGCCACCTTGGTCGACACCAGCGACCCGGCGTCGACCCGGGCCAGCGCGGCGCCGATCAGGGACTCGTTGGCGGTGGCGAGATAGTTCTCCGACGTGTCGAGCCAGTTCACCCCGGCCTGGGCCGCATCGGCGATTACGTTCGCGGCTCGATCTACATCCGGCGTCTCCCCGGCCTCCGGCCCCAGCTCGAAGCCCCCGAGGCCTAGACGGGACAGCCAGACATCCGTCCTACCGAGGACGCCAGAGTCCATAACTGCCTCCTGTCCCGCCTAAGCTACCGCTGCTACTCGGCTCCGGTGGTGGTGCCGGTGAGCAGTGGAACCCGGCTACACCCGAGCCCCGGGGATTCTCTGCCGCTGGCTCGGCCAGGCAATGACACGACTTCCGGCTTTCGGCATGGCTTTCATCGCGCACAACTTTTCCAGCCGAGTGAGTCGTACCCGTCTGTCAGACTTGACAACTCGACCGAGCGGCAGACCTGGCGGGTGTTGGCTCGCCGGGCAGCGAACGGGAAGGGCGCCTCCATGGCTGCATACGCGGTTACGCATCTCGACGCGATCGAGGAATTTGCCGACGCGGGCTGTCACTATCGGCCGATCCGACACCAACTGGGCATCACGGCGTTCGGAGTGACTGCTTGGACTGCCCGTGCAGCAGGAGACCTTGTTATCAACGAGCACGACGAGGGCGACCCGACTGCGGACCAGGAGCTCTTTCTCGTACTGCGCGGCCACGCGGTGTTCGAGCTTGACGGTGACCGGGTCGACGCGCCGACGGGAACTCTCGTTTTCGCCCCTCCCCGCACGAAGCGGATGGCCACCGCCAAGGCGGAGGCGACGACGATCATCGCGCTGGAAGGCACGCCGGGACAGGCGTACGAGCCCCGCGGCTGGGAGCTGTGGGCTCCGCTGGCCCCCCACTATGCGGCGGGCGAGTACGCCGCGGTCGCCGACCGTCTCGGCAGCCTGGTCGCAGCCAATCCGCAGTACCCCATGCTGTTCTTCAACCTCGCCTGCTGCGAGAGCCTCTCCGGCCGGACAGGGGACGCGCTCGATCACCTCCGGCACGCCGTCGAGATGTCGGAGGAGTTTCGCCAGTCCGCGAAGGCCGACTCCGACCTTGATCCGATCCGCGGTGAACCCGCGTTCAAGCAACTGATCGGCGGCGACTAGAGGGGCACTCGACGCCCGGGGTGCCACATGCGGACGCCAACCGGTCCGACCTCGGCTGCAAGTCCCTGAGCTCCATGTGATGCTGTCCGCGAGCAGTGAGTCGATGAGCCGAGCCCGAAAGTGAAACGGCCGATGAGACGCGTGGCTCGCAGCGGCCGGCCCTTGACGCTGGGCACGAGAGCGCGAAGCGAGCGTCTCTCAGTGAGGTGTGGCGCGTCGTGCGGCGGCTGCCGATCCGGGTGTGGGAAACCATCGGAATATCACGGCTGACTGGCCGAGAGTCCAGACCGCGTTGCACACCCAGTAGGCCAGCAGCGCGACGGGTACGACGCCGCCGGCCGCCAGCATGGTTAGCGCCGAGAGCGCTGGCATGAGGTGTTGGGCTTGAACCATCGCCTCCGGCAGCGCGCGGGCGATGCTGTTGGGGACGATGAGGTACTTCTGGGTGAGGTACGACAGCACCGCGGTGGCACAGGCCAATCCCGCCACGACCGCCAGATGTGTCGGTCCGGCGCCGAGGTATCCGCGTTCGGCCAGCCGAACGCCCAGTATTGTGGCCCCGCCCAGGGATGCGACCAACCCAGAGTCCATCACGCCCACGGTCTGTCCGGCGGCCACGTCGGCTAACAGGTGGTAGAGGGCGAGCCAGATCGGGACTTGTGCCAGCAGGGGGAGCCAACCGAGCCGGGACATGCCGTGCTGGGCCGCGATGCGACGCCGTTCGTCCCGGAGTGCGCGGATGCTCTGTGGGTCCTTGCGCTCGCGGTAGCGCTTGGCGAGTTCTTCCAACTGCGGGCGGGCCCGCGCCGAGGCGTGGGCGAGGCGGACGCCGTGGGCGGCGAGTGGTAGCAGCGCGAGCCGTACCACGGCGACGACCGCGGCGATACTCACCAGCCAGGTAGCCCCGGCGGCTGGGTCGGCGCCCAACGTGGTCAGGCCAGTGTGAGCAGCGGCAATCGCCGCTGCGAGTGCATGCGTCAACGGGTCGAGAACAGACATGTGTGCTCCTGCACGAGTGAGGACTATTGGCCGTTGGCTCGCGTGAGGCGAGCGTCAGGCCAGTCCGGGAGCACGCGGGCGGAGCGGGTGGCGGGGCGGATCGGTGACCTGCCCTGTTTGCGCGAGGTGCAGTGCAGCCGACCTGCGGGACGGCAGGACACGGCCGCCAGGGGTGAGTATCGCGTGCCGGCTGCCGAAGCCGACGACCAGAGCCAGTGCGAGCGCCAAAACCGCCACACCCGTACCAGCGGGCGCCTGGACAGCGGTCGCTATCAGCAGCGTCCCAAACAGGGCCAGCGCCAAGCCGGCGGCGTACGCGGACACAATGCGGGAGGGCGACAGAGTCCACCGGCGCTCCCCAATCATGGCGACATGCTACGCGCACCGGCCCCACAACACGCAGAACCGAACCGACCCAGGCCGGCCCGTCGGTCTCACGATTCGGTGCGGCCTTCCCATCAACCGCCGCGCAAGAATGCACCGGCCACCACTGGCGCGCGTGCGCAAACGGTGCGAAGCAGCGCATACCGGGAGTGTTCCCGGCGGAAGGACGCGCCCCGTTGACAGGCTCGACCGGCAAATTCCTGGACGTCGGGCGACGGCGGTGCCACCGTGGGTCCGTGACGCGCGCCGTCGTAGCCGACTACCTCGTGGTGGGAGCCGGCGCCATGGGGATGGCCTTCACGGACGCGCTGACCGACCACGCCGACGTTCGCGTAGCCCTGGTCGACCGTCGCCACAGCAGCAGCGGACACTGGCTCGAGGCGTACCCCTTTGTCCGCTTGCACCAGGCCTCTGCCTTCTACGGCGTCGCATCGACCCTGCTCGGCTCCGGCCAGTTGCAGCAGCGCGGACCCGAGGAGGGCCTGCAGGAGCGGGCCTCCCAGTCGGAGATCTGCGCCTATTACGCGCGGATGCTCGACCGGATGCTGGAGTCGGGAAAGGTTGAGTTCTTCCCCAACTGCGAGTACGTGGGCGACCGTGAGGTCGTCTCGCGCATATCAGGTGAGCGGTTCGATGTGTCCCGGTGCCGCATTGTCGACGCTCGCTACCTGGCCCCCAGCATCCCAGCGGAGAAGCCGCCACCGTTCGGCGTCGCCGAGGACGCCAGAGTGCTCGCGGTCAACGGCCTCGCACGACTGGAGGAGGCGCCGCGCCAATACGTTGTGGTCGGGTCGGGCAAGACCGCGACGGATGCCTGCATCTGGCTGCTCTCGCGTGGTGTGGACCCCGATGCGATCTGCTGGGTGCGGCCTCGCGACCCCTGGATGTTAAACCGGGCCGTGGTCCAGCCGGATCCTGCGGTATTCCTCGGCATGGTCGCCGACACGATGCAGGCAGCGGAGGACGCGACGTCGGTGGAAGAGCTGTTCCTTCGACTCGAGGCTGCCGACATCATGCTGCGCATCGACCGGGCGGTGATGCCGACGATGGCCAAGGCGCCCACCCTCGCCACGTGGGAGCTCGAGCAGCTGCGCACCCTCGAGAACGTCCTGCGACGAGGGCATCTCGAGACCGTCGACCGGGGCCGGCTCGCCTTCGCCGACGGTTCGGTCGCCATCGCTGCCGACGCCGTGGTCGTGCACTGCGCGGCGGACGGCTTGAAGTATCCCCCGCGCGTCCCCGTCTGGCGCCCGGAGGCGATCACGTTGCAGGCGATCCGGGCCGGGTTCCCCTGCTTCGGTGCGGCCCTGATCGGCTACGTCGAGGCGACCCGCGAGGACGACGACGAGAGGAACCCGCTCTGCCCACCAACGCCGTACGGCAACTCGATGGCGGGGTGGGTGAGAATGAACGTCCTCGGTGCCCGGGCGGCGATGTCCTTCTCGGCAGAGCCCGACATCAAGGAGTGGTCCGACCGGGTGGCGCTCAACCCGGCGCGGATCCCGCCCGGACAGGCCGGATCGGCTGCGCTGGACGACGCCCGCGAGCGCCTCGCGTCTCACATGCGTCCCGGGCTGGCCCGGCTTGCCGAGCTGATGTGAGGGATCTCCGTCCGCACGTGCCGTTTCTCCCGGCCTCTGAACCCTGACCCGTGAGTCGTTGCACTTGGCGCGGTGCGATGTCGCCGTTGGCTCGAACCTGGCGGGATCTACCGCGAGCCGGCGGCGTCGAGCGCTGCCGAGATGGGCTCCAGGTCCGTGATCAGCTGGTCGAGCTCGCTCGGCTTCAGGCTGTCGTACGCCGGTGCTGCGAGGTCGTCGGTGCGCGATTGGATCCGCTTCTCCTTCTCCCGGCCAACGTCACTCAGCCAGCCGATGGCCTCGATGATGGCGCCCAAGGACCGGCGACGCTTCATGGCAGAGCGGCTCCGCCCGAGCGTCGCCAAGGTCACGCACGCGCGCGGAATACCCTTATGGAGGACCCCGCCGCTGTTCACCATCACCGATGCGTTCGACCGCAATCGTCGACGGCTCTCGTTTCAGGCACCAGGGCGGCGATGGGCGCACGGTAATGTAACGCTCGATCGAGAGGCCGCGCCGTGTTCCGTCAGGTGATCTCCATCCGTTGGGCTCCAGGCGTCTCGGCCGAGGCGAAACAGGCGTATCGTCATGCGCTCGATTCGCTTCATCAGGCCTACGTCCGCGACCACGTGAGGAGGGTCGTCGGCGATCGGGTCGTCGTGCAACACGATTGGACCCCACTACAGTCCTAGGTCGAGGCTGATGCATTGGCCGGACGCACGCCTCCGGCCCAGCGCGCGGGAATCTTCACTCGGCGCTTAGCGCCGCTACCTCAACTGCCCGTGGACCATGTCCATCGCCGGAACACGCGGTCCGGGTTCGCATCGACTTGATGCTGGGGACTGACAGGATGTTCACGAGCGGCGCGGTTACTCACTACCCTCGATGGGTGTCCTCCGCGAGGATCAACCTGCGAGGCCTCGGGTTCAGTTATGGCGCGCGGCCGGTGTTGCGTAACGTCGATGCCGCCATAGGCGACCGTTCGCGCGTGGCGGTCGTCGGACCGAACGGTGTAGGCAAGTCCAGCCTGCTGCGCCTGGTAGCCGGCCTGGAGGAGCCCGAGTCGGGCACGGTCGCCGTCCGCCCGGTCGGCGCGACTATCGGTTTCCTGCCCCAGGAGCGCGACAGGCGGCCAGCCGAGGCCCTCGGTCAGTACCTCGCGCGCCGTACAGGTGTCGCCGCAGCCGAGGCTGATCTGCAGCGGGCTGCCGCCGCACTCTCCCTCGCGGAACCGTCGGCAGATGCCGCATACGCGACTGCGCTCAACCACTACCTCGCGATCGAAGCCCCCATTTTCGAGAGCCGGTCGGCGGCAGTCGTGGCCAGCCTGGGGCTCGATCCGGAGAAGCTTTCCCAGGCTACGGACACTCTGTCCGGCGGCGAACTTGCCCGCGCCGGGCTCGCGGCGATCTTGCTCACTCGGGTCGATCTCCTACTACTGGACGAGCCGACCAACGACCTGGATGCTGTGGGCCTGGCGCGCCTCGAGGAGTTCCTGGTTGAGCGCGACGGCACGTTACTGGTGGTCTCGCACGATCGTGCGTTCCTTGAGCGCACCACTGATCAGGTGCTCGAGCTCGATCAGTTCAGTCACGCGGCCCGGCTGTTCGGCGGCGGGTTCTCCGCGTACGTCGTCGAGCGCGACCGTGCGAAGGCGACCGCGCGGGAGGCGTTCGAGGCATACGCGCAGACCCGCCAGGCGCTGGTCGACCGGGCCGTGCAGGAGAAAGACTGGGCCCAGCAAGGCGTGAGTCGGGCCACGTCGTCGAAGGCGCGGCGCGAGGAAAAGGACAGGAACGTCCGAGCCGCCAACCTGGCGGGGGCACAGAGTCGCGGTTCCGCAGCCGCCAAGACTCTGCGCCTGCTCGACCGGCTCGACGCAGTTGAGGATCCGCGTGAGCCGTGGGACCTGCGGCTGCGCCTCGCAGCATCGTCGCGCAGCGGTGACAAGGTCGCGGGGCTCCACCACGCGGTCGTCTGCCGTAGCGACTTCACTCTCGGACCGGTTGATTTGCTCATTTCGCGTGGTGACCGGGTGGCCGTCGCGGGGTCTAACGGCGCCGGCAAGACGACTTTGCTGGCCGCTCTGCTGGGACGGGCCGAGCTCAGCTCAGGCACGCAGTGGACAGGACCAGCGACTGTTGTCGGGGAGATCGACCAGGTGCGCCGAACCTTTGACGCCGACGATTCGCTGCTCGACGCCTTCCGTGCGCGCACCGGGGGAGATGCCGCCGAGACCCGCAGGCTGCTCGCGAAGTTCGGCCTTGGCGCCGACGAGGTGTTGCGTGCCGTGGGCTCGTTGTCGCCGGGTGAGCGCACCCGAGCGGACCTGGCCCTGCTGATGGCGCTCGGCGCGAACCTCCTCGTGCTCGACGAACCGACCAATCACCTCGACCTGGATGCCATCGAGTCTCTCGAGGAGGCGCTCCAGACCTTCGACGGCACGCTCCTTCTTGTCAGTCACGACCGGCGGTTGCTCGAAAGGGTGGACACCAACCGCCACCTCGTCGTCGAGGACGGACGGATCCGCGAACTCTAGGCGGCGCGGGCCGGACTGCTCGGCGTACGAACGAACAGACCGGTTGTCAGCGACCCGGTGGCTTCGTTGCCTGAGACGATCAACTCACGTCAGGACTGGCGGTTCTGTCGCGTGCGCTGTAGTGCGGCAGGGTGCCTGGCCGGGATGATGTGGACATGGGCGACTTGCCGACCGGCACGGTGACGTTGGTGTTCTCCGACATCGAGGGGTCAACGCTGCTGCTGAGTCGGCTTGGTCCTGCGTATGCGCATGCATTAGACGGCCAGCGCAAGGTGCTGCGTGACGCCTGGTCGACGCATGGTGGAACGGAGCTGGGGACAGAAGGAGACAGTTTCTACGTGGTGTTTCCCACCGCACCCGCTGCGGTGGCCGCTGTAACCCAGGCGCAGCGTGAGCTGGCCGGGTACCCGTGGCCGGGGCAAGAGACAGTGCGGGTGCGGATCG
The DNA here is from genome assembly GCA_963695705.1 of uncultured Actinomycetota bacterium. Taxonomy (GTDB): domain Bacteria; phylum Actinomycetota; class Actinomycetes; order Propionibacteriales; family Nocardioidaceae; genus JBKPNJ01. The sequence continues at coordinate 379,338 of CAVOHB010000009.1, forward strand.
GCGTGCACTCCGGCAATCCCGCTGTTCATGACGGTGCGTATGTCGGAATGGATGTGCACCGGGCCGCCAGGATCGCCGGTACGGCGCATGGTGGACAGGTGGTGGTGTCGGAGGCGACAGCCCGGCTGGCGCAGGCGGGACTGCCCGACGGTGTGCAACTGCGCGACTTGGGCTCTCATCACCTGAAGGACATCGCGGCACCAGAGCACATCTTCCAGCTCATCATCGACGGGCTGCGGGCCGACTTTCCGCCGTTGAAGACGTTGGGTGCGGCGTCGAGTCTGCCGGTGCCGACAACACCGCTGGTGGGCCGCAAAGGTGAGCTAGCGGAGCTGACCGCGCTCCTGAGGTCACCAGGGGTACGGCTGGTGACCTTGACCGGTCCGGGCGGTTCTGGAAAGACCCGGCTGGCCATCGGGGTGGCGCAGCAGTTGGTGGACGCATTCCCCGACGGCGTGTATTTCGTGCCATTGGCCGCTGTGACGGCCGCCGAGATGATGTGGACCAGCCTCGCGGAGGCGTTGGATGTGCCGCCCGAGGCCCGCATCCCACCTTCACTGTTCGCGCACGTGGCGCACCGCAGGGCACTGCTGGTGCTAGACAACCTCGAACAGCTCGGGGGTGCTGATGATGTTGCATCTGAGCTGTTGGGAAGGGCACCGCACATGGTGGTGGTTGCTACCTCTCGTCGACCACTGAACATCAGCGGCGAACTGCAACACGCGGTGCCACCTCTGGAGCTGCCGGAGGACCCCAGCATCGAGGACGCGCAGCGTTCCGGTGCCGTGCAACTCTTTGTCCACCACGCAAGGGCGGTAAAGGCGACCTTCACCCTCAACCTGAGCAACGTCGCTGACGTAGTGGCGATCTGCCACCGTCTGGACGGGTTACCCCTGGCCATCGAACTCGCGGCGACCCGAATCAAGCTCCTCAGTCCCCATGCTCTATTGGCCCGGCTGGACACGGCCTTGGACATTGCCGCCAGTGGCAGCCGGGGTCCGAGCCGACAAAAGACCTTGCGGGACACGATCGCTTGGTCCTACGACCTCCTCTCCGCCCAGCTGCAGATGTTCTTTCGCTGGTTAGGCGTGTTCGCCGGCGGAGCTGACCTCGACTCCATTGCCGCCGTGACCGACGACTTCCTCAACGGGGGTGACCCGCTGGATCTGGTGGCGGATCTGGTAGATGCCAGCCTGGTCATAATCACGGAGACCGCCGATGGCGAACCGCGGGTCGAGATGCTGGAAACCATCCGCGCCTTTGCCCTCGACCAACTCACCACCACCGGCGAACTCGATGCGGCGCGGTCGCGTCATGCCCATCACTATGCCGGGGTTGCGGAAATGATCAAGCCGCTGTTAGACGGCGCGCGGCATGCGTCGGCGCGTGAACGGTTCGAGTCCGAGCTCGACAACCTCCGTGAGGCCCTCGGTTGGGCGTTGACACCGAAGGCCGCAACCCAGGCTGCAGCGCGCCCTCAGGTAGGTCTGCGGCTATCCATGGCGCTACCAGGCTTCTGGAGCGCCAGCGGTTACGTATCTGAAGGGCGGCGCTGGCTGGAACTGGCCCTGGAACAGGCGAGCGGCGACGACAGCCCGGCACTGGCTCGATGTCTTCAGGCCCTGGCCGATGCCCTCGAGATTCTGGGTGATCTGGACCGTGCCCATCGGTACGCGATGTCGAGCGTGAGGATGTGGCGCCGCTTGAACGAAACGAGCGGCCAAGCGAAGTCTCTCGTGACGTTGGCCTACATAGAACTCAATCGGGGCCAGACAGACTCGGCCCGGACTTTATACGAGGAGGCTCTCAGCATCGCTCGAGAGTCCGGCGATACTGGGCAGTTGTATTCAGTCTTAGCAGACTTCGCCAGGTTCCAGGGATACGTGGAGCACAACTACTCGGCGTCATTAGAGCTGCAGTCAGAGGTGCTTGGCATCGCTCAGGAGCGCGGTGACCCGACCGGGGTGTTGGTGGCTCAGAACAACATTGCCGCAACACTCCAGGAGATGGGACGAATAGATGAAGCGAAGCAGCTGCTCGAGGGCATTGTTCCCGATGTCATCGACCTGAGACACCCGAGATTCCTTGTGACTTTCGCAGAAAGCTATAGCGCTGTTCTTGCCTACCTTGGTCAAGATCATGCAGCTGTTCAACTGCTGGGCGCCATCGATGCAATGCGTGAACAGCTCGGGACTCCGCGGAATGCGGTGAACGAGGCTGAGATGTCCGCGTCGATCAGCAAGACCCGCGCCGCCCTACCGGCCGGCGTATGGAACGCCGCCTATCAAGCGGGATTGAACACCACCGTCGAGGCGGCACTCATCCAAGCCGGCGCGCCAGACCTGCCAGCGAGCATTGACGGATAAGAAAAGGCGATGCCGCCCACGACTCGTCCCTGGGCCAGCACGAGCGCAAATAACGCGACGGGTCCAGCCGGGCGAGCCGCCACCCGACGCCCCCTGTTTGACGCGAGCGACTCGGTCAGGCCGGGGCCACCGTCCTGGTCATCACGCAGTTCTTCTGTCCCTTGGACCGCTCGTACGCGAAGCCAGCCTCCTCGTACATCCTGCGGGTGCCGTTGTAGAGGAAGGATGACGACACCTTCTTCCCCTCCGGTTGCTTGGACATGTCGTGCGGGTAGCCCTCGACCAGCCCGCCGCCGGCCGTGGCGATGAGGTCGAGCGCTCCTCTGAGGGCCAGCGCTGCGACCCCGCGCCGGCGGTAGCGTCGGTCCACGAAGATGCAGGTGATCCGGTAGTCGGGCGGCTTGAGCAGTCCCGCCTCGTACTCCTGGCGGTGGTGGATGTTGGGCAGTTCCTCCGGCGGTCCATACTCCGCCCAGGCGACCGCCTCGTCGCCGTCGAAGACCAGGGCGGCGTGTGCGCGCCCCTGCTCGACCAGGCGGCACTTGAGGTCGCGGTTGCTGTCGTAGGTGCGGTCCTTGTCACGGGACAGTGTGTGGAACCAGGTGCACCAGCACCCGCCGAACACACCGTTGTGCCGCGTGACGAGGTCGGCGAAGGCGGGCCAGGTGTCGGCGGACAGCGGCCGGACGGTGAGGTTGTCAATCGAGGTCACGGCAGGCATGCGGTCAGGGTAGAACGCATGCAGGAAGAACGCCGTCCGGTGCCCCTTGCTGCCTGTCGGAAACACCGGGCGTGTACGACGTTGCAACCAACGAACCAGTAGCGGGCGTCGGTGCGGACCCGTCGCGCCGGCCATCGCGTCAGCGGTACCGAACCGCCACCACGTCTCTGTTGTGGCCCCAGCGCAACGAGAACGTCCAGCAGCCGGCCTCTGGCACGTTGATGATCGACGGCCTGAAGGGACCTGGGGTCGGATCCCCGTCGACCCGGCGCTGAACGCGGAGGGCGGACCCGTTCAACGACGCTGAGATGCGCAGGTCCGCTCGTCCCGCCGCTCCAGCATGCCTGGACCTCCACAGGATCTTGTTGTTGTGATCGCTAGCCGGCGGCGCCACCAACGGCCAGCCGAAGACCTCGCCGACAATCCTGTGCCTCGCCCCAACCACAACACGCGGCTGCACGCCGTCGGGGCAGGGCAACGAGACCGGAGTGCGATGACCCGCAGGGTCCGGCGTCTTCTCGGGAGTGGATACGGATACCGCAGGGGACGCCGCGGACTGTTCTGGCGCGCGTGCGGCGGTCGGCGATTCCGTGCAGGACGTGAAAGCCAACACGATGAGGACTCCCATAAGGACTCCCATGAGGACAGCCTTCACGCGATGACGCTACCTCGCGTGGTGCCCGTATGGGGAGGTCGCCGGACACGGGCCGGTTGGAAGCGAGCGTCGTGGACGTCGCCAACGAGCGGCCTGCAGACCAGGGAGAGGGCCACCAGCCGGCGGGCGGAAATACGCCCGCGGCTCATGTCCGGACGCCCGCGCGGCTCGGGCAGATGCGAATCTTCAGTCGCTCTCAGCGGCTTCGAATCCGATCAACCAGTGGAGACCGTAACGGTCGATGACCTGCCCGTCTGATGCGCCCCAAGGCCGCGTCTCCAGGTCATCCACGATCCTGCCACCTTCGGAGAGCCTGGAGAACCAGTTGCGTAGCACGGACGGGGCTGCCGCACCAAGCAGGGAGAGCATCAGTCCTTCGCAGCGCAAAGGAGGCTCATCGCCGGTCACGTCGGCAGCGAAGAGCGCGACCGGTCCCTCGACGAGGTACCCATGGGCGATGGCATCCGCCGGGCCGTCGGTCCTGCTGAACTCATCAAAGGTGTGGAGCTGTACGGAGCAGCCGAAGACATCGCCGTAGAAGTTCAGTGCGTCACGAGCATTGCCAGGCAGGTGGAGGTAGGGCGTGGGTGCGGTCATGTCCCAGATGTTAGGCCTGCCGCGTACACGCGCTGACGTCGGCAGAGCCCCCGATAGCGCGGCTGGATCCGTTCAGACTCGCGCTGTCGCGGCGAGCCCACCCGGCAGTTTCACGCACCCGTCCGGTTCTTTGAATCGCGACAAGTCAGGGCACTTTGACACGACGGCGGCCTCGCGTCCCCAGACGTAGGCTGGCTCGCATGCGAGGAAGGCCGGTCTTCGACTGCAGCGCGCTCTTCGACGCGCTCGACACACAACGTGGTGATCTTGGGTTGGGCTGGTACGAACTGGCCGACGAACTGTGGGAGCAGTCATCGGATCTCAACGTGCAGCGCAGTAGTGATCATCCGCTCTGCGGTGGAGCGATCCAGAGGCTGCAAGAGCGTGGCGCGACGTCCTGCCAGTACGCGCTGTTCATGCTGCGCTGGCTCCACCGAGCCCCGGAGGACTTCCTGACCGGTCCGGTTCTCGATGTGGGCGACGTCCGGTTGCCAGAGGCAGCGGCCGACAGCCGGCTCCGTTGGGACTTGAACCAGCTGCATGGCGCGCTCAACGAGCGACGGCGGCAGCAGAATCTCACCTGGGCGGAGCTCGCGGAGGAGCTCGACTGCACGCCATCGAGGTTGACGAACTTGCGCACCGCCCGACTAGCGGACATGGACCTTGCCATGCGCGTCACCCAGTGGCTCCGTCAGCCGGCGGCTGCGTTCATCCACCCAGCGCAGTGGTGACCCGCAGCACCCGACTCGCTCCGCCGAAAAAGCCTGGCGCAGGACCTTCGAACATCGTGTTGGCACTGGCGGTGCTAAGACAGCGTCTTGGCGCACGGATCACGGGTGGTTGCACGTCCCGCCAGTTCAAGAGAGTGGGTTCTCAGCTGGTCTAGGGCGCGCTGCTTCGTCACTCGCTCCGAGGGCTCGTGGGGAAGACTAGATGGGTGACACGGTAACCCTGGAGGCAGACCGTCGGGTCCCCAAGCGGAATGTCCTCGAGCGAAAGCGCCCCGAAGAACGGACGACCACTCCCCATCACCACCGGGTCCAGGTCGACGGCGACCTCTCGAGCGGCCCGAGCTCCAGACACTGCCGAGCGACGGTCCCGGCGGTCACCGCCACGGTGCCGTCCCCGGCGATGTCCTGCGCCTTCGCCACCGCCGTCTCGACCCCATCGGTGACGAAGTGGAACGGGGCGTCCGGATGGGCCTCGATCCACCCCCCTGGGACCTCGTGAGTGACGACGACGACCGGCACGCCCATGGTGTGCAGCCCGCCCCACCCGTCGGTGAAGTCGAACAGCGTGCGCCCACAGACCACCGCACCCAGTTCGGAGACCCGCTGTCCCCAGTACTCGGCACTCTGCTGGCTCAGGTGGAAGGTGAGGTCCGCCGAAGCCGTGGGATCTCCACCTCCCCGTTCTGGTACCAGTCGAACAGCCGGCCGATCGTGTGGTCGGCCTTCGCGATGTAACCGTCCAGTGACATCGACGCCGACGTGATGATCTTCCCCATGCCGTCCTCCTTGGATGTAAGAATGTGATCTGCACCGTGACCCGCGGTGCGGTGCACACTCATCGGCTCGCCTGATTCTGTTACACAACTGGCAAGGCCCACTTGCCCGCATACGTTCGACCCGAGCGTCCTGGGGGAGACGCAAGGCAGAGGGCGGGCTTTCGAAGCCGCGGGACGAGGGCCGCCTCCTGATTGCCCGGGTCGCGGCGTGAGCGATGATGTCTGGGTGAACGAAGCATCCGGAGCCGAGAATGAACCGATGCCCTCCGGGGCCGAGGACATCGGGCCCTTCTTTCACGGCACCAAGGCTGACCTGCAGCCGGGGGACTTGCTTCAACCCGGCCGTAGTTCGAATTTCGGTGAGCGGGTCAGGGCGAACTACATCTACCTGACCGCAACCTTGGATGCGGCCACATGGGGAGCAGAACTGGCGGTGGGGGAGGGACCCGGCAGGATCTACCGCGTGGAACCCATGGGCGCCTTCGAGGATGACCCCAACTTGACCGACAAGAGGTTCCCGGGAAACCCGTCGAGGTCCTACCGCACACGGGAGCCCCTGCGAGTAGTTGGCGAGGTCTCGGACTGGGAACCACATGCTCCCGAGGTGCTCCAGCACATGCGGGACCACCTGGAGGAGCTCAAGCGGATTGGCATCGAGGCGATCAACGACTGAGCCGATGTCTTCGTCAACGACGACAGCGTCGTTGACGAAGCCAGGACTGTGGGTCGTTAATATGGGTAGAGCAGGGTCTAGTGCGGATATCATCAGCTGCCCGAAGTACATCCGGTAGGTAACAGGGTTCGTCTATACGCGCCGACCCGATGGAGCCCCGGGGTGTCGTCCGGTGACGCTCACCGCAGGGCTGTCTTCGGACATCGACTCGACGCGCGGACCGCTACAGACGCGCCGCGGTCTGATCCGTTCCCTCAGGCCCAGAAGGCCGTCACCGCATCGGCGTCACCCGGCGGGCGGCCACGAGTCAGATCACTGGTCACCGACAATGCTGCGACCACACCGGCAACGCCAACCCGCTCGGTCACCCGGTCAGTCTAGAAGGGGGTCGGCCGATTTCGGGCGGCTCGGCGCTCGGCCACGAGATCGCGCGGCGACGTCCCTGGAATCTATCCGGTGTGAGTCAGCCTGCTGTCGAAACGGGTGAGCGCCGGCCTCTGCACCGCCAGCCGAGACGCCTGCCCCACGCTCACCCTGTCGCGGGGCGTTTCGTGTGTCTGGTCGGGATCTTGCTCAAGAAGTAGACCCCTCATACGCTGCCCAGGCGGGGAGGCCGCGCCCCTGAGGGGGCCACTGGATGAAAGGTTTCGGTCCAGATGCTCACTCGCCTCAACAAATCCGTCATGGTTCTGGCGGCGGTCGCGATCGTCGGTGCTGGCTTGTCCCCATCGTCGGCGGCGTTGTCATCTCGGGATGCCGCAGTGACCCGCCGGGCGGCCGGTACGCCGTGGTCACCGTGGAAGAAACTGCCCAAGTCTCCACCGACTACTCATGACAGTTGTGGCACGAAGGTCGTCATCGTCCCGGTTGTGTCGCAAGGGGAGTACCGCACCCGAAAAGACGCAGACGGCAATGATCAGGAGCAGACGCGCGGTGCCTTGCACTTGAAATTCAATCCCACGCGCGGCCAAACGATCGTGGTCGATGTCGGCGGACCGACCAAGTACACGTTTTACCAGGGCGGTGATTTGTACTACCAGGCCCGAGGGTTGCACCTCTTCACGCTCGGCGTGAGGGTCTACCGCAACTCGACGCCGACGAAGATTCCCAGGCTGTTTTTCAGCACCGGGTCATTCGCTGTATTCATCGACTCCAATGGCACAAGCAGACAAGCTGACGACGAGGTTACGTTCCTGAATCGACCGACTCGCTATTGGGGCGTCTGCTCGATCCTCAAGTCCGGTGTCGTGCCCAAGCCTCTGCGAGTCTGACCACTCGGCATGCGCGGGGTCGCGGTCGGGTCGCGCGGCGTGAGGTCGGCGTGGTGCAGCGCGCGGTGGCTGCCGGAGACGGGGCTGTGTTGCCGGGACAACAGTCAGAGGTGCTTGACGAACTCGGCCGCCAGCTCGATCGGCCGGAATCCCATCCGGTCGTTGATGGAGACCATGTTGTCGTTGGTCTCGGCGTTCTGGGTGATGACCAGGGTGAGATCGCCGCGCGCGCCTTGGACGGCGCGTAGGTTGACCGCTTTCGTGGCCAGGCCGAGCCTGTGGCCGCGATGCTCGCGGTGCACGAAGGTACCCCACTGGTAGGCCTTGGTGCTCTCCTCCTGGGACATGGCGAGCGTGGACTGCGCCACCACCTGCCGGTCGGGTGTGAGGGCGACCGTCTCGTAGCGGACGCGGCCCATCGCCGACGCCGTCGCCACCATCTCGGCGTACCGCTGCGCAGTCACCGCCTCCTCCTCGAAATCGACTGCGCCGGACGGCGCGTCGACCGCGAGCTGACCGAGCAGTACGCACAGCGACTCCACGAGGTCGTCGGGCACCGCACCGACGAACGTCTCGATCGTGTAGCCCTCATGGTGCGGCGCGGCCTCGTCGATCCATTCCTTGATCTGTTCGTCCGCGACCGGAAGCGCGAGGTGGCGGGCCACCTCGCAGTTGAAGAGCTCATAGCCGCACGCCTCGGCGAAGCGTCGGTAGGCGTGATCCACGCGGTCGTCGAAGGGGAGCATCGCATCTGTCATGAGCAGCGACCGACCTTCATCCCGGGCGGTCTGCTCGAGCCGGTCGGCCAGCGCCCGACCGATGCCGCGTCTGCGCTCGGGCACGTCGACGTTCAGCATGAATGCGGCCTTGTCGGTGTTGTCGAGCAGGAACGACCACAACACGGCGATGCCGACCATTCGGTCACCGTCGTAGGCCGCGAACACGGTCTGTCGTTCACCGCTGTCGCTCGAGCGGATCGCGCCGAGGAACTCCCGGAACTCCCAGAAAGGCGCGTGCGCCCGGCCATGCAGTTCGGCGCGCCGGCTGAGTTCGTAGAAGTCGCGCATCACCGCGTCGTTGCCCACGGCCTTGTCGTCGAGCGCCCGGATGTCCACGAGGTACGAGACTACGGCCGCGCGGGGCTGGCCGAAACGGGTTTTCTGCCCAGACCCCGTCGTAGGGTCGGGCGCGGACGCGTGGGAAGACCGGGTCTGGCTTAGTCACTCTCGAGCACGTCTATCGCTCGACGTCGAGTGCTACCTGCAGCACATCCTGCGACGCCCCGTCGAGGAGAGCGAAGGCGTCGGCTGCCCGCTCGAGCGGGAATGTGTGGGTAATGAGGTCGATGACGCGCAAGGCTCCAGAGGCTGCCAGCGAGATCGCGGTGCGGTCGAGCCGGAAGCGATTCCAGCGGTGCTGCAAGGCTGGCGCGACGCCCGAAATCTGAGTAGACACCACCTGAACTCGGTTGTGATGGAACTCTTCGCCCAGACGCAGTCCCACGCCGTCGCCCTGCATGAACCCGGCAGCGCAGACGCGGGATCCGTACGCAACAGATCGGATGGCTTCGTGAAGGGCCGCGTAGCTGCCGGTCACCTCGAGACACACGTCGGCACCTCGCCCGTCCGTGCGAGCGCGGATCCGCTCGGCAACCTCACCGTCCCTTGGATCGAGGGCTTCGTGTGCTCCAAGACGGACCGCGAGCTCGCGGCGGGACGCGACGCCATCGACCACAAGGACGCGGGCACCGTTCAGCCGCGCCAGCTGCGCGACCAACTGCCCGGGTACGCCGAGTCCGAAGACCGCGACAGTCTCCCCGACATGGATGTCAGCATCGAGCACGACGTTGAGCGCGATGCCGCCGATCTGCGAGAACATTCCGATGCGCGGATCGACATCCGGGGGGAGCTTGCGGTCTCGTGCGTACTCAGCGGGAACTACGGTCTCGCTCCGGTGGCCCCACGTACCCCAGACGTGGTCTCCGACCTTGACATCCTCAGCATCGCGGCCGAGCTCGACGACCTCGCCGACCTCCTCGTAGCCCCAACCAACCAGCGGGAACTCGCGGGAGGGCACCCCGTCGACGAAGAGGCGGAGCTCCTCATTCCAGCGCTTGGAGAGGTAGGGGTTGCTGCCGCGGTACGCCGTCAGCTCCGTTCCCGCCGAGATTCCTGACAGGAGGGTGCGTATGCGGACGTCGTGGCTGGTCAGAGGCTTCGCCGGCTCATCGACGACCTCGGCTGTTCGCGGTGCGGAGAAGCTCACGACTCTGGGCATGGCTACCGCTCCCTGATGCTGAGGCTGCGGACAATGGGCTTGGATCGACGGAGTCAGGCCAGGGAGACGCCTTGGTCAGCACATAAGCCCCCACGCCCGTGTGCCGGCGGAGCGCGACCCCCACGTACTCCGAGTGAGTATGGAGGTGTCTTCCTGCGGGCGCCATATCCACCCGGCGTTGTCGGTACCGACTCGACAGTGAAGGCAGCGCGAGTCAGGTCGGCGCCCGGTGGGATTCCTGTTCGGCTGCCACTGCCCGATTCGGGCGACACATGCTGGCGGTGCTGCTCAGCCGTTCCCTCATCCCGGTGGCTTGGCGCCTCGATGACCAGCTCGGCATCGGACCCTCCCTTCGGACTCTGGCGCCGGGACGCTTGGCCGAGATGCCACGAGAGCTTTTCGCCATCGTCTTGTGGCGTTCGGGGAGCGGGTTGACGCCCGGGTGGGTGAGGGCGAGGTCGTGGCGGGTGGGCCTCACGTCGAGCGGCGCTTCTGGCTGGGCGGTTCGCTCGAAGAGGCGTCCCTGGCCCGCTTCCCCAACGTGCGCGAGGGGCACGTCACCGAGGGTACGGGTTCTCGCCGGCAGCGGGGGAGCTGCTTGATGCGCACGGGGGTTCGGCGGGTCGACCACGGATCGGAGGGCTACTGGGGTCAGTCGGTGGCGGAGTTCGCGCTCGGCCTCACCATCGCGGCACTGAGGCGCATCCCGCAGACCTACAATGCCATGCTCACCGACCACGCCCCGTGCAGCACCAGGACGAGCAGTTCGGGGACACAGTCGGGTTCGCGAACGGCACCGTTAGCGGGAAGCGGGTGCGGATCGTCGGCGCGGGTAACATCGCAAGCAGGTACGCCAGCTTCGTCAAAATGCTGGGCGCCGACGTCGCAACGCAGGCCGCACAAGGGATTCCAATCTTCGGTGGGCCGCCATGCTGGCCGAACAACTCGACGAATATGACGCGGACGGGTGACCGGGGCGCGCGTTCCGGCTGGAATACGACCAGCTGACCATCGGCGACGGTCGCACATCCCGTCGGCGTCTGGAACGGATTCACGGCAGACCGTCCTGATCGCGGCTGTCATGAGCTCGTGGGCGGAGGAAGACCGCGAGCACTCCTGCACACCACGACGGAACGAGCCGGCCCCGCACCGCGCGTTACCGTGGCGCCGTGGACTATGTGATAGGCGATGTACCGATGCATTACGTCGAGCAAGGTGAAGGTTCTCCGGTGCTCGCTCTGCACGGCGCCGGGGTCGACCACCGTGAGGTGATGGGCTGCTTGGACCCGGTGTTCGACGCGTCCGCCGGATACCGCCGTATCTACCCGGACCTGCCGGGCATGGGGTTGACCCCGGCTCCGGAGACGATCACGGGCGCGGACGACGTCCTCGAAGTCCTGCTGGGGTTCATCGACGGGGTGATCGGCGACCAGCCGCTGTTGGTCGCCGGACACTCGGCTGGCGGCTACTACGCGCAGGCGATCGCGGGCCGAAGACCTGGGCAGGTGGTGGGACTGGCGCTGTTGTGCCCACTGCTGGCGGGCGTCCACGATGTGCCGGGACACCAGGTTGTCTATGGCTCGGGCAGCATCGGCAACGCCGAGTTCCGTGACTACTTCACGGTGCAGACAGCCCAGACTCTCGATCGATACGAGAGGTACGTCGAACCGGCCGCCCGGCTGGCCGACCAATCCGCGCTGGCACGGATCGGCGAGCGTTGGGAGCTCACCTCGCAACCCCAGGAAAAGGACCCCTACAGATACCCGACACTGCTGGTGACAGGACGCCAGGACTCCGCGGTCGGCTATGCCCGAGCGTGGGAGATGCTCGAGCACTATCCTCGCGCCACGTTCGCGGTGCTCGATCGGGCCGGTCATGCGCTCCCACACGAGCAGCCGGGACTGATCCGCGCCCTGGTCACCGAATGGCTCGAGCGGGTCCAAGAGCATTCCTTCCCGTGAGGAAGGGCATGTGCGGTTGGTCTGGCCAGCCAAGTAAGGTCCCGGTCATGACCTCGGACGAGTTCGTGCCAGTCGACTTCGATCCGCCGACCTCACTCGCCACCAGCCAATTCCACCTCGAACCGCTGGGTCCGCAGCACAATCAGGCCGACCACGCCGCCTGGATGTCGAGCATCGAGCACATACGCTCCACTCCCGGCTATCCCGACGGCAACTGGCCACCACGCAGCGGCATGACGCTCGAGGAGAACCTCTCCGATCTTCGCCGCCACGCCGACGATTTCACGCGGGGCGCCGGTTACACCTTCACCGTCCTCGACCCAGGCGACAACGACGTCATCGGCTGCGTCTACCTGTACCCCTCGACCGCCGAGGAGTGGGACGTCACGGTGCAGTCCTGGGTGCGGTCCGACAGATCGAGCCTCGACGTCCCACTAGCAGACGCCGTCGCACGCTGGCTCGCCACCGACTGGCCCTGGGAACGTGTGGACCGCTGCGGTCGCTGAGTCGTAACCGCACGCTCATAGCCGCTGACATGGCCAGCATCAATGCCGGTGAGCTGAGACGGCTCACACCAGCTCGCCGCGCTTCCTGCTCAGATAGGCGCGCTCGGCGGAGTTCTGGGTGGCGGCGATGGCGGCGTCGTACGACTCCTTAGCCTCAGTGGTCCGGCCGAGCCTGCGGAGCATGTCGGCGCGAGCGACGTGCCATGCGTGGTAGCCGGTGAGCGGCAGCCGGTCGACCAGAGTGAGGGCGACCTCCGGGCCGTCCAGTTCCGCGACCGCGACCGCGCGGTTCAGTGCGACGATCGGCGACGGGTCGAGCCGGGTCAGTTGGTCGTACAGCGCGACCACCTGCGACCAGTCCGTGTCTGCCGCGGTGGGGGCATCGGTGTGGACGGCGTTGATCGCGGCGAGTATCTGGTAGCGGCCGGGTCGGTTGATCGCGAGGCACTCGCGGACCAGGGCGTGCCCCTCGGTGATCAGCGTGCGGTCCCAGCCGGCGCGGTCCTGCTCGCTGAGCGGGACCAGCTGCCCACCCCGCACGCGGGCCTCACGGCGGCCCTCGGTGAGTACCAGCAGCCCGAGCAGACCGGCCACCTCCGGCTCCTCGGGGAGCAGCTGGCGGAGGATCCGTGTCAGCCGGATGGCCTCGCCCGTGAGCTCGGCGCGAACCGGGTCGCCGTCGCCGGAGGCGAGGTAGCCCTCGTTGAAGACGAGGAACAGTACGGCCAGCACGCCGCCCAGTCGCTCGGTGAGGTCGGCGGCCTCGGGCACCCGGTAGGGCACTTTCGCCGCCGCGATCTTCTTCTTCGCCCGGGTGATCCGCTGCGCCATCGTGGTCTCGGGCACGAGGAACGCCTGCGCGATCTCAGCCACGGTCAACCCACCGAGGAGGCGGAGCGTCAGTGCGATTCGCGCCTCCGGTGCGAGCGCCGGGTGGCAGCAGGTGAACAGCAGCCGCAAGCGGTCGTCATCTACCGGTCCGGTGGGCTCGCGGGGCGTGTCGTCGTAGTACATGAAGGCCGCCTGGTGCTTGGCGTCGCGGTGCTTCTCGCGGCGGATCTGATCGATCGCACGGTTGCCCGCGGTGGTGGTGAGCCAGCCGCCGGGGTTGGGGGGTACGCCGGACTGCGGCCACTTCTCCAACGCGACCACGAGCGCCTCGCCCGCTGCCTCCTCGGCGATGTCGATGTCACCGAAGCGGCGGACGAGCGAGGCGATCAGGCGGCCGTACTCCTCACGGAAGACCCGCTCGACGGCCGCCGTTCCGTCCTGCATCGATCAGTCGTCCTTCGGGCCGGCTCAGGCGAGGCCCTCGAACGGACGGACCTCGACCTTGCCCCGGCACGCCTTTGACCCCTCGGCCGCAAGCTTGAGCGCGACGTCGAGGTCGGGCGCGTCGATGACCCAGAAACCCCCGATGACCTCCTTGGTCTCCAGGTAGGGGCCGTCGGTCATCACCGGCGTCTCACCCTGGCCGTCGACGACGGTCGCCGTCGACGCCGCCTGCAGCCCACCGGCGAAGACCCAGTAGCCATCGGCGTGAAGCTTCTCATTGAAGGCGCCGGTCGCGGCGAAGGCCTCCTCCATCTCCTCCTTGGAGCCGTAGTTGCCGAACTCGTCCATCTCGGCGGGGCCGTGCACGGCCAACAGGTAGTGCGTCATCTCACTTCTCCCTTGTTCCGGGCGGTCCCGGTGACCGCCTGTATCCCCACCACGAACGGCATCCCGCCGATACGACAACCTGCCACAAGATCCGTGCGTTAGGCGACGTGTGCACGTTCGACGCCCTGTCGCAGATGCACTGAACGCTCGCGCCCAGCCCTTCCCGGTGCTGCGTCACCGCGCATCGACCCGAAGAACAATCTCTTCGCGCAACCTGTCGGATCCGTGCCCGCCTGTTCGTGGAGGGGTTATGAGCGGGTCGCACCTGGCGGCCCGCCGAGGAAACGGAGCCCGACACGTCCGACACCACGCAGATCCCTCTCCGCACGACTCTCCGCACGCCGACCCCGGTTGCCGGACGGCAGCCGGTGTGGAAGCACGGTGCCGCTGCGGCCGTCGTGGCCTCGGTCGCCACGACCGTCCTCGCGGCGTTCGTGTCGGCCGCCGGCGTCTCGTTCGCCGACCGGACAGGCGCGAACATCCCGATTGCCGGGTTCGCGCAGCTGACGCTGGTCTTCTCCCTCATCGGCGTCGGCATCGCCGCCGTGATGGCGCGCAAGGCCAGGACACCGAAACCGCAACGGTCGTAGTCGGGGGGTTGTAACCGTTGTCATGCAACTCAATATGAAAGGCTCTGGCCAGGTGCCGGGCGGTGAACGTGGATGCGAGCATCAACTCGTTCAGTGAATCGCTGTGCGGGGTAGTCGATGACGGGCAACCAGACAGCGGCTGTGAAGCTACCGGCCACGCCTCGAGGCCAGCATGGGTCAGCCGGTCAAGGGCGCTGCCAGGTCATCGACCCTGGACTGCCAAGGGTCGAAGCCGCCGGGCCTCGGCTTGGCCCTCCGAGGGGGTGGTGAGCCAGCTCCAGGGAGCTCGCCTGCCCGTCGAGGAGTTTGAGCAGGGAGGGTACAACGCTCGCCCGAGCTGGCACATCGGTCCGACCGGCCAGGCGCTCCCCCGACGCATGCGCGGCAGCCGAGCGCGACCGGCGTGCCGCGCTCGGCTGAACCGTCATCGATCTACGGGGTGAAGGCGTTGACGCTGGTGGACCAGTTGCCGAGCACTCCGCGCGTGCCTCCGCAGGTGGGGTCAGCCAGCCACTCCCTGAAGGTGCAGGAGTGCGCGATGTACTCGCCGGCGAACCACAAGGTCTGACCCGACACGGCCGAGGCTCCGTAATCGCCCCAGCGAGGGCGGAACGGTGGCCCGAACGCCTCGTAGCCGGAGAAGCCGTCCTCGGGCGCGGCCCCCACACCGGCGATGCGGACGGTCCGCTCGAGGTTGGTCCCGAACATCCTCGAGTAGGCCAGGCTCGGGTAGTGGTCCTTGCCCACCAGCGTGAACGAGACGACGGCCGGGCCGTCGGGGATCTTGGCGATCGTCGGGTAGGTGAGGTTGTTGCGCCGCACCGCGACGTAGCCGCTGTGGACGTTGCCCGAAACTGTGTCCTCGTGGACCCGCGGGGTCGCCACGAACCACTCGGCGCCGGCCTGCCTCTCGTCACCGACGCGGACCCCGGTGCCCAGCGTGGTGTACAGGCGTCCGCCGGTGTAGGCGACCTGGTAGACGCGGCTGTCCCCGGAGTCCAGCGCCGCCAGTTTCGCGCGCGGGCTGGGCACGGTGTCGAACAGGAGCCGCCAGCACCCGCGGCCGAGCTCGGTCTTGACGGACCGGTCGTTGATGCACTGGGCGAGCGGGAGCGGCCCGGGCTTCTGGTGGGCCGGCGGCGGCGCCAAATACCGCTTCACGTGCTCGGTGCCATTCCGCAAGGTGAGCTGCGGCGAGGCGGTGTCGAGGGATGCGGTGCCACTGAGGGCCCACAGCCCCAGCTCGCTGGAGGAGCCGGCGTTCCCCTCACCCCTGGCCTCCTCCGCGGCGTTGGAGCTCGCGAAGTACTCCGTGCCGTTCCCCACGGTCGCGAAGTCGGACGACCGCGGGCTCACCGCCGGCCACACCGTGAACCCGGGTTCGCCGTCGAGCTCGTTGCCGGACCCCGCCCCCGTGCTGAACTGCACCACGGGGACCTGCCCGGCCGCCGAGGTGAGCGTCCGCTTCGCCAATGCGTAGATCTGCGCCCCCCGGTAGCCGAGGTCCTCGGAGAACAGGGAGTACTCGTTCGTCGTGAGGTAGACACCGTGCGCGTCGGCCCCGATGTGCGGGAAGTCGCCGAAGCACGCGGTCGGGTTCGGTGCTGCCTCGCCGGACGGCCCCGGGTCGCAGTGATGGTTGGGCGTGCCCTCGGTCCCGTCGTCCTGCACAGGGATGCGGTAGATCGCCCACTGGCCGGTCGGGTCCCCGCTGCGGCTGACCGCGAGGTCGAGGTGGTTCGGCCCGAGGAACTCGCCCGTCGACGGGTCGACGTCGAGCGTGACGACGACGTGGAAGAAGCGGTTCGTGGCCTGGTCGTAGATGCACGAGGGGTCTGTGACGAACGGCCCCTCCTGCTCCGTGGTCCGGTCGAACTGGGCCGGGTAACCGTAGAACGTATTGAGGTCCACCACGCCGGTCAGCGGCTGCCCGTCGACTCCATACACGCGGAGCACGTCGTTGACGGTTTCCAGCACGTAACCGTTGCCGACGCAGAGCCCCTGGTCGGGCGGCTCGATGGAGAACTGGTTGCCTCCGTTCGCGTACCGCTGGTCGAAGAAGTTCAGGCCCTCGAAGGAATCGCGCAGACCCGGCGTGGCACGTGAGACGCCGGAGCCAGCCGCGTGCGGGGCGCCGCCCGACCCGTCGCCGTCGTCATCTCCGTTCCCGGCCGCCTCGCCGGGGGGCTCGGGCGGAAACTCGTGATCCAGGTCGATCGGCGGCGGCTGCCCGCGGCGAGCCTCCGGTGACACGTGGCTGGCGGCGGCGAGGTCCACGATCCCGGCTCGGGCGACCGTGCGTGTCTGGCCCTGCGCTTCGGCCGGGGTGGAGGTCGCCAACAGGGCGGTGAGCCCAGCGGCGATGAGCGAGAGGCTGGCGACGACGGCCGGGGGTCGTCGGGAGACATAGCGCTGCATTGCCGACTCCTACGGAGAGCGGAGAGTGGCCCCTGCGGGCCCGATCGGGTACGCGTGCCGGTCATAGTGCGCAGACGACGACGCCCACGTCAAGACGGTCCGATCTTGTTTAACCGCACTGAGGTCCGCCAGGTCGGTTCTCGAGCCCGATGATCCTGTCGACCGCTCCAGCCAGGGCGTCACCCACCTGCGCTACGCGTCCAGCATCCGTAACCAACAGCCATACCCGACCTGCGCAGACTCGTTGCTGGATGGGGGAGATGTCAGCAGAAGGAACGACGGCGCTGATGCGACAGGTCTCGGACTAGCTCGAATACCTGAAGCTGATCCCCAGCGCAGCGCTGGGCGTCGGGCGTCCTCGGTGACATTCTGAGCGGGTGGCTGCGGGCGCATCGACCGACCGGGCGACGTTCCTGTTCACTGACGTCGAGGGTGCGACGATGCTGTGGGAGGATCACGCGCCAGACATGGAGGCGGCACTGGCCCGCCACGACACGCTTCTGCGTGCGGCGTTCGCCGATCATGGTGGACGGGTGTTCGCCTCAGACGGCGACGGCTTCGGAGCGGTGTTCGACGATCCCCAGGACGCGGTCGATGCCGCGGTCGCGGCGCAGCGGTGCCCTCGCCGCCGAGACCTGGCCGGACGACCTGCGGCTGCGGGCACGGATGGGGCTCGAGACCGGCACGGCCCGCGAGCGTGACGGGAGCTACCTCGGACCGGTGCCGAACCGTGCGGCACGCATCATGGCGGCGGCACACGGCGGACAGGTCCTCGTCGGTGCGCGGACGGCGGCGCTGCTCGACGGTGCCGACCTCGTCGACCTCGGTGACCACCGACTGCCCGACCTGCCGCGGGCCGAGCGTCTGTTCCAGGTGATCGTCGACGGCGCTCCGTCACAGTTCCCGGCGCCCCGCACCCGTGACGCGCACCGAGGCAACCTGCCGATGCCGACCACGAGCCTCATCGGCCGCGAGCGGATCCTCGCCGACCTCGTGGAGCTGGTCCGCGACCACCGGCTGGTGACCCTCACCGGTGTCGGCGGTGTCGGCAAGACGCGTCTGTCGGTCGAGGTGGGCGCGTCGCTCGCCGACGAGCACCCCGACGGGGTGTGGATGGTCGAGCTCGCCTCGCTCACCGACGCAGCCGCCGTGCCCGACGCGATCGCGACCACGTTGGGCATCACGCCGCAAGGCGGGAGCACCGGTGATCCAGACGCTGGCCGACGCGCTGTCGGGGCGACGCGCGCTCGTCGTGCTCGACAACTGCGAGCACGTCGTCGACGCGGTCGCCGAGACCGTTCGCGAGCTGCTCGCGCGGACCACGACCCTGCGCGTGCTGGCGACGTCCCGCGAAGCCATCGATGTTCCCGGCGAGCAACGCCGGCTCGTGCTGCCGCTCACCCTCGACGGAGGAGTGAGCTCACCGGCGGTGACGTTGTTCGTCGAGCGTGCCCGTGCACTCGCAGTCCCGCATCGACTTCGCCGAGCCGTCAACGGCGGCGGCCGTCGTCGAGATCTGCCGGAGCCTGGACGGGCTTCCGCTCGGCATCGAGCTCGCCGCGGCCCGGACGATCTCGATGAGCCCGATCGACATCCGCGACCGACTCGGCGACCGGTTCCGCATCCTCACGTCGTCGCCGCGCGCGCCCCAGCGTCAGCAGACCCTGCGTGACGTGGTCGCGTGGTCCTACGAGCTGCTCGACGACGACGAGCGCGCGCTGCTGTGCACCACCGCGGTGTTCGCCGGTGGCTTCGATCTCGCCGCGATCACCGACGTGCTGGGCGGCGACGACGACCTGGCGGTGCTCGACCTGATCGACTCGCTCGTGCGCAAGTCGCTCGTGATCGCCGACAACGCAGCGGGGTCGGGGCGCTACGTGGTGCTCGAGACGATCCGGCAGTTCGTCGAGGACGAGCTCGCCGCGTCCGGTTCGATCGATGCGACACGCGACCGGCACGCCGCCCGCTTCGCACGCGAAGCGGTCGCGCGCTGGGCGCACTGGAACGGCCCTGCGTGGCGCGACTGCGTCGACTGGCTGGAGGTCGAGCTCGCCAACCTCCGAGCGGCCTTCCGGTGGAGCCAGGCCCGCGGTGACTTCGAGACGGCGACCGACATCGCCGCGCACGCCGCGCTCATGGGTGCGTCGATCCAGTTGTTCGAGACCGTCGGCTGGGCGCAGGAGCTCCTCGAGGACGCGACCCGTGCGGACGTCCGCCACCTTCCGCGGCTGTACACCGGTGCGGCCTGGGGTTGCTTCACCGGCCGCCCGGCCGAGGCGGTCGCTCGCTGCGCAGACCGCGGGAACACTCGAGCACGACCCGCGGTACGAGCCGTGTGAGCCCGGAATGTCGGGGCTCATCGAAGCGCTCGCCCAGGTGTACGCCGGCCACCTCGACCGCTACGTCGAGGCGGCCGAGCGGGTGGCTGCGCTACCCGGTAACGCACGCGGCTGGGGTCTGTCGCTGCTCCTCGACGGCCTGCAGGCATCGGGACGCGTCGACGAAGCGCTCGCCCTGACCGACGAGGCGATGCTCGCCGCGCGCGCACTTGGCAACCCGTACTTCATCGCCTACGCGTACTGGACCTCCGGCAGCGCTCACGCGAACGCCGATCCCGAGCGCTGCGCTCGCGCTGTGGCGCGAAGGCCTCGACTACGTGCACCAGCACCGCGTCGACTTCTTCGTCGGCTTCATCGCGCGCGACGCGGCGCGTCTGCGACTCGTCGACGCCGACCCCGATGACGCGCTCACCATGTTCGACGCCGCCATCGACGCGTTCCAGCAGGCGGGCAACGTCGCCCAGCTCACGATCACCCTCGCCAGTGCGACCGCGCTGTTCGAACGCATCGACAGGCTCGACAGCGCGGCCACCCTGCTACGCCGCAATCGTGCGCCAACCGGGCAGCGAACACCACGTCCCCGACCTCCCCGAGCTTGCCGGTCGCCTCGCCGCGAAGCTGGGCCAGACGGCCTTCGGCACCTACGACGCCGCCGGAGCGGCGATGGACCTGGGCGACACCGCGCAGTTCGCCCGACGCGAGATCCAGCGAGCCCGCGCCGAGCTCCGCGCCAACGCGGCCAGCCGTGCAGGCACGACCCGGCGGGCTGAGCGCCCGCGAGGTCGACGTACTGCGCCTGGCCGCCGAGGGCCACACGACCCGCGAGATCGCCGAGCGGCTCTTCATCTCGGCGAAGACCGCGGACCGCCACATCCAGAACCTCTACACGAAGATCGGCGCGTCCAACCGGGCGGCGGCGACGCGATGGGCGGTGGAGCACGGCCTCGTCGACTGAGCCGCACGGAATGGGGAGTTCTCCGGATGCGGCGGGGGTGGCGCGGAGCGAAGGATCGCTGGTGTCCACCACCACCACCACAGAGGAGAGCACGATGAACAGCACGAGCACAGCCGCTTCCGAAGGAGCGATCCGATGATCCTCGCCACGACGAAGTTCGCAGACTGGGACCGCTTCTGGTCCGTGTTCAGCACCGCGGGCGCCGAGAAGCGCGCCGAGCACGGCTGCAAGGGCGCGCTCGTCTTCCGCGACGACGACGCCTCGGACAGCGTGTGGGTCGTCTTCGACTGGGACGACGCCGGCTGGCAGAGCTTCGTCAGCGACCCGACGGTCCCGCCGGTCATGAAGGACGCCGGCCACCTCATCAAGCCGTACACGCTCGCGCTTCCACGGCGCGGTCGAGGCCTGAGGCGATCGCCATGACGTCGAACACCGATCCCATCAAGGTCGGGGTCATCACCGACCTCACCGGCGCGCTGTCGTTCATGGGCATCGCGAACGCGAACGTGGCCGACATGGTCGTGCACGACATCAACGCCGGCGGCGGGCTGCTCGGCCGCCCGCTCCGAGCTGATCGTCGAGGACAGCGCCACCGACGACGACGCAGCCGAGGTCGCCGCCACCAGGATGGTCGACGAGCACGACGTCGACGTCGTGCTCGGTGGCATCTACAGCTCGACGCGGCAGGCGATCAAGGGCCCGGTCGTCGAGCGCGCGCAGAAGCTCTACATCTACCCCGAGCAGTACGAGGGGCAGGAGTGCGACCCGCTGATCTTCTGCACCGGCCCGGTGCCCGCGCAGCAGATCGAGCCGCTGCTTCCCGTGGCTCATGGAGCACACCGGCGCGACGACCTTCTACCTGCCGTCGGCCGACTACATCTGGCCGCACGTGCTGAACGAGAAGGTCCGCGAGGTCGTCGCCGAGCGCGGGCGGCACCATCGTGGGCGAGGAGTACCACCCGCTCGACCACATGGACTACGACGCGACCGTGGAGCGCATCATGGCCAGCGGCGCGGACGTCGTGTTCAACACGATCGTCCCGCCCGGGCTCACGCCGTTCCTCGCGAGGCTGCACGACGCGGGGTTCACGAAGCGAGGCGGACACATCGTGTGCACCTACTTCGACGAGAACTTCCTCAACCTCGTGCCGGCCGAGCACGTCGAGGGTCTCTACGGCTGCCTCGACTACTACCGCGAGGTCGCCGATCCGTTCAGCACGGCGCTCGTGCAGGAGTACGAGCGTCGCTACCCGGGCAGTGCGCAGTTCACCGCCGGCAGCGCATGCACGGGCATGTACCGCGGCCTCAGGCTGTGGGCGGCTGCCGTCACCGAGGCCGGCTCACTCGACACCGGAGCCGTCGTGAAGGCGCTCGACACAGCGAGCCTCGCCGAGGGACCCGGCGGTCCGGCCGAGATGGTCCCCGGGCAGCACCACCTCCGGCTGAACATGTACATCGCGCAGGCACGCCACGGTGTGTTCGAGGTGGTCGAGAACCTGGGCCACGTCGACCCCAAGGAGGCCGTCGTCGGGTAAGGCCGACGACGTGCGAGTGGCCGCCTTCCGAACGATATGGGAGGCGGCCACTCGCGCACGTGCAAACGTCTGCGGGGGCGGATCCGGCCTGCTAGCGTGCCCGTGGGGGTCATGGAAGAGGAACAAATCGTGGACCGTCTTGACACCCTCGACTACGGCCTGGGCGAGCTTCGTCGCGTGGTCGGCGCTCTCGACGACTCGATGCATGGACGGTCCGTCGAACTGCGAGCCCTGGACGGTACGCCGGCTGGCCAGTCACGCGTTGAACAACCAGCTGGTCTGGGCCGGCCTCGTCACCGGCCAGCAACTCGTCGCGGTCGAGGACGCGATGGGCGCGGTACCGATCGACGGCGACCTCGGACCCGTCGCCGATCGACGTCACCACTCGCGCCATGGCGTTGTGGCGCACCGACGGGATCCTCGAAGCGGTGCACGCGACACCCTTCGGTGAGCTACCCGGCTCCGCGGTGATCGACTTCGCCATCATCGATGCCGCCGCCCACTCGTGGGACCTGTCGACCAGCGTCGGTCGCCCCTTCGAGTTCGATCCGGCCCAGATCCCCGTGCTCACCGATGTCGTCGCGGCGACCTGCACCGACGGCGCGCGAGAACACGGCTTGATCAAGTCTCCTGCCGACATTCCGACCGACGCGACCGACACGGAACGGTTGATGGCCGCCGCGGGCCGAGCTATCCGCAGGTAGCTCCGCTCGAGGGCGGACTGAGCGCGTGTACAAGCGAGGCTGCCCGATGCCCAACGCACATCGATGTTCTTTAGGCGATGGAGGTTTGGCATGGCCATATTGATCTACTCTGCAATTGCATCCCTCGATGGATGCATCGAGGACAAGCGCGGCGATTTCGGGTGGGCGGCCCCCGATGACGAGGTGCACGCGTTCATCAATGAACTCGAGCGCCCGATCGGCACCTACCTCTATGGGCGTCGGATGTACGAGACGATGACGTACTGGGAGACCGTGACCACCAGCGGTGATCAACCCGGGGTGACCCGCGACTTCGCCGAGATCTGGCGGGCGGCCGACAAGATTGTGTACTCGCGATCGCTCGAGTCGCTCGCCAGCGCGCGGACGCGGATCGAGCGCGATTTCGATCCTGCCGCGATCACGCAGCTCAAGCAGTCCTCGGCCCGCGACATCACTATTGGCGGTGCAGAGCTCGCCGGGGAGGCGATATCCGCAGGTTTGGTCGACGAATACCACCTGTTCCTCTGCCCGATTGCCGTCGGTGGCGGTAAGCGTGCACTGCCGGATGACGTTCGCGTTCAGCTTGAGCTCCTGGACGAACACCGCTTCGACAGCGGCGTCGTTCACGTCCGCTACGGCGTACGCGTCTGACCAACGAGGAGCTCTCGGGCTCGCATGGCGGTACGACTGGCCGCGCGTCCTAGACGTAGATTGAGGCGCGTGGAGGCCACTCGCCTGTCTGGCGCGGCCCGGCAAGAGCGGGCGAAGACGTTTGCCACGTTGCTGTCCGCCTTCCGAGCCGACCCTGTTGAGCGCTGGCTGTACCCGGACGAGAAGGACTACGACGAGCATTTCCCGAAGTTCCTGGCCGCATTCGGTGGCGAGGCCTTCGCCCATGACACCGTCTGGGGATTGGACGGCTTCGCCGCCGTTGCCATGTGGTTGCCACCGGACGCAGTCTCCGACGGAGACGAGATCGTTCGGGTGCTGATGACGACTGTTGATCAGTCACGACACAGTGACACGATCGCCGCGATCGAGCAGATGGACGCAGCACATCCCCGCTATCCGCACTGGTATCTGCCGTGGTTCGGGGTCCATGCGAAGTCGCAGGGCATCGGACTTGGGGGCATGTTGATGGTGGCCTGCTTGCAAACTGTGGACGGTACGGGCCTTCCCGCCTACCTTGAGACACCGAATCCGCGCACCATCCGGTTCTACCAGCGACATGGGTTCCTGGTCACCGGGTCCACACACACCGCGGACTGTCCGCCGATCACGCTCATGCTGAGGCCGCCGAACACGTCGGTCAATGACGGTCTCGGGTGACCGGAAGACGCCAGCTAATCGCCGACGCTTGATCCACGCGGTCCGACACCAGCAGTTGGTGGGGAGACTTTTCGCGCCCCTGGGCGCTAGGAGTTTCCACCACCCTCGCGAGCGAACTCGGCGTGCTGGTAGGCGGGTTTGTGGAGGATGTTACGTCTGTGGTGACTGAACATCCTCCACAGATGCCTGCTCCTCCGCGGGAGGCGTCAGCACGCAGAACTCATGGCCATCGGGATCGGCCATCACCACCCAGCTGACCTCGCCCTGGCCGATGTCGATCCGAGTCGCCCCGAGGGAGACGAGACGGTCGACCTCCGCTTGCTGATCACCGTGGACAGGTGGAGCGAGGTCGAAGTGCAGCCGGTTCTTCCCGGTCTTCGGCATCAGTGGCGGACCGCCCCAGGTGATCTTCGGACCGCCGCGCGGCGAGCGGATCGCGGTCTCCTGGTCCTGGTCCCAGACCAACGGCCAGCCCAGCGCTTCGCTCCAGAAGTACCCGACCTCCTGCGAACCGTCGCACGAAAGCGCTCCGATGAATCCGCAGTCGGCAAGGAAGTTGTTGCCCGGCTCGATGACGCAGAACTCGTTGCCTTCGGGGTCGGCGAGCACGACATGATCCTCCTCCGGGCGTTGACCGATGTCGATGTGCCGGGCGCCGAGCCCGAGCGACCTCGCCACCGTCTGCTGCTGGTCCTCGAGGGACGTGCTCGTCAGATCGAAGTGCATCTGGTTCTGGCCGACCTTCTGCTCCTGGGTCGGAAGAAATCGGATCCGGAACCCGGTGTCATCGCTCGGCAGGAGCGCGATGCCGTCGTGGGGGTCGTCGGCCATCTCCCAGCCCAGGACGCCGGCCCAGAAGCGCGCGAGACGGAGCGGGTCGTTCGCATCGAAGCAGAGCGCGAAGAGGTGAGAGGTCATCCCGCTCCGCACCTCCGATCTGCTGACTCGCAGCCGCGGACAGGGAACGTCCGCGGCTACCTGAGAAGCAAGCAACGCTAGGCACTCGGGGAGTGCCGCGCAACGCGAACGAGACTGAGCGCGACGTTCTCACCACGGGGTGAGGAGCCAACGGGGAGCTAGCCCCGAGACCTCGGCGCGCCTGCGCGTACGCAGCGGCGCGCGCCCAAACGCCTCTCGTGCCGAGCAACGCCGAGGTGACGGGGCCCGTTGCACGGGAACTGTCCTACGCTGCGGAGATGGAGCGAACCCCTTTCACGGTGGCCACCGAGTCCGGTGATCTCTCTGGTTGGGTCACCGGCGAAGGACCGCGGGTGTTGGCGCTTCACGGCGGTCCAGGCATGAACTTCGCCTATCTCGACGATGCCGTGTCGGAGCTGGCGGCGCGCTATCAGGTGGCGACCTTTCAACAACGCGGTCTCGCGCCGTCCACCGAGCAGGGAGCGTTCACGATCGCCGAGGCGCTAGACGACATTGCCGCCGTGCTGGACGGGCTGGACTGGGACACCGCCTATCTGGTGGGCCACTCGTGGGGAGGCCATCTGGCGTTCCATGCGGCACTCGGCATCCCCGGGCGGCTCGCCGGGGTTTTGTCCGTCGATCCGCTCGGCGCGGTCGGCGACGGCGGTGTGGAGGCGTTCGGGGCCGAGATGCTCGCGCGCGTGCCTGATGCCGCCCGTGAGCGCGCTCGCGCGCTGGACGAGAAGGACACGGCGGGCCAGTCGACGCCGGAGGAGGAGCTGGAGGCGTTCTCCCTCTTCTGGGCCTCGTACTTCGCCGATCCTGCCGCCGCTCCGTCGATGCCGCACATGGAGTTCTCTCAACCGGCGAGCCAAGGCCTGTGGGCCGATCTGACGGCCCGGCTCCCCGAGCTCGAGTCGTCGCTACCGTCGATCACGGTCCCGTTCGGCGTGCTCGTCGGCGAGCTGAGCCCGATGCCGCCCAGCGCCGGCACCGGGAGTGCCGAGCGGATCCCTGGCGCCTGGTCGCAGGTCGAGCCTGGAGCGGGCCACTTCGTCTGGCACGAGGCGCCCGGCTGCCTCCTTGCTGCGATGGATCGGCTCGTCGCAGCGCCCTGAGCGACCTGGCCGGGGTCACTTCGGATTCGGCTGGGCCATATTCAGCCGCTGCGACCGCCTCGGGCAGGTTCGCCTCCGCCGCGGCGAGTGGGTGGTGTCATTCGCGGCGGTGACACATGATGTCGGTCCTGATCCCAGTCGCGAGCCGGGGAGCCTCCGTGAGAAGCACGACTTCGGCATAGCCTGCACCTGTGCTCTCTCCTGAGTACACGATCGTGCAACGGAGCGACCCGAGTGCTGTCGAGCGGCTGCTGCGAGCGCTACCAGACTGGTTCGGCATCGAGCAGTCCGTGCGCGAGTACGCCGCGGATGCCCGGACCAAGCCCACGTACCTGGCGGTGGACAGCGCAACCACCGAGGCAATTGGCGCGTTGCTGCTCACGCGCCACTTTCCAGAGTCTGCAGAAATGCACGTGCTTGCCGTCGACCCAAGGCACCACCGGCGCGGCATCGGCACGGCCCTCGCGCGGCAGTTCGAGGACGACATGCGGGCTGATGGGGCCCGATTGTTGGAGGTGAAAACCCTTGGCCCCTCCTGCCCAGACGAAAGCTACGCCAAGACGCTCGCGTTCTACCGGGCCATCGGCTATCTGCCGCTGGAGGAGTTGCAGGGCCTCTGGCCAGAGGACCCGGCCCTGATCCTGGTGAAGCCGCTCTGGTAGTTCAGGCTCCTCGGCCAGCGCATCTGCGCATGACCTACGGACGCGGACGTTCGGGTCGCTGATCGACCTCAGATTCCGGACGCCGACCGTCCGGAACCCTGGGTACAGTCCCGCCCATGGACATGCTCACGGATGACCAGATCGCCGAGGCGGACCTGACCGACTGGCGCAAACTGGGTCAGGGGCTGCATGCCCGCTACGTGGTCGGCGACTTCGGCACCGGCGTACGGTTCGTCACCGCTGTGGGTGCGGCCGGCGACGCGCTCGGCCACCACCCGCGCGTGACGATGGGCAAGGGCTACGTCGATCTGAAGCTACTCAGCGACAATGCCGTCTACCGCGACGACGAGGGCACCGCGCACGCCGTGGAATGGGTGACCCAGCAGGATGTCGACCTCGCGCGACGGGTCTCCGAAATCGCCGCCGAGCAGGCGGTCGTCGCCGAGCCGGCGTCGATCACCACGATCGAGTTGGCCCTCGACACCGCGCACACCGCGGCGATCGCCCCGGTCTGGGCGGCCCTGCTGACCGGCGGCACCGAGGCCCGCGGCCGCGGGACCATCGGCGACGACGTCCGGGACGCCACGGGACGGGTACCGATCCTGTGGTTCCAGGACACCGACGAGCACGAGACCCCGCGTCAGCGGTTCCACGTCGACGTCTGGGTGCCGCCCGAGGTGGCCGCGGAGCGGATCGAGGCCGCGGTCGCCGCGGGTGGCATCGTCGTGGACGACAGTCAGGCGCCGTCCTACACGGTGATCGCCGACCAGGACGGCAACAAGGCGTGCGTGTGCACAACGCTGTCTGCGGCACAGGAAGAGTGACCTTCAGAGTAGGTTCGCGTCCCGGAGCCGTCGAGGCTTGGTTCAGGGACCGAGGTCCGGCAGCGGTGGAACTCCATGGCCATGTGCGTCATCACTTGTTCGGTGGAGGTGGCCGACACGCCCGCCTGATGGAGTTGGGCCCTCGAACCAGAACGCCTGCAACGTCTGTCCGACGGCTACGACGTCGTGCTCCGCACCGGCCCGGGTGCAGACGATGTCCCCGCTCACGACGTCGTAAGTGACTGCGCCGACCATCACCCGGGCGTTCCCGGCGAACACCAGCCAGTACTCGTCGCAGTCGTGATAGTGGCGGTCGAACCGCCCGTTCGGCTCGACCTGGAAGACACCGGCCGAGGTGACATCGGACCAGGTAGGCCGTGCATCCGGTGACAGCCCCCGGGTGACGACAATGTCTTCGCTGCCGCCGGCCGAGCCCTGCGCCGAACGGTCGTCCGGGGCTGAGGACATCGTGAGCTCCGTGTCTGCGTGTCATCGGTCCGAAGGCGCGACGCGGCGGATATGCGGTCTCTTGACCGCTCCGGTATGGGAACGTTATCATATCCTGCTGGCGGGTGAGACCTCCCGCGGGTGAGGTGGAGTCAAGGCACACGCGGTTCGGCTGTTGTCCATCGGAATGCCGGGAGGCGATGCCCGGCGGGAGGAGGGTCTCGCAATGAAGCGAGTGCGGCTGATTGTCGGGCTGACGGCGGTGACCGCGTTGCTTGCTGGTGCATGTAGCAGCGGCGACGACTCCGGCTCGAGCTCCGCGGGTGGCAAGACGGAGTTGACCTTCTGGGTGTTCGAGGAGGGCGGCATCGGGTCGTTCCTCAGCACGCTGGAAGACGACTTCGAGTCCAAGTACCCGAAAGTTGATCTCAAGGTCACTAGTTACCCCGAGGACAACTACGACGTAAAGCTGCAGACCGCCATCGCCGCCGGCAAGACGCCGGACCTGGTGCTCGTCTTTGGCCCTGAGCAGATGAAGGCCGGGCTGCTGCTGCCGCTCGACGACGTGGTGAAAGACAACAACATCGACCTCACCCACTATGTGCAGTCGATCGTCAGACCAGGCGACGAGTTCAGCTGTGCGTTCGAGGGCCACCTCTACTGCCTCGGCTCGTATGCCGGCTCGGTGCAAATGCTTTACAACAAGGATCTGTTCGACGCGGCGGGGATCCCCTACCCGAAGCCGTGGCCACCCATGACGCCAGATCGGTTCGTCGATCTCGCCTGTCAGCTCACTGATAAGGACAAGGGTGTGTGGGGTGGCGCGGCTTCCGACCCGCTCGCCTATCTCCCCTGGGAGATGTTCTTCAGCAAGGACGGCAGGACGGCGACGTTCAACTCGCCTGACGTGGTGCACCAGTTCGAGGTCCTTGCGCGCGGCTACAAGGACGGCTGCATACCGAGTTCGAACGTCCTCGATCCCTGGGAGCAGGGCCGGGACTACTTCGTCAAGGGCCAGCTCGCCATGGTCATCACCGACTTCCAGGATCTCGACAAGCTCGACAAGTCGGGGATCAACTGGGGTACCACGGCATCTCCGACGCCGGCCGGCTATGACCCGTACTTCTTCGTCTGGACCAACAGCGTCGGAATCATGACGAACTCCGACCATCCCGACGAGGCGAAGGAGTTCATCGCCTACCTCACGACCACCGGACAGACGATCCGCTCCGAGACCTCGGGTGACATACCGCTGGACCTGTCGACCGCGAAACAGGTCAACTGGGCCCAGGGCGTCCCGGGTCGACAGCAGGGCCTCGACGTGCTCGCGCACGCGCGGACGACGAACTTCGTCCCGAACCGATGGGACGTCATCGGGCCCTACTACGACGCGTGGGGCTATGTCCTCGCCGGCGAGAAGAGTGCTCAGGACGCGCTCGACGACGCGCAGTCGGCCATTCAGGACAACCTCGACAAGGCCTGGGACGACTGGGAGGGCCAGGGCTAGTTTCATCGACGCGAGCACGCCCCCGGTCCACGCCGGGGGGTGCTGACCGTGGCGACCGGAGGGACGACAGATGGGGCGCAGGCGAAAGGGGCTCATCGCCCGGAAGGAGCAGCGCGCCGCCTACCTCTTCCTGTCGCCCTGGCTGATCGGCCTGGCACTCTTCTGGGTGATCCCGATCGTCGCCTCCGCCCTGCTCAGTCTCAGCGAGTACAACATCATCACTGACCCCCATTGGGTCGGACTGGACAACTACCGCGACATGCTGGACGACCGCACGTTCTGGGTGTCGATCAAGGTCACGGCCAAGTACCTGCTGCTCTCGGTGCCCCTCTATCTGATCTGTGGACTCCTTCTCTCACTACTGCTCAACCTGAAGATTCGCGGCATCAACCTGTTCCGCACGATCCTGTTCCTACCCTCCGTGCTGAGCGGTGTCGCCGTCGCAGTGCTCTGGGTCGCACTACTCAACCCGGACGTGGGGGCGGTCAACCAGTTCCTCCGCACGATCGGCATCGACGATCCGCCGCGGTGGCTCGACAGCCCGACCTGGGCCGTGCCCTCGGTCGTGCTGGTCGGACTCTGGGGCATCGGCGGCGGGGCGATCATCTACCTGTCGGGACTGCAGAACATCTCCGCCCAGCTCTACGAGGCTGCCCTGCTCGACGGGGCCGGCCCCTTCCAGCGGTTCAAGTACGTAACCCTCCCGATGCTCACACCCACCCTGCTGTTCGTACTGCTCACCAGCCTGATCGACGCATTCCAGGTCTTCGACATCGCCTACGTGCTGAGCCGCGGCGGTCAAGGCGGCCTTGGGGACTCGCTCCAGTTCTATTTGATCAACCTGTGGAACGAGGCTTTCGTCAACGGGCGCTACGGCTACGCATCAGCGCTGGCGTGGGTCATGGTGCTGGCTGCCGCCGCCATCATCCTGGTGATCCTCCGGACCTCGGGACGATGGGTCTACTACGAGTACGACCCAGAACGGGAGCGGTAGTCCGTGCAGACGATCGAGGAGCGCCAGGCAACCGAGCCGCCCCCCGAGGCACCCCGGCGGAAGTCGGCGCGACGCTACAGATTCCGGCGGGTCTCATACACGGCAGCCATGTACCTGCTGCTCCTAGGCCTATGTGCCATCATCTTGCTGCCCGTGGGCTGGATGCTGACCGCGGCCCTCAAGCCGGATCTCGAGCCAGTATTCACACCGAAGGCGGAGTGGTATCCGACGAAGTTCTGGGAATGGGGCAACTTCCGCCGCGCGCTCACCGACAACATGCCGTTCCTGCGCTACATGATCAACACGATGATCATCGTGATCGGCAACATCATCGGCGTACTCATCTCGTGCTCACTGGTCGGCTTCGCGTTCGCGCGGCTTCGGTTCCGGGGGAGCAAGATTCTCTTCTACATCCTCATCGTCACCATGCTCATCCCGTGGCAGGCGCTGATGGTCCCGCAGTTCCTGTTCTTCGTGAAGATCGGCTGGTACGGCACCTATCTGCCGCTGATCGTTCCGTCGTTCGGCGGGTCGGCCTTCTTCATCTTCCTGATCCGGCAGTACATGCGAACGATCCCGAGGGATCTCGACGATGCCGCGCGGGTGGACGGCCTGAACACCTGGCAGATCTTCTGGCGAATCATCCTGCCGCTGTCCACGCCCGTGCTCACGGTGTGTGCGGTCTTCACGTTTCTTGCCAGCTGGAACAACCTGCTCGGACCTCTGATCTACCTTGACAGCGATGACAAGTTCACAGTCGCCATCGGCCTCGCAAACCTGGTGACGCGTGCTGACACACCGTGGAACCTGACGATGGCCGCGAACCTCATTACGATCCTGCCCACCGTGATCCTGTACTTCTTCATCCAGAAGCGGCTGATCGGAGGCATCGCGTCCGTGGGGTTGAAGGGATGACGGACGTGGAGCGACGACGACGACACACCCGACCTGAGTGGAGCTCGACCGGTGGCTGAGATCAGCCTGCATGGCATCACGAAACTCTTCGCGGACGGGACCGAGGCCGTGCATTCACTCGACCTCGCGATCCCGGACGGGGAGCTGATCGTCCTCGTCGGTCCCTCCGGGTGCGGAAAGACGACCGTCCTGCGGATGGTCGCCGGGCTCGAAGACATGACGGACGGCGAGATCCGCATCGGCGGGCGCGTCGTCAACGAGGTGCCGCCGGGCGACCGCGACGTGGCGATGGTCTTCCAGAACTACGCCCTGTACCCGCACATGACGGTGTATCAGAACATCGGGCTGAGCCTGAAGATCCGGGGGATCAAACGGCGTGAGGTGTCCCGCAGGGTTCACGAGGCGGCGAGAGTGCTCTACCTCGAGGACTTGTTGTCCAAACGGCCGCGCGAGCTGTCCGGGGGTCAGCGGCAGCGCGTCGCGATGGGACGGGCGATCGTTCGTGAGCCGCAAGCATTCCTGATGGACGAGCCGCTCTCGAACCTCGACGCAAAGCTTCGGGTCCAGATGCGGGCGGAGATCCTCCGGCTGCAGAGGGCGCTCAAGGTGACGACCATCTACGTCACGCATGACCAGACCGAGGCCATGACACTCGGTGATCTCGTGGCGGTGATGAAGAGCGGTGTTCTCCAGCAGGTCGGTCCGCCGCAGGACCTGTACGCGCATCCTGTCAACCTGTTCGTCGCCGGCTTCATCGGCTCGCCGGCCATGAACCTCGTGGAGGCGAGGCTGTCGGCCATCGAAGGCGGCACCTACATCGAGTTCGCGGGCCATCGGCTCCGAGTGGCCGATGAGGTGGTCGGGGAGCGGCCTGCCCTGGCGGCGTTCCGCGACAGAACGTTGATCGTGGGCATCCGCCCAGAGGCGATGGAGGACGCCGCGCTGATCCCGGCTCCGGAACCGGACAGCTCGTTCCCGATGA
Organism: uncultured Actinomycetota bacterium; assembly: GCA_963695705.1. Lineage (GTDB taxonomy): Bacteria > Actinomycetota > Actinomycetes > Propionibacteriales > Nocardioidaceae > JBKPNJ01. The sequence goes on from CAVOHB010000009.1 coordinate 411,771, forward strand.
CGGTCGACCTCAAGGAAGGTGTCGGCTCCGACGTCTACCTCCATTTCTCCGTGGATGCACCGCCGGTCGTCACCGACGACACCCTCGCACTGGCCTCCGACATCGACGAGAAGGCCCTCGAAGACCTGAACGAGCAGGCCAGCCAGCGACGCATCACGTTCGTCGCAAGGGCAGGTCCCGAGACCACTGCGCAGGTAGGCGATCGTCGGGAGATCTACGTGAACACCCGCAAGCTGTACTTCTTCGACCCGGCGACGGGCGCGTCCATCACCGGTCACCACGAGGTCGTGTCCGTGGCTGCGGCCGACCCCCACGGCACCTAGGCGAGGGCATGGACGCGACACCATGACTGTCGACGCGACGCGAGACTCGATCGCGCAGGCGCTAGCAGAGGACGACGGTGTCCTGCGCCTCGCGCCGGCCTGGGTAGCTCGGGACTTCCTGCCGCCCGGGCGGCGGCTCGGGCTCCCAGCGGATGCCTACGACCTCGCGGAACGCGGCGGGATATGCGAACGCTGGCTCGGGTCTACGACCGAGGCCGACAATCGCACGGGCCCTGCCGGCGAGGGTTTGAGCCACCTGGCCCTTGGCGGACGGGAGCGGATAACCCTGCAGAGACGCCGTCAGGACCGACCCGGTGGCGATCATGGGGGAGGAGTACGCGGCCACCCACGACGGCCTTGGCCGGCTCGCCAAGATCTTCGACTACGGCGCCCGCCTGCCCTTCCACCTTCACCAACGGCAAGAGCATGCTGCGCTGGTGGGTCGCCAGTCGAAGGACGAGGCCTATTACTTTCCTCCGGGTGTCGACATGGGACCTCACCCCGAGTCGTTTCTCGGCCTGCATCCCTCGATGAGGGAGGCCGGGAACCACGACCTGCTGCTTCCCTACCTCCGCGATTGGGACAGCGACCTGATCCTCCAGCACTCCGTGGCCTATCTCCAGGTCGCAGAGCACGGTTTCCATATCCCGTCCGGCGTCCTGCATGCCCCGGGCACCGCCCTGACGATCGAGCTGCAAGAGGACTCGGACGTCTTCGCGATGCTCCAGGCGGTCAACGCCGGCCGCATCATTTCCAGGGAGCTCCTCTGGAAAGACGTACGGCGCGAGGACCGTGACCGAAAGGCCGAGCGCTTCATCCTTGAGCTGATCGACTGGGACGAGAACGGCGATCCGAACTTCTTCGAGAACCACCGGCTGTCACCGATCCTGATCGAGGAGTCTCGTCAAGACGGCGGCGAAGAGCACTGGGTCTACTACAACACGACGAAGTTCAGCGGAAAGAAGCTTGTGGTTCGCCCTGGCTGCTCGTACTCGAGCAACGACACCGCGGTCCACAACGTGCTCGTATGGTCGGGGAGCGGCACGTACGGCGGTCTGCCGGTCGAAGGCGGAAACCCTGAGATGGACGAGCTGCTCATTACGCATGACCGGGCCGTTCGCGGTGTGGCGGCCAGAAACACCGGACAGGACGAGATGCTGGTCATCAAGTTCTTCGGACCAGGTATCCACCCGGGCGTGCCCATGATCGAGCGGCGGTAGCGCCGCAGTGGCTGCCGTGGCGACCCCCGGCGTTGTGTGACGGAGAGACGAAGTAGCGGTCGCCGCGGGCGGCCGCCCCGTTCGACAGTACGAGCAGGGAGTAGGCATGGACGAGCGGGTGCGGTGGGGAATCCTTGGGACCGGCAAGATCGCCAGGATCCTCGCAACGGCTCTGAATGACTCGCAGGACGGTGAGCTCGTATCCGTCGGCAGCCGCGACGCCGAGCGCGCGGGGCAGTTCGCTGCCGAGTTTGGCTCTCCGCGCTGCGGCTCCTATGACGAGGTCGTGCAGGATCCCGCTGTGGATCTCGTCTATGTCGGCATCCACCACCCCCTACACCGGGAGTGGGCCGTGCAGGCTGCCGAGGCGGGCAAGCACATACTCTGCGAGAAGCCGATGGCGCTGCGCCATTCAGACGCGGCGGAGATCGTCGATGCCGCTCGTCGCAACGACGTGTTCCTCCTCGAAGCGTTCGCCTACCGATGTCACCCGCAGACCCAGCTGTTCGTCAACCTACTGCGGGGTGGGCGGATCGGAGAGCTTCGGATCGTGGACGCTGTGTTCGGCTACGATGCGGGGCCGAATCCGAGGAACTATCTGTTCGACCGTGATCTCGGTGGGGGAGGCATCCTCGATGTCGGGTGCTACACGTCTTCGATGGCGCATCTCGTTGCTGCGGCCGCCGCAGGTGTGCGTGTCGTGCAAGCGACGGAGGTGCAGGCCGCTGGACGGATCGGCCGGTCGGGTGTAGACGTCTCGAGCGGGGCCACCCTGGTCTTCGAAGGCGGACAGGTGCTCGCGAGGGTGGCGTGCTCGCTTGAAGCCAACCTGGAAAGCAGTGTGCGCGTCTACGGATCCGAGGGCCGGCTCACGGTGATGTCGCCGTGGCTTCCGGGTCGTATCGGCACCCAGGCCACCGTCGTGCTGGAGAGGTGGGGCTCCGAGCCCCAAGTCTTCGACATACCTGTCGCCACGGACGTTTACACGTCCGAGGTGGATGCAGTGAACGGACTCGTGCTCAAAGGTGAGCGCTCACCCAGTGCCATGACATGGGAGGATTCACTTGCCAACATGGCGACGCTCGACCGATGGAGGTCGGCGATCGGGGTGACGTACGCAGGCGACGAGACTGCGTAGTCGCGGAAAGGAACCATTGTGGCAACAGTTGCAGACGTCGCGAAGCGTGCCGACGTCTCCGTGTCGACGGCGGCCCGGGTGCTGTCGGGGAGTGGCTATGCCTCCGATGACACTCGCAAGCTGGTGCTCGACGCCGCACGGGAGCTCGGATATGTGCCGAATCAGATCGCGCGCAGTCTTCGCACCAGGCAGACGCGGATGGTCGGGCTGCTGATAGGCGACGTCGAGAACTCCTTCTACTCCGTGATCGCCAAGAACGTGGAGTCGATCGCGAAGGACGCCGGCTACCACGTCGTGCTCTGCAACAGCGATGACGACCCGGCCATCGAGCGCGAGTACCTGGATCTCCTGGAAGGAATTCGCGTCGACGCGCTGATCGTCACGCCGACGCCGAAGAACCGCCGCCAGCTCGCCCGGCTGTTGCCCGATATCGTCATCGTCCAGGTCGACCGGCGGGTCGAAGGGCTGAGCGCGGACGCGATCCTGGTTGACAACGAGGCCGGTGCGGCTTCTGCCGTCTCGCTGCTGATCGAGGCCGGGCACACACGGATCGGCATCCTGACCGGCAACATCGAACTCTTGACCGCGGCTCAGCGACTTGCCGGCTACAAGCGTGCGCTTCACGAACATGGCTTGCCGATAAAAACATCTCTCATCAGGTCCGGGTCCTTCCACCGCGACCACGCGATCGAGAACGCGACCGCCCTGATCCGTGCCCGGCCCGCCCCGACGGCGATCTTCGCGGCCAACAACATCCTGGCCGAGGCCACGCTCGTCGCCCTGGAGCAGCTGGGGTTGCGGGTCCCTCGAGACATGTCGGTCGTCGGGTTCGACGACGAGCAGTGGATGAGCATTGTCGATCCGGGGCTCACCACCGTTCGGCAGCCGGTCGTCGACATCGCGCGCAGTGCCGCTGAGCTCACGCTTCGCCGGCTGCGCGAGGGACCCGGCAGCCGGCCGAGCACCGTGCTGTTCCGCACAGAACTGGTCGAACGTGGCTCGGTCGCCGCGGTGCGGAAGGTGAAAGCGGTCAAAGCCGTGAAGGCTGCCTCGGCGAGCTGATCGTCTGGGTATCAATGCCGTCACGCGATCCCCGGGGCGGGTCGCTTCTGTGGTAACGTTCCCACATCTCGCCTAGCTTGCCAGGTTGCCCGATCCAGGGAGCGTTGCGGTGCGGTTGGAGCTGGACCTCGACTTTGCGCGGCAATTCGCGCCGGACGAGTTCTTCTTCGGGGTTGCCTATGCGCCGTACTGCGAGGGCGGCCTGAACGGGCCACACGGGCCGATGAACACCGACTGGACCCGCCGCCCGCCTGGGAGCGAAGGAGCCAGCGAGGGTATCCGGTTCTGGACCGACTACGCCGATCACGTGCGACTGGCTGCGTCGCTGGGGCTGAACGCGTTCCGGATGGGCATCGAGTGGGCGCGCTGCCAACCCTCGGCCTCCACCGAGGCCGCGGATCCGCCGCCCTGGGACGAGTCGGCACTCGACCACTACGCCGACATGGTCGAGTTGGTGATCGATTCGGGGATGCAGCCCATCATCACGCTGCACCACTTCACACATCCCTTGTGGCTCGGGCTGGACATCTGGCTCGACGACCTCGGGCCGGACAGGCTGGTGGCAGCGCAGGTCCGGATCGTGGATGAGATCAACTCTCGTCTCATGGGCCGGGGGGACAAGAGGATGGCCCATTTCCTCGTCTACAACGAGCCTAATCTGATACCGCTCTTCTACCACCTCCTCGGCACCTATCCGGTCGAGCGCACGGGATCGCAGTACCTGCTGCCGGCGTTCGACACGATGTTGTCGCACTACGTCAAGGCGTACGACGGCATCCACGACCTGTTCGAGGCGAGGGGGTGGGGCAGGCCCCAGGTCGGCTACACGATTGCGAGCCTGTGTGCGTACGAGTACGACAAGCAGCTCGACGACCTGCTGCGGCTGCGCAGCTGGGGCGTCGCACGTGAGGACGTCGGGTCCCGTCTGGCTGAGTGCAGAGTCCGCTGGCGGGAACGGGTCGACCCGCTGGCGAGGACGCAGCTGACCGACGAGCAGTACGAGCGGTACATCGACATGGTCGGGGACACGGCCGAGCAGCTGCCTGCGGTCGGGTTTGCAAAGACGCTGGACGCGCTCTACGCCTCATCCCGGCCGACGAAGCTCGACTACCTGTCGCTCAATGTCTACGAGCCGTTCGGTGGTCCACGCCGCGATCCGAACGACACAGACCGGCGGATCAAGTGGGAGCGCTACGTGATGGACGGTGAGGTCTACCGCACGTTCATCCTGGCCAAGAATGACTTCAACGCTGATCTTCCCGTGTTCATGGGCGAAAACTCCCTGGCGAACCTCCAGCCCCTCGACCGGCCGGCTGTCCCACGTCCGGACGGCTGGACCCGAGAGCGCTACCTCAAGACCTACCTGATGGAGATGGTGCGCTGCATGAAGGAGGGGGTTCCTATCAAGGGCTACCTGTACTGGACCCTGGTCGATGACGTGCATCCGCCGCGCCTGGGCCTGTACAACTACGACTTCGCCAACCACCGGATTCTCGACACCGACGGCTTCGGCAACCCGTCCGGCCGGATCTACGGATACCTGGTCGAGGCGCTTCGCAGCGGCGACAAGGCGACGATCGCCCGTGCGTTCGTGGAGACCTACCAACAAGAGGGAGCGTTGCACCGCTGATATCGATCATCCGCGATCCTGCCGACCCGCTCGCACAGCAGCCGGCGGTCGGGTGGGCAGTGGACCAGCTGCGGTCCGCGCTGCAGTCGAAGGACGCCAGGGCGGGGTCTTTCGACGCGTCGGCCGGCAATCGTGCGGATCAGGTCATCGTCGTCGCGGCCGCCCACAGCGACCGGGCCCGGCCGATCATGGCCCGAGCAGGCGTCTCGGTGCCCGCTGTGCCGGAGGCGCTCGGTCTGGTCCCGGACGGGACGGACGGCCTGCTCGCGACCGGCTCGGACTCGCGAGGGCTGATCTATGCGTTGCTCGAGCTCGCAGACCGCATGGAGCACGCGGACGATCCGGTCCAGGCGCTTCGGCTCGACGCCCCGGTCGTCGAGCAGCCGGCAAATGCCGTGCGCAGCGTCGCCCGATGCTTTGCCAGCGAGATCAACGACAAACCCTGGCTGCACGACGAGGGCTTTTGGCGCCGGTACCTGTCGATGGTGGTTGCGCAGCGCTTCAACCGGGTCAATCTCATGGTCGGGCTGGGCTATAACTTTCCCTGGCACGTGACCGACGCGTACCTGTTCTTCGCGTACCCCTTCCTGGTCGACGTGCCGGGCTACCGAGTCCGGATCCCGCAGCTCTCCGACGAGGAGCGCGATCGGAACCTCGAGATGCTCCGGTTCGCATCGGCCGCGGCAGCCGCCCGCGGGCTGGACTTCCAGCTCGGGCTGTGGACACACGCGTACGAGTGGTTCGACAGCCCTCACGCGCGGCACACGGTCGAAGGGCTGACACCGGAGAGCCACGCCGCCTATTGCGGTGATGCGCTCGCGGCCCTGCTGGCGGCGTGCCCGGCGATCAGCGGCGTGACACTGCGGACGCACGGCGAGAGCGGCGTGGCGGAGCGAAGCTGGGACTTCTGGCGGAGGGTGGTCGACGGCATCACTCGGTCGGGCAGACGTGTTGCTCTCGACCTGCATGCGAAGGGCCTGGATCGCGAGACGCTCGACATCGCACTCGCCACCGGACTGCCGGTCACGGTGTCGCCGAAGTACTCCGCCGAGCACATGGGGTTGCCGTACCACCAGGCCGCGATCCGAGAGCTCGACCGCCCGCCGGTGAGCGACTACAACGCAAGCGCCGGGAAGGCACGCTACATGTCCGTCTGCGAGGGCAGCCGGCCTTTCACCCGCTACAGCTATGGGGACCTGCTTCGCGAGAACCGGCCCTACGACGTCGTGTTCCGGATCTGGCCGGGGACCCAGCGCGTTCTGCTGTGGGCCGACCCCGCGATGGCGGCGGGGTTCGGCCGCTCGGCGAGCCTCGCGGGAAGCCAGGGGCTGGAGTGGTGTGAGCCGCATTCCCTCAAGGGACGGGAGGGAACCGGTCTGCCCGGGCCACGAGACGGCTATGCCGAGCCGTCGCTCTCTGCGCCCGAGGACTGGGAGAAGCACGCTTACACCTACCGGCTGTTCGGGCGTCTGATGTACAAACCCGACGCCGAGCCGGAGATCTGGCGCCGCGCCCTGCGGACCGAATTCGGATGGGCGGCGGAGCCGGCTGAGGCCGCACTGGCGAGCGCCAGCCGGATCCTGCCGCTTGTCACGACGGCGCACCATCCATCCGCGTCGAACAACTACTACTGGCCGGAGGTGTACACCGACATCGGGATCGTCGCAGGACAGGACGCGCCCGAGACGCACTACTACGACACACCGGTCCCGAAACGGTTCGGCACGGTTGGCCCGCTCGATCCCGAGGTCTTCTCGGGAGTCACCGAGTGCGTGCGGGAGGCCATGGCCGATCGCCCGACCGGCCGCTTTTCCCCATGGGTGGTGGCCGAGTGGCTCGAGGGCCTGTCGGCGGATGCCGGCAAGCAGGCGACGCGGATGGAGACGAACGTCGCGGACTCTGCGTCTCCAGCCGTGCGTCGGCTGATCGTCGACGTCATGATGCAGGCGGGCATCGGCCGGTTCTTCGCCGCGAAGTTGAGAGCCGCAGTGCTCTACGAGATCTGGCTCAGCACGTCGAGCGGAGCAATGCTCGACAAGGCTCTCCGGTCCTGTCGAGAAGCGCGGTCGGCGTGGTCGACGGTGATCGACCGGGCCCAGGGCGTGTATGTCGAGGATCTGACGTACGGACCGCAACCGTGGCTACGGGGAACCTGGTCGGACCGCGTGATCGCGATCGACCAGGATCTCGAGGCGATCGCGGCGACCGCCGCCGAGTCACACCCGCCGATTGCGACAGCCGACGACGAAGCCCGCCAGATCCTGGCCTCTGTCACCGCCCGTGCACCGGCCAACGGCGATCTGGCGCACTCGATGCCGCCGCCATTCCGACCGGGAGAGCCCGTCACCGTTGTGCTCGATGCCGGGCGCGAGGCCGAACATGTCGCAAGGACACTGCTGCGCTTCCGGCATGTGGACCAGTCGGCGACGTACAACGAGACCGAGATGGAACGGACGGGCCACCGGTTCGAGGCTGTCATCCCCGGCGAGTACTCGGACGCGCCCTTCGCGCTCCAATACCACTTCGTCGTCCACGCCGCCGACGGCTCGGCGCGGCTGTACCCAGGGGTCGGAACCACGCTGTCCGAGCAGCCCTACTTCCTGGTCCGGCAGGTGGCCGGTGGCGGGACCGGGCCCCACAACTTGCCGCCGTCCTCGTCGTGACCCGCTGTGGTATCGTTCCCACACAAATGTGGTTCCAGTGCCATGGTCGTGAGCCCCGCCCGCGAAACTCCACGGAAGGAGCAGTGCCATGAAGGCGCCCGCAGTCGTCTTCGTCGAGCCCAAGCGGATCGAGATCAGGGAGATGGAGCTTCCGCCGGTCGGCCCCGACCAGGTCGGTATCCGTACCGCGTTCTCCGGGGTCAGTCAGGGCACCGAGCGGTGGGCGTTGACCGGCCGGTACGGCCACTACGACCATGACTACTCGGCGTACTACCCCTGCTCGCCGGGATACCAGGCGGCGGGCACCATCGACGTCATCGGATCGGACGTGGACAGCCTCGCGGTCGGCGACCATGTCATGACGATGGGGACCCATTTCGCCGAGCCCGACCACAAGTATCCAGGTCCCTGCCAGGCCTCCCATTCCGGATACCTCGTCGCGCCCGCCGACCAGGTCTGGCAGGTCCAACCGATCGTCGACCTCGCGGGCGCGTCCCTGTTCCACATGGCCGGCGTGTCCCGTCACGGCGTCCGGCTGTCGAAGGTGGCCGCTGGCGATCTCGTCGTGGTGATCGGCCTCGGCTTGATCGGGCAGATGGCAGCACAGGCCGCCCGGCGCATGGGGGCGCGCGTCATTGCGACCGATCTGATCCCGGCGCGCGTCGAGGCGGCCGCGAAGTATTCCGCCGACCGCGCGGTCGACGCGAACACCGAGTCGCTCGAGGACGTCCTCCGTTCCGAGGACTCCGGCGGGGCCGACGTCGTCATCGACACGACCGGCGACCACCGGATGTTCGACCGGTGCCTCAACCTGGTCCGGTACGAGGGACGGATCACCATGCAGGGCTATTACCCCGACCCGATCTCGATCGACTTCCACCCGACGCATCTCAAGCGCCCGCAGGTCATCTTCCCTTGCGGGTGGGACGACGAGTTCAACGACGATCTCGCCGCTGACCTGGCGAACGGCGGGATCGCCATCGACCCGCTGATCACGCACCGCATCCCCTTCCGCGACGCCCAGGAGGTATACGACCTCGTCGTGGAGCATCCGGAGCGATCGCTCGGGATGGTTCTGGACTGGTCCGGCGTCTAAGCCGTTCCTCCCCAACCACAGCCAGAGGAGGACCGAAGCGATGGAACGCGGCGTCTACTTCGATGCGTGGTTCCCCCGTCAACACTGCTATCACCCCAGCCTGCCGCCTCGGCGGCTCACCATGATCGATGACCTCGAGGCCTACCACGCGACCGCCCTCGTCTGGTCCGCGCTCGGAGGCGGGTCGATCTCATTGCCCTATCTCGAGCAGGAGGCCTGGGGGGAGGTCGACGAGCGATTCCGCTTCTACGGTTTCGTCAACGACGCGGAGTTCATCCAGCACTGCCAGGAGCGTGGCATCAAGGTCTTCGGCTGTGTCTTCGAGGTGCAGGGCTGGGAGTTCCCGGTCGAGCTCGACGATGATGAGTCGCGGGTCCTGTCGATGAACGAGCTGCGGGGAGTCGGCAAGCGCGGCTGGCTGGGTCTGCGCGAGTTCACCCAGAACACGTACCCGAAGATCTGGAAGGCACTCGAGGACTACTTTCCGGACGGCCTCGTCAACAGTGACGGGGAGCGGGTGACCGACATCCTCGAGGAGTGCACGTCGCGCGATATCTACGGCAAGGCCTGCCACTCGACGTGGGTCGAGGTTCCCGGCAACGAGCACTACGCGTACCTGATGGACCGCAACAACCCGGTCTGGCGTGAGTATCTCAAGGCGATCATCCGGATCCAGATCGACGCCGGCGTGGCAGGTGTCCACCTGGACGAGGCCGACCTACCGATCTTCGCCACCGGCTACGGCGGCTGCTTCTGCAAGGACTGCATGAAGCTGTTCCGGGCGTACCTGCAGGCCCTTCCTCCCGAACGGCTTCCCGAACCGCTGAAGGACACCGATCTCGAGACGTTCCACTACGGGTCCTGGCTGCTCGATCGCGGGTTCGACTTCAAGTCCGACCGGGAGTCCACTCCGCTGTACTGGGACTACATCCGGTTCCAGCGCAAGACGATCGTCGGCTATTTCGCCGAGCTCGCGGACTACATCAAGGAGTACGGCCGTTCGAAGAACCGGGACGTGCTGGTGTGCGGCAACTACTACTACCTGTCGGCGCACTACTACCCGTTCGAGCCGAAGGCCGACATCCTCGTAACGGAGATGAACGCCACCGGCTACCGGCAACCTGCGTGGTGCCGGTACGCCGCGGGATTCGCACGCGGGAAGCCCGTCATCGTGGTGGAGAACCCGTACGGCGGCGTCGGGCCCGAGCTCCTGCCGAAACTTCAGCACGGCAAGGGTTACGACCTGTTTCGGATGATGCAGTACGAAGCATCGGCGCTTGGCATCAACATGAGTGTCCCTTACGGCGCCTGGATGGGCAGCGTCATCGAAGACTCGTTCTGGGCACCTCATGAGCTGAATGTCGAGATCCAGGACTTCATCGCCGAGCACGAACGTCTGTACGCGTCGGAGACCTACTCCGAGGTGGCCGTGCTTTACAGCATCCAGAGCGCGTACGACTGGGAAGAACACAAGGGCTGGAAGACCCGGTTCCCGTTCTGGACCGCCACAGAAGCGCTCGTCGAGCAGCACCAGCCGTTCGATGTGATCGTGCTGCCCGAGGGGGAGCTACGCGCGGACTGGCTCACCTCTGACGACCTCGCCACCTATCGCACCGTGGTGCTGCCCGAGTGCACCTTTCTCACGTCTGCGCAGGCGGCGGCGATCCTCGGCTACCTCGAGCATGGTGGCCACGTGCTCGCCACCGGCGAGCTCGGCGCGAACCTGCAGCCTTCGGACCGGGCGGCGCTGTTCGCCCACCCGCACCTCACCCGGACCACCGAGGTCAGGGCCGAGGACTTCGCCGGCGGACCGCAGGTCGTCTTGGAGCCCGGCGTCGACCTCGCCCTCAACGTGGTTCGGGTGGGCGACAAGGAGGCGGCGATCCACCTCATCCGCTACGACTACGACGAGGACCGGGACGAGGTACCGGTGATCGGCCGCATGCACATCGACGTGCGGGTCGCACGGCCGTTCAGGACCGTGTCGGCCTTGAGTCCTTCCGGAGAGGTGAAAGCCCAGCTCACCTTCAGCCGGGAGCGACGAGAGATGCACCGGATCGAGCTCGAGAACGTTCCTCTGTACACGGTGATACTGCTCCAGTGACCGGTCATCGGTCATGACGGAGGGCCGCCGATTTCTCTTCGTGGCCCCCCGAGGAGGTGACGTCGGGTGGTCCACGCAGCAACCGCGCTGGTATTTGCACGGCGGAGACCGCTTCCGGAGCTTGGCCGAGGCATCGCTGTCCCCGCATGGCTCGGTCGAGTACCTCGAGTGGGGCGTGGACGACACCGTCGATCAGCGGTCCGAGGCACTCGATTCGAGGCTCGACCGGATCGACGCGCTCGTCGCGTCCCCATGGCTCAGCCTCGAGGACGTCGGTGGCTTCGATGAGTCACGGTTGCGGCGAGCCTCCCGTCTGAAGGTGATCGCCGGCACGTTCGACTACCGGCTGGGATGGATCGACCTCGACGGGGCGACCCGCCGCGGCGTGACAGTGGTCGACACATCAAGGACGATGACCTGGACGGTCGCGGAGTTCGCAGTCGCGATCACCCTGGCTCTGCTGCGCGACATCCCGAGATCGATAAACGCCGTCCGCAGCGGAGCGTGGCTCGACGCGTCCGCGGCGGGTAGCAGGTACGTCTTCCGCGACCTCGCGGACTGCCGGATCGGGCTGGCCGGCTATGGGAGCATCAACCAGCACTACCGTCGTTTCGTGCAGCCGTACGGATGCGAGGTACGGGTGTTCGACCCACTCCTGGACTACCGGGTGGCCGCCGAACACTCTGTCATCCCAGCTGGGTCGCTCGTTGAGCTCGCGGAAGCGAGCGACATCTTCGTGGTCGCGATCCCGCCCACGCCGACGACCCTGTGCGTCATCGACGAAAGCGTCATCGGCGCCTTGGCGCCCGGATCGCTGTTCGTGTTGGTCAGCCGGATGGCCGTCGTCGAGCAAGAGGCGTTGTGGCGCCGGGTTCGCGCCGAAGAGCTCCGAGCCGCGGTTGACGTGTTCGACCCGGAACCGCCTCCCACTGATGCCTGGTTCCGGGGAGCGGCGAACGTCCTGCCCACTCCCCACATCGCCGGGAACGTTCCGTTCGCGCACGAGCGTTGCCTCACCGAGGCCTGCGCCGACGCCGTCCGGGTCGTGAATCGGGAGGCTCCGCACCATGCCGCGACGCTTCGCGACAAGCGAATCTACGACGACAAGCCCATGCCGTAGCGGCGCGGCCTGTCAGCGCAAACAGCTTGGTGACTCTGGGGTTGGTCTCAGCGAAGATGCCGTTGGGGTTGTTGACCAGCCAGACGTGCGTCATCCAGACGCCACCGGGTGACCACACGCCGCCCATGATGTCGGCTTCGCGGGTGCGGCTGCATGGTAACGTTCTCACACCGTAAACCAGTGCATCCCTGTGTTCAAGGCTCCTGCTCTCGCGGACCGACGCGGTGGGGGAGTCCGGATATCGGCCCGGAGGACGTCTCATGGCGATCGGTGAGACCGGTCAGTACGAGCCGCTCGATCTGGCGGCCCACGCCCACGCCGGACCGGAGGTGCTCGGCCCGGGACCGTCGATCGCCGGCGGCCCGCGGACGTTCCACGGGATTCCGTTCCGGGTCGCCTGCCCGCCCGGCACCGAGGCCCCTGCCTTCGTCCTCGTCGAACCCGGTGCCCCCCGCACCGTGATTCCGGTCGGGCGGCAGGCGGCTCGGGTCGTCATCGCCCACCTGCGGCTGCCCGGGTCAGCGTCCGCGGACGAGCCGCAGATCGGCGAACCGGTGGCCGACTACACCTTCGAGATCGAGGGTCGAGCACCGGTCGCGGTGCCCATCCGGGAGCGGTTCGAGCTGAGCGGGCCTCCCGGAACCTGGGACTGGCAGGGCCCGTTTCTCGCGGTCTCAGCGGGGACCAGCGAGCCGCTCGACCGCCGCCACGGAGGATGGGAGGAGGCTGGGCTCCGGCAGACTGAGATCCCCCACCGCCGCCGGGACACCGAGCTGTTCCTCTGGACCTGGAAGAGCCCGCATCCGCAGGACCGGCTGGCGGCGATCAGGCTCGAGTCGCGAGGATCGCGGGTCCTGGTCGCCGCGATCACACTGTCGAACGCCGACGAGGAGCCTTTCGTCCGCGATGCCGCGCTCCCGGTGCGGGTCACCCTGTCCGGCGCTGACCGGCCGGCAGGTCGCGACGATCTGAGCGTCGAGGTGGATCGCGGCGTTGCGACATACGTCTATCCGCTGCCGCGCCGCGACCTGGAGACGTTCCTGTCCGACCCGCTGAAGGGGTGGGGTGAGGCGCCCGATCTCGAGAGCCCGCACGCCTATCTCGCGGTCGCGGGGACCCCGTCGGCAACCGTGACTGTCGGATTGGGCGACCGGGCGCTGGCCAGGATCCCGTGGGGAGAGGTCGCGGCAACGGGATCGACGGAGAGCGACGGCGTTCGGGTCGAGCTGGTCGAGCCGGGCCGCAACTGGGTCCACGTGCGGGTCTTGGACGACGAATCCGGAAATCCAGTGCCATGCCGCGTCCACTTCAGCTCGCCCGAGGGCGTTCCCTACCAGCCGCACGGGCACCACGATCACGTCAACTCCGACCTCGGCACCTGGCACATCGACGTCGGCGGTGACCTCCGGCTCGGCAGGCTCACCTACGCATACATCGATGGCACCTGCCAGGGCTGGCTGCCGACCGGCGAGGTCTTGGTCGACGTGGCCCGGGGGTTCGAGTACGAACCTCTCCGCGAGTTGATCCGGATCGAGCGGGGGCAGCGCGAGCTCGAGCTCCGGCTGAGACGGTGGACCTCCTCCAATGACCGCGGGTGGTACTCCGGCGACTCCCACGTCCACTTCCTGTCCGCTCAGGGCTCGCTCACCGAGCAGCAGGCCGAGGACCTCAACGTGGTCAATCTGCTGCAGAGTCAATGGGGGAGCCTGTTCACGAACACTGAAGACTTCACCGGGCGCCCCCTCAGCACCGAGGACGGCCGTCACGTCACCTGGGTCAGCCAGGAGAATCGGCAGCACATGCTCGGGCATCTCGTCCTCTGGGGTCTGCAGCGACCGGTGATGCCGTGGTGCACGGACGGAATCACCGAGGCCGAGTTCGGGGGCGCCCTGGAGGCGACCGAGAGCGACTGGGCCGACCAGTGCCACGAGCAGGGCGGGACGGTGGTCATCCCGCACTTCCCGCAGCCGAACGGTGAGCCGGCGACGCTGATCGCAACCGGCCGCGCGGACGCCGTCGAGATGATCTTTCAGCATCCGAGCTTCCACCAGGAGTACTACCGCTACCTCAACTGTGGCTACCGGCTGCCGCTCGTCGGCGGGACCGACAAGATGTCGTCCGACGTTCCGGTGGGTCTGTACCGGACATACGCCAAGCTCGGGGACGAACCGTTCTCGTACGACGCGTGGCGGCGGGCGGTGGTGGCCGGCCGGACGTTTCTCAGCGGCGGGCCGCTGCTCACCCTTCACGTCGATGGACACGACATCGGCGATACGGTCCGAATCAACGGTCCTGGAACGGTCGCAGTGGCGGCGACCGCTGAGAGCGTGTTCCCGTTGTCCACCCTCGAGATCGTCCAGAACGGGGAGGTGGTGGCCGCGACCTCCGGCGACGGCGTCCGGCGGCTCGCCGTCGCCGTCGACATCCAGGTCGATGGCGACTGCTGGGTGGCCGCTCGCTGTGGAGGACCCAGCCATTTCGACGGGCCGGCGCACCACGACGTGTGGGGCCGAGGGGTGTTCGCGCACACATCGCCGGTGTACATCGTCACTCAGGATGCCTGGAGTCTGTTCGACGCAGGCCACGCGCGCTACATGCTGACGCTGATCGAGGGGAGCCTCGGATACATCCGCCATCGCTCCCCGAGGTATCCGGAATCGCGGGTGGTGACGCACCATCACGGCGAGGACGATCACCTTGCGTACTTGGAGCGTCCGTTCCTCCAGGCACGTGACATGCTGCTGCGCCGTCTCGACGACCAAGGTAGGTG
The DNA here is from genome assembly GCA_963695705.1 of uncultured Actinomycetota bacterium. GTDB lineage: Bacteria > Actinomycetota > Actinomycetes > Propionibacteriales > Nocardioidaceae > JBKPNJ01. The sequence goes on from CAVOHB010000009.1 coordinate 426,897, forward strand.
ACGCCGTGCCGACCTCCGATTTCTGGCTCAGGTGGCCGCGAGGTGTTCGTCGATGAACTCTCGAGCGCTACGGACTGCCAGCGCAGCCGCTGCGCTGCCGGAGATGTTGTCGAAGCCGTGCGGTTCACCGGGGAGAATGATGATGTGATGTCGTCTACCGGCCAGGGCTAGCGCGTGATCCATCTGGACTGACTGCTCACACGGAACGTCTGTGTCTTGGTCGCCGTGCAACAAGAGCACCGGCGGTGTGTGCTCGTCGATGCCGAGGACTGGGCACCATGCCGCCAGCTCCCGGGCTTGGATGCCGGGTGCGAATCCGACTACTTCCTGTGGCCACACGCCCCGCTGGCGGCAGTACAGGTAGAACCAATACCTCGTGTCGCCCTGATCGCCCCCCAGCGGGGAGGTCCCGACACTCGCCATGGCCTGTTCGCGACTGACGCGCGGTTGCCGGCAGTAGTACGGATCGGGCTCGCTGTACCACGGTGCGCTGATGTCGCCGTATCCGTAGAGCGAGACGACGGCGCTCGGTCTCGGGTTCAGCCGGCACGCAGTCAGCAGGCTCAGATATCCTCCGGCGGACTGCCCCACCACTGCTATCCGGCCGAGCCCAGTCCGGCAGATCGCGGGCAGAGATTCCCGGATCCAACCGTAGGCGTGTTCGACATCGGCGAACAGAGCAGGAAGCTTCGTCTCAGGCGCGAGTCGATAGTCGACCGACACGACCACATAGCCCCTGGTCAGCCATTCACGAAGGTACGACGGAGTCACGTCTTTGCGCGAGCCGAAGATGAGCGCTCCACCATGCAGCCACATCACCACGGGTGAGCCCTGCTCCAGTCGCATCGGAAGGTAGACGTCTGCCGCGAGATCGCAGCCGCCGATCGATCGGTACACATGAGTCTGGGGCCTCGTTCCGGAGACCTCGCATGTCAATGGTCTTCCACGATCTTCACAGTTCGCTGGGCCAGGTCGGAGATGCGGGAGTTGTCGAAGCCGAAGAGGGCGGAGCGGGTGCGGTCACGGAGGGGAGTGATGAAGGTGTCGGGCAGACGGTGGGCCCCTGCAAGCACTCCGGCAACGGAGCCGGCGGTGGCGCCGTTCGAGTCGGTGTCCCAGCCCGCCTGGACGGTCAGGCCTACTGAAGAGGCATAGTCTCCGTCGCCCCAGAGCAGTCCGGCGGCGACGAGGGCAGCATTGTTGATCGTGTGCACCCAGCTGTAGTGGCCGTAGCGTTCCTGGATGCTCTCCAGCGTCGCCTCCCAGCTCGATCCGGAGTCGAAGCTGGCAAGAACGTTCTGCAGCGCCTCGGACAGTCGTGAGCGGGGTGGTACATGATGAAGTGACGCTCTCAATGCATCGCGGGCGTTCTCTGCAGTGAACGCACAGGCCACCAGGGCCGCGGCCCACATCTCGCCGTACACTCCGTTCCCGACGTGGGAAAGGCTCGCGTCGACGAATGCGTGGCTTGCGGCGGCACGGGGGTCGCCGGGATGGATCCAGCCGAATGCGTCGCCCCGGATCTGTGCACCGATCCACTCCCGATAGGGATTTCGGAACGTTGCAACGTCCCGGCCCGCCTTTCCGAGAACGAGATTTCGGTAGGCGACGCGTTCTGCGGTGTATACCTGCTCGAACGGCAGGAGACTCAACCACGCCTGCGCGACATGCTCTGTACGCAGGTCCTGGCCGTGGCGCTCCAACAGGTGCAGACCGAGAATGGCGTAGTCGATGTCGTCGTCGCGGGCCGACCCGTTGACGTGGCCACGAGTCGTCTGGGGCCAGTTGTCCCTCAGCACGAACCCCTCGGGCATCGGATCCAGGACGGGCACGTAGTCCAACAGGGGATAGGCGTCCGCCCGCTGCAGGTAGTCCTTCAGGTGAGCCGATGTCCAGTGATCTCCGGCCTCGACCGGCTTACCGAGGTTGCATCCCGCGATTCGTCCCAACCATCCGCCGAGGACCTTGTCATGCAGATCTCCGCCGTGTGGCGGCGCTTCCAGGATGGGGGCCGGGACGGTGTCGAGTATCTCGTCCAGCCCGTGGGGTTCTTCGTAGTGCCATGGTTCGCTCCGTTGCGCCGACTCCAGCGCTTCGAGCAGCCGCAGCAGCGATGTCCGGTCGGCAGGGTCGGTGGCGGCCAGCCGTGTCCCCACGTCCGCCACGTCGTATCCGGTCTCCTGCCGTTGGCGCAGCTCATCGCGCACGAGCTCGTAGGAAATGAGGGCATCGTCGGTCATGAGTTTCCTTCCTGCGTCGGCGAATCCACGACCCCTGGCTGGGCCAGCTGGCTGGCGTCGGCCGCGCCGGCCCTGACCAGTCGGCTCGTGATGTCCTGGACGGATGCACCCGCCATGCTTGGCACGCACACCCCGCGCAGCCGATCCAGTCGGTTCCGCCAGCTCTGCGGGATGGAAGCGGCGCCACTGACCGCCCCAGCCAAGGCGCCTACCATCGCGGGCATGCTGTCGCTCTGTTTAGCGACGAGAGATGCACATCCGAGGCCAGGGACGAGTTGCCCATCCGTCCCGAGCATCACCGCATACGCGACGGGCAGCGTTTCTGGGGCGGCATTGCCGAAGCTGTACGAGGCGTTCACCACGTCGTCGATGAAGAACGGCAAGGCCGCCCAGAGTGATCCCTGATCGGCCAGCAGCTGCATGGTCGAGTCGAGCTGCCGTCCTAGCCAGCAGTCCGCCGGAATGCTGCGGCTGCCGACATCCAGGGCGTCGCTGGCGCTTGACCCGGCGACCAGGACGGAGATGCTCGCTGCCATCGCCTGGGCCGCGAAGACTCCGTCCTCTGCGTTCGTGATCGCGGCGAGCGCGCCCGCCACCTGCGCAGCACGCTCGGGACGCCCGGCAAACCGGACGCCTACAGGGACGGCCCTGGCGACGGCTCCGTCGTCGTAGTGGTGGGGATTGTCGTTGCCGGTGATGGGCGGGCGCAGGCCTTTGCGTGCGTTGATGATGGAAGAGCGTTCAGCGATGCCGCCCCACACCTCGTCCTCCACGTCCACCACAAGGCGATGCCACTGGTCGAAAAGCGTGACGGTGTCCATCTCCGGTCCGGAGTGCAGCAGCATCTCCGCAGCGACCGCCGCAAACTCGCTGTCGTCGGTCCCGCAGAGTGTCAGCTCATCGGGAGGACCCAAAGTGAATGGCAGCATGAACTTGTTGACGTTCTGCTCGTCGAGCTGGGCCGAGAACTCCCACAGGATCCGTCGGCGCCAGCCTGACCTGGCCGCCCGGTGAAACAGAGCCGGCAGGCCGACGGCGTCGCCGATGCAGAGCCCGATCATCGCCCCGTAGGCGCGGTCCTCGAGGTCCTTCATATTGACTACTCCTCCGCCGCGTTGGTGACGAGCTCGGCCGTGAGCCGCGCAAGATCTGTCCCTGCGGTCGCGGTGATGCAGTTGCCGGGGATGACGTTGATGGCGTCCCGCCATCTTGCAGGAATGGCCTGTGCACCGCGCAGCGCACCCGCCATTGCCCCCGCCATCGCCGCGATCGTGTCCGCGTCTCGCCCGAGGTTCGCACCGGCGAGGACAGTGGGTACGTATTGTCCACGGGCTGCTGCGAGCACCCCGTAGGCCATGCCCGTGGCCTCAGGGCCCACATCGGCCCACGGATACTGCAGGATGGCGATCTCGTCGTAGAGCGCATCGACCGCGGCCTCGAGACTCTCGCACGATGAGGCGACGTCGACCGCGCGGCGGACGCTGCGACTCGCCCACGAGTCGCTGGGCATATTCGCGATCCCTGCTTCGATGACCTGATCCCAAGCCTCGGAGACCAGCGCAACAGAGACGCTGGCCGCCAGGGCCTGGGCGCAGTAGATGCCGTCCCTGGCATGGCTTACCCGGGCCTCAACCGCCGCCAAGCGCGCCGCCTCGGATGGGTCGCCGGCACAGAAGACCCCGATCGGCGCGATTCGCATGGCACTTCCGTCGCTCCACATCTCATGGTTGTCAGTGCCGGACATCGGCGCGATCAACCCCTTGCGCAGGTTGTTGATGGCCGTCATCTCGCTGAACCCACCTCCGGCGAACCCACCCTTCTGGCCCACCAGGTTCCGGCGCCACTCTCTGGTCACGTCGTCAACGGTCAGGCCGTGCCCGTAGCGCAGAATCGTCCGGGCGGTCAGTACCGCATACTCGGTGTCGTCGGTGCCTGCCGGCTCCTCGGCGACGAAATCTTCGACCCACCCGTACGCATCCCGTATCGCCGCTCGTGACATCCCCTCGGTTGGTGCGCCCAACGCATCACCGACCGCCTGTCCGAGGATCGCACCGTACGCTCGGTCGAAGTCCACACGCGGAGCTGCGCTCATGCCTTCAACCCCAGTGACGCGATGCCGCCGATCAGCTGCTTCTGAGCAAAGAAGTACAACAGCACCACCGGAATCATCGTGATCAGGCTCGCAGCCATCAGGAGGTTTGTGTTGGGGTTGTGCGTGGAGACCAGGTTGGCGAGCCCGACGGCGACCGTGTACTGGGACTGGTCGTTCAGATAGATCACCGGCCCCAGCAGATCGCTCCACGTCCCGAGGAACGTCAGAACGGCGCATACCGTGAGTGCCGGACGGCTCAGAGGCAACACGATCGACAAGAAGATGCGGAACGTTCCGGCCCCATCCAGTCGGGCCGCTTCATCCAACTGGATGGGTATTGTCTTCATGTACTGGCGGATGAGGAAGATGAAGAACGCGTTGGCCGTGAAGGACGGAACGATGAGGGGAAGGTATGTTCCGTACCACCCGAGTTTGTAGAACAGTAGGAACTGCGGAATCATCAGGCCCTGCCACGGTATGAGCATCGTCAACACGATCACTGTGAACAGGAAGTTCGATCCCCAGAACCGCAGCCTGGCGAATGGGAATGCGACGATCGCACAGCTGACGACCGTGCCCAAGACGATGAAGATTTCCAGCCAGATGGTATTGATGAGATAGATGTAGAACGGGTTGTTAGCACTCATCAGCGCCCGGCGGAAGTTGTCCCAGTCCCAATACTCCGTCGGAAACCACTGGGGCGGGTTGGTGAAGAACAGCGCATCGTCCGGCTTGAGGGCGACAGTGAACATCCACCCGAGCGGCAGGAGGATGAATGCGCTGGCCAGGATGAGCAAGCCATACGTGATGACCAGTCGCACCAGGGTCCTGCCGTATCGGTCATAGAGCGAGCCCGGTTGTGGACGCGCCCGATTGCTGCGGGACGTCTCTGTCAGGGACACGACCTCAGCCACGCTCGCTCTCGTAGTAAACCCAGCGTTCGGATGTGCGCATCAGAAGCACCACGACACATGCCCCGACCACGAACAGGACCCAGGAAAGGGCAGCGGCGTATCCGATACGGCCATCGCGGAAGCCCGACTGCCAGACATAGAGCAGATAGAACAGCAGCGAGTCGCTCGTCCCGCCGCCGGCCCCGGTCACGGTGTACGCGGTGTCGAACACCTGGAAGGCGCCGATGATCGACGTCAGCAGCGTGAAGAACAGGGTGGGACTGAGCATGGGAATAGTGATCCACACGAACCGTCGGACAGCCCCGGCTCCATCGACGGTGGCTGACTCGAGCAGCTGCGGGTTCACGTTCTGCAAGCCGGCGAGGTAGATGATCGCACCGCCTCCCACCACGCTCCAGAGGTTCGTCAGGACCATCGCCGGAACCGCCCAGGAGGGATCTTCGAACCATGCCGGCGGGTGCGAGATGCCGATGTTACGAAGAAGTGTGTTGACGACGCCGGCATCGGGATTCAGCAGCTGCAGCCACAGGACGGAAACCGCGACACCACTGAGCACGGACGGCAGAAACAGGATCGTGCGAAAAGCTCTGATGCCCCATACCCGCTGGTTCAGGAGGACGGCGCCGAGCAAACCGAAGACCAGGTACACCGGCACGGATATCGCCAGGTAGGTGATCGTCACCTTCAGGGACTGCCAGAACCGGTAGTCATCGGTGGCCATCTCGCGGAAGTTGTCAGCACCGATCCAGTGGCGGTTGAACTGCAGATTCCAGTCGGTCCCGCTCAGATATGCCGAGAAGAGCAGCGGACCGAGGAAGAACACCAGCATTCCGACGACCCAGGGAATCAGGAACGCGTAAGCCGTCAGACTCTCTCTGTGCAGTGGTCCTCGTTCGCTCTCGACCCGTCGCTTCTCCGCGGCAACGGTGGCGGCCATGGGGCTCCTCTGACACGGATCAGACGCCCGCGAACGAGCGCTCCACGGGCCGTCAGGCGGCGGCATCTACTCGTGTAGAGAACGTAGCCGGGAGTTCTCACGTCGCGCAAGGGCATGTCAGCAACTGCGAACCTCGCCCGCGACAGCGTTCCCGGCCGTAGGCGTCCCGGCCTCGCCGATCACCAGATGTCGGCGCCGTCGGGCGCTCGCGTGCACGCTTGACGCCCTATCGAACCCGTTCTATTCTGCGATTCTACTCGTGTAGAGCAAGGAGCAGGGTGGTCACCAGGGACGATGTGGCCCGCTCGGCCGGTGTCTCGACGGCCGTGGTGAGCTACGTGGTCAACGGTGGGCCGCGCCCGGTGTCCGAGGCCACCAGGAGCCGGGTCGAACGGGCCATCCGCGATCTCGGCTACCGGCCGAACGGAATAGCACGCGCACTCGTGACACAGCGCAGCAACGCTCTAGCCCTCGTCGTCCCGGATGCGGTCAACCCGTTCTTCGCCGAGCTAGCCCAGGCGGTCGAGGTCGCGAGTTTCTCCCATGGCTACACACTGCTGATCGGAAACGCCCGGGATGATCCCGAGGTGGAGCTCTCATACGTCCGCACTTTCCTCGAACGCGGCGTGGACGGTGTGATCCTTTCTCCGTCCGCGTCTGCGGAGGCCACCGGCGAGCTACTGATGTCGGTCTCGGTGCCTACCGTCGTCATCGACCGGGCCCTCGACACGGACGGGTTCGACACGGTCGTGGTGGACAACGTCCGAGGCGGTCACTCCGCGACCACCCACCTGATTCAGCACGGCCACCGCATCATCGCCTGCCTCGCGGGCCCCCGCGAGGTCCGCACGGCACGAGATCGAGAGTACGGCTGGAACAACGCGCTGCGTGACGCAGGCGGAGATGGCCTTACCAGCGCCAGCGTCAGCACCAGCTTCTCTCGGCATGCCGCGTACGCGGCGACTCTTGATCTGTTGAGCCGCGGGCCAACTCCGAGTGCGATCTTCGCAACTGCCGACGAGCACGCGGTCGGCATCTATCGGGCGGCGGCCGAGCTGGGACGCCGGATCCCGGACGACCTCGCGGTTGTCTCGTTCGACAACGCCGATGCTGCTCGCTTCGCGGTGCCCGCGCTGACTACGGTGCACCAACCCCTTGAGCAGATGGCAGAGAGAGCGGTCGCGCTCATACTTGCGAGACTGGCCGATCCGAAGTCTCCTCCAATACATGAACGACTACCGGTTCAGCTCGTACCGCGAGGTTCCTGCGGCTGCCCAGATGTCGGCCCGACCGGCCAGCCCCTGCCCCCGCTGCGTCGAAGGAACGACGGAAGGACCCGCAGATGAAGCGACAGCACTCCCGTGAGCGGTTGGCCGCGTGCGTCGTCCTGACCCTTGCGACGCTGGGACTCGTGGCCTGCACCTCGCCGGCCGGCAAGTCAGGCGGTGGCGAAACGATCACGGTCACCGCTTTCGATGACGACGACATCACCATCTGGAAGAAGGTCGCCGCCAGCTACGAATCATCGCATCCGGGCGCGGAGGTGAGCGTCACCCAGATACCGGAGGCTGCCTATGTCGCCAAGCTGGACACCTCGCTAGCGGTGCACCAGCCGCCAGACATCGCGTACGTCTACGGCGTCTCGCAGATCGGAAACTTCCTGCCCCTCAACGATCGTGTGTATGCCTCGCACGACCTCAAGCTGTCGGACTACAACGTCGGCGTCTTGCAGTCCGGATGCGGTGACGGCAAGTCGGTGTACTGCGCCGGCGGCTATGTCGGTGGTGAGGTCCTCTTCTACAACAAGCAGATGTTCCGTCAGGCGGGGCAGCCGTTCCCATCCACGACCGAACCCATGACCTTCGACCAGTACAGCGAGCTGGCTCACAAACTGACCGTTACCAACGACGACCTATCGAAAATGCAGTTCGGAGGGGACGCGGAGCCGCCCTACTACTGGGTCGATCTCAATCTCTTCCTTGATCGGTCTGGTCACACGGTTCAGTACACCAGCCCTGACTACGTTCATGTCATGACGGTTCTCACCGATATGGTCAAGGACGGAGTCGCACCGGCGCCGTCCCAGACTCAGGCGCTCGGTGCGCAGGATGGTGCCGCTGATCTTTTCGCCCAAGGCAAGATCGCCATGGTGATCAACGACAACAGCCAATTCGCCACGGTGGACGCTCAGGGTATCGACTACGGCGTTGCCCCGGTGCCCGTCGCAGCTGGAGCCAAACCCTGGGTGTCGACGTGGACGAGCTCGTACGGGATACCCAAGGACGCCGCGCACCCGGACGAGGCTGCGGACCTGCTCGCTCTGTGGCTCACCGATGGCCAGAAACTGCAAGCTGACAACGGGCTCCTGCCACTGGAGTACTCGGCGGCGCAGAAGTACTTCACCGACGACGGCGGACCGCACTCCGAGTTCCTTGCCGTTACCAAACTCGCCCGCCCCACGGTCTTCACGGTGAATCTCTTCGCCTGGACCGGGACCCTGGAGGATGCCTGGACGGCGATCATACGGGGCGACAAGTCCGTCGCGGATGCGCTCGCCGATGCCCAACCGAAGGCGCAGCAGGGACTCGACCGGACCTGGGAGCAGTACAACGCTGCGACCGGCGGCGGTTGACCCACAACGCAGCATCGACACAGCTAGCTCGAGGCATCGTCGGCAGCGTAGTCCTCGAAGGAGCTCTCGAGTATGGCCGCCAACTGGTTGCTCACGCTGACCCCGAGACTCCGTGGAAGCGTGCCCGTGGCTACAGGTCGCGCTCGTAGGCCAGCATGAGCGGGCCGCCCTCGCCCTCGGATCGGCGGAACCCGGCCGCTTCGTAGAGGCGTTGAGCAAGCCGATCGTCCTCGCTGGTGACGAGGAACGCGTAGTCGGCTCCCCGCTCCCGCGCCACCCGCATGGCCTCGGTGATCAGCTCCCGGCCGTATCCCTGGCCGCGCCGGCTTGGTACGACGTACAGCTCGGCCAGGTAGGCCTCCTGTGCCCCGCTCCACAACGACGGCTGGAGCCGCATCACCGCGACTCCGATCGCCGTGCCGGCCACATGGCTACGGGCGAGCAGAACGGTGACGTGGTCGCCCGCGACGAGTTCCGCCAGTCGGGTCGCCAGCTCATATGGCAGAGGGGTCGGCTCGTCGTACTCAACGTTGAAGTCGTGCAGCAATTGCGCCGCGGCGGCGAGGCCGTCGCCGCCCGAACTACCCATTACCGTCTCGACCATGTTCGACAGTCTGCCGCCGCAGGCGCCGCGGACGTTCACTCTCCCCGGCAACGGCGCCAGGTGCGGCAACTACTTACCCATACCCGTGACCCGGCCAGCAGGCCCAAACTGGCTCGCGGCGCTGACGCGGGCTGCTTCCAGAACGTCCGCCGTTGCGACGGCATCGGTTGCTTCCACCGGTGGTGCTCCCGAACCGCGCACGGCCCGGGCAAAGGCCGGGTAGTACGTGTCCCAGGCACCGCGTGCCAACGAGACCGGCGCCGATCCCGACGCGGTGAAGATCCGGTCGAGCTCGGAGGCTGCCTCGATACCCCATGTGTCGCGTGTCAAGGGGCTCGCACCGGCGACCAGTACGTCGGCCTGGGTGTCCCGAGTCGTCACTACCAGCGAACCGGCCGAGCCGGTGACCCGGAAGCGTGGCCCGGGGGCGTACTGGCTCCAACTGCCCCACAGGTGCGAGACGGCTCCGCTGGCGTGCCGCAGCGCCACGAAGACGTCGTCGTCGAGTCCGGTCTCGCGAATCGTGGACTCGGCATGCACCCAGTCCGCGGGCCCCAGCAGTGTGAGCGCCTGGTCGACGAGGTGTGCGCCGAAGTCGAGCAAGGTGCCGCCGCCGGATCTGCCGGGGCCGATGTCCGGGGCGTACCCCTCGAACCTCGACTCGAACCTGCGTACCTCACCCAGCGTCCCGTCGTCGACCAGGGCCTGCACGGTGAGGAAGTCGGAGTCCCAGCGACGGTTCTGATAAGGGCTGAGTGTCACCCCGTGAGCAGACGCGAGGCCCACCGAGCGACGAGCGGCGACTGGATCCAGGGCGAAAGGCTTATCGCAGACCACCGACAGGCTCAGCGCAATCGCCTCGTCAGTGAGGTCCGAATGGGTGTGGGCGGGCGTGGAGATGCTCACGGCCTCGGCACCCGCGGCCGCCACGGCCTCGAGTGAGTCGAACGTACGCAGCCCGGGGTGCTCGGCAGCCAGGAGAGCGCGACGGTCGTCGGATGTGGTGACAACACCGATGAACTCGCACTCCCGTGCCGACGAGATGAGCGGTGCGTGGAAGTACCTTCCGCCGAATCCGTAGCCGACCAGTCCGATCTTGACCGGGTCCATGTGATCACTTCTCCATGGAGACGTCGAGGTTCATCCTCGGCTGCCCCAGGCGGAGGGTCCCAACACTAGCGGCTCGCGGTGTGCCGACCTGATGCCCGAGCTGCGCGTCCGGGCACTCAGCTGCGTGTGTAGACCTGGATAGCGACGCCGTCACCGACCACGGTCGACGATGACAGCTGCAGCCGCTTCTTGTCGCTCGTCTCGCCGAACAGCCGCTTGCCGCTCCCGAGCACGACAGGGAAGACCATCAGCCGGAGCTCGTCGACGAGATCGTTGTCGATGAGCGTCTGCACGAGCTGGGCGCTGCCGTGCACGACGATGTCGCCGTCCTGCGCCTGCTTCAGCTTCGTGATCTCGTCGACGACCTCACCGGAGAGCACTGTCGTGTTGGTCCACTGCGGGTCGCGCAGCGTCGAGGACACGACATACTTCGGCATCGAGTTGAACTTGTCGGCGAACTCGTCGTCGCGCTCCGGCCAGGCCGCCGCGAAGCCATCGTAGGTCCGGCGGCCGAGCAGCAACGCGGCGGAGCCCATCGTCTCGTCGAGCTTGAACTGGTTGCCCTCGTCACCGCGGTCGATCTCGAAGCTCCACCCTGCGTGCTTGTAGTCCTCGCCGCCGCCGGGTGCCTCGATCACACCGTCGAGCGAGATGAACTCGGTCACTACTATCTGTCCCATGACGTCCTCCTAGGTTTGCATGCCGATGGTGGTGTGACCGGCGAGGGCGCGAAGACTAATCGCCACCGCACCGCCGGCATCACCGACAGGGGGCGGATCCGCCGCTCGTGATGTGCAGTCGACCAGCACTTCCGCCATGGCGCTCATGGCGAAGGGTGTGTGTCCGTCCCACTGGCGACCTGCTGGCTGGCCGAGCGCAGGAAGCGGCGCAGTTCGTGGGTGACGACTTCCGGGGCCTCGACAGAGCTGACATGTCCTGGCCCACGGAGCACGACGAGCTCGGAGTGCCGCACGGCCGTGTGGATGGCTTCGCCGACCTTCGCGGGGGCACGTACGTCATGGTCGGCGTAGAGCAGGAGCATCGGCACATCCACATCGGGCAGCACCTCACTCTGGTCCTCGACACAGGCCCGTGCCATGGCGCGGAAACCGCCTGGACGGAACGCCCGGACACTGTCGACGAACCTCGCCACGGAATCGCCGTTGATCGACGCCGAGAACATCGTCGGCAACTGCGCGGCGGCGAACTCCTCGGGCGGCAGCTCCGACAGCGCCAACGACCGAGCCAGCCGCTGCTGCGCCTCGGCGACTCCCAGCGAGCCGCGCCAGCCGGCGTATCCGCTGACCAGTGTCAGCGACGATGCGAGGTCGCGATGCCGGCGGAACGTGGCCAGTATCAATGCCCCGCCGAACGAGAGCCCGACCAAGTGGGTTGGCTCGATCCGCAGTGCCCGCAGGAACGCCGCGAAGCAGTCGGCGTAGTTGTCCATGCCGAAGTCCTCCGGCGGGTCCTGCGAGGACCCTGCCCCGGGTGCGTCCCAGGCGACAACGGTGAACTCGTCGGCGAGCGCATCGATCTGACTGCCCCAGGTCGAGCGTCCGTCGCCGACGAAGCCGTGCGCGAGCGCCACGGGCGGCCCGCTCCCGGATTGCTCGTAGGCGACATCCAGCCCGCCGACTTCGACGACGCGCATGGGCGCAGTCTAGGGGGAGGATGGTCAGCCACCCGCCCGCTCATCCAACGCCCTGGACGTTCTCCCGGTTTGGACGGAGCACCAGAGCAGATGACAGCCGGCGGTTGCGGCGTCTTGGCTGATCGGCAGGATCAGGCTGGTCCTGCCGGCGCGGGGATGACCCCGAGCTGTTGCATGAGGGTGAACGAGTCGGTCTCTCCCCAATGCTCGATGAGCTGACCGTCTTTGACGCGATAGACGGCGGTCGCGGTGACGTCAAGCGGTCCGCCGGTTGCCGGGATATCGCCGAGGTCCTCGGCGAATCGTCCACAGGCGCGGATGCGGGTCGCCACGAGATCGTTCTCGGCCACCTGGTCCAGTACCTCATGAGTGCCCGGCGTCGAACGCCAGAAGATCTCGAACGCTTGCTTGAGACCGTTCAGACCTGGAGCCAGGCCCGGGATCGGCGGGGGATCGTGGTCAACGAAGTCGGGGGCAACCAGTTCGTCCATCGCATCCAGGTTGCCGGCATCGATCTCGGCATAGAACCGGCGAACCAACGCCTTGTTGTCGTCCTGTACACCCATGATGGCCTCCGTCGACTGATTCTCAGTATGGACGCCGGGCCGGTCGTCGTGCTAGCCGAGGACAAGCGTTCCTCCGCTGCCGTAGCATCACGGCGGGCTGAAGCCAACGCAAGGAGTGAGTCGATGTCCTCGACGGTGCTGTTCATGTCGATGTCCCTCGACGGATTCATCGCCGGGCCCAACGACGGCCCGGACAATGGGCTCGGCGACGGAGGGGACCGGCTGCACGAGTGGGTCTTTCCCGGCGCGGAGGGTGGTGACTTCGATGCAGCCGTTGAGCGGCTGCGAGGAGTGAACCGCCAGATCTACGACGAGTTCATGTCGACGGGGGCTGTGTTGGCCGGACGTGGGACGTTCGAGCCCGCGGGAGGCTGGGGAGGTGACCATCACGACGGTGTGCCCATCTACATCCTCAGCCGCAACCCGGCACCAGCCTGGGCGTCCGGATGGCCTGCGGTGCACTATGTAAGCGAGCTTGAGGCCGCGGTGCGAGACGCCAAGCACGCCGCCGGGGACAGGAACGTGTTGGTCCACGGTGCAGGCATAGCCCAGCGTGCCCTCACTTCAGGACTACTCGACGAACTCGAGATCCACCTGGTCCCGGTTATGTTAGGCGCCGGAAGGCGCTTGTTCGAAGACCTGGGCACCCATCAGCGCGAGCTGGAGCGGATCAGAGTTCTCGAAGGCGAAGGTGGTGTGACCCACCTTCGCTACCGCGTCGTCCGCTGACTGTCGACCCCCCGCCTTGGCTGCGCGGGCCAGCGCCAACAGGTCGGTTCGGCAGGCGTGGCGCAGATTTCTCCCTTCATGGCCGGTGCGGGCTACCGGGCTCGGGGCTGACCGCGAGCGCCAGCGACACGGCGTCCGCCAGGGTCAGCTCGCGGCCCGAGCGCCAGGCACGCGTCCAGCGGGGGGAACCGACTTCATTCTCGGCGCTCGTGAGGTACGGCGCCGTCGTCCTGCGCTCCAGTGGCAGCTCGCGAGCGGCGACGGTCTCCCGCAGTCTTTCCGCCGCGCCGCCGAGGGTTGCGGCCCTAACTGGCCGGCCGGTGGCGGCGGCGACGGCTGCGATCCCGGCCATCCCCTCGGCGGTCCCCGCAGGCTCGGCCAGGTCGGCGAACGCCCGGAGGCTCTGGGCGAAGAGCGCGCCGGCGCGACCGGAATCGTTCTCCAACAGCGATGTCAGGCCGAGATACGCCAGACAACGTGCGTGAAAACGCTGGTCGCCGATCTCGTCGTACCTCGACAGTGCCTCGCCAAGCGCCGGCCGAGCTCTGTCCGGCTGGCCGAGGGCGAGGTGCCCGAGTCCGAGGTTCAGCAGTGAGGTGGCCAGGATCCAGCGCTGGTCCAGGGCGCGTGCGACCGTGAGGGCTTCGGTCAGGTGCGCAACCGCATCGTGGGGCCTGTCCCGCGCGATTGCGACCATGCCGGCGATGGTCAGGGCGTTGCGGCGGGTCGCGTGGTCACCGTGATCGTCTGCGAGGTCAGCGAGCTCGCGCCCGGCGGCCTCGGCCGCTTCGTCGTCGCCCTGGTGGAAGGCGAGCCACGCGAGCCCCCATAGCGCGGAGGCCCGGAGACGCGGGTCGGCAGGGGGTCGCAGCTCTAACCCGGTCGTCAGCCAATGGCGGCCTTCGTCGAGGCCGCCACGGGTCTGCCAGAAGAACCACATTCGGTTCGCCAGGGAGAGCAACGTTGTTGCGTCACCATCGTGAGCCGCCCAGGTCAGGGCTTGCTGGACGTTGGGCTCCTCTGCGGCGAGTACCTGGTACCAGCTCTGCTCCTGGCCGAGCTCGCCGCTGACGTCGTCGAGCAGACGCTGGTAGTAACTGAGGAACGCTGTACGCCGCGCGGGCCGCGCCGGCTCGAGGCCGGCGGCGATCTCCCGGACCACGTCGAGCATGCGCCAGCGCGGTGTCGGAGCCCCTGTGTCCAGCTGGACCAGGCTCCGGTCTGCCAACACGCCCAGCGCCTCGATCACGTCGACCTCGCCGCAAACTGCCTGCAGCCCGTCGAGTCGCCAGCCGGCTTCGAACATCGCTGCCGCTGCGAGGACGGCGCGCTGGGCGTTGGACAGGGACGACACACTCCATGCCACTGCTTCCTGCACGACGTGGCGTGCATCTGTCAGCCCAGCGTGGAGCCTGTCACGCAGGAGGTCCAGGGACAGGTAGCGGACGTGTGCCGCGGCCAGCTCCAAGGGGAGCGGGAGACCGCTGACAAGGCGGCAGATCTCCGAGACCACCGGTGCATCGTTGGGCACCTGCGAGTCGAGATCGTGTACCCGGTCCAGAAAGAGAGCCGCGGCTGCCTCGGGTGGGAGAGGGCCAAGGGCCAGCTCCCGCTCGCCGGCGACGCGAAGCCGCTCCCGGCTGGTGACCAGCGCCTGGAGCTCAGGTGCCCTCATCAACAGGTCACCGAGCACACCGGTCGCCGGCAGTACGTGCTCGAAGGCGTCGAGGACGACGAGCGTCGGTCTGCCGGCGACCGCCGCGGCGACGGACGAGGGTGCCGTGCCGAGAGCGGACGCCACCGCATCCACGAGCCGGTCGGGATCCGACCCGGGGGCAAGCCGGACGAAGCGCACGCGTCCGTCGTACGCCGACGCGAGGCGTTCGGCGGCGGCCACGGCCAGCCGGGTCTTTCCGGCGCCACCCAGACCCGTCACCGTCGCCAGCCGTCGTGCGCCGGGCTGCAAGACCTCGACCAGCGCGCTCAGTTCCTGCACGCGGTCCACCAACGGCGTCAGCGGGTGCGGCAGGGCGGCGGTGAAATCTGTCTGGCCGCGTCCGCGGCCGCGTGCCACCTCGACGAACGACGCCCGGGTCGAGCCGTCGAGCCCGAGGCCGGCAGCCAGCCTGTCAGCGGTGTCTTCGTACAGGCGACTACGCAGGCCACGTTCGGTGTCGCTGATGGTCCGAGCGCTCACCCCCGCGCGCTCGGCAAGTTCCTCCTGAGTGAGCCCGAACTCCTCGCGGAGCCGACGGAGCAAAGCTCCGAGCGTGGACATGCCCCGACTGTATGTGAGCGGCTAGGTGTATGCGCCGATAGGCGGGGCTCGGCGTCGATGCAGCTCCCATCCTCCCCGTCATCCGACACTTGTTCGCCGTCATCCGACACTTGTTCGCCGCCATCCGACACTTAAGTCGGTGACCAACTCGGTGAGTCTGCCTTCCTGGCCTTTTGGACCGACCCGACCGACTCTGGTGTTCTCAGGAGATCGGAGGACCTCATGAACACAGACCAGACGAAACAGGTCGTGCTTAAGCTGTACGAACTGCTCAACGGCGGCGACACCGAGAGCATCGGCGAGCTCGTGGCGCAGCAATACGTGGAGCATGACCCGCTCCCAGGCCAGGGCACCGGCCGAGACGGAGTCATGGACCGCTTCTCGATGATCGTGGGTGCCCTGGCACCACGCTTCACCGTCGAGGACGTTGTCGCCGAGGGCGACAAGGTTGTCGTCCGATGGACCAACGCGGGAACCCATGTCGCGGAGTTCGCCGGCGTCCCGGCCACCGGCCGCTCGTTCACCATCGCCGGCATCGATATCTACCGAGTGGCGAATGGCCGGATCTGCGAGCACTGGCACGTGATCGACCAGCTGTCCATGCTCGGTCAGTTGGGTCTCCTGCCCGCACCTGCGGCGCCGTGACGGACGCTCGGCAATCGGCCGCCACGCGGGCGGTGGCCAGATCGCGCATAGCCACCTCGAGATGGTCGCGGATGCGCCTCCTTCACGCGCCGTAAGGAGCTCAGCGCAGCCATCAGGCACGAGTCGCGGCGTGAACCCGAACATGCAGATAGCCGCCGGTCGGCCAAGCTCCGCTCACGTCGCGGACCAGCCAGGGTCGCGGCCGTTGCCCGCGATGACCTCGTCCAGCACGGATGAGCCATCGGGGACCGGCAGCGCCGGACCGAACGCGTCACCACGTGCCTCGTCCGAGCCCGGCCCCGACATCATCGCGACGAACTCCCTGGACGGTGCGAGCGACGCATCGTCGAGTGAGAGTCGCTGGCCGCTGGCACGCGCCACGTCCCAGCCATGCGCCACCAGCTCGTTGGCGGCGGTGATGCCCACCGCGGACGATGGCGCCTCGAAGCCGGCGATCCAGGTCGTGCCCTCCCAGGCCGCCGGGTCCGCCCATGCGTCGACCAGCCGGTCCAGCCAGCCGGCGGTCTCCCCGCGCCAGTCGTCGGGCAGCCGCGCGGCGTCGCCCGGCGGTGGAGGTTTGGAGCCGCCGGGTGGCTGCTCCTTGCGAGCAGCCAGCGTGAACGCCTCGGCGAGCCCTCGGACGTGCTGCAACAGATCGCCCAGGGCATAGCTCGGGCACGGGGTCGGGTCCCCGAGCTGGTCGTCGCGCACACCGTTCACCAGCCGCGCCATCTCGTGGGCGGCAGGTCTGAGATCATGCATCTGAGACTCCTCGCTGCCGGGTTTCACGTACTGACCTGCCTGCGCCCCCAGACTCATCGGTCCTCGATCAGGGCGCCATCCTGTCATTGCGACCATCTTTCGGTCGCCCACGGCCGTCCCCGCCGATCAGGAATCGAGGAGCACCGGACTGTGGTCGGGCCTAGTCTTTCCTCAGGTGGCCGGCATCAGGCCGAGCCTTGACGTCGAAAGGCAGCCCGGGAATGCCCGCGAAGAATTCCAAGACCAAGTCCGACGGCTTCAGCGCCGAGGAGCGTGCCGCGATGAAGGAGCGCGCCGCCGAGCTGCGCGCCGAGGGCAAGAAGGGCGCCAAGAAGGCCGACGGCTTGCAGACGGTCCTGGACAGGATCGCGGAGATGGCGCCGGAGGATCGTGAGCTCGCGGAGCGCGTGCACGTGACGGTGACCGCAGCCGCCCCCGAGCTGTCGCCCAAGACCTGGTACGGAATGCCCGCCTACACGAACGCCGACGGCAAGATCGTCCTGTTCTTCCAGGATGCGGGCAAGTTCAACTACCGGTACTCGACCCTGGGATTCCAGGACGCGGCCAACCTCGATGACGGGGACCTGTGGCCGGTGTCCTACGCGCTGAAGAAATGGAGCCCGGGGGTGGAGAAGAAGGTCGCCGGGCTGGTGAAGGCTGCCATCTCCTGACCGCTGCTGTGTCACCTCGCGCGCCCGTGGCCCGCGGTCAAGGGGGTCGTGAGGATGACGAGTCGCTGGGTGGCGCGGGTCATCGCGACGTAGCGGTCGACCGCTCCTTCGATGCCCTCGCCGAACGCCTCTGGGTCGATGAGGACGACCAGGTCGAACTCGAGGCCCTTCGAGAGCTCCGGGGTCAGCGACCGTACGCGGGACGTCGCCCGGAACGTGCCCGCCTCGATGTCATGGGTGCCGATGACGCAGGCGATCCCGTCGGCATGCGCGGCGAGCCAGGCGTCGAGGGTCGAGCCCAGATCCGATGTAGACCCGTGTACGACGGGAACCCCGCTGCTGCGGATGGAGGTCGGCACGCTGACGTCCGGGAGCACGGCCCGGATGACCGGCTCGGCCTCGGCCATGACCTCTTCCGGCGTTCGGTAGTTGATGCTCAGGGAAGCCAGGTTGATCCGGTCGAGACCGATCCGCTCGAGGCGCTCCTGCCACGACTCCGTGAACCCATGCCGGGCCTGGGCCCGGTCGCCGACGATGGTGAAGCTCCGGGACGGGCACCGGAGCAGCACCATCTGCCACTCCGCGTCTGTGAGCTCCTGAGCCTCGTCCACCACGATGTGCGCGAACGGGCCGGCGAGCGGGTCCGGGTCGGTGCTGGGCACCGCGGTTTCGTCAACCAATGTGCCCTGCAGGTCCTCCCCGCGCAGCATCGACATCACGAGCATCTCGGAGTCGTCGGCCGCGACCAGGTCGTCGACGACCCTGGCCATCTGCTGCCGATCGGCGGCGACGGCGGCTTCCCGGCGACGCCGACGGCGTGACGCCTCCGGGTCGCCGAGGCGTTGCCGAGCCGCGTCCAGCAGCGGCAGGTCGGACACCGTCCAGGCCTGGGCGTTCCGGCGCTGCAGTTTGCCGACCTCGTCGGGGCTGAGCCAGGGCGCGCACATCCGCAGGTAGGCGGGCACCGACCACAGGTCTCCGACGAGGTCGGCCGGGTCGATCAGGGGCCACGCTCTGGTGAAGGTGTCGATCAGCTCGGTGTTCTGCCGGAGCGACCTGCGAAGCAGATCAGCCGATACGTCATCGTCGTCGTCGTGCTTGTCGACGAGGATCGTGAGCAACTCGTCCCAGATCTGGTCGCGCGCCTCGTTGTGCGGCGTACCGGGGTCGGGTGACTCGAACGCCTCGACCCACTCGTCGGTACTGAGCCAGATGTCGGACCAGTGGGTCTCGACCACCATCCCTTCGGAGGGCGGCTCCTCGTAGAGACGGACGGCTGGCTCGATCGCCTTCACCATGTCCGCGGACGCCTTCAGGCGGGCCACGTCGGGGTCGATCTCGAGCTGCGCGGCGGCGCCCTCGGGGACCAGGTCGCGCAGGGTGCAGGTCTGCACGCCCTCCTCCCCGAGGCTGGGAAGGACGTCGGCGACGTAGGCCAGGTAGGGCTGGTGCGGGCCGACGAACAGGACGCCGCCCCGGCGGTGACCGAGGCGCGGGTCGGAATACAGGAGGTAGGCGGTCCGGTGCAGGGCGACGACGGTCTTCCCCGTACCGGCACCGCCGTCGACGACGAGAGCGCCTCGGGAGCCGGCGCGGATGATGGCGTCCTGGTCGGCCTGGATCGTGCCGAGCACGTCTCGCATCCGGGGCGAGCGGCTGCTGCCCAGGCTGGCGATGAAGGCGGACTGGTCGTCGAGCGCTGCGTGCCCGGCAAGCCCGCCCGGGGTGAACACCTCGTCCCAGAAGTCGCTGATCCGCCCGCGGGTCCAGCGATACCTGCGGCGGCTCACCAGACCCATCGGGTTGGCGTGGGTCGCTCCGAAGAACGGCTCAGCCGCGGGCGAGCGCCAGTCGACCAGCAGCCGACGATCCGCGCGATCCCTGAGGCCAAGTCGTCCGACATACACCGGCTCATGGTTGTCTGCGCTGACGATGCGTCCTAGGCACAGGTCCAGACCGAAGCGACGCAGCGCGCGCAGCCGCGCGGTCAACCGGTGGATCTCCAGATCCCGGTCCATCGCCTCCTGGCCGGTGCCGCCCGGTGCCCTGCGCTCGGCATCGAGGCGGTCGGACAGGTCTGCGATCGACTGCTCGAGGCTCTCGGCGAGGGCCGCGAAGTGCTGCTCGTCGGCGGCGATCAGCGCCGGGTCGGCCTTGAAGGCAAGGTGGTCGGGAAGATCGAACGCGCTGGTGGTCAGGGGGTTCACGTCATCGGCTCCGATCGCGCGGTCCGTATTTTCTGGCCTCGGCCGGCGATTCTGGGGCACGACCCGGGGCTTGCCGCAAGCCCCCCGTTGGGTTATAAGTTGAGAGTGGAGGGGAGTGGTAACTCCCCTCCGTCTCCGTTGACAGCCCGCCTCGGAGGAACCCGGGAGGTTCCAGCTGGGCGCAGCCGCCCTGTTCACCCATGAGAGCCACCGGCTGGGTATTGAGGTGACATGAGCGCGGCGCTTACTCTGCGATCGTGTCGGCCCCGATGACGCGATCGCGCCTGGGAGCCGCCTCGGTCGCGATTGTGGCCCTGGTCGTCGCCGCGGCGGTTGTCGGTGGGATCCACGGCGGGTTCACGGATCTCTTCGTCTACCAGTACGCCGGCCGGGCGGCGTTCGACGGGCGGACGGTCTACGACTCCGGTGACCCTGTCACCGGGCTGCCGTTCACCTATCCTCCGTTCGCGGCGCTGGTGATGGTCCCGCTGGGGCTGCTCCCGGCCCGGCTCGCGGCGGCGCTGTGGACCGGTGCGTCGGTGGGAGCGCTTGCGGCGGTCGTTGTCGTAGTACGCCGCGCTTTCGGTCGGCCGACAGCAGGGTGGCTGGTCGCGCTGTTGGGCGTCGGTGCGCTCGCCCTTGAGCCTGTGTGGCAGAACCTCACGTTCGGGCAGGTCAACCTGGTCTTGATGCTGGTGGTTCTGGTCGACCTCCTCCGGCCGGAACGACGTCTGGCGGGCGTGCTGGTGGGCATCGCGGCGGGCGTGAAGCTGACCCCGCTCGTGTTCGTCGTACTGCTGGTGATGGTCGGTCGTCGTGCGGCTGCGGGTCGGGCCGCCCTGGCATTCGCCTGCACTGTCGTGGTCGGGTTCCTGGCGATGCCGGGCTCGGCGGCGGCGTACTGGACCGACGGGCTTTTCGATCCGGGCCGGGTCGGACCCCCGGCCCTCGCACACAACCAGTCGGTGTTCGGCGCGCTGACCCGGTTGCTCGACGGCCCCCCGCCGGCCCTGCTGTGGCTCGCCGTCACGGGACCGCTCGTGCTTGCGGTCCTGCTCGTCGCCGCCGCCTGGTGGCGTCGCGGAGACCGGGTGCTCGGCACCTGCCTGGGCGCAATGGCGATGCTGCTCGCCTCGCCGGTCTCGTGGTCGCACCACTGGGTGTGGGCGGTGCCGGTCGCGCTGGCGCTGTGGGAGCGCAGCCGGTGGGCGGCCACGGCATGGACCGCGCTGTTCGTGGCCCGTCCGATATTATGGCCGCCCTGGGGTCAGGGTCGCGAGTACGGGTGGAGCCCGTCCGACCACCTCGCCGGCAACGCCTACGTTTTGGCCGCCCTCGGTCTCGCCATCTGGGCGGCCGTGGTTCTCATGAACGACGCTCGTCCCCCTGTTACGGCCGAGACATCGGCCCTTCCGGCCACCTGCCGGACGCCGCGGCGCCTTAGCTAGGTCGCCGCGCGGCTTTGGCCCTGGATGGGCCCTGACTGTGCTCCCTGCTGTCCTGGCTGGCTCCGGACATCAGACCCGCCCTGACCGCTTCGCTGCTCCTCCGATTGGATGTCGTCGTGAGCAACATGTGGGCTACGCCCGAGAACGACCCCAGAACGTACGGGAACCCCGTTGGCGAGAAGGCGACCTACCAGGAATACCTGGGCAATTACCGTCTGACCATCAACATGAAGTGCGACGGCCTGGACGCCGACCAGCTCGCCCGACGATCGGTGCCGCCCAGCACCATGAGCCTGCTCGGCCTGGTCCGTCACCTGGCGCAGGTGGAGAACCACTGGTTCCAACGCGTGCTGTTGGGCCGGAACGACGCACCTCGTCTCTACAAGCGCGAGGACGACCCGGATTGGGACTTCCATGGCGCGACCGACGACCCCGAGGTGGTAGCTGATGCTTTCGCGACCTGGAGGGCCGAGATCGACAAGGCCGACGAATGGATTGTCGCCCTCGAGGAGCCGGACCTGGGCCGGGAGATCCCGCTCCACGACGGCACTGTCGCCGTACGCGACGTGCTCGTCCACGTCATCGAGGAGTACGCGCGGCACGCCGGTCACGCCGATCTGCTGCGCGAGTGCATCGACGGGCGAACCGGCCAGTGACCCACGCGGCGCAGCCTCTGAGGTTAGTGTGTCGGCATGAGTGGCGAGGAACCCATTTCCTACCTTGCGTTGGCCGTCGGGACGCCGGTGTTGTCCAGTTCGGCGAAGCAGATCGGGACGGTCGAGCACGTCCTTCAGATCCCCGAGCTCGACCTGTTCGACGGCATCGTGGTCGAGACCGCAGCAGGGATCCGCTTCGTCGACCGCGACCAGATCGATCGGATCACCACGACAGCGGTCTACTGCCGGTTGACGGATGCGCAGGCCGCCGACCTCCCCGCGCCCGACGGCGATGCCGTCTACCGGGCCGATCCGCTCGGCGGTCAGGGATCGTCGATTCGGGATCGGCTCGGCCGCATGTTCGGCCGACCACATTGGACCCGGGAACACGACTAGCTCGACGGTGATGACGCGTCCCGGTTCCAGATCATCGGGTAGCGGATTCTGGATCGCCCCGTCCCACCTGGTCAGCGTCTCGGGGCCCTCTCGCTGCTCATTGTCAGGGCCGCAGACTAACGTTCATCCGGACGATCAACTTCCGGAAAGGTCGCCGCCCGTGGACCCAGATATCAGCCCGACGGCGCGGGCGCTGCTGGCGCTCGAACTGGTCCAGGGCAGCCCTGGAATCACCGCGGACCGGCTCGCCGACAAGCTCGGCGTCTCCGACCGGGCCGCCCGCCGGTACATAGCTATTCTCCGCGAGGCCGGCATCCCGATCGAGTCCGTGCGAGGGCCCTACGGCGGCTACCGCGTCGGCCGCGGCCTGCGGCTCCCGCCGCTGATGTTCAGCGCCGACGAGGCCCTCGGCCTGGTGATGGCGGTGCTCGATGGCCACCACGACGCCAGCGATCCGACCGGCCACGTCGGCGGTGCGCTCGGCAAGATCATCCGGGCACTCCCGGAGCCGGTGGCCGCCCAGGCGGAGGCCGTCCGTCAGACCACCGCGCCCGCCCCCGATCGCGCCGCCGCCCGGCCCGACCCGGGGACCACGAGCGCCCTGGTGCGGGCCTGCTCGGATCACCGACAGGTGCGGCTCGGCTACCACTCAGAGGCGGGGTCGGACTGGCTCACCACCGTCGACCCGTGGGCGGTCGTCGTACGCCATGGCCGGTGGTACCTGCTCTGTCGGTCCCACACCGCGGATGCTCGACGGGCATACCGGATCGACCGGGTCCGCGGGGTGGAGGTGCTTGACCACACCTTCAGCCCACCTGCCGATCTCGACCCGGTCGCCATGCTCGAGGAGCATCTCGCCGTCGGATGGGAGTTCGACGTCGAGGTCGTCATCGACGCACCCGTGGAAGCCGTGGCACGTTGCCTTCCGCGCGCCATCGGCCTGCCCGAGCGTCTCGATGCCGAGACCACGCGGCTGGTCGGCAGCACCAGCAACCCGGTGTGGTACGCGGAGCAGCTCGCGGCCATCCCGGCGTCATACCGGATCGTGAGTTGCCGTGAGCTGCAGGAGGCCGCGCGCATCATCGGGCAGCGGCTACTGCGGGCGGCGGGTGAGAGTCCACGTCCCTGAGCCCGGACGCACGGCCGGTGCCTTCCGCGAAACCGGCGAAGCGTGCCGCGGGGAATTCCCCTTGTATGGGCCGGGTTACTGGATGGCCGGAAGGCGCTGTGACTGCTGCAGGGCACCGTCGAAGAGATCGCCCTTCTCGGCGATGCGCCCGAGGATCGTGTGGATCGTGAATCCGTCGGGGGTCAGGCTCGGGTCGTCGAGTTCGTCCCACCCGATCGGTGCGGAGACGGGTGCGCCGGCGGCGGGCCGTGGACTGTAGGGAGCCACGAGCGTCTTGTTGATGGCGTTCTGGGTGTAGTCGAGCCGGGACAGACCTTGGCGTTCCTCGACGTTCCACTTCCAACTGACCAGTTCGGGGACAACCAGACCCACGCTCTTGGATAGCTTCTCCGTCCAGGCGCGGGTTTCGGCGAAGTCGGGGCCGCGGGCGATCGGTACCCAGATCTGGATGCCCCGACGCCCGGTGACCTTCGGCCAGGCCGAGATACCCATGTGTTCGAAAGCGGTGCGATGCAGCCTGGCGAGGACCAGGACATCCTCCCAGCTCGTCTTGTTGCCTGGGTCGATGTCGACGAGTGCGTAGGTTGGTCGATGCGGTCGATCGACCCGCGACGTCCAGGCATGCCACTCGAGGGCACCGAAGTTCGCAGCCCACACCAGTGCGGCGGGTTCGTCGACGACGAGGTAGGTACGTGTCTCGTCGCGGTCGGCCCCCGGATTGTCCCAGCGGGGGAGCCAGTCAGGTGCGTGGCGCGGAAGCTCCTTGTGCCAGAATCCCTTCGCCTGCGCACCGTTAGGGTAGCGATGCAGGTTGAGCGGTCGCCGGTGCAGATACGGCAGTAGGGTCGGTGCGATCTGGGCCGAGTAGCGCAGCAGATCCCGCTTGGTGACCGGGTCCTCGCCGGCGCGCGCCGGGAACAGAACCTTGTCGAGGTTGGTGACCTTCAGCTCCCGCGCGAAGACGTTCCAGGTGCCGCGCGACTTGAGCGAGTCGAGTTCCTCCAGCTCCGGAGCACTGGGTGGTTCCACCCGCGGCGGTTTCAAGGCGATGGAGGCGCGCTCCGCGGGCATGTCCGATCGCCACATCCGTTCCGGATCCGCCTTCACCTCGTCGTTGGTGCGGCCAGTCAGGACCGACCGTGGATGGTCCTCGGCGTTCCAACCCTTGGCCGCGTGCTCGTCGTGCTTGTGCAGCAGCAGCCACTCGTCCTTGCCCGAGCCTTCCCTGCTGGTGCGGACAAGGACGAAGCGGCCTCTGAGCTTGTCTCCCCACATGTCGAGGTGCAGTTCCCCGCGGGCGATCGCATTGCCGGGATCCGCATCGGGACCTGTCTTGTGCGGCTCCCAGGTGCCGGCGTCCCAGACGATGACGTCGCCGCCGCCGTACTCGCCAGCAGGGATGATCCCCTCGAAGTCGAAGTACTCCAACGGGTGGTCCTCGACATGAAAAGCCGCCCGGCGCACGTCGGGATCGAGGGTCGGACCCTTGGGCACCGCCCAGCTCGCCAATACCCCGTTGACCTCGAGGCGGAAGTCATAGTGCAGCCGACGCGCCCGATGGCGCTGGACCACGAAGCGACGGGAGTCGCCGCCGTGGTTTTCGCCCACCATCCGCTCACCCGACGGCTCCGGAGAGCGCGAGAAATCCCGTTTGCGCTGGTACGTGGCCAGTGCGGTCTTAACAGCTGAGGATGGTGGGTTGGACAGAGACACTGAACCGCCCAGGGGTCACTCGAAGGTAGGTGCTCCGACAGCGGTTGCTCGGTGTCGGGTGTTGATCCGACGGTAGTGCGCCGTCTCGACTTTCGGTCGGTTGGGAGCAGCGGCCTCACCGGACTCATCGATGCCGTCGTCGGTGATGGTGATCTCCGATGGCGCTGCCGGAGCTTTGAGACGGATCGCGGGAGAGGGTATGTGCGGTGGATTCGTCACCACCGATCACGTTGATCCCGCTGGTAGCTCCTTCGATCGCCACACGCTCACTCGTCGAGCCGTGGAAGCCCCCATAGCATGTCGTAGAGCACACCCGGCCGGCCGGCCGCGTCGTGCGCTCCGAACGTCACCGTAGGGCTGTCCGGATCCACGGCGTCGATCAGGAAGGTCCTCTCATCGAGCGGGAGCGCCTCCGTTTCGCTCTCCTCGCTCCTCATCAGCATGCGACTCCCGGCCGCCGCGACCTCGACCCGCCGATCGGGCCAGCCGTAGACGCCGGCGAAGCGCGAGAGCTCTCCGGCGGCACCGGGGGCTGCGTCGAGGTGCAGCGGCGAGACGCTGATCCCGAACAGTGACTCCATCAGCTCGGCGAAGAGCGAGCGGTACATCGCACGGCCGGTGCTGGCGTTGGTCATCAAGACGACGGCGGCCCGACGTTCCGGGATGATCCGGAGAACTGACCGCTCGCCGTTGACGACACTGTCCCATCCCCAGGTTTGACCTCCCTCCCAGTCGAATCGGGCCAAGCCGAGGCACCAGGAATCCAGCCAGCCATAGATCGGAACCTCCGCGTGTACGACCCGCAATGCGGCGAGTGACGGGTCCTCGAGGTGCAAGGCGGCGAACCGAAGCAGATCGGCTACCGTCGAAACTGCAGTCGCGCCGGCCGGACCGTATGCGCGCGCGAACAGCGGCTCGACCGGGACCGGACCCTTCGCCGTGACCGCGTGCCCCGAGGCGCGCCCCTTCGTGACGGCTTGGGTTGGGAAGGTCGTGTCATGGATACCGGCGCTGGAGAAGGTGCGCCGCATGGCGTCCTCCCAAGCAGTGCCTGTCGCCGTTTCGATCACGCGCCCGAGCACGCACCAGCCCAGGTTCGTGTACGACCAGAACCTGGCCGCGGGCACGTAGGCGGCGGCGTCCGCGACCAGCCGCGAGAGCGCACCGTCGTCCACGCCGGTGCGCCCGTCGAAGTCGAACTCGAGCCCGGCGCGCAGCGCGATCCCGGAGCGATTCGCCAACAGGTCTCGCAGGGTTGCGCCATGGGCCCAGTCGCTTGCGTGCAGCTCTGGCACGTGGGCGGCCACGGGATCATCCATCGACAGCAGGGCTGCTTCCGCGAGACGAGCGATCACCGTTGCGACCATCGTCTTGGTCAATGAGCCAAGGCTGAAGAGTGTCCCGGGTGTGATCGGCACTCCGGTGCTCACGTCTGCCACTCCGTAACAGGCAGTCGTCACCGCCGCGTGGCGGAGGATCCCGATTGCCGCCCCCGGCACCGAATGCCTCGAAGCGTGCTGACGAAGAAGGTCCACCAGATCGTCCTCGCCCACGTGCCAATCCTAGTGACACTCGTGGTGCATGATTGCGTCCAAGCGAGCCGAAGAGCCTCGCCAACGCGGGACGGCGGGAGCGCGCTGACCGCTCCTGCCACCCGATAGCGTCTATGTCATGAGCCTGGCATTCCTGGTCACTTCGTTCGTCATCGTCGCGACACCGGGCCCGGGTGCGCTCTACACGCTCGCAGCCGGCCTCTCACGCGGAGCGCGCGCGAGCATCCTGGCGGCCTTCGCCTGCACACTCGGCACCGTTCCACACCTCCTGGCGGCGATCACCGGGCTGGCGGCCGTCCTGCACGCGAGTGGGGTGGCGTTCCAGACGCTCAAATACGCCGGCGTCGCCTACTTGCTGTACATGGCCATCAGGACCTGGCGCGACCAAGGTGTCCTCGCCGTGCACGATGCGCCACATCGCTCCTCGACCGGCAAGGTGATCGTCTCGGGCACCACGATCAATCTGCTCAACCCGAAGCTCACGATCTTCTTCTTCGCGTTCCTGCCGCAGTTCGTTCCGGTGGACGAGGCGCATGCGTCGCTGCGCATGCTTGCGCTCAGCGGGGTGTTCATGGTCATGACTTTCGTGGTCTTCGCTGTGTACGGCGTGTTCGCCGCCTCCTTGCGTGACAAGGTCCTCTCGCGGCCGCGGCTGCTCGACCGCATCCGCAAGGCCCTTGCGGCGTCGTTCCTGGCGCTGGGTGCCAGGCTGGCAGTCGAATCCCGCTAAGGGTCTGCCTGGCGGCGGAGCAGGTCTCAGCTCACATCGTGCCTGAGGTTGAGCCGGCGCGCCTCGATGGCGGGACAACGATCCATCACCACGTCGAGACCTGCGGTGAGAGCGCGGTCGACCGCATCCGGATCGATCACACCGAGCTGCATCCAGACGGCGGTGATGCCGAGTCGTGCTCGCTCCTGGATGGCCTCGTCGACGACCGCGCCGACTCGTCGCGAGTTGACGAAACAGTCGACGACATCGACCGTGTTGCCGTCGGGGATGTCAGCGAGTCTCCGGTAGCCGGCCTCGCCATGCACCTCGACGGCACGCGGGTGGATCGGGATGATCCGCTTGCCGAGCCGCTGCAGCAGAGCTGAGACATGGAACGCAGCCCTCGACGCGTCCTGCGACAATCCGACGACCGCCCACGTCCCCGGCGTGCGCATCAGTCGCTGGATCGTGTCAGGCGCGTGATGAGGTCTGCGCGCTGCTCGTCAGCCGCGAATGCCATACGTCGATCCTTGCTGTCGTGCCGAGCACCCGCAAGCCGCAGCCCGTCAGAGCGCTTCGCGGACAACGTCGGCCGGCGCCTTGTCAGTTCGCAGACCGAGATAGCGCGGGTGACGCAGCTGGCCGGCCCGGGTCCACTCGGTGAACGCCACCTGGGCCACGAGTTCCGGCCGGGCCCAGTGGATGCCGGCCGTGGGGAGCTTGCCGCGGGTGCACGGGGACCGCTCCGCCTCGAGTCGAGTGAGTCGCTGATGCAACTCACGGAGGACCTTCTCGGAGAAGCCCGTACCCACCTTTCCGGCATACACCAGATCACGGGCACCGCCCGCCGCCTGGTAGTAGGCGAGCAACAGGGCACCAAGGCCGATCCGCGAACCGGTTGGCTCACTCCATCCGACGACGACGAACTCCTGGCCGGCTTCGCACTTGAACTTCAGCCATCGGTCGGTGCGCCCGGTGGCGTACGGCGCATCGGCGCGCTTGGCGATCAAACCCTCCCAGCCGCGACGGCAGATCTCAGCGAACCAGTCCTCCCCGGCCCGCACCCGGTGAGGCGTGAAACGGATCGGATCCTTCCACTCGAGCAGATTGCGGAGCATGCGTTTGCGCTCGAGAAGTGGCTTGGACCGGACGTCGTCCCGGTCGATCTCGAGGACGTCGAAGACGTAGAACCAGACCGGGATCCCAGTCGCACGAGCGCGGTCAGCACTCGAGAGATGGATGCGCGGCTGCAGTCGGGCGAAACTGGTGCGCCCTCCCTCGAAGGCGACGATCTCCCCATCTATGACGAAGGAGGTGGCGGCCTGCCGCTCGAGGGCCTCGGCTATCTCGGGGAAGGCGACGGTCGCGTCACGTCCAGACCGTGAGTAGAGGCGGGTGCCGCCTTCGTCACGGACGGCAAGGCAGCGCTGCCCATCAAGCTTGCGCTCGTAGACCCAGCCTGAGTCCCAGAAACGATCGTGGCTCAGAGTGGCCAGTGCCGGCTCGGGGATCGTCGCCCTCGCCTACTTCACGAAGCGTTGGACGAAGCCGAGGGCACGGTCCGCGACCTCACGCCAGCCGTTGTCGATCGTCAGCGCGTGTCCGCGCTCCGGGACCTCCACGAACTCCGTCACGTTGTCGTTGCGCCTCTGCTTCTTGTAGGCGGCGTTGGAGATGGCCCGCGGCACGGTGTGGTCCTTCTCACCGGAGATGATCAGCAGGGGCCCACGTTCGGGGTTCTTGCTGTCCACTTTCGCCTCGGTCCACGGGTTGAGGTTGGCGGTCGCGGCCTGGAAGAGGGGTGCACCGGCTGCCGGCACTGCGAACGTCTGGTAGAGGTGCTTCGCCTCTTCCTCGGTCACAGCGTTCGCGAACGCGAAACGGAACTGGTCGTAGGTCAGGGGTACGGCACGGTGCCGATTCGCCGGATTGCCCAGAACGGGTTGCGACGACTTCAACGCCGAGATCGGCAGCGGTAGCACACCGCGGAACGGCGCGGCGTCGATGGCCACCGTTGCTGCCGACAGGCCTCTGCCAGCGACCATCTGGGCGAGCAGACCGCCGAAGGAGTGTCCGATCACCGCAGGCTTTTGCTGGAGCCTTTCGATGACGGCGGAGTAGTGGTCGGCAACCTGGCCGACGGTCTTGTTGGCGAACACCTCCGGGTGCGCGTTTGCCTCCTCGACCGTCTCCGGGTCGTCCGGCCACCCCGGGGTGAGCGGGGCATAGCCGCTTGCCCCGAACACCGTGGCCCACCGGTCCCAGCTGCTGGGCAACAGCCAGAGTCCGTGAATGAACACGACTGGCACACGGCCGGTCGCATTGACGCGATCGATGTGCTCCTGGGTGAGGGCGTCGATCTGCTGGGCGGTCTCCGACATGTGCTCTCCTCTGAGTGAGTCCGCAGCCGTGGCTGCGTTGCCGTGTCCTGGCTCGCCCTCAGGAGCGGGTGAACGGCAGGACGTTCGTCAGCCAGCCAATGAACTCGGCCGGGTTGCGCGACTGGGTCCAGATCCGGCCGGGGCCCTGGATGTCGAAGACGAAGCCCTCGCCGCTCTTGGCCGACTGCATCAGACCGCCGGCTGCGGCGCGCCGCAGCTGCGTCTTCACGCTGTTGTCCCAAGCGACCATGTGGCCCGAGTCGACGACAACCGAATCGTTCGGTCCGAGATCCTCGGCATCGATCGCGCCGTACGCCCCGAGCACCACCTGGCCCTGACCGGTCGCGCGGACGAGGAATCCGCCCTCACCACCGGCGAGGTTCTTGAAACCACCCCACGAGGTGTCGATCTGGACGTCGCCGTCGGAGCACAGATAGCTCCCGCGGGTGATGTTGAGACCATCGGTGACGGGAAACCCCACTATGTCGCCAGGAAGGCGGGCCGCGCAGTCGACCCAGCCGCCGCCCGCGGGAGCGGTATAGGACGTGATGAAGAAGGACTCGCCGCCGAGCACGCTCCGCCTGAACGACTTCATCAGTCCACCGGTTGCCTTGGCCTCGATGAGGACGCCTGCCGACGTGGCCATCATGGCGCCCGACTCGGCTCGAACCGTCTCGCCCGAGGAGAGCATGCACCGGGCGACTGCGAAGCCGGGGTTGTGACGAACCGCGATATCCATCTCGCGACCCTAGCCCCTCGTACTCGGGCCGGTCGCCATGGTCGCCTCATCAACCGAGTACGAACCTCACCGAACTGGTGATCAACCTCCCGGGTCCGCGTCCGTGACCGGATCGCCATCGCCGGCGGCAACCTCGGCCGGCTGCTCGCGCGAAGATGCGGTCCTCGTCCAGCGCCGAGGTCTGCACGATGAGCACGTCGCAGACGGCGTTCTTCACGACCTCGCGCGGAACCGATCCCAGGCAGCTGCCCCTCGCTCGCGCCCAGCCCACGGTTGCCGACGACGATGAGGTTCGCCGGGTTCGCGCCGACCGTGTCGAGCAGCGCCTGCGCCGGGTCGCCGCGGACGAGCCGCTGCTCGATGTATCTCGCCCGCTCCTTGGTGAGACCGGTGACCGACTTCTCCAGGGCCTGCGCGAGCCGCCTCGACGCCGTAGACGATCGCGGTGCATCCCTTCGGCGGGGCTCGGAGCCGCGCTCGGGTCGCCCTCGCGGTAGGCCGTGACGACGACCAGCCTGGCCTGGGCGGCTTGCGCCACTTCCGCGGCCCGGTCCACGGCGTACAGGCTGGTCGGGGTGCCGTCCGAACCGACCACGACCCGGTCGTACACGGTGATGCTGCGCTGGCCGCCGAGCGGCACGATCGGCGACTCGTCCGCCTCGTCGGGCGGGTTCACCCACAGCATCGCCACGGCGCCGATGGCCATCAGGACGCCGGCGAGGATGATCGCGTTGCAGCCCTTGCTGTCGAGCAGGTGGTTGAAGATCCAGCCGAACGTGACCGTCTCGATCAGCATCGGCACGACGATCATCATGTTCAGGATGCCCATGTAGACGCCGGTGCGCTTGGCCGGAACCATGCTGGCGACCATCAGGTAGGGCACGCCGACCGCGCTGGCCCAGAAGATGCCGAGGCCGATCATCGGGACCAGCGCGAGGTACTGGTTGTGGATGTGAGCCAGCCAGATCAGCGCCACCGCGGCCAGGCCGAGGGCGATCGCGTGCACGCGCTTGGCACCGATCCGCTGGGCGAAGCCCACCAGGAACAGCGCGGAGACCATGGTGACGAAGTTGTAGGCGGCGTTCTGCAGACCGCTCCAGGCGATCGCGCTCGTCCCAGGCCGGACCCCCCTGCTCGGGCGTGGCGTTGAACACCGTCTCACCGAGGCTGACCGCCAGGAACTGCCAGTAGATGAACATCGCGTACCACTGGAAGAGGAAGACCACACCGATCTTGTGCATGGCGACCGGCATCGTCTTGACGGCGTCCCTGATGTCGTGGACGAACGCGCTCCGAGACCCTTCGGGGCCGAGCGCATCTCCTCGAGCTCCTCGTCCGACGGGGTCAGCTCCTTGGTGCGCGCCATCGCCGTCAGCACCGTCACCAGGATGCAGACGGTGCCGATCATGAAGCAGACGTACATCCAGTAGGGCACGCCGTTGCCGGCGGTCTTCTCCAGCGCCGACACCTTCTGCAGGACGAACAGCGACAGGTTCGCGAGCACCGCGCCGGCGCCGGTGAACATGCTCTGGGTCAGGAACCCGCGCGCCAGCTGCGACTTGGGCAGCCGGTCGGAGATGAACGCCCGGTACGGCTCCATCGAGGTGTTGTTGCCGGCGTCGAGCAGCCAGAAGCAGATCACGCGCCAGCCACAGGACGCCGACGAACGGGAACACGAACAGGATGATCGAACAGAGGATCGCGCCAGCGGTGATGAACGGGCGCCGGCGGCCCCAGCGCGGGCTCCAGGTCCGGTCGCTGATCGCCCCGATCAGCGGCTGGATGAGCAGTCCGGTGACCGGTCCGGCCAGGTTGAGGATCGGGAGCTGTTCGGGTGCTCGCCCCGATCAGCAGGAAGAGCGGGTTCACCGCCGACTGGGTGAGGCCGAAGCTGAACTGGACCCCGAAGAACCCGAGGTTCATCATCAGGATGGCGCGGGCCCGTCATCAGCGGCTTGCGCTCGACCTGCCCGGCACCCGCCGAGACCGACTCTGATGCGGTGGTCGTAGTCATGACGACCCCTTCGGCCGGAGGCGATCCAGTTCAGATCTGCCCCGACGCTAAACCCGCCGTGGGCAGGCCGCGCAACTCGAGGACGTTCATTCGACCCCACATCGCGTCGGCTCGGCCGCGGAAGGAGAAATCGGTCCTCCGACGGGTCGACGCGCTTCATAGCCCAGCGTCGCCTCGCCGGGCCGCGACCGGCCGAAGTCGTAATCGCGTCTCGGCGCGAGCAGTACGAGCCAGCTGAGCCGGTGCGTCGACGCTCGACGAGGAGGAGACGACGGTGAGCACATGGAAGACCATCGTGGTCGGCGTCGACGGATCGCCCAGCAGTCGCACCGCGTTGACCTGGGCCGCCGCCGAAGCCGCGGATCACGGGGCCGACCTGGTCGTCGTGAACGTGTGGGAGCACACGCTGCTGCCACCGGCGGGCAGCGTCAGCGTGTCGGAGACACTACGTGCCCGACCCGAGCCAACGCACCGCCGAGGACCTGCGTCAAGGTCATCAAGGAGGAACTCGGCGAGGACCCGCCGGTGCTCGTTCAGCCGCGCGTCAAGCAGGGCAACCCGGCGAAGGTGCTCATCGAGGAATCGGCGGACGCCGACCTGCTGGTGGTCGGCACGCGCGGCCACGGCGGCTTCGGCGGGCTGGTGCTCGGCTCGGTCAGCCAGCACGTCGCCGCCTACGCGAAGTGCCCGGTGACCGTGGTCCGCTGATGTGGAGGCGCCTGCTACGGCAGGAGGGGTGACAGGCCGACTGAGCGAGACGTCGGAGCACCCGGCCAGATGTCTCAGCCTCCGCTGTCATGGAGCAGAGCTGCTGCCTCATGGAGCATCTGGAGATCCTCGCGCGCCTGCACCACCAGCGTGCGCACAGCGGCATCCGGAGTGGAGACGTCGACCACTGCACTGCCTGACGAGGGGATTGTGGCCGCATCGCCGAGTCCAACACCCAGCCAGGCGAGGCGGTCGCACACCATCTTGCGAAGGATGGGGGAGTGTTCACCGATGCCACCGGTGAAGACGAGCACGTCGAGACCGCCGAGAACCGCGATGCAGCCGCCGGCTTGACGCAGGAACCGGTGGAGCCAAACCGAGAGGGCGAGGCTCGCTGCGTCGTCACCGGCAGCGGCCCGCACCAGGATGGTTTCCATGTCGCCGGTCCCGGCAAGACCACGCAGGCCGCTCTCGCGCTCGAGGACAGTGTCGAGATCCTCGTCGGTATGGGCGGCCAGCCACAGCAGCGCACCGGGGTCGATGGTGCCGGAGCGGGTCGCCATGACGAGGCCGTCCAGTGGCGTGAAGCCCATGGTGGTGACGATGCTGCGTCCGTCGAGGACGCCGCACAATGACTGCCCGCCACCGAGATGCGCGACCAGTGCCCGACGGGCTGCGGGTAGCTCGCTGGCGACACACCGGGCCGACCATGCGTGGGAGAGGCCGTGGAAGCCGTACACCTGGATCTTGTCGCGGAGCCGGGCCGGCAGGGCGTACGCGCGAGCTTCCGGGGGCAAGGCCGTATGAAAGCTGGTGTCGAAGCAGGCTATCTGGGTCGTGCCGGGCCATCGTCGTCGGCAGCTGTCGACGGCATCCAGAGCGGGCGGCTGGTGTAGCGGAGCCAGCTCCGTGAGCGCGCGGAGCTCGTCGATGACTGCGTCATCGAGGATGACCGCGCCGGTCCGGAGGCCGCCATGTACGACGCGGTGCAGAACGACGTCAGGAGTGGGCGCCTCGGCCAGGGCCTCGTCGAGACTGCTCGGCGGGGTCGCGGGGCGTCCGTTGACCAGCCGGGTGAGCTTGACCGAGGTCGATCCCGCATTGACGATCAGGGCGTCAAGTGTGCTCACCCGGGCCATGTCCAGTTGGCGACCGCGGGGAGGTCTGCGCCGTGCTGGCGGGTCCAGGTCCGCGCGGCAAGGCGTGCGTCGACCATCTGCTGGCGCAAGCCGGCCGCTCGGGTGCCGAGCGTCGGCACCCGGTCGATGACGTCGATGACGAGGTGGAAACGGTCCAGATCGTTGAGCATCACCATGTCGAACGGCGTGGTGGTGGTTCCGATCTCCTTGTATCCGCGCACGTGCAGTCCAGCGTGGTTGGTGCGTCGGTAGGTCAGCCGGTGGATGAGCCAGGGGTAGCCGTGGAAGGCGAAGATCACCGGTCTGTCCTGGGTGAACAGCGTGTCGAACTCGCTGTCGGGCAGTCCGTGGGGATGCTCCTTCTCCGGTTGCAGTCGCATCAGGTCCACCACGTTGATGACGCGTACGCGCAGCTCAGGTAGCCGTTCCCGAAGTATCGCGGCGGCGGCCAAGGTCTCCAGAGTCGGGATGTCTCCGGCACAGGCGAGTACGACGTCGGGAACCGTTCCGACCTCGTCGCGGTGTCCCGCCCATTCCCAGATGCCGACGCCGCGGGCGCAGTGCAAGGCCGCGTCGCCCACCGAGAGCCAGTCCGACTGGGGTTGCTTACCGGCGACAACGACGTTGATGTAGTGCCGTGACCGAAGGCAGTGGTCGAAGGTCGACAGAAGCGTGTTGGCATCGGGCGGCAGATAGACCCGCACGATCTCGGGCTTCTTGTTCAGCACGACGTCGAGGAAGCCCGGGTCTTGGTGGGTGAACCCGTTGTGGTCTTGGCGCCACACGTGTGAGGACAGCAGATAGTTCAGGCTGGCGAGGGGTCTCCGCCATGCAACCTGGGCACTGGCTTCCAACCACTTCGCGTGCTGGTTGAACATGGCGTCGACGATGTGGATGAACGCCTCGTAGCAGGTGAACAGTCCGTGCCGACCGGTGAGCAGGTAGCCCTCCAACAGTCCCTGGCACATGTGCTCGGACAGCACCTCGATGACCCGGCCGGTCGGGTCGAGCTTCTCGTCGAACTCTCCGACCTCGGCCTGCCAGTCGCGGCCGGTGACGTCGAGGATGTCCTGCAACCGGTTGCTCGCCAGCTCGTCCGGAGCGAAGGTCAGAAAGTTCGTCCGGTTCGCATCGGTGACATCGCGCAACCAGCCGCCCAGCACCCGCGTGGCCTCATGCTGGGTATCACCCGGAGCGGACACCTCGACGCCGTAGCCACGCCAGTCGGGCAGACGCAGGTCACGCAGCAGGATCCCTCCGTTGGTCACCGGGTTCGAGCTCATCCGACGGTCACCGGCCGGCACGGCGTCCAGCAGCTCTCGTACCGGCCGGCCTGCCTCGTCGAAGAGCTCCTCGGGGCGATACGACCGCAGCCACTGCTCGAGCACCCGCCGATGACTCGCGTCCGTACGCGCCGCCGGCAATGGCACCTGATGGGCCCGGAAGGTGCCCTCCACCTGGACTCCGTCCACGACCGGCGGGCAGGTCCAGCCTTTCGGCGTCCGCAAGACGATCATCGGCCACGCCGGCCGTTCGGCAGCGGCGCCGCTGCGAGCCGCCTCCTGGATCTGGGCGATGCGGCCGAGACAGTCGTCCAGCGTCGCGGCCATGGCTTGATGCACGGTGGCCGGATCGTCGCCCGCGACGACCTGGGGTGCGTATCCGTAACCGCGGAACAGCTCCAGCAGCTCCGCTTCCGGGATCCTGGCCAGGATGGTGGGGTTGGCGATCTTGTACTGGTTCAACGCCAGGATCGGCAGCACCGCCCCGTCACGTCCCGGGTTGAGGAACTTGTTGCCGTGCCAGCTCGCGGCTAGCGGGCCGGTCTCCGCTTCGCCGTCGCCCACGACACAGAACACCGTCAGACCGGGATTGTCCAAAGCAGCGCCGTACGCGTGCAGCAGTGAGTAACCCAGCTCCCCACCCTCGTGGAAGGAGCCCGGTGTCTCCGGAGCGCAGTGGCTCGGAACCCCGCCGGGGTAGGAGAACTGAGCAAAGAAGGCCGCCATCCCCTGCGCGTTCTGCGGCGTGTGGCTGTACAGCTCGGAGTAGGTGCCCTCGAGCCATCCGCAGGCATTGGGCCCCGGCCCGCCGTGACCTGGGCCCGCGACGAACACCGCATCCAGTCCGCGAGCAACGATCTGCCGGTTCGCGTGCGCCCACACCAGGTTCAAGCCTGGAACGGTGCCGAAGTGACCGAGCAGCCGCGGTTTGATGTGCTCGGGAAGCAACGGTTCGCGCAGCAGCGGGTTGTTCATCAGGTAGATCTGGCCGACCGCCAGGTAGTTCGCAGCTCTCCACCACGAATCGAGGACTTCCAGCTGCTCACGGTTGAGGGGGCCGGATGCGTCGCCAAGGGCGTAGGGCCCGGGCGCAACGGTCTCGCCAGTGCTGCTCGCCTCGTTGTCCGACGACGTGTCCCCGCCCATACTCGCCAACTGCGTCATCGGTGACCTTCCTCGTGGCCTGCCGCATCGTCGAGAGTCGCTGTCGACATCCGATCAGTGCCGTCCCGGTTTGTGGAGCATATTCCGTCGCAGGTCCCGAAGATCGAGCACACATCGCCTGGCGCCGGGTATGAGCCTGCAGTCCGTGCTCAGTGAAGCCCCGCCTTTCGTGGATTGCCGGTTGGGGTGGGCCCATGCAGCGTTGGCTAAGCG
This sequence comes from uncultured Actinomycetota bacterium, assembly GCA_963695705.1. Classification (GTDB taxonomy): domain Bacteria; phylum Actinomycetota; class Actinomycetes; order Propionibacteriales; family Nocardioidaceae; genus JBKPNJ01. Next base: position 464,183 of record CAVOHB010000009.1, read on the forward strand.
ATCCCGTCGATGTAGGCGACCACGCGATTCAGCAGGGACGTCGCCTTCAGCAGCTCCACGGGTGGCGCCGGGGGGTTCTCCGCGAGCTCGTAGAGGAGCGGAGCCGCTGCCTGATGGCCGAGCTGCAGAGCCGCCTGCGCACAAGCCCGGGCCGCGTCGCGTACGGCTGCCGGCTCGACCGTCCAGATTGCCTCGAAGAGCCGTTGTCTATCGGCGACCGTCGACTGTCCGGGCAGCTCCCATGCGGTGAGCATCGCGGGGTAGTCCGGCGCGTCACAGACGACCACCCACTCCCGCCGCATCGGGGCTCGGTCCGGGAGGTGCACCAGGATCATGTCCCCGACAGACTCCGGCGCGTCGGCGAAGTCGGCGAAGACCGTTGTCGAGTGGGCGATCCGAGCCAGCTCGGTCCACCGTTCCTGCGAGGCGCGAAAGAACCGATGCTGTTGGAATGAACCAAAGATGATCGGCCTCTCGGCCCGGGCGCAGCACTCGTCCTCGATGGCCCATGAGAGTGCGATCAGCGTCGCCTTCTTGAGCCGTCGCGGCTCCAGCGCGGGGTGGTCTCGGCGGAGCGTCGCGAAGACGGACGGAGCGCCCGGGGGCTCCTGGACGGCGGCCTGGGCCACTGCGAGCTCCGCGATCGCCACCTCCAGGCGTGCGCCGGCATCCCGGCGGCGGATCACCCGCATCACCAGCTCCACGTCACGTTCGCTGTATCGGCGGTGCCCGCTGTCACGGCGCTCTGGTCGGGGGAACCCGTGCCGGGACTCCCACATCCGCAGGGTGGCCGGCGTCAACCCGGTTCGCTCGGCGAGGTCGCCGATCGTGAGGCGCCCATGCGTCGTACCGCTGGGTGAGCTCGTGGGTTGCGGTGCGGGATTCACTCTGTCAGAGTAGACCTAAACAGTCTGTTGAGAAAAGTGTTGAACTTTTCTCTTATCCCAAGGAGACCCACGATGTCCGAGAGCACCGCCACCACCACCCACAGCAGCGAGGTTGTCGACTGGACCGACCTCGGTCGTGAGATGTGGTCGTTCCTGACCGGTCGCGAGGCCGCGATCAACTACAGGTTCATCGACATGGCCGTCGAGGTCCCGCGGGACACCGGTGCCGACGCTGCGCGGGCGACCTGGAAGCTCAACGGCACCCTCCAGGTCACCACCAAGGACAACGCGGTCCCGACCGATCGCGACGCCTGACCGATGACCGTCGACTTCATGGTGGATGCCGACCTGGAGTTCTCGGTCGACATCCCGGGCTCGCGACCCGTGACCGGGGTTCTGAGCGGTTCCGGGAAGACCTTGGAGCTGCGGGTCAGTGACCCCTTCCTGTTCGCCGGGCGGTCAGACTCCGGTGCCATCCGCGGGCTGGCGAACGGGCTCGCCCGCCAGGGACTGTCCCTTACCGTTGTCACGCCCTCCGGGCCGCTGGTAACGCTGGGCACGCCACGGACATCGTGGCTGCAGCGCCGGCTGACCGGGTCGCGGCACATCCGGATCGAGCGCGGCGCCGGCCTATGGTCACTGGTTCGCGGGCGCACCCTGGCGCCGAGCGGGGGCGCGCTACCTGCCGGCGACCTCGCACCCCCGCCCACCCTCTTCCCGATCGCGCCCACGATGGCACGGCAACGTCGTCGGCCGGTGACCACGACGCACGACCCGAACGGCGGAGGGGATCCGCGGATGATCATGGCGGCTCCGCCGCACCCGAGGCCGGACGACCGCAAACAGGTGTTCCGGCTGCGTGCCGACGTCACCTCTATCGGCGCCGGCCCGGACTGCGACATCCGGTTGCCCGGACTCGAGCCGCTGCACGCCGAGATCCGGCACGACGACGGGGACGAGTTCGTGCTGGTGCGGATCGGCGGTGGGGACACGCGGGTGAACGGCGCCCCGGTCGACAGGGCTGTGCTGCGAACCGCCTCCCGTGTCGAGGTCGGCACTTGGACTCTGTCGTTCTACCGCGAGGAGTTCGCCGACCACGGCCGCCCGTACGGTGGTCGCGTCGGTGGCGAGTTCGGTCGTCAGCGTTCTCAGCCGAGCAGGACGAGTCCCGGCAGGCGCGAGGTGGAGTACCAGTGACATCATCCGGCCCAGTCCTGGTCGCGGGAGCATCGGGCTTCGTAGGCCGACGGCTGTGCTCCGCGCTGACAGCGGCCGGCCACGACGTGCGGGCGATGACGCGGAGCCCCGACTGCTACGTAGGGGACGGCGAACCGGTGCACGGGGACGTGCGCGACGTCGCATCACTGCAGAAGGCGCTGCATGGGTCCCGGGCGGCGTACTACCTGGTGCATTCCCTGGACTCGAAGGAATTCGAGCGTCTGGACGCGGAGGCCGCCCGAGCGTTCGGCGAGGCCGCTGCCGGAGCAGGGGTCGAGCAGATCATCTACCTCGGCGGGCTCGGCAGTGATAGCGACCGGTTGTCCTCGCACCTGAGCAGTCGACGCGAGGTGGAAGGCCTCCTCGGTGCCGCCGGCGTTCCGGTCACCGTCCTGCGAGCGGGCATCATCGTCGGTGCCGGCGGCATCTCCTGGGAGATGACGCGGCAGCTGGTCGACCACCTTCCCGCTATGGTCACTCCACGGTGGGTGCGGACCAGGACACAGCCGATCGCCGTGGCTGACGTCGTTCGCTATCTGGTCGGGGTTCTGGACGAGCCACGAGCGATTGGCCGGGTGTTCGACATCGGCGGCCCTGAGGTGCTTCAGTACGTCACCATGCTGCGCCGGGTCGCCAAGATCAAGCGGAGGCCGTTGGTGATCGTGCCGGTACCTCTGCTCACCCCCGCCCTGTCGGCGCGCTGGCTGTCGCTGGTGACCACCGTTAATACGCAGGCGGGGCGGTCGCTGGTCGACTCGATGGCCAACGAGGTCGTGGTACAGGACGACAGCATCACCTCGATCGTCCCGTTCGAGCCGATCGGATATGACGATGCTGTGCGCACCGCCTTGAGAGAGCACGACCAGCTGGAGGCCTCCAGATGACGCGGTGGCTTCCCGCTTCGCGACCGTGACCGTCCACTCGTCATCGCGGCGCGCCACGGACCGGTGGCGACGTGTGCGACGGGAGCTGGAGTCTCGCCTGCCGATGCCGCTCACGCACGTGGCGCCCGTCGAGCATCCCGAGTCTGCGTCGGTCGTCGCCCGGAGGCGGCGCGTCGTGGGTGGGGTTTCCCTGCTGGGCACGGGTCTGCTCGGTCTGTCGCTGTCAAGCAAGCCGGACTCCAAGGCGTTCTACGGTCTCACCGGTGCGGTCGCGGCCACCTGGACGGCGGGCGGGCTCTTGTCGGGTCCACTTCACCTCGGCTGGATCCAGGGCCGGGACCAGCGGCTGCGCCGACCGATCCTCACACCGGTCGCCACCGGCGTGGGGGCTTTCGCCTTCTTCTACGGCTGTGCGCTGGTCGCACGGCGGATCCCCGTTCTCGATCGGGCGATCGGCAACGTGCTGACGTTCGCCGAGGAGGGCAGCGGCGCGATGATCGTGGCCACGACGCTGGCCAATGGTCTCGGTGAGGAGGTGTTCTTCCGTGGCGCCATGTATGCAGCCTTGGATGCGGACCAGGCGGTCGTCGTCTCGACGGCGGTCTACACGCTGGCGACCGCCTCGACCCGCAATCCGGCACTGATGCTGGCGGCTGCGATCATGGGCGCGCTGTTCGGCCTGCAACGCCGTGCCTCCGGAGGTCTGCAGGCGCCCGTGCTCACCCACCTGACGTGGTCCACCCTGATGGTGCGCTACTTGCCGCCGCTGTTCCGTCGCGCCCACGGTCGCGCCCTGGACTAGGCGGCCAGCAGCACACCTGCTTGACGTCGGCACAGGGTTGTGATGGATCGTGGCGCCGCAGGCGCGCTGAGGCTCTTCTCGACCCGGGCCGCCCGAAACCGGCCGTGCGACCCCCGCTCACGGCGGGCAACAATACGTAAGAGATCATTTACTTACAGTCACAGAGATCCGCGGGGTGACTGCCGTGCGAGTGATACGCCGCAGAGCGGGGGATCGTCATGGGGAACCGTGCCAGGCCTTGGCGCGAACGCCACCAGCTGATCGTGCTCCCGGCCGTTCTCGTCGGCCTCGTGGCCGCGGTCGCCCCGCTCGCGTCCGGGACAGGGGCTGGGTCCGGTGTGAGTGGTCCGACGCCTGTCTCACGCCAGTCGGTCGTCCTGCTGCCCGACATGACGCCACTCAAGGCACGGGACATGGTGATCTACCTTGACGACGGGCATCGGCGACTCCGCTTCACGGCCGGCTTGGCGAACATCGGCCGCGGGCCCATGGAGGTGAGGCCGAACAACACCCAGCCATGTGCGGCGCACAAGAGGCACGCCTCACAGATCATCTACCGCGATCTCGACCGCAACCATTTCTTCCGACGCAGTGTCGACGTCGAGTTCACGCGCAGGTCAGCCGGCTGCATGGTCTTCCATCCCCAGCACAACCACTGGCATTTCGAGGCCGCATCTCGGTACACGGTCTACCGACCCGAGTCGGCAAAGAACATTCTCGTACGCGCTCGCAAGATGAGCTTCTGCCTGCGTGACTCCGAGCTGGTTCCGGCCCGGCTCGGCACGTTCCACCATCGGCAGTACTACCGCGAGTGTGGTCGAGACACCGCGCAGGGCATCTCGACCGGGTGGGTAGACGTGTACTCGTCAGATCTTTTCGGCCAGGCACTCCGGCTGCCCGACCGGCTCCCGGACGGCGTGTACTGCCTGGGCATCCGGGTGGACCCGCTCAATGAGCTGCGCGAGAGCGACGAGTACAACAACCAGTCGTCACGGCCGTTCCGCCTGCATGGTGATCGGGCGCTTTCCGTCAAGACCGACGCGTGCCGTTTGGATCGAAGCTGACCGTCGGCCAGGGACCGGCAGAGTCAGCCTTGCGCCGTCGAGGCTGGGTCGGGGTGGATGGTGGCGCTCCGGGCGCTAACAGCGTGCGCCGATAGGTCCGAGGCAGCGTGCCGGGAATTGCGCGGTTGTTGGTCACGGTTGAGCTCCGCCGCCGCCGGCCGGTGACCAACCAGTGCGCAAAACGTCGGTGGACGAAGTCTCTCCCCGACCTCTGCAGACTGGTCTACTATCCGATGTGACCGCATCGCATAGTAGACGTCGAGGAGGACCGTTCGTGGCAGCACCGGAGAAGGTCAAGGGCAGGGTCATCGACGCGCACAGCCACATCGGGGAGATGGAGGCCTGGCAGTTCTACAACCTCAAGGAGCCGGTCAAGCCGACCGTGTACGAGTTCGCCGACGCGAACGCCTATCTGCGGCATCTCGACGGGGTCGGCGCCGAGCGGGGTCTCATCCTTCCCAACTACGGCATCCCGGTCCAGAGCCAGCCGTTCTCACTCAACGACCTGGTTCTCGAGTCGGTGCAGAGCAGCGACCGGCTGGTGGGCGGGCTCTGGGTCTCGTTCCTTCCACAGAACAAGGACATGACCCTCAAGACCCTGGAGCGTGCCGGGGAAGACGGCATCGTCGCACTGAAGACGACGTTCCTGCTGGGTGGCAATCCTGACCCGGGCACCTGGGATGAGGAGACCAAGCAGATCGCGGAGGCCTGCTTCGACGCGGTCGAGCAGCACGACCTCATGTTCCACTTCCACACGAGTGCGGGCGGGACGTCGGACATCAACAACTTCGTGCCACTGGTCGAGCAGTACGGCAAGCGGATCAAGATCTACCTCGTGCACTTCGGCGGTGGAGTGAGCGGTCATATCAAGCTGGTCCCGCAGTTCCTCGACTGGGTGGAGCAGGGCTACCACGTCTACTGCGACACGACCTGGGCCATCGGCTTCGGATCGCGATGGTTGATGACGGAGATCGAGCGACGCGGGATCGGTGCGGACCGGGTGCTTTTCGCCTCCGACGAGCCGTGGAGCGACTTCTGGAGCGAGTACTGGAAGATCAACGGCGCACCGGTCAGTACCGAGCTGAAGCAGCGGATCCTCTACCAGAACTACGAGGACTTGTACGGCGGCCGGGCATAGGTCGGCCGGGAACAGGTCGGCCGGGAACAGGTCGGCCGGCCTACGAGCCGCTCCCGGCTAGGAGTCCCGCAGGGCGACCCAGAACGCTCGCGCCGGGTGCTTGCCCTTGTTGGCCCAATGGTGAGGTTGGTCGCCCATGAAGTGAAGCGCGTCTCCGTGTTCGACCTTGTGCTGCACATCTGCGATGTCGAAGGTCAGCGTACCCTCGAGCACGAAGATCAGTTCCTCACCGGCGTGGACGAGTGGCTTGTCGCCGCTGCTTGCACCCGGGGCAACCGTGGCGACTGCGGCGGCACTCCGGAACGGCGAATATGGACCTGACACTCCCGCCAGCGTCAGACCCGCGTGCGGGGTGAACACCGCCGGGCGGTGCGCGGCCGGGGTGAATGCGACCGGCTCTGGGTCGCCGCCATCCTGCTCGACGAAGTAGGTGACCGGACGGTCCAGAGCAGTGGCGATCTTGAGCAAGGTGGTGATCGTCGGCACCATGCCGCTTCGCTCGATCTTGTGGATCGCCGCGGCCGACACTTCCGCCTTGACCGCCAGCTGCTGAAGGGAGAGGCGCTGCTCCTGCCGCAGCCGCTTCACCTTCGGCCCGATTGAGCTGACGATCCCGTCGACGTGCTCCTCGATGCGGACCGAACTCGCGGAGTTCTGGTGGGTCCTGGTCATGGCCTCTCATCCCTTGACGCTAGGACGGCATGCAATATAGTAAACGAAAGTCAATCATGGTGGGCGGATTTCCTCCGAGTCGTTCACCTGCAGACGGAGGCATATACGTGACGCGCAGGATCGTATTGGTCGGTGGGGGAGCGGCCGGGATGGGCGCGGCGGGTGGTGTAAAGGCGGTCGACCCCGCATCCGAGGTGATCGTTTATACGGGCTTCGACGACGTCGCCTACAGCCCGTGCGGTATCCCCTACGTTCATGGCAGGGAGATCGACAGTTTCGAGCGACTGTTCCTCGCGTCCAAGCAGGCTTACGTCGATGCCGGGATCGACGTCCATTACAACGCCAACGTGACCGGCATCGACGTTGCCCGCAAGGTGGTACAGGTCGACGGCGAAGGCGAGGTCGGCTGGGATTCGCTGGTGGTCGCCACTGGGTTCGACTACGCCGACCCGGGAGTACCCGGCGGTGAACTGGAGGGCCTCTACTACGTCAAGAACATTCGCGAGGCCATCGAATGGGACAAGGTCCTGGACACGGTCAAGTCGGCGGTCGTCGTGGAAGCCTCGCCGCTCGGGGTCGAGATGGTCACAGCGCTAGCTCACCGCGGGATCGAGACGCATCTGATCGATCCCAGTCCATGGCCGATGTCGGAGATCGCTGATCCCGACATCATGGCGCCGGTGGAGGACTCCTGGAACGAGCTTGGCGTCACCACGCACTTCAACACCACCCTGACGGCGTTCCTCGGCGACGGACACGTGCGCGCGGTGCAGACGTCCGACGCAGAGATCACGGCCGACCTCGTCGTGGTGTGCACCCACAAGGAACCCAACACCGCGCTCGGTGTCGCTGCCGGTCTCAAGGTCGGCTCGACCGGGGGTTTCGTCGTCGACGAGCGGATGGCGACGTCGGTCCCCGGAGTGTTCGCGGCGGGGGACTGCACCGAGGTACCGCATGGTCTCACCGGCGTCCCCCTCCAGGGCCTGACCGGAAGTCACGCCTACGCACAGGGCAAGACCGCAGGCATCAACGCTGCCGGCGGCTCACGGACCTACAGCGCCGTCTACGTGCCGTGGGGTACGGCCGCGGGGAAGTGGATCATCGGCGGTGCGTCCTTCGGCGAGACCACGGCGACGGCACTCGGGATCCCTTACGTCGTGGGCAATGCACAAGGAATCTCACGAGCCCGCTACTACCCGGGTGTCAAGCCCGTCAAGATCAAGCTGCTGGCCGAGCCGGGCAGCCTACGGTTGCTCGGAGCTCAGATGGTCGGAGGCGAGGGGATCAAGGAACGCGCCGACTTCCTTGCGGTTGCGGTCAAGTTCGGGCTCACCCTCTATGACCTGGCTCGGATGGAGAACGTCTATTCTCCCGCGATCGGGGCGCTGAATGAACCGATCGTCGTAGCGGCGCAGAACGGCATCGACACGGCGCAGAAGAGGTGACGATGCTGTTCTTCCGCTGGTTGCGCAGCAACTCGGAGCACTATCTGCTGATCGCGGCTCAAGAGCGGGTCGCGCGCCAGCACGGAACCAGAGGTCCGCGGCCACCACAGGGTCTGCAGGAGCTCTTCTGGCTCCGGGTCTTCGCGCCGATCTACCGGGTCCTGCCCTGGCCGATGCGGCACAGGATCATGCTGACGATGCCAGGCAGCCACCGACGGCACTGGGCGCCATCCCCGACATCGCACGGCCCAGCCGTGCAACCACCGTTTCCGAGCAGGTCAGTCCAACAACAGAAGGAGTCTGGCAATGGTTCAGATCGTGGGTGAGCGCGTCAAGAAGGGCGACGCGATCGTCGACAGCGACGACAAGGTCTTCGAAGACATCCAAGCCGAGCCTGGCGAAAGCGCCTACATCCTCATGCACACAGTGCCTTTCGAGGGCTCCGTAGGACTCGTGAACATGCTGACCGCAACCCGGATCAACCGGAAGGGCTTCGACACGCACCTGGTGCTCTACGGCCCGGGCTCGCTGATGGCCGCTGCCACCCGCGGCTACCCCAAGGTCGGCGATGAAGCATTCCCCGGCGCGCTCGGGTACAACAAACAGCTGCAGACGTTCATGAACGAAGGTGGACACGTCTACGCGTGCAGGTTCTCAGCCGCGGCGCTCTACGGTATGCGCGAGATCGACATGATGGAGGGCGTCAAGCCGATCAACCCGCTCGACGTGCTGGACTCTGTGCTGACGGCTCGGCGGGCCGGAGCCCTGATCATGCAGACCTGGACGGTCTGACCCTCACGCCCGGCCAGCAGTGCCGCCGCTGATCCAGTGGCGGCGCTGCGGCTGTTCGCGCCAGCACCCACTCCTCAGCGGGGCATTCCTGAGTAGAGGCGAGCGTGCTCGTCGGCCGCCCGAGCCCAACTGAATGCCGGGACCAGCGCGCGGCCGCCGCGGACCAGGGTGTCGCGCAGACCGCCGTCGGTCACCAGCCTGCGCATACCGTCGGCGAGCGATGCCGGGTCGCCGACATGTGTCATGACCGCGGTCTCGTCCTGCGTGAGGTACTCGCGCAGCACTGCGATGTCGCTGGAGACCACCGGGAGATCGGCTGCCATCGCTTCGAGGACCGCCAGGCCCCACCCCTCCTTGACCGACGGGAAGGCGAGAGCGTCGGCGCTGCGATACCACTCGTGCAGATCGGCGTCGCTCACCGAGCCGGCGAGCATGATGTCGCGGCCGAGCTCGAGCCCCAGCCCGGGAAGTCTCGACAGCGCCTCGTCGCGGTAGCGCCGGTAGTCCTGGAACGAATGCCCGCCGATCACGACCAGCGCCGGCGCCGGCACGAGTTCGCGCGCCAGTATCGCCATCGCCTCAAAGAGAAATGAGCTGCCCTTGCGTGGCTCGACGCCACCTACGGACAGGAACACGAAGCGGTCATCGACGCCGGCCCGCCGGCGTACGGCGGCGCGCCTTGCCCGATCGATCGGAGGAAAGCGGGTGGCATCGACGCCGTTGTGGATGACAGCGGCGTCGACGCCGTAGTCGTCCTTCAGCCGGTTGCGCCAGTCTGTGCTCACCACGACCAGCTGATCGGGCTCGACGATGGCCTTCACCTGGCAGTCGACCAGGGCACTGGTGGTGAAGTCGTCGACGTGATGCACGGTGCGTACGACACGCACGTCGGCACCCGCATCGCGGACCCGCGCCGCTGCGCGCGCCGATATGCAGTCTTGAGCATGAAAGACGTCAACCTCGTCGGCGATCTCGGTCAGACCAGTCTCGAGGTCGTCAATCGACGCGAACACGCGCTCCTCCAAGGTGTCGGCCGGGGGAGACGGCGTGACCAGGGAGTACGGAGCATGCACCGGTCGGAAGAAGCCCTTCTCGGGGTCGCCGAGCGAGACGATGCGTACCGGCCTGCCGCTCCGCACCATCGCCTCGGCCAACGACAACGTATGGACCACACCTCCACGCGGCTTGGTCGAATAGCTCAGCAAGGCCACACGCGGCTGCCCGGATCGGGCGAGCGGCATAGTCACAAGTGGACGCTCAGCAAGCTCGCGTCGCCAGTCGCGACAGCCGCGGCGGCGAGGGATGCGCGGGCGGCCGTCTCGGTGACGATGCACCCGGATTCGACCAGCCGGGCTCGCTGGTCGCTCAAGCCCTGCGGGTCGCGCTCGGTGCCCAGAACGTAGGCCACGATCTGCGGGCCGCCGTCGTCCATCACTGACTCGCATACCGGTGCCAGGATCCCTGCTGGGTCGGCGTTGGAGCCGTACCCGAGGACCACGTCGAGGATGATCGCGGCGACCCGGGGATCGGTGGCATGCTCACGCAGCAGCTCGATCCGGGCTTCCGGGTCGATCATCGGATGCGGCCGGCCGCGGGTGTATTCCTCCTCGCCGAGGTCGAGGCACTGGTGCGAGCCCTCCGGTGCGGGCAGCCCCCACTCCTTGTTGATCGGGGTGTTGGAGCGGACCTCACCGATCGTACGACCCAGGATCACCAGCGACTCGTAGCACAGCGTCCCGCCTGAGAACAGGCCCCGGACCAGTGACCTTTCCGGAGCCAGCCGCGCGCGGGCCTGCTGCACCGACGGGCCGAGCGTCGCGGTGGTGGAGGGTGGGGTCACGTGCAGCAGGCGAAGGGTGGCGGTCACGCCGCCCTCCAGCGTGTCGGTGAGCGTGACCCCCGGTGGTGCGGGCAATCCGGCCCCGAGCCCGATCAGTGCAGCGACCACCTTCGTGTCACCCGCTGCCGACAGCACCGCCGAGGCAACATCGGGTGCGGGTGGCTTGGAAACCACAAGGATGACCTCGGTCGCGGCGTCCTCCCGCAATGCGGCGATCGCCGAGCGCGACATCCGTCCGCCGACCTCCGCTGACATGTCGCGTCCGCCGACACCGATGACCTGGCTGACCCCCACGCCCCAGCGGTCGAGCAGCGCCATCGCCTCTTGTGCACCGGTGCCGGCCGCGGCGACGACGCCGACCGGTCCGGGGGTGACCGCGTTGGCGAAGCCCAGGCCGATGCCGGCGAGCATGGCCGTTCCCGCTCCCGGGCCCATCATCAGTCGGCCGCGGGCGAGCGCGTGGTCCTTGAGGGCGACCTCCTTCTCGATAGGCACGTTGTCGCTGAACAGCAACACATGCAGGTCCCGCGACAGGGCCTGGTGTGCCGCCAGGGCGGCGTAGTCGCCTGGCACCGAGATCACCGCGACATTCGAGTCGGGCTGGGCCCGCAAGGCTTCGCGCAGGGAGCGTGCGGCCTGCGCTCCACCCCCGCCGTCGTCGGTCCGGCCGGAGGAGAAGACGGCGGATTCGCCGGCGGCAAGCGCCTTCGAAGCGATGTCGTCGCTGCTCGCCCTGGCGACCAGGAAGAAGTCGTTGGAGCCGGCGTCCTCGACGTCGGCATCGTCGACGCCTTCCGCGCGCAGCGTCTCGACGTTCGCGGGGGTGGCCATGGCTGCGCTTGCCCACTCCACCCCGTCGAGTTCCCGCATCACCCGCATCCCGCGCAGCTGGACAACCGAGTCGACATAGGTGTCACGGAAGATCTTGATGCTGGCCCTCATGCTGACTGTCATCCGACTGCGAGCTGCTCGGTCATGCGATGGCTTCCTCGCGGCTGTCGACCGGGACGATCCGGGTGCCGACGGACTCGTCAGCCTGGTCGCTGCTCGCGAGAGTGGCCACGACCAGCCCGGGTGTGGTGATGACGGAAACCTGACCGCCGCGACGCACGAACCGGGCGGCGGCACGCACCTTCGGACCCATGCTGCCCTCCGGGAACTGCCCGTCTGCGAGGTGCCGCTCGGCGTCGGCCACGTCCGCCCATGCCATGCGACGCTCGGTGTGCTTTCCGAAGTCGAGCTGAACCGCATCGACGCCGGTGACCAGAACGAGCGCCTCGGCGTGCAGCTGGTGGGCGAGCTCCGCCGCCGCGTAGTCCTTGTCGATGACGGCGTCCACGCCGTCCCAGACGTCACCGCGGCGACCGACGGGGATGCCGCCGCCCCCGCCGGTGACGACGACGTGACCCGCGTCGAGCAGACAGCGGATGGCGTCGATCTCGACGAAGCCCCTCGGTTCCGGTGACGCGACGACGCGACGATAACCCCGCCCCGCATCCTCGGTGACGTCCCATCCGCGGGTCTCGGCGAGCGTCGTCGCGGCGGCCGCTGAGAAGAACGGGCCGATCGGCTTCGTCGGCCGCTCGAACGCAGGATCGTCGACGTCCACGATGACGTGGCTGAGCAGGGCCGCGATGCGGTGTCGCCGGCCGCAGACCCGGTACAGCGCGATCGCGATCAGCGAGCCGAGCTGGCCCTCGGTCATCGCCCCCAGACTGAACAGCGGCATCTCCGGTACCTCGTCGCGCCCCATCTCCTGTTGGATCGCGAGATTGCCGACCTGGGGCCCGTTTCCGTGCACCACGACCACTCGCCAGCCGGACTCGAGCAACTCGCAGATGGAAACCGCCATCGATGCGGCGTTGCTGCGCTGCTCGTCGTACGTACCCAGCTGCCCTTCGGCGATGAGCGCGTTTCCGCCGAGTGCCACTACCGCGGTCCTGGTCACGGCTCCTCGCTCCGATGCAGAATCGATCGCCACGATCGCTGGTGAGAATGCGCCAGCACATTTAGCATATTGTGTAGAAGTTAAACGATAGTGAACGTCACAGTCGTCCACAAGTCGTCCACAAGTCGTCGACAGGAGGGGAGCCGCGTCGTGACGGGCCCGATCCTCGAGATCCCAGCCGAGGCGATGGCGAGGCTGACCGCCGCCGAGGCGCGCCTGTACCCGATGGCCATGACGGATCCGGACGGCTACCAGCGGGCGACGATGCTCGTCGGACTCGTCGCCGGCGAGCTTCGCCGCGGCTGTGCCGACATCGCCACGGTGCTCGATCGACGCTCGGAGCTGATCAGCCGGACCCCCCGGCTGGCGGAAGCCGCCGGACTGACCCTCGGCGGCCTACCCGCGGACGCCGTGGTCGATGCCGCGTCCGCACTGCGCTGTCGCGAGCTGCAGGCGATCGGGGCCGCCGAATCGGTCCGGAACCGCATCGCGGCTGCGCGGGCATCGGGGGTTGAGTGGCTGATGGACGAGGCCGACCCGGTCGAGGTGATGGGTGGCACCTATCGACGGGTGGAGACGCATGTGCCGACCGGTTCGACACTGGCGATGTCGATCGAGTCCGGCGGCGGGCAAGCCGGCCCGACCTACGCGATCGAGTTGGTTACCGGCGTTGATGGGACGCCGGCGCAGTCCCGCCCGCAGCGGTGGACCTACGCCGATCGCGACTCCTGGTCCGCGGCCGCAGAGGACATCCGCAACCATCTCTCGACGGCCCCGTGAGAGGCTGCCGGTGCGCTTGACAGTAGGTCGGCGCGTGCCTTTACTAAAGGTCACGACTCGTATCGCGAAGTAAACGAGGTTGGGAGAGCGCATGAACCTGGGTCGTGGGGCTTCCGCGGTGGCATCACCACTCGAACCGCCCGCGATCCAGCCAGGTCAGGCCGCCGCTGCCGCCGACGGGCTGGCCACCCTGGTCGTCGACCTGCAGGCTCGCGGGCTCAGGGTGGAGGTGCCGCTGGAACGACGGCACGGTGGTGCCGGCCCGTCCGACTCCGGCATGCTCTGGGTCGGCGGCTTTCGGATCACGGTCCCCACCGACAACGACGCCGCCTCGTCGTCGCCCTATGTCTTGAAGGCCGAGGACGACGGCTACGCCATCTTCGAGGGCAGCCGGCGGCTGGCAGGTGCGTCGACCCAGCGGCGTCCACGCTTCTACGACCTCAGCACTGCCGACGGTGTGCCGTATTGGCAGATCGGCCTGCTCCACCTCGATTCGTTCGCCAGCACCGTCGTGCAGACCTGCGCGTACTGGGGAAACGACGACCAGTGCAGGTTCTGCGGCATCGGAGTCTCGCTGGACGCCGGCCGGACGATCGTGAAGAAGACCCCGGAGCAGCTGGCCGAGGTCGCGATGGCCGCCAAGGAGCTCGACGGCGCGGTCGATGCGACGCTCACCACCGGGAGCTCCAATGGCATCGATCGCGGCGCACGGTACGTCGCGCGATGCGGACATGCGGTCCGGGCGGCGACCGGCCTGCCGGTCGAGGTGCAGTTCGAGCCGCCCAGGGACCTCGACGTCATCGACGAGGTCGCCGACCTGGGCATCGACTCGGTGGGAATCCACGTCGAGTCGTTCGACCCGGGCGTGCTCGCGCGGGTTGCGCCGGCCAAGGCTCGAACCGGCATCGACCAGTACTTCCGTGCGTGGGAGCGCGCCGTCGCCCGCTTCGGCGAAGGGCAGGTCTCCACCTACGTCATCCTGGGAATGGGTGAGGATCCGGAGCTCACCGTGCAAGGGTGTCAGCGGGCGATCGACATGGGTGTGTTCCCCTTCGTCGTTCCGATCAGGCCCGTCGCCGGCAGCCTCATGCAGGACGTCACACCCCCGGGGCGTGGGTACACCGAGCGCATCTATCGCCGGGTAGCCGACTACATGAGCGAGCGAGGGATGGATACGAGCATTCCCAAGGCCGGCTGCTCCCGGTGCCAGGCATGTTCGGGCCTGCAGGGTGTCGAAGCGCTGCTGCAGATCAGCCCGCGTCCGGCCCGGATGCCCGATGCGGTCTGAGCCGCGGTGACCGGCTTCCTGCACCCGGCTCAGACCGCGACCGACCCCTCTGTCGCGGGTGGAGTGGTCGTCTGCCGACAAGTCCATTCGGACGACGGCTACGCCGACCATCTGGCCATCCGGCACGAGATCTTCGTCGACGAGCAACAGGTCTTCATCGGGTCGGATCTGGACGCTCATGACCGGGACGGATCCGCGATCGCGCTGCTCGGCTGCTGCGACGGTGTCGCGGCGGGAACCGTCCGGCTCTTCCCGTTCGATCCGGCACTCGGTCTCTGGCAGGGCGACCGTCTCGCCGTCCTGTCGCCGTACCGGACCCGCGGACTCGGTGCGCCGTTGGTCCGCTGCGCTGTCGCGACCGCCGCGGCACTCGGGGGGCGCAGGATGAGTGCTCACATCCAGCCTGCGAACGTCGCGTTCTTCCAGCGGCTGGGCTGGACGAGCGTGGGCGAGACGGAGATCTACGCTGGCCTGGTTCACCAGCCCATGCACATCGGGCTGCCGAGCCGGGACGAGGGCATGGCCACCGTTCGGATGCTGGCGAGCGGGATCAGCGCGCGAGACCGGTGATCGTGGTGACGGTGAGGTCGATCACCGTGGCCGAATTCTCTCCCCGGCGCACCGCCAACCGCCCGGAGTCGTCGATCACACCGACCGCCGCCGCAGCGAGGCCGCGCGCGTGAAACGCCGCTAGGCAGTCGTCCTCGCGGCCGGCGGGGGAGCAGAGCAGGAATGCGTATGCCGGGAAGCAGGTCAGCCAGTCCTGCATGGCCACTTCTGCCGGGCACGGAAGCGTTGCCAGATCCACGGTGGCGCCCAGCCGCCTCCATTCGAGCAGCATCGCCAGCGAGCCGACGAGCCCGGCCATGCTCACGTCCTTGGCAGCGACGCACGAACCCGAGGCAGCCACGGCCGCGAGCACGCGGACATCACCGGCCAGCCTGGCGCCGCGCTCTTCGAACGACCGGAAGAACGGAAAGTCGGCCCGCATCGTCCCTGTCGTGCAGGCAGCGACGATCAGCGACTGCCCGGCGGCGACGTTCGTCGTCGACAGGACAGCCGCCGCGCGGCCGACCCCGAACGCCGACACGGCAGGCGCTCCGTCGTGCACGGTCAGGTGGCCCCCCGCGAGGGCGACGTCATACCACTCGCAGGCGTCCTTCATCCCACGCAGCGCCTCTCGCGCCAGTTCCGGACTGCCGACGATCGTGTCCACGATCGCCTGCGGCACCGCACCCATGGCGGCAAGGTCGTTGACATTGGTCAACACCGCCGCGATGCCCGCGCCGTAGGGGTCGGACGCAACGAATCCCGGCAGCAACGCCTCACCGCATGCGATCACATGATCGCCGCCGGAGCCTCCGCGCACCACCGCGCCGTCGTCGCCTGGGCCGTGCAGCCAGCTCCCCCGGCCGAGAACGTCGGTCACGAGCTGGATCTCGGCCTTGGCCCGAAGCGCCGGATGCGATCGTAGGCATGTCGCCAGCTCGCCGAGGTCAGCCGCCTGGTCTGAACCAGTGGTCATGAGTACCTCTCACGCGCAGCAGGCAGGTCCCGGGCCCGAGAGATGTGCTCCGTCGGAAAGTGAACGATACATGTAGTATAGGCAACGTGAAGCCGCCCACCTTCCTCAGCCTGCCCGAGCGCAGTGCGAAGCCAAGAATCGTCGGCCTCACCCACGTTCTCGACAGGGGGATGAGCGTGGAGTCGACCGAATCGGCTCTCACCGCTGCGGCACCACACATCGATGTGTGGAAGTTCGGGTGGGGCACGGCCTATGTGGACCGAGCGCTGCCCGAGAAGCTCGCACTGCTCAGGGCCGCGGGCATCCGGAGCTGCCTCGGCGGCACGCTGCTCGAGGTCTCCTGGGCGCAGGGCAAGGCAGAGCAGTGCCTGCGATGGGCAACGGCCGCCGGGCTCGACACGATCGAGGTCTCACGTGGGATCGCCCCGATGACACTGTCGGAGAAGCACGAGCTGTTGCGCCGGGCCGCAGAGTCGTTCGTCGTGCTCTCCGAGGTCGGGAGCAAGGACCCCGACGAGGTCTTCACCACCGCCCAGTGGGCCGAGGAGATAGCGGGCGACCTCGCCGCCGGCGCGCGCTATGTGATCACCGAGGGGCGCGAGAGTGGGACTGTCGGGATCTATCGCGGTGACGGCTCCGTTCGCGAGGACGTGGTCGCGGCAGCGGTCGGCGTCGCCGGCCCCGACCGGGTCTTGTTCGAGGCGCCCCGCAAGGACCAGCAGGCCTGGCTGATCCGCGCATTCGGCTCCGATGTCAACCTGGCAAACATCGCCTGTGACGACGTGCTCTCCCTCGAGACATTGCGGTTGGGGCTCCGGGCCGACACCTTCGACCTCACCCGGCAGCGGCAGCCCGCGTGACCCAGCCGGCAGCCGCCACAGCACGCAATGTCGTGCCGAGCGCCTATCGCGGGGTTGCCATGGCCACGGTCGGGTGTGAGCTCGACGAGGCGACACTCGCAGCGCACTTCATCGGGCGAGAGGCCTACCGCCGGACCCGCTTCATCGTCGCGCGCGCAGGCGACCAGACGGCCATCGTCGCCGTGCACAAGGAGTCCGACGATCCGCTGTTCGCACCGATCACGGCGGTTCGGCTGCTGGTGGCCGCGGCCGACTGCGCCTACGTCGTGGATCCTGAGGCCGACACGGCCGTACCGACGGCGCTAGCGCGATCCGCCAACAGCCACGCACCGGGCAAGCGCGGTGTCGTGGTGCACGGCCGGTACGGCCACGTCAGCTTCATCATCGACCCCGCGCCGCTTCGAGTCTTGGTGCGGGAGGTCGCGCCGCCGTACCCCGCGAAGCTTTTCGACCAGACGCAGAGGTTGCTGGACACTGCGGAGCACCTGCCGCCGATCGAGCTGGTAGCGGACATCGTTCGAGCTCGAGCAGCTCGCGCTCAGCAGGACCTCGACCGGGTACCTGCTGCCGTGTCGCGGTGGAGGCGTCTCGGTGGACGGTGCATCGACTGCCTACCTGGACGAACGACCCGAGCGTCGACCGTGGACGCTGATCGGCTGCGAACGATCGCAACAGATCCATGAATGGTCCTACGGCGAGCGGGCCGAGCAGGTCGACATCTGTCCACGCAATCGGACCGGCGGCACCGGCGCGATCCTGACGAAGTGCTGCCTGCTCGAGAGCCACATCGAGACCGATGGCGGTCGTGTGGTGGTGCCGTGGGGAGCGTCGTTGTCCCAGATCTCGGAGGCACTGACGGCCCTGGTCCGCGAGTGGGAGCCGACGTGGTCACCCGTCTGAGTGACTCCGAACAGTACGCACACCTGTGGGGGACCACCGAGTCGGCGCAGGTGTTCGACGAACGGGCCCGGTTGCAGAGCTGGCTCGACATCATCACCGCCCTGGCCGCCGCGCAGGCACGACTGGGCATCATCCCGGCTGGGTCGGCTGCGCAGATCGCGGCCCACGCGCGGGCGGAGCGGCTCGACCTCGATCTCGTCGCCCGCGAGACCCGGCGCACATCGCACTCGATGCTGGGACTCATCCGCGGGCTGCAACAGCTGCTCCCGGAACCGGCACGGGAGCACGTCTACGTCGGCGCCACCGTCCAGGACATCACCGACACCTGGTTCGCCCTGGTGATGCGTGACGTCGGGAAAGTGATCTGGAGGGACCTGCGCGAGATCGAGGCCACGCTCCTTGCAACGGCGGTCGAACATCGGGACACACTGATGGCTGGACGGACGCACGGTCAGCCCGGTTCGGCGATCACGTTCGGGTTCAAGGTCGCCTCGTGGGCCGACGAGGTACGACGCCATCTGCAGCGGCTGGCTGAGGGACGACCCCGGTGGCTGGTCGGCCAGCTCGGGGGAGCGGTGGGCGTCCTGGGATTCTTCGCACCCCAGGGGATGCGGCTGCGCGCGGAGTTCTGCGCCGAGCTCGGACTGGCCGATCCCGGCATCTCCTGGCTCACCTCCCGGGACCGCATCGCCGAGTTCGGTGCCCAGCAGGCGATGATCTGCGGCACCCTGGCCCGCATCGGCAACGAGGTGTATGAGCTGCAGCGACCAGAGATCGGCGAGCTGCGTGAGCCGACCAGCGCGGACACCGTGGGCAGTATCACCATGCCGCACAAGCGCAACCCCGAAGGGAGCGAGCACCTGGACACGCTGGCCAGACTGGTGCGCGCCAACGTGGGCGTTCTCACCGAGGGCATGGTCGTCGGGCACGAGCGCGACGGGCGCGGCTGGAAGGCCGAGTGGGTGGCACTGCCCGAGGTGTGCATGCTCACTGCAGTGGCTCTGCGGCAAGCCCGCCACCTGTTGTCTGGTCTGGTCGTCGACGTCGAGTCGATGCGGGCCAACCTGAACAGCCACGGGGACCAGTTGGCGTCCGAGCAGATGCTCGCGGGCCTGTCGCAACGGATCGGGAAGCACTCCGCCCAGGAGCTCATGCACGACGTCCTCGCTCCGGGCACACGCGAGGTGCGCGGTGTGCTCGACGTCCTGATCGCCGAAGGTGCGGCCACCGAGCAGGACCGACAGGCATGGTCCTCATCGCAGGTCGGCGATGCCGGAAGGATGGTGGACGCGGTGGTGGCCCGTGCCCGCGTCGCCCGCGGCGCCGAGTCGGAGACGTGGACGTGATGCCGCCTCGCGTCCGACTGGCGAGCCTGCCCACGCCGCTGGTACGGGCGCCGCGTCTCGAGGCCGCCCTGGACGCCCGCCCACTGTTCGTCAAGCGTGACGACCTGACCGGGTTCGGCGTGGCCGGCAACAAGGCGCGCGCTCTGGAGTACCTGCTCGGCGCCGCCGTCGCCGAGGGGTCCGACGTCATCGTCGCCGCCGGCAGTGCCTCCTCCAACTTCTGCGCGGCCGCAGCCATGGCTGCTCGGGTCGTCGGGGTCGACTGCGACCTGCTCTTCCCCACGTCGGATTCGACCGCCCCAGTCAATGTCGGGTCGGTGAACGTCGAGTTGGCCAGGGCGGCCGGCGCCCGGCTGGTGTTCGACGCGGCGGGCAGTCGCGACGAGCTCGACGCCGCCGTCCTCGAGCACGCGGATGCGCTGCGGACCCGGGGGCGCCGGCCGTACGCCATGCCGCGTGGGGGGGCGACCGCAGTTGGCGGCATCGGCTACGCATACGCGGCCCGGGAGCTGGCCGAGCAGTGCGCCGCCGCCGGGATCGCCGTCCGGACGGTCGTGGTGGCCACCGGTTCCGGAGGCACCCAGGCTGGACTAGTCGCCGGGCAGGCGGCGTTCGGCCTGCCAGGGCGAGTGATCGGTGCCTCGGTCAGTCGGCCGATCCACCGCCTCCCCGAGCAGATTCTCCGGACGGCACGGGCGTGCGCGGCGGCGATCGGCGGTGACGGACCCGGGCCGGACGACGTCGATGTCCGTGACTGCCGGGGGGGCGGGTTCGGCGTCGTCTCGGTCGAGGATCGGGTCAGCTCGCGGCTCGCGCTGCACCATGAGGGGCTGCTGCTCGATGACTACTACGGAGCGAAAGCCCTGACGTTGTTCAGGGCGCTGCTCGACGGCGGCGCGCCGACCCCGGCCGTCTTCTGGCACACCGGTGGCGTGGCCGCGGCCCTGACAGGTCTGCTGCGAGCTGCGGCGTGACCACCCCTACACGTCGCAGCGGTCCGCCCCAGGGGGCGGCCGCCCGAGAGCTGATCGACAGCGGATTCGCCTTGGAGAACGCCGATGCGCCTTTCCTGCACGGCGGCTTGAACCTCGCTGACATCGCGCACGTGCTGGACCTGCTGAGCCGCGGCATAGTCCCCACGTCGGCTGCCAGAGACCTGCTCGGTCTGCTGCTCGAGGTGCAGACGATCGCCGCCGACGACTTCCCATACGACCCCGAGTACGGCGAGCCCTACAACTCCCGGGAGCGCTTCTTCGTCGAACGGCTCGGCAAGGCGGCCGGGTGGCTGCATGCGGGACGGCCGCGCCGGGAGGCAGCCAGGATCGCCTTGCGCATCTACGTTCGCGAGCAGCTGCTGGAACTCGTCGGCGAGGTGGTGGAGTTCGCGAGGGACACCACCGCGCTCGCGGGCCGGCACGTCGAAACGTTGATGCCGGACCAGACCTACCTGCAGCAGGCGCAGCCGTCCACCTTCGGACACTACGTGCTGTCGTTCGTCTACCCGGCCGTACGCGACGCCCATCGACTGCTCGACGAGTTCGATGACATCAACCGGAGTCCCGCAGGCGCAGGCTGCGTCAACGGAACTCGCCTGCTCGGCGACCGCACCAGCATCGCCGCGGCGTTGGGGTTCGACGAGGTCATCGAGCACACGCGCGACGCGATGTGGCAGATAGACGGGCTCATCCACGTGCTGGCCAGCGCGGCCAGTCTGCTGTCCACCCAGAGCAAGCTCGCCGAGGATCTCGAGATCTGGTCCAGCAGCGAGTTCGACTTCGTCGACCTGGCCGACGCCTATACCCGCTCCAGTGTCCTCATGCCACAGAAACGCAACCCCTACTCGTTGTCCATCGTGCGTGGCGCCTGTGGCGTGCTGATCGGGCGGCTGACCGGGTTCCTCGCGGTCGCCAAGAGCCCTTCCGCACGCAGCGACAACCTGATCTTCGCCTACGGCGAGGTGCCCCGCGCCCTCGACCTGTCGATCCGGGTCACACGGCTGATGACCGGTGTCGTGCGGACGCTGCGGGTGAACGTCGAGAGGATGGCCGGTGGCCTCGACGCCGGCTATACCCAGGCCACCGACCTCAGCGAGTTCATCGTGCAAACGTGCCACGTCGACTACCGCAGCGCCTATGACGTCGTCGGCAGGACGGTGCGCGAGGCCAGCGGAAAGGGGATCCCCGGCGCCAGCATCACCGGAGCGATGCTCGACGACGCGGCGATCGCAGAGACCGGCCACTCCTGGGGGCTGGCCGGGAGGGATCTGACGGCTGCGCTGGACCCGCGGCGGATCATCGCGACACGGATAGGCATCGGAGGAGCCGCGCCGAGCGCGGTCGAATCCATGATCGTGCAGTGTGAGCAGAAGGCCGATGAGCTCCTTGGCGCGGTTGAGCTGCGGCGGCAACAGCTCAATGACGCCGAGGAGCGACTACTCGAGCACGCACGGCTGGTCGCCGGCTCCGCGGAGGACAGATGAGCACCGGGAAATCTGGCACGCTTCGGCTGCCGCACGAGGTATCAGTCGTCAACATAGGTCTCTCGCTGTTCGCCGACGCCGTGCACGATCAGGAAACCGCCGTGGAACAGGTGGACTGGCGGATCCCGGCTGACGGGGAGCCGGACCTGGTGGCCGACCTGGAGGTGCTCTATGGCCCGCGTGGCTCCGGCGTCGACGAGGCCAACTCCGAAGTGGTCAGGCGACTGGACGAGAGCGTTCCGCTGCTGGTGGACGTCGCGGCGGCCGAGACGATCGTTCCCGGCATGTCCGGCCGGATGCTGCTGCACTGTGGACCTGCGATCGAGTGGCCCGCGGTCTGTGACCCGCTCCGGCGCTCACTGCGGGCGACCACGGTGGCCGAAGGGTGGGCCGAGACCGTCGAGCAGGCCGACGGGCTGCTGGCCGACGGACTCGTGACGCTGGAGCCTGCCTACCGGCACGACGCGGTGCTGCCGATGGCGAGTGCTGTCGGTCCCTCAGCGCCGATGTTCGCGGTTGACAACCGCGACGGCGGGACGCGCGCGTTCGCTCCGATCAACCAAGGCCCGGGAGAGACCGCATGGTTCGGGCGCGAGACGCCGGCGGCGATCAGCAGACTGGGGTTCCTGCGCGATGTCGCCGGGCCGATGCTGCGCAGGGTTCTCGACTCCACGGGTCCGATCGACATCTTCGCCCTCGCCGCGCAAGGCGTGCAGATCGGCGACGACGTGCACATGCGTACCCAGGGCACGACCAGCCTGATGATCCGCAACCTGCTCCCGCATGTCGCGGCGCTACCGGACGAGGGGCGGGTTCCGCTGGCCCGGTTCCTGTCGGGCAACCACCTCTTCTTCCTGAACCTGGCGATGGCAGGTGCGAAGTCCGCGGCGATGTGGGCCGAACAGGTCGAGGGGTCCAGCATCGTCACGATGATGTGCCGCAACGGAACGTCGTACGGCATCCGGCTGGCCGGCTCGCAGCGGGTGTTCCTCGCTGACGCGCCACCCGTCGCCGACGCGATGTACTACCCGGACTACGGTCCGGAATCGAGCGCTCCGGACATCGGGGACAGCGCCATCCTCGAGCTGGTGGGACTGGGCGGCGCGGCGGCGGCCGGTTCACCGGCGGTCGCGGGTTTCCTACCCGGCGGCATGTCCGACGCCGTGGCGATGACCGAGCAGATGACCTCGATCTGTGCCGGTGAGAGCACCCGGTTCACGTTGCCGACCCGGAACTACCGGGGGACGCCGTTGGCTGTCGACGTAAGACTCGCGGTCGAGCTCAATGCCACTCCACGCGTCACGACCGGGATCCTGCACGCCAGCTCCGGCATCGGTCAGATCGGTGCCGGCGTGGCTGCCGCCCCGGTCGAATGCTTCCGCGCGGCGCTGCGGGCGCTCGCCGCAGGCTGAGTCGGTGGCACCGGTGGTGGGAGCCGACGATGGCTGATCGAACCGTGCACACCCGTTGGACGGGTGGCATGCGCGCCGTCACCCGGGCGGGGCGGTTCGAGATCGTGACCGATGAGCCGGAGACGTCTGGAGGCACGGATACGGGACCGCAGCCGACCGACCTGCTGCTGGCGTCGATCTCCTCGTGCTTCGTCCTGGCGCTGGCATACGTCGCGAAACGACTTGGGGTGGAACTGGAGGGTCTCGAGGTCCGAGCCGTCGGCAGCTACGACGGCCCGAGGTTCGCACGCATCTCGATGTCCGTCATCTCCGACACCCCGCGCGAGGTGCTCGAAGGACTGATGCCGGAGGCCGAGCGTCTGTGCTACGTGTCCAACACACTCAACCGACAGGCCGAACTCAGCATCGAGCTGGGCTGACGGCTCCCGCGAGGCCTACAGCTGGACGCCGCGGGTGAGCGCGCCGTCGACGACAAGGTTCGTGCCACTCACCCGACTGGCCCGGGGGCTGGCGAGGAAAACCACGGGTCCGGCGATCTCCTCTGGGGTGCCCATCCGACCAGTCGGGTTGAGGCCCACCGCGGTCTGGAAGAGAGCCGGGTCACCGGTCTCGATGCTGTGCCAGACCCCGCCCTCGAAGTAAGTGTTGCCCGGCGAGACCGTATTGGCCCGGATCCCCTTGCCGGCCAGTTGCATCGCCAGGCCCTGGATATAGCCCACGATGGCGGTCTTGGCGGTGCCGTAGGGCCCGGAGGCGAAGTCGGACTCGCGCCCGGACACGCTGGAGATCGCGATGATCGATGCGGCCTCGCTGCGCTCGAGGTGCGGCATCGCGGCGCGGACCAGACGGACGGTGTGCATGAGGTCGACGTTGAGGCTGGTCAGCCAGTTGTCCTCGGTGTCGGGGATCGCGATGCCACTGACGTTGGCGACGACCGTGTCGAGACCGCCGAACGCGTCCGCGGACCGCCGCACCCAGTGCTCGAGTGCGGCGGCGTCTCCGACGTCGAGCGTCGTACCGGTGACGGAGCCGCGGGTGCTCAGAGTCTTCTGGGTCGCGGCGACCTCCGCAGCAGTGCGCGCGCAGAACCCGACGACCGCCCCCTCGTCGAGGAATGCCTCGACGATGGCACGGCCGATCCCACGGGTGCCGCCGGTGACCAGGACGCGTTTGCCGGTCAGCTGCAGATCCATGGCGGGGCCCTCCAGTGCGATGGGTGGTGGAAAGTCTTCAAGCGGTGCCGAGTGAGCCGGCCCGGGCACGCAGGTCGGCGTGGATGCCGCCGAACGCGTCCGCGGCAGGGAGCAGTGCCTTGGGCGCCTTGACCACGACGCTGTAGTTGGCATCGACGACGTTGGCCACCGGCGCCTGCGCGATCTGCGAGCAGAGCTGGTAGGCGTCCATCGGGTGGAGACCGTACAGCTGGCCGATCCAGTGCACGAGCTCGGCGTTGCCGATCCGCCAGGAGTCCTCCATCGGACGGCTGGAGCCGACGGCCATCCAGTGCGTGTCGTCCTCGATCCGGGGCCAGCCGGGGGCCTCACCCTTGATGAGCTCGACGATGAGGGTGCTGGTCATCGCGCCCTCGACTGCCGTGCCGCAGGCCTCTCCCTCGCCCTGGCGGTAGTGCCCATCTCCGATCGAGAACATGGCGCCCTCGACGTTGACGCCGAGGAAGACGGTCGACCCGGCCCGCATCTGTGGGGTGTCCATGTTGCCACCGAAGCGGTCGGGCACCAATGAGGAGCGAACCTCCCCGCCGGCGGGGGACAGGCCGACGGTGCCGAGCATCGGCTCGAGCGGCAGCTCGATGCGGTGGTCGCTGTGGCGCGCGGTGAACGCGACGGTGCGTCGCTCGCGGTCGAGCTCGTAGATCCACGTGGTGTCCGGCAACGGATCCTGCAGGGTCACCACGCGGTCGGTGCTCGTCATACCGCCGAAGAAAGGGATGGTCGCCGATGCGGCCCAGTCGCGGGCGGGCTCCAGCGTGACGAGGTGGAGCACGAGGGTGTCACCGGGCTCGGCCCCCTCGACGTGGAACGGGCCGGTCTGCGGGTTGACGAACCGAAGGTCGACCTTTGCACTCGACAGGTCGTCGACGGTACGCAGAGTGCCCCCGAAGGCGTCGTCGGACCACAGCCGGAGGGCGGTCCCCGGCTTGACCCGCATCACCGGGGCGACGCCGCCGAAGGTGTAGGCGTACTGCTCGCGGGTGGGGATGTAGTCGATGACCTGCATGGCCGGAAACTATCTCAGCCCGGGCGCACACGTACATGGTCGCGTCGCAGATCGGACACCCGGCTCACGCCAAGCAGGCCGAGGGTGCCGGTCACCTCCTCTCGGAGGATGTCGGCAGCCAGCTGCACACCGCGTTCGCCGCCGGCCATCAGGCCGTAGAGATAGGCACGTCCAACGAGAGCCGCACGGGCCCCCAGGGCCACCGCGGCGACGATGTTGCTGCCGGACAGGATGCCGCCGTCGACGTACACCTCGGTGTGGTCACCCACGGCGTCGACCACCGCCGGAAGCACCTCCAGCGGGGTGGGAGAGCGGTCGAGCTGCCGCCCGCCGTGGTTGGAGACGACTATGGCGTCGGCGCCGGCATCGACGACGGCTCGGGCATCGGCGACGGTCTGGATGCCCTTGATCACCAGCGGTCCGCGCCAGGTGGACCGCAGCCAGGAGACGTCGGCAATCGTCGCAGCCGGGTCGAACATCCGCGCGGCCAGTTCGGCGACCGTGCCGTCGAAGCGGTTCAGCGACGCGAACTCCAGCGCCTCCGTGGTCAGCAGGTCGAACCACCAGCCCGGGTGCAGAGCCGTCTCGGCAAAGGTCTTCAGCGAGAGCGCCGGCGGAATGGTCAGGCCGTTGCGCACGTCGCGAAGGCGCCGACCGGGAACCGGCGTGTCGACCGTGAGGACGAGAGCCTCGTAGCCGGACTGCTGCGCCCGCGCGACGAAGTCGCGGCTCGCCTCCCGGTCGCGCCACAGGTAGAGCTGGAACCACCGGCGCCCGCCGGGGGCCGCGGCCGCGAGCCGCTCGATGGAGGTGGTGCCCATCGTGGACAGCGCGTAGGGGATGCCGACGCGCGCCGCCACCCGCGCGACCGCGGACTCTCCCTCGGTGTGCATCATCCGGGTGAACCCGGTGGGCGCGAAAACCAGCGGTGCCGCCGCGGGCTTCCCGAGGATCGTCGTCGTACTGTCCACCCCGGAAACGTCCCGGAGCACCTCAGGCTGGAACTCGATCCGGGCATATGCCTGCCGGGAACGGCGCAGCGACAGCTCCTCACCGGCGGCGCCGTCGGTGTAGTCGAACACCGCTCGGGGGGCCCGCCGTCGGGCCCTCAGTCGCAGATCGGCTATCGAGGCGACGCCTGCCAATCGACGTGCGGTGGAGTCGAGTTCCACGCGCCTCGGACGAAGCACCGGCTTCAGCTCGGACCAACGCGGCCACTGTCGGGCGGTCATCCTCGTGTTGTACACGACGGCTCGCGTGACGGGAAGGACACGAGGCATCGTCGAGGGACGGGCCGAGCAAGCAAGCCCAGAAACTCCGGGCTGCGGCCCCTCCGATGGTCAGTAGCCGCCGCCCGACTGGCTCGGGGGACCGGAGCTGCTCGGAGCGCCACCGCTGTCCTTGATGATGGAGCCGCTCGGGCTGAGGACCCACCACAGACCACCCGAGGTGTTGAGTCCCTGACCGGTCGTCTCCCCGGGTGAGTTGTCTCCTGCGTAGGTATAGACCGGCATTCCGTTCACGGTGAGCTGGCTGCTCCCGTCGGGCCTGTCGATGCTGCCCACCTTTGCACTGACTCCGGGAAGAGTCGCCGGCAGCTTTGCCGGTGCGGGCACCAGCGGCCAGTAGCTCAGGCAGGTTCCGGTGCAGTTGGACTTGTTCATGGTGTCGGCCGCGAACATGTAGACCGTCATGCCGTTGCCGTCCACCAGGATCGTCCCCAGAGGGGTGGCAGCCGTTCCGAGAACCTTGGCCGCCGTAGAGGTGCCCCCGGTTGTTGTGGGAGTGCTCGGTGAGCTGGCCGGTGGGGTCGAGCTCGTGTCGTTGTTCGAACTGCCACAGCCCGCCAGTAGGCCGAGCAGCGCCACCGCCGCCAGGCCTCTCGTGAGCTTCATCCCAGACTCGCGTCCTGCGTGCATGATCGCCTCCAGCGATTGCCTCCCACATGGACAAAACGAGCAAAGCCGCCGGGGCGTTCACCTGCTGGTGCCGTCGGCCTGAATGGCCCTTGGATGCTTGCCATCCGCGGCTCGCCCAGGGACCATGTGGCGAAGCCAGATCAACCGCGAAAGGAGAGCTCGTGATTGGCCTCGGGACGTTCAGAGTGATCGCCGTAGGCGCCCTGGCCCTGGTTGTGTCGATGCCGATGGCTCCGGCCGATGCGGCGACGCGGCTGTTCAGAGACGCTGCCGGAGACGTGACCGCGGGCACCGACATCCAACGAGTGCGCGTCCACAACGCCGCGCGGGTCCTGGTCACGGTGACGTTCAGGGATATCCGGGGAAACCGCGGTGGTGGGTTCAGCGTCTTCTTCGACACGGTCAAGAGCCGAGTGGGTCCCGAGTTCGGGGCGTCGGCGGGCCTTGCCAGGGGCACCGACTTCAGCATCGTGCGGATGCGCCGCTGGCATGCCACCTCCGACCCGATCTCCTGTCCTCTCGATCTGACGAACAACTACCTTCAGGACGCATCCACGTTCACCGTCGCTCGCAGCTGCCTGAACAGTCCGGGCCGTGTGCGCGTCTCCGTGACGTCGACCAACAACCGCCAGGTAACGGACTGGGCGCCTGCGTTCCATACGTTCTACGCGGGAGTGCCACGCTTCTAGCGGTCGAGTTCCAGCGGCCTGACGCCTCCGGTCAGGCTGATACGACCTCGCCGACCAGCCACCGACGAAGGTCTGACCAAACGCCGTCCCCGAACACGAACTGCCGGAACTGATACATCGTCTGCTCGACCGACAGGCCGTCGACCGCGACAGCGACGTTGAGCATGTGCTCGAGGCCCGGATAAACCCGTGTCGAAGACCGAGCGTTCGAGCTTAGAGCAGCGTTCAGGCGCTGCACAGACTCTGTGACCGGCACGCTCGTGTCGTGCTCACCGAACTGCAGAAGCACCGGGCAGTCGATCGCGCGGTAGTCATCGACAGGGTTGTAGCTGAGCTCGGGGTCGGGGGCGCCGCTGATCATTTCCACAAGGTCGTCCACCGGGATGGCCGGCGGGAGCGGCGACAGCATCGGGTTCTGCTTGGCGTAGCCCCCCGGCTCGTACGTGCGGGCCTGCTCGTCGGTGGCGAGGGCGGCCAGCGCTGAGCCGAGTCGCTCGGTCAGGACGGGCGTCGCGGTACCGTCCGAGGCGATCGAGAAGATGGCATGCCAAGCCGCCTCCACCTCACGCAGCGACTGGGTGCTCAAACCTGCCTCGCGCAGCACCTTGACGCGACGGTGGATCTCCGAGTCGGCCATGGTGACCCCCGGCGAGCCGATTCCGCTGACGAAGGCGACATCCGTGCGTGCTGCCGCCACCATCGGCACTGCCCACATGCCATTGCTGAACCCGGCGAGACCGATCCGGCCCGGGTCGAGGTCGGGTTCGGCCTTGAGAAGGTCGACGGCTGCCGACGCAGCCGCGGCCTGGTCGAAGATTGTCGCGTCCGGCGAACCATCGGAAAGGCCGTGGCCACGCTTGTCGTAGATCAAGGTCGCCACTCCCGCCTGCAGGAAGTCCTGTGCGAAGAGCCGGCAGAAGTCGCGCTGCCCGCCGGCAGCCCCGTGCACGAGGACGGCAGCAGGGTGCGGAGCGGCGGCGGCGCTCGGCGTGATCAACGTCCCAGCCAGCGTGCTCCCGCCGGCTTGAAACGTCACACCACGTTCGCGAAAGTCCGGGGTGCGTCGCAGGTCGCCGAGCTGCAACGTCGTACCGTCGTCGACGACGAGCCGCCCGCCGGTTCTCGGGTAGGCGCGTGACACGCGTTCGCCGTCACGCACCAGCACCATCGGCTCACCGAGGTCCGGCTCAGGGATGTGGGTCAGCAGAACGGTTCGGTCGCCCTGGTCGTACCAGCCCGCCAGCTCCGCGAAGCGCTCGGTTTCGATCGCGGGCTCACTCACCCGGCGCTCGAGCGGTTGCCGGACCATGTGTACGCCGCGTTCGTCCCGCCTCGGCCCCGGAGTAGGAGCGGTCGAGTGCTGGGTCCAGGTCCTCCCAGGGCGACCAGTTCCTCCAGTTCCGGAAGTCGGCGATCTGGTCGTAGACGCGCGCCGGTGGAGCGTCGATCCTCAGCGAGCGCTGCACGGAGTAAGCATCGACTGCCATGGTCGAGAGCGTAGCTGTTGAGATCGTGCGGACCGCCCAGCAAGAGCGTAGGAATGGGACACGGCACCCAAGGTTGGAGTCGTCGGACGAACGGCGACACGTTTGGCTTGTGTCCGGATCGGAGTGGAGGATGAGCCACGTCATGGCAGAACCTGTGCACCCAGAACTTGGTGACACCCTCGAGCGAACGCGTCGGTCTGTCGCAGCACTTGTCGACGGGGATCCGGAGCCGCAGAAGAGACTGTGGTCGAGGGGTGACGACATCACGCTGGCGAACCCGCTGGGGGGATTCAGGCGTGGGTGGCCGGCCGTCGAAGAGGGCCTGGATGGCGCCGCGGCGGGGTTCCGGGCGGGCAGCTGGAGCTGTGTGTTTGATGAGGTCACAAGGCTCGCCGGAACCGATGTCGGCTACGTCTTCGAGATAGAGCGGTTCGATCCGAAGCTCACGGGACAGGAAGGCCTAGAAGCCTGGGCATTGCGCGTCACCATGATCTTCCGGTTGGAAGAGGGCGGGTGGAAGCTGGTGCATCGACAGGCGGACCCGCTGACAGCGCAGCGGCCGCTGGAACCCTCAATCCACGATCGGTCATAGACATCTGAAGAGTCTGCTGCGGCGGGACCTTCACAGGCACTACCCGTGAAACTCGCGGCTACGGTGACAGGCGTCACCGCGGCTTGAGTCCTGGCTGGTCGTGGCTGATGGCGAGTGACGTCACGAAAGGACCAGCGATGTGGGAGGCACTGGGCTGGGGAGCACTTGCCGCGTCGTCACTGGTCATCGGCGCGCTACTAGGCGTCTCCCGCCAATGGCACCAGTGGTTGATCGGCGTTGTCCTCGGCTTCGGAACTGCGACGCTCCACCTTCACGCCCCTGCGCTGCTGCGGCCCGGGCCCGTGCAGGGAATTGCGCGGTTGTTGGTCACGCTTGAGCGGGGGTGACCATCTACCGCGCAAAAGGTCGGTTCGGTGCGGTCATGCTGACGCACACCCAACGGAGTGCGCTGACAGACTATTGCTGTGGTTGAGCCGATCCGGGTCATACAACCGAGCCAGGTCGTGACCGTGGACCCCACTCCCGGGATGGTACGCAAGCGCGCATTCGAGCTGCCGCTGCTCTGGGCGGGAAAGGTGGAGACCGCTCCGGGAGCGGTGTCCGGCTGGCACCATCACGACCGGAACGAGAGCAGCCTCTACGTCGTCTCCGGCGTGCTACGACTCGAGTTCGAGGGGTACGACGGGTACCTCGACGCCGAGGCCGGCGACTTCGTCCACGTGCCGGCGTTCACCGTCCACCGGGAGAGCAACCCTACTGATCTGCCCTCGCTGGCTGTGATCGCGCGGGCCGGCGGTGGCATCCCGACTGTGAACGTGGCGGATCCGCGAAATCTCCGCTCGGACCCATAGTTGCGGTT
This sequence comes from uncultured Actinomycetota bacterium, assembly GCA_963695705.1. Classification (GTDB taxonomy): domain Bacteria; phylum Actinomycetota; class Actinomycetes; order Propionibacteriales; family Nocardioidaceae; genus JBKPNJ01. The sequence goes on from CAVOHB010000009.1 coordinate 495,208, forward strand.
GCGGCGACGGAGGCCAGTGAGCTGCCGGCTCAGGAGTCGATCGTTGCAACGGCCCGCACGGGCATCGTGCCCATGCCGACCACGGGCGGCGGCACCGCCGTCAGCCGGGATCCCGATGCAGGCAGTGCGGCAAGGTTCGTCAGGTGCTCGATGATCGGGATCCCGGCTCCCAGCAGGCCGTGGTGGGCCGGTCGGGACAGGTCACCCACGTCGTCGATGTTGAGGGCGTCGATGCCGACGACGGCCACGTCGGACTCGATCAGCAGCTCCACGGCATCGCGTGTCAGGAACGGGCTGCCATGCGCATACTGGCCGGTGCCCCAGTGCCGCGACCAGTCGGTGTGCAACAGCACGGCTGCTCCTGCCAGATCATGCACGGCAGTCAGAAGTGCAGGGCCGATGGCGACCGTTCCTCGGGCGTCCACGACGACGGCCGGGACGTCCACCAGGCGACTCAACGGCAGTCCGGCGACGTCCGCGCCAGACTCATGGAAATGGAAGGGCGCATCGATGTAGGTGCCGGTGTTGGCGACCATGCAGAGCCGGCCGATGTAGAAGGAGACACCCGGAGTGAGTCTCCTGGCGGAGTCGGCCCGACTGGTATGCGTCTCGATCTCGGGGCCGGGCAGTCCTGGGTACGTCGTCATCCCCGCCACGATCGGGTGGCTCAGGTCGACCATGCGGTTGCTCGCCATTGCCCACCGTCCTTCGTCACAGCCCTGCGGTGCCGGTGTAGACCGAGTAGATCGACTGGCTGGCAGCCATGAACAGCCGGTTGTTGCGGCGGCCGCCGAAGCAGAGGTTTGCGCACTGCTCCGGCAGCACGATCTGCCCGATTCGGGTGCCGTCAGGGTCGAACACGTGAACTCCGTCGTAGCCGTCGCCGCCGCCGGCCGCGGCAGCCCACAGGTTCCCGTCGATGTCGCAGCGGATCCCGTCCGACGAGCCAGGGGTCATGTCCGCGAACACACGACCTCCGGTCGGCCGCCCCGAGTGCATGTCGAAGACGTGGATTGTCGACGGGCGGGATCCGGAGTCCACCACATACAGCAGCGACTCGTCCGGTGAGAGGCACAGCCCGTTGGGTCGCTCCAGGGAATCGATGACCGCTTCGGCCACCCCGGTGTCGAGGTCGATGCGATAAACCCGGGTGGGTAGCTCGAGCTCTGCCTGGTCGCCCTCGTAGTTGGACAGGATCCCGTACCCGGGGTCGGTGAACCACACCGCGCCATCCGCGGCGGTGACCACGTCATTGGGGGCGTTGAGCGGCTTGCCGTCGACTTGGTCCGCGAGCACCGTCACGCGTCCGTCGTGCTCCGTGCGGGTGACCCGTCGGGTCAGGTGTTCGCAGGAGACGAGCCGTCCGCGGGAGTCCCGGGTGTGCCCGTTGGCGAAGTCGGACGGGCTGCGGAACACCGTGACGGCGCCGGTCTCCTCGTCCCATCGCAACATCCGGTTGTTGGGGATGTCACTCCACAGCAGGCAGCGGTGGTCACCGAACCAGACCGGTCCCTCGGCCCAGCGGTAACCGGTCGCGATGCGCTCGACCACCGCGCTGTCGACGCGGTAGCGCTCGAATCGTTCGTCGAGTATCCGTACCGCCGGGTCGGGGTAGCGGACCGGAGCGTCGGGCCAGCGGGAGGCCGGGAGCGGTGTGATGTGCATGGAGCGAGCCTTCGGTAGGACGTGGCGTGCTCGGACGACTCGGAGGATAGGACAGGATACGGGGCATGCAGGTTCTCGCCATTTTGGTCTCGGTCGCGATCTCCCTGGTCGCGGTCGCCCTGTTCGCCAACGCGGTCCGGCAGATCCTCACCGTGGTCAGGCTGGGCCAGCCCGCCCCCAACCGCAGCGACGCCAAGGGTGCCCGCTGGGCGACGATGCTCAAGGAGACCCTCGCTCACACCAGGATGCTGCAGTGGACCGCAGTGGGTATCGGTCACTGGTTCATCTTCATCGGGTTCGGGCTGCTCTTCTTCACCCTGGTCACCGCGTACGGGCAGCTGTTCGACCCCTATTTCGCGATTCCGGCGCTCGGCGGCTTCTTCCTTTTCGAATGGGTGTCAGAGCTCTTCGCCACCGTGATGGTCGTGGCCATCGTCGGGTTCATCCTCTATCGCGCCACCCGTCCCCGACAGCGCGAGCGCGGAGCCAGGGGCCGGTTCTACGGCTCGACCATGTGGCAGGGGTACTTCGTCGAGGTCGTCATTCTGCTTGTTGCGTTGTGCATCATCACGCTGCGAGGGGCGGAGTACGCGCTCGCGCAGTACGGGTCCGATCCCGACCACGCGTCGGCGTTCCACTTCCCCCTGACGGTCTGGCTCGGCCACCTGTTCTCGCCGATGTCCGAGGGTGCGCTGAAGAACCTCATCTGGGTCACCGCGACGGTCAAGATCGTCGTATCGATGGTCTGGCTGATCGTGCTCGCCCTGAACACGACCATGGGGGTCGCCTGGCACCGGTTCACCGTCTGGTTCAACATCTGGTTCAAGCGGAGGAGCGACGGTGGATCGTCGCTCGGCGCGTTGCAACCCATGATGGCCGGCGGGGTGCCGATCGACTTCGAGAACATCGAGGATCTCGACGAGGACACGGTGTTCGGGGTAGGAAAGGCCGAGGACTTCGCCTGGAAGGGCATCCTCGACTTCGCCTCGTGCACCGAGTGCGGGCGCTGCCAGTCCCAGTGCCCCGCGTGGAACACCGAGAAGCCGTTGTCGCCGAAGCTGCTCATCACCAACCTGCGCGACCACACGTTCGCCAAGGCTCCGTACCTGCTGGCCAGCGAGGAGGATCGCGAGAATCTGCCGGACGACATCAAGACCGAGGCCGAGCGCGAGCTGGTCGGTGTCACCGAGGGCGACCCGTCGATGCCCTCCGGTGGGGCCGTGATCGATCCCGACGTCCTGTGGTCGTGCACGTCGTGCGGTGCGTGTGTGCAGCAGTGCCCCGTCGACATCGAGCACGTCGACCACATCATGGACATGCGCCGGTACCAGGTGCTGGTCGAGTCCAACTTCCCGGCCGAGCTCAACCAGCTGTTCAGGGGGCTGGAGAACAAGGGAAACCCGTGGAACATGGCACCGGCCGCGCGGATGGACTGGGCCAAGGGGTTGCCGTTCGAGGTCAGGCAGGTGGGTGTCGACGTCGACGGCCTCGATGAGGTCGAATGGCTGTTCTGGGTGGGCTGCGCCGGTGCGTACGAGGATCGCGCGAAGAAGACAACCAGGGCGGTTGCCGAGCTGCTCAACCAGGCCGGCGTGAGTTTCGCGGTGCTCGGCTCTGACGAGACCTGCACCGGCGACCCCGCTCGACGCTCCGGCAACGAGTTCGTCTTCCAGCAGCTGGCGCTGCAGAACTCCGAGGTTCTCAAGGGAGCGAAGGCGAAGAAGGTGGTGGCAACCTGCGCCCACTGCTTCAACACGTTGAAGAACGAGTACGGCGAGTTCGGCGTCGAGCTCGAGGTCGTGCACCACACCCAGCTGCTCAATCGGCTGGTTCGTGAGGGAAAGCTCACCCCGGTGGCACCGACGTCGGGTGCGGTCAACGGCCGGACGATCACCTATCACGATCCGTGCTTCCTCGGCCGACACAACCAGGTGTACCAACCTCCCCGCGAGCTCCTTTCGGCGATTCCGGACGCGCGATTCACCGAGATGCCCCGCAACAGCGAGCGGTCGTTCTGCTGCGGTGCCGGCGGAGCCCGGATGTGGATGGAGGAGTCGATCGGCGAGCGCATCAACCTCAACCGCACCACCGAGGCGGTTGCAACCGGCGCCGACCAGATCGCGGTCGGATGCCCGTACTGTCGCGTGATGATGTCCGACGGCCTCACGACACTCCAGGCCGGCGGCGCGGCCCGCGACGAGGTAGAGGTGGTCGATGTCGCGCAGCTGCTGCTGGCCTCGGTCAGACGCGGCGGCGACGGCCCCCCTCCCTCCACCGCGGACCCCACCGGTAGAGACGGCTAGAGGGCGACCGACCAGGACGACGAAGGCTCGTCCTCCTGAGCATGGTGGGCGAGGTGAGAGGACGCAGCCCCCGGTCAGTGCCCGTTGAGCAGGTCGCCGACGGCGGCGATGCCGGTGCGGATCGCGCGTTCGCCGGTGTTGCCGAACCCGAGCAACAGCTGGGTCGGAGTCGTGTGCTTGTCCGAGCGTTGCGCGCTCATTCCGTACAGGCCGACGGAGCGACCTCGGGCTTCGGCTACCACGCGCTTCTCGTCCGTGCCGTCGGGTAGGTGGGCGACGGCGTGGAAGCCGGCCGCGAGCCCGGAGAGCTCGACCAAGGGTGCGTGCTCGGCGAGAGCGTCCACGAGGGCCGATCGGCGGTGAGCGTACAAGGTACGCATCCGGCGGAGGTGGCGGTCAAAGCGGCCTGACTCGATGAGGGCCGCCAGAGCCAACTGCTCGAGCCCCGCGGAGCCACGGTCCTCACGCCGCTTCTGCTCCCTGACCGCGACCATGAGCCAGCTGGGGCAGAGCATCCAACCCAGCCGCAGCGCCGGTGCCAGGGACTTGCTGACGGTTCCCAGGGCGACGACCCGTTCGGGCGCGAGACCCTGCAAGGCGCCGACAGGATCTCGGTCGTAGCGGAACTCGGCGTCGTAGTCGTCCTCGACGATGACCGCCTGGTGCCTGTTCGCCCAGTCCACGAGGGCCAGGCGGCGCTCCGCTGCAAGCACCACCCCGGTGGGCCACTGGTGTGCGGGAGTGAGCACCGCGACCCGTGCCGCGGATGCCTCGAGCGCGTCCACGCGCAGACCCAGCTCGTCGACCGGTATCGGGCAGGCGTCGACTCCGGCCCTTGCCGTGGCGGCCGCAACGGTCTCGTCGTAGCCAGGGTCCTCGAACGCCACCGTGCGGAGCCCGCGGTCGGCCAGCGCAGAAAGAACCAGGTTGAGGCCCTGGGTGAACCCGTTGCAGACCACGATGTGCTCAGGGTCCGCGGCGGCGGCACGCACTCGACGTGCATAGCCGGCCAGTACGTGTCGCAGCTCGGGTACGCCACGCGGGTCGCCGTAATTCAGGGCTGATGCCGGCGCCCGACGGTAGGCCTCGCGCTGCGCCCACAGCCAGTCCGTACCGGGGAAGCTGCCCAGGTCCGGGACACCCGGCAGGAAGTCGACGGTCAGGCGCCGTCCGGGGGCCGCTGGTCCCGTCGACCGCGGGCTGACCGCCATCCCCCTGCTTGCGACGCGGGTCGCCGAACCGACCTGGCTCGTGAGGTATCCCTCACCCTGAAGCTGGCCATAGCACTCGATGACCAGTCCGCGAGACACCCCGAGCAAGCGAGCGAATTCCCGCGAGGACGGCAGCCGCTCCCCAGCCTCCAGCCGACCGGTTCGGATCGCCTCGCGCAGGCCACGTTCGATCTGGGATCGAAGCGACTCCCGCTGGTCGCGGTCGATGGGAACCAAGAGCTCCGGACTCAAACCGGTCCACCGAATCGGCATGGAATTGGAACTTATCGGCGACCGGTTGCGGTGTCTAACGTCCTCGCCATGACAACAAGCGTTCAGGCACCCGGTCTGTCGGACTCGAGTGCGCCGAGGCTGATGACCAGGAACCTGCTGCTGCTCTGCGCGGCCGACTTCGGTGCGATGACCAGTTTCTACCTGCTGCTGTCGGTCGCGCCCTCATACGCGGCCGCGTCGGGCGGGGGCAACCTCGGCGCGGGACTGACCACGGGCGTGATGATGCTCGCCGCGGTGGTGGCCGAAACCGTCACTCCCCGGCTGGCGGGCAGATTCGGCTACCGGCGAAGCCTCGTCGCTGGACTCGCCCTGCTCGGCTTCCCGACCGTGTGGCTGGCCGTCTCGGCTTCCATCGGCGCGCTCGTGACCGTCAGCCTGCTCCGCGGCATCGGCTTCGCGATCGTCGTGGTGGCGACGGCAGGGCTGGCCGCCTCGCTGGCCCCGCCCGAACGCCGCGGCGAGGGACTCGGACTGCTGGGTGTCGTCGCCAACCTGCCGGCCGTCATCGCGCTCCCCACCGGCGTGCTGCTGGCGGATGCGGTCGGCTACCCGCTGGCTCTAGTACTCGGCGGGGCAACCGCGGTGCTGGGGGTTTGTGCGGTCGTCCGGCTTCCCGACGATCGCACCGGAACTGGGGAGCCCCTGGGATTGTCGGCCGCCCTTCGGACACCCTCGCTGAGTCGGCTGTTCGTGATCTTCGCGGTCGTCGCGATGGGTGGTGGCATCGTGGCCACCTTCCTCCCGGCGGCCCTCATGGGTCGGTTCGGATCATCCTGGGTGTCAGCCGCCCTTCTGCTGCAGGCCACCGCGGCCACGTTCACCCGTTGGTGGGGCGGGCGGTGGGCGGATCGACACGGTGCGCGGCAGCTGGTCGTCCCGAGCGTGCTCGTCTGCGCCGTCGGCCTCGCCGCGCTGATGTTCGCCTCGAACCTGGTGGCGGTGCTGGCGGCCGCGCTGATCTTCGGAACCGGTTTCGGCATCGCTCAGAGCGCCACTCTCAACGCGATGTTCGACCAGGTGTCGACGTCGGGATTCGGCACGGTCAGCGCGTTGTGGAACCTCGCCTACGACTCCGGGTTCGGTGCCGGCGCGATCGCGTTCGGGGTCGTCGCCGCGCAGACGGGATACCCGGGCGCGTTCGGGGTCACTGCCCTGGTCATCGTTGCCGTGCTTCCGCTCGCCTGGACGAGCCGTACCCGGATCGGTGCGCCGTGTTTGGCTACCTGCTGAGGACCGGGCTACTGCGGCCCTAGTCATCCAGGTGGTCGGCGAGGTGACGAACCAGGGGCTCGGCGTGGATGAGATCCCACTCGACCTGAGACCTGTCCCAACGCACGCCCGGTGTCATGCTCTGCATCAGCAGACCGTCGAGGCTGAGGCGGAAGATGAGCGCGCGCAAGAGCAGCTGCGACAGCTCCGGCACGTCCGTCGCGTGCGATGTGAGGCCGATGCCCTCGCCGTACCAGAGGACCGCATCGACGATCATGAGCGCCGTGGCGTACCCGGCGGGACGCCAGTACGGCGAGAAGTCGATGACCGCGGGCGGTAGCCCGGCCGCGAACAGCAGGTTCCCGGCGACGTCGCCGTGAATCACCTGCTGCTGCAGAGCTATCGGCCGGCTCATCGAGCGGAGGCGGGAGATCATCTCGGTCAGCGGCTTCGAGGGTAGGGCGGCCGTGCCCTCATCCCAGGCCAGCCGGTCCGCCTCGGCGAAGCGGTCGGTGCGTCCCTCGATGAAAGCCGGCATCGGCAGCCGCGCCAGGGCCGAGTGGAACCTGCCGCACACCTGGATGGCTTCGGCCCAGGGGCCGCCCCGGAGCAGGTGCTCACCGTCCACCCTCTCGAAGGCAGTCCACCCGTCGACCACCCATCGCCCGTCCCGGCTCATGATCGGACGAGGCGTCCGAAAGCCTTCTTGCGTGACGGTGCTCAACACCCGGGCGGCCCAGTTGGCCTGGGCCTCGTCACCAGCCGGCTTCAGGACCACATCGCCGTCCACGAACGTGCTGCCCTGGCCACCCGCCAGGAGTGAGGCGCGACCAGTACCACCGAAGGCGGCGAGGACGTCATCATCGGGCCCCGTGGCCCGGTCAGAGGCGCGGCCCATAGGTTTCGATCGCGTTGTCGACCCTGACCCGTTGCCTGATTGCGGCGGGAAGCGCCGTCAGCGCGTGACGTGGGCTGTCGAAGTCCCAGTGCGGGTAGTCCGAGCTGAACAGCAGGGTCCGTTCGGCGCGAACGATGTCGCACAGGACGTGCAGGTGCTCGCGACGGCGTGGCTCGGGGAGCGGCTGGCTGGTGAAGCGAACGTGGTCGAACACGTACTCGCTCGGGCAACCGGCGCACCCACGGCACCTCGTCACGCAGGCCCTTGACGTTCTTGTCCAGCCGCCACAGCACATCGGGGACCCAGCCGAGGCTGCCCTCGGTGACGACCACCTTGAGCGTCCGGGAAGCGCTCGAACACGCCGTGGCAGACAAGGCTGATCACGTTGGCCTGGAAGACCTGGCTGAGGCCCGGTGTGCCATTCGACGTAGTAGGTCGGGGTGCCGCCCGCCATGCTCGGCGATGTACGGAAGATGCCCTCGCCCGGAGTTCGGATGGACGGTGATCGGCAGGCCGAGCTCGGCCGCGGCCTCGTAGATCGGGTAGTAGTGCCGCTGGCCCATCAAGATGTTGGTCAGCGGAAGCAGCACCGCAACGAAGCGCTGGTTGTCACCGCTGCGCCGAATCTCCTTCGCCGCAAGGGCTGGATCCTGGGCGCCGACGACGATCGTGCCGCGGTAGCGGTCGTCGGCCGCGAGCCAGGTCTGCGGCCAGCCAGTCGTTGTACGCCGATGCGATGAACGCCGCGGCATCCGGGTCGGGCATCGCGCCGAGCCCGAGCACTTCACCGCCGATGAGCACTGCGCGTGAGATCCCGTTCGCGTCGAGCAGATGTCTGGCCGTGTGCGCCGGATCCGCGCCGGGGGCAGAGCCGTCGGGCGCGCGTGCGTCATCCCGGAGGACACCGGCCGGGTTGACGTACAGCATGTTCCGCGGGATCGAGACGGCCTCGCGCTGCCCGCTGGTCGTGAGGCCCCGCCGCCCGTCGATGCCGAGTCGATGCTGTGACGCCCTCGACAGATGGGGCTTGAGATCGCCCATCCCGCCTTTCATGATCGGGTGCACGTCGCAGTCGACGAGCTCGTACCCGTGCGGCTCGTGTGTGCCCGCACCGGGTGCGTTGAGTAACTCGGTCATGTCGGGCTCCTCGCCGGGCGGGACATCGCTGGTCGCCGGAACTTCGTCGCAGGCATTGCGGCGTGGGCCGGCAGGCGTCAGAGTCATGCATAGCAAATCGTTTGGCATCCCGATAGCCCTCAGTCGACGTGATCGCGGGAAGCCGAACGACGCAGCGACAGGTGACGTGATGGAGCATCCGATCGGCGAGTCCGCCGACGTACGGGCTGACGGCTGTCGCATCGTCGACATCAACGGTCGCGCGGTTGGAGTCATCAGCGTCGACGACGAGTTCTTCGCCGTACACGACCGCTGCCCGCACATGGGCGCGTCGATGTGTCAAGGCACGGTGAGCGGCACCTTCGTTCCGGCGGACCCGTACGAGCTCGTCTACGACAAGCACGACCGGGTGATCCGCTGTCCCGTGGCACGGCTGGGAGTTCGACCTCGAGACCGGGAGGTCACTGCTCGAGCCCGAGCGGATCGGTCTGAAGGTCTATCCCGTCACCGTCGAGGACGGCGTTGTCGTGCTGCACACGTGAACGTGCATCGCTGACCACCAACTGCCCGACAACGACGGGGGAGGCGAGCCCCGGCTGCTCGTGCTACCGGTGCCGCACGGCGTTCCAGGTGCCCCGCTGTTCGAGCCCGGCGGCCCAGTACGCCACGCCGGCCATACCCGAGCCGCGTGCGAACCGGTAGCGAGCAGCGACCGCGGCGGGACTGCTGAACCACACCCGATGCCGCACACCGTTGACGCGGTAGCGAAAGGTGAGCTCCCGTTGGATCGGGTCGAACACCGGGGTGGCGCCGTGAGTGTGAGCGAGCGCGACTGCTTGCTGGCCGATCAGAGTCTCCGCAGTTCCGCGCGACCAGTCTCTGCCGTACGTCGGGACGCCGAGCTCCACCTTGCCGAGCGGTGTGTTCCGGGCTGTGTACGCGACGACCCGGCGCACCCACGGGAAGCCGGCAATCGGTCCGGGTGGGGTGTTCGGCGCGTGCTGGTCATACGCCATGACACGCATCCGGGAGGCGCTCGCCGCGATCGCGGTGTAGTCGTAGACCCCGGGGATCAGCTTGCCGCGCCACACCGTGAGCTCGTCACTGGTGCGGGGCATGACCGTGACCACGCAGACCTTGTTGAGCCTCCGCATTCGGCGGCACAGCTCATCGATGAAGGTGGTGAAGCCTCGCTGCACCTTCGCCGCAAGCCGTGGGCTTGTCGTGAGCGCGAGGTTCTCGTAGTCGATGTCGATGCCCCGATACGCGCGGGAGGTCACGACCTTGGCGAGTTTCTCGACATGCGCCGCTCGCCGGCGAGCACCAGAGAAGCACCTGATGGCCGCTCGGGGAGCCAGCCCGGTGGCGGTGACCGTCGGGACAACGCCGAGTCCCTTCGCGACAAGGCCGCGGATGGCGGCTCGCGAGCCGGCGCCCGGTCGGCCGGTCAGCCGTGCGCAGGACGTCGCGTCGTACCAGAAGGGCGAGGCCAGGTCGAACAGATCGCTGTTGTTCGCAACGCGCTTGTACTCAGCGGTCATGTTCCGGTTGGGAAGCCATACCGAAGAAGCGCGATGACGTGACTTGTCATTCATCGAGCCAACCGTGGCCGGCGACGGCATCGAAGACGATCGCGGTGGCCAGTACGGCCACGCATCCCACGAGACGCAGACGCATTCGGCAACGATAGGGGACCTGCTCGCTGCTCCGTCCGACCTGCGTAACGTCATGCAATTCCAGGGTCATGACCCGCAGGGTGAATGACGCAGGCCGGTGGTGCTGCGGCGGCGACCGTGTGGTTGTTTGCCCACGAGCACGCACCCGGGCTACCGTCGAGTGACCTAATGGGGGATCGTATGGGCGCAAGAGTTCTCGGGGCCGCCTTCGCCGCAGCGACGCTCTGCCTGTCCGTCGGCGGTGTCTGCGTCGGTGCCGATGCCATCGCCGGCGCCGCTGCACCGACTCAGGGGACGCACGAATCGGCCTTGCCGGTGCCTGCGTTGGCATGGGCACCGTGTGACGCGTACGAGTGCTCAACCGCCACGGTGCCGTTGGACTATGACCAGCCATCCGGCGCCACGACGCAGCTCGCACTCGCCCGGATCCCCGCGACCGACCAGGCCCATCGCGTCGGGACGGTGTTCATCAATCCCGGCGGTCCCGGAGCCTCGGGTATCGCATTCCTGGAGGGCGGCTTCGGTGCCTTCCTGTCCAGCGCGCTCCAGGGCCGGTTCAACATCGTCGGGTTCGACCCCAGAGGGGTGGGGGCTTCGGACCCGCTGCGCTGCTTTGCCAGCCAGGACGCGCTGTTCGACTTCTTCTCCGGAATCCCGGTGTTCCCGTACCAGGAGTCGCAGTACCGACCGTTCTTCGACCGATACCGCTCCCTGGCCGACGAATGCCGCGATGACGGCCAAGCCATCGTCGACCACATGAGCACCGCTGATGTGGCGCGGGACCTGGATCTGCTCCGTCAGGCGGTCGGAGACCAACGGCTCTCCTTCGTCGGGCTCTCGTACGGCAGCTTCATCGGCAACACCTACGCGAGCCTGTTCCCCAACAAGATCCGCGCGATGGTCATCGACGGGGTGCTTGACCCGCGGCTGTGGTCGACCGGCCGTCAGATAGAGGCCGACCAGGTGGCGACCAGGCAGGAGTTCTCCGAGTTCCTGCGGCTGTGCGACGCCGCAAAGAGCCAATGCGCCTTCTGGGAGCCGGGCGGCTCCCGTGACCGCTGGGAGAGACTGGCCGCAGCGGTGCGGGATGATCCTCCGCTCATCGACAAGGTGCCGTATACCTACGACTTCCTGGTGACCAACGCCGTCAGCGCTATGTACGTGCCGGCCGACTGGCCCGAGTTCGCAACGTACTTCGATGGCATAGCCGACACGGCGCTGGCCCCCCAGCCGGCTGCTGGGACATCGAATGCCGCGCTGGTGCAGCTGATGCACAAGCTGACCACGGCCGAGGCCGACTACCCGAACGGGTTCGACGCCATGTTCGGCAACCAGTGCGCGGACACGCAGTATCCGCACTCGTTCTCCGACTATCGCTCGGTCGGCAAGACCGCCGCGAAGGCCTCGAGGTTCGGTCCCTTCTGGTGGTGGCTCAACTCCGCCTGCGCTGACTGGCCGGTGGCCGCCGACCGCTTCACGGGTCCCTGGCGCACCCACACCTCGGCCCCGGTCCTGGTGGTCGGAAACTATTTCGACGGGATCACCCCCTACACCGGGGCGCAGGCCAGTGCGAGTGTGCTCGAAGGAAGCCGGCTGCTCAGCTACGCGGGCTGGGGCCATACCGGCCTGCGCAACAGCACGTGCGTCCGGCAGTACGTCGCCTCCTACCTGCTCGACCTCGTGCTGCCGCCGAAAGGGCAGGTCTGCCCAGCCGTCCCCAACCCGTTCCTCCCTGTCGTCGCGAAAGTGCCGGCATCCGAGGCCGTCCTGGCATGGATGGCGCCTCCGGCCTCGCCGCCATACCGATAACGTCGGACGGACCGGCCGGTAGGCAGGTTGACGGACCTCATGCGCCGAAGTCGGCGACCACTTCCTGGACGGTTCGCTGCGCCAACGTGACGAACTGCGGGTTCGTCTCTGCGTAGTACGGGATGATCATGGCGGCCTGGTGGAGGGCGATGCCGCGGGCTCGCCGCCATGTACCGTCGTCGACGTTGAGGTCTCTGCGAAAGCGGCCTCGTCCGGTGGGGCCGAACAGGCTCCATGCGGCGATGACGTCAGTGGCGGGATCGCCGACGCCGACCGCGCCGAAGTCGATGACGGCGCTGAGTCGCCCGGACCTGACAAGCACGTTGGGCCGCAGCAGATCACCGTGTATCCAGACAGCTGATCCGTCCCATGGCGGCGCCGCGAGCGCGTTCTCCCATGCAGCCACGGCTGCGTCCGCGTCGATGAAGGCACGCGAGGAGTCGATCGCCGCGCGTGTCACAGTGTCGAGCTCGTGCAGCGGCCTGCGCCCTGCGCGAGGTCCTCCCAGCGGGCTCAGCCGGCGCAGCTCGGCAACGAATCGGGCGAGGTCGGCGGCGGCTCGTTGTTCGTCGGCGACGGGTTCCTTCGCGTACGTGACGCCGTCGATCCACCGGTAGATCGCCCACCGGAATGGGTACGAACTCGTGGCGCGGCCCATCGCGACCGGCGTCGGAACGCCGAGCGAGAGATGCGGCGCGAGCTTCGGCAGCCATGCACACTCCCTCTCCAGGTCGCGGACCCACGACTCGACGCGCGGCAGGCGGGCGCACAGCTGGGCGCCGAGCCGGTAGATGGCGTTCACCGTTCCGGTCGACTCCACCGCGGTGAGGCGCAGGTCGCTGAGGCGGGGGAACTGTCCGGCGATGAGCTCTGTGACGAGCTTGGCGTCGATGTCGACTTCCCCGTCATGCATCCGCATCGGGACCCCTGCGGCCGGCCCGACGCGGGGTCGCCTCTCGGCTGGGGCCGTCAAAGGCTGACCGCGTCGCTGCCGAGTCGAACCATGTTCCACGACAGCGGCGGGAGTACAACCTGCAGCCGGCCCTCGTCGACGGGGATCTCGGGCAACTGCTGCGGAGCCACGCGGTCGGGATCCTCGACGGAGTTGACCGCATCGGGGTCGGCGTCGAACAGACCGGTGTGCTGGGCCACCGTGAGCCCGGGCATGCCACGGAGGTCAATGTCCACAGTGACCGGCGTCGTCTGGTCGCGGTTCACCAGAAACAGCGATACAGCGGACGACTCCTCGTCGAGGACGGCGACGGCGTCCAGGACCGGAACGGTGCCCTGCCACGCCGTGTCATGCACCGGTGTGCTCGGCTGGAGGCGAAGTACGGTGCCTCGCCCGTACCGCGAGGTCAGCGCAAAGGGATGATAGGTCGTCTGACGCCAGGCTGGTCCACCCGGCTCGCTGCGAATCGGTGCGATGACGTTGACGAGCTGTGCGAGGCAGGCAACGCTGACCCGGTCGGCGTGTCGCAACAGGCTGTTGAGCAGTGTGCCGACCACCACGGCGTCGGTGACGGAGTAGGTGTCCTCGATCAGCCGGGGGTGCTCCGCCCAGTCGAGGTTGCGCTCACCGACGAACCTGGCGATGTACCAGACATTCCACTCGTCGAAAGAGATGTTGATCCGCTTCTTGTGGTGTCCGACGGCACGCACGTGGTCGGCGGTTGCCACCACGTCGTCGATGAAGTTGTCCATGTCGACGGCGCAGGCCAGGAAGCTGTCGCGGTCGCCCTTGCGCTCCTCGTAATAGGTGTGCATCGAGATGTAGTCGACCTTGTCGTAGCACTCCGCCAGGACCGTCGCCTCCCAGGTCCCGAACGTGGGCATCCGGCTGTTGCTGCTCCCGCACGCGACCAGCTTGATCTTCGGGTCGACCAGGCGCATCGCCTTGGCCGCTTCGTTCGCGAGCTGGCCGTACTCGTAGGCCGTCTTGTGCCCGATCTGCCAGGGACCGTCCATCTCGTTGCCGAGGCACCAGAGGCTGATGCCGTAAGGATCGGCCGCGCCGTTCGCCCGGCGCCGGTCCGAGTACTCCGTTCCCGACGGATGGTTGCAGTACTCGACGAGGGCACGCGCGGCATCCACGCCGCGGGTGCCGAGGTTGACAGCCATCATCGTGTCCGTGCCGACGGTGCGCGCCCACGCCTGGAACTCGTCGACGCCGACCTGGTTGGACTCCACCGATCGCCAGGCGAGGTCGAGGCGGGTGGGCCGCGCGTCTCGCGGCCCGGTCCCGTCCTCCCAGTTGTAGCCCGAGACGAAGTTGCCGCCCGGGTATCGCACGATCGGGACGCCGAGATCGCGTACGAGACCCGCGACGTCCTTACGGAATCCCTGCCCGTCCGCCTCCGGATGGCCGGGCTCGAAGATTCCGGTGTAGACGCACCGGCCCATGTGCTCGACGAACGAACCGAAGATCCGGGGGTCGACTTCACCGACCCGGAAGTCGGGGTCGAGAGTCAGTGAGGCAGAGTGCATGGGCTTCCTTTGCGATCAGGAGGCGGAGCGGATCGTGACAAGCTCAGCCCTTGAGTCCGGTGCCGGCGATACCCTGCACGATCTGTCGCTGGAAGAGCAGGAAGACCGCCACGAGAGGCAGCGCGCCCAGGATCGGCGGATGCCATGGTGTCGGCGTAACGGATCCACGGCAGCGACGGCTGGGCGGGTCAGCGGCATGATAATCGTCCGGTAGATCCGCCAGAAGCTGGCGCCGTCGATCTTGGCCGCCTCGTCGAGGCTGTGGGGGAGGCCGTCGAAGAACTGTTTGAAGATGAAGACGGCCACGGCGGTCGGGACCTGGGGCAGTATCACGGCCGCTGGTCACGCTACCGACACCCTGCGGCATCGGCACCCGAGGCTTGCATCGCCGTGACGTCGACGTCGAGCTGACCGTGCTCGGCGAGCCAGCGCACCGCCTCCGCCGCCGTCCGCAGGGAGGAGTAGCGCGGCTCGTAGCCCAGCCGGTCCTTCGCCTTGGCGAGGCTCATCGAAGGGCTGCGCGAGATGTGCTCCCAGGTAGCCTGCGCGTGCTCGGGCGCGACTGCGGCCCGGTAGGTCTCCCAGGGCAGGAACGACAGAACCGCCTCCCGACCGAACCAGCCGGCGACCGCCTCGGCGAAGCCACGCAGGGTCAGCGCGGCCTCGGAGACCACGTGGAAGCTCTCACCGGCCGCCCGGTCGAAGTGGTCCAGGGCCAGCTGGAACGCCTGAGCAACGTCGCTGGCGTGCACGTGGTGGAGTGTCTCGAGCCCGAAGTTGGGCAGCTCGACGGTCTGCCCGGTGGCCAGCTTGCTCCAGACCGCGAGATCGAGGTTTCCCGCCGGATTGATCAGCGGCCAGCCGGGCCCGCTGATGTGACCCGGGTGCAGCACGGCGCACTGGACGCCACCCCGGCGCGTCTCGTCGAGAAGCAGCTGCTCGACCGCCGCTTTGCCCGTCCCGTAGTCGCCGAAGGGCGCCCGGGCGCTGTCCTCGCTGGCCGGCACCTCCACCGCCGGCCCATGAACCCAGATGGTCCCGCAGTGCAGCAGGATCGCCCCGGTGCCGCGCATTGCGTCGACGAGCTGCTTGCCCGAGCTGGGAGTGAAGCACATCAGGTCGATCACGGCGTCTGCGTTCAGGTCCGCCACGCGGGCGCCGAACGTCCCGGCGGCGTCCTCGGCGTCGCGATCGACGGTCACCCGACTCACGTCGTCCCAGGCGGTGTCGACTCGGTAGGGCTCTCGCAGCCCACGACTGAGCGCAACAACGTCATGGCCGGACTCGACGAGGTTGGGCACGAGGTAGCTGCCGATGTGTCCGGTCGCGCCGATGACAACGATCCTCATCTGTCCTCCAGTCGGCCAAGTGCTCTGTCAGCACGAACGAGTGCTCGCCCGGAGCACGAGCTCCGGTGCGATCGTGAGTCGTTCCCGGTGCTCGCCGGCGGGGTCGCCGAGGATCCGGACCAGGAGGTCGAGCCCGCGGCGCCCGACCTCGTCGAAGTTCTGCCGGACCGTGGTGAGCGCGGGCAGGAAGAACTCCGCCTCGGGAATGTCGTCGAACCCGACGACACTCACGTCGTGCGGTACGCGTTTGCCTCGTTCTGCGAGTGCATGGATCACGCCGAGGGCCATCTGGTCGTTCGCCGCGAAAACGGCGGTGACGTCGTCGTGACCGGCCAGCTGCAAGCCGGCTTCGTACCCGGAGCGAGGACTCCAGTCCCCGTGCAGCAGGAGACGGCGTCCGCATCGACGCGGCCGCGAGAGCCGCCCTCCAGCCGTCGATGCGCAGCACCGCCTCACGCCAGTCGCTGGGACCCGCCACGTGCCACACCGTGTCGTGCCCGAGCCCGAGCAGGTGCTCGGTCGCCATTCGTGCCCCGGCGAACTGGTCGATGGCGACCACCGGCAGATCCGGGCGGTACTCGGCCTCGAGTGCCACGACCGGCACTCCGCGCGGCAGCACACCCAAGGCCCGGACAGCAGCCTGGTTGGGGGCGATGACGATGATGCCGTCGACCGACTGGTCGTCCAGTGCCTCGATGGCGTCGATGGCGTCGCCACCGGCCGTGTCAGACAATCCGACGACGGCGACGCCGTATCCCTCCGCCCGGGCGGCGCGCTCGATCGCCCGCAAGGTCGACCCGGGCCCGAACATGCGGCTGTCGAAGCTCATCACGCCGATCCGGCTCGACCGTTTGGTGACCAGCCCACGGGCGAACGCGTTGGGCCGGTAGTTCAGCTGTTCCATCGCGACCATGACCCGCTGACGGGTCGCCGAGCTGACGTTGGGATGCGAGTTGAGAACGCGCGACACGGTCTGGTGGGAAACCCCAGCCAACCTGGCCACGTCATGCATGACTGGCCGCTGCGCGGCCATCAAGCCTGGCCAGCAGGTCGATCAGATCGTCGGTGAAGTCGCGCGGATGCACCTCTACGCATACGCCGATGTTAACGATGCCACCTGGTGTGTCAAGGATGCAACGGTTGATCTTGACATGCCGGCTGCCGGTAAACACACTGGCGACAATGCCCGTCGTTCCGGATCCGCCCTGGCACCCGCTGCCAGCTGGCCCCCCACAGGCGAAGAGATTGTGAGCGTTCACCATGCCGGAGAACCGCTATGTCGTCGGCGTCGACTTTGGAACTCTCTCGGGGCGGGCCCTGGTGGTGCGGGTCGCGGATGGTGCCGAGATGGGGACCGCGGAGCAGGCGTATGCCTCGGGTGTCATCGACACCCGGCTGCCGGGATCGGACGTTCGACTGGGGCCGGACTGGGCCCTGCAGGATCCCAAGGACTGGGTCGAGGTACTGCGCACGGCCGTACCGGCCGCTCTGGAGGCAAGCGGCGTCGAACCGGGCGAGGTCGTGGGCATCGGAACCGACTTCACCGCCTGCACCCTGCTGCCGGTGCTTCGTGACGGCACGCCGCTCTGCTCGATCGACGACCTGCGCGAGCGGCCGCACGCCTGGCCGAAACTGTGGAAGCACCACGCCGCCCAGCCGGAAGCCGATCGGATCAACGCCCTGGCGCGCGAGCGCAAGGTGCCCTGGCTGAACCGCTACGGCGGCCGGCTCTCCTCGGAGTGGCAGTTCGCCAAGGCACTCGAGCTGTTGGAAGACGATCCGGACATGTACGCCCGGAGCGAGCGCTTGATCGAGGCGGCCGACTGGATCATCTGGCGCCTATGCGGTGAGGAGACCCGCAACCGCTGCACGGCCGGATACAAGGGGATCTACCAGGATGAGCACTACCCCGATCGGGATTTCCTGGCCGAGCTGACTCCTGACTTCGCCAACTTCGTCCAGACCAGGCTGGACCACCCGTTGTCTGCCCTCGGCTCCCAGGCTGGGCGGCTCACCGCCGAGGCCGCGCGCTGGACCGGGCTACCCGAAGGCATCGCGGTGGCCGTCGGCAACGTGGACGCGCACGTGACTGCGCCCGCGGCGAAGGCGATCGAGCCCGGCCAGATGCTCATGGTCATGGGCACGTCGACCTGTCACGTGATGAACAGCTCCGTGCTCGCGGAGGTGCCGGGGATGTGCGGTGTCGTCGATGGCGGCATCACCTCGGGCTACTACGGCTACGAGGCCGGACAGAGCGGCGTCGGCGACATCTTCGCCTGGTGGGCCCGTACCGGTATCCCAGGTGACTACGCGGCGCAGGCCAAAGAGCGAGGGGAGTCGGTCCACGAGCTGCTGACCCGGCTGTCCGCCGACCAGCAGGTCGGCGAGCACGGACTGGTCGCCCTGGACTGGATGAATGGCAACAGATCTGTGCTGGTGGACCACGAGCTGTCGGGTGTCATCGTCGGACTGACGCTGGCGACCCGGCCGGAAGAGGTCTACAGGGCGCTGCTGGAGTCGACCGCGTTCGGCACCCGCACGATCATCGATGCGTTCACCGGCTCGGGGCTGACGGTAGACGAGCTCGTCATCGCCGGGGGCCTGACCAAGAACGCCTTCCTGATGCAGATGTACGCCGATGTGACCGGCCGCCCGCTGTCGATCATCGGGTCGGAGCAGGGTGCGGCCCTGGGCTCGGCCATCCATGCGGCCGTTGCTTCGGGCGAGTACGACGACGTCGCGGCCGCGTCGGCGTCGATGGGCCGGGTGACCCGGGACGTCTACGTTCCTGATGAGGGGCGACAGAGCGCGTACGACGGTCTCTACGCGGAGTATGCCCGGCTGCACGACTACTTCGGGCGCAACGAGGAGGACGACGGCAACGACGTGCTGCACCGGCTGCGCCGGATCCGGAACGAGGTGAGGGCGAAATGACACTCACTGGTTCGTCCCGCGGCACGATCAACGAGGTGCGCCGCGAGGTTGCGGCGCTGCACGCGGAGCTGGTGCGCTACGGACTCGTTGTCTGGACCGCCGGCAACGTGTCGGCCCGGGTGCCGGGGGAGCCACTGATGGTCATCAAGCCGAGTGGCGTCTCGTACGACGAGCTCGACGGCGACGCGATGATCGTGTGCGACCTGGACGGCGAGGTCGTCGACGGCGACCGCTCCCCGTCGAGCGACACCGCGGCGCATGCCTATGTCTACAAGACGATGCCCGAGGTCGGGGGAGTCGTTCACACCCACTCGACCTACGCGTCGGCGTGGGCTGCACGCGGTCAGGCGGTGCCGTGTGTCCTCACCGCCATGGCCGACGAGTTCGGCGGTGAGATACCGGTGGGCCCGTTCGCCATCATCGGCGACGACTCGATCGGACGAGGCATCGTCGAGACCCTGTCTGCCCACCGGTCCAGTGCGGTGTTGATGCGCAACCATGGCGTCTTCACGATCGGCAGGGACGCGAAGGCGGCGGTCAAGTCCGCAGTGATGTGCGAGGACGTCGCGCGCACCGTTCACGTCGCCTGCCAGCTCGGGGAGCCGCTCCCGATCGAGCCCGACGCCGTGGCCAGGCTCTATGACCGCTATCAGAACGTCTATGGACAACGCTGATCGTAACCCGCACACGCAGTTGGCTTGTGCGCTCAGGAACGTGAGGAGCAACCGGTGATGAGCACGACGCGGGCTCGCCCTCAGGTCTGGTTCCTCACCGGCAGCCAGGGCCTCTACGGCGACGATGTTCTCAGCCAGGTTGCCGCCCAGTCGCAGCAGATCTCGAGGGTGCTGGCGGCGGCCCCTGGCCTGCCCGCGGAGCTGCTCTGGAAGGCCGTGCTCACCGATGCCGGCGCCATCCAGCAGGTGGCTCTGGAGGCGAACGCGGACGAGCGCTGTGTCGGGGTGATCTGCTGGATGCACACCTTCTCGCCGGCGAAGATGTGGATCTCCGGACTGGATGCGCTGGACAAGCCTCTCCTGCACCTGCACACGCAGGCGAACGTCGAGCTGCCCTGGTCCGAGATCGACATGGACTTCATGAACCTGAACCAGGCGGCGCACGGTGACCGCGAGTTCGGCTACATCCAGTCCCGGATCGGCCTGACGCGCAAGACGGTCGCCGGGCACGTCGGCGACCCCGCCGTGGCAGAGCGAATCGGCGTCTGGGTACGGGCGGCCAACGGCGCGGCGGCGCTTCGCACCATGCGCCTGGCCCGCTTCGGCGACAACATGCGCAACGTGGCTGTGACCGAGGGCGACAAGGTGGAGGCGGAGCTACGGTTCGGCGTCTCGGTCAACACCTATGGAGTCAACGACCTCGTCGCGGTCGTCGACGCCGTGGCCGACGGTGAGGTCGATGCGCTCGTGCAGCAGTACGACGACGAGTACGACGTCACAGCCGACCTGCGCGAGGGTGGTGAACGTCGCGCGGCGCTGCGCTACGGGGCGCGGATCGAGCTCGGCCTGCGGGGGTTCCTCACCGACGGTGACTTCACCGCCTTCACCACCAACTTCGAGGACCTCGGTGGGCTGCGCCAGCTACCCGGTCTGGCCGTACAGCGGTTGATGGCCGATGGGTACGGCTTCGGCGGGGAGGGCGACTGGAAGACGGCGCTGGTGCTCCGCACTCTGAAGGTCATGGCCGACGGTCTGCCCGGCGGCACGTCCTTCATGGAGGACTACACCTACCATCTGGTCCCGGGCCAGGAACTGATTCTCGGGGCTCACATGCTCGAGGTCTGCCCGTCGATCGCGTCCGGCCGTCCGTCACTGGAGATCCACCCTCTCGGCATCGGTGGCCGGGACGACCCGGTCCGGCTCGTCTTCGATGCGACGCCAGGGGACGGGGTCGTCCTCGGCATGGCGGACATGGGGGAGAGGTTTCGCTTTGTGGCCAACGAGATCGAAGTCGTTCCACCGCTCGAGCCGCTGCCCAGGCTTCCGGTGGCCCGAGCCGTCTGGCGTCCCGCACCCGATCTGCGCACGTCCACGGAGTGCTGGCTGACCGCCGGCGGTCCGCACCACACGGTGCTCTCGACTGCCCTGACCAGCGAGCATCTGTGGGATCTCGCCGAGATCACCGGAACCGAGCTGGCCCTGATCGATGCACAAACCACCACGCGACGCTTCGGCCAGGAGCTGCGCTGGAACCAGGCATGGCACCGCCTCGCGCACGGTCTCTGAACGTCGCCCGCCGCCGGACGCGTCGTAGGCTCGGGGGTATGCGTCTGGTGTCGTTGCTGCCGTCGGCGACCGAGATCGTCTACGCCCTGGGGCTCGGAGACGACCTTGTCGGCGTGACGTTCGAATGCGACGAACCGGCCTCGGCCCGCATCGAGAAGACGGTCGTCGTCGGAGGTCGGGACACCAGCGGCCTGAGCCCACGAGAGATCGACGACTATGTGCGTGCCCAGATGGCGGCCGGGAACGATCTGTATACGCTCGATGCCGGTGCGCTCGCCGCCCTGGCGCCCGATCTCATCCTGACCCAGGATCTGTGCCGCGTCTGCGCGTTACCCTCGGGAACCGTTGAGGACGCGCTCGGCTACCTGGGTTGCCGCGCAGATGTGGTCTCGCTGGATCCGCATTCGCTCGAGGAGGTCCTCGACTCCATCCTGATCGTCGCGGAGCGGGCTGGCGACGGCACGAGGGCAGAGCCGCTGGTGGCTGGCCTGCGTGCCCGGCTGGCCGAGGTGGCTGCACGGGTCGCCGGGCGGGTGAGGCCTCGCGTCGCCGTCGTCGAATGGGTGGACCCGCCGTTCACGGCCGGGCACTGGGTGCCCGACCTCGTCCTCGCCGCCGGCGGAGAACCGGTCGCCGCGGGGCCGGGCTCGCCGTCGATGGAGACGACGTGGGACCAGATCGCCGGATCACAGCCGGATCTCGTACTCGTGGCGCCTTGCGGTTTCCATCTGGACGGCGCGGTGCGCCAGGCCAGCGCGGTTACCGACCGGCTGCCGGCGATGCCGGTTTGGGCGATCGACGCGGACGGCATCGTCGTGCGGCCGGGTCCGCGACTCGTTGACGGCGTCGAGGCGATCGCGTCAATCCTTCACCCGTCCGCCGTACCCGCCCCTGCGCCCGGGGCCATCGCTTGCGTGACCTGAGCCGCCGGCCCAGCGGCGCGCTCTATTGTCGACGGACGGGACTCTCAAGGAGCTGGACGCCATGGGGATCTACAGCGATCGTGTCCTCCCGCGGATCGTCGACGTCTTCGGCGGGCTCAAGTCCGTCGAGCCGTTGCGGCGCCGCGTGTGCGAACACCTCGCGGGTGACGTGGTCGAGATCGGCTTCGGCTCTGGGCGCAACGTCCCCTTCTATCCGCTGGCCGTCGACCGAGTGGACGCGGTCGAGCCGGCCGATCTCGGCTGGAAGCTGGCCGACGAGCGCCTCAGGCAGTCAAGGGTCCCCGTTCACCGATCCGGCATGACCGGTGAGTCACTGCCCTTCGCGGACGACAGCTTCGATGCCGCGCTGTCGACGTGGACCCTGTGCACGATCCCTGACCCCGGTGCCGCCCTCCGCGAACTGCGCCGTGTCCTCAAGCCCGGCGCCAGCCTCCACTTTCTCGAGCATGGGCTGGCACCCGACGAGGCTGTACGCCGGTGGCAACGTCGCCTGGAGCCGATGCAGAAGAGGCTCGTCGGGGGATGCCATCTGACCCGGCCGATCGTGGACATGCTGACGACGGCGGGCTTCACGATCACAGAGGTCGACGTCTTCTACGAGAAGGGCGCGCCGAAGGCGCTCGGCGCCGACAGCCTCGGCTCAGCCGTGTCCGCCTAGCTGCCCCAAGCACGATGCTCAGAAGAAGGCTCAGAAGAAGGCTCAGAAGAAGGTAGCCGCGGCTCGTGACAGCTTGAAGCCGTGCCGGGTCTTGAGGTTCGTGCACGTCATGCCGGTCCTTCGGCTCGTGCAGCGAACGTGTCCGACTGTTCTCGAGTGTCCGTAGTGGAGGACGGGCACGTCGGGCGAACCGGTCGCGGGGCCGCGGACGCAGGCCCAATAGGCCCGCTTCCTGACCTTCACGAAAGGGCCCCAGTCGAAGTGACAGGTCTCAGGCTTCGGGGGTGAGGTGAACGAATGTTCGTCGATGTCGCAGCGGGCAGAGTTGCCACCCCTGACCTTGACGATGTTGCAGTGGATGTTCGTCGAGGGTGACTGGAACTCCGACAGTCGCGGACGCTCGACCGTGCCGGTGGTGTCGGCGATGGCGACGCTAACGGTGTGGACCGGGGCGAACAGCGTGCCCAACGACAGGCTCAGCACGACCGCCAGCACAAGCCGGACTCGTCGCTGCATGCACGCCAAAATAACTGCTCTTGCCGCAACCTGCTCGCGAGTTCTCCTCGCCCCAGGCCGCTGGCTCCTCGGTGCGGCCGAGCCGGACGATCTCGTCCACCTGGTCCAGTCCCTCCGGCCGATGCGTGATCAGGATCACCGTGCGACCACCCGAACCGGCCAAAAGGTCCGCGGTCACCGACTCTGCCGTGGCTGTGTCGAGGTGTGCCGTCGGCTCGTCGAGCACGAGCACCGGCTGATCGGCCAGGATGGAACGTGACAGAGCGATCCGTGCCCGTTCTCCGCTGGATACGTCCGCCCCACCGTCGCCGAGGTGCGTGCTGAGTCCGGCAGGCAGGGAGTCGAGCCAGCCGCCCAGCCGGGCCTGTCTCACCGCAGCCTCGACGTCGACGTCGGTCGCCCCAGGCCGGGCAAACCGGACGTTCTCCGCCAGCGTCGACCCGAAGATGTGCGGGTCGTCGTCGACGAGACCAACGGTGCTCCGAAGCTCGTGAAAGGCGAGGTCTCTGACATCGGTCAGATCGATGCTGACGGCTCCCACCTCGGGATCGATGAAGCGCATCAGCAACGATGCCAGCGTCGACTTTCCAGAGCCCGACGGGCCGACGACTCCGACCGTTCGGCCGGCCGGAAGACGCAGGTCAAGATCCTCGAGCACCGGGACGTCCCCCCAACCGGCAGAGACGTGAGCGACGTCAACGTCATGCCGGCCGCCGGCCGTCAGTGCGCGCGGTTGATCGGCCTCCGAGACCGCTGGAGGCGTTCGCAGCAGCGCATCCAACCGCTCGAGTGCGAGGCCGGTGCGCGCAGACATCGAACCCGCCTCGGGCAGCGCCACCAGCAGCTCGGCCAAGGCGAGAGGGACCAGAACGAGGAGCGCCGCCATGGGCGCGCTGAGAATGCCCGATCCCACTGCTGTCTGGGCTGTCACCCCGGTGGCGATGACGGCTCCACCGACTGCGGTGACGCTGGCCGCCCGTCCCAGCGCCACCCGGCGCGCGGACGCCTTCGCCGCCGCGGTGGCCGCGCAACCGGCCCGGGTCACCGCTCCCAGCGCGACGTCCTCTGCCCCCCATGCGCGTAGCTCGGCTGCGCCCTGGAGAAGCTGGAGAACGCGCTCGCCGAGCATGGCGCGATGCGCGAGGAAGTCATGTTCTGCGTGGTGGACCGCGGCTCGGCTCATCAGGAAGCAGGCGGCTGAGACGACGAGCATCGCGGTCACGACGATGCCCGCCGCCGGCAGGATCAGAGCCATCCCGATGACCGCGGCGGCCCCGACGACGAGGGCTGCGACCACCGGGTGCCACACCCGCAGGCGCCGGTCGACGTAGGCATCGACATCCTCGACGACCGAGGCCAGCAGGTCCCCGCGCTTGCGCCCGAGTCTGCCGGGTGTCAGCGGGATGAGGGCGCCGAACACCTCGGCTCGTCGGTCCGCCAGAGTCCGAAGGGCTGCGTCGTGTGACACCAGTCGCTCGGAGTAGCGCAGCGCCGGTCGAGCCAGTCCGAACGTCCGCACGCCGATGATCGCGACCAGCAGCGTGAGAACCGGTGGGTGCTGCGACGCGCGCACGATCAACCACCCTGCGGTCGCTGTCAGCATCACCCCACTGGCAGCAGCAAGGCAGCCGAGCAACCCCCCCAGCAATACCAGACCCCGACGTTCGCGCCGGCGCGCCGGCACCCCCGCACCGGCTGCGCCGGTTCCCGTAGCGACCGAGGAACCGGTTGCGGCCTTCGGTCGGGCGTCCTGTGCCGGGGTCGGGAGAGGGGCGGCCGACCGTGCTATCTCCTCAACGGACACGGGTGGTAGGCAGATCACCTGGTCTGCCAGCCCGAGGACGGATGTCGCGTGCGTGGCAACCACCACCGTCGAGCGTTGCGACAGCCAGTGCAGGGTCTGCAGGAAGATCCGCTCAGTGTCGGTGTCCAGGTGGGCCGTCGGTTCGTCGAGGAGAACGAGAGGACGTGGGGCGAGCACCGCGCGGGAGAGCGCGAGCCGGGCCCGCTCTCCTGCGGAGAGGCCAAGTCCGTCCTCGCCCACCACAGCGTCCAGTCGGCCCGGCAGGCTGGACACGACCTCGGCCAGGTTCACGCGGCGCAGCGCGTCCCACACCGCGGAGTCATCGGCGCCGGGACATGACAGACGAACGTTGTTCGCGACGGTGCCCGGCACGAGCCACGGCCGCTGTGGCACCCACGCCACCTGCCTGCGCCAGTCGTCGGGATCGAGCTCGCGAAGGTCGACCCCGCCCACGGTGATGCAACCGGCGCTGGTCGGGAGTCGACCGTGCACAGCCGAGATCAGCGTCGACTTGCCGGCGCCTGACGGTCCGGCAACCGCGACCAGCCGACCCGGCTCGATCGTGGCCGAGACGCCCTGCATTGCGGGGGTGCTGCGGCCCGGATAGGTGACCGACACGTCGCAGACCCGGATGGGCTCCCTGGTGAGGTCCGGAACCGGAGCGTCACCGGAGGCCGGGAGCGGCTGCGCGAGGACTGCGTTCACTTCGGCGAAGGTGGCGGCTCCCTCTGCGGCGGCATGGAACTCCGCGCCCACTCGGCGCAGCGGCCAGTAGGCCTCGGGTGCGAGCAGCAGGACCACGAGGGCGGTCCGGAGGTCGAGTCGTCCGTCGGCGAGTCGCAGCCCCACCGAAACGGCGACGAGGGCGACGGAGAGGGTCGCCACCAGATCCAGTACCGCGGAGGAGGCAAACGCCAGCCGCAGAGTGTGGAGGCTGGCTCGCCGATGCCGATCGCTGATCTCCCGGATCGACTCCGTCTGCGCGTGCGCGCGTCGGAACGCGACCAGGGTCGGTAGGCCGCGCATCACGTCGACGAAGTGGCCGGCCAGATGTGACATCTCCCGCCATTGCCGCTCCGCACGGGCCCGGGATCTCCACCCGATCAGGGCGGCGAACACGGGCACCAGCGGAAGCGTTGCCACCACGATGGCTGCGCTGAGCGGATCCTGCGAAGCCATCGCCACGATCACCAGCACGGGAAGCACGGCGGCCAGTACGAGTGCGGGCAGATAGCGGGTGAGATACGGCTCTATGGCGGTGATGCCCCGCGTCGTCAGTGCGGCCAACTCCCCGGTCCGCCGGCGGGCCAGCCATTCAGGACCGAGCGCGACTGCCCGGCTGAGCACCCGCTCACGCAACCAGATGCCCGTCGTGGCCGCGGCGGAGGCTGCCGACGCCTCCATCAACCACCCGACGAGAGCCCTGGCCAGGGTCACGCCTGCGATGGACAACAGCCAGGGAGCGAGCCGCGACTGAGCCGCGATAGACGCGATCAGCCCGCCGACCGCGAAGGCCTGCGCAACGATCAGCAGGCATTGCACGGCCGCGGCCGCCAGTACGCCGACCAGGGCCGGGCGCGCGGGGCGCAACAGTGCGAGCACCTGCCGATCCACCGGTTTCATGCGTGCTCCGGCTCCTGCACGTCACTGGACTCGACCGGGATGTTGCGGGTACTGATGCGCCGGCGGAAAACCCAGTAGGTCCAGCCTTCGTACAGCAACACCAGAGGGGTGAAGATCACCGCGACCACGGTCATGATCTTCAGCGTGTAGTCCGTGGCGGCCGCATTCGTCGTGGTGAGGGAGTAGGCCGGCGACAACCGCGACGGCATGACGTCAGGGAACAGCGCGACAAAGAGCCCGGTCACGGCCAGCCCGATCGCGGCGAAGGTTCCGGTGAAACCCCAGCCCTCCCGCCCGCGGTGCGCCGCCGCCAAGCCACCCAGCAGTGATACCGCCGCGACCGTGAACAGCACCGCCGAACCGGCGTCACCGGCCAGCGCCTGCGCCCAGGACAGAAAGGCAACGGCCGACACGGCGGCGCCCGAACCGCTGAGCACCCCCCACCGGCGGGCACGGTGGCGGATCTCGCCGTCGGTCTTGAGGGCGATGAACAAGGCCCCATGGGTGAGGAAGAGCAGCGCCGTCGTGATACCGCCGAGCAATGCGAACGGGTTGAGCAGATCCACGAACGATCCGACGTACTCCTTGTCCGCATCGATGTCGACTCCCCGGACGATGTTCGCGAACGCCACGCCCCAGAGCACGGCTGGGACGACAGAGCCGACGAAGATCATCCGGTCCCACCACGCGCGCCAGTCGTCCCGGTCACGCTTGTGCCGATATTCGAACGACACGCCGCGCACGATCAACGCCAGCAGGATCAAGAGCAACGGCAGGTAGAAACCGCTGAACAGGGTCGCGTACCACTCGGGAAAGGCGGCGAACGTCGCACCGCCCGCGACGAGCAGCCAGACCTCGTTCCCGTCCCAGACCGGACCGATCGTGTTGATCAGTACGCGCCGTTCGGCCTCGTTCCTGGTCAGCACCGGCAGAAGCATGCCGACCCCGAAGTCGAAACCCTCCAGGACGAAGTAGCCGACCCACAGGATGGCGATCAAGCAGAACCAGATGGTGGTGAGCTCCATGGCACGCTCCTCTTCGGCTCAGTAGGCGAACGCCATCGGACGGTCTCGGTCGTCGTCGTCGCCCCCCAGCGTCGGGTCGGGTGGTTCCTCGAACGGTTCGGCGCCGGCCCGGATGAACTTCAGCAGCAGACCGAATTCCACGACCATCAGCACGCTGTAGAGCGCGCTGAGCGCGATGACAGATGCCAGCGCCTCACCCGCGCTCACTCCGGGGGAGACTCCGTGCGCCGTCGTCATCACCCCGAAGACCACCCATGGCTGGCGACCCATCTCGGTGAAGATCCATCCGAACGAGTTACCGAAGACCGGCAGGAAAGGCAGGGCGACGGCCGCGATCCGCCAGAGCAGACCGGCGGGAGCCCGGCCGCCCCGGGTGAACCACAGGAGGAGCACACCGAGCGCAGCCGCGAGCATGCCCAGGCCGATCATCAGCCGGAAGGACCAGTACGTCACCGGCAGGATCGGCACATACCCGTCCGGTGAGTAGTAGGTCGCACCGGGATCCTGCCCGTAGGTCTTCTCGTACTGCGCGCGCAGCTGGTTGACGCCCTCGACCTTCCCGTCGAACGAGCCGGTGGCCAGGAACGACAGCAGGTTCGGGATCCTGATCGAGAAGACCTCTTCGGAGCCGTCCAGGGAGCCGATCGTGAAGATCGAGAAGGACGCCGGCTGTCTTGTCTCGAACTGCGCCTCGGCCGCAGCCATCTTCATCGGCTGCTGGTCGGTCATGATCTTGCCCTGAACGTCCCCACTGACGGCCACCGCCAGTCCGCCGACGATCATCACCCAGGAGCCGATCTTCACGCCCGATCGGTACATCGGCTTGTCCGCCTCGGGCGTCGCACGTCGGATCAGCAGCCACATCGCGATCCCGGCCACGAAGGCGCCGCCGGTCAGGTACGCGGCAGTGACGGTGTGCGGGAAGGTGACCAGCTGAGTCGGGTTCGTGAGCACCGCCCAGAAGTCGGTGAGCTCGGCCCTTCCCGTCTTGTCGTTGTACGTGTACCCGACGGGGTGCTGCATCCACGAGTTCGCGGCCAGGATGAAGTACGCGGACAGCACCGTGCCGATGTGCACCACCCACATGCAGGCGGCGTGCAGAGCTCGAGGGAGCTTGTCCCAGCCGAAGATCCACAATCCGAGGAAGGTCGATTCCAGGAAGAACGCGGCGAGACCCTCGATGGCCAGGGGGGCGCCGAAGATGTCGCCGACGAAGCGAGAGTAGTCACTCCAGTTCATTCCGAACTGGAACTCCTGCACGATGCCGGTCACGACGCCGATCGCGAAGTTGATCAGGAACAGCCGGCCGAAGAACTTGGTCAGCCGGAGGTAGTCCTCACGTCTCGTCCGTACCCATGCGGTTTCCAGCCCGGCGACGATGGCCGACAAGCCGATCGTGATGGGTACGAAGAAGAAGTGGTAGACGGTGATGATCCCGAACTGCCAGCGGGCGATGTCCAAGACGTCCATGAAGACTCCTAGCGACTCACGGATCTCCCCGCGGGTCAGCCTCGCACCAGATGATGACTTTCCGTCCTGCGGCTGGGGCAGTTGCCGCCATCAGCCTGCCTCGTGACCCGGATGTCTCCCGTGCAGGCTCGCCGCGCACGACCCCAATTCGCACCTCGCGGCCGTGGGGCGCCACGTTCCTGTGCAGAGCTCAGCGAACAACGACGACCGTGCAATGAGCGTGGTGCAGAACCTCCTGGCTGGTCGACCCGAGGAGCAACCCGGCGAATGCCCCTCTGCCCCGGCAGCCGACAACAACCGCCCTCGCCTGAGCGGATGCCCGGCACAGCACGCGGGCGGGATGACCCTCCACCGCCTCGGCCGCGACGGGCACGTCCGGCCGCGCGGCCCGCCCGTTCGCCAGCCATGCGTCGAGGAGCGCCTGCTCCTCCGCACCTCGGTCGGGAGAGAATTGAGGGACGGCGAGAAGGGCGTCAGCTCCCACGACCACACGCTCCTGCCACGCCCGGATGGCCGACACCGAGGCATGGGCGGCGGGCGCGAGGTCGACGGCGAACTCCATCGCCGCCCGGGCGGGATCCGAGTAGTCGACCCCCACCACGATCCGGTCGCTTCCCGGGTCTGCCGGCTCCCTGACCACCGCGACCGGGCACCGGGCGTGCCGCGCCACGTGCTGGCTGACCGAACCCATGATCAGTCCCGCGAATCCGCCGTGGCCTCGCGATCCGACGACCACCATGCTGGCCCGGGTGCTCGCGTCGACGAGTCCCGGGGCCGCGGGTGCCGCAATGACGGTCTTGGTGACCTCACCCTCGAAGTCGCCGGGTCGGCGTGCTGCTGCGTCGGCCAGGAACTCATGGCCGAGAGCGGACATTGTCGGTCGTACCTCGGGGGCGGCCGGATCGTCGACCAGCACCGGCAGCGCGAACACCAGGTGCAGCCGGCACCCCAGCCGGCCGGCCTCGGCGAACGCCCAGTCGACGGCTCGCTCGCTGTCCGGCGAGCCGTCCACGCCCGCCACGACTGGTGGCGTACTCGACTGTGGTTCCTCGGTTGTCCCGGCTGTGGACTCGGTCGGTGGCTGGCTCATGCGCTGGCTCCCTCCTGGGCTCGACCGGGTGGATCAAGGGGCGGCCACGCGTCGTCCACTGATCCCTGAGACACGGATTCGAATCAACAGCGTGCGCGTGCCCACGGCCCAGGGATAGAGCAGCTTGCGGTCCCAGAGGTCGAGTGCCTCCTCCTCATCGTCGATGCGTTCGGCTGCGCCGACCGCCAGGACACTCCAGGCAGCGCGCACGGACTCGTCGATGTCATCGATCTCGAATGCCACTCGCGTGTCCGGGACGTCACGTCCTACCCGGGTGTATGACGCTGTACGGAAGATGATGTGGGAGCCCTGGACGACATAGTTCACCGGAATGATCTGGGGTCCTTCGGCCGTCATGAAACCTAGCCGCCCGACCGTGCGGGAGCCCAATAGCATCTGGCACTCGGCCTCGGTCAGCTCTTCGAAACGGCCAGCAGCTGCCGGCCCCTCAGCCTCGATGGTCATGCGCTGCTCCCCTGCTCCGAGGATGCCTTACTTCCAGGTCGTCGCCCCCCGGGCCAGGCACGGCCAGGACACGTCGCTTCTCTGAGTATCGCGCCCCTCGAGCCTTCTGCACACGGGTCTTTCGACCCTACGGCTCGGGGCTCAGTGCTCTTCATCGACCTGGCACCAGGCCCGGAGGATGAGGAGATGACTTGGAGGATGAAACCATGAACACGCCGAGGATCACGGTCGGGCTCGATCACACACCGGCGGGGGCGGCCGCCATGCGCTATGCCCTTGCCCTGGCTGCAGCCCGGAAGGACCCGGAGGTTGTCGCTGTCCACGCCTTCGAACTCTCGACGCGGCCCGAGTGCCGGCTCGAGAGGGACATGGACGAGGTGCGCCGAGACCTGCGTGGACGCTGCCAGCGCTGGATCGACGACGCGACAACCGGGATGCACCCGGGGGTCAGAATTCGGCTCGTCATCGCTGACGGGGATCCCGGTGCCGTTCTGGCCCGCGCGGCCCATGGTGCCGACACTCTGGTTGTCGGCACGTCTGCAGGCGTGCGCACGCCGCAGACCCAGGATCTGCTCCGGCACCTGTGCGCCCATGTCTCGAGCGACCTGGTTGAGGTCGACGAGAAGGGCAGTGCGCGGCATGTCCTGGGCGACCTCACCCGCCGCACCCGGCAGTTCCGGCAGCTGGTCTGAAGGGCTGACGGGTCCATCTGCCGGCGCACCGCAGCGCCGCGCGCACAGCGTCATACACCTTGAGGGTCATGACCCTCAAGGTGCATGACGCATCGTCAGGACCGCGGCGGCGCGGAACTCACCGCTGGATCCCTTGTCCGGCCACCCTCAGGCGGCGGTCGGTGTGTGGGTCGAGCACATAGACGTCGAGTGCGGTGGCTCGGTAGAGCCGCAGCCTCACCGGAGCATCGACATCCTGCAGCGTCCACGGACGACCGCCGTGAGCCAGGGACCGCGCGGAGAAGACGTCGATGCCGGTCTTGCGTTCGCTGCCCAGGAGCTCTTCGGCGAAAGCTGAGATGTAGACCCCGTTACCGGTGTCGATCGGCGCGGTCGAGTCGAAGATGACGATGCTCACCTCCCGACGGGTCTCGATGTTGCGAGAGTGACGTGTGTCGGGGGAGGAGACCCAGAAGAACTCCCGGTAGTGCGCAGGGGCGTAGTACACCGGCGTGGCCCACGGCTGCCCCGCCGGATCGGCGGTTCCTAGAACCATGTACAGATTGACGTCGACGATCTCGCGGGCAACCGCCGTCGGATCCCGGTCCATGACCTGCCTGCCTTCCACCTGGCCCCCAGCACGATTCCGGCGCGATCTCCGGCAAGCGCGAACAGAGAGTAGTTTATCGATTACGATGAGTAGATCCCGGCCTTGAACAGACCCTCGACCTGAGCAAGCGTCGCCCTACGTCGTGAGGCCGATGATTCTCGATGCCCAACCTCCTGGCCCACCGTTGCTCAGGCGGAATCGCGCTGTGGCGGTTCTTCGTCGTACCCACCATTGCGCTGCTGCTCGCTGCCACGGCCTCCGGCGCACGAGCCGACATCCGTACGGGACCCGCCATCGCCGGTCAGGGCATGCGTACGGTCTCATACCACGGCTACCAGGTCGAGGTTCCACGTCACTGGGACGTGGTCGACCTCGGTGCCCGCCCGCACGCGTGTGTCCGGTTCGACCGGTCGGCGGTCTATCTCGGGCACGCGGGTGACCAGAGCGAGTGCCCTGCACACCTGGTCGGCGGAGCACCCGGACTGTGGATCGAGCCGCTCGACGCGTCGGTGACGGCCGCCGCTGCCACCTCTGCGGCGAGGACCGCAACGGCTGAAGGTGTCGTGCTGCAACGACTGCCGAGGGCCGGCGGACCGGTCGCGGTCACCGTCGCGGGCGCCGGCGTGCTGGTGACCGCGCTGTACGGTCAGCGGACGGCCCGGCTGCTGCAGCGCATCCTTGGTCGCGGCCACATCCTCGCCGGTGCGCAACCGTCCAGGACGCCGCTGGGCAGGAGCGCCGTCCCGGCCGGCCATGGGGCAAGCGTTCCCGGCAGCTACAGGGGGGAGGGCTTCGATGCGTGCACCGCGCCCTCACAGGATGCGATGGACGCCTGGTGGGCCTCCTCGGGCTACCGCTCGGTCGGCGTCTACATCGGGGGTGTCAGTCGCGGCTGCGGCCAGCCGAACCTCACCGCCACGTGGGTGAAGGTCCAGGTCAGACATGGCTGGCACCTGATCGCGACGTACGTAGGGCGTCAGGCGCCGTGCATGTCGCATTATGCGAACCGGATGTCCTACAACCCCGCCACCGCGCGGGCGCAGGGGCTCTCCGAGGCCAGGGACGCGATGACCGACGCTCGAACGCTGGGCATGGCCGCGCCCAGCACCATCTACTCCGACATCGAGGCGTATGACAGCAGCAGCGATGCCTGTGTCACCGCCGTCCTGAGCTACGTCGACGGGTGGACCCATGGGCTGCACGCCTTCGGCTACCAGTCAGGTGTCTACTCCAGCGGCGCCTCCGGCATGCATGACCTGTCGGCCCACTACGACTCGAGGGTCTACAACCGGCCCGACGACATCTGGCTCGCCTGGTGGAATGACGTCGCCGACGTCGCGGGTGGCAGCTATGTCCCGGACACGCAGTGGACCGGTCACCGGCGAATCCATCAGTACGCGGGTTCGGTCGCCGTGCAGTACGGGCGATACCCGATCGAGATCGACCGTGACTTCCTCGACGTGAGCTCGGCCGTTCCGCCGCCGGTGGGCTGCCCGACCAACGTCGACTTCGCCGCGTACCGCATCCTGCGACCGCAGGACAAGAGCCACCAGGTCGCGGCTGCGCAGTGCCAGCTGGCCCGTCGCACCTTCGATCCCGGCAACGCCACCGGCGAGCTCGGTTGGCGGACCGCCGGTGCGATCCGGGCGTTCAACACCTCGCGTGGCCTGCCCGGGTCCGCGCTCATCGACCGGCACACCTGGACCGCGTTGCTCTGCGGCCGGGCGACCCCGGCTCTGGGGAAGGGCTCCACCGGTCATGTGGTCCGTCGACTGCAACGTGCCCTGACGGCGGCGCTGCGGCGCACCGTGCCGATAACCGGTCGGTTCGGCATCGCCACGCGACACGCGGTACGCGACTACCAGGAGGCCCACGATCTGGTCGTCGACGGAACGGTCGGACATCAGACGTGGCACGCGCTGCGCGCCGGACTCTGACAGCTGGCGAAACCGCTTACGTCATGCATTTCGAGGGTCGGGACCCTCCAAATGCATGACGCAAGATCACGGTGATGCGTCGGGATGCGCGATCACCGAGATGAGACGCTCGACGACGTCCGTCATCGCGGCGCGAGCCACCGCGAGGTAGGGACGCGGGTCGGGGTTGTCCCCGACCGAGTCCCGAACCGCGTGCGTGTAAGCGATGTTGAGCTGTGTACCGACGTTGATCTTCACAAGTCCGGCTCGGATGGCCGCTGCGATTCCGCCGTCGGAGACCCCGGACGAACCATGCAGCACGAGTGGTACGTCAACCGCGCTGCTGAGCCGGGCGATCAGCGCCAGGTCGAGCTCGGCCGTCGTCGACGTCATCGCGTGCGAGCTCCCGACCGCCACCGCGAGGGCGTCGACACCGGTGTCCCGGACGAACCGCACAGCGTCCTGCGGCGACGTACGGACCTCAGGCGCGTGTGCACCGTGCTTGCCGCCGATCTCCCCGAGCTCTGCCTCGAGCCACATCCCTCGTCCGTGCAGCAGCTCGGCCGCGTGCCGCGTCGCCGCCACATTGTCGGCATACGGAAGCGCGGCCGCGTCGAACATGACCGAGCCGAAACCGAGGTCTGGGGCCGACTCGACCAGCGACATGTCCTCGACGTGGTCAAGATGGAGGCCGATCGGCACCGAGGATGCTTCGGCCAGGGCCCGATACGCGCGCGCCACCGGGGCGAACGCTCCGTGGAAACGGACCGCGTTGTGGCTCAGCGCCAGGATCACCGCGGTGCCCGAGCGCTCGGCCGCCGCCACGATCGCCTCGCCGTGCTCCAAGGTGATGCCGTTGAAGGCGGCGACGCCAACGCCGGCCTCGCGTGCTCTGAGGACCAGGCCGGAGGCGTCGGTCAGCACGTCATCATCTCGGTGGCATCGTACTGGTCGCGCGCAGAGCCAGCCGCTCGGCTAGATGTCGTCGGTGCGACGTCGCTGGGAGTATCCGGCCAGCGCGTCGGCGAGTGTGGCCGGCTGCCACTCCTCATCGAGGGCCTGCATGACAAGCTCAGCCTGGGTGCTCGGGGCCAGTCCGTCGACCGGCTGGTCGCGGTCGAGGTTCGTGGGGAACGCGTAGCCCTCGGCTCCCGCGGCCACCGCGTTGCGCAGCGCCTGCGAATCCACCCCCGCCGATCTCCTGGCGAGCAGTGCCGGGTAGATGGCGTTGGCGACCTTCTCACGGTCGATGCCCTCCATCGCCCGGCCGAATGCCGACGACACCTGCAGGAGGTTCGCCATCCGCTTGATGTCACTCGATCGGTTGTGCCCGGCGCCGTGGAAGAGGGCCGGGTTGAAGAATGCGGCGTCGCCCTTGGCCAGCGGCAGCTGAACGAGGTGCTGGTCGAAGTAGGCGATGAACTCGGGCCGACGCCAGGCCAGATAGCCCGGGGCGTACTTCTGCGAGTACGGGAGGTACATCGTCGGCCCGCTCAAGACTGGCATGTCGGAATGGGCCACCGCGCCCTGCAGGGTCAGGACGGGTGACAGCGCATGGACATGAGCGGGGAATCGGGCAGCCTGCTCGTTGGTCATGAAGCCGAGGTGGTAGTCGCGGTGCGGGCTCTGGGCGGTGCCGCCCGGGTTCACGACGTTGACCTGCGACGTCACCTGGTAGGCCGGACCCAGCCAGGCGTTCGAGATCAGCGCCAGGATGTCGTTGGCGTAGTAGTCGGCGAAGACCTCGGGTGCGCGCACCGCGAGCTTCTCCAGCGCGTTCCACACCCGGTCGTTCGCGCCGGGCTTGGCGAAGTGGTCGCCGGCGGTCACGCCGCTGGCGCGCTGCTCCGCGATCAGCTCGTCGAAGGCGGCCGTCGCACGGTCGAGCACCGACAGGTCGGGGAAGGCATCGGTGAAGACCACGAGCCCCGGCCCGTCGGTGAGGGCACGGACCAGCTCGGCCTGGGCGTCGTGGCGGCCACTCTCCGTCGTGATGGCCTGGCGGAGTCGTCCACTGTCGTAGACCACGACGTTGTCGACGACGGAGCGGGCGTGCGGATAGTCGGCCGGGTCGGTGGTCTGTTCCACAACGGCGATGAAGTCGTCCAGGCGGCAGTCGTCGTCGCTGAGAGACCACCCGGTGCCGGTGTCGGACTGGGTGGCGGTCATTGGTCTCCCCTTGGCAAAGTCTGCGGGATGGCTCGGGATGGATGCGGTACCTCTGACACTCTAGGCACCGGTGATTCGACAGGCTCCCACGGGCGGCCCCGGCCGACCGGCGTGCTCGAGATCGTCTGGTCAAGACACATGCGTCGTGGTCCGAATGGCGGCTATTTGCGCGCGGGTCGTGCCAAACTGCAGACGGCGGCGAACTGTCAGCGTTTGAGCAGGGGTGGCGGAGTGGCGGACGGCACGGTGATCGAGGCCGCTGGCGGGGTTGTCTGGCGGCCCGCGGACCGTGGGGTCGAGCTGGCCGTGGTGCATCGGCCGAAGTACGACGACTGGTCGCTGCCGAAGGGGAAGCTGCTGTCCGGGGAACCACCTCTGTTGGGAGCACTGCGCGAGGTGAAGGAGGAGACCGGCAGCGAAGCGAGGCTCGGGCGGCCGCTCGGCAAGCTTCGGTACCGGGTCAACGGCTCCGCCAAGCGTGTCCGCTACTGGGCCATGGTCGCCACCAGCGGGGAGTTTCGCCCCAGCTCGGAAGTCGATGCCGTGGAGTGGTTGCCGCCGCGGGAAGCTCGCCGACGGCTCCGGCCCGGCCAGGATGTGCAGGTGCTCGACTGGTTCATGGCCGATCCCCGACCCACGTGGCCGCTGATCGTGCTGCGGCACGCAAGCGCGGGGAACTCGTCAAGCTGGGCGGGCGAGGACGAGGATCGGCCGCTCGACGACTTTGGAGCCGCGCAGGCTAGCGGTCTGAAGCCGATTCTGGCCGGCTATCAGGCCGAGTGCGTCTGGTCCGCGGACGTGACCCGCTGCCGGCAGACCACGGCGCCGTACGCGTCGGCACACAACCTGCCGGTCAACGACCAGCCGCTGATCTCCGAGGTCGGCTACCGCGCTGACGCGCGCAGCGCTCATCGTTGGTTGCTCGACGTGGCAGCACACGGCAGATCGGCGGTCGTCTGCAGTCAGCGAAGGGCCATACCGGGGCTGGTGAAGGCGCTGTGCAGCCACCTGGAGGCGCGCGCCCCGGCAGTTGTGTCGATCGACAAGGCGGGCGCCTGGGTGTTCCATCTGGCCCGGGGCGCCGACGCCCTGCCGGACCTCGTAGGCATGGAGCAGTTGGCGCCTTCCTGAGTCGACCGAATCCTGGAGTCCTGCCGGGGTGTCTGCCACGGTGCACGGCCGATCACGGGCAGAATTGGCCGATCGCCTGGGACCGACGACTGTGGAGCGCCATGTCAGCGCCGAAGGACTTCGCCTACGTCGCCGACGACTGGCCCGGGGTCGCGGGGGAGCTGTCCGAGCGGTTGTCCCTGGTGCGTGAGGCCGAGGACCGGCGCCGGCTGACCTATCTCGACACGTTCGACTGGCGTGTGCACCGGGCCGGCTTCGTGCTGGCCCGTGCCGACGACGTCTTCGAGGTGTCCGACCGTGCGACCGGCGCCTTGGTGATGCGGGTTCCGGTCGCCAGCAACGGGAACAGCGGCAACGGGAACGGCAGCAACGGCAACGGCGACGGGGGGCTCCCTCCTCGCCTGCAGAACTTCATGTCCGGCGTCGTGGGAGTACGGGCCTTGTTGGGCGTCGCAGCACTCACCTCGCATTCGGTGGTGCTGGCGGCTCGCAACGACGATGCGAAGACCGTGGCGCGCTTGGTGCTCTCGGACTCGCGGCTGGACCGAAACGGTCCCGAGACGGTTCTCCGCCGCCGGCTCACCGTCGTCCCGCTGCGCGGGTATGACAAGTTCGCCACCCGCTTGAGTGACCGGCTCGCAGACCTGCCGGGCATCGAGCCGGTGGCGGAGTCCCTGCTTGAGGAGGCTCTCGGCATCCTCGGCAGGCGGCCCGGCGACTACACCGGCCGACTCGTCGTGGAGTTGCACCGTGAGTCGTCCACCTTTGACGCCGCCCGGATGATCTATCGGACGCTCCTGCAGGCAATGCTGGTCAACGAGGACGGGGTCGTTCAGGACGTCGACACCGAGTGCCTGCACGACTTTCGCGTCGCCGTGCGACGAACCCGGTCCGCACTCAAGGCGTTCACAGGAGCGCTGCCGGTCGAGGTCGAGGTACACGTCCGGGAGCAGTTCCGTTGGCTCGGGCAGATGACAACGCCAACGCGGGACCTCGATGTCCATCTCCTTGACTTCCCCTCGTTCCACCGCCTGGTCGGCGACGTCGGTGACGATCTCGAGCCCCTGCGCGACCTGATCCGTGCGGACCGACGGCACGCCCATCGTCGCCTGTGTACGACCCTTCGCTCGGCCCGCTACCGCCGGCTGGTGACGGACTGGGGCAACGCCATCGATGCGGAGGACCCGTCAGCGACGCCGGGTCCGGCTGGGTCGACGCCGGTCGGTGAGCTCGCCGACAGCAGCCTTCGCAGGGCCGCCCGGCAGGTGCTTCGTGACGGGAGCGTCATCGACGACGACTCCGCAGCGGAGTCACTGCACGATCTGCGAAAGCGCTGCAAGGAACTGCGATACCTGCTGGAGTTCTTCAGTTCGCTGCACGACCCGAGACTGCACCGGTCCCTCGTCGAGGAGCTCAAGGCACTGCAACTGAACCTGGGCGAGTTCCAGGACACGGAGATCCAACGACACGCCCTCGAAGCATTCGCCGGTCGGCTGCTCGATTCCGGCGCGGCCTCCGCCGCGGGGTTGCTGGCGATCGGCCGGATGGTCGCGGTACTCGAGGATCGCCAGCGCCGCGCACGGGCTGGATTCGCGGCGCGCTTCGCGGAGTTCGCGGGGGCGAACAACCGTCGTCGAGTCGCCGTTCTGACGGGAGGGAGCCGGTGAAGACGCTTGCGACCTACAGCATCAAGGGTGGTGTCGGTAAGACGAGTGCGGCGCTCAACCTCGCGTACCTGGCGTCGCGAGAAGGCCGCCGGACGCTGGTATGGGATCTCGACCCGCAGGGTGCGGCCACGTATATGTTCCGCGTGCGCCCACGCGTCAAGGGCGGCGGCAAGGCGCTGGTCAGGGGACGGCGTGACGTCGATGATGCAATCAAGGCCACCGACTTCGTCGATCTGCATCTGCTTCCGGCAGACTTCTCATACCGGCACATGGACCTCGTCCTCGACGACGCCAAGAAGCCGACCCGGCAGCTGGGGAGGCTGCTCAGGCCGCTTGCCTCCCAGTACGACCTCGTCGTGCTCGACTGCCCGCCGAGCATCTCGCTCGTGTCTGAGAACGTGTTCGCGACCGCGGACCTCCTCCTCGTTCCGCTCGTCCCGGCCACGCTGAGTCTTCGGACATTCGAGCAGCTGGCGCGGTTCGTGGCCAAGCTCGACGGCCGCCGCCCGCAGGTTCGTGCCTTCTTCTCGATGGTCGATGGCCGCAAGCGCCTGCACGCGGACATCATGGCTGAGTTGCCGCGCCGGCGATCCGACATCCTGGCGTCGTCGGTTCCTGCGGCGACGGACGTCGAACGGATGGGCCTGACCCGGCAACCTGTCGTCGAGTCCAACGTCCGCGGACGAGCGGCTCAGGCGTACGCCAACCTCTGGCGAGAGTGCGAGAAGGTGCTGTTCTGACCCCTCGGTCCGCTCACGACCGACGGCTCACTTGCGCAGCCACCGACGCAACCGCTTGCCGGAGGCGGTCTTCCAGGCCACCGCGGCTCTGTGCTCGGTCTCGTGGGCGCGTGCCTCCTCCAGTGCGTGCAGTCGGCCATAGGTGAACGCGTTCTCTCCGTCCAGATGGGCTTGCACGCCGAGCTGTCTGAGCAGCTCTCGGAGCACGACGCTGTCCTGATGCTCGCCGAGAGGTTCCTGCATGTGTTTGGCCGCCTTGGCGAAGTCCTGGGCTTCTCTCCCGAAGACCGGTTCCAGCACCTCGGCGGCGTAGCGCACCCGCTTGGCTGACTTGCGGAGCTCATGCAGCCGGTGATCCCGTTCCTCGGGAATCGCCGCGTCGATCGTCTCCGCCTGGTCGCGCAGTCGTTTCCAGTCGCGGCGGACGCGTGCGGGCAGGACACTGCGGGCGGGTTCCTCGGCGGACCCGGTCCAGGGCGGCGCAGCGTCGAGAGCGTCGAGGCCGTCGAGCAGCTCGAAGTAGCGATGGGAGTCCAAGGTCTCGACGACGCGGGCATGCGCGGTTCGGTAGGTGGCGCGCAGCACTTTGTCGACCCGGCGGGCCACGGGACCAAGGACGAGCTCGGACGGCTGCTCGGCGATCATGACGGCCAGCCTGGCGCGCATCACCTCGGCATCTCGTGCCTCGCCGAGGATGCCGGCCAGCCACTTGAGCTCCTGCCGCAACGGGTCGGTCTTCTTCCGGTCAACGAGGGGCCGGAAAGTCGCCAGGGTGCTGCGCAGCCGCCGGGTTGCCACGCGCATCTTGTGCACGGAGTCGGGTTCGTCCTGCCGTACCTGGGGATCCCTGGTCTTGAGCTCAGCGATCTCGTCGTGCAGATGCGCGTGCAGGACCGCAGCCGCCGGGCCCTTACGGGAGGGTGCGACACCGCTGGCCCGGTGCTCGCGCGGGAGGCGGTGCCGCAACACCCGAGCAAGCTTCGAGGGGCCTTCGGCGGGCACGGCACCGGCTTTCCTGAGCCTGGCCTCGACCACGTCGAGCAGCTCGCGCGAGCCCCCGGCCAGCTCCACCTCCCACTCGCGCCATCCCGTCGTCTGCGCGGCGCCGTCGCCGGCCGTTGCGTGCGCCGTGACCGTGTCGTCGCACACTTCCGCGAGTACCTCACCGGCCGGATCGAGCAGCCGGTGAACCACTCGTCTGGTGTCTATCGTCGCCACCGGCGCCAGGGCCTGGGCGCGGGTGTGCACCCGGACCTCGCGTCGCAGCGACGCGGGCACGCTCTTGGTTGCCCGACCCAGCGGGTGTCGCGACTCCTCCCGGTCCCCGTTGTCGAGCGGCCGCTTGAGGTGCCATCCGGCGTCATGGCCGCCTGTGCGCCGACGCAGCGTGATCCTGGCCCTCGCCAGCGCAAGGTCGGGAGTGTCGAAGTAGACAGCCTCAAGCAGTTCCTCGACCGGTGCCGGCACCGACGCCACCCACGACAGCTCATCCAATGCTGGCAGTTGGGCATCGTGCGGTACGTCGTACTTGCGTTCGACCTCACGATGCACAGAGGAGGGCATGTAGAAGTTGTACACCGTCCGGATGGACGGCACACGAACTTCGCGTTTCGCAGGAGCGTGGCCCTCGGGCTCTCATCCCGGTCGTGCTAAGGGGGTCATCGTGGCGTTTCCACCCGAGACGTCGAGATGCTGCCGGGTGGTTTCCATGGCAGCGTCCCCAGTGGTGCGAGTGATCTCGAAGCCCCTCCGGAGGAAGCATGGTCGACACGGTCACGCGGTCACAGGTCCTCAGCTTCCGGGTGCGGGCCCAGCAACTGGACCGCCTCTCCGGTTCGATCGCCGAGACAGCGGTCCTCGACATCGGCGTGCAGGACACCGGTCCCGACGGCGCGCTGTGGGCACTGGCCAACCGCGGCGTCGACGTGACGACTCTCAGCGGCGACGACCTCGTCAGAGTCTGGACGATCCGCGGTGCTCCGCACCTCTATCGCCGTGCCGACCTGCCATCGGTCGCGGCCGCGGTCGAGCCGTTCTCCGACGCGGATGCGGGCAAGCGGATCTATGACGCGTCCAAGCCGTTGAAGGCCGCCGGCATCGGCAACCTCGCGGCGCTGGACTCCGTGGCGGCTGCGATGCGGTCGGTCGTGACCGTGCCGATGGCCAAGGGCGAGGTGTCCACGCGGATGACGGCGGTGATGGACAAGCCGTACCTCCGCTACTGCCGGCCGTGCAAGGCGACGCACATGTACGAGATGCCGTTCCGCCTAGCCGCTCTGCGGGCCGGATTGGAGCTGCAGGCCGACACCTCGCCGCCGGTGCTGCGGCCGGTTGCCGGACTCGAGCCGGCGGACAAGCCATTTGTTCGCCACGACGTCGTGCGTGCCTATCTTCGCCTGCTGGGCCCAGCGACACCGAAGCAGGTGGCCGACTACCTCGACGCGCCGGTCAGGGACGTCAAGGCACGATGGCCGAGCGACACGGTGGAGGTTTCCGTCGTGAGTGAGCAGCGCTGGCTGCTGGCCGACGACTACGAACGGCTGACCGCGGATCCGGTCAGTCAGACCCGGCTGCTCGGGCCGTTCGACCTTTTTCTGCAGGCCAAGGACCGCGCACTCCTGATCGACGACCCGGGACGAGCAAAGACGCTGTGGCCCGTGCTCGGCCGGCCCGGAGCCGTGCAGCTCGACGGCGAGATCGTCGGTTGGTGGCGGCCGCGCCGGTCCGGCAAGAACCTCACCGTTCGGGTCGAGATGTGGGTGCGGGCCCGCGCCCGCGTACGCACGTCAGTCGAGGCCGAGGCCGAACGCCTCGCGGCGTTCCGCCACATCCCGCTCAGCGGAGTGGACTTCGCCGACTGACCCGTCAGACCACCCGGGACAGCCTGCCGCTGTCCACGTCGTAGATCGCGCCGCCGACGGCCAGGTCCCGGGGCAGGTACGGGGAGGACCGGATGCGCTGGATGTCCTGGCGCAGCGCGGCGACGGCGTCGGGCGCCGGTCGGAGCTCGAGGCTTCGGGTGTCCACCCCGGCCGCCGCGAAGATGGCGGCGTGCACCTCACCCTCATCTTCGGCCGACATGCGGCAGCCGGTGTGCGGTACGACGAGCACGCGGCGGACGCCGAGCAGGTGCACCGCGAGCACGAGAGTGCGCAGGACATCTCCGGTGACGCGAGCACCGGCGTTCCGCAGGATCTTGGCGTCCCCTGGCCGCAGGCCCAGCATCTGCAGGGGCTCGATCCGCGAGTCCATGCACGTCACCACGGCCAGGCCCCGGGCGGCGACCGGTTCGAGGCCGCCGAGCGCGAACTCGTGGGCATAGGCGCTGTTGGCGGCTAACTCCGCCGCGAACGGGTCGTCTGCCGGGGTGTCACCGGCGCTTGATTCAGAGGCCACCTGGCCACCGTAGGTGGCCACCGAGAGCACCGGCGGCCACCCTAGGTGGCCACCAGCACCGGGGGCCAGGGGGCTCGGACCGGAGCCGGATCCCCGGGGTTCTCCTCACCACCCATCAGTGGCAGCGTGATACCTGTCCTGGTCCGCCGAACAGAAGTGGAGCGATCGCATGGCTGTCAGCACCAACTCCGAACACGCACACGTCGACCCGAGTCGCCGGAGCTTCCTCAAGGGTGCCGGGGCGTTGGCGGTGGCCGGGAGTCTCACCGGCTGGCCGACGAGCGCAACAGCCTCCACCGCGCGACGGCGCACCAGGCCGGCGGACTTTCCGATCAGGCACGTGGTCATCGACTGTCAGGAGAACCGGTCCTTCGACCATTACTACGGTCACGCCCCCTGGATCGGGTCGTACGGCATTCCCCCCGGGTACTCGGTGCCGGATGGCAACGGAGGCACGGTCAAGCCGTTCCACCTCAAGAAGACGACGTCCGACGACATCGACCACGAATGGTCCGCGATCCATCGTGAATGGAACTTCGGCCAGATGGACGGGTTCTACACCACCGACGGCCGTATCGCGCTGGGCTACTACACCGAGCAGGATCTTCCCTTCTACTACAGCCTCTTCGCAAACTCCACGCTGTGCGTGAACTACTTCTGCTCGTTGTTGGGGCCCACCTACCCGAACCGCTTCTACCTGGTCGGGGGAACCTCGGGCGGCATCACGACCAACGGCATCTACGGCTACGGCGTCCTGGACTACCCGATCATCCTCGACCTGCTCGAGGACGCCGGTGTCAGCTGGAAGGTCTACAACATCGGCTTCGACAACGT
The DNA here is from genome assembly GCA_963695705.1 of uncultured Actinomycetota bacterium. Lineage (GTDB taxonomy): Bacteria > Actinomycetota > Actinomycetes > Propionibacteriales > Nocardioidaceae > JBKPNJ01. The sequence goes on from CAVOHB010000009.1 coordinate 539,128, forward strand.
CCCGGCCGGTCTCAGCGACAACGTGTTCGTCTTCTTCCGCCGGTGGGCTCAGGACCCACGCACCCGTGGAAGCAAGCAGGACTACCTCGACGATCTGAGCAACGGCAAACTCCCTCAGGTCTCCTTCGTCATCCCGAGCTACTCCAGGGGATGGGATGAGCACCCGCCGGCGGACATCCAGGTCGGGATGCGCATCCAGCGAGGCCTGATCAACGCGCTGCGGCGCTCGAGGTACTGGTCCCATTCGGCGTACGTCCTCACCTATGACGAGAACGGTGGCTTCTTCGACCATGTCGCGCCGCCCGTGGTCGACGCCTACGGGCTCGGCATGCGGGTTCCAACCTGGGTGGTCTCGCCGTACGCGAAGAAGCGTCACCTGGAGCCGACGATCTACGAGCACTCCTCGATCCTGAAGTTTCTGGAGACCCTGTTCGGGCTGCCCACGTTGGCATCGGTGAACAACCGCTTCAACAAGTCGACGCCCGGCGGTCCGAACAACGAGGCCGCGCTCGGCTACCCGTTCGGACCGGCGGCGCCGCCTCGCGACCGGTTGGACGTGATCGGCGACCTGACGGAGTGCTTCACGTTCTGATCGGACGAGAAGATCAGCGGCTGCGCGGTCGTGCATAGCCGTACGCCAGCAGCTGCGGCCCGGCGATCGCGGTGACGGCACGTCGCGGACGCTTGCCCATCCTGGTGCGCCACTCGTCGTCGACCCGGAGCCGAACCTCGCCGTGCTTGAACCGGGAAGGGTTGCCGGCGAGCCCGTGGCTCGGACCGAGGTCGACACCCTGGTCGGTCACGTGGTCGAGGAGGCCGGGCGCGTTGTCGAACCCGAGGTCGTCCATGACGGCCTCCAGGGTGCGGCGCGGGTTGGCGACCAGGTCCTCGTACCGCACCGTGGCGCCGTAGGGAACACTCCGGGCCAGAGCGGCCGCCTCGAGCTGGAACGTGCTCCAGCGCACGGCGGTACGCGAGGCCCGGTGCGTGGCCATGTCCGCGCCCTGGACGGACTGCGGCCGGGCGATTCCTGTCTTTGCCCATGAGTACGCCACGCCACGGGCATCGCGGACCAGGTGCAGGACACGAAAGTCGATCTGTCCGGTGCGGGCGAGCGCCAGGGCCTGAGCCGGCCACTTGCTGGCATCGACGACGACCTGCGCATCGGCTTCCGCGGCGATCGCGCGATAGAGACTCGCGTACGTGCGGCCGTACTCGTCGAGTGCGTCGCGAAAGTCCGGCTTGGCCAGGATGGGCGCGAGCAGCCGCGGAAGGTGGCGCTGACGGGCCACCGCGACCTGCTGGGAGGTGACGCGGGCAAGCAGCGACGGGTCCCAGCCGCCGAAGGCGCGCTTGCCCACCTGCTGCCAGAACGGGCAGACAGAGAAGTCGAGGCCGCAGCCGCACCGCTCGTTCTGCACGGCGACCCGGCGGAAGAGCTCGATGAGCTCACCGACGTTCACAAAGCCGGGGGAGGCCCCGAGGATCCGCTCCAGCAGGGTGCTGCCGGAGCGGCCGGACCCGGTGATGTACAACACGGTCGGTAAGGGCGCCGTGGGCTTGACGGCGTCCTCGTGGCGGGCCATCTGTCCGTCCCCCGAAGTCTCGTCAAGCATGGTGACCGAAAGTAGTCTATCCGGTGCCGGGCGGACGAATCACGACATACAGGTTCTGAGGGCCGCGCGCCGCCGCGGTGCAGCCGGGCTGCGCTCGGAGCAATCGCGGCGTGGCTATCGCGCGACGGCCTGGATCTCGCGGGCAGCGTGCGGGTCGCTGAACCGCACTCCGGACAGGCGGTGCCGCAGGACGGTGAGTCGTGGCTCGAGTCGAGCCAGCCGGACCTTGGTCCACGCGTGCAGCATCGCGGTGAACAGGTCACAGATCTCCCAGAGGAGGACCCGGTCCCTCGACACTGGAGCCTCCTGCAGGTAGGCGTCGAGGAAGTGGTCGCACAGGTCGTCCATCAGCGCCAGGTGCTCAGCGAGGGGTCGACCATGCAGCGGCTCCCCGCGAGCGGCAAGGACGCTGATCCCGTCACTTGACCCGCTCCCAGCCACGGCGGGGTGGGCGGCTACCCATGCTGTCGTCCCGGCTCCGGTAGACGATGTAGGGCCGGGTGAGATAGCCGAGTGGCGCGCTGAAAACATGGACCAGTCTGGTGAACGGCCAGAGCGCGAACAAACCGAAAGCTGCCAGTCCGTGCAGTTGGAAGCCGATCGGCGCGTCCGCCATCAGCTCGGGATGCGGACTCAGGCGGAAGATGCCGCGGAACCAGACGGATACGCCGTCACGGTAGTCGTAGTGCCCGAAGATGTTCGCGATGGCGGTGTTGGCCAGTCCCAGGAGGATCACCGTGGCGAGGACGAGATACATCGCCTTGTCCATCCTGGTGGTGGCCGAGAATACCGGCCCGACGGTTCGCCGGCGGTAGATCAGGATGGCCATGCCGACCACGGTGCAGATACCGGCGACGGTCCCCGTTCCCACCGCCAGCGCGTGGTACGCGCCCTCGGAGACGCCGACCGCTTCTGTCCAGGACTTGGGGACGCCAAGACCCATCACGTGGCCCATCAGGACGAACAGGATGCCGAAGTGGAACAACGGGCTGCCCAGCCGGAGCAGCCGGTTCTCGTACAGCTGCGAGGACCGTGTCGTCCAGCCGAACTTGTCGTAGCGGTAGCGCCACCAGTGGCCGACCACGAAAACGGCCAGGCAGATGTACGGCACACCGACCCACAGCACCGTGTCGGCACCACTGACGTCCCCTGCCGCCAGGCCCGCCGTCATCGCGTCCTCTGCGGGTCAGGCATGTACTCGGGCGGCGCGAACGGCTGCAGCCCGACCTGCTCGGCGGGCGGCCCCTCGGCCGCAAGACGGATCACAGCGTCGCGATCCGGTCCCGCAAGGGGTGGCAGGGTCGAGGTGACGGCGCGCACCACGTCGACGTACGGCGATGAGGCGTCCTCGAGGCCCAGCCGCAAGAGCTCTATCCCGGCTCGGTTGTCGAGCAGGAGTCGGCGGCCGGCCGCGACGTCGGCGGTCGCGGCGAACTCGAGCACCACTGACAGGTGGTCGGGAAGCTCGTCACGGCCCAGCTCGAGTCCGGCGGCTCGGTAGGCGTTCTTGAACGCCAGCAGGGCGATTCCGCGCTTGCGCGTGTCGCCGTGCGCGTAGTAGGTCAAGTAGGGGCAGCACCGGCGGCGGTGGTCGAACGTCTCGACGTAGTGCGCGGCCAGATCCAGGGACCGCGTTTCTGCCGCATGGTCGAGGAAGCGCTCCAGCGGCTCGGAGTGTCTTGTCGGCAGTTGACCGGCGAGGGCCTTCAGCGCCGGGAACCCTTCGACGAGCTCATCGTCGGGATAGCCGAGCAGGGTCGATGCAAGCTGCCACGTGAGCCGGTGGGCGCGCACCTCGCGCGAGGTCCGATGTGTTCTGATCACGGTTGCGGCTCCACTTCGCCGGCGTCATCGCCGGTGTCCGGATCGGTGCCCACCAGGTGCTCGGCCGCGCCCGGCTTGGGCGGGAACAGGCCTGACGGCGCTCCTCTGCCGTCCCAGTTGAGCAGGTTGACGCGGGCGGCCTTGTCCTGCGGGGAAACAATGGTGTCCGTGGTCTGGCGGTCCTTGAGCATGTGGAAGTTCTCCACGGCGATCGGGGTGGCGCCTCCCGATCCCTCGCCGAACGGACCGGATCCGCCCATCCCTGGTCCACCCTCGTAGTCCAGGCTGCACTCGGTGGCCAGCTCCTCGAGCCGGTGCGCCTGCTCCGCGTGCGCCGACGGGATGACGTACCGCTCGTCGTACTTGGCGATCGCCAGCAGGCGGTACATGTCGTAGATACGCTCCCCGGTCATGCCGACGGCCGCGGCGATGGACTCGTCGGCGGCTCGCCCCATGGTGAGCTCGCGCATGTACGACCGCATCGCCGCCAGCTTGCGCAACACCGCGTCCACCGGCGCCGCATCCCCGGCGGTGAACAGCTCCGCGAGGTATTCAACCGGGATGCGGAGGGCGTCGATCGCGGCGAACAGGTTGCCGGTGTCCTCCGCGTCGTACCCGGTGTCCTTGACGACGTCGACGACCGGCGACAGCGGTGGGATGTACCAGACCATCGGCATCGTGCGGTACTCCGGATGCAGCGGCAACGCCACTCGGTACGTGTTGATCAGCGCATGCACAGGAGATCGCTGGGCGGCATCGATCCAGTCTCGTGGGATGCCGGACCGCTCCGCCTCGTGGACGACCGCAGGGTCGTGTGGATCGAGGAACACGGACCGCTGCGCCTCGTAGAGGTCGTGCTCGTCCGGGACCGTGGCGGCCTCGAGCACCTTGTCGGCGTCGTACAGAACCAGACCGATGTAGCGCAGGCGCCCCACACAGGTCTCCGAGCACACTGTCGGGATGCCCACCTCGACCCGCGGGAAGCAGAAGGTGCATTTCTCGGCCTTGCCTGTGCGGTGGTTGAAGTACACCTTCTTGTAGGGGCATCCGGTGACGCACATCCGCCAACCACGGCAGCGATCCTGGTCCACCAGGACGATCCCGTCCTCGGTGCGCTTGTAGATCGCTCCGGACGGACACGACGCCGCGCACGACGGGTTCAGGCAGTGCTCGCAGATGCGCGGGAGATAGAACATGAACGTCTGCTCGAACTCGAACTTCACCTTGTCGGCGATCTCCTTGAGCAGAACGTCCTTGTCGCCGTGGTCGGTCGACCCGCCGAGGTCGTCGTCCCAGTTGGCACTCCAGCTGACCTTCATGTCCTGTCCGCTGATCAGCGACTTCGGCCGGGCGACCGGTGTGTGCTCCTGCAAGGGTGCGTTGATGAGGCTGTCGTAGTCGTAGGTCCATGGCTCGTAGTAGTCGTCGATGCCGGGCAGCAACGGGTTGGAGAAGATCGTGAACAGCTTGCGTACCCGGCCACCGCCCTTGAGTCGCAGTCGGCCACGCTTCCCGAGCTCCCAACCGCCGCGCCAACGCTCCTGGTCCTCGTACCGCCGGGGATAGCCCTGCCCTGGTCTGGTCTCGACGTTGTTGAACCACACGTACTCGACCCCGGTGCGGTTGGTCCACGCCTGCTTGCAGGTGACCGAGCAGGTGTGGCAGCCGATGCACTTGTCGAGGTTCATCACCATCGCCATCTGGGCCATCGGTCTCATCGGGTCGTCTGCGCCTTCAGTGCTTGGGCCTTCAGTGGTCGGGCCATCAGTAGTCCACCTCCTGCGACCTGCGGCGGATGACGGTGACCTCGTCCCGCTGATTGCCCGTCGGACCGAGGTAGTTGAATGCGTAGGACAGCTGCGCATAGCCCCCGATGAGATGGCTGGGCTTGATCATCAACCGGGTCAGAGAGTTGTGGACCCCGCCGCGTTTCCCGGTCGTCTCGGTGCGCGGGACGTCGATCAGCCGGTCCTGTGCGTGGTACATGTAGACAGTGCCCTCGGGCATTCGGTGCGACACGATCGCGCGGGCGACGACGACGCCGTTGCGGTTCACCGCTTCCACCCAGTCGTTGTCCGCGACGCCGATCTTCTCGGCGTCCTGCTTGCTCATCCAGATGGTCTGGCCGCCGCGGGACAGGGTCAGCATGAACAGGTTGTCCTGATACTCCGAATGGATTGACCATTTGTTGTGCGGCGTCAGGTATCGGACGGCGATGCCGATCTCACCCGACGCATGTGTGCCCTCGACTGTGCCGATCGCCGGCTCGTCGAAGAGTGCCCGCATGTTCAGTGGCGGGCGGAAGACCGGGAGGCTCTCCCCGATCTCGGCCATCCAGTCGTGATCGAGGAAGAAGTGCTGGCGGCCGGTGAGCGTGTGCCAGGGCTTGCGCCGCTCGACATTGATGGTGAATGGCGAGTACCGCCGCCCACCGGTCTCGGAGCCCGACCACTCCGGGGACGTGATCACCGGCACCGGGCGCGACTGGGTGTCGGCGAAGGTGATCTGCTTCCCCTGATGCTCGCCGGCCAGATCCGCCATCTGCTGGCCCGTCCGCTCCTCCAGGGTGTGGAACCCCTGGGTGGCCAGCCGACCGTTGGTGGTGCCGGAGAGCGCGAGGATGGCCTCGCATGCATCGATGTCACGCAGCAGCGACGGTCGACCGTCAGCGGGACCGCCCCGCACCGAACCGTTCTTGCGCCGCAGGTAGTCGACCTCGTTACCGACCTGGTAGGTCACGCCCTTGGTGGTCGCGCCCAGCCGGTCGAGCAGGGGACCGAGCGCGGCCATCCTGGCCCGCACAGCGGGGAAGTCGCGTTCCACCGTGACGAGCTTCGGCATCGTCACACCGGGCACGGGCTCACAGTCGCCGTGCTTCCAGTCCGCCACCCGCCCGTGCGGGTTGGCCATCGCGTCGGGAGTGTCGTGCAGCAGCGGCATCGCCACGACATCGCTTCGCACCCCGAGGTGTCGTGCAGCCAGCCGGCTGAACGCCTCGGAGATGCTCATGAACGCATCCCAGTCGGTCCGTGTCTGCCAGGGCGGTGCGATAGCGGGGTTGAACGAGTGGATGAACGGGTGCATGTCGGTGGTGCTCAGGTCGTGCTTCTCGTACCACGTGGCGGCTGGGAGCACGACGTCGGAGAACACTGTGGTGCTGGTCATCCGGAAGTCCAGCGTCAACAGGAGATCGAGCTTGCCGCCCGGTGGGTCATCCCGCCAGACCACGTCGCGCGGACGGTCCTGCGGCCCGGCCTGCTCCGCGCGCACCGAGGAGTCAGTGCCGAGCAGGTGCCTGAGGAAGTACTCGCTGCCCTTGCCTGACGAGCCGATCAGGTTCGCCCGCCACACCGTGAGCACCCGGGGGTAGTTGTTCTCGGCGTCAGGGTCCTCACAGGCGAAGCGCAGCCGGCCGGCCTTGAGCTCGGCGACAACGTAGTCGTCGACCGTCATGCCCTGCGCCTGGGCATCGTCGGCCAGCGTGAGCGGGTTGCGGTCGAACGTCGGGTAGGACGGCATCCAGCCCATCCGGGCCGACTGTGCGATCACATCGGCCGTCGTCCGGTCGGCCAGCCGACCACTGCCGGTGGCCGCGGCCAGGGTGTCGGCGCCGAAGTGGTCGTAACGGAACTGGTCGGTGTGCAGGTACCAGTAGGCCGTCTGGATCATCTGACGCGGCGGTCGCGACCAATCCAGAGCGGACGCCAGCTGCGCCCAGCCGGTGACCGGACGACATTTCTCCTGCCCGACGTAGTGCGCCCAGCCGCCGCCGTTGACGCCCTGACAGCCGGTCAGTGTCGTGAGCGTGAGGAACGCTCGGTAGATCGTGTCGGAGTGGAACCAGTGGTTGGTGCCGGCCCCCATCAGGATCATCGACCGGCCCCTGGATTCCTCGGCGTTGGCCGCGAACTCTCGTCCGATCCGCTCGGCCTTGGCCGCCGGCACGCCGGTGATCGCTTCCTGCCAGGCCGGTGTGCACGGCTGATCAGGGTCGTCGTACCCACTGGGCCAACTGCCGGGCAGGCCGGGCCGTCCGACGCCGTACTGCGCGAGCAACAGGTCGAAGACCGTCGTCACCAGATGTCCGCCGACCCGACGGACGGGCACCCCGCGCTGCACGAGATCGGCCGATCCGTCGCTCGCGTCGAAACGGGGCAGCGCCACGAGGACGCCGGGCTCGCCGCCTCCGCCGGCGCTGAGCAGCGGGTCGACGTCGCCGAGATCGAGGTTCCACCGTCCGGCACCCGCATCGCCGAACCGGTACCCGAGCGACCCGTTCGGGACGACCGGCTCGCCGCTGGCGGCGTCCAGCAATACGGTCTTGAACGGCGCGTTCTCGCTGTCGCGGTGTGCGTCCAGGTCCGCAGCGGTGAGGAACTTGCCCGGGACATAGCTGTCGCCGTGCGGTTCGAGCCGGACGAGGAACGGCAGGTCGGTGTACTGCTTGACGTAGCCGGTGAAGTAGGGCACGTCGCGGTCGACAAAGAACTCCTTGAGGATGACGTGCCCCATCGCCATGGCCAGCGCGCCGTCGGTACCGGGTTGTGCCGCGAGCCACTCGTCGGCGAACTTGACGTTGTCGGCGTAGTCGGGGGAGACCGCCACCACCTTCTGGCCCCGGTAGCGCGCCTCGGTCATCCAGTGCGCGTCCGGGGTACGCGTGACCGGGACGTTCGAGCCCCACATCACCAGGTAGCCGGCGTCCCACCAGTCGCCGGACTCGGGAACGTCCGTCTGGTCCCCGAACATCTGCGGTGAGGCCACCGGAAGGTCGGCGTACCAGTCGTAGAACGACAGCATCGAACCGCCGATCAGGGATACGAACCGGGCCCCGGACGCGTGGGAGACCATGCTCATCGCGGGTATGGGGGAGAAGCCGGCGATGCGGTCGGGGCCGAAGCGCTTGATCGTGTAGACGTGGGCAGCGGCCACCAGCTCGGTGGCTTCCTCCCAGCTGGCGCGCACCAGCCCGCCCTTTCCGCGCGCGGCCTTGTAGCGCGCGGACCGCTCGGGGTCGGACACGATGTCCGCCCAGGCGAGCACCGGGTCACCGACCCGCGCCTTGGCCTCCCTGTACATCTCGAGCAGCAGGCCGCGTACGTAGGGGTACCGCACCCGGGTAGGGGAGTAGGTGTACCAGGAGAACGCGGCCCCGCGCGGACAGCCGCGGGGTTCGTACTCCGGGCTCTCGGGGCCGACCGAAGGGTAGTCGGTCTGCTGGGACTCCCAGGTGATGATGCCGTCCTTGACGTAGACCTTCCATGAGCACGAGCCGGTGCAGTTGACACCGTGAGTCGAGCGCACGACCTTGTCGTGGCTCCAGCGGTCGCGGTAGAAGTCATCGGCCTGCCGGCCGCCGATCTTGTGCAGCGTGCGCAGGTCGGCGGAGACCTCGGAGCGAGTGAAGAAGCGCCTGGACTTGACGAGGAAGTCCTCGACCGGGCCATCGACACCGGCGCGCCGCTCAGCGTCGCTGGTCATGCGGCTCTCCGTTCGAGCGTGGTCGCGCCGGAGACGCGGAACAGCGTGAACAGCAACGCCGCGATAGCGGTTAGGCAGAGCAGGGCCAAGCCGACGGTGTAGTCGTTGCCCGCCTCGTCGTACGTGATCCCCATGACCAGCGGCGGGAAGTAGCCACCCAGGCCCCCGGCGGCACCTACGATGCCGGTGACGGCGCCGACCCGTTCGCTCGGCGCCCTCAGGGCGACCCACGCGAACACCCCACCGGTGCCTATCCCCAATGAGAACGCCATGGCCAGGAAGGCCAGTCCTGCCGGCACCTCCGGACTGGGCTGGGTGGCGATGACGATCGCCATCACGGCCGCTCCGGCCAGCGAGGCCAGTACCACCGGCTTGGGGTGGATCCGGTCCGACAGGATGCCACCGACGGGGCGGGCGACCACGGCGGCGAGGGCGAACCCGGCGGTGCGCGTGCCTGCCTCCGTCTGCGAGAAGAGGTAGACCGTTTTCAGGTAGGTCGGCAGGTAGGTGGCGAAGGCCACGAAGCCGCCGAACGTGATCGCGTAGAGGAACGACATCGACCAGGTGACGGGGAGCCTCGCCGCCGCGCTCAGCTTCGGTAGCACCGGGGACGTGTTCGGCTCCCAGCCCGGCGCGTCCCGCATCATCGTCCTGGCCATCCCGGCAGTGGCGAGCAGCGCCACGGCGATAATCACGTGGGTTGTCGTGTTGCCGAACCAGGACACGAAACGCGGCGTGAAGAATGCGGACAGCGCGGTGCCGCCCATCCCCGCCCCGAACACGCCGGTCGCGAAACCACGTCGGCTCGGCTTGTGCCAGGCATTGACGAACGGGATGCCCACCGCGAACGTCGTGCCGGCGATGCCGAGAAAGAGTCCGAAGAGCAGCAGCAGTGGGTATGACCCGGCGTTTCCGGCTGCGGCAACGGCCAGGACGGGGGCGATCGTGATCAGGGACAGAAGAGTGAACATCGTCCGACCGCCGTACCGGTCGGTGAGGGCGCCGACCGGTATCCGCCCGACCGACCCGACGAGCACGGGCATCGCAACCAGTACCGAGGTCTTAGCGCTGCTGAGCGACATCTGGTCCGAATAACTCGATGCCAGTGGTGAGATCAGGTTCCAGGCCCAGAAGTTGACCGCGAAGGCGATCGTCGCCAGCGCCAGGTTGCCGCTCGCCCCATTTTGACCGCGCCCGCCGAGGGTGCGATTGCTCACAGTCATATGCTTACCACTCTCCGGACAAAGGGAATACAGATCGGGGCGAGTCGGCGGGGTTTGTGAGTGGAGCATTCCGTCAACGTCTCGGCGCGGGCCCGTCAGAGTCTGCTGAGTGGCGCCGCGGCCGGACCAAGGGAAAAGACCCGGGTCGAAGGGTCGTTGGTCGTTTGCCTGCGCATGCGGCGGCGCCGCGGAGCCTCGGCCCGCGGCTGGCTCCGCTAGCGAACCTGTGCGGTCCAGAGGACACGGGCGCCGCCCAGCGGTGAGTCCTCGAGGCGGACGTCGCCGCCGTGACGCCGCGCGCGGTGTTGCATGTTCGTGAGTCCGCTGCGGCGTCCTGGGTCGGCGGGCACACCCGTCCCGTCATCGTCGACCGTGAGCACCAGCACCTCACCGGAGATCTGGACACCGACGTTGACCACATGGGCGCCGGCGTGCCGGGCCACGTTGGACAGCGCCTCCCTGACCACGGCCAGCAGGTCGGCGCGCAGGTCACCGTCGACCACGGTGTCGATGGGACCGGCGACCGTCAACTGCGGCCGCACGCCGAGTGGTTCGGCGGACTCCTCGAGCAGATGCTCGAGCAGGCCGCGCGTTCGGTCACCGGTGCGGTCGCTGGCGTGCAGTGAATAGATGGCGGAGCGGATGTCCCGGATCGTCGAGTCGAGATCATCGACGTAGCCCTCGAGCCGCGCCGCCTCCGAGCCACCCTGGAGATGCGGCACCAGACCCTGCAGGCCGAGCCCGGTGGCGAACAGCCGCTGGATGACCAGGTCGTGCAGGTCGCGGGCGATGCGGTCACGGTCCTCGAACACAGCCAGGCGGCGCCGGTCCTGCGCAGCCGTCGCCAGCTCCAGGGCCAGCGCGGCCTGGTCGGCGAACACACCGGCGAGCTCCAGATCCAAAGTGGTGTATGGCGGTTGGCCACTGTCACCGACGACGACCAACGCCCACGATCTGTCCTTGGTCAGTCGCAGCGGAACGACCAGTGCCGGCCGAGCCACGTCGCTGCGCTGCTCAGAGTCGTCCGGCGAGAACTGCATCACGAGGCTCGCCAGGGTCGAGTTCTGGGCGACATCCCGTAGCCGCTGGGTCTCCCACGGCGCCCCAGCTGTGTGCGCCCGGCGAGCGGAGAGATCCGCCCCGTCGTCGATGGCGGCCGGTCCCTCCTCATCCCGGGTCGCCACGGCCAGGGCGAGCGGCGCAGCCGCATCCCGTACGACAAGAGCGATGTCGGCACCAGCGGCCCGGCGTGCCTCTCGCGCGACCAGATTCCAGCCCCCCGAGTCGTTGGCCATCAGTCGCGGAGCCAGGTGCGTCGCCGCCCGGGTCCACTCGTGTCGCCTTTGGGTCGCCCCGTACAGCCGGGCGTTCTCCACCGCGACCCCGGCGGCCGCGGCGAGCGCGACGACCAGATCCTCGTCGTCGGCCGTGAAGGGCTGTCCGTTCCGCTTCTCGGTCAGGTAGAGGTTGCCGAAGACCTCGTCACGCACACGCACCGGCACACCGAGGAACGTGCGCATCGGTGGGTGGTGGTCGGGAAACCCGAATGAGGCAGCGTGTTGGTTCAGGTCATCGAGGCGTAGCGGGTGTGGCTCCTTGATGAGCAGCCCGAGGATTCCCCGCCCGCGCGGGAGCGAGCCGATGGCGGTGACCGTTTCGTCGTCGAAGCCGGTGTTGACGAACTGCGCGAGGTCGTCGCCCTCCTCGGGGAGTACGCCCAGGGCGCCGTAGCGCGCGTCCACAACCTGGCACGCGGCCGTGACGATCTGGCGCAGCAGCACCGGAAGGCTGAGGTCGCTGGACAGCGAGACGACCGCGTCGAGCAGGCCGCGCATCCGCTCCTGGGTGCTGGCCATCTCCTCGGCGCGGTCGATGAGCTCCCGCAGCAAGTCGTTGAGGCGCGTTCGCGAATGACTAGACCAGATGCTTTCGGGCTGTTCCACGCTCGCGTCGTCCGGGCTCACGTCGGCCGGAGCCGGGTGGCAAAGACCGCTGCCTGCGTCCGGCGCTCCATGCCGAGCTTGGCCAGCAGGCTCGAGACGTAGTTCTTCACTGTCTTCTCGGCGAGAAACATCCGCTCACCGATCTGCCGGTTCGTGAGGCCTTCGGCGATGAGCAGGAGAATCCGTCGCTCCTGCTCGGTGAGCTTTGCCAACGCCGGATCGGACTCCGGGCCTTCCCGGAGCCGGGCCAGCACCTTCTTGGTGACCATCGGATCCAGCAGGGACTGACCCTGCGCGACGCGGTGGATGGCGTCCAGAAGCTCGGTGCCGCGAATCTGCTTGAGGACGTAGCCGGCGGCGCCGGCCATGATCGAGTTGAACAGCGCCTCGTCGTCGTCGTACGACGTCAGGATCAGGCAGGCGATCGTCGGGTCCACTGACCGCACGTCGCGGCACACGTCGACCCCGCTGCCGTCGGGCAGCCTTCCGTCCAGCACCGCGACATCGGGATGCAGGGCCGGAATCCTGCTGGTCGCCTCGACCGCCAGTCCCGACTCGCCGACGACCTCGATGCTGCCGTCGGACTCGAGCAGCTCTCGCAGCCCTCGACGTACGATCTCGTGGTCGTCGAGCAGGAACACCCTGATCGGACGGTCCTGCGGTCTGTCGCTCACACTGCATTCTTACGCATCGAGCGGCCGGAGATGAGCCCCGGCGTGATGCACACGAAGTGTCGGTGTTCGTCCCCGACCCCCGAGACCAACGGAAACTGCTCGGCGCGCAGCACGTCGATGGGGTCGGTGATCGCCCGCACCGTGCCCGTCACCACGACGCTCCAGCCGGACAACGTCATCGGGTCCAGGTCGTCGGCCTCGAAGGCAACGACAGTGCCCTGCTCGGATGCGGTGTCCAGTGCCGAACCCGCCGCGGTTGCGATGACGATGTGATGCCCGTCGAGGGCGAAGGTGACAGGGAGAACCACCGGCAATGCGCGCCGGGTCATCACGACCCTGCCCACTCGGACAGAACCCAGTAGCCGGTAGCACTCCGTCGGGGAGCTGTCCTCGGCGAGATACAAGGCAGTGTCCATACCCCGGAGTGTGCCGCTCTCGGCGCAGCAGCCACAGAGTCCTTCGACCCCTCTCACACACGCAGGGTCCTTCGGCGGGGGACCCGGGTACTTAGTCCCTATCCGCCGTCGGACGGTCGGGCGAAGGTGGAGGCATAGGAAAACACCGAGAATCCCAATGAGGGAGTTAGCACGATGACCACCACGCAGAGCACCCCGAGCAACAATGCCCACACGGGCGCCGTCAGCACGAACGGCGTACAGCAGCACCGCCTCGACGTCCCCGCCGAGGTTCGCGAGTCGACCTCCACCAGGGCCCTGCGCTACGTGGCCGCGGCAACGCGCATCAGCCTGGGCTGGGTGTTCCTGTGGGCCTTCCTGGACAAGCTCCTCGCCCTTGGATTCTCCACCGGTCGCGACTCCGAGACCGGCATCGTCGACAGGTTCGGCGACGCGGCCTGGATCCACGGAGGTTCGCCTACCGAAGGATTCCTGGGCTTCGCCACCAAGGGTCCGTTCTCCGGCATCTACCAGAGCTTCGCCGGTGCGGCCTGGGCCGACTGGGCCTTCATGCTCGGTCTCCTCGGAATCGGCGCTGCACTCATCCTGGGAATCACCACCCGCCTGGCCACCGTCGCCGGTGTCGCGCTGCTGGTCATGATGTGGTCGGCAGTCCTGCCCCCCGACAACAACCCCTTCATGGACGACCACCTGATCTACGCACTCACCCTGGTGATGTTGGCCCTGCTGGGTGCCGGCAAGACCTTCGGATTCGGTAAGGCCTGGGAGCGGCTGGCGATCGTACAGCGGTTCAGCTTCCTGAAGTAGCAGCAACTACCTCCGGGCCAGCCTTCTCCAGGGCTGGCCCGGAGTCACGTCCCGGCCGACCGTCGACGTTCGGAACGGCTAGCAGTCCGCACCGACCGGCTCGCGTACGCCCGCCGGCTCCTCTTCACCGTGCAGCCCCTCGTCACCTTGCACCGCCGCGGGCATGCCCTGGCGGAGCAGCAGGCCGCCGAGAACAGCGGCGGTCGCGGCGAAGACCGCGCCGACCAGGAACGCCGCGTGGTAACCACCGTTGAGTGCGGCGATCGGGTCGTACCCGGATGTCACCAGACTCTCGGAGCGCGAAGCGGCCAGGCTGGCGAGGACAGCCAGACCAAGAGCGCCGCCCATCATGAAGGAGGTGTTGACGACCCCCGAGGCCAGCCCGGACTCACTCGGATCGACATCGCTCATGGCCGCGAGCAGCATCGGGTTGAAGGCGATGCCCCCGCCGAATCCGAGCAGGATCATGCTCGGGAGAACGTGCGCGACGAAACTACCGTCGACCGGTGCCATCGCGAACAGCACCAGGCCGGCGGCCGACAACAGCAGTCCCACGGCGAGCGGGCCGCTGATCCCGAAGCGCATGACAAGCCTGGCGGACAGGCCGAGGGAGAACGCGCCCATGATCAGGTTCGCCGGCAGGAACGACAGCCCGACCTGCAGCGCGCTGTACCCGAGCACGAGCTGGAGGTAGAGAGCGGACAGGAAGAACCAGGCGAACATGGCGGCCGCCCACAAGACGCCCAGCACGTTCGCGACGGCGACGTTGCGGAGCCGGAAGAGCCGCAACGGCACCAGCGGAGAGGATGTCCGCGACTCGATGGACAGGAAGACCCCGAGGAGACTGGCGGACGTCGCGAGCAGACCGATCGTCTGGACCGAGGACCAACCCGCCTGGTTGCCGTTCACGATCGCGTAGACGGCGAGCATCAACGACGCCGTCACCGTCACCGCTCCGGCGACGTCGACGCGCTGGCCGACCGAGAGCCCGCCGCCGGCGGGAAGCAGCACCCGGCAGAGCGCGAACACCGCGACGCCGATCGGCAGGTTGACGAGGAAGATCCAGTGCCAGTCGAGCGCGTCGGTCAGAACGCCACCGAGAAGCACTCCGATGCTTCCGCCACCGGCGGCGACGAACCCGATCACCCCCATCGCCTTCGCGCGTTCGGCCGGTTCGGTGAAGAGGACCATGATCAGCGAGAGAGCGACGGCGGACACCACGGCTCCGCCGACGCCCTGGACCGCCCGGGCGCCGATGAGGAACTCCTGCGACCGCGCGACACCGCAGGCGAGGGATGCCGCGGTGAACAGGGTGATGCCGATGAGGAACAGCCGGCGGTAGCCGAACAGGTCACCGAACCGGCCACCGAGCAGCAGGAAGCCTCCGAACGTGAGCAGGTATGCGTTCACCACCCAGGCGAGCGAAGTCTCGGAGAAGCCGAGGTCCTGCCGGATCGACGGCAGCGCCACGTTCACGATCGTCGTGTCCAGGACGATCATCAGATCCCCGAGGCACAGTACGAGCAGGGCCAGCCACCTGGTTCGGCCGTCCATGGTCATGAGTTGATTCCTCTCGCTGCGTTCGCGTGCTTCACAACCATTCAGACCGCACCGCCCGGCCGAACTCATCGGTACGCTGCCGGCCCGGCCCGTCAGGGCACTCGACGCTGCCGGGCGGCGATGAGTTCCGGCAGGTCAGTCGGTCTTATCTAGGAGCCCGCGAAAGGAGCTCCGCCGTTGGACGCTGCCGGAGCGTCGCCGCCCTCCAATTCCGGGCGCGCGCGCCGTGATGCCCCCGGGCCGCCCACGGCCCGCTCTGCGCGCGGATCCCTTCCGGCGGTCGTGGTCATCGAAGGTCCGCTGAAACGCACGGACATCGCCGGGCTGTGCAACCGGCTCGGCCGGTTGATCGAACGCGGCCGCCCCACCACAGTCGTCTGCGATGTGGGCGCGCTCACCGAACCGGACCTGGTCACCGTCGATGCCCTGGCCCGGTTGCAGCTGACCGCCGTTCGCCTGGGGAGCCGGCTGCGGCTGTGTGACGCCTGCGACGAGCTGCAAACCTTCCTGGCCCTGCTGGGGTTGTCGGACGTCCTGCCGCTGCGGCCGGACTCACGGCTCCAGGTGGTCGGGCAGCCCGAACAGCGGGAAGAGGGTCGCGGTGTCGAGAAACGCGTTGAGCGCGGTGATCCGGCCTCCTGACATCTCGAGTACCTGTAGCGAGAACGGCTCGTGCCGCCCGCCGGGACCACTGGGACGGTACTGCGCGAACGCGGCGGCCCCGTTTGCGTTCACCGGGATCAGCCGGGATCCGCGGCAGCCGGAGCCCGGGCCGAGCAGCCACCGCTGGAAGTCCCCGCGCCCTCGCAACCACAGGTCGTACGGCGGCATCGACAGCGTGGCGTCCTCATGGAGCAGCGAGACGAGTGACGTCATGTCGTAGCGCTCGAAAGCGTCGACGTAGCGGTCCAGCAGCTCGCGTTGCGCCTTGTCCATCGGCTCGAAGTCATCGGTCGAGCTGAGGTTGTAGCTCGCCAGCGTCGCCCGGGCTCGCTGGAGCGCA
The DNA here is from genome assembly GCA_963695705.1 of uncultured Actinomycetota bacterium. Classification (GTDB taxonomy): domain Bacteria; phylum Actinomycetota; class Actinomycetes; order Propionibacteriales; family Nocardioidaceae; genus JBKPNJ01. The sequence goes on from CAVOHB010000009.1 coordinate 555,675, forward strand.
CTGTTGACGGAAGCGACGGTCATATCCAGCAGTTCTGCGACCTCGGACGCCTGCCAGCGCAGGACTTCGCGCAGGAGCAGCACCGCGCGTTGGCGCGGAGGGAGGTGCTGGAGCGCCCCGACGAACGCCAGCCGGATCGTCTCACGCTCGACCGCGAGGTCGGCCGGGTCGCCGCCGGTGGGCAGGACCCTGCTGTCGGGCATCGGCTGGATCCAGGCCGCCTCCGGCAACGGGGCTCCGAGGGACGACTCGTGCGGCGTCCGAGCCGGGCCGAGATCCATCGGGCGGGCGCGGCGCTGCCTGCCGTTGAGCAGGTCGATGCACACGTTGGTCGCGATCCGGTAGAGCCACGACCGCAGTGCGGCCCGGCCCTCGAAGCCGGCGAAGCTCCGCCACGCCCGGATCATCGTCTCCTGCACGGCGTCCTCGGCCTCGAACGCCGAACCGAGCATCCGGTAGCAGTACCCGGTCAGCTCGACCCGGTGCCGTTCCAGCCGCAGTTCCAGCTCCTCCGGACTGTCCGCGTCGGTGCCGCGGGCCGGGTCGGCTGTTACCTCGGTGTGTGTCATACCGGCTGGTTCCTCTCCGTCAGCGGATCCCCCGCCATTCTGCAACATCGTAGGTGCCCCCACCGACGCATCGAAGACAGAGATCGGGCTGCGCGGTCGGTGGTGGCCGGGATCGGCTAGTTTCTCGGCCATGGTGACCGGGCTGTCGTGGTGACCGAGCTCCGGGCCGGTGTCGCGGGGGCCGGATTCGTGGGTCGCGCTCATGTGAACGCATACGCGGCGATACCGGGCGTCCGGGTTGTGGCTGTCGCGGACCCGGTCGTGGTGAAGGCCGAACGGCTGGCCGCCCGGGTGGGCGCGGTCGCGCTGTCGGACTTCGATGAGCTTCTCGACGCGGGCCTCGATGTCATCACGATCGGCACGCCCTCGGCCACCCACGCGCCACTCGCGATTCGGGCATTGGAAGCGGGGCTGCACGTGCTCTGTGAGAAGCCCATCGCGCGGACGCTGGCCGACGCGCGCCGGATCGTAGCGGCGGCAGAGCGGGCCGCTGGGATCCTCATGGTCGGCCACGTGTGCCGGTACGAACCGGACCACCGGCGGGCCAAGGACAGCATCGAGGCCGGCGACCTGGGCACGGTTCGGATGGTCTCGCACACGATGACGACGTCGGTGCCCGGCTGGAGTGAGGTCGGCTGGCTGGCCGACACCGAGCAGTCGGGCGGCCCACTCGTAGACCTCGGTGTGCACAGCTTCGACTTCATCTCCTGGGCCGCCGGCAGCCCGGCGGTCAGGCTCCAAGCCGTGGGGGCGGACACCCACGCCGGGCCCGCCACCTATGTCCTCGCGACGATCCGGTATGCGAACGGGGCGATGGGACTCGTCGAGGCGAGCTGGGCTCATCCGGTGTCGCACGGGTTCAAGGTGTCCACGGAGATCATCGGGACCGACGGGCGGGTCAGTTGGGACTACGACCAGATCGCCGGCGGGGTGATCCACTTCGCCTCCCGTGACTCGGTCGCGTTCGACCCGTTGAGCGACCGCGGATTCCGCAGCGAGCTCGCCGGCTTCACGCATGCCGTACGCACGGGTGCACCCTCCCCGGTGCCGGCCGCAGACGGCCTCACGGCGCTGCGAACAGCCCTCGCCGCCGCCGAGTCGGTGCGCACCGGCGAGAGCATCGACCTGACGGTGTGGGGAGTGCCGTGACCGACCGACCCGGTGTCGCGATCCTCGGCTGTGCCCACCGTCCACACGCGTGGTCGTACGCACGCGCCCTGGCGAGCTCGCCGAACGCTCGCCTTGCCGGCGTCTTCGACGCGACGCCCGAGCTGGGGCAGTCGATCGCGGACGAGTTCGGCGTCGCATACCACGACGACGCCAGGGTGCTGCTCGAGTCGGCGCGCGTGCAGGCGGTCGTCGTCTGCAGCGCCACCGCGGAGCATCGGGCGCTCGTCGAACTGGCGGCGTCCCGAGGACGCCATGTCCTGTGCGAGAAGCCGATCGCGACCACCCTTGAAGACGCGCAGGCGATGATCGAAGCATGTCAACGGGCCGGCGTGCAGCTGCACACGGCGTTCGTCACCCGGTTCCTGCCCCTGGTGCAGCAGGTACGGGCCACCCTCCTCGCGGGAGAGCTTGGTGACGTGATCGCCATGGTCGGCGGCAACCGCGGCCGCCCGCCACTGCCGCCGCAGTATCCCGAATGGATCACCAGGCCTTCGGATTCCGGAGGCGGTGCGCTGATCGACCACTCTGTGCACATCACCGATGTCATGCGTCATCTCAGCGGGCGCGAGGTCGTCCGGGTGGGTGCCGAGGTGGGTTCACTGATGTGGGACATCGAGGTCGATGACATGGCACTCATGTCGTTGGTCTTCGAGGGAGGCATGGTCGCCAGCGTGGACCCGAGCTGGTCCGTGCCGGCTGGCAATCCGTGGGACTACGACTTCTACCTGCGCATCGTCGGCACACTGGGCTCGCTGTCGCTCAACGACGTGGCCGAGTCGCTGCGTCTCGTCAGCAAGCACAGAGGTGGCGGGCTCCGCCTGCTGCCGTTCGCGGACGACGTGGACGCTGCGATGGTCGAGGGATTCCTGGCTTCTATCCGTGCCGGCCACCTCCTGGGCCCCTGTGCCCACGGCGAGGATGGTCTGCGGGCACTGGAGGTCGCCCTGGCCGGATACGAGGCCGCCAGGTCCGCCGCGACGGTGACGCTACCGTCCCCTCGGCCGGCCCATCGTGCTGTCTAGGATCCGCGCACGGTTCGCCTCGTGGGCCGTGCGCCTGGAGCGGAGCGCCGACCTCCGGCTCTGCTCCTTCCTGCGCCGACGGCCGGGGTGGGAACCGACCGTCGTTCCCTATCTCGGTCACGGAACGACCGAGCGGGCACACATGCGCGCCCGGGTGCTGCTGAGCCGCACAGCCGACGCCCGGCGGAGAAAGCCTCGGGCGGCGCTGATCGCCGGGCTTGCCCCGTTTCTGAGCGTCGACGTGCCCGGTGAACAGGTCACCATCGCCGTCGCCGGACGTCGGGTGAGCGCGGTCACCAGCCCGGAGGGTTACGTCGAAGCAGACGTCGAGCTGCCGGGACTGGCGCCAGGGTGGCATCGGGTCACGTTCGGTCTCACCGGTGACACTGCGTACTCCAACGACGGCCGGCTGCTGGTCGTCGACCCCGCGGCCAGCCTGGGTGTCGTGAGTGACATCGACGACACGGTCATCCACACAGGTCTGACCCGCCTGGTCGACGCCCTGCGGACGACGCTGCTCATCCCCGAACACGCCCGGACCGAGGTCGCCGGCGCGGCGGAGCTCTACCGAGCGCTGGTTGCCGGGACGGCCGGCGGAACACACGTCTTCTACGTGTCCACCGGCGCGTGGAACCTGTTCCCGGTCGTCGAACGGTTCCTGTCGCGCAAGGGCTTTCCCGAGGGGCCACTGCTGATGACCGACTGGGGCCCGACCGGGAGCTGGTTGTTCCGCGAGGACAGTGTGGCCTTGAAGACAAGGACGATCACCGCCCTGCTGCAGGAGCACTCCCACCTGAGCTGGCTGTTGTTCGGCGACAGTGGTCAGGACGACGCCGAGGCGTACGCGGCGGTGGCCAGGGCATACCCGGACCGGATTCGCGCGATCTACATCCGGGACGTGCCACCGGAGTCACCGATGCGCGCGGACCGGGTTCGGCGCATCGCCGACGAGATCGAGGCTCTCGGCGTGCCCATGCTGCTGGTATCGGACAGCCGGCAAGCGGCCGAGCACGCCCTGAGGCTGGGCCTCATCGGTGACCGGGACCTCATCCAGGTGAGCAAGGCGGTAGAGCGACACCGCCGGGCGTCGTTCTCACGCTGAGTGACCGTGGTTGGCGAAAGCGGTTATGCGTGCCAGACCTCCAAGCGTAACCTGACACGATCAAAACAGTTACAGGAGCCACATCCATCGTGGCGGCAACACCGTCGACCGGCCACGGTCGTCGCCCCAGGGGGAGGGTTACCAGATGAAGCTCGTCGGAACACTCGCAACATTGGCAGCACTCGGGTTGGCGGTCCTGCCCACGGCAGCGCAGACAGCGCCGGACACCACGGCACCGACACTCAGGACGCCGATGAAGTCCAGCTTCCTGGTGGGTCGCGCGATCGACAAGAGCTTCCCGCCCGAGGCTGGCTGCCCCAACGGGGTCAATGCGCGGGAGAAGCTCTCCTGGCACGGCTCGGACGATGCCGGCTCGGTGCGCTACACCGTCGTCGAGCACACCGTCGGCGAGGGCGACTCCACCCTCCTGAGCCGCAGCAAGAAGACCACGGTGCGCCTCTACGGGACGAACTGGAACAACGACTGCGGTGGCGGTGCCTGGCAGCCCGCCGGCTGGACCGTGAAGGCCAGGGACGCGGCTGGGAACACCTCGAAACATCTGGTACGCGGGGGACTGATCGCGGTGACCCAGGACAACCGCAAGGTCGACAACGTGTGGAACCAGCTCGTGCCCAGCCTTGCCTATTCAGGTAACTGGACCAGATCGAAGTCCGCACGCTGGTCACGCGGCACACTGAGCAGGACCTCGGACCCGAACGCATCCGTGACCGCGGCCGTCACCGTGCCGGCCGGCGAGGCGACCCACCTCGCGCTGGTCATGGCCAAGGGGCCGGGCCGCGGAGCCTTCGAGGTAAGCGTCGACGGGGTGGTGTCCTCGACGGTCGACACATACGCCTCGCACCTTCGGCCACGGGTGGTGACCTGGCAGGTCGCCCTCCGCTCGGGGACGCATACCGTCAGAGTCGTCAACCTGGCCACGGCCGGTCGGCCGACCATCGACTTCGATGCGGTCCTGACCAACTGACCCCTCGCCGGGCCGGTGCGGCGCGACGGGGGATCACGTCGTACCGGCTCGCGAGGTAACCCATTCGTCAGCCAGCAGGCCGAGGATGACCTCATCGGCGAAGCTGCCGAGAACCCAGGCGGCCTTGCGGACTTGGCCCTCCAGCACGAACCCCGCCCCGGTAGCGGCCGCGATCATCGCGACGTTGTCGGACAGGGTTTCGATCTGGAGGCGGTGCAGGCCTCGCACGGAGAACGCGTACTCGCAGAGCACGTCGATCACGTCACCACTCAGCCCACGGCCGCGGAAGCCCGGGCGCAATGACAGCCCGATGTGCGCCATCCGATTGTGTAGGTCGATGCTCCAGAGCAGCGCCTCGCCGGCGAGCTCGTCGCTGGCCTTCTCCACCACCGAGAAGCACGCGACGTCGGGGGAGGGCTCGCGGACCGCATACGGGGCGGCAGCGGAGCCCGGTGTGACCGGCCCCCAGGGGCGTGAGTCGGCCCGGGAACGGGTCTCCACGTCGTCATGCAGCTCTGCGTGCAGCACCGGGACGTCCGCGTCCAGCCGGGCCCGGAGGGTGACTCTCTGGCCGTGCAACATGGAATGGTCCTCCGATCAACCTGCCCGATCAACCTGCCCGATCAATCTGCCCAGCCTGACGGACTGGTTTGCCTGCGCAACTTCTTTGGCCAAGGATGGCGGGAAGGACCCGATTCAGCGCACCAGGGCGACACCGTACGGGAGGCCCGACCATGGACGACCACGAGATCCTCGGCCGTGTCAACAAGCTGGTGAAGGAGGAGCACGAGCTGCGGAGCAGGCTGCAGCAGGGCGAGCTGGCCGCTGAGGACGAACGCGAACAGCTGCGCCGGTTGGAGGGTGCCCTTGACCAGTGCTGGGACCTGCTGCGACAGCGGCGTGCGGCGCAGGAAGCCGGGCAGGACCCGGAGTCCGCGCACGTGCGACCTCTCGGAGAGGTGGAGAACTATCTGCAGTAGCCGCATCGATCACCGGCCGGTGCCGGGAATTGCGCGGTTGTTGGTCACGGTTGAGCCGGTGACCAACCAGCGCGCAAAACGTCGGTGCGGTGATCCTGACGCACCCCTGGGAGGTCAACCCGTTCGGCCGCGGCAAGAAGTTGTGCAGTTGGTGCGGGTAAACGGGTGCGACAACTCTCATCGCCTGCACAGGTCTGCGAGTACAGGACCGGAGGGGTCGGCCTCGTACTCGAGCGATCGCGGCCGCGGGCCCGTGCCGGAACCCCGTGCCTGCCGGCGTGACACGTTGTCGGATGGCGCGCCAACGACTGTCGGATGACGGGTGGGGCCTCCACCGCACCATGACCTGCAGCGCACGCTGAACCGCTCCAACATCGGTGCACACTCCTGTCGGTGCGAACGCCTATCGGCCCAGAAGCTAGACGATCTCCCATTCATAGGAGAACTTGACGACCTTGAGGATGATCGAGGTCTCGACCTTCTCGATACCTGGCACGGCGCCGAGCTTGTCGGTCACGAACTCCAGCAGGTGTTCCTGGTCGGTGAAGAACGCTTCGAGCATCACGTCGTACCGGCCGGCTGACATCCCGACATAGCGGACCTCGGGGTATCCGCGCAGCTGGTCGCCGATGGCATGCATGGCGGTGAGGTCGACGGAGATCCCGATGATCGCCGAGAGGTTCATCCCCACCGCAGTGGGCGTCGGCACCGCGACGACGTTGATCAGGCCCTCGTCGAGCAGCCGGGCGATTCGCTTGCGCACGGTCGTCTCCGTGACGTCGAGCGATCTTGCGATCTCGGTGTTCGCCATCCTCCCGTCGGACTGCAGCATGGTGATGATGCGCCGGTCGAGGTCGTCGACACCTTTGGTCCTCCCCCCGGTTCCCAGCCTCGCCACCCCGGCGCCCCCCGCCTCGCGTCGTTGTGTCATCCGCAGTCGTCTCCTTGGTCGAAAGCAGGCTATCGATGACCCCTGGGATTCGAAGTTCGCCAAATACTAGCCGGAATGGCTTGACCATCGTTCCTGATCGGGGGATTGTGTGGGAGCGACGGGTTCGCATCCCTGGAGGGACCATGGCTGAGCGCAGGCTGGATCCACCGGTATCAACGGCAGCACCCGGTGTCTTCTCAAGACAGGCATCCGGCCTGATCCGCGTCGGGAGCTCCTTCGACGTCTTCATCTTCAACATCGGGCTGGTCTCGGTCGGCATCGCGATCGCGTTCAACCAGTTCTACGGACCCAGCCTCTACCCCGGTGCGCAGCCAGCGGTCTCCACCCTGCTGGCCGCACTGGGCATGCTGTTCGTGGCCACGACCTTCTACTTCTGGTCTGTGGTCTTCCCGCGCTCGGGCGGGGTCTATGTGTTCCTCTCCCGCACGATCCACCCCGGCGTGGCATTCGTCATGTCGTTGGTCGAGACCGTCATCTTGATGTACTACGCGGCGCTGGCCGCGTCGTTGATCGTCGTCGTCGGCCTGTCGTCGTTCTTCTCCACCGTCGGGTTGGTGTCGTCCAACGACACGCTGACGAGATGGGGGACCTCGGTTGCCGAGCCCGACGGCATCTTCTGGATCGGAACCCTTCTCCTCCTGGTCGCGGGGGCGCTGCTTGCCTCCGGGACCCGCCGGTACTTCTCGCTGCAGCGCGTTCTCTTCGTGATCGCCATGGCGGGCACGGTCGTCATCCTGCTGGCGATGGCGATCGGGTCTCGTTCCACGTTCCAGGAGAACCTGACCAGCCTCACCGGCCTGGACTACAACCAGGTGATCGACAGCGCCAAGTCCGGCGGGTATGTCGTGACTGACTTCAGCTTCTCCCAGAGCCTGAAGTTCATCGTCTGGCCGCTGCTGCCGCTGCTCGGGGCGGTCCAGTCGATCGGGATCGGCGGGGAGGTCAAGAAGATCCAGCGTTCCCAGCTGTTCGGGATGCTGGGAGCCGTGATCTTCTCCGGGCTGCTCATCGCTTTGTTCGCGGTGCTCGCCGACCGTGTCTTCGGGTACGACTTCCAGGGCGCGATCGCCTACAACTCCATCCTGGGCACCGGCGACACGACGACCACCACCCCGTACTTCACCGTCCTCGCCGGCATCCTGACGTCGAACGTCGTCCTCGCGGTGATCATCATGGCGACCTTCGTCGCCTGGATCTGGTTCTGGATCCCCGCCGAGCTCGCCTACACCACCCGCAGCATGATCGCGTGGTCGTTCGACCGCGTGGCCCCCGACAGGCTCGGCTGGGTGAGTGAGCGATTCCACACACCCGTCGTCGCGATCGGAACCTCCACGGTGGGCTCGATCGTCTTCATGTGGCTGATCGCCTACAAGGCCATCGCCTTCCTGACGCTGATCGAGGTCCTGCTCGTCGTCTGGGGAGCGGTGATGGCGTCGGCCATCATCTTCCCGAGGACCCGGCGGCAGTTCTTCGACGCCTCACCGGCCAGCCGGGTCACCGTTGCCGGCATCCCGCTGATGTCGATCAGCGGCGCGCTCAGCGTCGCCTTCTTCGTCTACATGATCTACCTTCTCTGGAACGACCCGATCGCCGCCGGGCCGCTGATCAACTCAGACCATGTGACGAAGGAGTTCTGGATCATGCTGGGAGTCATCGTCGGCGGCGCGGTGTGGTATGTCGGCACGCTGTTCTACCGCCGGCGGCAAGGGATCGACCTCGATCTCGCGTTCCGCCAGATCCCCATCGAGTAGACGCGGATGCCGGCGAGCTGGACGCAGTTGCACGACGAAGCGGTCGAGATCGTCACGGGTGCGGAGCGGGACGGGGTGACCCTGCGGGTGGTGGGCAGCACCGGCATCCGGTTGCACTGCACCGCGGCCGCTGATGCGATGCAGGCGTGCGGACGGGTGGCCAGGGACATCGACCTCATCGTTCCCGCCAAGCAGCGCAAGGGCATGCGCCGCCTTCTCGAGGCGCGCGGATACGTCATCGACCGGGACCTGCTGATCGCCATGGAGGGCAGGCGCTACTCGTTCACCAATCCGGCCACCGAAATCGACCTGGACGTGTTCGTCGAGCAGTTGGAGTTCAACCACACCGTCGATGTCCGCAAGCGACCCGGGCGGCACAACATCACGGTGGCCCTGGAGGATCTGCTGCTGGCCAAGCTGCAGATCGTCAACCTGACGCCCACCGACCTGGTGGACCTGACCGTGCTGCTGACCAGCCATCCCGTCACGACATCCGACGCCGGGCAGGAGGCGATCGACGCGGCCTACGTCGCAAAATGCCTTGCCGCCGACTGGGGATTCCACCACACCGCGGTGCGCAGCCTGGGTCGCCTGCGGGACGCACTCGACGAAGGCGGTGTCCCCGCCGTCCCCGCCGTCGTCGCCGGTGGGCCAGACGACCCGGCTGGGACGGTGCGCGAGCGGGTGGGCATCCTGGAGAAGGCGATCGAAACTGCGCCGAAGTCGATGGCCTGGCGGGTCCGTGGCCGGCTCGGAGAGCGCGTCCAGTGGTGGGAAGACGTCGACGAGCGCGAGGCGACGTACTGATGCCGCTGTTCCGCAAGTCGACTCGATCGACGAAGGATGAGGGGACGACTCTGTTCTTCGCCTCCGACCTGCACGGGTCGGAGATCTGCTTCAAGAAGTTCGTCAACGCGGCCCGGTTCTACAAGGCCGACGTCCTGGTCCTCGGCGGCGACGTCAGCGGCAAGATCGTCATCCCGGTGGTCGAGGCGGCGGGCGGTGGCTTCCGTGCCCACATGCATGGCCGCGACGAGACCATCGCCGCGGACGCGATCGAGGAGTTCGAGAAGCGGGCCTGGAACAGCGGTCTCTACACGCGGCGGATGAGCCCTGAGGAGTACTCATTCCTCGCCGCCAACCCTGAAGCCGTCGAAAGCCTCTTCGAGGAGGTCGTCGTCTCGACGGTCAGACGCTGGCTGGACTACGCCGACGAGAAGCTGAGCGGCACCGGCGTCACCATCCTCAACGCCCCCGGCAACGACGATCCGTTCGTGATCGACGACGTGCTGCGTGAGCACGACTCGGATACCTACCGGTTCGTGGAGGGCGAGATCGTGGAGGTCGCGCCCGGACACCAGATGCTCAGCACCGGCTACACCAACCACACGCCGTGGAATACCCATCGCGAATACACCGAGGATGCGATCGCGCAGCGGATCGCCGGGATGACGGCTCTGCTCGACAACCCCGACACCGCCTTGTTCAACATCCACGTCCCGCCCTACAACTCGCGGCTGGACACGGCTCCGATGCTGTCCGACGACCTGTCGGTCAAGACCTCCGCGGGGGCGCAGCTGACCGCCCCGGTGGGATCGACGGCGGTGCGCGAGGCGATCGAGCAGGTCCAACCCCTGGTCACACTGCACGGGCACATCCACGAGTCCGGCGGCTCGGTGCGCATCGGCCGCACCCTGGCGATCAACTCCGGCTCAGAGTACGGAGAAGGGGTCCTGCGCGGGGTGCTGGTCACCGTCGGCGGAGGACGCGTCCTTCGCCACCAGGCGGTCACCGGGTAGCCCCGAGCGGACGGACCAGCCGCAGCCGGTCATCTCACCCAACGGAGAACGCAATGAGCGATTTGTCGCAGATCAAGCAGGACCTCATCGAGAAGGGCGTCCGCTACGTCTTCGGCGCGTACGTCGACATGCACGGAGTGCCGAAGTCCAAGTGCGTGCCGATCGCTCACTTCGAGGACATGGCCGCGGGGTCGGAGCTCTACACAGTCGGGGCCCTGGATGGCATGGGGGAGCTGGGCCCGAACGAGGACGAATGCGTCGGTGTCCCCGACCTGTCCGCGCTGACCGTGCTGCCGTGGGACAGCCGCTACGCGATCGCCCCGGCGAACCTCTACCTGCACGGCCAGCCCTACACCCACGACTTCCGCCGGCTGCTGCAGGACCAGATCGACGCGGCGGACGCCATGGGGTACCGATGCAACATGGGCGTCGAGCCGGAGCTGTACGTGCTGCGTCGCGAGGGCGACGACTGGGTGCCGTGGATCGACGAGGACCGGGTCAACGTTCCCACCCGCGGCTATGACCTCGAGACCACCATGCTGGCCGACAGGTTCCTCGAGCCGATGGTCGACCACATGAACGAGCTCGGCTGGGACGTCTACTCCTTCGACCACGAAGGCGGTGACGGCCAGTACGAGTTCGACTTCCGCTACACCGATGCCCTCGAAATGGCCGACCGGATGCTGATCTTCCGGCTGATGGCCAAGCACGTTGCCAGGTCACTGGGCTGCATCGCCAGCTTCATGCCCAAGCCCACCCAGACGGCGTTCGGCTCCGGTGCCCATCTCAACATCAGCATCGCCGACAAGGACTCGGGACGGAACCTCTTCGAGACGGCCCCCGAGAGTCACACCAGCGGCGAGCTGATCCCGGTCGAGGAGGGGTACGAGGAGATCGCGTACCAGTTCACCGCGGGTGTACTCGAACACGCAGACGCCATCACGGCCGTGCTCGCACCGACGGTCAACTCCTACAAGCGGCTGCTTCCCCGCGGTCTGATGAACGAGATCTCGTGGGCGCCGGTGTTCCGCGCCTATGGCTACAACAACCGCACCTTGATGCTCCGGCTCCCGGTCAACCGCCGGTGCCTCGAGGTCCGCATCGCCGACAGCGCCGCGAACCTCTATCTCGGGACGGCGCTCGTGCTGGCCGCCGGGCTGGACGGTATCCGGCGCGAGCTCAAGCCTGGCGACCCGGTCAACATCGACACCTACACGGTCAGCGACGAGGACCTGACCGCGGCGGGTATCCATCGGCTCCCGTCCACGCTGGGCGAGGCCATCGCGGAGTTCGAAGCCAGCGCCTTCGCCAGGGAAGTACTCGGGCAGGAGGTGCACGCGACCTACGTGAACGCGAAGAAGGCCGAATGGCTGGAGTACAACACCGTGGTCAGCGAGTGGGAACGCCACCGGTACCTCCAGCTCTGGTGAGATCCCCACACACCCCATCGAGAGGCAAGGCTTGTGGCTAGCACGGACCCGACTGCCGCCAACCGGACCGCCTTCGACCGCCTGACGCAGGCCGACCCGGTCCTCACCGACGTGCTGCCGGCCGGTGAGGCGGTTCCGGGTATGACGGCCGAGACGATCCTGACCTCGGGCGCACCCATGCCCTGGAGCGACTACTTCGGCGGCCAGCGCAACGCCGTCGTGTACGCGGCGATCTATGAGGGGCTCGCGACCGATCCGGAGGACGCCGACAACAAGCTGTCCGACGGGCGGATCCACCTGGCTGCCACCCACGACCACGGCTGCGTCGGCTCGGTGGCCGGTGTCTACACCGCCTCCATGCCCGTGTTCGTGGTGGACAACGCACCGCACGGCAACCGGGCGTTCTGCAACTTCTACGAGGGGGAGTCCCGGCGCCGGCTCAACTACGGGGTGTTCGACGAGGATGTCGCTCGCGGTCTGCGTTTCCTGGAGCAGCAGCTGGCACCGGTACTGCAGACCGTCGTCCGCCGCGCCGGTGGCATTCCGCTCAAGCCCATCATGAGCCGGGCGCTCCGGATGGGCGACGAGCTGCACAGCCGCAACACGGCAGCGACGACGCTGTTCGCCCGGGAGCTCACTCCCCATCTGGTCGATCTCGCCTGCGAGGGCCGGCGCGACGACGTGCACACGGCGCTGCGATTCCTGCACGCGAGCGACTACTTCTTCCTGCGCCTGTCGATGGCCGCCGCCAAGGCGACAGCGGACTCCGCCCGCGACATCGACGGCTCGAGCGTGGTCACCGCGATGACGATCAACTGTCGCAACTTCGCCATCCGCGTGTCAGGGCTCGGGGACGAGTGGTTCCTCGGTCCGGAGCCCGAGGTCAGCTGCAAGCTCTTCGAGGGATACACGCCGGATGACATCCAGTGGATCGGCGGTGAGAGCCACATCACCGAGACGGTCGGACTCGGCGGCTTCGCCCAGGCGGCGGCCTTCGGGCTCCAGGCGTACCAGGGCGGCAGCGCCGCGAGCATGGCCGCGATGAACGAGTCGATGTACGAGATCACGGTGGGGGAGCACCCGGATCATCTGATCCCCTATTTCGGGTTCCGCGGGGCGCCGGTCGGCATCGACATCCACCGGGTCCTGGCCACCGGAGTCCTGCCGGTGATCGACGGCGGCCTGGCCGGCAAGGACGGCGGCCAGATCGGCGCGGGCATCCTGCGCGGTCCGCGCGAGTGCTTCGAGGCGGCGGCGACGGCGTTCAAGCAGCGGTACGGGTCGTAGGCGGAACGTCGCCGTGCAGCGGATCACCCGGGAACGGGTCACGATGTTCTTCGATCCCACGGCCGAGCCGGTGGCCGAGGTGGAGCCGGGCGAGCGCTTCGTCGTCGAGACGGCCGATTCGCTGTGCGGGCTGATCAAGGAACAGGCGCCCGCGGGTATGCACATCGACGACGTGGTCGAGCGGCTCGGCGGTGCCTGCCCGGTCACCGGGCCGATCTATGTGCGCGGTGCCGAGCCGGGTGCGGCGCTGGCGATCGAGATCCACCGGATCGAGGCGAGTCCCCGACAGGGAACCGCCTGGACGGGCGTGTTCGGCGGCTTCGGGGCCCTCTCGCACGAGCAGTTCTCGCTGCAGGAGCCGCTGGTGCCGGAGAGCCGGCTGCTGCCCTATGACGAGGAGCAGGCGCACTTCCTCCGCTCGGACGGATCGACGATCGCCATTCCCATCCGACCGTTCCTCGGGACCGTCGGCGTCGCACCGCGACGGGAGCGCCGGATGTCGTTCTCCCAGTCGCCTGAGTACCTCGGCGATGTCGACCTTCCAGATCTCACCGCTGGCGCCACGCTGATCTTGCCGGTCAACGCCCCCGGCGCGCTGCCGGCGTTCGGCGACGCCCACGCGGCTCAGGGCGACGGGGAGATCACCGGGGCCGCCATCGAGATCGAGGCCGAGGTCGAGGTCAGCTGCCGACCGATGGCGGCCGAGGCCGCGGGGTTCGTGTCCCTGCCGCAGCTGAACACGGCGCGGAGCATCGGTTCCATCGGCTGCTTCCAGGGCAACGACCTCACCGTCTGCGCCCGCGCCGCCTACGTCGACCTGGTTCACCGGTTGGTGCGCTACCACGGGTTCGGATCCTCTGAGGCGTACCAACTGCTCGGCCAGGTCGGCCGGCTGCGGGTCGGGAACATGATCGACCCGTTCTACTCGGTGCTCGCATCGGTCGACCGGCGATTCGTCGGATAGCGGTGGCCTCGAGGCTGGCCATCCGGATGGCCGCACGATGGTTTTGCGCAGTTGGTGGTCACCGCGTCGGGCGCCCCACCGTGACCAACGACCGCGCAATTCCTAGCTTCACTCGCGCGCAACATCGGCCGCAGCCTGCGTCCCGCCCTCGGTGCCGAACGATCTAAGGCCGGTTCGTTCGTCACGTGCACAGAGATAGGACATCCTCCTCATGTGTGGGGCCTCCTTAGAACGGCAGTCTCGAGTCAACGGATTGAGACTACGAAGGAGAGTCGCCATGTCAGACATGTCAGAGATCCGATCGATCGTCTCCCAGGGCATCGTCGTGAGCTTCCCGGATGCTGAGCTGGCCTACCGTCGGGAGCGCCTGAGCGGCCGTGTCCAGCGGTCCCGGGGCCAGCACCACCTGCGCACCGTCTACCGGCGCGTGACAGGGGTCGCCCGCCACGATGCGGCGGGCTTGGGCTGAATGCCCGGCCCGCGCGGAGAGCGGTTGTGACATCCACTGCCCGTACGACGCCCGCGCCGACAATCGCGCCATCATCGGTGGCGCGATTGTCGGTGCAGGCGGCCATGATGGACCTCGTGACGTCAGAGCCGGTCGGTTGGGGGCCCCTGATCGGGCGAACCGCCGATCTCGAGCGGCTGATGGCCGCCGTGGGGGTCGGTGCGTCCGAGCCCGGCGGCGCAGACGTGCTGCTCGCCGGCGATGCCGGCGTCGGCAAGACCCGGCTCCAGGCCGAGCTACGCGAGCGCGCCACGGCTGCAGGCTGGCGGGTGCTGGTCGGTCACTGCCTCGACTTCGGCGACAGCGCGTCGCCCTACCTGCCGTTCAGCGAGGTCTTCGTACGGCTCGCCGCGGAGTCGCCCGGCCTGCTCAGCTCACTGGTGGAGAGTCATCCCGCGCTGGCTCGGCTGCTCCCGCTTCGGGCGGATCCGGCCGATCAGGGCCGGAGCGTCGAGCCGGTCAACCGGGCCGACCTGTTCGAGTCCGTGCACGCCGTTCTCGAACGACTCAGCCGGTCGGCTCCGCTGTTGTTGCTGATCGAGGACGTGCACTGGGCGGACAGGTCGACGCGAGACCTGCTCAGCTTCTTCTTCACCCGCCCGTTTTCAGGTCCTGTCTCGATTGTCGTCTCCTACCGAAGTGACGATCTTCACCGCCGCCACCCGTTGCGTGCGGCAGTCGCGGAGTGGGCCCGGCTCCCCGCGGTGAGCCGCCTGCACCTGGATCCCCTGCCCGACGAGGATGTCCGCACCCTGGTCGGGGTGTTGCTCCCGAAGCCGATCTCGGCGCGCGCGGTGCGGGGGATCGTCGAACGGGCGGAGGGAAACGCATTCTTTGCCGAGGAGCTTGTCGCCGCCGCCGGATCTGCGGGCGCGTCCTCATCGCTGCCCGACAGCCTGGCCGAGCTGCTGCTCGTGCGTCTCGACCAGCTCGAGCCCGAAGCCCGCTCCGTGGTCCGCGCCGCCGCCGTCGCCGGCCGACGGGTCGCGCATTCCCTACTGGCCGCCGTTGTCGATACCGACAGCGACACGCTCGACCGGGGCCTACGGGCGGCGGTGGAGAGCAATGTACTGATCGCCGTGCAACCGGACGGCTACGCATTCCGGCACGCGCTGCTCGGCGAGGCTGTCTATGACGACCTGCTTCCCGGCGAGCGGGTTCGCCTGCACGCGGCCTATGCCCGGGCGCTGTCGGCCGATCACGCCCGCGGCTCGGCGGCGGACCTGGCACGCCATGCCCGGGCTGCCGACGACAGGAAAACCGCCCTGCACGCCAGCGTGCGGGCCGGCGATGAGGCGATGGCCCTGGCTGGACCGGACGAAGCCGCTCGTCACTACGAGCTGGCCCTGGAGCTGTTGGCCAAGGCGGACGGCACCGACGAGGAGTCGGTCGACCCGACCGAGCTGTCCATCAAGGCGAGCGAGGCGGCTGCCGCCGCCGGGCACCTACACCGTGCCGTCGCGCTCGTCCAGGACCAGGTTGCGCAGCTGAACGCCGATACGCCGCCGCTGCAGAGAGCCCGGCTGCTCCTCGCGCTGGGCGGGATCGGGCTGCTCACCGACTCGGGAATCGACGTCCTGCGAGCCACGACCGAAGCCCTGCCACTGGTTCCGACGGAGCCGGCCAGTCCGCTGCGGGCCCGGCTGCTCAGCCTGCACGCTCGGGCCAACGCGGCCCACCGCCGGGACGAACAGGCCGTGCGCTGGTCGGCCGAGGCGCTGCAGATGGCTCACGAGCTCGGACTGGCCGACGTGATCGCCGACGTCACGACGACGATGGCGCACATCGAGGAGCGCAGGGGAGATCCCGAGTCCTCCAGGATCCTGCTGGTGCGCAACATCGAAGACGCCAGGCAGGCGGGCGAGCCGGCGGAAGAACTGCGGGGACTGTTCGCTCTCGCCATCCAGCACTTCGAGTTCGGGCGGATCGAGGCGGCACTCGCGGTGTTCCAGACGGCTGCCGACCGCGCGGTCGAGGTTGGTCGCCCGTGGGCGCCGTACGGCTTCGATGCCAGGTCGATGGCCGGTGTCTGTGCCTACATCGGCGGCCAGTGGGACTACGTCCTGGAGGTGGTGGACGTCACCGGCGAATCGCCGCCGGCCCTGGCTGAGGCCACGCTCGCCGGTGTCGGGTTGTCGGTGGCCGCGGGCCGGGGGGAGCAGGGCGCCCTCGAGACCCTCTCGGGACTTCGTGAGTCGTGGCACCTGGATGGCATGATCGCGATCCTCTGCGGCAGCGCCGCCATCGACCTGCACGGCGACACCGGGGACTTCGCGGCGGCGACGGCGGCCTACAACGACGTCGTAACGAGCGTCAGCCGGCTATGGCGTCAGGAGTTCTTCCAGGCGAGGATGCGACTGAGCGGTCTCATGCTCGGCCAGCTGTGCGCAAGGGCGGCGCGGTCCGCCGCCCAGGAGCGTCCTGGGCTCGCGGAGTTCGGTGATGAGCTCGTGGCGGCATCCTCGACGGCCGCCGAACAGGCCCGGGGTCTGCATACGCTCGGGCCCGAGGCGCACGCCTGGCTCGGCCGTGTGTCGGCAGAACACGCCCGGCTGCGCTGGCTCACCGGCATCGACGCACCGGACGAGGACGACCTTGTCAAGGCCTGGCGGACCAGCGTGGAGCTGTTCGACGCATTCGGGCACGTGTTCGAGGGTGCCCGCTCCCACACCCGGCTGGCGTCGGTGCTGCGCGCGGTCGGGCGCTCCGACGAAGCCGCGACCTCGGTCGCCACCGCGCGCGAAGTCGCGCACCGGCTGGGCGCCGAGCCGCTGCTCGCCGAGCTGCGCGTGCTGGGCCGTGCCAGCCCGGAGCGGCGCTCGGCGGCCTCCAAGCGCGACACCGTGCTGACCCCCAGGGAGCAGGAGGTGCTGCAGCTGGTGGCTCAGGGCCGGAGCAACGCCGACATCGCCCGGCACCTCTACATCAGCGCCAAGACGGTGAGCGTCCACGTGTCCAACATCCTGGCCAAGCTGGGCGCGGGCGGCCGAACCGAGGCCGTCGCCCTGGCCCGACGCGACGGCATCCTGTCCGGTGACAGCCCCTAGTCAGTCGGCCGCGGCCAGTGTCGTTCGGGGTGGCGGGTCGCGGCGAGGGTCGGACCGCTGCACGCGTTCCCCGCACCCCCATGACCCGCGTGCAACAACTGTCGGATCGCGTGCAACAAGTGGTGCTCCTATTGGTGGTCAAGCGGTGTTGAGCCATTCGCGTAGGTGTTGGCGAGGGGTCGTGCGGCGGGTGCCGGTTCGCGTCCGGAAGTTGTTGCGCAGGTATCGATCACCAGGGCCACTGCCGGGAATTGCGCGGTTGTTGGTCACGGTTGAGCCCCCGGCCGGTGACCAACCAGTGCGCAAAACGTCGGTGCGGTGATCCTGACGCACCCACGGGAGGTCAACCCGTTCCGCCGCGGCAAGAACTTGTGCACTTGGTGCGGGTGAACGGGTGGGACAACTCTCATCGCCTGCACAAATCTGAGCAATCAAGCACCGCCGTGGTCGGCCTCGGACTCGAGCGATCACGGCCGCGGGCCCGTGCCGGAACCCGTGCGACCGGCGTGACACGTTGTCGGATGGCGCGTCAACAACTGTCGGATCGCGCGTCAACAAGTGTCGGATCGCGTGAAACAAGTGTCGGATCGCTGACTTCTCATTCCGCGGAGCGGGGCGGGTCGGGTAGCGATGATTCGTGGTGAGGGTCCGCCGGCAGCACGCGGCGGAGGTTCGCCCGGCCGACCCGGAGCAGTGAGTGCCCGGCGTTGCCACTGTCCACGCGGACGAAGTACCGCTTCAGCCCCATCGCCAGCCAGGAGCGCTCGATCCGCTCGACGACGCCGGTGAGCGCGCCCACGCTGAGCCGCTGCAGCTCGACCCGATCGCCGACCGAGACCTTACGCGCGCTTCTCATGGCCGCGAGCCCACCGTTTCACACGCCGGTCACGCGACTGCGTAGGCCGGCGACGACATCGGGGTCGTCCGCGAGATAGTCGTCGAGGCTGATCGGCTCGTGCCCGGCCACCCGGGCGACGGCGTCGGAGACAGCGTCGAACTCGCCGGCGGCGATCGCGGCGTACGTCGTGACCCAGCCGGCCACCTCGAACTCCGCCGCACCGTACCTCGAGCGCGACCGGTAGGCCTCCTCCAGAGTCTCCGCGTGATAACGGATCTGGCGGCCCGACGCCGCCGACAGCAGATCAGCCGCCTCGCTGAGAGTCAACGCCCGCGGACCGGTCAGGTCGAGCGCCTCCGCGTCGTGGCCGGGGTCGGTCAGTACGACGGCGGCCACGTCGGCGACGTCATCCCGGGCGACCGGCGCGAAGCGTCCATCGCCGGCCGGACCACGGATGACCCCGTCCTCACCCACGAAGCCCGGTATGAAGTCGAGGTAGATGCTGTCCCGCAGGAACACATGGCCCACGCCCGACGCGCGGATGTGCTCCTCGGTATGGAAGTGGTCGCGCGCAAACGTGAACGTCGCCTCGGGCGCGGCACCGAGGAGCGACGTGTAGACGATGCGCGTCACACCAGCTGCGACAGCGGCATCGACCGCGGCAACGTGCAGTTCGACCCGGCGCGGATGTTCGCTCGCCGACACCAGGAAGAGCGTGTCGATCCCGTCCAGCGCCGCCCGCATCCCGGTCGGGTCGTCATAGCCCGACGACACGACAGTTCTCGCCCCTGCGAGCACCGGGGCGCGCCGTGGATCACGCACCACGAGCCGCTGCGGTAGCCCCCGTACCGCGAGCCGCTCTGCCACTCGGCGCCCCAACTGCCCGGTCGCGCCGGTGATCGCGATCTCGCTCATGACTGCCTCCTGTGGCCGCCTGCATGTTCGCATCGTGCGCCCGACACAGCCACGCGCGACGCACCCGTCGACGGCGGGTCGCGCGTGACAGGCGAGCCGCGGGTGGATAGTAGGGTTCGAAACGTCAACGAGAAAGGCACCCCCATGCTCAAGACTCTGCTCATCATCCTCGTCATCATCGTCATCGTCGTCGTCGTTCTGGGCTTGGTTCGCCGCCGCGGGTGAGTCGCGGGGCCGCGCGCTCGCCAGCCAGGGGAGCCCGTGCGGCCACCAGCGGTCCACGATCGTTGCAGGGTCGGGGAGGGTGCCGGCGTGCGACCTGATAGGCGGGAGATAGCAGGTGGCTGGCGGGGACCCGACGGCTGTGACCGACCGCATCGTCACGTGGCCCAACCTGATCAGCGTCGTGCGGCTCCTCGGCGTGCCGCTGTTCCTGTGGCTCGTACTCGGCCCCGAGGCCGATGGCTGGGCACTCGTGGTCCTGATGCTCGCCGGAGTCACCGACTACCTCGACGGGAAGCTCGCCCGCAAGCTCAACCAGGCGACGAGGCTCGGCCGGATACTGGACCCCGTCGCCGACCGGCTCTACATACTGGCGGTTGTCGTAGGGCTCGCCATACGAGGAATCATCCCGTGGTGGCTGGCCGTCATCCTGCCGCTGCGCGACGTCTTCCTGTTCTGCCTCGTACCTTTCCTTCGCACCCGTGGCGTCACCGCGCTGCCCGTGCACTTCCTGGGCAAGACGGCCACCGCTGCGCTCCTCTACGCGTTCCCGCTGCTGCTCATCGGTGACGGTTCTGGCTGGCTGGCCACGGTGGCATCCGTCGTCGGCTGGGCGTTCACAATCTGGGGTTGCGTCCTCTACTGGTGGGCCGGGGCACTGTACGGCTGGCAGGCGCGTCAGCTGCTGCGCGACACACGTCCGCTGTCCTCCAAACGCTGATCCGCGGCTGCCGGAGCGCGTGCGACGATAGGCGAATGCCGCAGGATCATCAGGTGAAACACGCTCACCCGGACCCCGCGACCCTCTCTCCGCGCGATCCGGCACAGTCGCTGCTCACCCACCTGATGACCGACACCATGGACGAGGACTACGCATACGTCGCTCAGCGGCGGGCCGACTCGACGGAAAGGCAGACCGACGCTGCAGTCACCCGCCGACTGCCCGTAGGCCTGATGCTCGTGCTGATCCTGTTCGGCTGCCTGGTGGTAACCGCGGCTGTGCAGACCGCTCGGAACGGCCCCGAGGCACAACGCGAGCGCGACCAGCTGGTGAGTGAGATCCACGCGCGCAGTGCCTCGGTCGATCGTCTGCGCACCGAGACGTCAGCGCTGCAGCAGGCACTCGCGCGGTTGCGGAGCGCGGTCATCGAGACCTCCGACGAGCGGCAGGCGCTCACCAGCCGGATCGAACGACTCGGCATCAGTGCGGGCACGGTGCCGGTGACCGGTCCGGGAGTCGAGGTAGTGGTCGACGACGCCTCCAACGCTTCGAGCGACGGCGGCAAGGTCCTCGACGTGGATCTGCAGACTCTGGTCAACGGGCTATGGGAATCCGGTGCCGAGGCCGTCGCGATCAACGGACACCGCCTGAGCAGTCTCACTGCCATTCGCGGTGCAGGCGAGGCGATCACGGTCAACTTCCGTGCCCTGGCGCCGCCGTACGTCATCGATGCGATCGGGAACTCCGACACGCTGCCAGCCCGGTTCCTCGACACCCAGGCCGGCCAAACCTGGCTCGACCTGCAGGCCAACTTCGGCATGCGTTTCGCCATGTCACCGAAGGACGACCTGACCTTGCCAGCGGATCCCGCAGTAGCGCTGTCGTTCGCCGGCGCGGCGAAGGGTCCGCGGTGATCGCGGCGCTTGGGCTCGTGCTCGGCGTGGTTCTCGGGCTGGTCTTCGAACCGTCGGTTCCGGTATCACTGCAGCCCTATCTGCCCATCGCCGTGGTGGCAGCGCTGGATGCGATGTTCGGGGGACTGCGAGCCTTTCTCGACGGAATCTTCGACGACAAGGTGTTCGTGGTCTCGTTCATCGCGAACGTGTTGATCGCCGCCCTGATCGTCTATCTCGGTGACCAGCTCGGTGTCGGCGGCCAGTTGTCCACCGGCGTGATCGTGGTCCTCGGTATCCGGATCTTCTCCAACGTGGCGGCAATCCGCCGGCACATCTTCCATGCGTGATGCCATGACTGACGACCCGCGAAACTCCGGACGCCAACGGCTGGTCCGCGCGATGCGCCCGGGCGCGTCGCGTGCAAACGTCGTGGTGGCGGTGCTGCTCGCCGTGCTCGGCTTCGCCGCGGTCGTCCAGGTGCGGGCCAACAACGCCGACACCGACTACACCGGGGCGCGGCGGCAGGATCTGGTCGAGCTGCTCGACTCGCTGGACGCGGCGGCCCAGCGGGCCCAAGCGGAGATCTCGGACCTTCAGCAGACCCAGCGCGACCTGCAGAGCAGTGCCGACGCCAACCAGGTGGCGCTCGACGAAGCCCGCCGCCAGGTCGAGACCGTGGGCATCCTGGCCGGGACGCTTCCGGCGGTCGGGCAGGGAGTACGCATCACCATCGACGACCCGAGCGGCGCCGTCGGGTCCTCAACGCTGGTCAATGCGATCGAGGAGCTGCGAGACGCGGGAGCGGAGGCGATCGAGCTCAACGACCGGGTTCGGGTGGTCGCCGAGACGGCCCTGGTCGATGCCGACAACGGCGTAACGGTCGACGGCGTCGAGCTGCGGGCACCCTACGTCATCGAGGCGATCGGCTCGTCGCACACGCTCGGCGACGCGGTCGTCTTCCCCGGTGGGCTCGGCGACGAGGTGCAGGCCCTCGGCGGAACCGTCAAGGTGCAGGAGCTCTCCACGGTGGAGATCAATGCCTTGCATACGCCGAAGGAGCCTCAGTACGCTCAGCCGACGTCCGGCAGCGGCGGCTAGACGCAACCAGCAGCCCGTCCCGGTCAATCCCGTCCACTCAGGAGCGCGCCCGTGTACCCCGAGGATCTGAAGTACACCGCCGAACACGAATGGGTGCGGTCCCCGGGTGACTCGGAGGGAAGCGTCCGCGTGGGCATCACGGACTTCGCCCAGGACGCGCTCGGCAACATCGTCTACGTCGACCTGCCGGAGGTCGGAGCCGAGGTCGAAGCCGGCGGACCGATCGGCGAGCTGGAGTCGACGAAGAGCGTGAGCGATCTGTACGCGCCGGTCGCGGGCACGATCACCGCGCGAAACGCCAATCTGGACCAGTCGCCCAACCTGGTCAACACCGACCCGTACGGTGAGGGGTGGATCGTCGAGATCACGCCCAACGACCCCTCCGCCCTCGACGGTCTGCTCGATGTCGCGGACTACCGGGCGCAGATCGACGAGAGCTGAAACGCCCGTACTCCAGCCATGGACCGGGTCGCTGGTTTGCGCCGACGATGTCGGCGGCCTCGCGGCCGATCGGGCTGGTTTGACCCCGACCATCGCGCACCATATGTTCACCACACGAGGCATCAGCCTCAACTGACGCTTCAGGGTTCAACCGGGGAGGCTGGCAATGCCGTTCTGCACCCAATGCGGACACGAGAATCCCGAGCAGGCCAAATTCTGTTCGCAGTGCGGTAGCAAGATGCAGCCGGAGCGGCCGGTGGACACCACGACGACCATCTCGTTCGGCTCCTCCTCCGAAACCGACGCGGATCGCGTCGATGTTCCGGAGCTGACCCCAGCCGATGCCGCAGCCATCGAGGCGCTGCCGCCGGAAAGCGCGCTGCTCGTCGTCCAGCGCGGTCCGAGCGCCGGCAGCCGGTTCCTGCTCGACACCGACGAGGTGACCGCCGGGCGGCATCCCGACAGCGACATCTTCCTCGATGACGTGACCGTCTCACGCCGCCACGCCGTCTTCCGGCGCAGCTCGGACGGCTACAAGGTCGCCGATGTCGGGAGCCTGAACGGCACGTACGTCAACCGGGACCGCATCGACGAGGTGTTGCTGTCCGGCGGTGACGAGGTGCAGATCGGCAAGTACCGCCTCGTCTACTTCGCGGGACAGCAGGGAGGAGCCGCTCGGTGACGGCCGCGCTGCCCGCACGGTCTCGACTGAGCATCGGGGAGGTGCTCAGCGAGTTGCGCGCTGATTTTCCCGACGTGACGATCTCCAAGATCCGGTTCCTGGAGGCCGAAGGCCTGGTGGAACCAGAGCGCACCTCCTCGGGCTACCGGAAGTTCTCCCGCGACGACATGCACCGGCTCCGCTACATCCTCACCGCGCAGCGCGAGCACTACCTCCCGCTGAAGGTGATCAAGGAGCACCTGGACGCGATGGACCGTGGGCTGGAACCGCCCGAGGTTCCCGGCGGTGGGCCGCCGCGGGTGCCGATGATGCTTCTCAGCGCCGCCGGCTATCCCACCGCGGAGGCGTTCAAGGTCGATGGGACCGAGCTCCGGCTCTCCCGCGCCGAGCTGATCAATGCGGCGGGAATCGACGAGGCGCTGCTGTCGGCGATCGAGGGCTACGGCCTGGTACGAACCCGGACCGGGTCGCAGCACTATGACGGTGACGCGCTGGTGGTCGCCAAGACCGTCGCGGAGCTGGCGGCGTTCGGACTGGAGCCACGGCACCTGCGGGCATTCAAGACCGCCGCGGATCGTCAGGTCGGCCTCTTCGAGCAGGTGGTGACCCCGATGCTCCGTCAACGTGACCCCGCGGCGAAGGCGCGTGCGGCCGATGTGGTCAGCGAGCTCGCCGCCGCGTCGGTGCGACTGCATGCGACGCTGGTCAAGATCGGTCTCCGCTCCTCGGGGTAGTCCGGGGCTGGTCGGGTAGGGGAGGGTCGTCCCCCGGTCGAACGGGGGGTCATCGGGGGTAGGGTGTGAAACGTGCGCGAAGTAGATGTGGTCGGTGTCCGCGTCGAGATGCCATCGAACCAGCCCATCGTCCTGCTCCGCGAGGCTGCGGGGGACCGATACCTCCCGATCTGGATCGGCGCGGTGGAAGCCACCGCGATCGCCTTCGCCCAACAGGGGGTCGTACCACCTCGACCGCTGACCCACGATCTGGTCAAGGACCTGCTGGCGGCACTGCAGCAGGAGCTCTCCGAGGTCCGCATCACCGAGGTCAAGGACGGGGTGTTCTACGCACTCCTGGTGTTCGCCTCCGGTGTCGAGGTCAGCGCCCGCCCCTCGGACTCGATCGCCCTGGCGCTGCGGACCGGTACGCGGATCTACTGCGCCGAGGACGTGCTTGCCGAAGCCGGGCTGGCCGTGCCCGAGGAGCAGGAGGAGGAGGTCGAGAAGTTCCGCGAGTTCCTCGACCAGGTGACGCCGGAAGACTTCCTGCCACCCCCGCACTAGCCCTCAACCTAAACCTCTAGTTGAGACTTCAGACACTCCGGGCGATTCGGTGCCGAGTCGTTGACGCGCCCGAGGCGGCAGCCTAACGTGGGCCTGGAAACGTCCGTGGTGTAACTCCACTGCTGAAACTTCGGGTGGAGCCGGCCCGGCCCGCACCACTACGCATCGGAGGTCGGCGTGGCAAGCAACGGCGAGAAGTCGGCAGGAGCCGCCGACGCCGCGCGGCGCCAGGTCGGCGCGGACGCGGCCCAGCAGGCCGCGCACGACCAGGGTCTGCTGTTCGCCGATGATGTCTCGCAGATCGCCGACGATGTGGGCTACCGAGGGCCGACCGCCTGCAGTGCTGCCGGCATCACGTACCGCCAGCTCGACTACTGGGCCCGCACCGGGCTGGTGGAACCAACCGTCCGGTCGGCGACCGGCTCCGGCACCCAGCGGCTGTACTCGTTCCGCGACGTGCTGCTGCTCAAGATCATCAAGCGGCTGCTCGATGCGGGCGTCTCCCTGCAACAGATCCGCGCTGCCGTGCACCACCTGCGTGAGCGCGGCACCGACGACCTGACCCGCGTCACGCTGATGAGTGACGGCGCGAGTGTCTACGAGTGCCACTCCAGCGAAGAGGTCATCGACCTGCTGCAGGGCGGACAGGGCGTGTTCGGGATCGCCATCGGCGGGGTGTGGCGCGAGATCGAGGGCTCGCTGGCGGAGCTGCCGAGCGAACGCGCTGACCACCCCGGCGACCATCCGAGCGACGAGCTCGCGCTGCGTCGCCGATCCCGACTCACCGGCTGATCCTGGTAGGTTCGGTGGTGCTGTCGACGCCGTGCGGGAGAGTTCATCCCAGCCCCTGACAGGTGGCTGTAGATGACGCCGAAGGGGCAATTCCTCCCCGGAACCTCTCAGGCGACCGGACCGCGTGGTCGAGGCGACTCTGAAGCGGACCCGTTCCGTGACAGAGGGGGAGGCTCGTCACGACGTCTAGGAGCCTCCGATGAGCGACCGTCCAAGTCTTCGCACCCTCGATCACAGCACGCCGTTCTCAGGGCGCCACATCGGTCCCTCCGCCGACGACCTCGAGAAGATGCTCGAGACCGTGGGGTTTCCCTCGCTGGGGAACCTGGTCGACGCCGCGGTGCCCGGCCGGATCCGCAGCCGTGAGCCCCTCGACCTGCCGGCTGCCCTGACCGAGACCGAGGCGCTCGCCACCCTGCGCGGGCTCGCGTCGCGCAACCGACCGATGGCGGAGATGATCGGGCTCGGCTACTACGGCACGGTCACTCCCGCCGTGATCCGGCGCAACGTGCTCGAGGACCCCTCCTGGTACACCGCCTACACCCCATACCAGCCGGAGATCTCGCAGGGCAGGCTGGAGGCGTTGCTGAACTTCCAGACCATGGTCGCCGACCTGACCGGCCTCACCACCGCGAACGCCTCCCTGCTCGACGAGGCCACGGCAGTGGCGGAGGCGATGACGCTGGTCCGGCGCGCGAACAAGGCACACACCGGGGGTGCCTTCGTACTCGATTCCGACGCCCTCCCGCAGACGATCGCAGTCGTCCGCACCCGCGCCCGGGCGATGAACATCGAGGTGGTCGTCGCCGACCTGGATGACGGGCTGCCCGACGGTGACCTGTCGGGAGTCCTGATCCAGTACCCGGGCGCCTCCGGACGGGTCAGGGACCTGCCCCGGCTGCGCGAGGAGGCCAGCGAGCGCGGTGCGATGACCGTCGTGGCCGCGGACCTGCTGGCGTTGACCCTGCTGGCCTCCCCAGGAGAGCTCGGCGCGGACATCGCGGTCGGCTCGAGTCAAAGGTTCGGTGTACCGCTGTTCTACGGCGGTCCGCACGCCGGCTACATGGCGGTGCGCAGCGGCCTGGAACGGCACCTGCCCGGCCGGCTGGTCGGGGTCAGTGTGGACGCGGAGGGGCGACCTGCCTACCGACTGGCGCTGCAGACCCGCGAGCAGCACATCCGCCGCGACAAGGCGACCTCCAACATCTGCACCGCCCAGGTGCTCCTGGCGGTGACCGCCGCGATGTACGCGGTCTACCACGGCCCGCAGGGGCTGCGCGACATCGCCTACCGGGTCCATCGCTACGCCGCCGTGCTGGCCGGAGGCCTGCGCCGAGCCGGCGTCGACCTGGAGAGCGAGGAGTTCTTCGACACCGTCGTCGCGCGCGTCCCCGGTCGGGCCGATGCGGTTGTGGCTGCGGCGCGCGACAACGGCGTGCACCTTCGACGGGTCGACGCCAACCGTGTCGGAATTTCCACCGGCGAACCGACGACGGCCGACGACCTGCGGGCGGTCTGGTCGGCGTTCGGGATCGGCGACAACCTCGTCGACGACGTCGATGGCACCACCGCGGACGCTTTGCCGTCGCGGCTGCTGCGCACGTCGACGTACCTCACCCACCCGGTGTTCCACGATCACCGGTCGGAGTCGGCCATGCTGCGGTACCTCAAGCGGCTCGCCGGACGCGACTACGCGCTGGACAAGGGGATGATCCCGCTGGGGTCGTGCACGATGAAGCTGAACGCGACGACGGAGATGGAGCCCATCAGCTGGCCCGGCTTCGCCGACCTGCATCCGTTCGCCCCCGCACAGGACTGCGAGGGCTACCGGGACCTGATCGACGAGCTCGAGGCGTGGCTGGCCGAGGCAACCGGCTACGCCAAGGTCTCGGTGCAGCCCAACGCCGGATCCCAGGGTGAGCTGGCGGGCCTGCTGGCGATCCGCGCCTTCCATCTGAGCAACGACGAGCCGGACCGTGAGGTGTGCCTGATCCCGTCCAGCGCCCACGGCACCAACGCCGCATCCGCGGTGATGGCGGGCATGCGGGTGATGGTGGTGAAGGCGGCCGACGACGGCAGCGTGGACCTCGATGACCTGCGGGAGAAGTGCAGCGAGCTCGGCAGCTCGCTGGCTGCGATCATGGTGACGTACCCGTCGACGCACGGCGCGTACGAGGATGGCATCACCGAACTGTGCGAGATCGTGCACAGCCACGGCGGCCAGGTCTACCTGGACGGGGCCAACCTCAACGCGCTGCTCGGGCTGGCCAGGCCGGGGGCGTTCGGCGGGGACGTCTCGCATCTCAACCTGCACAAGACGTTCTGCATCCCCCATGGCGGTGGTGGTCCCGGCGTGGGCCCGATCGGCGTGGCCGAGCACCTCGTCCCGCACCTTCCCGGCCATCCGATGCATCCGTACGACCGCAGCCGCCACGATGTCGGGCCGGTCAGCGCCTCGCCGTACGGTTCGGCGGGCATCCTGCCGATCTCCTGGGCCTACATCGCGATGATGGGGGGCGCCGGGATGACCGACGCCACCTCGGTCGCGGTGCTGTCGGCCAACTACATCGCCAAGCGGCTGGCCGACTCTTTCCCGGTCCTCTACACCGGTCACGGGGGACTGGTCGCACACGAGTGCGTGCTCGACGTGCGCGCTCTGACCAAGTCCAGCAAGGTGCACGTCGACGACATCGCCAAGCGACTGATCGACTACGGGTTCCATGCGCCCACGGTGAGCTTCCCGGTCGCCGGAACCTTGATGGTCGAGCCAACGGAGTCGGAGGACCTCAAAGAGCTCGACCGTTTCTGCGATGCCATGATCGCGATCAGAGCCGAGATCGAACGAGGTCGCCAACGGCAGCGTGGCGATCGAGGACAGTCCGCTGCGCCACGCACCCCACACGGCGGCGGCGGTCGTCATCGGGGACTGGGACCGGGCCTACTCCCGCGAGCGCGCCGCGTTCCCGACCGGTGTCAGCGTTGACAAGTACTGGCCCCCGGTCGCCAGGGTGGACCAGGCCTACGGGGACCGGCACCTGGTGTGCGCGTGCCCGCCACCGGAGGCCTTCGAGTGACCCTGCCGGGCGGGACCCCGCGGGACCTCAGCTGGCCTGGCTGACCGACGACATGTTGAAGTCGGGAATCCGCAGCGCCGGCATCGCGGTGCGGCTGAAGTAGTCACCCCACTCGCGCGAGATCGTGGGCACCGATGCGGTCGCCGAGCCGAACCTGTTCAGCAGGTCGATCGGGGACTCGTTGAAGCGGAAGTTGTTCACCGCTGCGGTCACCTCACCGTGCTCGACCAGGTAGAACGCCGTCCCGGGTCAGTCCGGTGAGCAGCAGCGTCTGCTCGTCGACGGCACGGATGTACCACAGGCAGGTCAGCAGCAGCCCGCGCTCGGTCCGGCCGATCTCGTCGTCGATCGTCCCCGTCGCACCATCGATCTCGAGCACGAGGTTGTCGATGCCGGGGGTGTACGCCAGATCGGTTATCCTCGCCGACTCCCGGGTCTGCAGCAGAGCCGCGAGCCGGCCGTCGGACACCCACTCTGTCCTCGTGACCGGCAGTCCGTTGTCGAAGACGCTCGACGCGGCCGATGATGCGCCGGCGGTGACGAACGGTTGGCACTCCAGCCCAGGGTAGGCAGGGTCGGAGAGGATCCGGACACCCGGCTTCATGATCTGCTCACCGACCCGAGTGCCACCACCCGGTTTGGAGTACACCGACCGGCCGTCGTCGGCGTCCCGGGCGGCCGCCGACCAGTGCGCATAGATCTGCAGGTCCGCGATCGCCGCCGGCGGGAGGATGGTGTCGTACCGACCGGCGGGGAGGTCGACATGCCGCTCGGCCCAGCTCAGCCGGCGGTGGAGCTCCGCGTCGAGGACCAGGGCGTCGACGTCGGCGAAGTCCCGGGTGGCGGCACCGGCCCATGCGGACCTGGTGAGGCTCGCGTCCTTGCCGGTGATGCCGACGTGACCGGTCGGCTGCTGGTGCCTCATTCGAAGGCCGGTCGACGATCCCAGATACGTCGTGGTCATGTCGTGCTCGACGTACCCGTAGAGCACCCGGTTGGCGTCGCGAGCGCGGCCGAAAGCCTCGCCAAGGCCCGCGGCGAAGCCGGTGAAGATCTCGATCGACGTCTCCCCGGGCGGCTCGTCCCAGTCGCTCGCGGTGTCCCCGGCGGCGAGGTCATCGGCGTCGGGCGCGGGGCCCGACTCGCGGGCGGCGTCGTCCGCGGCTGCGGTGACCTCCAGCAGCTGGTCGAGGCTACCCACGTTGCCGGAGACGACACCGGCGGCGCTGCCGGACCCTGAGCCGACGATGGAGATCACCGTGGCCACCATGCTGTCCACCATGCCGTTGGTCGTCAGCGTGTTGTTGGCCCACCGCAGGTTGGCCGTCGTGGACACGGATACCAGTACGACTGTCTGGTCCGCGGTGGATGCCTGCAGAGCCCGCTCGACCAGGTCCTGCGGCGTGGGACGGGTGCTCATCGGCCGGACTCCGCGGCCGTGTTCAGCACCCGTATGCCACGAAACAGCGCGGACGGACAGCCGTGGCTGACCGGCGCCACCTGACCGGGCTGCGCCTTGCCGCAGTTGAAGGCCCCGCCGAGGACCCACGTCTGCGGCCCACCGACCGCTTCCATGGCACCCCAGAAGTCGGTGGTGGTGCCTTGGTACGCCACGTCTCGAAGCTGGCCGCCCAGCTGACCGTTGCGGATCTCGAAGAACCGCTGACCGGTGAACTGGAAGTTGAACCGCTGCATGTCGATGCTCCACGACTTGTCACCGACGATATAGATCCCGCGGTCGACGGCAGCGATCAGTTCCTCGGTCGACGGACCGTTGGGCGCCGGTTGCAGCGACACGTTGGCCATCCGCTGCAGGGGGACGCTGCTGTGGGAGTCGGCGAACGCGCAGCCGTTGGATCGACCGAGACCCTGCAGCCTGGCCATCCGGCGGTCGAGCTGGTAGCCGACCAGCGTGCCGTCCCGGACGATGTCCCACTCCTGAGTGGCAACGCCGTCGTCGTCGAAGCCGATGGTCGACAGCCCGTGCTCGACGGTGCGGTCTCCGGTGATGTTCAGGCACTCCGACCCGTAGCTAAGCGTGCCCAGCTTGTCGAGCGTCGCGAACGAGGTGCCCGCGTAGTTGGCCTCGTAGCCGAGCGCCCGGTCCAGCTCGGTGGCGTGCCCGATCGACTCGTGGATCGTCAGGAACAGGTTTGAGGGGTCGATCACCAGGTCGTACTCCCCGGCGGTGACCGGGGGAGCCTTGAGCTTGGCGGCGAGCAACTCGGGGATCTGCGCGAGCTCGGCATCCCAGTCCCATCCCGAGCCGAGCAGGTATTCCCAACCACGTCCGACCGGCGGCGCCAGCGTGCGCATCGAGTCGAAGTGACCGCTCGCGGCGTCGGTGCCGTGTGCCTCCAGCTGCGGGCCGACACGTACCCGTTGCTGGGTGGTGACCGTCCCTGCGACGTCGGCGTAGAACTTGTTCTCCTGCACCTGGCCCAGGCCGGCGGTGACATGCTCGACGCCGTGCGCCGCGAGCAGCCGCGCGCTCCAGTCGCTGAGCAGCGCAACCTTGTCGCCGGTGGCGATCCGGAACGGGTCGACGTCGTACGCCGACACCCAGGTTGCGTCCGCGTGGACGGGTTCCTCGGCAAGCTCGACGCGCTCGGTGTTGATCTGCGCTGCGACCTGAGCCACCCGGATCGCCTGCTCGGTCACCCGGACCGCTTCCTCCGCGGTGAGGACGACGGAGGCGGAGAATCCCCAGGTGCCGGCGTGGACGACCCGGACGGCGAACCCGAGGTCGTCCCCTTCGGCCGAGCCCTGCAAGTGTCCGTCCCGCAGCAGGAGTGACTGGCTGCGGATGCGCTCGAGGCGGAAGTCGGCGTGCTCGACGCTGAAGTCCCGGGCGCGGCTCAGCGCGGCGTCCGCGAGTCGCCGCAGCGGCAGATCGGTGAAGGACGGGTCGAGCGGCTGTCCGGACGGCGGCATGATCCCGACCCTACATAGGCGCCCGCGACGAACCGCAGCGCGCCCGGGTGGCGCCGCCGTCAGACCAGGAGCCGGCCGTAGCTCCCTGGATGCGCGTCGATCCGGCGGTGAGGGGCGATGACCTGGCCGTTCGGAAGCAGCTCGCCGGTGTCCTCGAAGAGCACGACGCCGTTGCAGAGCAGGCTCCACCCCTGTTCAGGGTGGGTCGAGATGGTGTGGGCCGCATCGCGATCGGGGGCGTCTGCGCTCGGACAGGCAGGGCTGTGCCGGCAGACGAGTATCCGGCGAACGGGTGCCGCGGCGGCAGTGCCCGGCTTCGCGTCCCGACGTGTTGTGAAGTGTGTCACGTCTCCAGTGTGCGCCACTTTTTCAACAGATGTGGGACAAGGCGTCTCGGAGTGTGAGAATGTCGGCCGATCGTTATCGGGGGAAATGTGTCCCAACGACGTGGCTTACGTCGTACCGTCGAATTCCTGGGCGCGCCTCAGTACCGGTTGCTCCGCCATCCACGTCGCACGGAAGACCGGGAAGCCGGCTGTCTCGGCGGCGGCGCAGACGACCGGATCGTCATCCACCAGCATCGACACCGGTGCCTGGCTGGCGAGCTTGCGCAGCGCCTCGGTCTTGATGAGGCTCGCGGGTCGTCTGTCACCGCTGCGGCGCAGCATCAGCCGCCCGGGCGGGAGTGCGTTGTCACGCAGCCAGTCGAGCGTGTCCCCGCGGCATCGTTCGGGCCGGCCGGACAGGTAGACGACCTCGTGGTCGGTGGCCAGGCGTTGTGCGACGGCCAGTCCCTCGTCGAGCAACGGGTCGTCCACGGCCGCCGCGAAGAACGCATCCCAGTCCTTCGGCTGCTTGTCGATGTGGCCGAGCCGATGGCGGACGTCGGCCAGGACGCCGTCGATGTCGATGACGGCGTACGGCCGGCCGCGGGACGCCCCAGCCGTGGTCACATCTGAACCAGACGCGAACCAGCACGCCGCCGGTCGACATGCACCTCGACCGTTATCCGCGCCCGCATCTCGGCGACGTGACTCACGACCCCGACAGCCCGCCCGCCGCTGCGCAGGCCGTCGAGGACATCCATCACCTCGTCGAGGGTGTCGGGATCGAGCGACCCGAATCCCTCGTCCACGAACAGTGTGCCGATCTCCGCGCCTCCAGCCTCGAACGCGACGACGTCGGCGAGTCCGAGTGCGAGGGCCAGCGAGGCAAGGAAGGTCTCCCCACCCGACAGGGTCGCGGGGTCACGGCTCTCCCCGGTCCATGCGTCGCTGACCTCGAGGCCGAGGCCGCCCCGCCGGTCACTGACGCCGCGGTGGGTCGTGTGCACCAGCTGGTAGCGGCCGCCCGACATCGCCTCCAGTCGTTCGTTCGCGGCGCTGACGACCTGTTCTAGCCGTGCGGCCAGGACGTAGGCCGACAGGCGCATCCGAAGTGCGTTGTCGGGGGAGGTGCCGGCACACAGCGCAGCCAGTCCCAACGCGGTCTCATGAGAGCGCCGCAACGGTTCCCAGGCCGCGAGCCGTCCGTCGAGATCCGCGCAGAGCATCTCCAGGCGGTCCGCTCGCTGTTCGAGCGTGCTGAGGGCGGCGCGCTGCGCGGCGCAGGCCTGATCCGCCTCGGAGCAGTCACTCGCCAGCACCTCGAGGTTCACGGCCTCCCGGTGCGAAGCAGCCACGACCTCAGGGTCGGCGAGGACCTCCTTGACCCGGGTTAGCTCGGTCTCCCGGCGGCGCAGCAGGGTCTCGACGTTGGCGAGCTCGGCTCCCGGCACTACCGCCCGGCGGACCGCGGCCAGGTCCGGGAAGCCGTTCAGCTTCGCTGACTTGAGCGCTTGCGCTTCGATGTCGACATACCCTCGTTGCGCCTCGGTCACCGTGTCGAGTGCTTCCACCGCGCGCTCCAGCAGCTGCTCGCGCCGGGCGAGCTCGGCGTGTATCGCCTCGAGGTCTGAGGCGTCTCGCGCGTCGCGCCGGCCGATCAGCGCCGCGCTGCCCTTGGTGGCCGCTTCGAGATCCGTCTCGTGCCGGGTGATCGTGCTGACGAGTACGGCGTGCTCGGCCCGTCCGCGCTCGACGGCAGCAGCGCAGTCCGCGGCGCGTCCCTGCGTCGCCTGTATCCGGAGCTCGAGCCCTTCCAGCTGCGCCGTCGTGGCCTCGAACTCCGACAGGGAGCTCTCAGCGCAGACCAGCGCGGAGCGGGCGGCGGCGAGCCGTGCCTTTGCCGCCGCGGTGTCGACGCCGCCGCTGACCGCCCGGGCCATGGCATGCTCGATGGCCAGCCTGTCATTGTCGGTCTGGGCCCGGTCGCGCCTCGCGCATGCGACGTCGAGCCGTTCGTTGGCGGCCCGTTCGGTGTCGGCATCCACCTGGTCGGACCCGCCCCGCGCGGGTCTGGGGTGGTGCGTTGAACCACAGACGCTGCAAGCCGTGAACGGGATCAGCCGCTGCGCCAGCTCGGCTGCCATGCCGTCGATGCGCGACTGTCGTAGGTCCAGCAGCTGCTCGCGCGCAGCCTGGGCGGTGTCGATCGACGCCCGGAGCTGGTCCGCCGCGGACCCTGCGGCTGCGGCCAGTCGGGCCTCCGCGGTCGCGGCGTCCAGCACGCGCTCTGCCTGGGCGGCGGCGTCTGCCAGCATCTCGACGTTGCCCAACGCTGCCTGCATGCCGAGCTGGGTTCGGGCGAGCGTCTCGCGCTCGGCGACGAGCTCCAGTCGCTCGCGCTCGATGCCCGTGGCCTGCAGCCGCAGGGCCTCGAGCCGCGCACCGAGCTCGTCCCGGCGGCGGCGCAACCGGGCAGCCTCGACGGCCTTGGGCCGCAGCGGGTCGAGTCTTGCCAGCTCGTCCCGGACGCGCCGCAGCCGGTGTCGTACCGACTCGGTGTCGACGTCGTCGGTGAGGTCCGCGGCGGCAACCGCCTCTCGGGCGGTCGCGCGGGCCGTCGCCAGCCGGCCATCAGCGGCCTGCTGCGAGCCGAGGAGCCCCTCCACGAGCATCGCCCGTCGGGCCGCGTCGGCGACCGCCCGGAGGGCGAGTGATTCGTCGTCCGCCGCCGAGAGCTCCTCCAGCTCACGGATGGCCTCACGGTGCCGCGCCTGTTGGCGGGCGAGGTGCGCACCCGTCTCGTGCGCGGACTCGGCGTGCTTGCACGCCAGTTCCGCGATGCCGAGCTCCTCGTGCGCCCGCCCGAGTGCCCGCAGGGTCGTGACCCGGCGGTCCTCTGCCCACCCCCTCGCCTCCCCGATGTCGTCGGGTCGCGCCGTGCCGGCGACCTCGCTGATCCTGTCGAGCAGGCTGACGACCATCGCCCGTTGCTGCTCACACCGCCGCCCGAGCTGCTGGCGGTGCTCCACCAGCCAGTCCTCGACCTCGGCGAACCGCCCGGTGTCGAACAGTCGCTCCAGCACCCGGTGACGCTCCTCGGCACCGGCCCGCAGGAACGTCTGGAACTTCCCCTGTGGGAGCAGGGCCACCTGGCAGAACTGGCCGACGTTCATGCCCAGCAGGGACTCCATCAGGTCGCCGGCTTCGTCCGGCCGTTTGGTCAGGCTGACCCAGTCGTCGCCGACCCGCTCCTGGACGACCACCGAGGCGTTCTCCCGCACCACCCGGGTCAGGTCGCTGCGCCGGCGCTTGCTCGGCCGGTCCCAGGCGGGCGACCTGCTGATGCGGAACCGGCGGCCGCGCAGGCTCACCTCGAGGATGACGAGCGGTCCGAGGCCGGCCGGTGAGTGGTCGCTGCGCAGCCGTTTCGCCTTTCCCCGATCGCCCGGCACGTCACCGAACAGCGCGAAACACACACCGTCCAGGATGCTGGTCTTGCCCGCTCCGGTCGGTCCGCTGAGCAGGAACAGTCCGGCCTCTGACAGAGCGTCGAAGTCCACCTCCTCCTCACCGGCGAACGGTCCGAACGCACGCATCCGCAGGCTGTGCAGCCTCATGACGCGGCCGCCCGCGCGACACGACAGGCGTCCCAGGCGCGGTGCAACAGCACCCGCTCGTCGTCGCAGAGTGGTGCACCGCGGACCGCCCGGACGAACTCGCTCGCGACCTCGACGTCGGATCGGGTCGTCACACCGTCGCCCCCGGCTCGGTCACCTGCGGTCCCGAGCGCACTGCTGCCTTCCGGATCGAAACCCATCACCAGGGTGTGCGGGAAACGTGCCCGCAGCCGCTCCATCGCGCCCCGCGGCCGGATCGGGTCCGTCAACGTCACCTGCAGCCAGCACTGCTCCTCGCTGAGCAGGTCCGGATCAGCGAGCAGAGCTTCGAGCTCCCCGCGGATCACCGCCAGCCGGCGGGGGACCGGCGCTGGGACGAACTCGACCCGGTCCACGCCGGCGGCGCCGAGGTCGATGAGCCAGCAACCCTTCACCTGACGGGCCTCGGAGAACGAGTACGCGAGCGGGGATCCGGAATAGCGCACGGTCTCGCGCAGGCGCTGGCGGCCGTGGAGGTGCCCGAGCGCCACATAGTCGACACCGTTGAAGACGTCGGCAGGTACGTTGGCGACTCCGCCGACGCAGATGTCGCGCTCACTGTCCGAGGGGGTGGCGCCCGTCACGAACGCATGGGCCAGGACCACCGAGCGCGTGCCCGGCGGTCGGCGCCGCAGGTCAGTCCGGACCCGGCGCATCGCCTCGGCGAGGGCGACTCGATGGCTGCGCTCCGGCAGGCCCCACTCCTCCCGGACGAAGTCGGGCTCGAGATAGGGCAGGCCGTAGACGGCGACCGGGCCGCGTCCGTCCTCGACGATCACCGGCGTGCCGACGGCGGAGGAGTCGGTGCGCAAGTGCACGCCCGAACCGTCGATCAGGTCGGACGCGAAGCCCAGCCGACGGGCGGAGTCGTGGTTGCCGCTGGTGATGACGGTGCGGACGCGCTCGGCCGCCAGCCGGCGCAGCGACTCGTGCGCCAGCGAGACAGCGTCGACCGGCGGCAGCGCGCGCTCGTAGACGTCACCGGACACGACCACGAGGTCGATGCGCTGCTCGCGAACCGTCTCGATGAGGTGATCGACGAACCCCGCCTGCGCATCGAGCAGCCCTTCCCGGTGGAACGACCTCCCCAGGTGCCAGTCTGAGGTGTGCAGGATGCGCATGCCAAGGACGCTAATCAGCGGCAGGGACATTTCACTGCTGCACACGCGCACGGCGCTGCGGTCAGTTGCCGACCCGCTGCGCCCCGCTGTAGACCACGAACCGCCCGCCCCGGGCGAAGCCGATCACGGTGCAGTCGAACCGGCGGGCCAGATCGACCGCCAGGCTGGACGGCGCACCCACCGCGACGACGACAGCAACGCCGGCGGCCACCGCCTTCTGGACGATCTCGAACCCGACCCGCCCGCTGACGCAGAGCACGCATCCGGCCAGGGTGCCGCCGCGCAGGACCGCATGGCCGACCGTCTTGTCGACGGCGTTGTGGCGACCGACGTCCTCGCGCACGACGAGCGGCTCCCCGTCGGTGTCGAAGATGCCGGCCGCGTGCAGCCCACCCGTACGCCCGAACACCGCCTGGTGCTCGCGCAGCCGGTGGGGGAGTGCGGTGATGACCGCCGGGGAGATCGTGACCCGGGCGGGGACCGGGCGCAGCCCAGCGTCACCGAGGTCGTCCAGCGTCTGCTTGCCGCACACCCCGCAGGCCGCGGACATCTGTGCGTAGCGGCTGCTCAGGCTCCGCAACGGCGGCGACCGCAGCGTCACAGTCACGACGTTGTACTCCTGGTCCTCGCTCAGGGCCCGGTCGACGCAGTACGCGACGGTCTCGACGTGCTCGTGGGGGTCGATAAGCCCCTCGGAGAACAGGAAGCCGGCCGCGAGCTCGAAGTCGGCGCCCGGCGTGCGCATCGTGACGACGACCCGCTCCGCGGCGTGCCCCGGCCAGCACAGCCGAATCTCCAGCGGTTCCTCGGTGGCCAGCCGATCCTCGTGCCGCGAGCTCTGCCCGTCGTCGTACTCCACGACCCGGACACGGGTCGACGGCCCAGGCCGGGTCATCGCTGAGTCCTCACGTCCCGAGGCTAGTCGCCGACCCGGCGTATTCTCGGCCAGCATGGGCCACGCACATGCGCACCGGCTCCGCAGCGCCCAGGATGAGCAACGTCTGAAACTCGTTCTCGGCCTGAGCGCAGGCGTCATGGTGGTCGAACTGGTGGCGTCATGGCTCACCGGGTCGCTGGCCCTGCTGGCCGACGCCGGTCACATGCTGACCGACGTCGCCGGGCTGGGGATGTCGGTGGGAGCGATCATCGCGGCGCGCAGCGTGTCCTCGACCCGGAACAGCTACGGCTTCTACCGGTTGGAGATTCTCGCGGCTGCAGCCAACGCCGTGTTGCTGCTCGGGCTGGCGTTGTGGGTGACGGTCGCCGCGATACACCGGCTGAGCTCCCCGTCCGATGTCGACTCGGGACCGATGTTCGCGGTCGCATGCCTGGGGCTGCTCGCCAACATCGCCGGGCTCGGGCTGTTGCATCGGGGGCAGGGGAGCGGGGACAGCTCCAGCCACGGGCCCAGTCTCAACCTGCGCGGCGCCCGCCTGGAGGTTCTCGGGGACCTGTTCGGGTCGTTGGCGGTCATCGTCGCGGCACTCATCATCGCGTTCACCGGTTACGTCCAGGCAGACCCCATCGCGTCGCTGGTGATCGGGGTGTTGATAGTGCCGCGGACCTGGACCTTGCTGCGCGAGGCCGTGGACGTGCTGCTCGAGGCGACGCCGAGACACATCGATCTCGACCACATCCGCACCCACATCCAGGGTGTGGAAGGCGTTGAGGCGGTACACGATCTCCATGTCTGGACGATCACCAGCGGCATGGCGGTGATGTCAGCGCATGTGGTCGTCACCGACGACGCACTGGGCCGCGGCCAGGGCGTCATTCTGGACCGCCTCGGTGCCTGTCTGTCGGATCATTTCGACGTCGAGCACAGCACGTTCCAGATCGAACCCCGCGGCCACACCGACCACGAACTCCCCGTCCACCCCTGACAACGCCCACCCCTGCTCAGACTTGTGCAGGCGATAAGAGTTGTCGCGCCCGTTTACCCTTAACAACTGCACACTTCTTGCCGCGGCCGACACGGTGGGCCCTGGGTGCGTCGACCACCTCGCCACTCCATGGACAAGTCGACTCGCACCGGCGGGCGCTCACCGGCGGCGTCGACATCTGACCACAGCGGCCGCGGTCAGATGACCAGGTACCGGTCGCGGCTGGCCAGCGCCCGGCGCAGGCCGTCGGACTGGTCGAGTACGGCCCGGAGCACCAAGGTGGGCACGCCCGGCCGGTCGATCAGCGCCTGAGCAAGCTCGAGCGTTCGCGGCTCGACGGCGTACCTCGGGAACGCCTCGATCGCCGACCCCTGCACGACCCAGCCGGATCGGAACGCCGACGTCTTGGGCAGCTCGGTGAAGTAGCGCTCGACGTAGGGCGCGCACAGCTCGACCTGCTCGGGCTGCCAGAAGCCTCCGCAAAGCGCGTACAGCTCGTAGTTGGACATGGCGGCCTCGCTGGTGATCGCCGCCCACACCCGCTCCTTGCTCCGCGGATCGGGGATCGCGGCCCGGCACTCGGCTGCGTGGACCTCACCCTCGGACGTGTCATCGCGTGCCAGCTCGGCCATGATCAGCCCTTCGCCGGCCTCGCCGAGGACGCACAGGCGGAGCACGGCGGTCCACCTCATCTCGGTGTCCATGACCAGCCCGTCAGGCACGTGGTCTCCGGCCAGCAGGGAGCGCAGCCGGTCTGCGTCGGGTTCGTTCGACAGCCAGGCCCGGGCCGCCGCGACCTGCCGTGAGGATCCCGTCGGCGCGACCTGGAGACAGCGGTACGCCAACGCGGCCACCCGCTCGAGCGTGCCCGACTCGGGGACCAGCCGGCTCAGCGATCGACGGGCCGTTCCGAGGAGGGTCGACAGCGCGATGTCCTCGCTCTCAGCGGGAAGCGTCAGCTCCATCAACGTGAGCAACTCGCGCGGGTCGAAGTGCGCGTCGTCGACGGCATCGCGCAGGCCGGTCCAGATCGAGGCGCGCGCGACGGGATCGGCGATGGTCGGCAGCACGCGCGAGAGCGCCTCCACACTCTCCAGGTCGAACCTGAGCTTCGCCCACGTGTCGTCGCGGGAGTCGATGTGCACGAACGGGAGGTCGCGATCCCGTTCGATCGGAAGCGTCGTGGTCGGCTCGGCGATCGTCACCGCGACCCGAGCTCCCGCCACGCCTTCCCCGAACTGTTGTACGACGACGCTGTGCGGACGTTCGGCCGGGAACTGTTCCGGCGGCATGCGGCGCACGACGTAGCCCTGCTCGGTGGTGTCGGCCTGCAGCGTGTCCACACCCGCGGTCCGGAGCCACCCGGTGACCCAGTCGTCGAGGTCCTTGGCGCCCGCGTCGGTCCACGCCTGCACGAGATCTGCCAGCGTCGCATTGCCGTACGAATGCTGCCGAAGATGCGCTCGTACACCGTTGAAGAAGATCTCGTCGCCGAGGTGGGCGTTGAGCTGCTTCAGGGTCGCACTGCCCTTGGCGTAGGAGATGCCGTCGAAGTCGTTCAGCGCGCTGGCGGCGTCGGCCGCCCCGTTCCCGGCGACCGGATGCGTGGACGGGCGCTGATCGGCGACCAGTCCCCAGTACTTGCGGGTGAACGCCGAGCTGACCCAGGAGTCGTCGAAGTCGGTGGCCTCGTGGGTCACCCGGTAGGCGACGTAGTCGGCGAAGGACTCGTTCAGCCACAGGTCGTCCCACCAGCGCATCGTGACCAGGTCCCCGAACCACTGGTGTGCCATCTCGTGCGCGACGATGCGGGCCCGGTCGCTGTGCTCGCCGTGGGTGGCGGCCGACCTGAAAAGCAGACCGTCGCGGAGGGTGACGCAGCCCGGGTTCTCCATCGCTCCGGCGTTGAACTCCGGCACGAAGGCCTGGTGGTAGTCCCCGAAGGGGTAGCGAATGTCGAAGAGCGAGTGGTACGCGTCGAAGGCCTGCGCGGTGACCGTGAAGAGCTCGTCGGCGTCCTTGTCCAGATGCGGTGCCAGCGACTGCCGGCAGTGCAGGCCGAGCTCGATGCCGTCGTGCTCGCGGCGCACCGAATGGTATGGGCCGGCCACGAGCGTGATCAGGTACGTCGACAGCGGCAGCGTCTCCCGCAACTGCCAGTGCCCAGGAGCGTGCTGCGTCGCGGGAGTGTTGCCGAGCACCGACCACGCCGGAGGCGCCTGGACGGAGAGGGTGTACCGGGCCTTCAGGTCGGGCTGGTCGAAGCAGGCGAAGACACGGGGGGCCGCGTCGAGGAATGTCATCGCATACACGTAGACGTTGCCGTCCGCATGGTCGACGCTGCGGTGCAGGCCCTCCCCGTCGTGGGAGTACGCCATCTCCGCCTCGATCACCAGCTGGTTGTTGGTGCCGAGCCCGCGCAACGGCAGCCGCCCGTCCGACAGCTCGGTGACGTCGAGCCCGCGGCCGTTCAGCGTCGCGCTGAGCAGGTTTTCTGGCCGTACGTCGACGAATGTCGTGGCATCGGTGTCCAGGCAGCGGAAGTCGACCGTGGAGACGGAGCCGAACGTCTTGCTCCCTCCACCAAGGTCGAGCGCGAGATCGTAGTGCTCGACCTCCAGCAGAGCCGAGCGCGTACGGGCTTCGTCAACAGTCAGGCTGGGCATGGCGTTTACCCTAACCACGGTGCACACACCCGTCCCGGTGAAGTCCCGCCACTACCCGGGGGATGATGTGGCGATGCCGACGCCGTGCGCACTCTCGATCGAGGCGATGGCTGACGTTCATGCGGCGGCTGTGCTGTCGGTCTACCAGGCGGGCATCGACGAGGACGACGCGACGTTCGAGACCGTTGCGCCGGACTGGGCCGGATTCTGCGGTGCCAGGCTGCCCGACCACCGGTTTGTCGCGCTGCTGCGGAACGAGGTCGCCGGGTGGGTGGCGGTCGCTGCGGTGTCGACGCGACCGGCCTACGCCGGCGTGGTGGAGCACTCGGTCTATGTGGCGCCGGCAGCCCGGCGGACCGGCGTCGCATCGGCGCTGCTCGCCGCTCTGGTTTCGTCGACCGAGCGGGCCGGTATCTGGACCATCCAGTCGCACATCTTCCCGGAGAACAAGGCGAGCGTGGCTCTGCACGCCCGGCACGGCTTCCGTACGGTCGGTGTCAGGGAGCGGATAGCCCGCCAGCACGGGCGGTGGCGTGACGTCGTCCTGATCGAGAGGCGCAGCCGTGTCACCGACTGAACCGCTCAGCCCCGAACCGATCAGCACCGAACCGAGGCCGGCCACGGCCCGAGTCCGGATCAACACCGAACCGATCCGCACGCGGCGTCTCGTGCTCCGGCAGTGGCGCGACAGCGACCGGGCGCCGTTCGCCGAGATGAACGCCGATCCCGCGGTGATGGAGCACTTTCCGGCGCCGATGTCGAGGGCGGAGAGCGACGCGTTCGTGGACCGGATCTCGGAGCACATCGCGGCTCGTGGTTTCGGCCTGTGGGCTGTGGAGACGACCGACGCCGGGTCCTTCATCGGCTTCGTG
The DNA here is from genome assembly GCA_963695705.1 of uncultured Actinomycetota bacterium. GTDB lineage: Bacteria > Actinomycetota > Actinomycetes > Propionibacteriales > Nocardioidaceae > JBKPNJ01. The sequence continues at coordinate 597,658 of CAVOHB010000009.1, forward strand.
GGGCTGGCGGTGCCGCGTTTCGACGCGCACTTCACTCCGACGGTCGAAGTGGGCTGGCGACTGGCCAGGTCCGCGTGGAAGCACGGCTACGCCACCGAGGCAGCGAGTGCCGCAGTGGCCTACGGATTTCGAAGACTTGCCCTGGACGAGATCGTGTCGTTCACCAGCGTGCACAACCTCGCGAGCCAGGCGGTGATGCGCCGGATAGGCATGACCCACGACTCCGCCGACGACTTCGAACATCCGAATCTGCCCGAGGGTCACCGGCTGCGGCGGCACGTGCTGTGGCGACTGCGGGCCGACGGCTACCCCCGCACCGGGAGCAGCGATGGTCTCTGAACCAACCTCGCGTGGCGTTCTGGTGACCGGTGCCTCGCGGGGGGTCGGCGCGGTGACCGCGGCCGCCTTCGCGTCGCGGGGGGACCGGGTGGTCGTGCACTACCGCGCGGCCGTCGACAGGGCGAATGCTGTGCGGGCATCGCTGCCAGGTGTCGGTCACGCCGTCGTGGGAGGTGACGTGGCAGACCCCGCACAGGTGGCCGCGATCGCCGATGCCGCGATCGCCGCGCTCGGTCGGGTCGACGTGCTGGTCAACAACGCGGCGATGTTCGCCGAGTCCCCGGTCCGGGGGAGCAGGCGGATCGGGCACAGCCTGCTCGAGACCGGGTACGACGAGTGGGTGGACGTGTGGCGCCGTACCGTCGCGGTCAACCTGCTCGGCCCGGCCAACCTCAGCTATCTCGTCGCCCGGCACATGATCAACACCGAGCCGGCCGAGACGCTGCCGCGGGGGAGGATCGTCAACGTCGGCTCACGTGGTGCATACCGCGGCGAGCCCGACGTTCCCGCGTACGGCTCGAGCAAGGCCGGCCTGCACGCGCTGGGCCAGTCCCTGGCGGTCGCGCTCGGCGCGCACGGCATCGCCGTGACATCACTGGCACCGGGCTTCATCGCGACCGACATGGCGGCGCAGAGCCTGGAGGGTGACGACGGCGATGCCATCCGCCGGCAGAGCCCGTTCGGCCGGGTCGCGACTGCCGACGAGGTCGCGCTCGCAGTCGTCGCGCTGGCTGCCCCAGAGGCGGAGTGGGCCTCGGGGGCGGTCGTCGACTTCAACGGTGCTTCGTACCTGCGTTGACAGGATTCGGGCCGGCTGCACCGCGGCAACCGCCCTTGTCACCCCGCACTCTTCGGCCGGTCCAGCCTGATCACCTCACCGAGCGTGGACCACTCGTTCCCGCCCAGCCGCGCCAACGGCTGCAGCAGCTCGACATCCGGGCGCCCGTCGACGAGGACGCTGTCATCCACGCTGGCGCAGACGACCGTTCCGAAAACGACCCGGGAGTCACCGAGCGGGAGGACGCTGTGCAGCCGGCACTCGAGGGCGACCACCGCCCGGGCGACCCGCGGCACGTTGACGCGGGAGCTGGCGGCCCGTTCGATCCCGACGGCGTCGAACTCACTTACCCCTGGGGGGTACGGCGCGGACGAGGCGTTGATCTCATCCAGCATGGCGTGGCCGGCGAAGTTGACGACGAACTCACCGGTGGCCTCGATGTTGTGCAGGCTGTCCTTCTCACCGATCGAGCTGAACTGGATGATCGGCGGGTTCGCGGCGGCGACGTTGAAGAAGCTGTGCGGCGCCACGTTGTCAACGCCGTCGGCGGAGACGCTGGACACCCAGGCGATGGGGCGGGGGATCACCACCGAGGTCAGCAGCCGGTAGAACCCGCGCCCGCTCATCTCGTCCGGGTCGTACTCCGTGCGCACCGTACGACCCTAACCGGCTGCGGTCGGTCGGCGAGTCCGGCCGCGACGACCGCCGACCTCACCCCTGGCAGACTCGCGGTCATGACGCCGTCGAGCCAGCGGAGCCACAGCTATGCGGTAAGCGTCCGCTGGACCGGGAACCGCGGATCGGGCACCTCGGCGTACCGGGACTACGGACGAGAGCACGACGTGCGCGCCGGTGACAAACGGGTGATCGCCGGCTCGGCCGACCGGGTCTTCCGCGGTGACCCGGGGCGATGGAACCCCGAGGAGATGCTGGTGGCGGCGCTGTCCCAGTGCCACCTGCTGACCTACCTGGCGCTCTGCGCCCTCGACGGAGTGGTGGTCACGGCGTACGAGGACGACCCACAGGGCCGGATGGTCGAGGGCGGCGATGCGCCCGGACGGTTCGCCGAGGTCGTGCTCTCGCCCCGGGTCACGGTGGCGGAACCCGACATGGTCGAAGCCGCGACCCACTTGCATCACCAGGCACACGAGGAGTGTTACATCGCCAACTCGGTCAACTTCTCCGTCAATGTGGCGCCGGAGGTCGGCTGCTGATCTGCTCAGTCGGGGGCGCCGCGCAGCGCGATGCTGGTGCCGAGGCCGATCATGATCACGCCTCCGGTGCCCCCGACGAGCTCCAGACGCCGTGGCGAGGTGACGAACCAGGACCGGGCGGCGCCGGCGCCCAGGGCCCACATGCTGTCCGAGACCAGGGCGATGGCGATGAACACGCCCCCCAGCACGAGCAGTTGCGCCGGAACGTGCCCGGCCGAACGGTCGACGAACTGGGGCAGCACCGCGGCGAAGAACACCGCCGTCTTCGGGTTGGCCACGCCGACGATGAATCCCTCGCCCAGGATCCGCCCCATCGGCTTGGCCGGCGCAGCGCGTTCGACCACAGTCCTGAGCGCCCGACGGTGTCGCACCGCCTCGACTCCGAGGTAGACGACGTACGCCGCGCCGACCAGCTTCACGACCGTGAACACCACGACCGACCGTTCGACGAGCGCGCCCACGCCCACGGCCACCAGCAGGACCAGCACGTACTCTCCGGCGGCGTTTCCGACCACGGTGAGCAGAGCACCGGTGCGGCCGAGCGTCAACGCGCGGCTGATGACGAACAGCACGCTCGGTCCGGGAACGGCGATGATCACGAGCGCGGTGATGCAGAACGCGAGCAGATGACCGGTGGACAGCACCGCCGCAGCCTAGGCCGCCGGTGACACCGGGGCCAGCCGGTTTTGAGCGACAGTCCGCCGGGTACGACCGAGCCACCGAAACCGAGGAGGGCGATGGACTGGGCCGCACACGTGCGGGGCCGCTTCGTGTCGGCGGTCGCCGCGGGGGAGGTTGACCTTCCCCTGCCCGGCCAGGGCCGGACGCTCGAGCGCTGGCGACGGCTCGCGGTGTTCGCGGCCGAGGATGTATGCCTGGTGAAGCTCGTCGAGTCGCATGCCGATGCGGTCGCGATCGCCGCCGAGCTGGGCGCCGCCCTCGATCCGCGCCTTCCGGCCGCGGTCTGGGCGGCGGAGCCGCCGGGCGCGCGCGTGGAGGTGCGGGACGGCCGTGGCGGATGCACGCTGCACGGGACGAAGGCGTGGTGCTCAGGCGCCGCGGTCGTTCGAACCGCGATGCTGACCGGTTGGCGTGAAGGGGAGCCGGTGCTCGTGCTCCTGGACATGGACCAGCCGGGGGTCAGCTGGTCGTTGGCCGACTGGCACGCCGTAGGGATGTCCGCCACCGGCACCGCCACGGTCGAGCTCGACGGTGCGCGGGGCGAGGTCGTCGGGCCGAGCCGGGCGTACCTGGAGCGTCCCGGCTTCTGGCACGGCGGCGCCGGGGTGGCCGCGTGCTGGTACGGCGCGACGCTGCCCATCGCCGAGCGGTTGATGTCGATGCAGCAGCGACGTCCCGCCCCGCACGCGGCCGCGCATCTCGGGTCGGTGGACGTCGAGCTGAACCAGGTCGCCGCGCTGCTCCGGCAGACCGCCGGCTGGATCGACCGGCACCCCAGCGACGACGCGGGAGTGGCGGCGTTGAGGGTGCGTTCCGCCGCGGACTTCATGGCCCGTCGCGTACTCGAACGGGCGATGGCCGCGCTCGGACCGGGCCCGCTGTGCACCGAGGCGGACCTTGCCCGGCGGGTCGCGGACCTGCCGGTGCTCATCCGGCAGTCGCACGCCGAACGCGACCTCGCATCTCTCGCGGAGCGTCTCGCATCACACAGCACCGGCTGGGCGCTGTGACGGCCCGCCAGGCGACCCCCGGCACGAACGAGCCGGTCGACGTGTCCTACATGAACTGGATGTACTCGCAGACCGACGACCCCTGGCATATCCGGGACAGCTGGTACGAACGGCGCAAGCGGGCGGTCGTACTGGCCAGCCTCCCGCACCAGCGGTACGCCCGGGGGTTCGAGCCGGGGTGCTCCAACGGGGCCGTCACCGAGCTCCTGGCAGACCGCTGCGACCTGCTGGTCAGCGTCGACATGCACCAGCGCGCGGTTGACGCGACCCGGGCGGCCACCGCCGGCCGGGGCAACGTCGACGTGCGGCGGCTGTTCCTCCCCGCGGAGTTCCCGGCCGAGACGTTCGACCTGGTTGTGCTGTCCGAGATCGGGTACTTCTTCAGCCCGAACGCGTGGAAGGATCTCGTGACCGCAACGACAGAGTCGCTGGTGCCGCCGGCGGTGGTGCTGGCCTGCCATTGGCTGCACCCGTTCGCCGAGCGCACGGCCGCTACGGACAGCATCCATGGCGCGGTCGACTCCGCGGGACTGGACCGGCGAGTCCTCCACCGCGACGCGGACTTCGAGCTCGTGGTGTGGAGCCGGTGACGATCGGGGTCGTCATACCGGTTCGGGACGAGGAGCTGCTGCTGCGCCGCTGCCTGCGGTCGGTCGCGGTGTCGGCCCGCCACCCGCGGTTGAGTCGCCGGGTCGAGATCGGCGTCGTCCTCGACCTGTGCACGGATGCCAGCGGGCAGATCGCCGCCGACGAGCTCGCCCGGGAGAGGCTCGGCGAGCCGATCCTGTCCTTCGCCGGCAACGTCGGGGTGGCCCGGGCGCAGGGCGCCGACGCGCTGCTCGAACGCGGCGCCTCCACGTTGGTCTTCACCGACGCCGACTGCGTCGTGGAACCCGACTGGCTCGTCAGCCACGTGAGCCAGCAAGCCGATGCGGTCTGCGGGACGGTTTCCGTGGACGGCTGGGCAGACATGCCGCCCGGGGCCGTCGCGACGTACGCCACGAGCTATCTCGACCGCGACGGCCATCGTCACGTGCACGGCGCGAACCTGAGCGTGAGCGCCGCGGCCTATCTCGACGTGGGCGGCTTCTCCGCGGTGCCCTGCGACGAAGACGTCGCCCTGGTGGCCGAGCTGGAACGCCACGGCCACCGGGTGGCGTGGTCGGCAGCGCCTCGGGTGTGGACCAGCTCCCGTCGGGTCAGCAGGGTCGACGGCGGTTTCGCCACGAAGTTGCACGGACTGGCCGTGAGTCACGCGAAGCGGCCGGAAATCGTCGTGCAAGCATGACGGAGTGAACGACGCGGCAGCCTGGGTCATCGCCGGTGCTGCGCTGCTGGTGGCGGGCTGGGCGCTGGTGCTGCTCCTTCGCGACCGGACGTTCAGCAACGGGTTGTTCTACGCGTATGCGGTGCTCGAGGTCGTGCTGCTCGTCCAGCTGGTCGGCGGGTTCATCGCACTGGCGCGGACCTCCCGACCGGTGGAGGGCACGACGTTCGGCGCCTATCTGGTGACCGCGGCCCTGGTGCCGCCGGCGGCGGTCCTGTGGGGTGTCTCCGACAAGAGTCGCTGGGGGACCGGTGTCGGCGTGATCGGCGGACTCCTGGTCGCGGTGCTGATGGCGCGTCTCGTCCAGATCTGGGAAGCCCCGGTTGTCTGAGCGGCGGTCGAGCGGCGAGGGCCGGCCATCGGGCCGGTCGACACGGGAGGGCCCCGGCCGGGTGCTGGTCGCCGTGTACGCCGTGTTCGCGCTCGCCGCCACCGCCCGGTCGACGGTGCAGATGGCCACGAAGTTCCACGATGCGCCGGTGCCGTACCTCCTGTCGGGCGTCGCCGGCGTCGTCTACATCACCGCGACGGTTGCCCTGGCCCGAGGGGACCGCGCGTCGCGCGGGGTCGCCTGGGTGACGATCGGCGTCGAGCTCGTGGGGGTCATCGTCGTGGGCACGGCCAGTCTGCTGGCCCCCGAACACTTCGCTGACGCCACCGTCTGGTCCGACTACGGTCAGGGGTACGGCTACGTGCCACTCGTGCTGCCGTTGTTCGGGCTCGGCTGGCTGGCGCGTACCCGGCCGCGAAGCGACAGTGAATCATCGGCTGACAGGGTGGAGACATGATCGGGCGCCTGCACCACGTGGTCATCGACTGCCCCGACCCGGCCACGCTCGCGGCGTTCTACGCGGAGCTGACCGGCATGCCCATCGTCTGGGAGTCCGACGACTGGGTGGTGATCGCACCGGCCGTGGACACCTCGGGCATCGCGTTCCAGCTGGCCCCGGACCACCAGCCGCCGCACTGGCCCGATCCCTCACGGCCCCAGCAGTTCCACCTCGACATCATGGTCGACGACGCGGACATGGCCCGGTCGCGCGTCGTGGAGCTGGGTGGGCGACAGCTGGCGGAGGTGGACGGCAAGTACGGCGTGTACGCCGATCCCGTAGGTCATCCGTTCTGCCTGATTCGCCGACCTCGGTGGGCTCCGCCGATCGGCTGACACGCGGCTAGCCGGGCTGGGCCGGGCCGCCCGGCGGCTTGCGGCCCCAGGCCGAGATCATCGGCGAGGTGGCGAGGTCGAGCCGCCCGGAGGCGACGTTCGACAGATGCTCGTCGATCTCTGCAGCGCTGGCGATCCCCTCGGCCACCAGCCGGTCACGAACCTGTTCGACCGTCGCCCGCTCCAGGATGTTGCACGCCGGCGAGGTGACCGGGAAGTACGCGTCCGCGTGCACCTCGACCAGCCCCGCCTCGCGAAGCAGGCGGGGGAGCGTGCGCCCGTAGGCAAGGTCCGCGCCGCGCTGCGCCAGCAGCTCCCGGAAACCGAGTCGCAGCCGGTTGGCCAGCCGCTGCCCGTCGCCGTACTCGTCCAGGCAGGCGAGCGGCTGCAGCGCCGGGTCCGCGTCCTCCACGAACAGCCACCCGCCGGGTTTCAGGGCGGCGACCAGCGCCACCAGCGCCGTATCGCGCTGCGGTACGTGAACCAGCAGGAGCCGCGCGTGCACGAGGTCGAAGTCGTCGCCCGGCGGGGCGTCCGTCCCAGCGTCGTGGCGTCGGACCTCGAACGGCGGCCGCTCCGTGGTCGCCATCCAGGAGGGGTCGATGTCGGTCGCCAGGACGTACCCGTCCGGTCCGACCCGTGCGGCCAGCCAGGCCGGGACGGTGGCACCGCCCGCACCGACCTCCCAGCATCGCCACCCGGCCGCGATACCCAGCCCGTCGATGTGCCGGAACGTACTGGGGTCGAACAGCGCCGACAGCGCCTCGAACCGCCTGCCGGCCTCGGACTGCCGGTTGTCGAGCAGGTAACCGTCGGCGTCCGGACCTGGATCGGGCGTCGTCATCTGGCCATCCTGGCACCTGCTCGCCGTCGCACGGCTGTATTAGTTGACATAATGTCGCTTATCGGCGCATTCCCAGGGGTTGACACCGAGCCCGGCTGCGGGCGAAACTTAGGCCGCCCTAAGCAAGGGTTGCCTAACAGTGCGATGGCCGGAGGCCGTGGATGTCTTCTCTCGAGATCGCGGTACTCGGCGCCATCGCCGGCTTCACGATCTTTCTCGGGCTGCCGCTGGCGCGGGTCCGCACGTCGCCGCTCGGAATGCGCGCCTTCTTGAATGCCAGCGCCACCGGCATCCTGCTCTTCCTGCTGTGGGATGTGCTGTCGCACGCGGTGGAGCCGGTCGAGGACGCGTTGGTCGCCGCCTCGGTGGATCACACCGGCTCGTGGCTGCGTTTCACCGGGCTCGCCGTGGTGGTCATCGCCGGTCTGGTGGTGGGTCTCATCAGCCTGGCGTACTACGAGCGCTGGATGGCTCGACCGCGGCCCGCCGTCGTCGGGCGCGGATACGGTCCCGGAGCGATGGCAGCGGACGAGCTCAGGGCTTCCAACGGCTGGCTGAACCTGGAGTCACCCGCCCGCCGGCTGGCCATGCTGATCGCGGTCGGTATCGGCCTGCACAACTTCTCCGAGGGGCTGGCGATCGGCCAGTCGGCGGCCAGCGGAGAGATCAGCCTGGCCGTGCTGCTCATCATCGGCTTCGGCCTGCACAACGCGACGGAGGGCTTCGGGATCATCGCCCCGATGGCCGCTGAGCAGACCAGGCCGAGCTGGGGCTTCCTGGCGCTCCTCGGGCTGATCGGCGGCGGTCCCACGTTCGTCGGCACGCTGGTCGGCCAGTCGTTCGTCAACGACGCCGTCTTCGTCGGCTTCCTCGCGCTCGCCGCGGGCTCGATCCTGTACGTGATCATCCAGCTGCTCCGGGTCGCCGAGCGGATGGGCCGGCGGGAGCTGCTGTACTGGGGCATCCTGACCGGGCTCATCCTGGGTTTCGCCACCGACTTCATCCTCGTCGCCGCCGGCGGCTGACAGACGTCGGGCGCACCACCCACACCCGGGGCGACCAATCCCGGTCAGGTTCCATGGACCCCTCGTCAAGCGGGACTGACCGGGCCTAGGCTGGCCCCGAACGGAGGTGACGCCGATGCATGCGAACGTGGGTGAACGCCTGCGGATCCACGGCCGAACCGTTGGTACCCGCGATCAGGAGGCCGAGATCCTCGAGGTGCGTGGCGAGGCCGGTCAACCGCCCTACCTCGTACGGTTCACGGACGGTCGCGAGAGCCTGATGTTCCCGGGCCCGGACTGCCAGGTCGAACGCGGCTCAGCGCCCGGTCAAGGGGTCTAGTCAGCCGTTCAGACTCCGGGCCCGGCGGCGTAGGCGTCGATGTCGGCGAGGATCCTGCGGCGCAGGTGCTCCGCGCAGAACGACGCCCGTACGGCCGCGCGCGACATGTCGGCGAGTTGTGCTGCGTCCATGCCGAAGTGGTGGTGGGCGACCCCGAACTCGCTGTTCAGCGTGGTGGCGAACATCCCCGGGTCGTCGGAGTTCAGCGTCACGCTCACACCGGATCGCAGCAGCGCGGGCAGCGGGTGCTCAGACAGGGCGGTCACCGCCCGGGTCCGAAGATTCGACGTCGGGCACATGTCGAGCGTGACGTCGTGTGTGGCCAGGTACGACACCAGGTCGGGATCCTGCAGCGCGGTGATGCCATGGCCGATCCGCTGGGCAGCGAGCAGGCGGATCGACTCCCAGATCGTCTGCGGGCCCGTTGTCTCACCGGCGTGCGGAACGCCGGCCAGTCCGAGGGCACGCGCGCGTCCGAACACGTCGGCGAACTGGGCCCGCGGGACTCCGACCTCTGGCCCACCGAGCCCGAAGCCGACACTGCCCTCCGGCGCGAAGCGCTCGACCCAGTCGGCGGTCCGCTCCCCCGACTCGAGCCCGAGCTCACCGGGGATGTCGAAGATCCAGCCGAGCTCGATGCCGAAGTCGGTCCTGGCCTGGCTGCGTGCCTCGGTCAGCGCGGGACCGATCGCCTCGGGCTTGATGCCCATCTGCAGGTGCGAGTCAGGGGTGACCGTGACCTCGGCATAGCGGACGTTCTGCGACGCGAGGTCACGTGCCGTTCCGTACGTGAGGGCCCGTAGGTCGTCGGGTGTGCGGATCAGTGCGTTCACGGCGATGTAGACCCGGATGAAATGCGCGAAGTCGGTGAACTCGTAGAACCGGCGGAGCTCTGCGGCGTCGGTCGGCACACCGCAGTCGGGGTGCCGACGGGCGAGTTCGATGACCGTCGGTACCGACGCAGAGCCGACGAGGTGCACATGGAGTTCCACCTTCGGCAGCCCCGCGATGAACGAATCGATGTCCAGGCTCGGGTCCGGCATGCGGACACCCTACGGCTGAGCGTCGACGGGATGCGCAACGCACAGCATCCTGGCGCCCCAACTCATTACAGTCCCGTGGTCATCTTCGAGAAGCCGTTGTTTGCGGAGGATATTCGTCCCCAGAGACGTAACATCCACCACACATCGAACCCGCAAGCGAGGAGCGCACAATGGCCGACAACTCCGGGGCCTGGGACTTCACCGGGCTGAAGGCGATGTACATCAACTGCACGCTGAAGCGCTCCCCCGACGTCTCCAACACCCAGGCGCTCGTCGACCTGAGCGCGGACATCATGCGCCAGCACGGCGTGGCCGTCGAGACGGTCCGGGCCGTCGACCATGACATCGCGACCGGGGTGTGGCCGGACATGACCGAGCACGGCTGGCAGTCCGACGCATGGCCAGACCTCGCTGCCCGTGTGCAGGCCAGCCACATCCTGGTCCTGGCCGGACCGATCTGGCTGGGCGACAACTCCAGTGTGATGAAGCAGGTCATCGAGCGCCTGTACGCCGGGAGCAGCCAGCTCAACGAGCGCGGCCAGTACGCGTACTACGGGAAGGTCGGCGGAGCGCTCATCACCGGGAACGAGGATGGCATCAAACACTGCGCCATGAACATCCTCTACAGCCTCCAGCACATCGGCTACACGATCCCTCCGCAGGCCGACGCCGGCTGGATCGGCGAGGCGGGCCCCGGCCCTTCGTACCTCGATCCGGGTTCCGGCGGTCCGGAGAACGACTTCACCAACCGGAACACCGCGTTCATGACGTGGAACCTCATGCACGTAGCGTCCATGCTCGCCGGCGCCGACGGAATCCCCGCGCACGGGAACCAGCGCAGCGAGTGGGACGCGGGTTGCCGCTTCGACTCTGAGAACCCCGAGCACCGGTGAGCGGGACCCCCCACTGACGTGGGGGTCGAGCTCGCGGGCGGACTGGGACCGACCGGGACAGAATGAGGCATCGAGCCGAGGAGGTTCCGATGCCCGCCGTCACCGAGAGCATCCACGTCCACCGGTCCGCCGAGGAGGTCTGGGCCTATCTGACCGACTGGTCGCGCTATCCGGAATGGGACAGCACAACCGCCGGGGCCGAGCAGATCGACCCCGGCGAACCCGAGCCCGGGACGCGGTTCCGGTGGGTCGGCAGGGTTCCTGGCCGCACGCTCCCGTTTCAGAGCGTGGTCACCGAGTGGGATCCCCCCAGACGGATGGCCTATGCCTCCACGTCCGGCCTGGGTCCGTTGACCGGCTCGGCCGGCTGGAAGGCGGTCACTGCGGCGGCCGGCGGCTGCGTTGTCGAGGTCGGCGTCGACGTCTCAGTCGGACTCCCCCAACCGTTGCGACTGGTCGTCGAGCCGTTGGTGCCCCTGTTGCTGCGCGGACGGATGAGACGGGACCTGCGGCGGCTCCGAACGGTCCTGCACGGTGAAGCGCCCGCCGGGGAGAAGGCGGTCCCGACGTCTGTCGAGACCGTCCACGTCAATCGTGACCCACGGGAGGTTTGGGACTATCTCACCGACCTTTCCCATCAGCCCGAGTGGGACACCCTCACCATCTCCTGCGAGCAGATCGATGAGGGACCCATGCGGGTCGGCACCCGGTTCCGCTGGGTGCTGCGGCTGATGGGACGCCGCATTGCGATCGAGTCGCAGCTGACCGGCTGGTCCCCGCCCAAGCAGATGGAGTACGCCGTCACGACCGGGCCGGTGCAGGGCGCCGGCTGGACCGCGGTGTTTCCGTCGGCAGGTGGCGGCTGCGACGTGGAGCGGGGCGTCGTGGCGGCTCCCGGAGTCGGCCGTGCCGTGGCACGCGTGAGCGATCCCGTTCTGGTCTGGTGGACCGGCCGCAGCGAACGCAGGGCAATGCGCCGGCTGGCCGACGTACTCGACCATGCGAGCCGATGACCGGTGATCGCTGAGCGGCTCCGGGCTCAGTTGCTCTCCGGACCTCCAGCCGGCAGCGCAGTCGAGGTCTGTGACCGCTTGCTCGCGGTGCAGGCTCAGGATCCTCGCGGCGCCCGACTGGCCGTCAGAGCACGGACGACCGGGCTCACCGCCGCCGCCGTCGACCGGGCGCTGACCGCTGACCGCTCGCTGGTGATCAGCTGGCTCAACCGCGGCACGCTGCATCTGGTCCGCACCGAGGACTACTGGTGGATGCACGCGCTGACGACTCCGCAGCTTGTCACGACGAGCGCCCGCAGGCTGTCCCAGGAGCAGGTTTCGCCGTCGGCGGCCGACCGCGGCGTGGCGGTCGTGCAGCGATCCCTGGCCGCGGAGGGTCCGCTGACGCGCGCCCAGCTCCGCGAGCGCGTCGCGGCGGCGGGGGTACGCGTCGAGGGACAGGCCCTGGTACACATCCTGCTGCTGACATCGCTGCGGGGGCTGATTGTCCGAGGACCGGTCATCGGCAACGAGCAGGCGTTCGTACTCGTCCATGACTGGTTGGGCGCACCTCCCCCTGCCGTGGATCGCGACACCGCCCTCGGGGAGCTCGCGCGTCGCTACCTGATCGGGCACGGGCCGGCCGCCGACCGCGATCTCGCCAAGTGGGCCGGTCTGCCGCTGAGAGACGCGCGACGTGGGTTGGGCACCATCGCCTCGGAACTGGATCAACGCGACGACGGTCTGGTCGACCTGGCGGGACGCGAGCCGGTCAAGGAGCTTCCGCCACCCCGGCTGCTGGGAGCGTTCGAGCCGCTGCTGTTGGGGTGGGTCTCACGCGAGCCGGTCCTGGCCTCCTATCAGGGCATCGTCACGGTGAACGGCATCTTCCGTCCCTTCGCGCTGGTACGCGGGCGGGCCGTCGCGACGTGGAGCATGACGAACGGTCAGGCAGCACTGCAGCCCTTCGCCCGAATCTCGGCAGCGAACAGGTCGGCGTTGCAGCGCGATGCTCGCGATGTCACTCGCTTCCTGGCCGGCGCCGAGGAGTCGCGCCAGTCCTGACGGTCGACGTCAGTCAGTCGCCTTGGCGGGAAGACCAACCGGACCAGTGCACCACGTCGATCGCCAGCACCGGACCCTGCGGGCGATCGTCACGGTGTTGCGGGTAGCGCTCGGCCAGGAGGTCGATCGCGAGCTGGGCCTCCGGCTCAACCGCCTCGAGCACCCGACCGGTGCCGTCCGCTCGTACCCACCAAAGGTCGCTCCAGTCCGCGTCGTTGTAGTGGTCCACCAGGACGCTGGCGGCCGGGTTGTCCGTGACGTTGGCAAGTCGACGCAGCGCCGTCGTGCGCTTCGGCTTGGCGTCGACCGCGGTGTAGATGGTGTCGTGAACCAGGACGAAGACGATGGGCACCACGTGGGGCTTCCCGGCGGCGTCGGCGGTGGCAAGCCGCGCGACACGGGCCGCCTCGAAGATCCGGCGCTGCCGTTCGGGCGTCACTCGCCGTGCAGCTGCGCGACGGCCGTCTCGAACCGGTCGAGCGCCTGTTCCACCGGCCCGGCGGTGGCCGACGGCACCCAGTGCACGGCCCGGCGGAAGCCGGCCTCTTCGTACTGCTCGAGCACCTTCGGGTCGGCGGGAACCCCCATGACCATCAGCTCGATCGGTCGCTCGGCCCTTGCGCGCAGCTCGACCACACGCTCGAGGATCCCGCCGGACCGATGGTTGGGGAACCACGCGTCGCCGAAAGCGAGCACGCGGTCGAGCACGGTGGGGCCGCTGCCACCGACGAGGATCGGCGGATGCGGCCACTGCGCCGGCTTGGGCCAGGACCAGATGCGCTCGAAGCTGACATGCTCACCGGCATAGCTCGCCTCGGGCTGGGTCCAGATCTGCTTCATCGCCTCCACGCGCTCGGCGAGGATCGCCATCCGGTGTCGCGGATCGGTGCCGTGGTTGAGCATCTCCTCGCGGTTCCAGCCGGCGCCGACCCCGAACTCCAGCCGCCCGCCGGAAAGCCGGTCGACGCTCGCGACCTCCTTTGCGGTGATGATCGGGTCACGCTGCACGACAAGGCAGATGCCGCTGCCGACGCGGAGTGTTGTGGTGGCGACGGCGGCAGCGGTCAGCGAGACGAACAGGTCGTACAAGTGCACGTACTTGCGGGGCAGCTCACCGCCGCCGGAGTACGGGGTCTCCCGGCTGGCCGGGATGTGCGTGTGCTCGGCGAAGAACAGGGACTCGTGCCCCCGGTCCTCGACCAGCTTGGCCATTTGGCCCGGTCCGATGGCGTCATGGGTGGCGAAGAAACCGATGCCCGTGTCCACCGGGTGAGCCTACGCTTCGCCACGGCTGGACGACCTGCGCAGTGCTGGGCAAAGCAACGGGCCGCCGCCCGGTCATACCGGGCGGCAGCCCGTGCTGCTAGACACTCATCAACGACCCGTCGACCATGTCGCCGTTCGGCCTGCTCGAGGTCAGCGCGTGTTTCTCCAGCTGTGGCCTTCGGTGTCGTCGTCGCCCTCGGCCTGCTCGGCGTCAGCCGGCGCCGCTCCGCCAGCGATGCCCCTCGGTGTCGTCGTCGCCCTCGGCCTGCTCGGCGTCAGCCGCGCGGCTCCGCCAGCGATGCCCCTCGGTGTCGTCGTCGCCCTCGGCCTGCTCGGCGTCGGCCCCGGGCCTTGGTTTCATGTGACCCTCGGTGTCGTCGTCACCTTCGGTGCGCTCGGCGTCGGCCGAGAGGCCCCTCAACCTGTGGCCCTCGGTCTCGTCGCCCTCGGCCTGCTCGGCGTCGGCCAGTCTCATCTTGTGGCCCTCGGTCTCGTCGCGGGCTGCGTCGCGCGGTTGCTCGGTCATGATGCCTTCCCTTTCGTGAACGGTCGCGGTCGCGACACACACAGCATCTAATACCCCCGGGTGGTTATCTGTTCGCTGGGTGACACATGACAAGGTATTTTTCAGAGCGCCATTGTCGATCTGCGTGGAATGGCACATCGCGTCGGCAAGCGGCACGCCCAGGACCACACACCAGCGGAACCCCGGTGCGGAACTTCCTGCACAGCAACGTCAAGCACCCAGTATGCGATGGGACGGCGGCGCGGATGTGAGCTCCGGACGTTCGACCCCTGCTGGACGTAGCGCTTGCCCGCTCGGTGCGGCGCGCGCAGCATTGACTGATGGACGAGCAGGAGGCCCGGCGCCTCATCAAGGACCATTTCGACACCGCAGCCAGCGACCAGGAGCGCTCCGCACAGATCTATGCCGATGACGCGATCATCGAGTTCCCCCAAGGTGGGGAGCGTATCCGCGGGAGAGACAACATCATCGCGTTCCGTTCCGCGTATCCAGCCAGACTCGCGTTCGAGATGCACCGCACGATCGGTTGCGGTGACCTATGGGTCAACGAGTACACAATCCGGTACGACGACGCGCACCCGCACAAGGTGGCGGGGATCATGGAGTTTCGCGACGGCAAGGTCGTCAGGGAACGGCTTTACATCACCGAGCCATGGGAGCCCCCGCAGTGGCGGGGGCGCTGGGTCGAACCGATTGACTGACTGACACTGGGAAACTTGTCTGTGCGCGCATGATCATTCCGAGCGTCCTAGCACTCGCTGCCAGGGATCGGGTCAGCGTTGGGGGTCCGTACCCTTGTCCGGCGTCCGCGCGGCTGCCGCCACATGCCGGCCCCGGGGAAGCCGCGACTCGCTAAACGGAGTCTTCCGTCGGGTTCTCGGGCCTCACGAGATAGAGATGCTTCACCGGCGGTGGGTCGGACGGCGGTTCGGCGTAGCGCACGTGGACGGGCTGCACGGCGGGCGGAGGTGGTTCGCCCCCCTGCTCGGAAGACCCACTGGCGAGCTTGGACAGTCCCTCGGCAAGTTGCCGATACTCGTGCGCCTTGGTCATGTACTCCATCGCGGCGTCGATGAGCTCGTCGTGGCTGCACGAGAGCACCGGCTTGAAATTCCCCGGTTCGTACTCGACGTGGGTCGGCAGGACCAAGGTTTCGTCGGGCAAGACTGACTCCTGTCGAGGTTCCCCGCCGGACGCTTTGCTGATTGGGCGGCTGCCCCCAATTCCGGCAGAGTCAGGCTGCTCGGGGCCGGGGGCGCCGCGTGACGAGCGTCTCGGTCAAGGGGTGTCCCAGCCGCTCACACTCCCGACAGTCTGCAACGCGAATCGGGGCGCCGTTGTCGAATATCGGCAATCGCCGGGAAGGATCACGCAGCGTGCTGCGCATACGTCCCCGGCCGTAGCTCGGCACAGGTCAGCGAACCGCATGATCACAGGTTGATCATCTGATTCTTCCCCCGAGAGCTCGCCTCGCGCGCTGTGCTGCGATCTGCCGCGCTGTCAGCTCGTCGTCGAGCACTCATGTCGTCGAGCTCGAACGGGCGTGTGTGCCCTGTCATGCCAATGAGCGGGCGGTCCGGGGTGGAATCCGCGACTGTGTCGCGGTGTACTTGAAGCGTGCGCGGAGTCGTTGTGGTTGTCGCGTTGCTTCTCACCTCGTGTACGGCAGGGTCGGTCGGAGACACGACTCGCGACTCGGCCACGAGCGGCTCGTCGATGGTCCACATCGACGTGGATGGGACGGCCTGCCCCGTCACCCTGCCGAACGGGCAACACCCGCCCGGCGGCCAGGGCCTGACCAGCAGGCTCAGCTACGGCAATGGGCGGCTCTGGGTCGAGTTGTATCCGCGAGGCATCATCCGCCCGGCCTACTACGGACGCGCCCGGCCGAACGGCGCGATCGCGATCAAATTCCCGTGGACGCGAGGGGTCCCTGGCCACCTCGAAATCACCGGCCGACGACTGGACGCGGACGCCCCTGCTCTCCGATCATGGATTCCCGGTGGCTATGGCCGCACCGGCTTTCAATCCACGGGCGTCATCTTCCCCACCACCGGGTGCTGGGAGATGACCGGCCGCGTCGGCAGCGCTTCGCTTACGGTTGTCACGAAGGTCATCTAGCCGCCGCCCAACGACCCCGAAGTCCTTCCGGTGCTTGCGTACCTGCCAACGCAGGATGCTCCGCCCGTCGAGGCCGTGACTCGCGAGCGAGCGATGCCTGTTTCTGCTCCAGCCGCGCAGCCACTCAGTCTTGCCGCCGAACTGCGCGAGCTTGCCGAACTTCGAGATTCCAGTGTCCTTACGTCTGAAGAGTTCGATACCCAGAAGGCAAGGCTCCTCGCGCGCTAGCGCTGTGGCTCGCGAGTCGATCGTGCTTGCCGCAAGGCTGCGCGTGCTCTATTTCCTCGATCGACGGCGCGTCTGCCAGTTGGCTCACGTCTGCGAGTGTTGAGCCAGCTTGAGCTGTGTGCCGGCACAAGCACGCCAACTTGCAGATCATGTGCGATCCCACGGAGCGGCGTAGCCGCCAGCCGCCGCGTGTAAACGGCCCGCCGCTGACACGGCGTACGCCACGTCTGCCGGCAACAGGCCGCGCCACTCACGAGGACGCAGGCCGTGCTCACGGCCCCATACCTCACCGGCCTCAGACCACGCGACCTGAGCAGCTGTGATCCGCGCACGTCTGCGGCCTTCCGGATCGCCCATCCAATCCGGCACGCCGTGATCGTTGGGACGCCAGACACGCGGGTCAGGACCAGCCGCAAGCTCAGCCGGTAACACGAGGCCGCCGCTGTCGGTGCTCGGCGGCTCAGCCGCTTTACGCGTCGCCACAAGCACTCACCTTGCCGTTGCTCACCCGGTACGCGGCCGGGAGGAACGCCGAAAAACGCCAACTGGCGTTTCTCGGCGGATCACGCGGCGGCTGAGCCGCTCTACGCGTCGCCACGATCGCCTGTCCCTGTGGATAGCGCTTTGCGAGCGGCCAGACGACACGCATACGCTCGGCTCACGCCGAGCCGCCCAACGCAGCACGAGCAGCCGCCTTCCGCTCATTGTGCGGTGCCCAACGCGACACAGCGCTACGCCTCCCACGAGCCTGCACCGCGCTCGACAACACACCACCATCCGCGTCAGGCAACTCAAGCTGAGCCAAAAGCTTTGCCAACGCAAGCCGATGCTGCCGCAACTCAGCCAACGCCGGATGCACACGCGGTTGACCAGCCGAGCCGGCAACCGTCAACCCATCGACGTCAACCGCCTCACGCAACGCCTCACACTCATCGAGCAACCTTGCGGTTTCCGCCAGCAACTCAAGCTCAGTACCGCTCAAGTCGTACGTCGTCACAGTTTCCCGCCAAAACGCCTGGCCGCGCGCCGCGAGATCAGCCGGCCGGGCGGCGCGGGACGCGGCGCTGCGTGAGTGGGCTGAGGCCGCCAATCGCATCCTGCGCGGCGGTTTGGAAGTGCCCGCGTACCCGGCTGACATCGTGGAAATGCTGACCGCGACAGGCGTCATCGAAAACCCGGCACGACTAACGATCAACGGATAGGAAGCCGATCGTCATGGCGAGCATCACAAAGACAGACACCGCGAACGGCAAGCGGTACATCGTCAACTACCGGGCACCGGACGGCCGGCAGCGGCGCAAGACGTTCCCGCGCAAGATTGACGCCGACAATTTCGCGGCGACAGTGGAGACGGACAAGCTACGCGGCACGTACCGCGATCCGGACGCAGCGCGTGTCACATTCAAGGCGTACGCCGAGCGTTGGCTCGCCGCGCAGACCTGCGATGAGACGTCGCGGGAGAGCGCCGAGCGGGCGCTGCGTCTGCACGTCTATCCGACGCTCGGCGGTAAACAACTCGGCCAGATACAGCCGAGCACCGTGCAGGCGTGGCTGCGTGGCCTCGAGGTCAAGAGCAGCACGTACGCGCGATCAATCTTCGGAACCGTTTCGAGCATCCTGTCGGCGGCCGTCGATGATGACCTGTTCGGCAAGAACCCGTGTCGCGCCCGGTCGGTGCGAACGCCGAAGGCCGATCCGCGCAGGGTCGTGCCGTGGACTGCTGAACGGGTGCTGGCGGTGCGCGACGCACTACCCGAGCGCTACCGCATCGTGGCCACTATCGCGGCCGGTACTCGGGCTCCGCCAGGGGGAAGTGTTCGGCCTCTCCCCCGCCGATATCGACTTCCTACGCGGCACCGTCACCGTGCGCCGTCAGGTGCGCCTCTTCAAAGGGCGGCTGTCGTTCCGGCTCGCGAAGGGCGGGAAGGAGCGCACAGTTCCGCTCCCGAGCCCGGTGCGTGAAGCGCTCGCCGCGCACCTGGCCGCGTATCCAGCTCAGCCGGTGAGTCTCGGCTGGGACAGCCCGGAGGGCAAACCGATAGTGGTTGATCTGGTGGTGACCACCCCGCAGGGCTCGGCGCTACGCCGCAACACCTTCAACCCCCAGGTGTGGACTCCGGCGCTGAAGGCAGCACACGTCGAACGATCGCGAGACAACGGCTGTCACGCGCTGCGCCATTTTTTCGCGTCGGTCCTCCTCGACGCAGGCGAGTCGATCAAAGCGGTCAGCGACTATCTCGGTCACGCCGATCCCGGTTTCACGTTGCGGACGTACACGCATCTGATGCCGACGAGCGATGAGCGGACCCGTCAGGCCGTTGACGCCGCGTTGAGTGGTTACAACGTCGTTACATCTGCGGCTATCAGAGAGGTATAACCGCAGGTCAGCGCGTTACAGGCTCACAGGTTGATCATGTGCCCCTCGAGGCCGTGGAGGGCCTCCTTGACGGCCTCACTGAGGGTCGGGTGGGCGTGCACGTTGCGGGCGGCCTCCTTGGAGGTGAGGTCCCACTGTTGCGCCAGCGTGAGCTCGGGCAGCAGCTCGGTCACGTCGGGCCCGATCAGATGCGCGCCGAGCAGCTCGCCGTGTGTCGCATCGCTGAGGAGCTTGACGAAACCCACCGGGTCCCCCAGCCCCTGCGCCTTGCCGTTCGCGGTGAACGGGAACTTCACCACCCGCACGTCATACCCGTGCTCCCGTGCCTGCGCCTCGGTGTAGCCGAAGCTGGCAACCTGCGGCTGGCAGAACGTCGCCCGCGGGATCATCACGTAGTCGAGCTCCATCGTCTCCGCGCCCGCGATGGTCTCGGCGGCGATGACACCCATCGACTCGGCCGCGTGCGCCAGCATGAGCTTGGCCGTCACGTCGCCGATCGCGTAGATGTGTCCGATGTTGGTACGCATGAACCCGTCGATCTCGATCGCCCCGCGGTCGGTGAGCGCCACTCCCGTCTTGTCGAGCCCGTAACCCTCGACACGGGGGGCGAAGCCGATTGCCTGCATCACCTTCTCGGCCTCGAGCACCTCCTGGGACTCCCCCTTGGTGACGGTCACCTTGACGGTGTCGCCGGAGTCGTCGATGGCGTCGACACGCGTTCCCGTCAGCAGCTTGATCCCAGCCTTCTTGAACCGGCGACTCAGCTCCTTCGAGACCTCCTCGTCCTCCAGAGGCACGACGCGGTCGAGGAACTCCACGACCGTGACATCGACGCCGTAGTTGCTGAGGATGTAAGCGAACTCGACGCCGATCGCGCCGGCCCCGGCGATGATGATGCTGGCCGGCAGCGAGTCCGACATGATCTGCTCTTCGTACGTCACCACGCGTTCGCTCAGCGAGGTGCCGGGAAGCAGCCGGGTGGTCGCGCCAGCGGCGATGATGCAGTTGTCGAACGTGAGGCGCTGGGACGATCCGTCCTTCTGGGCAACCTCGAGAGTGTTGGCGTCGGTGAACGACCCCCTGCCGGTGAACTCGGTGATCTTGTTCTTCTTCATCAGGTAGTGGACGCCCTTGACCCGGCCATCGGCGACCACCCGGCTGCGCTTGAACGCCACGCCGTAGTCGACCTTGGCCTCACCGTCGAAGCTGATCCCGAACGTCGCCGCCTCGTGCATGACCAGGTGAGCCAACTCGGCGTTCCGCAGGAGCGCCTTGGACGGGATGCAACCCACGTTGAGGCACACGCCCCCCCAGTACTTCGACTCGACCACCGCGGTGGACAACCCGAGCTGGGAGGCGCGGATCGCGGCGACGTAGCCGCCCGGTCCGGCACCGAGGACGACGACATCGAAGTGTTCGCTCACGGCACGCAGCCTATGACAGGCATGCCGGTTGCGGGCGCGAAGGTTTTGGCTACGACCCGACCGGGGAGGTGGTGTCGTCCAGCGCCGCCAGGTCTTCCGGGGTGGGATGCCATCGGGCCGCCGCGGCGTTGGCGGCCACCTGCTCGGGCCTGGTCACTCCGGCGATCACCGAGGAGACGCCGGGCTGCGCGGCCAGCCCTCCGATGGCCACCTCCAGCATCGAGAGGTCCCGCTCGGCGGCGAAGCGCTCGAGGGCCTCGATCCGGTCGAAGTCGGCCTCGTCCAGACGGCTGCTCTGCACCTGCAGTCGGGTGCCCTCGGGTGCCTTCTCACCGCGCTTGTACTTGCCCGTCAGCAGGCCGAACTCCAACGGGAAGAACGGCAGCACGCCGACACCGACGTGCTCACAGGCCGGGACCAGCTCCCTCTCGGCGGACCGGTCGTACAGCGAGTACTTGTTCTGCGCGCTGATGAACCGGTCGAACCCCTGGGTACGAGCGGTCCAGTCGGCTTCGACGACCTGCCAGCCGGTGAAGTTTGAGCTGCCGACGTAGCGCACCTTGCCCTCGACGACCAGCTCGTGCAGCGCCGCCAGGGTCTCCTCGACCGGCGTACGCGCGTCGGGCTGGTGCATCTGGTACAGGTCGATCCAGTCGGTGTCCAGCCGCCGCAGACTCGCCTCGACGGCGCGGCGGATGTACCTGCGCGAGCCGCGTACACCCCAGTCGGGACCGTTCGCGCCGCGCATGCTCATCCCGAACTTTGTGGCGACGACCACGTCCTCGCGATGCCTGCCGAGCGCCCGGGCGAGAAGTGTCTCGCTCGCGCCCGGCTCGCTGCCGTAGGTGTCGGAGGTGTCGAAGAGCGTTATCCCCTCGTCGAGGGCGGCGGCGACGACGGCGGCGGTCTGGTCGGCGTCGATGCGGGCCCCGAACGCGTTGCAGCCGATTCCGACCACGCTCACGGCGAGACCGGACTCCCCCAGCTGCCGGTATGTCATCTCGTTCGCCTCGTTGCCCATGCCGTCACCCTATGGATCGCCCGGCCGGAGGTGCACGCTGCCCCGAAGCAACTTGTTCGGCGCGGGCTGTCCAGCGGGGCGGTCTTCCCGGCGTGCCGAGGTTGTCGTATCTCATATATGAGTTAGAGTGTCGGCCATGTCGGACGACTACCTCGCCCGGATCGGGAACCTCATTCGCGTCGCCCGCAAGCACCGGGAGTGGACGCAGGCGGAGCTCGCCGAAGTGCTCGGCACGAGCCAGAGTGCGGTCAACCGGATCGAGCGCGGCCACCAGAACCTCAGCCTCGAGATGCTCGCCCGCATCGGCGAGGCGCTCGACAGTGAGATCGTCTCGCTCGGTGCCGGTCCGACGCACCTGCGCGTCGTGGGTCCGACCAGGCTGTCGGGCTCGATCGACGTGAAGTCGTCCAAGAACGCCGGCGTCGGGTTGCTGTGCGCCTCCCTGC
Source organism: uncultured Actinomycetota bacterium (assembly GCA_963695705.1). GTDB lineage: Bacteria > Actinomycetota > Actinomycetes > Propionibacteriales > Nocardioidaceae > JBKPNJ01. The sequence goes on from CAVOHB010000009.1 coordinate 619,762, forward strand.
TCAACCAGGGAACGACGACCCTGCGCAAGGTGGCCAGGATCGAGGAGGTCCACCGGATCCTCGAGGTGCTCAACAGCATCGGGGTCAAGACCCGGTGGCTCAACGACGACAACGATCTGGAGGTCATCACCCCGGCCAAGCTCGACCTGCTGGCGATGGACGCCGAAGCCGCCCGGCGGACCCGCAGCATCATCATGTTCCTGGGACCGCTGATGCACCGGGAGGAGCGCTTCCAGCTTCCCTACGCCGGCGGCTGCGACCTCGGCACCAGGACGGTGGAGCCGCACCTGGCGGCGCTGCGCCCCTTCGGCCTGGAGGTCAAGGCAACCGACGGGTCCTACCACGCGGAGGCGGATCGCAACGTCTCACCGACCCGCCCCATCGTGCTGACCGAGCGCGGGGACACCGTGACCGAGAACGCACTGCTAGCAGCGGCGCGTCAGCCCAGCATCACGATCATCCGCAACGCCAGCCCCAACTACATGGTTCAGGATCTCTGCTTCTACCTCAACGAGCTCGGAGTGCGGATCGACGGCGTCGGAACGACCACACTCACCGTGCACGGGGTCGCAGAGATCAACCGCGACGTCGAGTACTCCCCCTCCGAGGACCCGATCGAGGCGATGAGCCTGCTGGCCGCCGCCATCGTCACGTCGTCACGGATCACCATCAAGCGCGTCCCGATCGAGTTCCTTGAGATCGAGCTGGCACTGCTGGAGGAGATGGGTTTCAACTACGAGCGCGGTGAGGAGTACGTCGCCGGCAATGGCCACACCCGGCTGGTCGACCTCACCACCCGGCCGTCGACGCTGCACTCCCCCATCGACAAGATCCATCCGATGCCGTTCCCGGGCCTCAACATCGACAACCTGCCGTTCTTCGCGGTGATCGCCGCCACGGCGCAGGGTCAGACACTGATCCATGACTGGGTGTACGAGAACAGGGCGATCTACCTGACCGAGCTGACCAAGCTGGGTGCGACGGTCAAGCTGCTCGACCCCCACCGCGTGCTGGTCGAGGGCCCGACCCACTGGTCCGCGGCGGAGATGATGTGTCCGCCGGCGCTGCGGCCCGCCGTCGTCATCCTGCTGGCGATGCTGGCCGCGAAGGGCACCTCGGTCCTGCGCAGCGTCTACGTGATCAACCGGGGGTACGAGGACCTCGCCGAGCGGCTGAACCTGCTCGGCGCGCAGATCGAGACCTTCCGCGACATCTGAGTCGGCTCAGCCGAAGAGCTCGTCGAGGAACGACCGGCTGCCGGCCGACTTGATGTCCGGAGGCGGCGCGTTCATGTCCGCGGTGATCCGCGGAAGCGGCTGGGTTCGGGGTCCGCTGGCGCGGTGCCAGTCGTTCTCCGCCTCGATCAGCCGGCCACGCTCGGCCCGTTCGAGAAAGATTCCTCCACAGGACTCGCAATGGACGACGGCGACTCCGCCGCGTGTCCGCTCGGTCATGTCGCCCTGGCAGCTCGGGCAGGTGCGTGCATCCACCCGGTCACGTTAGCGCAGCGGCTCGACGCAACGTTATCTGTGCAGCGAGTTAGGTCCCGTCGCCGGCTGCACAGCACAAGCCGCCGGTGCCGTCCCGCCGTTGTTGTCCACGCGTGTTCAGTGCCACTGGCCGCGCTCCAGCATCACACGTCGCAACGTGTCGATGCGGTCGGTCATGATGCCGTCGACCCCGAGGTCGAGCAGGCGGGTGATCTCCGCGGCGTCGTCGACTGTCCAGACGTGCACATGTTTGCCCAGCGCGTGCGCCCGGTGCATGAACTGGGGGGTCACGACGGCCAGCCGGCCGATCCGCGACGGCACCTGTACACACGGCGCCTGGCTCGCCAGCAGGCGCTCCCGCAGCTGGGGCAACGGTAGAAACCGCAGCCCGACCACCCCGACCGGGCCGAAGGCCGTGGCCACCCGCCGGCCGAGTGCCCGACGGACCTGGTTGATCCGGGCCTGCGAGAAGGAGGCGACACACACCCGGTCGTGTACCCCCAGGTCGTCGATGACGGCGAGCAGCGGACGGATCGCGCTCGCCTGCTTGACGTCGACATTGATCCTGGTGTCCGGCCAGGTGGTGAGGAGCTCGGCGAGCGTTGGGATGGGTTCGCGTCCTCCGATCCGGGCACGGGACACCTCCGCGAGCGTCATCCGGGCGATCCGGCCCTGCCGATCCGTCACCCGGTCCAGGGTGCGGTCGTGGAACGCCAGGAGATGCCCGTCCGCCGTGCCGTGAACGTCGGTCTCGAGGTAGCGGTATCCCAGGTCGACTGCGACCTGGAAGGCCGCCAGGCTGTTCTCGACCCCGAGGTTCGGCGGATAGAAGGCTCCGCCGCGATGGGCGAACGGGATCGGGCCGGGGTGATCGAAGAACGCGAACGACTCCGCGCGGACGGGCTGGTTCATTGCGTAGGCATATCGTCGCTCACCGAATCAAGTATCGCGGGCGCGGCGACGGCCGGCTGGCGCCCTGCCTGGCAGCCGTTGGCGAGCCGGAGCAGCACGTCGGCGTGGCAGGGCTCGCTCAACGGACACCAGCAGGCCAGGTCGTGCCCTCGCAGCACGGTCCGGGCCTCGGCCACGAGGTGGGGGGACCCGACGAGATGCTGCCGGTACAGCTCGACGGCGTCGGCGCGTGACAGGCCCTCGCCGATGCGGTACGGGTTGCCCCAGCGGCTCGGCCGCGCGACCACGATGGCACCTTCGGGCTTCCGCCAGCCAATGCTCCGGTGAAGCTGGATCCGCTCGGGCCCGGTCATCGGTGCGCACGCTACCGAATGAATAGCCGGCCGTGGTGGGAATCCTTCGGCGTCTCGCGTCGTTGGGACTGTTGGACGTCATACGGCGGCCACCACGAGATGTGGGACCACGTACGGGGACAGCTGCGGGGAGGTAGCGATGTCGGAGCGGTCACTGCGGGGGGCGCGGCTCGGAGGTCAGAGCTTCGAGGACGAGCGCGGCATAGAGTTCGCACCGCGCCAGCTCGTCGTCTACACCTGCCAGCACGGGCACGAGTTCGAGATCCCCATGGCCGAGGACGCCGAGGTGCCGTGGCTGTGGGAGTGCCCGCGCTGTGGTGCGCAGGCCCAGCTGCGTGACGGCACCGAGCCGGAGGCCAAGCTGGAGAAGCCGCAGCGCACCCACTGGGACATGCTCCTGGAGCGGCGTTCGATTCCCGAGCTCGAGGACATCCTGGCCGAGCGGCTCGAGCTGCTGCGCGGTGGAGCGATCGGCCCGAGCCATCTGCACCGCAAGCGCGGGAGCGTCAAGAAGAGCGCCTGACGGCCACAGCCGGACCGCCGGTCGGCTGATCGCGCCGACGCTCAGCGCTCGGGGTGGTCGTCCTCGACGACCTCACCGTCAACGACCGGACCGTTCCTCTGGTGGCCGGTGCCACCCCACCAGGCGGCACCTCGCGGCCCACTCACCCGGGGTGTGACCACTCGCACGGTGCTCCTGGCCACCCTGCGGGCCAGCACCGCCAGCAGGATCCGCCTGGCCAGTGGCCGGCTGAACGGCAGCACGCAGAAGAACCCGAAGACATCGGTGACGAATCCCGGCGTCAGCAGCAGGGTCCCGCCGACCAGCACGAGGCCGGCGTCGGCAAGCTCCCTGCCGGGCATCCGCCCGGTCTGGATCGCGTCGTTCAGCGCCCGCCAGGCGCGCCGGCCCTCGTGCTTGAGCAGCCAGGCGCCGATCGCGCTCTCGATGATGAGCAGCGCGACGGTCTGCCAGGCACCGATCGCCTGTCCGACCTGGATGATCACGTAGATCTCGACTATCGGCGTCAGCAGGAACGCCAGCGCCACGACGGCCCACGGCATTGCGGTCACATCCTCTTTTCTCGGGTGCGTAGTCGCCGCGCGGCCAGCCGGGCGGCGAGTGCGGCCTGTGCGGTACGCCGGCGCAGTCCCCAGACGGTGATCCGTACGAATGCCTCGTTGACGATGGCACGGTCCATCTTGGACTGCCCACGGACGCGCTCGACGAACTGGATGGGCAGTTCGACGACGGTGTACCCGGCTTCGACCGCTCGCCACGCCAGGTCGACCTGGAAGCAGTAACCCTGCGACGCGACCGTCCGGAGGTCCAGACCCTCCAGCGTCGAGCGGCGCCACACCCGGAAGCCTCCGGTGGCGTCGGCCAGCGGAACTCCGATCGCGACCCGGGCGTAGCGGTTCCCCCCGCGTGAGAGCAGCCTTCTGGCCGCCGGCCAGTTCTCCACCGACCCGCCGGGTACCCACCGGGAACCGAGCACGAGGTCGGCAGTGGGCAAGGCGCTCAGCAGCGACGGAAGCTGCTCAGGTTGATGTGAGCCGTCAGCGTCCATCTGGACCAGGACGTCGTAACCGTGGCTGATCGCCCAGCCGAATCCGTCGAGGTAGGCGACGCCGAGCCCCTGCTTCCCCAGCCGGTGCAGCACGCGCACGTGCGGGTCTGCCTCCGACAGCTTGTCGGCGAGCTCTCCGGTGCCGTCGGGTGATGCGTCGTCGACCACGAGGACGTCCAGGTCGGGTACGCTCTCACGGATTCTGTGGACGACATCCTCGAGGTTCGTCACCTCGTTGTACGTGGGGACGACTGCGATCCCCCGCCCGATCTGCTGCCACGAACTCACCGTCTCGACACCTCCGGCTCCACGCTACGTCGCCTGCGACCCAAGAACACGCCGGCAACGGCGGCGCAGATCGCAACCAGGCTCGTCGTCCATTCGATCACGGAGCCGTACCGTACGGCGGGAGTCACACCGGAGTCGAGCGTGACCGGCTGCACCAGCAGCGCCCGCGTGGCCGGCTGCGACTGCGCCAGCACGGTGCCGTCCGGCCCCACCATCCCGCTGATCCCGTCGGTCGAGGCGACCACCACGGTGCGGCCGAGCTCGATCGCGCGCAGCTTGGTGATCTCCCACTGTTGCGCGAGCTGGCCGGTGCCGAGATAGGTGGCGTTGTTGGTCTGCACGACCACCAGCTGGGCCCCTCCGTTGACCACGTCGCGCAGCAGCCCGTCGTAGGCAACCTCGAAGCAGATCACGTCTCCGATCGTGGTGTCGCCGAGCCGGAGGACACCGGGCCTGGTGCCGCGGGCGAAGTCCTTCGGGATCTGGGAGAGCCGGTCGATGAACTTCGTCAGCAGGTCGCGGAACGGGATGTACTCACCGAACGGGACCGGGTGGCGCTTGACGTATCGCTCCCCCGGCCCCGACGTCGGATCCCAGACCACACCCATGTTCTGCACGTGGTTGGCATCCGGCCCGTCCACCACGGCGCCGACAAGGGTCGGGGCGCCGATGTCGCTGACCGCGCTTTGGATGCTGGCGCGCGCGGCGGGATCGCTGAACGGGTCGATGTCGGTGGAGTTCTCCGGCCAGATCACCAGGTTCGGTGCCGGCACTGTCCCGTTCCTGACGTCCGCAGCCAGCTGGTGCGTGGCCTCGGTGTGGTTGTCGAGCACCGCCCGGCGTTCGCTGAAGGCGGTGAGACCCGAGCCGGGGACGTTGCCCTGTACGGCCGCCACCACGACCTGTGGCGAGCCGGGACCGGTCAGCGGCAACACCGCGCCGACCGCGACGACGGCGACCGCTGCCGCGATGTACCCGGCCGCGGCCACCGCACTGCCGGCCCGACCGTCCGGTTCGCGCCGTATCAGCCGCCCGCTGGCCAGCTGGTCGACCAGCGCCAGCAGCAGGTTGCTCAGCAGCGCGGCCGCCGCGGTGAGCAGGGCGACGCCGCCCAGCCGCGCGTATGCCGCCATCGGGGTGTCACCCAGCGCGAAGGCCAGCCTCCCCCACGGCAGCCCGCCGAACGGGATCGTCGAGCGCAGCTGCTCGGCCCCGACCCAGGCGGCGGCTGCCCAGACCGGCCACAGCGGCAGCCGGACTACGAGGGTCAGGACTGCGCCGAGCAGCCCGTAGAAGACCGCCTCCAGAACCGACAGCGCGACCCAGGCATCGCTGCCGATGACGCGCAGCCACGGCATCAGCAGCAGCACGAAGCAGACTCCGAACACCAGCCCGACCACGAAACCGGCCGGGGGGCGCAGCCCGCGGCAGCACGCAGTGAACCCGGCCACCGCGAGCGGAAGCGCCCACCACCAGTCGTGGGGCGCGAACGCCAGCGCCAACAGCAGGCCGCACAGGGCGGCGCCGGCTATCCGGGCTGGCAGTGCGATCCAGGGGGCCGTCCATCGGGGCATCCATGGGGCCGTCCTTGGAGCGATCCACGCCAAAGATGGCGGCACGGGGTCCTCTCGGCTGCGCGACTGGTCGACCTGACCGTGCACCGTACAACGCCCAGAGAACCCTCGATGTGCCGCGCCCCGCCGGAATCGGAAGAAGCCCGCCGCCCTTCGGACCGATCGGCCACTCGTTGGCGACGAGCGAGCCGGTCGTTGTCTACTGGGAGCCGAGCTTCTTCCGTGCACACCCCACCGTGTTGGACACGACCCGGCGCGCCGCGTGACTCTGAAGCTTGGAACCCGCCCCAGTCGCGCGACCACCCGGACGCCGGCCCGCACGATGGCCTGCTAAGTGGACCCGAGCAGCCTGCCGACCGCGGCCACATGCTGTCAAGGGTGCGCTGACCTGCGCGTATGTCGTAAAGGAGCAGGTCATGGCACCTGCGGTTCAGGAAAAGTTCTCCCCGCATTCTTCTCCCGGTCGGCGTGTCGCGGGGTGACACGCCGTAAACGCTACGGTCGGTTTCGGTAACCATCCGGCGGGACGACCACGGTGCCGGTCGCCGTGGTGGCAACGATGGCCGCTGGCAGCACCTCGGCGGCCGAAGCCGATAGGTCGGGCCGTCCCCGGCAGACGATCCGGGCCTCCATCTCGAGTGTCCGGCTGCGGGAGCCGATCCGGGTCACCGTGGCCTCGATCTCCAGAACGTCTCCGGCGCGTACCGGGGCCTTGAACTGAACGTCTGAGTAGGACGCGAACAGACCCTCGTCGCCGTCGGTGCGAATGCAGACCTCGGTCGCGACGTCCCCGAAGAGGGCCAGGCTGTAGGCGCCGTCGACCAGGTTGCCGGCGTAATGCGCATGGGAGAACGGCACGTACCGGCGGTGGACCACGGTCAGACCCACCCGCGGGTCTGGACCGGCGGAGGGCCCTGTCATCGTGACGCCTTCGCGCTCTTGGCGGGCCCGGGATCGGAGCCGCTCAGCGGGCCCGGGGAGCCTCCCGACGCGACCAGCGCGTTCACCAGATAGCTGGCGACCTCTCCGGGCGTCGTCCCACGGCCGAACACTCGGTCGACGCCCAGCTCGGCGGCCATCGCCTCCTCGAACCGAGGGCCGCCGATGACCAATAACGGTCGGCGGCCGGCCGGATACGCCTCGTTGAACGCGGCCGACATCTCCAAGGTGTTGTGGATGTGCGCCTCGCGCTGGGTGACTACCTGCGAGACCAGAACAGCGTCGGCCTTCTCCGCCTGCGCGCGCGCCACCAGCTGGGGGATGGACACCTGCGCGCCGAGGTTGACCACTCTCAGCTCCCGGTAGTACTCGAGGCCCTTCTCGCCGGCGAACCCCTTGATGTTGAGGATCGCGTCGATGCCGACCGTGTGGGCGTCGGTGCCGATGCACCCGCCCACCACGACGAGGCGACGTCTCAGGCCCTTGCGGATCGTGAGATTGACCTCCTTGGGGCTGAGCAGTGGATAGTCCCGTTCGACCAGCTCGACCTTGGACGGGTCGACGAGGTGGTTGACCCGTCCGTACACCACGAAGAACGTGAAGTCCGGTCCGACCGCCTTGGCATGCACGACCATCGCCGGGTCGACGCCCATCTTGTTCGCCAGCTGGGCGGCGGCGCCCTCGGCGCGCCGGTCGTGCGGCATGGGCAGCGTGAAGGAGACCTGCACCATGCCGTCCCCGGTGGTGTCGCCGTACGGTCGAATGATCGGCGACTCACTCACCGTGGGCCTCCCGGGTGCGCCGAATAATCGCCGACTCACTCACCGCTTGCTCCTTGCGTCATGCACATTGAGGTCCCCGACCCTCCGTTTGGATGACGCAACCCGGGTGGGATGGCCGGAGTCGAGGATCTCCGTGGCCGGGTTGTAGTAGTCCGGTTCCTTGCGGGCGACCCCGTCGAGGCCTCGTCCGGCGTCGGCGGGTCGCTTCATCAGGCCGAAGGTGCCGTCGCCGATCGCCTCCAGCAGCCCCGCCCGGCCCTCGTGGGCGTTGATCAGCTCCAGCAGGTCGATGGACTCGGACAGCACCTGGCGGGCCCGCCGGGCGATGAAGCCATTCGGCGGCGGCGCGAAGTCCTCGTGCAGGTTCCCAGCGGCGTTGAGCACGTACCGCACGTTCTGCAGCGCGAGGTCGCGGTCGGAGATCCAAGGCGTGACCACGGCCTCGGTCATCATGCCGACGAGCAGGATCCCCTGTCCGGTCATCGCGCCGACGAGGTTGAAGAACCCGTCGAGGAGATAGCCGCGGAACACGTCCCCGGTCATGTGCCGGGTGGGCGGCATCCACTTCAGCGGCGCCTTTGGGAACAGCTGGCGGGCGAGCAGCGCGTGGGCGAGCTCGAGCCGGAAGCTCTCCGGCACATCCGGGTTGATCTCAAAGGCGTGCCCCAGGCCGATCTGCCAGTCCTCCAGCCCGGCCTCCCTGGCGAAGTACTCGTTGAGCAGCTGGCTGACCGTCACCGTGTGCGCGGCCTCAACCGCGTCCGCGGTGGTCAGGTAGTTGTCCTCACCGGTGTTGATGATGATGCCGGCCCGGGCGTGCACCTGGCGGCTGAACCGCTGGTCGACGAACGTGCGGATGGGGTTGATGTCGCGGAAGAGGATGCCGTACATCGAGTCGTTGAGCATCATGTCCAGCCGCTGCAGACCCGCCAGTGCCGCGATCTCGGGCATGCACAGCCCTGAGGCGTAGTTGGTGAGCCGGATGTAGCGACCGAGCTCGGCGCTGGTCTCGTCGAGGGCGGCGCGCATCAGCCGGAAGTTCTCCTGCGTCGCGTAGGTGCCGGCGAAGCCCTCCCTGGTGGCTCCCTCGGGCACGTAGTCGAGCAGCGACTGGCCGGTCGACCGGATCACCGCGATGACGTCGGCGCCCTCACGGGCCGCGGCCTGCGCCTGCGGGATGTCCTCGTAGATGTCGCCGGTGGCGACGATGAGATAGATCCATGGCTTCTGCTTCGGGTCCCCCCAGCGCTTCACGAGCCGCTCCCGTTCACGACGTCGCGCGTCCACCCGCCTGAGTCCGGCTCCGACCGCCGTACGGGCGGCCGCACGGGCCCGGCTGGCGTTGCGGCCCTGCGGCATCTGGAACCGCAGCGAGCCGGTCGAGGCCTTCTGCGCCAGCGTCTCCAGGTCTTCGGCGTCGCCTCGGGCGAGGGCGCCCCACACGGGCATCGCGATGCCGTGGCCGAGCCCGACATCGCCGCGAACGGCATCGACGAGGCGGTTCACCCATGGGATGCCGTCCGGATCGGCGCCGCCGAGACCGGCCAGTCGCAGGGTGGCCCGCTCCACCGACACCGTGGTGTGCTGCTTGGCCAGGGTGACGATCGGCCGACCCGCCCGCCTGGCCAGGCTGCGGGCCAGGCGTACGGTCGCGGGATCCAGATCGAGCTTGGGCTTCATGCCAGGGCTCCTTGCACGTCGAAGATCTCGCGACCGCGGGACACCGTGCGCACGCACCGCGGCAGCGGCAGCCCGGGGCGCAGGTTCGGCAGGCTCGTCGCGGGGTCGGCGGCCTCGGGATCGACGTCCCAGATGGCGTAGCTGGCGGGAGCGCCGGGCGCCAGGATGCCCGCGTCGTCACGGCGCGCGGCGTACCACCCGCCGCGGGTGTGTGCCGCAAAGGCCACGGCTACCGATAGCCGCTCGGCGGCGTTGTGGTGCCAGGCCGCCGCGCGCACCGCACCCCAGGGATCGAACGGCGTCACCGGGCTGTCGGATCCGAACGCCAAGGCGACGCCGGCGCGTGCCATCGTCGCGAACGGGTTCATCGCCAGCGACCGGGCGGCGCCGAGCCGCGTCGCGTACATGTCGCCGGCGCCGCCCCACAGATCGTCGAACATCGGCTGCACACTCGCCACGACAGCAAGTTCGGCGAGCGTCATGATCTGCTCGGTGTCGATCATCTCCACGTGCTCGAGCCGGTGCCGGGCACCGACCATCGCGTCCACGCCGACGATCGCCGTCGCGTCACGCAGCCCGTCGATCACGGTCGCCACGCTGCGGTCGCCGATCGCGTGGAAGCCTGCCTGCAGGTCGGCTCGAGTACAGGCCACCACGTGGTCCCGGACCTCCTCACGCGACAGGTACAGGTGGCCGGTCGTGTCCGCATCGGCGTACGAGGCGGTGACCGCAGCGGTATGCGACCCCACCGCGCCGTCACAGCAGAGGTCCCCGGCGGCGCCCAGACAGTCCAGCGCCCTTGCGGTCTCGACAGCACCGAGCTCGCCCCAGTAGCCGACGACCTCCGCGAGCGGACCGCCCTGACTGAGCTCGGCGATCGCGGCGAAGTCGTCCTGGCGCGACAGGTGGGGTGCGCCGAGCTCGTGTACGGCGCCGATGCCCGCTGCCGCTGCCTGCAGCAGCGCGTCGTGGACCGCGCCGCGTCGATCCGACCTCGACACCAGCGCGTTCGCGGCGTCGCGGGCGACGTGGTGCGCGGCACGGTCCACCCGGCCGGTGCCGTCCCAGCCTTCCTGCTGACGGACCGCGGGAGCCGCGGCGACGAACGCGGAGGACAGGACCGCGGAGTGGACGTCGACCCGGGAGAGGTACGCGGGCCGGGCCGGGCCGACCGCTCGGTCGACCTCCGCGCCGGTCGGGCAGCGCCGCTCCGGCCACCGGGTCTCGTCCCACCCGAAGCCGAGGATCAACCTGCTCGGGCCGGTGAGGGCGTGCTGCTCCAGCCGATCCAGTGCATCGGCGAGGCTGGTGGCCTTGCTGAGGTCCAGGCCGTGCAGCGCCAGGCCGGTCTGGGCGAGGTGGGCATGGGCATCCACGAACGCTGGAGTTACCAGCCTGCCGCGCAGATCCACGACCTCGTCGGCACCGTCGAGATAGCCGAGGATGCCGTCGTCGTCGCCGACCCAGGCCACCGTGTCGCCCTCGAAGCAGATCGCTGTTGCCGCCGGCAACGCCGGCGCGTACACCAGCCCGTTCCGCAGCGCCATCCGGCTCATGGGGCCATCTTCCCTGGCCGCCGGCCCTGTTGTCTCGCGCCCGCGTCAGCCGAGGCGGTGGGTGCGGCCGCCAGGCGTCGCTCGAACATGGCGCGTACCCCGGCGTAGGAGCGCAACAGACCGACCGCGTAGTCGGCGTGCCCCGGCACGTACCCGTTGCCGATCAGCATCGTCACGTCGGCGGCGAGGCCCTCGGCGCCGAGTGCGGCGGCGGGAAACGACGTCGCCATCGAGAAGAAGACGACTGTTCCGCGGTCGGCGGTCGACAGGATGGCGCCACCCTCGCAGCCGGGCACGTCGACGCAGACGACCGTGACGTCGCAGGGGCCGCCCGCGGCCTCGACGGCGTCGAACAGCGCGACCGGGTCACGGGCATCCGCCAGCGTTACCACGTCGGCGATCCCCGCGGCCCTGAGCACCTCCGCCTCGTGCTGGACCGGCACGATCCCGATGGTGCTGGCCGCCCCCGCGTCCCGGGCGGCCGCCAGGGCGAGCGAGCCGCTCTTACCGGCGCCGCCGATCACACCGACGATCGGCGGATGGCCCCGAGCGACGTACTCGCTCACCACCCGGGCGGTCAGCGCCGCGGCACCACAGACATCCATCACCGCCAGCGACAGCTCGGCCGGCAGGTCGTCGGGGATCTTGGCCGCGATGGAGCGGCCGAACAGGATCGCGTACCCGGTGCAGGGCACCTGCTCGGAGCGCCCGTCCCAGTCGCGCAGCCCGTCCTCGATCACCAGCGGGGTCAGCGTGAGCGACACCAGAGTGGTCACGCGGTCCCCCGCTACGACCCCGAGCCGCGATCGCCGGCCCACCTCCTCGACCGTCCCGATCAGCATCCCGCCGGATCCCGTGACGGGGTTCTGCATCTTTCCGCGGGACCGGACGATGTCGAGCACCTGCGCCCGGACTGCCTCACCGTCTCCGTGGTGCGCCTGCTCGAGCTGCCGGAAGCTCGCCGCGTCGAGGTTGAGCCGCTCGACCCGGACGCGTACCTCGTCCGGCCAGAGCTCGCGCCGGGTGTCGAGCCGCTGCGCTGCCTGGGGCAGGACGCCGATCGGTTCCAGCACCCGATGCAGTCCCGTAGGACTTCCGGCGAGATCGGTGTTCACAACCCGTCCCTTCAGTCCTGTCAATGGTTGTCGGGAAATCTTACGGTGCATCGTTGGACGCGCCGCATTTTCTCCCGTAATCTTGGCAGTATTGCCCCCTCTGGCCAAGCCCAGGCCGGAACCAGGACAGGAGCACCGTTGAGCGCCGTCGCCACCTCACTTGAGCAGCCGTACCCGTACCGCCGGGTCGAGCTCGTCGAGCCCGACTGGACCCGGTTGCCCGGTTGGAAGGATGCCACCCGCGAGGAGTGGGAGTCGGCACAGTGGCAGCGCGCGCACTGCATCAAGAACGTCAAACAGCTGCACGACGTGCTCGGCACCGGGGTGGACGACCGTTTCTTCCACGACCTCGAGCGGGACCAGGCGGAGCGGGCGACCATGTCGATGCTGATGCCGCCGCAGATGGTCAACACGATGGTGCCGCACGGCTCTCCGACCGACGCCGACTTCACCGAGAAGCTGTACGCCGACCCGGTACGTCGTTACATGCTGCCGGTCTTCTCCGACCGGCGCACCGACTGGGCAAGTCACCCGCACGCCACCCGCGACTCGCTGCACGAGCACGACATGTGGGTGGCGGAGGGGCTGACGCACCGCTACCCGACCAAGGTGCTGGCCGAGATCCTGCCCACGTGCCCCCAGTACTGCGGGCACTGCACCCGGATGGACCTCGTCGGCAACGCGACGCCGCAGTTCGACAAGCTCAAGTTCGACCTCAAGCCGGCCGACCGGCTGGAGAAGATGCTGGACTACCTGCGTCGCTCCCCCGGTGTCCGTGACGTCGTGGTCTCCGGCGGGGATGTGGCGAACATGCCCTGGGCCCGGGTCGAGAGCTTCGTCTCGTCGCTGCTCGACATCGACAACATCCGGGACGTTCGGCTGGCGACCAAGGCGCTGATGGGCCTGCCCCAGCACTGGCTGCAGGATGACGTACGCGCCGGGATGGAACGGCTGGCCACCAAGGCACACCAGCGGGGCGCCTCGATCGCGATCCATACCCACGTCAACCACGCCAACTCGGTGACACCGCTGGTCGCCGACGCCGCCCGGGCGATGCTCGACACCGGCATCCGCGACGTCCGCAACCAGGGCGTGCTGCTCGATGGGGTGAACACCGAGCCTACGGCCTTGCTCGACCTGTGCTTCGCGCTGCTCGACGGCGCCAAGATCATGCCCTACTACTTCTACATGTGCGACATGATCCCGTTCGCCGAGCACTGGCGGCTGTCCGTCGCCCGGGCCCAGGAGCTGCAGCACGGTTTGATGGGCTACCTTCCCGGCTTCGCCACTCCGCGCATCGTCTGCGACGTTCCGTTCGTCGGCAAGCGCTGGGTGCACCAGCTCGCGGAGTACGACCGGGAGCGCGGCATCTCGTACTGGACGAAGAACTATCGGACCTCGATCGAGCTCGAGGACCCGGAGGCGCTGATCCGCCGGTATGAGTACTACGACCCGATCCACACGCTTCCGGCGGAGGGCCAGGCGTGGTGGGCCGAGCATGCGAGCGACTCAACCTCGACGGCCGAGGCACACGCCGCGGCCAGCCGGAAGGCCGCCGAGGCGCAGAAGCTGCTCACGATCACCTGAGGCGGGCCGACGACGTTCCGATCTCGTTGCTGAGCACGAAAGTTCCCCGGCCATGACAACCTCGTAGCGGTCGGCTCCGTATAGGGGTCGACAGCATGTATCGGTCCCAGGGAGCGCCAGGTGGACAAGCTCAGTCCCCGCGACGAGGAGTTCACCTCCTATGTGGCCGCCCGCCGGGCGCACCTGCGGCGCACGGCATTCCTGCTCTGCGGCGACTGGCACGCCGCGGAGGACCTCGTCCAGGTCGCTCTGGCCAAGCTGTATGTCGCGTGGCCGCGGGTGCGTCGAGACGGCTCACCCGAGGCGTACGCACGCCGGATCCTCGTGCGCTCCCACATCGACGAGACGCGTCGGCCGTGGCGCCGCGAACGCACCCGTCAGGAGATGCCCGAGGTCGCAGCCAGCGAGAGCCTTCCGGTCGAGGACCGCGAGGCGCTACTGGCAGCGTTGGCGAGCCTGCCGGCCGGTCAGCGGGGGGCGGTCGTGCTCCGCCACTGGGTGGGTCTCAGCGTCGAGGAGACCGCCGCGGACATGGGCTGTTCCACCGGCACCGTCAAGAGTCAGACCGCACGTGCTGTCACCCGCCTGCGCGCTGTGCTCGCCGAGCCCGCGCCGACTCCGGAGGACAACCATGAACGCGCGCGATGACGACCAGCTTGACCTCTTCGTCCACCTGTCCGGTGCCTTCGAGGGTGAACCGGAGATGCGGTCGAGGCCGGGAGACGACCTCGACCGCGGTCGGCGGCTGCGGCGCCGTCGCCGCCTCGGCTCGGTGACCGGGAGCGCCGCTGCGGTCTGCCTGCTCGCGCTCGGGGGCTGGGCGCTGTCGGGGAGCATCGGCAGCCAGAGCGTCGGCACTACCGAGGTGCAGCCCGCCGCCGGCGGCCCCGAGAGCCCGCAGCCGTCGGGAACGATCACCTCGGACTGCTCATCGTCGGACTCCTCGACGGGCAGCGCCAGCAGCGGAAGCGGGTCGGCTCCCGCACCGGGAACCGGGTCCCGCAACGCCGGCACCGGGACCGCGGCGGGCGACCCGAGCGACTGCACGGCTGTCGAAGGTGACGGGGATCCCAGCCCCGAGGTCGACCGGTTGATGAAGGTGCTGACCGACCACACCGACCCGGACGGCTCGCATACGGGCGATCAGATGTCGATGGGCGGGTCGGCCGGTGCAGCGGGTCCGGACGGGTCAGCCGGCCAGACGACCAGCATCTTCGCTGGCACGGACTGGACCGTGGGCGAACGGGCGGGTTCGGTCTCGCTCAGCGTTGAGGACCCAACCGGTGGGGTCTCCGTCGGACAACCGTGTGGCGACGAGCCGATGGCGGAGGGTCCCGAGGTGACCTGCGAGACACTCACCCTCGCCGATGGCACCACGGTGCTGGTGGGCCACGGCCAGCGCAACGGCGCCGAACGGATCACCGTGCGATACGAACGGCCCGACGGGACGGTCGTGGTCGCCACTGCCGACCAGGCCACCCAGCAATGGTGGAACGACGGCTCAGGGGCCGCGCCGCTTGCCGCGCCGCCCGCGACGGTCGACCAGCTTGTGGAGCTCGTGCGCGACCCCCGCGCCCACCTCTAGGCGGCCCGAGCGTGGGCTGTCCCGCGATCGCGGGGCAGCCCACGCGCAGTCAGCAGCGGTGACTCATGATGAGAACGTTCTGGCCGATCGGCTTGGAGGAGTAGCCGACTGCCCACAGGTGGCCGCGGGGCTGCGGTGATGTCGAGCACCGGGTCGCCGGCGGCAAGAATCGTGCACTTGTTGCGGGCAATCGGGTGGGCGACCACTCTCATCGTCTGCACAAGTCTGCGCAGTCAAGGACCGCAGTGGCCCCGGACTGGAGCAATCGGCCGCGAGCCCGTGCCTACCGGCGTGACACGTTGCCGGATGGCGCGGCGACAAGTGTCGGATCGCGTGAAATAAGTGTCGGATCGCGGAAAGAGCTAGAGGGCGGGGGGGCGGCGCTCGTACGGCGTGGACAGCACGATCGTGGTACGCGTGGACACGTTGGCCTTCGCCCGGATACGGGCCAGCAGGTTCTCCAGGTCGGTCGGCGTCGCCACCCTGACCTTGAGGATGTAGGACTCGTCGCCGGCGACGGAGTAGCACGCCTCGATCTCGGCGACCTCGGCGAGCCGCTCGGGAGAGTCGTCCGGCTGCGACGGGTCGATCGGCCGGATCGAGACGAAGGCGGTCAGCGGCAGGCCCGCCTCGTCGTAGTTGACCGCCACCGAGTAGCCAAGGATGACGCCGCGCTGTTCGAGCCGTTTGACCCGCTGGTGCACCGCCGACGTGGAGAGGCCGGTCCTCCTGCCGAGATCGGTGAACGACATCCGCCCGTCGCCGGCGAGCAGCTGCACGATCCGACGGTCGAGCTCTTCCACGACGTAACCCTACTCAACCGCGGCCCGGCCGCTGCTCAGCCGAGTGCGCGTACGACCCGCTCGGCGGAGCCACCGAGACCCCAACGCTCGACGAGTGCAGCGAACCTGTCCGGGTCCACCGGCACGGATAGTGGCAGGCTCAGGTCCTGATCTGGCAAGTCGATGTCACGTGCCACCTCGACCACCTGCGGAGCCACCGTGAGGTAGGCCGCGGCCTCCTCGAAGCTTCCCGCGCACGGCCGCCGACATGCCGCTGTCCGGATCAATGGCGGCCTCCAGGATGCCGGACATGTCCCCGTACGTGCCCAGCAGCGAGGACGCGGTCTTTTCACCGATCCCCGCCACGCCCGGCAGCCCATCGGAGGTGTCACCGCGCATCGTTGCGAACGCGGCGTACTGCTCGGGCAGGATGCCGTATTTCTTGACGATGTCGCTGTCGGTCAGCCGCTCGTGCCGGCCGACGCCGCGGGCGATGTAGAGCACCCGCACCTGCCTGGCGTCGTCGACGAGCTGGAACAGGTCACGGTCGCCGGTCACGATGTCGACGGGCATCCGCGCCTTCGTCGCCAACGTGCCGATGACATCGTCGGCCTCGTAGTGGTCCGCGCCGACGACGGCCAGCCCGAGGGCCGCGAGCACCTCACGGATCACCGGCACCTGTGTCTCCAGCGGATCGGGAGTCACCTCGACGTCGACACCGCCAGGAACCGGCCGCACCACCCGGTGGGCCTTGTACGACGGGATCAGCTCGACCCGCCACGCCGGCCGCCAGTCGTTGTCCCAGCAGCAGGCTAGATGCGTCGGCTGGTACTCGTCGACGAGCCTGGTGATGAAGTCCAGCAGCCCCCGCACGGCGTTCACCGGGCTGCCGTCCGGTGCCTGAACGGACTCCGGGATGCCGAAGTAGGCGCGAAAGTACAGCGAGGCGGTGTCGAGCAGCATCAGGCGCTTGGTCACGCGTCAGATCCTCGCACGGCCCCGCACTAGGGTGACTGACGTGACCACCGATGCCGCACGCCGACTGACCCGCACGCAAGAAGCCGCCGGCGGGGCGGGCATCGACGCGCTGCTCATCGGTCCCGGTGCCGACCTGCGCTACCTGACCGGCTACGACGCGATCCCGCTGGAGAGGCTCACCTGCCTGGTGCTGCCGAGCAGCGGTGACCCGGTCCTGGTGGTGCCCGCCCTGGAGCGGCCGGCGGCCATGGCCTCGCCAGTCGGCGACGCTGGGATGGCCGTGCGGACGTGGGAGGAGACCGACGACCCGTATGCCCTCACCGCCTCGCTGCTGCCCACCGGCGCGACGACCGTCGGGCTGGACAACCACATGTGGGCCGAGAAGGTCTTCGCGTTCGCCCACGCTCTGCCCGGGAAGCAGCAGGTCCTCGCCGGCGACGTCCTCGGCGGCCTACGGATGCGCAAGAGTCCCGACGAGGTGGACGCACTGCGCGACGCAGGACAGGCGATCGACCGGGTGCACGAGCGGATGGGTGAATGGCTGCGACCCGGCCGGACCGAACGCGCCGTCGCCCATGACATCGCGGAGGCGATCCTGGACGAGGGACATGTGCGGGTCGACTTCGTCATCGTCGGCTCGGGGCCGAACGCCGCATCACCCCACCACGGCGTCTCCGACCGTGAGATTGAGGCCGGCGATCCCGTCGTCGTGGACATCGGCGGCACCACCGCGGCCGGGTACTGCTCGGACAGCACCCGCAACTATGTCGCCCGCGGTCCGATGCCCGAGGAGTACGCGCGGTACTTCGCGGTCCTTCGTCGCGCGCAGCAGGCGCAGTGCGAACACGCCCGACCCGGCGTCACCGCCGAGTCGGTCGACCAGGTGGGCCGGATGATCATCACGGCCGCCGGGTACGGCCCGGCGTTCGTGCACCGGACCGGGCACGGCATCGGCCTGGAGACCCACGAAGAGCCCTACATCGTTGAGGGCAACCAGCTGCTGCTGGAACCCGGCATGGCGTTCTCGATCGAGCCCGGCATCTATCTCGCCGGTCGGCACGGGGCCCGGATCGAGGACATCGTGGTGTGCACGACGGACGGCGTCGAGCGGCTCAATCTCAGCTCGCGCGACGCCGTCGTCCTCGACGGGTGACCCCTAGGTCTGCCGCGCGTACCTGCCTGTCCCGAGCGTGAGGTTCTCGCCGCTGGCCGGGTCGAACAGGTGCATCCGGGAAGCATCCACGAACAGCTCGGCTGTCTCGCCGTCGCGAACGCGGCTCGCCGCATCCAGCGACACGACGAGCTGGCTGCGCATCGACTCGCCGTCGAGCTCCCGCTCGAGCTCGGTGAGCTGCCGCTGCACGTCCTCCGGCGCTTCGAACGGCACGTACGCGTACTGCTCACTGCCGAGCCACTCGGTCACCTCGATCGTGACGTTGAACGTGGCGCCGCGCCCGCGCTTGTCCTGGTCGACCAGCGATGCGTCCTCGAAGTGCTCTGGGCGGATGCCGGCGATCAGCAGTCCTTTGTCTTGGACCTTCTCGGCGACGTCGTCGGCCAGGTCCAGGGTCAGGAACGGCAGCTCGATCCGGCTGCCGTCGACGGTCGCCGGGAGGAAGTTCATCGGCGGCGAACCGATGAAGCCGGCGACGAAGAGGTTGACGGGCTGCTCGTAGAGCTCGCGCGGTGTCGCCAGCTGCTCCATCACCCCTCGGCGCAGCACCGCGACGCGGTCCCCCAGCGTCATCGCCTCGGTCTGGTCGTGGGTCACGTAGACGGTGGTGATGCCCAGCTTGCGTTGCAGCCTGGAGATCTCGGTGCGCATCTGTCCACGCAGCTTGGCGTCGAGGTTGGACAGGGGCTCGTCGAACAGGAAGGCCTGGGCCTGTCGTACGATCGCCCGTCCCATCGCCACCCGCTGGCGCTGGCCTCCTGACAGGTTGCCGGGCTTGCGGTCCAGGTGCTCGTCGAGCTCGAGGGTGCTGGATGCCTCGCGTACCTTGCTGTCGATCTCCTGGTCGCTGAACGACTTGGACAGCCGCAGCGGGAACGCGATGTTCTCGTAGACGGTCAGGTGCGGATAGAGGGCGTAGTTCTGGAAGACCATCGCCAGGTTGCGCTCGCGCGGTGCCTTGTCGTTGACCCGCTCGCCTCCGATGACCATGTCACCGGACGTGATGTCCTCGAGCCCGACGATCATCCTCAGCAGCGTCGACTTGCCGCAGCCCGACGGGCCGACCAGGATCACGAACTCGCCGTCGGCGACGTCGATGCTGACGTCGTTGACTGCCGGGAAGCCGTCGCCGTACTGCTTGACGATGTTCTTCATCTCAATGGTTGCCATCTGGCATCAACCCTTCACGGCACCGGACGTCAGTCCGGCGACGATCTTACGCTGGAAAAGCAGGACAAGGATGATGATCGGGATCGTGACGACCACCGCGGCAGCGGTGATCGCGGCGGTCGGTTGGTCGAACTGTGAGGCGCCGGTGAAGAACGCCAACGACGCAGGCACCGGAAGCGCCGCCTGCGTCGACGCCAGCGAGATGCCGAACACGAAGTCGTTCCAGGCGAAGAAGAACGTCAGGATCGCGGCGGTGAAGACACCGGGCGCCGCCAGCGGCACGATCACCTTGCGGAACGCCTGCCATGTCGTCGCACCGTCTACCTGGGCGGCTTGCTCCATCTCCCACGGGATCTCGCGGAAGAACGCCGAGAGCACCCAGATCGACAGCGGCAGCGTGAACGACATGTAAGGGATGATCAGCCCCGGATAGGTGTTGTAGAGGCCGATCGTGCGCCACAGGTCGAAGAGCGGACCGACCAGGGAGACGACAGGGAACATCGCGATCGCCAGAGCCACCGACAGGACCAGCTTCTTGCCCCTGAACTCCAGCCGGGCGATCGCGTATGCGCAAAGCGTGGCCAGGAACACCGAGATCGTGGTCGCGACCAGCGAGATCACGAACGAGTTGAGCAGCGCGTGCTGGAACAGCGGGAACTTGAACACCGTCTTGTAGTTGGTCCAGGTCGGGTCCTTTGGCAGGAACTGATGGGCGGCGATGTCGGTGGCGCCGTTCTTGAACGACACCGAGACGATCCAGGCGATCGGGAAGAGCGCGTAGACCATGATGAGCGCGGCGCCGAAGAGCGTACCGACCGAGAAGCCCCGATCCTTCGCCGCCAGCCCGAAGCCCAGCAGCCCGATCGCCACGAAAATTGCCGCGATGATGAACCAGAGCCAGGAGTCGGGAAAGTCGACCCCGAGCAGCCCGTAGAGGCCGACCAGCAACCCGAAGGTGATCGACATCAAGCCTGCCCCGACGGATGGGTTGTTCTTGCGCATCAGCTTCCACCCCTCGCCTGCGACAGGTCGACCTTGAACAGCCTGATGAACGTGAACGCGATCAGCACGACCGACAAGAACAGCAGCACCGACAGGGCCGACCCGAGTCCGAGCTCGACCCGCCCGATCATCTGGTTATACGTGAGCATCGACACCGTTTCGGTGTTGTTGGCTCCCTTGGTCATGATGAAGACGTTGTCGAACACCCGGAAGGCGTCGAGCGTACGGAACAGCACGGCGACCATGATCGCCGCCTTCATGTTCGGGATCGTGACCTTGAACAGACGCTGGCTCCAGGTTGCACCGTCGACCTTGGCCGCCTCCTGAAGGTCCTCCGACACCTGGGCCAGGCCGGCCAGGAGCAGCAGCGACATGAACGGAGTGGTCTTCCAGATCTCAGAAACGCAGATGACGGTCAGGGCCGACCACCTGCCACCGAACCAGTCATAGTCGCCGAGGTGCAACCAGCTGTTGATGAACCCCGAGTCGAGCGCGAACATGTACTGCCATGCGAACGCCGAGACCACGGTGATGATGCCGTAGGGGATCAGGATCGAGGTACGCACGACTCCGCGGCCGAAGATGATGCGGTGCATCACCATCGCGAAACCGAACCCGATCACGAGCTCCACGGCCACCGTCACGACGGTGATGACGACCGTGGTGAGGACATCGCCCCACCACTTGCTGTCCGACAGCACGGTGACGTAGTTGTCAATACCGATGAATGTGCGTCCGGCCGGGTCGGTGAGCCGGTACTGGTACAGGGACAGGTAGACCGCGCGAATCATCGGCCACGCCGTCACCGCCAGCATCACGAACAGGGCGGGACCGGCGAGCATCCAGCCCAACCGGTTTTCAGCCTTCGTGCGGTCAGATCGCCCGCCGGCCGGGGTCTTGGTGTGCTTGGCCGGGGCCGTTGTGGTTGCCATCAGATGGACCTCCGCATCACAGCAGCGCCTTTCCTTGTAGGACGTCGGTGATGAACGCCGTGGCCTTCGCGGGCGTCGTGTCAGGGTCCACCGAGGACGGCGGGTGGAAGGACTGGACAAGTGCCTGGCTCACGTCGCTGTAGTACGGCGTAACCGCTCTGGGAGCCGAGGAGTTGATGCTGTCACGGATCAGAAGAGCCATCGGGAATGCCTTCTGGACCTCCGGGTCGTCATAGACAGCCCCCTTCGCCGCCGGGTTGCCGGCGTTCAGCATGTACTCCTTCTGGTGCTCTGCGCTCGTGATGCACTTCGCCGCGTCGTATGCCTCGTCGACGTGGTTGCTGTAGGCGCTGACGCCGAGGGCGATTCCGCCCAGCGGGGGCTTGCTCGGCTTGCCGGCGATGACCTCGGGGTAACGCGTCCAGGCCAGGTCCTTGGCGTCACGCATGGCCTGGGTGCTCGGGTCGGCGTAGATGTAGGGCCAGATCGCCACGAAGCCACCGTTGGGGCCGGTGAAGCCGGCCAGGGACTCGGTCTCCTCAGCCGTGGACAGGGCCGGGTTGGCGGCCGGAGAGTTGGCGAGCTTGGAGATCACCTCCGCCGCGGCCTTGCCGGCAGCCGAGTCCACCGTCACCTTCGCGTCGGCTCCAGCCGTGGCATCCGCGAGGACGTGACCGCCGGCGGACTCGATCAGCGCGTTGATCCAGACCGCATACCCCTCGTACCTGTCGGCCTGCTCCTCAACCGTGGTGTGCGTCTTGATCGCCGCGTCGATGATCTGGTCCCAGGTGACGGGCTTGCTCATGTCGAGCCCGGCCTTCTCCGCGACCGACTTGCGGTACCAGAGAAGCTGGGTGTTGGCCCAGAAGGGCACCGCAGCGAGCTTGCCGTCCCACATCACGTTCGCGACCGGCCCTTTGAGCACGCCGTCGGTGAAGATCTTGGCGTCGGCGTCGCTGATCGGCGCCAGGAAGCCAGCGTTCGCCGCCTCGGCGACGAACGGCGGGTCCATCGACATGAGGTCGATAGAGGAGTCCTTGGCCGCGAGCCGGCGGATCAGCTGCTCGCGCTGGTCCGAGGCGCTGTTGGGCAGGAGCTGCACCTGAATCTTGTACTTGCCGCCGGAAGCCTTCGTGCATTCCGCGGCAAGGGTTGCCTGCCCGCCCTTGCTGGCATCGAGGTTGCCGACGTCGGGGTTGATGTACCACGTCAGTGTCGGTGGACCCGAGTCGCTGCCACAAGCGGCCAGCACGGTCGTGGACACGACCGCCGCAAGGCCGACGACCGCGGCCCTCCTGAGCCTCCGGCCGACTCCGGTGTTTCGCGCTGCCTGCCTGCTGGCGCCAGATTTCCCGTGCACCGTTGCCTCCAAGCCCTCGAGAGGAAGAACACCGTCGTTCGCGGCCTGAGATCTCGACCGGCTCGTACCGAACCCGTCGTGTCACATCCTGTCGCGGATTCGCGCTGGCGCAAGTCCCATGGCGTACGCAAGGTGCGTGTCGCACGATCTCACGGTCACCGGTCGGTCGGCCGCCCGTCGATCGGTGTCGAGATGTGCCAGTCTGGCGGGCGTGACGGGCGGTAGCGGTGGAGGACGCGCCGACAACTTATTCCCAGTCGAGGCCATCAGCGTGGACGCGCCGCTGCTGGCGGGGTCGATCGTCACGACGCAGCGCTGGGAGAACCTCAGTTTCCTGCACTGGCGGGTGGATGCCGAACGGGTCGCGCCACTGCTGCCGCCCGGGACCGTGCCCGACGTCTTCGACGGCTCTACGTGGGTCGGACTGGTCGCGTTCCGGCTCGTCGGCGCCACCATCGGGCGGGGTCCGGCGGTCCCGTGGCTCGGCAGCTTCCCGGAGAGCAATGTCCGGCTCTACTCGGTGGACCGATCCGGTCGGCGGGGTGTGGTCTTCTGCTCGTTGGAGTCGGCACGGTTGGCGGTCGTCATCGGTGCCCGCGCCGTCGGCGTTCCGTACACCTGGGCACGGATGCGGATCCACCGCAGCGCCGACGTTGTGCAGTACTCCACGTCCCGGCGTTGGCCTCGTCCACGCGGCGCTGGCGGGCGGATCGTCGTACGCCCGGGCCGTCGCCTTGGCGGCGGGATCGCGCTCGCCGAATTCCTCACCGCCCGGTGGGGCGCGCACGTCTTCCGGTTCGGCCGTCTGTGGTTCGTGCCGAACCGGCATTCCCGCTGGCCGCTGCATGAGGCGACACTGGTCCGGCTCGAGGACAGCCTGGTCTCCGCAGCGGGACTCCCGGATGTCACCGACCAGGCGCCCGAGTCGGTGCTCTGGTCCCCCGGGGTGGAGACGGCGTTCGCACGACCTCGTCTGGTGGAACGCTGAGTGGTCGCGAGTGTCGGATCGCTTGCTACAACTGTCGGATCGCGTGAAATAAGTGTCGGATCGTGGGGGCGGGGCGCGGGGGGGTCAGTCGACGGTGCCGGAGTAGGCGACGACGCCGCGGCGCAGGGCGCTCACCGTCTCCCGGGCGATCGAGCGCAGGGAGGCGGTGGTCGCCGCGTTCGCGATCTGGTCGGTGAGGTCGATGAGCTGGCGGATCCACCGGACGAAGTCGCCCGCGGCGAGGTCGGAGTCGGACAGTACGTCGTCCAGCGTGGCCCCGCCGGCCCACCGGTAGGCGGCCCAGGCGAAGCCGAGGTCGGGCTCGCGCAGGAAGACGAGCCGGTGCTCGCGTTCCAGCGTGTCGAGCTCGGACCAGATGTCGACGAGGGCGGCCAGCGCCGGGCGTACCGGCCCACCGGGCAGTCGCGGAGGGCCCGCGTCGTCGGCGGTGCGGGACTCGAAACACAACGCCGAAAGCACGGCCGCCAGCTGCGCCGGCTCGAGCCCGTCGAAAACCCCGCGCTGCAGGCACTCGGCCGCAACCAGGTCCATCTCGGTGTAGATCCTCATCAGCCGCTGCCCGGCCTCGGTGACCTCGTCGTCGCGCAGGTAGTCCAGGGCGGCCAACACCTCGCAGACCCGGTCGAACTGTCGGGCGATCGTGTTGGTCCGCTGCTCGATTCGGCGTGCCAGCGCCTCGCTCTCGCGCTGGAGCTTGGCATGGCGCTCGGCCCATCTGGCGTGGTCCTCACGATCGGGGCAGGCGTGGCAGGGATGGGCGCGCAGCGCCGACCGCAGCCGGCCGATCTCATGGTCGTCGAACGCCGACGCTCTGCCGTGGTGGTCCGACGAGGCGGGACCGGCTGCTCGGACGTACTCGGTCCGACTGCGCAGTGACGAGGCCAGGTCACGTCGCTGCTGGGGGTTGCGCGCGTTGAACGACCGTGGGATCCGCATCCGGAGCAGCGGCGCGACCGGCGTCGTGAAGTCGACGAGAGACAGCCGTCGGGCCTGCCGCTCGGCGGTCACCACGAACGGCCGGGGGCCGTCTCGCTCCGATCGCACACCGGGGTCGACGACAACGGCCAGACCCGACCAGCGACCGGCCGGCACCTTGATCACGTCGCCGGCCCGCAGTGACTCCAGTGACCGGATCACCTCGTCCCGCCGATCGATGCGCCGTCGTTTGGCCAGGGTCGCCTCGCGCTCGGACAGTCGCCTGCGCAGGTCGGCGTACTCCATGAAGTTCCCGCGCTCGCACTCCATCGACGCGCGGTATCCGGCCAGCGCCTCCTCGGCTCGCCTCAGCTCCCGGGCCAGACCGACGACGGCGCGATCGGCCTGGAACTGTGCGAACGACGACTCCAGCAGTTCCCGGGCGGTGCCACGGCCGACCTGGCGGACCAGGTTGACCGCCATGTTGTAGGAGGGCTTGAACGACGACCGCAGGGGGTAGGTCCGCGTGGAGGCGAGGCCGGCCACCGCTCGCGGCTCGAAGCCCGGCTGCCACAGCACCACACCGTGGCCCTCGACGTCGATGCCCCGACGTCCCGCCCGGCCGGTGAGCTGGGTGTACTCCCCCGGCGTGACGTCCGCGTGCGTCTCGCCGTTCCACTTCGTCAGCTTGTCGAGGACCACAGACCTGGCCGGCATGTTGATGCCCAGGGCCAGTGTCTCGGTGGCGAACACGATCCTGACGAAGCCCTGCGAGAACAGCTCCTCGACGCACTCCTTGAAGGCGGGCAGCATCCCGGCATGGTGCGAGGCAACCCCGCGGGTCAGCGCCTCGGACCACTCGTGGTAGCCCAGTATCTGCAGGTCGTCTTCGGGAATGCCCTCGGTGCGTCGCTCGAGGTAGGCCCGGATCTCCGCGCGCTCCGCTGCCGACGTCAGCCGCAGGTTGGCGTTCAGGCACTGCTGGACCGCTGCGTCGCATCCGGCCCGGCTGAAGATGAAGAAGATCGCCGGCAGCAGTCCGTCCGCGTCGAGCCGCTCGACCACGTTGACGCGGCTCGGGCTGTGGTTGCGGTGTCGGGGCGGCCCGCCACGGCGGCTGCGATGGTCGCGCGCACGCACGCTGCGCCAGTCGTCGCGAGCCAGCCGCGACAGCTCCGGGTTCACCCGGCCCTCCGGGCCGCCGGAGTCGTCGTCGGCGAACAGGTCGTACATCCGGCGGCCGACCATCACGTGCTGGTAGAGCGGCACCGGACGGCGCTCCTCCACGATGGTCTTGGTGTCGCCGCGCACGGTCGAGAGCCACTCTCCGAACTCTTCGGCGTTGGAGACTGTCGCCGAGAGGGACACGACCGACACCGACTCGGCCAGGTGGATGATGACTTCCTCCCACACTGCGCCGCGGAAGCGGTCAGCCAGGTAGTGGACCTCGTCCATGACGACGAAACCGAGCCCGTCCAGCGTTGTCGACCCGGCGTAGAGCATGTTGCGGAGTACCTCGGTGGTCATGACCACGATCGGAGCGCCGCTGTTGATCGAGTTGTCGCCGGTGAGCAGCCCCACATTGCCGGTGCCGTAGCGTCGAGTGAGGTCGGCGAACTTCTGGTTGGAAAGCGCCTTGATCGGGGTGGTGTAGAAACACTTGCGCCCACGATCCAGAGCCAGGTGAACCGCGAACTCGCCGACGATGGTCTTGCCCGATCCGGTAGGCGCGGCCACCAGCACGCCGTGACCGTCTTCGAGTGCCTCGCAGGCCGCGACCTGGAACGGGTCGAGATCGAAGTCGTACAGCGTGCGGAACTCGGCCAGCGCCGCATCGCCGTCGCCGTCCTCGATCCCGGCCTGGCTCTGACTCACTGCCCGGGCACCGGCGACGTCATACGTCGAGGCTACGGCCCTGGGTACCGGTAGTGGCCGTGGGTGGTGCATACACGCGTAGTGCCCCCGGAACGATCTCGACCGTCACCGGGAGCGGCCCGATGCGCTCCCCGTCGGCGTAGGCGACCACACCCGGCGCGGCGATGCTCACCGTCCGGGCACGGTGGCGCTCGTACTGAGGGTGGGTGACGTGGGTTCCTTTGAACAGCCGCGGGTAGACCCTGACGAGCTCGAGCCGGCCGAGCGGCTTGATGATCACCACGTCGAGAAGTCCGTCGTCGAGCAGGGCGCCCTCCGTCATGCGAAGTCCGCCGCCGTAGCACGGTCCGTTGCCGACGGCCACCAGCATGGCGGCGAGCTCGCGGCGGGTACCGTCGATCTCGAGGGTGTAGCGGAGCGGTTCGAAGACTCTCAGCTCGGCGAGCGTCGCGATGTTGTAGCGCATCTGTCCACCCGGCCAGCTCATCGTGTTCGCCCGTTCGTTGACCAGGGAGTCGAACCCGGCGGCCAGGACGGTGGCGTACAGGTGTGAGCCGACCCGGGCCAGGTCGATCCTGCGCTCGTGACTGGCGATGATGACGTCCGCTGCCGCGATGGGATCCTTGCGCGGGATTCCGAGCGATCGGGCCACGTCGTTGCCGGTCCCGGTCGGCAGGATCCCGAGCGTCGTGTCGCTGCCGGCAAGAGCCTGCAGGCACAGATGAATCGTCCCGTCGCCCCCTGCGACTACCAGTACGTCGGTTCCGGCGGCGGCTGCGGAGCGCGACAGATCGGCCGCTTCCTCGGGGTCGCGGGTCATGACCGTCTCGACGGTGAATCCGGCGTCACGCAGCCGGGCAGCCACTCCGTCGACGTCCCTCGCGCCCCGGCCGCGGTCGGCCGCCGGGTTGACCAGGAGCCGCAGATTCCGTGCCACGACGGCGGACTCTACAGCGAGGTGGTCCTTTATCGCGGACGATCCGACACCACCCTCACGAGTGAGCCGGGGTGGCAGGCGAGTTTGTGGAGGATGTTACGTCTGTGAAGACGAACATCCACCACAGACACCTGTCGACGGCGCCGAACAACTGTCGAATGGCGTGGAACAACTGTCGGATCGCGTGGAACAACTGTCGGATCGCGTGGAATAACTGTCGGATCGCGTGAAAGAGCGGGTCTCAGAGCTGCAGCAGTACGGAGTACTGAGCCCGCTTCGCGCCGAGCGCCTTTGCGAACCGCGCCACGGCCTCACACAGGATGTCGGCGGAGAAGCTGCTTCCCGGCAACCCGAGCGTCAGCCGCCCCTCGACGAGGAGCACGGCGACCTCGCCGTAGTGCCAGGCCTGGTGCACCTGCTGGCGTTCGGTGTCGGAACAGACGACCTGCGGATAGGCCTGGTCGGCGGCGAGAACCTGAAGCTGGACCGGTGACTGGGTCTGCCCGCGTGAGACCAGTCGGCCCCGCGCTGATGACACCGTTCCTATCGGTTCGGTCGCCTGCCAGGTGACCTCTCCGGCACCGAGCCACTCCGGCAGCTCGAACGGGTCAACGACATCGACACCGCCACCGTCAGTCATCGTCGAGTCGACCGGGCAGCTCGTCGCTCGGATCGTGGCGCAGGTTGAGGTTTGAGATCTCGTCGTCGTCGAACTCGTCGAAGGCGGGCTCGTCGTCGCCCCTGCCGCGGCGGTAGTCGACGAACCGGGCGATGACCTCGGAGACCATGAACAGCACGGTCATCGGTAGCGCGAGGAAGAGCATGGTGATCGGGTCAGTAGACGGCGTGGCGACAGCGGCGAACACGAACGTCGCGAAGATGATGTAGGCCCGCCACCGGCCCAGCTGTTTGCCAGAGACCACTCCAGCGAGGTTCAGCAGTACGACGAACAGCGGGATCTCGAACGCCACCCCGAAGACGAGCAGCACCCGCAGCGTGAAGCTGAAGTAGGAGTTGACGTCGACCAGTGAGTCGATCTGCCCCGGCGTGAAGCCGATGAGGATCTCCAGGCCCTTGGGCAGGACGTAGTAGCCGAGCAGGACGCCACTGGCGAAAAGCGGCCCGGCGACTCCGACGAAGATCATCGTCCACTTGCGCTCGTTGCTGTGCAGCCCCGGCAGCACGAACGCCCAGATCTGGTAGAGCCAGACCGGCGAGGTGAGGACGATGGCGGCTACGAGGCAGATCTTGGTCTGGAGCAGGAACGCGTTCGCAACGCCGGAGACGAACGGCGTGGAGTTGATGCCCTTCTCCACGGCGAGGTGATGCACCGAGTCGGTGAACGGCTGGATCAGGATGTCGAACAGCCAGTCGTACTGCCACCACGCGATGCAGAAGCCGATCACGATCGCGATGACCGACTTGAACATCCGGCCACGGAGCTCGCGCAGATGGTCGATCAGCGTCATCCGCCCGTCGTCTGTTACAGGCGGCGGGGCGGGACGGTTCCTTCGTCTCCCGAAGGAACCCAGGGACAGGGCCACGTGGAGCCGGTCCGGTCAGCGGCTGTCTTCGGGGTGCTGCAGGTCCCGGATCACCGGCTGGCGCGGCTCGGCGCCATTCTGTGTGGTGTTGGTCGGTTGGCTCGGAGCGCCAGGTGACTCGATCGCCTCGGTCGGTTTCACCGTCGCGGTCCTGGTAGTCGTCGTGGTCGTCGTGGGCACGTCGTCGTCGTCATCATCGATCAGGCCCTTGGTCTCGGCCTTGAAGATGCGCAACGCACGACCCGAGCCGCGGGCGAGCTCAGGCAGCTTCTTGGCGCCGAACAGGAGCACGAGCACCAGGACGATCAGGATCAGTTCGGGGGCGCCGAGCCCCGCGATGCCGGGAAGTGCGAGTGTCATAGCGTCCTCTTCGTCTACTTGACTGTTGATGGTACGCGGTACCGACTACGGGTCCAACGACGGCACGTCGGCTCCTGGCTCATCGTATTCGTCCAAGGCGCGCGTGGCCTCCACGCGAATCTCCTCGGCCAGATCGACCGGCGACACCAGGCTGGAGCCGCCGCTCAGTCTCAGGACGAGACGTCTCAACCAGTGTCGCTCACCTACGCGCAGTGTGACAAGCAGGTTACCGTTAGTCATCTCCTGCACGGTCTCCATCGGGTAGTATTCCGCGACCCAGCGGTCTCGGACGGACAGCTCGAGGGTGGCCAGCAGGTCGTCGGGACTCGGCTGGAACAGCCCGGCGGCCAGATCGCGCGTCGTCGCCTGCGGTGGAGGCGCCGCAGGCTCGTCGAGAACAGTCACCGCCGCAATGCGATCCAGCCGGAACAGGCGCACGTCCTCCGCCCGGTAGCACCAGCCCTCCAGATACGTGTGCCCCTCAGCGGTCACCAATCGCAGCGGGTCGACGTCGCGTTCGGTGGTCTCGTCCCGGGCCGGCACGAAATAGTGCAGATGGACCCGCCTGCGCTCACGCAGCGACAGGTTGAGGGCATCGGTGAGGGCCTGGTCGATCGGCTCGAGCTGCACCTCCACCTGCTCCGCCGTGGCGACCGAGTCACCAGCCGCGTCCTCCAGCTTGCGCAGTGCCCGCTCGACGGCCTCCCGTTCCTGTGGTCCGCAGACCTCACGCAACGTGCGCAGGCCGACGATCAGCGCGAGGGCCTCGTGGGTATCGAGGCGAAGCGGTCTGCTGAGGTAGTCCGCGTTGTCGAGGTGCACCACGCCCTCGCCGTCGAGGGCATCCATATCGATCTCGATCAGGTCGCCGGTGACGGCGCCTGGCAATCCGCAGAACCACAGGACGTTCAGGTCCTCCACGATCGTCGTGGGATCGACGCCGAAGTCCTTGGCCACCTGCTCCACCTTGACGCCCTCGCGCTCGCGAAGGTACGGGACAAGGGCGAGCAGCCGCCGCACCTGGTCCTGGGCGGTCTGGCTCATCGACTGCCCTTCACCAACGCCTCGAGCCGGCGGACAACCGCCTTGCGGGCGTCCGCGGGCTCGATGACCACCGCATCGACGCCCAGCGGCAGCACCTCGTCGGCCAGCGCCTCGGGGTTGTGGAAGGGCAGCTCGAGCACGTCCCACCCGTCCTGCGCCGGTCGGGTCGCGCTCGAGCGGCGGCGAAGCGCAAAGCCCGCGCCCGGACGGACCCGGACGGTCGCGGTCTGGGTAGGGTCCGCCGGCCCCAGCTGGCCGGCCAGCTTGCGGATGTCCGTCCCCTCCGGCACCGCGTAGCTGCCCGCGCGGCCGACGCGCGTCACCTCGCCCTCGACCCGGGAGAGACGGAACATCCGGACCGCCTCGCGGTCTCGGTCGTGACCGACGGTGTACCAATGTCCGTGCCAGGACACGATCCCCCAGGGCTCGACATGCCGCTTGGTCGGCTCCCGGCCGGGCGGCCGGTATGTGAACGACACCGGGGTGCGCCTGACGACGGCATCCCACAACGGTCCGAACGCGGGTTCGATGGTGGCCACCTGCGGCTCTACGAGCGCGAGCGCCGCGGCATCGACGGTCACGCCGCCCGCGCGCAGCTTCGCCAGCGCGCTGGTGGTCGCCTCCGCCAGCCGGGCGTGCTGCCAGACCCGGGCGGCCAGGCCGACCACGGCCGCCTCGTCGGCTTCGAGGTGGATGTCGGGCAGCTCGAACTCACCCCGCTTGATCCGATAGCCCGGCTCGTCCTCGAACGCCCGGTCGACGTGGCCGAGCTCGATGGGGATTCCGAGTTCCTTCAGCGCGTCCTTGTCGCGCTCGAACATCTTCTCGAAGGCGTCGTCGCTCTGGTCGCGGTACCCCTCGACGACCTCCCGGATCTTCGCCTTGCTGACGTACGTCCGTGCCACCAGCAGGCAGATCACGAGGTTCATCAGTCGTTCGCTCTTGCGGACCGTCACCGGTGTCTCCTTCCTCACCGCGACGCTACCTCAGCGCGGATGCGCGGTGGCTGCTTCGAAGGGTGCGGCGGGGTCGCCGGCGGAGCGTTCTCCTAGGCTCTCCCGACATGATCGCCTGGCGGGAAGGTGTGGTCACCGGCGTCGGTGAGGAATGGGCCGGCGCTCGGGGGGTCCGGGTCGATGTGGATGGCGCCATGGTGGACGCGCTCGCCTATCCGGATCTGGTCGGCGCACCGGCGGTCGGCGACCGCGTGCTCCTCAACGCGACGACGCTGCTGATGGGGCTCGGCACCGGCGGCTACGCGATGGTCGTCGCGCTTCCCGACCGGCTTCCGGAGGACCCGCCGGACCGGCCCGGTCACGTCGTCAAGGCCCGCTATACGCCTCTCCAGACCACGGTCCTGGGGGTCGACGAGCAGGATTCTCCCCATCATCCGGTGCTCCGTGATGCCGACGACCTCACAGGGATGCCGGTCGTGGTGGCCGACCTGCACTCCGCGCTGCCGGCCGTGCTGACCGGTCTCTACCGGGATCGACCCGGAGCCAAGGTCGTGTACGTGATGACCGACGGGGCTGCGCTTCCGCTGGCCTTCTCCCAGACGGTGGCCGGGCTGGCGGCACATGGCTGGCTCGCCGGGTCCGTCACCGTCGGACAGAGCTTCGGTGGCGACCTGGAGGCGGTCACGCTGCACAGCGGCCTGCTCGCGGCCCGGCATGTGCTCCGCGCCGACGTCACGGTGGTCACGCAGGGGCCCGGGAACACCGGCACGGCGACAACGTGGGGCTACTCGGGCGTCGCGTGTGGGGAGGCGGTCAACGCGGTGGTCGCCCTGGGCGGCCGCCCGGTGGCCGCCCTGCGTGTCTCACAGGCCGACGAGCGGCCCCGGCACCGGGGGCTCTCCCACCACAGCCTCACTGCCTACGGCCGGGTTGCGCTGAGCGCCGCGGACGTGGCGCTGCCGACCCTCGACTCGGCGTTCGGACGCCGGCTCCGCGAGGAGGCCGGCCAGCTGGCGTCGAGGCACACCGTCGTGCCGGTTCCGGTGGCCGGACTCGACCAGGCTCTGCGGGACTGCCCGGTGCCACTGTCGACAATGGGTCGCGGACTCGACGAGGACTGGGCGTATTTCATCGCCGCGGCGGCCGCGGGACGGCACGCGGCGACGCTGCTGGCCTGACGATATGACCCGGCGCTCAGTGCCGGCCCACACCGAGGATGTCGATCTCGAAGATCAGCCTGGTGGTGGCGGTCACGTGGATGGTCGACTGACCCTTGTCGCCGTACCCGTAGGCGGGAGGGACCACCAGCACGACCCGGCTGCCGACCCGCTGACCCACCAGCCCCTTGATCCAGCCCTTGATCAGCGGGACATCGACCGAGAGGACTCGTGGACCCGTAGACCACGACTCGTCGAAGATCGTGCCGTCGGGATAGATCTGACCGATGTACTGAAGCGTGGCCAGATCACCCTGCTTCAGCTTCGGACCGGTTCCCTGGATCGGGGTGTAGACCCCCAGCTTCGTGGGGACCTTGATCTCCTTGCCGGTCGACACGAAACCCGTCGGCTGGCCGTTACTGTCCAGCTTCAGGTCCGGAACCGTGGCAGGCAGCGGCGTGGCCTTCCCGGTCGCCATCGCCAGCGGATTTGGGTCACTCACCTGCTCGATCTTCATCACGAAGACGATCGAGTCGGTGGGCTGGATCCCGAACTGCTGGTTGCCCTGAGTGCTGAAGGCGTCGGCCGGGGGAACCGCAAGGACGACAGTGCTCCCCACGTTCTGCCCGACCAGTCCGGAGATGATGCCGGGTAGCATCCGCTGGTCCACGAGCGCGAACGCCTCTGGCGACCCCGTGACGTAGGTATTGTCAAAGACCACCGCGGTGGTGCCGTTGTAGGCGACGACCTCGGAGAGCACGGTATCCCCGTTGCTCACCTTCGGTCCCGTGCCCTGGTCGACGACCTTCACCTGCGTGGTCGATACCGAGAACGGCTTCGGGAAGTCGGCTTTGGGAGCTCCCTTGCCCGACAGCTTCACATGGACGTCGGCGACGCTCCCGGCAGCAGGGGCCGTTGACGTCGTGGAGGATGTCGTCGAGCTCGCATCCGACTTCGAGCTGTCACCGGAGCACGCCGTCGCCACGATCATCACGGGGACGGCAGCGAGGGCCAGGAATCGGCGCACGCACAACACCTCAATGCAGGTAAGGGGGATTTGTCGCCTGGACTAGAGAGCCAGCCTAACTGGCGGTTTCGGGCAATCCAAAGCGCTGACGTGCGCTGTGAGGAACCTGTGAGACTGCGCGACCGGGCTCGAAGCCGCCGCGCTACATGCTGTCGATGAGCTTCTGCACCCTGTCGTCATGAGCTCGGAAGGGGTCCTTGCACAGGACCGTGCGCTGCGCCTGGTCGTTGAGCTTCAGGTGCACCCAGTCCACGGTGAAGTCACGCCGGCGCTCCTGCGCCTTGCGGATGAACTCACCGCGCAGCCGTGCGCGGGTCGTCTGCGGCGGCACCGACTTGGCTTCGAAGATCCGCAGGTCGGACGTCACCCGGGCGACGGCGCCGCGTCGCTCGAGCAGGTAATAGAGACCGCGGCCGCGGTGGATGTCGTGGTAGGCCAGGTCGAGCTGGGCGATCCGCGGGTGGCTCAGGGGCAGCCCGTGGACGGTGCGGTAGCGGTCGATGAGGGTGTACTTGATCACCCAGTCGATCTCGCGCTCCACCAGGGACAGATCCTGGGACTCGATCGCCTTGAGGGTGCGCTCCCACAGGTCGAGGGCCCTGTCGATCACCGGCGTGTGCAGCTCACGGCGGTCGACGAAGTTGCTGGCCTTGTTGAGGTACTCCGCCTGGATCTCCAGCGCGGTCGCCTCGCGCCCGTTGGCCAGCCGGACCTTACGCAGCCCGGCCATGTCGTGGGAGATCTCTCGGATCGCGCGTATCGGGTTCTCCAACGTCAGGTCGCGCATCACCACGCCGGCCTCGATCATCCGCAGCACGAGGTCGGTCGAGGCGACCTTCAGCAACGTGGTCGTCTCACTCATGTTCGAGTCGCCGACGATCACGTGCAGGCGCCGGAACCGCTCCGCATCGGCGTGCGGCTCGTCCCGGGTGTTGATGATCGGCCGGGAACGAGTGGTCGCCGAGGACACGCCCTCCCAGATGTGCTCGGCCCGCTGGCTGACCGAGTAGACCGCGCCACGCGGAGTCTGCAGGACCTTCCCGGCACCACAGATGATCTGCCGACTGACCAGGAATGGAATCAGGATGTCCGCAAGCCGGGAGAACTCACCGTGCCGTCCGACCAGGAAGTTCTCGTGGCAACCGTAGGAGTTGCCGGCGGAGTCGGTGTTGTTCTTGAACAGGTAGACGTCACCGGCGATGCCCTCGTCACGCAGTCGACGCTCGGCGTCGACCACGAGACCCTCGAGCACCCGTTCCCCCGCCTTGTCGTGCGTGACGAGGTCGATGAGGTCGTCGCACTCGGGCGTGGCGTACTCCGGATGGCTGCCGACATCGAGATAGAGCCGGGCCCCGTTGCGCAGGAAAACGTTGCTGCTCCTGCCCCACGACACCACGCGCCGGAACAGGTAACGGGCAACCTCGTCCGGCGAGAGACGCCGCTGCCCTTTGAACGTGCAGGTGACGCCGTACTCGTTCTCGATGCCGAAGATTCGGCGGTCCACGCTGCCACCCTATGCCGTGCCTGCGGCCCATTCCCAGAATGAGCCCTCACTGGGACGTCGCCTCGTGCTCAGAGGGGATCCGGCCGCACGTCGCCGGTGGGTGCCGTCGGCGCCGGTGGTCCGGGCTCCGGACCGGTCACGGGCTCGGCTTCGGCGGCGCCGTTCGGCACG
Source organism: uncultured Actinomycetota bacterium (assembly GCA_963695705.1). Lineage (GTDB taxonomy): Bacteria > Actinomycetota > Actinomycetes > Propionibacteriales > Nocardioidaceae > JBKPNJ01. The sequence goes on from CAVOHB010000009.1 coordinate 655,091, forward strand.
TCGATTGCGTCGAAAAGGTCGGTGAGCCGGCGCCCGACGATACGGCGGAACTTGCGTTCCTGCGGGCGGGTGCGGTCGAGCACGCCGACTTCGAGCTGGTCGACGGTGACCTGCCGAGGCTGCTGCTGGTCGTGCCCGAGCGCCTGCACCGCGAGCCCCAGCGCCTCGACCAGCGCGAGCCCCTCGCGGTAGTGATCGGTGAGGTAGGTGTTGACGGTCTCAGCCGAACCACCCATGACCGCGAAACCCTTCTCGTCGGCCACCGAACCGTCGTAGGTCAGCCGGTAGATCTGGTCATCGTCGGGCGAGTCGCCGATCTCCGCGACGAAGATCTCTATCTCGTACGGCTTCTCTCCGGCGCTGGAGAAGATCGAACCCAGTGTCTGCGCGTACGCGTTCGCCAGGCTGCGCCCGGTGACGTCACGGCGGTCGTAGGAGTAGCCCCTGAGATCCGCGAGCCGGACCCCGGCGATCCGGAGGTTCTCGAACTCGTTGTAGCGCCCGACCGCGGCGAAGACGATGCGGTCATAGATCTCGCTGATCTTGTGCAGGGAGGGAGACGCGCTCTCGGCGACGAGCAGGATGCCGTCGACGTAGCGGACGACCACCACGCTGCGGCCACGGCCGATGCCCTTCCGGGCGAAGTCGGCCCGGTCCTTCATCAGCTGCTCGGGCGAGACGTAGAACGGTACTGACACGCTGGGAGTCCTTTCGCGTCACGTGAGCGGGGCGGCGGGACCGTCGGGGCGCTGCATCCGGGCAGTCACGATACGGTCGGCGATCTCCCCCACCTCCGCCTCGGGCATCCGCTGCGTTCCGTCCTCGGTCATCACCATCACGACCGGAAAGATCCGTCGCGTGAGGTCGGGACCCCCGGTGGCCGAGTCATCATCAGCGGCGTCGTACAGCGCCTGCACGGTCGCGGTGATGCACTCCTGCGCATCGAAGTCGTCCCGGTAGAGCTTCTTCAGCGAGCCACGGGCGAACAGCGACCCCGATCCCACGGAGTGGAACGAGTGCTCTTCGTACCGGCCGCCGGTGACGTCGTAGGAGAAGATCCGGCCCACGCCGGTGTAATGGTCGTATCCGGCGAACAGCGGTACGACGGGAAGGCCCTGCATCGCCATCCCGAGGTTGGCCCGGATCAGGGCCGCCAACCGGTTCGCCTTGCCGTCCAGCGACAGCGTCGCGCCCTCGATCTTCTCGTAGTGTTCGAGCTCCACCTGGAACAGCCGCACCATCTCCACGGCCAGCCCCGCGGTTCCCGCGATGCCGACGCATGAGTACTCGTCAGCGGGAAACACCTTCTCGATGTCCCGCTGCGCGATGATGTTGCCCATCGTGGCTCGGCGGTCACCCGCCATCACCACCCCGCCGGTGAACGTCGTGGAGACGATCGTGGTGCCGTGCGGCACTTCGAGCGTGACCGGAGCGGACGGTGGCGTACGCCGCCCGGGAAGCAACACGGGCGCGTGCGCGCCGAGGAAGTCGGCGAACGAGGAGCTCCCGGGCGTCACGAACTCCGAAGGAAGCCGGCCGTTTCCGTCCTGCACAGTGCCCACGCCTCACCTTTCACGGGTATCCGCCGCTGGCGGCGGTCGAGCCAACGTACTCACCTGCGGTGACCGGGCGAGCGCTACTCGCCGCCCTTCTGCACGAATCCTTTGACGAACTCCTCGGCGTTGGACTCCAGCACCTCGTCGATCTCGTCGAGGATTGCGTCAACGTCCTCGTCCAGCTTTTCCTTCCGTTCGGCGACGTCTTCGTTCGGGGCGACGTCAGCGCCGTCCTCGGACTCGTTCGACTTGCGCGGCGATCTTTGCTGCTGGCCACCGTCTCGTGCCATCTGTCCCACCTCACCGTTTGATCGGGCCATGACCGGGTGCCGTCGTGGACGGCCACGATCGAGTCCCTGACACAGACCATACCGAGTGGAGCTGTCGGACCAGTGCTGATTAGCCGCCGGTGATCGCCCTGAACAGCTCCTCGGCGTCCGAGCAGCGCTCGAGCAGGTCACCGACGTGCTCCTTGGTGCCACGCAGGGGCTCCATCGTCGGTACGCGTTGCAGGGACTCGCGCCCCGGCAGATCGAAGATGACCGAGTCCCACGAGGCCGCCGCGATCTGGTCGGCGTACTGCGCCAGGCATCGCCCGCGGAAATAGGCGCGGGTGTCGGTGGGCGGGTGGTGGACGGCCTTGTCGACCTCGGCGTCGGTGACCAGCCGTTCGATCGAGCCTCGCTGGACCAGGCGCTGGTAGAGCCCCTTCTCCCGGCGGACGTCGGCGTACTGGAGATCGATGAGGTGCAGCTTGGCGTGGTCCCACCCCAGACCGTCCCGCTCGCGGTACTGCTCGAGAAGCGCCAGCTTGGCCACCCAGTCCAGCTCCTGCCGGCACAGCATCGGATCCTGTTCGAGACGCGTGAGCACCGACTCCCAGCGGTCGAGGACGTCCCTGGTCTGGTCGTCGGCATCGACGCCGTAGCGGTGTTCGACGTACTTGCGCGCCTGGTCGAGGTACTCGAGCTGTATCTGCACGGCGGTCAGCCGGCGACCGTCACGGAGCGTGACCAGCTGCTTGAGGGTGGGATCGTGTGACACCTCGTGCAGGCTGGTGACCGGCTTGTCGACCGCGAGGTCGTCGGTGAGCCACTTGTCCTCGATCATCGACAGGACCAGAGATGTGGTGCCGACCTTGAGGTAGGTCGAGATCTCGGCCAGGTTGGCGTCGCCGATGATCACGTGCAGCCGCCGGTACTTGTCCGGATCCGCGTGCGGCTCGTCGCGGGTGTTGACGATCGGCCGCTTCAGCGTTGTCTCCAGGCCCACCTCGACCTCGAAGTAGTCTGCCCGCTGGCTGATCTGGAAGCCGTGCTTGCTGCCGTCCTGACGGAGGCCGACGCGTCCGGCACCACACACCACCTGACGTGACACGAAGAACGGGGTGATGCCTCGCACGATGTCGACGAACTGGGTCGAGCGTCGCATCAGGTAGTTTTCATGGGCGCCGTACGACGCGCCCTTGTTGTCGGTGTTGTTCTTGTACAGCAGGATCTCCGGCGATCCCGGAACCTGGGCCAGGACCGACGCCTCGCGCATCACCTGCTCCCCTGCCTTGTCCCAGAGCACCACGTCTCGGGGGGTGGTGCACTCCGGTGAGGAGTACTCGGGATGGGCATGGTCGACGTACAGCCGGGCACCGTTGGTCAGGATGACGTTGGCCAGCCCGACGTCCTCGTCGTTGAGCTGGCTCGGGTCGGCCAGGTTGTGCCCGAGGTCGAAGCCGCGGGCGTCGCGCAGCGGGCTCTCCTCCTCGAAGTCCCAGCGGGCCCGGCGGGTCCGCGCCGTCGAGGATGCGTACGCGTTGACGATCTGCGAGGAGGCAAGCATCGGGTTGGCGTTCGGCTGACCGGCCACCGAGATACCGAACTCGGTCTCGGTGCCCATCACGCGCCGCACGGTCATGGGACAACCCTACGCGGACGCGGGTCCCGGCCGACTGTCCCGAACCCCAGCCGCCCCGCAGCGGCTCTCCGGCGTACGTCAGGCAATTCGAGGCCTGTGACCCTCCGCTGCAGGACGTAACGAGTCGGCGGCAGGGTCACAGCGCCTTTCCGAGGTGGATGCTCTGCGGCGAATGCCGGTAGTAGCCGAACGCCGGAATATCGGTGTAGCCGCAGGCGCGGTAGAGCGACACCGCCTCGGGCTGCACCGAGCCGGTCTCGAGTACGAGCCAGTCGACGCCCGCGGCGCGGGCTGACTCCTCCAGGCCATGCAGGATCCTGCGCGCGTACCCGCGGCCGCGCGCGTCCGGAGTGACGTACATGCGCCTGATCTCGCCAGGATTGCGACCGGGCACCGCACCTGCCTGTGCTGGGCCGTGGCGCCGCCAGCCACCCATCGCCACCGGCCGGCCCTCGGAGTAGCCGACCAGGAAGATGCCGTCGGGAGGCTCGAACTCGTCTGGCTCCAGGGGTGACTCGTCGATCCCGCCGTACCTGCGTACGTACTCCTGCTGGATCTCTGCGATCAGCACGTCCAGATCGGCACTCCCGTAGCCGGCGCGGCGGATCTCCATCCCGGTCCCGGTCTCGGCAGTCATCCCAGGAGCCTACGGCGACTCGGTCCGGCCGGGCTGCCACGATGATCGGGTGAGCAGCGAGGAGCGGATCTCGGTTCTGGACGAGTCGGGTGCGGTCGTCGGCGAGGCACCGCGCAGCCGGGTCCGGGCCGAGAACCTGTGGCACGGGGCGACCGGGGTTCTCGTGCGCAACAGCGACGGCGACATCTACGTCCACCGCCGCACCGACAGCAAGGACCTCTTCCCAGGTGCGCACGACTGCCTGGCCGGTGGCGTGCTGCTGGCCGGGGAGACCCCCGAGGAGGGGGCCAGGCGAGAGCTCGAGGAGGAGCTCGGAATCGCCGGGGTGGCTCTCGGACCGGTTACGCAAGGACGCTACGCCGATGACAAGACGCGCTACATCGCGCATGTGTACGAGATCACCTGGGACGGGCCGATCGTCCACCAGGCAGACGAGGTCGCCTGGGTACGTGGATGACCCCCGAGCATCTGCACGAGAAGCTCGCCGACCCGAGCTGGCCGTTCGTGCCTGACAGCCGGTTCCTGATCGAGACGATGCTCGACAAGATCGTCAGCGACCGGGTGCCGATCGACAGCGGGTGGGACAGCCGGGCCTGGGTCGTCGAGGGCACCTGGATCGAGCGTGAGCCGCGCCGTCCCGAGGTCGCCGACCGGCTGAAGGCGGAGACCCAGCTGCTCCCCTGGCTGGCACCGCTGCTGCCGGTGCCGCTCCCGCTTCCCCACATCGTCGCGACCGACCCGCTACGGGTCCGGCACCGGCTCATCACCGGCGATCCGATCACCCAGGCCGAGGACGGGGCTCTGGGGGACCTGGGCGACGAGATCGGAGCCGCGCTGCTGGCGCTGCACCACGCACCGGTGGAGGAGGCTGTTGCCCGGGGGGTCCCCGACGGCTCAATGTCACATCGGGCGTTGCAGGACGTACTCGACCGGTGCCGGCGCGATGTGCTGCCGCTGCTCGCCTTCGCCGAGCGCGAAGCAGGGCATGCACTGTTGGACGAGCTGGGCGCCGCACCGTTCGTCGCGTTGGTGCACGGTGACCTCGGTCCGGAGCACATGCTGGTCCGCGACGACTCTGTCTCCGGGATCATCGACTGGACCGACGCACACGTCGGCGACCCCGCACTCGATCTCGCCTGGGGGTTGCACAGCTCCGCCGAAGCGTTCGCCTCGGAGCTGCTGCGGGTCTATGCGCCCGACGATGACACGCTGCGGCGAGCGGCGCTGTGGCATCGGCTGGGTCCGTGGCATGAGGTGATCTACGGCCTCGACGAGCACCGACCGGACCTGGTGGTCTCCGGCTTGGATGGAGTACGCGCGCGGCTGTTGCCCGCCGACTGACCCGCCGCTTTGCCGGACCGTGCCTCACGTCCGAGTCAGTGTGCAGGGCACCGCGCGCCCGTTGTAGGGAGGTGCTCCGCGTGACCGTGTGTGGCTCGTGCGGGGTGGACAACCCGCCCGAAAACCGCTTCTGCGACGACTGCGGTGCGAGCCTGGCCGTGACATGTCCCGCCTGCGGCTCGCGCCGGTCCGCGCGGGAAAGCGCTTCTGCGGCCACTGCGGCCAGCCGGTGTCCGTACACGCGTCGTCACGGCTGGATCCGGTTCCGGTGGCGCCGGCGACCAGGCAGGCGGCAACCGATGCGCCCGCGCCCGCGCCGCGATCGCTCGAGTCCGGGGCCGACCACTGCGGTCCTTGACTCCGCAGAATTGTGCAGGCGATGAGAGTTGTCGCACCGGATCACCCGCAACAACTGCACACTTCGGGCGGCAGGCGACACGGTGGGGCTCCGCTGGGTGGTGCGTCAGCATGACCGCACCGACCATGTGCGCCCTTGGTTGGTCACCGGCCGGCTCAACCGTGACCCATAACTGCGAAATTCCCGGCAGTGGTTCACCCTGCGCACACCCACACGACGCAGCCCGACTGAGGTCGCTCGGCCCGGAGGCGGCAAGCGCCGATGTGCAACGCATCAAGGGAATCGGTCCGTTCTACGCGTCACTGGTGGTCATTCGAGCAACCGGCTTCGTCGATGTGCTCGGCGGGACGAGCCGAGGCTTTGTGCCCTCGTCACCGACCTGTACGGCCTTGACTCACCGTGCACACCGGAGGCGCTCGACGAGATTGGCGAAGCCTGGAAACCCTTCCGCACCTGGGCATCGGTCCTCGTGCGCGCGGCCGGTGCCCGACTCCGTGGTGAGCGGGGGCCGGACACCGGCTAGCGACGACCGACCTCTAGAGGTACTGCCCGGTGTTGGCGACGTTGTCGATCGAACGACCCGGCTCGGTGCCCTGCTTGCCGGAGATGAGCGTCCGGATGAAGACGATCCGCTCACCCTTCTTGCCGGAGATTCGGGCCCAGTCATCGGGGTTGGTGGTGTTGGGCAGGTCCTCGTTCTCCTTGAACTCGTCGACGCAGGCCTGCAGCATGTGCTGCACCCGCAGGCCCTTCTGGTTGCTGTCGAGGAGGTCCTTGATCGCCATCTTCTTCGCCCGGTCCACGATGTTCTGGATCATGGCGCCGGAGTTGAAGTCTTTGAAGTAGAGCACTTCCTTGTCGCCGTTGGCGTACGTCACCTCGAGGAAGCGGTTCTCCTCGGACTCGGTGTACATCCGCTCGACGGTGCGCTGGATCATGGCGGCGACGGTCGCGTCCCGGTTGCCGCCGAACTCGGTCAGGTCGTCCTCGTGCAGCGGCAGGACGGGCAAGAGGTACTTGGAGAAGATGTCGCGGGCGGACTCTGCGTCGGGACGCTCGATCTTGATCTTCACATCCAGCCGTCCCGGACGGAGGATCGCCGGGTCGATCATGTCCTCCCGGTTGGACGCGCCGATCACGATCACGTTCTCCAGGCCCTCGACTCCGTCGATCTCGCTCAGCAGCTGCGGCACGATCGTGTTCTCGACGTCGGAGGAGACGCCGGACCCACGGGTACGGAACAACGAGTCCATCTCGTCGAAGAAAACGATGACCGGGGTTCCCTCGCTCGCCTTCTCACGAGCGCGCTGGAACACCAGCCGGATGTGGCGTTCGGTCTCACCGACGTACTTGTTCAGCAGCTCCGGACCTTTGATGTTGAGGAAGAAGCTCTTGCCCTCCTCACCGGTCTTGGCGGCGACCTTCTTCGCCAGCGAGTTCGCGACCGCCTTCGCGATCAGAGTCTTGCCACACCCGGGCGGGCCATACAGCAGTACGCCCTTCGGCGGCTTGAGCTGGTGCTCGAGGAACAGCTCGGGATGCAGGTACGGCAGCTCGATCGCGTCCCGGATCGCCTCGATCTGGCGCATCAGACCGCCGATGTTGCTGTAGTCGATGTCCGGGACCTCTTCGAGGATGAGCTCCTCGACCTCTGTCTTCGGGATCCGCTCGTAGACGTATCCGGCCCGCGCGTCGAGCAGCAGGGAGTCACCGGCACGGATCTTCTCCCGACGCAGCGGCTCGGCGATCCTGACGACCTTCTCCTCGTCCGCGTTGGCGATCACGAGCACGCGGTCCCCGTCGGCGAGAACCTCCTTGAGCATGACGACCTCGCCGACCTGCTCATAGTCGAAGGCGGCCACCACGTTCAGCGCCTCGTTGAGCATGACCTCCTGGCCCTTGCGCAGCTCGTCGAGATCGATGCTCGGACTCACGTTGACGCGCATCTTGCGACCGCCGGTGAACACGTCGACCGTGTCATCCTCGTTGCGCGCCAGGAACGTGCCGAAGCCGGCCGGTGGCTGCGCGAGCCGGTCGACCTCCTCCTTCAGGGTGAGGATCTGGTCGCGGGCCTCGCGCAGCGTCGATGTGAGTCGTTCGTTCTGAGCGGTGAGAGCGGCCAGTGACGACTGCGTTCAGCCAGGCGGTACTCGAGTCGGCGGCTTTCACCGGGGTGTTCGGACAGTCGTCGGCGCAGATCCGACACCTCGTCCTCGAGGAAGCCGATCTGCGCAGCGAGCTCCGCTGACGTACGGCCTTTTGGATCGTGCGCTGTCACCTCGTCACCTCCGCGAGAAAGGCTGTTCTATGACACTACCTGCGGATCACCGGGAATGGACGACCTCCCGGGGATGTCGGGCTCAATTGTGACGGGCCAGTGTGAACGCTGTGTTCCTACTGTGTTACGGCGTCCGGTGGCAGCGGGCCCGCGTAGTCGCGTCCGTAGGCACCGGGAGCGGGCCGTCGGGTACGGCGCGGCGCGGCGACTCCGGGCGCCATCCGGCGGGACGTGACCAGGAAACCGGTATGACCGTTCATCTTGTGGTCCGGGCGAACCGCGAGACCCTGCACGTGCCAGGAGCGAACCAGCGTCTCCCAGGCGAACGGCTCGGTGAAGCCGGTGTGTGAACGCAGCGTCTCCACGATTCGCGCCAGCTGAGTCGTGGTGGCGACGTACGTGCACACGATGCCGCCTGGGTTGAGAGCCTCCGCGACCACCTCGACGCACTCCCACGGTGCCAGCATGTCGAGGATGACGCGGTCGACGTCGCGGTCGACGAGGGACTCTGCCAGATCCGCGACCGTGAGGCGCCACGCCGGGTGGACGCCGCCGAAGAACTCGGCAACGTTGCGCCGCGCTACGTCGGCGAAGTCCTCACGCCGCTCGTACGAAGACACCATGCCTTCGACACCGACGGCGCGCAGCAACGCGCAGGTCAACGACCCGGAACCGGCTCCTGCCTCGACCACCCGGGCGCCAGGAAAGATGTCGGCCATCACCAGGATCTGGGCGGCGTCCTTGGGATAGACCACTGCGGCTCCGCGGGGCATCGACACGGCGTACTCGTGGTACAGCGGACGCAACACCAGGTACGGGACGCCGCCGGTGGACACGATCACGAGCCCCTCCGGTCGACCGATCAGGTCGTCGTGCTCGATCGACCCCTTGTGGGTGAAGAAGGTCTGCCCGGTCTGGAGCAGCACCGAATGCCGTCTTCCCTTCGGGTCGGTGAGGCGCACCCGCTCACCGGTCTTGAGCACGCCGCGACGCGCTCCCGACCAAGACGGGACCGCGGGCTCGGTCTCCGCGCCGGGATGCGGGTCGGAGGGCGTCTCGGACACTGGCGAACCCCTGTGCCGGATCAGGCGGCGGCGAACGCCGAGTCGACGTCCTTGGTCGCCAGCACCCCGAACACCGCGCCTGTGTCGTCGACGAGGACGTACTCCGTGGCGGGGGTCTGCTGCATCGCCCGGATCAGTGCCTCGCCGGTCAGGTCGACGTTGAGAACCAGGCCGGGCTCGATCTTGCGGGCGACCGAGCCGACGTTTATCCACGGCCGACGTGCCTGTGGCGTGGACAGCACCGCCGCCTCGTTGACGATGCCGATCGGGTCCCCGGCGGTCGCCACGACGACCAGACCACCCGCCTGCTCCGCCTGTGCGCGGCGGATGCCCTCGCCCAGCGGCAGGTCGTGGGGTACCGCAATCGCCCGGCGGGCGAGCGCACGGGCAGAGAGGGTGGGGAGCTTGCGGCGGAGCTTGGTCGAGACCAGCGCCTGGGACGCGCCGGTCCACAGGAAGACGGCGATGATGAACGACATCGCGTAGTCGACGAGCTGGGGCTGCCGGTCGGCCCAGACCTCGAAGCCGAGCGGCAGCCCGAGGGCCAGCACGGCCACGCCGCGCCCGGCCCAGCCGGCCACGAGTGTGCCCAGATGCGGTTTGCCGCTGATCCCCCACACCACCGCTCGCAGCACCCGTCCGCCATCCAACGGGAGGCCGGGGATCAGGTTGAGCACCCCCACCACGAGGTTCGCACCCGCCAGTGACTCGATCGTGAACAGCGGCAGCCCGTCCGGCGTCACGGTGGCCAGCAGCAACGCGAGCCCTCCGATCGCCAGCGACGTGACCGGGCCCACCACCGAGATGACGAACTCGCGCCAGGGTGTCTGTGGCTCGCCGTCGATCTCGGTCACACCCCCGAGGAAATGCAGGGTGACCGACCGGACCGGCAGGCCGTACGCCTTCGCCGACAGTGCGTGGCTCAGCTCATGGAGCAGAACCGACAGGTAGAGCAGAACCGCGAACGCGAGCCCGGCGACGTAGGACAGCGCACCGAGACCGGGCGCGACGATGTCGATGCGGGGCTGGAGCATGACCGCGATCAGCGCCGCGATCACCAACCACGATGCGCGCACCGTGATCTCGATGCCGGCGATCTGACCCAGTCTCAGCGTCCCAGGCTGAACCGTGGCCGGAGCCTGCGGCGGCGTCGGCTGGGGTTCCACGCCGTCAACGCTACCGCGAGGGGCTCGCGTGGCCGGACTTCTTCGAGACCCGCACCGAGGTCGGCCGGAATGTCGGCGCGTTGGCCTAACCTGCGAACATGAGGATCACCGCGGCGTCCGCGATCGACGGGACCATCGACGCGGCCGATGTCGCGGCGCCGGACCGGGCCGGTTTATGGCAGTCGCTGTCGCCCAGCAGGGCCGCCGACTTCATGGCCTGCCCGTTGCTCTACCGCTTCCGGGTGATCGACAAGCTTCCCGAGCCCGCCAGCCCGGCCGCGGTCCGGGGCACCGTGGTGCACGCGGTCCTCGAGCGCCTCTTCGACCTTCCGGCGGTGGGTCGCACTCCGGCTCGGGCGATGACGATGCTCGAGCCGGCCTGGGAGTCCCTGGTGGCGGCGGAGCCTGAGCTGGCCGCGATGTTCGATGCCGAGGCAGGCGACGGGACCGGCGAGACCCAGACGGATCCGGACGTGGCTCTGGTGGACTGGCTCGCCGAGTGTCGCGGACTCGTGGAGCGCTACTTCGCCCTGGAGGACCCGGCCCGGCTCGAACCGGCGGAGCGCGAGCTCTATGTCGAGACGCTGCTCGACTCCGGCCTGACCCTGCGGGGATACATCGACCGCGTCGACATCGCGTCCACCGGCGAGCTGCGCATCGTGGACTACAAGACGGGCCGCTCCCCCGGTGAGTTCTTCGAAGCCAAGGCACTCTTCCAGATGAAGTTCTATGCGCTGGTCATCTGGCGCACCCGCGGCATCATCCCGCGGATGCTGAAGCTGATCTACCTCGGCAACAGCGAGATGCTGCACTACGAGCCCGAGGAACGCGACCTGCTCGCCACCGAGCGCAAGCTCGAGGCGTTGTGGCGGGCGATCTCGCGCGCCCACGAGACCGGAGACTGGCGCGCGAACAGGTCCCGGATGTGTGACTGGTGCGCGCATCAGTCGCTCTGCCCCGAGTGGGGCGGCACTCCACCGCCGCTGCCGGATCCGACCGCCCACGACCCGGACGACGCCGCACCAGTCATCGCCGAGACGACACCCGGTGACGCTGCCAGCCCGGCGGGCGTGACCGCCTAGAGCTCCTCGCGGGTGAGCAGATCGCCCGCGAAGCTCCCCTCGCGCGTCGCGGTGCCTGCGGCCCCCAGGTAGGGCAGTGACGATCAGTAGAGGAGGCAGGCCACCTCGACGCCGTCAGTGCGTCGCAGGGCGGGGTCCTGCCCGGGGTGGAAACGCACCTCGACGCCGTCGGCGGTCTCGGTGATCGAGTCGACGCCGCGCCACAGCGGTTCGGCGGGATCCGCCGCCCTCATCCGGTCGAGCAGCGCGATGACGTCAGCCCGGCTGTGACCGTGACCCGGCTTCAGCACGACGCGGTCACCGGGCTCGTCGAGCACCTTCAGGTCGGCGATCAGCGTGCTCTCCTGTTCATACTCGGCCTCCTCGAGCGAGATCCAGCGGGCCTCGAGCAGGGCCTTCAGATCCCGGTTCTCCCATCCACACGGCTCGAACGCCACCGGGCAGCGCGGGTGGAACGAGCAGCCCAACGGCGGACTCGCCGCGTCCGGGATCTCGCCCCTGGGCAGGTCGCGCGGTACGGAGCGGCTCGGATCGGGCTCGGGAATCGCCTTCAGCAGGGCCTTGGTGTACGGGTGCTTCGGATCGGCGAAGATCTCCTCGGTCGGACCGATCTCGACTATCCGTCCCAGGTACATGATCGCGATGCGGTCGCAGAAGAACTTCGCGCTGGCGAGGTCGTGGGTGATGTAGACGTAGGTGAGGTTGAGCTCGCGCTGCAGGTCGAGCATCAGCTGCAGGATCTTGGCCCGGACGCTCATGTCGAGCATGGAGATGGGCTCGTCGGCGACCAGCAGGACCGGGTCCAGGATGATGGCACGCGCGATCACGGCACGTTGCTTCTGGCCGCCGGACAGGTCGGAGGGGTACTTGCCCAGGAACCGCTCGACCGGCGACAGGCCAACCCGCTCGAGGGCCGCCGAGACCCGCTGGCGGAGCTCGGCCTTGGACTTGGTGAGGCCGTGGATACGCAGCGGGTCGCCGATGGCCACCTCGATCGTCATCGCCGGGTTCAGCGCGGCGTTGGGGTCCTGGAAGACCATCTGCAGGTCGCGCCGCAGCCGGCGCAGCGCCCGGTCCGACATGCCGACGAGGTTCTGACCGGCGTACTGGATCTCCCCCTCCGTCGCCTTGACCAATCCCAGCAGCGCCCGCCCGAGCGTGGTCTTGCCGCTACCGGACTCACCGACGACGCCGACGACCTCTCCCTCGTGCAGGTCCAGGCTGACACCGTCGACTGCCTTGACGGTGCCGGTGTCGAGGCCGAGCAGCCGCGAGAAGCTGCTGCCGCGCAGCTGGAAATGGATCTCCAGGTCCGTGATCGACATCAGTACGCCGCTGTCGGTCGCCGCGGCCCCGGTGGTATCAGGCTTCGTCTGCAACGCTGATCTCCTCCCGCTCCAACGGCTCATGTCCACCGGTGGGGATGAGCCGCTCGGGGCCGTGCAGCCAGCACGCGACCCGCGATCCCGTCTCGAACCGCACCTCCAGTGGATCCTTCGCCGGGCACACCTGCATGGCGTCGGGACATCGCGGGTGGAAATGGCATCCCGAGGGTGGCTCGAACGAGGTCCGGCGGTGCGCCCGGGATGAAGTTGAGCCCGGTCGTCTTCAGCGAGATCGTCGAACGCAGCAGCTCGCGGGTGTACGGATGTTTCGGGTCCCCGAAGACGTCGCGCGCGTCGCCCTCCTCGACGATCCTGCCGGCGTACATCACCGCCACCCGGTCGCACGCCTCCGCGACGATGCCGAGGTTGTGGGTGATGAGCAGCAACGCCGTGTCGAACTCCCGACGCAGGTCGTGCAGGATCTTGATGATCTGCGCCTCGACGAGCACGTCCAGCGCGGTCGTGGGCTCGTCAGCGACGACGAAGGCCGGTCGCAACACCAGCGCCAGTGCGATCATCAGCCGCTGGCGCATCCCGCCGGAGAACTCATGCGGGTACGAGCCGTAGCGGGTCGGCGGGATGCCCATGACACGCAGCACCTCCAGGGCGCGGGCCCGGACGGCATCCTTGGACAGGCCGGGCTCGTGGGCCTTCACCGTTTCCTCGAAGTGCTCCGAGATGCGCATCAGGGGGTTCAGCCGCGTCAGCGGCTCCTGGAAGATCATCCCGATCTCAGGACCGCGCAGCGCGCGGGCCTGCTTCGGCGTCATCGCGAGCATGTCGCCACCCTTGAACAACAGCTCACCGTCGCGGACGGCCCCCGTCGGAAGCAGCCCGAGCAGACCGCGCCCCAGCGTCGACTTCCCGCACCCGGACTCCCCCACCAGGCCGAGGGTCTCCCCGGGCCGCAGGTCGAAGCTGACGCCGTCGACGGCCCGGACCGGGCCGCGCTCGGTGCCGTACCAGACCCGCAGGTCGCGGACCGAAAGGACAGGCTGGCTCACCGGTCACCGTCCTCGACCGACCTGACCTCGCGTGGCGGCAGCTCGACCTTGCGGAGGCGGCGCAGCCGCAGCGTCGGGTTGATCGTCTCGTTCAACCCTTCGCCGAGCAGGGTGAGCCCGGTGACGAGCAGCACGATCGCCAGCCCCGGGAACAGTCCGGTCCACCAGATTCCTGCGGACGCGTCCTCGAGTGCCCGCTGCAGGTCGTACCCCCACTCGGCGGCCTCGTTCGGCTGGATGCCGAGACCCAGGAACCCGAGCGCGGCGAGGGTGCCGATCGCGTCCGCCGCGTTGAGTGTCCCGATGACCGGAACGCTGTGGATCACGTTCGAGAACAGGTAGCGGCGCATGATCACACCGTTGGGAGCGCCTAGGGCGCGGGCCGCCTCGACATACGACCCCTCCCTGGCGCTGACCGTCGTGTTGCGGACCACCCTGAAGTACTGCGGGATATAGATCACCGTCAGCGACAGCGCGGCCGAGTAGACCCCGCTGCCGAGCTTCTCGCTGAGCAGGAATGAGAAGACGATGGCCAGCAGCAGCGAGGGGAACGCGAACATCGCGTCCATCACCAGCACCAGGACCCGGTCCAGCCATCCCCCCAAGAAGCCGGACACCAGGCCCAGCGCCACCCCGATCACCAGGGAGGCGAGCACGGCGAGCACGACCACCTCCAGGGCGGTGCGGCTTCCCCAGATGACCCGGGAGTAGACGTCCAAGTATGAGTACGTCGTGCCGAACCAGTGGGCGCTGGAGGGAGGACCCAGCTTGGGAAAGTCGACACCGTGGCTCGACGTCTGGGCGAAGCCGTAGGGTGCGATCCACGGCGCGAAGATCGCGAGTACCAAGAAGAATGTGCTGATCAGAATCCCACTGACCAGGATCCAGCGGGCCATTCCTGTTGTCTTGCGCACCGGCGAGACAATCCGGCCGACCAGCGTCGATCCCGGACGGCGGGAGTCGCCCTGGTCGGTGGCGGTGCTCTGGACGGCCATCAGTACCGCACCCTCGGGTCTATCAGCGCGTTCACGATGTCGACCAACAGGCTGATGGCGACAACGATGAGCGCGAAAACCGTGATCAGCCCCTGGACCGCGATGTAGTCACGGTTGTTGATGTAGTCGATCAGCTTGCTGCCGATCCCGGGCCAGTTGAACGTTGATTCCGTCAACACCGCGCCGGAGAGAAGCAGCGCCACCTGCAGCCCGATCACGGTGATCACCGGCACCAGCGCGTTGCGGAACGCGTGCTTGCGCAGCACGCGTGTCTCGCCGATGCCACGGGCCCTGGCGGCCTCAACGTAGTCGGCTTGAAGGGTCTGCAGAATATTGACCCTGACCAGCCGGATGAAGACTCCACAGAGCAGCACACCGAGTGTGACCGCCGGCAGGATCAGGTGCATGAAGACGTCCTTGGCCGACGCCATGTCGCCGGAGATCAGCGCGTCGACCAGCAGGATGTGGGTCCTCGTCGGCACCGTGAACTTGGTGATCGGCGACGCCTCGTCCGCGGGCGGCAGCCAGCCCAGCTTGATCGCGAACAGCAGCTGGCACAGCAGCCCGACGAAGAACACCGGCGCCGCGTAGCTGATGATCCCGAACAGCCGGATGCCCACGTCGCCGGCCGAATCACGAAAACGGCCCGCGATGATACCCAGCGGGAGGCCGACGACAAGCGCCACGATGAAGGCCGACACCGTGAGCTCGAGCGTCGCACCGCCGTTCTGCTTGATCACGTCGGTGACCGGCTGCTTGTCGGTGATGGTCGTGCCGAGGTCGAGACGGAGGACCGACTTGAGGTAGTCGATGTACTGCACGATCAGCGGCTCGTCGAGGCCCAGCGCGTGCCGCCGCTCCTGCAGAGCCGCCGGCGACAGCTTTCCCCCGACCGCCGCCGACACCGGATCCCCGGGAGCGACGCGAAGCAGGATGAAGACGAACGTCAGCAGGATGAAGACCATCGGGATGACCAGCAGCACCCGTTGTCCGATGTACCTCGGCAGCGAACCGCCGGCTGCGCTCATGTGTCAGCTTCCTCGTACAGCGGGAGGGGCACTGACCTCCAGTGCCCCTCCCGACAGTCTCATGCCATCAACCACTCCCGCATCAGGGCTGGTAGGTGATCTTCCACATCCGGAAGATGAACGCCGGGTCGAGCGTGTCCTCGACGCCCTTCATCCCGTTGGCGTACACAGCAATGTTCTTGCCGACCCAGTTCGGGATGAACGGGACGTCCTTGGCCGCCAGGTCCTGCAGCTGACCGAAGATCTTCTGGCGCGCGCTCGGGTCGGTCGTGGCACGTTCCTTTGCGACGAGCTTGTCGGCCTCGGCGCTCTTGTAGCCATTGGAGAAGAAGCCGCCGTCGACCATGAACGGCCCCAGGTAGTTGTCGGCGTCGACATAGTCTGGGAACCAGCCGTAGAGGAACAGGTCGTAGGCACCCTGCTTCTCCAGATCCTGGTACTGCGTCCACTCTGCGCTCTTGAGCGTGACGTTGAACAGGCCGCTTTCCTCGAGCTCACGCTGGAACTCGGTGGCGTCGTCGACGGAGTTGGGCCCGTAGTGGGTCGGCGTGTAGCCGACGGTGATGTCGATCGGCGTCTTGATCCCGGCGTCGCTCAGCACCTTCTTGGCGCCGGCCACGTCGGGGCCGTCTCCATACGCGGTCTTGAAGGCCTCGTTGGCGCCGGGAAGCGCCGGGGGCACTATGGAGTACATCGGGGTGACCGTGCCCGAGTACGCCTTGTCGGCGATCGCTGCGCGGTCGATGATCATCGCCGCTGCCTGGCGGACAGCGAGCGGCTTGGCGACGGCGTTCTGCATCTGCCAGACGTAGTACCTGATCTCCGCCCCCTGGCCCTCGGCGACGGTGACGTCGCTGTTGCCCTTCAGGTCGCTGAGGTCGGTCGGGCTCAGACTGCGCCAGGCGACCTGCACGTCACCGGACTCGACCGCCAGCTTCAGGGCCGACGTCTCCTTGTAGTAGCTGACGAACACCTGGGGTGCGCTCGGCTTGTTCGGTCCCGTGTAGTTGCCGTTCGCCTCGAGGACCGCCTGCTCGCCGGGCTTGTACTGGCTCAGCTTGTAGGGCCCCGACCCGATGATCTGGTCGTCGGGCAGCAGCTTGCTGTCGGGGAAGACATCCTCGTCGACGATCGCGGCCGCGGGTGTGGTCAGGACGTACTGGAAGGTCTGGTCGGGAGTCTTGAGGTGGAAGACGACCGTGCTGTCGTCGGGCGCGTCGACCGACGCGACCGAGGTGAACAGGGACGAGACAGCACTTGTCGGGTCCGCGATCTTGATGCTCCGGTCGACGCTGTACTTCACGTCTGAGGAGGTGAGAGGGTCGCCGTTGGAGAACTTGAGGCCCGCGTTCATCGTGCAGGTCAGGGTCTTGGGATCGGTGTAGGTGCACGACTTTGCCGCATCGCCCTCCGGAGTGACCTGACCGGCGGGGATCGTCAGCGGCGTCTGGTACAGGTTGTACTCCAGGGTCCATGAACCCTGGTCGTACGCGCCTGACGGGTCGATGGCGGTGACGGTGTCGGTAGTGCCGAGGATCCACGGCTCGCCGACGCCAGCGGGAGTCGACCCACCGGTCGTCGTTCCCCCGCTGCTGTCGTCCCCACCACAAGCTGCGAGCGACGCCGCCAACATCCCGGCGCTGACAATTGCCAGCACACTCTTACTTCGGACCACTTTTCACCTCACTGATCTGCGCCCCACCACGGTGCCGGGGCGACTGCAGGCGACGATAGCGCCTATTCCGGCCATGACTCTATGCACTGAGCGCACGCCGGCGGGTTGCAAAAACGCAACGGTTCGGGGATCGGGCCGGATTTTCGTCAGATTCCCGGCCTGCCGACGAACAGCGCGGCGAGGTCACGAAGCGTGACACCTTGGAGGCTACGGAGCTGGCGGACGCCGGCTCCGAACGGGAACCGGACCTGGAGCGGGACGGCCACGACGCGGCAGCCGGCGGCCTCCGCCGAGCTGGCGCCGGTGGGCGAGTCCTCGATCGCGATGCAGTCGCCGGGACTCACGCCGAGGAGCTCAGCGGCCAGCAGATACGGCTCGGGATGCGGCTTGCCGTGAGCCACGTCGTCGCCGGCCACCACGGCCGCGAAGGTGTCCTCCGGCAGCGCTGCCAGCGCGGCTTTGACGAACCGGCGGTAGGACATCGTGACCAGCGCGCAGGGAACACCGTGCTGACCCATCTCGGTGAGGAGTTCGAGGGCGCCCGGCCGCCAGCTGACCGTACGCTCGACACCGGCGACTACATAGTCGAGAAGCTCCTCGACGATCTCGGCGGCGCTGAGCGGGAGACCCATCTTCTCGCGAATCACCGCTCCGGACTTGGGCAGGTCGTTGCCCACCAGCTCGAGCCCGTCGGCCTCGGTCCAGACCGCGCCATACTTGGCCGCCAGGTCATGCTCGGCCCTGATCCACAACGGCTCCGAGTCCAGCAGCGTGCCGTCCAGGTCCCAGAGCACAGCCGCAGGCCGCCAGCCGTCAGCGGGCATTGAAGTACTTCGCCTCCGGGTGATGCACGACCATCGCGTCGGTGGACTGCTCGGGGTGCAGCTGGAGCTCCTCGCTCAAGGTGACCCCGATGCGCTCCGGCCTGAGCAGCCGGACGATCGTCGCTCGATCGTCCAGGTCCGGGCAGGCGGGATAGCCGAATGAGTAGCGAGATCCCCGGTATCCCTGCCGGAAGATCTGTCCCATGTCGTCGGCGTCCTCGTCGCCGAACTTCAACTCGTCGCGGACCCGCGCGTGCCAGTACTCGGCGAGCGCCTCGGTGAGCTGGACCGACAGCCCATGCAGCTCCAGGTAGTCGCGGTAGGCGTTCTTCTCGAACAGCTCGCCGGTGACCTCACTCACGTGTGCGCCCATCGTGACGAGATGGAAGGCGATCACGTCGAGCTCGCCGGACTCCTGGGGCCGGAAGAAGTCGCTCAGGCACAGGAAGCGGTCGCGATGCTGGCGCGGGAACGTGAACCTGGCGATCTCGGTCTTCTGGTCCGCCGCATCGAGCACGACCAGGTCGTCGCCGGTCGAGAAACACGGCCAGTAGCCGTACACGACGGCCGGTTCCATGATGCCCTCGGTGAGGATCCGGTCCAGCCACATCCGCAGCCTGGGACGACCGTCGGTCTCGACCAGCTCCTCGTACGACGGACCGCGGTCACCGCGTGAGCCACGCAACCCCCACTGGCCCATGAACGTCGCGCGCTCGTCCAGGTAGGAGGAGAAGTCGGCCAGCGTCAGGCCCTTGACAACCCGGTCACCCCAGAACGGCGGGGTAGGCACCCTGTTGTCGGTCGCGACATCGGACCTGGTCGGGATGTCGAGCGGCTCGAGGACCTGGACGCTCGACCTGCCGCGGACCCGGCGTTCACGGGGCGCGGGCAGCGCGGCACCGGGTACGCCGCGCTTGACGGCCATCGCCGCATCCATCAGCCGCAGCCCCTCGAACGCGTCGCGGGCGTAGCGAACCTCACCGTCGAACAGCTGGCCGAGGTCCTGCTCGACGTAGGCGCGGGTCAGGGCCGCACCGCCGAGCAGCACCGGCCAGCGGGCCGCGAGTCCACGCTGGTTAAGCTCCTCGAGGTTCTCCTTCATCACCACCGTGCTCTTGACCAGGAGCCCGCTCATCCCGATGACGTCGGCCTGGTTCTCGGAGGCGGCCTCCAGGATCGCCGAGACGGGCTGTTTGATGCCGAGGTTGACCACCGTGTAGCCGTTGTTGGTCAAGATGATGTCGACGAGGTTCTTGCCGATGTCGTGCACGTCGCCCTTGACGGTCGCGAGCACGATCGTGCCCTTCCCCTCCTCGTCGGTCTTGTCCATGTGCGGCTCGAGATAGGCGACGGCGGTCTTCATCACCTCGGCCGACTGCAGTACGAACGGCAGCTGCATCTCACCGGACCCGAACAGCTCACCGACCACCTTCATGCCGGCCAGCAGGTCGTCGTTGATGATGTCGAGCGCGGAGCGTCCGAGGCCGAGACCCTCGTCGAGGTCGGCCTCGAGCCCGTTGCGCTCGCCGTCGATGATGCGCGCCCGGAGCCGCTCCGACAGCGGTAGGGACGCGAGCTCCTGGGCCCGGGACGCCTTGGCGTCGGTCTCCTTGACGTCGGTGAACACGTCGAGGAACGTCGACAGCGGGTCATACCCCTCCCGGCGGCGGTCGTACACGAGATCGAGTGCCACGTCACGCTGGACGTCGGGGATGCGGGACAGCGGGATGATCTTGGCCGCGTGCACGATCGCGGAGTCGAGGCCGGCCTTGACACACTCGTGCAGAAAGACCGAGTTCAGCACCGTCCGGGCCGCCGGCTTGAGGCCGAAGGACACGTTCGAGACACCAAGCGTGGTCTGCACCGCGGGGTAGAGCCGCTTGACCTCGCGGATCGCCTCGATCGTCTCGAGCGCGTCACGCCGCGTCTCCTCCTGGCCGGTGGCGATGGGGAACGTCAGGCAGTCGACGATGATGTCGTCGACTCGAAGACCCCACTGCTGGACGAGGTTGTCGATCAGCCGGGAGGCCACGCGAACCTTCCAGTCCGCCGTGCGCGCCTGACCCTCCTCGTCGATGGTCAGGGCCACGACCGCCGCGCCGTGCTCCTTCACGATCGGCATGATCCGGGAGAAGCGCGACCCGGGCCCGTCGCCGTCCTCGTAGTTGACCGAGTTGATGACACAGCGTCCGGCCAGCCGCTCCAGGCCCGCCTCGATGACGGCCGGCTCGGTCGAGTCGAGCATCACCGGCAGCGTCGACGAGGTGGACATGCGGGCCGCCGCCGTCGCCATGTCGGCAACGCCGTCCCGGCCAACGTAGTCGACGCAGAGGTCGAGGATGTGCGCGCCGTCGCGGATCTGGGCGCGGGCGATCTCCACGCAGTCGTCCCAGTTCTCGGCGAGCATGGCGTCGCGGAACGCCCGGCTGCCGTTGGCGTTCGTCCGTTCCCCGATCGACAGGTACGACGTGTCCTGGCGGAACGGCACGTGCTGGTACAGCGACGACGCCCCCGGGTCCGGCAGGCTCTTCCGGCTGGCGATCTCACGTCCGCGCACCCGATCCACGACCTGGCGGATGTGTTCCGGCGTCGTGCCGCAGCAGCCGCCGACGAGGGACAGCCCGAAGTCTCGGGTGAACGTGTCGTGAGCGTCGGCGAGCTCCTGCGCCGTCAGCGGGTAGCTGGCGCCGTCCGCTGTCAGCTGCGGCAGCCCCGCGTTGGGCATGCAGGCCAGGCCGATCGAGGCATGCCGGGACAGGTGACGCAGGTGCTCGCTCATCTCGGTCGGGCCGGTGGCGCAGTTCAAGCCGATCAGGTCGATGCCGAGCGGTTCCAGCGCAGTCAGCGCCGCGCCGATCTCCGTTCCGAGCAGCATCGTGCCGGTGGTCTCGACGGTCACCGAGACGATCAGCGGGAGGTCCGTGCCGGCCGCCGCGATGGACCGCTTCGCACCGATCAGCGCGGCCTTGGCCTGGAGCAGGTCCTGCGCCGTCTCCACCAGGACCGCATCGGCGCCTCCGTCGATGAGTCCCCGCACCTGCTCGGCGTACGCGTCGCGCAGTGCTGCGAAGCTCACGTGCCCGAGCGTGGGCAGCTTGGTTCCAGGACCTACCGAGCCGAGAACCCAGCGCTCCTGGCCACCCGTCGTCCACTCGTCGGCGGCCGCCCGCGCGATGGCCGCCCCCGCGTGCGCGAGTTCGTAGATCCGGTCGGAGATGTCGTACTCGGCCAGGTTCGCCAGGTTGGCGCCGAAGGTGTTCGTCTCGACGGCGTCCGCCCCGACCTGGAAGTAGGCGTCGTGGATGGCGCGCACGACGTCCGGGCGCGTCACGTTGAGAATCTCGTTGCAGCCCTCGAGGTCGTTGAAGTCGTTCAGGCTGAGGTCGTGTGCCTGCAGCATCGTCCCCATCGCCCCGTCCGCCACGACGACGCGCTCAGTGAGCGCTCGGCGAAGAGCGGCAGGTCCGATGGTCACGTGGACTCCCAGTCGAGCAAGGTGGACAGGGGCGGTGCACAGGCGTTCAAGGCTAACCCAGTGTCCAAGGAGTGGACCGTCTTCTCGCATTCCGGGCGGGTGTTCTCGCACTGCGGACATGGCGGGTGTGGCCGTAGGCTGGCCGGGTGATCGAACTGCAGGCCATCCCCAACCTCGTCGATCCCGTGCTGATCGCCGCCTTCGAGGGGTGGAACGACGCGGCGGACTCGGCGTCGGCGGTCCTGGATCACCTCTGTTCGGTCTGGGAGGGCAGCGTTGTCGCTGCCCTGGACCCGGAGGAGTACTACGACTTCCAGGTGAACCGGCCGACGGTCTCGATCGACTCCGACGGCGACCGGCAGCTCACCTGGCCGACGACACAGCTGTGCGTGGTACGCCTCGAGGACGCCAGGCGTGACATCATCCTGCTTCGAGGTGTCGAGCCCAACATGCGGTGGCGGCAGTTCTGCGCCGAGCTGTTGGCCACCGCCGACGACATGGGCACTCAGCTGGTGGTCACGCTGGGTGCGCTGCTTGCCGACGTGCCGCACACCCGTCCCATCCCTGTCACCGGAACCGCCAGCGACCAGAAGCTGGCCCGGGGGCTGGCACTCGAGCAGTCTCGCTACGAGGGCCCGACGGGCATCGTCGGCGTCTTCCAGGACGCCTGTCAGCGGCTCGGACTTCCCGCGGTCTCGTTCTGGGCCGCTGTACCGCACTACGTGGCGCAACCTCCGTGCCCGAAGGCCACGCTCGCGCTTCTCCGTCAACTCGAGGAGATGCTCGACATCGCCATCCCGCTGGGTGAGCTTCCCGAGGAGGCACGCGCGTGGGAACGGGGGGTCGACGAGCTGTCGAGCGAGGACTCCGAGATCGCGGAGTACGTCCAGTCCCTTGAGCAGGCACGCGACACCTCCGATCTGCCGGAGGCCAGTGGCGAGGCGATCGCCCGCGAGTTCGAGCGTTATCTCAAGCGCCGCCAGAGCGGCGACTCCTGACGCGACATCCGATCATCCGGCTGCTACACGACTACGCCGAGGCAGAGGTCGGTGACCGCCCGGATCTCGGGGGCGCCGTCGACGCCGCCGGTCGGACCACCCGACAGGGCGGCATCGGCCCATGCGTCGACGGCAGCCAACGCACCCGGGGCGTCGATGTCGTCCGCCAGTGCTTGACGGACGTCGGCGACCACGGGCGTCGCATCCGGTCCCCCCGCATCGACCGCCGAGCGCCACCGGTCGAGCCGCTCCGCTGCGGTCGTCACTGCGCCGCCGTCCCAGTCCCAGTCGGTGCGGTAGTGGTGCGCGAGCAGGGCGAGGCGGATCGCCATGGGGTCGACGCCGTCCTTGCGCAGAGTCGAGACGAACACCAGGTTCCCCTTGGACTTCGACATCTTCGCGCCGTCGAGGCCGACCATTCCGGCGTGGACATATGCATACGCGAAGGGCGCGCGAGAGCTCGCGACCTCGGCTCCGGATGCGCACATCTCGTGGTGCGGGAAGATCAGGTCGCTGCCGCCGCCCTGGACGTCGAAGGGGATTCCGAGGTACTGCAGGGCGATCGCGCTGCACTCGATGTGCCAGCCCGGCCGGCCCTTCCCGTGCGGACTGCTCCAGCCGGGTTGGTCCCCGCGCTGGCGCGTCCACAGCAGCGGGTCGAGCGGGTCCTGCTTTCCCTCCCGGTCAGGGTCTCCGCCGCGTTCCCTGAACAGAGCCAGCATGCCATCGCGGTCGAGCCGGGAAACGCTGCCGAACGATGGGTCGGCGGCAACCGGGAAGTAGAGGTCGCCGTCGAGGTCGTATACCGCGTCCTTCGCGCGGAGCTGACCGATCAGGTCGACGATCGCGGGGATCGACTCGACCGCACCGATGTAGTGGGTCGGGGGTACGACCCTCAGCGCGGCCATGTCGTCGCGGAACAGCTCGGTCTCGCGCTCGGCCAGAGCGTCCCAGTCCTCACCGGTCGCGGCGGCGCGCTCGAGTAGCGGATCGTCGACGTCGGTGACGTTCTGTACGTAGTGCACGTCGTGCCCGGCTGAACGCCAGGCTCGCAGCACCAGATCGAATGCCACGTAGGTTGCGGCATGACCCACATGGGTGGCGTCGTACGGCGTGATCCCGCAGACATACATGCGCGCCGTCGGCCCAGGACGGGTCGTGACGATCGAACCGGACGTCGTGTCGTGCAACCGCACCGCGGGAGCGTCGCCGAAGCGCTTCAGCCGATCGAAGGAGAGCTCCGGCGAGCGCCACGCATCCATGCGCCGCAGCCTAATGCGCCGCGTTCAGAAGGCCGGCCATGGGATCGACGGCCACGCGTTACCGCGACCGGGAAAAGTCTTACGGCGAAGCAATTGCGTGATGCGTCGTCGGAGCGCGACGACCTCCAGTGGCGAGACCAGCGAGCAGAGGTTCGACACCGAGTCCTCATCGTCGAGCCGGGCGCGCAGCCGGCCGACGTCGTCGAGGATGTCCTCCGGGATCGGTTGTGAAGCCCACCCCCACAGGACGGTGCGCAGCTTGGGGTCGGCATGGAACGTCACTCCATGATCGACGCCGTAGACCCGCTCGGGGGTCGGCAGCAGATGGCCACCCTTGCGGTCGGCGTTGTTGACGACCACGTCGAAGACGGCCATCCGGGCCAGCGCGGGATCGTCGGCGTGGACGAGCGAGATCGGGTTGCCGAACTGGTCCTCGGCATCCAGCACCCGCAGCCAACCGTCGCTCACCCGACCCACCGGCATCAGGTCGACGAGCTCACGGCCGTCGGTATCGATCCACAGCTGACACATCCCCGGTCCGAAGGGCCCGTCCCGGATCACGGTCTGCGGCACCAGATGCCATCCCAGCCAGTCCGACACCATCCGCGCCGCAACCTCGCGCCCGGCCAGCGAGCCGGTGGGGAAGTCCCAGAGCGGTCGCTCGCCCCGGATCGGCTTGTACACGCACCGTCGAGTCAGGCCGTCCAGCGTCAGGTCGGCCACGAAGGTCGCGTTGGACGCGTCGATCAGCCTGCCCTCGATCTCCATCACCCCGGCGTCCAGCAGCGGGCCGACGTCGACGCTCACTGCCGCGTGCGCCGGAACCCGTTGGCGCGGGGGCACAGGTGACCCTCCGGATCCAGTGGTCCACCGCAGAACGGGCACGGTGGCCGCCCGGCCGAGACCACCGTCAGTGCGCGGGAGGCGAAGCTGCGCGCCGCGCTGGGAGGTACGCGGACCAGGAGAACCTCCTCCGCAGTCGGTTCGACCGGGAACTCCTCGTCGGTCTCCTCGGGCGGTTCACCGGACTCGTCCTCGGCGACCTCAGCGACGTCGACGACCGGGAACACCTCGATCGCCAGCACCTCGTCCTCGGCGTCCCACGCCAATGTCATCGTGCCGACCCGGAACTCGTCGACGATCGGCTGGTCGAGAGGCTCGGTGTCGATGCCGTCGCCGGACGGGTCGGTGTCCGCACTGGTCTGGAGGGCGACCTGGTCGAGCAGGGTGTTGATGCGCTCGGCGAGTACGGCGACCTGCTCCTTCTCCAGCGAGACGCTGGTGATCCGCTCTCCCGTCCTGGCCTGGAGGAAGAACGTGCGCTGCCCGGGAGGGCCCACCGTGCCGGTGATGAACCGGTCCGGCGGGTCGTGGCGGTGGACGACGAGTGCCATGGTCCGAGCCTATGTGGTGTGCCGGGGAGCCGCCCGAACCGCCGGAGCACCGCCGTCCGCCGGACCTGCTCCTCCACCGACGGGGGCGTCAGTGGCTGACGTGCGCCGTCGTCTGCGCGCCGGGGGCCGCAACGTGGACAGGTCTGAGCCCGAGTCATTCTGACGCAGCACGAAGGGGCGCAATGGGGTGAAGTGCACGACCGACACCGACCCGGGGTCGATGATGATCCGCTGGAACATGTCGAGGTGCATGCCCAGCGCCTCCGCCAGCACCGCTTTGAGCACGTCGGCGTGGCTCACCACCGCCCAGAACCGCGTCCGGACCGTGGTCGGCCTGCACTCGCTGGTCCCAGGCACGCACCCCCACGACCGCCCGGCGTTGCATGTCGACCATGGACTCGCCGTCGGGGAACGCGACCGCCGACGGGTGGTGCTGAACAGTCTTCCAGAGCGGATCCTTGGCAAGGAGCTTGAGCTGCTGGCCGGTCCAGGCGCCGTACCCGCACTCGGTGAACCGCCGGTCGATGTGCGGGCGGGCGCTGCCCGACTGGTGCCTGGCCAGGGTCTTGGCGGTTTCGCGGCAGCGCTCCAGCGGGCTGGTGACGATCGCGGCCAGCGGGAGCACCGCTACCCGCGCGCCGGTCACCTCAGCCTGGCTCCTGCCGGTGTCGTCGAGGTGCACGCCGGGGGCGCGGCCGGCGAGGATGCCCTCGGTGTTGGCGCTGGAGCGCCCGTGTCTGATCAGCAGGACTGTGGCCACGTCAGAACCCTACGGGTGACGTCGGTCAGGTCGCGCTGATGACGCCGGTGGCGAGCAGGGCCACCAGGATGAGCCCGAGGGTGACCCGGTAGACCGCGAACACGACCATCGTGTGGTGCGCTACGAACCTGAGCAGCCAGGCGACCGCCGCGTAGGCGACGACGAAGCTCACAAGCGTGGCGACCGCGGTCTCGCCGAGACCGATGTCGGAGTTGATCGCGTCCTTGAGCTCGTACAGTCCGGCGGCCACCAGCGCCGGAATCGACAGGAAGAACGACATCCGGGTCGCCGTCACCCGGTCGAGACCCCGGAAGAGCCCGGCTGAGATCGTGGCGCCGGACCGAGAGACACCGGGAACCAGCGCGATGCACTGAGCCGCCCCGATGATGAGCGCGTCGCTGAGCGTCAGCTGCCGCTCGCCCCGGTCCTGGGTCGCGAGACGCTCGGCCAGCACGAGGACCGCACTCCAGACGATCAGAGCGCCGGCGACCCACCAGAGGTTGCGCAGCGGCCCAGTGATCACGTCCTTGCCGAGAAGGCCCACGACGCCGATCGGGACCGACCCGAGGATGATGTACCAGCCCATCCGATGGTCGAACTCACCGCGCAGCTCCGGCCGGAACAGGCCCAGGGCCCAGGCCTTGGCGATCCGCCAGATATCCGTCCTGAAGTAGACGATCACCGCGGCGATGGCGCCGATCTGGATCACCGCGGTGAACGCGGTCACCGAGGGGTCGTCGATCTGGAGGTTGAGCGCCTTCTCGGTGATCGTCAGGTGTCCGGTGCTCGAGACCGGGAGGAACTCGGTCAGCCCCTCGACAATGCCCAGCAGCACCGCGCTGAGGAAATCCATCTCAGCCCCCCAGGCCGCTGTCGTCCAGAGCCCCGGCGACTGTACGCAAGGTTTCACCGACCACCGTCGGATCGCCGGCCGGACAGGACACGATAAGGGTCGTGACCCCAGCGCCGGCGAACTCGTGCAGCCGTTCGGCGATCCGTTGTCTCGGTCCCAGCAACGAGGTGCGGTCGATGAAGTCGAACGGCACCGCCGCCATCGCCTCGCGATGCCGCCTGTCCAGATAGAGGTCCTGCACGTGCTCGGCTGCAGCCTCGAATCCCATCCGGACCGCCTGCTGGTTGTAGAAGTTCTCCCGGCGGCTCCCCATCCCGCCGATGTACAGGGCGGCATACGCCCGCAGCTGGTCGGCGCAGGTCTCGAGGTCGTCGCCGACGACGACGGGCACGGTCGGTGCGACGTCGAACCCGGACGGGCTGCGACCCGAGCGGGCCAGGCCCTTGCTGATACGGGCCAGCGACTCGCCGGCGTCCCGCGGGGAGAAGAAGATCGCCAGCCACCCGTCACAGATCTCGGCCGCCAGTTCCACGTTCCTGGGTCCGACCGCCGCCAGGTAGATCGGGATCGACTCGCTGCCCGGCTTCACCGTCAGCCTCAGCGCCTTGCCGGCTCCGCCCGGGAGCGGCAGCGGGAAGTGTTCGCCGTCATGGCGTACCGGCTGGCCCGTGAGTGCCAGCCGCACGATGTCGACGTACTCGCGGGTCCGTGCCAGCGGCTTGTCGAAGGGCACGCCGTGCCAGCCCTCCGACACCTGCGGACCCGACACGCCCAGCCCCAGCCGGAACCGGCCCTGCGAGAGCAGGTCGAGGGTCGCCGCGGTCATCGCCGTCATCGCGGGCGTACGAGCCGGGATCTGCATGACCGCGCTGCCGATGCCGATCCGCGAGGTCTGCGCGGCGATCCAGGACAGGACCGCCGGTGAGTCGGAGCCATACGCCTCAGCCACCCACACCGAGTCGTACCCCAGCTGCTCGGCCGCCTTGGCGAGCTCGAGCTGCGGGCGTGCACTCGACCCGACGATGTACCCGGCGTTGACTCCAAGCCGCATGACCGCTGCGTCCTCTCGTCGACCAGTCCCAGCCGGCCGTACATCTGTCCGGTGAGTCAGCCTGATGACCCAGACCGCGAACCGCCAGACAGTCATCAGCGGGGCGGTCCGCCCTCGAGCCTAGTGGCCGAGTGTGGCCGCACCTCGGCTAACGTTCGCGACATGCGGCAGCGTTTCGTCGGACGCAGTGGGCTGCAGGTCTCGCGAATCGGGCTCGGCACCATGACCTGGGGTCGCGACACCGACGAGTACGAAGCCCGCGAACAGCTGACGTCCTTCGTCGATGCCGGAGGCACCCTCCTCGACACGGCCGCCTCCTACGGCGCGAGTGAGGAGCTCGTGGGAGCGCTGATCGGCGAGGTCGTCGCCCGCGACGATGTCGTGCTCGCGACCAAGGCGGGCATCGAGGCGCGGGGGGAGACTTGGATCACCGACGTCTCCCGCGGCCGGCTCCTCACCACTCTCGATCGCTCACTGAGCCGGCTCGGCACGGACTACGTCGACCTGTGGCAGATCCATACCTGGCTGCCCGGGCTCCCGCTGGATGAGACGCTGTCCGCGGTTGACTTGGCCGTGGCCTCCGGGCGCGCGCGCTACGCGGGGATCTCCAACTACTGCGGTTGGCAGACCGCCAAGGCAGCCGGCTGGCAGCAGGCGTGGCCGGGGCGTTCCCAACTGGTGTCGACGCAGGTGGAGTACTCGCTGTTGCAGCGGGGCATCGAGCGTGAGGTCGTCGCAGCGGCGGACGACTTCGGGCTGGGGATCCTGGCCTGGGCGCCGCTCGCCGCCGGTGTGCTCACCGGCAAGTACCGCTCCGGGACCCCTTCGGACTCTCGTGGCGCGGTGGCGGAGCTGTCCGCGGACGTCGGTGCGCACCTCGACGAACGCGGGCGGGGCATCGTCGACGCGGTATGCAAGGCGGCGGACGGTCTCGGCCTGGCACCGGTGGAGGTTGCGCTGGCCTGGGTGCGGGATCGCCCAGGCGTCACTGCGCCCATCGTCGGCGCCCGCACCGCCGGTCAGCTGCGCTCGGCGCTGACCGCCGAGGACGTGGAGCTACCCGAAGAGATCGTGGCGGCTCTCGATGACGTGTCCGCGATCGGCGTTGGCTACCCCGAGCGGCTGCGCGGATCCGGATAGATATTTCCCCCGGCCGGATGTGGTTGGGGTTGGCATCCGGCACACTATGGTGACCATGGAATACGAGTTCAGGCGACTCTCGCTTCCACGCACGCTGCCGCGGTCGACGGTGCGCCGGTTGCTCACCGACCAGGCGGAGTACGGCGGCTGGGAGCTCGACCGGCTCCGGCTGTTCCCCGACGGCACCCGGCGGGTCACCCTGCGGCGCCGGATCATCCGGGTGAGCCGGACGATCTGATCGCACGCCAGGCATCAGGCCAGGTCGAGGAACCGGTCCAGAACCCTCGCACCGAACTCCAACGCATCGATCGGCACCCGCTCGTCGACGCCGTGGAACAGCGCGCTGAAGTCGAGGTCGTCCGGCAGCCGAAGAGGTGAGAATCCGTAACCAGGTATGCCGATCCTGCTCCACGACTTCGCGTCCGTGCCGCCGAACATGAGGTAGGGCGCGACTCTGGCGCCGGGGTCATGCTCCAGCAGCGCCGTGCACATCGCCTCGATGAGATGCCCCTCGAACGGCGCTTCCAGGGCGACGTCCTCGTGCACGACCTCGATGTCCACCTCGTCACCGACCAGGGCGGTGATGGTCTCGAGGAACTCGTCCCTACCGCCGGGCAGGAACCTTCCGTCGACGTACGCCACCGCCTCCCCCGGCACGACGTTGAGCTTGTAGCCGGCCTCCAGCATCGTGGGGTTGCTGGTGTTTCTCAGCGCGGCGCCGAGCATCCGGCGCTGCGGACCGAAATGCCCGAGGGCCCGTTCGAGGTCGGACGCGTCGTCGCCGGTGATGTCCGCGATCTCAGCGAGCAGCGCTGTCATCGTCTCCGTGATCTCCACCGGCCAGGAGTGGCGGCCCACGCGCGCCACGGCTTCGGCGAGTGTGGTGATCGGGTTGCGCTCCTGCAGCAGCGAACCGTGGCCGGCAACGCCCTTCGCACGGAGCTTGAGCCAGACCATGCCCTTCTCCGCGGTCTCTATCAGGTATAGACGTTGACCGTTGAGTGTCACCGAGTAGCCGCCGACCTCCCCGATCGCCTCGCTGCACCCTTCGAGCGCGTCACGATGGTGCTCGGCCAGCCAACGGGCGCCGTAGAGACCGCCGGCCTCCTCGTCCGCGGTGAAGCACAGCACGATCGGGCGCCCCGGTATCCGGCCCGCCCGTGTCCGGGCCCGCACGACCGACAGCACCATCGCATCGAAGTCCTTCATGTCGATCGCGCCACGACCCCAGAGGTAGCCGTCCTGGATCTCACCGGCGAACGGGTCGACCTGCCAGTCCGTGGCCTGCGCCGGCACGACATCGAGGTGTCCATGGACGAGCAGGGCGTCGCCGGCGCTGTGGTCGCCCCAGCGTGCCACCAGCGTCGTGCGGCCCGGGTCGGACTCGAACAGCTCCGCCTCGATCCCCACCTCGTCGAGCAGGCTGGCGACGTGCTCCGCCGCCTTGCGCTCCCCTGGTCCCTCGTTGTTACCGTAGTTCGACGTGTCGAACCTGATCAGGTCTCGACAAATCTCGACGACCTCGGCTTCAGGGGGGTGGGACAGCTCTGCGGTCATGCCTCCATCCTGCACCCTGCATCATCCCCCCGTTTGGTCGCTCGTTTGCTAGGGTGGCGGCCGCTGCAGTGCGGATCGCTGCATCCCCTGTCCGGGTGGCGGAATAGGTAGACGCGCTAGCTTGAGGTGCTAGTGCCCCAAAAGGGCATGGGGGTTCAAGTCCCCCCTCGGACACTTAGATAGGCTCCTGACCTGCCGAAGCGCAGTCAGGAGTTTCTTTTGGGCTCCGAGGCCCAACCAAAGCCCAACGGGCTACCTACGGCTATGGATCACCGCCGGAGGCGGCGGCCTCGACCGACTTCGAGACCTATGGGCTGGCCTGCGTCGCGCAGATCGTCGAGTTGACTCCGAGACAGTCTCGCTACCGGTCCCAGATCAGGACGCTGGCCGCGCTGACCGTTTTCGACGCACCGTGCTACGAGTGATTGAGGACACGACCGAGGCAGACGTCAAACGGTGGCTGATCCACTGGCCACGGGCGATCAAGACAACGGCTAACTACCACGGCCTGCTGTACGGGGTGTTCCAGCACGCCGTCGAGGCCGGGTTGATCCCTATCAACCCGTGCGCGAAGACGGCACCCACCCGCAAGGCGATCCGCGCGAAGGCTCCCGATCACGTCTACCTGACTGAGCCGGAGCACGAAACTCTCCTCGCCGCCGCCAACGAGGACATCCGTGACCTGATCACCGTTGCGGTTGGCACCGGGCTCCGGTTCGGAGGGATCACCGCCCTGGGGGGTCGATGGCATCGACCTGTCGCACAGCGTCCTGCACGTGAACAAGGCATGGAAGCGCGACGGCCAGGACGTGACCGGCGAGGGTGGGCTCTGCACCGCGGTGCGCTCTCTGCGCGGTGGGAAGATCGAGCGGTACGAGGGGCGTGACCAGTGATCGGCGCGATATCGAGACCCTGGCGAACGCCGTCGGCAGGCGCATTGGCGTTATCGCTGTCCACGCCCGCCCGCGACCGTGGTGAAGGGATCCAGGATTGGATCGATGCGGGCGTTGCCGCTTCCGAGGCCCGGTCTCTGCATCGGACGCAGCGGTCAGAGCGAGGTTGAGGCTCGGTGGGGAGGATCGGCTTCCTCGGCCAGTCTCGTGCACAGCTGTTCAAGCGTCGATCGCAGTACGCCGCGCGCCAGCCCGTCGAGAGCGGACTCGCCAGGCTGACCGTCCCGGACTACGAAGAGCAGCGCGTCGAGTGACGGCGTGGAGCCGGGAGGCACGGCCGCGCTGAGTGCTCGCTCCATCGAGTCGATCGCAGCGCTGAGCCGCGGGGACGGCTCTTCTAGGCCGAGGTCGGACCGCCAAGGAGCGCCCGGTCGGGCGGTGGCAAAAACGGTCTTGGCGCGCGCCGGCGCGTGAGCGAGCGCCTCGGTGACCGCCTCGGCCCAGCCCGTGAGGATGGTGAGATCGTCGACGTCGATCACCCGTGGACTCTGTTGCCCCGACACTGGGTCTGGTGACTCAGAACGTGTGTCGGAGGCCCGGATCTGGTGGACAGCGACATCGAAGTAGTGGGTCCCCGAATCGACCGGCCAGCGGCCGTCGGCACTCCGCCTGGTCGCGCGAGCCCCGCAGATGGTCAGGAGCACGCCCTGTGCGCCCGGCTCGAGCGAGATCTCGCGGGTCCCCTGGGCGGGGTCCTTCCACAGTGCGACTACGGGTGAAGGCTCGTATCCGGCGGGCTTCGAGCGCTGTGCCATGCCGAACGATGTCAGCGTCATGACGGCCGAGCCGGGGTCATCGGCCAGCACACTCGCGTACCGCGCCGACCAGCGGGAAGGGAGCTGCGGGCCATCGAGCAGCGCGGTCGAAACAATCGTGGGGCCGATGGCTCGGATGAGCTCCGCCACATCGTCGTTCTGCGCGAGGTCCTCGCACACCAACGAGACGATCGTGATGCCTTCGCCGACTTCGACGACCTGGACGGACCGGCGGGGTACGTCGATGGCCTCCCACCAGCGAACGTGGGGATGAAGCGCGCCACCAAGGTGGTACTGGTAGATCTGTCGTTCGTCGAGCGACCAGCGATGATGCTTGTCCTGGCGAACGTGGAACCACCGTCCAGCGGAAGCGCTGGGCGGCGGTCCGCCCTTTTCGAGTCTCGAGTTCACGCCGACATGCATCTGGTTCCCGCCGAACTCGCCCGCCCGGGGTGAGCGCAGACGCAACCCGGCTTGCAGGTAGCTCACACCGTGGCGGCCCAACAGCGCTTCGAGCGCGTCGAGCTCGCTCTCCTCGATGGCGCTCTCCGGCAGAAGGACGACATCGACGGTCCCGACCTCGCCCCGGGCCGCAACGAGCAACCGGTCGACGAGATCCAGGTCGAGCGGTTCCTCCGGTGCGAACTCGAAGAAGCCGAACGGCTCCTTCGCCAGCCTCTGGACGGAGTTCTCGACGGCCCGGAAGTCAGACTCTCTGACCTTCAGCGGCCACGGCAGCAGCAAGAGCTGGGCGTGCTCGGCCTGGGGGTCCGTACCGCGATGACGCGCGGGCATCTTGTGCCAGCGGGTCTCCAGACCCGGACGATAGACACAGGCGTAGCGCGAGAACGAGGCCCTTCCCGTGGGTGGGGTGCGGATCTTCGGGAGTACTCGAACGAACCGCGACGGCATGCGAGCGAGCGAGCCGGCCCTCGCCAGGAGCTCGCGGCCCTGGGCGCGATAGCAGCACGCCTCTCCGTCGGAACGGTCCAGCGCGACGAACAGGCCGGCGCACGCTTCGTCCGCGATCGCATGGAGAGTCAGGAGCGCTTCGCAGACCAGCCAGTCCCGGCCGGCCGCCAGATCTTCGAGCGGGATCTCGTCCCGCTCCCGAAGGACAGCCCAGTTCTCCGCCACAAGCTCAGGAACGAGACCATCTCGATCCTCGACCCACGCACTCCATCGTCGCCCTGCCTGCCCGACCGCGTCGCTCCAGCTGGCATCGCCGCCCGGGGGCCACTGCATTCCGTCCGGCGGGGAAAACACGAACCGATACGCCTCGGAGCGTTCAAGAATCACGTCGGTGAGCGCGAACACATCCGGCGGCCACTCGAGCAACTCATCCGTGATTGGGCTTCCCGCGGCCGCCTGCCAGGTGGACGCGAGCGTCGGCTCTCCCACACGGGCATGGACCTGCGTGCTCATCCGGAGGCCGCTCTCGTGCTCGGTGCCAGACCGTCGCTGGCGCTCAGGTCCGCAACGGCGTCGTCGATCAGGTCGACGATGGCGTTGGGTTGCGAAGCGAGCGACGCGTGGCTGGCGTCGAGCTCGATGGTGCGTCGTGGGTTCATTCGTCCGGCCATCCGCCGCTCGGTGTCGGGGTGGATCATGCGATCGTTTGTCGAGACTTGGTACCAGGTCGGCTTGTGCCTCCAGGCAGGCTCCGACACGGCGTTCGCGAACGTGGAACCGATCGGCGCCTTTTGCGTGACGGCCATCACCAATGCCTCATCGGTGGGTAGGTCCTGGCAGAAGCTCTCGTGGAACTTTTCCGGCTTGATCCAGACGTAACCGTCGGAGTCCGGCGCGACGTTTCCCACGGCTGGGGCCACGTGCCACGCACCGATCTCAGCCAGGCTCTCATCGGCCTCGGGCGCAAAGGCAGCGACGTACACCAGGCCGAGAACGTTCGGCAGGTCGCCGGCCTCGGTGATCACCGCTCCGCCATAGGAATGGCCGACGAGCAGGACCGGACCATCGACCTGCCGGACCATCTGGCGGGTGCGGTCGGCGTCGTCGACGAGGGACGTCAAGGGATTCTCCACGGCGTGGACCGAGTCGTAGCCCCGTCGGTCCAGCTCGACGATGACCTTCGCCCAGTGGGCGGCACCGCCCCAAAAGCCGTGGACGAGGACGATGTGCGGCTTGTCTCTCATGCGGTGCTCCTATCGGGTGATCGGATGGGCTGCGACGATCAACTCGTGCGGATCGACGTGTGCGCGAATGCGCTGCAGGCGGGTGTAGTCGGCTTCGGTGAAGAAGCACGAGGAGTCGGCCGGGCGCTCGGTGAAATTGGGGTAGAGCGCACCGGTCTCGTATGCAGCTGTCGCCGCCCTGAGCCGTACGAGCGCGGCGTCGATCTCCCGGCTCGAGTCGCCGACGACACCCCCACCGAGGATCACGTACTCGCCACGCAACGAACCGAGCGCTCCCGCGCCGTCCGCGACGCGTGACAGTGCGCCGCCGAGGTGCCGCAGTTCCCCGACCATGATCGGGGGCTGCACTGCAGCTGCGATCTCGGCGAGCCCGGCAGCATCGACCTCGCCGAGCAGTGCCGAGTCGCCGACGAACGGGATCGGCCACTCGGGATCCATGTGGAGGTGGCTGAGCGCTGCGGGCGACGCCGGACCCCACGTGTCGAGCTCGGGCTCGAGCTCTCGCAGGCCAGCAACGGCGGTGCGACCAGCATCGACGTCGCCTGCGAAGGCACCATCGACCACGATGACGGATCGGCCCGAGAGGTACGGCGGCAGGTCGTCGAGCGGCGGGAAGTGCATGATGCGCAGCGATGTGGTCACCGCGTCGGGCGCCCTACGGGTCCACGCGTACCACGACGCGAGGATCTCGAGGTGACGTTCGTAGGGCCACAGGAACATGCCGGCGTAGACCTCGCGATACGGGAAGAGCGTGAATTCCAACGCGGTGACCACGCCGAAGCTGCCTCCGCCACCGCGCAGCGCCCAGAACAGGTCCGTGTGCTCGGACGGCGTTGCCCGCGTGACCCCGCCGTCGGCCGTGACGACCTCGATCGCGGTCACCTGGTTGCAGGCGAGGCCGTGCTGGCGCGCCAGCCAGCTCAGGCCGCCGCCGAGCGAGTACCCGACAACGCCGACGTCGGGCGACGAGCCCGAGAGTGGGTACATCCCGAACGAGGACGTTGCTGCGGTGACCTCGTGCCACAGTGTTCCCGCCTGGACGCGGGCGATCCGTTTGGTCGGGTCGATCTCGACGCCGCGCATGCGTCGGGTCGACAGCAGGATCGTGTCGGCGAGCGAACCGAGCGCCCCGGCGCTGTGGCCGGTTCCCTGCGGCGCGACCCTCAGCCGGTGGTGGCGGGCGTGGCGAACGATCGCGCGTACGTCGTCCAGGTCGAGGGGCATCGCCACCAGGGCGGGCCGCTGGTCGACTGCGAGGTTCCACGCCTGGCGAGCCGCATCCCACCCCGGCTCGCCCGGTGTCACGATCTGACCTCGGATCGAGGCGGCGAGGTCGCCGATCGAGGCGGACCCGCCAGCTGAGTCGGCCCGGGAACTGGTGGAGCGAAGAATGTCCATGATGGGTGCCTCCGCGTCGGTTGGGTTCAGTGACGACCCTGAAGGACGACAGTGCGGCTCGAATCCCCGAAAACATGTAGTCGTCGGCATGAACGGATGGACTCGCCTACCCGATCGCCACGGGGCATGACCGGGTACCGTCGGCCTCGTGCTCCTCGGCCGCACTGCGGAGAGGGCAGCGATCGATCGGGTTCTCGACGCGGCCCGATCCGGCCGTGCCGGGGCACTCGTGCTGCGCGGCGAAGCCGGGATCGGAAAGACGGCGCTCCTCGACGAGGCCGTCGCGAACGCCGGCGATCTCACGGTGGTCCGCATCATCGGCGTCGAGTCGGAGATGGGAATGGGGTTCGCCGCGCTGCACCGTCTCCTCGTCTCCCTGTTGCCGGCGCTGGACCAGTTGCCCGAGCCACAGCGAGAGGCCCTGGAATCGGCCTTCGGGCTGCGCAGCGACACGCGTTGCGACCTCTTCCTGGTCGGGTTGGCTGCGTTGACACTGCTCGGCGACGCGGCGCGTGAACGCCCGCTGCTGTGCGTCGTCGACGACACGCAGTGGCTCGATCGGGAGTCGATCAACGTGTTGGGCTTCGTCGCCCGTCGCGTGTATGCAGATCGGATCGCGCTGCTGTTCGCCGTACGCGAGCCGTCCGAACCGGCTGTGCCCATCGACGGCGTCGCAGACCTCCGCCTGGGCGGGCTCGACGACGGCGATGCGCACGAGCTGCTCAGCTCCGTGGTCGGCGGGCCACTCGGCCCGCCGCTCGCGGATCGGATCGTGAGCGAAACCCGCGGCAACCCCCTCGCGCTCATCGAGCTCGGCGGCGAGCTGTCGTCCGATCACCTCGCCGGCGCGCCGATCAACGAACCGCTCCACGTCAGCGAGCTCGTCGAGGCTCGTTTCCTGCGGCAGGTACGTGCGTTGCCAAGTGACACACAGCTGCTCCTGCTCGTCGCCGCCGCGGACGGCGTCGGTGATCCGGTGACGGTGCTGCGAGCCGGGGCGTCGCTGGACATCCCCGCTCACGCCCTCGCTCCGGCGGAAGCCGCGCGACTCGTCGTGACGACACCGGTGATCCAGTTCCGCCATCCGCTGATGCGCGCGGCGATCTATCACGGCGCTACGCTCGCCGATCGTCGACGCGTCCATCGGGCACTGGCCGACGTGCTCGATGCCGAAGGCGACGCGGACCGGCGCGCGTGGCACGCCGCCGAAGCCGTGCTCGGGCCCGACGAAGCGGTCGCCGCCGAGCTCGAGCGCTCAGCCGAACGGGCCCGCCGCCGTAGCGGCTTCGCAACAGAGAGCGCCTACCTCGCACGCGCCGCAGATCTCACGCCGGCTCCACCGATCGAGTCCGCCTGCTCCTCGATGCGGCTCGGGCGGCACAGATCGCAGGGTCGTGGACCCAGGCCGAAGCGCTGCTCACGCGGGCGGAACCCCTGCTGGAGGACGCGCGGCAGTCGGCCGACCTGCTCCGGCTCCGTGCGGCCCTGCACACCGATCTCGGGAGTCCGGCCGGCGCCGTCGAGATGATGCTCGATGCGGCCGTGCTCTCGAGCCGCTCGACGTCAGGGCAGCACGCGATGTGCTGCTCGAAGTGCTGCACACCTGCCTCCTCACGGATCCGGTCGGCGGGTCGGTCACGGCCCACGACATCGCCCGGGCCATCCGCGACGGTCCGCGGCCTGCCGATGGCGGCGACGAGCTGACCGAACTCGTGCTCGACGCGTTCGCGACGCGCCTCGTCGGCGACTACCGGGGCGGTGCCGCGCTGCGCGCGGTCGTCGCCGCGCTGGCTTCCGGTCCGGAACCGGACGCGACGTCTGTGGACGGGGTTCGCCAACGTCGCGGCCGCAGAGGTGTGGGACGAGGATGCACGGAACGTCATCCTCGAACGGATGGCGCGCCGCCAACGCGAGCAGGGTGCACTCCACCCGTTGCGCTTGACCCTGATCTCGCTCGGTTCGGCGTTGGTCGGCGCTGGAAGGCTAAGGATGCCGAGGCGTGCTACCACGAGTCGACCGAGTTGACGCTCGCCATCGGACGAGACCTCGGATCGCGCAGACGCATGAACGCCGAATTGTTGGCATGGCAGGGAAGGGCGAGGAGACGCGCGCCACCGTGCGCGCGGCGATCGCGGCGGCCGTCGCCGCGGGCTTCGCCGCCTGGAGTACGGCGCGATGCGAGCGATCATCGCGCTCGAGCTGAGCGCGAGCAACTACGGCGCGGTGCGGCGGCCCGGCGCAGCTACGAGGATGACCTTCCGATGTTCGGCAACTGGTCGCTACCGTACGTCGTGGAGGCCGCAGCCCGCGTCGGCGACGACGATCCTCGCAGCATCCGCACTCGAACGACTCGAAGAACGCGCGACGGCCGCGGCCGGAACCCGTGGGGACTCGGTCTGCTCGCCCGCTCGCGAGCGCTCGTCGCCGACGACGACCACGCCGAGCCGTACTACCGCGACGCGATCACCCTCCTCGAGCGCACCTCGATGAGACCTGACCTTGCTCGTGCCCATCTGCTGTACGGCGAGTGGTTGCGGCGCCAGAAGCGCCGGGTCGATGCCCGCGAACAGCTCCGGATCGCCCACGACATGTTCGGCGCGATGGGGGCCGCGGGGTTCGCGGAGCGGGCGCGCCTCGAGCTTGCCGCAACCGGCGAGCGCGCCCCCGCGCCAGCGACGCGACTCGGCTTCGATCTCACCCCGCAAGAAGCACGGATCGCGCGGCTCGCCGCTCAGCGCGCGACCAGCCGCGAGATCGCGGCTGAGCTCTTCATCAGCCCCAACACGGTCCTCGGACCGAGAAACCCCAGGTCTCGCCCGGGGTTCTGCGCGTGCGGCGCGGAGTCGGCAGGCTGCTAGTACGTCGCGCCCTTGCGCCACGCCATCTCCTGCAGTTCGAATGTGTTGCCATCCGGATCGGAGAAGTCTGCTCCTTTGACGCCGCCGCCGAAGTCGTGGATCTCGCCGATCTCCACACCTCGGCGGACAAGCTCGGCGCGCGCCTCGGCGATGTCCTCCACCACCAGGTGCACGCCTCTGACGCTGCCGGGTTCTCCTGCGTACACATCCAGCCCGGTGCCGAAACCGACCGAACAACCTGAGCCCGCCGGTGTCAACTGGACGACCCGGACGCCGGCGCTCGGCTGCACGTCAACGTCCTTGTTAAAGCCGAGCTTGTCAGCATAGAAGGCGATCGCTCGGTCCACGTCCGACACCGGCAGCGGGATCAGTTCCAGCCTCATCTGCATCGGCGTCGAGCCCCTTGGCCTGTTCTGGTCTGCGCGATCATTCCATACCACCGCCGACATCCGCTCACCGCCGCGTCGCGTGCCGCCCACGCCAGCGGATCAACCGGATCAGCCGCACTTCATTGAGGGTGGACCGTGGGAGGGGGCCGGTAACTGAGACCCGGATCTGGCGCCGACGGCCCGCGTTTTGCGAGTGTGCCGCAACGGGGAGGTACTGAGAACGCCTACGGTGGCGGATGTCGATCAGAGCCAGACGCCTCGCCAAGCCGCAGGGATTGGTCCCATGGTCAAGGCGCCGGTGCTCGACGCCGGCGGGCCGCTGCTTGCCCCGCTGAGACTCGAGTGGGTGCATCATGGCCACGGCAGGGGAGGCCGTCCCCTCCCGGGGCCTCGTCCGGGCCGATGAGACTCCGACGGTTCACCCCTTCTGAGTGAGGTGGCATGCGTAATGCCCGAGGAACATCGGGGGGAGGCGAGCACGAAGGAGCAGACGTGATGGCCGACGCTGATGTCGATAGGACGGGTCGTGGACCCGCGCCGGGTCGGGGCATCGCCGGGGACCTGACCCGGGAGAGTTGGCAGCGCCCGTGGTACTCGCAGGCCGGCGCGTATCTGCTGTGGCTGCTGGTCACGGTGCCTGCTGTGTGGGTCTGTGACTGGTTGCTGCCGGGCTTCCACACGGATCGACCGTATGGTCCGCTGATCTTCGCGGCCGTCATGGGTGTCGTCGGGGTTGTCGTCCAGCCCGTGCTCGTGGGAGCGGCGGTCCGGCTCGGCTGGGCTGGTGTCCTTCTCCTCACCGTCGTGGGCCAGGCGCTGGTCGTCACGCTGACCGGGTGGGTTCTTCCCAACGTGACCATCGACGACTTCTGGACCGCCTTCGTGGTGGCGATCGTCATCGGGCTCACCAGCACCGTGCTGGGGTGGATCACCAGTGCCGGGACGTCCCAGGTGCTGGTCGGCCGGCTGGTGGCGTCGAGCCGTCGACGGCCGGCGAAGCTCGTCGACCCTGACGTCGAGGGCGTCCTCTTCGTCCAGCTCGACGGGGTGCCGTTCCCGGTGCTCCAGATGGCGATCACCGCCGGCACGGTGCCGACACTGACCCGCTGGATCCGCTCCGGGTCACACGAGCTGCGGGAGTGGACGCCCAAGCTGCCCGCGACGACGCCGGCGAGCCAAATGGGCATCCTGCACGGTGTGATCGACGGCATCCCCGCCTTCCGCTGGTACGACCGAGCAGCAGACCGGGTCCTGGTGGCCAACCGCCCCGCTGACGCCGCAGTGATCGAGGCGGACCTGTCGACCGGCCGTGGCCTGCTGGTCGACGACGGCGTCAGCATCAGCAACCTGTTCACCGGTGACGCGCCCACGGCCGCGCTGACGATGAGCGGGCGGGTTCGGGGCGGAGAGATCGCCAAGAACGCCGTGGCCCACTTCGTGATCTCCCCGGCCGGCCTGACCAGGGCCCTCTCCCGGTCGATCTCGGAGCTGACCCGCGACCGGTTCCAGGCCAAGCGGGCCATCCGTCGCAACGTCCAGCCACGCTGCCACCGCAGTTGGTCAACGGCGCTGCTGCGCTGCGTGACCAACGGAGCGCTGCGCGACCTCAACACGATCCTCGTCGCCCAGCACATGCTTCGCGGCACCCGGTCGATCTACGTCGACTACGTTGACTACGACGAGGTCGCCCACCACGCCGGAATCCTCCGGCCCGAGAGCCTCGAGGCGCTCGAGGCGATCGACGGGGTTCTGCACCAACTGGAGCAGGTGGCGAGCGCCGCGCCGCGGAGGTACCGGTTCGTGGTCCTGTCGGACCATGGACAGGCCCAGGGCCAGCCGTTCGCGGACCGGTACGGCGAGGACCTGGCCGGCCTGGTGGCCCGACTGGCGCAGAGCAACGTCGCGGTGTCCGAAGAAAGCATCGAAGGCTGGGGCCGGACCCGTGCGCTGGTCGACGAACTCGGGTCGAGCAGCGGAGTCGGAGGACGCACCATGCAGAGCGCCTCCGAAGCCATGGACAAGCGTGACCGAAATGAGCCCGACGCGGTCGCCCCACGAGCCCCGGCGAAGAAGAACACCCACGGCAGGGCCAAGAAGAAGGGCACGCACGCACAGGGCGACGAAACCTTCCACGTGTTCGGGTCGGGGAACCTCGGGCTGATCTACGTCCGTGGTGAGAGAGAGCGCCTCACCCGCCGTACGCTGCACGAACGCTTCCCCGGACTCGTCGAAGGCCTGGCCCGGCATCCCGGCGTGGGCTTCGTAGTCGTGCTCGACGAAGACGGCCCGGTTGCATTGGGACACAGCGGATGGCACCGGCTCGACGACGGGTACGTCGACGGCGACGACCCCCTCATCCCGTTCGGACCGGATGCCCCCGGGTTCGTCAGGCGCGCCGCGCACCGCCCTGAATGCCCAGACATCTACGTCAACAGCCTCGTGGAACCCGGAACCGAGGAGGTCGCGGCATTCGAGGGCCTCGTCGGCTGCCACGGCGGTCTCGGTGGTTGGCAGGACCGTGCCTCGGTCGTGTTCCCGAAGGACCTTCCCTTTCCAGAGGAGCGGGTGGTCGGTGCCGACGCGATGCACGTGGCCCTCCGCTCGATCCTGCGGCATCTGGGTCACCGCGCCGACATAGCCGACGTGGAAGAGGACGAGTCGCCTCCGCGCGAGCAGCGCGAATCAGGCACGGCCGACACCGTACCCGCGGGGTGAGAATGCGATGCTGTCGACAACACGAGCGACGACCCAGCCGCTGCAGGGCAGCGGGTGGACGCGCGGGCTGGCTGTTTTCCACGGAGGCCGAGGAGGCTTGGTTCCCCGGGTGCCGCTCCCAGAGCTGCGAGCCGCTGGCTCAGCCGAACAAGTCGCGGGCGGGCGGGACCGGTCCCGGGTCGAGATCGACGTTTGCTACATGTCATGCCACGCTCAGGGTTCAATCGCGGAAGGGTGGTCGATGTGCCAGAGATACGTCCTCGCTGGGAATGGCGCACCTTCGGCGATCGCTTCGGTCGGGCCGAGTCCGTGTTTGCCGCGTTGTCTCCTAGCGCGGTGGTGGAGAGCGACGAGCTCTACCTGATTTCGGCAGCTGGTGCCGAGACGGTGAAACTGCGTGACCAGCTGATGGACGTCAAGCATCTCCTTCAGGTCGACGGCGACGGGCTCGAGCAGTGGATACCCGTGATGAAGGCGGCTTTCCCGCTGTCGAGCGCAGATGTTGCCGAGGTGCTGGCAGTCTTGGGGGTGGATGCTCCCCGACCCCTCTCACGGTCGGAGTACTCGCTCAGCGCGCTGCTGGAGGAGGTCGTGGCCCCCAACCCGGACGTCCTTGCCGTCGAGGTGCACAAGAGGCGGCAGAGGTACAC
Source organism: uncultured Actinomycetota bacterium (assembly GCA_963695705.1). Taxonomy (GTDB): domain Bacteria; phylum Actinomycetota; class Actinomycetes; order Propionibacteriales; family Nocardioidaceae; genus JBKPNJ01. The sequence goes on from CAVOHB010000009.1 coordinate 697,756, forward strand.
CATCGGTGGCTGCCTGGCGGAACTGACCGATGTGAGCACCGAGCGGGCGTCGACGCGCACACTCGCGATCGAGTCAGAGGACGCTTCGCGGGTGATCGCGACGGCGCGTGAGCTCGGGTTGGCTCCTCGGCCGAACGTGAACTTCATTCGCGGCCTCAAGGCGCTCGTCGGGTTCGGCATCGAACGGTTCGCCGTCATAGACGTCGGGACGAACTCGGTGAAGTTCCATATCGCCGAGCGGGGCGTCGACGGCGGCTGGCGAACGATCGTTGACTACGCCCAGGTCACGCGGCTGGGCGACGGACTCCAGAAGACGGGCCGGCTCAACGCGGAGGCACTGTCGCGCACGGTCGAGGCGATCGCCGTGATGGCCGAGGAGGCCAGGCGGCACCGGGTTGCGGCGATCGCCGCGGTAGGGACGGCCGGACTCAGAATCGCTCCCGACGCCGTGGACTTCATCGACCGCCGTCCAGGCGCGCTGTGGTGTCTCCGTCGAGATCATTTCCGGTGAGGACGAGGCTCGGTTCGCGTACGCCGCGGCGACGGCGGGCCTCGGTGCGCAGGGGTCGCGGGTCGTCTTCGACACCGGCGGCGGTAGCTCGCAGTTCACCTTCGGTCAGGGTGACCGCGTGGATGAGCGGTTCAGCGTCGAGGTGGGCGCGGTGCGCTTCACCGAGCAGTACGGCCTGCACGAACGTCGTCACGCAGGACGTCCTGTCCGCGGCACTCGCGGCCATCGAGGCCGACCTGGTGCGCCTCGACGGCCGAGCCGCACCCGAGGTGCTCGTCGGCCTGGGTGGCGCGGTCACGAACCTCGCGGGAGTCAAGCATGGTCTGGCGGAGTACGACCCGGACATCGTCCAAGGCACTGTGCTCGACCGGGCGGAGATCGACCGGCAGATCGAGCTCTACCGCACGCGCAGCGCTGGCGAGCGTCGTGAGATCGTCGGTCTCCAGCCCCGGCGCGCGGACATCATCCTCGCCGGTGCCTGCATCGTGCGCACCGTGCTCGGAAAGCTCGGGAGCGAGTCGCTCACCGTGAGCGACCGCGGCCTGCGACACGGCATACTGGCTGAGAAGTTCGGCTTGGCGGTGACCGGCCGCGGCGGCGCCTGACCAGGTCTGGAGCTGTCATCCAACGCTCGACGGCCACCAGCTAGACACCCTGGCAGTGCTCGGACCGCTCAGCGGGGATCGCCGTCAGGGCCGGGCGCGAAGCGGCACCACGACCCAGAGCACGAGGTAGCCGAGGAACGCGATGGTGGATGCCACGACCCCGCCCGTTCGCCCGACTGCGAGGTCGAAGGTCAAGAAGACCACCCCGCACGTGGTCAGCGCCACCAGCACCAGCCCCGCACGTGCGACCTGGTTGGCGGTTTCGACCAGCCAGGGTCGCCGACCGCGCCGGAAAAGGATCCGGTGGTAGGCGATCGGAGACAGGATCGCCGCAGTGGCGGCGACGGCTCCGGAGAGGACCAGCAGGTATGCCGTGCGCTCGACGTGGTCCAGTCTGTCGAACCTGTCGCTGAAGGGCACCGTCAGCAGGAATCCGGTTAGCACCTGCACACCGGTCTGCGTGGACCTCAGCTCCTGGACCAGTTCGGTCCAGTTGCGGTTGATCATTTCCTCGGGAAGGTCTCCCGTGGGCTCGGACTCCGGGTTGTGCATTCGACGAAACTAGCGGCCCTCTTGCCCCGAAGGCACCCCTGAGCGAGCTTCCCGCTCGATGATCCTCCAGCGATCGGGTAGATCAGCGCGCCGACCCACGGCACTGCTCACCCTGGTCGTGTTGGCACATGGGAGAACGACGCTCCACCCAGACAACCAGCGGCGGACGGGGCCTGTGAAACCGGGCAGCATCACCGGCATTGCAACCCAGTCGCCGCCGTCCCCAGCGCGCGATGCCAGCCTGCTGTGGACGACCAAGCCGGTCGTCCCGGTTGAGGACAAGTGATTGCGATCATCCCGGGCGGGAACCCTCCAGGCCATCTTCGGTGCTGCCGTCCGGGTGGGCGCGGTAGTAGTCGCGCCAGATCAGCCGGTGGATCGGGATCCAACGTGGCAACGAGCGGATGCCGGGAAGGAATGGGACCAGCAGAAGGCCGAGACTGAGGATCATCATGATGCCCCAGACAAGCGCATCGGCGTTCGGTGAGGACTTGAACGGCTCGATCTGGTACCAGAAGGAATAGAGCCACATCCAGGACTGCCCTGGGTAGCTCTGGGTCTCGTTCATCATCCCCCACTGGTCCCCACCGAGATGCTCGGCGACCGCGTGGTCCTCGAGGTAGGTGCCGTCGGCCAGGAACAGCACCGACTTGGTGTAGTCGGTGTTGTAGAAGCCACCCTCTCCCTGGATGACCGCCTGCAAGCCACCACCTTGCGCCATTGCCAGCAGGCTCGACGTGAGCACCGGCACGGGGCCGTAGTCCCCGGCCGCGACCTTGGCTGGATCGCCGCCGGCAGCCTTGCTGGCCAGAGCGTCGGAGTAGGCCATTGCCCATTTCTGCTGTTGCGCCGGCGGCGCTGTCTTCCAGGCCGTCAACGCCGCGGACAGCGCCGGGGTAGCGGGCAGCGAGGACAAGGGCGTGATCACGAAGTCATTGACTGAGTCGACCGGGATCCGCACACCCGAGGCCTCCTGCAGACCCAGCGGGCCGAGTGTCTGGTTTCCCCCCGTGCTGTTGTAGGGCCGTCCGAGCTCACTCTCGCTCACGCTCGTGCCCGCCAGTTCCGAGGCCGCGGTCGCCACGAAGTCGTCCGGCGTGGCCTGCGCCCACGCCTTCACAGTGAGGCTCTTCTCATCGGGCGAGCTGAACACGGCCGCGAGCCCGACCACCAGCGCGCCGACGACCAGGACCGCGATCACGAACTCCTTGACCAGGTCGTACTCGCGCTCGGCACCCGACCACGGGCGGGCTGCGAACTCATCGGCCGCCATCTGGTGCCGTTGCCGTGGGGACCGCCGGCTGGCCGGTCGCGTCGGTTGCGTGGTGGTCATGGGGAGGTCTCCTCCCGCGCGTCCAGCGGGGGAACGACACCGTGCCGCCGAACGAGCAGCACGTGCCAAACAACGATCACGCCGACGACCAGGGGCAGCAGCACGACATGCCAGAGCAGCATCTGACCGACGTTGACCACGTTGAACCAGGCACCGATACCCACCGAGTTGAGCCCGTCCTTGGCCTCGGAGGAGATCCACTGCGAGTCGAAGTTCGTTTGCACCAGGTAACCGGTGAACGCAGTGCCGATTGAGGCAAGGAACGACACGACACCAGTGATCCACGTCATAGCCCGCCGGCCGCGCCACGCCGCCATCCAGAACTTGCCCCAGAGGTGCACGACCATGAACACGAAGAACAACTCCACGCTCCACAGGTGCACGCTGTTGGCGAAGTGCCCCACGGCGGACACGTGATACCACTGCGGCCCTTCGAGCGTCAGGACCACCCCACTCGCGATGATGAAGATCAACGCTGCCAGGGTCGCCACACCGAAGACGTAGATCCATGACGCGACGTACTCCGGCTGCCGGTCCGGCAGCAGTTTGTCCGGCGGCAGGGCGCCCTCAGCGCGCTCACGCACCCGACTCGTCCAGGTGCGGCGCTCGGCCGGGCCGTCAGCCCGCGTCGTCACGGCCGGTTCCTTGGCTTGGGGAACGGCAGCACGATCGCCAGGACGAACAGGACCACGATCAGCGCGATCACCACGAGGTTGGCCAGCGAGATCTGGAAAGGCCCCCAGCTGATGAAATGCGCCCTACCGTCAAGCCCGACGGCCAACAGCCGATCGACGCCGCCGTCCATGGCAACTCCTTCTACTCGCCATTGAGGCCAACCCGGAGCCACGGTAGGCGGCAGGTGCAGTCACGGACAGGGTACAAAGTCCTCTCGCCAGGACGTGTCTTCGGCGCCTGAGAACACAGGCGGACGTCCGCCCGGCGACCCCCTCATTGCCTGACCTGTTGACAGCTTCCGTGTGACGATGCCAGGAGTCGTCCCTGCAGACCCGGAGAGGGCCGGCCCCTGGTGAGATCGACCTATCCGATGAGTCATGCCACGCTCAGGGTTCAATCGCGGATCGCGGAAGGGGGGCGATCGTGCCAGAGATTCGTCCTCGCTGGGAATGGCGTACTTTCGGCGATCACTTCGGTGGGGCCGAGTTCTGCGTGCGCACCCTTGACGCCGCGTACCTCGCGTTGGCAGAGCGCCTCGACAAGTCTGATCACCCGCGACGGCGCGCCTCCTGGTCGAAGCGACACAATCGCTGCTGGCTCCGGGGTCGTCCGCGCATCCCGTCCCACCGCGAAATGAACCGGACCGTGGCACTTTTCGTAGTACGGGGTGCTACCCAACAGACCGGAGGCACAGTGCGTGCGGTTCGAACCGCCCCCGCGATCAGACCGGCGCTCCATCTCGCGATGCTCTTTGCGCTCGCGGTGACCGTCGGCCTCAACGGCTCTGGCTGGGTCGTCGGGATCGCCTGCGGAGTGGTCGTGAGTGCGGCGCTGGTTCGCGGCCTCGCCCGCTCCGGGTCCGATGTTCTGGGGCCTGCCGACCAGGTGACGTTCGTCCGCGCCACGCTCGTCGGCGGGATAGCGGCGCTTACCGCGGCCTCTTTCACCACAACCACGCCCGTGACGGCCCTGGTGCCGCTGGTGGTGGTCGCGCTCGTCCTCGACGCCGTGGACGGATGGGTCGCCCGGCACACGCAAAGCGTGTCGGCGCTCGGCGCACGCTTCGACATGGAGGTCGATGCGTTCCTGATCCTCGTCCTTAGCGTGTATGTCGCCCGTTCCACCGGCTTGTTGTGGGTGCTGGCGATCGGGACCGCACGCTACGCGTTCGTGGCGGCTGGGTGGCTGCTGCCCTGGCTGCGCGGATCGCTTCCGCCGCGCTACTGGTGCAAGGTCGTGGCGGCGACTCAGGGCATCACGCTGGCGTTCGCGACGGCCGCCGTCCTGCCCCGGTGGCTGACCGACACCGCGCTCGCCGTTTCGCTTGCTCTGCTCACCGAGTCGTTCGGGCGGCAGGTCTGGTGGCTGTGGCGCCACCAGCCGGTACGGGCGATCGAGATCGGGGGCCCCGTCGGGTCGTCCGAGCCGGGGTGCGTCCTCGAACCACAATGGCAGTGGCAGCCCGTACCGCTCTCGCCTGCGCCCAACGGCGGGCATGCCCTGCTCAGCCGCGAACCGTAGGCAACAGTCGGGAAAGAGGTGGAGTTGCACGCATCGCGCTCAGTCGCGCGCTTTCGGCGGCCGGCGACGCCGCCGGTGACGCCCGCGCGCGACCGACGGAGACTGCGTGAAGTCGCAGCAGTGGTTACCACGATGCTGGCTTTCCTGCTCGTGTGGTTCGCCCTTGTCGCTCCGAACCAGATCAGCCGTCTCGCCCCCGGTGCGTTCGTCCGCCTTCCCGTCGAGGGACTCATCGTGCTGGCCGTCGTTCTCGTTCTGCCGGTCAAGCCGAGCCGAATCGTGGCGGCGCTGGTCGGAATCCTTCTCGGACTGCTGGCCGTTCTGAAGATCCTCGACATGGGCTTCTTCGAAGCCTTCGACCGGCCGTTCAACCCGCTGACCGACCGGAGCTACTTCGGTCCCGCCCTCGGCCTGTTGCGTGACTCGATCGGCCGTCCCGGGGCGATCGGTGGTGTCGTCCTGGCCGCGGTCCTCGGCATCGCCATCCTCGTGTTCACGCCGTTGTCGGTGCTGCGGTTGACTCGGCTCGCCGCCGATCACCGCACCGGCGCCCTGCGCACCGTCATCGCCCTCGGGGTCGTCTGGGTCCTCTGTGCGGCGCTCGGCGCGCAAGTCGTCCCGGGCGCGCCGATCGCCTCCACCAGCGCGGCCGATCTCGCCTATGACCAGGTACGCCAGGTGCGGGCGGCTGTCCACGACCATGAGGCGTTCGTCCAGGCGGCCGGCGTCGATGCCTTCTCCGACACACCGGGCGATGAGCTGCTCACCGGCCTGCGCGGCAAGGACGTCGTCATCGCCTTCGTCGAGAGCTATGGGCGCGTCGCGGTCGAAGGGTCGGACTTCTCGCCGCAGGTCGATGCAGTTCTCGACGCAGGAACCCGCCGCCTTCGTGCGGCCGGCTTCTCGTCGCGAAGCGCGTTTCTCACCTCACCGACGTTCGGCGGCATCAGCTGGCTGGCCCACTCCACGCTCCAGTCCGGGCTGTGGGTCTCCAACCAACAGCTCTACGACAACCTCGTCGCCAGCGACCGGCTGACCCTCAGTGGCGCTTTCAAACGCGCCGGATGGCGGACGGTCGGCGATGTGCCGTCCAACTACGAGGACTGGCCGGAGGGAACCTCCTTCTATCACTACGACAAGATCTACGACGACCGCAACGTCGGCTACCTCGGTCCGTCGTTCAGCTACGGCACGATGCCCGACCAGTACATCCTGTCCGCCTTCCAACGGCTCGAGCTTGCCAAGACAAGCCGTTCCCCGGTCATGGCGGAGATCGACCTCGTGTCCAGCCACACTCCTTGGGCACCACTTCCACACATGATCAGCTGGAGCAAGGTCGGCAACGGCTCGGTCTTCGACAGCATGCCCGCTGAGGGCGACTCTCCGGACGCCGTGTGGCGAGACTCCGATCAGGTGCGGGCCGCGTACGCGCAGTCCATCGAGTACTCGCTGAACACCCTGATCTCCTTCGTGCAGACGTACGCCGACAACAACCTCGTGCTCATCGTCCTGGGAGACCATCAGCCGGCCACGATCGTCAGCGGGTCGGGCGCCAGCCATGATGTGCCCATCACCGTCATCTCCCACGACCCGGCCGTGATGAGGCGGATCTCCGGATGGGGCTGGCAGGACGGCCTGCGGCCCGGCCCGCAGGCGCCGGTCTGGCCCATGGACACCTTCCGCGACCGTTTTCTCACCGCCTACGGCCCGTCCACGGGACCTGGGTCGCAGCGCCCTTCTCCCGCCCACCAGTAGGTGAACCGTTCCGGCGGATCCGCACCGACCGGGACGGGTAGACGTGCAGGGGACGTGCAGGAGATGTGCAGGAGATGCGGAGGAGATACCGTCCGTGCATCATGCCCGACCCCCTCCAGGCAACCGCGTACTGGACGCTCAGCCCAGGCGAGGGTGTGCTGCGCGCGGAGCGACTGCACGAACCGGGACCGCACGAGGCACTGGTGCGTGCGCTGCACTCCGGCATCAGCCGGGGCACCGAGGTGCTCGTTCACACCGGTCGGGTCCCGGCGGAGATCGCCGACCGGATGCGAGCGCCGTTCCAGGAGGGTGCGCTGCCCGGCCCGATCAAGTACGGGTACCTGTCCGTCGGAGTGGTTGAGCGCGGTCCGGCCGATCTGCTCCATCGCGATGTGTTCTGTCTGTTCCCGCACCAGGACCGCTATGTCGTACCGGTCGAAGCGCTGACGCCGCTGCCGCGCGGCCTCCCGCCCGCCCGGGCCACCCTGGCCGGTGCCGCCGAGACGGCGGTCAACGCGCTGTGGGACGCCGCCCCCCGCATCGGCGACCGCGTCGCCGTTGTCGGTGCCGGGATGATCGGCTGCGCCGCGGCCGCCCTGCTCCGCAAGTTTCCGCTCCGGCGACTGCAGCTCGTCGACATCGACGCGACGCGGCAGTCGGTCGCCGACGCGCTCGGCGTCGAGTTGACCACACCTGCCACCGCGGCCGGCGGTTGTGATCTGGTCGTCCACGCGTCGGCGTCGTCTGCGGGGTTACAGCGAAGTCTCGAGCTGCTCGGGGACGAGGGCGAGGTGATCGAGCTGTCGTGGTACGGCACTCGCGAAGTTACGGTGCCGCTCGGGTCGGTCTTCCATCCGCGCCGGTTGACGATACGCGCGAGCCAGGTTGGCGAGGTCGCCTCGGCCCGCCGCGGCCGGCGCACGAGGGCCGATCGACTGTTGCTTGCGCTGCAGCTCCTCCGCGACGACGCCTTCGACGCCCTCATCACCGGGTCGAGCCCGTTCGCCGATCTCCCCGAGACCATGCGCCGGCTGGCTGCCGGTGAGCTGCCCGCCCTCTGTCACGTCGTCGACTACTGAGGAGTCGTCATCTACGCCGTCACCGTCAGCGACCACGTGATGGTCGCCCACAGCCTCCCCCGCCCAGTTTTCGGACCGGCACAGGCGCTGCACGGCGCCACGTACGTCGTGGAGGCGACGTTCCGCCGCCGCCAGCTCGACGATGACGGGATCGTCGTCGACATCGGGGCGGCTCTGTCCGCGCTGGACCACGCCCTCGGACAGCTGCGCTATCGCAACCTCGACGAGCACCCAGCCTTCGCCGGGGTGGTGACGTCCACCGAGAGGATCACCCAGTGGGTGGCCGAGCGTCTGGCTGAGACGCCGGTGGCCGAGGGGCTGGCCGGGATCGAGGTGGTGCTGCGTGAGTCGCCGCTCGCCTGGGTCTCCTACACCCTGAACTGGTGAGAATTCGTCTCGTCGTCCCCGCCGACGTCGACGCGGCTACCGGTGGCAACACCTACGACCTGGCGCTCGCCGATGCGCTGCGCACCGCACAGGACGAGGTGACGATCGTACGCTGTGAACCACCCGCCCTCTCCGCCACGTTACGAAGGCCATGGACCGGGCACACACTCGTGGACGGGCTGCTGGCCTGTCCCCAGCCGATGGCGGTCGCGGCCGCGAATGTCGGCGTCCTGGTGCACATGCCCCTCGCGCTGGAGACGGGGCTCGCGCCCGACCGCGCCGCAGAGCTCGATCGGCTCGAGAGACAGTCGCTGCATGCCGCCGGACACGTCGTCACGATCAGCCGTTGGTCGGCGCGGTACATCGAACGGCATCACGGGGTCCGCGAGGTCGCCGTTGTTCCTCCAGGAGTGGACAGGGCCCCGGTCAGCCGCGGATCCGACCCGCCGCTGTTCGCCCACGTCGCGGCGCTCCTCCCCCACAAGGACCAGCTGGGGGTGGTTGCTGCGCTGAGTCGGCTGACCGACCTTCCCTGGCGGGCCCGCCTGGCCGGTCCACTGGACCGCGATCCCGACTACGCCGCGGCGGTCGGCGAGGCGGTTCGCATGGCCGGACTCACTGATCGGGTGGAGATCCCCGGCACACTCGCGCGTGACGAGGCCTGGGCTGAGGCGGATCTCGCGCTGCTTCCGTCGCGGGTCGAAACGTTCGGCATGGTCGTGGTCGAGGCGCTCGCCCGGGGAATTCCGGCGCTGGTCAGTGAGGGCGGAGCAGTGGAGGCGCTCGGCGTGACCCTCGGTGGGGAGCGCCCGGGGATGGTGGTTCCAGCCGCCGACCCTGAGGCGCTGAGTCGTGCCCTGCGAGGCTGGCTGGCCGATGGGCACTATCGGAGCCACCTTCGAACGCTCGCGCTGTCCCGGCGGGACGCGCTGGACGGGTGGGACGTGACCGCCGAGCGGATGCGACACGTACTGAGGTGCTCGTGAAGCTCTTGTCCAGCGGCACGAAGGTGAGGCAGCGCCCGATGCCGGTGCCCTGGCTCCTGCCGGCTGTCCGGTTCCTGCTGCCGCCGCTCGCGCTGCTGCTGCTCGCGCACCGGCTCGGCACGCAGGCCTTCCGTCCCGCACTCGGGGTGATCGCGCCTGTCCCCCTGCTGGCCGCCCTGGTGCTCGGCGGCCTGGCGGTGGCGGCGCAGGCGGCCCGCTGGCGCGTGGTCATGCGCGGCGTCGGCTTGTCGCTGGGACGCCGCGAAGCGCTCGCCGAGTGCTACCGCTCCAGCGCTCTCAATGCGGTGCTGCCCGGAGGCGTGGCCGGTGACGTGCTGAGGGCCTGGCGGCAGCGGACGGGAGCGGTGCGCGGCTGGGAGCCGGGTGCGGTCTCCGTTCTCGCCGAGCGTGCGGCCGGTCTGTGTGTCCTGCTCGCGGTCGCCTCGGTCGTGCTGGCCGTCGAGGCGACACCCGTCAGCGCGATCGCTGCCGCTGTCGCGGCCGGGGTCGCCTGGGCGGTCACCCGACCGGCACTACGCCGACTGACCTCTCGGCAACGCGCCGCCGTGTGGGCCTGGTCGGTGGTCGCGCTTGGTGCGCTGCTGTCTCTGACGGCCGTCGTCGCCGTGGCGATCCCGGTGCACGTCCGTCCCGGCGTACTCTGCACGCTAGGGCTCCTGCTCCTCGCCGGCATGGCTGTTCCCGTCAACCTGGGCGGCTGGGGCCCGCGGGAGGCGGCCGGTGCCCTCGCCGCCGTGCTGGTGGGCGCGCCGCCGGCGGTCGGAGTCGCGGTCGCGGCGGGTTACGGCCTGCTGGCGACGGTCTCAGTGGTCCCCGGCTTCCTTGTGCTCGCCACCGCAACGTGGTCCACCGTTCGCCGACCTGGCGGCCAGGTCGAGGTCGATGCACACGTCCTCACCGAGGAGAAAGCGGCGTGACGGTGCCCGCAGCGCGTCGGACAGGCGGTCATGGCCCTCGAAGCGCAGACCCGGTACGCCGTCGCCCACCAGCAGCGGGGCCGTGGTGACCAGCAGTCGGTCGAGCACTCCGGCCGCCAGGAAGCGCGAGACCGTCACGCCTCCGCCCTCGACGAGCACGCGGCGCAGTCCACGCTCCGCCAATGCGGCAACGACGTCGCCGGGGGCGAACGTCCCGTCGTGACCTGCGCACGGGAGTTGCAGCACATCGACGTGCGAGGCCGGGGGGGCCGGGCGCGGACCGTCGGCGGAGACCATCCACAGCGTCGGGGCGTCGTCCACTGAGAACACGTGGGCGTCACCGGGTGCTCGGGCGTGTGGGTCGAGGATCACGCGGACCGGGTCGGGACCCGGGACCGCACGGACGGTCAGCCGGCAGTCGTCGGCCAGCACGGTTCGAACGCCGACCACGACCGCGTCGACCAGTGCCCGCAGCCGGTGCAGGTGAGCCCGGTCGGCGACACCCGTCACGAAACGGGCATCACCGGTTCGGGCAGCGATGAAGCCGTCGATACTCTGCCCCAGTTGGGCCAGCACCAGCGAGGGACCCGCCGCGACTATCGGGCCGTAGCGTTCCGCGAGCGCGCCGGTGACCGGTACCGAGCCGTCGAGCAGGGTCGACCAGCCGTCGTCAACGGACGGCACGTCATGGCCCATCCGCTGCTGCTTCGTACGCAGGTAGTTGATGTTCTCCGGACGTGGTGACACCGAAAGCCCCGTACGGGAGACATCCATCCCCAATGCCCGGAGCGCCGTCTCCTTGGCCGGGTTCGACGACAGGAGCCGAGCAGTGCCAACACCGAGGTGGGCCAGTATCGCCGCCGCGGCGCTGTAGTCGCGGGCGTCGAGTGGCAGCCCGAGCGCGCGGTTGGCATCGAGCGTGTCGAGGCCCGCGTCCTGCAATGCGTAGGCACGAAGCTTGTCCGAGAGCCCGATGCCGCGTCCCTCATGGCCGCGTAGGTAAACCACTGCACCGCGGCCTTCCGTCGCGATCGCCGCCAGCGCCGCGTCGAGCTGCTCACCACAGTCACAACGTCGGGATCCCAGGGCATCGCCGGTCAGGCACTCCGAGTGCAGCCGCACCAGTGCCGGACCGCCCGCGTCGTCACAAAGGTCGCCGAGAGTGAGAGCCATGTGCTCGGTCCCGGTGTCCTCCTCGCGGTAGGCGTGCGCGATGAAGTCGGCGTGACGCGTGGGGATGTGGGTCGTCGCCACGCGGGTGACCCGGGGAAGGGTGGGTCCCGCGCTCATGACAGCCTCCAGTGGACATTCACTCGGTCTCGCCTCGACCGCAGGACTCGCGACCGACCCGGTGTCGAGCCGATGAGTTCCAGGGCGCCGCGAGGTCTACCCTCCGACACCCTACGAGAGGACGCGCACCCATGTTCGAGAACACGTTGGCCTTCAGCGGCTTCGCAGTCGACGACGTATCCAGCGCCAAGAGCTTCTACGGCGACACGCTCGGCCTGAACGTCTCGGAGGAGAACGGCATGCTCACCCTCCATATCGCGGGCGACAGGGACACACTCGTCTACCCAAGGCCGGGGCACACGCCGGCGGCGTACACCATCCTCAACTTCCCGGTCGACGACATCGAGACTACCGTCGACGAGCTCACCCGGCGCGGTGTCGCCTTCGAGCACTACGAAGGCACACCCACCGAGACCGATGCCAAGGGCATCTTCCGGGGTGGAGGCCCGCTCATCGCATGGTTCAAGGACCCTGCGGGAAACGTCCTGGCGGTCATCCAACGCTGACGGAGCCTGCTCAGGCCGATGCGAACGGCAGCGTGTACGGCCAGCCGGGGTACTGGACGGCTGCCGGGGCGGTGGGGTCCTCCCGCCACGGCCAGCACTCGATCACGAACACGCCTTTGGCCTTGTCGACAGTGACGATCCCGTATCCCTCGCGCTTGAGCTCTCTGTCACCGATCCGGTTGTTGCCCTTCACCGCACGAACCTGGGCGAGCGTGATTCGCGGGTTGGCAACAGCGAGGACGCGGAAGTTGTTGCCGAAGCCGTCGGTGAAGTCACCGGTGTTCGGGCCGGCCGCATTCGGCAGCGCATGTTGTGGCTCGAACCAACGCTGCCAAGCGGTGCCGGCCGCCGGCGCGGTGAACTGCACCGGACCGTCGGTGAACGTGTCGCGCCCGTGGCGGACCAGGGAGCCGAGATGCTGGTCGCCGGAGAGCACGAGCGCATGTGCCTCCGCGATCAGCCGGATCGCGTGGCGACGCCCGCCCACCGGTGCGCCGTTGGAGTCGAAGTCGCGGCGCGGCCCACCGTCCGGGTCGGTCTGAACGCAGCCGAACAGGGTCTGGGTCAGGCAGACCTTCGGCTGTCCGTCGTGCATGCCCTTCCATGCGACGAGGAGATCCTCCTGCCGGGAACCCAGCAGGTCGCGAGGCTTGGGCAGCGGCTCCCCATCGCGGTTCTTGTCGTGCTGGTTGGTGTTCTTGAACTTGCGGTCTTCGAGCACGCAGAAGCTCACGCCGCCGTAGCTGAAGGCGGAGTAGTAGACCGAGATGCCCTGGTGCACTGGGGTGGGGTCATAGGCGTCCGGATTGTGTCCGCACTGCACTCGCTGGACGGTGTTGACCCATGAGGCCGGCATGACGTAACCACCGAAGCTCTGGTCGCCATCGGGTGCCGGACTTCCCGACCAGCCCCACAGGTTGCCGTGGTAGACGTCGTGGTCGTCGACCAGGCAGATCGTCGGGGTTTGCCGCGTGAGTTCACCGAAGGACCACAACCACAGGTAGTACCTGCCGAGCATGTCGAGCACTGCATTCCTGCGGTCGACGTCCGTGGGCCTGGTTTCGTAGTACTGGTCGCCGAGGGCCACCAGGAGATCCGGGGACTGGCGTCGCAGGTTTCGGACCGTCTCCTGGTAGGGGAAGTACAGATTGTCTTTCGTATAGAGGCCGAGGTAGCGCTCGCCGGGCAGCCGCTGGCGGCCTCGGCTCGCCTTGTCGAGGCTGCGATAGGAATGGATCGTGCAGTTCACCATGCCGATCGATACCGTGTCCTGCTCGCCTGGGTCGCGTCTGACGATGCCCGTATAGAACGACTCCTCAGACGTTCCGACCGCGTACGCCACGCGGTAGTCCCACGCCTGCGAGGCGTCCCACCCGGCGATCCGGAACAGGGCGACGAACCCGGCGCCGATGCGTGCGGTTGCCGCCGGGCGCCAGGTGGTCGTGCCGGTGGCCCGGATCTGCAGCGTCGCCCGCTGGGGATCGGTGTCACCGATCGGCATGAACTGGGCGGAGAGCTTGAGGGTCGTGCCGCTGACGGAGTACAGCGTGCCGAGGACCGGCCCCGCCGACCGCGCGTGCTCGGCGACTTTGGCGCCTCCGGTGGCCAGCTCCCGCAACCAGTGCCGAGCCGATGTCCCGTGCTCCCGTGTCGCCGAGATGAGCGAGATGCCGCCGACCAGGTGCCGGCCCGGCACACCGGTTCGCCTGGCCGTCGACAGCAGTGCCCCGTTCGCCATCGACGAGGCGGTCAGTACGAGGTCGAAATGGTTGTCACCGACCGAGGTGATGTCCAGACGCAGCTCCACGTCCTCGCCGAGGGTCCGCGCCGGAGCCGGCCCACCATGCTCGTCGGACGGCAGCACCGCGTACGCGAACTGGTTCGACTCGTCGGTGTGTTCCCGGAACTGCACCCGCCCGGAGCTGTCGTACACCGCGAGGAGCCCGCCGCCGATCCCCGAAGGACCTGCGACGAGGGCCGCGGCGCGCCAGTCCAGGTCGCCGGCACCGGTCCCCACGACGAAGCCGCTGAAGCCGGGCCCCGCCGCCAGCGTCCCGGTCCGTACCGATATCGACCCGGAAACGTCGCCTGCCGCGATCGACCGCGTGAGCACACCAACGGTGCGGCCACCCCCTCCGGCCGTCACGCACTCCAGCCGGCCACCGCGCAGCCGCCAGTCGGCCAGCCGGTTCGCCCAGTACTGCGGCGCCAGCCAGGTTCGCGAGACTCCGCGCGGCACGCTGTCGACGCGGTTCAGCCGTCGAGGCATCGCTGCGACCATCGCGAATGCCTCCTCAACGGCACCGAGGTACAGGGTGAGCCGGGATGACGACCCCGGTCGCGATGTCCGAGCGATGCGAACGATCCTGGGACCAGAAGCCTACCCGGACGTCAGGTCAGGCTGATGTCGTCGATCAGGCCGGAGGTGTAGTCGTCGCCGGGCTTCGCCCCGAGGATGACGGGCTGATTGTTGGAGATGGACCCCACGTGCACCGACTCGCTCGCCTTGGTCGAGCCGTCGACCACGAGTTGCACCTGGTCGGAGTCCTTGATGCAGGTCACCGTGTGTGTGCCGTTGCCGAGGTTGGTGCCACCCTTGAGCACGGCGGCTGTCGTGCCGTGGAAACGGCACAGCGCCTTGCCTGAGGCGAGCACCTCCATCTTGTAGTCGCCGCCCTTGGTGCCGGCCAGGCCCTTGCGCACGATGTCGTAGTCACCGTTCGGCGGGTTGCCGTCGAGGCTGAACTTGACCGTGAATCTGAAGGCCGCGGCGCCCGGGTTCAGCGACGCGGAGTTCGGCACGCTGATGTAGCCGGACTTGCCGTCGAAGTCGTACTGGCTGCCGGTGCGAGTGACTCCTCCATGCACGGTGCCGTCGTTGTGGTTGCCGGACGAGTCGGCCACCGATCCGGACTTCTCATTCAGCGCCCAGTGCGCTCCGAAGCCGGCAGCGCTGGCGGCCGGCTGGGTGGCCGCGACGGACGCTGCGGCGAGCATGACCACAGCCGTGGCGAGGCCACGGCTTCTCGGGCTGATCAACGAATGGACCTCTCTGTTGCTGGTACCCCGCGCATTGCGGATACTGCCCTACGAAACGGTCGAGGGTGGTCAAACGAGGATTTCCGACCCGTCGATCGCGGATTGTCGCCCGCAGATGGACAGGCGACCGCGCAGAACCGTAGTACCCGGCTTGGCGTGCGTTCAAATCCGTGGCGCGGCCGCTGGGTGAGCGTGCGACGCGCGCACCAGCGGGGTTTCACGCCGATCGTCGCTTCAGTGGCAGTGCACGGGACCGCCGCGGTCGAGCACGCGTCGGCTGGGTGTGACGAAGCGCCATTCATAGCTTTTCGGGTGCAGGATCAGCCGCAGCACTCCGTGAACGCCGGCTATCCGCTTCTGGCTGTGCGGCTGGAGCGTACCCCGGAAGGGATAGGTGCCGATCCCGCCGGTGCCGACGACGAACTCGCGAATGCCCGCCCGGCTGGCCGTGCGGGCAGGGGTCTGCTGGGCGAACCGCTCGTAGTTGTGCGAGTCGCCGTTCAGCACGATGTCGGCACGCCGGTTGTAGAGGGCCGCCCAGAACGCTGACACGCTGTAGTCGTTTCCGTGGTGCCCACCGGAGGTGAAGCGCGGGCTGTGCCAGTACGCCAGGACGCAGCGCTGGCGCGCGGCCGCAAGGTTCTGACGCAGCCAGCGACCCTGAGTCGAGGTTGCGCTGCGGTCGATGTTGGAGTTGAGCGAGACGATGTGCCAGCTGCCGAGGTTGAAGCTGTAGAAGCTCCGTCCGTTCGGCCGGGCCAGTGCACCGAAGTACGCGAAATATCCTGCCGCGTTGGGCGTGCCGTAGTCGTGGTCGCCCGGAGTCGGTCGCGTCCTGGCTTCGAACCGGCCCCACGTGGGCGCGTAGTACCGCCTGAGGTCGACGAGCGAGCCCCTTGGGTACTGGTTGTCGCCGAGGGTGAGTACCCGCGTCGGATTCAGCCAGAGCACCAGATTGGACGTGCCCGCCTGCGCGCCGATCGTCGCCGGCGAGATGTCGCCGGCGGCCACCACGCTGGGATCGTGGGCCGGCCGGCCTGTCGCGCGGTGGGCCGACGGGTGTGCCGTCTCGACGGAGGGCCCGCCGCCCTCGGCGACTGCGGACAGCATCAACGCCGTCACAAGGGTTGCGCCGGCAACGGCGACCCGCCTCGACCAGCCGGTGCGCAGGCTCATGAACCGGACGGAGTCGAACGTATTCGGTCTTCCGTCGCGGATGAAGCGGGCTCGTCCCCGTTCAAGGTCTCCTTGATGACGGCGACCACACCCGAGCAGAAGCCGACCCCCCATCCGAGGTGCATCGCCATGAACGCGAACGGGAGGCGCGCGCGGTCGCCGAACGTGTCGAGCTGACGCCCGGTCCGAAGCGACGCCGCGACGACTCCGAGCTCGTAGGGTGCCATCAGCGCTAACCACCGAGATGGGCGACGGAGGCTCAGCAGGCCGGCGATTGCGACGTACACCACCAATGCCGGCGGGACCATGTGCCTTGCCCGCATCGACTCCGGATGAATCCGGGCGACGTCCACCTTCCCTCGCCCGTAGCGCTCGTACTGTCGGTAGAGCTCGGGGATCGACTGGCGGCAGTGCCAGTGGATCACGATGCGCGGGTCGAACAGCAGCCGAAGGCCGGCCATCTGCAGTCGGTAGTCGAACTCGAAGTCCTCGTTGGCGACCAACTGCTCGTTCCACCCATGAAACCTGCGCACCAGATCGACCGGGTAGGCGCCGAACGGCAGGTGATCGACCTCCTGGGCGCTGGTGCCGTGGTGATAGGTGGAGTCGCCGACTCCGAAGCGGCTGCCCATCGCGGCGGCGATGGCCCGACCCGCCGAGGTGCGGCCCACGCCGTCCTTGCGACCACCGACGCCGGCCCAGGTGCCCTCGCGCAGCCGTTCGACGGCCTTACGCACATACCCCTGGCCGACGGTGGAGTGGGCGTCCACTCGGACAAGCCATTCGCCGCGGGCATGATCGAGAGCCAGGTTCAGCGACGAAGGAATGTTGCGCTGGTCATTGTGCAGCAGCTCGATGCGCTCGTCCTCGGCGATCCTGGACTCGATGAGCGCCACCGTCCCATCGGTGGAACCACCATCCACCACGATGATCTGCAGGCTGCGATAGTCCTGGGCCCGCACCGAATCCAGACACTCGCCCAGGAACCGCTCCTCGTTGAGGGCGGGAATGACCACGGTGACGAGCTCATCGCCGGACACTGACGTCCCCCATTCGCTGCCATGTTCGCCTTTCACGCTCGCCGTGCAGCGACCCACCGCGGCACCGCAGCACACGGTAACAACCGCCGGTGGAAATTGTCTGAAGATCCCTCTACCGGGCGCTGAACCGGTTGCCGTGCACACCCTCCGCTCGCAAACGGGGCCGCCACGGGCCCCGCCCGGGCCGCCACCGGACCACCGAGGTTGGTGTCGGGCGGCTGCGGGCCGGAGGTGCGGCCACTAGTTGGATTCCACTGAACAACTACACAAAGTAATCTATTGTGTACTTAGTGTAACAATCTCCCCGGGTCGATCGCTTGACCCCCCAGAGCAAGAGAGGTGCCGCCATGAGCGGTCATACCAGGCGTGATGTTTTCCGGATGGGCTTCGCGGCCGCGGCGGTGGGCGCGACCGGCAAGTGGATGTTGACCGACCCTGCGTTCGCCAGCGCCAACAGCGCCGCTGCGGCCGGCTCGGCTCCGTTCATCCCCTATTCCTCGGGCGCGTTCCTGAAGAGCCGGTTGACCGGCGCACCGATCGACGCGGTCCGGACGGCCAAGTTCCGGTCGTTCATGGCGTCGTTTCCCGACCAGAAGCCATACCCGCACCCCCGGATCAACGGGGTTGGCGGCAACGCCTGGGGCACCGCGTACGCGATGGGAGCGGCCACCGATCCGGTGTGGAAGCTGACCGGTGCCGTGCCCTCGAAGTGCGCGGTACTTTCCTCCAAGGGGTTCCACGCGCCCGAATGGCTGGGCCAGATGTTCAGCGGCACCAACGACTCCCCGTTCTGCGTCATCGACCGCGGCTCCGGCATGACAGTGTTCGCCGCCAACGCAAAGGCCAGCTCCAACCACACCATCAGCGTGTCCTCCGCCGGCCTGATGTACCACTCCTCCAACGGCGTGCACTACAAGAACCCGCGCAGCGACGACAGCCGTAACTCCACCAGCCGCGGGCGCATTTCCGAGGCATTGGTGATCCGCCGCGACCTCGTCGACTACGGCATCGCCAACAACACCGACCTCGGGCACGTGTTGGAGATCTTCCTGGCGCTGACCGACGCCCGTGACGGGTTCTGCAACCCGATGGTCGGTTGTGAGAGCAAGAACACAGGAGGCTTCGGCGCCGAGGGCGAGCGGATCGCCATCGCTCCATCGGTGGACGTGACCAAGCGGGGCCTGTCCCCCGCAGGTGTGGTCATCGCACGCACCCTGCAGAACTATGGGTGCTACATCGGCGACAACTCCGGCTCCTCCTCCGCGCTCAAAGCGGAGCAGGAAAACACCGTCCGACCGGTTTGGGGCGGAATGCTCAACCAGGACAGCCTCAAGGGGATCACCTGGAACGACTTCAACGTGGTCTCGAGAGGCTGGCAGTAAGCGCGCCAGCGGCCTAGGCAAACCTCACGTTCACGGATCCACGGACCCCGCGCCGGGTACCGTGGGGCCGTGCACCTGGCCCTCGGACTTGACCGTGCGCGCCACCACCTCCGTAGGCCGCTGGCGCGGACTCCATATCTGTGGGATGCGACGATGTTGGCTCGCTCGAGCAAGCGCGCCACTTTGGCCCGCTCCGATTCCGCCATCGTCATCGAGGGGTTCCTCCGCTCCGGAAACACGTTCAGTGTGGCGGCGTTCATCATCTCGAACGGACCCGAGCTCCACGTCGCCCGCCACCTGCACGGCGCACCGCACGTGCTGCGAGCCCGCCGGCTCGGCCTTCCGACGATCGTCCTCATTCGCCCGCCGGCCGACGCCGTGGCCTCCTACCTGATTCGTCGTCCGACCCTGACCCCCGATGACGCACTGACGGAGTACGTCGACTTCTACCGGACTGCCTGGCGGGCGCGCGACGGGTTCGTGGTCGGACTGTTCGACCGGGTCGTATCGGACTTCGGGTCCGTCATCACCGCGGTCAACCGCCGGTTCGGGACCTCGTTCGTACCCTATGAAGCGACCGAGGAGAACCGGGCGGCCGCCTTCGCGCTCGTCGAGCAGATGAACCGGCTCGAGTGCCTCGGTGAGATCGTCGAGACGCATGTCGCCCGGCCTTCACCGAGCCGTGAGCGGCGTAAGGATGAGATACGCCGCAGCCTGAAGTCTCCCCGGACTCTGACGCTCCTGCGTCAGGCAGAAGACCTGTACCACCGCTACGAGTTGTTGGCGGCGTCGGTCTCGGATGCCCCCCGGTGAGCCGGGTCCTGCTGGTGGGCAAGGGCGCACCGGACAGGGGCGGCATACCGAGCTTCCTGGACACCCTGCGCTTCAGTGACCTGTCCCAGCGCCATGAGGTGACATTCCTCAACGTCGCCCACAGTGGCACGCCCGAAGGGGGGGAGGCATCGGCCGGCAACGTCGTCCGAACCATTCGGGACGCCTTCGCGGTCTGGCGGAAGTCGCGGGGGTGCGACATCGTGCACATCCACTCGGCCCTGGCTCCCGCGGTGACCGTGATTCGTGCGGGCCTGCTGGCGCTGGCTGCGCGAGCGCGGGGGTGTGGCGTCATCGTCCACGCCCACGGAGGAAACATCGAGACCTGGCTGACCGGCCGGCGCAGCCGCCTGATCATGCGCCTGGCGATGCGGCCGGCGCATCGCGTCGTGGCTGTGTGGTCTGCCGGGCAGCAGGCCTTGGCAGGCACGCTGGGCGACGGGCGGGTACGGCTGATCGACAACGGTATCGATCCGGACCGGTACGCGCCACCGGAGACCGGGCATTCTCCCCCGCGCGTCCTGTACGTCGGCCTTCTCACCCCTCGCAAGGGCGTCCTCGACCTCATCGAGGCGTCGGAGATGCTGCGAAAGGACGGCATCGAGCACGAGCTGTGGCTGCTCGGTGGTACACCCGACGAAGGGCCCGCGGCGGCGGTCCCCGTGCTCGAGGCGTCCGAGGGGACCGCCGTCCTGTTGGGAACCCGACCCCCCGAGACGATGCCGGCCGCGTACGCGTCCGCGGACATCTTCTGCCTGCCCTCGTGGTGGGAGGCGATGCCGTTGTCGATCCTCGAGGCGATGGCGGCCGGCCTCCCGGTGGTCGCGACCGACGTCGGTGATGTCAGTCGCGCCGTCGAGGAGGGAAGGACCGGGTACGTCGTCCCCGTCAAGTCCCCAGAGCGGCTGGCGGGAGCCCTCAGAGCCACTCCTGACCGATCCTGAGCTCCGGACCCGCTTCGGCGTCGCCGCCCGTTCGCGAGCAGAGGAGCAGTTTTCGAGTACAGTGACCGCACGTGCGGTGTCCGACCTGTACGCAGAGGTGGAGACCGCCCGCAGATGACCGTGCTTTGCTACCACTCCGTCCAGCCCGACTGGAGTTCGCCGCTCGCTATGGACCCCGCGGGCTTCGCCGCGCACTGCGAGTGGCTGAGCAAGCGCAAGCGGGTGCTTCCGTTGTCCGAAGCCGCGGGCCGACTCGACGGCTCGGGCAGGCTCCCGCGGGGGATGACCGCTCTCACGTTCGATGACGGCTTCGAGGCTCTGTACGACCACGCCATGGCACCGTTGCGCCGGTATGGCCTGCCGGCGACCGTCTTCCTGGTGGCACAGACACTCACGTCCGCCGGGCAGCCGGTGGACTGGGTGGACACCCCTCCTGACCATCAGCTCACGACGCTGTCCCAGGAACAGGTCCTTGACATGCAGGCGGCCGGCGTCGACTTCCAGTCCCACAGCTATGCGCACCTTGACCTGACGAGCCTGAGCTTCGACGGCTGCGTCCAGGACCTACGGGAGAGCAAGGATCTGCTCGAGTCGATACTCGGTCGGCCGGTGCCGTTCCTGGCCTATCCTCGGGGTCTCCACGACGAAGGGGTTCGAGCCGCCGCGGCGCGTGCGGGCTACATACATGCGTTCACTCTGCCTGAGGGTCGAGAGGAACCAGGGCCGTATTCGGTGCCACGGGTCGGGCTCTATCGCGGTAACGGTGTCGCCAGTCTTCGGGTCAAGTCCGCGCGGCACTACCTGGGAGCGCGGACCAGCGGCGCCTACCAGCTCGGGCGGCGACTGCGCCGAGCCGTGCCAGGGAGGACCAGTTGACGACGCCCACGCCGGCAGAGTCCCGGCTGCCCAACCTGGTCATCGTCGGCGTCAGCAAGGCAGGCACGACATCGCTGTACAACTATCTGCGGCAGCATCCGGAGGTGTGCCCCTCCGATGTCAAGGAGCTGCGCTACCTCACGCCGCTGCGGTACGGACAGCCGCTGGACCCGATCGAGAGCTACGAAGCGCATTTTCGCGGCTGCGGCCCCCAGACGTATGCGATGGAGGCAACGCCGGGCTACTTCTACGGGGGCGAGGAGCTCGCTCGTGGACTCCACCGGCTCAGCCCGTCGGCGCGGGCCATCGTCAGCCTCCGGGAACCCGGGGAACGGTGCTGGTCGTGGTTCCGGTTCGTCAAGAGCCGAACGAGGATCCCGAAGGACATGCCCTTCAAGGCCTACCTGGACCGTTGCGAAGAGCTCCATGACGTGGGAACCGACGGAGACTACGAGAACCAGCCGTTCTGGGGTCTGGGCGGCGGATGCTATGCCACCTGGTTGGAGGCATGGGCGAAGGAGTTCGAGGACCGGTTCCGCATCCTGTTCTTCGACGAGATCGTCGATGACCCCAGGGGTACGGTCAAAGCGCTCTGCGACTGGCTCGCCATCGACAACGACGTGGTCGACGGCTTCGAGTTTCCGGTGGACAACAAGACCGAGCCGTACCGAAACCTGCTCGTGCAGCGGGCGGCTGTGCAGCTGAACCGCCGCAGCGAGCGGTTCTTCCACCGCCACCAGCGGACCAAGCGGGTGCTGCGTCGCGTCTACTACGCGGCCAACAAGGCTCCCGCCGAAGAAACGATGTCCGAGGCGGAACGGCTCCGGCTGGACAGCTTCTACAGACCGCACAACGCGCGCCTTTCCGACCAGCTCGACACGCTTGGACTACGCCTTCCGTCCTCGTGGGCGCAGCATCCATAGAATGTTGCGCGACACGGAAGGGGGATCTGGCCGGGTGAACCCGCACAGTCAGCACCAATTCCCCGATCTCTCGGGCCGAAGCCGTGAGTGAAGCCGACACCGGGCAGGAGCGCAGCCCTATTGGGCACTCGAATGGCGGGCCGATCTTCGTGGTCGGCACGATGCGCTCCGGATCAACCCTGCTCCGACTGATCCTCGACAGTCACCCGCACATCGCGATCAGTCCCGAGACGGGCTTCATGGGTGCGGTGATGGCGACGAAGGCCATCCCCAACTGGAAGCACGGAGGCGACTGGTACGGGCGGCTCAACTGGACCGAGGACGAGCTCGACTGCCGGCTGCGCGAGTTCTACGGCGGCATGTTCGAGCGCTACGCGCGCGCGCAAGGCAAGAGCCGCTGGGGCGAGAAGACCCCGTTTCACACCTCGCACATGGCCACGATGGCCAGCGTCTTCCCAGACGCCCTCTTCGTCGGGATCGTCCGGCACCCCGGCGGGGTCGCAGCCTCGCTGCGGAAGAACTTCCACTACACGTTCGCGGACGCGGTTTCCTACTGGACCGCGACCAACCTGGACATGGTGCGCGCCGCGACCGATCTCGGATCCCGCTTCGTCGCCTGCCGTTACGAGGATATCCTGCAGGGCGGGGAGGCGCTGCTCCGCGAGCTGATGACATACCTTGGCGAACCGTGGGAGCCCGCCGTCCTCGAGCACCATCGAGTTCAGCGAGAGAAGGGTGCCCCCCGGGTGGCGGACGGGAGCACCATCACCAGTGACCCGATCGATGCCCGGCGGGCTGACCGCTGGATCAGCACCGCGAGCGCGGAGGACCTGGTGGCACTGAAGGGCGCCGAGGGCCTCGCCGGTTTCTTCGGCTACGACCCTGCCGACCCCATCACCCACAGACCACTGGTGGATCCCGGCGGCCCCTGGAGGTGGTTGCTGACCGGCGACGATCTCAGGGTGCGCCGGCGCCAGTCGGAGGGCCACGTCGACTTCGACGTCCGACCACGCACGATCGCCATCGACGCGAGCCCGGTCGAGCTCGCCGACCGGTTGCAGCGGGTGGAAGCAGCACTGGCCCGGTCCCGGTCGCGCAGGTCGGTCAGGATCGGCGACGCCTTCCGCATCGCCCAGCACGGGCGATCGCTGCGCGCGTACAAGGAGGCGTGGTCGGTCTTCCAGGGGAAGCCGCGAGCGTGACTTGAGCCCCATCGAGCAGCTGATCGAGCAGCGTGTCGCCGAGCGGCAACTGGAGTGGTTTCCCGGCCGTGGGCAGTCACGACAGGCGCGGGTGAGAGCACTCGGCCGGCGACCCAAGTCGGCGATGTTCGCGGTCTATCTCGGTGATCCGGGCGGGGCTCCACAGATCCTGGCCAAGACACGACTGGCCGGGGCAACCGCATCGCCGCTGGGGCGGCCGCTGCCTTCGAGCCGTCCGAGGCTTCGGGCGGAGCCGGCGACGCCACATGAGCTGGCTGCACTGGAGTACGAGGGGCTCCAGTCGATCGTGGCGCTCTTCGGGACTCGACCGGTCTCTATCCCAGCGACGGGTCAACGACACGGCCGGGAAGACGACCAATCCCCCACTCAGTCTGCCCGGCGGAACCTGGTCCGGCGTCACTCTGCACGTCTCGGGCACGCCCGGCGGGGACCAGATGATGGTCGACGGCACGCTGGAGTGACCTGGGTGGCGTGCCCTGAGAAGTGCACAAGCACTCATGTGAGTGCTGTTACGAGGGAACGCTGCACCGCCGGTAGGTGTATCGCAGGCCGTGGTTTACGAGGCGGGATTCCAATAGCCTGCGGCTGCCTCGTACAACACTTTAGAGTAATCGTATGACTACAGGCAGTGGGACAGCATCTGTAGACGTCAATCCTACTGACCCCATCGCGCAGCTGATCGAGCAGCGTGTCGCCGAGCGGCAACTGGAGTGGTTTCCCGGCCGTGGGCAGTCACGACAGGTGCGCGTGAGAGCACTCGGCCGGCGGCCCAAGTCGGCGATGTTCGCGGTCTATCTCGGTGGTCCGGGCGGGGCTCCACAGATCCTGGCCAAGACACGACTGGCCGGGGCAACCGCATCGCCGCTGCCCTCGGGCCGTCCGAGGCTTCGGGCCGAGCCGGCGACGCCACAGGAGCTGGCCGCACTGGAGTACGAGGGGCTCCAGTCGATCGTGGCGCTCTTCGGGACATCACATCCCACCTTCGGGGTCGTACGGCCGCTGGACCACCTGGAAGCGGAGTCGACAATCCTGATGGAGTACGTCGACGCCGTCACCCTTCGGCATCGACTCATCGGGGAGAGCCGCCTGCTGCCCCACCATTTCGCGACCCGCCGACGGATGGCTTCGACGAGCGTGTGGCGCGACGCCGGCGGATGGCTGCGGGCGTTCCAGCAGGCGACGCCGACCCGACCGCGGCCTGCGCGGCAGTTCGCACGCGAGGACATCGTCGACCGGCTCCTGGCCTACGGCGACTACCTCACCGGCCGACTCGGTGGACGCGCCGTGGGCGACGTCTCGGCCCGGGCCGCCGAGCTCGCGGCGGGCGTGCTGCCAGAGCGACTTCCGCTGGCGGTGAGCCACGGTGACTACGCCCCGCGCAACATCTTCGTCGACGACCACGACCGGATCACGGTCTTCGATCCGCTGCCGCGCTGGGAGGTCCCCCGCTACGAGGACCTTTGTCGGCTGCTCGTGGGGATCCGGATGCTGGGCCTACAGCTGCACAGTCACGGGGCCGCCTTCCATCGGGAGGCCCTCGAGCGGCACGAGCGTGATGCCATCGACGGCTATCTTGCCGGAGAAGAGCCGCTGCTCCCCCAGATCCAGTGCTATGAGCTACTGATCCTGCTGGACAAGTGGTCGGCACTGGTCGAGTCGTCAACCTCGGGTCGGGGGTGGCGCCGGCGACTCAGCGAGACCTCTCTGGCACTGTCCAGTCGCTACGTGCGCGACCAGGCCGAACGGATTCTCGAGCTGTCCAGGGTCGCAGCCTGTTAGGTCGATGCCCCTCCCCCGGGCGATTCGGACGAGTAGTTCCAACGCCGCGACACCGGCAGGCCGATCAGCGCGTCCAGTGCCCTGACCTCTTCGGCGAAGGACGCGCGGAGATGCGCTACCACGTCCGGCGGTGGGGTCGGCCGGTCATCGGCGTACGAGCGGTAGAGAGCCTGACGGACGGCCACCGAACGCTTCACACGGGAGCGCAGTCGTCGCAGGCCGACCCGGCGGACGAGCCGTGATGCGGCCTTCGCCGCCGCGGCCGCCCGGGGGTTGCGCGCCCTGCCCGCCGGCATGCGGCTCTTGAGCGCGGCGGGTGGTAGTTCGAGGCGGCTCACCCCCAGGAACGCGAACACCTCGTCGGCATATCCCTGCGCAT
This sequence comes from uncultured Actinomycetota bacterium, assembly GCA_963695705.1. GTDB lineage: Bacteria > Actinomycetota > Actinomycetes > Propionibacteriales > Nocardioidaceae > JBKPNJ01. Next base: position 723,486 of record CAVOHB010000009.1, read on the forward strand.
CCTGCCGGAGATCATCGAAGAGCTGCACGAGAAGCTGCTCGCGCGGGAACAGGTCGAGATAGCGCCGCAGATGGGTCGCGTATCGGCCGCGGTCGACGAGGCGGGGAAACCGCTCGAGCGCGTTCTCGAACGAGCCGTCATACTGCCCGTTCTTGACCAGGTCCAGGTAATCGGAGAATGCCCGATCGACCGGCTCGCGCAGGCAGACCAGAAGGCGCATACCCGGATTGAGCTCCGAGATGCGCGCCGGCGCCACCGGTGATGAAAGGTATGAATGGGATATTTCGCCCACTGCCGCTTTATCGTCGGTCCAAGCAAAATGTCCGAGATACCACTCTTCGCCCTGAGTGAAATGCGCGTCGAAGTAGTACAGCCCTTTGGCCGAGGCCAGATAAACGTCGGGGTGGATTGCCAGGGTGTTGAACAACCAGGTCGATCCGGCCTTGCTGGTGCCGATGTAAAGGAAATTCGGTCGGCTCTCAGACACGACAGGACTTCCCTCCTCGGTACGCGACTTCGGATTTGTCGCCGCAGACGTGGCCTGGGCGATGGGATCCGGGCCTGAGCCGTCGTCCGGTGCTCAGGCTAGCCGCCGCGTCCCACCGTGCGTTGGCAGGCGAGGACCGTGCGAGCGCAAACCGCCTCAGCGCGCGGTCCGGACACGGTACGATCCATCCGACCGCGGCCGTGACCTGGTAGCTATCCGACTCAGCCCTGGCTAGATGATCCGTGAGGGGTTCAGTGGCTCCGATTAAGGTGCTGTCCGTCGTTGGTCCGGGCCGCAGCGGTACCACCGTGCTGGGCAGCGTTCTCGGCGAGATCGACGGGTTCGCGAGCATGGGCGAGCTGCGCTGGTTGTGGGAGCGCGGGATCCGGGCCGAACGGCCGTGCGCCTGCGGGAAGACCCCGGAGCACTGCCCGGTCTGGTCGCCGGTCATCAAGGCGACTCGTTCGGGCTTGGCGCCCGGTGGGCCTGCGTGGACGCTCGATGGCCTGATCGCCGCCCAGCATGAGCTGACCGCCCTTCGCAACCGCCTGCGCGTCCTGCGGAGTGCGACCGGGCAGGATCGCGGCTGGGGCGCCCTGGCCCTCGTGCGCACCGCCATGGGCGAGGCCTGCCGAGTCTTCGCGGCCGAAACCGACTCGTCGGTGGTGATCGACACCTCGAAACGTCCGTACGACGCGGCGGTGCTGGCGGCGGTCGAGGGTGTGGACCACTACGTGGTTCACATGGTGCGCGATCCCCGCGGGGTTGTGCACTCCTGGCGGCGTGGCAAGACCTTCTCCGTCGCGGGCGAGACCAGGATGATGGGGACGCGTCGCATACCGTCGTCGGTGCGGCGATGGATCGCCAACTCCCTCGGCTCGGAGGTACTACGGCGCCGGATACCCCCCTCGCGGTGGCTCGAGCTGAGGTACGAGGACTTCGCCCGCGATCCTCAGGAGGCGGTGAGCCGGATCGTGGCGTTGCTCGGCGAGGAGAGTGCGCCACCGTTCGAGAGTGACGGGTCCGTCTTCCTGCACCCCAACCACATGGTGGCCGGCAACCCCAGCAGGTTCACGGTCGGCTCGGTGAAGATCCGGTCCGACGAGGCGTGGCGAACCGAGATGGCGAGACGCCACCAGTGGCTGGTCGAGCTGACGACCAGGCCGCTGATGCGGCGCTACGGGTACTGAGGCAGGCACGGGTACTGCAGGTCGCGGCGACAACGGACGCGCTCCGGGCACTGACCGGAGCCGGAGCGTGCGCCCGTCGCCATCCGCGCCTACGCGTGGAAAATCGCCAGGTAGGGGTGTTGCTTCGGCGGCGGGCCGGCACCGGTGAAGTGGCCCCCGACGTAGAGGTTCGTGGCCGTGGAGGCCAGCGCCCAGATCCCCGGATACGTGGTGACGAAGTGGGGAGCGAACGGCAGCAGGGCCCCGGTGCTCTCGTCGACGGCCGCCAGGATCGTCCGCGTCTGGCTCTTGATGGCGGTGAAGTGGCCACCGACGTAGACCGTGCCGTTGGCGACCGTGACGGCCTGCGCGTCGCCGTTGGCCGGGACCGTGGTCCAGCGCCGTGCTCCGGTGGTGAGGTCGGTCGCCGACAGCGCGCCCTGGTTCCTCGACGCCGCGAAGACGGTGTTGCCGTCGATGGCGAGGTCCCAGTAGACGTTGCAGGCGGGCGTGCAGGCACGCGCCGGGTTCCACGCATCCACGACGTTGTTGGTCACGTCGACCGAGGCCAGCGAGTTGCGGGCGTTTGTGTTCACGTGGGTGAACGCGCCGGCGAAGACGAGCTTGTTGCCGGTGAGGGCAAGGGCATAGACGTTGGCATCGGTGGACGGAGTGAAGCTCGGTAGCGGCTTTCCGGTGCTCACCAGGGCTGCTCCCAGTCCCTGCTGCACCACGCCGTCGTGCTTGACGAACGCGCCGCCGAAGTACATGGTGTCGCCGCTGACCACGATGTCCCGTACGGTGCCGCCAGCCGCGGCCTTCCACTTGCTGTCGACGGAGCCGTCGGTCGTGGCGAAGGAGGCGAGCTTCTTGTGGGTCGCGCCGTCCGCGAGGGTGAACGCGCCACCGGCAATGACATGTGAACCATCGGACGACATCGCGAGCGCGCGGACGTCCCCGTTCGTCGAGCCATGCCAGGTCGTCACCAGCGCCCCGGTGGACGCGTCAAGTGCGGCCACGCCGCCGGTGAAGCTGCCGCCGACATAGATCCGGCTGCCTGCCGTCACGACCGCGTGCACCGGACCGTCCGGAACCCACACCGGCCCGGTCGGATCGGTCCCGTACTCCGCACTGGCGGCGGGGGCGAACCCGACCGTCGCGACCATGGCGAGCGTCAGCCCGGACACCACGGCCGCGCCTCGAGAAGTCCTCTTCATGTGATTTCCTCAGATCCCCACGCGCGCGACCGTTTTGTCTGCGCACAGGCACCGTAGGCGACACACGGTCGAAATTTCCAATTGATCAGCTAATATTCACGGTAATAGCCAGCGCCTGTCACGCTCGGTGATCACGAACGCGGTCCAGGGCCGACTGCTTTGAGGGGGCCATGCCGGTCGCCGGTCGGTCGGTCGATTTCGTGCTTACTGGGACGAGCATCACTCGGTTTGGCCTCGGCGGCGCGCGACTGCCCGCGCATCAGCCGAACCATTCGAAGCGTCCACCGGAAGGTTCGGCTGGACATTACACAGCGTGGCTAACCGATGGCTAACCGCGTTCATATGGGCCTAGAGTCATTTTCCGAGTACACACGGTTATCTCGTTTGTGACGACCCGGATGCACAAAGTCATAACTGAGCCGAATAACGACTATCGCTTGGGTCGTGCACTGGGGTTGTGATTGTATTACCTCTCGTTGGGCTTCTGTTTGCGTTCGGTTCACCTGTCCGGATTACCCGGGTTGGTGCAGGGGAGGATTTCCGTGTCAGCTGGCGATCTCATCTCGGGTGACGGTTCCCCCGAGACCGAGAGACGCTCGCCGTTTCCGGTCTCCGAGCGGCCGACCCTGCTGTCCAAGCCGCGTCCCCGCCTGGCCACGCTCGGTACCGACGTCGTTCCGCTCGCAGTGGTCGTGGACCTTGCCGCCCTCGCCGGCACGCGCCTGGTGGTGCAGCTCACCCTCCTCTCGACGGTTCTACTGGCCGTCCTGGTCCTCGGACTCAATGCCGTCGGCGGGCACTATAAGGCCCGTATTGCTCCTTCGCTGCTCGACGAACTGCCTGGACTCGTCGGGCGTGCACTGGTCGCCGGAGCCATCACATCGGCTGTCCGTCTGCAGTTGACATTGCCGGTCCAGGACGGTCCGGTATTCGCCGCAATGGCCTTTATCGTGTTCGCCTGCCTGGGTCGGGCAGTCGGATATCCGCTCACTCGGCATCACCGCAAGGTGCATGCTGCAGGTCGGCCGACTATGATTATCGGGTGTGGTCGGGTTGGTAACCAACTCTCCGCCACTTTGCTGGAACATCCCGAATACGGTTTACGTCCTATCGGTTTTGTAGATGACGATCCCCTGGTTCCCCTTTCCGACAGGCGAGTGCCTTTGTTGGGAGGGACCGAATCATTGACTCGACTTTTGATCGAGCACCGTATTCGGAACGTGATTGTCGCTTTCACGACGAGCCCCGAGTCGGTCATGGTCGATATGATTCGCCGGTGCGACCGCTTGTCATGCGAGATTTTCTTTGTTCCCAGACTTTATGAGCTGCACGCCAGCGGGCGGGATACCGAGCTCATCTGGGGGCTCCCGTTGACCCGCCTGAGCCGGGCCTCGTACCGCACGCTGACCTGGCGGACCAAGCGCGTGTTCGACTTCGTCCTGGCCGGCATCGGGCTCATCCTGCTGTCCCCCGTACTTGCCGTCTGCGCGGTCGCCGTGCGGCTCGAGGGCGGGCCAGGGGTCATCTTCAAGCAGGAACGGGTTGGGCTGGACGGGCGGCGTTTCACCATCTACAAGTTCCGCTCCCTCCAGCCTGCGGACGAGGACGAGTCGTCCCAGCTGTGGACCATCGGCGGCGACCCGCGGATGGGCCCGGTCGGCAGATGGCTCAGGCTGTTGTCCCTCGACGAGCTCCCGCAGCTGTGGAACGTCGTCCGCGGCGACATGAGCCTGGTCGGGCCACGACCCGAGCGGCCCCTCTTCGTCGACGAGTTCACGAACCGGTTCCCCCGGTACGTCGCCCGGCACCGGGTGCCTGTCGGTCTCACCGGCTGGGCGCAGATCAACGGCCTGCGGGGTGACACCGACATCGCCGACCGGGCGAGCTTCGACAACTACTACATCGAGAACTGGTCCATGTGGGCGGACGTGAAGATCATGCTGCGCACAATCGGACAGTTGCTCGGTGGGAGAGGTCAGTGACCGGCGGCACCTCGAGCGGGAACGCATCCACCGAGGATCCATCCGGTCTTGACTTCGATCTCCACGGTGTCGTCGGCATTCGCCTGGTTGATGCGTCCGCGGCCGACGTCGCGACCGTGCGGCGCCAGCTCGGACCGATCGCCAAGCCCCTGGACCGCGAGCCTGACATCACGGTTCGTTTCGTGGACCGTGCGACCACCAAGCCGCTGACCTACGTCGGCCTGCACCAGGGGGGATTCAACGAGGACGGCTTCTTTGTCCTGCAGGGTAAGGGCGGCGTCGACGCGAAGGCGCGCATACCGTTCGAGCACATCGGCGCACGGCCCGAGTTCGTGTGCGAGCGGGCGATGCCGGCGGTGCCGCACCTGCTGGCGTTCATCAACCTGACGGCCCTGACCAAAGGGGTGCTGCCGCTGCACGCCTCTGCCTTCACCGCCGGTGGGACCGGTGTGCTGGTGACCGGATGGGCCAAGAGCGGCAAGACCGAGAGCCTTCTCGGCTGCATGAACGAGGGCGCGCAGTACGTGGGAGACGAGTGGGTCTACCTGAGCGCCGACGGCCAGATGGTCGGCATCCCCGAGCCGATCCGGCTGTGGGCCTGGCATCTACAGCAGCTACCCGAACTGGCGGAGTCGCGGTCGCGCGCGGAGCGGTTCGGCCTGACAGCCTGGAAGGCGATGGGGGCGCTGGCGACCAGCGCGTCGAAGTCGAGCCTTCCTGGCTCGGGACTGCTGCGCAAGGGCGCTCCCGTCATCGAGCGCCAGGCCTACCTCCAGATAGCTCCCGAGGAGCTCTTCGGGGCGGACGCGGTGACCCTGCGCGGCAGCCTTGACGCGGTGGTGCTGGTACTCAGCCACGACTCACCCGACATCGTGGTCGAGTCAGCGGCGCCATCGGAGGTCTCAGGCCGGATGGCTGCTTCTCTGGCGGACGAACGCGCACGGTTCATGGCTGACTACCGACAGTTCCGGTACGCTTTTCCCGAGGCGGCCAGTCCGGTCGTGGCGACGGCCGAGTCGCTGGAGTCCGATCTGCTGTCCGGCCTGCTGGACCGGCTGCCTTCGGCCAAGGTTCTCCATCCCTACCCGTGCGACATCGCCGCGCTCGGGCGGGCGGTGCAGTCAGCGGCTGTCGATGCCGTACACGCGACCGCCCGGGAGGGACCCGTCCGCGACGAGATCTAGGCGGGTGCGAGGGGCGCTCTCGCAGACCAACAGCAGCGCCCCACGAACACGGCAGGCTCACGACATGCGAGCGCTCGAGCCTGCGGCACGCACAAGCAACCAATGCACGAAGAGTCGACACAGGGTCGCAGCAGTCCACGGCCCGCCCGTGCCGTAGAGGGTCATCGAGGGTCATAGGAATGGAGGCGGTGGTGAGGGGTCGACGTAGCCGGCTCGCGGTCGCACTCGTCGGCGCTGACGGCGCCGGCAAGAGCACGGTCAGCGGGATGCTCGAGCATGCCACGCTGCCGCGTCCGGTGAAGACGATCTACATGGGGGTCAACCTCGAGGCGAGCTCGTTGATGCTTCCCACCACGAGACTGCTGCTGGCCGTCAAGCGTGCCCGCGGCGGCCGTCCGGACCTCGTGGCGAGCAGGCTGCGAACGGCGGCCGAGAGCCCGCCGACGGACGAGAACCGAGACTGGCGTGGCTCGCTCAAGGACAGCACGCGCCTCACCGTGTGGATGCTGGAGGAGTGGCTTCGGCAGGGCGTCGCGACCGCATACGGCGCCCGCGGTTACATCGTCGTCTTCGACCGGCACTTCTTCGCCGACTACTACCACACCGACATCGTCAGCAGAGGTGGCGGACACGGCCTGTTCGGTCGCTTCCACGGGTGGATGTTGAACCATGCGTACCCTAAGCCCGATCTGGTCATTTGCCTCGACGCGCCGTCAGAGGTGCTGTACGCGCGTAAGCCGGAGTCGAGTCCGGAGTGGCTCGAGCAGCGTCGACAGCAGTACCTCGCTCTGGCCGGCGTCGTCCCCGCCTTCGTCGTCGTCGACGCGAACCGGCCGCTGGATGCGGTTTTCGGCGATGTCGTCTCAACCATCGCAACTCACTGGAAGGCCATGTACGCGTGAAGATCTTGCTCGCCAGCCCGATCGACCCCGCGGCCGTCGTCGCCCTGGAGCGCGACTTCGATCTGCGCAGTGCCATCAAGGCCGAGCCTGCCGCGCTCCGGGAGGCCGTCGCCGACCGCGAGGTGGTCGTCGTGCGCAGCGGAGTTCAGCTGTCTGCCGATGTCCTGTCCGCGGCGCCGAACCTGCGCCTGCTCCTGCGGGCCGGGTCGGGGCTGGACAACATCGACCTCGACTGCGCGCCGGGAGCTGGGCATCCGGGTGGTTCGCGTCGCCGGAATGTCGGCGCCACCGGTCGCCGAGTTCACGTTCGCGCTGCTGCTGTCGCTGGCCCGCAAGGTCACACTCGCCGACCGGCTGATCCGCGCAAGGGCGACTGGCCCAAGCCTGACCTCGGCGGCCCGCTGCTCCTGGGCAAGACCCTAGGAGTCGTCGGCGCCGGCAATATCGGCGGCCTGGTCGGTGAGATGGGCCACGCGTGGGGCATGCGTGTGCTCGGCTGCGTGGCGCATCCCGGGCACGACCGCGGCCGACGAGCCTGGAGGGCCGGGGCATCGAGCTGACGCGACTTCGACGAGGTGGTGGAGCGCGCCGACTTCGTGACCCTCCACGTACCGCTGGACGAGTCGCACCCACCACATGGTCGACGCGAAGGTCTGGCGCGGATGCGGCCCGGATCGCTGCTGGTCAACATGGCGCGCGGGCGGCGTGGTCGACGAGAAGGCGCTGTACGAGGCGCTGACCGAAGGCGACACGCGTGGCCGGTGCAGCGCTCGACGTCCACGAGACACGAGGGCGAAGGTACGGTGTCCCGCGTTCGCCGAGCTGCCCAACGTCGTGCTCACGCCCCACATCGGCGCGATGGCGCTGGACTCCCAGCGCCTCATCGGCGAGCGCGTCATCGAGTTGATCGAGGCGTTCCAGTGGGACGTCTCGACGAGGAGGTACTCGACGGTGAGCATCGTCGTTTGAGAGCCGCCGGCCCGATGAGCCGCGCGGACCGCGAAGCGGCTAAGCTACGTGAGCGGGCTCGGCGACCGGCCCGGTCGTGGCCGTCGGCGCGCACGACGCGATGAGCGCCCGGCTGATCGACGGGCTACGGCTTCGACGCCGTCTGGGTGAGCGGGTTCGGGGTGTCGGCGATGGCGTACGGCCTGCCCGACCTCAACCTGATCACGATGACCGAGACGCTCGACGTGACGCGTCGCATCGACGGCGTCGACCGACCTTCCCGTCGTCGTCGACTGCGACAACGGTTACGGGGGCTTCAGCAACGTGGTGCGCACCGTTGGTGGAGTTCGACCGGGCCGGGGTGGCGGCGGTCTGCATCGAGGACAACCTGTTCCCGAAGCGCAACAGCCTCTACCAGGGGGAGGCGCAGCCGCGAGCTCGTCGAGACCCCGAGCAGGCTCGCCGACTCGCGCGCCGCGAAGGCCGCCCAGGAGTCGACCGCAGTTCGTGCTGATCGCCCGGGTGGAGGCGCTGATCGCGGGTCACGGCGTCGAGGCCGCGATCGAGCGCGCCGTCGCCTACGCCGAGGCCGGTGCGGATGCCATCCTGATCCACTCCAAGGACAAGACGCTCGGCCGAGATCGAGGGCTTCCTCGAGGAGTGGCAGCGCGACGGGACTCGACGACGCCGCTGGTCGCCGTCCCGACCCTGTTCCCCGACTACACCGCCGACCAGCTGCACGAGAAGGGCTTCTCGATGGTGATCCTGGCCAACCAGCCGATGCGGGCCGCGGTCCAGGCGATGGAGGAGACGCTTGAGCAGTCGCTGCGCGAAGAGGGCAAGCCGGCGGCCGCCGACCCGCACATCGCGAAGGTGGACCACATCTTCGACCTGGTGCACACCCGGGAGACGATCGAGGCCGAGGAGGGCGATGACTCGCCTGAACCAGGGACACCCGGCCGACGAGGCCACCGCCCCCGCCGTCGTCGTCGGCCTCGACAGCATCACCGGGCTGCAGACCGCGCGGATCCTTGCCGATCGCGGAGTACCGGTCTTCGGAGTCGTCGCCGACCGACGGCACTGGGGCGCTCGGACGCAACGCCTGCGTCGAGGTCATCGAGTCCCCGCTGTCCGGCGACGCGCTGGTCAGCGTCTCTCGGCGGCTCGGCGCGCGACTCGGCCGGAGCGGCGGTGCTGCTGCCGTGCACCGACGCGACCGTGGCGACCGTGTCGCGCGCACCGCGCCGAGCTCGCCGCACCGCTTCATGCTGCCGCTCGCCGCCGCACCCCGTCGTCGAGCTGCTCATGGACAAGGTGCGGTTCGCGCCGCCACGCCGACGGAGATGGGCCTCCCGGTCCCGCGGACCGAGGCTCTGGCCAGCCGCTCCGACGCCGAGCGCGGCCGCCGCGTCCATTGTCTACCCCTGCGTGCTGAAGCCCCCGTACAAGGCCGCGACGTGGCTGCGACGCACACCACGCGCCAAGGGCTTTCACGGTCAAGCGACGCCGCCGAGCTCCTCGGCGGTCTACGACCGGGTCGCCGGCTGGGCGCCCCTGCTGCTCGCCCAGGAGTGGGTGACCGGCGCGAGAGGACGGGCTGTTCTCGTGCAACGCCTACTTCGACCGATCGGGTCAACCGCTCGTCACGTTCGTGGCGCGCAAGGTGCGGCAGTGGCCACCGGAGATCGGCACCAGCGCGTCGGGTGAGGAGTGCCGCAACGACGAGGTGCTGAGACGCGACCGTCCGGCTGTTCGGCGAGCGTGGGCTTCCGCGGGCTGGCCTACCTGGAGATGAAGCGCGACATCCGCACCGGCCGGCTGGTGATCATCGAGCCCAACGTCGGCCGCCCGACCGGTCGTTCCGCGATCGCCGAGGCGGGCGGAGTCGAGCTCGTCTACACCGCCTACTGCGACGCTGCCGGACTGCCGCTGCCGCTGGCGCGCGAGCAGCGGTACGTCGGAACGCGAAGTGGCTGGACCTGCGCCGCGACCTGCAGGCGGCGGTGGTGGCACACCACCGCGGCACCCTGTCAGTTGCGGAGTGGGTTCGGTCCCTCAAGGGCCCCAAAGCGCACGCGATCTGGTCACGACGCGACCCCTTCCCGTTCGCCGTCGACGTGGTACAGGCGACCGCCAAGGGCGCCGGCATGCTGGCGTCCAAGCTCCCGGGCTCGCTCCGGCGTCGGGTGGCCGCCCACCGGGCGATGAATGTCACCACCGGGGAGCCGGCCGCATGACCCGGATCTCGCTGCGCATCGGCCGCCGGGCAATGGTCAGTTTGGGCGCAGTTCTGCTATCGGGACTGGCCGCATGCTCCGGTTCACACCCGGACGCCGCGTCGCAGCCCTCCGGCACGACGACGACACCACCGCTCGCCATCCGCTACGTGAGCCCTACCGGACACGACGCCGGGCCGGGCACCAAGAACCAGCCATGGCAGACCCTGCGCCGGGCCCTGCCGGCACTGCGGGACGGACAGCTGCTGTACGTCCGGGGTGGCGACTACTTCGAGAGGTTCGTCCAGATCCCCATCCACCGGGGGACCCCGAGCCATCACATCACCGTGATGGCCTTTCCGGGGGAAAGACCTGTCGTGCATGGTCAGCTCTGGCTGCGCCGACCGTCGTACTGGGACATCGACGGCCTGAACGTGACCAGGGATCCGGACCTCAACCCGGCGCCACATCAAATGGTCAAGGTAACCGGCGGCATCGGGTGGACCTGGAAGAACAGCGAGATCTGGGGATCCCACGGCACGACGAACTTCCTCGTCGCGGGCTACGGTCGCCTCGAACCGGCACGCTGGACGGTCACTGGGAACTGCATCCACGATGTGCAGCCACCGGCGACGGTCAAGCGGACCAGCGACTTCGCCATCGGTGACATGAGATCCGGCGGCCGCGGGAGTGTCACGCGCAATTTGATCTTCGGAGCGCCCGCCCAGCTCGTCGCGATCGGATCCGCGGCCGGTGGCCCCACAGACGTCACCATGGACTACAACACGGTCTACGGCGGCGGGGTCGCGGTCGCGTTGGCGGGCGACAGCAACACCGTGCGCATCGCCAGGAATGTTCTCGGGGGCGTGGCCCGCGGCCTGCTCATCCGGTGGGGTGGGCAGCCGGGGCTGGGCAACGTCGTCACCCAGAACCTTGGCGTGCAGGCAACGACCTTTCTACGGCCCGCCGCAGCGGGCGTCATCGGAGGACCGGGCAACATCATCGACAGCAGCGTCACGTTTTCCAACGTGTCGGCCTGCAACGGCTTCCATACGAAGTCGGCTGCGGCCATTCCTTATGGGCAGCACGCCGTTGGCTAAGGACCGAGTCTCGTGAATTGGTACGCGATGCTCCAGATCAGCATAAACTCAAATGCATACCGGAAGGATCACAAATGAACGGTGGCGCAGACGCCTTCGGCGCCTTGGGCTGGGGGCTGAAGAAGTACGCCTGGCTGGTCGCGTTGTTCGTGATCGTGGTCGGCGTCCTCGTGCCCGTCGCACTGACCAGGGGAGCCGACGTCTACGAGGCGCGGGCGCAGGTCGGACCGACCGGACAGATCAAGCTTCCCAACCTCGACCCTCTGCCTCGGCTCGGGGAGAGTGTCTTCAACAATGGCTCGGTGGAGATCGCCCTGCAACAGGCGCTGGGCGAGAGGCCCGACGCGTCCGTGATCCCTTCCCGCGCTGAACTCGTGACCTCGCTCGACAACGTGGTGTTCACCGTGGTCGGCCGCGGACCCAATCCGGAGGCCGCGCGGCACATGGCGGAGGTCGCGGCAGCCACGTTCACCATAGAGTTGAACAAGTACAGCTCCTCGGTCGGCCTGTTCCAGATCCAGAAGGCGCCGGACCTGCCGGCGAAGCCGGTGGCGAAGATCGGCGGCCCGATCACCATCGCCCTCGGCGTCCTCGCCGGGCTGCTCGCGGGGATCGGCGCGGTTGCCCTACTGCTCGTCTGGCGTCGCCCGGTGGTTGACGCCGCGGGCGCAGCCGATGCGACAGGCACGCCGGTGCTCGGCCGGGTGCGACTCGGGCGTTCTGGTGACACTCGAAACATCGCAGGTATCGCACCCCTGTGTCGCCGGCTGCTGGGCAGTCGCGGCGACACGATCCTCATCGCCAGCGCCCCGAACGCCACGAGTGAACGGCACGAGCTGGCGATGGCGATAACCAGGGTCCTGAGCCGTGCTCTGCATGTGGATGTGGTGCAGGGCGGGCAAGGTCATGCGTTGCGTCGCTCGTCCGCGGTCGGAGGAGCTGCCGGGGCCACCTCGACCCCGCCGGAGCTCCTCATCGTGGACGGGCCCAGCCCGGACGTCGTTGCCACCCGCCCCGATTCCTCGCTGACGCTGCTGGTCGTCCGGCCGGGGATCGGACTGAACACGCTGCGCAGAACCGCTGAGCAGTACCTCGACGGAGGCCCGGCGGGTGTGGTCCTGGTCGACCGCGCTCACTGGTATCAGCGTGCGCACTCTGAAGGGGCGCGCTCCGAGAGCAGGACCGAAGAAGAGGTCAAGCCCCTGTCGGGGGCGACTCGTTAGCAGTCGGGCCAGGAACGCCATCGGGCCGGACCGATCTGGCGACGAACACGTGTTTGGAGAGGCGGGCGGATGTCGCACGGCTTGCTCGCGCTGATCGCCGCACCCGTCGTTCTCTTTCTCCTCGTTGTCTGCATCCGCGAACCGATGCGGATCGCCCTGCCCCTGTTCGCGGCTCTTGTGCCCTTCGGGGGAGGGCTCTCGGTCGGACCCTCGCGCTACGGGTCGTTGTCCTCCCTCATCGGGTTCGTCCTGGGAGTCGGACTGGTCATGCAGCTGGTCTCTGCCCGGCGGGGAGCTCGCCGTATGTCGCCCACGGTGCCGGTGTGGATCCTCTTTCTCGGTGTAGCGGGGGCCTCGGTGCTGTGGAGCATCACGCCATCCACGAGCATCAGCGACTTCCTGATCCTGGCCAGTCTCATCCTCGTCTTCGTACTCGTTTCTTTGAGCCAGGTCGACCGGGTGGTGCTGCGACGTACGGAGAACGGGCTGCTCGCAGGAGCCAGTGCCGCGGCCATCTATGGCTTCACCCAGCTGATCTTCCTGGGTGGACTACCCTCCGATGTTCCCGGCGTCGGAGCGTCGCCGGAGGGCAGGTTCGGTAACGGCCTGCTGGGACCGGACAACCAAGCCGTCGCCATGCTGCTGCCGCTGTCGATCGCGCTCAACCGCATGATGACGATGGCGGACCGGCGCAAGCGGGTCCTCCACGGTCTGATCGCCGCGCTGCTGCTCGGCGCGATCCTCCTCACCGGGTCCCGAGGCGGCCTGCTTGCCACGGTCGTCGTCATTGTGACGCTTGCGCTCACGATGCCTCGCGGCAAGCGGAGCAAGCTGCTTGCGTACGGCGCCATCGGCGTCGTCGTCGGCGCCTTGGTGTGGATCTACCATCCCGCCGGCATCGCCAACCGAACGTTCACCTCGGTGACGAGTTCGTCCGGTCGTACCAGCATCTGGCAGGTCGGGCTGGCCGCGTGCCCTCAGTACTGTCCGTTCGGATCCGGTTGGGGCACCTTTCCCGACGTCTACGCCGCCACCCAGGCGACCGTGCCCGGTGCGAGTGTGTTGACCGGAACCGGCGGTTCCTACCAACCGCACAACCTGTGGCTGCTCGCGGCGATCGAGCTTGGCCTGCCCGGTCTGCTCCTGATGGCAGCGGGGTTGGGTCTGGCCCTCCTCGAGGCCCTCCGGCTCCCGGCCAGCCTGCGTCGAGCGCCCCTCAGTGCCCTGGTCGGGACGATCGTTGCGGCGATGTTCCTGTCCAATCTGGAGTTCAAGTTCTTCTGGATGGCCCTGATCGCGGTGGCTCTTGCCCACAACCTCGCCGATGCAGATCCGGAGTTTGCCGGCAGTGGAGGAGCCGGCTCTGCCGGCAGTGGAGGAGCGGGCCCGGCGCCTCCCGACTACTCCGGCGGCGACCTCGTCAGCGTCGGACCTGGCCCTGCCGGCGATGACAGAGCAGGGCCTGCCGGTAGTGAAAGATCCCCGACACTGGCGTCGCGGGTTGCCCATCCAGCCGTCGTGGGCTCCCCCATCCAGCCGGCGCCCATAGCATCGCCGGATGCATCGGTCACGCCGACGCCGACCGAGACGACGCGCAGGGATCTACGGGAGTCCGCCGCCGGCACCCCGGACCAGTCGGCACGGAGGTTCGGCAAAGCGCAGCGGGTGGTGCTGGTCGTCAGCGCGCTGTTCGTGCTGGCCGACGTCATCATCATCCTGCTGCTTCGGTGATCGCCGCGACTGCGTTGTCACTGGCTCGGGTCGTAACCCTCGGCCAGAACATCCCAGTACTGCGGCGTGAACGGTAGACCGCACAGGTCGTCGGAGCTCACGTTCCACTTCTGACCGCGCCCCTCCACCTCGGTGTTCTCGAGCTTGAGTGCGGTGGTCCCACCGGAGTCCCCGATGTAGAACCCGTAGCGCTGCAGCGCCTGCGCGATCACCAGGGCCTGAGGGTTCAGACCGAGCGCACCGAGGTCCACCGACGGCTTGATGCGAAACCGCAGGCCCTGCGGTGGGACCGCAGGATTGTTTCCGTCGTACTGACCGTCCGAGCCCACCATCGGGAAGACAAACCGGCTCGAGACCTCTGGGCCTAGAGCAACCTTGAGGACATGCCGGATGGCCCCCGCATGCACCATGTCCCAGGAGACGGTCATGGTCGCGCCGTTGTTGCCGCGGTGACTGCCGATGTTGCGCGGGTCGTCGGACAGCCCCGTTTGCGCATTCAGCCCGTTGGAGTCGAGATAGGTCACCGTCGCGCCGGTCGCTGTCCACTTGTCGTCGTGCGAGTCGTACGACGCGTTGGTCAGGGCAGTCACGTACCCCTTCTGCATGTCGTAGATGCTCATGGTCCCGTCGTTGTTGGCGGCAGGCTCCGCGTCGAGGGGAATGCGGAGTCTGTCGAGCTCGGGTGGACGGTTGTTCTCGACACCGGTGACGTCGTAGACCGGGTCAGCCGGCTTCGCCCAGTAGATCGGGTGCCCCCATTGGTTGTCTCCCGCACCGGCCAGGCTCAAGCAGCCCTGACCGCTCTCGGGGGCGTTCCGCATGTAGTAAAGGATCTGGCTCGCGTACGGGTCCAGTGGTGGGTTGTCAGGCAGTGGAGCGTTCCAGTACGAGTCGGCCGAGAAGGCGCGGTAGGTACGAGCCGTCGGGGACGGCGAGTCGGGAGGCGGCGGCGGAGAGTCCCGATCCGTAGGGTCGAGTGCCGCGCCGACGATGGCCACGCCGGCGATGACAATCAACGCGACGACGAGGAACACCGCCTTGCGGTGGCGATGGTGGCTGGCGGCGAGGGCAGAGGCACCGGCGTGCCTGGCCCCGGCTTGCCGACGCCACCAGACCAGACTCATGTCGCAATGATAGTTGGCGAAACAAGCCAGATCTGTGGCTTGTCGAGTCTGCAACGTAATGGGTGACGTAGTCTGGCGCGAGCCAAGGTTGACTCGAGATGAGGGGGTACGCGTGGGCACGGGTCGGTTGGCCAACCTCCTGGTCGCCGGAGTTCCGAAGGCGGGAACCGGCTCCATGTGGGCGTACCTGACGCAACACCCGGACATCTGCGGGGCCGATGAGAAGGAGGTCGGATACTTCAACTTCTACAACCCCCGACGTCACTCCGGCGAACCACCACCCGTCGAGTCATACGCACAACACTTCGCGCACTGCGGCACCCAGCGCTATGCCCTCGATGCGACGCCGACTTACTCCTACGGCGGGAAACCGGTCATCGACGCGGTCCAAGCCATCCTGGAGCGGCCGAAGATCATCATCACGTTGCGCAACCCGGTGGACCGTCTCTTCTCGGCATACACCTTCCAGCGCACGCTGGGGAACATCACCGGCCTTCGGTCGTTCGAGGAGTACCTGCGGATCTGCGAGAGCCGCAAGCGCGACGGGAGCGACCTGGTACCGCGCGACCATTTCCACGGGCTCTACATCGGCTACTACGCGGACTACGTTCGGACTCTGGCTGGACGCCTTCGGCGACGACCTCAGGATCGTGTTCGTCGAGGACGTGTCACGGGACGCCTACCGCGTCATCTCGGGCCTGTTCGGATGGCTGGAGATCGACACCGAAGCCTTGTCGCCTGCGGATCTGGCGCCGCGCAACAAGACGCAGCACGCGCGAAGCCCGCGCGTGGCCCAGGCGGTGTTCGCTCTGAAACGCTCGACCGAACGAATGGGAATGATCCCGTCCCGCCTGCGAGAACCGCTCCGTACCGCCTACGAACGGGTCAACGCCGGCTCGGCGCCCCGGCTGGATCCCGCGACACGGCGGCACGTGGAGGACCTCTATCGAGAGTCGAACACAGAGACCGCCCGAATCCTGGTCGCGCACGGATATCGCAACCTGCCTGACTGGCTGCAGAACTCGGCTCCCGCCTGACCGGCGACCCCGGCTAGGTCAGCAGCTTCCCGACCAGCGGAATCTTCGCGAGTTCGGGGAACGTCTCCTTGAGCTCCAAGGCATCGCGGCTGACGTACAGCACCAGCGCGGATGCCAGCATGGCGGAGAGGGCACAGAGGATCAGCCCCGGCGTCACGAGCAGCTGGAAACCCCACAGCGCGGCAGCACACACCACGATGATGCTGTAGCTGCGCAGACAACCGCGGTCGATCAACCGAGTATGGATGCTTCCCCGCAGCGCCCACTGGTTGAGAAGGTTCTGCGAGACAAGGGCCGCGCAATTGGCTGCGGCCACACCCGGCGCGCCGAACCGCGGGGCGAGCAGGAGCGCCAACCCGACGTTGAAGGAGAAGATGAAGACGTTGACGAGTACCAGATACCTGATCCGGCCGCAGACCTGGAGCGTGTAGGCGTTGAAACCGAGCATGACGTTGAAGTAGTAGCCGACGGACAGGATTGCCAGCACGAGCCCCGACTCCGCGTACCGGTTGCCGAACAGGATGACCGTGGTCTCAGGGGCCAGCGGCCCGGTCAGAGCGAAGATGGGAAACGTCAGCACGGCGACGAAGACTGCAGTGTGCCAATAGCTCTTGCGCAGTCCTTCGATGTCGTGGCGCGCGAACAGCCGGGCGATGACGG
Source organism: uncultured Actinomycetota bacterium (assembly GCA_963695705.1). Lineage (GTDB taxonomy): Bacteria > Actinomycetota > Actinomycetes > Propionibacteriales > Nocardioidaceae > JBKPNJ01. The sequence goes on from CAVOHB010000009.1 coordinate 740,466, forward strand.
GCAGGAAGAGCGTCACGAACGCGGCGGTGACCGCCGTGTTGAGCCGGGCCGGGTTGAACACGGAACGGTAGTTGGCGACCTCGGACACCGGGTGTGTGAGCCCGAGGATGATCACACCGCCGACGTTCAGCGACAGCAGGACGAGCTCACCGGTGATCAGCGGGAACGAGAACGCGAAGACAGCCCGGAAGGGCAGGATGACCTGACGCGGCTTGAGCTCCTTGAGTAGCCCGCGTTCACGCAGCACGCGGATGAGGAGCCCCATGTACACGCACATGCCGGCCACTGATGCCAGCAGGTAGCCGACGGCGAGGAACATGACGCTCGCTCCTGTGACAACCAGCAGAAGCACGACCACGAGCCGCAGGCCGGGTGAGAGCAGGTATTTCCGGACGAAGATCGCCCGGGGCTTGCTGAAGACCGCGAAGAGCGAGACGAAGACGAGGTCGAGCGCTTCGAGCGGGGACAGGAACACCAGGACGAGGACGAGTCTCGTAGCGGCCGAACTGTCGACCGCCGACCCGATCAGGGCGTCGCTGAACAAGAACAGAGTGGTGATGGTCACCAGACTTGTGACGAAGATCGTCCCGACCGCAAGGAACATCGCGCCGAACATCCGCGGGTAGTCGCGCTCTTCCTCATACGTCGCCATGAAACGGCTCAGCAGCTTGCCCTGGCCCAGACTCAGCAGGGTGCTCGCTGCGGAGGCCAGAGCCAGTGCGTACGCGAAGGCACCGTAGTCCGACTTGGAGAGCGTGCGGACGATGAGCACCTGGGTGGCCATGCTCAGGAACAGCGAGGCGATCCGGCCGACGACCAGCAGCGCCGAGCCACGGACCTGCTTGCGGCCCATGGCGTTGGTTCCCCTGCCGGCCGGCGCGGGTGCTACCTCGGTCATGTCACCAGCCTGCCGGGCCTGACGGCCGGTTCGTCGCTGTTGTGAGCAGCAGCACCGCTGGTGCCGTGCCGCTGCGATCCCTGCATGAAACCTCCGTCATCGAGTCGACCCCCGGCCAGCCAGCCGCCAGGAGTGGAGCCCGGTTGCGGGCAACATGCGTCAGGCCGGCGTTGTCGGCCAGTGAACAGCGTCCACCCTGGTGAGTCTGGGCCATGGACAAGCATATGGCGACGACTCGCGGCAGGGACGAAAAGGGCAGGTGTAGGTCGAGACCGCCGCAAGCCCGGGTGACTGTGGAGAGCCGGCCGCACGCTGCGCTGTCACCAGTCGATCACGGAGGGCTCGGGTCGTCGCCCCAACGGGCCGGGTCGGCCGGGAGCGCGAGCAGTACGGTTTCCGCGTCGGTGCCGAGCCGCTTGCACAGCTCGTCGATGATCCTGACCGACACGCCGGCCACCACGGCGACGGCCTCTGTCGGTGAGACCAGATCGAGCATCGTCCTGATCAGCGACGCGGATTCCTTGTTGTCGCGTTCGGCGGCGTGGCGTTCTCGATGCGCCGCCAGCAGCAGGCCTGCTACGAGAGCCTCTGGCTTGCGGTTGTTCATGTCCGCTGACACTACTCACAGAACGTGGGGACCAGTGCATGCTCGCAGCCGCCGGTAAACCCCGGTGGCCGGCCAGGCGTCTATTCGAGTACAGGCCGGATTTCCTGCCCGTCCGTCTCCATGCCGAGCGAGGCCGCCCGATGCCAACCCACTGGTTCCGCTTCCGTGTGGCTGCCCCGACCATGCTCCTGTCCGCGTGCGCGCTGGCCGCACCGGCCGGCACGGCGTGGGATGTGCAGACCCGACCAGCTGGCGACGCCTCCCAGGCCACGACGGCCCACCCTCGGCACACCAGATTTCTGCAGCCAACCGGCACCATCACACCGGCGAAGGGCTGTGTCGTCCTCACGCCCGGCATGAACGGCATCAAGGTCCGGCTCGTCCAGCGGCGGCTGGGCATGGGATCTCGGTGGGAGACGATGGACGCGGCCACCGTCGCCGCAGTCAAGGCTTTCCAGACCAACCACTCCCTGCCGCGGCGGAACGGCGTCGTCGGAGCGCGCACCTGGCGGGCGATGGGTTTCCGGGAGGGCTTCTGCTTCGACAGATGGCAGGCGACTCCCGCCCTGCCGCGTCGGGCAGGATCAGCCAAGCGAATCAAGGTCATGCTGGCCTTCGCCAACCGCTATCGCGGTGCCGAGTACGTCTGGGGCGGCGCCGGCAGACCGCGGTACGGAGTGGACTGCTCGGGACTCGTCCTGCAGTCGCTCTACCGGGCCGGGCTCGACCCGCAACCGGTGTCGATCGACAAGCACGTACTGCCCGATTACCGCACCTCCAGCGAGCTCTACCACCATCCGCGCCTGCGGCACGTCCCACGCGCACACATGCGCCGGGGTGACCTGGTCTTCTACACCAAGGACAGCACCGGCCAGATCAACCATGTCGCGCTGTACCTCGGCGGCGACCTGATGCTCGAGGCCAAGGGCGACGACGTGCATGTCGCCGCCGTGGCGACCCACTTCCCAGGTCAGACGATAGCCAGCGACGTGGTGCGCCCATTCCGGTAGGTTGCGGCACGCCGAGGACGCCAGGGATGTCGTGTGCCTGCTCATCGGGGCACGACAACGAGGCCGGTCGGAGCGCCGTGCATGCGGCGGGCGCCGTGCACGTGTTCGCGGCCGGGCGGCCCCTGGTCGGCGCCGGTGAACAACCGCCGCTATCAGATCCCGAGGGCGGTCGCTGATGCCTCTGCGGCAGCCGTGGCGGGTGGTGGCAGGTAGCCGGACCGCTCGTACGGCGTCCAGGACAGCAGCTCCCGGACGTGCCGTTCGGTCGAGTCCAGCACCTCCCCGACGGTCACGTCGCGACCGAGCTCCTCGGTCAGCGACGTCACCCCCGCGTCGGCTATGCCGCACGGGACTATCTTTGCGAACCAGTCGAGGTCGACGTCGGCGTTGAGGGCGAACCCATGCATCGCGACCTTGCCCGACACACGGATCCCGATCGCCGCCAGCTTGCGCTCGACTCCACCTCCTGTGGCCGGCCGCCACACGCCCGTGCGCCCGGCCACCCGGCCGGTGACAAGCCCGAGATCGGCGCATACCCGGATCAGGGCCTCCTCCAGGCGCCGAACATAGTCGACGACGTACACATGGTCGGGAAGTCCGACGATCGGGTACCCGACCAGCTGACCCGGCCCGTGGAACGTGATCTTGCCACCCCGGTCGACATCCACCACCGGCGTGCCGTCCGTCGGCCGCTCGTGCACCTCGGTCCGCTTCCCGGCCGTGAAGACGGCCGGATGCTCCAGCAGCAGGAGCGTGTCGGGGATCCGGCCGGCCACGCGCAGTGCATGGAGCCGACGCTGCTCGGCCCAGGCCGACTCATAGTCGAGTGCCCGCGCGCCGAACCCCAGACGCCGCACCTGCAGCCCGCCGGTCCCGTCGCTCACCCGTCCAGACTAGGCGCCGGCCCGACGAAGGACCCGCTTCCCGCTACCCGGCCCCTGCTCAGCTGACCAGCTTCTCGATGCCGTCTGGTGAGGCACCCGACCGAGACTCGCTCGACACCGGGAATCAGTGCGACGCCGCTAGGCGAGTGCCTTGGCCTTGATCGCGTCGAACTCCTGCTGTGTGATCGCACCGGAGGTGAGCAGCTCGTGTCCCTTGGCGATCTGTCCAGCTGCATCGGCGCCTGAGCCACCGGAGGTGCCGGCGACCTCGCGGATGTAGTCCTGCTGGGCGGCATTCGCGGCCGCGGCACGCTCCCCCGCACGCTCATACATACCCTTCCCGCGGACGATCAGGTAGACGAAGATCGCGAGAAACGGCAGCAACAGCATGAAAATGATCCAGGCGGTCTTGGCCCAGCCGCTGACGTCGTCGTCACTGAACAGGTCGCCCAGGATCCGGAAGAGCAGCATGAAGTAGAAGATGATGAAGTAGATGACCAGCAGACTCCACAGGAAATCGCCGAGATCCATGCGACGCCAACTCCTCGTCAATAGTTGCAAGTGCGACGACTTCACCGTACGCGTGCTCGAGCCCGTTCGTCGGTATCGCGAAGCGTGTCGCACCCAGCCGCGCGCAGGATCCTTTCGTCGGAGCGCCGACGGAAAGCCCTTCGTTCAGCCACCGGGTTCCTGCGAACTTGAACCAGCGCTCGAGTCGCCATCTCGGCGACATACGGATTCCGCGGCCCGGCGATGTCTGGAGTATCTCCTTCGGGAGCTTCAGAGCACTCATCGTCACTGCGACCGCTCCCGACGGGCACGGGTAATGAAGGTGTCGCTCGTCTCGCCCACGTGGATCCTCACGTGGATCCTCGGGTGACTCGCTGGTAGCCGCGTCCCTCGCGCGAGCGCGCGCGGTGGGTCAGCTACCCCGGTTGGGTGAGTACGTCATCTCTGTGCGGCTGTGTCCGTACCGTCAGCGGCGGTCGGGCCCTGAGCGCGTGGTCGACGGAGCCCGACGACGATGGCTGGGAAGAACACGACCGACAGAACGCCCGCGCCGACCAGTGCGGCGGCGTTCTCCGGGAGCATCTCGCCGTTCTCAAGCCCGATCGCGGCCAGCGCGACGAGCAGCGGCAGCGCGGTCGCGGTGAGCAACGTCATCTGTACGCGTTCGATCATCAGCAGCCGACGTCGGTAGATGAGCAGAGAAGGGAGCCCACGCACCGCCACCAGGAGCGCGAAGAAGACGACCAGTCGGGCCGGTGCGTCCGCGATCGACCCCAGATCGAGGTTCATCCCTGATGAGACGAAGAAGATCGGAATGAAGAACCCGTAGCCGATGGCGTCGAGCTTGCCTTCCAGGGCGTCGACGTCGCCGGGCGCCCATTGGCCGAGCACCACGCCGGCGAGGAACGCACCGAGTACCACGTCGAGCCCGAACTCGCCGGCCAGTACCAAGAGGCCGATGAGCAGCACGATCGTCCACCGCAGGGTGGTCTGTGACGTCGCTCCCTCGCCCTCACTCATGATCTTGGCCAACCGGCTGTCCGTTCCCAGCCTCGGGGCCAAGGTGACGATGACGGCGAGCACACCCATTGCGGCCAACGACAGGATGCCTTGGAACTCACCGTTCGCGCTGAGGAAGATCGCGATCCCGACCACCGGGAGGAACTCTCCGACAGCCCCCGCAGCAAGGATGTTGGGACCGAGCCGTCCGCCCAGTAGGTCGTTCTCCCGCAGGATCGGCAGCAGGGTCCCTAACGCCGTGGTGGTCAATCCGAGGGCGACCGGGACGAAGGCATGGACGAAGCCGATGGAGGCGAGGAACCCGGTCACGACGAGCGCTATGACCAAGGTGACTAACCATCCGAGAACGGCGAGCCTGCCCTCCTCCTGCCGGAACAGGCCCAGCTCCAGTTCGTACCCGGCCAGCAGGAAGAGGAATCCCAGCCCGACGTTCGAGAGTAGGACCAGATTGGCTGGGTCGACCCAGCCCAGCAGCTCCGGTCCGATCAACATGCCGCCGACGATCAGGATGACCACCTGCGGCAGCCGCCGTCCCGGGATCAGTCCGGCGATCAGCGGCGCGACAGCCGCAACAAGAACCGCCACCAGAAGCTGGCTCAGGCTCGTGGTTATGTTCATGACGTCACGAGTGGAGCCGCTCGAGCAGATCGTCGCCGACGCGAAGCGCATTCGCCGTAACGGTCCAGGCCGGGGACAGAGCACAGATGCTCGGGAAGACGCCGGCGTCGACGCCGTAGACGTCGTCGAGGTGGTCATGAGCCATGCAGCCAGCGTCGAGAACCGACGTCGACGAGTTGTTTCCGAACCTGGCCGTGCCGACCTGCTCGGAGACGCCGGCCATCGGGATGTCGTTCCCCATGCAGACGTCCCCCGGAATCAGCTGGTGAGGATGCATGCCGACACTGCTGAGGCGTCCCTTGACGCGCTTGTAGAGCTGATCCAGCAGCGGCAGCTCGCGCCCGTATCGGTCACCGACAGCGCCGAATCAGCGGGTACTCGTCCATGTGCTGACTCCTCTTCGCAGGCCACGCGGTGTTGGCCATCTCTGGAAACACAGCCAACCTAGACGAAGCCGTCCGCCTCGGCATCGCACGGTCCAGACGACCTGACCGGCCGCCTGGACGGCGACGGTCACGCGCCGCCCCTCGTCTCGCTATTGGCGAGGTTGATGAGGTTTGGGGTTGTCCGACCAACAGTCACCCGGATCGGCGGTACATTCGGTCACTGTTTCGGGTGTCCACGGAAGGCCGGGCCGTCCTCCGAACCGGGTGTATGCGGCATTTCCTTCTCGGGGAGCAAGCTCTGCTGGTCAGGCACGCAGAGCGGCGCGAAGCGGGAGCGACGATCAACGCGGCCACAGCGGCGGCGATAATGACCGCGAAGCCGACTGCTCGGTGTACGAAGGGGTCGAGGTGATGGAGAAGGGTCCCGACGGCAGATCACCCGTTCTGTGTGACGTCCTGACCGCGGGCGCCATCAATGCTCCGGTGGGGATCTGTTCGACGTGAGCAGGTCCTCGAGTGGAGGAGCGCTCATGGCCGAGACGAGTGTCGCCGCTCTGGAAGTCGTCCCGTGAGTCGGGACCTGAGCCTTCGTCGCGAGGCGCTGTGGGAGTACCTGAAGGGTTCTCTCTGGGTGCTGCCGACCCTGTCGGTCGTGCTGGCACTCGCCGCAGGATCGGTTCTGTCGGCGGTGGACATCGATCCGTCTTCGTCGCCTTGGGGGCGTCTGGCCTTTCAGGGCACGGCAGACGATGCCCGCAACCTGCTGATCGGGATCACGAGCACGATGGTGACGGTCATCGCGCTGGTGCTCGGGCTCACCGTGGTCGCCCTCCAGCTCGCCTCGACCCAGTTCTCACCCCGCCTGCTCCGGAACTTTCTTCGCGATCGTGTCAACCAGGTCGTGCTGAGCGTCTTCGTGGCTACCTTCACGTACAGTTCGGCGGGCTTGTACACGGTCGGGGTCTCGGCCGGAGCACGCACGAGTGACTATCCACGCGCGGCCGTCACCGGTGCCCTCGTCCTCCTCTTCGCCAGCATGCTGATGCTGATCTTCTTCGTCCACCACCTGGCGCACTCGCTTCAGATCGACGAGGTGATGCGGCGGGTCGAGCAGTCCAGTCTCCATGTGATCTCCAATGCGCTGCCGACCCGTGAGGTGACCTCCGTCGCAATCGATCCCCCACCCGCACACGCGCGATCCATCCCGGCGTATCGGTCGGGCTACGTCCAGACGATCCATTCCGAGATCCTGCTGCCAATGGCAGTCGAGGGTGACGTGGTGACCGCCGTCGTGCCGATGGTGGGTGAACACCTGATCGAGGGCGCGCCGATCTTGCACGTATGGTCCCTGGACGGGTCAGCGCCGAGGGTCCCTCATGCCGTCGTGGCAGCCCTGACAAAAGATGCCATTCGGCTGGGTTTCGAGCGCACCCTCGAGCAAGACGTCGCTTTGGGGGTCCGCCAACTCGCCGACATCGCTTCCAAAGCGCTCTCGCCCGCGGTCAACGATCCGTACACAGCGGTGCAAGCCCTTGACCACCTGTCCGTCATCCTGTCCGCGCTGGCAACGCGGACCCTCGGCGGCCAAGCGCTGCACGACCCACAGGGAAGCATCCGTGTGACAGTCCCCGGGCGGGATCTCGAGTACTTCGTCGATCTGGCCTGTGGACAGATCCGCCGATACGGCGCGGCTGAGCCGCGTGTGATGAAGGCGCTGCTGCGCCTGCTGGACAATGTGGGTCGGTCATGCCGAACGGCCGAGTACCGGGCCGTGGTGGCAAGGCAGGTCACACTGGTAGTGGCCGATGCGGCACGGATGACTGCCCAGCCGGTCGATCTGATCCCGGTACAGGCAGCCGCCGCCACCCTGTTGTCCCTGCTGGAGGCCGGGTAAGCACCGCGTGATGGCGACCGCGGGCCTCATGAGGCATGTCGGGACTGAGTCCGTCGCGCATCGACAGCCAGAGCGAGCCTCAATGCGCCGACTGTCGATGGGCGTGCGCCCCCGTCTCGTCTTTGCCGGTCCTGTCTCCCCTCACCGTTGATGACAGATGGTCGACCTCCCAGGGCCAAACCCCGGGAGCCGACGAACCTCATGCCTTCGCTGAGGCGTTCGTCTCGAACCGGGCTGAGAAGCCGGACGCGTCAGCCTCGGTGTCGGAACCCGTAGACGGTGCCGTCGCCGGGCTTGTGCAGTATGGCGTTGAGCATGCGACGACTTGATTCTGGTCGGGCCGGGCGGAAGGTGGTCGTGTTGTCGCGTTCCAGACCGGGGGCGTCGTGACCGACCCCGTGCGGAGGTCGGTTGGTGACAAACGGTGGCCGGCCGCCACACGTCCGTGCGCCCGGCCACCCGGCCGGTGACAAGCCCGAGATCGGCGCATACCCGGATCAGGGCCTCCTCCAGGCGCCGAACATAGTCGACGACGTACACGTGGTCGGGAAGCCCGACGATCGGGTACCCGACCAGCTGTCCCGGCCCGTGGAACGTGATCTTGCCACCCCGGTCGACATCCACCACCGGCGTGCCGTCCGTCGGCCGCTCGTGTACCTCGGTCCGCTTCCCGGCCGTGAAGACGGCCGGATGCTCCAGCAGCAGGAGCGTGTCGGGGATCCGGCCGGCCACGCGCAGTGCATGGAGCCGACGCTGCTCGGCCCAGGCCGACTCATAGTCGAGTGCCCGCGCGCCGAACCCGAGACGCCGCACCTGCAGCCCGCCGGTCCCGTCGCTCACCCGTCCAGACTAGGCGCCGGCCCGACGAAGGACCCGCTTCCCGCTACCCGGCCCCTGCTCAGCTGACCAGCTGGCTGCGCTGGTCCGCCAGCTCATCGACGTCGACGTCTGTCTTGCGCGCCAGCCTGCTCGGCCACCATATGTGCCGGCCGATGTCGAGGTTCAGTGCGGTCACCAGCACCGAGCGGACGACGATGGTGTCGAGGAGGACACCGAATGCCACCGCAAAGCCGATCTCGGCGAAGGCCGTCAACGGCAGGGTTGCCAGCACCAGGAACGTCCCGGCGAGAACCAGGCCTGCCGACGTGATCACGCCGCCGGTTGCAGCCAGGCCGATCAGTGCCCCGCGCCGCGTGCCGTGCTTCTGAGCCTCCTCGCGTACCCGTGTCATCAGGAAGATGTTGTAGTCGATGCCGAGCGCGACCAGGAAGACGAATACGAACAGCGGCAGTGAGCTGTCGGCCCCCTTGAACCCCAGGATGTGGTCGTAGACAAGCGCGCTGACACCCAGGGCCGCGCCAAACGACAGCACGACCGTCGCGATCAGCAGCAGCGGGGCGAGAATGGCCCGCAACAGACCCGCCAGGATGAAGAACACCACCACGAGCACGATCGGGATGATGAGCCGGTTGTCGTGGCGCGCCGCCCGCTGGATGTCGAGGTTGATGGCGGTGTTGCCGCCGACCAGAGCGCCTGCGCCCTCGATCGCGTGCACCCGGTCACGCAGCCGGTCGATGGTGTCGTAGGCGGCCTGGCTGTCGGACGGATCGCTCAGCGTGCCGGTCAGATAGGTCAGGCCGTCGTTGCTTCCCTGTCGGGAGACCTCGGTGATCCCCCGCGTCCCCTGCATAGCGTCGTTGACCTCACCCGCCTGGGTGGAGTTGGCGATCACGATCACCGGGTTGCCCGCCCCAGCCGGGAAGTGCTTGGCGACCACGGCCTCACCGACGATGGAGTCCGGCGTGCCACGGAACGAGTCCTTGTTGGTCAGGCCGGTCGCGTTGAGGTCGGTCACACCGACGGCCACCGCGGCCAGCAGCAGCGCTGTGACCACCCACACGGTGCGCGGACGGCGGGCGATCTTCGTACCGACCCGGGCCCAGAGCCCTGCCGTGGTCGGCTCGGAGGTGTCGACGTGCGGCCGAACCGGCCAGAACACCCAACGCCCGCAGATCACCAGCAGTGCGGGGAGGAGCGTGATCATCGCGAACAACCCGACCGCGACACCGATCGCCGCGACCGGTCCCAGACCCTGGGTGGAGTTCATCTCGGCGGCGAGCAGACAGAGCATGCCGACCACCACCGTGCCCGCGCTGGCGATGACCGCCGGCCCGGCGCGGCGCAACGCAACCGCCATCGCCTCGTGCCGGTCCTCGTGACGCCGCAGCTCCTCGCGGTAGCGCGCCACCAGCAGCAGCGCGTAGTCGGTGCCCGCTCCGAACACGAGCACGGTCAGTATCCCGGCGCTCTGAGCGTTGACCGTCAGTCCGGCATGGACCGCCAGCAGGTAGATGACCGCCTCGGCGCTGGCCAGCGCGATGCCCGCGGTCAACACCGGGAGCAGCCACAGGATCGGGCTCCGGTAGGTCAGCAGCAGGATCACGATCACCACGGCCAGGGTCGCGTAGAGCAGGGTGCCGTCGATGCCCTCGAACGCCTTGCCCGAGTCCGCCGCGGTGCCGGCCGGCCCGGTGACATGCGCCGAGAGACCTGGGTCGCCGGTGCTGGCGGTGGCGCGCATGTCGTCGACGATGCCGACCGCCTTCTCCCACCCGTCGCTGCCGAGGTTCAGCGTCACGATCGTCTGCAGCGCCGCCCCGTCCTGGGAGGGGATCGGACCGGTGACGTTTCCGTCGACCGACTCCACCGTGGCGAACTGGCGGGCATCGGTAGCGGCCTTGGCCCGGTCGGCGGCGGTCACACCGCCCGGGCGCTCATAGACGACGACCGCGGGCAGCGCGTCGGGCGACACGAAGGCCTGCTGCTCGGCCAGGACCTTTGTGGACTCGGCGCTCCCGGGCAGCCAGGAGATGGCGTCGTTCTGCTGGGCGCCGGTCAGTTTGCCGGCCAGCGGTCCGGCGACGAGCAACACCGCGATCCAGAATCCCAGCGCCACCCACTTGGTCCTCCGGCTCGTCAGTGCGCCGGCGATCGACCTGTTCATCCGCAACCCTCTCCCGAAACCGATCGACGGCGAGATTAGCGACGCCCGCCGACATCGTCAAAACCATTAATGATTCACCCTGTGATCCACCGGGCGTACTCTTGGCGCTGCCATGACGAACGACCTGGAAAGGCCCGACCCGCCCCTCACGCCCGCGCTGTCGGAGTTCACCGGCTACCTGCTGCGCCGCGCCTTCGTCCGCTCGGCTCAATGCGCTCGCGGCTGCCTGCCGGACACACACCAGATCCGCGATGTCGTCGTCCTGTCGACCCTGCAGGAGCGGGGTCCGGTGTCGCAACGCGAACTCGCCGACCTCATGCATGTCAACCGCAGCATCATGGTCAAGCTCGTCGATGCGTTGCAAGAGCGTGGTCAGGTGATACGAAACCGTGACCCCGGCGACCGGCGCTCGTACGCGCTCGCACTCACCGACAGCGGGCTCGCCACCCTGTCCGAGCTGCAGCAGGCGCTCGACCAAGCCGAGGCGGTCCTCACCGCGACGCTCACCCGGTCAGAGCACCAGCATCTGACCGAGCTGCTCCGGCAGTTGCTTTTCGGCGACGAGGCACTGGCGGTCGAGTCGCTGGCGAATCGATCCGGCTACCTGATCGCCCAGGCACACCGAAGGCTGCGCGCCCGGGCCTCGGATCGGTTACGTCCACTGGAAATCGAACCGCGGCACTTCGGTGTGCTCGCCACACTCGGCGAAGAGCAACCGTGTACCCAGCAGCACCTGGCCGCGCGGCTCGGAGTGACGCCACCGGCGGTGTTGCAGTCCGTCGACGAGCTGGAGGCGATCGGACTCGTGCAGCGAGCGCGCAACGCGAAGGACCGGCGCGCCTACGACCTGACGCTCACCGATTCCGGCCGACGCAGCCTGGACGCCGCCTGCGCCGCGGCAGCGGCCCTGCAGTCTGAGGTGGTGGACCTGCTGGGCGCCGCCGGTGACCACGACCTTCGCGAGCTGCTCACGAAGGTCGTGGCCGTCGAGGCACCCCACTGAGCCGGCCGGCGTCAGGGTTCTGTCCGGGTGACCAGCTGCTGCAGGGCGTCGACGACCTCCGCATCGGAGGTCTGCGAGAAGTCCCGGTAGAACGGGCCGATCGCCAGGAACGGCTCGGGTGTGTGCAGCAGCACAACATCGTCGGCCACACCGCGCAGACGCTCCGGCGTGTCCGCGGGTGCCACCGGAACAGCCACCAGGACGCGGACTGCTCCGCGAGCGCGGGCCGCCGCACAGGCCACCCGGACGGTGGAGCCGGTGGCGATCCCGTCGTCCACGACCACCACGGCGCGGTTCGCCAGACTCACCGGTGGCCGGTCACCGCGGAGTAGGCGCAGTCGCTGCCGCAGCAGGTCACGCTCGCGCCGCTCCACCCCCGCGAGCACTTCGGGGGTCACGCACGCGGCCCGGACGACGTCCTCGGACACCAGCCGAACGCCGGCCTCCGCGATCGCGCCCATCGCAAGCTCGGGCTGTCGGGGAACCCCGAGCTTGCGGACCACGAGCACATCCAGCGACGCTCCAAGCGTGCGCGCCACCTCAACGGCCACGACGACCCCACCGCGGGGCAGGCCGAGCACGACCAGGTCGTCGCCCGCGAGGTCGGCAAGCCGCGCGGCAAGAGCCCGCCCCGCCTCGGTCCGGTTCGCGAACAGCGTCGACACCGGGTGTCAGCTCACCCGTCGATCGACTCTTGCGGGGCGAGGTGTGCGAAGCGGGGCCCGTACGCATCGGCGATGCGACTCACGTGCGCCTCGACCATGCCCAGGCCGCGGTCGTTCAGCAGGCCGTCGTGGATCTGAACCGCCCGGTCGGGTCTGACCGCGATGAGGAAGTCGAGCACTTCGGCGATCTTGGACCAGGGGGCGTGGATCGGCAACAGCAGCGTCGGGACGTCGACGTCTGGGACGGCGAACGAGTCTCCCGGATGGTAGACCGACCCGTTGACCAGGTACGCGACGTTGGCGACCACCGGCACCTGCGGATGGATCAGCGCGTGCTGGCCGCCGAACGTGCGGACCGCGAACCCCGCCGCGTCGAACGACCCGCCCGGCTCGATCGTCGTCACGCCATCCCCCAGATCGTCCAGGGACGACGTGACCGAAGACGGCGCCCAGACCCGCAGGCCCGGGTTCGCGCCGACGGCCTGCCGCACCGCGTCGGCGTCGATGTGATCGGGGTGCTCATGCGTGATGAGAACCGCATCGGCTCCCTCGAGGGCGACAGCCGCCTCGGAGAGGGTGCCCGGGTCGATCACGAGGACTGCACCGCCGTCCTCGAGCCGGATGCAGGAGTGGCTGAACTTGGTGAGCTGCATGTCCGCCATCCCACCACATCGCCGGTGGGCGCACCCGCCGCCGCGACCCGCTCAGCGGAGAGTGGCGAGGACCTCGAGCAGCCGGTCGACGTCGTCAGGTCCGTTGTAGTGCACGAGTCCGGCGCGAGCCGCAGACCCCGTGTCGCGGATCCCGAGCAGACCGGTCAGCTCCCACGCGTAGTTGTGACCATGCCAGATGTTGACACCCGCATCGGCGCATCTCCTCGATACCTCGGCCGGGGTATGGCCGTCGACGGTGAAGTACGCGGTCGGCGCGCACCGCACCGGTGAGCCGATCCGCTGGACGTGCCGCATCCGTCCGAGCCCGTCGGTCAATCGGGTGAAGAGCCCGGTCTCGAAGTGCTCCACCGCCGCCATCGACACCTGGAGTCGCTGCCGCCGGGTGCCGCTGGCGGTGCCGTCCAGCCCGGCCAGGTGGTCGACCGCAGCCACCAGGCCGGCCAGGTCGGCGAAGGGTAACGTGCCTCGCTCGAACCGCTCGGGAACCGTGTCCGACGAGGAGGCGAGCTTGTCCGGCCAGAGGTCCTCGAGCAGGTCCGGGTCGGCGATGAGCGCCGCCAGATGCGGACCGCTCCACTTGTACGACGAGGTGACGAACAGATCCGCCCCGAGTGCGGACACGTCGACCGGACCGTGCGGAGTGGCGTGCACGCCGTCCACCATCAGCAACGCGCCGGCGCGGTGCGCGCGATCCGCGATCGCCGCGACATCAGGACGAGTTCCCACGACGTTGCTGGCGGCCGTCACGGCCACCAGCCTGGTCCGGTCACCGAGGACGTCGTCGAATGCTTCGGCGGGCAGCTCGCATGCCGGGAGCACCGGGTCCACCCAGCGGACGGTGACGCCGGTCCGCTGCGCCCACTGCACCCACGGTCGAACGTTCGCGTCGTGGTCGAGGCGGGTCAACACGATCTCGTCACCGGGCGCCCAGCTCCGCGCCAACGCGGTGGCGATCAGGTAGACGAGGCTGGTGGAGTTCGGCCCCAGGACCACGCCGCCGGGGACACCCCCGACCAGGTCCGCGACCGCCTCGCGCGCTCCCGCGACGATCACGTCGGACCGGTCCGAGGCTGGAAAACCTCCTTGCGCGTTTCCCAGGCCGGCGGAGTAAGCCGCGGCGGTGGCGTCGATGACGGCAGTGGGCACCTGCGTTCCGGCGGCGCCGTCGAGATAGGCGGACCCGTCGGCCAGCGCCGGATAGCAGGCGCGGATCCGCGCCAGGTCGTAGGGCATGTCCCGAGGCTAGCCAGCCGACGGCCGGGTGGCTTGACCGGGTCATCGCACATGTGTTCGAATGCAAGGACATGCGATGGGACACCCAAGCACCGACCGCGACCGACGATGCGGCGCTCCCCGGCCTGACCCGCATCGCGGGGTTGGTGCGGAGCGTCGAGGCCCCCGAGTTCGCCGGCGTCACATTCCACGAGGTGCTGGCCAAATCGGCTCTGAATCGAGTGCCTGACGCGTCCTCCATGCCGTTTCGGTGGACCGTCAACCCATGGCGCGGCTACACCCACGCGTGCGCCTACCTACGCGAGATGCGCTGGCCCTGTCACGTGCCTCAGTACACGATGCTCCCCCGGGCGCGCCCTTGCGCTGAGCCCGGCTGACATGAAAGGGTCGCGGGGCCAACCAGAGAGGCGGACGCGCATGCACGCAGTGGTTGTCAAGGTAACCATCCACGATCGAGAGGCAGCCGAAGCGGGGCTGCACGCCAAGGTCATCCCGGGTGTGTCGCAGGCCCCTGGGTTCGTCGCCGGGTACTGGACCCACAAGGACAACACGGGATTGGGGATGGTCGTGTTCGAGTCCGAGGATGCCGCGACCGGGGCGAGCGAGATGGTCCGGACAGCGCTCCCCGACAGCGTGACGCTCGAAGACGTAGAGGTCCGCGAGGTCGTCGGACACGCCTGACGAGCGCACGGTCCGCCGAAGGTTCTGTGCGCCTGGCAGTTTCAACGCACTCGGCCCGTTGTCATGCTCTATCGGATGTGACTTGCAGTAGGTTCAGCGCCGTCCGGCGACGACTGAGTAGGTATGCGCCTGGTTTCGCCAATTACCCTCACGCGGGCGCGCGGGTTCGCGTGGTATGCCGAGGGCTGTGTCCTGGTCGGCCCTACGCTGCCGCGCATGTCGGAGTCAGCCAGTCCCTGCTCGACATGGCCGGTGGGCCATGTCGACCGACACCTCTCGTCGTCGACTGCATCGAGGTGGATGACGATGCCAAGGCCACCCTTGAGCTGTACCGGCGCCGTGACCCTGTGGACGCGCTCGTCCCCATCGACTCGACCTCAGCCTAGGTCCAGCACTGTCCCCGGCAACAAGCTCCGCGTCTGCCTGCCCACTTGACCCTTGTTCGTACATGTGTTCGAATGCAAGACATGCGATGGGACACCCAGGCACCGACCGCGACCGACGATGCGGCGCTCCCCGGCCTGACCCGCATCGCGGGGTTGGTGCGGAGCGTCGAGGCCCCCGAGTTCGCCGGCGTCACGTTCCACGAGGTGCTGGCCAAGTCGGCTCTGAATCGAGTGCCTGACGCGTCCTCCATGCCGTTTCGGTGGACCGTCAACCCATGGCGGGGCTGCACCCACGCGTGCTTCTACTGCTACGCGCGCGGCAGCCACGCCTGGCTCGACCTCGGTGTCGGCACGGACTTCAACACCCGGATCGTGGTCAAGACCAATGTCGGCGAGGTGCTGCGCCGCGAGCTCGCCCGCCCGTCCTGGCGGCGGGAGGCCGTGGCCCTGGGCACCAACACCGACCCCTACCAGCGCGCCGAGGGGCGATATCGACTGATGCCCGCGATCATCGACGCGCTGGCCGACTCTGGTACGCCGTTCTCGATCCTGACCAAAGGCACGCTGATGCGCCGGGACCTCGCGCTGCTGGAGGCCGCCGCGGGGCAGGTGTCGGTCGGCCTCGGTGTGTCACTGGCGATCCTGGACCGGGAGCTGCACGAGAGCCTCGAGCCCGGCACGCCGAGCCCGCGGGCACGACTCGACCTGGTCAGGGAGATCACCGACCGCGGCCTGAGCTGCGGCGTGTTCGTGGCGCCGGTGCTCCCGATGCTGACCGACGGCGTCGACCACCTCGACCGGCTGCTGGCCGAGCTCGCCACCGCGGGAGCTACCGGAGTGACCGTGCTGCCACTGCACCTGCGCAAAGGAGCACGGGAGTGGTACTTCTCCTGGCTGCGCAGCAACCGGCCGGATCTGGTCGCGCGCTACGAGCGGCTGTACGCCCGGGGCGCCTACGCGCCCGACAGCTACCAGCGGATGCTGCGCGAACGGGTTCGCCCCTTGCTGGCGGGCCACGGGTTCGCGCGGGCTCCGACCCGCAGGGTCGACTCACACAGCGACGAGGGCGACTACCCGTCGGGCAGCATGCCGCCCAACGCTGTCGAGGCTGACTCCGTCTGTGACGGTGCGAGGACGCCGACGCTCTTCTGAGCGGTGCATCGGTGCTCGGTGGCCCGGCCGCAGGTCAGTCCCGCACCTCGAAGCCCCCGATGCCCTCCGGCTCCTCGCTCTGGACGTCCACGCGCGAGACGTCCGCCTGCGCAGGACCCTCCCGGCACCAGTCGACGATCTCGTCGACCGCGCTCGCGTCGCCTTCGAAGACGGCTTCGACGGATCCGTCCGAGCGGTTGGCGATCCACCCCCGTACACCTAGGATCTCCGCCTCTTGCCGGCAGCTGTCCCGGAAGAAGACCCCCTGCACCCGGCCGTGCACGATGACATGGCGGCGGATCACGAGGATGCACCAGCCAAGGCAAGGCGGTGGTCCACCGAGACGCCGAAGGCGATGAGCCCGGCCACTGGAAGGCTCATCAGCAGCACCGCCGCACCGACTGGCAGAACCGTAGCGGACAACGCCGCCAGCAGGACCAGTCCGCCGGCTGGAAGTGCCTGCGCCGGCCCCGGTCGGTAGTCCCGCGAGAGCAGCACGTGCAGGACGGTGAGGATCTCCAGGAACATCACGGTGGGTACCGCGACGTCCAGCGCGATCGACAGCTCGGAGGCGGCGATGTGGTGCAGTCCCGCCTCCGCGGCCACCTCGAGTCCCGATCCAACCGCGGCACCGGCGGCGAAGATGCCGTAGTGCAGGTAGCCCCACACGAACCCGAGCTCCGGCCGCCGGCGCAGGTGCTCCCCCGCCGGTCGGAGGAAGTACAGCCACCAGAGTCCGAACAGCAGCACCAGCCCTCCCGCCGCGACCGCGGCCAGATCCGCCGTCAGCCCGCCGCCGGCCCTGGTCGCCTGGACCGCGTTGGTGGTGGCGGCGACGCACTCCCCCAGCACGATGATGGTGAACAGGCCGTAGCGCTCGGTGATGTGTTCGGGGTTCCACGGGGTCGGGCCCCTTCGCTCGGCGAGCGGTGGTACGAGCAACTCGGCCAGGACGAGCAGCACGAACGCCACCATCCCCGCCCGCTCCGGCAGCGCAAGTCGCAGCAGCCAGCCGGCCTGAACGACGGCGATCCCGCCGGCGAAGAACAGGGCGCAGGCCCGACCGGGCGGATCGGACCGGGCTGCCCGCAACCACTGCCCGATCATCGCGACGCGCATGATCACGTACCCGACCGTCACGGTCGCGAACTGCCTGTCCTCGAACGCTGCCGGCACCCCGGCCGCGAGCACGAGGACGCCCGCCATCTGCAGCAGGGTGAGCAGCCGGTAGGGGACGTCGTCGTTGTCATAGGCCGAGGCGAACCAGGTGAAGTTCATCCACGCCCACCAGATTGCGAAGAACACCATCAGATAGCTCAGCGTCCCGGACACCGGGTGCCCGTCGGCCAGGCTGTGGCTCAGCTCCGCCGCGGCCTCGGCGACGGCCACGACGAACGTCAGGTCGAACAGGAGCTCCAGCGCGCTCGACGCCCGGTCGGTCTCGGCGCGGTCACGTGGGCCCATAGCCCGCAACCAGCGGCGTGCGGTGACGCTGGCCCAGGACGCGCCGTCACTCATCTCCGCGGCTCCCGCACCGTCGTCGTGCCCCACGGCGAGCAGACTAGTGACCCGGGACGACCACGGCCTCCGGGCGGAGCCCACTGCCTATCCTTGTGCCGCGATGTCCCGTTCCTCGAACGCCTCCACCGCCGAGCTGCGGTCCCGCCTACCTGCGCTGATGCTGCGCGACGAGCGGCGCCTGGGCCGCAGGCTCGAGGGTGTACGCAAGATGCACGGCGAGACACAGCGGCGGTCCGCCGTCGACGCCATCACCGCGGACATCGCTCGGGCCGAACTCCGCGTCGCCAACCGGCGCGCAGCCGTTCCAAAGATCTCGTATCCGCCGGAACTTCCCGTCAGCCAGCTCAGGGACGAGATCCTGGCGGCCATCCGCGGCCACCAGGTCGTCATCCTCGCCGGGGAGACCGGTTCGGGGAAGACCACACAGCTGCCCAAGATCTGCCTCGAGCTCGGTCGCGGGGTTCGCGGCATGATCGGCCACACCCAGCCGCGCCGGCTCGCCGCGCGCACGGTCGCCGAGCGGATCGCGGAGGAACTGGACGTGCCGCTGGGCGACGCCGTCGGCTACACCGTCCGCTTCACCGACCATGCGAGCGACCGCACGATGGTGCGGCTGATGACCGACGGGATCCTGCTGGCCGAGATCCAGCGCGACCGCGCGCTGTCGGCCTACGACACGCTCATCATCGACGAGGCGCACGAGCGCAGCCTGAACGTCGACTTCATCCTCGGGTACCTCAAACAACTCCTCCCGCGCCGCCCGGACCTCAAGGTGATCGTCACGTCGGCCACCATCGACCCCGCCCGATTCTCCCGGCACTTCGACGACGCCCCTGTGGTCGAGGTGTCGGGACGCACCTACCCGGTCGAGGTTCGCTACCGTCCGCTCAGCGACGAAGGCCGCGACGACGACTCCGAGGACCGCCCCGAGGACGCACAGCACGCCGGGCCACGCGACCGTACCCAGGCGATCCTCGAGGCGGTCGCCGAGCTGTCCGCCGAGGGGCCGGGCGACGTCCTGGTCTTCCTCAGCGGCGAACGCGAGATCCGCGATACCGCCGATGCGCTGATGCAGCT
Source organism: uncultured Actinomycetota bacterium (assembly GCA_963695705.1). GTDB lineage: Bacteria > Actinomycetota > Actinomycetes > Propionibacteriales > Nocardioidaceae > JBKPNJ01. The sequence goes on from CAVOHB010000009.1 coordinate 759,689, forward strand.
GCAGCTTCCCCGCACCGAGGTCACCCCGCTCTACGCCCGGCTCTCCGCCGGGGAGCAGCACCGGGTCTTCCAGCCGCACACCGGCCGTCGTGTCGTGCTCGCCACCAACGTCGCCGAGACGTCGTTGACCGTGCCCGGGATCAAGTACGTCGTCGACCCGGGCACCGCTCGAATCTCGCGGTACAGCCAGCGAACCAAAGTGCAGCGGCTGCCGATAGAACCGATCTCGCAGGCGTCCGCGAACCAGCGCAAGGGACGATGCGGCCGTACCTCGGACGGCATCTGCGTCAGGCTGTACTCGGCGGAGGACTACGCCGCGCGGCCCGCCTTCACCGACCCCGAGATCCTGCGGACGAACCTGGCGTCGGTGATCTTGGCGATGACCTCGCTCGGCCTCGGGGACCTGGCCTCGTTCCCGTTCCTGGACGCGCCCGACCGGCGCAACATCAAGGATGGTGTCCAGCTGCTGCACGAGCTTGGAGCGATGGAAGCCGACCCGAAGAGCACGACCCGCAGGCTCACTCCGATCGGCCGCCGACTGGCGCAGATCCCGCTCGACCCGCGGCTGGCCCGCATGGTGCTCGAGGCGGACAAGCACGGCTGTGCACGCGAGGTCATGGTGATCGCGGCGGCGCTGTCCATCCAGGACCCACGTGAGCGGCCCGCCGAGAAGCGTCAGGCGGCCGACGCCAGCCACGCCCGCTTCGCCGACCCGGACTCCGACTTCCTGGCGTACCTCAACCTGTGGAACCATCTTCGCGACCGGCAGGCCGCCCTCTCGTCCAACCAGTTCCGCCGGCTGTGCCGGACGGAGTTCCTCAACTACCTGCGGGTGCGGGAGTGGCAGGACGTCCACGGTCAGCTCAAGCAGATCATGGGCACGCTCGGTGTCTCCCGCAACCGCGAACCGGCCAAGCCGGACAGCATCCACATCGCGCTGCTTTCCGGCCTGCTGTCGCATATCGGGGTGTACGACGGCACGAAGCGGGAGTACGAGGGCGCCCGCAACGCGCGGTTCTCCATCTTCCCCGGATCGGCGCTGTTCAAGAAGACTCCCCGATGGGTGATGGCGGGCGAGCTGGTCGAGACGTCGCGGCTATGGGCACGCACCGTCGCGCGCATCGAGCCGGAGTGGGCCGAGGGGCTGGCACCGCACCTGGTCAGGCGCAGCTACAGCGAGCCGCACTGGGAGAAGAAGCGTGGGGCGGTGATGGCCTTCGAGAAGGTCACGCTCTATGGCCTGCCGATCGTGACCGGCCGCAAGCTCGGCTTCGGACAGATCGACCCGGTGCTGTCTCGGGAGCTGTTCATCCGGCACGCGCTCGTCGAGGGCGACTGGCAGACCAGGCACCCGTTCTTCCACGAGAACCGGGCGATGATCGAAGAGGTCGCCGAGCTCGAGGACCGGGTTCGCAGACGCGATCTTCTCGTCGACGACGAGACCCTGTTCGAGTTCTACGACGAGCGGATCGGCCCCGACGTCGTGTCGGGTGTGCACTTCGACACCTGGTGGAAGAAGGCCTTTAGGAGCGACCCTGAGCTGCTGAACTTCGAGAGGTCGCTGCTCCTGCGCGAGGAGGCAGCCGAGGTCGACCCGGACGACCACCCCGAGGAATGGCATGCCGATGGCCTCGATCTGCCGATCTCGTACGCGTTCGAGCCCGGTGCCGAGGCCGACGGGGTGACGGTCGAGCTCGAGCTGGCCGACCTGGGCCGGGTCAGCGCGGAACTGTTCGAGTGGCAGATCCCGGGGCTGCGCGAGGAGCTCGTGACCGCTCTGATCCGCTCGCTGCCCAAGCAACTGCGGCGCAACTTCATCCCCGCCCCGGATCGGGCCCGTGAGGTGCTGGCCCGCTTGCGGCCAGGCGAGAGCCCGCTTCTCGAGGCGCTCAGTCGAGAGCTGCTGCGAACGACGGGGGTCCCGGTTCCGCTGAACGCCTGGCAGTGGGACAAGGTGCCGCAGCATCTGCGAGTCACGTTCCGGGTCGTCGGCGAGAGCGGCGAGACGATGGCCGAGGGCAAGGACCTCGAGGCGCTGAGGCTGCAGCTCAAGCCCGTGGCACAGTCGCGGATCTCCGCTGCCGCGGCGCCGATCGAGCGGTCCGGGCTGCGTGAGTGGTCGATCGGGACCCTGCCACAGACGTACACGACCAGCGTGAACGGCCATCCGGTCACCGGCTACCCGGCGCTGGTCGACGAGGCAGACGCAGTGGCGGTACGCGTACTCGAGAACGAGCCCGAACAGCGCCGCGCCATGTGGCAGGGAACCCGGCGGCTGCTCAGGCTGGGACTGGGCTCGCAGCTACCGTGGATCCAGGCCAATCTCGACAACACAGCCAAACTCGCCCTGGCCCACAACCCGCACGGCAGCGTCGGCGCGTTGCTCGACAACTGTGTCGGCTGCGCGGTCGACCATCTGGTCGCGCTGCACGGCGGCCCGGCATGGGACGAACGAGCGTTCGCCGAGCTGGCCGGCCAGGTCCAGGCCGGGATCCGCGACGCGGTTCTCCACGTGGTCACCCAGGTCGCCCGGGTTCTGGCGCTTGCTCAACAGGCCGAGCGAGAGCTCGCCGGAATCCGGGCTCTGGCGTTACTCGCCGGATTGGCCGATGTGCGGGCACAGCTGTCGTCGCTGGTGGCTCCAGGCTTCGTAACCGACGCAGGCTGGGATCGGCTAGCCGACCTCGCCCGCTATCTGCGCGCGATGCTCTACCGGCTCCAGCGACTGCCGAGCGAGCCGGCCCGGGACGCGGAGCGGATGCGCCGGATCCGCCAGGCCCAACAGGCGTATGAGCGCACGCTGGACGCCGTGCGCCCGGGCAGAACCGTGCCGGAGGAGCTGCGCAACGTCCGCTGGCTGCTCGAGGAGTTCCGTGTCAGCCTCTTCGCGCAGCAGCTGGGCACGGCCACGCCGGTGTCGGAGAAACGGATCCTGCGCATCCTCGGCGACATCCGGTTATAGGACCTCAGGAGGAGCGAACAGGTGCGAGACGCGTACGTCGGGGAGCTCCTCGTTGCCCGGAGCGCCGAGGGCCGCGGGGTCGGCCGGGCTCTGATGGCGCGAGCCGAGCAGTGGGGACGCGAACAGGGTCATGCCTACCTCACGGTCGAAACCGGCGCGGCGAACGCACGTGCGAGGGCCTTCTACACCGGTCTCGGCTATCTCGACGAGGACGTCAGGCTGACCAAGCCGCTGCGCTGACTCGGCCGGCTCAGACGCAGACAAGCGGTCGGTGCGCTCCGGACGGCAGCTCCACCCTGATCGGGTCACCGGGCCGGATCTCGCCGTCGGACACCACGACCGCCATCACTCCGGCCAGCCGCTCGACGCTCCCCCGGGGGTCGCGTCTCAGCACCGCGCCGAGCAGACCCGGTTGGAACCGGTCGAGCTGGACGCACGGATTGCGAAGCCCGGTGACCTCGACAACCGCCTCGTTGCCGAGGTGAAGCATCGCGCCCGTCGACAGCCTGAGCAGGTCGATGCCGCGGGTCGTCACATTCTCCCCCATCTCACCTGCTGCGACGCCGAAACCGGCTGTGCGAAGCTCGTCGTGCAGCTCTGCGTGAATCAGGTGCAGCTGACGAAGGTTCGGCTGACTGGGGTCCCGGGCGACGCGTGAGCGATGCTGCACCGTCCGGCCGCCGTGAGCGTCGCCGGCGACACCGACGCCCGTGATGAGCCGGATGCTGTCCTTGCCGTCCTTGCCGAAACTGTGCGTCGCGCTTGCGCTCACGGAGGTCACGACACCAGTCATTCGGCCCTCCTCCTTCGCGGCACGTGCCTACAGGTCGCCGCCGGCCAGCCTGTCACACCAGCGTGCGTACGCCCTTTCCAGGCCGGCCGACGTGTGCGGCTCGATGTGGACCGGCTCGACCGGGATCCGCAGTGCCCGCCCCGTCCCGCGGGCGGCGAGCACGGCTGCTCCGATCGCGGATGCGCTGCGCAGGCCCACCCGGAGCACCGGCGCCGCCAGCGTGTCTGCGATCAGCTGCTGGACAAGCGGCTCGCGTCCGCCCCCACCGCTCAACAGCAGCGGTCCCCGCGGCGGCTGCCCGCTGAGCTCGACAGCCCGCCGCACCGAGAACGCCATGGCCTCGAATGCGGCTCTGGCCAGCTGTGAAGGCGTCGTGCTCTCGGTCAGCCCCAGCCAGGCGGCGCGCGAGGACGGACCGGCCAGGCCACCCCGCTCACCGGTCAGGAAGGGGACGAAGGACACGTCGCCGCTGCCGTCCTCGGCTGCCGCCGAATCGACGAAGTCCGGCCAGGACAGCGCCAACAGCTGCTGCACCCACGACAGGGCGAGCCCGGCGTTCTGCACCGCGACCATGACATACGAACCGCGTCCTGCGTCGGCATAGGTGTGTGACAGCGGGTCGACGCACGCAAGAACCTGCGCATCGGGACGAAGGATCTGCGCGCCCGTGCCGAGGTTCACAACCAGCGGAGCCGACTCACCGATCTGCGTCGTCGCGGCGAGCGCGACCAGCGTCGCTGCCGTGTCAGCACAGCCGACCACGACGGGCACGTCGGACGTACCGCCGGCCCGCTCGACCAGCCACCCCGTGGTACCCACCACACAGTCGGCCGGGCGAATGACCGGCAGCAGGTCCACGTCGACGACGCCGCCGACGCCCTCGGCCCAGTCGTCGCTGACCATGTCCCACAGCAGCGTGCCTGAGGCATCGCTGCGATCGGTGCAGCCGTGCCGATCACCAGGATCGCTGCCGCCACGGCCGGTGAGGACGGAGCGAAGGTAGTCCTTGGGCAGCAGAACGGTTGCCGCGGCCTCCAGGCGCTCCGGCTCGTTGCGCGCAAGCCAGGCGAGCACCGGGCCCGTCATCCCGGGAACCAGCGGGTTGGCCAGCCGTGCCCGCTGGGTGCGTGGCATCGACCGCCACAGGTCGAGCTCGGCGTTCGCGCGGCGATCGGGCCACAGCACCGCACTCCGCACCGGCCGCCCGGCCGGGTCGACCAGGACCGTCCCGTGCATCTGCCCCGTGACACCCACGCCACGCAGAGTGAGTTCCTGCAGCTGACGTGCAATCGACCTCGCAGCTCGCTCCAGCGCCCGTACCCAGGCGGCTGGGTCCGTCTCGGCCCAGCCTGGCTGCGGTGCAGTCACGTCGTACGCCGCCTCTGACTCCGCGACGACGAGGCCGTCGGCTCCGACCAGGGCTAGCTTGAGGCCGCTGGTGCCCAGGTCGATGCCCAGATAGCCGATCCTGTCCGCAGGCATGTCACGCGGTTGCGGCATGTCCCGTCCCGTTCAGCCGGTCACGCGTGCCGGCTCAGCGGGTGACGGAGCTGGCCGCCGTGATGTGACGCGACGGTGGGGTGATGGCACGCGGGAGATAGGGCGTCAGGGAGTCCCGACGGTGAATGGCCAGGGCGAACACCACCAGGGCCGAGCCGACAACGCCGTCGAGCCAGTAGTGGTTGGCCGTGACCACCACGACGAACAAGGTGACGATCGGGTGCAGCGCGAACAGCCAGCTCCAGCGTGACTCGATCGACGAGATCAGCGCGATCGCGACCAGCAGCGCCCAGCCGACGTGCAGACTCGGCATTGCGGCGAACTGGTTGGTGAGCCCGGCGACACCGGGTGCGTCGTAGACCGACTGCCCGAACTTCTCGGCGGCATCGATGAATCCTTGCGCCCCGAGCATCCTCGGCGGTGCGAGCGGGTAGACGAACTCGATCACCAGTCCAAGCCCTGTTGCCGTCACGAGCGCGCGACGGGCCCAGAGGTAGTGCAGCGGGTGGTAGAAGAACAGCCAGACCAAAGTCAGGATGGTCATCGGGAAGTGCATGGACGCGTAGTAGACGTTGGCGGCCTGGACGACGCCGGAGTATGCGGTGAGGAACCACTGTTGCAGCGCGGCCTCGTTCGGCAGGTACAACCAGCGCTCGATGCCCAGCACCGTCTGGGCGTGGTGGAAGGCCATGCCCACATGTCGGGCCGCGATGTAGCGGCCGACGTCGTAGAGGAACAGCATGCCCACGAACAGCACAGCCTCGTGCCGCAGCCGATAGAGTTGAGCGCGCCTCGATGATGCGTGCTGCGGGGTCGGCACGAAGAGCGGTTGCAAGCGCACCGTACGGGCGTCACGCCCGCCGTTCACCACATCCGACAACGTCACGACCCTGCTCCAACCTCATCCGGGCTTCTGGTAGGGGGAACAACCCGGTCTCGGGAATTATTGCCTGACCTGAGCATGACCTAACTTACTCAGGCCCGCCGACAGCGGGCGCGACCGACGGCCCCGTGCGTGTTCGGCACGACACCACGCATGACATCACGTCGGGGGCGCAACTTTCAACCAGGTTTATAGGTCACACCCCGTATTTGGCGACTCGTTCGCGCGCGCCTCAGGCGCCTGCCCGCCGCTGCCCGCCACTCAGATGAGCCCCTTGTCCGTGAGGTACTGCTTCGCGACGTCGGAGACGCTCTGCTTGTCGACGTCGATCTTGGTGACCACCGAGACCAGGTCGGCGGAGGTCAATGTGGCCAGGAGCTTGTTGAGCGCCGCGGTGATCTCGGGAGTGACGGCGTCACTGCGGATCAGGGCCGTGACGTTCTCAGCCGGCGACAGATGCTTTGGGTCCTGCAGGATCACGAACCCCTCGTCCTTCACCACGGGCTGGGTGCTGAAGAACTCCCCGATCTGGATGTCGCCGCTCTTGATCGCCTTCAGCGTGAGTGGCCCGCCGGCGTCGAGCGGCTTGAAGTCCAGGTCGGCGCCGTACAGGTCCTTCAACCCGACAAGTCCGGTGGTGCGCGCCCGGAACTCGGGAGCGGCTCCGACGGTTAGCTGGTCGCTGATCCCGGCGAGTTGACTGAGCGAGTGCAGGTTGTACTTGGCTGCCGTCTCCTTGGTGACGACCAGAACGTCGTTGTCCGCCGCGGGCGACGTGTCGAGTACTTCCAGCCCATCGGGGAGCGCGCTCTTGAGAGCGTTCTCGACATCAGCCTTTGCGGTGACACCGGCATCGGGGTTGTAGAAGGCCAGCAGGCTGCCGATGTACTCGGGCAGCAGATCGACAGACCCATCTTCGATCGCGCCGAGATAGACCTCACGGGCACCGATGTTGAGCTTGCGGCTGACCGTGATGCCCTTGGACTCCAGCAGCTGGGCGCACATCTCGCCCAGGACGATCGACTCGGTGAAGTTGCCTGAGCCGACGGTGACTGTCTTGGTGGTGGAGTCGCCGGAGGACGAGCTGTCATCTCCGCCGAACAGCCCGCACGAGGCGGTGAGGCAGACCATCGCCACCGCAGCGACGGCCAGCCGGACCCGACGGCCGAGGGCCAGGTGTGTCTCGAGCACTGTGAGCTCCCAGGTGGTGTGGTGTCGTTACGTAGACGATGCCGCAACGACCGGTTCGGTCTCATCCTTGCGTGTGCGTGTCGCCGCCTTCCCGGTCACCCCCGGGGAGACGACGGTCCGGATCAACAGTCCGAACAGGACGTCGACGACGACAGCCAGCCCCGCGACCAGGACGGCGCCGACCGCCATCTGGCCGTAGTCCCGGATGCTGACGCCGTCGATCAGGAACCTGCCCAGCCCGCCGAGTGCGACATAGGCGGCAATGGTGGCCGTGGCGATGACCTGCAGGGTCGCGCTGCGCAATCCGGAGAGGACGAGCGGGAGCGCGACCGGAACCTCGACCTGCCTGAGGATCTGGCCCTCGCTGAGGCCCATCCCGCGGGCGGCATCCTTCGTGGACGACTCGACCGCCTGGATCCCGGCGTAGGTCGCCGTGAGGATCGGCGGCACGGCGAGGACGACCAGGGCGACGAGCACGGGAAACAGGCCGATGCCCCTCCAGGTGACCACCAGCACGAGCAGGCCGAGGGTCGGGATAGCCCGGGCGGCGTTGCCGATGTTGATGGCGAGGAATGCGCCCCGGCCGGTGTGCCCGATCAGCATCCCCAGCGGGAGCGCGATCAGCGCGGCGATGCCCACCGCGAGCACGGTGTATTCGATGTGCTCGAGGAGGCGCTGTGGGATGCCGCTGTCACCGCTCCAGTTGGCGGGCGTGGTGACGAACTCGCGGAACTTGTTGACGATGTCGTAGTTGGTGGCGGCGACGACCTTCTCGGTGGAGCTCATCGTGCCCGGCCCAACCGGGTCCAGGGGGTCGCGATCCACTGCAGGAGGACGAGGACGGCGTCTGCGGTCAGCGCGAGCAGCACCGACAGGACCACGCCCGCGATGATGGGGTTGGTGTCGCCGATCTGGAACCCCCTGGTGAAAAGCTCTCCGAGCCCGCCCACTCCGATGAGCGCGCCCACGCTGACCAGGCTCACGTTCGCCACGGTCGCCACCCGGAGTCCGGCCATGATCACAGGGACCGCGATGGGGAGGTCTACGCCGCCGAGCCTGCGCAGCGGCCCGTACCCCAGCGCGATCGCGGCGATCCGGACGTGCTCCGGGACCGAGCTGAGACCGTCTATGACGCTGCGCAGCAGCAGCGCAACCGTGTAGATGGTCAGCGCGACGACGATGTTGACCCTGTCGAGGATGCCGGTACCGAGTATCGGCGGCAGCAGTAGGAACACCGCGAGTGAAGGGATCGTGTACAGGACTCCCGTGATGGCCAGCAGCGGCGTCGCCAGCCGGGGTCGTGCGCTGGCCAGCCAACCCAGCGGCAGCGCGATCGCCAGACCCAGCACAATGGGAATGATCGCCAGGAAGATGTGCTCTCGCAGCAGCCGCAGGATCTCGCTGGAGTTGTCGTCGAGGTAGCTGAGGAAGTCGTTCAAGCCGCACCAGCGTGCTTCTTGACGACGTACTCGCTGATCTCGCCCTGGGTGATCTCTCCGATCGGCTTTCCCTCGTCGTCGACGCAGACCGCGCGCCCGTCGGAGGACGTGAGCGCGGCGTCGAGCGCGGCCCGCAGCGAGCCGCTGCGAGGGAATGTCCGGACGGCATCGCCGTCCAGCCCGCCCGTGTCAACCGGCCGCAGTGGAAGGTCTGCGGCGGGCAGGAAGCCCAGGGCCCGATAGCCGCGGTCCCGGCCGATGAACTCCTCGACGAAGTCGTTGGCGGGGTTGCTCAGCAGGTGGGCCGGTGAGTCGAGCTGCGAGAGGTGTCCACCGACCTCGAGGACGGCGACCTTGTCACCGAGCTTGACGGCCTCGTCGATGTCGTGGGTGACGAACACGATCGTCTTGCCGAGTTCCTGCTGCAGGCGCAGGAACTCGTCCTGCAGGCTGGCCCGGACGATCGGGTCGACGGCACTGAACGGCTCGTCCATCAGCATCACCGGCGGGTCCGCTGCCAGCGCCCGGGCGACGCCGACGCGCTGCTGCTGGCCGCCGGATAGCTGGACGGGATAACGCTTGGCCATCGCCGGCGGCAGCCCGACCCGCTCGATGAGTTCCCGCCCGCGTGCCTCCGCCTTCGACTTGTCCCAGCCGAGCAGTCGCGGAACCGTGGTGATGTTGGCGAGCACGGTCCGGTGCGGGAAGAGGCCGGCCGCCTGGATGACGTAGCCGATCCCCCGGCGCAGCTTCACCGCGTCGACGGAGGCGATGTCGTCACCGTCGACCAGGATCTGGCCAGATGTGACGTCGATGGTCCGGTTGATCATCCGCAGCGAGGTGGTCTTGCCGCAGCCCGACGGACCGACCAGCACGGTGATCTCTCCGGTCTCGGCCACCAGGCTGAGGTCGTCGACCGCCACAGTGCCATCGGGATAGCGCTTGGTGACATTGCGGAACTCGATCACAACGACCCCTTGCGCGCCGGTGGTCGGACAATTCGATGATGGTACGCACATATCTCCGACACTGCGGATCTGCGATCAGGTGTTCCCCGATCGCAACCCTTCCGTGGCCGCCCGCAACGAGCGGGCTCGCGGAACGGTCGACCCGGGCCCCGGTGGCGACCGACCCGGTTTGTCGACACGATGTGCTCGTCGACGAAAGTGTCGATGTCATCGTCGACGAAACGTCGATGATCGTCGACGAAACGTCGAGCCGTATCTCGAGTGAGGTGTGCGCCAGGTGGCGCTGTGTGAAGGGGCATGATGTCGAGGTTGCCGGCCGGCGGAACCCCGCGGCCGATAGTGCGGTGGGGCGAGCCGGTGATGCACCGCCGGTGCCGGGAGGTGCGGGACTTCGACGCGGCCCTGGGCACGCTCGTCGCCGACATGGTCGCAACCATGCACGCGGCCGAGGGTGTCGGGCTGGCGGCCAACCAGGTGGGAGTGGACGTGGCGGTCTTCGTCTTCGCCTGCCCCGATGACGACGGAGTCGTGCGGGAGGGCGTCGTCTGCAACCCCCGGCTGGAGCTCCCCGAGGGCCGTGACCGCCGGCTCGAGGAGGGCGAGGAGGGGTGCCTGTCGCTGCCCGGCGCTTTCATACAGATGGCCCGGCCCAACCGCGCCAGCGTGACCGGCTTCGACGAGAGCGGCCGCCCCGTGAGCTTCCACGGGTCCGGGCTGCTGGCCAGATGCCTGCAGCACGAGTCGGACCATCTGGGTGGCACGGTGTTCGCCGACCGGCTCGGACGCCGGGCCCGGCGAAGGCTGCTGGCCCAGGCGGAGAGCACGGCCCAGTACTTTCCGGCCGGGTGGCCGAGGGTCGCCATGACCGACGGCCGGCCCGACGGCTAGCCGGATCCCCCCGGCCTTCGTCGTGCATTCTGCGGGTCCCGACCCTCTGTCTAGTGCCCGACCCTCTGTCTAGTGCCCGACCCTCTGTCTAGTGCCCGACCCTCTGTCTAGTGCCCGACCCTCTGTCTAGTGATAGCCCTCCATGTGTATGACGTAAGCGGAGAGCGGGACCGGCTAGGCCGTGTCGACGGCGTACCGGCTGAACGTCGCCTGCTCCTTCACGCGGTACATCGCCGCGTCGGCTCGCCTGAGTACCTCGAGCGGCTCGACCGCACCCGTGACCAGCACCAGACCGATGCTCGCCTCCACCTGCGCCGAGACGTCGCCGACGTGGATGCGCTCGCCCAGCAGCCGGGCGATCCGAACGGCCATCTGCTCCGCCTCGCTCAGTGACACCGGGTAGGTGACGACGACGAACTCGTCGCCGCCGATGCGACCAACCGTGTCGGTCGTTCGTACCGCGGCCTGCACGCGCCTGGCCACCATCGCGAGCACCTCGTCACCGACGAGATGGCCGTGCAGGTCGTTGACCTCCTTGAAGTGGTCGAGGTCCACGAAGAGCACAGCACCCGTACGCCCCGAGCGCCGCGCCTGGGACACGACCTCGTCGATTCGGCGCCGCAGCAGCGTCCGGTTGGCCAGGCCGGTCAGCGGATCATGGCTGGCCAGATGCGTGAGTGCCCGCTCGGCCTCCTTGGCGTCGGTGACGTCCACGATCTGCGCCAGCGCGTCACCGAACCCGTCGGATTCCTCAGACAGCAGAGCGCCGTGCAGCAGCCCCCAGAACACCGAACCGTCGGAGCGGACGTACCGCTTCTCGGTCTGCACCAAACCCTTGCTCAGCAGTCGGTCGATGTCCTCCTGGCAGCCGGGCCGGTCGTCGGGGTGTACGAGCTCCAGCATTGAGCGCTGGTTCAGCTCCGCGGTCGACAGCCGGAACATGCTCGCCAGTGACTCGTTGCCGTCGACGATCTGTGCAGAGCCAGGGGCGACCCGGAGCAATGACATCCCGATCGGCGCTCCGTCGAACGCCAGCCGGAACCTCTTCTCGCTCGCGTGCAGACGTTCATGCTCCAGGCGCAGGCTGGCGGTGAGTCGCTGCTTGTCGATCGCCATACCGGCCTGCACGGTGAACATCTCCAGGAGCGTGCACTGGAACTCGTCCGGCCACAGCGAGTGAGGACGCCCGTCAACGGTCACGATGCCGACCAGTTCCCCGTCGGCCGTCTTCATCGGGGCCAGGAGCATCCCCAGCGCACCCCACACGCCCGGCTTGCCGAGCAGCCCGGCATCGTCTCCGGGCTCGATGTAGCGCAGTCCGGGTGCCATGTCGCGCGGGTCGATCACCAGGGAGAGCCCGTGCCAGTTCTGCCCTGCCTGCATCAGCTGGTGCCATCGGGATACTGGGTTCCGCTGACCCAGCAGCGCCGAATACCCATCGGGGCCTACCACTGCGACGGCCTCCAGGTCGTCGCCGTCGACGATGTTGACACAGGCGGAGTTGAAGCCGAGTACGTCGACCAGCGCACGAGCCACGTCCATGAGGGACTCGGTGAGCTCCTGGCCCTGATGGATTCGAGATAGCACCGCGTGGATGTTGCGAATCGCGCCCGCGTCGAGCCGGGGTGCCTGCTCGCTCACTCCGGGGTACCCCCGATCGCAGGGTCGATGAGGCGCCAAGACTACGCGGGGTCGAAAATTGGTGCACTCCAAACTACAGAATGTCAGGAATTCACGAGGAGGTATGCGGCAATTGCCGCGCAGGCGCCCACGTTGAGCGAGTCGACCCCATGGGCCATTTCGATCGTGACCCGGCAGTCGGCGCTGGCGAGCCAGCGCTGCGAGAGACCGGAGCCCTCAGATCCCAGCACGAGAGCCACCCGTTCTCCGCCGGCCAGCGCCTGCTCGATCGGCGTCGCGTCGGGCGCCGGCGTGAGGGCGAGAACCCGGAACCCATGGCTCCGGATCTGGTCGAGCGCGCCGTACCAGTCCGCGGTGCGCGTGTAGGGCAGCCCGAACACCGCACCCATCGAGACCTTCACCGATCGTCGGTACAACGGATCGGCGCACCGGGGCGACAGCACGATGGCGTCGACCCCGAGAGCAGCCGCGGAACGGAAGATCGCACCGAGGTTGGTGCTGTCAACGACGTCCTCGACGACGATGACGCGCCGTGCGGTGGCCAGGACCTCGGTCAGCTCCGGCAGGGCCCGGCGGGCGAACGATGCCAGGGCTCCGCGGTGCACATGGAAGCCGGTCACCTGCTCGACCAGTTCGTCACTGACGACGAAACACGGTGCCGCGGTGGCGGACAGGACGTCGGCCAGCCCCGCCGTCCATTTCCTGGTCATCAACAGCGACCGGATCTCGTACCCTGCGTCGACCGCCCTGCGCACCACCTTGTCGCCCTCGGCGATGAACAAGCCGTGCTCGGCTTCCAGGCTCCTGCGCAACGTCACGTCGCGCAGCCCGCCGTAGTCGGCCAGCCGCGGGTCGGTCGGGTCTGTGAGGGTGATGAACTCGGCCACGCGCCTCAGCGTTCCACGGCGCTGAGCGAACCGGCGACCTCAACGACCGGGCCGACGACGACGATGGCGGGTGGCCGGATCGCCTGTGCCGCCATCCGGTCGGCGACGGTCGACAATGTCGCGCTCAGCAGGCGCTGCCCGGGCATGGAGCCGTCGGAGACGACCGCGACGGCCGTCGATCCAGCCCGTCCCTGGGTGATGAGCTCCGCCGCGATCGCCTCGAGGTTGTCAACCGCCATCATCAGCACGAGCGTGCCGCGCAACCGGGCCAGCTCGGGCCATCGAACCAAGGAGTCGGCATGCCCCGGTGGCAGATGCCCTGATACGACGGTGAACTCGTGCGCCACTCCACGATGGGTCACGGGTACGCCGACGAGCGCCGGCACCGCGATCGCGCTGGTCACGCCCGGGATCACCGTGCACGGGACACCGGCCTCGGCGCAGGCCAGCACCTCCTCGTACCCGCGACCGAACACGAACGGGTCGCCGCCCTTGAACCGCACCACGCGCAGCCCCGCCCGGGCCCTCTCCACCAGGACGGCGTTGATGTCGGCCTGGCTCCGGGAACGACCTCGCGGCAGCTTGCCCGCGTCGATCACCTCGACGTGCGCGGGGAGCTCGTCGAGCAGCTCCCGTGGCGCGAGGTGGTCGGCGAGGACCACGTCGGCCTCGGCCAGCGCCCGACGTCCGGCGATCGTGATCAGGTCGGGGTCCCCCGGTCCGCCGCCGACCAGCACCACACCGGCACTCTTGGTGCGGTATGGCGGCGCGGCGATGTCCCCCTCGCGGAGCCCGCTCACCACCGCGTCGCGCACCGCGGCCGACCGTCGCGGGTCGCGGTTGGCCAGCACCGCGATCGTCAGGTTGTCATGCCGCCCGGTGGCCGGAGTCCACGCGGTCGCCGCGTCCGCGTCGTCGGCTCGCACGCAGAAGATGTGGTGGCGTTCGGCCGAGACCGACACGGCGGCGTTGACGTCACGCTCGTCGGTCGCCGCGATGACGTACCACGCACCGTCGAGGTCGTCGGCCACGAAGCCGCGCTGGACCCACGAGACCTCTCCCGAACGCACCATCCCCTCGACCGACGGCGTCACCCGTGGCGAGACCACCACCACCTCGGCACCGGCAGCCAGCAGACCCGGGATCCGTCGCTGGGCAACATGTCCGCCGCCGACGACGACGACCTTGCGCCCGGTCAGGATGAGGCCCGCTGGGTAGGGCGGAACGCGGGTCTCGTCGTTCACCTGCGGCTGCTCCCGGTCGATGCGGACCTCATGTCGGGTATCCATGGTGTCAGGGCCGCCCGGAGGTTCCCCCACGGAGTGGACGGGCGGCTGCGGTCCCGAGGTCCATTGTGTACGGTCGCTGTTGCTGCATGGACTTTGTGGATCTCTGTGGAGGTAGGCATGAGCCTCGAGCGTCCCGTCACTCCCGACCCTTACTCGCTGTTGCCGGAGCTGCCGTCGTTCACACTTCGGAGCACGGATGTGGACCATGGCGAACCCCTCGACGACGCGCACGTGGCCGACAAGGGCAACACGTCGCCACACCTGTCCTGGGAGGGTGCTCCCGAAGGCACCAAGAGCTACGTAGTGACGTGCTTCGACCCCGATGCGCCGACCCCGTCGGGGTTCTGGCACTGGGTGGTCGTCGACCTTCCCGGCGATGTCACCGAGCTCCCTGCGGGCGCCGGTTCCGGCGGCGAGCTACCGGGCAACGCCTTCCACGTGCGCAACGACGCAGGCGAGCACGGGTTCAGCGGCGCTGCTCCCCCCGAAGGCGACCAGGTGCACCGCTACATCTTCGCCGTCCACGCGGTCGGAGAGGACACGCTGGGTGTCGATGAGAACGCGTCGCCAGCCGTGGTCTCGTTCAACCTTGCCTTCAAGGCCGTTGGCCGTGCGCTGCTGATCGGGACCTACCAGTTCTGATCGGCCCACCCGTCGTCCTCCACATGAGCGCATGAACCGCGCCGAGGACCGGTGCAGGTGATCGCCCGCCTCGCGCTCTACGCGGCGGTCGCCGGCCGGTCCTTCCAGCGCTACGCAACATACCGGGCGGCGACCCTCGCCGGAGTATTCACCAACACCGTGTTCGGCGTCATCATCTGCTACACCTACATCGCGTTGTGGCAGCAGCGGCCGACCCTGGGCGGTTACGACGTGTCGGACGCGCTGACATACGCCTGGCTCGGCCAGTCGCTGGTCGTCACGGTAGCGATCTTCGGCATGGGCTTCCAGGACGAGTTCGCCGATCGCGTCCGCAAAGGGGACATCGCCGTCGACCTCTACCGGCCGGTGAGTCTGCAGCTGTGGTGGCTGGCATCCGACCTCGGCCGCGCATCCTTCCAAGTCGCTGCCCGTGGGATCCCGCCGACCCTCATCGGGGCCGTACTGTTCGACCTGCGATTTCCAGCTGACCCGCTGGTCTGGATCTGGTTCGTCGTGTCGGTCGGCCTCGCCGTGGTGGTGTGTTTCGGCTATCGATACCTCGTCGGGCTGTCGGCGTTCTGGCTGGTGGACTCGCGTGGTCTGGAGTACCTCGTCGGCGTTGCTGCCCTCTTCCTGTCCGGCATGGTCTTGCCGCTGGTGGTGTTTCCGGACTGGCTCGGGACAATCGCCCGCGTGCTTCCGTTCTCGGCAACGATCCAGGTGCCCAACGACATCTTTCTCGGCAAGGACACCGGGTGGGATCTCGTTGCGGCGTTGGGATTCCAGATCGCCTGGGCGACCATCCTGCTGTCCTGTGGTCACCTGATCACGGCACAGGCGACCCGGAAGCTCGTGGTCGCAGGTGGCTAACGTTGTTCTCGACGCGGTTCGCGGATACCGGATGCTGGCGGTGATGTGGATCCGCTCGTCGATGATCTACCGCACGTCCTTCGTCACGATGGCCTTGGGGCAGTTCTTCATCACGCTGCTCGACTTCGCCGCGATCGTGATCATGTTCGGCAACATCGACCGGCTGGGGGGATTCAGCCTTCCGCAGGTGGCTTTCCTGTACGGCGTGTCCGGGTTCAGTCTCGGCGGGGCCGATCTGATCGTCGGCAACGTGGAGCGCCTCGGGCGGCGCATCCACGACGGGTCGCTCGACGCCATGCTGATCCGGCCACTCCCCACCTTGGTCCAGGTGTGTGCGGACGATTTCCAGCTTCGCCGAGTCGGCCGGCTGGCACAGTCCTCGGGGGTGCTGGCGTACGGGATCGCCGGATCCGACATCGACTGGACCTGGGACAAGGTCCTGCTGATGGTGGTGATGCCCGTCAGCGGCACTGTGATCTTCTGCTCCATATTCATCCTCTTCGCGTCGTACCAGTTCCTGGCCCAGGAGGCCGCCGAGATGGCGAACGCGTTCACCTATGGGGGCAACACGCTGACGCAGTACCCGCTGACGATCTTCCCGGCCGAGGTCATCAAGGGCGTGACCTTCATCGTCCCGCTCGCCTTCGTCAACTGGTATCCGTCCTTGCGGATCCTCGACCAGGCGGACCCCCTCGAACTGCCGGAGGTCGTGCAGTTCGCCTCGCCCCTGGTCGCGCTGCTGCTCTGCCTGGTCACCGGGCTCGTGTGGCGGCTCGGCATCCGCAGCTACCGGAGCACGGGGAGCTGACAGGCGGTGCCGGACAACGTCATCGAGGTGCGTGACGTGAGTCGCACGTTCGTCGTTCGGCGCCGCCGGAAGGGGGCGTTGCCCCGGGTTCGTACCGAGGTCAGGGCCGTTTCCGGCCTCACCTTCCAGATCGCCCGGGGTGAGATGGTCGGCTACATCGGGCCCAACGGAGCGGGCAAGTCCACGACGGTCAAGATGCTCACCGGGATACTGGTACCCACGGCGGGAACGCTGCTGGTGGCGGGGGTCGATCCGGCCGCCGACAGGGTGCGGCTGGCCCGGCGGATCGGCGTGGTGTTCGGGCAGCGCACCACGCTCTGGTGGGACCTGCCGCTGCGCGAGTCGTTCGCGCTGCTGCAGCGCATCTACCGGGTGCCGCTCGACCGCTTCCGCGAGAACCTTGCCGGCTTCACCGAGCTCCTCGACCTGCGCGACCTGCTCGATGTCCCGGTCCGCCAGTTGTCGCTGGGCCAGCGGATGCGCGGCGATATCGCCGCGGCGCTTTTGCACGACCCAGAGATCCTCTACCTGGACGAACCGACCATCGGGCTCGACATCATCAGCAAGGCCAGGCTGCGTGACTTCCTGCGCCGGATCAACGCCGAGCGCCGCGTCACCGTACTGCTCACCACTCATGACCTGACCGACATCGAGCAGTTGTGCCGCCGGGTCATGGTGATCGACCGCGGCGCGCTCGTCTACGACGGCGCCCTGGACGCACTGCAGGCCGTCGGCGGAGCGAAGCGCACGTTGGTGGTCGACCTGGCCGAGCCGGTCCCCGCGGTGCAGGTCAGCGGTGCCGAGGTGTCCCGCGTGGACGGACCGCGCCAGTGGCTGACCTTCCCGGCAGAGGCGAGTGCCGCGCCGCTGGTGGCCGAGATCGCCGCGCGATACTCGTTGGTGGACCTGTCGATCCAGGAGCCCGCGATCGAGGACGTCATCACCCAGCTGTACGCCCGGGGCGGCCCGACCGGTTGAACCGCCGGTTCCGCCCCTCCGCCCCAACGGGCACACTGCAGTCATGGATGACGCGATCGTTGACGTACTCGGTGAGCCGTATCGCTCGGAGACCATCGAGTTTCCTCCTGACAGTGAGGGCGCCGTCGTCGCCACCCTGGTGAGCCGCCGCGCGCACGCGCGTACCGGACATGCGGTGCTCTACCTGCACGGCTTCTGCGACTACTTCTTCCAGACGAATCTCGCCGACTTCTACGTCGCGCGTGGGTATGACTTCTACGCTCTCGACCTCCGCAAGTACGGCCGGTCCCTTCGTGAGCACCACACGCCGAACTTCTGCACGGACCTCGCCGACTACTTTCCCGAGCTCGACGAGGCGCTGCGACTGATGAGGGAGCGTGACGGGCAGTCGCACGTGGTGGTGAACGGGCATTCGACCGGTGCGCTGATCGGCGCGATCTGGGCCGACGCGCGGCGAGCACGGGGTAGGCCGGTGGCCGAGGGCTTCGTGCTGAACAGTCCGTGGCTCGACCTGGCCGGCTCGCTGGCGATGCGCACGGTGGGCACGGCAGTGGTCAAGCGGCTCGGTCGCATGCAGCCGTACCGGGTCATCCCGCGCACCGTCACTCCGTTGTATGTCGAGGGCATGCACCGTGACTTCCGCGGCGAGTGGGAGTTCGACCTTGCCTGGAAGCCGGCGAGCAGCTTTCCGGTCCGGGCGGGTTGGATCGCGGCGGTCCGCCGGGCGCATGCGGCGCTGCATGCCGGCATTGACGTCGGCGCTCCGGTGCTGGTGCTGCGCTCCGCGCGCAGCAGTGTCCCCCGAGAGTGGGACGACCGGATTCAGAGCACGGACACCGTCCTCGACGTACGCCATATGGCCCGGTGGGCGAACTGCCTGGGTAGACATGTCACCACGTGCTCCATCGAGGGCGCCATGCACGATGTCACCGCGTCGCGCGAACCTGCCCGAGGGGAGGCGTTCGACCAGATCGATCGCTGGCTGCGGGCGTTCGTCGAGTCGCCCTGTGCTGCGCGACAAGTGTCGGATGGCTCGGCATAAGTGATGCTCCTATTGGTGGTCAAGCGGCGGTTAGCCTTTCGCCGTAGGTGTTGGCGAGGTCGTTGCGGCGGATGCCTGGTTCGCGTCCGGAGGTTGTTGCGCAGGTATCGGTCACCGGCCCGGGCCACTGCCGGGAATTGCGCGGTTGTTGGTCACGGTTGAGCGCCGGTGACCATCTACCGCGCAAAAAGGTCGGTGCGGTCAAGACGCCGTACTCGAGCGATCGCGGCCGGAACCCGTGCCTACCGGCGTGACACGTTGTCGGATGGCGCGGCAACAACTGTCGGATCGCGTGAAACAAGTGTCGGATCGTGGGTGACGGGAGGAGTTAGTCGATGATGACCAGCTTGATCACGGCGGCGACACCCACGACCACCACGAAGCCGCGAAGGACCGGCGACGGGAGTCGCCGTCCCAGCGTCGCTCCCAGCTGGCCGCCGATGATCGAGCCGGCGGCAATCAGTACAACGACGTCCCAGGCGACGTCGGCGATCAGGATGAACAGCAGTGCGGCAACGGTGTTGACGATCGTGGAGAGCACGTTCTTGGCGGCGTTGACTCGCTGCATTCCCTCGTCGAGGCCGATTCCGAGTATCGCG
Source organism: uncultured Actinomycetota bacterium (assembly GCA_963695705.1). Taxonomy (GTDB): domain Bacteria; phylum Actinomycetota; class Actinomycetes; order Propionibacteriales; family Nocardioidaceae; genus JBKPNJ01. Next base: position 779,069 of record CAVOHB010000009.1, read on the forward strand.
ATCAGCAGCACGCCCTGGGCCGCGCCGAAGTAACCGCCATACACACCGGCGAGGAACACGAAACCCCAGGTCCACACGGAGCCGTGTGACGGGGCGTCATGCCGGGTGGCGATCCTCGACGTCAACCAGGGCTGGATCACCACCAGGATGCAGCCGATGAGGATCAGCACCGGCACGATGGCCGAGAACGCCTCGTCGGGCAGGCGCAGCAGTAGCAGGCCGCCGGTGAGCCCACCGACAGCCGAGGCGGCTCCGAGCCGGATCAGCCGCTGGCGCTGCCCGGCCAGCTCGCGCCGGTAGCCGAGGGCCCCGGAGAAGCCGCCGGGCGCCAGCCCGATGTTGTTGGACACGTTGGCCACGACCGGTGGGTACCCGATCGCCAGCAGGGTCGGAAAAGTGATGAGTGTTCCCGAACCCACGATGGTGTTGATGCCGCCCGCTGCGATCCCCGAGACGAATACGGCGATTGCTTCGAGCGGGGTCACTGCGGCGGTGTCTGCCCTGTCTGCCCTGTCTGCGCTGTTCCGGCCGGCGGTGCCGGCGGTGCCGGCGGCACCTCCGGCGTCGACGGCTCCGGAGCCGGGGCACCGTCGGCGGTGGCATCGCCAGAATGTCGTATGCGCGGCGTCGCCGAGGTGCTCATCGAGGCGGCCTCGGCCAGCGCGATCGCGGCGGCGACCTCCTCGTGGGTCTTGCTCAGCGCGGGATCGGCCGCGTCGTCGGCGACTGACCTGGCCTCTGGCGTGCTGCCCAGCGACACGCGCTTGCGCGTGGTGCCCATTTCAGCGGGTATGCCCTGGGCCGAGCCCAGCGTCGAGCCGAGACCCTCGAGCGCCCGGGTGATCTCGCTTGGGATGACCCACACCTTGTTGGCATCGCCCTCGGCGATCTTGGGCAGCATCTGCAGGTACTGGTAGGCCAACAGGGACTGGTCCGGCTGTCCGTCATGGATGGCCTGGAAGACCGTCAGGATGGCCTGCCCCTCACCCTGCGACCGCAGGATGCGTGACTCGCGGTCGGCCTGTGCCCGAAGGATCAGCGCCTCCCTGTCGCCCTCGGCGGAGAGGATGGCCGACTGCTTCTGCCCTTCGGCGGTGAGGATCGCGGACTGGCGCATGCCCTCGGCGGTCAAGATGGCGGCGCGCTTGTCCCGGTCGGCGCGCATGGCCTTCTCCATCGAGTCCTTGATCGACGGCGGTGGGTCGATGCCCTTGAGCTCGACGCGGTTGACCCGGATCCCCCACGGCCCGGTCGCCTCGTCGAGCACGCCGCGCAGCGCCTGGTTGATCGAGTCGCGGCTGGTGAGCGCCTGCTCGAGATCCATGCCGCCGATGATGTTTCGCAGTGTCGTCATCGTCAGCTGCTCGATCGCCTGGATGTAGTTGGCGATCTCGTACGTCGCCGCGACCGGGTTGGTCACCTGGAAGTAGATGACGGTATCGATGGACACCACCAGGTTGTCCTCGGTGATCACCGGCTGGGGTGGGAACGACACAACGGTCTCACGAAGGTCGATCATGTACCGGACCTTGTCGACGAACGGCGTGACCACGTTGAGACCCGCTGGCAGTGTGTTCTTGTACTTGCCGAACCGTTCAACGATCCCGGCTCGGGCCTGTGGCACGATCCGCACCGTCTTGGCAAGCACGAGCACAACCAGCGCCGCGAGCAACCCGAAGATCACCAGCGCGGCAATTGCACTACTGTCCATGACCACTCCATCCCCGAGTCCATGAGCGGGCCGACGACGCCGGTGAAAAGAGCACCGGTTGTCAGAAACCCTGTCAGCAAGTAAACACCCGCCCTCGGCCGATTCCACGGCCCGGACCGGCGGCGAGCCGGGCTACGGCGACCGGGGCCGCAGTGTCAGGTCAGCTCATCGGGTGGCGGCTGCACCTGATAGACGACCGCGGTTGCACCGTCGATCTCGAAGACATCGACCGTCGCGCCGGGTGCGATCACCGATTCGTCATAGGACCGGGCGGACCACAGCTGGCCGCCCAGCTTGACCCTCCCGTTCATGGCGTCGACCTGCTCGAGCACGAGTGCGGACTTGCCCACCAGTCCTGCGTGGCCCGTCCTGAGCTCGGGGCCGGAGTGCAACCGGCGCACGATGTTCGGGCGGATGAGTCCCAGCATCGCCACCGAGACGATGAGCGACACGACGATCTGGAGGGGCCAGCCCAGCCCTACGGCGGCGACCACCATGCCGCCCAGCGCACCGACCGACAGCATGAGAAGGATGAGATCCAACGAGATCAACTCGGCCGCCGCCAGGGCCACCGCGAGAGCCAGCCAGGCCGCCCAGGCGTTGTTCGACAGCCAATCCATCATGCTTCGAGATTAGCCCACCCACCGGCAACGACCGGGCTAAACGAGCCGGTGCAGCGGCGCCTTGCCGCGAGCTGCCCAGCGGCCGTCACGGTGCTCCAGAGCCAGCGACATCCCGAACGTCTCCGACAGCGTCTCCTCGCTCAGCGTCGTGTCCAGCGGTCCGGAGGCGACCACGCGACCCTCGCGGAGCAGCAGGGTGTGCGTGAAGCCAGGTGGGATCTCTTCCACGTGATGGCTGACCAGCACAGTAGCCGGCGCCGTCTCGTCCGCTGCCAGCGCCGAGAGCGTCCCGAGCAGCGCCTCGCGGCCGCCGAGGTCGAGCCCGGCGGCTGGCTCGTCGAGCAGGAGAAGCTCGGGGTCGGTCATCAGGGCGCGGGCGATCTGGACTCGTTTGCGCTCACCCTCGCTGAGGGTTCCGAACGTCCGGTCGGCCAGATGGGAGACGCCGACCTCCGTCAAGAGCTCGGCTGCCCGGCGGTGGTCGAGATCGTCGTAGTGCTCGCGCCACCGGCCGATCACGGCATACGACGCGGACACGACCACGTCGCGTACCAGCTCGGATGGGGGGATGCGCTCGGCCAGCGCCGCCGAGGTTAGTCCGATGCGGGGGCGTAGCTCGAACACGTCGATCGTTCCCAGCACTTCACCGAGAATCCCGGCCACCCCGGTCGTGGGGTGGATCTGTGCCGCCACGACCTGGAGCAGCGTTGTCTTACCGGCGCCGTTCGGGCCGAGGATGGTCCAGCGTTCGTCCTCCTCCACCTCCCAGGAGATGCCGTCGAGGAGCCGCGATCCGCCGCGGACGACGCTGACGTCGGCGAGCTCGAGTACTGCGCCCAATGGATCCCCTCGGTAACGCGGTCGCCGGATGCGCCGCCGGAATGACGCCGCCCGGAATGACATCGCAAACCTACCGGGACGTCGGCGGGACCGTACGCTGACAGGGTGCCTGATCTCCCGCGAGCGGTCCGCTTCGTCACCTGGTACAACGCCTGGCAGCAGGGGGCCACCAGTCTTGACGAGGCGCATGACGCGATCCGTGCTAGTGATGCCGCGCACCACGTCTCGGGCCTGAAGGCGGACGGTGGCACCGTCGGGTTGATGCTCGCCTTGGGGAGACTGGGCAAGCAGGGCGCCGACTCGGCCCGGCTCGCGCTCCCGGCACCCGGCGACCCGCTGGGACTCGGCGGTCCTGCCCGCTTCAACGGCGAGGCGATCGTCGCGGGCGAGGCCGTGCTGCTCCCCGGTGCCGGATGCGGGCTGGTTCCGACCATGGCGGGTCGTGGTGTTGTCTGGCAGGCCTATGACGCGCTCGAGCCGCGGGAGTCTCCGGACCTTGCCGAGGCCGACCGGGCGCTGCGCGCCTCGCTGGTGTCGAGCGCCCGGCAGCTCGCCGATCTCGACGTCGCGAGCTGGCAGCCGCAGGCGGCGGACGCCCTGGTCAGCCTGCGCGGCCGGGACCGGCTGGAGCACTGGGCCCCTGGCTATCCGGGAGCGGCGTTGGCGGTCGCGGCAACCGCGCTGCGCTGCCGCTGGATCGTCGACCTCGCCCTCGACGACGAAGGCGGAGCGCTGACAGCAGACCAGGCGGCGAAGCGGCGAACGGCTCTCGTGCCCCTGGACCGGGCTGCCCGCCGCGGCCTGGTCGCCGCCTGCTCGACCCCACGGACGGACTAGCCGAAGCCGCCATGGACGACAAGCCGACGTTGCTGGTCACGCTGGTCGGTCGGGACCGGCCGGGCGTGACGACGGCCGTGTTCTCAGCGCTGCAAGGGTTTCCCGTCGAGGTGCTCGACATCGAGCAGGTCGTCCTGCGCGGCCGGCTCGTTCTCGGCCTGCTCATCACGCTTCCGCGCAAACACGAGGCTTTGCGCACCGTGATGAGCTCGGTAGCGCAGGGTCTGGGTCTGGACGCGGAGTTCGAGGTGGGGACGGGCGACAGCCAGCCGCGTCGCGAGGGTCGAAGCCACGTGACGGTGCTCGGTGCGCCGCTGCGGCCGGGCGCGGTCGCCGCGATCGCCGGGCGGGTCGCGGACACCGGCGCCAACATCGACCGCATCGTGCGGATGGCCCGCTACCCGATCACCGCGATCGAGTTCCATGTCTCGGGTACGCCACCGGATGTGCTCCGACTGGCCCTGGCCGCGGAGGCGGCTCGCCAGCAGGTCGATGTCGCGGTCCAGCACGCCGGCCTGCAGCGACATGGCATGCGCCTGATCGTCATCGACGTCGACTCCACACTGGTGCAGGGCGAGGTGATCGAGATGCTCGCCGCACGGGCGGACTGCCAGGACGAGGTCGCCCGTATCACCGAGCTGGCGATGCGGGGAGACCTCGACTTCACCGAGGCGCTCCGCCGTCGTGTCGCCCTGCTCGCGGGGCTGGACGAGAAGGTTCTCCAGGCGGTCTACGGCGAGCTCGAGCTGGCGCCCGGCGCCCGGACACTGGTGCGAACGCTCAAGCGGCTCGGCTACCGGTTCGCGATCGTCAGCGGGGGCTTCTCCCAGGTGACCGATCAGCTGGCGGCCGACCTCGGCATCGACTTCGCGGCGTCCAACACCCTGGAGATCGTGAACGGCCGGCTGACCGGCCGGATCACCGGACCCGTCCTGGACCGCGCCGGCAAGGCGGAGGCACTCCGGCGCTTCGCCGACAGTGCGGGTGTGCCGATCAGCCAGACCATCGCGATCGGCGACGGTGCCAACGACCTGGACATGCTCGCCGCGGCAGGTCTGGGCATCGCCTTCAACGCCAAGCCGGTGGTACGGGAGGCCGCAGACACCGCGGTCAACGTTCCGTACCTCGACGCGATCCTCTATCTGCTGGGGATCAGCAGGGAGGAGATCGAGGCGGCCGACGCGGCGACCGGCCTGCACACCCCGGCCCCGCCGGTCTAGCCCCGCCCGACCCCGAACTCAGTCAGCCGCGCGGTCCCCGCGGCGAGCGCCGACCACGCGCCGCTCAGCGAGAACACCGCGAACGCCGAGGTAGGAAAATCCTCGTCCATGCTCTTGCCGGCGTCGCGATCTCCCTCGCCATCGTCGACCAGGTGGGCCAGCGCGGCCATCGTCGGGTTGTGACCCACGACGACCAGCGACTCCACGTCGTCGTCCGTGGCGCGGATCAGCTCGAGGGCCGTCTCCTCGTCAGCGGAGTAGAGCGTGTCGTCGAGCCGGGGATCGAGCTCGAGGCCCAGTCCCCTCGCCGCACCCTCCCAGGTCTGCCGGGCGCGCGCGGCCGACGACACGAGTGCCTGTTGCGGCTCGACGCCGAGCCGGGCGAGCATTTCGCCGACCGCCTCCGCGTCACGCCGACCGCGTTCGTTCAGCGATCGCGACCGGTCGTCCACCGCCGATTTCTCTGCCTTCGAGTGCCGAAGTATCACCAGTTCTCGGGCCATGCCGACACGGTAGCCGGTGGGAGAGCCGCCTTTCCGACAGCCCGCTCGGTCGGCGCAGACCACCTCGGCGGGCCGCGGTTCGGACCGACGGTCAGGCAGCGGAACGCTCGTCGCTGCGAGATGCGTCCATCACCGCGTCGGGCTCATCCGCGCAGGCAAGCACATAGGCTGAGCGCCATGTCTGCCGGAGACCGCCCCGCTGGCCCTGGCCCGCTGATCGCCATCGGCGGCGCCGAGGACAAGGTCGGACGCCGCGCTGTCCTGCAGGAGTTCGTGACCCGTGCGGGCGGCCGGGCCGCCCGGATCACGGTCGTGCCGACCGCGTCGTCGTTGGGTCCGGAGATCCTGGAGCTCTACCTGGCGCTGTTCCGCACGCTGGGTGCGACCGCCGTCGTGGGTGCGCGACCGGAGACCCGCCGCCAGGCCAATGACTCCCAGATGGTCTCACTGCTTGACGGTGCGACCGGCATCTTCATGACGGGTGGCAACCAGCTCAAGCTGTCGCAGGTCATCGCCGGCACCCGGTTCGGCGACGCGATCCTCGCCGCGAACGCGGCCGGTGCGGCCGTCGGTGGAACCTCCGCGGGCGCGAGCATCCTGTCGAGCCACATGGTGGCGTTCGGGTCGGGTGGCGCGACACCGAAGCAACGGATGACGCAGCTGGCCGCCGGTCTCGGCCTCGTCAGGTCCTGCGTCATCGACCAGCACTTCGACCAGCGCAACCGGTACGGCCGGCTGACGATGCTCGTCGCGCAGTCGCCGTCCCTGCTCGGGCTCGGCGTCGACGAGGACACCGCGGCGATCATCACCGACGGCCACCTGCTCGGTGTCACCGGTCGGGGTGCGGTCACGGTGCTGGACGGCACACACGTCCGTTCCAATGCCCATGAGGCGAAACGGACAGCGCCGCTCCTGGTGTCGGGTGCGATCCTGCACGTGCTTCCGGCCGGGTCGGTGTTCGACCTGACCGCCCGGTCGTTGCTCGCCGCGCCAAGTAGCGTAGTGCTGGCCGAGCCTGGCGAGCTGGTCGAGACGGGCCCCGCGATCAGCGCGCTGGCCAAGGACATCGCCTCCGAAGGGGTGTCACCATCAAACCTCCGCCGGCGGCGTCGCAGGGCATCGCACAGGCAGGAAGGTGAGCGGTCGTGACCGACCAGCAGACCACGTCCCCGCAGGCCACGGTGCGGCAGTCGGCCAATCCCGCGGCGGATCTGGCCATCGTGGAGACCCGCGTCTACCGCGGCGCGAACGTCTGGTCGTACGAGAAGGCGATCCACCTGGTCGCCGACCTCGGCAGTCTCGAGGAGTGGCCGAGCAACACGCTGCCCGGGTTCACCGACAACCTCCTCCGGATGCTTCCCGGGCTGCGTGAGCACTCGTGCTCCCGCGGCCGGCGTGGCGGCTTCGTCGAGCGACTCACCGAAGGCACCTGGCTGGGCCACGTCACCGAGCACGTCGCGCTGCAGCTGCAACAGGAGGTCGGCCACGACATGCGGCGCGGAAAGACCCGCCAGGTGAAGGGGATCCACGGCCGCTACAACGTCGTGTACGGCTATACCGACGAGCAGGTGGGGTTGGCGGCGGCGCGGCTGGCGACCAGGATCGTCAACCACCTGGTGGAGGTCGACCCGGACTTCGACTTCGACGAGGAGCTGGAGCGGTTCATCGTACGCGCCGAGCGCACGGCGTTCGGCCCGTCGACACAGGCCATCCTGGACGAGGCGATGTCGCGTGACATCCCCTGGATCCGGCTCAACCAGCACTCCCTGGTGCAGCTCGGCCAAGGCGTCCACCAGAAGCGCATCCGGGCCACCATGACATCGCAGACGTCGGCGATCGCGGTCGATGTGGCCTCCGACAAGGAGCTGACGACCCGGCTGCTGGCCGCCGCCGGACTGCCCGTACCACGATCGGAGTCGGTGCGGACGGTCGACCAGGCGGTGGCGGTGGCGGAGCGTCTCGGGTATCCGGTGGTGTCCAAGCCGCTCGACGGCAACCATGGCCGCGGCGTCTGCCTCAACCTCGCCGACGCGGACGCGGTCCGGCAGGCGTTCCCCGACTCCTACGACGAGTCGCGCCGGGGCGTCGTCGTGGTCGAGAATCTCATTCTGGGCAAGGACTATCGCTGTCTGGTCATCGACGGGCGGATCCAGGCCGTGGCCGAACGCGTACCCGCATCGGTGACCGGTGACGGTGAGCACACCGTCGAGGAGCTGGTCGAGATGACCAACGCCGACCCGCGGCGCGGAGTCGGCCACGAGAAGGTGCTCACCCGCATCAGGGTCGACGCGGCGGCGGTGGAGCTGGTCAAGCGGCAGGGCTTCGCGATGGACGACGCGCCGCCGGCCGGGACCGAGATCCGGCTCGCGCTGACCGGCAACATGTCGACCGGTGGCATCTCCGTCGACCGCACGATCGAGGCGCATCCGGAGAACATCGAGATCGCCGAGGAGGCGGCCAGGGTCATCGGCCTTGACATCGCCGGGATCGACTTCATCTGCCCCGACATCACCGAACCGGTCCGCGAGACCGGCGGCGCGATCTGCGAGGTCAATGCCGCCCCGGGATTCCGGATGCACACCCATCCCACGCTGGGCGATCCGCAGTTCATCTCCAAGCCGGTCGTCGACATGCTGTTCCCGCCGGGCGCGCCGAGCCGGATACCGATCGTCGCCGTGACCGGGACCAACGGAAAGACCACCACGGCACGGATGATCGCGCACGTCTTCAAGGGCATGGGCCGCAAGGTCGGCATGACCTCCACCGACGGCGTCGTCATCGACGAGCGCCTGGTCATCCGGGCCGACGCCTCCGGCCCGAAGTCAGCGCGCATGGTGCTGCAGAACCCCCGCGTGGACTTCGCGGTCTTCGAGGTGGCTCGGGGCGGGATCCTGCGAGAGGGTCTGGGGTACGAACGCAACGACGTCGCTGTCGTCCTCAACGTGCAGCCGGACCATCTGGGGCTACGTGGCATCGACACGCTCGAGCAGCTCGCCGACGTCAAGGCGGTGCTCGTCGAGGCCGTTCCCCGCAACGGTCATGCCGTTCTCAACGCGGACGACCCGCTGGTCCGGGCGATGCGCCGCCGCTGCTCCGGTGACGTGGTTTTCTTCAGCATGCTCGGACCCGGCTCGGATGCGTACGAGCTGATCGACAGGCACTGCCGCCGGGGCGGCAAGGCGGTCGTCCTGCGGACCGGCGAGCGCGGCGAGATGATCGTCGTCCGGCACGGGCGGCGCGAGATGCAGCTGGCGTGGACACACCTGCTGCCGGCCACGTTCGCGGGACGCGCCCGGATGAACGTGCAGAACTCCCTCGCCGCGGCGGCGGCGGCATTCGCGGCGGGCGCGCCGTTGCACGACATCCGGCAGGGGCTGCGCACGTTCACCACGTCGTACTACCTCTCCCCCGGCCGGCTCAACGAGCTCGAGGTGAACGGCGTCACGGTCATCGTCGACTACTGCCACAACGCACCGAGCATGCTGATGCTCGGCGACTTCGTGGACCGGATCGGGGACGGGATGGCGCAGAACACCGAGCTCGGCAAGCCGTCGCGGATCGGTGTCATCGCCACCGCCGGGGACCGACGCGACGAGGACATGCGCGAGCTCGGGCTGATCGCGGCACGGCACTTCGACGTGACTGTCGTGCGGGAGGACTCCGCGCTGCGCGGGCGCAAGCGTGGCACGACCGCGGAACTGGTGGCGGACGGCGTGCGCACGGCGATGGCCGACGGGGCACGGTGCAAGCAGGTGGAGATCGTCCTCGACGAGATCGAAGCGGTGCGCCACGCGATGTCCCGGGCGAACACGGCGGATCTGGTGGTCCTCTGCGTCGACAAGCACGCGGGCGTGCTGGCGGAGCTGGAACGCTGGTCCCACCAGGCGCAGGCGGGCGCCGGCTCCGACTACGAGGCGGTCGGCGACCCCGACTTCTCCCCCACCACCCCCTCCTCCGCGATCCGACACTTGTAACGCGCGATCCGACACTTATTTCTCGCCATCCGACACTTATGCTGGCGGCGCGCCCGATATGGACGGTCAGGTCTGCGGAACCGCCGACCGGCTCGGTCCACGATGGCTGTCCGCAGCCTCTTGTACGCGCTCGAGGTGCCGGGCCCACCAGGCGCCGTCGCCGGCGTCGTCATGGTCAGGTCCGGCGCGTCCATCGATCAACTCGCGGACGATGTCCGCGTGCCCTGCGTGCTGGGCGGTCTCGGCCACGACGCGGACGAGCAGAGATCCCAACGTGGTCTTGCGCCGCGCCTCCGGCCACCACGACACCTCCGCGGGGGCATCGAGTCCCAGCTGCTCGATCGACTCGTCGGAGTGCTGCGACGCAGCCCGGTACAGGGACAGCACGTACTCCCTGGTCTCCTCGGCGGCCGCCCACATGTCGGCGCCGTCCCAGATCGACTCGTCTTCGACCCAGGGCAGCCGAACCGGAGACGGCCGGCCCACACAGTCGCCCAGGTAGGCGAGCTCGATTCCCGCCAGGTGCTTGACCAGTCCCAACAGGTTCGTGGCAGTTGGCGTAACCGGTCGGCGAATGTCGTACTCCGACAGGCCGTCCAGCGACGAGACCACGCTCCCCCGAGACTGCTGCAGGTATCGCTGCAGATCGGCGCCGATGTCGGGCTCGGTGGGGGTCCGGCTGCTCATCCGCCGAGGCTACCCGGACGCGTCGCGGGCCGCGCGTCCGTAACGTCATGCATTTCGAGGGTCCTGACAGATGGTCCTGACCCTCACAACGCATGACGCAAGCGGGTCGCGGCGAGCACCTTGCGACGCAGCTCGTCGGGATCGTCCACGGACGCCCCCTGAACGGCCAGCCAGGACTCGAGCAGCTCCCGGTCCTGGTGGCACATGATCGCCACCACATCGCGTGGCTGCGCCTGCGCGGCCAGTCCCCGCAGCGCATCCAGCTCACTGTCGTACACCGGCAGATCGGGTACGCCGACGCGTCGCGCGCCCTCCCGGAACAACTCGGTCAGCGCGTCCCGGTCCCGTCCTCGTAGATAGCGCGACTTGTGCACGACGGCCACCACATCGGCGTCACGGGCGGCCAGCTCGCCGAGCGCCTCCATGATGTCGTCGGTACGATCACCCGCGGTGCCGAGCCCGAGTAGCAGCCGGCCACCGGGCTGTCGTACGCCGTTCATGATCTCCAGCAGCGCCTCGAGGCCGGCCTCGTTGTGCGCGAGGTCGATCACGACCGTCACGTCACCGAGTGAGTAGATGTTCATCCGTCCCGGATTGTGCTGCGGATCAGGGCGGAACGTCGTGAGTCCCTCGATCACCGCCTCGCGGGGCAGTCCGACACCGAACGCGGCCGAGGCGGCGGCCAGCGCGTTCTCGACGTTGAACCGGGAGAGCCCCGCCAGCGTCATCGGCACATCGACGATCGGCAGCAGCGGATCGGGATCGGCGTTGGACTCGATGATGCAGATCCAGCCGTCGATGACCGTCGTCGCCCGGCCACCGTCGCCCACCACCTCACGCAGCGACGGTGATCCGGGATCGCGGGAGAAGACCCACGGACGCGCCTTCGTCAGCGATCGCATCGCGATCACCCGCGGGTCGTCCCCGTTGAGTACGGCCCATCCCGTCGGTTTGGTGATCCGCGGTACGACGGCCTTGACCTCGGCGAGCTGGTCGAGCGTGTCGATGCCCTGCGCCCCGAGGTGGTCGGCCGAGACGTTCGTCACCACGCTGACGTCGTTGGACATGACCCCGATGCCGCGCAGCAGGATCCCCCCGCGCGCGGTCTCGGTGACCGCCAGCTCGACCTGCTCGTGCGCCAGCACACGGCCCGCCCCGCTCGGCCCGGAGTAGTCGCCGGCCTCGACCAGCACACCGTCGACATAGATTCCGTCGGTGCTCGACCACCCGACGTGCAGGCCGGCGCAGCGGCCGATGTGCGCGATCATCCGGGAGGTGGTGGTCTTTCCGTTCGTACCCGTCACGGCGACGATCGGCACTCTCGGCCGGAGCGTCGCCGGCGCTGGTCCGGGATCGACCAGCCGCATCGTCGCCGCCTCGTCGCTGACCAGGGCATCGACGTCGCCGTCGGGAAGCGAGTCCAGCACGGCAGCCACCGCCCGCCCGAGTGCCTCTGCCCGGCCGCGACGGCGCCACGGGTACGCGACCACGACGCGGTCGACGTCCGCGGTCGGTCTGACCCGCACGCCCAGCCGCTGGGTCCCTGCTTCCGCCGCGAGCTGCCGCACGAGGCCGGCAACCGCGCGCACCGCGAAGCGCTGCCGGAAGCCGCTCCCGACCTCGCCGGTGCGCACGTTCCGGAGCCCGATCCGGGTGGCCAGCCGGAGCGCCTCGGCCTCGGGTACGTTGATCAGCCCCGAGAGGTCCAGGGTGAGCTTGACCGCCGCCCGCGGGAAGTACAGGTTCGGCCCGTCGAGGATGCGGAGCTCGACCAGCGAGGTGGTCTCCTCGGGCATGTCGGCCGCCTGTTCTCCTCAGTCGACAGGCGGACGACATGCGCCGACGTGTCGGAGTCGGAACCAGCGTGACGCGCCTGCATCGGCGATCCTGCCAGATCCCGGGCCGTCGTCGGACCCCGATGGCAGGATCGAGCCGTTGTCACCTCGACTGCCAGCGCACCGGAAGGAGCTCGCAGCATGCCCGGAAACGTTCCCCCCGTTGCCAACGAGCGGGAGGGGCTGCTCGCCTTCCTGGCCCAGCAGCGATACGTGCTCAGCCTCGCCGCGTACGGCCTCACCGACGAGCAGGCCCGGATGACGCCGTTGAGCAGTCAGCTCAGCGTCGGAGGCCTGGTCAAACATGTCACAGCGACCGAGCGCGCGTGGATGGACAGGGCGATGCTGCGACCCGTGCGGGGCGAGGGTGTCGACGACTACGTGGCCCACTTCCGGATGTCGCGGGACCAGACGCTGTTGGACGCTGCTTGCTGACTATGAGGCGGCCGCCCGCGAGACAGAGGCAGACCTCGCCCAGATCCCCGATCTCGGACGGCCCGTCCCGGTCCCCCGCAACGCCCCGTGGTTCCCCCAGGACGTCGATGCGTGGTCAGTGCGATGGGTTCTGCTGCACGTGATCGAGGAGACCGCCCGCCACGCGGGCCACGCCGACATCATCCGGGAGTCGATCGACGGTGCCACGGCGTTCCCACTCATGGCGGCCGCCGAAGGCTGGCCGGCAACCGAGTGGCTGCAGCCATGGACCCCGTCCAGCTGATCGTCCTGGGGCGGCCCTGTCAGTCACCGCTCGGACGGCGCGGCCTCACCCGACGGTGACGCGGCGCGCAACAGCTGCTCGGCGCCGGCGAAATCGTCCATCACCTCGCGGGCCGACCGCTCGGCAACGAGCGCACCGACCCCCTGGCCCGCGTAGACCGCGGCGGTATCGAGGTCGTCGAGCTCCCGGGACCGGCGGTACTGCTCGATCGCGGACGCGTCTGAGGACAGGGCGTCCTCCGAGCCGGACCAGCGCTCGTAGAACGCGTTCCGCAATGCCCGGCCACCGAACTCCTGCGGCCAGCCCGCACCGGAGGCCACGTCGAAGACGCGGCCGTAGGCAGTCGCCGTCTCGTCGGACTCCACCAGCCGCTGCCGCATCCGTGCGCTGTTCGTCGCCTCCACGCAGGCGAGGAACGCGGTGCCGACCCATGCGCCGCAGGCACCCGCCGCGAGCACCGCCGCCAGACCGCGAGGTCCACTGACGCCACCGCCTGCGAGCACCGGGATGTCCACGGCGTCCAGAACCGCCTGGAGGAGTGGCAGGGTGCCGACCGCGTTCCGGCCGTGCCCTCCTCCCTCACTGCCGCGGGCCACGATGACGTCCGCGCCGCTGGCTCGTGCGACGACTGCATCCCGCACGGTGCCCGCCTGGACGGCGACGGTCACGCCGGCATCGCGCAGCGGCGCGACGTACGGCGTGACGTCGCCGAAACTCACCGAGACGAGGGGCGGCGCGAGCTCCAGAACCGCCGCTAGCTGGTCCGGCCGACCGGGCAGCGCCCACGCCATCAGGCCGATCCCGTACGGCTGGCCGGTGGCCGCGGCCGTGTCCGCCTGCTCGCGGATCCACTCACCGGTCGACGCCGGGCCTACACCGATCATGCCGAGTCCGCCGGCGGCGGAGATGGCTCCGGCCAGGGCACCGCCCGAGACGCCGGCCATCGGCGCACCCACGACCGGCTGGAGGAGCCCGAACCGTCGGGTGAACCAGGTCTGCACGGACATCGCCGCTCCTCAGGCACCCATCGCGTGATAGCCGCCGTCCACGTGCACGATCTCCCCGGTGGTGGCGGGGAAGAAGTCACTGAGCAGGGCCACCACCGCCTTGGCCGCGGGCTCGTTGTCGGTTTCGTCCCAGCCGAGCGGTGACTTCGAGCTCCACATGACCTCGAGGTCGGCAAAGCCGGGGATGGCCTTCGCGGCAAGCGTCTTCAGCGGGCCGGCGGAGACGAGGTTGACCCGTACGCCCTTCGGCCCGAGGTCGCGGGCGAGGTAGCGGGCCGTCGACTCCAGCCCTGCCTTGGCCACGCCCATCCAGTCGTACGCCGGCCAGGCGACCGTCGCGTCGAAGGTCATGCCGACGACCGCGCCGCCCGACCGCATCATCGGCAGGCAGGCCACCGACAGCGAGGCCAGGGAGAACGCCGACACGTGGATGGCCTGGCCCACGTCCGACCAGGGTGCGGTCAGGAACCTGCCGCCGAGCATCGTCTCCGGGTTGCCGTACGCGATCGAGTGCACCACACCGTCGAGCCCCTCGAGGTGCTCGCCGAGACGCTCGGGAAGGCTCGCCAGATGCTGCTCGTCGGTGACGTCGAGCTCCAGCACCGGCGCCTGCCGGGGCAACCGGCCGGCGATCCGTTTCGTGATCGACAGGGCCCGGCCGAAGTTGGAGATGACCACCTCGGCCCCCTCCTCCTGCGCCACCCTGGCGACGCTGAAGCCGATGGAGTTGTCCATCGTCACGCCTGCCACCAGGATGCGTTTGCCGTCAAGGATTCCCATGTCGTCCTTCCGTGCCGCTCCGACCGCGGCGCTCGTCTGCGCTCAGTGACCCATGCCGAGGCCGCCGTCGACCGGGATGACCGCCCCGGTGATGTAGCCGGCCTCGTCCGATGCGAGCCACCGGGTCACGGCCGCGACCTCACCCGGCGCGGCGTACCGGCGCAGCGGGATCGCCTGGAGGTACTCGTCCCTCTTGGCGTCCGGCAGCTCGGCCGTCATCTCGGTCTCGACGAACCCCGGTGCCACCACGTTGGCGGTGATGCCGCGGCTGCCGAGCTCGCGGGCCATCGAGCGCGCCATGCCCACCAGGCCCGCCTTGCTGGCCGCGTAGTTGACCTGTCCGGCCGAGCCCAGCAGGGCCACGACGGACGAGATGAACACGACCCGTCCCCGGCGCAGCCGCAGCATGCCCCTGGCGGCCCGTTTGGCCACCCGGAAGGATCCGCTGAGGTTGGTCTCGATAACCGAGGTCCAGTCGTCCTCGCTCATCCGCAGCAGCAAAGTGTCCCGGGTGATGCCCGCGTTCGCCACCAGGATCTCGACCGGTCCCTGCTTCTCCTCGATCTCGGCGAAGCCCGCCTCCACGGCGTCGGGCTCGGTGATGTCGCAGCGAACGGCCAGGAAGCCGCCCGGCGGTTCACCACTGCGGTACGTGATCGCGACATCGTTGCCGTTCTCGGAGAACGCCTCCGCGATCGACAGCCCGATGCCGCGGTTGCCGCCGGTGACAAGCACAGATCTGCCCAAGACACCCTCCCTGCCCCCGTGTCACCGACATGCGCTCTGGAGGCTACCCGCTACGCCGGGACGCCGCCGCCCGCCGCCTCGGCCGGTGGGCACGAGTGCGGGCGGCACCTCCGCGGGCCGCCCTCACTCGTCGTCCTCGAGCCGGAAGCCGAGCTTCATCGTCACCTGGAAGTGCTCCACGCGGCCGTCCTCGATGTGTCCGCGGACCTGCTCGACCTCGAACCAGTCGATGTGCCGAAGCGTTCTCGCCGCCCGGGCGACACCGTTCCTGATGGCTGCGTCGACCCCCTCCGGGGAGGTTCCGACGATCTCGGTGACGCGGTAGGTGCGGCTCGACATGGTGCTCCTCCAGGGTCTGTTGCGGGTTCCCGGCGAGCGGCGCCGGGCGGTGACCATTGTTGCCGACCGGGAGCGTACGGTGGACCGCGGAGGGCGGAATGAAACGCAGGGCAGACACCTCGGTCAGCATCACCAGCGCCCGGGTCAGCAAGAGCTCCGACATCAGGAGCCGGGAGATCCGCTACCTGATCTCGATGGGCATCCGTACGGCCTGTTTCCTGCTGGCGATCGTGGCGGACGGCCCGCTGCGCTGGGTCCTCATCGCCGCCTCCTTCGTCCTGCCGTACTTCGCGGTCGTGATCGCGAACGCCGGCAACCACGCCAACCCCCAGGGACCCGATCCGTTCGCGTCGCCGACCACGCTCGAGCTCGGCAGCACCTGGGAGCCCGGTGCACCGCTCGCCGACGACCCACGACACCACAGCAACTGAGGCCGACGGGTGGTGGACGACCAAACTGCCGACGTGAAACGACTCGACGCCAGAGCGCTCCGGTTCCCCCGTCGGAGTGCGAGCAATGGCGGTGCCGGACAACTTCCCCCGTGGTTGTCCGGCATCGCTCCGCTCCGGTCCGGGTACCGCGGGAGCGCCGAGATGAACCCTGACCAGCCCGAGGCCGGCGCGGACAGCCCCCCGGCGAACTGCTCGGCCCGGGGATGTCCGGCGCGGCGCGACCTGGTCGCTGCTCTGGAACAATCCCAAGATCCACACCCCTGACCGGCGGAAGACCTGGCTGGCGTGCGACGCCCACCGGGAGTCGCTGAGCACGTTCCTCTCGGCCCGCGGTTTCCTGCGCGACGTCCAGCCATTCGTCGACGTGGAGGCGACATGAAGTTTCTCGTGCTGTGGAGCATCGACCTCGGCCTGCTGTCGGAGCAGATGGCCAACGCCATCGGCCGGATGCCGGCCTACGGCCAGTCGCTGGCCTCGCAGGGGAAGGTCATCGCCCGCTACCACGTGGTCGGCGCGCATGGCGGTGCATGGATCTACGACGTCGACTCGCATGAGGAGTTCGAGCGACTGCTGGGCCGGGCGCCGGTCTTCAACTTCGCCCACTACACGATCCATCCGCTGGCGGACATGGACCTGGCCGGGACCCCTCCTGCGTCCTGAGACCTCCTCGACACCGGCCTGTCACAGCGGCGGCCGGCTCCCCATTGCCTGCAGGCACCAGCCCAAAGCCAATTGACCTAATCGGGTATTGACTGACTCCACGAATACCTCAACACTGGCCGAATGGCAGCGATCAGGACTGGCACGACGGAGACGGGGCTGGGCTCCAGGCACCGACACGTGGTCGGCCATCGACTCCGTCAGCGGCGTCGCACCCTGGGACTGACGCAGCGCGACGTCGCCGCCCGGCTCGGTGAGCTCGGCACCACCACCACCAACAAGGCCCTCAGCAGCCTCGAGAACGGCGCGACGCTCGACGCGGCAAAGCTGCCCGAGCTCGCCCGCGCCCTCCACTGTTCGGTCACCTACCTGCTCGGCCTCACCGACGACCCCCGACAGTGGGTCCCCGACCGCGACGCGGAGCCGGCCGTTGCCCGGCCCCTGTCCGCCGCCCGAGAGCCCGCTGCCCGACAGACGGTCCCGCCCGGCCCTGGATCCTCGGTCCGGATGTACCCGAACCGGGAACCGACAGCCCATGTCCATGCGACAGCGTTGTCGATGCGCTGACGGCAGCGTCCGAACCAGCGGAAGCGAGAACCATGGCAACACCATGGGTACGGCGACTGATGTTCCTGCTGGCCCTGGCCCTGCTGTCGGCCGGCTGCGGCGGCGACAGCGACACCGGGTCGTCGAGCTCGATCACCGTCTACACCTGTGTCGACGACAACACCATCCAGGCTGTGAAGTCCGCGTTCGAGGATGCGCACCCGGGCACCGACGTTCAGGTCTTCCGTGCACCGACCGGAGACCTCAACGCACGGGTGGCGAGTGAGACACGCTCCGGCGGTCTCAAGGCGGACGTGATCTGGGCGTGTGACCCGCTGACGATGCAGGGCTACGTCGACCAGGACCTCGTTGGCGGCTGGACGCCCGACGGGATCTCCGGGATCCCGGCGGCGTTCCAGACCCCCGACTACGTGGGCGTCGCCGTTCTCTACCTGGTGGCGATCTACCACGAAGGCGCCCCCGCGCCGAAGACGTGGTCGGATCTGACCGACCCGCGGTACGCGGACGCGCTGGCCGTTCCCGATCCGAGCGTCGCCGCATCGGCGCTCGGAGCGGTGGGCTACTTCGCGCACGCACCCGGCTACGGGCTCAAGTTCTACTCGGACCTGAAGTCCAACGGCGCGGTGCAGGTGAGCACACCCGACGACGTGACGACGGGCGTCGCGCAGGGCGTGTACAAGGCCGGGATCACGATCGCCAGCTCGGCCTACCTCGCGCAGCAGGACGGGTCGCCCGTGGGGATCGTCTGGCCCCGACCAGGGGCAGTTGCCGTCTACGGGCCGATCGCGCTCGCAACCCATTCCGCGGACTCCACACCGGCCAAGGACTTCATCTCCTACGTCGTCAGCCGGGCCGGCCAGGCGACAGTCGCCAAGGCCGGGTCGTATCCGAGCATGCGCGGCATACCCGGACCCACGATCCCGGCCGGCGCGCCGATCGAGTTCCCCGACTGGAAAGCCATCGCCGCCGACAAGGACACCCTGCTTCAGGATTATTCGCATATCTTCGGTGGGTGAGCGTGCACCGGTCGCGGGGCGCCGCACCGGCGCAATGGTTCGCGACCGCGCTCGTACTGGCGCTGACGGCGTTCCTGGTGGTTTTCCCGATCCTGCGCCTCGTCCAGACTGCGCTGACGGAGGATCGCGGCAGCATCGGCACGGTCCTCACCTCGCCCGGACTGGGCCGGGCGGTGGCCAACACCCTGCTGCTCGCGGTCGCGGTCACCGTGATCGCAGTGCCGGTCGGCGCCGGGATGGCGCTGGCGATGCGACGTCCGGGCGTGCCGGCGGTCGGTTTCTGGCGGGTGGCTGTGCTGGTTCCGCTGCTCGTCCCGCAGTTCGTCCTGGGATACAGCTGGACCCAGGCCTACGGCAGGGCGGGGTTCACCGACGTCACGGTCGGATTGCCGTGGCCAGGAGTGCAGGGTCCGGTCGGGGTGGCCGTCGTCCTCGTCGTCAACGCGGTGCCCGTGACCTACCTGCTGACGGCGGTGGGACTCGCTGCCCGCGCCGAGCCCGATCTGGAGCGAGCCGCCCGCGCGGCCGGTGGCAGCAGCGTCACCGCGTTGCGGACCATCACCCTGCCGCTGTTGCGCCCCTCACTCGCCGCGGCGGCGGTGCTGGTGTTCGTGCTCACCCTCGAGGACTTCGCCGTGCCGCAGGTGCTGGGGACGCCGGCCGGCTTCAGCACGGTGACGACCAGGATCTACCGGGACCTCTCGCTGGGCTCTGACCCGTTCTCGTTCGTGGAGGCCGTGACGCTCGCGCTGCTGCTGGTCGCCTTCGCCGCTGCCGTTGTCGGTCCGGCGGACAGCCTGCTCGGACCGCGGCTGCGGGTGGACCGGGTCGCCGACAGCGCCGGGGCGGCTGTGGCGCCGCGGCGCCGGTCGTCCGGGCGCTGGGTGGCGGCCGCTCTCGGCGGCTACCTGATCCTCGCGGTCGGTCTGCCGCTGCTGGCGCTCGTCGCCGCCGCGATCACCCGCGCGGTGGGCCTGCCGCCGCGCCCCGGAAACTGGACGCTGGACAACTTCCGGGAGGTGCTCGACCAGCGCACGTACGAGGCGATCGGGCGCAGCTTGGGCCTCGCTGTCATCGCCGCGAGCCTGCTCACCGTGCTCGGCCTGATCGTCGCGCTGCTCGAACGCCGCCGATCCGCACGCGGCGTCGGAACGATCATCACGCTCACCCTGGTGCTCCCGGGATCGACGCTGGCGATCGCGCTGCTCATCGCCTACGGCCGTTGGCTCGGCGGCTCCCTCACCTTGATCCTGTTGGCCTACCTGGCCAAGCTATGGGCGTTCGGCCATCGGCCGGTCGCCGGTGCCCTCGACCGGCTGCCAGCCGAGGAGCTGTACGCCGCCCGCGCCAGCGGGGCGGGGCCGGTCACGGCGATCCGCACCGTGGTGTTGCGTCCACTCGCCCCGGCACTGCTCGGCGCGTGGCTGGTCTGCTGCGTCACCGCGCTGCACGAGGTGACCATGTTCCAGCCTGCTCTACGGCCCGGGCAGCGAGACGCTGGCCGTGGTCGTGCTGAACAGCCAGGAACTCGGGCGGATCGGCCCGACGGCGGCCCTGTCGGTGGTGCTGACGATGATGATCGCGGCAGCCGCGCTCCCGCTGTGGCTGCTGGTCCGTCGGCTGCGGCTGCCGGCAGGGGCGCTTCCCCCGGCTGGGGTGCCGCGCGAACAGGCGTTCCATGTCAGCTGACCAGGCGCCGGAGCAGGTATCCGAGGGCGTGCTGAGCGTCCGGGACCTCACCGTCCGGTACGACGGGACCGCGGCGCTGAACGATGTCTCGCTCTGCGTCGCCGAAGCAGAGATCCTCGCGCTGCTGGGCCCGTCGGGCTCCGGGAAGTCGACACTCCTGCATGCGATTGCCGGGTTCCTGGCGCCGACGGCCGGCGAGATCTGGTTGCACGGGCGCCGGGTGGCGTCCCCCTCCCGGATCACGGCCCCGGAGCGCCGCGACATCGCGATGGTCTTCCAGAACTACGCACTGTGGCCGCATATGTCCGTCCTCGACACCGTCGCCTACCCGATGCGCCGCCGGCGCATCCCCGGTGCCACCGCCCGGCAGAGCGCGATGCGGATCCTCGACCGGCTGCATATCGGCCAGCTCTCGGGACGGAGACCTTCCGAACTCTCCGGAGGCGAGCGGCAGCGGGTCGGCCTCGCCCGGGCGCTGGCCCGTGACGCGTCGCTCTACCTGTTCGACGAACCCACCGCCCACCTGGATACCCACGTCCGCGGCATCTTCCTCGAGGAGCTCGTGACACGCCAGCGTGCCAGCGGTGCCGCGGCGCTCTACGCGACGCATGACGCGGAGGAGGCTCTCGGGCTGGCGGACCGGGTGGCACTGCTCGACGGCGGCCGGGTCGTCCAGGTCGGGTCACCGGAGCAGGTGTATGCCCAGCCCGCGGATCTGTGGGCGGCCAGGCTTACTGGTCCTGCGTCGCTGCTCAGCGCCTCCGTCGTCGAGGTCGACGGCGAGGCGTGGACCCTCGACCTTGCGGGCAGCCGGGCAGTCGTCAGCTGCGACAGGCCGGGCGGGCGGGCGGAGGGGATCCAGCGGTTCCTGGTGCGGCCGGGCTGGGCCGGTCTCGGCGGCGGCCTGCCTGGCGAGGTCCGGGCCGTGTGGTTTCGTGGCCCGCACTGCGACTACCTGGTGGAGACAGGGTGCGGGGACGTGGTGCTCCGTGAGCCGGGCACGCCGCGGCACCGGGTCGGGGATCGGCTGTCCTGGGGACTCCACCACGTCTGGATGCTCGACGCCGAGGCCGCGCCGGCGGCCGATGCCGGGGTCCGGACCGGCTGATCCGCTGTGGACCCCGGTGGCCCGGCTGTTCCGGTCAGCCCAGCACCTTGGCCGGACCCGCCTGGTTGGTCGCGTCGTTGACGATCGCCAGATGGCGTCGCGTGTAGTGACGCAGCGAGACGAGCTGGCTGTCGGTCAGCCGGTCACACACCCATTCCCAGTGCAAGGACACCCAGTCGCCGACGTCGAGCGCGGGCAGCATTCCGACCCCGTCGACGGACCGTACCGCGGTCTCTGTCTGCGGCGGCCCGAGCTCGAGCAGGCGACCGTCCCAGGTCAGCGCGGACGACTCGACGACGACCTGGTCGCCCTGCAGTGCCAGTACGCGCCCCCAACGGATCCGGCAGCGATCCAGAACCGTCAGCGCCTGCTCGGCGCGTCGGTCGTCTCCGAGCAGACCGACCCACGGGTAGACGCAGAACACCACGAAGCTGTGGTGGGGTACGCCCCCGCCCACGACGCTCTCCGCGAGGTTGGAGAAGCCGGGCCCGGCCCGGCGGCGGAACCGCTGGTCCATGGAGCCTGCGATGTTGGAGACCCCGATGTGGTCCAGGAGGGGGTTACCCACCCAGTACGCCTCTACCACCCGCCGGTCCAGCGGGTCCGGTGACCCGGTCGCTCCTGCGATCAGCTCCAGGTACGGCCAGGCACCCGCGAACTGGCGCGAGAGCGCGGTGAGCCCCCCGTCGACGGTTCCGGTGACGCCGTACTCGAAGAACGACGCGCTGTCCGCGGGTCCGCAGTAACCGTGCTGGTTGGGAGGGAACGCATACCGCACGAACAGGACCGGGCCGGGGACCTCGGCGTTTCGCGGCGGTCCGGTCGGACGTCCAATGGCTTGCTGCGGCTGGTGGGATTGCGTATCCATGTCCGGCGATCATCCCCAAGGCGTCGATCAGCTGTCACCTGGTGCGGTTTCGGGTGGCGCCGCTCCCCGATCGACCGGGCTGATTCCGAACGCCGCCATGGCGTCTCGGGCCTCCGTCGCCGACATCCGCTCGAGCGCGAACCCGCTGTGCACCAAGATATAGTCCCCGCGCGTCAGCGACCCGGTGACCGCCGCGACGTCGATGTCGCGGAGCACACCCGCAACATCGACGCGGGCGAGATGGGAGCCGGATCTTACGTCCACGACCCGGCCTGGGATCCCGAGACACATCGCCGGTCACCCGCCGATGGCCGACATCGACCGCACCGGCTGCAGGAACGACACGTCGTCGATGCCGTGACCGGGGCGCTTGACCCACATCGCCGCGCGCCAGCGCTGTGCGAGGTCCTGGTCCGAGGCGCCTGCTCGCAGGGCGGTTCGCAGGTCCGACTCCTCCCGGGCGAACAGGCAGTTCCGAACCTGGCCGTCGGCGGTGAGGCGTACCCGGTCGCAGTCACCGCAGAACGGCCGGGTGACCGACGCGATGACACCGACGGTTGCGGGGCCGCCGTCGACGAGGAACCGCTCGGCCGGAGCGCTGCCCCGAGGCTCGGCATCCGGCGTGAGCACGAACTCACGGTCCAGTGAGGTGAAGATCTCGTCGGCGGTGATCATGGTGTCGCGGCGCCAGCCGTGCTGCGCGTCGAGGGGCATCTGCTCGATGAAACGCAGCTCGTATCCGTGGGCTATGCACCAGCGCAGCAGCTCGGGGGCCTGGTCGTGGTTGACCCCCCGGATCAGGACGGCGTTGACCTTCACCGGGGTGAGACCCGCCCGCGTCGCGGCGGCGAGACCGGCGATGACGTCGTCGAACCGGTCGCGCAGCGTGAGCTGCTTGAACGTGTCCTCACGTACCGTGTCGAGGCTGACGTTGACCCGGTTGAGCCCGGCGTCCTTCAACGCGACCGCGGTGCGCGCCAGGCCGATGCCGTTGGTGGTCACGGCCAGCCGGGGCCGCGGTGTCAGCGCGGCGGAACGGCGGACGATGTCGACGAAGCCGCGCCGCACCAGCGGTTCGCCGCCGGTGAACCTGACCTCGGTGACACCCAGCCGCTCGACCGCGATGCGGATCAGCCGGATCACCTCGTCGTCGGTGAGGATCTCCTCAGTCGGCAGCCAGTCGAGGCCCTCCGCCGGCATGCAGTAGTTGCAGCGCAGGTTGCACCGGTCGGTCAGCGAGACCCGCAGGTCGGTGGCCACCCGCCCGAAGGTGTCTGCCAGCCCGCCACGACCGGCGGCGGCAACATGCTCGGGGTCTCGGATCATGCTGACAGCCTACGTGCAATCGACGGTGACCACGGTGGAGTGCCCCCGTCGAGTGCCCCGGTCGAGTGTCACGGTCGAGTGTCACCGTCGAGTGTCACGGTCGAGTGGTGCCGGGCCTCGTGACCCGGCGTCTCGCAGCGTCCCCGTGCGGGTTACGTTCCTCACGTGTTCCGGTTCGTGCTGAGCTGGCGCTGGCTCGGCTTCGCGGTCGTCGTGCTGGCCCTGTCGCTGTTGTTCGTACGCCTGGGCATCTGGCAGTTCCACCGGCTCGACGAGCGCCACCGGAGCAACGCCGTGGTCGAGCACAACCTGGCGGCGGAGCCGGTCGACGTGACCGCGCTGCTCTCGCCGGGGGCACCCGTTCCCGACGATCTCCAGTGGCGCCGGGTGTTCGTCACCGGCACCTTCGACGCCGCCCGGCAGGTGCTGCTCAAGTACCAGACGCGCAGCGGCGAACCGGGGGTCGACGTCATCACGCCGCTGATGACGGGCACCGGTACCGCGGTGCTGGTGGACAGGGGCTGGCTGGCGACCGCGAACAGCGGGCAGGTCCACCCCGACGTCCCGGCGCCCCCGGCCGGGCCGACCACGGTGAGCGGGTGGCTGATGGCCGACCAGAGTGGCAGCGCCAATGAGGTCGCGGTCGACGACGGCTCGGTGCGGCTGGTGTCGAGCGTCGGCATCGGTCCGGAGCTGCCGTACCCGATCTACGACGGGTACGTCTCGATGACGGCCGCCAGGCCGCCGTCGGCCTCGCCACTGCGCGCGCCCGACCCGCCGGAGCTCAACTCGGGACCCCACTTCTTCTACGGCCTGCAATGGTTCTTCTTCGCTGCTCTGGCGGTGTTCGGCTGGTTCTACTTTGCCTGGACCGAGGCCGTCGCCCGGCGCCGCCCGGCCCGCGCCGACCACGCCCGTCCCCCGGCGATCCGCCACTCCTGACCCCCGATCCGACACTTGTTTCACGCGATCCGACAGTTGTTGACAGCGCCATCCGACAACGTGTCACGCCGGGTGCACGGGTTCCGGCACTGGCCCGCGGCCGCGGGCGGAACGGGTTGACCTCCCGTCGGTGCGCCAGGATCACCGCACCGACGTTTCGCGCACTGGTTGGTCACCGGCCGGCTCAACCGTGACCAACAACTACGCAATTCCCGGCAGTGGCCCTGGTGATCGATACCTGCGCAACAACTTCCGGACGCGAACCAGGCATCCGCCGCAACGAGCTCCGCCAACAGCTACGCGAATGGCTCACCGCCGCTTGACCACCAATAGGAGCGATCACTTGTCGCACCCGGCTGGTCTCGCGGGGGGACGAGACTCAGGCCAGGCTGTCCTCCCGCCCTGCTCCTCGAGGACGCAGAGTGGCCCCAGGGCGACGCCGGGGAAGGAATCGCGGTGCCGTGCTACCGGGTTGACACCAGCGACGGGAGCACCTCGCTGATCGGGTCGCGGACCACCACGTCGGCGAGCCCGTCGTACGGCGTCGGCTGCGCGTTGACCACGATCAGCCGCGCACCGCTGTCCTTGGCGACGTCGCAGAGCCAGGCCGCCGGCTGGACCTGCAGCGAGGTGCCCACGGCCAGTAGCAGGTCCGCGGCGCGCGCGGCGTTCACCGCGGCAGCGAGTACGGTCCGGTCGAGCTGCTGCCCGAACGAGATCGTCGCGGACTTCAGGATCCCGCCGCAACGCAGGCAGGCAGGGTCGTCCTCGCCGGCATCCACCCGCTCCAGCGCGGCGGCCATGCTCGACCGGTCACCACAGCCGAGACACTCGACCTGCCACACCGTGCCGTGCAGCTCGATGACCACCTCAGCCGACGAACCGGCCCGCTGTTGGAGCTCGTCGATGTTCTGGGTGACGATCGCGGTCAGCCGCCCCTGCTGCTCCAGCTCGACCAGAGCGCGGTGCCCGGCGTTCGGCTCGGCGGTCCAGGCGGCGTGCTGGCGGCGGCTGCGCCACGACCGGACGCGCACGTCCCTGTCGCTGACGTAGTTCTGCAGTGTGAACATCTGCTGGGCGGCCGGGTTCTGGGTCCAGACGCCCTGCGGCCCGCGGAAGTCCGGGATCCCCGAGTCGGTCGAGATGCCGGCGCCGCACAGCGCGGTGATCGTGGCGGCGCCGCGCACCAGGTCGGCCGCCGCATCGGCGTTCTTCGCGGTCACAGCCCCCGCATGACTCCTCCGTCGACCGGCACCATGGTCCCGGTGAGATAGGACGCGGCCGGTGACAGTACGAATGCCGCGACCCGGCCGAACTCCTCCGGCCGGCCGTACCGCCGTAAGGGGATGGACGCCTCGCCCCGGGCCCGCGACTCCGCGGCGTCCCCGGACGCCTCGTCGAGCTCCTGGACCCGCTCCGTGTCGATCCGGCCGGGCAGCAGCGCGTTGACACGGAAGCCCTGCGGCCCGAGCTCGTCGGCCAGGGACTTGGCCACCATCGCCAGCCCCGGCCGCAGCCCGTTGGAGATCGCCAGACCGGGAATCGGCTGCCGGACCGAGGACGACAGCACGAACGCCAACGACCCGCCCGGCTCGGCCGCCGCCGCCACCGCGCGCGCCAGGCGGACGGCGCCCAGGAACACCGACTCGAAGGCCACCCGCCACTGCTGGTCGCTGACGTCCAGCACCGAACCCGGCGGCGGGCCGCCGACGCTGACCAGAGCACCGTCGAGACGCCCGAAGCGTCCCTGCGCCTGCTCAACGAGCCGGGCGGCGGTGTCCTCGCCGGCATTGTCGGCCGCGACTCCCCTGCTGGAGTCGTCCCCCAGCACCGACACGAGCCTCGCGAGCGAGCTCTCGCTTCGTGATGAGACCACCACCTTGGCGCCCTCCGCGACGAGTGACTCGGCCGCTGCGCGACCCAGACCCCTGCTTGCCCCGGTCACGATGAACACACGGCCGTCGAGTCCTAGATCCATGCCGTCATCCTGCCGTGTCTACGACGCCGCCAGCGGCTCGGGCTCGCGCGGCATGAACTGCGTCCGGTAGAGGTCGGCGTACATCCCGCCCTCGACCAGCAGCTCGTCGTGCGTCCCCCGCTGGACGACACGACCCGCGTCGACCACCAGGATCAGGTCCGCATTGCGTACGGTCGAGAGGCGGTGCGCGATGACCAGGGACGTACGCCCCTGCAGCGCCATGTCGAGCGCCCGCTGAACGGCGACCTCCGACTCGGAGTCCAGATGGGCCGTCGCCTCGTCCAGCACGACGATCCGCGGCGCCTTGAGCAGCAGCCGGGCGATCGCGAGCCGCTGTCGCTCGCCGCCGGACAGACGGTAGCCGCGGTCGCCCACCATGGTGTTCAGCCCGTCCGGCAGGGAGGCGACGAGCGGCCAGATCTGCGCGGCCCGCAGCGCGTCCTCGATCTCGTCGTCGGTGGCATCCGGGCGCGCGTACTGCAGGTTGCCGCGAATCGTGGCGTGGAACATGTGGGCGTCCTGGGTGACGTACCCGATCGCCTGGTGCAGGGAGTCCAGCGACGCGTCGCGGACGTCGACGCCACCTACCTTGACTGCACCGCCGGTGACGTCGTAAAGCCGGGCCACCAGGTGCGTGATCGTCGTCTTGCCGGCCCCGGAGGGCCCGACCAGCGCGACCAGCTGACCGGGCTCGGCGACGAAGCTGACGTCGTGCAGGACATCGGTGCCGGCGCGGGAGTCCAGCACGGCAACGGATTCCAGGCTCGCCAGTGAGATCTCGTCGGCACTCGGGTAACGGAAGTCCACGTGTGAGAACTCCACCGTCGCTCTCTGCTCGGGGAGCGCATCCGGCTCCTCCCGCTCGACGATCATCGGCTCGAGGTCGAGGACCTCGAAGACGCGCTCGAACGAGACCAGTGCGGTCATCACGTCGACGCGGACGTTGGCGAGAGCCGTCAACGGGCCGTACAGCCGACTCATCAGCGCAGCAAGGGCGAGCAGCGTACCGACGCTCAGCGAGCCTTGCGCCGCCAGCACACCGCCGACGCCGTAGACGACGGCTGTCGCGACCGCGGCGACGAGGGTCAGCGCGGAGAAGAAGATGCGGCCGATCATCGCGATCCGGACACCGAGGTCGCGTACCCGCGCCGACCTCGCGCCGAACTCGACGTCCTCGGAGGCCTGCTGACCGAACAGCTTGACCAGCAGGGCGCCACCGACGTTGAACCGCTCGGTCATCATCGTCGACATGTCGGCGTTCTGCTGCATCTGCTCGTACGTGAGACCCGACAACCTCCGCCCGGCCCACTTCGCGGGGAGAAGGAAGACGGGCAGCATCGCGATGGCGATCAGCGTGATCTGCCAGGAGAGCACCAGCATGGCGACACCGACCAGTAGCAGGCTGATGATGTTGCTGACCACGCCCGAGAGGGTTGAGGTGAACGCGCGCTGCGCGCCGATCACGTCGTTGTTGAGACGCGAGACCAGTGCGCCGGTCTGGGTACGGGTGAAGAACGCCAGCGGCATCCGCTGCACGTGGGAAAAAACCCGGACACGGAGGTCGTAGATCAGACCTTCACCGATCCGGGCGGAGTACCAGCGCTCGATCAGCGTCAAGCCGGCCTGGACGAACGCCAGCAGGCCGATCGCCAGCGCGAGCCAGGTGACCAGCACCGAGTCCTGCTTGAGGACACCGTCGTCGACGATGCTCTTGAACAACAGGGGTGTGACGACCGCCAGCGATGCGTCCACGATGGTGAACGCCAGGAACAGCACGATCTGCTTGAGGTACGGCCGGGCGAAGGCGGCGATCCGCCGCAGCGTGCCGGGAGCGAGCTGGTGCTTGGTGATCTCGGAGTCAGCGGAATAGGAGTGCCGAGCCCGGGCGGCTCCCATGTTCACGCTCACGGCGACCCCCTTCCACGTTTACAGGTCGAAACGTCAACGTGGCAGCGGGTCTTTTTCTTCCCCTGCAAGCGCCAGCGCGCGGAGTCGACGGGTCTGCGCGGCCCCCTCGCGAGCCCGCTGGCCGTCATAGTCCCCGTTCGTGGCGGCGAGCAGCAGCGCCTTCGTCTCAGTGACGGCGCCGGCCGGAACCGAGAGCAGTGCTGCGCACAGATCGCGCACCGTGCCCGCCAGCTCGGTACGCGGCACGACGGCATTGACCAGCCCGATCCGTGCCGCTTCGGCGGCGGCCACCCACCGGGCGGTGGCACACATCTCGAGCGCCCGCGCATACCCGACGAGCTCGACCAGCGGCTTGGTCCCGGCGAGGTCGGGCACCAGGCCAAGTGCCGGCTCGCGCATGCAGAACCTGGCGTCGTCGGCGGCGACCCGCAGGTCGCAGGCCAGGGCGAGCTGGAAGCCCGCGCCCACCGCCTCCCCCTGCACCGCGGCGATGCTGATCCAGCGCGGGTCACGCCACCAGACGAAGCCCTCCTGGTAACGCGCGATGGTCGTGGCGATCGTGGCGTCGTCGTGCGTGGCCAGCCCGAGCAGCGACTCGGCTCCAGGCGGACCCTGCCCGGTGAGCAGCCGCCGGTCGAGACCGGCGCAGAACGACGGCCCGACAGAGGTCAGCAGCACGATCCTGACCGTCTCCGGCAGCGCGGCACCGATCCGCGCCAGCGCGGTCCACGTCGACGGGGTCTGGGCGTTGCGCGAGCCCGGGTTGTCGAGTACGACGGTCGCGATGGGTCCGTCGACCTCGAGCCGGAGCCCGGCATCTCTCAGTTCCTCGCTCATCTCGCTCATGGACGGTGAGCCTATGCACCGGGCCCGCGAGCGTCGGGACACGGCGCGTCCCGGGAGCCCGCACGCCGGGGCAGTCAGGCCAGCGCGACGAGATCCAGATAGCCCTCGTTCCACAGGTCCTCGTCACCGTCGGGCAGGATCAGCACCCGGTCCGGCTGCAGCGCCGCGACCGCACCCTCGTCGTGGGTGACCAGCACGATCGCGCCGGCGTAGGAACGGATCGCGCCGAGCACCTCCTGCCGCGAGGCGGGGTCGAGGTTGTTGGTCGGTTCGTCGAGCAGCAGCACGTTGGCGGCGGACACGACCAGCGTGGCCAGCGCGAGCCGTGTCTTCTCGCCACCGGAGAGCACCCTGGCGGGCTTGGCCGAGTCGTCGCCGGAGAACAGGAACGACCCGAGCACCGAGCGGGCCTCGGTGTCGGTGAGCTCGGGCGCGGCGTGTCTCATGTTGTCCAGCACGCTGCTGTCGATGTCGAGGGTCTCGTGCTCCTGCGCGTAGTAGCCCAGCTTGAGCCCGTGCCCGGGCTCGACGCCGCCGGTGTCCGGGTCGTCCAGCCCGGCCAGGATCCGCAGCAGTGTCGTCTTCCCGGCGCCGTTGAGGCCGAGGACGACGACTCTGCTGCCGCGGTCGACGGCGAGGTCCACATCGGTGAAGACCTCCAGGGATCCGTACGACTTGGACAGGCTGCCGGCGGTCAAGGGTGTCTTGCCGCAGGGCGCCGGGGCCGGGAAACGGATCTTCGCGACCCGGTCGGTGCGCCGTTCACCCTCCAGACCCGCCATCAGGCGCTGCGCGCGCTTGGCCATGTTCTGCGCGGCGGTCGCCTTCGTCGCCTTGGCACGCATCTTGTTGGCCTGCTCCATCAAGGCTCCGGCCTTGCGCTCGGCGTTGGCCCGTTCGCGTCGGCGCCGCCGCTCGTCGGTTTCGCGCTGCTGCAGGTAGGCACTCCAGCCGACGTTGTAGATGTCGACCTCGGCGCGGTTCGCGTCCAGGTGCAGAACCTTGTTGACCGTGTTCTCAAGCAGTGCGACGTCGTGGCTGATCACCACCAACCCGCCCCTGTGTGACTTCAGGAAGTCGCGAAGCCAGCCGATCGAGTCCGCATCGAGATGGTTCGTCGGCTCGTCCAGCAACAGTGTCTCCGCGCCGGAGAACAGGATCCGGGCCAGCTCGACCCGTCGCCGCTGGCCACCGGACAGTGTCTTCAGCGGCTGGCTGAGCACCCGGTCCGGTAACCCCAGGCTCGACGCGATCTGCGCTGCCTCCGACTCGGCGGAGTAGCCGCCGGCCGCATGCAGCTCGGCGTCGGCACGCGTGTACCGCGCCATCGCCTGCTCCTGCCGGTCGCCGACCGTGGTGGACATCTGATGTTCTGCCTCGCGGAGCCGGCGAATGAACTCGTCCAGCCCGCGCGCGGACAGGATGCGGTCGCGGGCGCTCTCCTCCGGGTCGCCGGTGCGCGGATCCTGCGGGAGGTACCCCACCGAGGCGGTACGCGTCACGGTGCCGGACGCCGGAAGCCCTTCGCCGGCCAGGATCCTGGTGAGCGTGGTCTTTCCCGCGCCGTTGCGCCCGACCAGCCCGATCTTGTCCCCGGTGCCGACGCGGAAGCTAGCGCTGGATATCAGCAGGCTCGAACCGGCGCGGACTTCGAGGTTGTGGGCGGTGATCATGGACGGACGCGCTCCCAGCACGAGATTCGGACCTGGCAGTGGCCCCGACGTCGCGCGTTGCGGCGTCAGGGTTTCGAACTAGTCCGTCCCGGGCATCATGATCGCCTAGCCTACCGGTGCGGGCCGAGCGCTCCGAGGATCATCGAAAGGGACAAAGCATGCGCTTCAACCCGAAGGCCAGGCTGAACACCTCGCAGATCCGGGACAGGCGGGGGCGCCGGTCAGCCGGGGGTGGTGGGCTGGGTGGCCTTCCCACCGGTGGTGGCGGCATCCCCGGCGGCCTACCGGCCGGAGGCGGTGTCATCGGCATCATCATCGCGCTCGTCATCGCCTTTCTCGTCTTCAAGTCGGGTGGGTCGGCCAGCCCCACGTCGACGAGCGACGGCACCACCGTCTCCTCAGACATCCAGCAGCGGTGTCAGACCGGAGAGGACGCCAACACCTACGAGGACTGCGCGATCGTCGCCGACGTCAACTCGATCCAGTCCTTCTGGGCCGCCGCCCTGCCCAAGCAGGCCGGCGACGCTTACGTCGACGCCCCGACCGAGTGGTTCACCGGCTCAACGCCGACGGGTTGTGGGCAGGCCACGTCGGCGGTCGGGCCGTTCTACTGCCCGGAGGACACGACCGTCTATATCGACCTGACGTTCTTCCACGACATGCTCCAGGGCGACCTGGGCGCCAAGGGTGGCCCGTTCGCGGAGGCGTACGTGCTCGCCCACGAGTACGGCCACCACGTGCAGGACATCCTGGGGACGATGAGCGCGATGAAGACCTTCCAGGGTCCCAAGAGCGACTCAGTACGCCTGGAGCTCCAGGCCGACTGCTTCGCGGGGATCTGGGCGAAGTATGCCACCCAGGTACCGGATGCCAGCGGTCAGCCGTACATCCTCGACCTGACCCAGGACGACATCAACTCCGCGCTCGACGCGGCCCAGGCGGTGGGCGACGACCGGATCCAGGAGCGCAGCGAGGGGCGGGTCAACCCCGAGCAGTGGACCCACGGGTCATCGGCGCAGCGACAGCACTGGTTCACCGTAGGAATGCAGGAGGGGACCATCAGCGCATGTGACACGTTCGGCACCGACAACCTGGACGGCTAGCCGGCTCTCCGGGTTCCCGGGAAACGTCAGGCGTTCTGCCAGAGGCCCACCACGTTGCCCTCGGTGTCCTTGAAGTACGCCGCGAACCCCATGTCCATCACCGGCTGCTTCGCCGTGACCGTCGAACCGCCGAGTGACCCGATCGTCTCCAGCGCCTTGTCGATATCTTCGACGGCGATCGTGATCACGGGGGCGGTGTACGGTTCCTGCCGCTTGAGCATGCCGCCGTTGATGGCGCCGGCGTCGGTGGGCATGCCCTGCTCGTCGGTCGGCGTCGTCCGCACCATCGTGTAGTTCATGTCCGGCATCGGATCGAGGTTCCAGTCGAAGGCCGCACGGTAGAAGCCCTGTGCCCGATCGAGGTCGTCGGCCGGGATCTCGAAGTGCACGACACGGCCACTCATGGCCAGCCCACCTTCCGTGTGAGGAGCGATTCGGCACCGGGCGGCGCCTGCGCTCAGGCTACGCCGACATGCCGTGGCGGGCCGGGGATGATCGTCGTCGAGCCAGTGCTACAACCAGACCATGGCCAGCGACGAGGTTGTCCCTCCCGGCGGTGAGAAGGTGGAGGAGGATCCGCCGTGGGACGCCTGGCATCCGGCGGAGGTCACGGAGCGGCTGCGAGGCGTCGACGCGCCCTGGTGCGTGGCGGCCGGATGGGCACTCGACCTGTTCCGCGGCGGGACCCCGCGCGAACACGAGGACCTCGAGGTCGCCGTACCGATTGGCCGGTTCGAGGAGATCCGGAGCGCCCTCGGAGCGTTCGCCTTCGAGGTGGTCGGCTCGGGTCGTCGGTGGCCGTTGCAGGACCCGGCCTTCGACGTCATGCACCAGACGTGGGTACGCGAGCTCGACACCGGTGTCTACCGGCTCGACATCTTCCGCGAGCCCCACGACGGGGATATCTGGATAAATCGCCGGGCGCCCACCATGCGGTTCCCGTACGGGCAGATCATCGAGACCTCACCGGACGGTATCCCGTACCTGGTGCCGGAGATCGTGCTGTGGTTCAAGGCCAAGCACCAGCGACCCAAGGACCAGGCGGACTTCGAAGGCACGCTGCCGCTGCTGAGCCCGCGTCGGCGGGCGTGGCTGGCCGGCGCGTTGGCGACGGAGCACCCCGGCCACCCCTGGCTGAAGGAGCTCGAGCCTACGTGATCGTGGACGAGTCGATTCGCGCCATGATGCGCTCGGCGTCCCGACCGAGCCGTCGCAGCTGCTCGGATGACAGCACGTCGATGACAAGCCGGCGGACGTGCGCGACATGACCGGGGGCGGCGTCGACGACGGGTACTACGTCATCGGGGACGGCCTGAACCCCACCGTGGCCGAACTGACCGAAGCCGCGGCCGGCGCGGTCGGCGCCCCCGGAGCGGTCCCTGGATCCGAGGAAGAGGCGCGCACCGGGGTCGGCGACTACCTCGCCGAAGTGCTGCTGCTCGACCAAGCCACAACGGCGGACAGGGCGCGCGCCGTCGGCTGGCGACCGTTACACCCGGGCCTCGTCGACGAGTTCCGCCAGGGCAGCTACCGCCGCTGACGAGCGCTAACTCGCGCAGCCCGGTCTCAGGTGGCGGTAGACGTTCGGAACCGCTGGAGCGCCGGCCGGAGCGAGGCGCGCAGCGTGTCCTCTCGTCTGCGCGGCACCAGGTCGGCACCGAGGTCGTCGACCGGCAGGAACTCGATCGTCGGGTTGCGCCGCAGGCATGCTTCCAGATCCTGCCTGCACAGCAGCGCCTCCTCGAAACCGAGGTCCGCCTGGTTGTCCGGGGTGGTGTAGGCGGTGATGATCCCGTCGTCTCCCACCTGCACCCGAGCTCGGGGGGCAGCGTCGGGCACCGTGATGCTGCGCACTTCGAAGATCTTCATGGCGTGACTCAGGCCCTCTCGTGACGAACGTCCCGGACTAGCAGTAACCGTCACTGGCTTCTCCCTAATAGAACGAGAGAACGCGACTCGGGTTACGCCATGTCCGAACGAGTGGCCCGGACCGGCCGCCGGAAGCCCGGCCACCGCCGGGGTGCGCCGCAGCCGACTCTCCGATCGGTCCGACGGGTGGGCAAGAGGGCAAAGCGTGATCTGAGCACGGCCTGAGTAGAGCCGCAGCAGCGCCTCAGTGGGAGAAGTGCGGGTCGACCACGTCGATGTCGATGTTCAGAGCATCCATGGCGGCCTTCTCCAGAACCCGTCGCCGCGGATCGGGCACCGGGAGCCACCGGCCTCGGGGCAGTGCGGCCAGCCGACGCAGCCGGGGATCGGTCAGGACCGCGGTCACCGCGGACCGGTCTCCACCGGTCACCAGACCGTCGAGACTGCTTGCCCGCGCGGCCAGCACCTCATGAGTTGCATCGGCGGCGGCCTGCCAGGCGACTCGTGCCTGGTTGTCGCGCCGCCGGGCGAAGCGCTGCTGGCTCCAACCGCCGGCCTTCGTCTTGCCCTGCACGTGCCGGGAGCCCACTTTGGTGGCGGTCAGCGTCGAGGCCTCCAGGACCCCCACCGCATAGCCGCCGCGCCGCACGAGCACTATTCCGAGCCGACGCGACCGGGTGCAGTGTTCGACCAGCTCACCGGTCAGCGGCGGGAAGGGAACCCAGACCACGGCGGACGCGCCATCGACCGACGTCAGCGTGACCCGGTCGTCGGCGGGTATCCGGATGACGCCGGGATGCCGACTGTCGAAGCCGTCCAGCCACCGCGGCAGCCGGGCCGGGGATACGTCGATTCGTCTTGCCGGCTCGCCGGCCTCGGTCATGCCGGCTCGCCGGCGACTCGCACGAGCCCCTCAGACGTTGAAACCGAGTGCCCGCAACATGTCGCGGCCGTCGTCGGTGATCTTGTCCGGACCCCACGGCGGCATCCAGACCCAGTTGATCCGGAACCCGTTGACCAGGCCCTCGAGCGCCTGCCGGGTCTGGTCCTCGATCACGTCGGTGAGCGGGCAGGCGGCGGACGTCAGCGTCATGTCGATGACCGCGCTCTGGTCGGGTTCCACGCTGACGCCGTAGATGAGCCCGAGATCCACGACGTTGATGCCGAGCTCGGGGTCGACGACGTCCTTCATGGCCTCGGTAACGTCGTCGGCTGAGACCGCCGCGGAGGATGCGGCGTCCTGCAGGTCGACCTCTGGCAGATCAGTCATGATTGCTCCTCAACCGGCGCCGATTGCACCGTCGCGTCTTTCCAGGCCATCCAGGACATCAGCGCGCACTTGATCCGCGCCGGGAACTTGGCGACGCCGGCGAACGCGATCGCGTCCTCGAGCCGCTCGTCGTCGACGTCTACCTGCCCGCGTCCCTGCATCAGCGTCAGGAACTCCTCGTGCAGCGCCATCGCCGCGTCGATCGGTTTGCCGATCACCAGGTCGCTCATCACCGACGCCGACGCCTGCGAGATCGAGCAGCCTTGGGCTTCGTACGACACGTCGGCCACTACTCCATCGTCGACGTGCACGCGCAGGGTGATCTCATCACCGCACGTCGGATTGACGTGGTGCACCTCAGCCTCGTAAGGGGTCCGCAGCCCCGCGTGGTGCGGATTCTTGTAGTGGTCGAGGATGATCTCCTGGTACAGCGAGTTGAGGTCCATCAGCTCACCTTGAAGAACCGTTTGGTGTGTTCGAGCCCGTCGACCAGGGCATCGATCTCCTCGGGCAACGTGTACAGGTAGAAGGACGCTCTCGTCGTGGACTGACACCCGAACCTGTGGTGCGCCGGCTTCGCACAGTGGTGCCCTGCGCGGACGGCGATGCCGAGTGAGTCGAGCACCTGCGAGACGTCGTGTGGGTGGATGTCGGCGAGCTGGAAGCTGACCGCTCCGCCCCGGTCGATCGGCTGGGTCGGGCCGAGCACACGGAGTCCACCGACCGTGGCCAGGCCCTCCAGTGCGTACGCGGTGATCGCCTGCTCATGGGCGGCGACGTTGTCCATGCCGATCGCCGACAGGTAGTCCACGGCCGCGCCCAGACCGACCGCCTCCGCGATCGGCGGTGTGCCCGCCTCGAACCGGTGCGGCGGTGGAGCGTACGTCGAACGCGCCATGGTCACCGTCTCGATCATCTCCCCGCCCCCGAGGAACGGGGGCAGTTGAGCCAGCAGCTCGCGACGACCCCAGAGCACCCCGATGCCCGTAGGTCCGACCATCTTGTGGCCGGTGAACGCGACGAAGTCCGCGCCGAGCGCGGCCAGGTCAACCGGGAGCTGGGGCACGGCCTGCGATGCGTCGACGACCACCACCGCGCCGACCTGGTGGGCCCGGGCGATGATGACGTCCAGCGGGTTGATGGTGCCGAGCATGTTGGACACCCACACCAGCGACACGACCTTGGTGCGCTCGTTGATCAGCCCCTCGATGTCGTCGAGGTCCAACCGGCCCTCGTCGGTGAGGCCGAACCAGCGCAGTGTCGATCCCCTGCGCTGGCAGAGCAGCTGCCACGGCACGATGTTGGAGTGATGCTCCATCTCGGTGATGACGACCTCGTCGCCGGCCCCGACCCCCAGGTCGGACTCGGCCCAGGCGAGGGTGTTGGCGACGAGGTTCAGCGCCTCGGTGGAGTTCTTGGTGAAGACCACCTCGTCACGTGACGCTGCGCCGACGAACCGGGAGACCTTGTCGCGCGCGTCCTCGAACGCGGCGGTCGACTCGGCACCGAGCTGGTGCATCGCCCGCGCCACGTTGGCATTGTGCACCGCGAGGTGCTCGCTCACGGCGTCGATGACGACCTGGGGCTTCTGCGAGGTGTTGGCGCTGTCGAGATAGACCAGCGGGCGCCCGCCGTCCAGCCGGCGGGCGAGGATGGGGAAGTCCGCCCGGATTCGGGTGACGTCGAATGCGGCGAGCCGCTGGTCGACCTGTGCGGACATCAGGCCGGCGCCTTCACGTACTTGTCGTACCCCTCGGCCTCCAGCTGCTCGGCCAGTTCGGCGCCGCCCTCTTCGGCGACCCGGCCGTTGACGAACACGTGCACGAAATCGGGTTCGATGTAGCGCAGGATGCGGGTGTAGTGCGTGATCAGCAGGACGCCGCGGTCGCTCTGCCTGCGGAACCGGTTGACGCCCTCGGCGACGATCCTCAGCGCGTCGATGTCGAGGCCGGAGTCGGTCTCGTCGAGGATCGCGAACTTCGGGTTGAGCAGCTCCAGCTGGACGATCTCGTGCCTCTTCTTCTCACCACCGGAGAAGCCCTCGTTGACGTTGCGCTGCGCGAACGCGGTGTCCATCGACACCTTCTCCATCGCGTTGTTGACGTCCTTCATCCAGGTGCGGAGCTTCGGCGCCTCCCCGTCCAGGGCGGTCTTGGCCGTACGCAGGAAGTTCGACACCGAGACGCCGGGGACCTCGACCGGGTACTGCATCGCCAGGAAGAGCCCGGCCCGAGCGCGCTCGTCGACCGTGGTCGTCAGCACGTCGCGGCCGTCCAGCGTGACCGTCCCGCTGGTGACCTTGTACTTCGGATGGCCGGCGATCGAGTAGGCGAGCGTGGACTTGCCGGAGCCGTTGGGGCCCATGATCGCGTGGGTCTCACCGGACTTCACGGTGAGGTCGACGCCGCGCAGGATCTCCTTCGGGCCGGTCTCGGTGTCGACCGAGACGTGCAGGTCGCGGATCTCCAAGGTTGCCATGTGTGTCAGTACTCCAGGTCGGGGTTGAGCGGGCGTGCGACGTCGACGTAGACCACGTCGGCGTCGACCTTGCAGGGGTAGACGGGTACGGGATCGATGGCGGGCAGTCCGAGCGGCTTGCCGCTGCGGAGGTCGAAGCGTGAACCATGCAGCCAGCACTCGATCTCGCAGCCCTCCACGTCGCCCTCGCTCAGCGGGATGGCGGCGTGAGAGCACTCGTCGTGGATCGCGAACACCTCGTCATCGGTGCGGACGACGGCGACGTCGACTCCACCGACGACCACGCCGAGGGCGCCGTTCACCGGCACGTCGGCCAGCGCGCACGCTTCTTCGAACTGACTCACCGCGCGGCCCCTGCCGGCGGCAGGCCGACGGCCACCTCGAGCTCGGCCTCGACCGCCTTGAGCAGCCTGTCCTCCAGCTCGGGAACGCCGATCCGGCGGACGATGTCGGCGAAGAACCCGTGCACGACCAGACGCCGTGCCTCGTCCTCGGGGATGCCGCGGCTCTGCAGGTAGAACAGCTGCTCGTCGTCGAAGCGTCCGGTGGTGCTGGCGTGGCCGGCGCCGATGATCTCGCCGGTCTGGATCTCCAGGTTGGGCACGGAGTCGGCCCGGCAGCCGTCGGTGAGGACGAGGTTGCGGTTCTGTTCGTAGGTCTCGATGCCCTCGGCGATCTTGCGGATCAGCACGTCGCCGATCCAGACGGTGTGGGCGCCGTCTCCCTGGAGTGCACCCTTGTACTCCACGTTGCTCTTGGTGTGAGGAGCGTTGTGGTCGACGAACAGCCGGTGCTCGAGGTGCTGGCCGGCGTCGGCGAAGTAGAGGCCGAGCATCTGCGCGACCCCGCCCGGACCGGCATAGTCGACGGAGGAGGCGATGCGGACCAGGTCGCCGCCGAGGCTGATGTTCACGTGCTTGAACGAGGCGTCGCGGCCCACGTTGGCATGCTGGTGGGCGACGTGCACCGACTCGTCATGCCAGTCCTGGATCGAGACGAATGTCAGGGCGGCGCCGTCGCCGACGCGGATCTCGACGTTGGACGCCAGGTTCGCGCGTCCGGTGTGGTCCAGCACCACGACGCCTGAGGCGTGCTCCTTCATATCGACGAGCACATGGGAGAACGCGACCTCATCCCCCTCGGTCTCGCCGTGGACGTTGAAGATGACCGGCTTGGACAGCGCGGTCTGCGCCGGCACCGTGACCACCGTCGCCTGCTCGAACCCCAGCCAGGCCTGCGCGCTGACCCGGTCGCGGGGTGTGTAGACGCGGCCGAGCCGCGGATCCTCGCGACCGACCCGCTCCACTCGCACGTCGGCGGGCGCCGACGACGTGACCGTCTCGGTTCCGCCGGGGGTGAACGTCGCGTTGTGCAGCCCCTTGAGCCGCTTCAGCGGCGTGAAGCGCCAGACCTCCTCGCGACCGGTCGGGATCGAGTGGTCCTCGAGCTCGAAGGAGCCGGGCGGGTGGAGGTGGCTGGCCACGGCCTCGACCGCGGTCTGCACGTTCGTTGCTGGTGTGGACACCTGTGCGTACTTCTCCTTGACTTCTCGGATGCGGGGTGGCGCGGTGCCGGATCGTTGTCGGCGTCCGGCGTCAGCCGACCGCGCCTTCCATCTGCAGCTCGATCAGCCGGTTGAGCTCGAGGGCGTACTCCATCGGCAGCTCGCGTGCGATCGGCTCGATGAAGCCGCGCACGATCATGGCCATGGCCTCGTCCTCGGTCATCCCGCGGCTCATCAGGTAGAAGAGCTGGTCGTCGCTGATCTTGGAGACCGTCGCCTCATGCCCCATCGAGAACGTCGTCCTCGCGGACGTCGACATACGGGTAGGTGTCGGAACGGCTGACCTGGTCGACGAGCAGCGCGTCGCACTTCACCGTGCTGGCCGAGTGGTGCGCGCCGTTCTGCACCTGGACGAGCCCTCGGTAGGAGGTGCGGCCGCCGCCGCGCGCCACTGACTTGGAGATGATCGTGGACTTCGTGTGCGGCGCCGCGTGCACCATCTTGGCCCCGGCGTCCTGGTGCTGGCCCTCACCGGCGAAGGCGACCGAGAGCGTCTCGCCCTTGGCGTGCTCGCCCATCAGGTAGATGGCGGGGTATTTCATCGTCACCTTGGAGCCGATATTGCCGTCGACCCACTCCATCGTGGCGCCGGCCTCGCAGGTGGCCCGCTTTGTGACGAGGTTGTAGACGTTGTTGGACCAGTTCTGGATCGTCGTGTAACGGCAGCGGGCACCCTTCTTGACGATGATCTCGACGACCGCGGAGTGCAGTGAGTCCGTCGAGTAGATCGGTGCTGTGCATCCCTCGACGTAGTGCACGTAGGCGTCCTCGTCGACGATGATCAGCGTCCGCTCGAACTGGCCCATGTTCTCGGTGTTGATCCGGAAGTACGCCTGCAGCGGGATGTCGACGTGGACACCCTTGGGCACGTAGATGAACGAGCCACCGGACCATACCGAGGTGTTGAGTGCGGCGAACTTGTTGTCGCCCACCGGGATCACCGTGCCGAAGTACTCCTTGAAGATGTCCTCGTGCTCACGCAGCGCGGTGTCGGTGTCGAGGAAGAGCACACCGAGCTCCTCGAGGTCCTCGCGGATCTTGTGGTAGACGACCTCGGACTCGTACTGGGCCGCGACACCGGAGACCAGGCGCTGCTTCTCGGCCTCGGGGATGCCCAGCTTGTCGTAGGTGTTCTTGATGTCGGCCGGCAGCTCGTCCCAGGTGGTCGCCTGCTTCTCGGTGGAACGAACGAAGTACTTGATGTTGTCGAAGTCGATCGTGCTGAGATCGGCGCCCCAGGTCGGCAGCGGCTTGCGGTGGAAGAGCTTGAGCCCCTTCAGGCGCAGGTCGAGCATCCACTGCGGCTCGTTCTTGCGGGCGGAGATGTCACGGACGACGACCTCGTTGAGGCCGCGCTTTGCCGCCGCGCCCGCCACGTCGGAGTCGGACCAGCCGAACTTGTAGCGACCGAGGCCGTCGAGCTCGGGATGTGCAGTCGTGGTCATGCGTGGGTCCTTCCGGTCGAGCTGGCGTCACGGGCTGTCCCGGCCGCGATCGGGCCGGGCACGTTCGTCGTACAAACACCGTCACCGTGGGCGATGGTGGCGAGGCGCTGGACGTGCCGTCCGAGCAGGCGTGCGAACACCTCTGTCTCGGCCTCGCACAACTGCGGGAACTGCTCGGCGACGTGGGCCACCGGGCAGTGGTGCTGACAGATCTGGTCACCGCTGGGTGCGGTCCGGACCGAGGCAGCGTACCCGTCGGCGGTCAGGGCCTCGGCTAGTGCCTGGGCTTTGTCCTTGGTGGGGACGGCGTTGACGGCCGGTCGGTAGCGTTCCTCGAGGTCGGCGACGCGGCGGCGGGCGAAGGCGGCCACTGCCGCTTCGCCACCGGTCTCGGACAGGAAGCGCATGGCGCTCGCCGCGAGGTCGTCGTAGGCCTGGAAGAACTCGTCGCGTCCGAAGTCGGTGAGCGCGAACACCTTCGCCGGTCGGCCGCGGCCGCGGTGCACGGTGCTGCGCTGGTCCCGTGCCTCGACCGCGCCGTCGGCGAGGAGGTTGTCGAGGTGACGGCGTACCGCCGCGGGCGTCAGCGAGAGCCGCCGGGCCAGGTCTGCGGCGGTGGACGGGCCGTTCTCGAGGATGGCTCGCGCCACCCGCTCGCGGGTGGGCATGTCGTGATCGACCGCTGCCGATGTGATCGGGATCGGTCGCGCTGCCCGGGCGGCGGGCGGGACCGGTTCGGTCAGCGTCGGCAGCGGGCCGGGGAGAACCTGGCTCACGTATTTCACAACACCATTGTGACGTAATTCGGTGCCTGTGTTCAAACAAGGGCACCCTAAGTGTCGCTCTCGCCCGTTGCGTCAGGCGAATCGAGGCTCATGACCCTCCGGATGCATGACGCAACTTAGACTCCCCTCGTGTCCACCGCCGCGGTCGAGGTCGAGAGCCTCGTCATGCGGTACGGCCACACCGCCGCGGTCGACGGGCTGACGCTGCGTGTCGAGACAGGCACGGTCACCGCGGTGCTGGGTCCGAACGGGGCCGGCAAGACCACGACCCTGGAGACGTGCGAGGGCTACCGGCGGCCGCAGTCGGGCACCGTGCGCACGCTCGGGCTGGACCCGATCCGTGACCACGCCGCGCTCGTCCCCCGCATCGGGGTGATGCTGCAGGACGGCGGGGCATGGACGACCGCTCGAGCCGACGAGATGTTGCGGCACATGTCGCGGCTGTACGCCCATCCCCTCGACGTCTCGATGCTGCTGGAGCGGCTCGGGCTCGCGTCGACCGGCCACACCACCTATCGACGGCTGTCCGGCGGGCAGCAGCAGCGTCTCGGGCTCGCGATGGCAGTCGTCGGGCGGCCCGAGCTGGTCTTCCTCGACGAGCCGACGGCGGGACTCGACCCGCAGGCCCGCCATGCGACCTGGGAGCTGATGGAGGAGCTCCGTGCGGACGGGGTGACCGTCGTGCTGACGACGCACTACATGGACGAGGCAGAGCGGCTCGCCGACCAGGTCTTCGTCGTCGACCACGGCCGGGTGATCGCCGCCGGGTCGCCGCGCTCGCTCACGTCCTCCGGGGCGCAGAACACGATCCGCTTCGACGCCCGGCCGGACCTCGACCTGAGCCGGCTGGTCCAGGCGCTGCCCAGCGGTTTCACCGCCCGCGAACCCTCGGCGGGGTCGTACCGTGTCGAGGGGCCGGTGGACGCGACGGTGCTGGCCACGCTGACCGCGTGGTGCGCCGGCAACGGCATCATGCCCGAGGGCTTCGCGGTGGAGAGACAGACGCTCGAGGACGTCTTCCTGGCGATCACCGGCAGGGACCTGCGCGGATGAGGTGCCTGCGCGGATGAGCGGCACGTTCCGGCCGGCGCCGGCGGCCGCAGCCCTGCCCACCATGGTGCTGGCTCAGGCCGCCATGGAGATGCGGCTGCTGATGCGCAACGGTGAGCAGCTGCTGCTGGCCGTGGTCATCCCGATCGTCGTGCTCGTCGGCGGGGCAGAGGCGAATGGGGTCCTCGAGCTGGGCTCGGGCCGTCGGATCGACGTGCTGACTCCCGGGGTCTTCGCACTGGCCATACTGTCCACGTCGTTCACGTCACTGGCGATCGCCACCGGCTTCGAGCGCCGGTACGGCGTGCTCAAGCGGCTGGGTTCGACACCGCTGTCGCGCTCCGGGTTGCTGGCCGGAAAGGTGCTGGCGGTCCTGTCCGTCGAGCTGGTGCAGCTCGCGCTGCTGAGTGTCGTCGCGTCGACGTTGTCCTGGGAGCCCGCCACCGGGTTCGGGGTGGTGGCGTCGACCGTCGCCCTGGCGGTTGCCGGGACCGCGGCCTTCGCGTCGCTCGCGCTGCTGATGGCCGGAACGCTGCGGGCCGAGGCCACCCTGGCGCTGGCGAACCTGTGCTATCTGGTGCTGGTCCTCGCGGGAGCGGTGGTCGTACCGCTGGATGACTATCCGGACTCGGTGCGACCCCTGGTCGAGGCCTTGCCGTCCGGTGCGCTGGCCGAGGGCCTGCGACAGACCCTGCTCGGGCAAGGTGTGCCGCTCGCGCACCTGCTCGTGCTCGTCGGCTGGGCCGCGGCCGGCTCGGTCCTGTGCGCCCGGACCTTCAAGTGGGACTGACCTCGGTGTGGGCGCGCGTTCCGGCTCCGTCCAAGCGCACCATGCTCCGACTCGGGGTGGCGTCGCTCGTCGCGAACATGGTCATTGTCGTCACCGGCGGTGCCGTACGGCTCACGGGTTCCGGCCTCGGCTGTCCGAGGTGGCCGCGCTGCAGTGACGGTTCGTTCGTGCCGCACGGGGAGCTCGGGTACCACGGGTTCGTCGAGTTCAGCAATCGGATGCTGACGTTCGTCCTGGCCGTGGTGGTGATCGCGACGTGGGTGGCGGCGATGCGGCTCACCCCGGCGCGCCGGTCCGTGCGGGTGCTCGCGACGGTGATGGCGCTGGGCGTCCCCGCCCAGGCGCTGCTCGGCGGTGTCACTGTGCTCACCGACCTGAACCCGTGGATCGTGGCGGGGCATCTGCTGGTTTCACTGGCGATCGTCGGCGTCTGCGTGGTGTTCCTGCGCCGGCTCCA
The DNA here is from genome assembly GCA_963695705.1 of uncultured Actinomycetota bacterium. Lineage (GTDB taxonomy): Bacteria > Actinomycetota > Actinomycetes > Propionibacteriales > Nocardioidaceae > JBKPNJ01. The sequence goes on from CAVOHB010000009.1 coordinate 822,734, forward strand.
GGAGGGTGACGAGCCGCCGCAGGCAGCGATGAGAAGTGGTCTGGTGTGGCTCGTCCGGATCACCTTCGGGGCGGCGTGGTTGGTGCTGTATGCAGGGACGGTCGTGACCGGCAGCGGACCGCACGCCGGGGACACCGATGCTCCGCGCACTGGTCTGGATCCCCGTGCCATGAGCCAGGTGCATGCGGATCTGGTGTTCCTGCTCGTCGGGCTGACCCTCGGCTGCCTGCTCGCGCTGCGGTCCGCGGACGTGCCCGACCGGGCCGTGCGGGCGGCGGGCTGGCTGCTCGCCATCGAGCTGGCGCAGGGGTGCGTGGGGTTCGTGCAGTACTTCACCGGCCTGCCGGTCGTACTCGTCGGGTTCCATCTGCTGGGCGCGTCCGCGGTCAGCGCCTGCGCGACGTGGCTGCTGCTGGGCACGCGTAGCCGCGGCGGGCGTCGGCCAGCCGTCGGTAGGCCCGGCTCGGCGGCGAAGCCGGGCTCGCCACGGCCGCACGAAGTGTCGGATCGTGTGACATAAGTGTCGGATCGCGCGAAATAACTGTCGGATCGCGTGCGGGTGGCTGTCAGTGGCGGGTGATGAGAGGGTCGAGGGCCACGCTGACGAACAGCAGCGCGAGGTACAGGTTGGAGCCGTGGAAGAGCCGCATCGGCTCGACGGCGGACACGTCCTCGGTGTCCCGGGTACGTCCGAGCAGCAGGTGCGCCTCGACCAGGAACGCCGCTCCGAGCGCACCGGCCGCCACCGGGTAGAACCAGCCGGTGTCCACGACCAATGGCAGCACCAGCGACGTGGCGACCATCACATAGGCGTACGAGACGATGCGCCCGGCGACGGTCTCGAGGCTGGCCACCACCGGTAGCATCGGCACGCCGGCGGCGGCGTAGTCGTCGCGGTACCGGATCGCCAGCGACCAGAAGTGCGGTGGCGTCCAGAAGAACACCACCATGAACAGCACCACCGGCGCCCAGGCCAGATCGTCGCGCACCGCGGTCCACCCGATCAGCGCCGGGAAGCAGCCGGCCGCGCCGCCCCAGACGATGTTCTGTGCAGTCCGGCGTTTGAGCAGCATCGTGTAGCCGACGACATAGAACACGTTGGCCGCCACGGCCAGCCCCGCCGACAGCCAGTTCACGGTCAGCCCGAGCCAGAGCGTCGCGGCGACCCCGAGCGCGAGCCCGAACACCAGCGCCGCTCCCGCACTCACCTGGTGGCGGGGCAGCGGTCGCCGGCGCGTGCGCCGCATCCGCTTGTCGATGTCGCGGTCGAGCACGCAGTTCAGCGCGTTCGCCGAACCGGCCGCCATCGCGCCCCCCAGGACAGTGGCGCCCACCAGGTCCAGGCCCGGGACGCCGCCGTGCGCCAGGAACATCACCGGCACCGTGGTCAGCAGTAGCAGCTCGATTATGCGGGGCTTGGTCAGCGCGACATACGCGAGCAGCATGTCGCCGGGCCGAAGGGTTCCGGTGGCCCCGGCTCCGCCGCCGTGCCGGCGGGCAGGCGCCTGCGGGTCGACAGCCGTCACGGACACCTCAGGATCGGATCAGTTCCATTTGCCGACGGTTCGGCGGACCCGGCCGAGTCTAATGCCGTACGTCGGAAGCGGCCGAGAGGGGCGGCACCGGCACTCCGGCCACTCTCGTGCAGCGGCCCTTTACGTCATGCGTCGGAAGGGGCATGACCCTCACGACGCATGAGGCAAGTGCCGAAGCGGGACGGGCATCGGCGGCCTGACGATCCGCGCAATCGCTGCGGCGTTTGAGCGTAGGTCATCCCCGGGTACAACAGCTGCGCCGCGAGTAGGCTCGCGACTGATGACGTCGCGGTGCGATCCGAGTACGCCGACGGCACGAGAGAGGAACCACAACGCTGTGACCAGTTCCGACAGCCCCACGCTCGAGTGGACCGACCAGGATCGGCGAGCCGTCCAGACCATCAAGGTTCTCGCGATGGACTCCGTGCAGAAGGTCGGCAACGGCCACCCCGGGACCGCGATGAGCCTCGCGCCCGCGGCGTACCTGCTGTGGCAGAAGATCATGCGCCACAACCCCGCCGACCAGCACTGGGTCGGGCGCGACCGGTTCGTGCTGTCGGCCGGGCACACCAGCCTGACCCTGTACATCCAGCTCTACCTCGCCGGTTACCAGCTGGAGCTCGAAGACCTCGAGTCGCTGCGCACCTGGGGAAGCGCGACGCCCGGCCATCCCGAGTACGGCCACACCGACGGCGTTGAGTCCACCACCGGACCGCTCGGCCAGGGGGTGGCGATGTCGGTCGGCATGGCGATGGCGTCGCGCCGCGAGCGCGGCCTGCTCGACCCCGACGCCGCGCCGGGCGACAGCATCTTCGACCACCAGATCTATGTGATCGCCAGCGACGGCGACATGGAGGAGGGAGTCTCCGGAGAGGCATCGTCACTGGCGGGCACGCAGCAGCTGGGCAACCTCACCGTGCTCTACGACAACAACAAGATCTCGATCGAGGACGACACCAACATCGCGTTCACCGAGGATGTCGGCGCCCGGTACGAGGCCTACGGCTGGCATGTCCAGCGGGTCGACTGGACGGAGGGCGGCGAGCACTACGACGAGAACGTCAAGGCACTCTGGGACGCGTTCCTCGCCGCCAGGCAGGTCAGCGACCGGCCGAGCTTCATCTCCCTTCGTACGATCATCGCCTGGCCGGCGCCGAGCGCACAGGGCACCGGGAAGGCGCACGGATCGGCGCTCGGCGACGAGGAGGTCGCAGCGACGAAGAAGATCCTCGGGTTCGATCCGGACAAGACCTTCGAGGTCCCCGACGACGTCATCGAGCACACCCGCAAGGCCCGCGTGCGTGGCCGCGATGCCCAGCAGGAGTGGCAGGCACGGTTCGACACCTGGACGGAGTCGGCCGGTGAGCGCCGGGAGCTGTTCGAGCGGCTGCAGACCCGTTCCCTGCCCGCCGGCTGGACCGAGCGCCTGCCGAGCTTCGACGCGGACGCCAAGGGGATAGCCACCCGCAAGGCGTCCGGTGAGGTGCTGAGCGCTATCGCACCGGTGCTGCCCGAGCTCTGGGGCGGCTCTGCCGACCTCGCCGAGTCCAACAACACGACACCCAAGGGCGAGCCGTCGTTCCTGCCGCCGGAGCGGTCCAGCAAGGAGTTCAGCGGCGACTGGTACGGCCGGGTGCTGCACTTCGGCGTCCGCGAGCACGCCATGGGCGCCATTCTCAACGGGATCGCCCTGCACGGCGGGACCCGACCCTACGGGGGCACGTTCCTCATCTTCAGCGACTACATGCGCCCGTCGGTTCGGCTGGCCGCGCTGATGCGCCTCCCGGTCACGTATGTCTGGACCCACGACTCGATCGGCCTGGGCGAGGACGGCCCCACCCATCAGCCGATCGAGCACCTTGCCGCGCTGCGGGCGATGCCGGGACTTGACGTCGTGCGCCCGGCTGACGCCAACGAGACCGCCGCGGCCTGGCGCACGGTCCTGGAGCACACCGACCGCCCGGCGGGGATGGCGCTCACCCGGCAGAACGTCCCGACGTTCCCGCGCGGCCGCGATGGGTTCGCCACCGCCGACAACGTGGCCAAGGGCGCCTACGTCCTCGTCGACGCCGATGGCGGTGAGCCCGACGTGGTGCTCATCGGAACCGGCTCGGAGGTGCAGTACGCCGTCGAGGCCCGCGAGATCCTGGCCGGCGAGGGCGTCTCCGCCCGTGTCGTGTCGATGCCGTGCCGGGAGTGGTTCGACGAGCAGCCCGACGACTACCGTGACGCGGTCATCCCGCCGACCGTCCGGGCCCGGGTATCGGTCGAGGCCGGGGTCGCACAGTGCTGGCGCGACGTCGTGGGGGACGCCGGCCGTACCGTCTCGATCGAGCACTACGGCGCATCGGCAGCCGGCGCCAAGCTGTTCGAGGAGTTCGGGTTCTCGGCGGCGACGGTGGCCGAGGCCGCTCGCGAGAGCATCGCAGCGACTGGGGTCGCCACGTCGGTGCCCGTACGCCGCGCCCCGTCGGGGCCGGTGGGTCCGGCCGACGTCAGCGGCGCCCACACCTGAGGCAGGTACGAGAGTACGTTCAAACCGCATTCCAAGCATCAGAGACAGCATCAGAGACCAGAGGGGCTAACTCATGACCGACCGACTCAAGGCGCTTTCCGATATAGGCGTATCCGTCTGGCTCGACGACATCTCCCGTGGGCGGCTCACCAGCGGCAACCTGGCTGGGCTGGTCACCGACTCCCATGTCGTGGGCGTGACCTCGAACCCGACCATCTTCGCTGCCGCCGTCGCCGACGCCGACCAGTACTCCCAGCAGATCGAGGAGCTCACCGCCCGGGGGGTGGACGTGGAGGAAGCCGTCCGGATGATCACGACGTACGACGTGCGCTGGGCGTGCGACGTGCTCCGCCCGGTCTTCGACAGGACCGACGGCGTCGACGGCCGTGTGTCGATCGAAGTGGATCCGCGGCTGGCGCACAACACCAAGGCCACCAACGGTGAGGCCAAGGCGCTGTGGTGGATGGTCGACCGCCCCAACCTGTTCATCAAGATCCCCGCGACCAAGCCCGGCCTTTCGTCGATCACCGCCACCATCGCGGAGGGCACCAGCGTCAACGTGACGCTGATCTTCAGCCTGGAGAGGTACGTCGAGGTGATGGACGCCTACCTGACGGGTCTCGAGCAGGCCAAGGAGGCCGGCATCGACCTGTCCACGATCCACTCGGTCGGGTCGTTCTTCGTCAGCAGGGTCGACACCGAGGTCGACAAGCGGCTCGATGCGATCGGCACCGAGGAGGCCAAGGCGCTCAGGAGCAAGGCGGCGATCGCGAACGCGCGGCTGGCGTACCAGCGCTACGAGGACTTCTTCTCCTCCCAGCGCTGGGCGGCACTGGAGGCCGAGGGCGCCCACAAGCAGCGGCCGCTCTGGGCGTCGACCTCGGTGAAGGACCCGGCTCTCCCCGACACGATGTATGTCACCGAGCTCGCCGCGCCCAACACCGTCAACACGATGCCGGAGAAGACGATCATCGCCACCGCCGACCACGCGGAGATCCAGGGGGATGCCATCACCGGCAACTACGCGGACGCCCATGCGGTGATGGACCAGCTCAAGTCCGTCGGGGTCGACATGGACGACGTGGTTCAGGTGCTCGAGGACGAGGGCGTCGACAAGTTCGAGAAGTCGTGGCAGGAGCTGATCGACACGGTCAAGCGGGAGCTCGACGGAGCCGAGGGATGAGGGAGCCGCTGACCGTCAGGACGTTCGGCTCTGATCTCACCGGCGTCGTCGACCGGCTGGTCGACGACGAGGTCGCCTCCAAGCTCGCGGCCACGGACTCCGGCCTGTGGGGGCCGGACGCGGTGGCGGAGGCATCGGTGCGGCTGGGATGGGTGGGGCTGCCCCGCACGTCGCGGCCGCTGCTCGCCGAGATCGACGCGCTGCGCGCGGCCCTGTGGGCCGAGGGGATCGATCGGGTGGTGCTCTGCGGGATGGGTGGGTCGTCCCTGGCTCCCGAGGTCATTACGCAGACCTACGGGATCAGTCTGGAGGTGCTCGACTCGACCAACCCTTCGGTGATCCGGCGGGCTCTGGACGGCGACCTGCAGCGGACGGTCGTGGTCGTGTCGAGCAAGTCCGGGGGCACGGTGGAGACCGACAGCCACCGGCGCGTCTTCGAGCAGGCATTCAACGAGGCGGGCATCGACGCGGCGTCGCGTTTCGTGGTGGTGACCGACCCCGGCTCGCCGCTCGCCGCGCTGGCGAACGAGGCCGGCTACCGCAAGGTGTTCCTGGCCGACCCCGATGTCGGTGGCCGCTACAGCGCGTTGACCGCCTTCGGCCTGGTGCCGAGTGGGCTCGCCGGTGTCGACATCGCCGACCTGCTCGACGAGGCCGAGGAGGTCATGTCCTCGCTGGCCGTGGACGGCGCCGACAACCCGGCGCTGCTGCTCGGCGCCGCCATTGCCGGGAACGGCGACCGGGACAAGCTGGTCATCGCGGACGCCGGCTCGGGCATCACCGGCTTCGCCGACTGGGCCGAACAGCTGATCGCGGAGTCGACCGGCAAGCAGGGCACTGGCGTCCTCCCGGTCGCCGTCGACGGCCTTGATGCACCGGAGATCCAGACCGGCGCCGCGGACGTCGTGCTCGCGACACTGGACAAGGCCGACAACCCGGTCGAGCCGAGCGACCGGCTGCCGACGGTGTCCGTCAGCGGCCCGCTCGGCGCCCAGATGCTGGTATGGGAGACCGCGACAGCGGTGGCGGGACGGCTGCTCGGTATCAACCCCTTCGACCAGCCGGACGTCGAGAGCGCCAAGCAGGCTACCCGCGGACTGCTGGACCACCAGCCCGAGCCCGAACCCCCGGCATTCGCCGATGCGGCTGTGCAGGTGCGCGGCTCCGCCGGGTTACTGGACGGCGTGGACGACCTGCGCGGTGCTGTCGATGCGCTGCTGGGGCGGCTCGACGACCGCGGCTACGTCGCCGTGATGGCATACGTCGACGCCCACCGTGATTCACGGCTGCGCGAGACCCGGCGGACCCTGGCCGGACGCTCCGGCAGGCCGACGACCTTCGGATGGGGGCCCCGTTTCCTGCACTCCACCGGCCAGTATCACAAGGGCGGCCCCGCGCAGGGCGTCTACGTCCAGGTCACCTGCGACGAGGCGGTCGACGTCGACATTCCGGGCCGCACGTTCTCGTTCGGAACGCTCATCAATGCCCAGGCCGCCGGTGACGCACAGGTCCTGGCCGACCACGGCCGGCCGGTTCTCCGGCTGCACCTCATCGACCCGGAGGCCGGCGTGACCCAGATTGTGGAGGCGCTGCGATGACCGTCGCACCCGAGGTGGACCCGAACCCGCTGCGCGATCCTCAGGATCGGCGCCTCCCCAGGATCGCGGGCCCGTGCGGCATGGTCATCTTCGGCGTCACCGGGGACCTGGCCCGCAAGAAGCTGATGCCGGCGGTGTACGACCTCGCCAACCGCGGGCTGCTGCCGCCGGGCTTCTCGCTGGTCGGTTTCGCCCGACGCGACTGGGAGCACCAGGACTTCGCCCAGATCGTCCACGATGCCGTCAAGTCCTACTCCCGGACCCCCTTCCGGGAGGAGGTCTGGGCCCAGCTGAGCGAGGGGTTCCGGTTCGTACCCGGTGACTTCTCCGATGACCCGGCGTTCCAGCGGCTCGGGGAGACCATCGCCGAGCTCGACGAAAGCCGCGGTACCAGCGGCAACCACGCCTTCTACCTCTCGATTCCGCCGAAGTTCTTCCCCGACGTGATCCACCAGCTCAAGGAGCACAACCTCGCGGAGCCGCGGGAGAGCTCGTGGCGCCGGGTGGTCGTCGAGAAGCCGTTCGGACATGACCTCGCCTCCGCACAGGAGCTCAATCGGATCGTGTCGGAGGTCTTCCCACCGGAGTCGGTCTTCCGCATCGACCACTACCTGGGCAAGGAGACCGTGCAGAACATCCTGGCGTTCCGCTTCGCCAACTCGATGTTCGAGCCGGTCTGGAACTCCAACTACGTCGACCACGTGCAAATCACCATGGCCGAGGACATCGGCATCGGCGGCCGGGCCGGCTACTACGACGGCATCGGCGCCGCCCGCGACGTCATCCAGAACCACCTTCTGCAGCTGATGGCGTTGTGTGCGATGGAGGAACCGGGGTCGTTCGACGCGCGCAGCCTGCGGATCGAGAAGCAGAAGATCCTGTCCGCCGCGCGGCCCCCGCAGCGGCTCGACCTGTGCACGGCGCGCGGCCAGTACGGCCCCGGCTGGCAGGGCGGCGTCAAGGTGGGCGGCTACCTCCAGGAGAGCGACATCCCCGCGAAGTCGACGACCGAGACCTACGCCGCGATCAAGCTGGAGGTCGACTCGCGGCGTTGGGCCGGGGTCCCGTTCTACCTGCGCGCCGGCAAGCGACTCGGGCGCCGGGTCACCGAGGTGGCAGTGCTCTTCAAGAAGGCGCCGCACCTGCCCTTCATCAAGACCGCGACCGAGGAGCTCGGGTCGAACGCGCTGGTCATGCGGATCCAGCCCGACGAGGGTGTCACGCTGCGGTTCGGTGCCAAGGTCCCGGGCACCGCGATGGAGCTGCGCGACGTCAACATGGACTTCGCGTACGGCGGGTCATTCGTCGAGTCCAGCCCGGAGGCCTACGAGCGGCTGATCCTCGATGTGCTGCTCGGCGACCCACCGCTGTTCCCCCAGCACGAGGAGGTCGAGCTCTCCTGGCGGATCCTCGACCCGATCATCCAGTACTGGGCCGAGTCCGGCCAGCCCGACCAGTACCCGTCGGGTGGCTGGGGCCCGAAGTCCTCCGACGAGATGCTCGCCCGCGACGGGCGCATCTGGCGACGTCCCTAGGAGCACCGATGACAATCGACCTGACCGAGACCGACGCCAGCAAGATCGCCAGCACCGCGCTGCGGGCGCACCGACAGGCTGGCAGCCCGACGATGGGCATGGTGCTGACGTTGATCGTGGTCACCGACGAGAGCAACCACTACGACGCGCTGAAGTCCGCCGACGCGGTGTCGCGCGAGCACCCGTCCCGTGTCATCGGGGTCATCCAGCGGGCTGCGCGTGGTGCCTCCAGAGTGGACGCCGAGGTCAAGATCGGCGCGGGGAACGCCGGCCAGTCGATCCTGCTGCGCATGTCCGGGGAAGTCGCCCAGCACGCGGAGTCGGTGGTGTTGCCGCTGTTGGTACCGGACTCCCCGGTCGTGGTCTGGTGGCCGGCCAAGGCTCCCGACGATCCCGCCGCCGACCCCATCGGCTCGCTCGCGCAACGCCGGATCACCGACTCGGCGAACGTTCCTCGCAGCAAGGCCACCGCGCTGCAGACACAGGCGGCCAACTACGCCAGCGGCAACACCGACCTCGCCTGGACCCGGCTGACACCGTGGCGGGCGCTGCTTGCCGCGGCCCTTGACCAGTTCTCGGGCAAGGTCCGATCGGTGGAGGTCGAGGCGGAGCGGGTCAACCCGAGTGCCGACCTGCTGGCCGCGTGGCTGAAGTCGCGGCTGAAGGTGGACGCCAAACGAACGACGTCGAAGGGGCCGGGTATCACCTCGGTCCGGATGGGAACGGTGGCCGGCGACATCGTCATCCACCGGCCGGACGGGCGCCTCGCACAGTTCTCGATTCCCGGCCAGCCCGACCGGCCGGTCGCGCTGAAGCGCCGCGAGACCGCTGAGCTGCTCGCCGAGGAGCTACGTCGACTCGACCCTGATGACATCTATGCACAGACGATCGCCACCCTGCGCCGGATGGAGGCGCGCAAGGCGGACGCCAAGACCGGGACCGGAAAGAGCGACTCGTGACGGTTCCCACCGTCTTGATGCACCGGAGTCCGGAGTTGCTGGCGCAGGCGGTGGCCGCCCGACTGGTCACGCGGTTCGTCGACGTCCAGAGCACGGGCCGCCCGGCGTCGTGGGTGCTCACCGGCGGCCGGATAGCCGACACGATCCACCGGGCGGTGGCGGAGTCGCCCGCCCGGGGTGCCCTCGACTGGGGCCGGGTGGAGCTCTGGTGGGGGGATGAGCGGTTCGTCGGTCGCGACAGCGACGAACGTAACGAGAAGCAGGCGCGGGGGACTCTGCTCGACCGGCTGCCGCTGAACCCCGAGCTCATCCACCCGATGCCGTCGTCGGACGAGGTTCCCGACATCGAGGAGGCCGCGGAAAGTTACGCCGCCACGCTGGCCGGCCGTGCGCTGCCGGAGGACCACGGCGGGATCCCGACCTTCGACGTGCTGATGCTCGGTGTCGGTCCCGACGGCCATGTCGCGTCACTGTTCCCCGAGCAGCCCGCGCTCTACGAGGAACGCCCCGTAGTCGCCGTGCGTCACGCACCAAAACCGCCCCCGAACCGGCTGACGATGACGATGCCGACGCTGCGCCGGGGCCGCGAGGTGTGGTTCGTGGTGTCAGGCGCGGACAAGGCCCGCGCGGTGCACCTGGCGCTCGGAGGCGCCGGCCTCGTGCAGGTGCCCGCGGCCGGACCGGCCGGGCTGCACCAGACCCTGTGGTTCCTGGACCGGGACGCCGCCTCCCAGCTGCCCCCGGGGCTCACCCGTCCCGCGTCCCCCTGAGTCGACCCTCTGGCACGGACGGCACGAGCGGCCGCGGATCAGAAGATGATCTCCCCGCTCTTGCGCTTGGTGCGCAGCGTCTGGATCGCTTCCTGCAGGATCTCCTCGGCCTCCTTGTCGGAGCGCCGCTCCTTCACGTAGGCCAGGTGCGTCTTGTACGGCTCGATCCTGGGCGGGGGCGGAGGATTGGCCTCATCCCGGCTGGCCGGGAGCCCACAGCGCGGGCAGTCCCACGACTCGGGGACGGCAGCCTCGACCGCGAACATCGGGCTCGTCTCATGGCCGTTCGCGCAGAAGTACGAGATGCGCTGCCGAGGCGCTGAGTCCCCCCGCTCGGCTTCGCCCATCGGCCCTGCACCGACACGACTTCCTCGGATGGCACTGCCACCAGCCACTGTTGGACTCCCTCTGGTCGAAAGCGTTGTGCCGCAGCAGACTGCGACCTCGGATACGCGGGCCGCCGCCTAGGCGGGTTTGAGCAGCAGACCCAGCGCGACGATGCAGGCGAACCAGATCAGGCCGATGCCGATCGTGATCCGGTCGAGGTTGCGCTCGGCGACTGAGGATCCACCCAGTCCGCTCGAGACGCCACCGCCGAACATGTCGGAGAGGCCGCCGCCGCGTCCCTTGTGCAGCAGGATGAGGAGCATCTCCAGCAGGCTGGTGGTGACCAGCAGGATTTCGAATGCGAGTGTCACTTGACGAGCCTAACTCAAGCGCGACGTTCAGAGGACAGGTAAGTCGTAGAACCGGCAGATGCCGCCGAACTCCTCGGCGTCCAGACTGGCGCCTCCCACCAGGCATCCGTCCACCTCGGGTTGCGCCATGATGCCCGCGACGTTGGCTGCCTTGACCGAACCGCCGTAGAGGATGCGGAGCCGTTCGGCCGCGGCGTCCGAGCGCGTCTCGGCGACCCTGGAACGGATCGCCGAGCACACCTCCTGGGCGTCCTGCGGCGTCGCGACCTCGCCGGTGCCTATCGCCCACACGGGTTCGTACGCCAGCACCAGGTCGGCAACCTGATCGGGGCTCAGTCCGGCCAGCGCACCGTCGACCTGTGTGAGGACGTGCGCCACATGGGTCCCGGCCTGCCGGATCTCGAGTCCCTCGCCGACGCAGACGATCGGCACGATGCCCGCACCTACCGCCTTGGTCGCCTTGGCGTTGACGACCCCGTCGTCCTCGTGGTGGTACTCGCGACGCTCGGAGTGCCCGACGACAACGTACGAGCAGCCGAGCTTGGACAGCATCCCGGTGGTGATCTCCCCGGTGAACGCGCCCTCGTCATGCACCGAGACGTCCTGGGCGCCGTACTTCAGCGTCAGCCTGTCACCGTCGACGAGCGTCTGCACGCTGCGCAGGTCGGTGTAGGGCGGCAGGACCACCACCTCCGACCTTGTGGGGTCGTGTGACTTGTCGCGCAGGATCCACGAGAGCTTCTGGACGAACATCACCGCCTCGATGTGGTGGAGGTTCGCCTTCCAGTTCCCGGCCATCAGCGGCAGGCGACCGCGGCGGCTCATCAGGTCCCGGTGCCGTCGTTGAGGACCTCGAGCCCGGGCAGTGTCTTGCCCTCCACGTACTCCAGGCTCGCGCCGCCCCCGGTGGAGACATGCCCGAACTGGTCGTCGGTGAAGCCCAGCTTGCGGATCGCCGCGGCGGAGTCACCGCCGCCGACCACCGACAGGCCGTCGACCCGGGTCAGCGCCTCGGCGACGGCGCGGGTGCCGGCGGCGAAGGCGTCGTGCTCGAACACGCCCATCGGACCGTTCCAGAACACGGTGCTCGCAGCGGCGACGGCGTCGGCGAAGCTCCGCCCCGCCTCCGGACCGATGTCGAGGCCGATCTGGTCGGCCGGCATGGCGTCCGCGCTGACCACCGTCGGCGGTGAGTCGGCTGCCAGCTCCGGCGCAACCACGATGTCGGTGGGCAGGACGATCTCGACGCCCTTCTCCCCCGCGGACCGCAGGTACCCGCGGCAGGTCTCGAGCTGATCCTCCTCGACGAGACTCTTGCCGGTCCCATGTCCCTGTGCCCGTAGGAACGTGAAGACCATGGCGCCGCCGATGAGCAGCTTGTCCGCCTTGTTGAGAAGGCTTTCGATGACACCGAGCTTGTCGGAGACCTTCGATCCGCCGAGTACGACGACGTACGGGCGTTCGGGCTTCTCGGTGAGCCGCTTGAGAACCTCGACCTCGGCTTCGACGAGCAACCCGGCAGCGTGCGGCAACCGCTGTGCGATCTCGTACACGCTGGCCTGCTTGCGGTGCACGACCCCGAACCCATCGCTCACGAATGCATCCGCGAGCTCAGCCAGCTGGTCGGCGAACGCGCCACGCTCGGCGTCGTCCTTGGAGGTCTCCGCCGGGTTGAACCGCACGTTCTCCAGGACGGCGACCTCCCCGTCACCGAGCCCGGCGACCGTCGTGGTCGCGGTCTCACCCACGGTGTCCCCGGCGAACGCGACCGGCGTGCCGAGCAGCTCACCGAGCCGGTCCGCGACCGGGCGAAGCGTGTACGCCTTGTCCGGTTGACCCTTCGGCCGTCCGAGGTGTGACATCACCACGACCCGTGCACCCTGGTTGCGCAGCTTGTCGATGGTGGGCACGCTGGCCCGGATCCGGCCCTCGTCGGTGATCGTGGAGCCGTCCAGCGGGACGTTCAGGTCGCTGCGTACGAGCACCCGCTTCGACCCGAGCTCACCGAGACCGTCGATCGTCCTCATGCGTGGTGCCTCTCCGCGCCCGGCCACCGCGTTGTGTCATGCGTCCGGAGGGTCAGGACCCTCACAACGCACGACGCAAGCGGGGAGGCGGAGTCAGAGCGTCGAACCGACATGGTTGACGAGGTTGACGAGGCGGTTGGAGTAGCCCCACTCGTTGTCGTACCAGCCGATGACCTTGACCTGGTTGCCGATCGTCTTGGTCAGTCCGGCGTCGAAAATGCACGATGCCGGGTCGGTCACGATGTCGGAGGACACGATCGGGTCCTCGGTGTAACGCAGGTAGCCGTTGAGCGGACCGTCGGCGGCGGCCTTCATCGCCTCGTTGACCTCGGCGACGGTGACCTCCCGGCCGACCGTGACGGTCAGGTCGGTCGCCGAGCCGGTCGGGATCGGCACCCGCAGCGCGAAACCGTCGAGCTTGCCCTTGAGCTCGGGGAGCACCACCCCGATCGCCTTCGCCGCACCGGTGGAGGTCGGCACGATGTTGATCGCCGCGGCCCGGGCCCGCCGTAGGTCCTTGTGCGGACCGTCCTGAAGGTTCTGGTCCGCGGTGTACGCGTGGATCGTGGTCATCAGCCCGCGTTCGATGCCGAACGCGTCGTTGATCCCCTTGGCCAGCGGTGCCAGGCAGTTGGTCGTGCACGACGCGTTGGAGATCACCGTGTGCGCGGCCGGGTCGTACCGCTCGTGGTTGACCCCCATCACGACGGTCACGTCGTCGTTGGTCGCCGGCGCGGAGATGATGACCTTCTTCGCGCCGGCGTCGACGTGCGCCCTGGCCTTCTTGGCATCGGTGAAGAAGCCGGTCGACTCGAGAACGACGTCGGCACCGAGGTCTCCCCACGGCAGGCTCGCCGGGTCACGTTCCTCGAGCACCGCGATGCGCATGCCGTTGACGGTGATGGCATCGGCCGTCACCTCAACCTCCGCGTTGAGCCGGCCCAGGATCGAGTCGTACTTGAGCAGATGCGCCAGCGTGTTGTTGTCGGTCAGGTCGTTGGCGCCGACGACCTCGATGTCGGCTCCGGAGGCCAGGACGGCCCGGAAGAAGTTGCGGCCGATGCGGCCGAAGCCGTTGATACCTACGCGGACGGTCACGCGGCGATCCCCTCGGTACGGAAACTGGACTGGTCATCCTGGGACGACCCTACCGGTCGCCCGGCGAGCACCGGGAACGTCTCCACCTGTCGAACACCGCACGCTCGCGCGTCAGGGCGCCTCGGCCAGCATGTCGGGGGTGAGGTTCGCCTCGGTGTCGGGTACGCCCATCTCCTGGGCGCGCTTGTCGGCCATCGCCAGCAGCCGCCGGATGCGACCCGCGATGGCGTCCTTGGTCAGCGGCGGCTGGTGCAGCTGGCCGAGCTCCTCGAGGCTGGCCTGTTTGTGCTCCAGCCGCAGTGTGCCGGCGATCTTGAGATGGTCGGGCACCTCGTTCCCGAGGATCTCCATCGCCCGCCCCACCCGCGCACCAGCGGCGACGGCAGCACGGGCGGACCGGCGCAGGTTGGCGTCGTCGAAGTTCGCCAGGCGGTTCGCGGTGGCACGGACCTCGCGGCGCATCCGCCGCTCCTCCCAGGCCATCAACGACTCGTGGGCGCCCAGCCGGGTCAGCAGCGCTCCGATCGAGTCACCGTCGCGGATCACGACGCGGTTGACGCCGCGAACCTCACGGGCCTTTGCCGGGATGCCGAGTCTGCGGGCGGCACCGACGAGTGCCAGCGCAGCCTCGGGTCCGGGACAGGTCACCTCGAGCGCCGAGGAACGGCCGGGCTCGGTCAGCGACCCGTGCGCCAGGAACGCCCCGCGCCAGGCCGCCACCGCGTCGCAACCCGCTCCCGACACCACCTGCGGCGGCAGTCCGCGGACCGGTCGGCCACGCCCGTCGAGCAGCCCCGTCTGCCGGGCCAGCGCCTCGCCGTCGCGCACCACCCTGACGAGGTAGCGGGTGCCCTTGCGGATGCCGGCGGCGTTGACCACCAGGACCTCCGAGGGATGTCCGTAGATCTCGGCGATGTCGCGGCGCAGCCGCCTCGCCGCGGCCCCCGTGTCGAGCTCCGCCTCCACCACGATGCGGCCGGCGACGATGTGCAGGCCCCCCGCGAACCGAAGCAGTGCAGAGACCTCGGCCTTGCGACAACAGGACTTCGTGACATGTGTGCTTGCGAGCTCAGCCTTCACGTGCCCCGTCATCGCCATGTGCAGATCCTGCCACGCGCGTCAACCACCACCCATCACGGATTGGTACGCAGCGGCCAGCCGCACCGGGTCGTGCCGCTGGAGATCCTCTCCCGAAGCGACATCGGCGAGGACGAGCTCGGCGCCGATTCCCCTTGCGGTGTTGGCCAGATCACCCGGGTCGCCGACTGCCCGCCGGTCTGCCACCACGACGTCGATCCGGAGGTCGGGCGCATGCATCGCCAGCACCTCCAGGTGGGTCGCCTGGGAGAAGCCGTCGGTCTCTCCCGGCTGCTCCCCCAGGTTGAGCGTCACGATCCGCCGGGCCGGCGTTTCGTGCAGCGCCGCCGCGAGCTGCGGTACGAGCAGGTGCGGGATCACCGACGTGAACCACGAGCCGGGGCCGAGCACGACGTGGTCCGCCGCCAGCACGGCGGCCACGGCTTCGACGCACGCGGGAGGGTCGGCCGGGTCGAGGGACACACCGACGACGTGGCCGACGGTGGTGGCAACCTCGACCTGGCCGCGAACCACCCGAACCGACGACGGGTGCAGTGGATCCAGCCCCTGCACCTGGGCGGTGATGTCGAGCGGCACCGCCGCCATCGGCAGCACCCGTCCCTCCGAACCCAGCAGCCTGCCGACCAGGTCCAGGCCACCGACGTGGTCGCCCAGCAGCTCCCAGAGCGCGACGATCAGCAGGTTGCCGACCGCGTGGTCGTGCAGCTCGCCGTTCCCCGCGAACCGGTGCTGCAGAACGCGCGCCCAGGTGCGGCCCCACTCGTCGTCGCGGCACAGTGCGGCGAGCGCCTGCCGGAGATCACCGGGTGGGAGCACTCCGAGCTCGGCGCGCAGCCGGCCGGACGATCCCCCGTTGTCCGCAACGGTCACGATCGCGGTGAGCCGCGTCGTCACCCGGCGCAGCGCCGACAGGGACGCGGCCAGGCCGTGCCCCCCGCCGAGCGCGACAACACTCAGCGGGTCCGGCGGGCCGGCGCTCACTCGCGCCCCATGTCACCGGCGCTCACTCGCGCCCCATGTCACCGGCGCTCACTCGCGCCCCAGATCACGGTGCACCACGAGGGTTGGGATCCCGGCCTGGCGCAGCCGCTGGCCGAGAGCCTCCGACATCGCGACGCTGCGGTGCTTTCCGCCGGTGCACCCGACCGCGATCGAGACGTACCGCTTGCCCTCCCGCAGGTAGCCGTGCGTGAGCGTCCGCAGCAACTGCTCGTAGTTGTCCAGGAACGCTTTCGCATCCGGCTGACTGGTGACGTATTCGATCACCTCGGCGTCGAGGCCGGTCTGCGGGCGCAGCTCCGGAATCCAGTGCGGGTTGGGCAGGAACCGCATGTCGACCACCAGGTCGGCGTCGACGGGAATCCCGTACTTGAAACCGAAGGACACGATGGTCGCGTTGAGCGCAGTCTCCTCCGACTCCGAGAACGCGTTCGCGACCTTGGCGGCCAGCTGGTGGACGTTGAGCATCGAGGTGTCGATGAGTACGTCGGCGTCGCCGCGCAGGTCCATCACAAGCTCGCGCTCGGCGGCGATGCCGTCGAGCAGCCGGCCGTCGGCCTGCAGAGGGTGCGGCCTCCTGGCCGCCTCCTGCCGGCGTACGAGCACGTCGTCGGACGCCTCCAGGAAAAGGATCACCGGGCGGACCCCGTGCAGCACCATGTCGCCGAGCGCCCCCCGCAGCGCCGCGAAGAACCAGCGGGAGCGGACGTCGACGACCACCGCGATCCGCGGCTCCGCCCGCTCGGCATTCCCGACCAGCTCGACCACCGACGGCAGCAGCTGGGGCGGGAGGTTGTCGATGACGAACCAGCCGAGATCCTCCAGCACCTTGGCCGCGGTGCTCCGTCCCGCGCCGGTCATGCCCGTGACGACCACCAACTCGGCGTTCGTGTCGGTCATCGGTCCTCCTGCGCAGGGACGGGAGCCGCGCCGGGAATGGGCGCTGCGTCGTCGTCCTCCTCGAGGATCTCACCTGTGGAGACATTCACCGCCGGCTGTCGTGCCTTCTGGGCGCTGTAGTTCTGCAGCGCCACCAGGACCGCCTCGGCGGTCTGTGGCCCGAACCCGGGCACCGACGCGATGTCCTCCAGCCTGGCGGCCCGTAGCTTGCGCAGGGAGCCGAAGTGCTTCAGCAGCGTCTTGCGGCGCACCTCGCCGAGCCCGGGGACGTCGTTGAGCACGCTCTCGACCATCGACTTCGACCGCCGGTTCCGGTGGTGGGTGATAGCGAAGCGATGGGCCTCGTCCCGGATGCGCTGCAGCAGGTACAGCCCCTCGCTGGTGCGTGGCAGGATCACCGGATCGGTCCGGTCGGGTAGCCAGACCTCCTCCAGGCGCTTGGCCAGCCCGCAGACGGGGACGTCGTCGATGCCGAGCTCGTCGAGAGCCCGTTGCGCCGCCGCGACCTGTGGCGCTCCCCCGTCGACCACGACGAGCCCGGGGGCGTACGCGAACTTCTTGGGCCGACCGGTGTCCGGGTCGACCAACAGCGGGCCGTCGGAGCCGTCGTCGATCTCCGGAGTGCTCATGTCGGAGCGCTCGTCGAGGTAGCGCCGGAAGCGCCGGGTGATGGTCTCGTGCATCGCTGCCACGTCGTTCTGCCCGTCGATCCCTCGGATCACGAACCGGCGGTAGTCGCTCTTGCGGGGCAGACCGTCCTCGAACACGACCATCGACGCGACGATCTCGGTGCCCTGCAGGTTGGAGACGTCGTAGCACTCGACCCGCAACGGCGCCTCCGGCAGGCCGAGGGCGAGCTGAAGCTCCTCCAGTGCTCGGCTCCGGGTGGTCAGGTCGCTGGCTCGTTTCGTCTTGTGCAGGGCCAGCGCCTGGTGGGCGTTTCGCCGGACGGTCTCGATCAACGCCTTCTTGTCCCCGCGCTGCGGTACACGCAACGAGATGCGCCCTCCCCGGCGCTCGGTCAGCCACTCGGTGACCGCGTGAACATCGGTCGGGAGTGTCGGGACCAGTACCTCGCGGGGCAGACCGTCCCCCTGCTCGCCGTCGTACAGCTGCAGCAGGAAGCCCTCGATGAGATCAGCCGACGTGATGTCCTCGACCTTGTCCGCGACCCAGCCGCGCTGCCCCCGCACGCGTCCGCCCCGAACGTGGAAGATCTGGATGGCCGCCTCGAGCGGGTCCTCGACCATGGCGATGACGTCGGCATCGGTGCCGTCGCCGAGGACCACGGCATTCTTCTGCATCGCCCGGTTGAGCGCCCCGATGTCGTCGCGCAGCCTCGCGGCACGTTCGAAGTCAAGGTCGTCGGACGCCTGGAGCATCTCCTTCTGGAGCCGCTTGAGGTAGGCGTCGGCGTTGCCCGACATGAACGAGACGAAGTCGTCGACGATCGCGCGGTGCTCCTCGGCGGTCACCCGGCCGACACACGGCGCCGCGCACTTGCCGATATAGCCGAGCAGACAGGGCCGGCCGATCTGCCCAGAGCGGGTGAACACGCCGTTCGAGCAGGACCGCATCGGAAAGACACGTAGCAGCAGGTCGACGGTCTCCCTGATCGCCCAGGCGTGGGAGTACGGCCCGAAATAGCGCACGCCCTTCTTCTTCGCCCCCCGGCCGACCATGACCCGCGGGTACTCCTCGTTGAGAGTGACCGCAAGCCAGGGATAGGACTTGTCGTCCCGGTACTTGACGTTGAACCGAGGGTCGAACTCCTTGATCCAGGAGTACTCCAGCTGCAGAGCCTCGACCTCGCTCGCCACCACCGTCCAGTCGACGGCGGCGGCGGACGTGACCATCGTCTGGGTGCGCGGATGCAGGTTGTAGATGTCCTGGAAGTACGACGACAGCCGCGACCGCAGGTTCTTGGCCTTGCCGACATAGATCACCCGGTTGGCGGCGTCTCGGAACCGGTAGACACCCGGCGAGTCCGGGATGGACCCCGGTGCCGGTCTATAGGTCGCCGGATCTGCCACCCGACCAGCCTAGGCAATCGTCCGGACAGGTCAGAAACACGGCAGGTCGAGCGGTGCCTGGGCGCAGGTCGGCACCACACGGCTGTCAGGTGACGTCGATCGCCTTGCCCTTGACCTTGATGGCGATCGGTGCCAGTGGCTTGGTTGCCGGGCCGTGCACGACCGCGCCGGTCGAGATGTCGTACATGCTGCCGTGGCAGATGCAGTTGATGGTGCCGTTGGTGACGTTGTCCACGGTGCAGCCCATGTGCGTGCAGATGGCGGTGAACGCCTTGAACTCCCCGGCCTGTGGTTGCGTCACGACGATCTTCTCGTCACGGAAGACAGTGCCCTCGCCTTCCGGGATGGCCGAGGTCGTCGTGAGCTCGGTGCCGCCGCCGCTTCCACCGGGCGTCGAGCCGCCCGCGCCGGCGGCCGGGTCAGACGAGCTGGAGCTGCTGCCACCGCCGCCACAGGCGGCGATGAGCGGCGTGGCGACACCGATCGCTCCGGCGGCCGCGACCCCCCGGAGGACGGCGCGGCGCGGGGTGCCTGTCCTTCGGAGGTACGGCGTCGTCTTGTCGTCAGGCATTGCGCTCCTTAGGCAGCGTGTACGGCCGGGTCATATGTCTCCTTGCCAACGCACGACGACGCCCCGGGGTTCACCCACCGGACCTCACCCGCTGCCCGGTCGAGCGGGTCACCGGCTTCCGCCGCGTGGTCTTTCGCCTGCCCACGGGCTTGCGCCCGGACGCCAGGACCGGCTTGAGGAACGCGCCGGTGTAGCTGTCGGGGTTGGCTGCCACGTCCTCCGGGGTGCCCTCGCCGACCACGAGACCTCCGCGGGACCCTCCTTCCGGGCCGAGGTCGATCAACCAGTCAGCCGTCTTGATCACGTCGAGGTTGTGCTCGATCACAATGACGGTGTTGCCCTGGTCGACGAGCCTCCCGAGCACGCCGAGCAGCTTGCTGATGTCCTCGAAATGCAGTCCGGTGGTCGGCTCGTCGAGCACGTAGACCGTCCGCCCGGTCGAACGCTTCTGCAGCTCGGAGGCGAGCTTGACGCGCTGGGCCTCGCCGCCGGACAGCGTCGGCGCCGGCTGTCCGAGACGGACATACCCCAGCCCCACGTCGACGAGCGTGCGCAGGTGCCGCGCGATCGCGGGGATCGCGGCGAAGAACTCGACCGCCTCCTCGATCGGCATGTCGAGCACCTCGGCGATCGTCTTGCCCTTGAAATGCACCTCGAGGGTCTCCCGGTTGTATCGGGCGCCGTGGCACACCTCGCAGGGCACGTAGACGTCCGGAAGGAAGTTCATCTCGATCTTGATCGTGCCGTCACCGGCACAGGCCTCGCAGCGTCCACCCTTGACGTTGAAGGAGAAACGACCCGGCAGGTATCCACGCATCTTCGCCTCCGGCGTCCCGGCGAACAGCCGCCGCACGTGGTCGAAGACGCCGGTGTAGGTGGCCGGGTTGGAGCGTGGGGTACGCCCGATCGGCGACTGGTCCACGTGGATGACCTTGTCGACGTCGTCGACCCCGGTGATCCGCCGGTGCCGGCCAGGAATATCGCGGGCGCGGTAGATGTGCCTGGCCAGCGCCTTGTAGAGGATGCCGTTGACCAGAGTCGACTTTCCGGAGCCGGACACCCCGGTGATCGCGACGAACACCCCGAGCGGGAACGTCACGTCGATGTCCTGCAGGTTGTGCTCCTTGGCCCCCAGCACGGTGATCTCGCGGCCGGGCGTGAGCGGCCGCCGCACCGTCGGCAGGGGGATCTCACGGCGGCGGGACAGGTATGCCCCGGTCAGCGAGTCGTGGTGGGCGAGCAGGTCCTCGACCGTGCCGGACACCACGACCTGGCCTCCGTGCTCCCCGGCACCGGGTCCGATGTCGACCACCCAGTCCGCGGCCCTGATCGTGTCCTCGTCGTGCTCGACCACGATCAGCGTGTTGCCGAGGTCGCGCAACCGCACCAGGGTCTCGATCAGCCGGTGGTTGTCGCGCTGGTGCAGGCCGATCGACGGCTCGTCGAGAACGTACAGCACTCCGACCAGGCCCGCGCCGATCTGGGTGGCCAGCCTGATCCGCTGCGCCTCACCGCCGGAGAGCGACCCGCTGGGCCGGTTGAGCATGAGGTAGTCGAGACCGACGTCGAGCAGGAAGCGCAGCCGCTCGGCGATCTCCTTCAGCACCCGCTCGGCGATCTGCCGCTCGCGGGCGCTGAGGTCGAGGTCACGCAGGAACAGCGCGGTGTCGGCGATCGGCATCGCGCAGAGCTCGGC
The DNA here is from genome assembly GCA_963695705.1 of uncultured Actinomycetota bacterium. Taxonomy (GTDB): domain Bacteria; phylum Actinomycetota; class Actinomycetes; order Propionibacteriales; family Nocardioidaceae; genus JBKPNJ01. The sequence continues at coordinate 843,949 of CAVOHB010000009.1, forward strand.
GATGTTCAACCCGCCGACTGTGACCGCGAGGGAGATCGGCTTGAGCCGGGTGCCACCGCACGCCGGGCAGGGGACCTCGCGCATGTAGCCCTCGAGGCGCTCCCGGCTGGTATCGCTCTCGGCCTCGGCGTGCCGGCGCTCCACATAGGGGATCACGCCCTCGAACGCCGAGTAGTAGGACCGCTCGCGGCCGTACCGGTTCTTGTAGCGCACGTGGACCTTGGTCGGGTGCCCCTGCAGCAGCGACGTCCGTGCCTTGGCCGGCAGCTCGGCGAACGGGACGTCGGTGCCGAACCCGAGCTCGTCGGCCAGCGCGTCGATCAGCCGGCGGAAGTACTCCGAGACATGCGCGGCCGACCAGGGTGAGATCGCGCCCTCCGCCAGCGTCGCGCCCGGGTCTGGGATGACCAGATCGGGGTCGACCTCCATCCTGGTGCCGAGCCCGTGGCACTCGACGCAGGCGCCGAACGGCGAGTTGAACGAGAACGAACGCGGCTCGAGCTCCTCGAAGGACAGGTCGTCGTAGAGGCAGGCCAGGTGCTCTGAGAACGTCCGCTGCCGATGCTCGTCGTCATCCGGCAGGTCGACGAAGTCGAGCGTCACCAGGCCGGCGGAGAGGCCGAGTGCGGTCTCGATCGAGTCGGTCAGCCTTCGCTTCGCCGACGGCTTGACCGTCAGCCGGTCGACCACTACCTCGATCGTGTGCTTCTTCTGCTTGTCCAGCTTCGGCGGCTCGGTGAGGGGGTGGTTCTCGCCGTTGACGCGGATCCGCGAGAAGCCCTGGGTCTGCAGCTGGTGGAAGAGCTCGGTGTATTCGCCTTTACGGCCTCGGATCACCGGTGCGAGCACCTGGAACCGGCTACCGGGCTCGAGCTCGAGCACCCGGTCGACGATCTGTTGCGGTGTCTGGCGGGCGATCGGCCGGCCACAGATCGGACAGTGCGGTCGGCCCGCGCGTGCGTACAGGAGCCGCAGGTAGTCGTAGACCTCGGTGATCGTGCCCACGGTCGAGCGTGGGTTGCGCGACGTCGACTTCTGGTCGATCGAGACCGCCGGGGACAGTCCCTCGATGAAGTCGACGTCCGGCTTGTCCATCTGGCCGAGAAACTGGCGTGCGTACGCCGACAGCGACTCGACATAGCGGCGCTGTCCCTCGGCGAAGATCGTGTCGAACGCCAGGCTCGACTTGCCGGACCCGGAGAGGCCGGTGAAGACGATGAGCGAGTCTCTCGGAAGGTCGATCGACACGTCCTTGAGATTGTGCTCGCGGGCTCCGCGGACGATCAGTTGGTCAGCCACTGCGGGGTGCTCTCTTGTCGGCGGATTGCACAAGACTTCCGGTGCCGCAATGCTAACGGCGGCCACCGACAAAACCTTCCGACGGCATTCGGCCGGGTCAGCCCGCGGCGCGGCGGGTGATGCCAGCATCGCCGCCGGACGGAACCCGCCCGGGGCGCTAGGTTCGGATCATGCTCGATGACGCCGCCCCCGACCTGGATCCCGCAGGGATGGCTGCGCCTCCCGTCGACGCGGCGCCCGATCCCGGTGCCGTGCTCAGCGAGGTCGAGCGAAGGACAGCTGGCCTGTTCCGGACGCTGGACCGGCTCGACGACGCGGCAATGGCAGAGCCGTCGCTGCTGCCGGGCTGGACCCGCGGCCACGTCGTCACACACATCGCACGAAACGCCGACGCGATGGTGAACCTGCTCACCTGGGCCCTCACCGGCGTCGAGACCGCGGCGTACCCGTCCATGGAGGCCCGCAGTGCCGACATCGAAGCCGGCGCCGGCCGGAACGCCGGGGATCTGCGCTCGGACGTGGGCAGTTCCCACGAGCGCCTGATGACCGCGGCGCGACGACTCCCCGCGGAGGCATGGAGCCAGGCGATCCGCTGGGGACGAGACGACAGCACGGCGCCCGCCTCGATCATCCCGGTACTGCGGGAGTCGGAGGTCGAGATCCACCACGTCGACCTCGACACCGGCTACACGCCCGCTCACTGGTCCGCGGCGTTCGTGGCACGTACTCTCACCCGCTGTTCCGGCGACTTCGCCGCCCGGCCCGATGCGCCCGGGGTGACCCTGCGGGCCACGGACACGGAACGCTCATGGCGGATCGGCGATGGTCGGACGATTGTCAGCGGGCCGGGCCCGGCGTTGCTCGGCTGGCTGCTGGGCCGCACCGCCGGGGTCGGGTTGAGCGTCGATCCATCCGGACCCCTACCAACGTTGGGAGCGTGGCGATGAGCTACACAGGCAAGGTGAAGGTCGGCGGCCGCCCCGATGTCCGCGAGCTGGCCGACTTGATGATCACGAAGGTGTCGGTGGGGCCGATGGACAACAACGCCTATGTGCTGCGATGCCGGCACACCGACGACGAGGCGCTGATCGACGCGGCCAACGACGCCGACACCCTGCTGGCGACTCTCGGTGATGGACCGTTGCGCCGAGTGATCACGACGCACCGGCATGGCGACCACTGGCAGGGGCTGGCCGAGGTGGTCTCGGCAACCGGGGCCGTGACGGTCGCCGGCGCCGACGACGCCGACGGAATCCCGGTATCGACGCAGGAGCCGGTAGCCGACGGGGCACGCGTCACGGTCGGCCAGTCAGTGCTGGAGGTGATCCACCTCGTCGGGCATACCCCGGGGTCGATCGCGCTGTTGTACGACGACCCGACCGGCGCGCCGCACCTGTTCACCGGCGACAGCCTGTTCCCGGGCGGAGTCGGCAGGACGGGGTCACCGCGGGACTTCACGTCGCTGATCGACGACGTGGAGCACAAGCTGTTCGACCGGCTTCCCGACGAGACCTGGGTCTACCCCGGCCACGGCGCCGACACCACGCTCGGCGCCGAGCGCCCGCATCTCGCGGAGTGGCGCGAGCGCGGCTGGTGACGCCGGCTGAGAATGCCGGGTGGGGTTTGGCAGCGGGGAGGCGGGCTCGACGGGAGACGGTCCCGGCCGCTGTGCAGAGAACGGGAGGACGCCGGGGCTTAGGTCGCCCGGTCCTTACCGGGGCGACCGTAGCCGGTGCACCTTCCCCGCCACGTGTCCGCCCTAGACCTAGGGCTGAGCGTTTCAGCGGTGCTTGCCTCCGTGGCCCTCCGTGTCATCGCCTTCGGCCTGTTCGGCGTCGGCGGAATGCCTCCAGTGGCCCTCAGTGTCGGTGGTCGCCTTCGCTCTGCTCGACGTCTGCACTACGGAAGAACTTTGCATGGCCTTCTGTATCGTCGCCGGTGGTGTCGCGAGGGCTGCTCGGTCATCGTGCCTGCCCTTCCTCTCTGAACGGTCGCCGTGTCCAGTCAGCATCTTGCACCCGCCAGGGCCCGTCTGTTCGCTAAATAACATAGAGGGCTGACGGGGACGTGGCCTCGTGACCCGGCTACGGACCACCCGCGAAGTGGCGGCGGGTTAGTCGACACTGTCGGGAGCGAGATCGGTCGATGAGCGGACTTCGACACGGGCTCGCGGCTACAGGCGAGGTTCAAGCAAGGCAACACCGGACTGGTGCGCTACTGACACGCGCAGACGGGGACTCGAACTGTGACGCCTGGCTGCAGTCCGAGCTCGCCGTCTCCACCGACTGGGTGCTGGACCGCTGCCGGCTGGGGCGGCGCACTTCGACACGGGGCGCGGGTTCCGGTTCACCAAGGACACATCACCGGACTGATCGCGCTGATGGAACGCGGCCGGCGGGTGGACCAGGCTGTCATCATGCTGTCCGCCCGGGCGTCCTGAGCTGCGGCGCTTCGACCGAGGGCCGGTGACGCGCCCGGCTTGTCAGGTGATCCAACCGGGGACGGCGGCGATCAGCTTGACCAGTGCGGTCAGCACCGCGCCGATCGCCAGCCACGCGATCCACTTCCGGGCCGTCGCCGAGCGCCCGCATCTCGCGGAGTGGCGCGAGCGCGGCTGGTGACGCCGCCCGGTCGGCCTCTCGCTTTGAGCCCCGAGAATTCTGCGGTAGATGAGAGCGCGGAGGTTGAGCGCACCGACGGTTTTGCGCAGTAGGTTGTCACGCGCGAACATTCGTGACCAACGACTGCGCAATTCCCAGCCCTCGGCGGGGTATTACTCGGCCGGCACGGGCCTCCGGCCTCACCGCTGGGCGATTTGTCGGTTTGTGGGCAGGGATCGCGCGGCCGCGTTTATCCTCGTTCTAACGACGGGGGTACGACATGGGCATGCGCGCGGGACTTAAAGTTGTCGTAGCGGGCACTGCGCTTGCGCTGGGATCAGCGCTCGCGATGGCGCCGGCGATGTCGCAAGTGAGCCACTTCTCCGACCGCGACGGGGCCGGGGCGACCGCCGTCCGACGCGTGGTCGTGACAAATGAAGCGCACATGCTTTGGGTGCAGGTTGAACACAACTCGCGCATGGTCCAGGACAAGTTCTGGATAGACAGCCGACCCCTCGACCCGGGCCCGGAGTATCGAGTGTGGCTCTGGTCTCAGGATCCGTGCGGCTACCCGTCTCGGCAATGCCTCGACTTCGGGCCGCTGGAGCGGGTCGAGTCCTTCAGTGGTCGTGGACGGATGTGGCACTGTCCGCAGGCGGTGCTGCATTCGGACAACCGGGAGCAGGGCGCGTGGAGCTGGATAGGCATCCCGCAGCGCTGCATTCGCGGACCCGGTGCCGTGCGGCTACACGTTGAGTCGAGCAGCGTGATGATCAACGACGGCGGCTCACAGGATCAGGCACCGAACGGTGCGTACAGCTTCTCGCACTTGGTGAGGTTCATGTGATGGTCGGCCCCGTGGCTCACTGACCTGGCCCGTCGCCGGGTTTGCCGGCACAGGCCGGCAGCACCGCTCTAGCCCCGAGAATTGTGCGGTAGATGAGAGTGTTCCCGCTCGACTGCCCTCAACAACCGCACAATTCTTGCCGCGGGGCCACACTGGGCCGGGCCCGCGCGGGGGTGACCCCACCGTAGGTCCGGTGGCGCTAGTGTCCCGGGATGATCCGCTGGATGCACGTGTTCGTCGACATACCGGCCGAGCAATTCCAGGTTGGCCTGGACTTCTGGTCGGCGGCGACCGGCTGGCAACCCAGCAGTCCGTGGGCGGATCATCCGGAGTTCGTCTCGCTCGAGCCGGCATCGGGCACCCCGTACGTTCACGTCCAGCGCATCGACGGGCCGGCGCGGATCCACGTCGACCTGGTGGTCGCAGAGGTCGAGGCGGCCAGGGACCGGCTGGCCGCTCTCGGCGCCGCCACTGGCGACCGGCACCCCTGGTGGCAGGTGATGGCCTCGCCGGGCGGGCTGCCGTTCTGCCTGGTCGCCGAGCGCGAGTCGCTGGAGGTCGCGCCGGCCAGCATCTGGCCCACCGGGCACCGCAGCCGCGTCACTCAGGTGTCCGTTGACGCTCCCGACGCGAAACACGACGACGAGCTGCGGTTCTGGCAGGCCGCGACCGGATGGCGGCTGGATGCCGCGGGCCCTCCCCACCTGCCACACCTGCTGCCGGTCGCACCGACTGCCCTGCAGCTTCTCGTCCAGCGGCTCGGTCCGGAGGACGACAGCAGCGCCACCCGGGCGCACATCGACTTCGGCACCGACGAGATCCCCACCGAGGTCATCCGGCTGCAGACCCTGGGAGCCGAGCTCGTCGACGACTCCCACCTGCCGCGCTGGGTGGTGATGCGTGATCCGACCGGCCTGCTGTTCTGCGTGACGCGACAGCGCCCGTGAGAGCAGGGTCACCCCTGGTTCGACCCGGTGATGTCCCGAGCGGAGCTCGGGTCTCTGCGTACCTTCAGCAGGCTCGCCACCGTCGTGACGGCCAGCGTCACCACAATGAAGCCGAGCGACATCCAGATCGGCACCGTCGGCACCGAGTGCAGTGGGTCCCCTCCGTTGACGAACGGCAGCGAGTTCTCGTACAGCGCCTCCAGCACCAGCTTGACGCCGATGAAGGCCAGGATGACCGAGAGACCGAGCGAGAGATACACAAGCTTGCCCAGCAGCCCGCCGAGCAGGAAGTAGAGCTGCCGGAGCCCCATCAGCGCGAAGACGTTCGCGGCGAAGACGAGGTACGGCTCCTTGGTGAGACCAAAGATCGCCGGGATCGAGTCGAGAGCGAACAGCAGGTCGGTCGATCCGAGCGCAAGGATCACGATGAGCATCGGTGTGACCAGCCGCTTCCCGTCCCGGACGATGATCGGTTTGACGCCGTCGTACTCGTCGGTGGTGTTGCTCCGGTTGCGGACCCAGCGCAGCAGCGCGTTCTCCTGGTAGTCCCCCTCGTCGTCCATCCCGTGCCTGGCCAACGCCCACGCGGTGTAGACCAGGAAGGCGCCGAAGACGTAGAACGCCCACGAGAAGTAGTGGATCACCGCGGTGCCCAGAGCGATGAAGATCCCGCGGAACACCAGCGCCAGGATGATCCCCACCAGCAGCGCGGTCTGCTGGTACTGCCGGGGTACCGCGAACCGCGACATGATGATGATGAAGATGAACAGGTTGTCGACCGACAGGCTGTACTCGGTCAGCCAGCCGGCGTAGAACTGGCCGGCGTGCTCGAGCCCGCTGAAGTACCAGATGCCGAGTCCGAAGAGCCCGGCAAGCCCGACGTACAGCAGAATGCCCAGCGCGCACTCGCGCATCGACGGTTCGTGCGGGCGCCGGCCGATGATGAACACGTCGAACGCGAGCACTGCCACGAGGACGGCGACCGTGATGAACCAGACGTACGGCTGGACGTCCACGGCACTTCCCCCTCCGATCTTGGTGTGGCGGCGCTCAGCGCCCGTTCCGACGACACATCCGTGCGGTCAGCCAGTTTCGCACAGCACCTCCCGGTGTCATGGCCCGTCGACGGCGTCCTCCCCCTCCGCCACGATCCGCCGCATCGCCGCCAGGGTCCGGTCGATGTCCTGCGCAGTGGTGGACCAGTTGCTGATCGAGCATCGCAGCGCCGCGCGTCCTCGCCAGGTCGCCGGAGTCAGCACCGCGGTCCCGTCGGCGAGCAGGTGGCGGCCGACCTCGCGGGTGGTGTCATCGTCCCCGAAGGCGATCAGCACCTGGGTGTAGACCACGTCGTTGAGCAGTTCGGCCCCGGGAACGCCCGGCAGGCCGTCGGCCATCTGGGTGGCCCGCCGGCATAGCCCGGCGACCATGTTCCCCACACCTTCGCGGCCGAGGGAACGCAACGCGGCCCACACCGCGAACCCCCGGGCCCGGCGAGAGAGCTCCGGTACGAGATCCGAAGGGTCGTTGTCGTCGCTGAGCAGATAGTCGGCTCGCACTCCGAACGCCGCGCGGTGCGCCACCGGGTCGCGGACGATCGCCAACCCGCTGTCATACGGGACGTTCAGCGTCTTGTGCGCGTCGGTGGCCCACGAGTCCGCGGCCTCGACGCCGGCGACCAGGTGACTGGTCGCCGCGCTGGCGGCCGCCCACAGGCCGAACGCACCGTCGACGTGCACCCAGGCGCCATGCCGCTGCGACACCTCGATCGCCTCGGCGAACGGGTCGAAGGCGCCGGTGTGCACCTCACCGGCCTGCAGGCAGACAATGACCGGGCCCGAGTCGCTGGCCAGCTCCGCCGCCAAGGCGCCGACCTCGATACGCCCCTGGTCGTCGGCCAGCACGGGTCGCACGGCGTCGGTGCCCAGGCCGAGGTACCGGGCGGCCAGGTCCACCGTCCCGTGCCGGTCGGAACCCACCACCATCCGTACCGCGGGCGCACCGCCCAGGCCCTGCCGCGCCACGTCCCAGCCGGCCCGGGCAAGCACCGCGTGGCGGGCCGCGGCCAGGCAGGTGAAGTTGGCCATCATGCCACCGGTGACGAACCCCACCGTCGCCGTCGACGGCAGGCCGAGCAGGTCGAGCAGCCAGCCGGCCGCCACCGACTCCGCGGCAGCCGCGGCCGGTGTCACGGTCGCCAGGCCGGCGTTCTGGTCCCACGCCGAGGTCAGCCAGTCGGCCGCGAGCGCAGCCGGAAGGCTCCCGCCGATCACGAAGCCGAAGAACCGACCACTCGGGATCGCCACCAGCCCCGGGTCGGCCAGCCGGGCGAGCTCGCGGACCACCAGCTCCGCCGGGGTCGACTCCTCGGGCAGCGCTCCCCCGAGGGTGACGAGCATCTCGGGGTACGACGCCCGGGCCCACACCGGGCGCTCACCCAACGACTCGAGAAACTCCCGGGCGGCGCCGGCCGCCGCCTCCAACGCAGGCTGCTGCTCCATGCTTCCTCAGGCTCCCTCAGGCTTGGCTCTCGGGTTTCATCTCGTGGTCTCACGGCGGCGATGGCACGCCTGTGGCGTCATCGCAGTGATGTGATCATGCACAGGTGGACGGTGCTCCCGCCAATCTGAGGCTGGTTCCCGCCGAGCCGGCGCACGCGGCCACCGTGGCCGGGTGGTCGCGAACGCCCGCAGAAACCCGGCGGTGGTGCTCGCGCGGGGACCACCCGCTCGCGGCGGATGTCGTGACCGGCTGGTGGGAGGCCGACGACGTCCAACCGTGGCTGCTGGTCAGCGCTGCCGGGCGGCCGGGACCGGCCTGCGCCAGCAGTTCCTGCGTGTCGATCCGGAGAACACCGTCGCGATCCGGTGCTACCGCGCGGCCGGGTTCGTCGACGTGCACCCTGATCTGAGCGCGCAGTGGAACCGGGAACAGCCGGTCGACTACCTCTGGCTGTGCCGCCGCCGGGGAACCGCTGACCGGGTTCGCGCGCCATCGGCACGCCTCTTAGGGTGAGGCGATGAGCGCATCGACCACTGTCCGAGCACTGCGCAAGGCGGTCCCCGGCGATCACCCGCCAGACGTCCGCACGCTCCTGGAGCTCGACCTGAGCCGGGGACTCGCGGAGTCACCGCCTACCGACCCACTCCGGGCCCTGCGGCAGCGCCAGATCCCCCAGCTGTCGAACGTCGTCACCGGGCTCCGGCTGGCCGCCGACGATGCCGGCGTCGCCGGTCTCATCGTCTGCCTCGGCCCGCACGACCTCACGGTCGCGCAGTCGGAGGAGCTCGGCCGGGCGGTCCAGGCGTTCCGCTCCGCAGGCAAGACCGCGGTGTGCTGGACCGAGGCCTTCGGCGAGCTCGGCCCCGGAACCGTCCCGTACTACCTGGCCAGTCACTTCGACGAGATCTGGATGCAGCCCTCCGGTCGGCTCGGTCTGGTCGGCGTGGCCGCTTCCGCGGTGTTCGTGCGCGGGGCCCTGGACAAGCTCGGCGTCCAGCCCCAGATCGGCCAGCGGCACGAGTACAAGTCCGCCGCGGACATGTTCCTGCGCGAGGACATGAGTCCGGCCCAGCGTGAGATGCTGCAGCGGATCAGTGACTCCGTTGTGCAGCAGGTGGTGCAGACCGTAGCCGCCGGTCGCGGGCTCACCGAGTCCGCGGTGCTCGACGCCGTGCAGGTGGGCCCGCTCTCGGGTACCGACGCGGTGGCCCGCGGGCTGGTCGACCGGCTCGGCTACCGCGACGAGGCGTACGACGCGCTGCGCGCCCGGCTGGCCTCCGGTGACGAGGAGCCCCGGTTGCTCTATGTCGACCGGTACGCACGGAGCAGGACCCGGCGACCCGGCGCCCAGTTGCAGCGGCGCCGGAAGCCCACCGTCGCGATCGTGTCCGTGCACGGCCCGATCAACCGGGGCCGCAGCGGCAGCGCGCGCCCGATGTCCGGTCCGACGGTGGGCTCCGACACGGTTTGCGCCGCACTGCGAGCGGCCCGGCACGACGACCACGTCAAGGCGGTCGTGCTGCGTGTGGACAGCCCCGGCGGCTCCTATGTCGCATCCGACGCCATCCGCCGTGAGGTCGTTCGCACGCGCGAGTCCGGACGGCCGCTGGTCGCCTCGATGGCCAGCGTTGCCGCCTCGGGCGGGTACTTCGTCTCGATGGCCGCGGATGCCATCGTGGCGCTGCCCGGCACGATCACCGGATCCATCGGCGTCCTCGGCGGGAAGCAGGTCGTGCACGATGCGCTGGCGAGGATCGGCGTCAACCGCGAGTCGGTCGCCGCCGGCCGCAGGGCGGCGATGTTCTCCACCGACCGGCCGTTCGACGACGAGGAGTGGCAGGTCGTCGAGGCCTGGCTGGACGAGGTGTACGCCGACTTCACCACGAAGGCGGCCCGGGACCGCTCGATGGCGTACGAGGACCTCGAGCAACATGCCCGTGGTCGTGTCTGGACCGGCGCGGATGCCCATGGCCTCGGTCTCGTCGACGAGATGGGCGGCCTCGACCGGGCGGTCGAGATCGCCTGCGCCCGGGCCGGGCTGGCCCGGGACAAGGTGAACGCTCGTCCGTACCCGCAGGTGCCGCTCCTGCAGCGGATCAGACCAGCAGAGTCGAGCGCGGCGGCGAGCGCGTCCCAGCCGACCACGATGTGGGACGGTGCGCCGTCGGGCACCTCTGACCTGCTGGAAACGCTGGGCCAGCTGCTCGGCGTCGCCTCCGGCGGCCCGCTGATGCTGCCGGGGCGCTGGCGGATGGGCTGAGAGGACGAGGTGGGCCCCCGCCCGGCACCGGGGAAGCGCCGAGGGGCGGAGGCCCGTCGCAGCATCTAGATCTCGGGTTCCAGATGATGCGTTGGCAAAGTCTCGCAGCGCGGAATCCATTTCGCACCCGGATGTACGGAAGCGGCCTGCCGCGATCACGCTCCGCGATGCCCGTCGTGAGGCGCCGACGCCCCTCGTAGGTCAGTCCAGGCAGAACTCGTTGCCCTCCGGATCGGCCATCACGATGAAGCCACTGCTGGTGACACCATCCGGCTCGAATCGCCGGCCACGCCGGGCCCCGAGACCGACCAGTCGATCGGCTTCGGCTTCGAGCGCCGCCATCCGTTGCTCGCCCTCGAGACCGGGCGCCGCCCGCACATCGACATGAACGCGGTTCTTGGCGGTCTTGCCTTCCGGTACTCGTTGGAACCAGAGCCGCGGGCCCGCACCGTCAGGGTCGATCAGAGCGGAGGCGTCGTTACGGTGGTCCTCCGGCACACCCCATGCGTCGAGCGCTTCGTCCCAGCTGTCGAAGCCCTGCGGGGGCGAGTCGAGGCGGTAGCCGAGTGCCTCCGCCCAGAATGCCGCCAGAGCCCCGGGGTCCGAGCAGTCGAAGCTGACCTGAATCGTTCTCGCCATCACGTCTCCGTCGGTCGTTTGCTCTTCGGCAGTCGGCTCACCACATCGTCGTAAGAGGCGTCGATGGTCTCGAAAAGCTCGTCGTCGGGCAACGCGCCGCCGACGCGGAACGTGTTCCAGCCGTGGCGCCCGATGTAGGGCATCACCGTGACGTCGTCGGGATAGCGAGCGAGCCACTCGTCGGCCTCGTCGCGGTTGCGGCCGCACTTCAGGCCGACCGAGCCGCCGGAGCCGAGGAACGCGAAGATCTTGTCCCCGACCTTGGCGACCACGTCGCCCTCCCACGGCTCGTCCTGCCAGGCGCCGGGCTTGTCCAGGCAGTACGCCAGCAGCTGCGTCGGTGTCATCGCACGCCGGCGGAGACCATCTGGCGCAGCTCCTTCTTCAACTCCGAGATCTCGTCGCGCAACCGAGCCGCCAGCTCGAACTGCAGCTCGGCGGCCGCCGCGTGCATCTGGTCCGTGAGCTGCTGGACGAGGTCGGCCAGGTCCGCGGACGGCAGACCGGACAGATCCGACCGCCCCCCCGCGGCGCGGCTCGACAGTGACGGCACCGGCGCCTTGCCGCGGCTCTGCTGGCGACCGCTGCCGCCGAGCAGCTGCTCGGTGTCGGCATCCTCGCGCTGCAGCATCTCGGTGATGTCGGCGATCCTCTTGCGCAGCGGCTGCGGGTCGACACCGGCCGCCACGTTGTAGGCGACCTGCTTCTCCCGGCGCCGGTTGGTCTCGTCGATGGCCTTCTCCATCGACGGCGTGATCTTGTCGGCGTACATGTGCACCTGGCCCGAGACGTTGCGGGCGGCACGGCCGATGGTCTGGACCAGCGAGGTGCCCGAACGCAGGAAGCCCTCCTTGTCGGCATCGAGGATGGCGACCAGGCTGACCTCCGGCAGGTCGAGTCCCTCACGGAGCAGGTTGATCCCCACCAGGACGTCGTATTCGCCCATCCGCAGCTCGCGGAGAAGCTCGATCCGGCGCAGGGTGTCGACCTCGCTGTGCAGGTAGCGGGTGCGTACCCCGGCCTCGAGGAGATAGTCGGTCAGGTCCTCCGACATCTTCTTGGTCAGGGTTGTGACCAGGACCCGTTCGTGGCGCTCCACCCGGATCCGGATCTCGTGGATCAGGTCGTCGATCTGCCCCTTGGTCGGCTTGACCACGACCTCGGGATCGACCAGGCCGGTCGGCCGGATCAGCTGCTCGACCACGGATTCGACCCGACTGAGCTCGTACGGGCCGGGGGTGGCGGAGAGGTAGACCGTCTGCCCGATGCGCTCGAGGAACTCCTCCCACCGCAGCGGACGGTTGTCCATGGCGCTCGGCAGCCGGAACCCGTGCTCGACGAGCGTCCGCTTGCGCGACATGTCGCCCTCGTACATGCCACCGATCTGCGGTACCGCCACATGGGACTCGTCGATGACCAGCAGGAAGTCCTCGGGAAAGTAGTCGAGCAGGCAGTTGGGGGCCGAGCCCTGCGCCCGTCCGTCGATGTGACGCGAGTAGTTCTCGATCCCCGAGCAGGACCCGACCTGCCGCATCATCTCGATGTCGTAGGTGCTGCGCATCCGGAGTCGCTGTGCCTCCAGCAGCTTGCCCTGCCGCTCGAGCTCGGCGAGCCTATCGGTGAGCTCGGCCTCGATGCCGGCGATCGCCCGCTCCATCCGCTGCGGACCCGCGACGTAGTGGCTGGCCGGGAAGATGTAGAGCTCGTCGTCCTCGGTGACGATCTCGCCGCTCACCGGATGCAGCGTCATCAGCCGCTCGATCTCGTCGCCGAAGAACTCGATCCGGACCGCGAGCTCCTCGTAGACAGGGAACACCTCGAGGGTGTCCCCTCGCACGCGGAACGTGCCGCGCGTGCCGGCCAGGTCGTTGCGGGCGTACTGGATCTCGACGAGCCGTCGCAGCAGGTGGTCCCGCTCGATCACGTCGCCGACCTTGAGGCGCACCATCCGGTCGACGTACTCCTGCGGGGTGCCGAGGCCGTAGATGCAGGACACGGTCGCCACCACGATCACGTCGCGGCGGGTGAGCAGGCTGTTGGTCGCGGAATGCCGGAGCCGCTCGACCTCGTCGTTGATCGACGAGTCCTTCTCGATGTAGGTGTCGGTCTGCGGGACGTAGGCCTCGGGCTGGTAGTAGTCGTAGTAGGACACGAAGTACTCGACAGCGTTGTCCGGGAACAGGCCGCGCAGCTCGTTGGCGAACTGGGCGGCGAGCGTCTTGTTGGGCTCGATCACCAGCGTCGGGCGCTGCACGCGCTCGACCAGCCACGCCGTGGTAGCGGTCTTGCCGGTGCCCGTCGCCCCGAGCAGGACGAGATTCTTCTCGTCGGCCTTGAGCCGGCGCTCGAGGTCGTCGATCGCCTCGGGCTGGTCACCGGACGGCTCGAAGTCGGAGACGACCTTGAACGGCGCGACCCTGCGCTCCAGATCTGTGACTGGCCTCATGAGTCGAGCGTACGACGCCCCGCCGACAGCGGTGCGTGGTAGCGGTCCCGACGACGGGTGCCGACGACGGTCCCGACCGGGCCGGCTACCGAGACGCGGGGGCATACTGGGCGCATGTCCAGCGCCCACGACCCCTCTCGCGTCCCACGCGAGGAGGCGGAGGCCGCGCTCGCCGCCCGTCATGAGCTCGGCACCGAGTACGAAGCGGCGATCGTGGACTCCTTCGTGGACCGGGTCGACAAGGCCATCGACGCCCGGGTGGCCGAGCAGGTTGCCGAGCACCTCGGGCCCCGCCAGCGTCAGCCCGACAACAACGGCAACCTTGCGCTGGCCATCGTCTCCCTCGGGTGCGGAATCCCCATCACCGCGATCGCCGGAGGCACCGCCGACCTGGCCGGCATCCTGGTCGCCTGGGCCGGCATCGCCGTCGTCAATATCTCGTACGCGGTGTCGGGGCGGCCCAGACGGGCCGAGCTACCCCGTCGGCGGTAGCAAGCGCATCGAGGACCCCAGACACCACCACCATCTGTGGACGACGTCCACGGCCACAGCCTCATCGGCGCTAGCGTGCGGTCTCCCCCGGCGCGCCCGGGGATGCGCCGCCGGCTCCGGCGGCGCATCATGACCGACCCCGAAGAGCTGGTGCCGCATGCGTCCCTCTCGATTGCTCCCTACGTTGCCCGTCTCCCGGCGGGCCTGCCTGCTCGTCGCCGGTACGACCCTCGGCTGCATCGCCGCGACCGTTCCCCGGCCGGCGTACAGCGACCCACCGGCCGGCGTGGCCACCACGATCACAGCCAGGGTCACAGATCTGCGCGACACGCCAGGTCCGCTCGACATCGCGATCGTCGGCCATCGGATCCGGGACTTCACCGAGACGCGTCCCACATCGCTGCGGTACGTCGTCAGGACGTTCGGTGACTTCTCCGACGCCGACCTCGAACCCGAGCATCGCCAGGTCGTCCGAGAGTTCGTCCTCGAGCTGAACCGTGACGGCGAGCCGGGCTCGGAGCGCAACGTCCGGATCTCCTGCCGCGACGGCGCCCTCATCGCCGAGGTGATCTCGAACGCGACACGAGAGGTGATCGCGACCGTGTCGGTGTACCGACGCGACCCGCGCACGCTCGTCGTCTCCGGTCATCCTCGGCTTGTCGGCGCCCGGTCCTACTTCTGGTATAGCGACTACCACCTCGACGGCTCCGCGGACTGCGGATCGTCCGACGGCTTCCCGGTCACCTGCCAGGACGACGTGCCAGAGCACGGATGGATCCGGCTCGACCACCCCGGATGGCCGGCCTCGACTGGTCAGCGTCTCCGGTAGCCGGGCAGATGGGTGCGAGGCGCCATCCGCGGGCCGCGGCGCGGATGTCGCGCGCCGGTGAGCTCGAGCAGGCGCTGGACCCGGTAGCGGTGCGGCCGGTACGGCTCGAGCATCGCGGCCAGCTCCGTATCGTCGACCGCTGCGCCGGTCAGCGCCCAGCCGATGTCCCTGGCCACGTGGTAGTCGTGGAAGCTGACGGCGTCCGCGTCGCCGTGCGCCCGCTGGCGTACCTCTGCTGACGTCCACACCCCCACTCCGGGCAGGGAGCGCAGCATCCGGTCGGCCTCGGAGCCGGGCAGGTCGACGGTCTTCTCGAGTGAGTCGGCCACCCGCGCCGCTCGTACGAGGGACTGCGAACGGGCCGGGTCGATCCCGCAGCGCAGCCAGTCCCACGACGGGATGGCGGCCAGCAGGGCCGGCGCCGGCACGACCCGGAGCCCGCGGTCACCACCGGGTCCGGGGGCTTCGGCGCCGTAACGCCACAGCAGCCGCCGCCATCCGGCCCAGGCCTCCTGCCCGGTCACCTTCTGCTCGATGATGGCCGGCACGAGTGACTCGTACACCAGGCCGGTCTTGGGGACGCGCAGATGCGGATGGCGGCGTTGCGCCCGCACGATGACGGGGTGCTCGGGCGCGAACCCGTCGGGCCGGTCGTCGGCTCCGAGCATCGCCGGGAGACGGTCGAGCACCCAGTCCGCACCGGCCCCCCAGGCGGTCGTGACGACCTCACCGGCGCTGGGACGGGCCTCGATCCGGACCGTCGCCGGCCCGGTCGGTGTCAGCGTCGCGCGCCAGATCGCACCATCGGTGTCCAGCTGGAACGACGGGTCCCCCGACCCGCGCCTCAGCGTCCCCAGGATCACGGCGGCCGGGCAGGGGCGATCAGTTGTCCATGTCCGGATCGCCGCCGGGTGCCGCTCGGCGACGTGACCCCGCTGCATCAGTCCAGTCTGCGGTACGAGGATGCAGTCGCCAAGCACGACCACGCCGACTGTCCAAGCCGACTGTCCAAGCCGACTGTCCTGCCGGGCCGACACAATGGTGGCGTGCTGCTCGCCGACCTCGCCGAGGTATCCGCCGTCGTACGCGCGACCCGGTCACGGACCGCGAAGTCTGCGGCGATCGCGGGGGCGCTGCGCGCGGCCGATCCGGCAGAGATCGAGACGGTCGTCGCCTACCTTTCCGGAGAGCTCCGACAACGCCGCACCGGGGTGGGCTGGAAGATGCTGTCGACCGTGGCCGACAGCGCCGATCGGCCGACGCTGAGCGTGGCCGCTGTGGATGCCGCCTTCGCCGAGATCTCGGCCCTGGCCGGTGCGGGCTCCCAGAACCGGCGGCAGGAGCTCATCCGCGCCCTGTTCGCCGCGACCACCCCTCCGGAGCAGCAGTTCGTCCGCGGGCTGGTCAGCGGCGAGCTGCGGCAGGGGGCGCTCGACGGCGTGATGCTCGACGCGATCGCCCGTGCGTCGGGGCGCCCGGCGGCCGAGATCCGTCGCGCGGCAATGCTGCGCGGAGCGAGCGGCCCGGTCGCGGTGGCCGCGCTCACAGACGATCCGGCGGCCCTGGCGGTGTTCTCCCTCGATGTCGGACGCCCGCTGCGCCCGATGCTGGCGTCCACCGCCGCCGACATCGGCGAGGCGTTCGCGAAGGCCGCGCCGAGCGGTGGGCAGGTGGCGGTCGACTGGAAGCTGGACGGGATCCGGATCCAGGTGCACCGCGACGGCGGCCTCGTCCGCATCTTCACCCGCAGCCTGGACGACATCACCGACCGGCTGCCCGAGATCGTCGAGACGGTCCTGGATGTCGAAGCCAGGTCGTTCGTCCTCGACGGTGAGGCCATCGCGCTGGACGAGCATGGTCGCCCGCGGCCCTTCCAGCAGACCGCCTCACGTACGGCGTCCAGGGTCGACGTCGGCCGCCTGCGCGTGGACCTACCGCTGACGGCGTTCGTGTTCGACATCCTGCACCTGGACGGTGTTGATCTCATCGACCGGCCCGGATCGGAGCGGATCGCCGCGATGCAGAGGCTGCTGCCGGCTTGGTTGTGCGTACCCAGACTGGTCACCGACCAGTCCGTGGAGGCCATCCGCTTCGCCGCTGATGCCGTCTCCCGCGGTCACGAGGGAGTCGTCGTCAAGTCGCTGAGTGCTCCCTATGAGGCTGGCCGGCGTGGCGCCGCCTGGGTCAAGGTCAAGCCCCGGCATACGCTCGATCTGGTGGTACTCGCGGCCGAGTGGGGGCATGGCCGCCGGCGAGGGTGGCTCTCCAACCTGCACCTGGGCGCGCGAGACCCGGAGACCGGCGGGTTCGTGATGTTGGGCAAGACGTTCAAGGGGCTCACCGACGAGCTGTTGACCTGGCAAACCGAGCAGCTGCTCGCGTTGCAGGTGGAC
The DNA here is from genome assembly GCA_963695705.1 of uncultured Actinomycetota bacterium. Classification (GTDB taxonomy): domain Bacteria; phylum Actinomycetota; class Actinomycetes; order Propionibacteriales; family Nocardioidaceae; genus JBKPNJ01. The sequence goes on from CAVOHB010000009.1 coordinate 861,200, forward strand.
GGGGGTGACGACTACACGGTGCGCGTACGCCCCGAGCTCGTCGTGGAGATCGCGTTCGACGGCATCCAGACGTCCACGCGGTACTCGGGCGGCATGGCGCTGCGCTTCGCCCGGGTGATCCGCTACCGCGACGACAAGCGGGTCGAGGAGGCCGACACGGTCGAGACCGTCCGGGGCATCCACGCGCTTCAGTCCGGCGCATCTCCCGAGAGCTGAACGGTCGCTGTCTCCTCGACGTCCCGCAAGGTCTGGGTCACCAGCCCGCCAGTGCCGGGAATTGCGCGGTTGTTGGTCACGGTTGAGCAGGCCGGTGACCACCATCTACCTCCGAAAAGGTCGGTGGGGTGTGCGGTCATGCCGACGAACCCCCAACGGAGGCCCACCGGGTCGGCCGCGGCAAGAAGTGTGCAGTAGTTGCGGGTAAACGGGTGGGACAACGCTCATCGCCTGCACAAGTCTGCGCCGTCAAGCACCGCAGTGGTCGGCCTCGGACTCAAGCAGTCGCGGCCGCGCGCCCTTCCCGGAACCCGTGCCTACCGGCGTGACACCTTGTCGGATGGCGCGTCAACAACTGTCGGATCGCGTGAATCAAGTGTCGGATCGCGTGAAACAAGTGTCGGATCGCGGGGTCAGTGGCGGCGACGCCCGAAGGCGATGTCGACCGTCCTGGTGGCCGACCTGCGGAGCATGAACATGGCGGAGTTCGGCCGCCAGACACCGATGTCGGTGGTGCTGTCGCCGTTCCAGTCCCCCGTCACCGGGAGGTCGCCCTTGTGCCCGAAGACGAGGTCGACGGTCGAGCCGTCGGCCGTCTTCTCGGTCCACTTCCGGGTCGCCGAGTCGAACACCCCGATATCGGTGCGACCGTCGCCGTTCCAGTCCCCGGTCACCGGAATGTCGGCCGGCCCGCCGAGCCGCATGACCGTCATCGCACCGCTGCCGTCGCGCAGCAGGAAAGCACCGGTTCGCGGTCTCCAGACACCGACATCGGTGCCGTGGTGACCGTCCCAGTTCCCCGTGACCGGCACGTCCCTGGCACTCCCCCACGAGATCGTCTCGACCGACCCGCCGGACGAGCGGAGGGCGAACTCGTGCCTGAACTGGCTCCAGACTCCGAGATCGGTGTTCGAGTCGCCGTTCCAGTCACCGGTGACAGGGACGTTCCCTGCATTGCCGTACTTCAGCGGCGAGGTATCGCCGCCGGACAGACGCCGCAGGAACCGGCCGGTGTCGGCGCCGTGCCGGAACATACCCAGTTGCGTCACGCCGTTGCCGTTCCAGTCCCCCGTGACAGGAACCGACGGGCAGTTCGTCGACGTGACGTCGCTGTTGTATTTGAGGCTGACACCGCCGAAGACGGCGTGCAGGTCCTGGTGCTCCAGATCCCGCTGCTCGTAGTGCAGATGGGACCCGGTCGAGTTTCCCGACGTTCCGAGCAGGGCGATCGGCTGACCGAGGTCGACACGCTGGCCGGGCGAGACCAGCACGCGGGAGAGATGCGCGTGCAGGCTGCTCCAGCCGCCGAAGTGGTCGATCACGACGTACCGGCCGTAGCTGGCGTCGCCGAGGTCCTCGACCGTGCTGACGATGCCGGGGGCCGAGGCCACCACGAGGTCGCCCATGTCGTCGGTGCGGTTGAAGTCGACCGCGTTGGGACTCGGAGAGTGGTCACTGCGGGTGGACGCATTCCACGTCTGACCGCAGGGGAACGGCACCGCGTAGTCGGGTTCCGGGCTGGCGACGGCGACTCCGCCGGCCCCGACGAGGGCAGCGGTCATGCCGGCCGCAGCCAGCCGGAGGGTCCATCTCACGCGTGCCACATGACGTCAACTATAACCTGAGAGTAACGGATAAGTCACATTCCGTTACATTGCGAGGCTGGCTGCCAGCGGTTCCGGCCGGTCTCGCCGGATGTCCTACTCGGGCGTCAGCGATCCCACCACACGGTGACGACCTGCCGCGTCGGCGGAGGTGGCTGTGATGCGAGCAGGGCCCGGACCTCGGGCTGCCGGTCGACCGGCAGGCACAGCCGGCGCCTGGTCCACGCCGCGTACGCCTCGGGGTCGCTCAGGCCGAACAGGCTCGGCCGCTCGCTGAGGGCCGTGCGATGTTCGATCCCGAGCCGATCGAGTACCTCACAGAACAGGCCGAAGGTCGGACCGGGCGGGCGGTCCTGACCGTGGAAGCGTCTCCACAGCGGCCCGAGCAGGGTCAGCGGGTGGCGGTCGGTGAGCTCGATGACCACCCGCCGGTGCGCCTGTCGGTGCAGCGCCCCGACGAACGGCTCGATGTCGGGAACGTTGTAGACGACGTTGGCGCAGACGACCACCTCGGCCGGTCCCGCTTCGTCGGCCACCTCCGGCCAGCTGCCCTGCACGGTACGAACGGCCGCCCCCGTAGCACTCGCGGCGATGGCGTACTCGGCCAACATCTCGGCGGACTCGTCCACCGCGACGGCACCGACCCCGCGACGCAGAGCCGGTACCGACGCCGCCCCGCCACCCGAGCCGACGTCGAGGACCGTTGCGCGGTGCGAGTCGAGAGCCTCGCGGACGCGCTGCCGGGTGGGTCCGTCACCGGGGCTGGAGTCGGCGCGGAACATCTCCGGCGGGAACCCCCACGGCGACTCCGGAGCGGCCGCGAGGATCTCGGGGTCGATCGCCCAGTCAGCCAGCTGCTGGGACCACCGGTCGGCGGGTGAGGTCACGCCGGTCAGCGTAGCCTCGGCGCATGCGAATCCTGTTCATCGGCGGCACCCGCTTCGTGGGCCGCGCCATGGTCGAGGCCGCGCTCTCCCGCGGTCACCACGCAACCGTGCTGCACCGCGGCCAGACCGGCGCCGGACTGTTCCCCGAGGCGGAGCACCTGCTGGCCGACCGGGACGGCGATCTCGACGTGCTCTCCGGTCGCGAGTTCGACGCGACCGTCGATACCTGCGGCTACGTCCCGCGCCAGGTCCGCGGTCTTGCCGACGCCCTGGCCGGTCGGGGTGGCCACCACGTCTTCGTGTCGTCGGTGTCGGCGTACGACGAAACCGGCGCGGCCGGCGCGAACGAGGCCGTCCTCAAGCTGGCAGAACTCGAGGACAAGACCACCGAGGAGGTCACCGAGACCACCTACGGCGGCCTGAAGGTGGAGTGCGAGCGCGCCGCGCAGTCGGCGTACGGCTCCGGCCTCAGCATCGTGCGCCCGACCTACGTCGTCGGCCCGTGGGACTACACCGGCCGCTTCACCTGGTGGGTGGACCGGATCGCCCGCGGGGGCGAGGTGCTCTGCCCGGGCCCACGTGAGGCACCTATGCAGGTCATCGACGCACGCGATATGGCTGCGTGGACGATAGGCCTGGCCGAGGCGGGCACCGGCGGGGCCTTCCACGCGGTCTCACCCCGGCCGCCGTTCGGGATGGGTGACCTGCTCGACGCGACCGCCGAGGCGGTGGCCCCCCCGGGAACCTCGCTGGTCTGGGCGGACGCCGCCTTCCTGACCGAGCAGGGCGAGAACGGCATGACCATGCCGCTGTGGACCGAGGGTGGCGTCGAACACCTGATGGCGCTGGACCCGGGGGCCGCGGAGTCGACCGGACTGAAGCCCCGACCGCTACAGGACACGGTGCGCGCCACCCTGGGCTGGCTGCGCACCGAGCAGCCACCGCCGCGCGAGGGGTGGGGCATCAGCCCGGAGCGCGAAACCGAGCTGCTCTCGCTCTGGCGGGCGCGTTAGCAGGCGCCCGCATGGGCTCGGACTCAGGTGGTTCGGATCAGGCCCTCCTGCGCAACGGAGGCGACGAGCCGACCGTCACGGGTGAAGACGCGCCCGGTCGCGAACCCGCGCGCCCCGGACGCCGAGGGGGACACCTGGTCGTAGAGAAGCCAGTCATCGGCGCGGAACGGCCGGTGGAACCACACGGCGTGGTCGAGTGAGGCGGTCTTGAGACCGGGCCCCCCGATGTGCCGCCGGTGCGGGACCAGCGTCGATCCGAGCAGGGTCAGGTCGCTGGCGTAGGTGAAGACGCTCGCGTGTACGACCGGCTGGTCGGCGAGCTTGCCGGCGGCCCGCAGCCAGATCCGGGCCTGAGCCGGGTGCAGCGGATCATGGAGCTCGCCACCGGGCCGGGAGTCCCCCGCGTAGCGCACATCCACGGCGGCCCACTCCCTTTCCCAGTCCGCAGCCTGCCGGCCGAAGATCTTGGCGTAGAGCTCGGCCATACCCGGACAGGCATCCGGTTCCGCGACCTCGGGCATGGAGTCCTGGTGTTCAAGGCCGTCCTCGTGGATGTGGAACGAGGCCGACAGGTAGAAGATGGAGCGGCCGTGCTGCCGGGCGACGATTCTCCGGGTGCTGAACGCACGCCCGTCCCGCACCCGCTCGACGTCGTAGACGATCGGGACACCGGTGTCGCCGGGATGGATGAAGTAGGCGTGCAGTGAGTGCACCGTGAGCCTCTCGTCGACGGTGCGGCTGCCGGCCACCAAGGCCTGAGCGGCCACTTGCCCGCCGAAGACCCGTTGCAACCGGGTGTCGGGCTGTCTGCCGCGAAAGAGGTCGACCTCGATCGTCTCGAGGTCGAGAAGCGCGACCAGCTGGTCGATGGACTGCGGCACGGGTTCTTCCTGTCAGAGGTTGCGCCGACCGGAGCGGAGGTCGGCGGGTCCGGCGGGTCGGCGCGATCTGGCGCTACGGCCGGTCGTCGGGCCGGTCCAGCCCTGCCAGGAACCGCTCGAACTCGGCGCCCAGCTCCTCACCGGTCGGCAGGTCAGTGCCCTCGGCGAGCAGCGAAGCGTCAGCGGCGCGTTCGAACGCGTCGTACTGCCCCTCCAGAGCGCGCACGACCTCGGCGATCTCCTCGTTGTCGCCGATCTGCTGGGTGATCTGGGTCATCGCCTGCTCCGCCGCCCGCTCCAGCTCAGCGGTGGAGAGGTCGAGCTCGGCAAGGGATCGTACGCCGTTGACGAGCGCGACCGCGGCGGCGGGGAAGTCCACCTGCGCGAGGTAGTGAGGGACGTGGGCCACCAGCCCGGCGGCGTCGTAACCCCACTCTCCGAGGCGGACCTCCAGGATGGCCTGGGCGCTGCCGGGTATCCGCAGCTGCCCTTTGAACATGCTCCGGTGCTCCGGGAGGATCTCCGGCCGCGTCGCGTGCATCGTGTACGTGATCCGCCGGGTGTGGGGTACGGCCATCGGGACACCGCCCAGACCGATCGTCAGCGTCACCCCGAGCCGGTCGATCACGGCGCGGACGCCCTCGATGAACCGCTCCCAGGCGATGTCCGGTTCCGGCCCGGTCAGCACGAGGTACGGCCGGCCGCGCCGGTCACGCTGGAGTCGGACCACAAGGCGTGGCGCCTGGTAGTGCTCGTAGTGGTCCTCGATGAAGAGAAGCGGAGGCCGGCGTGCCCGGTAGTCGTAGAGCTGGTCGATGTCGAAGCTCGCCACCACCCGCCCGTCCGGGGCGGCCTGGTGGTCGCGGTCAGCGCCGGCCGCGGCGTCGTCACGGCCCGGCGGCGGCCCGTCGCCGTCCTCGAGCTCACCGAGCAGCGCTCCGGCAACCAGCCGGGCGGCCGACCCGGCGTCGAGGAAACCTTCGAGTGTGTGCACCAGCACCAGGTCGCCGGCATGCCCGTCGAGCTCCGGGATGTCGTCAACGATGTGCACGATGCCTGACGCGTCTTGCATGTCCCTCCCCATCCGGCCGCTGATCGCCCTGCCTCATCCTGTCGGGCTACTCCCCGTCTCGCGGTCTGGTTGCGCGATCTGCTGGCTGATGCGCTGGAGGTCGTCGAGCCCGTGTACGCGGGTGGCGATGTCCCGTGACAGCTCCTCCGCGGTCAGCCCGATCTCCTGCAGGAGGGCTGCACGGTTGCCGTGTGGCAGGAACCTCGCCGGAATGCCGTACACGCGGATGGGCGTCTCGACATCGGCGTCGCGGAGGGCCTGGGCCAGCGCGGCACCGGAACCACCGGTGACGGAGTTGTCCTCGATGCTGGCCACCAGCCGGAAGTCGCTGGCCAGGTCGACGATCGCCGGGTCGAACGGCTTGACCCAGCGTGGGTCGACCACGGTTGCTCCGACCCCCTCGTCAGCCAGGCGTTGTGCGACCTCCACCGACGTGGCGACCATCGGCCCGACCGCCACGATGAGCACATCCCGGTCGGCGGATCGGACGATCACGTCGGCGCGTCCGACCCGGTCGACGGCGGCGATGTCGTCGGCCACCCGTCCCCGTCCGAAGCGGATCACGGTTGGGGCATCCTCGACGGCCACCGCCTCGCGGAGCAGCTCCCGCAGCCGTGCACCGTCTCGTGGGGCGGCGATCCGCAGCCGGGGGACCACCTGCAGGATCGACATGTCCCACATCCCGTGGTGGCTCGGCCCGTCCTCGCCGGTCACCCCGGCACGGTCGAGCACGAACGTCACTCCACATCCGTGCAGCGCGACATCCATCAGCACCTGGTCGAACGCCCGGCTGAGGAACGTGGAGTAGATGGCGACCACCGGGTGCATGCCACCCATCGCCAGACCCGCGGCTGACGTGACCGCGTGCTGCTCGGCGATGCCGACGTCGAAGGTGCGTTCCGGGAAGCGCTCGGCGAACGTGTGCAGACCCGTCGGGTAGACCATGGCCGCGGTGATGGCCACGACGTCGGGGCGCTGGCCACCGATCGCCGCGATCTCCGCACCGAACACATCGGTCCAGGACGTGGTGGCCGGCGCCACCAGCAGGCCGGTCTCGGGGTCGAAGGCACCGGGTGAATGCAGGTTGTCCTCGTTGTGCTCGACGGCGAACTGGTAGCCATGACCCTTCTGGGTGACGGCATGGACGATCACCGGGCCGTTGAAGCCCTTCGCCTGGATGAGCGCGGTCTCGACCGCGGCCTGGTCGTGCCCGTCGACCGGGCCGACGTACTTCAGTCCCAGATCCTCGAACAAGCCCTGGGGCGCCAGGACGTCCTTGAGGCCCTTCTTGATCCCGTGCAGCGCGTCGAACGCCGTGGTGCCGACCAGCGGGGTGCGGCTGAGTTTCGATCGCACCAGCTCGAGCACCCGTTCGTAGCGCGGATCCGTCCGCAGGCTGTTGAGGTGGTTGGCCAGGCCGCCGACCGTCGGCGTGTAGGACCGACCGTTGTCGTTGACGATGATGACCAGGCGCCTGTCCTTGTTCGCGGCGATGTTGTTCAGTGCCTCCCAGGCCATGCCGCCGGTCAGCGCGCCGTCCCCGACCACGGCGACGACGTGGCGGTCACTGCCACGAAGCGATGCCGCCTTCGCCATGCCGTCGGCGTAGGAGAGAGATGTCGACGCGTGGGAGTTCTCGATGACGTCGTGTGGCGACTCCGCGCGGCTCGGATACCCGGAGAGTCCGCCCTTCACCCGCAGCGTGTCGAAGTCGCCGGCCCGGCCGGTGAGGATCTTGTGCACGTACGCCTGATGGCCGGTGTCGAAGATGACCGCGTTGCGCGGTGACTCGAAGACCCGGTGGATGGCGATCGTGAGCTCGACGACACCGAGGTTGGGTCCGAGGTGTCCGCCCGTACGGGACACCTTCTGGACGAGGAAGGTGCGGATCTCATGAGCGAGATCGGTCAGCTGCTGATCGTCGAGGCCGCGGAGATCGCCTGGCCCGGTGATCGAGTCCAGCAGCCCCATGCAGCTCAATCCTCCTCATCGCGATGCCCGGCGCCTGCTCACCGTTCGCACATCCTCCCAGAACCCTCTGAGTCTAGGTGCACAGTCCCGCTTGTCTGCGTGAGCTGCCTCGACGTGCTTGCCCGGTCCAGCCGGTTTGTGGCGTCTCCGAGATCGAGCGTGCAGACTTTGTGACCAAAGCGAGGCCGGTTCAAGCATGGAACAGCAGGTTCGGGTTCAGCCTTGCGTTGACGGCCGTCTCAGCAGGTGGTGTTCGCGGCAGTCGTCAGGGCATCGAGGGCGTCCTTGAATTCACTCGCGCTCGACCGCGCGGCCTTGTAGGCCGAGCTCGAGGGATTGGCCTGTACTGCCTGCAGGTCAGCCTTCAGGGGAGCTGCTGCCTGCTCCGCTGCGGCGAGCTCGGAGGAGTACGCGTCTTGGGGATGGGCCTTGAGGTAGTCCAGGTCCGAGGAGATCTGGCTCAGTTGCGTCTTGAGGGCGGGGATGTCGGACTTCGTGCGGACGGTGCTCTCGATCTGGTCCACGATAGAAATGATGTCGGCGACCGCCTGGCAGGTTTCAGAGGGTGCGTCGCCGCCCGAGTCGCTTCCCGAGCTGCAGGACGTGAGCCCGCCTGCCGATCATCAGACCGCAGCAGGCAACCATCGCGAGTGGCCTTCGAGGTTCTCTCATTCCATCAGGTTCGCTGCATCCGGGTTCGCGGGCATCACCCTCAACAGGTGAGGGACCCACCCTTTCAGTCCCACTGAGCTGTCTGGATGGGACCACCGAGCGGCGCAGCGGGTGACCGGCATTCACCCGTTGCGGATGAGGCCCGCGTCACGTCGACAGTGAAGGCTGGTCCCACGAACTGTGAGAGGAGTGACCATGGGCTGCCTGTTCGCCCTGATGGCCGGGGTCTTCCCACGTCTTGCTCTCTTTATTGTCTGGGTGGCACGGCCCAAGCTGGTGGACGCCGCATTCGACACGTGGTTCTTGCCGCTGCTCGGCATCATCTTCCTGCCATTCGCCACCCTCATGTACGTGATCCTGTGGCGGACGGGCGGGCTGACCGGGCTGGACTGGTTCTGGGTGATCCTGGCCGCATTGCTCGACATCGGGCATTGGGGCGCCAGTTGGACGCAGCGACGGGATGCGCCCGGCTACCCGTCCAGGGCCTAGATGCGACCACGGCCGCGGGGGCCAAGGAGGCACGAAATGGGCTTCGGACGCCGTCTCGAGGAGAACGGCGCGGGCGATCGGGCCATCGGTATCGACGGCAGGGTCCTGGGGTTGCCCGACACACTTGACTAGGAGGATGCCCAGGGCGAGAAGCTCTGCCGCGTCCATAGCCCGGAGGTAGCCCCGGACGCATCGGCGCACTCGACCCAGCAGGCGCAATGCGTCCGCAGCTAGCCGACTCGGTCGACTCGCCGCTGAGGCGCCGGCTGATCCACGTCAACCTGCTCTCGGCTGTCGCGTTCATCCTCGGAGGCTCACTCTTCGCTCTCGGCGCGTACTTCGCCCAGCGCGAGGTCGGCAGTCTGGCGACCGTGAACGTCACTTACCTGGTCGGGGGCTTCTTCTTCAGTCTCGGCGCCTACGCGTCGATCCTTCTCGTCGCCGACAAGGCGAGCGACGTGCGGGGATCGATCAACGCAGCGCGGATGCGCTGGTGGAGCGCCCGAACACGCCCGCCCGGCTGGTTGAGTGCCGTAGTGCTGTTCATCGGGACACTGCTGTTCGGAGTCAGCCTGGTGGCGGCCTTTGCCGAAGGGCTCACGCCCCGACAGTCCAACGGTTGGATCTGGCTGCCCGACATCCTCGGCTGCATCTGCTTCCTTGTGTCGGGACACCTCGCGCTGCGCGATGAGTGCGATGGCCACATCGGCGTGCGCGTCCACCGTGTCGGCTGGTGGGTCGTCGCGGTCAACCAGGTCGGCTCGGTGCTGTTCTTCCTTGCTGGAATCGCTGCGTTCACGCGCCCGTCCACGTCGACTGCCGTCGATGTCGGACTGGTCAACTGGGGCACGTTCGCGGGTGCGGTGTGCTTCGCGATCGGTGGATTCATCCAGACCTTCGAAAAACCTAGGCCCTAAGAATGGTGGTTACATCATGAGTAGCAGGAAGCAGTCCGCCGCCGAGGCGCTGTTCGGCAACCGGTTCCTGACCGAGTCGGCACCGTCGGAGACCTTTCCCGAGAGCGGGATGAGCCCCACCGATGCCATGCGGCTGGTGGGGGAGGACCTGGCCATGGAGGGCGACCCCAATCGCAACCTTGCCACCTTCGTCACGACCTGGATGGAGCCCGAGGCAAAGCAGATCATCGCGGAGAACCTCCACCGCAACTTCATCGACCACGCCGAATATCCCATCTCCGCCGAGATCGAGCAGCGCTGCGTGCGGATGCTGGCCGACCTCTTCCATGCGCCCGGCAAGACGACGGGTTGCCGCACCCAGGGCTCGTCCGAGGCGATCATGCTCGGCGCCCTGTCCTTGAAGTGGAAGTGGAAGCAGCGCTGCGAGGCGGAGAATCTCTCGACGGAGCGACCGAATCTCGTGTTCGGGGGAGACGTGCACGTGGTGTGGGAGAAGTTCTGCCGCTACTTCGATGTGGAACCAAGGATCGTCCCGCTCGAGAGAGACAAGTACACGATCGGCCCCGAGGACGTGGAGCCGCACCTGGACGCGAACACCATCGGCGTCACCGCCGTCCTCGGCACCACCTTCACCGGGCACATGGATGACATCGTTGGGATCAACCAGCTCCTTCTCGACGTCAAGAAGGAGCGGGGCCTCGACATCCCCATCCATGTGGACGGCGCCAGCGGGGGCTTCGTGTGGCCGTTCCTGTACCCCGACTCCGACTGGGACTTCCGGCTGGAGCAGGTCCGATCAATCAACGTGTCGGGCCACAAGTACGGCCTTGTCTACCCGGGAATCGGCTGGCTGGTCTTCCGCGAGGAGTCCGACCTCGCCCAGGATCTGGTCTTCTACGAGAACTACCTCGGCAAGACCGACGCGACCTTCACGCTGAACTTCTCGACGGGCGCGGCCATGGTGCTGGCCCAGTACTACAACTTCGTCCGGCTCGGCCGCGAGGGCTACACCTATGTGATGAGGCAGATGCAGCAGAACGCCCAGGCGCTCGCGGCGAACCTCAGGGACAGCGGCCGCTTCGAAGTGATCGGCGACGACCTGGAACAGCTTCCGCTGGTGGCCTTCCGGCTGTCGGGCGGAGACCGTTCGTACGACGAGTCCGACATCGCGTGGCAGCTGTCCGCTGAGCGCGGCTGGATGGTGCCTGCGTACACGCTTCCGCCCAACGCCCAGAACGTGAAGATCATGCGCGCGCTGGTCAAGGAGACGATGAGCCGCGAACAGGTCGAGCGGCTGACACGCGATATTGCAGACGCCTGCGCGACGCTTGACCACAAGGGCGGCGCGGCGCAGGTCGAGCGTGCGCAGATCAAGGTGGGGACCGGGTACTGACGCGGCCGGGCTGCGACGGCGTTCTGGGCACCTGCCGATCGTCGACTCCGTGGCATCTGGCGGAGTCGCGGATCACTAGGCTTTCGGCACATCCACCGGTAGCTCGGAGTGCTCGGTGCCCGGATGGGGCCGCCAGTCATAGATGACCGACGTGCGAAGCAGCTCGTCCTGGAGAGATCTGCGGGACCGACTGCCTGCGCACCACAGCAGGCCGATGGGGAACACGATGCACGTCACAGCCCGGAGCAACGCCGTGGGTGCCCGCACCCGTTGGCCCCGACGGTCGATGACACGCAAGCCCATCACGTGGTCGCCGTACGTCCGTCCAGTGGTCGCCCAGGCAACTGTCAGGTAGACAACGAGGAGGACCGCGGCCGCGGTCACGCTCAGGATGACCGACGAGCCGGTGAACTCAAAGCTGCGCGGGTTGACCAAGAACCGAAACCCGTTGAAGCCGACGTACCCGACCACGAGGGCGGCGCCCACACCCAGCGCGTCGATGGTGTTCGCGATGAAGCGGGTCACCAGTCCGGCAGTCTCCCCCTGGTATGGCCGGGCCTCTCGAGGGACTGGCGAGATCCCGCTGTCGGTCATGGTGGCCTCGCCGCACCGTTGGTCTCCGGTCCCTGCTCACCCGCGTCGTGGTCTGCTGGAAGAATCAGATGTGCGGGCTGGACATCGGTGTCGCCCGGGACAGGTGATCCGTCATCGTTTGTGGTCGTGGAGGCGGGTCGGGCCCGCCGCATTCGGAGCCGGTTGACGACGCGCCCGATGGCGTCGTCACCGGAGATGCTCTGCATCCGGACCCCGCGCAGGGTGTCGGAAGCCATCGAGCCGGTCGACTCACGGATGATCTCGGGCAGGTCGATCTCGGCTATGACGTCCATTGCCAGACCGACCACGTCAACTCGATCGATGACCGCCTCGATGTCCAGCCGTGCCGCCACGGCGTCAAGGTCAACAGTCGCGACCAGACCGTCCAGGTCCACCCGTTGTCGCACGATCTCATTGAGGTCGACCCGTGTCACCACGGCGTCGATGTCGAGACGGCTGGCCACGGCGTCGATGTCGACACGGCTCACCACGGCGTCGAGATCGACACGGCTCACAGCCGAGTCAAGGTCCACCTGCGAGATGATTCGGTCCAGATCGACGTGTCGTTCGACGATCTCGACGAGATCCAACCGCCGGAGCACCTCCTCCACGACCGCTGGCACCACCTGGTCGAGCACGGCTGCCAGGCCCCGCTCCAGCTCATCGCGGTGCAGCCCACCTCGTCGAGCCAAACCGTCCAGCCAGGTGGCCGGCTGCAGAGACGTGCTGACCATCGGCGGTCTGAGCGCGACCCGTGCGATTGGCGCGGCAACCGCGCGGACACCGCGCACGACGGCTCCCGCCGTGGCCACCGCGTGAGCGGAGACCCCCACGATGACGTCCAGCAGGAAGAGCGACTCGCGCCTTGCGTCCTCTGACTTGTCCTGCATCTGCATCGGCGTGCTCATTCACTCATGGTCGATACTTGCTTTGCTCGGGCCAAGGCCTTCGCCCTGGAGTTGCCGACACGAGCAGCGAGATCTCGCCGCGACCCAGCAGGAACGCCCCTCAGGACGACGGATGCTCGTGGGACCTACTCCTTCATCTCGCTACCGTGCACTGTCAACGCCCAGATGACAAGGATGTCGACCGTGATCATGATGGTGGACCAGATCGGGTACGCGGCAAGGAAGCTGATGTTCAGGATTGCGCTTACCATAGCGAGCAGGACGCCGAGCGTGCGTGCCCAGATCTTGCCGGTGAACAGTGCGACCCCGGCGCAGGCGATGATCAGGCCGCCGATGATATGGACCCATCCCCACGTCGTGTAGTCGACATTGACGACCAGTCCGGACTTGCCGACCACGAAGTACTCGTCCTTGAACACGGCGACGAGCCCCTGGATCACGTGGAACGAGCCCAGCAGCACCATCATCGTGCCGGCGAAGGCGATCCAGCCGACCCAGCCCGTCATCTCCGTCGGTTGTACATTCTGCCTGCGTGGCTGCCGGGAGGCTGTGGATGCGTCCCCCGACCCTGTTCCCTGCGCCATGTCCGATCCTCTCGCTCGCAGATCCGTCGTCGGTTCCATACTCCGCCGGCTCGGCGCCCTGCGCCTCATCCGCAGCGGGTGAGAAAGCCTTGTTGTCCCTGGTGAGGCAGGTGGTGCGGGGTGCCCCCGCGATCCGACACTTATTTCACGCCATCCGACACTTGTTCACCGTCATCCGACACTTGTCGAGCCCGCCGGGTTGGACATTGCGCAGTCGCTGTGACGGATGTCCCAGGGAGTCCGGACTGTAGTCGGTCGTCGAACACGGCGATAGCATCGGCGCGCCCTGTGACAACGGCGCCGTCGCCCGACATTCCCTATCGCGGCACGTTCGTGGAGTGTCGGATCGCGCGGAGCAGGGATCTGTGGTGGATGTTCGTCACCACAGACGTAACATCCTCCACAAACCCGTCTGCCAGCACTCCGGCTCGCAAATGAAGGGTGGGGAAACTCTTAGCGCCCAGGGCGCAAAAAGTTTCCCCACCCACTGCTGGTGTCGGATGGGGTGTCAGCAAGTGTCGGATGACGCGAAATAAGTGTCGGATCGCGGAGGCGTGAGTCGCTACGGGTCGTTGGCCGCTACCCGCCGTTGTGGTTGCCGTCGCCAGACCGGATCACGACGTAGGCACATGAAACCGCCCCGGTCAGGCGGGAACCCAGCCCATGCGGACCGCGAGATAGACCAGACCAGCGCCGACGGCGGGGCTGAGCATCCACAGGGCCACGACCAACGTCCAGCGTTGCCACTGCGGCCGTGGCCGAGCGTGTAGGCCTGTCATGGCCCCAGTGTCACCCTCCCGGTCGGCAAGCACAGACCCGACGGTGGTCAGCGTCTGACACGGGAGACATGGAGGACGTTCAGGTAGTGCTTGCGCACCCGCGGCGGCGACCGGTCGCCGATGCGACGACGGATCTCGGCGAAGAGGTAAGCCCGTTGGTCGGCGCTCATCGCGATGTGGCCCGAGTACGTGTTCAACAGTCGGATGTACTCCTCGGCCGTGTAGGTGTGGGAGACCACATAGCGCTGGACGACCGGATCGGAGAAACAGCCGCTCGCCGTGATCTCGGCGGCCAGGTCGTCGACGACCTCGTCGGGTCGCGGTGGGCGAACCTGGGGGTCTCCTTCGCCGATGGCGGCGTACGCCTCTTGGATCTGCTCGAAGAAGTCGTCTCCGCCGGCCGGCTGCACGTGGTGGGTGCTGATGATGCCGAGGATCCCGGCGGAGCCGAGCAGCCCAGCCGCCTTCTCGAAAGCGACGTCCGGGTCCAGCCAGTGCCAGGAGGTGGCGGCGAAGACCAGCTGGTACGGGACGGCGGGCGGCTCCCACTGCTCGAAGTCAGCGGTCACCACCTCGACGTTGCGGAAGGCCTGAAGCTCGCGGCGCGCCACGTCGGCGAGCGCTCCGCCCAGGTCGACCGCGGTGACGTGCCAGCCGCGACGCGCGAGCGATCTCGTTGCCTGACCCGTACCGCAGCCGATCTCCAGCACCCTCGTCGATCCGGCAAGTTGCCCCCACCGTTCGAGGTCGTCGAAGAGGTCCTCTGGATAACCGGGGCGGGCCTGCGCATACAGCTGCGCCGCCTGGTCGAACGTGTGCCTCAGACGCTCGCGATCGTCCGCCACGGGCACTATCCTCGCGCGTGCTCACAGCCGGGCGCGAAACCGCCTGCCGCGCAGCGCCTCCTCGACCAGCTTGACGGAGCGCCGCACGGCGGACAGCCGGGCCAGCTCCCGCTCCCACGTCTCGACCGCCCCCTCGATTGCCTCGGGCTCGAGGAGGTCCCGCATGCTGGTGCGCATCTCGCCGAGCCCCCGTTGCGCAGCCGCCTGGCAGGCCTCGACGTGGATCGCGGCGAACCTGGCCAGCACGACGACATGGCGCCGCAGGGTCGGGTAGCCGCGGAACTCCGGCGGGCACAGATCGAGCAGCCAGGCCGCGGCGGTCCGCTCCCAGGCGGGGGCGTCGGGTGGGCGCACCTGCGCCGGCCACCCGGGCGGGGTGACGAGACCATCCATGCGCCCGACCTTATCGAACGCGTGTTCGATAAGGCAACAGCGGCTACGCCTCCCCCCGTTCGGTCAGGAAGGCCAGGACGTCGCTCGCGGCCCGGTCGGGCGGGAACACCGGATAGAGCACGCCGTCGATACGGCCGTCCCGGATGACCATCGTGAGCCGCCGCAACAGCGTCATCCCCTCGACGGAGAACGTCGGAAGCCGCAGCGCCGTGGTGAGCTCCAGGGCGGCATCGCTGACCAACGGGTACGGCAGCTTCAGCCTGTCCACGGCCTCCTGCTGGTAGTCGGTGTCCTGGGTCGACAGTCCGTAGATCTCGACGCCGACGTCGGCGAACTCCGCCGACAGGTCTCGGAAACCGCAGGCCTCCGGAGTGCAGCCACGTGCCCCGGGGATGGCGTCCCATCCGGCCGGTGAGTCGACCTCCGGTCGTCCGGTGCGCGGGTAGGCGAACACGACCAGCGTCGTGCCCCGGCTGCGATGGGACAGGTCGACCGAGCCACCTCCTGTCGCGGGTAGGGCCAGCGACGGCACCGACAGCCGGCGAAGGTGATCAGCCGCGCTGTCGTCGATCGGGCGTGGAAGTGAGTCGGGCAGAGTCATCGGGTCGATCGGCATACCGACACGGTACGTCGGCCGACGCCCGGCGCCACTGCGTGCGCGGATCTAGGGTCGGGCGGATGGAGTGCCTCTTCTGCGCCATCATCGCCCGCGAGACGCCCGCGAACATCGTGCTCGACGAACCCGACGTCGTGGCCTTCCTCGACATCCGCCCGGTGTTCAAGGGACACACGCTGCTGGCCACCCGGTCGCACGTGGAGACCCTCACCGACCTGCCCGACCAGTTGTTCGGACCCGTCATGTCGGCGACCAAGCGCCTGGCGGCGGCGGTCAGGACAGCCTTCGGGGCGCAGGGGTCGTTCGTCGCCGTCAACAACACGGTCAGCCAGTCCGTACCCCATCTGCACGTCCACGTCGTGCCGCGCACCAGGGGCGACGGACTTCGCGGCTTCTTCTGGCCGCGCACGAGGTACGCCGACGACGATGAGGCCGAGCGCTATGCCGAGCGCCTCCGGCGGGCGCTCTGAACGGTCGGCTTTCGCGATGCGCAGGTGACGGCGACGGCGCGGTCACCAGCTCCAGGATCTCTCGCAGAGTTCCATCTCCTCACGGAGCCGCTGCTGCTCGCGCAGCCCTTCACCGTCACCAGCCGCCGCGCTGTCCTGGGGCACGCCGGCGATCCGGCAGGCTTCCGCGAGCAGGTCGTCGTACGCGGCCAGAGCGGCCTGCAGGCGGTGCGCACGGGCACAGGCGTCCCCGTCCGCCTTGAGCACGCGGACCTCATGCGCGACGGCCCCGAGCCGGATCTGCAGACGAAGCACATGGAAGGGGTCACAGGCCGGCTCGCGGCGCAGCCGACCGGTGACCCGGTTTCGCCATCCCCGCAGCACCAACCGCCAGCGCGGCGTCGGTCCGATGCCGGGCAGTGCCAGGGCCAGCAACCCGAACACCACCGACGGAAGCAGGAACAGCAAGACCCAGTGCATACGAGGATCCCCTCGGCGCCCATGGTTCACACGATGCCCCCAGCCTAGATGAGAGGTTTCAGCGGACAAAGGCCGAGCCAGGGCGGAGAATCGTGGGATGACGGTTCGAACGATCGAGCGCCTCGTCGGCTACAACGTGCTCTATTTCTTGTGCTGGGTGCTGGCGCTCGTCGCACTCGGCTCAGCCGACGGCATCGGGTCGCCCGAGCTGTTGCTCATGCTCGGAGCGCTCGTCGCCGGCCTGGTCGTGGTGTCCCATCTCACGCTGCGCAGCGAGCGGGCCTCGGTCCTGCGCTGAGCCGGCCGACCCGGTCCTACAGCCGTACGTACCGGCCACGCCGGTAGGCCATCGCGCTTCCCGTGTCCTCACCGACCTCGACCCGCTCGGCCACCAGCTCGACCAGCATCCCCCAACCCACGGGACGCGGCTCCGCTTCGGTCAGCCGGCAGCCGACCCACCCGACCGTGTCGGAGAGCACCGGACCCCAGTCGGTCTCGCGCCAGTCCCCCATCCGGAAGGCGCCGCCCGGCGCCGGAGCCACCCCGGCGAAGGCGTCGGCCAGCGCGCTGTGCTGCCAACCCAGCACCGACACGGCGGTGACGCGCGACACCACGAGAGCGGCATAGATGTCGGAATCAGGATCCAGGAGCCCGAGCAGACGTCCCGGTTCGCCGTCCGCGACGAGCACCGAGGACACCGTGAGCCCGGCCACCCCCGACTCTGTCCTGGCCGTCCACAGGGTCACCGGTGCCGCGATCCGCCCCCGCAGCCGACGCACGCCGCTGCGGTCGCCCTCCGGCGGCAGGAACGGATGCCGTGAATGGATCGTCACCACGCCATTCTGCCCGCTCACCCGAGCAGGCTGCGGACCAGCAGGGCGATCGCCGAGGCGGAGCACACGAGCAGGACGGCGTTCCGGGTCCGGCCGGCATCGACGTGTCGGCGCAGCGGACCCGAGATCGCGAAGCCGACGACCAGACAGGGAAGCAGGACCAGGGCGACCACGGCGTCCTCGCTGTCTGCCTCCCCGGCCAGCGCCAGTCCGGCCAGGCTGAGCACGGCTCCGACCAGGAAGTACGCAGCCATCGTGGCCCGTACCTGCGCTCCCGCCCGGCGCTGGTAGAGGAGCGCGAACGGCGGTCCGCCGATCGACGTGGCGGTGCCGCTGACCCCGGAGATGAGTCCCGCACCGATCAGCGAACCTGGGGTCACCGGCACCTCGACCGCACGCGCCGTCAGGGCCACCCCGAGGAGCACCATCACGCTGACCGTCATGCCCAAGACCTGCTGCGACGCCACCGCGACCACGTAGACGCCGCCGGCGGTGCCGGCCAACCGGGCCGGCAGAGCCCAGGCCAGCCCCGGCCAGTCCACGTCCCGCCACTCACGCGCCAGCGTCAGCACGGGGTATGCGGCGGCCAGCCAGAGCAGCACGCCCGGTACGAGCGACGGCGCGATCAGGCTCGTGACCGGAGCCGCCACCAGACCGAGCCCCAGGCCCACCATGCCCTGCACCGTGGCGCCGATGACCACCGCGATGACCAGCACGGCCAGGATCCACAGGTCCGGCACCGGCGCTCAGCCGGCCAGCAGGTCCCGCAGCACGTAGGGCATGATGCCGCCGTTGCGGTAGTAGCTGGCCTCGCTGGGGGTGTCGATCCGGACCCGCGCGTCGAACTCGACCACATCGTCACCCGAGCTCGCTTTCACCTTCACCGTCTTCGGAGTACGCCCGTCGTTCAGCTCCACCGCACCGACGATGTTGAACGTCTCGTTGCCGCTGAGGCCCAGCGACTCGGCGTTCTCGCCGTCGGAGTACTGCAGCGGAAGCACGCCCATCCCGATGAGGTTCGACCGGTGGATCCGCTCGTACGACTCGGCGATGACCGCCCGGACGCCCAGCAGCGTGGTGCCCTTGGCCGCCCAGTCGCGCGACGACCCGGAGCCGTACTCCTTGCCGGCCAGGATCAGCAGCGGTGTCCCGGCCTCGGCATATGCCTGAGCGGCGTCGAAGATCGTGGTCACGTCGCCACCCTCTCCGCCGTCGCCGCCTCCGTCGAGGAACACCTTCGTGTAGCCGCCCTCCGTGCCCGGCGCCAGCTGGTTGCGCAGCCGGATGTTGGCGAAGGTGCCGCGGATCATCACCTCGTGGTTGCCGCGACGCGAACCGTAGGAGTTGAAGTCGCGCTGTTCCACACCGTGCTCGGCCAGGTACCTGCCGGCTGGCGAGTCCTTCTTGATCGCACCGGCGGGTGAGATGTGGTCGGTCGTCACCGAGTCGCCGAGCTTGGCCAGCACGCGCGCACCGGTGATGTCTTCGACGGGTGCCGGCTCGCGCTGCATGCCGTCGAAGTACGGGGGCTTGCGGACATAGGTCGACTCGGGGTCCCACTCGAAGACGTCGCCCTCGGGCGTGGACAGGGACCGCCAGCGCTCGTCGCCGGCGAACACGTCGGCGTAGTCCTCGGTGAACATCTCCGATGCGATCGCAGAGATGACGACGTCCTCGATCTCCTTCGTCGTCGGCCAGATGTCCTTCAGATAGACGTCCTCGCCCGAGCTGTCCACTCCGAGCGGCTCATTGAGCAGGTCGACGTCCATGGACCCCGCCAGCGCGTAAGCCACCACCAGCGGCGGCGAGGCGAGATAGTTCATCTTCACCTCGGCGTTGATCCGGCCCTCGAAGTTCCGGTTGCCGGACAGCACAGACACCACGGCGAGGTCGGCGTCCTCGACGGCCTTGCTGACCTCGGGGATCAGCGGGCCGGAGTTGCCGATGCACGTCGTGCACCCGTATCCCACCAGGTTGAAGCCCAGCTTCTCCAGGTACGGCGTGAGGCCGGCCCGCTCGTAGTAGTCCATGACCACCTTCGAACCGGGCGCGAGCGTCGTCTTGACCCACGGCTTGCTGGTCATGCCCTTGTCGACGGCGTTCTTGGCCAGCAGCGCGGCACCCAGCATCACCGACGGGTTGGAGGTGTTCGTGCACGACGTGATGGCCGCGATGGCGACGGCGCCGTGGTCGAGCTCGAACATGGTGCCGTCCGCGAGGGTGACCGGCGTGGGCTTGCTCACGCGGTCGCCGGCCGGGTCCGCACCGCCGGTGCCGCCGGCAGCCCGTTCGTGCGGGGGGGCTGAGCTGTTCTCGCCGGTGTAGGAGGGCGGGTCGCTGGCCGGGAACGACTCGGCCGATGCTCGGTCGTAGCCCTGCTCGTCCTGCTCCTCGGGGTCTCCGACGTACTCTCCGAGCACGCTGCGGAACCCCGCCTTGGCGTCTGACAGCGCGACCCGGTCCTGGGGCCGCTTCGGACCGGCGATCGACGGCACGATCGTCGCGAGGTCAAGCTCGAGATACTCTGAGTAGCGAGGCTCGCGGTCGGCGTCGTGCCAGATGCCCTGCTCCTTCGCGTACGCCTCCACCAGCGCGAGCTGGCTGTCCGGCCGGCCGGTGAGCCGGAGGTAGCTGATCGTCTCGTCGTCCACCGGGAAGACCGCGACGGTGGAGCCGTACTCCGGCGACATGTTGCCGATCGTCGCCCGGTTCGCCAGCGGCACCGCGGCCACGCCGGGCCCGTAGAACTCCACGAACTTCCCCACGACACCGTGCTTGCGCAGCATCTCGGTGATCGTCAGTACGAGGTCGGTCGCGGTCACGCCCTCGGGCAGCTCACCGGACAGCTTGAAGCCCACCACCCGCGGGATCAGCATCGACACGGGCTGGCCGAGCATCGCGGCCTCCGCCTCGATGCCGCCGACACCCCAGCCGATCACACCGAGCCCATTGACCATCGTCGTGTGTGAGTCGGTGCCCACGCATGTGTCCGGGTACGCGACCGTGCTGTCGCCGTTCGCCTCGCGGGTGAACACCACCCTGGCCAGGTGCTCGAGGTTGACCTGGTGGACGATGCCGGTTCCGGGTGGCACCACCTTGAAGTCGTCGAACGCCCGCTGCCCCCAGCGCAGGAACTGGTAGCGCTCCTCGTTGCGGTCGTACTCGATCTCCACGTTGCGGGCGAAGGAGTCGGCCGTGCCGAACACGTCGGCGATGACCGAGTGGTCGATGACGAGCTCGGCGGGTGCGAGCGGGTTGATCTTGGTGGCGTCACCGCCGAGATCCTTCATCGCCTCCCGCATGGTCGCCAGATCGACGACCGCCGGTACGCCGGTGAAGTCCTGCATGATGACCCTGGCCGGCGTGAACTGGATCTCCTCGCTGGGGTCGGCGGCAGCGTCCCACCCGGCGAGCCCGCGGATGTCGTCGGCGCTCACGTCGGCGCCGTCCTCGGTGCGCAACAGGTTCTCGAGCAGGATCTTCAGGCTGTAGGGGAGGCTGTCGACGTCGAGCCCCTCTCCTGCCACCGCGGCGAGGCGGTAGATCTCGTACGTCGAGCCGTTGACCTCGAGCGATCCCTTCGCCCCGAAACTGTCGACGCTGGACATCAGCCATCTCCTCTGGTCTCGTTCTGCCCGGCCTCTTGACCGCGCGGTTGACCGTCGTCACCATCTTGGCCGACACCCGCAGGTTCCAACAGTCGGACCAGCGGGCCGACCGAGCCCATCAAGCCGGTCTCGGACGGTCGCCACACTTATCTTGATGTCAAGATACATGACGGCGATAGTCTGTGCATCCGGCTGTCCATCCGGCTGTCCATCCGGCTGTCCATGCGGCGGTCCATCCGGCTGTCCATGTGGCGGTCCATCCGGCCGGGCAGGCCGCCGTTCCCTGCACCGCGCTCGCGCTCTGCCGCTTCTGCTGAGAGGATTGACCTTTGCCCAGCCGCCGGGCTCGCGTGCTTCGCCGCGCTCGAGCCCGGTGGCATGAGTAGCGCCGGACAGCGAGGAGCCGTATGGAGCAGTGGCCCGGGACGCCCTATCCGCTCGGAGCGACCTACGACGGCGCGGGCACCAACTTCGCGTTGTTTTCGGATATGGCCGACAGTGTCGAGCTGTGCCTGATCGGCGGTCGCGGGAAGGAGACCCGCATCCCGATGCTCGAGCGGAACGCGCTGGTGTGGCACACCTACCTTCCCCGGGTCGGCCCGGGACAGCGGTACGGCTACCGGGTGCACGGGCCGTACGACCCCGCTCGGGGGCAGCGCTGCGATCCCTCGAAGCTGCTCCTCGATCCATACGCGAAGGCCATCGACGGCGCGATCGACTGGGCACCGGCTCTGTACTCCTACGATATGAACGACCCGACCCGGCGCAACACCGACGACTCCGCCGAGCACACGATGACCTCTGTCGTCATCAACCCCTACTTCGACTGGCAGGACGACCATCTGCCTCGCCGGCCGTACCACGAGACGGTCATCTACGAGGCTCACGTGCGGGGCCTGACCGAGACGCACCCCGGCATCCCGCCGGAGATCCAGGGCACCTATGCCGCCCTGGCCCACCCCGTGATGCTCAAGCACCTGACCCAACTCGGGGTCACCGCGATAGAGCTGATGCCGGTACACCAGTTCGTCTCCGACGCCGCGTTGGAGCAGCGGGGTCTGTCCAACTACTGGGGCTACAACACGATCGGGTTCTTCGCGCCGCACAACGGCTACAGCTTCGCCGGCGGGCTCGGTGAGCAGGTCCTGGAGTTCAAGGCGATGGTCCGTGGACTTCACAAGGCGGGGATCGAGGTCATCCTCGACGTCGTTTACAACCACACCGCGGAAGGGAACCAGTTCGGGCCGACTCTGGAGTTCCGGGGCATCGACAACACGTCGTACTACCGGCTCAGCGACGAGGACCGTGCGTTCTACTACGACACGACGGGTACCGGCAACACCCTGCTGATGCGCAGCCCGCACGTGTTGCAGATGATCATGGACTCCTTGCGCTACTGGGTTCTCGACATGCATGTCGACGGGTTCCGGTTCGACCTCGCGGCCAGCCTGGCCCGTCAGTTCCACGAGGTCGACCGGCTGAGTGCGTTCTTCGACCTGGTCCAGCAGGACCCGGTGGTGTCCCAGGTGAAGCTGATCGCGGAGCCCTGGGACGTTGGGCCAGGCGGTTACCAGGTCGGGAACTTCCCACCCCAGTGGACGGAGTGGAACGGCAAGTACCGCGACTGTGTACGCGACTTCTGGCGCGGCGAGCCCGACGCGCTGTCGGAGTTCGCCAACCGGCTGTCCGGTTCCTCCGACCTCTACGAGAGCGACGGGCGCGCTCCGTACGCCTCGATCAACTTCGTGACGGCGCATGACGGCTTCACCTTGCACGACCTCGTGTCGTACAACGAGAAGCACAACGATGCGAACGGCGAGCAGAACCGCGACGGGGAGAACCACAACCGCAGCTGGAACTGCGGTGTCGAGGGACCCACCAACATTCCCGAGGTCCTGGAGCTTCGCGCCCGGCAGAAGCGCAACCTGCTCACGACGTTGCTGCTGTCCCAGGGCGTGCCGATGCTGCTGCACGGTGACGAGCTCGGCCGGACCCAGCACGGAAACAACAACGCCTACTGCCAGGACTCCGAGCTGTCCTGGGTCGACTGGGCCCACGCCGACCTCGAGCTCGCTGCCTTCGTGTCGACGCTGACGGCCCTGCGCGCAGCCCATCCCGTGTTCCGTCGGCACCGCTTCTTCACCGGCGACGACGGGCACGACGGCCTGCCCGACATCGCCTGGCTGCGACCCGATGGGCACTCGATGGATGCCGACGACTGGTCGGCCGGCATCGCGACCATGACCGTGTTCCTCAACGGAGACGCGATCCTCGGTACCGGCGACCGCGGCGAGCGCATCACCGACGACTCCTTCCTGCTGCTGCTCAATGCGAGCGGGCAGGACGTCACCTTCACCGTCCCCGACGCGGAGTACGGCCGCGCCTGGGAAGCGGTCCTGTCGACCGACAAGGTCACGCCGAAGCAGCGCCGGGGCAGGTCCCTGGCACCGAAGCGAGTCCTGGGGGGGAGCCCGCTCAACGTCGTCGCCCGCTCGATCGTGGTCCTCCAGCGTGAGGTGTCCGGGTGACGAGAGCGGAGCGACCCGCTCCGTCGGCGACATACCGGCTGCAGCTGCACGCAGGGTTCGGGTTCGCCGCAGCCGAGGAGCTCGTTCCCTACCTGGCCGGTCTCGGGGTCTCTCACCTGTACCTGTCCCCCGTGCTCCAGGCCACTCCCGGGTCGATGCACGGCTATGACGTGGTGGACCACCGCCGGGTGTCGGACGATCTGGGCGGGCGCGTCGGCTTGGACCGTCTCGCCGAGACCCTGCACCGGCATGGGCTCGGCGTCCTCCTGGACGTCGTGCCCAACCACATGGCACTGGTGGCCCCAGAGCATCTCAACGAACCGCTGTGGAACGTTCTCCGTGATGGTGCGGGCTCGCCGTACGCGCGCTGGTTCGACATCGACTGGGCGGCGCGCGGCGGCCGCATCTGCCTACCGGTCCTGGACGGGGAGCCGGGCGCGGTGCTCGCCCGCGGGGATCTCATCCGCGACGAGGTCGCCGGCGAGCCGGTGCTCCGGTATCACGAGCACGTGCTCCCGCTGGCCGACGGTACCGAGAACCTGGACCTTGCCGCGGCCATCTATCGACAGCACTGGCAGCTGGCGGACTGGCGGGACAAGGCGGACGTGCTCAACTACCGCCGGTTCTTCGAGGTCGACACGTTGATCGCCGTGCGGGTGGAGGATCCGGAGGTCTTCGCCGCCACGCACGCGGTGCTGCTGGACCTGTTCCACGCCGGCGTGGTCGACGGGTTCCGTATCGACCACCCCGACGGGCTGGCCGACCCCGAGCTGTACCTGCGTCGGCTGTCCGACGCGACCGACGGCGCCTGGGTCCTGGCCGAGAAGATCCTCGAGGGCGACGAGACGCTGCCTTCCTCGTGGGCGTGCGCCGGTACGACCGGCTATGACGCGCTCCACCGGGTGCAGGACGCCCTCGTCGACCCCTCCGCGGGGGCCGATCTCGATGCCGTGTGGGTCGGCCTGGGTGGTGAGCCCGACCTGGACGCGGTTCTGACGGCGGCCAAGCGTCAGGTTGCCGGAACGCTGCTGGCACCGGAGCTGCGGCGGCTCGCGTCGCTGGTCGCCCGGAGCCTGGATGACCGGGCCGACGCCGCGGACGGCGTGGTCCTCGAGCGAGCCTTGGTCGCGGTCCTCGGGCAGATGCATGTCTACCGGGCGTACCTGCGACCCGGGGAACCGGTTCCGCCCGTGTCACGCGACCTGCTGACCAGCGCCGGCGCGCGCGCCGCCGCGGCCGAGCCTGAGCTGGCCGGTCCGATCGCCTCGGTGATCCGGCTCGCCCTGGACGCGGATCCCGCGTCGGCGCCGGAGTCGGAGTTCGCCATCAGGTTCCAGCAGACGTGCGGACCGGTGATGGCGAAGGGAGTGGAGGACACTGGGTTCTACCGGTGGCACCGACTGGTTGCACTCAACGAGGTCGGCGGCGACCCCGGTCAGGTGGAGCCCGGCGGACCCGAGCGGCTGCACGCGTGGGCGCAGCGGCAGCAACGGGACTGGCCCACCGCCATGTCGACGCTCTCCACGCATGACACCAAGCGCTCCGAGGACGTCCGCGCCCGGTTGCTCGCGGGTGCCCAGGACGTGCCCGGCTGGCGGCGGGCGGCACAGTCGCTGCTCGACGCGGCGGGCGGCTTCGGCGTGGACGGGCCGACCTGCTACCTGCTCTGGCAGACCGTGGCCGGCGCCTGGCCGATCGGTGCCGAGCGTCTGGAGCGTTACCTCACCAAGGCATTGCGGGAGGCCAAGGACCGGACGTCACACGTCGATCCCGATCTGGACTACGAGCAGCGGGTCCTGCAGCTCGGGCGCTGGGCGCTCGCGGCCGGCCCCGGCCGCGACGTACTCGAGGGCTGGCTGAAGTACATCGCCGACTTCGACCGGGCCACCACGCTCGCGGCGAAGCTGGTGCAACTGACCCTGCCCGGAGTCCCCGATGTCTACCAGGGGTGTGAGCTGGTGGACCGATCCCTGGTCGATCCCGACAACCGCCGCCCTGTCGACTTCGAGGAGCGACGGGCCAGACTCACCCGTCTCGACGCGGGCGGCGCGGCCCGCGATCTCGACGACGAGAAGCTCCTGGTGACTGCGACCACGCTCCGACTGCGCGCGGCTCGTCCTGCGGTGTTCGGTCGGTCCGGCACGTACGCCCCCTTCGGGGGTGGCGACCACGTGCTCGGCTTCGTCCGCGGCGGCGCGGTCCTGACACTCGCGACCCGGGCACCGGTGCGACTGGCGGCCGCCGGGGGGTGGCGGGACCTGTCGGTGACCCTCCCGCCCGGTGAATGGACCGACCTGTTCACGGGCCGTAACTACGCCGCGGACCTCGCCGAGTGCTCCAGCCTGTTCGCGACCCTGCCGGTCGCACTGCTGGAGCGGCGATGACACGCACATTCGCGGTCTGGGCGCCGCGGGCCGCGGAGTCTGTCCGGCTGGAGCTCGAGCACGCCGGTCAGGAGATGGATCGGGCGGCGGACGGCTGGTGGACGACGCAGGCCGAGGCCGTGCCCGGGGACACCTACCAGTTCCGGATCGACGGGGGCGAGCCGCTGACGGACCCTCGGGCGCGCCGGCTGCCGGAGGGACCGCACGGACCCGCCATGGTCCACGACCCGGCCGGCTTCGCCTGGACGGACGACGCCTGGCGCGGCGTCGCGCTGCCCGGGTCGGTCATCTACGAGCTGCACGTCGGGACGTTCACCGAACG
Organism: uncultured Actinomycetota bacterium; assembly: GCA_963695705.1. GTDB lineage: Bacteria > Actinomycetota > Actinomycetes > Propionibacteriales > Nocardioidaceae > JBKPNJ01. The sequence continues at coordinate 887,638 of CAVOHB010000009.1, forward strand.
GGGTGACCTCGATGGCGCGATCGAGCGGCTGGACCACCTCGTCGCCCTCGGCGTCGACCTGGTCGAGCTGTTGCCGCTCGCCAGCTTCCCGGGCCATCACAACTGGGGGTACGACGGCGTCGGCCTGTTCGCGGTCCAGGAGTCCTACGGCGGGCCCGACGCGATGATGCGTTTCGTGGACGCGTGTCACCGCCGCGGGCTGGGCGTCTGCCTCGACGTCGTCTACAACCACGCCGGCTGGGGCAGCCGGCTGTGGGAGTTCGGGCCGTACTTCGCGAAGGAGGGCACCGCGTGGGGCTCGGCGCTCAACCTGGACGGTCCGGACAGCGACGAGGTACGGCGTTTCGTCCTCGACAACGCGGCGATGTGGCTTCGCGACTTCCACGTGGACGCGCTCCGTCTCGATGCCGTGCATGCCCTGCGTGACAACCGGGCGACGACGCTGCTGGAAGTGCTGTCGGCGCAGACGGAGGCTCTCGCCGCACGCGTGGGCAGGCCGCTGTGCCTGATCGCGGAGTCCGACCGCAACGACCCGCGCACTGTCACGCCGCGGGCGGCCGGGGGCACCGGGCTGGACGCCCAGTGGGCCGACGATGTGCACCACGCCCTGCATGTGCTCCTCACCGGTGAGGTCACCGGCTACTACGCGGACTTCGCCGCGGCCGGAACCCTGGAGAAGGTCCTCACCAGGGTGTTCCTGCACGACGGGACCTGGTCGAGCTTCCGCCGTCGGCACCATGGCCGGCCGGTCGACCGACGAACCACCGCCGGATGGCGGTTCGTGGTATCGCTGCAGACCCATGACCAGGTCGGCAACCGTGCTCAGGGCGATCGGCTGTCAGCCCGGCTGGATCCGGGGCTGCTGGCCTGCGGGGCTGCGTTGCTCCTCACCTCGGCCTACACCCCGATGCTCTTCATGGGTGAGGAATGGGGGGCGACGACGCCCTGGCAGTTCTTCACCGACCACACCGACGCGGAGATCGCCACGCAGATCACCGCCGGGCGCTACCAGGAGTTCGCCGATCACGGATGGGGCAGCGCCGACGTGCCCGCTCCGCAGGACCTGCAGACCTTCCTCCGGTCGCACCTGGACTGGGAGGAGGCGGCGGAGCAGCAACACCTTCGACTGCTGCACTGGTACCAGGCGCTGACGGCGCTGCGCCGCGAGCGGGCGGATCTTCGCGACCCCCGACTCGAACTCGTTGCCGTGACCCACGACCGGGAGCGAGGTCTGGTGGTGGTCGAACGCGGCGAGCACCGGGTGCTGGTGAATCTGTCCGACCAGGTTGCCGAGATCCCGTTCAGCGGCATCACCCGGCCGGAGCTGTTGCTCGCCTGGGACCGCGCCACTGCCATCCGCGGCGATCGGGCGGTCCGCTTGCCCGCTCGAGCGGCGGGCATCGTCGGGCCGAGCAGCCGGCATTGCCCACCGGCCCAGCCACCTCTACCGTGAAAGCCGGCGGACTTACACGCTAAGCGCACCGCCTGGCCGGGCGCCGCGGGTCGGCAGACCGTGGCAGGACCCCGGGCCACCGTCGACGCGTTCGTCCAGGTGTGGACCACCGCCCGGCGTCGCCCGCCGGCACCGGTGGCTGGAACCGGGGATCCTCGACCTGGCCTGCCGCGGTGCCCGGGCGACGCGGTGCCTTCCGGGCTGCAGCTCAGTCAGCCCGGCTCGAGCAGCGCCACGCACTCCACGTGATGTGTCATGGGGAACATCGCGAAGGCGCGCAGCGACGATAGGACATATCCCCGGGTGACGAAGGTCGCGACATCCCTGGCCAGTGCGGCAGGATCGCAGGCGACGTAGCCGATCGACCGCGGTGACATGTCGGCGATGGCTTCGACCACCCGGCGGCGCGCGCCGGTGCGCGGCGGGTCCAGAACCACCACATCGACCGGCTCGCCGGTGAGGACGCGCTCGACGCGTCCCTGCACGATCTGCACGTTCGGCACCGAGTGCAGGTTACGCCGGGCATCGGCGCTCGCGCGCCGATCCGACTCCACGGTCGTCACCTGCCCGGTGGTGCCGACCGCCTCAGCGAGCGCACCGGCGAAGAGCCCGACCCCGCCGTACAGGTCGAGGACCCGTTCTCCGGGGCGTGGCCTGACCGCGCCGAGCACCGCCCGGGTCAGCGTCTCGGCGGCGCCCGGATGGACCTGCCAGAAGCCGTTCCCGGCGACCCGCCAGGTCCGGCCGGCGGCGCGCTCTTCGACGTACGTGCGGCCCCTGACCCGGGCACCGTCGGATCGGAGCACGGAGACGCCGGGCATGGCGGGCAGCCGGCCGGCATCCCTGACGCCCGGCTCGACCACGACGAGCTGCTCACCCGTTCCGGACACCACCGCTTCGACCGAGGTCACCCCCGGCCACTGATGGTCGGTCACGGGGGGCAGACCCGGATGCCCGATCAGGCAGCGGTCGACCCGCTCGACGGCGTGGGAGCGGTGCCGGCGCAACCCGCACGCGCCGTCGTCGTCGACAACGAACCGGACGCGGGTCCGCCAGCCGAGTCCCTCCTCGTCGCCGGGCACCGGTTCCACGACGACGGGCCGGTCGAGTCCCGCCAGGCGGAGAAGCTGCTCACGCACGACCGCGGCTAGCATGCTGCGTTGCGCAGCCAGGGCAACATGCTGGTAGTCACACCCGCCGCAACGACCAGGACCGGCGTACGGGCAGGGAGCGGCCACCCTGTCGGGGGAGGCCGCAAGGATCTCGACAGCGTCGGCACGCAGATACCGGTCCCGGTCGTCTCCCTCGGTGACCACCGCGCGCACCCGCTCGCCGGGGATGGCGTGGCGGACGAAGACCACGCGCCCGTCGAGCCGGGACACACAGTGCCCGCCGTGCGCGACCGGGCCGACCTCCAGCTCGACCACCTGCCCGATCGGGCTCGTGGTCCCGGTGCTCATCCCCCGTCTTTCCGCTCGGAGTCCGCCGGCCCTCCGCCCGTGGGTGCTGGAGGCTCGAGGTCGGCCCGGTGGCCGGACGGTTCGCCGACTCCGGGCGGCTCAGAGCTCCGCTGCGGCTGGGCGCCATCGGGCGTGGGTCCACGGTCCCGGCTGACCGGAGCGATGCCTCGCCGGATCTCCCCGGGGGCCGGGCGCTGCCGGTCCGCCCGTACCGACGCCGCGGCCGACGACGGCAGCTGGTAGGGCACGCTGGTCACCATCACACCGGGCGTGAAGAGCAGCCTCGCCTTGAGTCGCATCGCGGTCTGGTTGTGCAGGATCTGCTCCCACCAGTGACCGACGACATACTCCGGAATGTAGACCGCGACGACGTCGCGCGGGCTCTCGCGTCGGATCCCCCGGACGTAGTCGACGATCGGTCGCAGAATCTCCCGGTACGGAGACGCCAGCACCTTCAGCGGCACCTTGATCGAGTGCTGCTCCCAGTCGTGCATGAGCTGTGCCGTCTTCTCGGGCTCGACGTCGACCGTCACTGCCTCCAGGATGCTCGGACGCGACGCCCTGGCGTACTGAACCGCGCGCATCGCGGGCTTGTGCAGCTTCGACACCAGGACGATGGCATGCGTGCGCGACGGCAGCATGTGCTCCTCCTCGCCGACTGTGAGCTGCACGGCGACGTGCTGGTAGTGACGCTGGATCGACTTCATCAGGAAGAACAGCACGATCATCGCCAGGATCGCGATGTAGGCACCGTGCACGAACTTGGTGAGCAGCACGATGACGAGCACCGTGCCGGTGACACTGAGACCCACGCCGTTGATCACCCGGCTGCGCATCATCCGGCGACGGGCCCTCGGGTCGTCCTCGGTGCGCAGGAGCCGGGTCCAGTGTCTGACCATGCCGGTCTGGCTGATGGTGAACGAGACGAAGACGCCCACGATGTAGAGCTGGATCAGCCTGGTGACTTCAGCGTTGAACGTCACGATCAGCAGGATCGCGAACGCCGCCAGCAGCACGATCCCGTTGGAGAACGCCAGTCGGTCGCCGCGGGTGTCGAGCTGACGGGGCAGGTAGCCGTCCCGGGCCAGGATCGACCCCAGCACGGGGAAGCCGTTGAAGGCGGTGTTCGCGGCCAGCACCAGGATGACGCCGGTGGCCGCGGTCACCAGGTAGAAGCCGGGGCTGAAACCGCTGAACACGGATCGAGCGATCTGGCCGATGATCGGATCCTGGTGGAACGCCTCGGACACGACCGTGCCGTCGGGACTGATCAGCTGGGCGCCGTTGTCGGTGTCGGCGAGTCGCACCGAGATGATGTTTCCCAGGGCGAGGATCGACAACGCCATCGTGATGGCGATCCCACCGAGCAACGCCAGTGTCGTCGCCGCGTTGCGACCCTTGGGCTTGCGGAAGGCCGGAACCCCGTTGCTGATCGCCTCGACGCCGGTGAGCGCCGCCGAGCCCGAGGCGAACGCCCGCAGCACCAGGAACACCATCGCCAGCCCGCCGATGCCGGAGGCGTACTGACTGGCCGGTTGCACCGAGTATGCCGCCAACTCGGAGTCGGGCAGGTCACCGAAGATCAGCCGGAGGAAACCCCAGGCCGACATCCCCAGGATCGAGAACATGAAGATGTAGGTGGGGACGGCGAACGCCGTTCCCGACTCGCGGACCCCCCGCAGGTTCATGGTCATCAGGAACACGGTCGCCAGCACGGCCACCGGCGTCTGGTGCCCCTCGAGCGGGTCGATCGCCGTCGCGGCGTACTGCGCGGCCGACGAGATCGACACCGCGACGGTGAGGACGTAGTCGACGAGGAGTGCGCTGGCCACGGTCAGCCCGGCGTTCCGGCTGATGTTGGTGTTGGCGACCTCGTAGTCCCCTCCACCCGACTGGTAGGCCTGGACGTTCTGCCGGTACGACGCGACAACGGTCAGCATCACCAGCGCGACGACGATGCCGATCTTCCAGCTGACTGAATACAGCGCCAGGCCCGCCAGCGACAGGGTCAGGAAGATCTCATCGGGGGCGTAGGCGACCGACGACAACGCGTCGGAGGCGAACACCGGAAGGGCGATCCGCTTGGACAGAAGCGTCTCGCTGAGCCGGTCGCTGCGCAGCTTCCGGCCCAGCAGAATGCGCTTCCCGATGTCGCCTCTGCCCACGGCCAGGATGCTAGACCACCTGTCAGGGCTGCGATGCGTGCGCTGGTCACCCTCGGTGTAGCGTCGTCGCCGGAGTGCTTTGCGCTGGAGACCGTTTCCGGGCGGTTCCGCCCGACCCAGCCGACGAGCGGGAATTGGGTGTCGTGCACATCGTCATCATGGGATGTGGCCGCGTCGGGTCGACGCTCGCGCGCCAGCTCGAGAAGCGCGACCACTCCGTCGCCGTGATCGACTCGAACCAGGATGCGTTCCGGCGGCTGGGCCCGTCGTTCGCGGGCACCAAGATCTCCGGGTACGGGTTCGACCGCGAGGTCCTGCTCGCCGCCGGCATCGAGCAGGCCGACGCGTTCGCGGCTGTCTCCAGCGGCGACAACTCCAACATCATCTCGGCGCGGGTTGCCCGGGAGTCGTTCTCCGTGCACAACGTGGTCGCGCGCATCTACGACCCCGGTCGGGCGGAGGTCTACGAGCGGCTGGGGATCCCCACGGTGGCTACGGTCCGGTGGACAGCCGACCAGGTGCTCCGAAAGCTGCTGCCCGAGGGAGCGGAACCGGAGTGGCGGGATCCGTCGGGCAGCGTGCAGCTCGCCAACCTCGCGGCGCCGGTGCCGTGGATCGGCCGGGACATCGTGGAGTTCCAGGCGGCCACGGGAGGACGGATCGCCTGCATCACCCGCGGCGGCCGCGGCATCCTGCCCACCCGCGAGACACTGCTGCAGGAGGGTGACATCCTGCATGTGATCATCGTGGAGGCCGACGCGGCGAAGGTGTTGGCCGCGATCCAGTCCCGACCTGAGGAACGCTGATGCGCGTCGCCATCGCAGGAGCCGGTGCCGTCGGCCGCTCGGTTGCGGCCGAGCTCGTCGACAACGGCCATGAGGTGCTCCTCATCGACAAGGATCCCCGGGCGATCAAGACGAAGGCGGTTCCGCAGGCCGAGTGGCTGCTGGCCGACGCGTGCGAGCTGGCATCGCTCGGTGAGGCAGCGCTCGATCGCTGCGAGGTCGCCATCGCGTCCACCGGAGACGACAAGGCCAACCTCGTCATCTCGCTGCTGGCCAAGACCGAGTTCGGCGTGCCACGCACCGTGGCCCGGGTCAACCACCCCAGCAACGAGTGGCTGTTCAACGAGGGCTGGGGTGTCGACGTGTCCGTGTCGACTCCCCGGATCATGTCAGCACTGGTCGAGGAGGCGGTGACCGTCGGCGACCTGGTGCGGCTGTTCACGTTCAACCAGAGCGACGCGAACCTCGTCGAGCTCACGCTGCCTGACGACTCCCCGTTCGTCGGCTGCCGGGTCGGCGACGTCCAGTGGCCGTCCGACACCTCGCTGGTCACGATCCTGCGCGAGGGACGCGTACTGACACCCGACGCCGACGACCCGCTGGAGGCGGGCGACGAGCTGCTGTTCGTGGCCGCCGAGGACCAGGAGGGCGAGCTGGAGAGCCTGCTCGCGCCGGTGGAGCACAACCCGGCTTAGCCACAGCGGATCGGCGGCGTCAGGCGGTCTGCAGCCGGCCGTCGGACGCCAGGGGGGTGTGGTTACGCGACAGCAGCCAGACCATCGCGGCGAGGGCGGCGAGCTGCAGCGGCCACCCCAGCGCGAGCTTGGCGACGCCGAGCCAGCCTGCCTGGTCGGCCAGCCACAGCGGGTAGTAGACCGCGACCCGCAGTGCGCAGGGGATGGCGAGGATCCAGGTGAGTCGTCCGCACAGCTTCACGATCCGGGGATCGTCGTGCCACCCGGTCGGGTCGCCGGTCACTCCCCCGATCATGAAGCCGACCACGGGCCAGCGAACCAGGGCCGAGCCGGCCATCAGGACGAAATAGACCGAGTTGTAGATCAGCGACGGAATGATGATGTCGGCGGCGTTGCCGGACCGCAGCGCAAAGACGGCGGCGATCGAGATCCCCACGATCGCGTTGACGACGTACTGGACCGGCTGGCGTTGCAGAATTCGGACCAGCAGGAGCGCCACGGCCATGCCCACACCGATGATCAGCGACAGTCTGAGGTCGTGGCTGAGGATCCAGCTGATGGTGAAGCCGAGGGTCGGAACAGCGCCCTCGACCATGCCCCGTCGGCCACCGAGGGCGTCCCCGAGCCGCTTGCGTACCAGCGCCTCGACCGTGCCCTCGGTCACCGGCGTCGCAGCCGGTGTGCTCACGAGCGCAGCTCGTAGCGGGGGTTGAAGAGGACCCGGTGTCCCTTCTGCTCGCTCACCGTCCCCTCGACCAGCACCGACCGCCCGGGCTCGACGCCGACGATCCGACGACGCCCCAGCCAGATCACGGTCACCGTTCCCGACCCGTCGTAGAGCTCGGCCTCCAGCGCGGGGACACCTCCGCGCGGGCGGAGGGTGACGGTGTTGATGGTTCCGTGGAGACGTACGTGGGACCGGTCACCGGTGCCGGCAATCGCTCGGCACCCGGTTTTGACGACGTCGCTTTGCAGCTCACGGGCTTCGATGTCGTCCTGGCTGGATGCGATCCTGTTGAGCGTTCGGCGAAGGATGCCGCCGACCTGGTCCGTACTCATGACACCAAGTCTAGCGACGCAGTCCGGGCAAGGAGGGGAGAATCGTTCGTGAGCACCGCACCGCTGGGGCGGCTCAAACGTCCTCAGGAGCTGCCGGCCGGGCGCCACTCGGCATCGTGAGCGGCAGCGCCTCACGCGGCGGCATCGGCCCGGGCCCGCGGACCACGACGACGTCGCGGAAGGCACGCTCGAGGACGCCGTCGGAATCGGTCTGGATCGCCGGCTGACCGAGGAAGGTCGCACGCAGCATCCAGCGAGGCCCGTCCACTCCGACCACCCGCGACGCCTGCGTCCCCGGACGACCGTCCGGACCGGTCATCGGCACCACGATGCGCAGTTCGGTGCCGAAGGCACCGTCGACCTCACTGGCGGTGCCGCCGCGGCGGGTCGCCTCGGCGGCGATCTCCTTGCGCACCGAGTCCCAGATGCCCTCGCTTCGGGGCGCGGCGAACGGACGCAGCTCGACGGCTCCGTTCTCGGCGACGAGCATCGCGGCGACGACGAGCTGGGTGGCTTCGTCGACCTGGAGCCGGAGCTCGACGTCGGCACTGCCGCGAACCACCAACGACCCCAGGTCGATGCGGTCCGGGTCCTCCGGGTCGAAGTCGGCGTCCGCGACGTCCCAGGGCCCCGTGGTGCCGGTCGGAGTCTCCTCGGCTGGCGTCTCCCCACCTTCGCTCGTCGCTTCCGCGGCATCGTCGTCAGGCGCTGTGGTCTTTCGTCGCCGGAACATCAGCGCCTCCTCAGCCCAGGTTCTCGTTGGCGATCGTGAAGCCGCCGGTGGAGCCGTAACCGCCACCACCGCGGGCGGAGCCAGGCAGCGCATCGACCTCGACGAAGCGCGCGTGCTCGACTCGCTGGAACAGCAGCTGGGCGATGCGGTCGCCGCGGCGGAGCGTCACCGCCGCGGCCGGGTCGAGGTTGACCAGCAGCACCTTGATCTCGCCGCGATACCCGGCGTCCACCGTCCCCGGTGAGTTGACGATCGACAGTCCGCTCCGCGCCGCGAGCCCCGAGCGCGGGTGCACGAACGCGGCGTAGCCGTCCGGCAGTGCCACCGCGATGCCGGTCGGGACAAGCGTCCTCTCACCCGGCTGGAGCGTGACCTCCACCGCGGACAGCAGGTCGGCGCCGGCGTCACCGGGGTGTGCATACGACGGCAGCGGGAGCTCGGGGTCGATCCGCCTGATCAGGACCGTCACCATCTGGCCACCACGCAGCCACCCAGGCACCACCCATACACGCAGCCACCCCTCACGGGTTCACCTCGAAGCTGGACAGCGCGGTGAGGACCTCGGGTCGCTCCGAGGCCGCGGCGAGCTCCTGACGCCTTCCGTGCTTGACGAAGTGCTCGATCGGCACCTGGACGAAGACGCTGAACGCCCGGATCGCCACGTCTCCTTCACCGTCGCCGAGCCGGCCCTCCGCGCTGAGGTAGACGCGCCGCCTCGAGATACCGTCGCATCGCGCGACCACGTGCAGCACGCTGCCGACCGGGACGGGACGCACGAAGTCGGTCTCCAGACGGGCGGTCACCATCGGCACGCGCAGCAACCAGCCGAGCGCCCCGAAGGTCTCGTCGACCGCGCTGGCGAGCAGGCCGCCGTGCGCAAGTCCGGGAGCACCCTGGTGGTCCTCGGTCACCGTGAACGACGCCTCCACGCTGACGCCCTCCCCGGCGTTGACCTGCATCCGCAGCCCGGTCGGATGGTCCGGCCCGCAGGTGAAGCACCTGTCGTAGTGGCTCGGGAGCGGGGTGCCGGGCGCCGGCGCGTCCGGATGCCGCTGCGACGGCACCGCGCTGTGCGGCAGGCTGCGCGCGCGGCTGGGCGGTGTCACGACACGAACCCTACAAGGGCAGTTGGCCCCCGCGCCCGGCTCGGTGTGACGGCCTCCGGCTGGGGGAGGCGATCGGTGCGGGCCGATCGGCGCGAGCCGAGCCGGTGTTTCTGCAAGGCTGTGAACCGTGCCCGCGGAGCCCGACCTGACCTACGACGAGCGGTTGTTCGTGCCGCTGCGGTGGTGGGTCTTCGCGGCCCTGCTGGTGGCGAGTCTATGGGTCGCCTACTGGGTGGCTACGCCGCACCTGGTGGCGTTCGGAGTCACGCTTGCGAGCGCCCTGCTGGCCGCCGCTCTGCTCAGCGGGTATGGCGGCGCCCCGGTCAGCGTCGGCCGGCAGGGGTTCCGGGCCGGCCGTGCCCTGCTTCCGCTCGATGCCTGCGGCGAGGTCTCGGCGCTGAGCGAGCCGGAGTTCCACCACCTGCGAGGACGCGGAGCCGACGCACGCGCGTACCTGTTGCTGCGGCCGTATCTGTCCAGGGCGGTCCGGGTGGACGTCGCGGATCCGGCGGACCCCGTTCCCTACTGGCTGGTCGCCACCCGGCACCCCGATCGCCTCGCCCAGACGCTGCGTCTCGCGATCGAACAGACCGGTTGACGGTATCGGATACCAGGTGGTGCAAGGATGAGATGCCTAGACAGTCTCGCGAGGAGGATGCTGTGGCTGGATCGAAGCTCTGGCAGGTCTACGGGACCGCTGCCGCGATCGGGGCCACCATCGTGGCGCGCAAGCTCGTCGACCGCTCTTGGCACGCCGCGACCGGCAACACGCCGCCCAAGAACCCCGAGAGCCCCGACGTGACCATGGCCGAGGCGCTGGCCTGGGCGGTGGCGAGCGGTGTCGCGGTCGGTGTCGCCAGGATGCTGGCAGCCCGCAAGGCGGCGGACTACTGGCGTCGCTCGACCGGGTCCCTGCCGCCCGGCCTGGAGGAAGTGGGGTAGCTGACGCGGTTCAGGCTGCCCCGTTCAGGCTGCCCGGTTAGGCCGCCCCGTTCAGGCTGCACAGTCCCTGCAGATCAGCAAGCCGTTCTTCTCGGTCGCGAGCTGGCTGCGGTGATGGACCAGGAAACAGCTGGAACAGGTGAACTCGTCGGCCTGCTTGGGCAGGACCCGCACGGCCAGTTCTTCGTGTGAGAGGTCGGCACCGGGCAGCTCGAAGGCCTCGGCCGCCTCGGCCTCGTCCTCGTCGACCTTGCCGGAGTTCTTGTCCATCCGCCGTGCCTTGAGCTCCTCGATGCTGTCCTCGTTGAGCTCCTCTTCGGTCTTGCGTGGAGCGTCGTAGTCAGTTGCCATATCCGTGTTCCCCTGGTCCAAAGCGAGCGGTTCTTGGGACTCGCCCTATGAATGGTGCACAGCACGTAACGCATGGACGGTGCCGGTCGTGCCTGCTCCCGAGCCGGGATTGTGCACCATCGGAGGGTCGCTGCGCGCCCGTGTTCGCACACTGTTTCCAGATTGTCGTACGCATCACATCATTCGGCGCAATCTGGTGGACCCAACTCCCCTGGCCGGCCAGTTATTCCACCCCCCGCTCACGGCAGACCGCCAGAGCACCCAGCCCCGCTGCTACGGCGTCGGGTACTGGGATCTCATCAGCGCGTCGAACGCCCGGTCCGGAAGGACCCTACGCGCGTTGATCAGCACACGTGCCACCGGGCCGACAACGTACCGCGGCCGGGGATGCCTGGCGGAGGTGGCCTTGACGATGACGCGCGCCACCGCCTGCGGCGACGACGCCAGGTTGGCCCGACGGCCGTCGTAGCTCGAGGCGAGCCGCTGCGTCAGGCGGGTGCGGAAGGCGTCGTACGGGCCGCTGGCGGAGCCGTGAGTACCACCGGCGCCGGACTCGTCCAGCGTCGACACCGCCGTGACACCGAACTCGGTCTGCACCACACCGGGCTCGACCACCGAGACCCGCACCCCGAACGGGAAGGTCTCCAGACGCAGGGCGTCGCTCAACGCCTCCACCGCGTGCTTGCTCGCGTGGTAGGCACCACCTCCGGGGAACGTGACCCGTCCTCCCATCGAGCTCACGTTGACGATCCGCCCCCAGCCCTGCCGGCGCATCCCCGGCAGCACCAGCTGACACATCCGGAGGAGTCCGAAGACATTGGTCTCGAACTGCTCACGCACCGCCTCCATCGGCACCTCCTCGATGGGCGCCTGCAGCCCGTAGCCGGCGTTGTTGACGAGAACGCCGATCGTGCCGCCGCCCGGCCGCGATCTCCGCGACCGCCTCCGTCATCGAACGCTCGTCGCACACGTCGAGTGCGACGGTGGCGATCCCCGCGTCGGCGAGGTCTGCGATGCTCGCCAGTCGGCGCGCGGATGCCACGACGTCCCAGCCGCAGCGGTGGAACTCCAGCGCGGCGGCCCGGCCGATGCCGGACGAGCATCCCGTCACCAGGACGGTGCGCCCCGGCGGTGCGGTGTCGACCGGTTCGTTGCTGGTCTCGCCCATCTGCCGCCCCCTCCTAGTCGTCGAAGCCGGCGGTGACGAGCATGTCGTGCAGTGCCGAGAACAACGCGGGGTTCGCGGCCACCACCAGGCGCTCGCCGGCCGGCTTCCCGCGCAGACCTGCCACCTGCGCACCCGCCTCCGCGGCGACGAGGCCGCCGGCGCACAGGTCCCACGGGTTCAGGCCACGCTCGAGGAACGCGTCGAGCCGGCCGCAGGCGACCGAGCAAAGGTCGAGCGCGGCCGAGCCGATCCGTCGGATGTCGCGGACCTGCGGCAGCAGCTCGGCGACCGCCGCCGCCTGCTGGCGGCGGGTCTCGGCGTCGTATGCGAACCCGGTCCCGACCAGGGCCTGGTTCGGATCGGTCTCCTGGCCCACCTCGATCGGGTGTCCGGCCAGGTGGGCACCGCCGCCCCGAACCGCTGTGAAGGACTCACCCCGGCTGGGGTCATGGACGACCCCGGCGACCGGCACACCCCCGACCTGGACGCCGATCGACACCGCGAAGGCCGGGATCCCGTACAGATAGTTGACCGTGCCGTCGATCGGGTCGATCACCCGACACCGTGTCGCTCTCCCCGGGGGACTCACCGCCCTCCTCGCCGAGGATGCCGTCGTCCCCTCGTGCGGCGCGGATGCGCGAGCGGATCAGCCGCTCCGCGGCGGTGTCCATGATCGTCACGATGTCGGTCGGGCTGCTCTTCGTCGCCGCGACCTCGACCCGGCGGGGCCGCTCCCCCGTGACCAGCCGACCGGCCTCCTCGGCGATCTCCACCGCCAGCGCGAGCAGCTCGGCCGGTGACCAGGACGATGGCGTCGGTCATGCCGCACTTCCCAGCGCCGGACGCGCCTCGCGAGGGTTCGGACAGCAGGAGACTGCACAGCTGTCCCAGCACGGGCCCAGCCGCGCCCAGCGTCGACCGGCGGGGTTCACCGCCGCGTTCGGCGGCCGATCTCTCGGTGACGAGGTCGCGGACCATCTCGACGAAGGCGGGGTGAGTGCCCGGAGTACCCGCGCGGACGAACGGCAGCCCGAGTCGTCGCGCGGTGGTCGCGGCCTCGGTGTCGAGGTCGTAGGCAACCTCCATGTGGTCGGAGACGAAGCCGACGGGGACCACGACGACCGAGGAGACCTGCCGCTTCGCGAGCCGCTCGAGGTGGTCGTTGACATCCGGCTCCAGCCACGGCGTGTCAGGCGCACCCGAGCGCGAGCAGAAGACCAGGTCCCAGTCCCGGCGAGTGCCGGTGCGCGCCGCGACGGCCGCGGCGATCTGGGCGGCAGCGTCCCGGTGCTGCCGTTCGTACGCGCCTCCGGTCGGCCCGCTGGTCTGCGCCATCGACAGCGGCACCGAGTGGGTGACGAAAACCAGCCGGGTGTCCGGATCGCCGGGCTCGGCCAGCGTCTGCAGCGCCGAGCAGGTCGTGTCGGCGAACGCCTGGACGAACCCCGGGTGGTTGAAGTAGTGACGCAACCGGTCGAGCGCGGGAGCCCGGTCGCCCACGGCCCTCGCGGCGTCGTACAGGTTCTCCCGGTACTGGCGGCACCCCGAGTACGACGCGTACGCGCTGGTCACGAAGCAGACCGCGCGTCGGACTCCGTCGTCGGACATCCGCCGCAGCGTGTCCGCGAGGTACGGCTCCCAGTTCCGGTTTCCCCAGTAGGTCGGCAGCGACAGGCCATTGAGGTCGAAGTCCTGACGAACCGCGGCCACCAGCGCACGACACTGGTCGTTGATCGGGCTCCGCCCACCCAGGGCGAAGTAGTGCTCCGCCACCTGCTCGAGTCGCTCACGCGGGATCGCGCGGCCCCGGGTGACGTTCTCCAGGAACGGCAGGACGTCACCGGGCTTCTCGGGCCCGCCGAACGACACCACCAACAGCGCGTCGTAGGGTCGCGGGTCGGCTGGATGGTTGGACATGTCCGCGATCCTTTCAGGCTCGGACCGGTAACGTGAAAACCTCGTCCACGCGCCTGACAAACCCGCGCTCAGTCCTACGAGGAACCCTGTGCTGTCGCCCTATCGCCGCGTGCTGACCCTGCCGGGCGCCCTCGCGTTCTCGCTCTCCGGCCTGGTGGCGCGACTGCCGATCTCGATGGTCAGCCTCGGCATCGTGCTGCTGGTGTCCCTGCGCAGTGGATCGTACGGGTACGCCGGCACGGTGTCGGCCTCGTACGTGATCGCCGCAGCCGCGACATCGCCGGCACAGGGTCGGCTCGCCGACAGGTTCGGCCAGCACCGCGCGCTGCCGCCCTCGATCACCGTCTTCGGCGCCGCGCTCGTCGGGCTCATCGTGGCAGTCGAGCTGAAAGCACCGACCCCGGTCCCGCACCTGCTCGCCGCTGTGACAGGCGCTGCCCTGCCACAGATCGGCTCGTGCGTCCGGACCAGGTGGGCCGCGCTGCTCTCCGGCACGTCACAGCTGCAGACCGCCTACGCGTTCGAGGCGATGGTGGACGAGTCCGTGTTCATCGTCGGCCCGGTCCTGGTGACCCTGCTCGCGACCGACGTTCACCCGCTGGCGGGGCTCGCCGCGACCGCCGTGCTCGGTCTCGTCGGGACGTACACCCTGGCCGCCCAGCGCGGCACCGAGCCCGCGGTCCAGCGCCACGACCGGTCGGGAGTGCCGCGTCCGCCGCTCGGCTGGCGAGTGCTGGTGCCGATCGCGCTGGCGATGCTCTGCCTCGGAGCACTCTTCGGTTCGGTCGAAGTGGTCACCGTCGCGTTCGCGCGCGAACACGGGCACGGCGGGGTTACAGGGCTGCTGCTGGCGACCTGGGCGTTGGGCAGCCTGCTGGCCGGGCTCGTCACCGGGCTGGTGAACTGGAAGGCGTCGGCCGCGACCCGCTTCCGCTGGGGCATGCTCGCGATGGCGGTGGTGATGCTGCCCCTGCCGCTGGCCGGGAACCTGATCGTCCTCGACGGAATGCTGTTCCTCGCCGGCTTCGCCATCTCGCCCACCCTTGTCGCGACCATGTCGCTGGTCGAGTCCACCGTGCCCGCGAGCCGGCTGACAGAGGGCATCTCCTGGGTCACCACCGGGATCGCGGCCGGACTCGCGCCTGGCGCCGCCATCGCCGGCCACGTCATCGACCTGCGCGGAGCCAGCGACGGGTTCCTGGTCCCGGTCGCTGCGGGCCTGCTCGGTGTCGTGGTGGCATTCGCAACCCGCCGGCCCCCGGGGGTCGCGACCACCTGCGAGGCGTCCTCGTGACACGCTCGATCCGGAACGACCGGCGCGGGGTCTTGGCGCATCGGTCACGCCAGGACAGGATGGTCGCAACATCAGGAGGCGGAACACCCATGCGCAACCTCGAACCCGTGGGGTTGAGCGAGGACGGCGATCATCTCGTCCTCGTCTCCGACACGGGTGAGAAGTTCGCGGTCCCCGCCGACGGTCGGTTGCGTGCCGCACTGCGTGGCGACCGCCCCCGGCTCGGCCAGTTGGAGATTCAGATGAACAGCGCCTTGCGCCCACGCGACATCCAGTCCCGCATTCGGGCCGGCGAGACACCGGAGGCGGTGGCCCAGCTGGCCGGTGTGGAGGTCGACAAGATCATCGGGTATGCCGTACCGGTGATGGCCGAGCGCTCCCATGTGGTTGAACGCGCCCAGCGGTCGGCGGTGCGGCGCAAGCGCGGCGACGGGCCCGGCCGCCTCCTCGGCGATGCCGTGGCCGAACGGCTTCGCGGCCGCAGCGTCGACCCGGCCAGCGCCCGCTGGGATGCGTGGCGGCGCGAGGACGGGCGCTGGACCGTGCAGATCAGCTACCTGTCCGGCGAGCGGGAGCGGGTCGGCAACTTCCAGTACGACTCTGCCGGGCGCTTCGTGCTCCCCGACGACGAGGAGAGCCGGTGGCTTGTCGGTGACCAGTCGACGGCCAAGGGCCCGCAACCGCGCGAGGCGGGTCAGTCGCGACGGCTCTCCGCCGTACCGGACGAGGAGGATCTGCTGTCGCTCGAGGACGGGGAGCCGACCATCGACCTGTCGGCCGATCTCGACGGTCAGCCGCCTCCGGCCGAACCCGACGACATGTCGGCGCTCGCCGATGCGATCCGGGAGCCGGCGGCCGCGGTCGACGACGGCATCACGGGGCAACGGAGTGTGGCCGGCGAGCCTGCCGGCGGCTCGGCGGTGGCGCGCGCCTCGACGAAGCCGGAGCGCAAGAGCGGCCGCAAGACCAGGCGCACCGTCCCGTCATGGGACGAGATCATGTTCGGCAAGCAGGAGTGACCTGCTGACGTCCTAGCCGGCATCGATGAGCAACGGCACGCACATCTCGTCGGCCGACAGTGACCCGTGCAGGCCGATCAGCGACATCTCGACGGGAAACCGGCTGCTGGACTCGACGGCGGAGTTCCCCAGACTGGCCACCAGCACGTCACCGAGCCGGGGGCGTACCCGCTGCGACATCACCCCGAACCAGCCCTGCGCGATGGCCTCGTCGGCCGTGAGCACGATCGCCGACTCCCCGAGCCGCTGCCGCCACCGGGCGGCCACCGTACCGGCCGCGTCCGGGTCGCAGTACAGATGCCGGAAGCGGGCCTCACCCGCGAACACCTGCACGCCCGCGAGCAGCTCCGGCTCCTGATCCACGTCGACCCGAGCCTGCCGGGAAACATCGACCATGCCGTGGTCGGCCGTCACCAGCAGAGTCGCCCCCCGCGGGAGGGCGGCACGTATCCGTCCCGCCAGCGCGTCCACCAGGCTGAGCTGGTGCAGCCACGCGTCGGAGCCGCACCCGTGCCGGTGCCCGGTGGTGTCGAGGTCGCTCTCGTAGGCGTAGGTGAGCGAACGGCTCGGCAGCGCTCCCGCGACCACGGCGGCGACCCGCTCCCCGCCGGTGTCGGCCGGTATGTACCTGCCGCCTCGCATCCCCGCCACCGTCAGCCCACTGCTCCGGAAGGAGCGCCGGTTGACCACGGAGACCGCGATGCCGGCTCGCTCGGCACGCTCGAAGACCGTCGAGCGCGGCTGCCACTCCCGCGGATCCACGGCGGCGTCCCAGCTCAGCGCGTTGAGGAGCCGATCGGATCCCGGGATCCGGGTGGTGTAGCCGAGCACGCCGTGCCCACCCGGCGGATCCCCGGTCCCGAGCGACACCAGGCTGGTCGCCGTGGTCGAGGGCACACCGCTGGTCAGGCAGGTGGCCTCGGCCAACAGCGAGGCGAGGTAGGGCGCGTGCTCGGCATGACGGTTCAGCAGGTTCCAGCCCAGGCCGTCCACCAGCAGCAGCACGAAGCGGTCCCAGCTGGGCAGCCCAAGGGTGTTCGCCTCGCCACCCACGCCGAGTGCCGACGCGATCGACGGCAGCAAGTCGCACAGCGACGACCGGCCATATCCCGGCAGCGTGACATCGTTGGTGAGCTCAGGGTTCACGTCGACGGTGTGGTGGCGGACGACAGCGCCCGCGCGAACCCCAGCAGGCGCTGCACCGCGTCGGACCCGTCGGCAGCGGCGCTCATCCGGATCGAGAAGTCGTCGTTGGCGAACGTGCCCTGGTAGCCGTGGTCGGCCTCGCAGGCGGGGTCCGAGCAGGTGGCCGGCTCGAGGTCGATCCGTCCGGCGGTACCCCAGCCGATCGTCAGCACCACTTCGCTGACCCCGGGCCGCCGCTCGGGGCCGTCCAACGCCTGCCCCGGGTTGGCCACCATCCTGGTGACCACCACCGAGGACACGGTACGCAGCGAGACCTGCTCGGCCGACGTCGAGGCGTACGGCTCGGGAAGCAGTTCGTCGGCAGGGTGCTCATCGGTGTGGGTGACGATCAGCCGGGAGGGTGTCAGCATCAACACGGTCAGGTGCCGGCGTACCTCGTCGCGATCGAACGTGGGCTCGTGGTGGATCACCCATGCACAGACCTGCTCCCCCGCGAGGGCGTCGCCGATGGCGTCGGCCACCACATCGGGGTAGTAGCCGACGTGGTTCAGCGCGTCGCGCAGGTCCGCGGCCTGGTCGTGGTGGGTCAGCGACATGCCTGCATCCTCGCACGATGCCATGCCGGATCCACGCGACGGCCGCACACCATCGGACAGCTCCCCCAGCGCGGGCCCCGTCGCCCGCGGCCGGGCCTTGGGTAAGCGGGGCCGACCCGGGGTCAGTCGGGGGGAGGCGTCGTGAGGCGCCGGACGAACGACTCCGCCCGCCCCTCGGCCACCCGTGCCACCCGCGCCGAGGCGCCCAGTGTTCGGGTGCCGAAGCTGCCGGCCAGCACCAGGGTCAGGTCGAGCGCCTCGACCTCGGGTATGTCGTGCTTGAGGCGGGCAACCCGCTGGATCAGCTCCTGGAGGGAGCCGGTGTCGACGGCCGCGCCGTGCGGGTGGCCTGCCAGCAGCGGCGCTGCCTTGATCTCCCGGATCATCTCCGCTGCGTCGACGTCGGTGAGCGGTGGGATGCGGTACGCCCAGTCGTGCAGCATCGCGCTGGCGATCCCCTCCACGCCGAAGGACACGATGGGCCCGAACAGGGTGTCCTCGACGCTTCGGATCGTGACCGGCACGCCGCGACCGGCCATCCGCTGCACGACGAACCCGGCCTCGTCGGCGGCGGCGATGTCGGAGCTGAGCGCCGCCCAGGCGTGTTCCATCTGGTCGTGAGTGTCGATGTTGCGCCAGACGTGGGCGAAGTCGGCACGGCGTCGCAGATGCGGAGCCGTGGCCTTGAGCACGACGTGCCACCCCAGCTGCTCCCCGGCCGCGACAGCCTGCTCGCAGGTGGTGACCGGGATCTGCCGCCACAGCTCGATGCCGTAGGCCGCCAGCAGGTCCCGGACTGTTTCGGCGTCGAGCGCCGTCGTCGCACCGGGCGGTACGGACGCACCGGCGAGCACGCCGTCGACGATCCGCCTGGCCGCGTTCTCGTCGATCCGGTCGAGGTCGCCGACCCGTCCGGGGGGGCGCGCGAGCCACCGGGAATACCCGACCACCCGGGCCAGGGCGCGGACCGCCTGTTCCGGCGCCGGATAGGACGGCACCGAGCCGCCTGTGCCGGCCGTCCCCGACCCGGGTGGCAACATCTCCGTCACCCCCTCCGCGGCGAGGAACGCGCAGCTCAACGGTTTCCGGGCCTCGCCGGCCACCGCTGTCATGGCATCGGTGAACCGCTCGGCGTCGGCGTCCAGCTCCGGAACGAGAACGGCCAGTACTGCGTCCACGTCGGGTGCGTCCATGGCCTCGCGCAGGGCCGTCTCGATGACGTCGGCCGAGGCCCCGGCCACCAGGTGATCCTGCCCGCGTACCTCGAGGCCGGCGGACAGGGCCGCTTCACTGGCCAGCAGGCCGAGCTCGGAGGAGTTGTCGACGACCGCGACCCGCGGGCCGCGGGGCAGCGGCTGGTACGCGACGAGCTGGGCGACGTCGAACATCTCGTCGAGCGTGTCGACCTGGATGACACCTGCCTGCCGGAACATCGCGTCGACGGCGGCGGGCGGGGCGGTGGTACGCCGGACCGCGTGACCGACCGGCACCCCGCTGGTGCTGGCGGACTTCACCGCCACCACCGGCTTGCTGCTCGCCACCCGGCGAGCCACATGGCTGAACTTGCGCGGGTTGCCGATCGACTCCAGGTAGAGCAACACGGCCTGGGTGTCGACATCCTCGGCCCAGAACTGCAGCACGTCGTTGCCGGACACGTCGGCCCGGTTGCCGGCCGACACGAACGTCGACAGGCCGATGCCGCGCCGCTCGACCATCCGCAGGATGGCGGCGCCGAGGGCACCGGACTGGCAGAAGAACCCGATCCGGCCGTGCGGCGGCATCACCGGCGAGAGCGAGGCGTTCAGCGAGGTCTCCGGAGAGGTGTTGATCACCCCGAGGCAGTTCGGGCCGATCACGCGCAGCCCGTACGCACGGGCCTGCCCAACCAGCCTGCGCTGCAGTGCGCGGCCCTCGTCCCCAGCGTCGGCGTACCCGCCGGAGATCACCACGAGTCCGTGGACGCCCTTGGCGGCGCAGTCGAGAACGACCTCCGGGGCGCGCGGCGCGGGAACCGCGACGAGCGCCAGGTCGACGGGTCCGGGAATGTCGCGCACCGAGGCGAACGCCGGCACGCCGTCGACGGACTCGACGGCGGGGTCGACCGCGTAGACGCGTCCGGTGTAGCCGCCGGCCACCAGGTTGCGTACGAGCTCCTTGCTCATCGTGTCGCCGGGTTCTCCGGAGCCGACGACGGCCACGCTCGAGGCGGTGAAGATCCGCTCCACCGAGCGGGCCTCGGCACGGTGCTCACGGGCTCGCATCACGCCCACCGCGGTCTCCGTGGCCTCGATCGGGAAGACCAGGTGCATGACGCCTTCCTCGTAGCCACTCTCCAGCTGGTAGCCGGCAGCACGGAAGTTCTGGATCATCCTGGTGTTGTTGGGGAGGACGTCGGCGACGAAGGTCCGCACGCCCCGCTCGCGACCGGCCTGCGCCAGGTGTTCCAGAAGCAGCTGGCCCAGTCCGCGTCCCTGGTGGACGTCCTCGACGAGGAAGGCGACCTCGG
Organism: uncultured Actinomycetota bacterium; assembly: GCA_963695705.1. Lineage (GTDB taxonomy): Bacteria > Actinomycetota > Actinomycetes > Propionibacteriales > Nocardioidaceae > JBKPNJ01. The sequence continues at coordinate 908,033 of CAVOHB010000009.1, forward strand.
CGACGTCGGCCTGCGCGCCGTCGAGGCAGTCGTACCGGCCGACCGCGATGATCTGCGTTCCCACGGTGACCACGAACGCGACCCGGCGGTGATGGTCGACGGTGGTGAAACGCCGCACATCGCCCTCGGAGAGCTCGGGGTACGCGGCGAAGAACCGGTAGTACTTCGACTTCGCGGAGACTCTGGCGTAGAAGGCGACGAGCGTCTCGGCGTCGCCGGGCAGGATCGGCCGCAGGTGCGCGGCGCTGCCGTCCCGCAGCACGACGTCCGCTTCCCAGTGCGCCGGGTAGCCCACCTCAGCCACCCGACGAATCTACCGGCGGCATCAGGTGGCCGCGCGGCTACGTGTCGCGTCTGCTTGAGTAAGGTCCGACCGGGAGTTCGGATCCGACCAGCCGCGAGGGGCGTCGTACGTTGAGTGAGCCGATTGCGGCACCGCGCGAGGAGAGCCCCGGGACGCACGCCTTCCGGGCAGCACGGGACCTGCTGCTCGCGAACCGCGAGGACTACGACCGGGCGTACCACGAGTTCCGCTGGCCCGAGCTCGAGGAGTTCAACTGGGCGACCGACTGGTTCGACCGCCTGGCCCTCGAACAGGGTCAGGTCACCGCGCTCCGGATCGTCGAGGAGGACGGAACCGAGCGTGCCCTGACGTTCGCCGAGATGGGGCGACGGTCGACCCAGGTCGCCGGCTGGCTCCGACACCGCGGTGTGGGTCGCGGCGACAGGGTGCTGCTGGTCCTCGGCAACGAGGTGGCGTTGTGGGAGACGATGCTGGCCTGTATCCGGCTGGGCGCGGTGATGATTCCGGCCACGACGCTGCTGTCGACTGCAGACCTGCGCGACCGGATCGACCGCGGTGAGGTGCGCTGCGTCGTGGCCGGCTCCGGCTCATGTGCGAAGTTCGGTGACAGTGCCGAGCACTGCACCAGGATCGCCGTCGGCGAGGCGGTCGACGGCTGGATCAGCTACGCCGACAGCGAGATCTGGGAGGGCGGCCTGGACGACGTCGGTGTCACCCGTGCCGACGACCCGCTCCTCCTCTACTTCACCTCGGGTACGACCGCGCGGCCCAAGCTGGTCGAGCACACGCATGCGTCGTACCCGGTCGGCCATCTGTCGACGATGTACTGGATCGGGGTGCAGCCGGGCGACATCCACCTGAACATCTCCTCGCCCGGCTGGGCGAAGCACGCCTGGTCGTGCCTGTTCGCGCCGTGGAACGCCGGCGCGACGATCGTGCTCTACAACTACAGCCGCTTCGACGCGGCGGCACTCCTCGGCCAGATGAATCGGCTGAACGTGACCACGTTCTGCGCGCCCCCCACCGTCTGGCGGATGCTCATCCAGTCGAACCTCTCCGAGCACCGGCTCGCGCTGCGCGAGTGCGTGAGCGCCGGGGAGCCGCTGAACCCCGAGGTGATCGAACAGGTGCAGCACGCCTGGGACATCACCATCCGCGACGGGTTCGGCCAGACCGAGACGACGGCTCAGATCGGGAACCCTCCCGGGCAGCCGGTCAAGCTCGGCTCGATGGGACGCCCGCTGCCCGGCTATGTGATCTCGCTGGTCGACCCGGTCACCGGCGAGATCGGTACGGACGGCGAGATCTGCATCGAGCTTGCCTTGCGTCCGTTGGCGCTGATGCGCGGCTACACCGGCGAGGTCGACCGCACGAGCGAGGCGATGCGCGGTGGTTTCTACCACACCGGTGACGTCGCGAGCCGCGACGACGAGGGTTACATCACCTACGTCGGCCGCTCCGATGACGTGTTCAAGGCCAGTGACTACCGGATCAGCCCGTTCGAGCTCGAGAGCGTCCTGATCGAGCACCCGGCCATCGCAGAGGCGGCAGTCGTCCCCTCGCCCGACCCTGTGCGGCTGGCGGTTCCCAAGGCGTACGTCGTCCTGGCCGGCGGGTATGAGCCCAGCCGCGAGCTCGCGCTCGACATCTTCCGCTTCGCGCGTGACCACCTCGCGTCGTACCAGCGCATCCGCCGGCTGGAGTTCGCCGACCTGCCCAAGACGATCTCGGGGAAGATACGTCGCGTCGAACTGCGCGCCGGCGAGCAGGATCGCGCCGCCCGTTCCGGCCACGAGTACTCCGCGGACGACTTCCCGGAGCTGCGCTCCCGCTCCTGAGCCGATTCCGTTACCCGCGCCGACGCCCTGGGTACGGCGCAGGGCCGACGAGGCCCTCCGCGTCGCCACGCGCGCCGTGCGGGCCGCCTACCCGGTCCTGCGTTTTCGCAACGACGGCGTCCGCCTCGGATGGCCGCTGGCTCTGGATGCCGCGCTGGCCGCCGGTGACCTTGACGAGGCCGACCACCTGCTGGCCATGGTGACCGAGGCGCCCAGGGGACACGTGCCCCTCATATCTGTGGGCCGGCTGGCGCACTACCGGGCACTCACGCGTGCGGCGCGCGCCGACCCGACCGACGTCGAGGCCGACCTGCAGCGCGCCGTCGCGGCCATGGAGGGGGCTGGGCTACCCGTACTGGACGGCCCGGACCCAGGCGGACCTGGGCCGGTGGCTGGTAGCGCATGGCCGGCCGGAGGATGCCGGGCCCCTGCCGACGGAGTCCGTGGACACATTCGCGCGGCTGGGCGCACGGGCTGACCTGGAGCGGACGCAGCCGCTGGTCTCGGCGGGGCCGGCCTGACGCGTTGACAGCGCGTCTGCGCCGCGAGTCGAGCGAAGTCATCTGATCCGCGTCGGCGAGAATGGGCCTTTCCGCAAACCACGCTCGAGAACTGCGAGACACATCATGGCGCGTAAGTCGACGAGGACCGTCGAGCCCGACGACTTCGAGGAGCGCATCCTCGACATCGACGTCGGCGAGGAGATGCGCTCCAGCTTCCTCGAGTACGCATACTCGGTCATCTACTCCCGGGCGCTGCCCGACGCGAGGGACGGGCTCAAGCCGGTCCAGCGGCGGATCCTCTACACGATGGGCGAGATGAACCTGCGGCCCGACCGTGGACACGTCAAGAGCGCCCGGGTGGTCGGTGAGGTGATGGGCCGGCTGCACCCGCACGGCGACGGCGCCATCTACGACGCGCTGGTCCGGATGGTGCAGCCGTGGGCGATGCGCGTGCCGCTGGTCGACGGGCACGGCAACTTCGGCTCACCGGACGACCCGCCGGCCGCAATGCGCTACAGCGAGTGCCGGATGGCGCCGCCGGCGATGCCGATGACCGACTCGATCGACGAGGACACGGTCGAGTTCAAGCCGAACTACGACAGCCGCGAGACCGAGCCGGTGGTGCTGCCGGCGGCCTTTCCCAACCTGCTGGTCAACGGCTCGGCCGGGATCGCCGTCGGCATGGCCACCAACATCGCGCCGCACAACCTGGTCGAGGTGGTGCAGGCGCTGCGCCACCTGGTCAAGCACCCCGACGCCGGCCTGGACGACCTGATGCGCTTCGTCCCCGGTCCCGACCTGCCGACGGGCGGGAAGATCATCGGACTCGACGGCATCCGCGAGGCGTACGAATCGGGGCGTGGTTCCTTCCGGATGCGTGCGACCGCCCGGGTCGAAGGCGTCAGCTCGCGCCGCAGGGGCATCGTGGTCACCGAGCTCCCGTACAACGTCGGTCCGGAGCGGGTCATCGAGCGGATCAAGGGACTCGTGCAGGCGAAGAAGCTGCAGGGCATCGCCGACATCAAGAACTTGACGGACCGCGAGCACGGTCTCCGGCTCGTCATCGAGGTGAAGAACGGGTTCCATCCCGAGGCGATACTCGAGCAGCTCTACGCGCAGACGCCGATGGAGGACTCGTTCGGCATCAACGCGGTCGCGCTGGTCGACGGACAGCCGCGCACGCTCGGGCTCAAGCAGCTGCTCGAGGTGTATCTGGGTCACCGCTACAACGTCGTCCGGCGCCGGACCACATTCCGACGCAACAAGGCCACCGACCGGCTGCACCTGGTCGAGGGGCTGCTGGTCGCGATCGTCGACATCGACGAGGTGATCGAGCTGATCCGGTCCAGCGAGAACGCCGACGAGGCCAGGGCGCGGCTGATCCAGGTGTTCGACCTGTCCGAGGTCCAGGCCGGCTACATCCTCGACATGCCGTTGCGCCGGTTGACCAGGTACTCCCGGCTGGAGCTGGACCGGGAGCGGGCCGAGCTCGAACTGACGATCGCGGACCTCAACGCCGTCCTGGAGGATGAGTCGCGGCTGCGGGAGGTCGTCTCCGACGAGCTCGCCGAGATCGCGAAGTCCCACGGCACCCCGCGACGAACCGTCCTGCTGGAGTCCGCCGGACAGCAGGCGAGGTCGGCGGTCCCGCTCGAGGTGGCCGACGAGCCATGCCTGGTGCTGCTGTCGTCGACCGGGCTGCTCGCCCGCACGTCGCCCGGCGAGGTCGGCGGCTCGGGCGCCTCGCGCGCCCGGCATGATGTGGTCACCAGCGCCGTCGTGGCGACGGCGCGCGGACAGATCGGGGTTGTCACCAGCGCGGGTCGGATGATCCGCCTGGGAGTCCTGGACCTGCCCGCGCTGCCGGCGACGGCCGGCGCGCCGCATCTTCAGGGCGGGGCGCCGGTGAGCGAGTTCCTGTCGCTGGAGCCCGGCGAGCGTGTCGTGTGCCTGTCGACGCTGGAGAGCGAGTCGGCCGGCCTGGCGCTCGGCACCGCCGCTGGGGTGGTCAAGCGCATCATGCCGGACCACCTGACCAACAAGGATGCCTGGGAGATCATCCGGATGGCGGACGGCAACACCGTCGTCGGTGCGGTGGAGCTGCGGAGCGGCAACGAGGAGCTGGTGTTCGTCACCACCGACGCCCAGCTGCTGCACTTCGGCGCATCGGCGGTTCGCCCGCAGGGGCGTACCGGAGGCGGGATCTCGGGCATACGCCTGGCCGGAGACGCCCGCTCGGTGTTCTTCGGCGCGCTCGCGCCGGGGACCGACGCGGTCGTCGTCTCGGTGGCCGGATCGCGGGCGGCGCTCCCGGGAACCGAGGCCGGCGCGGTCAAGGTGACGCCGTTCGGCGAGTACCCCGCGAAGGGCCGCGGCACCGGCGGGGTCCGCTGCCACCGCTTCCTCAAGGGCGAGGACACGCTGCTGCTGGCCTGGGTGGGGCCGAGACCGGCCAAGGCGGCGGCGGCCAGCGGGGCACCGGTCGACCTTCCCGAGCCCGCCGGTCGCCGTGACGGCTCGGGGTTGCCGGCTGCTCAGCCGATCGCCGCGGTCGGCGGGCCGATCCTGACCTGACCGACGCACTTGTGCGGGCCGCGCAACACGGTCGGGTACGAGCGCGGGCAAACACGGTCGGGTACGAGCGCGGGCAAACACGGTCGGGTACGAGCGCGCATGGCAGGCTAACCTCATGCCACGGCTGATCACGCTGTTCGTCTGGGTGCTGTGCGTGGCAACCGGCGGGTTCGGCCTCACCGCCTGCAGCAGCAGCGGCTCCGATGCCCCGACACAGCCCGACCCGACCAGGCAGCTCGCGGACGCCAAGGCCGCGCTGGACTCGGCCGACAGTCTCAGCTTCTCGCTGTCCAGCGACGGCCTCCCTTCCGGGCAGCCCGGCGTGGTGAAGGCCTCCGGCGTCGGCACGCACGATCCGGCGTTCCAGGGCGACATCGAGGTGAACCAGAGCGGGCTCGGAGTCAACGGTGAGGTCGTCGCCGTTGACGGCAAGGTGTACGCGAAGCTGCTGGTGCCGGTGTTCGTCGAGATCGACCCGGCTGCCTACGGAGCCCCCGACCCGGCGGTGCTGATGAGCGAGACGTCGGGCATCTCGTCGCTGCTGACGGCCGCCGTCGACGTGAAGTCCGACGGTCAACGACGCGAGGGGAGCGACGTCCTCGACGAGATCTCGGGGACGATACCGGGCGACGCTATGGCCGCCATCTTCCCCAGCGCCGACGGTTCCGCGTCGTTCCCGGCGACGTTCGCCCTCGATGCCGACGGCAAGCTGCGAACGGCGGAGATCTCGGGTCCGTTCTACGGCGGCGACTCCGTCACCTACACGGTCACGGTGGACGAGTACGGCGGGCCGGTCGAGATCACGGCCCCGTGAGCCTGGGCGGCCGCGCGGCCCGGCAGCCGTGGCTCACCGGGCCGCGGATCGTCCTGACGCTGGCGTGCGGGGCGGTCGCGTTCGCGGCTGCCGATACGTACGTCATCGTGCTGGCCTTGCCAGACATGATGACCAGCGTCGGGCTGGGCATCGATCAGCTGCAGCGGGCCGCCCCCATCGTCTCAGGCTTCCTGCTCGGGTATGTCGCGATGCTGCCGCTCCTTGGCCGGGTGGCCGACCTGCGCGGTCGGATTCCCGTGCTGGTCGGGTCGTTGGTCGTGTTCGCTGTGGGGTCGCTGGTCACCGCGTGTGCGTTCGACCTGGCCAGCGTCGTCGCGGGGCGCTTCCTGCAGGGCGTGGGAGGCGGTGGGCTCGTACCCGCCACCCTCGCGCTGGTGGCCGACCTCTGGCCGGCCGACCGGCGCGGGCTGCCGCTGGGAGTCGTCGGCGCCGTACAGGAGCTGGGCAGCGTGATCGGCCCGCTGTACGGCGCGCTGGTGCTCGCGATCGGGAGCTGGCGGCTGATCTTCTGGCTCAATGTCGTCCTCGCACTGATACTGGCGGTGGCCATCCGGTTCGTACCCGGCGACCCGCGCGGCGGTCGTGTCGGCGCCCGCGACCCGATCGGGCTCGGCCTCGGCCTGCTGGCGCTCGGTGCGTTGGCCATGCTGATGCTGGCACCGGACGCGATCACCTCGGACGTCGCCTGGGGGCGGGCGTACGTGCCCTACACCGGTGACTCACGCTGGCTGACGCCGCTGGCCCTCGTTGTCCTCGCCCTGGGCGTCCTGTTCGCCGTACGCTCGCTGACGGCCAGCCGTCCGCTCGTCGACCTGCGAGGCCTGCCGAGACTCGCCCGGCAGGCCGACGTCGTCGGTGCGGTGCTGCTGGGCCTCACGCTCGCCGGGATCGTGCTCGCCTTCGCCACGGCCGACCCGCAGGTCCAGGTCTTCTCGCCCGCCGGCCCCTGGCTGCTCGCGGGCTCGGTCGTCGGCGCCGTGCTTTTCGCCCTGCGACAGCGCAGCGCGAAGGACCCGCTCGTGCCGCGGGGGTCTCTGACCGCCCGGCCGGCCTGGGGGTCGCTGGTGGTCAGCTTCTTCGTCGGCTCGGCCCTGATCGCCGCTCTGGTCGACGTTCCGGTGTTCGCGCGGGTGACGGTCTATCCCGACTCGCAGCTGGGCGCGGCGCTCGTGCTCGTACGTTTCCTGGTTGCGCTGCCGGTCGGGGCACTGCTCGGTGGCCTGCTTACACGGACGCTGTCCCCCGGTGTCCTGACGGCGGTTGGCATGACGGCGGCGGCCATCGGCTTCGGCTTCATGACCCAGTGGGGGATGCACTCGATGAACGACCCGGGGGCGACCGTCGTGCTCGTCGTCGCCGGTCTCGGCTTCGGACTCGCGATCGCGCCGGTGAATGCGGCCCTGCTCGCATCGACCGCCGACGCGGTGCACGGAATCGCGAGCGCACTGCTCGTGGTCAGCCGGATGATCGGGATGCTGGTCGGAGTCTCGGCACTCACCACGATCGGCCTGCGGCATTTCTTCGCCGTCTCCGCCGACCTGCCCACGCCGCAGGAACTGTGTGGGAGCAACATTCGCTGCCAGGCGTACGACGACGCGGTCACCGAGGCGGGGCTGGCCCAGATGCACGGCATCTTCTTCGGAGCCGCCATCTGCGCCACGGTGGCGGGCGGGCTGGCCCTGCTGCTCTATCGCGGGGTGCCCCGGACCGGCGTCCGGCCGGGCGACCTGCTCCATATCGCCGGCTGACCCCCCTTTCGCGCGATCCGACACTTATCACCGGCCATCCGACACATCAGCATGACCGCACCGACCTTTTGCGCGGTAGATGGTCACCGGCCTGCGGTGTGCACGCCGACAACTACGCAGCACCCGACGCAACGACCACCCCGCCAACACCCACCGCGCATGGCTCACCGCCGCTTGACGACCAACAGGAGCATCACTTGTCACCGGCCGGCCGACACTTCCGCCTGCAGACAAACCATTTGCCGGCTGCTGGAGTCGACCCTAGGTTCATCCCTCATGAGTCTTCGCATGCAAGCGGTCGCCGTGGACGCCCTCGACCCCGAACCGGTCGCCCGGTTCTGGGCGGCCGCCCTTGGTTGGCGGATCACGTACGAGAGTCCGGATGAGTGGGTCATCGAGCCGGCCGGGGGCAGCCGCGAGGACGGCGTCGCCGCCGACGTGATCTTTCTGCGAGTTCCAGAGGCCAAGCAACTCAAGAACCGGCTTCACATCGACCTACGTCCCGACGCCGATCAGGCCGGTGAGGTGGAGCGTCTGATCGGACTCGGGGCAACACGCGCAGACGTCGGCCAGAGCCCTGACGTGAGCTGGACGGTGCTCTCCGACCCGGAGGGCAACGAGTTCTGCGTGCTGCGCGTTCTCACCGCGGAGGAACTGGCCGCGCCGTGACCTCACAGCCTGTTTCTCGGATCGCCACCCGGAAGTGTCGGATCGTGCGAAATAAGTGTCGGATGGCCGGTGATAAGTGTCGGATCGCGGATGAGGCAAGGGGAGGGCTTGCTAAGTGTCGATGCGGTCCGTGTCGAGCTCGTACGCGCCCTGGACCAGGAACTCCTTGCGCGGCGCGACGTCGTTGCCCATCAACAGCTCGAACATCGTGGCGGCGGCATCCGCGTCGTCGGCGGTGATCCGGCGCAGCGTGCGGTGGCGGATGTCCATCGTCGTCTCCGCCAGCTGCTTGGCGTCCATCTCACCGAGTCCCTTGTAGCGCTGCACCGGCTCCTTCCACCGGATCCCCTTCTTCGCAAGCTCCGCGAGCCGGCGCTGCAGCTCCGCATCGGAGTACGTGTACACGTACCGGTCCATCCCCTTCCTGGGGTTGGACATCTCCACCCTGTGCAGCGGCGGAACGGCGGTGTAGACCCGGCCGGACGTGATCAGCTCCTGCATGTACCGGAAGAACAGCGTCGCCAGCAGGCAGCGAATGTGGGCTCCGTCGGAGTCCGCGTCAGCCATGAAGATGATCTTGCCGTAGCGAGTGGCGTCGATGTCGAACGTACGACCGGACCCGGCGCCGACGACCTGGATGATCGACGCGCACTCGGCGTTCTTGAGCATGTCGCCGATCGACGCCTTCTGGACGTTCAGGATCTTGCCCCGGATCGGCAGCAGCGCCTGGAACTCCGAGTTGCGCGCCAGCTTCGCCGTGCCCAGTGCCGAGTCGCCCTCGACGATGAACAGCTCGGATCGCTCCAGATCCGTGCTCCGGCAGTCGGCGAGCTTGGACGGCAGCGCTGACGACTCCAGCGCGTTCTTGCGCCGTTGGGTGTCGCGCTGCTGCCGGGCTGCGATCCTCGTCCTCGATGCGCCGGCGACCTTCTCCATCGCCGCGCGGGCCGACGCCTTGTCCGCCTTCCTCGTCGAGGTGAGGAAGGCCCTCAGCTCGTTGGACACGATCCGGGCCACGATCCTGGTGGCCGCGGGCGTGCCCAGGATCTCCTTGGTCTGACCCTCGAACTGCGGCTCGGCCAGACTCACCGTCACGACCGCGGTCAGCCCCTCGAGCACGTCGTCCTTGATCACGTCGGGATCGCCGGCCTTGAGCAGCCTGGACTGGCGGAGGCTCTCGTTCAGGGTACGGGTCATCGCCCGCTCGAAGCCCTGGACATGCGTTCCGCCCTTGGGGGTGGCGATGACGTTCACGAACGAGCGGAGCTCGGTGTCGTAGCCGGTCCCCCAGCGCAGCGCGACGTCGACGGTCATCTCCCGCTCGACATCCTGCGGGGTCATGTGCCCCTTGCCGTCGAGCAGCGGCACCGTCTCGACGAACGCACCGCTGCCGTGCAGCCGCACGATGCGGGTCACCGCTTCGTCCGGGGCGAGGAACTCGGTGAACTCCCCGATCCCGCCGTCGTGCCGGAACCGCTCCTCGACCACCTCGGATCTTCGCTCGTCGCGGATCACCAGTTCCAGCCCGGACACCAGGAACGACGTCTGCCGGGCCCGGGTCACCAGTTCGTCGAAGGCGAAGTCCGCGTCCTTGGTGAAGATCTGCCGATCCGGCCAGAACCGCACCCGGGTCCCGGTGACCCCCTTCTTGACCCGGCTCCCCTTGCGCAGGCCGGACCCGGCAACGAACGGCACATCCGGACCGTCCCCGTCGAAGGCACCCGGCTGACCGCGCCGGAACGACATCAGCCGGGTCACCGGCGACCGGTCGACCTCGACGTCGAGCCGGGCACTCAGCGCGTTGACGACCGACGACCCCACCCCGTGCAGGCCCCCGGTGGCGATGTAGGAACCGCCGCCGAACTTGCCACCGGCGTGCAGCTTGGTGAACACGACCTCCACGCCGGCCAGGCCGGTCTTCGGCTCGATGTCGACCGGGATCCCGCGACCGTCGTCGTGCACCTCGACCGAGCCGTCGGGGTTGAGCGTCACGGCGATGTGCTTGCACACCCCCGCGATCGCCTCGTCAACGGCGTTGTCGATGATCTCCCACACACAGTGCATGAGGCCGCGCGTGTCGGTCGACCCGATGTACATGCCGGGCCGCTTCCGCACCGCCTCCAGGCCCTCGAGGACCAGCAGGTTGGCAGCGTTGTACGTCTTCTCGATGGCAGCCCCCTGGGCGCTCACACGGCTCCTCAACTAACGACGTGGTTCAGGGTACGGTCGCCAACCTCGGCCCCGACGGGCCTGGACGGACGAATGTCGCGAGCCTACCCGCGGCAACCCCCGACAGGTCGTACCCGCGCCGAGCCTTCGGCCTCGGGCCATCACTGTGTGTGCGACCATGAGAGCAGGTCGGTAATACTTCGCTGATCTGTGTGAATCGTGAACCGCCCGGGTGCACACTGCGTCTTAGGTTCGAACAGAGTGATGAAGAGTGATGGCGGAGCCGTCGTGGGGTGCGTCGTCAGCGGAAGCAAATCACCGGTTTCGACGTTGAGCACGGTGGAGACGTGAAGCGACAGACGAGATGAGGCCATGACATGACCACAGCAACAGCGCCTGGTCCTGCCTTGACGGCCGTCGACAGATGTGACCGTTGCGCCGCCCAGGCCTACGTACGGGTCAGGCTGCCTGCCGGCGGAGAGCTGCTGTTCTGCGCGCACCATGGCCGCAAGCACGCCGAGAGACTTCGCGAGATCGCAGCGTCGATTCATGACGAGACCGGCCGGCTTGTCGACGCGGCGGGTACGACGGGGGAGAACGAGCGTTGACCCGGTGGCCGCCCAGGATTCGGGCGGTCCCTGCATCCGGCCCCGGGAACCCCGGGGCCTTGTTTTCTTCCGATCCGGCCAGGGTTATGAGATGCAGGTGAGCCCGGGTGAACTGCTGGTCGGTCTGCTGCTGGTCGTCGGACTGGTCGGCGTCGTCGTGCCCCTGCTTCCCGGAGCGCTCCTGGTCTGGGGGGCAGTCGTGGTGTGGGCGCTCGGGGTCCAGCAGGCGTACGCCTGGGCAACCCTCGCTGCCGCGACCGCGCTCATCGCCGCAAGCCAGGTGGTGAAATGGACCCTGCCCGACCAGTACCTCCGATCGGCGGGCGTCCCGCGTCGAACGACGCTGGCCGGCGGCTTGCTCGCGGTCGTGGGGTTCTTCGTGGTTCCCATCGTCGGACTCGTCCTCGGGTTCGTCCTCGGTGTCTATCTGGCCGAGCGGCTCCGGCTCGGCGCCGACGACGGCGCCTGGGCCTCGACCAGGCACGCCGTCCGCGCGGTGGGCCTCTCGATCCTCATCGAGCTGGCCGCTGCCTCGCTCGCCGCAGGGATCTGGGTCCTGGCCGTCGCCACCAACTGAGTCCGCCGGCCGTTGTCGGGCCTGACGGCGGCCGACGTGCTGACGCTGCCCCCAGTCCGCCGTGCAGGTGTTCGGCCAGCGCAGGTTTCGGATTGACAGTACGACCCCAATAACATAACTTTTCCGACATTCCGGTCCAGTAGCCGTGGCTCGTCCGCCGGCACCGCGCCGGCGTGTCCCATCCCGCTCATCGTCCGTTGTCGTCCGCACCGAAGCCGAAAGCACCGTCCGACGTGACCCTCACCAAGCCTCTGGCTGCGCTCGCAGCCGCTGTCCTGCTCCCCGTCGCCCTGGCCGCACCGGCGGCCGCCGCTCAGGTCTCGGCCTCGCCCGACCCAGCGATGCCGACCTTCAACGGCGACGTCTCCGACATCCTCTATGTCGGGGGCACCGTCTATGTGGGTGGCACCTTCACGACCGCCACGCCCACCACCGGCTCGCCGGTGGCTCGCGGTCACGGCGCGGCGTTCGACGCGACCACCGGCCAGCTCACGGCCTGGAATCCCAAGACGGCCGGTGCGATCTACGACCTGGCGAGCACGCCCGCCGGCATCGCTGTGGGCGGCACGTTCGCCAAGGCGGGAGGCCAGGTACACAAGAACCTGGCGATCGTCGACCCCCTGACGGGCGCCGCCAGCGCGTCGTTCACCGGGTCGGTCTCCTCGAAGGTCCGGGCGCTGGAGTATGCGAACGGCCGGCTCTACGTGGGAGGCACCTTTACCAGCGTCGACGGTCAGCCGCGTACCGGCGTGGCCGCATACGACTACAGCGCGTCGGTGTCCCCGCCGTGGTCCCTGTCGTCGTGGGCTCCGCACCTGTCCGGCACGACGACCGTGATCACCATCGAGTCGGCGCCGGGTCGCATCTACCTGGGCGGGAAGTTCGCCGGGGTGAACGCGACGCCGACCTCCGCCGATCTGGCCGCCGTCGACCCCGGGACCGGCAGCACCGTGAGCAGTTGGGACCCATCGGTCAACTACACCGTCAACGACGTGGAGGCGGGTCCCGCCGGCGTGTACGCCGCGGCCGACGGTCCGGGCGGGCACCTGCGTGCCCTGGCGGTCAGCGACGGCCACGACCTGTGGGACCTGACGGCCGACGGTGGCTACCAGGCGGTCACCGTCTTCGGACCGGACATCTACTTCGGTGGGCATTTCGACAACGTGTGCGCTACGGCTGCCACGGGGACCCACGGCACATGCACGGGCGGGGTGATGGCGCCGCGACACAAGCTGGGTGCGGTCGACACCTCCGGCACCCTGCAGGCGTGGGCGCCGGTCGCCAACTCCCCACTCGGAGTCCACGCCTTGGAGAACGACGGCTCCGGGCACCTCGGGGCGGGTGGCACGTTCGACCACATCAACAACCGGGCCCGGGCGGGCTTCGCCCAGTTCGACAGCTGAGCGACCTGGTTCAGCGCGGCGGCTGCGACGACCTGCTGCCGGCGACCCGCCGCACAGCTCCGACGATGAGCAGCACCAGCACCACCAGGACCAGAAGCTTCACGAGGTGGATCGCCACGGAGACGACCGCCAGCACGAGCAGCAGTCCGATCAGCACCCACACGGCCACGCCACAAGGTTACCGCTACTGAGACCGGGGAAGCCCGGCACCGCGCGTCGGCTCAGTGCCGACGGGGCAGGAACGCCAGCCGGGAACGGTGCATGTGCACACCCTGCTCATTCCCCCAGAACGAGCAGTCGTACCCGACCCATAGGCCCGCTCGCCAGGTCAGCTCCCGGGACCCGACGGCGCGACACTTGTCGGAGCGCCACTGGCGCAGGTGCAAGTTGGCTGCCCGCAAAGCCTCGAGCCCATACCGTGGCCTGAAGATCAGCGAGCCGGGCCTCAGCTCGGCGCACTTCTGGTGTCCGGCAGCGAAGATGGTCCGGTCGTCCGGTGCCCACTCCACCGACTGCAGGGTGTCCGTACACGTACGCGAGATGGCCTCGGGCTGGATGTTCAGACCAGTCGCTCTGCCATTCACGGTCGTCACCGAGTCGCAGACGCCGAGTCTCCTGCCGCCACCGGATGCGAAGGCGATCCGCCTACCATCGTGGCTCCACTCCGCGTCGTTGATGTACGAGGGCTGCCGCTTGGCACACTGCGTGTGCAGAGCAGGCATGTCCCACCTGACGAGCCGCGCCCCGGTGGGCGAAAACCGCAGCATCACCGCCTGGGAGCGTGAATGGCCGGCCACCTTCGCGAACTCGCCTACCGCGATGTAGCGGTGGCCTCTCGGTTGCATGTCCGCACGGTAGATGCGGGTGGGGCCGGAGTTGGCGCAGCATTGCCCGCTGAGCCGGGGCAACGCGTACTTCTTGGCGACGGTGCCGGTCCTGACGTTGATGACCCGTAGTGAACCCGGGAACCGGCCGGCGGCGACGACGAGCCGACTGCCCGAGATGTGCTCGAGGCTGGAAACCTGGCCCTTCAGCGGGACCTGCCAGCGCGGTCTGCGTGACGGTGGCGCGTACTTGGCGACGCCGTGCGCGGACCCGACCAGCAGGCCTCCGCGCACCTTCAGCAACGACCAGACGTTGTTGCCGGGTATGGACCAGACGATGCGGTTGTTGACGATCTTGACGGCGCCCGGCCCCAGGTCCGTACCACCCACGAACACACCCCCCGGGCTGGGCTCGATGGCCTCCACCGATCCGGTAGGGAACTGCGGGGTCGCATGGCTTGGGGTAATCACCGGAAGTACGACGGACGCGACCAGCGCGACGATCATCTGGGCGATCAAGAACATCGCTGTCTCCTGCTCAGCCTGCCCACGAGCTCAACCCGCAGGGATGAAAACGTCGCAACAGTCTGGGCGACCCGGGGAACCTTATCCTTACGCACGGCGGCAACCGTAAATTCAAGCGAATGGTAGCCATATATTTACGTACAGTAGCCACATCGGAATGGTCGGGTCCAGCCATTCCACCAAACCGCGACCGCCGGTCACCGCCGTTTCGACCGGCGCCGTGCATTTCGTCACCCCTGCCTGACCCGATCGAATAGGCTGCGCGGACGAGTCGGAGGGGGTGGCCCGCGGCGCATCCATCCGGATCGACTCTGAGACACTCAATGAGGACGCAACTGGGCGCGGTGGTGGCGGGGGCCGCGATGGTGGTACTGGTCCCGGGACCGGCGCGTGGATTCGGCAACTACCAGTAGTTACGGCCGTGCCCTTGTATGTGCCCAACCGGTGACGGGCAAGCCCCGCACGGCGACGCGCTATTCCCCGCCAGCGCCCGCCGGGGGGTCACTCCCCCGCCACTTGCTCGACGTCCGGGGGATGAGGCGACGCCAATCGGTCTTCCCGCACCTGCCGCACTCGGCGTACTTATCGTGGTCGGGCGTCTCGACCTCTCGCCAGTCGTGCCGTCCAGCCAGGCAACGCCACGGTCTTGCCACGAGGGATTCCTCCGTACTCCTTCCACACCCCGCCCGCTCTCCCCCGGACCCATAGGCGGGATACCTGAACCAGAACTGCGACGCTTCCGACAGAGGACGAGTCGGCACTACGCCGGCTCTCCGTGGTGACGCCGAACCCAACGTCCTAGTCCTCTGGTTTGTCTTTGTACCCCCAGGTGGATCCCTTGGGCAACCACGCAGCTAATCCACCCCGCGCTCCCGAAGGGGCGTGATCTCCGGGTAGTTCTGACACCCAGGTCGTATAGCTGCGCTTACCGCACACGCACTCCCCGTAGGTGTCGCCATCGGCCACCTGCTTGACGAGGCGGTGAAAGCCCAACCAACAGCGCACCCTTTTCGTCATCATCGATCCCCTTCCAACGCCACCCGTGTTCGCAAGTCTGCTATCGAGAAAGACTCGACGTCTAGATCATCAGCGAACGGCAAACGCCCCCGGCCCAGAATGGCCTTCGGGATCGGGCTGACCTTCGGCCTGCTCAGGCGACCACCAGGGAAAAACAGAAACTAGAGCGGGTTTGGCTCAGTCCAGGTAGTCGCGCAGCACCTGCGAGCGGGACGGGTGGCGCAGCTTCGACATGGTCTTGGACTCGATCTGCCGGATCCGCTCCCGGGTCACGCCATACACCTTGCCGATCTCGTCGAGGGTCTTGGGCTGTCCGTCGGTCAACCCGAACCGCATCGAGACCACACCCGCCTCACGCTCGGACAGCGTGTCGAGGACCGCGTGCAGCTGCTCCTGGAGCAAGGTGAACGACACCGCATCGGCGGGGACGATGGCCTCGGAGTCCTCGATCAGGTCTCCGAACTCGGAGTCGCCGTCCTCCCCGAGCGGGGTGTGCAAGGAGATCGGCTCGCGGCCGTACTTCTGCACCTCGACGACCTTCTCCGGCGTCATGTCGAGCTCCTTGGCCAGCTCCTCCGGAGTCGGCTCCCGCCCGAGGTCCTGCAGCATCTGGCGCTGCACTCGCGCCAGCTTGTTGATCACCTCGACCATGTGAACCGGGATCCGGATCGTGCGGGCCTGGTCGGCCATCGCCCGGGTGATCGCCTGACGGATCCACCAGGTGGCGTAGGTGGAGAACTTGTATCCCTTGGTGTAGTCGAACTTCTCCACCGCGCGGATCAGACCCAGGTTGCCCTCCTGGATCAGGTCCAGGAACAGCATGCCGCGGCCGGTGTAGCGCTTGGCCAGGGACACCACGAGTCGCAGGTTGGCCTCGAGCAGGTGGTTCTTCGCACGCCGTCCGTCGTCGGCGATCCACTGCAGCTCGTCGAGCGCCTTCGCGCTGAGCTTGGCGGTCCCGGCCAGCTTCTCGTCGGCGAACAGACCCGCCTCGATCCGCTTGGCCAGCTCGACCTCCATCTCGGCGTTGAGCAGCGGGACCTTGCCGATCTGCTTGAGGTAGTCCTTCACCGGGTCGGCGGTCGCACCCGCGACCATCACCTGCTGTTCGGGCTCATCGGTCTCGTCGGCGGCCGAGAGGACGAACCCCTCCTTCTCGTCCTCCTTCAACGTCGGGTCGTTGACGAGGTCCTTCTCGAACAGCTCATCGGGGATGTCGTCGAGAATCTTCGGATCGAGGGCGGTGGCCGCGGTGGCCGCGGTGGCCGCGCCGGCGACATCGAGGGGGGCTTCGGCGGCCGCCGAAGCGGTCGTCGACTTCTTCGCGCGCTTGGTCCCCGAGCCCGTTGCCGATGCCCCGGCGCCGTTTTTCGCGACCGTGGGCTTGGCTGCGGCCGTCCTTGCCGGACTCTTCTTCGCCGCTGTCGTCGCAGGCTCGGCCGTGCCCTTGCTTGGCGTCTTCTTTGCTGTTGATCGCCGCGTCGACGGTTCCACCTTCGCGCCGTTGGACGCGGACGCACTCTTCGCCGCGTCCGATTTTGCCGACCCGGACTTCTTGTCGGTCGCGTTCTTGGCGGTCGCGGGCGCCGACACGGTGGTACGGCTCCTCGCTGCGGCGGCTACCACGGGCAGCCTGCGGGGCGCGCTTGACGACACGAACTACCTCTCGTCGACGGGTATGAGGTGGCCGACGCACGAACAGCAGTCGACAACGGCAGACCTCCATTGTGACACGTGACGCTGAGATACAAAGCGTGCGCACCTCTCATGCGTCAGCCAGCCGACTCGCCCCCCGCGGCCAACTTGTCCTTCTTGTCCTTCTTGAACGCGCGCACCTTGGCGAGAGAGTCGGGTCCGGTCACGTCGGCGACCGAGGTGAAGATGCCCTCCTCGGCATAGCCACCCGCGGCGGCCTGCCAGCCGGCCGGCCGGACACCCAGCTGCTTTCCGAGCAACGCCACGAATATCCGTGACTTCTGTGCGCCGAAACCAGGAAGGTCGTTGATCCTCGCGAGGAGCTCCCGTCCACTGGCCGCCTCGTTCCAGAGCCGGGCAGTGTCGCCACCGTAAGTGGTCGCGATTGTGGCGGCCATGGCCTGGACCCGGGCGGCCATCGATCCTGGAAAGCGGTGGATCGCGGGCGGCTTGACGCACAACGCGGTGAACTCGTCCGGATCGGCGTCGGCGATCGCGACCGGGTCCAGCGACCCGAAGCGCTCCAGGATCTTCGCCGGACCAGCGAACGCACGCTCCATCGGGAACTGCTGGTCCAGGAGCATCCCGCACAGCAACGCGAACGGGTGCTCCGACAGCACCTTGTCGGCAACCGGATCCTGGGCGATGTGCAACTCGGTCATTCTGCCGCCTTTACCGCAAGCACCGGGCACGGTGCGTCAAGCAGCACGCGTTGAGCATTGGACCCGAGGATCAGCTTGCCGACCGGCGAGCGCTTGCGCAGCCCGATGACGATGAACTCCGCGTTCACCTCGGTCGCGATGCTGATCAGGTCGTCGGCCGGGTCCTGCCCACGCACGATCTGACGGACCTCATGCTCGATCCCTGCTGCGGTGAGCTCCCTGAGCATCTCGTCGAGCTGGATCTCTGCCGCTGTCGCCTCCTCGCGATGTGACTGGCTCGCTCGCCGCAAGGAGTTGACGACGACGAGTCTGGAGTGCCGGAGCTCGGCCTCCTCGGCGGCCCTGCGGACCGCCGCTTGACCCTCCGGGTTGGCCACAAAGCCGACAACGATGGTGCCCATCCGCAGGCCTCCTCTCCGCCGGCTGGACGGCCCCGACGACCGAACCGTACCCGACGGGCCGGGATCGCTCAGGCCAGCGTCCACTCGTGCACCGGCTCATTCGCGTGCATGTGACGGCTGTAGCGTCGAACGACCTCACGAAAGGCATCGAGCCTGTCGTGCGGCCCATCGTCATAGAGCCGGTGGAACTGGGCAATCTGCCAGGACGCGCCGTTCTGCCCCTTCAGGCAACGCTGCTCGATGACGCCGAGCAGCCGATCACGCTCAGCCGGGTCCACTCGCCAGGAGTCGAGGCCCTGTTGAGCCAGCGGCAGCAAGCGGCGCAGCACCAGCTCTCGGGCAGGTACGGTGCCGAGTCCGGGCCAGTAGAGCTGGGCCTCGATTCCGTGTCGCGCACCGGAGTCGAAGTTCTCCTCAGCAGCGCTGAACGACATCTGCGACCAGATCGGTCTGTCATCCTCGGCGAAGCTCCGGACCAGCCCGAAGTAGAACGCGGCATTGGCCATCGTGTCCACCACGCTCGGCCCTGCCGGCAGCACCCGATTCTCGACCCGCAGGTGTGGCCGCTCCCGGACGACGTCGTACACCGGCCGGTTCCAGCGATAGATGGTGCCGTTGTGCAGTCGCAGCTCTGCCAGCTGCGGTGTGTCTCCACGATCGAGAACCTCGACGGGATCTTCTTCAGCGACGATCGGCAGCAGCGCCGGAAAGTAGCGAACGTTCTCCTCGAAGAGGTCGAAGATCGACGTGATCCAGCGCTCGCCGAACCAGACCCTCGGCCGGACCCCTTGTGCCTTGAGCTCTTCGCTGCGGGTGTCGGTCGCCTGGTCGAAGAGGGCGATGCGCGTCTCGTGCCACAGCTGCTTGCCGAGCAGGAACGGGGAGTTGGCCGCCAGCGCGATCTGCACGCCGGCCATCGCCTGTGCGGCATTCCAGTACGCCGGGAAGTCCTCAGGGCTCACCTGCAGATGGAACTGCGTGCTCGTGCAGGCCGCCTCCGGCACGATCGAGTCGGTGGTGATGTGCAGCCGTTCGGCACCAGCGATGGAGATCTCGATGTCCTCACCGCGCGCGGCGAGGATCTGTTCACTCAGCAGCGCGTAGCGGGGGTTGGGTGACAGCGAGGCCACCTGCAGGTGGTCGGCGCGAAGCGTCGGCAGCACGCCGACCATCACCAGGTGGGCGCCGACCTCGCTGGCCTTGGACTCTGCGCTGTTGAGGCTCGTCCGGACCCCCTCTTCGAAGCCGGTGAAGCCGCCGTCGTGCAGCCGGCGCGGCGGCACGTTGATCTCGAGGTTGAACTGGCCGAGCTCGGTCTGGAAGTCGGGATCCGCGATCGCCTCGAGCGCTTCGGCGTTCTTCATCGCCGGGTCGCAGTTCTCGTCGACCAGGTTGAACTCGATCTCCAGCCCCGTCATCGGCCGCTCGAAGTCGAACCGGGACTCCCGCAACATCCGGGCGAACACGTCGAGACACCGGCGGATCTTGGCCCGGTAGTGAGTTCGGTCCTCCCGCGTGAAGACGCGCGCGTCGACTTCCTGGCCCATGTGCGATCCCTCCCGGCGGCATCCTCGTGTGCCGAAGTGACCTAAGCCTGGCCTGAATGATTCGGCCGCGCCACCTCAGCCGGTCTGCCGACTGCTGCGCGGCCTCCTATTCGCTCGGCTGACTAGTCGGAGGGCAGGGTAGACCGCTCGCGGCAAACAACGTCTCCAACGGAATCGGCGACCAGGTGGTCGGCGGCAGCGCAAGGTCCAGTGTGCGCTCGATGAGCTGGGCCATCGAGTAGTCGGGGTCGTCGGACAGCGCGCGGTCGACGGCCAGCCGCGCGAGCGCTCCGTCCCCGCGCAGCCAGCAGGCGAAGCCCAGCAGGCTTGCCGGCGCGGCCACGTGCCCGGGTGCGGCACGCCGGATGACCTGGGTCCACAGGTCGACGTGAGCATCGATGTCATGTGACCGGATCATGCTCCATGCGACATCGCGGACGCACGTGCTCAGAATCCACACGCTGATCCGGGCACACTCGTCTTCAGTCAGCAGGCGAGGCGATGCGACGAAGCCCATGACCATGCCGGCGATCCAGGGCATGCCGAGCCTCGCCCACTCCCGGCCCGGGGGCCGCCTCCCGAGCTCCGTCACCAGCTCGCGCAGGGCACGGTCGGTCGCCTGCTCCGTCGCTGCTCGGGAGCCTGCCGGCGGTTCGATAGCGGCGCGGACCGCTTCGCGATCGGGTGCCGCGACCTCACCACCGAAGATCGCCTGCGCGGCGGTCGCACTCGTTGACGGGTCGTATGCCGTGCCGGACGGAGGACAACAGTCAGGATCGGAACACAGCAACGAGAACCAGCGGGAGCCATCCGCCCGCCATGCGTCGCGGACCACGATCGGTTGCTGCGCCAGCGCCCGCAGCGTAGCCCCGACCAGCGGGCCCGAGCATTCGGCTCGGATGGCGTACGCCACCAGCAGGACCTCTCGTACGCGGTTACGGGTCAAGACGCCGACCACGTCGGCCACGACGTCGTTCAACGGGGTCTCCCACCGGCGGGAGGTCCACCCGGATCGTCAGACCAATCCGCGAGCGCGGCCCGTCGAGCGCCACCACCACCAGGCTTTCGGCCGGATGGAAGCCGAGCACGAACGGCAGGATTCCCATGACGTCGACGGGACCCGTCGCCTTGACGACATCGCCGGCCGACCCGTCGGGATCGCGGGATCTCGGGCGGCAGAGGGTCGGCTTGGTGCGGACACGGTCGCGACGCGGACCCCGGTCCGCTCGACGCCTGGGAGGTCTGCTGCTTGCCACGCGGGAAAGCCTGCTCGGGTTGCCCGGACTCCCCCACCCTCCCGTGGCCGCCTGTGGACGATATGCGACGACAATGACCCTGTGCGTAAGGAGCCGTCGGTTCTCCATCTGGACCTCGATGCCTTCTTCGCCGCGGTTGAGCAACGTGACAAGCCGTCGCTGCGCGGCAAGCCCGTCATCGTGGGTGGGCTGGGTCACCGGGGCGTCGTCTCCACCGCGTCGTATGAGGCCAGGGTCTTCGGGGTCCGCTCGGCAATGTCGATGTCGGAGGCCCGCTCACGATGTCCGCACGCGGCTTTTCTCACCGTCCGGTTCGGCGTCTACCGCGCGACCAGCCACAAGGTGATGACGTTGCTGCGCGCCAGCTCACGTCTGGTCGAACCACTGTCGTTGGACGAGGCGTTCGTCGATCTGGCCGAGGGGCAGCTCGACGACCTGTCGCCGGTCGGTGTCCAGTTTGCCGCCCAGGAGCTCAAGGCCGCCGTGCGCGAGGTGACCGGAGGGATCACCGGCTCGGTGGGGGTCGCGTCGTCGAAGCTGGTCGCGAAGATCGCCAGTGAGCTGGACAAGCCGGACGGGTTGGTGGTCGTACCCCACGGCAGCGAGCGCGAGCTGCTTCGACCCATGCAGGTGACCGTGATACCCGGTGTGGGGCCGGCCACCGCCGAGCGGTTGCGCCGGGTCGGCGTGCACACGATCGAGGATCTGGAGCAGATCAGCGCCGACGAGCTCGTTCGCCTGGTGGGTCAGTCCCACGGCCGTTCGCTCTACCGGCTGGCCCGGGCCGAGGACGACAGGCCGGTGGTCACCGAACGGGAGTCGAAGTCGGTCAGCATCGAGGACACGTTCGACACCGATCTCGTCGATCCCACCCTGCTGAAGGCAATCGTCGAGCGGCACGCGGCACGGGTCTGCGAACGGCTACGTGCGCTGAAGCTCTCCGGACGCACGGTCACCGTGAAGATCCGGATGCACGACTTCACCACCCACACCAGATCGGCCACCCTGGCCGGACCCACCGATGACGCGAAGACGGTGTCCAGGTTGGCCAGGACGCTCGTAACCGACGTGGACACCTCAGCCGGTGTGCGTCTGCTGGGCGTCGGGGTCTCCGGGCTGGCCGACTGGATCCAGGAGGACCTGTTCGCCGACTCCGACGACGACGAGGACCGGACCGCCACCCAGATCGCCGTCGCCACGGCGGCGTTGGAGGCGCATGACCAGCGGCCGCGGTGGGTGCCCGGAATGGACGTCGCCCACGTCCTCCATGGCCCGGGATGGGTCTGGGGTGCCGGCCTCGGCAGGGTGACGGTCCGTTTCGAGACCGCCGAAACGGGTCCAGGCCCGGTCCGTACGCTGGCGGCCGACGATCCGGGACTGTCGCCGGCGCCGGCCCACTCACCGGCCGGCGACGATACGTAGGCGCCGGTCGCGGACGAGACCCAGGCGTGGTGTCGACGACACTGCCGCAGCGCGCTGAGCCGGCATGACCCGCCATCCAGGTTGAGACGTGCCATCCAGTTTGAGGGACCCCCCTAGTGCCCGGTTCGGCGCCGGAAACGGACCCGATCGCCGGGCCGCGCCTGTGCACAGGCCGCGATCCCCGCGGGGTCCACGACGCCGATCACCGGGTATCCGCCGGTCGTCGGATGGTCGGCGAGGAAGACCAGTGGCTGCGCGTTCGCCGACACCTGCACGGCGCCGAGCACCAGGCCCTCGCTGGGCAGCTCGGTGCGGATCGTGCGGGCCAGCGGTGCGCCTTCGAGTCGCAGCGCGACCCGGTTGGATCCGGATCCGACGGCGTAGGTCTCCGCGAACAGGCTCCGGTGGGCGTGATCGTCGAACCAGTCCCAGCGCGGACCCGGTGACAGCATCAGCGTGAAGGGGTCGGCGGCAGAGTCCAGGGGCACGGACCCGGCGCCGGAGGGAGGCTGCAGCGGATGCCCCACCGGCAGCCAGTCCCCGGCCTTCAGCGGTGCCGGTCCGAGACCGGAGAGCAGGTCGGTCGACCTGCTACCCAGAACCTCGTCAACCTCCAGACCTCCCGACACAGCAAGATAGGAACGCACACCGACCCGGGCGGCGCCGACACTGATCGTGGCCCCACGTCTGACCGCGACGGCCTCGGCGAAGGCGACGCTGCGTTCGTCCACCCGTAGGTCCGCCGCCGCTCCGGTGACCGCGACGGTCATCGCGGCGGAGGTCCGGACGACGACGCCGGACACCGTCGTCTCCAGGCACGCCGACGAGGGGCCATTGCCGACCAGCCGGTTCGCCAGCCGCGCAGCCGGCCCGTCGAGCGCCCCGGAGCGCGGAACGCCCAGATGAGCGAGCCCCGGTCGGCCGGCATCCTGCACCGTCGTCAGCGGCCCCGGGTCGACCACCCACAGCCCTCTCACGACCAGTCCTCTCGCAAACGGGCCTCTCGCAAACGGGCCACCTACGAGCCTGCCTCGAAGCGCACCCTGGTGCCAGGCTCCAGGAGGGCCGGCGGGTCCCGCCGCAGGTCCCACAGCGGCGCCGACGTCCGGCCGATCAGCTGCCATCCCCCCGGTGAGGATCGTGGGTAGACGCCGGTGAACTCCCCGGCCAGGCCCACTGACCCCGGCGGTACGAGCGGACGGGGGTCGCTGCGCCGAGGCACGCTGAGCCCGGCCGGTAGCCCGGTGCAGTAGGCGAAGCCGGGAGAGAACCCGCAGAAAGCGACCCGGAACTCGGTCGCGGTGTGCGTCGCCACGACCTCGGCCGTAGTCATCGACCACAGCTCAGCGACGGCACCGAGATCCTCACCGTCGTACACCGTCTCGAGCGTCACCAGCTCGCCCGACGCCGGTGGCTCGGCCGGCACGGTCCAGCTCGACACCAGGCCGGCGAGCGCGTCGACGTCCCGTACGCCGTCGAACAGCACCGATCGGGCGGCGGGCACCAGATCTGTCACATCGACGCCCTGGTCACGGGCGTATGCGTACAACAGCTGAGCCGCCGCAGCATCCGGCACCTCCACCAGCAACGCATGCTCCCCCGCGGCCAGGACCCTCGCCGGTGAGAAATCAGGCACCGTCGGTCACCGTCGTCCCGCCCGCGCCGCAGCGCCGCCCACCGGCCCCTCCGCCACGTCCACTATTGTGGGACATGACGCGGATGGCTGAGCCGGACACGGAGGGTTGCCACGTCGGCAATGAGGCGACACCGGGCTGAATCCCGCATAGAAAGTCGCTGAGAAGTCCCTGAGAACGGCAACCCCTGGCCCCGACGGTACGTCTTGATGGTGAGACAGGAATCTCAACACTCATCTGTGCGTTATCAATCCAGAGGTGAGTTCACTGCAGAGAGGAATGCCCGTGACGGACCGTCGTTCGCACTCGTACGAGGCGACAGAGGGACGCGACAGCGTCGGCCTCTACCTCGACGAGATCGCTCGCACGCCGTTGCTTGACGCAGCCACCGAGGTCGAACTCTCCAAGGCAATCGAAGCCGGCCTGATGGCCGAGAGGCTGCTGGACGAGGGTCGCGTCGGACGCCGCAAGGGCGGCGCACCCAAGTTGGCGACCCGCGACGAGCTGGAATGGCTGGCGGCCGACGGACGCCGCGCGCAGCAGATGTTCATCACCGCCAACCTCCGCCTGGTGGTCTCGATTGCCCGCCGCTACGGGCGGTCGCAGATGCCCATGCTCGATCTGGTCCAGGAAGGCAACACCGGGCTGATCCGAGCCGTCGAGAAGTTCGACTACGCCAAGGGCTACAAGTTCTCCACCTATGCCACCTGGTGGGTTCGCCAGGCGATCACCCGTGGCATCGCGCAGCAGGCCCGGGTAGTGCGTCTACCGGTCCATGTGGTGGAGGAGCTCAACCAGGTGAGCGCGGCACGTCGGGCGCTGGAACGCCAGCTCGGCAACGACCCCGAGCCTCAGCAGATCGCCACCGAGCTCGGCATGGACGTCGACCGTGTGATCGACCTGATGCGTTGGGGGCGGGACCACGTCAGCCTCGACTCCCCGGTCGACGACGAGGGTGACACCTCGTTGGGCGACCTGGTGGCCAAGGAGACGACGCCGGGTCCGGATGCACAGTTCCTGGTCGCAGAGTCCAGGCACCGCCTCGACGGGCTGGTCGAACTGCTCGACGACCGGGCTGCGGACGTGATCAGGTCCCGCTACGGCCTGATCGACGGACGGCAGGAGAAGCTGGCCGACATCGGCGCGCGGCATGGCATCTCCGCGGAGCGGGTACGCCAGATCGAGCGCGAGGCGCTGGCCAACCTACGCGTCCTGGTCGACCCCGACCTCGCCGCCTGACCGTTCCACCAGGGCCTCCCAGAGCCGGTCGACCCGCTCGTCGAGGTCCTCCAGGGTGCCGGTGTTGTCGACGACCAGGTCGGCGGCGGCCAGCCGATCGGTCCGTGCGGCCTGGGCCGTGATCCGCGACCGCGCCTGCTCAGGGGTCATGTCCCGGGCGCCGACGACCCGGCGTACCTGCAGGTCCTCGGGGACGTCGACGACCACGACCACATCGAACGCGCCCGACTGTCCCGTCTCGACCAGCAGCGGAATATCGTGCACGACGATGGCATCCGCAGGCGCGAGGGCCTCGATCTCACCCGCCCTGGCTCGCACCCGCGGATGGATGATGGCCTCCAACGCACGTCGCCGCCCGTCGTCTGCGAACACCTCCGCAGCCAGCGCAGCCCGGTCCACGGATCCGTCTTCGCCGAGCACGTGATCGCCGAACTGCGCCGCGAGCGCCGCCAGCCCGTCGGTGCCGGGGGCGATCACCTCCCGGGCCAGCAGGTCCGCATCGATGATGACCGCACCGCGACGGGCCAGCCGCCGGGTCACCTCGCTCTTGCCCGAACCGATGCCTCCGGTCAGACCGATGCGCAACACCGCGACTGGCCCGCGACGCCGCCGGCTAGCCCTGGCCGGTGAGCTTCTCGCGCAGCGCCTGCAGCGCCTCGTCGGAGGCCAGCGCACCCTCACCGGGTTGCGGTGCCGGCGTCGCGGAAGGCACCGGCGTCGGTGTCGACTCGGGGGCAGCCGGGGTGTCGGATGAGTCCGAGGAGTCCGACGAGTACGAGGACACCGCTCCGGCCTCGATCTCGGCCTTCTGAGCCTCCTCGATCTGGCGCTTGTGCGCCTCCCACCGGGTGTGCGCCTCCGCGTACTGCCGCTCCCACGCCGCGCGCTGCTCCTCGAAGCCCTCGAGCCACTCCCCCGTCTCCGGATCGAAGCCCTCGGGATAGATGTAGTTGCCCTGGTCGTCGTACGCGGCCGTCATGCCGTACAGCGTGGGGTCGAACGTCTCGTCGGCAACCGTGATCGTCGACTCGTTCGCCTGCTTCAGCGACAGCGAGATCCGCCGGCGTTCCAGGTCGATGTCGATGATCTTGACCATGACGTCGTCGTTGACCTGGACGACCTGCTCGGGAATCTCGACGTGCCGCTCGGCCAGTTCCGAGATATGGACGAGCCCCTCGATGCCCTCGTCCACGCGGACGAACGACCCGAACGGCACCAGCTTCGTGACCTTGCCGGGCACGATCTGGCCGATCTGGTGGGTCCGCGCGAACTGCTGCCACGGGTCTTCCTGGGTGGCCTTCAGCGACAGCGAGACGCGCTCACGGTCGAGGTCGACGTCGAGGACCTCGACGGTGACCTCGTTGCCGACCTCGACCACCTCACTGGGGTGGTCGATGTGCTTCCAGGAGAGCTCGGAGACGTGGACGAGACCATCCACGCCGCCAAGGTCGACGAACGCCCCGAAGTTGACGATCGAGGACACGACACCCTTGCGGATCTGGCCCTTCTGCAGCTGGGTCAGGAAGTTCTGACGGACCTCGGACTGGGTTTGCTCCAGCCACGCCCGACGGGACAGGACCACGTTGTTGCGGTTCTTGTCCAGCTCGATGATCTTGGCCTCGAGCTCCTTGCCGACGTACGGCTGCAGGTCCCGGACGCGTCGCATCTCGACCAGCGACGCCGGAAGGAAGCCGCGCAACCCGATGTCGAGGATGAGGCCGCCCTTGACGACCTCGATCACCGACCCGGTGACGACGCCATCCTCTTCCTTGATCTGCTCGATGTTGCCCCACGCCCGCTCGTACTGGGCGCGCTTCTTCGAGAGGATCAGCCGCCCTTCCTTGTCCTCCTTCTGCAGGACGAGCGCTTCGACCTTGTCGCCGACGGCGACGACCTCGTGCGGGTCGACATCATGCTTGATGGACAGTTCGCGGGAAGGGATGACGCCCTCGGTCTTGTAACCGATGTCGAGCAGGACCTCGTCACGGTCAACCTTGACGATGGTGCCGTCAACGATGTCGCCGTCGTTGAAGTACTTGATGGTCTCGTCTATCGCGGCGAGGAACTCCTCCGCCGAACCGATGTCGTTGACCGCAACCTGCGGGGTGCCCTTTGCGGGAGGTGCCTCGATACTGCTCGTCATGTGAAGAAGTGCTCCGATGGGTGGATGGAAGTCGTGCGGATGCGCAGCGAGTCCGATCGCGGTTTGCCGAGAGACCCGAGCCGGCGAGATCGCGCCGGCCTGGTCGACAGATTGCGAGCACGAGCCTGCTCCGTCTGAGGTTCGGCAGACTCGTTGCGCACAGACCAGGATACGGGCGCGGCGGAGCACCGGTCAACGCGGGGCCGATGGGCTGGCCGGTACCGTCGGCGGGTGAGCCATGCCACTCCCGCACCCCGAGCCGCGTACCACCGTGCGGTCACCGAAGCGGAGACGCTCGCGGCGAACCGCGCGGACTGGGATCGGACGGCCGACGACTACCAGGCCGAGCACGGGGCATTTCTCGGAGACGTCGGCTTCGTCTGGTGTCCGGAAGGGCTGGAAGAGGCAGAGGTTCGACTGCTCGGAGAGACCCGCGGTCGACGCGTACTCGAGGTGGGCTGCGGCGCGGCGCAGAGCGCCCGATGGCTGCGCAGCCAGGGCGCGGAGGCTGTCGGTCTGGACCTTTCGATCCGGCAGCTGCAGCACAGCAGGCGCATCGACAGCGACACCGGCATCGGCGTCCCGGTCGTGTGCGCGACGGCAACGAGGCTGCCCTTCGGCGACGGGACCTTTGACGACGCGTGCTCCGCGTTCGGCGCGCTGCCGTTCATCGAGGACGTCGGCTCGGTGATGCGGGAGCTCGCCCGGGTCCTGAGGCCGGGCGCCCGCTGGGTGTTCTCCGTCAGCCATCCGAGTCGCTGGTCATTGCCGGACGACCCGGAGGAGACCGGGCTGACGATCACCCGGTCCTACTTCGACCGCAGACCGTACGTCGAGCAGGACGAGTACGGCACCCCGACGTACGTCGAGCACCACCACACACTCGGCGACTGGGTGCAGGCGGTGGTGTCGTCCGGCTTCGTGCTCGGTGCGCTGATCGAGCCCCCGTGGCCGCCCGGACTCGGCCGGACGTGGGCCGGATGGGGGCCGGTGCGCGGCGCGCTGATCCCCGGTACGGCGATCTTCTGCTGTCGGCTGGCCTGAACCGCCTCCGCGGCGTTTCCCGCGATCCGACACCGGCTGAAGATGGGGAGACTCTTGGCGCCCTGGGCGCCCGCTGAGTCTCCCAGGGCCACTGCCGGGAATTGCGTAGTTGTTGGTCACGGTTGAGCCCCGGTGACCAACCAGTGCGCAAAACGTCGGTGCGGTGATCCTGACGCACCCAGGGGAGGTTGCACCCGGTCCGCCGCGGCAAGAACTTGTGCACTTGGTGGGGGCAAACGGGTGCGACAACTCTCATCGCCTGCACAAATCTGAGCAATCAAGCACCGCCGTGGTCGGCCTCGGACTCGAGCGATCGCAGCCGCGGGCCCGTGCCGGAATCCGTGCACCGGCGTGACACGTTGTCGGATGGCCTGCAACAACTGTCGGATCGCGTGAAACAAGTGTCGGATCGCGGGAAAGACGGGATCAAGGAGGCTGGGGGTGGGTGGGGGGCGGGTGGCGCTGGGCTAGTGGGCGGCTTCGTGCCAGCTGTTGCCGTGCCCGACCGAGACGTCGAGCGGGACCGTCAGGTCTGCGGCAGCCGCCATCTCGGTGCGTACCAGCTTCTCGAGGGCGTCTCGCTCACCGGGTGCGACCTCGAACACCAGCTCGTCGTGCACCTGGAGAAGCATCCTCGAGGCCAGCCGCGCCTCGGACAGGGCGGCATCGACCTTGAGCATCGCGACCTTGATGATGTCGGCCGCCGATCCCTGGATCGGAGCGTTCAGGGCCATCCGTTCGGCCATCTCACGTCGCTGCCGGTTGTCCGAGGTGAGATCGGGCAGGTAGCGCCGACGGCCGAGAATCGTCTCGGTGAAGCCGCTCCGCCGCGCCTCGTCGACCACGCCCCGAAGGTAGGTGCGGACACCGCCGAACCGTTCGAAGTACTCGTCCATCAGCCCACTGGCCTCGGACGGTGAGATGCCGAGCTGCTGGGCCAGGCCATAGGCCGACAGGCCGTACGCGAGCCCGTAGTTCATCGCCTTGATCTTGGCGCGCTGCGCGGACTCGACCTCGGCGGCAGGCACCCCGAACACGCGGGCGGCCGTTGCCGCGTGGAAGTCCTCACCCGATCGGAACGCCTCGATCAGCAGCTCGTCACCGGAGAGGTCGGCCATGATCCGCATCTCGATCTGGCTGTAGTCGGCGGTCAACAACGACTCGTACCCCGGCCCCACCATGAAGGCCTCGCGGATCCGTCGGCCCTCCTCGGTCCGGATCGGGATGTTCTGAAGATTGGGATCGGTCGAGGACAGGCGCCCGGTCGCGGCGATCATCTGGTTGAACGTGGTATGGATGCGCCCGTCGTCGGCGACGGACTTGAGCAGCCCCTCCACGGTCTGGCGCAGCCGGCTGGCGTCCCGATGCCGGAGCAGATGCTGCAGGAACGGATGCTCGGTCTTGTCGAACAGCTGCTGCAAGGCGTCGGCGTCCGTCGTGTAGCCGGTCTTGGTGCGCTTGGTCTTGGGCATGTCGAGCTCGTCGAACAGCACCACCTGGAGCTGTTTGGGCGAACCGAGGTTGATCTCCTTGCCGATCACCGCGAAGGCCTCGTCGGCGGCCTCCTTCACCATGTCGGCGAAGTGCGACTCCAGCGACTCGAGATGCTCGACGTCGACGGCGACGCCGGCGCGTTCGATGCCCGCGAGGACGGCCACCAGGGGCAGCTCGACCGTGGTGAGCAGCGCGGCGCCTCCACGCTGGTCGAGCTCCGCGTCGAGAGCGTCCGCGAGGTCGACGACCGCCCTCGCCTTGATCATCGCCGCGTCGGCGGCGGCCACATCTTCGGCACCATCGAACGACAGCTGACCGGTCTCCGCTTCCTCGTTGCGCAGCTCGCGCTTGAGGTAGCGCAGGGTCAGGTCCGCGAGGTCGTAGTAGCGCTGGTCGGGACGGGCGAGGTAGGCCGACAGCGCAGTGTCGCTGGTGACACCGGCCAGCTGCCAGCCGCGGGCCGCCAGGGCGAGCATCGGTCCCTTCGCGTCGTGCAGCGCCTTCGGGCGGGTTTCATCGGCCAGCCATGCGCCCAGCGCGGCCTCGTCCTCCGGCGTGAGCGTCGCCGGGTCGACCCAAGCCGCCGCGCCGGGGGCGGTCGCGAACGCCAGCGACACCACGTCACCGGTTCCCCTGCCCCAGACGCCCTGGACGTGCAGTCCGGTACGCGCGTCGGCCGCCGTATAGGTCCCCAGCCAGGCCGCCAACGACCCCGGATCCAACCGGACACCGGCGATCTCGAAGCCGCCCTCAGCGTCCGGCTCGTCGACGGTCAAGGTGGCGAACAGCCGGTCGCGGAGTACGCGGAACTCCAGGCCGTCGAAGATGCGGTGCACCTGCTCGCGGTCCCACGGCTGCGCGACCAGATCATCGGGTTCGACCGGAAGGGCGAGATCGCGAACCAGCTCGTTGATCCGCCGGTTGCGGATAACGTCCGCAAGGTTGTCGCGTACGGCCTGCCCCGCCTTGCCGGGGAGCTCGTCGACGCGGGTGATGATGTCGTCCAGCGAACCGAACTGGTTGATCCACTTCGCGGCCGTCTTCGGCCCCACTCCCGGGACACCGGGAAGATTGTCGCTGCTCTCGCCGACCATGGCCGCCAGGTCGGGATACTGACCGGGCACCACGCCGTACTTCTCCTCGACCGCGGCAGGCGTCATCCGGGCCAGGTCGGACACGCCCTTGCGCGGGTAGAGCAGCGTGATGCGGTCGGAGACAAGCTGCAGGGCGTCGCGGTCACCACTGCAGATCAGCACGTCGAAGCCGGCCAGCGACGCCTGGCTGGCAAGTGTGGCGATGACGTCGTCGGCCTCGAAACCCTCCAGTTCCACCGAAGGGATCCGGAGCGCCTCCAGAACCTCCTTGATCAACGACACCTGCCCCTTGAACTCGACCGGCGAGGTCGAGCGGTTGGCCTTGTACTCGGCATACTCCTGCGCGCGGAACGTCCGCCGGGACACGTCGAACGCCACCGCGACGTGAGTAGGCTGCTCGTCGCGCAGGACGTTGATGAGCATCGAGGTGAACCCGTAGACAGCGTTGGTCGACTGGCCCGTCGTGGTCGAGAAGTTCTCCACCGGCAGCGCGAAGAACGCGCGGTAGGCGACCGAGTGACCATCGATCAGCAGCAGCCGCGGGGTGTCAGCGGTCCGCGGGAGAACGAGGTCCGGAGCGAGGGATTCAGAGCCAGGCACGAGCCGACTCTAGTCGGCCGCGCCGACACCGCGAGCCGCCGTGGACCGGCCCGTCAGGCGCGACTAGACGGTCGCGGTGCCGCCGCCCCGACGGCGCCGCCGTAGCGACCGCCGGGCGGCCACGATCTGATCGGCGCTGCGCGCGACGTGCTCACCCGCCAGCTTCATCCGGATGGCAGGGACTGTGGCTGCCCGCACGATCGCGACCTGGGTGAGTCCGAGCCGGGCGAGGAAGCGGTTCGCGTCGCGGGCACTCGCCGAGGCGGTGGCGAGCAGATGTTCGGACTCCTTCTCCTGGGCCCAGGCGGCCGCGGCGTCGACCAGGGCCCGGCCGAGTCCTCTGCGGCGATGCCGCTCGCGTACATGGAGATGGCTGATGTGGACGGCTTCCTCCTCGTGGATGGGCGTGATCGGCGCCCGGCGCATGTGCACCAGACCCACGACCTCGCCTTCCACCACACCGAGCAGGAGCCGCTCGCTCGGGTCGGCGGCGATCCGTGCGACGGCCGAGCGAACATCTGTCTCCCGCGGGGCAGCGAGCCCGTCGGACCTGCGTTCGGTCCGGTTCTCCGTCCAGATCTCCAGCAGCGAGGGCGCGTCGTCGGGTGCCGCATCACGCACTGAGATCGGTCCGGGGTTCACGAGCCCACTCCCTTTCATCGACACCTCACCCCCGATCACCGACTGGTCTCGCACACTCGTCGTACCTGCGCTCGTGTTCTGTCCACCCTCCCGGCTGGGCCGCGCTCGCCGGGGGCGAGCATACGACGCCGACAGCCGATGCAAAAGGATTCAACCACGGTGAGACTCGATCCGACGATCGGCTGAGGATCAGGCCGCCCACCAGCGCTCCCCGCAGGTTGCCGATGCCTCCGAGGACGGCTGCGGTGAACGCCTTGACGCCGAGGATGAAGCCACGTCAGAGCGGGTCACCCCGATCTTGACCACCCCGATCTTGACCATGTAGAGCACGGCGGCGCGCCCGGCCATCAGCCCACCGATCGCAGAGGTGATCTGGACGACGCGGTCGGCGTTGACCCCCATCAGGGCGGTCGCGCTCGAGGCCAGCATCGCCGCGATCAGCGCGGGAGCGAACCAGCCGATGACCGCGGGGATTGACGCGTCGTCAGCGTCCTCGTTGCCGATCCGTTACCAAATGTGACCACATGTCAGGGTTGTTACCGCCCGATGGCTGCTGTCACCCGCGCATCGCGGGACCCTGCTCGATGACGCCCTCCGCCACCGATCGCATCGAGAGCCGCAGGTCCATGGCTGTTTTCTGGATCCAGCGGAACGCCTCCGGCTCGCTGATCGCGAGAGACTGCTGCAGGATCGACTTCGCCCGGTCGACGGCCCTTCGGCTGGCGAGTCGCTCGTTCAGGTCGGCCACCTCGCGCTCGAGCTCACCGAGCTCCGCGAAGCGACTCACCGCAATCTCGATCGCCGGAGCCAGGTCGGACTTGCTGAACGGCTTGACCAGATAGGCCAGGGCTCCTGCGTCGCGGGCCTGCTCGACGAGATCGCGCTGGCTGAACGCCGTCAGCATCACGACCGGGGCGATACGAGCGGCGGCGATGCGCCGCGCGGCTGAGATGCCGTCCAGCGTCGGCATCTTGATGTCGAGCAGCACCAGGTCCGGGCGGAGCTGTTCGGCCATGGTCACGGCGCTCTCGCCGTCCCCGGCCTGGCCGACGACCTCGTACCCCTCCTCGGCCAGCATCTCGGCGAGGTCGAGCCGGATGAGCGCCTCGTCCTCCGCGATGAGCACGCGGATCGGTGCGGACTCGGGGCCGCCTGGTGGTGCTGGCACGCGGCACAGGGTACCGGTGAGGAGCGTGTGCATGCGCCGGCCGACTGGCCGCGGCCGTTAGCATGTTCTGGCGCAGTCGGCACTCACGGCGGCACAGTTTGGCGATTCCGGCCCTGGTACTCCAATCGGCAGAGAGTGCGGTCTCAAACACCGTCCAGTGTGGGTTCGAGTCCCACCCAGGGCACCCGGTCCGATGTCAGCCGTTTCGTACGCCGAGCCGATCCCGGCGTGACGGTCAGCAGCCCCCGAGCGAGCCGGGTTTGCCCAGGAGTCCGAGCCGCTCCTTCAGCGCGAGGATGCGGTGCACCGACCCGTCGATGCGGGATTCGCCGAGGCGACCGTCGTGCACCGCTGCGAGGATTCCGCGGACTGCGGCGCGCGCGTCCACGGGCATCAACAGCAGGTCGTCGCCGGCCTCAACGGCACGGACCGCGATCTGGCCGCTGCCGCCGTACGAGGACAGCGCGCCCATGCCCAGCGAATCGGTGATCACCACCCCGTGGTAGCCGAGCCGGTGACGGAGCCATCCGGTGACCATCGGCCTCGACAACGACGCGGGTCTCCCGCTGCTGTCGAGAGCCGGGAACGCGAGGTGCCCGACCATCACCAGGTCGACGCGGTCCTTGATCCCTTCGACGAACGGTGGCAGGTGCACCCGTCGCCATCGATGCCTGGTCAGATGGAGCGTGGGCAGCGAATCATGACTGTCGACCCGCGTAGACCCGTGTCCGGGAAAGTGTTTCACCGTGGCACCGACCCGGCTCCCGTGGTACCCACAGATCTGCGCATGCACGAGGCGGGAGACCACTCCCGGCTCCGACCCGAACGAGCGGGGACCGATGACACCCGCGTCCCCCACCGTGTCGACGTCGGCCACCGGCGCGAGGTCCACGTTGAGGCCCATTCGGCGCATCGCCGCTCCGGTGCGATGCGCCACCCGGCGGGCCCAGTGCGCGTTACCGTGGAACTCGATGCCGCCGGGCAGGCTCGAGACCGGCCCCGGCAGGCGGGTGACCGTGCCGCCTTCCTGGTCGGTCATGATCAGCGCGGCGACCCCCGACCGGCGCGAGTTGCGCTCGATCTGGTGGGACATCCGGGTGACCTGTGCGGCGTCGACGAGGTTGTCGCTGAAGTAGATCACTCCGCCGGGGCGGAGTCTTGTCAGCGCCGAGAGCGGGGGCACCGTACCGGTGAACTGGACCACGATCAGCTGACGCACCTTGGCGCGAAGGCTCATAGCCCCGACCATCCGGTCGATGCTCTCGGCGCCACCCGCGGGGGTCGGTGGAGGACTCTGCGCCGTGGTCGACGGCGGACCCGTAGTCGGTGGCGGACTCGTCGCCGTCGAGCTCTCGGTGCTCTGCCGCACGCCACGGTGCCGGTCCGGTCGCGCCGCACGAGACGTCGCCTCGTCGGCGGCGCACGACGCCAGGACGAGGCAGGCGGTGGCGAGCGCGAGGCCGCGGCGCCCCCGGGCGCTCATCACGTGCTCCGGTAGGCCGGTGCAACCTCGTGGATCGCGTCGCCCATCTTGTGGATGCGCAGTGCGTTGGTCGATCCGGGGATGCCGGGAGGGCTGCCGGCGACGATGACGACCTGCTCGCCCTCGCGCAGCCTGCCGATCTCGAGCAGCGACTTGTCCACCTGCATCACCATCTCGTCGGTGTGCTCGACGGTCGGCACCAGGAAGGTCTCCACCCCCCAGGTGAGAGTGAGCTGAGAGCGGACGGAGGGGTCGGGCGTGAACGCCAGGACCGGAACCGCGGACCGGTACCGCGCCAGCCGGCGGGCACTGTCACCGCTCTGGGTGAACGCCACCAGGAACCTCGCCTCGATCCGTTCGGCCACCTCGGCGGCCGCCTTGGCGATGACCCCGCTGCGGGTTCGTGGCCTCCAGTCGATCGCCGCCATCCGGCTGAGCCAGTGGTCCTCTGTCGACACGATGATCCGGGCCATCGTCTTGACCGTCAGGATCGGGAACTCGCCGACACTGGTCTCCCCGGACAGCATCACCGCGTCCGCACCGTCGAGAACGGCGTTCGCCACGTCGGATGCCTCGGCTCGGGTCGGTCGCGGCGACGAGATCATCGACTCCAGCATCTGGGTGGCGACGATGACCGGCTTGGCGTTGCGACGCGCCGCCTCGATGACCGTCTTCTGCAGGAACGGCACGTCCTCCAACGGCATCTCGACACCGAGGTCACCGCGCGCGACCATGAACCCGTCGAAGGCCTCGACGATCTCGGTGAGGTGCTCGATGGCCTGTGGCTTCTCGATCTTGGCGATGACCGGGCGCGTGACGCCTTCCTCGGCCATGATGCGGCGCACGTCCTCGACGTCACGCGCGTTGCGTACGAACGAGAGGGCGATCAGGTCCGCGCCAAGTCGCAACGCCCACCGCAGGTCTTCGATGTCCTTCTCCGACATCGCCGGGACGCTCACCAGGACCCCCGGAAGGTTGATGCCCTTGTGGTTGCTCACCTCACCTCCGACCTCGACGGTGGTGCGAACGTCGGTGCCGTCCACCTCGCGCACGCGAAGCCGGATGCGGCCGTCGTCGACGAGGATCTCGTCACCGGGGGCCACATCGCCGGGCATGCCCTGGTACGTCGTCGCGCAGATGGAGGCGTCGCCCAGCACGTCGCGGGTGGTGATGGTGAAGTAGCCGTCCTCGAAGAGCCGAACCGAACCGGCGGCGAAGTCGCCGAGCCGGATCTTCGGGCCCTGCAGGTCGACCAGGATGCCCACGCCGCGGCCCTGCTCGTCGGCTGCGGCACGGACCAGCGCGTACACGCGTTCGTGGTCCACGTAGCTGCCATGACTCAGGTTGAGACGTGCCACGTCCATCCCGGCGGCGACCAGCTGCCCGATGCGTTCGGGGGTCGAGGTTGCCGGACCCATCGTGCACACGATCTTCGCTCTACGCACGCTTCGAGCCTAACGCGCGTCCGCCGCCACCCATGCCCCATTCGCGATCCGAAGTTGTTGCACGCGATCCGGCACTTCGCGCCCACGACCGGACGCGTCCGCCGGCTCACACCTGGATCCGCTCCAGCGCTTCGTCGACCGATTCGGGGCTGAAGATGCGCTCTCGCACCATCGCGGCCGCTCCCGCGATACCGGCCCAGTCGCCGAGCGCGCTTGCCGCGACGACGAGATGCGCCGAGGCGAGCGGTTGGGTCTCCCGTGCCAGCGTTTCGCGTACGCCGGCGAGGAAATGCTCATGTGCGTGCGCGATGTCGCCGCCGATCACCAGCACGGCCGGGTTGAGCATGCTGACCACCGTGGCAAGCACCCCTCCGAGCGAACGCCCGGCCTCGAGAACGACCTGGACGGCGAACGAATCACCCTGCTGCACCAGCGAGACCACGTCGCGGCATGTCGTCGCGTCCCGGCCACGGGCTCGCAGATCGCGAGCCATCGCCTGGCCGCTCGAGCCGGCGGCGAGACAGCCAACCGCACCGCACGCGCAGATGTCCTTGCTTCCGGGCACCTTGGCGTGCCCGATGTCGCCTTCGGCGCCGTCGGCGCCACGCACGACCTCACCGTCCAAGACGAAGCCGGCCCCGATACCGGTGCCCACCTTGACGAACAGCACCGACTGGACGTCCGGGTAGATCGCCCGCTGCTCGCCCAGTCCCATCAGGTTGGCGTCGTTCTCGACGAAGGCCGGTGCGCCAAAGGCGTCCGCCACATGGTCCGCGACCGGGAAGTTCTCCCAGCCCGGCATGATCGGTGGGCGCAGGACACGACCGGCGTCGAAGGCAACAGGCCCCGGGACTCCCACGCCGACGCCGCACACTGACCCAGGGTCTCGACCGGTGGCCTTCAGCAGCCGCGTCAGCTGCCGGCGGACCCGGCCGAGGACCTTGGACGGCCCGTGCGCGATGAGGCTCTCGATGCGCTGCTCGACCAGGACGTTCCCGGCGGCGTCGCAGACCGCGAGCCGTCCATGCGTGGCACCGAGATCGGCGGTGAGGATGGTCGGCGTCCGGTCGTCGAAGCGCAGGTAGGCCGACGGTCGGCCGGGTCCCCATCCCGCCTGGCCGTCCTCCACGAGATAGCCGCCGGCAAGCAGGCCGTCGACTCGTGAGGTCAGTGTCGATCGGGACAGACCCGTGACGAGCTGCAGCTCACGGCGGGTGCGTACGTCACCGGACCGGAACAACTGGAGCAGCCGCCCGGCGCTGTTCGCGCTGTGGCCGGCCATCGGCTCACCCCTTCTCCGCTCCCGCGGTCAGCCCCTCCACGAGAGCCCTTTCGGCGAAGAAGAAGATCACGAGGATGGGCAAGGTGATGACGACGGACCCCGCCATCAGAGTGGTCGTAGGAATCTCGATGCTTCCAGCCAGTTGACTCAGTCCGAGGGGTACGGTCCAGTGGTCTCGATTCTCCACGAGGAACAGGAGGGCGAACAAGAACTCGTTCCAGGCGATCATGAACACGTACAGGCCCGTGGCCACCACCGACGGCATGGCCAGCGGCAGGCTGACCCGGCGAATGACGTTGAAGCGGCTGCAACCGTCGATCACCGCAGCCTCCTCGAGGCTGACCGGGATCGTGGCGAAGTACCCACGCAGCATGTAGACGGCGACCGGCAGGGTCTGTGCTATGTAGACGAACGCCAGAGCAACGAGCGAGCCGCGCAGCCCCGCCCGCGTGAAGAACGAGAAAAGCGGAATCGCCAGCACCACGGGCGGGAACAAGTAGACGCTCAGGAACAACAGGCTCACCACCTTGTCGCCGCGGAACCTGAGCCGGGCGATCGCGTACGCCCCGGGGATCGCTGCTGCCAACGTCACCGCGACGGTGATGGCGGCCACGAAGAGACTGTTGCGCAGGAAGCTGATGAACCCCTGCCCGCCGTCATCCGTCGAGCGCAGCACCTTTCCGTACGCCCGCGTGCTGATCTCGCTCACCGACGGCAGCACATCGCCAGGCGACAGCAACACCGCCTGGATCGAGCGGAGCGACAGCAGAACCATGTAGTAGAAGGGAAACAGGCAGGCAACCAGGAGCACGACGATCGTTACCCACCGGGCGATCTCGAAGAAAACGGTCTCGAACCTGTCGCGGCTCACAGTGCGGACTCCCCGCTCCGCCGGGTGGCAGGGATGTAGGCGACGATCATGACGATCAGCACCCCGGCGAGGACGAGCGCCTGCGCCGCCGCTGCACCGATGTCGCCACGCGCGGTGAGGTACTGGTAGACCAACACGCTCGCAACCTGGGTGTCCGCTCCCCCACCGGTGAGCAGGTAGACATCATCGAACTTGTTGAACGTGAAGATGAACCGCAGCACGACCAGAACCGTGAGCACCGGGGTCAGCTGCGGCAGGACGATGTACCAGAAACGCTGGAAAGGTGTCGCCCCGTCGACGCGGCTGGCCTCCTCGACGTCGGCGGGGAGCGCCTGCAGGCGGGCCGTGATGAACAGGAACGCGAACGGGAAGTAACGCCAGGCCTCGAACGCGATCACCGTGAACAATGCCGTGCTGCTCTGCGAGAGGAACGGGATCGCCTTGTCCCAGCCCAGGAAGCGCTGACCCCAGTCGTTGACGAGTCCGAACTCCGGGTTGAGCAGAGTCGTCCACACGAACGTCACCGACACCACGGGTGCCACCCACGGGAGCAGGAACGCACCGCGGACGAACGCCCGGCCGCGGAATGGCTGTCGCAGCGCGAGGGCAGCGATCAGTCCCAGCAGAATGGATGTCGCTGTTCCTCCCACGGTGTAGAGCAGCGTGGTCCAGAGCGTCGACCAGAACTCGCGCGCCTCGAAAACGGTACGGAAGTTGTCGAGCGTGTAGGAGCCGAACAGGCCGGTCTGGCGGATGTTGATCAACCGGACGTATTGGAAGGCCAGGGAGATCGTCCAGAGGATCGGCACGATCACCACAAACGTGATGACCAGGACCGTCGGTGAGATCAGCAGGAGCCCGGCCCGGGCATCGCGCTGAGCGAGCGTGGGTCCCCGTCCCGCCTGTCGCCGTCCGGCCAGTCGCCTAGCGGCCACCTGGGTCAGCCGGGGGGCAGCGAGTCGGCGATGCGCTGGACGTCATCCTGCGCCTGGGCAGCCGCATCCTGGGCGGACAGGCCGCCGCTGATCTCGTCGCTCAGCGCCTTGGGAACCGGTAGCTCGGAGAGCATCGCGCCGGCCAGTGCACCCTGGCCCTGCTCGAATCCCCATCGCTGGAAGGTGTCCGGGCTGTCCGCTATCGCCTTGATCGTCTGCGCGTCGTAGAGGGTGTCGAGTGGCGCCTTGCGATCCTCCCCCGTCTTGAGCTTCGGCCAGGCGTCGATGAACTTGGTCGGGTCGGCCGCCGTGCCCTTGCGCACCGGCACCTTGCCCTCCGGGGCCAGCGCGAGCCAGTCCACGTACCTGTCGTTCATCATGTACTCGACGAAGTCAGCGGTCGCGGGGTCGGCGTCGGTCGGGATCGTCCACGAGGTGATCTCCCCGTACTGTGCCGGCTGCGAGCCGTCTGGACCCTGGATCGCGGAGACGATCCCGGTGTTGTCGGACAGCCACCGGGGGTCGCTCTTGCACTTCTCGCAGGTCGGCAGCGCATCGTCGCGCAGCCCCGCGAGCTCATCGAGCAGGTACGACGACCAGATCAGCATCGCGGCCTTGCCGGCGAAGTAGGTGGCTCGGGTGGTGTCCACGTCCTGGTTCCCGGCCGGGCCGTACTGCTTCATCAAGTCTCCGTACCAGCCGAACGAGTCGACGCATTCCTTGCTGGTCAGGGTGATGTCGCCTGCGTCGTTGGTCAGCTGGCAGTTGTTGGCCAGGGCGACGTGCTCGAAGGTCTGCTGGGTGAAGCTGTCGCCGGGTGCCGTCGCCGCGGTGATTCCGGCCACGGCGTCGCTGTCGAGGGTCTTTGCGGCCTGCTCGATCGCATCGTAGGTCGTCGGCGCGGCCAGGCCGGCGGCGTCGAAGAGGTCCTTGCGGTAGAACAGCAGCTGTGCCCAGCCGTCACTGGGGACCGCGAGCTGGGTGCCGTCGGGATCCTGGGTCAGGCTGAGTGCGCGTGGCGAGAACGTGTCCGCACCCAGGTCGTCCACGATCTTGGTGGCCATGTCGGTGTCGAGCAACTGGTTCGCGCTCATCTCGTTCACGCCGGACAGGCCGAGCGCCGCAATCACGTCGGGAAGGTCCCCCGACCCCGCCGATGACGTGAGCAGCGAGCTGAAGTTGTCCTCAGCAACCTGCACGATCTTCACCTGTGTACCGGTCTTAGCGGTGAAGTCGGCAGCGATCTGCTTGGTGGCGTCGACCCGGGACTGGACGTCCTCCAGAGTCCACAACGTGATGGTGGTGCTGCCGCCGTCACCGCTCCCACTGTCGTTGCTGTCTCCTCCGCACGCCGCCAGGGCTGTCGAGGCAAGCACCGCCATCGCGGCGACCACCGGCACACGTCGCATGGACTTCATCTGCGCACCTCGCTCTGTTCTCGCTCGACGGATCTGGCCGTTGCGGCGGCCCGACGGTTGGCGTTTCTGGGTGCCGCTGTCGATGCAGTTTTTGGTCTATATCCGCGTGGGTAGGCACAGCAAACCGCGATTTCTGTCCGATGGCAAGACCTAACTTTTGGTACGATCGGTCAAAACTCGGGAGGGAGCCGAGCCGCATGCCCTACTCGGTCGAGCCGGTAGCTCCCG
This sequence comes from uncultured Actinomycetota bacterium, assembly GCA_963695705.1. Taxonomy (GTDB): domain Bacteria; phylum Actinomycetota; class Actinomycetes; order Propionibacteriales; family Nocardioidaceae; genus JBKPNJ01. The sequence goes on from CAVOHB010000009.1 coordinate 949,330, forward strand.
GCCGGGTCGACTGGACGCCACGCGATCCGGAGCCGCTGCGGGCGAGCGCCGTTCGGGTGGCAACCTGGGACTCGGCCCCGGGACCGGGCCGATGAGGCGCGAGCTGCGGCTCTCGTGTCAGGAGCAGCTTCTCCCGGCCGGTTCACTGGAGGAGAAGTGGGAAGCCGCTCAGGCGTATGGCTTCCAGGCGATCGAGCTACGCGGCCGAGGAGACGGCGCCTTTGCGGCCAGGCTTCCCGAGCTGCGCCGCGCGGCCGCCGCTGCCGTTCCGATGCCGACCGTGTGCGTCGACATGCCGCACTTTCTCGGCGACTTCGATGCCGATCGTCGCCGTGACGCCCTGGCTCAGCTCCGTCAACAGCTGTCCACGATCGCGGAGCTGGGTGGTCGGCTGGCGATGACGCCGGCGGCGTACGGAATGTTCAGCCGGCGGCTGCCTCCCTTCGAACCGCCGCGCACCCCGCGGGCCGACCACGAGATCCTGGTTGACGGGTTCGGCGAGCTCGCCGAGCACGCGGGACGCGTAGGGGTGGTCATCGCGCTGGAACCGCTGAACCGGTACGAAGACCACATGGTCAACACTCTCGGCCAGGCGGTGTCCCTCTGTAAGGCGGTCGGCCTGGCGTCGATGGGCGTAGCCGCCGACACCTACCACATGAACATCGAGGAGGTCGACATCCCCGCGGCGCTGCTCCAAGCCGCACCGTGGCTCCGGCACGTCCAGGTCAGTGACACCAACCGCCTCGAGCCCGGCTCCGGACATCTGGACTGGGCTCCGATGCTGGCCACCTTGGACGCGATCGGCTACGTCCACGAGCTGGCGTATGAGTGCCGGCTGTCGGGTGAGGCATCGACCGTACTGGCGCAGTCGACGGAGTACCTGCGACGGATGGCGTGACGGGGACCGACGGCGGACCGGGACCCGAGGGCGCCGAACCCGAGCGCGGGGAGTCGCCGCTCGACGGCGGCCAGTCGGAGATCGATGAGGCGTTGCGCCGCAGGGCCGTCCGGGTCCTGGTGCGCAACTGGCGTGGTGCGTCGACCGTGCCCTCAGCCGCGTTGTACCCACATCAGTGGAGCTGGGACTCGGCCTTCGTGGCGATCGGCTTGGCCCGGTGGGCGCAACGCCGGGCGCAGACCGAGCTGGCGAGCCTGTTCGGTGGACAGTGGGCGGATGGTCGGATGCCGCACATCGTGTTCAACCCGGCGGTGCCCGAGAAGGCGTACTTCCCGGGTGCATCGTTCTGGCGGTCCAGGCGCGCCTCGCCGAGCACACCCACCAGCACATCCGGGATCGTGCAGCCGCCGATCCACGCCGTCGCTGCGCTGGCGGTCGTCGACCATGCCCGCGAACCCGAGCAAGCCGTGGGCTTCGCCCGGCGGATCTATCCGCGGCTGACCGCGCAGAGCCTCGTATCTGAGCACATGCCGGACGGTCGCCGGCTTGGGACTGGCCGCCCTCGTGCACCCCTGGGAGTCCGGCCTGGACAACAGTCCGGCGTGGGATGCGCCGATGGCCGCGATACCGGCGGACCTGGGACTGCTCCGGGTGCATCGGCGGCGCGATCTGCAGAACGCCGGGGTGCACGAGCGTCCGACGGATCAGGACTATGCGCGGTACGTGCGGTTGGCGATCGCCTATCGCGACGCCGACTACGACGACCTGACGTACTGGCACGATGCGGAGTTCTGCGTGGTGGACCCGCTGGTCAACGCGTTGTGGGCGTGGTCGGAGGAGGCGCTGGCCGAACTCGCCACGCGGATCGGCGCCGATCCCGCTCCCCATCGTGATCGGGCGCAGCAACTGGTGGAGGCCATGTGCACGAACCTGTTCGACGACGGGCTCGGGACCTTCGTCGCGTACGACGTGCGGAAAGGCAGTCGCATCCCGGTGCGGACGGTCGGCGGACTGGTGCCGCTCGTGCTGGCCGGGTTGCCGGCGCACATCGTGGAACGGCTGCTGGCCACGCTGGGCTCCGCCGGTTTCGGTCTCGGCGACCAGGCCGTGCACGGGATCCCCAGCTACGACCTCACCGCGCCGGACTTCGACGGTCATCGGTACTGGCGGGGCCCGGCCTGGCAGAACACGTCCTGGTTGATCTGGCGCGGACTTCAGGTGCACGGTCGCCACCTGCTTGCGTCCCAGCTTCGCGCGGACATGCTGTCCCTCGCGGCGAGTGCGGGGTTCCGGGAGTACTTCGACCCGCGCTCGGGCCGCGGGCACGGCGCCCACCAGTTCAGCTGGTCGGCCGCGCTGGCCATCGACCTGCTCGAGGAGCCGACCCGACAGCTGCCGGATCGCCTGTAACCATGTCGGATCGCGGGGGTGGGTGGGTAGTCGGTCGTCGGGTGGGAGAGGTGGGTCAGGTCAGACCGTCAGCGGGCGGGCACTCGGGGGTATCGGGACCGGAAGGGCCGTGGACCCGGTGAGGTACTCGTCGACCGCTGCCGCGCAGGCGCGGCCCTCCGCGATCGCCCAGACGATCAGCGACTGCCCGCGTCCGGCATCTCCGGCGACGAAGACACCTTCCGTACTCGTCATGTAGAACTCGTCGCGGGCGACGTTCCCGCGAGTGTCGAGCTCGAGGTCCAGCTGTCCGACGACCGAGTCGGTCTCCGGGCCGGTGAACCCCAGAGCGAACAGCACCAGTTCGGCGGGGATCTCGCGCTCGGACCCGGAAACCTCGATGAAGCGGCCCTCCTTCAGCTCCACATCGACTATCCGCAGCGCCCTAACAGCGCCGTCGTCGTCGCCGAGGAACTCCTGGGTCGAGACGGCATAGACGCGTTCGCCGCCCTCCTCATGGGCCGCCGCGACCCGGTAGATCATCGGGTACATCGGCCACGGCTGGTTGACCGGGCGGACGTCGTCGGGCCTGGGCAGGATCTCCAGCTGGGTCACCGAAGTCGGGCCCTGCCGGTGCACCGTGCCGAGGCAGTCGGCACCGGTGTCGCCACCTCCGATGATCACCACATGCTTTCCCGTCGCGAGGATCTGGTCCTCAACCTCAGCGCCCAACGCGGCCCGGTTCGCCTGCGGCAGGTACGCCATCGCCTGATGGATCCCCGCCAGCTCCCTGCCCGGTATCGGCAGATCCCGCGACCGGGTGGCACCGATCGCCAGCACCACAGCGTCGTACCTGTCACGCAGCTGCGCGAACGTCGGGTCGGCTCCGACGTCGACACGCGGCCGGAACACCGTGCCCTCGTTGCGCATCTGGTCGATCCGCAGGTCGAGATGGCGCTTCTCCATCTTGAACTCGGGAATCCCGTACCGCAGCAGGCCACCGATCGCGTCCGCCCGCTCATAGACCGCGACCGTGTGCCCGGCCCGCGTCAGCTGCTGCGCCGCGGCCAGGCCGGCGGGACCGGAACCGACCACCGCGACGGTCCTCCCCGTCAGCCACTCGGGGGGTTGCGGCCGTACGAAGCCTGAGTCCCAGGCCTTGTCGATGATGGCGACCTCGACGTTCTTGATCGTGACCGGATCCTGGTTGATTCCCAGCACACACGACGTCTCGCAAGGAGCAGGGCACAGCCGCCCGGTGAACTCCGGGAAGTTGTTGGTGGCGTGCAACCGCTCGATGGCCGCCTGCCAGTCGTCGCGCCACACCAGGTCGTTCCACTCGGGTATCAGGTTGCCCAGCGGGCAGCCCTGGTGGCAGAACGGGATACCACAGTCCATGCATCGTCCGGCCTGCCTGCCGATGATCGGCAGCAGGATGCGGCCCGCACCTTCGGGATAGACCTCGTGCCAGTCGTGCAGCCGCTCCTGGACGTCGCGTCTCGACGCGACCTGACGGCCGGTGGTCAGGAAGCCCCTCGGGTCAGCCATGGTTGGCTCCCATCATCGCCGCGGTGGTCTCGTCCTCGGAGAGCCCGTCCCGTTCGGCTGCGGACCTGGCGTCCAGGACCCTGCGGTAGTCGGTCGGCATGACCTCGGTGAACCGGGCGAGCGCCGCCGGCCATTCGCGCAGCAATGCCTCGGCGACCGGCGAGCCGGTGTGCTCGGCGTGCTGTCGTACGAGTTCCCGGATCGACTCACCCGCTTCCTCGTCGACCGTGTTGAGCTCTACGAGTTGATGGTTGACGCGGCCGTCGTCGAGGTCGAGGACGTACGCGACTCCTCCGGACATGCCCGCCGCGAAGTTGCGCCCGGTCGGGCCGAGAACCACGACCCGCCCACCGGTCATGTACTCGCAGCCGTGGTCGCCGACTCCCTCGACGACGGCGGTCGCACCGGAGTTGCGGACGCAGAACCGCTCACCGACCTGACCTCGGATGAACAGCTCGCCTGCGGTGGCGCCATACGCGATCACGTTGCCGGCGATGATCTGGTCCTGCGCGGCGAACGTGCTGCAGGCGTCCGGCCGCAGAATCAGCCGGCCACCGGACAGTCCCTTGCCGACGTAGTCGTTGGCGTCGCCCTCCAGCCGCAGCGTGATGCCGCGGGGCAGGAACCCCCCGAACGTCTGGCCTGCTGAGCCCCTGAACGTCAGGTCGATGGTCCCGTCGGGGAGCCCGGACCCGCCGAACCGTTTCGTCACCTGATGGCCGAGCATCGTGCCGACGGTGCGGTTGACGTTGCGGATCTTGAGCTGCGCACGAACGGGTTCCCGTCGTTGCAGGGCGTCGGTCGCCAGCGCGATCAGCTCGTTGTCGAGCGCCTTGTCGAGCCCGTGGTCCTGCGTGGTCACCGCATGGCGCGCCGCGTCCGCCCGCAGCTCGGGGATGTGCAGGATCGGGCTGAGGTCAAGGCCGCGTGCCTTCCAGTGGTCAACGGCCGGTTCGACGTCGAGTACCTCTGACCGGCCGATCGCTTCGTCGAGGGAACGGAAACCCAGCGCAGCAAGGTGTTCACGAACCTCCTCGGCGATGAACTGGAAGAAGTTGACGACGAACTCCGGCTTGCCGGTGAAGCGCTCGCGCAGCACCGGGTTCTGGGTGGCGACCCCAACCGGACAGGTGTCCAGGTGGCAGACCCGCATCATGATGCAACCGGAGACCACCAGTGGCGCGGTCGCGAAGCCGAACTCCTCAGCACCGAGCAGGGCGGCGACCATCACGTCGCGTCCCGTCTTCAGCTGACCGTCGCACTGCACCACGATCCGGTCGCGCAGGTCGTTGAGCAGCAACGTCTGCTGGGTCTCGGCCAGTCCGAGCTCCCACGGCCCGCCTGCGTGCTTGAGCGATGTCAGGGGCGCGGCACCGGTTCCACCGTCATGGCCGGAGATCAGCACCACATCGGCGTGCGCCTTGGAGACGCCGGCGGCGACGGTCCCGACGCCGACCTCCGAGACGAGCTTGACGTGGATCCTCGCCGCCGGGTTCGCGTTCTTCAGATCGTGGATCAGCTGCGCCAGGTCCTCGATCGAGTAGATGTCGTGGTGCGGTGGCGGCGAGATGAGGCCGACCCCGACGGTGGAGTAGCGCGTCTTGGCGATCCACGGATAGACCTTGTTGCCCGGGAGCTGGCCGCCTTCACCGGGCTTGGCGCCCTGCGCCATCTTGATCTGGATGTCATCGGCGTTGGTGAGGTACTCGCTGGTGACACCGAAGCGTCCCGAGGCCACCTGCTTGATCGCGCTGCGCCGCGCCGGGTCGTACAGCCGGTCGGCGTCCTCGCCGCCCTCACCGGTGTTGGACTTGCCGCCGATCATGTTCATCGCGACAGCGAGCGTCTCGTGCGCCTCGCGGCTGATCGAGCCGTACGACATGGCGCCGGTCGAGAACCGTCTGACGATCTGCGAGACCGGCTCCACCTCGTCCAGAGCGATCGGCTCGCGAGCACCGTGCCGGAAGGCGAACAGTCCGCGCAGGGTCATCAGCCGGGCGGCCTGCTGGTCGACGCGGGACGTGTACTGCTTGAAGATGTCGTAGCGGCCCGCCCGGGTCGAGTGCTGCAGCCTGAAGACGGTCTCCGGATCGAACAGGTGCGGCTCTCCCTCGCGGCGCCATTGGTACTCTCCGCCGATCTCGAGCCTGCGGTGCGCCTGCGGGATCCCGTCCGGCGGGTAGGCCCTGCGGTGACGCAACAGCACCTCGTGGGCGATCTCGTCGAGTCCGACTCCGCCGAGCTTGGACGCCGTACCGGTGAAGTAGCGGTCGACGAACTGCTGGGAGAGCCCGACCGCCTCGAAGAGCTGAGCACCGGTATATGAGGCGACGGTGGACACCCCCATCTTGCTCATCACCTTCAGGACGCCCTTGCCGAGCGACTTCACCAGGTTCCGCACCGCCTGCTCGGGCTCGGCGCCGGGGAGGTATGTCCCTTGCCGGGCGATGTCCTCGACGGTCTCCATCGCCAGGTACGGGTTGACCGCGGCCGCCCCGAACCCGACGAGCATGGCGACGTGGTGCACCTCGCGTACGTCGCCGGCCTCGACGACGAGCCCCACACGGGTGCGTGTCTTCTGCCGGACGAGGTGGTGGTGGACCGCGCCGGTCATGAGCAGCGACGGGATGGGTGCCCGGTCGGCGGTCGAGTGCCGGTCGGACAGCACGATGATCCGGACCCCGTCGGCGATGGCCGCCGACACCTCCTCGCAGATCTCGTCGATCCTGGCCTCGAGCGCGACTCCCCCGCCGGCCACGTCGTAGACCGCTCCGACCACATGGGTCGAGTAGCCGGGCAGGTCGTGGTCGCGGTTGATGTGCACGATCTTCGCCAGCTGGTCGTTGTCGAGCACCGGGAACGGCAGCACCACCTGGCGGCACGACGCCGGGCCGGCCTCGAGCAGGTTGAACTCCGGCCCGATGGTCCCGGACAGTGAGGTCACCAGCTCCTCGCGGATGGCGTCCAGCGGAGGGTTGGTCACCTGGGCGAACAGCTGGCTGAAATAGTCGAACAGCAGCCGGGGCCGCTCGGACAGGGCGGCGATGGGTGTGTCGGTCCCCATCGAACCGATCGGTTCGGCACCCGAGCGCGCCATCGGGGCCAGCAACACCCTCAGCTCCTCCTCGGTGTATCCGAACACCTGCTGTCGTCGGGTGACCGAGGCGTGGGAGTGGATGACGTGCTCACGTGAGGGCAGGTCCTCGAGCCGGATCAGGCCAGCGTGCAGCCACTCGGCGTAGGGGTGCTCGGCCGCCAGCGTGCCCTTGATCTCGTCGTCCTCGATGATGCGGTGCTCGTCGATGTCGACCAGAAACATCCGGCCCGGCTGCAACCGGCCCTTGCGGATCACCGTCGCCTGGTCCAGGTCGAGCACGCCGGCCTCGGAGGCGAGCACAACCAGGCCGTCCTCGGTGACCCAGAAGCGCCCCGGCCGCAGGCCGTTGCGGTCCAGAACCGCTCCGATCCGGGTGCCGTCGCTGAACACCACGCAGGCAGGGCCGTCCCACGGCTCCATCAGCGACGCGTGGAACTCGTAGAACGCGCGACGGCCGGGATCGATCTCGCTGTGGTTCTCCCACGCCTCGGGGATCATCATCAGCACCGAGTGCGCGAGCGACCGTCCGCCGAGGTGAAGCAGCTCGAGCACCTCGTCGAACGAGGCCGAGTCCGATGCCTCGGGATCGCAGATCGGGTAGAGCCGGTCGAGCTCACCGGGGATGACATCGCTGCGCAGCAGCGCCTCGCGGGCACGCATCCAGTTCCGGTTGCCCTTGACCGTGTTGATCTCGCCGTTGTGGGCGATGAAACGGTAGGGGTGCGCGAGCGGCCAGCTCGGGAACGTGTTGGTCGAGAAGCGGGAGTGGACGACGGCCATCGCCGACTCGAGCCGTACGTCTGTCAGGTCGGGGTAGAAGTGGTCGAGTTGGTCGGTGGTGAGCATGCCCTTGTAGACGATCGTCCGCGAGGACAGCGACGGGAAGTAGCACTCGAGCTCATGCTCGGCCCGGCGGCGCAGCGCGTACGCCGATCGCTCGAGCGCCATGTCCGCACCGCCCTCACCGGGCGCGGCGGGCGCCGACCCCGCCGGCTCGGCTACCGACTCGGGGTGCCCCACGAAGACCTGAGCGAAGGTCGGCATCACCGAGCGGGCTGTGGCACCGAGCATGGACGGGTCGATGGGTACGGACCGCCAGCCGAGAACGGCCAGTCCCTCTTCGGCCGCGATCTCACCGAGCCGCTGCCTGACCTTCTCGGCCGCCTCGGCATCCGTGGGAAGGAAGCCGATTCCGACCGCGTACCGGCCCTGCGGCGGGAGCGAGAAGTCGCACGTCGCGCGGAACAGCCGGTCCGGTATCTGCAGCAGGATCCCGGCGCCGTCACCGGAGTCCACTTCCGCGCCCGAGGCGCCGCGGTGGTCGAGGTTGCGCAGCGCCGTCAGTGACCTCACGACGATGTCATGGGTCGGTACGCCGTGCAGGGTCGCGACGAAGGCGACGCCGCATGCGTCGTGTTCATGCTGCCCGTCGTACAGACCTTGGGGCGGCGGGGTCCCTCGCATGGGCACAACTCCCGTCGTCTCGCATCCAGACCACTGGAACAGGGCGGATGAAGGGGTGAACAATCAGCGCTTCGGGGGGACGACGTTGGCCCTGTGCTCGGCAGTTCGAGACTACACGAAGCCGGGTCGGCCTGTGCCCTGTCGATCGTTTGCCCGGTCATCGCGCGGCGACGACAGCTACCCGGTCGTCGCGCGGCGACGACAGCTACCCGGTCATCGCGCGGCGACGACAGCTACCCGGTCATCGCGCGGCAACGATGCTGCCGGTCAGCCGATCCCGGCTCCCACGAGCGATCCGAACAGGAAGGTGACGCCCGCCGCCGCGCCGCCGAGGACCGTCTGGCGCAGACCGCCGTACAGCCAGCTGCGGCTGGTGACCTGGGTGACGACGGCCCCGCAGCCGAAAAGGGCGATCAAGGACACGATCAGCGCGGGAAGCAGCGTGCCCGCACCGAGCAGGTACGGAAGCACCGGGACCAGCGCACCGATGGAGAAGGACACGAACGACGAACCAGCGGCGAGCATCGGCGACGGCAGCTCGTCGGGGTTGACCCCGAGCTCCTCGCGGGCATGGACGTTGACCGCCTGGTCGACGTCGGAGTGGATCTGTTTGGCGACCTGACGCGCCAGCGCGGGCTCGACGCCCTTGTCGACGTACATCTGCGCCAGCTCGGCCTCTTCGGCGTCGTTGTTGTCGATGATCTCCTGCCGCTCGGTCGCGATCTCCTTCGTGGCGTTCTCGGACTGGCTCGCCACCGACGTGTACTCGCCGGCGGCCATCGAGAACGCGCCCGCCGCGAGCCCGGCCAGGCCGGCTACGACGACCGGGTTGGTGCTGTCGCCGGAGGTACCTCCGACGACACCGGCGATGAGTGCGAAGTTGGAGACGAGACCGTCCATGGCACCGAAAACGGCGGGCCGTAGCCAGCCTCCGGTGACGTTCGCGTGCTGGTGCTCGACGGCTGGCAGCTCTTCGTTCACGATCTCGGCCATGTGTTTCAGGCTAGTGCGGTCGTCGGGTGAATTCACCGCAGGCTGGCCTCACTTGTCCTCCCGCTGGTCCGTCGTCTCCCTGCCGGCCGGCGACGCAGCTGACTCGCCGCTGTCGGTCGCCTCGGCTGACGATGCGCCCACCGTACTGTCGCCTGAGCCGTCGGATGGATCGGCAGCGGTGCCGTCGACCGCCGACGCCTCCTGCCCTGGTCGGTACTTCGACGCCCAGACGAAGTAGCCCAGCGCCAGCGCGAACAGGACGATCGAGGTCCAGTCGTTGAGCCGCAGCGGCCCGAAGTGGTGAGCCTGGTCGATGCGCAGGGCCTCGATCCATCCGCGGCCGACGGTGTAGGCCATCACGTAGAGCGCCACGGCCCGGCCGTGCCGCAACGTGTACCGTCGGTCGGCCCAGATCACCAGCAGGGCGACGCCGAGGCACCACAGGCTTTCGTACAGGAACGTCGGATGGAAGGTGGTGAACCGGCCGTAGCCCGCGGGGCGGTGCTCGGGGTCGATCTCGAGGCCCCACGGCAGTGTCGTGGGTCGGCCGAACAGCTCCTGGTTGAACCAGTTCCCCCACCGGCCGATGGCCTGCGCGACGGCGACGCCGGGAATGACGGCGTCGGCCAGCATCAGGAACGGGATACCCAATCGCCGGCAGCCGATCCAGGCCCCGACGGCACCGAAGCCGATCGCGCCCCATACTCCGAGACCGCCCTCCCAGACATACAGGGCGTGGACGGGGCTTCGACCGTCGCCGAAGTACAGCTGCCAGTCGGTGGCCACGTGGTAGAGCCGCCCGCCCACCAGGCCGAACGGCACCGCCCAGATCGCGACGTCCGCGACGGCACCGGGTGTGCCACCGCGGGCCACCCAGCGCCGGTCCCCGATCCATACCGCTGCGACGACCCCAGCGATGATGCACAGGGCGTACGCGCGGATCGGCACCGGGCCGATCTGCCATATCCCCCCGGCGGGGCTCGGGATCGAGGCCAGCACCATGATGCGGCGACGCTACCAGTGCCGGACGCGAGGTCCGGCGGTCAGGACTGCCGGAAGGGAGGTCCGGCGGTCAGGACTGCTGGTCGAGCACGGTGATGTCGTGCTCCAGATCGGAGACCGGGGTCCCCTCTGTCCAGACGACCGGCGCCTCGTCGCGCGAGTCGATGCCGACGATCTGTGAACCGTGACCGACCTCGTACCCGCCGTCGGGAAGCCGTTGGATCCCCTCGACCGGCACGCCCAGCGCATTCGCCACGGTGCGGATGTCGTGCATCGTTCCGGTCAGCCCCTGGAAGTCGGGATTGAAGTGGTCGAGGTAGCTGCGCAGCACCGGTCCGGTGTCTCGTGCGGGGTCGGTGGTGATGAACAGCATCTGGACATCCGCCGCGACCGAAGGGTCGAGCCGGCTGACGGCGGTCGCGATGTCGGCCATCACCAGGCCGCAGACGTCGGGACAGTTGGTGTAGCCGAAGAAGACCAGGGTCACTGGCGACGTCGTGTCGGAGACGAGGTGGAACGCAGAGCCGTCGGTCGCCGTCAGCGTGACGTTCGGCATCCGGTACGGCTGCGCGAGCACCGCCCCCCGCAGCCCGCTCGGGTCGGCGCTCGAGTCGATGATGGCCCCGCCGGGGTTGCCCGGCTCGGACATCCCTCCGCTGGAGCATCCGGTCAGCAGCGCCCCGCACGCGACGGCCAGGCACAGGGCGAGCAGTCGGCGCGGGTTCACGACTTGTCCAACCGATCCGCGACGGTGGTAGTTCCGCACGCCGTCACACCGCCGGCGAGGGCTCGCCACCTCGGCGCCGAACGGTACGACGCACGCCGTCGACCAGGTTCTGCGGTGAGCCGGGCGATGCTCTGGACGCCGGAGGACGCGTCATCGGCGTCGAGAAGCCGGCGGACGAATGCCGATCCGACGACCACCGCGTCGGCGTAGGCAGCGACCTCCGCGGCCTGCAAGCCGTTGGAGACGCCCAGCCCGACCCCGATCGGTTGGTCGGTGAACCGGCGCGTCCTCGCCACGAGTTCCGGCGCGCGGCTGCTGGTCTGGTCTCGGGCGCCGGTCACCCCCATCACCGAGGTGGCGTAGACGAAACCCCGGCAGTGCTCGGCGGTCATCGCCAGGCGCGTGTCCGTCGAGGACGGTGAAACCAGGAACACCTTGTCCAGTCCGTGCTCGTCCGCCGCGGCGATCCAGCCGGCCGCCTCGTCCGGGATCAGGTCCGGGGTGATCAGGCCGCCACCACCGGCCGCCGCCAGGTCCCGCGCGAACGCCGCGACGCCGTAGCGCTGGACCGGGTTCCAGTACGTCATCACCAGCGTCGGCACACCGGTCGCTGCGACCGCCTCAACGGTCTTGAGCACGTCGCGCGTGCGCAGACCGGCCGCCAGCGCCCGCTCCGCCGCCGCCTGGATGGTGGGTCCGTCCATCACCGGGTCGCTGTAGGGAAGTCCGACCTCGACCGCGTCGACGCCGGCATCCACCATCGCCTTGAAGGCGTCGAGTGCTCCGACGTAGGACGGGAAGCCCGCGGGAAGGTAGCCGATCAGCAGGCCGTGCCCGGCTTCGCGGGCTCGCTCGAACGTCGGACCGACAGTGGTCATGACTGGACGGCGGACTCGTCGAGCACTCCGAACCAGCGTCCCGCCGTGTCCATGTCCTTGTCGCCGCGGCCGGACAGATTGACCAGGACGATCGCGTCGGCGCCCAGCTCGCGGCACACGTCGAGCGAGCCGGCGACTGCGTGCGCCGACTCGATCGCCGGGATGATGCCCTCGGTTCTGGCCAGCAGGGCCATCGCGTCCATCGCCCTGGCGTCGGTGACCGGCCGGTACTGCGCCCGCCCGGTCTCGGCCAACCAGGCATGCTCGGGGCCGACGCCGGGGTAGTCCAGGCCGGCGGAGATCGAGTGCGACTCGATCGTCTGGCCGTCCTCGTCCTGCAGCAGGTACGAGCGCGCTCCGTGGAGCACCCCGATCTGCCCCGCCGTGATCGTGGCCGCGTGCCGGCCGGTGTCGTACCCGTCGCCGCCCGCCTCGAACCCGTAAAGCCGGACGTTCTCGTCGGCGAGGAACGCCGTGAACAGACCGATCGCGTTGGAGCCGCCGCCGACGCAGGCCACGGCGGCGTCGGGAAGCCGACCGACGAGCTCGAGACATTGCCGGCGGGCCTCGTCGCCGATCCCGCGGGCGAAGTCCCGGACCATAGCGGGGAACGGATGCCCGCCGGCGGCTGTACCGAGCATGTAGTGGGTCGTCTCGACGTTGGTGACCCAGTCACGCAGCGCCTCGTTGATGGCGTCCTTGAGGGTCCGGCTGCCAGCGGCGACCGGGATGACCTCCGCGCCGAGCAGCTTCATCCGCGCCACGTTGAGGGCCTGCCTCGCGGTGTCCACCTCACCCATGTAGACGACGCAGTCCAGGTCGAGGTAGGCACAGGCCGTCGCAGTCGCGACGCCGTGCTGTCCGGCACCGGTCTCGGCGATGACCCGTTGCTTGCCCATCCGCTTGGTGAGCAGGGCCTGACCGAGCACATTGCGGATCTTGTGGGCACCGGTGTGGTTGAGGTCCTCGCGCTTGAGCAGGATCCGGGAGCCGGCGACCCTGGAGAGGCGCTCGGCGTCGTAGAGCAGGCTCGGGGTTCCGGCGTACTCGACCAGCATCCGGTTGAACTCGGCGACGAAGGACTCATCCGCCATCGCCTTGCGCCAGGCCACTTCGAGCTCGTCGAGCGGGCCGATCAGCGCCTCGGGCAGGAACCGGCCGCCGAATTGACCGAAGTGGCCGGCCGCATCGGGAATCTGCGACTGCATGCGGTCAGTGCCTTTGCTTGAGCGCGGGATGGGTGCCTGCCGCGACCAGGTTGGCGACGGACGCACGCGGGTCGTCGCCGGTGACGAGCGCCTCCCCCACCAGCACGACATCCGCCCCCGCAAGGGCGTAGTCGAACACGTCGCGAGGGTCGCGGACTCCCGACTCGGCGACGCGCACCACGTCATCGGGTATCAGGGGTGCCAGCTCGGCGAAGGTGTTGCGATCGACGTCGAGGGTCTTGAGGTTGCGGGCGTTGACCCCGATCAGGTCGGCACCCGCGTCGAGAGCGCGGGACACCTCTTCGGCGGTGTGCACCTCGACCAGCGGGGTGAGCCCGATCGAGCGGGCCCGGTCGATCAGGCACACCAGCGCGTTGTGGTCGAGCGCCGCCACGATGAGGAGCGCGAGGTCGGCTCCCGCCGCCCTGGCCTCCCAGAGCTGGTAGGAGGTGACGATGAAGTCCTTGCGCAGCACGGGGATGTCGACCGCGGCGCGCACCTCGCGCAGGTCGTTGAGCGTGCCGCCGAACCGGCGCCGCTCGGTGAGCACGCTGATCGTCGCCGCACCGCCGGACTCGTACTCTCTGGCCAGCGCGGCGGGGTCCTTGATGGGAGCGATCGCGCCGACACTGGGGCTTGCCCTCTTCACCTCCGCGATCACCGAGACTCCGGGGGCCCGGTAGGTCGGCATCGGGTCCTGCGCGGAGGTCTGTAGCCGCGCCGCCTCCTTGACCTGGTCGAGCGGCGTCCGCGCCTCTCGTTCTGCGAGATCGATGCGCACGCCGGCGACGATCTCCTCGAGTACGGACACGAATCTCCCTTGTCGTGCGGTTTGCGGCCTCACCATACTCGGGCCAGCGCCTGCTCCTGTAACCGGCCGAGTCGGATGGAGAGGCGCGAGCGCGGCCCAGCACCCGCGGACGCACGGTGTGCCCGGCACCGTACGCGCCACTGCGCAGCGTCACCGAGCGTTGGCAGCGACGCCGATCCGTGTCGCCGTCACCGAGCGCACCGGCGGCCACATCCGCAGGTCGGGATGGCTCCGGCGGACCGCTAGTCCGGCCTCGGCGAGCAGCTCGGCGTAGGCGGCGGTGTGCTGGAAGTCCACGATCACCGCCCGGGCTCCGGGACGCAGGACCCGGGCCAGCTCCCGTAGCGCGTCGCGACGCGAGTCCCCAGGCAGGTTGTGGATCGCGAGGTTGGCGAACGCAACGTCGAAGGCGGCATCGGGAAACGGCAGGCTGGCGAAGTCGCCGTCGACGAGGGTGACCTGGCTCTGCGCGCCGGCCGCCGCCAGGTTCGCCTCGGTGGCCGCGCGGCTGTTGCCGGCCTGGTCCTCCGTTCGCCACAGGTCGATGCCGGTGATGTGTCCGGCCGGTCCCAGTCGTTCTGCGACCTCGACGAGCAGCCAGCCCCGGCCGGGTCCGAGCTCGAGCACCTGGGCGTCCGGCCGGAGGTCGAGGCCGTCGAGAACACCACGCCAGACCGACTGCTTTCCGACCAGGCTGCTCCCGACCATGTAGGCGGCCTGGCCGAGGCTGGCGACCGCGGACAGGCCGAGGTATCCGCGCAACACGCGGGCCAGGATCGGCCGATCGGTCAGCAGTCGCGGCACCAGCGCCTGTGCACCAGCGGACGCGAGGCCACCGGCCGCCAGACCGGAGACGACTCCCGGCGCGTCGAGCCCGTAGCGGCGCGCTCGCAACATGGCGCGATCGTATAGCCGCGACGAAGTCGCGGCAGACGGTAGAGCCGCGACGAAGTCGCGGCAGACGGTAGAGCCGCGACGAAGTCGCGGCAGACGGTAGAGCCGCGACGAAGTCGCGGCAGACGGTAGAGCCGCGACGAAGTCGCGGCAGACGGTAGAGCCGCGACGAAGTCGCGGCAGACGCTTACGTCATGCGCTTGAGGGTCCCGACCCTGAATCGCATGACGCAAGGACACCGGTGCGGCGGATCCGGCGGTGAGACTAGCCGCGGTGTGGCGGACTCTCGGCACCCATCCCCATGGCCTGCATGACCTTGCCCACGAGCGCGCCGACCGGGAGGAGAGCCACGCCTATCCAGAAGACCACCCAGTTGGGCCCGATCACCAGGCCGATTCCCCCCACCAGGAACGCGATAAAGACGATGACCACCGTGGTCCAGGCAGCGGGAGTCGAGCCGTGTGCGCTTGCCATGGATCGATTCTCCTCTCGGCGCGCTCATTGTGCCGGGTCACGATAGCGGTCAGGTGGTGGGGTCTTCACCAGCATCCAGCGCCCGCCACAGGTCGGGCTCGGAGTCGTCGCGGGCGCGCGGCGCGGTCGGCGCGTCGTACTTCGAGCCCATCGCCGGCCAGCCGGGCCCTAGCTTGGCGATGAGTAACCCGGCCAGCAGCGAGAGAACGGCACCGGCCAACGAGAGCCACCTCCACACCGACCAGGTGTCCGCGCTGGCGGGTGCGTGTCCTCCCCCGACCGTGCCCACCATCTGATCGGCGAGCGCGGAGGAGATCTCGGAGCCGGCGCTGAGCGTGAGCCAGCAGCAGACCAGCCCTGATGCCGCGATCGCCAACCCGGCGATGCGGCGGGCGACCCCCGCGGTCGCCACTGATGCCACCGTGCCGGCGAGGATCACCAGGCCGAGGGCTCCCACCAGCGGCACGGCGTCGGTGCCGTCGACCCGTACGGGGAGCGCCGGAATCCCGGCCTGGTGGGTAACCGCGATCGCCCAGGGCCGGGAGGCGCAGACGGCCACCAGCGCGCCGCCGGCGAGACCCATCAGGATGGTCAATGCGTACGTTCGCCTGGTCGAGGCGCTCATCGCGGTCTCATCGGCAGCAGCACCGTGCCGTCGAAGCAGGTGCGGTCACCGGTGTGACACGCCGGGCCTACCTGGTCCACGGTGACCAGCAGACTGTCGCCGTCGCAGTCGAGCCGAACCTCGCGTACCGTCTGCCGGTTGCCGGAGGTCTCACCCTTGACCCAGTACTGCTGACGGCTACGGCTCCAGTACGTGGCCCGGCCGCTGACGAGAGTGCGGTGCAGCGCCTCATCGTCCATCCACCCGACCATCAACACATCGCCGGACCCGGCATCGCGAACCACCGCGACGACGAGACCGTCGTGGTCGCGCTTGAGCGCCGAGGCGATCCTGGGGTCGAGTGCGCTCGAGGCGGGAGCATCGCCGGGGCCGGTCACGCAACCATTGTGACCGGTGCCGTCACGCAACCATTGTGACCCGGTCCCGTGGATGGAACCAGTCACCGCCGCTCAGCCTTCGGTCTGCTGGGTCGCCCAGGAGGCGTGCAGTCGCTGGTAGACACCCGGCTGCGCCACCAGCACGCGATGCGGTCCGCGCTGGACCAGCCGCCCGTCGTCGAAGACCAGGATCTCGTCCGCCGCTTCCGCGGTGGCGAGCCGGTGCGCGATCGTCACCGCTGTCCGCCCGGCCAGCAGCTTCTCCAGTGCACGTGAGATCCGCACCTCGGTGGCCGGGTCCACGGCACTGGTCGCCTCGTCGAGCACCAGCAGGTCCGGATCGGCGAGGTAGGCCCTGGCCAGGGCCACCAGTTGCCGCTCCCCCGACGACAGCGACTGGCCACGCTGGCCGACCGGGGTCGCCAACCCGAGCGGAAGCCCGTCGAGCCAGTCGTCCAGCCCCAGGTCGCGCACGGCGCTGTCGATGTGAGCCTCGGCAGTCCCCGGACGGCCGTACTCGATGTTCTCCAGAAGCGTGGCGTCGAACAGGTAGCCCTCCTGAGGCACCATCACGACACGCTGTCGCAGGGACGCGAAGCTGACGTCCGGCAACGGCTGTCCGTCGAGCAGAACGTGACCGCTGGTGGGATCCATCAACCGGGTCATCAGCTTGGCGAAGGTGGTCTTGCCAGAGCCCGTCTCTCCGACGACGGCCACACGCGACCGCGGCACAACGGTGACACTGACGTCGTGCAGGACCGGAGGCCCGTCGGGGTACGCGAAGCCGACGTGCTCGAAGTCGACCCGCACCGGACCACGCGGCAGCACCACCCCGGCGTCGCCGGGGTCGACCACGTCGGCAGGGGTGTCGAGGATGCCGATGACGCGCCGCCAGCTGGCGATCGCGTTCTGCGCGTCGGTGAGCACCTGGGTGCCGAGCTGGACAGGTCCGACGAACAGCGTCACGAGGAACGCGAACGCGAGCACCTCGCCCGCGGTGAGCTGCCCGTCGACGCCGAGCAGCACGCCGACGACGATCACCCCGGCGTTCGCGAGACCGGCTGCCAGGCCGCCCATCGAGAACGTCACCGCGACGAGACTCTGTGCCTTCGTCATCGCGGCCCGCTGCCGGTCGATCGCGACGTCGATGCGGCGCTGGGTGCGCGCCTCGATCGCGTACGCGCGGACGACCTCGGCCCCCACGACGGGTTCGGAGATCGCCGACAGCATCTCTCCGACCAGCCGTCGCGCGCTCGAATAGGCGCTGGTCAGCCGGGACTGGAAGTAGCGCAGGGACCCCAGCAGCGGGGTGAAGCAGACCCAGACCACGATCGTCAGCTGCCACGAGTACGCCAGCATCACCACGGTGGCGATGAGGATCTGGCCGATGCTGATCACCGAGATGATGCCGCCGAACTGAAGGAACAGTGAAACCTGGTCGACGTCGCTGGTGACCCGGGAGACGAGCGCGCCGCGGCGCTCGGTGTTCTGGGTGAGCACGGGGAGGTCGTGGACGTGCCGGAACGCCTTGATCCGCAAGGTGGCGAGGCCGCGTTCGCTGCTCGTGAACAGCCGGATGTTCATCAGGGTCGCGCATCCGGCGGTGACCAGGATCGCCACCGCGGCGACGGCGGTCATCTCCCAGACCACGCCGGAGTCGGGCCCACCGGGTGCGTCCAGACCGCGGTCGATGGTCTGCTGCACGGTGATCGGCACCACCACCCTGCCGATGGTGGCGACGAGTGAGAGCGCGAGCGTCGTCCAGATGCCCAGGGTGAGCTCCGGTGAGAGGGCGAATCCCCGGCGCAGGGTGCGGATCGCGGAGGACTCCTCGCCGGTCGACATGGTGCTCATACGCCCACCTCCTCACCCTCCTCGACCACGGCTCGCCGGCGAGCGGCTTCGCGCGCGTATGCGGTGACCAGGTGGCGGTATCCGGGAGACGTCTCGACCAATTGCTCGTGGGGTCCGCGGTCGGCGATGCGCCCGTCCTCGACGAACAGCACCTCGTCGGACAGCATGATCGTGGCCGGTCGGTACGCGATCACGAGCACCGTCGTCCCGGCCGTGAGCCCGCCCGGCTCCCGCAGCGCTTGCAGGATGCGCGCCTCGACCTCGGGGTCGACCGCGCTGGTGGCGTCATCGAGGATGAGCAGCCGTGGGCGGCGGACCAGTGCCCGCGCCAGCGCGAGCCGCTGGCGCTGCCCACCCGACAGGGACGCCCCACGCTCGGCGAGCCGCGTGTCGAGTCCACCAGGCAGGGCGCGAACGAACTCCGCGGCCTGGGCGACCTCGAGAGCGGCCCAGATCTCCTCGTCGGTGATGTCGCGGTCGAGTGCCACGTTGTCCCGGATCGTGTCGTCGAACAGGAAGGTCTGCTGGGCCACCAGCGCAACCGATCCCGCGACCGCCCCCGCTGCCAGGTCGCGCAGATCGACGCCGTCCAGCAGGACGCGGCCCGCCGCCGGGTCGACCAGCCGGACCAGCAGCATGCTCAGCGTGCTCTTGCCGGTGGCCGTGGGGCCGACGAGAGCGGCGATCCGGCCCGGCTGCACGGTGAACGACATGTCGCGGAGGACGACGTGTTCGTCGTAGGCGAAGCTGAGCTCCTCGACCGCAAGACTGGCCGGTCCGGCGACGCCGGTCGAGGTGACCGGTCCGTACGTCACTCCGCCGCTCGCCTGGAGTACGCGCTGCACGCGGTCCCATCCGACGACGCTGCGCGGGAACTCACCGAGCAGCCAGCCGAACGCCCGGATCGGGAACGCCACGATCGTGAACAGGTACGCGACCTGGACGACGTCGCCGGTGTCGGTCACGCCGGTCTTGACCCTGGCGACGCCGACGAGAAGCACCACGAGGACGCCGAGGCTCGGCAGCGCCTCGATCGCCGGGTCGAAGAACCCGCGGACTCGTCCGATCGCGATGTTGGCATCGCGCAGGTTGTGGGCCTGGCGCGCGAAGCGCTGCGTCTCCTCGCTCTCCCGGCCGAGCGTCTTGACGACGAGCGCGCCGTCGAATGACTCGTGCGCCACTTCGCTGACCTGGGCGCGAAGCGCCTGGGCACGCGTCACCAGTGGCGACTGCAGACGCTGATAGATGATGTTGACGGCGAACACCGCGGGGAAGACGAGCAGTCCGATTGCGGTCAGCACCAGGTCGGCGGTGGCCATCGCCGCGATGGCGACCAGCAGCATCGCGACCACGCCGACGGCCATCGGGAGGGGCGCGATCGGTGCCCACGCCGCCTCGACGTCGGCGTTCGCGTTGGACAGCAGTTCACCGGTGGAGTGCTGGTGATGCCAGGACAGCGGAAGTCGGAGGTACTGGCGGGTGACCTGCTGGCGGTAGGAGGCCTGCATCCGGTACTGCATGATGCCGCCTCCCAGCCGGCGGCCGACGATGCCGACCGCGCGCAGGATCGCGACACCGACGAACAATGCGACCACGGCGACCAGCAGTGATCCCTCGGCGTGACCGGTGTCGATGCTCGGGATCACCACTGCGTTCGTCGCCCAGCCGATCACCCAGGCGTCGGCGACCGTGAGTGCCCCGAACAAGACGCTGCCCAGCACGCTGAGCGTGAAGACCGTTGGCTGCTCCCGGATGGCGACCCCGAGGACGGCGAAACCTCGCCTCAGCGTGTCGGGGTTCGATCGTGGTTTCGCCGCCACCAGGCTCCTCTCGCGTCATCAACGGTCTGGGCAGTACGTGGGCAACTCTACGATCGGGGCATGGACAGTCTCTCCAGGACCGAACGGGCGGGTCTGTGCGACCTGCTGGACGATGTGGGACCGAACGCACCGACTCTGTGCGCCGGCTGGACGGCGCTTGACCTGGCCGCGCACCTGCGGCTGCGGGAGGCCAACCCCGTCGCCGCCGCGGCGATCGTGCTGCCGCGCGCGCACCGGCTGACCGATCGCGGCATGGACAAGCTCAAGTCCCGGCTGTCGTTCGCCGAGATCGTGGACCGGGTCGCCGTGGCCCGCCGGTCTGGTCGGCGTTCGGCTGGCCGAGGGTCGAGCCCGCCGTCAACACGATCGAGTTCTTCGTCCACCACGAGGACGTCCTGCGAGCGAGCAGTCCGGAGCACAGGCGTGAGCTGTCGAGCCGCGACCAGGACGAGATCTGGTCCCGCGCCGGTTGGTCAGGCAAGGCCTTCGCCCACGGCGCCTCGGTCGGTCTCGAGCTGGTGCGGACAGACGTTCCCGCGTCGATCCGGATCAGGGACGGTGAGCCGAGCGTGGCGATCCGGGGGCTGCCGAGCGAGCTGACCCTGTATCTCTACGGGCGCTCGGTCGTCGACGTCGACCTCGACGGGCCGCCCGCCGCGGTGTCCACTCTGACCTGACGCACCGTGTGCCCGGCCCGCGCCAGCGCCGCTTTCACGTCCCTGACTCGCAGGTCGCCGAAGTGGAACACGCTGGCGGCGAGTACGGCGTCGGCTCCGGCATCGACGGCCGGAGCGAAGTGGTCGACCCGGCCGGCGCCACCGCTGGCGATGAGAGGGACGCGGACGGCGGCGCGGGTCGCCTGGATCATCTCCAGGTCGAAGCCCTTGCGGGTGCCGTCGGCGTCCATCGAGTTGAGCAGGATCTCCCCGACGCCGAGCCCGGTCGCTCGTCGCGCCCAGTCGAGCGCGTCCAGCCCGGTGCCACGGCCGCCCCCGTGGGTCGTCACCTCGTAGCCCGAGTCGGTGGCGGCCGACCGCCGCGCGTCGACGGAGAGGACCAGGACCTGCGACCCGAACCTCTCGGCGATCTCGGCGATGATGTCCGGCCGGAGAATGGCCGCGGTGTTGACCGCAACCTTGTCGGCACCTGCGCGCAGCAGCCGGTCCACGTCGTCGACGGAGCGGACGCCACCCCCGACGGTCAACGGGATGAAGACCTGTTCGGCGGTACGCCGGACCAGGTCGTAGGTGGTCTCTCTCGCCTGCTTCGAGGCCGAGATGTCGAGGAACGTGAGCTCGTCGGCGCCTTCGCGGTCATACAGGTGCGCCAGTTCGACTGGATCCCCGGCGTCCCGCAGACCGGTGAAGTTCACCCCCTTGACCACCCGCCCGTTGTCCACGTCGAGACAGGGGATGACTCGTACGGCCAGGTTCACGCCGCGCCGATCTGGGCGGTGACGGCGAGCGCCGCCTCGAGCGTGAACGCGCCGGTGTACAGAGCGGTGCCGATGATCGCCCCCTCGATCCCGAGCGGGGTCAGCTCGGCGAGAGCGCGCAGGTCAGCCAGGCTTGCCACGCCACCCGAGGCGATGACCGGCTTCTCGGTGTGCTGGCACACCGAGCACAGCAGGTCGAGGTTCAACCCGTGCAGCATGCCGTCCCGCTCGACGTCGGTCACCACGTAGCGCTCGCATCCCGCCCGGTTCAGCCGGTCCAGGACGTCGAAGAGCTGCCCCCCTTCCTGCGTCCAGCCCCGGGCCGCGAGCGTGGTGCCGCGCACGTCGAGCGCGACGGCGACGCGGTCCCCGTACTCACCGATGACCTGGGCACACCACGACGGGTGCTCCAGCGCTGCGGTGCCGATGTTGACGCGACGACACCCCGTCGCCAGCGCGGCCGCCAGGCTGGCCTCGTCGCGGATGCCGCCGGACAGCTCGACGGCGACATCGAGCCGCCCGACCAGATCCTGGAAGAGGTCACTGTTGTCGCCGCGACCGAAGGCGGCGTCCAGGTCGACCAGGTGGATCCACTCGGCGCCCGCCCGCTGCCAGGAGAGGGCAGCCTCCACCGGATCACCGAAGTCGCGCTCGCTGCCGGGGACTCCCTGAACCAGCTGGACGGCTCTGCCCGCGGACACGTCGACGGCCGGGAGCAGCACCAGTGACGACATGGTGGGAAGCGTAGTGGGAGGCTCAGCCGACGAGCCCGAGAAGGTCGTCCAGCGGCGCGGCCTGCCGCTGTGCCTCCGAGGTGGCGAACTGACGGCTGCTGCCGTCGCTGTAGACCACCGAGACCGAATAGCTGAAATGGTCGCAGCAGATGTCCTTGGCCCTGGTCGTCGGCATCGACTGGAACTCGCTGGACGAGGCGATGTCGAGCACGCGGCGGACGTCTGCCGCGCTCATTCCCGGGGGCGGAGCGCCGCCGGCGGAGATCGTCCAGGTCCGGTCGAGGCTGGCGAGTCCGCCGGTCTGGTGGACGACGACCTTCGTCGCCGTCGCTGACGCGTCGGCGCTGCCGGCCCCCGGTGTCTCGGTACCGGTCGCGGCCGCCGCGGGTGAGGCGGCGGGCTGATCGCCGCAGCCGGAGACCAGGACGCCGACGATGACGACGGAGGCGGACAACGTCGCGATTCGAGAACTGAGTGCGCTCACGGCGTTCAGACGCGCTCGTCGCTGGTCCGGTTCCGGCGTCACAGTGAGCCGACCCAGTTGCGCAGCAACCTTGCACCGGCCGCCCCGGACTTCTCCGGGTGGAACTGGGTTGCGACCAGCGGTCCGTTCTCGACCGCGGCCACGAATCGGTCTCCTGCGTACGAGGTCCAGGTCACCCGCGGTGGACGCATCGGCCGGCGCGGCACGAGTGTCCACTCGCGCACGCCGTAGGAGTGCACGAAGTAGAACCGCTCGTCCGGCACCCCGTCGAACAGCGTGGAGCCGGGCGGTGACCCGACGGTGTTCCAGCCCATGTGCGGCAGGACTCCCGCGTGCAGCCGCTCGACTACGCCTGGCCATTCGCCGCAGCCGCTGGTCTCCACCCTGTGCTCGAGTCCCCGCTCGAACATGATCTGGAAACCGACGCAGATCCCGAGGACCGGTCGCCCGCCGGCGAGTCTACGGCCGATGATCTGGTCGCCGCGGACACCGCGCAGACCACGCATGCAGGCGGCGAAGGCGCCTACCCCTGGAACCACGAGCCCGTCGGCGTGCAGCGCCGACTCCTGGTCCGAGGTGAGGCACACCTGCGCGCCTGCCCGTTCCAGAGCCCGGACGGCCGACCGCAGGTTGCCCGATCCATAGTCGAGGACGACGACCCGTGGGGCCGCCGGCGCACTCTTCAGGCTGTGTGCCTCCGGCGCACTCTTCACGCTGTGTGCCTCCGGCGCACTCTTCACGGTGTGTGCCTCCGGCAGACTCGTCACAGGCTGCCCTTCGTGCTCGGGATGCCGGCCTCCCGCGGGTCGACGGCCACCGCGTCGCGCAACGCCCGGGCGAGCGCCTTGAACTGCGCCTCGACCACGTGATGCGGGTCCCTGCCGGACAGCACGCGGATGTGCAGAGCGAGGCCGGCGGTGGAGGCGAGGGTTTCGAAGACGTGCCGCGTCAGCGAACCGAGGTACGAGCCGCCCAGCAGGACATACGCCTGGCCCGCCGGTTCACCCGAGTGGACGCAGTACGCGCGTCCGGAGACGTCGACCGCGCACTGCACGAGCGCCTCGTCGAGGGGGACCAGGGAGTCGCCGAACCGCCGGATCCCGACCTTGTCGCCGAGCGCCGTGCGCAGAGACTGCCCGAGCACGATGGCGACGTCCTCGACCGTGTGGTGAGCGTCGACGTGGATGTCGCCCTCGGCCTGGACGCGCAGGTCGAACAGCGCGTGCCGCGCAAGCGACGTCAGCATGTGGTCGTAGAAGGGCACCCCGGTCGACACGTCGGCGCGACCGGTTCCGTCCAGGGCGAGTTCGACGACGACCTTGGACTCCAGGGTGTCGCGCACGACCCGACTCGTCCTGCTCATCTGTCCAGCACCTCCAGTAGTGCGCCCCGGAAGGCGGACATCTCCGCTGCCGTACCGATCGACACCCTGAGCCAGCCGACCGGACCAGTCTCTCGTATCAGCACACCGCGGCCGAGCAGCCCTTGCCACACGACGTGGCGATCCTCGAACCGCCCGAACATCACGAAGTTAGCGTCGGTGTCGGCGACGGTCAGGTCGTTGGCGCGCAGCCAGGTCACGGTGGCGTCGCGCTCACGCCGCAGCTCCTCGACCATGGCGAGCAGCTCGCCCCGGTGCCTGAGCGCCGTCAGCGCGACTGCCTGCGTGACCGACGAGAGGTGATAGGGCAGTCGCACGATGCGCAGCGCGTCGACGACCGCCGGGTGCGCCGCCAGGTAGCCGAGCCTGGCGCCGGCCAGTGCGAACGCCTTCGACATCGTCCGCGTCACGACCAGGTGGGGGTACGCCGACAGCAGCTGGAGCGTGCTCGGCGTACCGTCGCGGCGGAACTCCGAGTAGGCCTCGTCGACGACGACGATCCCGGTGGTGGCAGCGCAGATCGCAGCCACCGTCTCCAGCCGCAGGGCGGTGCCGGTCGGATTGTTCGGCGAGGCGAGGAGGACAACCGTCGGCCGCTCGGCCCGAATCAGCTCGACCGCCGCCACCGCGTCGACGGTGAAGTCGTCCGCCCGGGCTCCGCTCACGATCGGCGTCAGTGTGTTGCGGGCATACTCCGGGTACATCGAGTAGGTGGGGGTGAACACCAGCGCCTTGCCCTGCGGACCGCCGAAGGCCTGCAGCAGCTGGAGCATCAGCTCGTTCGAGCCGTTGGCGGCCCAGAGGTTGTCGGGGGTCAAACCGTGGCCGAGGTAGCCGGCCAGCGCCGTCCGCAGCTCTACCGCCTCGCGGTCGGGGTAGCGGTTCAGGCTACCGGCGACGGCGGCCACCGCCGCCGCGATGTCGGCCACCACGTCGTCACCGGGCGGGTAGGGGTTCTCGTTGACGTTGAGCCGCACCGGTACGTCGAGCTGGGGTGCGCCGTACGGGACAAGCCCGCGCAGCTCGGCCCGCAGCGGCAGGGTGGTGGGGTCCGCCATCATGGGCCCTCGAACCGGACGCAGACCGCGGCGCCGTGGGCCGGCAGGTCCTCGGCGCCGGCCAGCGTGACGACATCGCGGGAGACGTCGCGCAGGGCCGGCTCGTCGTACTCGATGACCTGCACCGTCTTGAGAAAGACCCGGACCGACAGGCCCGAGGAGTGACAGGCGGCGCCCCCGGTCGGCAGCACATGGTTGGAACCCGCGCAGTAGTCGCCGAGCGACACCGGAGCGAACGGGCCGACGAAGACGGCGCCGGCGTTGGTGATGCGCACCGCCCGCTGCCGGGCGTCCGCGGTCTGGATCTCCAGGTGCTCCGCCGCGTAGGCGTCGAGCAGGTCCTGCCCCTGGTCGAGGTCGTCGACGACGACGATGGCGGACTGCCGTCCAGACAGCGCAGTGCGCACCCGCTCGACGTGCTTGGTGGCGGGGACCTGGAGGTCGAGGGCACGCTCGACCGCGGTGGCCAGGGTCGGGCTCGGCGTAACCAGAACACTTGCGGAGTGCGGACCGTGCTCGGCCTGGCTGATCAGGTCGGCGGCGACGTGACGGGGGTCCGCGCTGTCGTCGGCGAGGATGGCGATCTCGGTCGGCCCGGCCTCCGAGTCGATCTCGACCAGCCCTCTGAGCAGGCGTTTCGCCGCGACCACGTAGATGTTTCCCGGGCCGGTCACCAGGTCGACGGGCCGGCACTCGCCGGCGCCGTACGCGAACATCGCGATCGCCTGCGCACCGCCGGCGGAATAGATCTCATTGACACCGAGCAGGGCGCACGCGGCCAGGATCGTGGGGTGCGGGAGCCCGCCGTGGTCCCGCTGCGGCGGGCTGGCCAGCCCGATCGAAGTGACACCGGCCACCTGTGCCGGCACGACGTTCATCACCACGCTGGAGATCAGCGGAGCCAGACCACCCGGCACGTACAGGCCGACCCGGCGGACCGGGACCAGTCGCTGCGTCACCTGCCCGCCGGGAACCACCTCGGTGACCGTGTCGCCGCCGCGCTCCGCCTCGCAGGACCGGCGCAGCCGCTTGATCGACTCGAGCAGGCTGAGGCGGATCGCTGGGTCCAGCTGTCGAAGCGCGTCCTCGGCCGCCTCGGCGGGCACCCTGACCCGGTCGAGATCCACCCCGTCGTAGGTCTTGGCATACTCGATGAGCGCCGCCTCGCCGCGCTCACGCACGCCGTCGCAGATCGGGCGTACGACATCGAGCGCCGCCGCTACGTCGAACCCGGCGCGGGGGATCTCCGCACGGTAGTCGAGGGTCTCGCCGCTGGCGAGCCGGCCTCGCAGGTCAAGGCGACGGATCATTGGATGAGTCTACGAACCGTGTGCGCCACCCGACGCCGTTGCAGCCCGACGCAGGCGGTCTGTGACCTCGGGCGGGCTGGTTTCGTCATGCAATTCGAGGGTCGGGAGCCTCGAATTGCATGACGCAAGCGCAGGGGACAGCGGAGTGGCCTGTCAGTTGACCGTGATCCGCAGCACGCCCTCGACGGAGTCCGAGCCGACAGCATGCGTGGAGAAGCCGATGGACGACAGCGGCTTGAGATTGTCGATGACCTTCTGTGAGGTGCCCTGGGCGGTCAACAGGTCGAAGACCTGGCTCTCGATCCCGTCGAAGTTGACATAGAACACCGTCTGAGCCGACCCGGCATCCGGGACGGCGTTCTGGAACGTCTCGTCATCCCCGAGGTTCCCGTCAGCCGCCAGCTCGTTTGCATAGTCCTTGTTGGTTGAGACGGTGACGAAGCCGTCATCGTCGACCTTGGTCACCGGCAGTGTGCCACCCCCGTTGGCACGCACAAAGCTCGAGATCTTTTCGAAGACCGCGTTGAACTTGGCTGTGTCGGTGGTGACACGCGCCCCGAGGCGGAGCTGACTCGGGTCCGGCGTGGAGGCGAGCTTGGCCAGGTCGAGTCCGTCGCCGTCCAGAGCCAGGGTGAAGTTGTCGCCCAGCAGCGTCTTGAGATCGTCCGGAAGAACCAGTCCGGTCTCCTGCTGGACCTGCTTGGTGATCACGTCAAGGCTCTCGCCCTGACTGGCCAGCAGGTCACCGAGTGAGGACCAACCCCGGTCGACAGCGCCGGCGGCGCCCGAGACGGACAGCGCGGCGAATGTCGTGTCCGGGAGGTTGACGACGGGGTTGGTGCCGCCGGAGCTGGGCGCATCCATGCCGCTGGTAACCGCGGCCAGCTCCACGTAGTTCTCGTCGAAGCGCAACGCCGCCGCTACCGATCTGGCGCCGTGCACGATCGTCGACAGGTCGAACTGCGGCGGAATGGATCCCGGCGGCATCGCGGCCGCGACCTTCTTGTAGTCGAGCCACATCGAGACGACACCCTGGTCGCCGAGCTGCTTCATATCGGCGGTGAAGCCGCTGTCGTCGGCCAGTGATGAGCTCTCGACCTGGGACGCGTACTGCGTGGCCAGCGCGCTGGTCTTGGCGAACAGGATGTAGTCGCTGCCCACCGGGGACACTCCGTACGACCCCACCGCTCCGCCGCACTTGCTGGTGACGTCGGCGAAGCCCTTGATCGCCGCGTCCTGGTTCTGCACCTGCAGCGCTATCGCGAACGACGGGGTCGAGTCGCCGCCGACGGGCGGTAGCACCGCGACGCCGAGCCTGTCACCGACCCACGATGCGATGTCGGTGTCGTAGTCGACGGCAGGACATTGCCCTCCCCGCTGCTGGGCGAGCTCGAAGAGCTTCTTGCGCAGATCGGTGGAGTCGCTGCTGATCGAGGTGGCATCGGCAAAGGATGGGAACTTCTGCAGCAGCTGCAGACCGTTGAGCTTCTGCGCCGCGGACGGATCCAGGTCGATGCGGAAGTACGCAAGCGCGGTGCTCGGCAGCGCCTCGGCCGGCTGCGGGTCGTCGCCGGAGTGCGACGAATAGGCCGCGTAGCCCACGCCGGCGAGGATCAGCGCGAGCACGACGGCCGCGGCGACCGCGATCAGACCACGGGTTCCCGACCGTCCGGTGCCTCCGCCCCCCTGGCTGTCCATGACGACCGGGGTGCCACCGGGTGGCGAGCCGAATCCGCCGTCCTGTGGCTGGCTCCAAGGACCGGGCTGGTCCACCTGAGTCGGCCGGTCAGGGTCCTGCGGGCCGGGCGGCGGCTGCTCGGCAGGGCCGTCGCCTGTGAATGGACGGTCGCTCGACAACGTGGACCCCTCTCGGAACGGCTGAGCCGGAACGGCTGAGCGTGTCAACGCTAGCCGACGCTGGGAACCGCCAAGGGTGCTTTCACCGCTTTTGGTTCGGTACGAACCGCGCAGCCGCGCTGGGTTCGTCCGACCGCCACAGGATCGCCTGGGCGACCAGCGCGCCGAGCATCGCGCCGATGGGCCAACTGAACACGACGCCGGTGGCCGTGACCTTGATCGGCGCCGAGACCAGATCACCCACCTGCGCCGTCGCGAGCCTCGCCCTGAGCGGGCCGGGTCCGAAACCGGGCCCGAGCTGGTACGACAGGTATGACGCGAGTGAGGCCCCAGCGAGAACGGCCAGCACGGCTACCACGCCGTGCCGGCGGAAGACCCCGGCCAGCACGCTGCCCACAACCAGGCCACCCACCAGGCCGGTCACGAAGAACCAGCCGTCGGCGCCGAACTGGAGACCGAGCTGCGACTCGTCCAGGAAAGCGCCCGTCGACGTCACCTTGTAGTAGGCGACGTCGGTCTGTCCGGCCCAGATGCGGGCCGCGGCATACCCCGCGACCGCGAACGCCCCTACCGTGACCAGTACCGCCACGGCGGCGCTCCGGGTGTCGGGGACCTCCCGGGTCCGGTCCGTCGCCGCGTCCTGATCCTCCTCCGCCGCCGCGTCGGGCCAGCTCCGGTTCCACGGTCGGGGGACGGGCCCACCTCCCGACGGCTGCGGCACCGGTGCAGGCGGCTCCGACTGGGGGGATCGCTCACGTCGGCCGATCCTATGGTGCCAGGCAGGAAGGTCCGAGCAACGCCTTCAGATCGGCCATCAGGGCTGCCGACGGGCTGACGCGCAGCCGGTCGTCGAGCCGCATCACCTTCGTGCTGCTCTGTGCCTGCAGCCGTAGGCGCACCTCGGTCATCCCGGGGTAGGTGCCGAGCACATCCTTCAGCTGCTCCACCAGCGGGGCCGTGCAACGAGTGGCGGCCAGCGTGATCGTCACCGGCCCCGACGGTCGTCGGGACAGATCGGGCGCGCTGACATCGGTGGCGTGGAGCTCGGGCTGGTCGTCGCGACGCTTGAGCCGGCCCTTCACCAGGATGATGGCGTCCGGCACGAGCAGGTGCGACGTCGACTGGTAGATGGACGGGAAAAGCATCACCTCGATCGCCCCCTCGAGGTCCTCCACCGTGACGACCGCCCACGGGTCACCGCGCCTTGTCATCTTGCGCTGGACCCCGGTGATAAGACCGCCAACGGTGACGACTGAGCCCTCGGGCCTCTCCTCATCAGCGACCAGCTGACCGATGGTCAGATCGGAGCCTTCCGCCAGTACGTGCTCGAGACCCAGCAGCGGGTGGTCGGAGACGTAGAGTCCGAGCATCTCGCGCTCGTGTCCCAGCAGGGTCTGCTTGTCCCACTCGGCGATGTCGGGAATGCGGACCGTCACGGAGCCGAAGGCACCGTCATCGATCGACCCGAAGAGCGAGTCCTGACCGATCGCCTCGTTTCGCTTGATGTCGATGAACTGGTCCACCGCGGACTCATGGATCGTCCACAGCGACCGTCTGTTGTGGCCCTGGTCGTCGAACGCGCCGGCCTTGACCAGCGACTCGATCAGGCGCTTGTTGCACACCGCAGGCGGCACCTTTGCCATGAAGTCGGGGAAGTCGGCGAACTTGCCCTTCGTCTGCCTGGTCTTGACGATCTCGGCCACCACCCCGGTGCCGACGTTGCGGATCGCGGACAGCCCGAAACGGATATCACCGCCGATCGGGGTGAAGTCCGCGTCGGACTCGTTGACATCTGGTGGGAGCACCCTGATGCCCATCCGGCGGCACTCGTTGAGGTAGATCGCCATCCGGTCCTTGTCGACCTGGACACTGGTGAGCAACGCGGCCATGTATTCAGCCGGGAAGTTCGCCTTCAGGTACGCCGTCCAGTACGAGAGCACCGCGTAGCCGGCGCCGTGGCTCTTGTTGAAGCCGTAGTCACAGAACGGCAGGAGTGTGTCCCACAGCGCCTTGACCGCTCCCGGCGAGTAACCCCGATCGGTCATGCCGGCCGAGAACGCTTCGTACTGCTGTTCCAGCTCGGCCTTCTTCTTCTTGCCCATGGCCCGTCGCAGCAGGTCGGCACTCGCCAGCGAGTAGCCGGCCACGCGCTGGGCGATGGCCATCACCTGCTCC
This sequence comes from uncultured Actinomycetota bacterium, assembly GCA_963695705.1. GTDB lineage: Bacteria > Actinomycetota > Actinomycetes > Propionibacteriales > Nocardioidaceae > JBKPNJ01. Next base: position 979,823 of record CAVOHB010000009.1, read on the forward strand.
TGGTAGATGATCAGGCCGTAGGTCTCGCCGAGGACCTCGCGCAGCGGTTCGTCGAGCTCGCGGTGGATCGGGACGACCTGCTTGCGCCCGTTCTTGCGGTCGGCGTAGTCGTTGTGGGCATTGGTGCCCATCGGCCCCGGTCTGTAGAGCGCGAGCACTGCTGTGATGTCGCCGAAGGCGTCGGGGCGCAGACTGCGCAGCAACGCACGCATGGGTGCGCCGTCGAGCTGGAAGACGCCGAGGGTATCCCCACGGGTGAGGAGCTCGAAGGTGGCCCGGTCGTCGAATGTCAGGTCCTCGATCACCAGCGTCTCGCCGCGGTTGACCGCGACGTTGGCGAGCGCGTCGGAGATGACGGTCAGGTTGCGCAACCCGAGGAAGTCCATCTTCAGCAGGCCCAGCGACTCGCACGTCGGGTAGTCGAACTGCGTGATGATGGCGCCGTCCTGCTCCCGGCGCATGATGGGGATGTGGTCGAGCAGCGGCTCGCTCGACATGATGACCGCGCAGGCATGCACGCCCCACTGCCGTTTGAGACCTTCCAGGCCACGAGCGGTTTCAACGACCTTGGCCACCTCGCTGTCGGAGTTGCAGAGCGCCCGGAACTCACCTCCCTCCTGGTAGCGGGCGTGACTCTCGTCGAAGATCCGGCTCAGTGGTACGTCCTTGCCCATGACGGCCGCCGGCATGGCCTTGGTGACGCGCTCCCCCATCGCGAAGGGATAGCCGAGCACCCGGGCCGAGTCCTTCAGCGCCTGCTTGGCTTTGATCGTCCCGTAGGTGACGACCTGCGCGACACGGTTGTCGCCGTACTTGTCGTTGACGTAGCGCAGGACGTCTCCGCGCCGGCGCTCGTCGAAGTCGATGTCGATGTCTGGCATCGAGACGCGCGCGGGGTTGAGGAACCGCTCGAACAGCAGACCGTGCTCGAGCGGGTCAAGCTCGGTGATGCCCATCGCGTAGGAGACCATCGAGCCGGCAGCCGAACCCCGCCCGGGACCCACCCGGATGTTCTGGCTCTTGGCCCAGGCGATCAGGTCGGAGACCACCAGGAAGTAGCTCGGAAACCCCATGTCCAGAATGACGCCGGACTCGAAGTCGGCGCGCGCCCGGACATCGGCCTGGACACCCGCCGGGTAGCGGCGGGCCAGACCCCTGTCCACCTCCTTGATGAACCACGACTCCTCGGACTCACCGGCGGGCACCGGGAAGCGGGGCATCAGGTTGGCGCCCTCGGTGAACGACACCTCGCAGCGCTCGGCGATGAGCAGCGTGTTGTCGCAGGCCTCGGGAAGCTCGCGCCAGAGGTGGCGCATCTCCTGCGGTGTCTTGAGGTAGAACTCGTCGGCGTCGAACTTGAACCTGTCCGGGTCGGCCAGGGTGGACCCGGACTGGACGCAGAGCAGCGCCGCGTGGCTGCCGGCCTCCGCCCGGTGGGTGTAGTGCAGGTCGTTGGTGGCCACCAGCGGCAGCTGCAGGTCGCCGGCGAGCTTCAGCAGGTCGTCATGGACCCTGCGCTCGATGTCGAGGCCGTGGTCCATCACCTCGCAGTAGTAGTTGCCCGTTCCGAAGATGTCCCGGAACTCTGCAGCCGATCGGCGGGCCTGCTCGTACTTGCCCAGCCTGAGGTACGTCTGGATCTCGCCGGAGGCACAGCCGGTGGTGGCGATCAGGTCCTTGCCGTAGGCCTCGAGGAGCTCACGGTCGACCCGCGGTTTGTAGAAGTACCCCTCCAAGGACGATCGCGAGGCCATCCGGAACAGGTCGTGCATTCCCTGGTTGTTGCGTGCGAGCAGCGTCATGTGGGTGTAGGCGCCCGCACCCGACACGTCGTCGCTGCCGCCGTTTCCCCACTGCACCCGCCGGCGCTCGAACCGGCTCGTGCCGGGCGTGACGTAGGCCTCCACGCCGACGATGGGCTTGACCCCCTGTGCCCTCGCCGCCTTGCAGAAGTCGAAGGCCCCGAACAGGTATCCGTGGTCGGTGATCGCCAGTGCCGGCATCTCCTGCCGGGCGCACTCGCCGACGAGGTCAGCGACCCGAGCCGCCCCGTCCAGCATGGAGTACTCGGTGTGCACGTGCAGGTGCACGAACGAGTCGCTCGGCATCGGTCAACTGCCTCCTTGGGCGGAAGGACCAGGGTGCCCCGAACACACCCGAGAGCCGCGATCGGCCCGGAGTCAGCGGCCGGTGGGCCCGGGTGGACATGCTGGGAAACCTGGAAAACATCGCGGGGAAGATGTCCTCGAAGACTACGCGACGCATCCTGACAGATCGTCCCGACACTCTCGTGGAGTCAGAAGTCCGGACGCCACCGCAGGCGCACGTCGGGCGCACGCTCCTCGTTGCCGCTGCCGTCGGTGAGCTCCACCTCGGTGAACCCGTGACGGGCGTAGAACCGTCGGGCGCCGAGGTTGCTCTGGAACGTCCACAGCTCGAGGCGGTCGGGGCGCAGCCGCTTGGCGTGGGCCACCAGGGCGGCACCGATGCCCTGCCCGGTGCGGGACGGAAGGACGTAGAGCTGGTCGATCATGTGCTCGTGCAGTACGAGTACCCCCACGATCACCTCTCCGGTGCAGGCCACCCACCCCTCCCGGTGGGGGACGACGACCGACGAGACCCATTCGAGTACCTCGGGCCGGGTGTGGACCATGGCCGGGATCGTGTCCGGGTTGGCTTCGCGCGACCCGACGAGGATGTCGGCGATGGCGCCGGCGTCCGGAGGTTCGGCCCGCCGGATCCGCAGGGTCACGCTCCGTCGCGCACGACCGCCAGCGCGTGCGCCAGGTCGGGTGGGTAGCCGGCCTCGAACTCGACGGTGCGGTCGGTGCCGGGATGCACGAAGGAGAGCCGGTACGCGTGCAGCCACTGGCGCTCCAGGCCCAGCCGGCGAGCGAGCACGGGATCGGCCCCGTAGGTGAGATCTCCGACGCACGGGTGCCGCAGCGCGCTCATGTGCACCCGGATCTGGTGGGTGCGACCGGTCTCCAGCCCGACCGACAACAGGCTTGCGTAGTGGTGGGCCTCGAGCGTCTCGTAGTGGGTCACGCTCGGCCGTCCGCCGGCGACCACCGCAAACCTGTACTCATGCCGGGGATGCCTGGCAATGGGAGCGTCGACGGTCCCTCGCAGCGGGTCGGGAAGCCCCTGGACCAGCGCGTGGTAGGTCTTGGTCACGGCACGTTCCTTGAACGCCGCCTTCAACACCGAGTAGGCCCGTTCCGACTTCGCGACGACCATCAACCCGCTGGTTCCGACGTCGAGCCGGTGCACGACGCCCTCCCGCTCGGCGGCGCCGCCGGTGGCGATGTCGAACCCTGCGCCCGCAAGGTGCCCCACGACAGTGGGTCCTGTCCAGCCCGGGCTCGGATGGGCGGCCACCCCGGCCGGCTTGTCGAGCACCACGATGTCCGGGTCGTCGTGCAGGATGCGCACGCCGGGGACCGTCTGGGGCACCACGGTCACCGGCGCCGCCACGGGTGGCAGCTCGATCTCGAGCCAGGCCCCCGGTCGGACCCGATCGGACTTCACCGGGTTCTCGCCGTCGAGCCGGACCTGTCCCGCCTCCACCAGGTCGGCGGCCTTAGACCGGGAGAACCCGAACATTCTCGCCAGCGCGGCGTCGAGACGTTCCCCCGCCAGCCCGTCGGGGACGGACAGCGATCGCACCTGCGGGGTCACGAGTGGGAGCCGTCCAGGTGCACGCCACGCACCGACTGGAGCACGATCAGGCACGCACCCAGCACGATGGCTGAGTCCGCGGCGTTGAAAATCGGCCAGTTCGGTAGCTCGACGAAGTCCACCACCCGCCCGCGGAACGGACCCGGATCACGAAACAGTCGGTCGGTCAGGTTGCCGCAGGCACCACCGAGGAGCAGGCCCAGGGCGACCGCCCACCCCGAGGACCCCAGCCGTGACGACAGCCGTACGACCGCCACCGCCACTGCGATCGCGAGCACCGACAGAACGACGGTGTATCCGGTCCCGAAGGAGAACGCAGCGCCCGGGTTGCGGGTCAGCCGCAAGGTCAGCAGCCCGTCGAGCAGGGAGACCGGCCGGTTGACCGACAGCGTGTTGACCGCTACGACCTTCGTGCTCAGGTCGATGAGGAAGACGCACGCCGCCACGACGGCGAACGTCCGGATCCGGCTGTTGGCGAGCTTCCCGCCGCCGGAGGCAGCGGCCGCGACATCCGCGGTTTCATCGCCGGGGCCACCCCCGGCAGCCGCACCGCCGGGGCCGCCCCCGGCAGCCGCATCACCGGCGCCACCCCCGCCAGTGGAGTCGCTCAGCGGCGTTCCTCGCGTTGTTTGCATGGCACGCACAGTGTGGCACGCGGAAATGCCATCAACCGCATCTTGCCGATCGGGTTTCCGCATCGCTCGCAGATGCCGTACGAGCCGTCATGGATTCGTGACAGGGCCCGCTCGACCTGCTCGAGCATCTCGCGGTGCTGCGCGACGATCGCCATCTCATGGTCACGTTCGAAGGTGTTGGAGCCCACATCGGCCTGGTCGTTACCCGCACCGTCGCCGTTGTCGCGCATCAGGGTCCGTACGTCCTTGTCGGCTTCGGCGATCTCGGACTGGAGTCGTTTGGCGTCTGCCTGCAGCTCCCCGCGCACCTCCTGCAGCTCCTGGGGCGTCCAGGGAGCCTCGTCCTCGCGGACGACGAGGCGCCGGGCGTGCTTGCGTGCCGCAGCCTTCTTCGCCGGCGTCCTCCGACCGGGCGAGGTAGCGCCCGGTCCCGACGACGCTCCCTGCGCCGGCACCGAAGCTTTCCTGCCCCTTCCGAACCGCTCCGCCAGCGACCGCTTGGCGCCAGCCGATCGGCCGCCCGCCTGCATGGACGCGGCGTTTCGGGCACTCTTGGCCGCTGCCTTCTTGGCGGTGCCCTTTCGTGCCGGCGCTGGCTTACCGGGGCTCTTCTTCGCGGGACTCTTCTTCGCCGGGCCCTTGCCGGCGCCCGCCTGCTTTGCGGGCGCCTTCTTCGCCGGTGACTTCTTCGCAGCGGACTTCTTCGCAGCCGCCTTCTTCGCGGGTGATTTCTTCGCAGCGGCCTTCCTCGGTTCGGCCCGGCCGGCGGCCTTCTCCGCCGCGCCGGCGGCTGGCGCGGCGTCGCCGGCAGTGGCGCGGCCGCCAGAGTCGTTGGTCGGAGCCGAATCCATCGAGTGGACCCCTTAGCAGTGATGTCGAAGGTCGATACCGCCACAGACGGTGCGGAGAGGATAGGCGCCGCAGCCGGATGAAACAACCGGGCACCCCACAATTGTGCTCCGCGCCACCGGGCGTGCCCGACCCGGCCGGCGGACCGGGAGTAAACCGGGTGCTGCGGGCGCGGCTGATCTGGCAGAATGACCGCACCGCAAGGCGTGGATGGGACCAGTAACTCCAGCGCGAGCCAGCAGCGATCCGGGAACGGTGTGAGCCCGGAGGCAGACCCGGAGCCAAGATCAGCCCGGAGCCGTCGGAAGAAAAGCAGACCGAGACCACGGGATGCCGAGTAGAACCGGCAGCGGTGAAGACAGAGAGGGCCGTGCCGGCGTCGTTGCCGGCGGGTCAAGGAGGGTGGTACCGCGGGAGGCGTCGCAGGACGCCGATCGTCCCTCCGCCAGGAGAACCGGAGTCGCGCGGCTCCGGACCGCTGACGGAGATGTGATGAGCAACGGCTACCACCACGTACCCAGCCAGGTTGACCTGCCCGAGCTCGAGCGGGCGGTGGCGGCATTCTGGGCGGAGAACGACACCTTCCGGAAGTCCTTGGACCAGACCAGGTCGGGGCCGCGGTGGACGTTCTTCGAGGGTCCGCCTACGGCCAACGGGGTGCCGGGCACTCATCACGTCGAGGCCAGGGTGTTCAAGGACGTGTTCCCCCGGTTCCGGACGATGCAGGGACACTCGGTCGAGCGCAAGGCCGGCTGGGACTGCCACGGGCTGCCGGTCGAGCTCGCGGTGGAGAAGGCGCTCGGCTTCAACGGCAAGCGCGACATCGAGGAGTACGGCGTGGCCGCGTTCAACGCCGAGTGCAGGGAGTCGGTGATGCGCAACGTGGCGGCGTTCGCCGAGGTCACCGAGCGGATGGGCTACTGGGTCGACATGGACGACCCCTACCGGACGATGGACGCGTCGTACATCGAGTCGGTGTGGTGGTCGCTGAAGCAGATCCACGGCCGCGGGCTCCTCGTGGAGGACCATCGGGTGACACCGTACTGTCCCCGCTGTGGCACCGGCCTGTCCGACCATGAGCTCGCCCAGGGCTACGAGACCGTCGTCGACCCCTCGGTCTACGTCCGGTTCCCGCTCACCTCCGGCCCCTACGCGCACCAGGCCTCGCTCCTGGTGTGGACGACCACGCCATGGACGCTGGTCTCGAACACCGCCGTCGCCGTCCGCCCCGATGTCTCCTACGTGGTGGCCTCCGACGGCGACGAGAAGCTGGTCGTGGCGGAGTCCCTCGTCCGGCAGGCGCTGGGGGACGGCTGGACTGTCGAGGACTCGCTACCGGGCGCCGAGCTTGAGCACTGGGCCTACTCGCGGCCGTTCACCCTGGTGGACTTCCCCGCACCGGCGCACTACGTCGTGCTGGCCGACTACGTCACCACCGAGGACGGTACGGGTCTGGTCCACCAGTCACCGGCGTTCGGCGAGGAGGACATGCGGGTCGCCCGCGCGTACGGGCTGCCGGTCGTCAACCCGGTCCGGCCCGACGGTCGTTTCGTCGAGTCGACGCCCCTGGTGGGCGGACAGTTCTTCAAGCACGCGGACGCCACGCTCGTCGCCGATCTGGAGTCGCGCGGGTTGATGTTCAAGCACCTCGCCTTCGAGCACTCCTACCCGCACTGCTGGCGCTGCCACACTCCGCTGATGTACTACGCGCAGCCGTCCTGGTACATCCGCACAACGGCGATCAAGGACGAGCTCCTGGCGCAGAACGAGACGACGACGTGGTTCCCCGAGACGATCAAGTGGGGACGCTACGGCGACTGGCTGGCCAACAACGTCGACTGGGCGCTGTCGCGCAGTCGGTACTGGGGGACCCCGCTGCCGATCTGGCGTTGCCCGGACGGTCACCAGACATGTGTCGAGTCGCTCGCCGAGCTCGGGCGGCTGGCCGGAAGGGACCTGTCCCAGCTCGACCCGCACCGGCCGTTCGTCGACGAGGTGACGTTGCCGTGCCCCGAGTGCGGGCAGGAGGCCCGCCGCGTGCTCGAGGTCATCGACGCGTGGTACGACTCGGGCTCGATGCCGTTCGCCCAGTGGGGTTACCCGCACGTGGAAGGCTCCGCGCAACGGTTCAAGGCTGCCTACCCCGCCCAGTTCATCTGTGAGGCCATCGACCAGACGCGCGGCTGGTTCTACACGCTGATGGCGATCGGGACCCTGGTGTTCCACCAGTCGGCGTACGAGAACGTCCTGTGCCTGGGTCACATCGTCGCCGAGGACGGACGGAAGATGTCCAAGCACCTTGGCAACATCCTCGAGCCGCTACCGCTGATGCACCGCCACGGCGCCAACGGCGTCCGCTGGTTCATGCTGGCGTCAGGCTCGCCGTGGGCAGCCCGGAGAATCGGTCACAACGCGATCCAGGAGGGCGTGCGGAAGGTTCTGCTGACGTACTGGAACACGGCGTCGTTCCATGTCCTGTACGCACGGACCGCCGGATGGAAGCCTGGCGGACCCGTGCCGCCGGTGGAGGAGCGACCGGTGCTCGACCGGTGGCTGGTCTCCGCGACCACTCGGCTCACTCACGACGTCACCGTCGCGATGGACACCTTCGACACCCAGCGTGCCGGCCAGCTCATCGCGCAGTTCGTGGACGACCTGTCCAACTGGTACGTGCGCAGGTCGCGGCGCCGGTTCTGGAGCGGCGAACCCAGCGCGCTCGGCACGTTGCACGACACGCTCGAGGTGCTCACCAGGCTGATGGCCCCGTTGACGCCGTTCATCACCGAGCGCGTGTGGCAGGACGTCGTCCGCTGCGTCGACGCCGACGCGGCCGAGTCGGTGCACCTGTCGTCGTGGCCGGTCCCGGACATGTCCCTGCTCGACGACGACCTCGTCGTCGAGGTGTCGCTGGCCCGCCGGATCGTCGAGCTCGGGCGCGGCGCGCGGGCAGCGGCTGACATCCGGACCCGCCAGCCACTGCGGCGCGCCCTGGTGGCGACCCGGGCGTGGGAGAGCCTCCGGGACGAGATGCGGGCCGAGATCTGCGACGAGCTCAACGTGGGCGCGCTGGAGCCGCTGTCGGTGGCCGGCGCGGAGCTCCTCGACTACACCGCGAAGGGCAACTTCCGCTCGCTCGGCAGGCGGTTCGGGTCGCGCACACCCGTGGTCGCCGCCGCGATCGCCGAGGCTGACGGCGCGGCGCTGGCGGGCTCACTGGCCGGGACCGGCACGGCCACGCTCACCGTCGACGGCGAGGAGGTCGAGGTGTCCACCGACGATGTCATCGTGTCCGAGCGGCCGAGGGAGGGATGGTCGGTCGTCAACGACCAGGGAGAGACCGTCGCGCTCGACGTGGAACTGACGCCGGAGCTGCTGCGCGCCGGGCGCGCGCGGGAGGTCATCCGGCTGGTGCAGGAGGCTCGCAAACGCAGCGGCTTCGACGTCAGCGACCGGATCGACCTGTGGTGGCAGGCCGACGGTGACACCGCCGAGGCCATACGGACGCATGCGGACCTGATCGCCGGGGAGGTCCTGGCGAGCTCGATGGAGCAGGGACCTCCGGGTTCGACGCCCGATTCGACGCGGGGGACCCACCACGACGCCCACCTCGGGCTGACCTTCTGGATCTCGCGGCGCGCTGCCTGACCAGGGCCTGCGCCGGTGGCGCGAGGGGTCAGCCCGGTGTGGCGCGAGGGTCAGCCGGCGTCGTCGCCGAGCAACGAACGCAGCCGCTCCGGTGTGGTGTCGGACTCGCCGTCGGACAGGGGTGAAGCGGCCATCTCCCAGTCACCGTCGGGGTCACCGTCGGGGTCACCGTCGGGGTCACCGTCGAGGACCTGCAGCTGTTGCTCGAAGTACGCCTTGAGCCGGCTGCGGTACTCCCGCTCGAAGGTGCGCAGCGACTCGACCTGCTGCTCCAGGCTGTCACGCTCCGTGTCGAGGGCACCGAACAGCAGCACCCGGCGCTCCGCGGTCTCTCCGTCGAGCCGCTCGGAGCGCGCGTGTGCGTCGGACTCCAGCTGCTCGGCCGTGCTGCGCGCCTCGGACTCCAGCCGCTCCGCCTTGGTGCGCGCCTCGCCGATGATCTTGTCCGCGTTGTCCTTCGCCTCGCTGACCAGCTCGTCGGCATTGCGGCCGGCGATCTCGAGCAGGCGGGTCGCGGCACTGGATGCTTCACCGATCGTCATGGAGGCGGGCGCGGGCGCGGCCGGCTCCTGGACGGGGGCAGGCGCGTCAGCGGTCGCGGAGGCTGCGGCGCGGAGAGTCTCGCGCTCCTTGGCGAGTCGCTCCAGCTCGGTCTCGACCTCGTCGAGGAACTGGTCGACCTCCCCCATGTCGTAGCCCTCGCGAAGGCGTACGGGAGTGAAGCGCTTGCCGCGCACATCCTCAGGAGTCAGCGCCATGGATTCACCTCAACGTCGAAGCAGGTCGTAGAAAGTCACTCGTCTGCGCTAAGCAGGCTCTCGCCAGACACCGTACCCCGTCGGGCGCGTGAAAGCCGGGTCACTGCAAGAGCAGCGCAGAGTTGACCGCTTTGAGCAGGTAGACGGCGATGAGCAGCAACATCAGGCTGAGGTCCAGCGAGATCGACCCCAGCCGCAACGGCGGAACCACCCGACGGATCGCCCGCAGCGGTGGATCCGTCGCGCTGTAAACACCCTCGAGTACGACGAGTATCACGCCGCTGGGATGCCACGACCGAGCGAACATCTGCACCCAGTCGACGATGAACCGGGTGAAGAGCAGCACGATGTAGAGCCACAGCACAATCTCGATGAGATAACCGACGACGTGCACCTAGAAGACTCCGAACACTCGCAGCGGACCAGACACCCCTGCCCAACGAACGGTCGGGTCTCGCCGTTAACTCTGGTTGAAGAACCCGCCCTCGGCGATTCGTTGCTTGTCCTCGGCCGCGACGAACACGTTGGGTGGTGACAACAGGAACACTCTGTTGGTGACCCGCTCAATCGTGCCACGTACCGCAAAAACCAGTCCGGCGGCGAAGTCGACCAGCCGTTTGGCGTCGTTGTCGTCCATCTCGGACAGGTTCATGATCACCGGCACGCCCTCGCGGAAGTTCTCACCGATCGTGCGCGCCTCGTTGTAGGTCCGCGGGTGCAGGGTGGTGATGCGGGAGAGCTCGGCCGGCACTGGGACCGACGAGGGTCGTGGGCGTCGCTCAGCCAACTGGGCGACCGTCGCCCCGCCCTCGCTGCGCGCGGGCTGTGAACGTGACATCTCGGGCTCGGCGTCGTCGTCATACACGTCAGCCTCGTCGTCGTACCGGTCGTTGTCCTCGAGCAGGCCCAGGTAGACACCAACCTTGCGCATCGCGCCGCTCATGACTTGTTCGACCTCCGGTATGCCAAGGGATCCGCCGCGTCCGACACTACCGGAGCGGCGGCCTCAGCCCGAGTACCGCGCTGCCGACTCGAACGTGTGTCGCGCCGAACTTCACGGCGGCTTCGAGGTCACCGCTCATCCCCGCAGAGAGCCAGGTTGCTCCCGGGTGCTCGGCGCGGAAGTCGCCCACGATCCCGGCCAACCGCTCGAACGCGTCCTCGGGGTCGGCACCGAGCGGGGCAACCGCCATCAGCCCTCGCAGCGTCAGCGCGTCGGCGTCCTCGATCGCCGCGCTCAGCTCGCCCAGCCGCCCGGGCGCGGCTCCTCCCCGGTCGCTCGCCACCGGGTCGTCGAGACTGACCTGGACCAGGCATCCCAGCGTGCGTCCCGCGCCGTGGGCACCTCTCGACAGCGGTCCGACGAGTGAGAGCCGGTCCACCGAGTGCACCGCGGTGGCGTAGCCCGATACGGCCGCGGCCTTGTTGGACTGGAGCCGTCCGATGAAGTGCCATGACAGGTCGAGGTCGGCGCACTCGCGCACCTTGTCCCGTGCCTCCTGGTGGCGGTTCTCCCCGATGTCGCGGACGCCGAGCGCAGCAAGCCGGCGCACGTCCGATGCCGGGAAGGTCTTGGTGACGACGACCAGTGTGACGTCTTCCGGTGGCCTGTCGGCGACGGCGCAGGCGGTACGGATGCGTGCGCGGACGCGGCCGAGTCCCGACTGCAGCTCCTCGTCACGGGCGTCGCTCACTGCCGGATCCAGACCAGTCCGGCCAGACGTCCGCTGCGCCGGCCGTCGCGGCGGTGAGAGTACAGGTCCGGGCTCTCAGCGGTGCACGGCGATCCGTCGACGACGACGCAGCCGGCGCCGGCGAGCTGGGCCCGTACTCCCGCCCCGAGATCCACCGACGGAGTGCCCCACGAGGTCCGGCCGTACGACTCGGGTACCGCATCGGCGATCTCGGCCCGCAGGGCGGCCGGTACCTCGTAGCACGAGCCGCAGATATGAGGGCCGATCCAGGCGGTGATGTCGGTCGCACCGAGAGCGCGCATTCGGGTGACGGTTGCCGGAACGACCCCCGCGGCCATGCCCTGCCGACCGGCATGGGCGCACCCGACGACCCCCGCGGAGCTGTCGGCGAGCAGGACCGGCACACAGTCGGCGGCGCGCACGCACAAGACGATGCCGGCGACGTCGGTGACCAGCCCGTCGGCCCTGGTGGACCCCTTGGATGGATCCCGGACGACGGCCACCTCGGTGCCGTGGACCTGATGCATGCGTACGACCTGCCCGGGCCTGACATCCAGCGCGGCGGCGACCAGTGCGAAGTTGCGGGCAACCGACGCCGGGGCATCTCCGGTGCCAACGCCAAGGTTGAGTGCGTCGAACGGCGCGGGGCTCACTCCGCCGTGCCGGTCGGTGAACGCGACCCCCACCGGCCCCGCGGCGACGGTGCTCGCGAACACCTACTTCAAGAAGTCCGGTACGTCCAGCCCGCCGTCGGGCTCGTCGAACTCGATCCGCCGCGGCTGGGTCGAGTTCTGCCGCTCTGCCGGTGCCTGCGACTGGGCGCCCACCGAGACCGGCTGCCGCGCGGCGACGGGCTCGGAGTGGGAGTGGGTTGGCTGCGCGTACGAGTCGGGCGTGGTGGAGGGCTCGCTGGGCGAGCGCTCGCGGCGTAGCGCCGGCTGTGCCTGGTCGCGCCGCTTCGGCATGCCACCGTCGAATCCCGCGGCGATGACCGTGACGCGGACCTCGTCGCCGAGGGCATCGTCGATGACCGTACCGAAGATGATGTTGGCCTCTGCGTGCGCCGCCTGGGACACCAGGGCGGCCGCCTCGTTGATCTCGAAAAGGCCGAGGTCTGAGCCGCCGGCGATCGAGAGCAGTACGCCGTGGGCGCCGTCGATCGAGGCCTCGAGCAGCGGACTGGACACCGCCATCTCCGCGGCGGCGACCGCCCGGTCCTCTCCCCGTGAGGAGCCGATGCCCATCAGGGCCGAGCCGGCGTTGGACATCACGGACTTGACATCGGCGAAGTCGAGGTTGATCAGCCCCGGGGTCGTGATGAGGTCGGTGATGCCGGAGACGCCCTGCAGCAGCACCTGGTCGGCCTGCTTGAACGCGTCGAGCACGCTCACGTTTCGGTCGCTGATCGACAGCAACCGGTCGTTGGGAATCACGATCAGCGTGTCGACCTCTTCGCGCAGTGCGGCGATCCCTTCCTCGGCCTGGTTGGCCCGGCGGCGTCCTTCGAACGAGAACGGCCGCGTGACCACGCCGATCGTCAGCGCGCCGATCGATCGCGCGATCCGGGCTACGACCGGCGCGCCGCCGGTGCCGGTGCCACCGCCCTCTCCGGCGGTGACGAAGACCATGTCGGCGCCCTTGAGCACCTCGTCGATCTCCTCCGAGTGGTCATCGGCCGCCTGCCCGCCCACGCCGGGGTCGGCGCCTGCGCCGAGCCCGCGGGTGAGCTCGCGGCCGATGTCGAGCTTCACGTCGGCGTCGCTCATCAGCAACGCCTGGGCGTCGGTATTGATCGCGATGAACTCGACCCCCTTCAGCCCGACGTCGATCATCCGGTTCACTGCGTTGACGCCACCGCCGCCGATGCCGACGACCTTGATGACCGCGAGGTAGTTCTGCGGTGCTGACACGATGCGCCTCTCGCTCGGTGTTTCTCGTTCCACCCATGACGAGCGGACGACTGGGACGTGCGGTGGGGGAAGAACCTCCGGCCTTCGCTTCCTGAAACCGTCACCCTCAACTAGAGAGTTAGACTTATGTCAACCTGAGGTCTTGGCACGAAGTTACGCGATGCCCGTCAACACGCAAGAACCGACACGCCGAGCCGACCATGAAAGCTCGCAGATCCGCGGCCCCGATCCGAGTGGCTCCTGGGTGGCCGGCTTCCCTCTGACGGTCATGCGTATCGAGGGTCATGACCCCCGAGATGCATCACGCAAGCGGGTGAGTCAGCTGCTCGTTGTCGGGAGGTCCGGCACGCTCACGTCATAGACGGACGCCTTGCGCTGCAGGATAAGAGCCAGCGCCTCGGCCTTCGCCGCGGAGTCGTCGGCGCTCCCCCACACCACTGTGTCCCCGTCGTGCAGCTGCAGGGTGATCGAGTCCATGGTCTTGGCGCGTACCTCGGCGACCTGGTCGCTCAGCCGGCGTGGCATCGCCATGATCACGTGCACGGCCTCGCTGAGTGCGGAGGCTTCCGCCCTGTCCTCCATCACCAGAGTGGGCAGGTGTGGCTTGCGTCCCCTGACCTTGAACAGCACGCCCTCGGAGTCCACTGCTCTGACACCGTTGGCGTCGACCACCAGGGCTACCGGTGTGCGCTCGGTCACCGAGATGACCAGGGTCGTCGGCCAGTCCCGGGAGATCTCGGCGCTCTTGACGGCAGGGATCTGCTCTATCCGCGACTCGGCCGCGCCGAGGTCGAGTCGCACCATCGGCTCACCTATCGGAAGGTCGGCGGCGTCGATGATCTGCTGCTGGGGCAGCCGGTCGACTCCTTCGACGCGTACGGAGTCCGCCGCCAGAGCGGTGGAGAAGTAGACGAGCCAGACGGCGCCTCCGACGAGCGCGAGCAGCACAGCGGCCACGAGTATCCGACGCGCGATGCGGAACCGCCGCGACCTTAGTCGCCGGGTGAACAGCCTGCGCGGGTCAGCCATCACGCCTCCCCCGGTCGTCTCCGTTGTCCAGTGCCGCCAGCACCTCCGGGCCGATCAGGGTCACGTCGCCCGCCCCGAGCGTGATCACGACATCGCCTGGTTTCGCCTTGTCTGCAAGCAGTTGCGGAATCTTCGACCGCGATGACTCAGCCGTCACGTGCTCGTCGGGGAGCGGGACCTGAGAGGCCACCAGGCCAGCGTCGACGCCGGGTTCCGGGTCCTCACGTGCGACGTAGATGTCCATCACCACCACCTCGTCGGCCAGCCCCAGCGCTTCTCCCATCTCGGCGGCGAAGATCCGGGTCCGGCTGACCATGTGGGGCTGGAAACACACGACCACTCGCCCGTCGCCCGCGATCGACCTGGCCGCGAGCAGGTCGCCCCTGATCTCGGTGGGGTGGTGGGCGTAGCTGTCATAGACCCGCACACCGCCGGCCGTGCCCTTGAACTCCATCCGGCGACGGGTTCCGGCGAACTGTTCGAGACCGTCCCGCAGCTGCGCGAAAGAGAAGCCCAGCCGGAGACCGGCGGCCAGTGCACCGACGGCATCGAGGACATAGTGCCGACCCGGAATCCGCAGCGACACCTCGCCCAGCCGCCGTCCGTTGCCGACCACGCTGAAGCGCGATGTCGTCCCGGCGAACCGGATCGACTCCGCCCGTAGGTCGGCATCCTGCACCGTCCCGAAACCGATCGCATCCAGAGCCTGGGACCGAGCCAGCCCCCGCAGCCGCGCGGCACCGGGGTCGTCCACGCAGGTCACCAGGAAGCCGTCGGGATCGATCCGCTCGACGAAGCGGTCGAACGCGGCGTCGTACGCCGCCGTGGTGCCGTAGTTGTCGAGATGGTCGGCCTCGACGTTGGTCACGACTGCACCGAACGGCGAGTAGACGAGGAAGGCACCGTCGCTCTCGTCGGCCTCGGCGACGAAGAGCTCGCCGCCGCCGTCGTGCGCGTTCGAGCCCGACCCGGTCAGGTCGCCTCCGATCGCGTAGGACAGGTCCACACCACAGTGCTGCAACGCCACGGTGAGCAGGGACGTCGTCGTCGTCTTGCCGTGGGTACCCGCGACAGCTATCACCTTGCGGCCCTGCATAACGGCGTCGAGGGCGGCCGAACGTGGCAGCAGCAGCTTGCCGAGCCGTCGGGCCTCGACCACCTCGGGGTTGCTCGCCCGCACCGCGGTCGAGACCACCACCGTGTCGACGTCGCGCACGTGCGAGGCGTCGTGGCCGACCCAGCAGGTGGCGCCGAGCGTCCGCAGCACATCCAGGACCGGCGAGTCCTGGGCGTCGCTGCCGCTGACCCGCACCCCACGGGCGAGCATGATCTGGGCGATCCCGGACAGACCGGCACCGCCGACGCCGACGAAGTGCACCCGACCGAGGCGATCGAGTGGCAGCCGCTCGGTGGGTACCGGCACGATCACGGCACACCGTCCGCGGTGTCGACGATCAGTCTGGCCAGTCGTTCGTCGGCGTCCCGCCGGATCAGACGAGTCGCCGCTGTGCTCATGCTCGCCAGGCGGGCGGGGTCGTGCAACAGACCCGGGACCGTGGCGCGAATGTAGTCCGGCGTCATCGCCGCGTCGTCAACCAGCAGCCCGCCGCCGGCGTCCACGACGGCACGGGCGTTCAGTGCCTGCTCCCCGTTGCCGATCGGCAACGGTACGAACACCGCCGGCAGACCCACAGCCGCGGCCTCCGTGACCGCGCTCGCGCCGCAACGGCACACCGTCAGGTCCGCGGCGGCGTACGCCAGGTCCATCCGCTGCACGTAGGGGATCACCACGTACGGCGGTGCGGTCTCGGGCAGCGTCACCCGCACCTGCTCATGTGGTCCGGCGATGTGGAGGACCTGGATGCCGGCGGCGGCCAGGGCGCCCGCGGCGCCGGACACGGCCTGGTTGAGGCGCCTGGCACCCTGCGATCCCCCCGTCACCAGCAGGGTCGGCAGGTCCGGGCGCAGCCCGAACGACGCGCGGGCCGGTCCACGCATCGTGTGGCGGTCCAGGGTGGAGATCATCGACCGGATGGGCAGGCCGACGTACTCCGCCTTCGGCAGCGGAGTGTCCGGAAACGACGTCGCCACACGTCGCGCCAGCCGCGCACCGGCCCTGTTGGCGATCCCGGGCAGGGCGTTCTGCTCATGGATCACCAGCGGCACCCGCCGTCGCTTCGCCGCCAGGTACGCCGGCATCGAGACGTAGCCACCGAACCCGACCACGATGTGGGGCTTCACCCTGTCGAACACCGCCAGCGTCGCCCGGACCGCTCCGGACAGCCTGGCGGGCACCGCCAGCAACGTCCGCGACGGCCGGCGCGGGAGCGGCACCGCCGGGATGAGCTCCAGGACGTACCCCGCCTCGGGGATCACGCGCACCTCGAGTCCGCGATCGGTGCCCAGCGCGGTGATCGACACGTCGCCGCTCAGCCGGGTCAGGGCGTCGGCCGTCGCGATCAGCGGCGACGTGTGCCCGGCGGTGCCGCCTCCCGCGAGCAGGACCCGAAGGGTCACGGCCTATCCCCCGCGGTGTGCGTGCGCACGACCCAGCGACGATGCCAGGCGTGCCCGCCAGCCACGCCGACGGTTGCGCAGCGCGGTCCGCGCTCCTGGTTCGGTCTTGGCGAAGGCAAGCAGCAGTCCCAGCGAGATCAGCGTCGGCAACAGTGCCGATCCACCGTAGGACACCAGCGGCAGCGGGATCCCGATGACCGGCAACAGGCCGAGGACCATGCCGATGTTGATCATCGCCTGTCCCAGCAGCCAGATGGTGATTCCGGCCGCCGCGTACCGGACGAAGCAGTCCTTGGTGCGCAGCGCGATCCGGATCCCCGCGTACGCCAGCGTGGCGAAGAGCCCGAGGACGATGAGTGTGCCGAACAGCCCCAGCTCCTCACCGATCACCGCGAAGATGAAGTCGGTGTGGGCCTCGGGCAGCCCGCGCCACTTCTCGGTGCTGGCTCCGATGCCGACACCCCACCAGCCACCCTGGGCGAGCGCGAAGAAGCCGTGAGCCGGCTGCCAGCCGGAGTCGTGGAAGTTGGCGAAGGGGTCCATGAAGTTCGTCAGCCGGGCCATCCGGTAGGACTCGGTGCTGGCCAGGAAGATCGCCAGGCCGCCGACGGCGAGAAACGCACCGGCGAACAGGCGGGTGGGAGCGCCGACGATCCACAGCAGGCCGAGGATGACCGCGAAGATGACGAGCGCCGTGCCCAGGTCGCCCTCGCCGACGACCAGCGCCGCGACCAGACCGGTGACCGGGATCATCGGCACCAGCAGGTGCCTCCACTGGTCGAGCAGCTTGTCCTTGCGGGCGTAGAGGTCGGCGGCCCACAAGACGATCGCCAGCTTGGCCACCTCGGACGGCTGGAGCACGAACGGACCGCCGACGGAGATCCAGTTCCGGTTCCCGTTGACGGTGATGCCGATGCCCGGTACGTACGTCAGGCAGATCAGCCCGATCGAGAAGAGCAGTGCCGGGTAGGCCATCCGGCGTATCCACTTCAGGCTCATCTGGGACGCGACCCAGGCCAGCGGGATGCCCACCGCGACCCACATCACCTGACGGCTGAAGACGTAGTAGGGGCTGCCGTGGTTGAGCTCGGAGTAGACGCTGGAGGCGCTGAGCACCATCACCATGCCGAGCGCGAGGAGCAGGGCGCTCACGCCGAGAACCAGGTGGTAGGACGTGAGCGGCCGGTCGAGCGCGCGCTTGGTGGCCGCGAGCCAGGCCGTGTCGGTGCCCGAGGGCCGCCGCTCGGTCGCAGTCGTCACGGTGTCATCGGTCGTCGACGAGCCGGCGGACGGCCGCGGAGAAGGCGTCACCCCGGGCGCCGTAGTCGGCGAAGAGGTCCATCGAGGCGCAGCCCGGCGCGAGGAGCACGGTGTCGCCGGCCACCGCCAGGTCAGCGGCGGCGCGCACAACTCGGTCCATGACCAAAGTGTCCGTGTCAGGGACGTCGATGACACGGACATCGGGCGCGTGTCGCCCAAGGGCCTCGGCGATCACGTGCCGGTCGCGGCCGAGCAGGACGACGCCACGCAGCCGATTGCGTACGGACGAGACCAGACCGTCGAACGTGGCACCCTTGGCCAGACCTCCCGCGATCCACACCACCGGGTCGAAGGCCTGCAGGGACGCCTGTGCGGCATGCGGGTTCGTGGCCTTGGAGTCGTCCACGTAGCCAACGCCGTCGACCCTGCCGACGCTGGCGATGCGATGCCCGGCGATCCGGAAGCTGCGCAGCCCGTCGCGTACCGCCCTCGGCGAGATGCCGTGCGCCCTGGCCAGAGCCGCCGCGGCCAGCGCGTTGGCGACGTTGTGCGGCGCGGACGGTACGACGTCCCGGACCTCACCCAGCTCGGCCGCGCTCACCTGGCGATCCTCGACGAATGCGCGGTCCGCGAGTACGCCGTCGACCACGCCGACCATGCCGACCGCCGGGACGCCCAGCGTGAATCCGATGGCCCGGCAGCCCTCCTGCACATCGGCAGCACGGACCAGCTGCTCGGTCACCGGGTCGGCCAGGTTGTAGACACACGCGATCTGGCAGTGCTGATAGATCCTGCCCTTGTCCGCGGCGTACTCCGCCGGCGAGTCGTACCAGTCAACGTGGTCGGTCGCGACGTTGAGCACGACGGAGGCCTCCGCGGACAGCGACCGCGACCAGTGCAGCTGGAAGCTGGAGAGCTCGACGGCCAGCACGTCGAAAGGGTCGGGATCCATCACGGCTTCCACGATCGGCTTGCCGACGTTGCCGACGGCGTCCGAGCGCCGACCGGCCGCCCGCAGAATCGAGTCGAGCATCTGCACCGTGGTGGTCTTGCCGTTGGTACCGGTCACCGCCAGCCACGGCGCCGCGCCCTCGGGGTCGCGCAGCCGCCAGGCCAGCTCGACCTCGCCCCAGATCGGCACCCCCCGTTGCGCCGCCTCGGCGAGCAGCGGCGCCGACGGGGACCACCCCGGCGAGGTGACCACCAGGTCGACCGTCCTAGGCAGAGATCGCGTCGCGCCCTCGCCCAAACGCACCCGGGCCCCGAGGGTGCCGAGGATCGAGGCCTTCGTGCGCAGCTCGTCGCTGTCGCGTTCGTCGAACGCGACGACACGGGCGCCGACCTGGAGCAGCGAGTCGGCGGCCGCGTAGCCCGAGACGCCGAGGCCGGCGACGACGACGTTGACCCAGGACCAGTCGTCGCGGCGGCCCAGGGACTCCAGCCGAGTCACACCCCAGCCACCCACTCGGCGTAGAAGATCCCGAGGCCGGTTGCCGTGCAGATCCCGCAGATGATCCAGAAGCGGATCACGATCGTCACCTCTGCCCAGCCGAGCAGCTCGAAGTGGTGCTGCAGGGGCGCCATCCGGAACAGCCGCTTCCCGTCCGTCGCCTTGAAGTACCCGACCTGGAGTATCACCGAGAGCGTGATGATGACAAACAGGCCGCCGAGGACGAGGAGCAGCAGCTCGGTGCGCGTCAGCACGGCCAGCCCCGCCAACGCACCGCCCAGCGACAGGGAACCGGTGTCGCCGAGGATGATCTTGGCGGGGTTGGCGTTCCACCACAGGAATCCGAAGCAGGCACCTGTCAGGGCGGCCGCCACGACCGCGAGGTCGTAGGGGTCACGCACCTCGTAGCACTGCAGTGCCGGCGCCGATGCACAGCTCTGGTTGAACTGCCAGATGCACACCAGGGTGTAGGCGCCGAACACCATCGTCGAAGCACCCGTGGCGAGTCCGTCGAGGCCGTCGGTGAGGTTCACCCCGTTGCTGGTGCCGGCGATCATCACGAACATCCAGACCACGACCACCGCTGCCGGCAGTTTCCAGTCGGACAGGTCGCGGGTGAACGAGATTCCCGGCGACGCCGGTGTCTGTCCACGTGAGTCCGGGAACTGCAGCGCGAGCAGTCCGAACAGGATCGCGACCAGCGACTGTCCGCCGATCTTGGTCTTGGTGCGGAGCCCCAGGCTGCGCTGTTTGGAGATCTTGATGAAGTCGTCCACAAACCCGACCAGGCCCAGCCCGCAGAACAGGAACAGCAGCAGCAACGCTGATGCGGATGGCCAGTCGGTGGTGAAGAGCTTCGCGCCGACGTACGCCACCACGACCGCGACCATGACGACCAGTCCACCCATGGTGGGCGTCCCGCGTTTGGTGTGGTGGGACGTGGGACCGTCGTCGCGGATCAGCTGCCCGTACCCCTTCGCGACCAGCAGCCGGATCGCCACCTGCGTCCCCAGCAGGGTGGTGATGAGCCCCAATCCGCCGGCGAGCAGGATCGCCCTCATCGAGGCGCTCCGCCGGCCGCACCGTTGACGGCCGTGTCTGCGATCAGCCGCTCGGCAATGAACTCGAGCCCGGCCGCTCGCGAGGCCTTGACGAGCACGATGTCGAACGGCCGGATGTCGGCGCGCAGCAGCGCCAGGGCTGCCTCCCCGTCGGGTACGTAGCTGAGCCGGTCGGCCGCGGCCCCCTCCCGGGTAGCGCCGGCCAGGATCGGCTCCGCCTCCGGGCCGACGACCACCAGCCTGGACACGCCGATGCGGGCCGCGAGCCTCCCGACGCGGGTGTGCTCCTCGTCTGACGTCGGACCCAGCTCTCGCATCTCCCCGAGCACGGCCCAGGTCCGCGGTGTCGTGTCCCGGCGGGACGCCATGGCGGCCAGGGCGTTGAGTGCCGCCCGCATCGAGTCGGGGTTGGCGTTGTAGGCGTCGTTGACGATGGTCACGCCGTCGGCGCGCTGGTGCACCTCCATCCGCCAGCGCGAGCGAGACGTGGCGGTGCAGAGCGCGGCCGCGCTGACTTTGAGGGGCACTCCGCAGCCAAGCGCCGCAGCGGCGGCGGCAGCCGCGTTCAGCGCCTGGTGCTCGCCGACCAGCGGCAGCGTCACCGGCGCGGCGAGTCCGTCGTGCACGAGGGAGAAGACCGGATGCCCGTCGTCGTCGAGCGAGAGGTCGGCGACGCGGACGGACGCGGCGTCGCCCCGGCCGAAGGTGATGACCCGGGCAGCGGTGCGGCCGGCCATCGCGCGTACGTACCCGTCGTCGGCGTTGAGGACGGCGACTCCCGATGCGGGCAGCACGTCGACGAGCTCACCCTTGGCGGCGGCGATCGCGGCCCGACTGCCGAACTCCCCCAGGTGGGCGACTCCGACGTTGAGGACCACGGCCACATCCGGCGGGACGATGCCGGTCAGGTGGCGAATGTGACCGCGCCCGCGCGCGCCCATCTCGGCGATCAGGTAGCGGGTCGATCCCGTCGCGCGCAGCGCGGTGAGGGGGACACCGATCTCGTTGTTGAACGACTCGGTCGGCGCGACGGTCGGGCCCGCCCGTTCGAGGATGTGCGCCAGCAGGTCCTTGGTGCTCGTCTTGCCCTGGGAGCCGGTGATGGCGATGTGGCGGCAGTCGGGCAGCCGGTCGACGACCGCGCGGGCCAGGCGACCCAACGACGCAACGGGGTCGGCGACGATGACCGAGGGCACCCCGACCGGCCGCGCACAGAGCACACCCGCTGCACCGGCCGCGACCGCGACCGCGGCGTAGTCGTGTCCGTCGACGTTCGAACCGCGGCAGGCGACGAAGAGCCCGCCCGGCTGCACGGCGCGCGAGTCCACGGACGCAGGCCCGGTCACCGTGCACCGCGGGTCGCCCGCATCGACGGAGCCGCCGCCGATCTCGGCGATGTCGGCAAGGGTCATCGCGATCATCGCCGGATCGCCTGCTCCCCCGTGGACTGATCCCCGGCCGCCGGGGCAAGGTCCTCGAGGACCGCTCGCGCCGTCGCACGGTCGTCGAACGGGTGCACGACGCCGGCGATCTCCTGGCCCTGCTCGTGGCCCTTGCCGGCGACGATGACGCAGTCCCCCGGCCCGGACTCGGCGATGGCGAAGGCGATCGCCGAACGCCGGTCGCCGATCTCGCGGATCGAGGCCCGCTCGGCCGGTGCGACGCTTCCGGCTCCCGCGAGCAGTGCAGCCCGGATGTGGGCGGGATCCTCTGTCCGCGGGTTGTCGTCGGTCACGATCAGTCGATCGGCGAGCCGGGCTGCCACCTCGCCCATCAGGCGGCGCTTGCCCTGGTCCCGGTCGCCCCCGGCACCGAGCACGACCGTGAGGGTCCCGGCGCACAGCCGCCGCATCGCCTCCAGGGCGGCCGTCACGGCGTCCGGTTTGTGGGCGTAGTCCACCACCACGAGGATCCCCGTCGACGTGGGGACCCGCTCCATTCGCCCGTCGACGCCGGAGCGGTCCCCGACGCCGCCGATGGCCTCGTCGAGCGGCAGACCGCATTCGGCCAGCGCCGCGACGGCCGCCAAGGCGTTGGCCACATTGAAGTCGCCGGACAGTTGCACGCGCGCCGGGTGTCCGTCGCCGTCCGGGTCGACCACGGTGAACGTCGACCCCTGGTCGCTGGAGTCGACCTCGACGGCCCGCCAGTCCGCGGGTCCGCCGTCGGCTGAGAAAGTCCGGGTCTCGAGCTCGGTCAGGTCGACCAGCCGTCGACCGTAGTCGTCGTCGACGTTGACCAGGGCACGCCGGGCCCGGGCCCGGGTGAACAGTGACGCCTTGGCCGCGAAGTAGTCCTCGAGGTCGGCGTGGAAGTCCAGGTGGTCGCGACCCAGGTTGGTGAACACCGCGAGGTCGAAGACCACGCCGTCCACCCGGCCCATCACCAGGGCGTGGCTCGACACCTCCATCGCGCACACGGACACGCCGCTCTCGCGCATCACCGCGTACAGCGCGTGCAGCTCGGGCGCCTCAGGAGTCGTCAGCCGGCTCGAGACAGCGCGGCCGCGGATGAACGTGCCGTTCGTCCCGATCCTCGCGGCCGTTCCGCCGGCGGCCTCGGCGCCCGACTCCATCAGCGCCGTCGTCGTCGTCTTGCCATGTGTGCCGGTGACCCCGATCACGGTGAGCGCGGATGCGGGATCCCCGTAGAGCCGGGCGGCCAGCCCGCCCAGGACCGCCCGCGGGTCGGGAACGACCACCGCCGGGAGACCAGCCTGCGACACCGGCCCGGTTCCGGTCGGGTCGGTCAGTGCCGCAACCGCAGCCCGCTCGGCGGCCTCGGCGGCGAAGTGAGCGCCGTGCTCGGTCGCTCCGGGCAGGGCGGCGAACAGGTCTCCAGGATGCACCGAGCGTGAGTCGTGGGTGATGCCGGTCACGGCGGGGTCGGCGTCGGGAGCGGTCACGCCGAGCCATTCGGCGATGTCACGCAGCCGCCACGGGCGTACGCGGCTGGGTCGCATCGGCATCGCAGCGGTCGCCTGGGGTTGGGCAGGCACGGGCGTGAGGCTATCGGCGCTCACCAGGTCATCGGGAGCCTGGGGGCTGTCGAGCCGGTCGGCGCGACGCCGTACTTCTGCAGGGCGTAGGCCATGATGTCGTGGAACACCGGGCCGCCGGCCGAACCTCCGCCGCTGCCGTCCTTGGGGTCCTGGATGACGATGTAGATCAGAAATCGTGGCTTGTCGGCCGGGGCGAACCCGCCGAAGGAGATGGTGAAGCCGTGGTAGCCACCGGCGACCGCCCGCTGTGCCGTGCCCGTCTTGCCCGCGACCCGGTAGCCGGGAATCGCGGCGGCGGGTGCGGTGCCGTTGGGGCCGGTGACCTCCTCCATCATCCTGCCGACAGCGTGCGCGGCGCGCGCGCTGATCACCCGGTGCTGCTGCGGGGCGGGCGCCGGTGTGAGATCGCCGTCCGCATCGATCGTGCCGGCGATCAAGGTGGGGTCGATGCGGACGCCGCCGTTGGCAACCGTCGCCAGGGCCGCCGCCATCTGCACGGTGTTGACCGACAGACCCTGGCCGAACGCGATCGTGTCGTGGTTGAGCCGCTGCCAGTCGGTGCCCTTCGGCAGCAGTCCGGCGCTCTCTCCGGGCAGCCCGATGTCGGTGAGCTGACCGAGCCCGAATGAGCGCAGGTAGTGATAGAGCGTCGCGCTCGGCATCTGCTCCGACGACAACACTGTGCCGATGTTCGACGACTGGGCGATGACCCCGGTAGTCGTCAGGTGCAGGGTGCCGTGGGTCCACCAGTCGTGGATCGTGTGGCCTTCCCGGCTCAGGGTCGGCGGAACGGTCACCTCCGTGCGAGGGGTGACGTACCCGCCGTCGATCAGCGCGCTGAAGGTCAGCACCTTCTCCACCGAGCCTGGTTCGTAGATGTCCTCGATCGCCCGGCTGCCGACGTTGGCGTCCCGCCCACCGGCGGGGTCGCTGGCATCGATGGTGGGCGCGTCGGCGAGCCCGAGGATCTGCCCGGTGTGTGTGTCCAGGACCACAGCGGAGCCGGACAGCGCACCGGTCTGACGCACGGCGGTGGCGAGCCGGCGTTGGAGGTACCACTGCAGGTCGCTGTCGATGGTCAGCTGCAGCCCGGTGCCCTGCTGCGGCGGGACCGTGCTGGAGTTCGCGAGCGGGATGCGCGCGCCGTCCGGTCCCTGCTCGAAGGTCTCTGACCCGTCCTTGCCCGCCAGCTGGCTGTCATAGGCGTACTCGAGGCCGGACAGCCCGGTGCCGTCGGTGCCGACGAACCCGACCATGTTGGCGGCGACGTCGTGGTCCGGGTAGTTCCTGATCGGGTCGTTGTAGTCGAAGACGCCGGTCAGGTGCTTGGCGTCGAGCTCGGCCATCACAGAGTCCGCCTTGCCCTGCGGCAGGTAGCGGGCCAGATAGGCGAAGCGGCTCTCGGGAGTGCGCAGCGTGTCGACGAGGTCGAAGTAGTCCAGTCCCAGGCGGGCGTGCAGGACCGCGGCGATCTGCAGCGCCTGGTCGGCGGTCATCGACGGGTCGGCGACGAGCATGGAACCTTCGACGGTCTGTGCGATCGGCGTCCCGAACCGGTCGACGATCGTCCCCCGCGGTGCCGGCAGGTCCACGGTCTGGGCGCCTTCGGCGGCGGCCATCGGCGCGTAGGCACTGGCGTCGATGCCCTGAAGCTGAATGAGTCGCGCGCCGAAGATCGAGATGACGAACGCGATCGCGATGAAGCTCGAGCGGAGCCGGAACGACGATGAGTTCAGCTCAGCCCGGCGAACCCGCCGGCGGATGGCGGCGCGGCTGGGGCTCCGCCGCCGCTGCGGGGTGGCGGGTCTACGCGGCGAGCCCGCCCTGCCCGACTTCCTGGGGGTGCCCGACCGGGGTGCGCCCGACCGCTTGGGCTGCACAGCGCGTCGAGGGCGGCCACCGGAGCCCGCAGGTCCCGAGCCGGAGCCGCTCCTGCGCTGGGTCACCGGCGATTCTCCTACCTCTGCGTCTGTGGGGACTGCGGCTTCCGCGTCTGTTGGGAGGGCTGTGACTGGTGTGTCTGGTGGGAGCCTTGGTGGCCATTGTTACCTGATTGCTGCTGCCCATGCGTGTTGTGCGGCGTCGTGTCGGGTCCGGTTGCCTGGCCGTGGCCGCGGTGGTGATGACGGACCGGCGGTGGCGGAGGCGGCGGCCGAAGCTCCGGCCCGGTCCCCGGGATCGCCGGCGCGGGTGAACCCAGCACCTGGCCGCTGGCGGCGTCGATGAACACCGGGTTGGTGTTCGGAACCATGCCCAGGTGCTGGGCCACGCGGGCGAGCCGCTGCGGGTTCTGCAAGGTCGAGACCTCCAGCTCCAGGTCGTGTTGCCGGGTGCTGAGCGCGACCTGTCTGGTCTGCAACGCGGCGGCTTGGAACGCGCCCTGCTGGAGCGAGGTGTTGAGAACGAGCAGTCCGACCAGGCCGGCGCCGAGCAGCAGCAGCATGAGGATCACGAACGGGACGCGTGCGACGCGGGGCGCGCGCTGCGGGACGACGGTGAGCCGGGCCCGGTCGTGGGCGGACTCGAGGAACCGCGGCATCCGGCCCCTGGCCTGTCCGAGGAATGTGCTCACGCGACCTCCCTGATCCGTTCGGCAGCACGCAATCGGACCGAGGCGGCCCGGGGGTTCGACTCGACCTCGGCCGCGGTGGCCCGCTCGGCTCCGCGGGTAAGGAGCCGCAGCTCGGGCTCGAGCCCGCGCGCGACCACCGGGAGGTCGTCGGGGACGTCGGGCCGGCTGCGCCCGACGATCGCCCGCTTGGTCAGCCGGTCCTCCAGCGAGTGGTACGAGAGGACGACGATCCGGCCGCCCACGGCGAGCGCGTCGATGGCCATCGGCAGCGCCCGGCGCAGAACCGCCAGCTCGTCGTTGACCTCGATGCGGAGCGCCTGGAAGGTGCGCTTGGCGGGATGGCCGCCGCTGCGCCTGCGCGGGCGCGGGGATGGAGTCGCGGATCAGTGAGACCAGACGAGCGCTCGAGGTGAAGGGCTCTCGCTCGCGCTCCCGGACGATCGCAACCGCGATCCGGCGGGCGAAGCGCTCCTCGCCGTAGGTGCGCAGCACCCGGGCGAGCTCCGCCACGGAGTATGTATTGACGATGTCGGCGGCGCTCGGTCCTCCGGACGGATCCATCCGCATGTCCAGCGGCGCGTCCTGCGCGTAGACGAATCCGCGGTCCGTCTCGTCCAGCTGCATCGACGAGACGCCGAGATCGAACAGCACGCCGCGGACGGCCTCGATCCCGAGACCGTCGAGGACCTCGGCGAGCGTGTCGTAGACCGCATGCACCAGCGTGATGCGCTCCGCGTGCGGCGCCAACCCGGCCCGTGCGATCTCGAGGGCACCGAGGTCGCGATCGACGCCGACCAGCCGCGCGTCAGGGCACCGGTCGAGGACGGCCCGGGCGTGGCCCCCCGACCCGACCGTCGCATCGACGAGCACGGCGCCGGGCTCGGACAGGGCCGGTGCGACAAGGGCGACGACCCGGTCGACCAGGACGGGCACATGCCCGGAGGCTGGCATCCTGGCTCAGTCCACCAACCGGGTCAGGAGTATGAGGGCCGTCGCCATCACCAGCGACATCACCGCGGAGAACGCGATGACGGCAACACCGTCCCGGACGTCCTCACGCACACGCCGAGGGGCCGGCGGCGCGACCGCGCGGGTCTGGCGTCGGGCTGGCTGCCAGGGGCCATCCGACGGGCCCTCCCCGTGAATGCCCGCATCCTGGCTGCCCCGGTGGGCAGCATCGACGACGTCCATCTCGACCCCTCATGTCGTACCGGGTGGTGCCTGTCTGTGCCTCACCGGGCCGCACCGGCCCGGCGGTGTTCGCGGTCCTGACCGGAGGGTTCGTCCGGCCAGGTCCCCGTCCGCTTGCTCTGGCCGAGCGCTTCTTCTGGCACCGGGGAAGGTGTGTCAGAAGGGGCGAGAGGAGCGGACTGAGGCCTGGTCGTACGACGTGCCTGGGTCGTCGGGGCGGTTCTGTTGGTTTGGGTTCGGTTGGTTTGGGTTCGGATGAGGGGTCGTCGGACATTTGGCGAACCGTGCGACTAGATGACGCCTGGCAGTACCTCCTCTGAGAGTTCGGAGAAGGCGCTCTCCTGCTCGTCGGAGTAGTCGGTCCACAACTGCGAGTCCCAGATCTCGACACGGTTCATGGCGCCGATCACCACACACTCCCGGGTGAGTCCGGCGTACTCACGCAGCATCGGGGGGATGGTGATGCGACCCTGCTTGTCCGGCTTCTCGTCGGATGCACCGGCGAACAGCATGCGCATGAAGTCGCGGGCCCGCTTGTTGGTGACAGGTGCCCGGCGCATCTGCTCAGTGAGCGCGGCGAACTCGGCCTGCGGCCACACGTAGAGGCACCGGTCCTGCCCTCGGGTGATCACCAGGCCCTCCAGCAGCTCGTCGCGGAACTTGGCCGGGAGGATCAGCCGACCCTTGTCATCCAGTCGGGGCGTGTGGGTCCCGAAAAACAAGCGACCCACCCCTTCCGTCCTCCACTGCGCGCCACTCTACTCCACAAACCCCCACCGTCAACGTCATCCGGCGCAGGTTGGCGTCGAAATGTCGGCTGGGACGGAGGTGACGACGGTGGCAGCGTCCAACCGGGCTGACTGCGGCCGACGCGGTTCCCTGTCCGACGTACATTGGCCAGGCCGGCTTTGCTCATCGCCCGCCCGGGTTAGCATCTAGTCGGGCGAACGTCATCACATCGTTATGTCGATGACGCGAGTCCTGGGTTCGGCAGTTGTCACGATCTGTGAGGCGGCACCGTGGCGTCGACAGCCGGCACCGTGCAACCGATGAGAGCGGCAACGCAAAACGCCGCGTCGGCGACCGACGTGGCAGGTGGAGGGACTGTGACGACCGAGGCGACGGGTGACCAGCTCGTGCGTGGCAGGGCCGACGACCTGGACATGCTCGCGCAGGTGGCACGACGGATCCGCAGCGCGATCGAGAGTGTGATCGAGGGCAAGCCCGACGTCGTCCGGACCGCGCTGACGGTGTTGCTCGCCGAGGGCCACTTGCTGATCGAGGACGTGCCCGGCGTGGGCAAGACGATGCTCGCCAAAGCGCTCGCCCGTTCGATCGACTGCTCGGTCCGGCGGATCCAGTTCACCCCCGACCTGCTGCCCTCCGACGTCACCGGGGTCTCGGTCTACAACCAGGAGACCCGGGACTTCGAGTTCCGGCCCGGCGGCGTGTTCGCCAACATCGTGGTCGGCGACGAGATCAACCGGGCATCCCCCAAGACCCAGTCGGCCCTGCTGGAGAGCATGGAGGAGCGTCAGGTCACCGTCGACGGCACGACGTACGAGCTGGACCGGCCGTTCATGGTGATCGCCACTCAGAACCCGATCGAGATGGAGGGCACGTACCCGCTGCCAGAGGCGCAGCGTGACCGCTTCATGGGGCGTGTCTCGATGGGATACCCCGTCGAGGACGCCGAGATCGCCATGCTCGACTCCCACTCCGCGGCCAATCCGCTCGACGACCTCGAGCCGGTCACCGACGCCCGCGAGATCGCCAAGCTCATCAACGTCGTCCACAACGTCTACGTGTCCGACGCGGTGAAGCGCTACGCGGTGTCCATCGTCACCGCGACCCGCCGCTCCCCTGACCTCCGGCTCGGCGCTTCGCCGCGCTCGACCCTGCACCTGATCCGGGCGTCGCGGGCCACTGCGGCGCTCGACGGCCGCGACTTCGTGCTCCCCGACGACGTACAGACGCTGGCCCAGCCGGTGCTCGCCCATCGGCTGCTGCCGGCGGTGGAGGCGCAGATCGGAGGTCGAGCCATCGAACAGATCGTGCTCGACATCCTCCGCACGGTGCCGATGCCGAAGCCGCGATCCAACGACCCCGCCGGCTGACCGGCGCGGACCCATGACCGAGACCCTGGGTGCCCTGACCACCCGCGGACGCGCCTTCCTCGCGTCGGGCATCACCGCCGCGCTCTGCAGCATGGTCCTGGGCCAGAAGGACCTGTTGCGGGTCGGAGTCTTGTTGACGGCTCTGCCGCTGATCACCGCGCTGATCATGTCCCGGGCGCGGTACCGCATCATCTGCTCCCGCGAGGTGCAGCCACGACGGGTCCCCACCGGCTCATCGGTCACGGTGACGTTGCGGCTGCAGAACGCGGGAAGGATGCCGACCGGCGTGCTGCTGCTGGAGGACCAGGTGCCCTACGTCCTGGGGACACGGCCGCGGTTCGTCGTGGACCAGATGGGTCCACGCTGGCGCCGTGAGGTCGCCTACACGGTCAGGTCGGACGTCCGCGGCCGCTATGAGCTGGGCCCGATGGCCGTGCGGGTCAGCGACCCGTTCGGGCTGGTCGAGCTCACCAGGTCCTTTCCGGTCACCAGCCTGCTCACCGTCACTCCGCAGGCCCTGCCGTTGCCGAGCAGCGGCGTCAACGGCGAGTGGTCCGGCACCGGCGACAACCGGCCGAGAGCGTTCGCGGCCGCGGGCACCGAGGACGTCACGATCCGCGAGTACCGCGAGGGCGACGACCTGCGGCGGGTGCACTGGCCGAGCACGGCGCGGTCCGGCGAGCTGATGGTGCGACGGGAGGAGCAGCCGTGGCAGAGCCGATGCACGGTGTTCCTCGACACCCGCAAGATCGCCCATCGCGGCAGCGGGCCGGCATCCTCGTTCGAGTGGGCGATCACGGCGACGGCGTTGGCGGGCGTCCATCTGGCTCACCTCGGCTTCGCGCTGCGGTTGGGCACCGACGTCACCAGTGCGACCGGCGGTCAGGGTTGGCATGACCGGGGCGCCGGCTGGCAGGGGGAGACCGACTCGCTGCTGGACATGCTGGCAGTGGCCCGGCCCTCCGACCGGACCCGGCTCGACATCCGTTCCATGCCCGATCAGGGCCATCCCGGTCTGGTCGTCGCCATCGTGGGACTCCTCGAGCCCGAGGACGTGCTGTCGCTGGGCCGGCTCCGGCGCGGCAACGCCGCCGGGTTCGCGATCCTGCTCGACGCCGGCGCCTGGACCCGCGAACGGGCATCGGCCGACAAGAACCTGGCGTTGCGTACCCGGAACGCGGCCACCGCGCTGCGTCGGCAGGGATGGCAGGTAGCGGTGGCGACGACCGGCACGTCGATCGCCGACGTCTGGGGGACGCTGACCCGGCGTCCCGAGAAGCGTGCATCGTGAACCGCTGGATGACCGGGCAGATGCGGATGACCCTGCTGGCCTGGCTGGCCACCTGGCTCACCGCGTTCAGCCTGTCACCGCTGTTCGAGATCAAACGGTTCCTGGTCGTGGCCTTCGTCTCCACGCTGGTGGTGGCGGTGGTGGGCGCCGGGTTGCGGGCGCTGCGGGCGACGTGGTGGCTGGTCCTACTGGGACAGGTGATCGCGCTGGCCGAGTGGGTGGTCGTGGCGTACGCGACTCCGCAGGCGACCCTGGGATTCATCCCGAACCCGGCAGTCGCCCAGGCGCTCGGCCATCTGGTGTCGGACGGCATCGACACCGCGAACAGGTACGCCGCCCCGGTGCCGCCGGACACCGGGCTGGTGATGATGGCCGCGATCGGTATTGCCGCGATCGCCATCCTGGTCGACCTGCTGGCGGTGGGTCTGGAGCACGTGCCGCTGGCCGGACTCCCGCTGCTGGCCCTCTACACCGTGCCGGTGGCCGCCGCCCCCAACGGCGTTCCCGCGCTGCTGTTCGTCCCCGGCGCGGTGGCGTTCATCGCCTTGATCGGTGCCGCGGAACGCGAGCGGGTGAGCCACTGGGGTAAGCAGATCGCCCGGGGCGGCCAGCTGTGGAACGCCGACCAGCGCGACAAGGTGCACACCGGGGCGCTGGCGCTGGCCGGACGCCGCATCGGTTTCGCCGCGGTTGCGCTGGCCGTCTTCCTTCCGCTCGTGCTGCCGACCTTCCCCGAGCGCCTGTTCGGCCAGGGCAACGGTCCGGGCAACGGCCAAGGTCCGCTCGAGATCAGCAACCCCATCCTCAACCTCAAGCGCGACCTGGTGCAGGGCGCCGACGTCGACGAGATCACCGTATCCACCACCGATCCGGATCCCGGCTACCTTCGGCTCACCTCGCTCGACGAGTTCGACGGAACCAGCTGGCGGCCGTCGGTACGCGAGATCCCGCCCTCCCAGCGGGTCACCTCGGGTCTCCCGCCTCCGCCGGGGCTGTCCTCAGGAGTCCGGACGCAGAGCGTCAGCTACAACATCTCCATCAGCAACGCGTTCAGCTCCGGTTGGCTCCCCGCGCCGTACCCGACCGACGACGTCAGCGTGTTCGGCGACTGGCGCTACAACCTGGAGAACTTCGACATCCTGAGCGCGAACCCGAACCTCACTACGGCCGGGCTGAAGTACTCCCTCCATGCGTACCTGGTCGAACCGACATCCGACCAGCTGCTCGGCGCGGGTCCACCGCCGGCCAAGCTGGCCGAGCACTTCACGGCGCTGCCCAGCGGTCTGCCGCCGGCGGTTCTGCAGACCGCCTCGTCGGTCGTGGGCGACGCGCCTACCGACTTCCAGCGCGCGGTGGCCATCCAGGACTGGTTCAGGAGTGGCGGTGGGTTCAAGTACAGCACCGCAACCGCTGCCGGCAGCAGCACCGAGACGCTCGTCAACTTCCTCACCACCGACCGGGTTGGCTACTGCGAGCAGTTCGCCTCCGCAATGGCGCTGATGGCGAGGACTCTCGACATACCGGCACGCGTGGCCGTGGGCTTCCTGCACCCGGACCGCATCGCAGGCGGCGGGTACGTCTACAGCTCCCACGACATGCACGCCTGGCCCGAGCTGTACTTCGACGGGGTCGGCTGGGTCCGCTTCGAGCCGACGCCGCCGGTCCTGACCGGCGCGGCGCCGCCGTACACCCAGGGAGTCAGCTTCACCGCCCCTCCCCCGTCATCGACCCCGACGCCGACGGCGAACGCCACGGCGAACGACCCCCAGGGCCGCCCGACCGCCCGCGACCCCGGGCTGAGCCCCTCGGTGTCGGTCAACACTGCCGCTCAGTCCCGCGAATGGACCGTGCTGTTGCTGGGTCTGCTCCTGCTCGTCATCCTCTCCGCGCCGATGCTGGCCCGGAGCCTGTTACGCCGCTGGCGATGGCGATCCGGGCAGGCGCCGCAGCAACGGGCCGAGGCGGCGTGGGACGAGCTGCGCGACAGCGCATGTGACTACGGGTTGCCGTGGGAGCCGACAATGACCCCTCGGGGCACCGGGCGGTCGCTGCTGACCAGCCTGCGCAACGACTCTCGGGCCCGAGAGTCGTTGGCATCCCTGGTGACCTTCGTCGAGCGGGCCCGCTACGCGCGGATGGTCGAGGTCGATCCGCAGGCCAGGGCGCAGGTCGAGACGATCGTTGCGGTGATGCGGTCCCAGGCGACCCGTGGCCGGCGCATCCGCGCAAGACTGCTGGCGAGCTCCCTGGCACCCGACTTGACGTGGGCCTGGCGCGGTGTCAGGGCGTGGTTGCTTCGCGGACGGGAGACGAGCCCGGCCGAGGTCGAGCTCACCGCCGGAGATCCCACGACGCCTGGCTGAGCGCCACACCCTCGCTCCGTCAAGGCACCCTAGCTGCGTCAGGCAGCTTCGTTGCGTCATGCGTCCGGAGGGTCCCGACCCTCCGGAGGCATGACGCAAGGTGCGACAACGTGGCGATGACGCAGCGGGCTCAGCGCGGAGCCGAGATCCAGGCGAGAGACGTGCTACAGGCCGGAATCGCGCCGGCGACGCCAGCGCTCCTCGAGCCGGTCCATGAAGCCCGATGAACTGCGACCCGATGACGTCCGCATCGGAGTGACCTTGTCCGAGCCCGGGCGGACAACCTCATCGGGTGCCGAGGCCCGGCGCCAGTAGGTCAGCGCGACATACGCCGACGCCAGCATGACCACGAACCCGGCCACGCTCACCACGGTGAGCGCGCCGCTGCCCTGAGAACCCACCAGGATGACACCGGTCATCAGCATCGCGATTCCGACGACGAATCCGACGACGCCGAGCATCGCTCTACGACGGTTGCGCGACCTCAGCCTGGAGCCGCGCAGGGTCGAGGCGAACTTGGGGTCGTCGGCGGCCAGCGCCCGCTCCATCTGCTCGAGCAGACGCTGTTCCTCGTCGGAGAGCGGCACCTTCATCCTCCAACGTCGATCGGTTGTGAGGTGATACTGGTCCTCAGTCTAAGCAGCCTGGCCCCTCGGCGAAACCCGGGCCGGCAAAACCCGTGAAATCGTTTGGACCGCAACCCGATCGAGATCTTCCGGGCGTAACTCCTCGCTCCCCCGAGACGTCTACTCACAGTGACAGCAATGATCAGCTGAGCACCCCAGGAGCCGTCGCATGAGCGCATCCCGTAAGGCTGGCCGAAGTGACGACAGCGGCACCCCGCCGTTGCCTCACCAGGCACCATGCCCGTTGAGTGACCAACGGTCGGGACGCCATACACTGAGCGTGCTCGCGGCCGGCTCGGCGGCCGCTGGTCACGGGGGAGGCCGATCAATGCGAAGAACCGTCACGGTCCTGCTGGCTGTGCTGATGACGACGGCGCTGGTCAGGGTAACGACGCCGGCGGCCGACGCGGCCGGTCATCACTGGAACATGCAGCAGCGCTTCGCCCGTGAGGTGACCGCGTTCGGCGACCAGGACTCCGACGCCTACAACATCAAGCACGTGTACGAGCTGCAGTACCGGCTCACCTGGTCGGGCGTCTACCACGGCCCGATCACCGGGCACTTCGGCACGCTCACCCGGGGCGCGGTCAAGCGGTTCCAGAAGCAGGCCGGACTGAAGGTCACCGGCGTCGCGAACCATGTCACCTGGCGCGAGCTGATCCAGGGAACCATCCGGGCACGTGGCCTGCTGCCGACCAAGTGCAAGGGCCGCGGATGGCACCTCTGCTACGACCGGATGCGCCACCAGGCGACCCTGTGGCACAACGGCGTGCTCTGGAACTCGTGGTTGGCACGCAGCGGCGACATCGGTTACGAGACCCGGACCGGTGACTTCACCGTCTACTACCGCGACATCGATCACGTCTCTCGCCTGTACGGCACCGCGATGCCCTACTCGCAGTTCTTCTCCGGCGGACAGGCGTTCCACGGATCACCGTTCATGACGGACCCGTGGGTCGACCACAGCCACGGCTGCATCAACATGTACATCAAGGACGCCCGGCAGCTGTGGAGTCTCACGTCGGACAAGACGCTGAGGGTCAGCGTGTACGGTGCCTGGGACTAGGCCGAACGACCGGTCCGGCGCGGGTCCGTCATCAGTGCCCTACCTCGATCAACGATGCGGGCCTGACCGCTGCCTGCCCGTACCGTTGCACCGCCTGGTCGACGGCGCGGTCGGCCTCTGACCATCCGCGTTCCCGCTCGCCCAACACGAGCTGGCGTGACGTCCGCTCGATCGGGACAAGCCCCTCGAGGCGTACGCCCACCAACCTGATCCGGGCCCGTTCGAGCCCGAGCCCGGCATAGAGCTCGCTCGCCGTCGTAAAGATCTGGTTGGTCACGTCGGTGGCGTCGCGCAGGGTGCGTGAGCGAGTGATCGTGGTGAAGTCGGCGAAGCGGACCTTCAAGGTGACGGTGCGACCGGCGACCTTGGCGGTCCGCAGCCGCGCGGCGACCTTCGCCGACAGGCGCAGCACCTCGCGCAGCACCACCGCCGGGTCGTCGACGTCGCGCGCGAACGTCTCGTCGGCACCGATGCTCCGGTCCGGCTCGTCGGGTCCGCGGCGGGGCACGACGACCCGGTCGTCATCACCCCACGCCAGCGCGTGCAGATGGGCGCCGGTCAGCGGACCGAGCCCCCGGCGCAGTGTGTGCAGCGGCGTGTGCGCGAGGTCGCCGACGGAGTTGAGGCCGAGACGACGCAAGGCCGTGGCGGTCTTCTCTCCGACCCCCCACAGCTCCGCGACGTCGAGCGGATGCAAGAACGCCGTGACCTCCCCGGCGGGGACCACCACCACGCCGTCGGGCTTGGCGTGCCTGGACGCGATCTTGGCGACATGCTTGGTGGTTGCCACACCCACCGAGCAGGTGATCAGCTGCTCGTCGGCGATGCGGGCCCGCAGGTACTCGGCGATCCGCACCGGTGTCCCGAGCCGGCGCGCGGCGCCGGAGACGTCCAGGAACGCCTCGTCCATGGACAGCACCTCCACCAGCGGCGTGACGCTGCGGAAAACCTCCATCACCGCCGCCGACACACCGCTGAACGCGGAGAAGTCCGGGCTGAGCACGGTGGCTTGCGGGCACAACCGGCGTGCCCTGGTCATCGGCATCGCCGAATGAACGCCGAACCGGCGCGCCTGGTAGCTCGCCGAGAGGACGACCCCGCGGTATCCACCGCCCACGATCACCGGCTGGTCACGCAGGTCGGGACGATCACGGATCGCGACCGAGGCATAGAAGGCGTCCATGTCGACATGCAGGACGTCGCACCCGGTGTCATCCGGGGTCTCGTCCCCGGTGTTCCCGGTGTTGTGCCCGGTGTTCCCGGTGTTGCGCCCGGTGTTCCCGGTGTTCCCGGTGTTGTTCCCGAACGCTTTCATCGAGCGGTCACGACCTGGCAGGCGGTCATCGTCGCCGTCCCGCCCGGAGCAGACGCCGCCGGGACGGGGAGTGCGCCGGGATGGCGGCGCGCTCAGTCGCGGACCGCGACCACGTGGAGCTGGGTGGCCACGGCACGGAACTCGGGTCGACCGGCGACCGACCGTTCGAGCTCGAGCAGGTCGGTGATCGCGTCGGGTTCGCTGTCGACCAGGGCGCTGGGTACCAGGTCGGTGAAGGTGCGTACGCCGTGAACGGTCTGCGGTGTGAACGCCGCGCCGGTGAGCAGGGCGATGACCTCGTCCTCGGTGAAACGGCGCAGCACCGGGTCGCCGGATCCCCAATGTCCATCGGGATCGTCGAGCAGCAGCCGCGCATCGGCCAGGTGACCTGCGAGCGCTCGGGCGAACACGGCGGCGTACCGCTGGACGGCCAGCAGACTGAGCAGCCCACCGGGCCGCAGCACGGTGTGTACGGCGGCCAGCGCCTGCGACGGGTCGTCGAGGACCTCCAAGACTCCGTGGCACAGCACCACGTCGACGTTGGAGTCCCCGAGAATGTCGCGCAGTCCGGCGGCGTCGCCGAGCACGCCGCGAACCCGGTCGTGTACGCCGCTCTCGGCGGAGCGACGTTCGAGCGAGGCGAGGGCGTCAGGGCTGGGATCCACCACCGTGACGGGGTGCCCGAGCTCGGCCACCCGTACGGCGAGGCCACCGGTGCCGCCACCGAGATCGACCACCTCGAGAGGTCGGGCCATGGCATCGGCCCGGGCGTCGAGCGCAGCATGGAGGGCATCCCAGACCACGGCGGTACGCACCGCGCTACGACGCTGACCTGCCACGAAAAGCCTCCTCGACAGGTGGTGAGGCCTCCCCGACAGGTGGGAAGGGTGGGAACTGGGGCGGGATCCGGGTGGACGGTATCTCCTCGGTCTCCCCGCTTGCGGCACCACCACCCTAGTGATCCGGTGTGGCGCAGGACCGACCCGGTGACAGCCGACCTCGTCGGTCGAGCCGATTCATATCCGTTCATCATCGTCCTGAGCTCCCGGGGCTGGCGTGCCACAGCTTGCGCGGAGCGGTCTTGGTGTCCTCGCCGGCCGGTTTGATGTCGGCATAGGGCGACTGCTTGAACCCGCTCGGATGCACCAGGACCCGGCGCCGGCCCATGCCGCCCGCGGTCATGCCGTTGCCGTGGGCTTGGGGTTCCTCCGACCCGTCGGCACCGAACGAGGGAGGTGCGGCCATCACCGGTCGGGTGGACCTGCTCTCAGCAGCACCCCGCACTGCCTGCTCCCCCACGGCGCCAAAGCCCTCCGGGACCTGGTCGAGCACCGCATGCACACCGGACAGCCCCTGCGCCTGCCAGGTTTCGTACAGCTGGGGCAGCTCCCAGCAACCGGTGGCTTGCAACGACACACCGCGTGGGCCGGTACGACGCAGCTCACCGCGGACCAGGAGCAGCCAGGAGTGGAACAGCGTGGCGGCGTAGGGGCCCTGAGCATCCTCGAAGAAGGTGGCATCGACCGGGCCCGTTCCGTCGTCGAGGGTCAGGAAGATGACCCGTCGACCCGAGCGGATGGGTGGTGTCTGTGTCGCCACCTTGACACCCGCCACCAACAGCTGGGCGCGGCTGCGCCGTGAGAGCAGGTTCGCCGAACGCGTGATCCCGAGTGCATCGAGCAGCGGGGCGTAGAAGTCGACCACGTGCCGGCTCACGTCGAGACCGAGGATCTCCAGCTCGGCCCGTACCCGCTCGGCGACGGACATCTCCGGCAACCCGGTGGCCTCGGTCTCACCCGGCTGGTCACCGAGATCGAACGCCAGCTGCACCGCAGTGACCGGCTCGGCAGGCTTGCTCGCCATGGACTGAGCGGCAGCCATCGCCCGCACATCGGGCTGTTCCTGCCGCTGGAGGGAGCTGCTCCAGCTGCCGTTGGACTTGTACGCCGCGTCAGCCGGCGGCGGCTTGGACCCCCGACGCCGGGGAGACGCGGCCCGTTGCGCCCGGTCGGTGGCTCGGCTCCACTGGTCGAGCTCGGCGACCTGGAGCAGCAGGTCCCGGCGGGTCACCTTGCCACGTCGACGCACCGGAACCGGTGAGCCGATGCCGTAGAGGGAGTCGAGCGCGCCAGCCAGCACGAGCCGCTCCGCGATCGGGCGTGACGGGCGGGCGCGATGCCACAGGTCGGTCAGTGAATGGTAGGGACGGCCGGCGATGATGCGGCCGACCTCGGCGTCGGAGATGCCCTTGACCTCCGCGAGGGACAACCTGATCCCATAGGCGCGTCCGTCGGGGAGCTGAGGGTCCGGAGGCCGGCGTGGCGACTGTCCCAGCACCTCCGGTGGAGGCTCGTCGTCAACGCCGACCCGTTCGACGCGGTAGCAGTCAGCTGAGCTGTTGACGTCGAGAGGCAGCACGGCGATGCCGAACTGCCTGGCATCGTCGAGGATGAGCCGCTTGGGATACATGCCGGGGTCGTAGGTGAGAACGCCCGACAGGAACGCCGCGGGATGGTGTGCCTTCAACCAGGCGGACTGGTAGGTGGGCAGCGCGAAGGCCGCCGCATGGGCCTTGCAGAAGCCGAACGAGGCGAACGCTTCGAGGACCTCCCACACCCGCTGGGTGATGGCTCGGTCGTAACCCCGTCCGAGTGTGCGTGGGAAGAACCACACCTTGACGTCGTGCTTGCCCTCCGGATCGCCGAGCGCGCGGCGAGCCTCATCTGCCTCGGCGAGCGTGCACCCGGTGAACTGGGCGATCATCTCGAGCACCTGCTCGTGGAAGACGACCACACCACACGTCGGAGCCAGGATCGGTTCGAGGTCGGGGTGAAGGTAGTGGGTCGCCGACCAGCCCTGCCGGGCACGCAGGAACGGGGTGACCATGTCGCTCTTGACCGGGCCCGGCCGGAACAGCGAGATGTCGATGATGATGTCCTCGAAGGTCTCCGGCGCGAACTTCCCGACCAGCTCGCGCTGACCCGGCGACTCGATCTGGAAACAGCCCAGCGTCTTGGAGCTCTGGATCAGCGCGAACGTCGCCGCGTCGTCGAAGGGCACCTGCGCCGTGTCGTCGATGTCGACGACCTCGCCGTCGATCCGCTCGATCTCCTCCAGTGCGTGAGCCATCGCGGACTGCATGCGGATGCCGAGCACGTCGAGCTTGAGCAGCCCGAGATCCTCGACGTCGTCCTTGTCGAACTGGCTCATCGGGAAACCGGCGAAGCTGGCTTCGACCGGGGTGCGGTCGAGCAGCGTGGCGTCGGAGAGCAGCACGCCGCACGGATGCAGGGCAACGTGACGTGGCAGGCCGTCGAGCTTCTCCACCAAGCGGAAGAACAGGTCGAACGATGTAGCCCCGAACGATGTAGCCCCGAACGATGTAGCACCGTGTCCCTGCAGGAACCCGGAGGCGCGAAGCTCCGGCAGCTCACGCAAGGCCGCACGGGCGTCCCTGGCCCGGATGTGCGGGAACGCCTTGGCGATCGCGTCGATCTCCCCCGGCGGCATGCCCAGGGCCGATCCCACGTCACGGATCGCATGCCGCACCCGGTAGGTGTCCATCATCGACACGCACGTGCAGCGGTCACCGCCGTAGCGCTGGAGGATCTGCTCGTAGACCTCGGTGCGTCGCTCGGACTCGACGTCGATGTCGATGTCGGGCAGGGCCTGGCGCAGTGGCGACAAGAACCGCTCCATCAGCAACCCGTGGCGCATCGGGTCGACGCCGGAGATGCCGAGCAGGTAGTTGACCAGGCTGCCCGCCCCGGACCCCCGCGCCGCACTGCGCACGCCCATGTCGCGGATCAGGTCGCACACGTCGCCGACGGTGAGGAAGTAGGACGCATAGCCGAGCTGGGTGATCGCCCGCAGCTCGTCATCGAGGCGGGTGAGAGTCTCACCGCTCACGCCATGGCCTGTGCCACGGTTCGCACCGCGGCCCGAGCCGCTGCCGTAACGACGGCCCAACCCCGCCTCGCACCGCGCACGCAGCACCGCATCGGCCGAGGAGCCCTCGACCGGGAACTCGGGGAAGTGCACCTCCCCCAGCCCGAGGTCTCGTCGGGGATCGACCGCACACCGGTCGGCGACGGTGTGGGTACGGGCCAGCAGCCGACGGCTCTCCCGATCGTCGAACCCGGCGAAACGGCAGATCTCCTCGGCGATCTCGGCCATCTGCTTGCCGGACTTCAAGAAGCCCTCGGCGTTGCCGCGGTCGACATGGCGGGGGTCGAGCGGCACGAGTCGGCGGACCGCGTCGAGCACATCCACGGTGGGGGCGTCGAGCGGGTCGGCGTAACGCACGGCGTTGGTGAGCACCACGTCGAGCCCCGCCGCATCGGCTATCCGGGCCATCCGGCCGGCGTGCGGACTCGAGCCCGGCCCGCTGCCGGCACATCGATGAGACACGACTTCGACCATCAGGTCGGGACGGTCGACGACCCCGCGCCACCGACGCAGCACCTGGTCGGCGAGGTCGTCCCGCCGGACAGCGGCCGCCCACCCGACCTCGGACGCCGGCCCGAGCAGGACAAGCACATCGCGGCCGGACACATGCTCGGCCAGCAGCTCCAGGGTGGTCACCGGGTCGCCACGCTCCCCCCGCAGGTTGGTCGCGGACACCACTCGGCACAGCGCCGACCAGCCCTGCTTGCTGGCGGCGAGCAACGTGACCCGTGGCAACCGGGCATCGCGATAGCTGCCGCCACGGAAGGGGGTCGCCCGTGCCGGGGCCATGCGGGCGATCGCCGGAACGGTCGGGTGGATAGAGGGTGCACCCGGTGCCGCCGGCAACAGTCCCGACGGCTCTATCGCCAGGTCGACACCGAGGATCGGGCGTACGCCGGCGCTCATGCACGCCTTGGCGAACCGCACCACTCCGTAGAGACCGTCGCGATCGGTGAGCGCCAAGGTGTCCATGCCGTGCTCGACGGCACGTTGCACCAGCACCTGGGGATGGGACGCGCCGTAGCGCAGCGAGTAGCCCGAGGCGACATGGAGATGGACGAAGGGATCACTCGACACGACGGCGGGCTCCTAGCCTGCCTTGACGGCGGCCCGGTCGACGGCCGGGTCGACAGCCCGGTCGGCGGCCCGGTCGGCAGCCCGGTCAGCGGCCCGGTCAGCGGCCCGGTCGGCGGCCTCGGACAGCAGGCCGAGCGCACGCTCGGCCAGTGCCAGGAACCGCTCGGAGTCCCGCAGCAGGTCGTCGGCCTCGCGTTCAGTCACCGCACGCGAGAGTCCCGCCTCGGCGGCCGCGCGTTTGGGTGCCCCGGCGGCGAAGAAGGCGGCCCACTCGGAGAACTCCGGTGCCACCTGGGCCAGCAACGCCCAGGCGTTGCGTTGCCTGCGACGCGCAACCGGCTGGGTACGCACGGTCAGGATGGCCGCGGTCACCCGCAGCGCAGCCACGTGCGCACTGGCATAGCGCTCCCCGGCGCTCGAAGCCGCTGTCGCGTGGGCAAGCGCCGCCCGCGCGCGCTCCAGCGACGCCAGCGCCGGAACCGGCACGGGTGCGCCCTGGGTCTCGGGTCGGGCACCGGGATGGGCACCGGACCGCGAATCGGACCGCGAATCGGACCGCGAATCGGACCGCGAATCGGACACAGCCATGGAACCTCCTCGATCAGTCGAGTGCCCGGGTGAGCTGCCACTGTCCAGCGGCCCAATGGAAGGTCAGGTCGAAAACCCCACGGTTGGCGCGGCCCCGTGCGGCGTCGACCCGCCACACCTCCCGCTCCGCAAGCAGGTCGGCATCATCGGGACCGGGCGGTGGGTCAGCACCGGCGCGCTCCCACCAGCTACCGGTCTCGACCCAGTGGGCGACCACCTCGCAGACCACCCAGAGCCGGTCGCGCCAGACGAACTGTGCGGGCGCCTCCGCTCCCTGCACCATGCCTCGCCGAACGTCCACCGGGTCGTCGTAACGTCGCATGGCACTCCTCGCCAAACATTCGGTCGTACACCAGGCCGCCGGTCGGGCAGCCACCGAACGCCGGGGGAAGCGGCGTGATCGGGCCAGCCCCGAGCCGGTGGAGGAGCTTCCCCTCACCTTCACCGGCTCGGGGCCGTCCGGCGGGGATGGGGGTCGAGGTCACCCCCGCCGGAACGGGCCCGCACCGAGACGGTCCGCGAACACCATCCCGGTCATGTATCGAACACGTGTTCGATACATGAATAGAGTAAACCCCTCCACCGACAGTTCGTCAACACCACAGTTCGTCCACACCATTGCGTCACCATTGCGTCCGGTGTGGCCGACCGGGCTCGCCCGTCCGCCCGGGCCTGGCGGTACGGTCGCCGCATGCCAGATGACATCCCCGAACCGAAACCCCAGGCCCCACCCGACCCGCGATCCCGACCGTCCTTCGTGGCCGACGAACGGGCGATGCTCGATGCCTGGCTGGACTACCACCGGGCCACGCTGCTCTGGAAGTGCGAGGGTCTGAACGACGAGCAGCTGAAGACCCGGTTGGCCGAGCCGTCCTCGTTGACATTGCTGGGCCTGGTCCGCCACATGGCCGAGGTGGAGCGCGGCTGGTTCCGCGACTTCGTTGGCGATCCCGCACCACCCTTCTACTGCTCCGACGACGATCTGGATGCCGACTTCGACCGCGTCGACGGCGCCGACGCCGCGTCCGACCTGGAGACCTTCCGCCAGGAGGTCGACGCCTGCCGGGCGCTGGTAGCTCCCCACGACCTGCAGGAAACCCAGGTCGACGAACGCGGCCGGACCATCAGCCTGCGCTGGATCGTCGTCCACATGATCGAGGAGTACGCCCGGCACAACGGCCACGCCGATCTGCTGCGCGAACGGATCGACGGCGTTGTCGGCGACTGAGCCTCGAGGCGACTCGACCGGCGCGCAGTTGCATCCTCAGATCGAGAAGGTCGCGGCGGCCCTGGCCGAGCGCGAGTCCACCGGCGCGGTCCGGGTGCTCCCCGACTCCGCGCGCACGGCGGCGCAGGCCGCCGCCGCCCTCGGCTGCGAGGTCGGGGCGATCGCCAACAGCCTGCTGTTCGACGCAGCCGGCGCACCGCTGCTGGTGATGACCTCCGGCGCGCACCGCGTCGACACCCACAAGCTGGCCGCGGACCTGGACGTCTCGAGCTTCCGGCGGGCCGACGCCGACTTCGTCCGCCGGCACACCGGCCAGGCCATCGGCGGTGTCTCCCCGGTAGGCCACCCGAGCCCGGTCCGTACCCTCGTCGACCGATGGCTGGCTCGCTACGACGTGATCTGGGCCGCGGCCGGACATCCGCATGCGGTGTTCCCGACGACCTACGCCGAGCTGCTGGCGCTGACCGACGGCGCACCCGTCGACGTCGAATCGGTCTGATCGAGGCCCGTTCTCCGCCGCCCTATGACCTGCCCGGTATCTCGGGCAGGTCAT
Organism: uncultured Actinomycetota bacterium; assembly: GCA_963695705.1. Lineage (GTDB taxonomy): Bacteria > Actinomycetota > Actinomycetes > Propionibacteriales > Nocardioidaceae > JBKPNJ01. The sequence goes on from CAVOHB010000009.1 coordinate 1,023,248, forward strand.
ACGCGCGGCCGCGTACGAGGTTAGGCTCGCTGCCCGTGGCGCGGGTTGTGGTGCTCGGCGGGGGGTTCGGCGGCATGGCGGCCGCGGTCCGGCTGGCCAAGCTCGGCCACCAGGTCACCTTGTCTGAGCGGCGGACCACGCTCGGCGGCGCGATGCACGCGCTGGAGCAGGATGGTTTCAGGTGGGACGCGGGCCCGGCCCTGACCACCCTGCCGGCCGTCATCCGCGACTTGTTCCGCAAGTCCGGACGACCACTGGAGCGCGAGGTGGAACTGGTCCCGTTGTCACCCGCGCGCCGGCACTGGTTCGACGACGGCACCGTGCTCGACCTCCCGGCCGGTTCGCGGGCCGAGCAGATCGCGGCGATGAGCGAGGTCCTGGGTCCGCGAGAGGCCCGCGGCTGGGCCGGGCTGATCGATGGACAGGCCCCGGTCTGGGACGTGATGCGGCGACGCTGGCTGGAGTCCCCGTTCCCGGGGACTCGGCTGGACCGGGCCACCGAGCGGGCGGTCGGCGCCCGCCGGTCGCTCGCCACGGTCGCGAAACGGTCCTCCTCCGACGACAGGCTCAGGCAGCTCGTCGTCTGGCACGCCCAGATGGCCGGTTCGAGACCGGAGGAGACCCCCTCGTTCGCTCTCACCGACCACTACCTCGAGCGCACCTTCGGCGTCTGGTCGATCGACGGCGGCATGTCGGTCCTCACCGACGCACTGACCAGGCGGCTGAGCGAGCGCAAGGTCGACGTGCGGCTGGCATCGGAGGTCGTCGGTGTCCTCACCCCCGAAGGCAGGGTCGGGAATGTCGTGCTTGCCGACGGCAGCCGGCTGGCCGCGGACGTCGTGGTGTCCGCCATCGACCCCCGGACGCTCTTCGGGCGGCTGGTGGCGCACCCGTCCACGCGCCAGGTGCTGGCCCGCATGGACCGTTCGCCGACGGCGCTTCCGCCGGAGGTCACGCATCTCGGACTCGCCGGAGAGGTCCCGGTGCTTCCGGTCGAGACCGTTCTGCACGGCGACCCCCTGGTGGTCGTACGCACGAACGGCACCGCCCCGCACGGCCAAGCAGCCTGGACGATCCTGCGCCGGGCGCGCCGGGCCGGCGCCTCGGCCGGGGACATCCTCGACGTGCTCGGCTCCCGCGGACTCGACCTGCGCGCCCACGTGGTCACCAGGATCGACCGCTCGGCGACTCAGATCGTGGACGAGACGTCGGGATCACCGTACGGCCTGGCCTGGTCGGGGATGAACACGCTGTATGCCCGGGCAAGCACGGCATCCCCGGTCGAAGGGCTCTTCTGCGTCGGGGCCGCCGCGCACCCCGGGGCCGGCCTGCCCTTCGTCGGGCTCGGCGCCGCGCTCGCTGCGCAGCTGATCGGCCCGGCGGAACGAGTCCGTGGATAACCGCGGCCGACTCGGCGATCCGAGGCGCATCTCTAGGGTTTGCGGTGGCTCGAGCCGCCGCAGACCCTAGAGATCCGAGCGGGCGGCCGACTCGGGCTACGCGGTCGCCACCTGCAGGCTGCCGAAGATCTCGCGCGTCGCCTTGGAACGGTTCAGCGTGTAGAAGTGCAACCCGGGTGCCCCGCCGTCGAGCAGCGTCTCGCACAACTCGATGGCGATCCTCACGCCCTCGGACCGTACCGCTGCCGGGTCGTCGGCGAGTGGCACGACCCTGGCGAGGACCGCATCGGGCACCTGCGCGCCGGACAGCTCGGCCATCCGGCGGATCTGGCCGAGGTTGGTGATCGGCATGATTCCCGGGATGATCGGGAGGTCGCAGCCGAGCGCACGGGTACGCTCCACGAGCGAGAAGTAGTCCTCTGCCCGGAAGAACAGCTGGGTGACGGCGAAGCCTGCCCCCGCCGCGGCCTTGGCGACCAGCACGCGGGCGTCGGACTCGAGGTCGACGGCCTCGGGGTGGCCCTCCGGGAAGGCGGCGACACCCACCGAGAAGTCACCAAGCGACCGGGCCAGCTCGACCAGGCCGACCGCATGGTCGAGGCCGTTCGGATGGCGGGTCCACGGCGCCCCCGGACCACCGGGCGGGTCTCCACGCAGCGCCAGCATGTTCCGGACGCCGGCGTCGGCATAGGCGCCGATGACCGAGCGCAGCTCGTCGCGGGAGTGGCCGACGCAGGTGAGGTGACCCACCGGCGTGAGCGTTGTGTCGTTGGCGATGTGACCGGTCAGCCGGACGGTCCGGTCCCGGGTGGACCCACCCGCGCCGTAGGTCACCGAGACGAACGTGGGGCGCAGCGGCTCGAGCTCCCGGATCGCCTGCCACAAGGTGCGCTCGCCCTCGTCGTCCTTGGGCGGGAAGAACTCGAACGAGAACGACCGGGATCCGGCCGCAAGCAGCTCGGGGATGGTGACGGGCGCACCCGGTCGACGCGACGACTGTCCACGAGTCATAAGGCCAGGGTACGGGTGGGGAGGGTGGTTCGACCCGATTTCCACCCCCGGACGCTCCGGCGAACGCCGGCGGCGGATCCAGCGGCGGATAGGGTCACCAGCGTGGCGACCGGCCGGCAGCGCGACGACCTCGCGTCCCGCGTGGAGCGGGCGCTCGAGGAGCTGATCGCCGAGCAGCGGCATGCGCTGGTCGACCTCGGCGCCGACGTCGATGCGCTTGTCGACGCCGCCGCGGCGGCCGTCTCAGGCGGCAAACGGCTCCGGCCGGCGTTCTGCTACTGGGCGTGGCGGGCCGCGGGGGCTCCCGACGACGACCGGATCATCGTCGCCGCCTCCGGCCTCGAGCTGTTGCATGCCAGCGCTCTCGTCCACGACGACGTGATGGACGCGTCCGACCTGCGTCGTGGCCACCCCTCCACCCACCGGGCCTTCGCCGAGCTGCACCGCGACAGCCACCTCACCGGATCTCCCGACCTGTTCGGAGTCGGCGCCGCCATCCTGCTCGGCGACCTGCTGCTCACCTGGTCCGGTCGGCAGCTGCGTGCGAGCGGCCTGCCGCCCGACGCGATCACCCATGCACTGAGGTACTTCGACTCGATGCGGACCGAGCTCATCTCGGGCCAGTATCTGGACCTGCTCGCTCAGGCCAGCGGCGAGGAGTCCGTTCCGCGGGCGATGCGGGTGCTCCGGTACAAGTCCGCGAAGTACACGGTCGAGCGGCCGCTGCACATCGGCGCGACGCTGGCGGGTGCCGGCCAGGACCTGCTCACCGCGCTGACGTCGTACGGCGTGCCGCTGGGTGAGGCGTTCCAGCTGCGCGACGACATCCTCGGTGTCTTCGGGAACCCGCAGGTGACCGGCAAACCGGCCGGGGACGACCTGCGCGAGGGCAAACGCACGGTGCTCACCGCGCGCGCCATGGAGTCGGCGTCACCCGAGGACCGCGCGACGCTGCTGGCGGCCCTCGGCAGGCCTGATCTCGACGCCGCGGGTGTGGCCGCTGCCCGGCGGGCGATCATCTCGTCCGGAGCCCTTGCGGCCGTCGAGCGGCTGATCAGCCAGCTGACCGGCGCCGCGCTCACGGCTCTCGACCGGGCCACGATCGTCGACGACGAGGCACGCGAAGCGCTGGCGGAGCTGGCCGACGCGGCCACCAAGCGCGAGGTATGAGGCCCCGGCGACGGGATCAGACGTGAGCGCGCGGGTCGACGTCGGGAACGTCGACCACCGGGCCAGGCCCGCGCATCAGCACCACGAACGGCTCGAACCGGCGGCTGCGGGCGCGTACCGCGAGCACGTCGACCGCCACGTCGAAGGCCCGGCGGTCGGCCCGCGCGAACGGCGCCCACCCGTCCCACAGAACCGCGAGGCCGTCACCCTCCGGATGTCGCACGTCGGCCAGCGCGTCGCCCAGCGCGTCGAAGTTGTGCGCGAAGTCGTCGCCGAATCCGAAGGTCCGCTGCGCAGCGGTCAGAAAGGCGTGCTTGTCCTCGACGAGCCAGGTGTCGAGGAGGATGAACCGCCAGCCGGCGTGGCCCACGGTGTGCTCGATGACAGCGGCGCTGAGTGACGAGGTCCACCGGTAGATGCCCGCCGGCCGGTGCCCGGCCAGGATCCCCGCGAGTCCGCTCATCCGGCCTCCCTCTCAGGCCTCTCACGGTTCTCCGGTTCCGTCGCCACCTCGCTGATGGTAGCGATCGTCCCGCGCGCGGGAACGGGGCGGAGCGGCTCCGCGAAGGCCGGGCCCACGGGCCTGCTCAGAACGCGAGGGCCTGAGCGCGGCGACGGACCTCCCGGAGGCGGTGCTCGCGCAGTGCGTCGATCGGCGCGCCCGGCAGGGAGTCGTCCGGGCGGTAGAGCCACCGCACCGACGCCTCCGGGTCGTAGCCGGAGTCGGCAAGCACGGTGAGGGTCCCCGCCAGTCCCTTGACGACCCGGCCGTCGACCAGGAAGTCAGCGGGAATTCGGCCCGAGACCGCGATCAGCTCCAGGTCGCGGCACATCTGCCGCACCTTGTTGGCGCTCACGCCGATCAGGTCACCGACCTCCTGGTACGACAACCACTGGCCGACCAGACCGTCGAGACCCTCGAGATCGCCGGGTCCGTCGAGAGCACCCACACCATTGAGCTCACCATTGCGATCACCATTGAGCTCACCATTGAGATCGTTCACCGCGCCACCCTTTCATGCCTGGGTCCGCGGCACGGCGCGGCTCCGCCGGAGCCGTTCGGGGGCTCCGTACACTCGTATCCGGCGGCCTGCCAGGCCGCTGCCTGGTCGTGGGCGGACACGCCCGCGCGGTGCCGATCGAGGAACGGGGCCCCTGGCGTGGACGCCACCACCACGGATCCGCTGATCGGGCGGCTGCTGGAGGGGCGGTACCGGGTCGGGCGGCGCATCGCGCGCGGCGGCATGGCCACGGTCTATGAAGCGGTGGACACCCGGCTGGACCGTGTTGTGGCGGTCAAGGTGATGCACGCCTGGCTCGCCGACGACACCGACTTCGTCCAGCGGTTCATCCGCGAGGCCCGGGCGGCGGCACACATCGGGCACCCGAACGCAGTCGCCGTGTTCGACCAGGGCGACGACGACGGCGTGCTGTTCCTGGCGATGGAGTACGTCCCCGGCCGCACGCTGCGCGATGTGATGCGCGCGGAGGGACAGATTGCTCCTGCCCGGGCAATGACCCTGCTCGAACCGGTCCTCGCCGCGCTGGCGGCCGCCCATCAGGCCGGCATCGTGCACCGCGACGTCAAGCCCGAGAACGTCCTCATCACCGACGAGGGCCGGGTCAAGGTAGCCGACTTCGGGCTGGCCCGGGCGGTCACGGCGGCGACATCGGCGACCGCGACCGGCGGGCTGCTGCTCGGCACCGTCGCCTACCTGGCACCCGAACTCGTCGTCGACGGGCTCGCCGACGCCCGCAGCGATGTCTACGGCTGCGGGGTGCTTCTCTACGAGATGCTGACCGGCCGCAAGCCACATGAGGGCGAGACGCCTATACAGGTGGCCTACAAGCATGTGCACGAGGATGTGCCGAAGCCCTCGGAGTCGGCGCTCGGCATACCGCCGTACCTCGACGCGCTGGTCGCCAGGGCGACGTCGCGTGATCGCGATCTGCGACCAGCGGACGCCAGGGTGCTGCTGCACCAGGTTCGACGGGTGCGCCAGGCGCTCGACCAGGGGGCTTTCGACGATCCGGAGCTCACCGCGGATCTGTCAGTGACCAGTCTCGTCACCGAGACCGACACGGTCAGCGCCGATTTCGACGCGTGGGAGCACACGGTGGTCGTACCGACCGTTGCGGCGCCACCGAATGAGCGTCGCGAGCACGACACGGCCTCGATCTCCCTCGGTGCCGGCGCGTCATCGAGCGAGGTGGGGGCCGGCGGGCCCGACGACGAGCCCGGTAGGCAGCCAGAGCTGCGCCCGCGTAGGCGTCGCCGGGGCCCACTCGTGCTCGTCCTCGTCCTCGTGCTCGCGATCGCGGCCGGAGCCGGAGGCTGGTACGTCGGCATCGGCCGATTCACCACCACACCGGCCGTGCTCACAAAGCCGGTGCCCATGGCGCAGCGCTCGGTCGAGGCCGCCGGCCTGACATTCGACGTGGCCAGCAGGGCGTACTCGGAGACGGTGCCGGCCGGCCAGGTGATCTCGACCGATCCGGGACCCGGAGAACGCATCCTCAAGAGCGGCACGGTCGCTGCCGTGGTGTCGAAGGGGCCCGAGCGGTACGACGTTCCGGACGTCGCAGGACTCGACCGCGATGTCGCGGTGAAAGAGATCGCGGCGCGGCACCTGGTACTCCAGCGCACCCGGGAGGTCTGGAACGAAACTGTGCCGACCGGCCAGGTGATTGCGGTCAGCCCGAAACCAGGATCGTCGGTCAAGCCCCAGACCCCCGTGGTCCTGACCGTTTCGCGTGGCCCCGCGCCGATCCGCATCAAGGACTGGCGCGGGCAGGACGCGGGGGACGCCAGGAGCGCGCTGCGCCACGCCGGGTTCACGGTGAAAGACACCGAGCGCTACAGCGCCTCGGTGCCCCAGGGCTCCGTGATCCGTCAGTACCCCCATCGCGGCATCGGAAAGCGCGGCGACGTGATCGCGCTGACCGTGTTGCGTGGACCGCACCTGGCCGAGGTGCCGGGGCTGTTCCGCTACGGCGCCGACAGCGCCCAGGCCGAGCTGGAGTCGCGAGGGTTCCAGGTCAGCATCGAGCATGCGACGCCGTACTTCGGGCTGGGCATCGTCGTCTCGCAGAGCCCCGGCGGTGGCGACATGGCGCCGGTGGGTTCCACGGTGACGATCGTCATCGTCTGAGCGGGTTTGTTCCGCCGGTGGGCGCCTGAGAGGCTGTCCGGCATGCAGCCGGGGTCGCCAGGTAGGCGCACCGGACTGGCAACGCTCGCGCTGCTCTTCGTCACCGCGACCTGGGGCTCGACGTTCTTCCTGATCAAGGACCTGGTCGAACGGGTGCCGGTGCTGGACTTCCTGGCGATCCGATTCGCGATCGCGGCCGCGGCCTTGTTCCTCGCCGCGCCGAGGGCGACTCGTCGCCTGTCCCGCCGCGCCCGATGGCAGGGTGCCGCGATGGGACTCGTGTACGGCGTCGCACAGATACTGCAGACGACCGGGCTGCAGCACATCGCCGCCAGCGTGTCCGGGTTCGTGACCGGGATGTACGTCGTGTGCACCCCACTGCTCGCCGGCCTGCTGCTGCGCCAGCGCGTCGGTGGTCTGGTGTGGGTCGCGGTGCTCCTGGCCACGACCGGCCTCGCGGTGCTCTCGCTGCGTGGTTTCGCCCTCGGCGGCGGGGAGGCGCTCACCTTCGCGGCCTCCGTCCTCTATGCGCTGCATATCGTGGGACTCGGTGAGTGGTCGACGGCACGGGACGCTTACGGCTTGGCGGTCCTACAGATGACGGTGATCGCGGTCGTCTGTGCGGTCGCCACCGCACCCAACGGGGTCGTTCTCCCGGCGACGACCGCGGACTGGCTTGCGGTGGTCTACATGGCGCTGGTCGCCGGTGCGATCGCACTCGTACTGCAGACATGGGCCCAGGCACACCTTCCGGCGACCCGCGCAGCGATCGTGATGACGATGGAACCGGTGTTCGCCGCCCTCTTCGCCGTCCTGGTCGGCGGCGAGCAGCTCACGGTGCGGATGCTGGTCGGCGGCGCGCTCGTGGTCGCCGCGATGCTCCTGGCGCAGCTCGGGCCGGGCCGTAGGATCGACGCCGAGGTGACGCACCTGGCGGTCTGAGCGCAGGTCCGAACCCCGTCCCCTGTCCAACATCGACAGCCGTCCCCGCACCCCGCTGACGCACTGGAGGACAACATGGTGGTGGTCATGAGCCCCGACGCCACCCCGGCCGACATCGCGGCCGTCGTCGCGCGGGTCGAGGGCGCCGGCGGCGAGGCGTTCGTCAGCCGCGGCGTGGTGCGCACCATCATCGGGCTGGTCGGCGACGTCGAGCGGTTCCACGGGCTGAACCTGCGGGCGCTGCGAGGCGTCGCCGACGTGCATCGGATATCCGATCCCTACAAGCTGGTGAGCCGACAGCACCACCGCGACCGGTCCACGGTCTATGTCGGCGCCTCCCGGGTGCCGATCGGTCCCGCGACGTTCACGTTGATAGCGGGTCCCTGCGCCGTCGAGACGCCGCAGCAGACCCTGGCAGCGGCCCGGATGGCCAAGGCGGCGGGCGCGACGCTGCTGCGCGGTGGCGCCTACAAGCCGCGGACGTCGCCGTACGCGTTCCAGGGTCTGGGCGCACCGGGACTCAAGATCCTCGCCGACGTGCGCGAGTCGACCGGCCTGCCGGTGGTCACCGAGATCGTCGACGCCCACGACATCGACGTGATCGTCGAGCACGTCGACATGCTGCAGATCGGCACCCGCAACATGTCGAACTACACGCTGCTGCAGGCCGTCGGCAAGTCGGGCAAGCCGGTGCTGCTCAAGCGGGGCATGCAGTCGACGATCGACGAGTGGCTGATGGCCGCCGAGTACATCGCCCAACAGGGCAACCTCGACATCGTCTTGTGCGAAAGGGGAATCCGCACCTTCGAGAAGGCGACGCGCAACACCCTCGACATCTCGGCTGTGCCGGTCGTCCAGGCGACATCACACCTTCCGGTCATCGTCGACCCGTCGCACGCGTCGGGGCGGCAGGACCTGGTCGTGCCGCTGTCTCGGGCGGCGATGGGCGTCGGGGCCGACGGGGTCATCGTCGACGTCCACCCCGATCCTGAGTCGGCACTGTGCGACGGAGCCCAGGCCTTGCACGGTAGCGAGCTGCGCGCCCTGGCCCAGGCGGTCCGTCAGCTCCCGCCGATGATGGGGCGCGCACCCGCCACCCCCCAACCCCCGCCGCCCTGACCCCCTCCCCGCGATCCGACACTTGTTTCACGCCATCCGACAGTTGTTGACGCGCCATCCGACAACGTGTCACGCCGGTAAGCGTCGGGTTCCGGCACGGCCCGCGGCCGTGATTGCTTGAGTCCGAGGCCGACCACTGCGGTGCCTGGTTGCGCAGATTTGTGCAGGCGATGAGAGTTGTCGCACCCGTTTACCCGCAACTACTGCACACTTCCTGCCGCGGCCGACACGGTGGGCCTCCGATGGGTGGTTCGTCGGCATGACCGCACCGCACCGACCTTTTGCGTGGTAGATGGTCAACCGTGACCAACAACTGCGCACTTCCCGGCAATGCCCGGGCTGGTGACCCCTAACTGCGCACCTGCCGCAACGACCACCTCGCCAACACCTACCGCGCATGGCTCACCGCCGCTGGATGACCAACAGGAGCGACACTTGTTCGCCGGACGGCCCACTCAGACCAGCCGTCGCGGCGCCTTGCGACGCCACGCGTCGGTCACGAGCTCCACCAGGACGGCATCGTCGATTCGGTCGAGATCGACCCGTACCGCGGCAAGCCGCCTGCCCCACCACAGCTCGCTGCACGCCTGCGGCTGTTCGCTGACGGCCGCCCGGATGCCACCTTCGTCGAGCATCACGTGCACATGCCGGCCGTCCGGAAGCGTGCTGAAGATCTTGCCGTGCACCCGAAACGAGGGGAACCCGTGGTGATCGAGCTCAGCGCTCTCAGGGAGCGACAGCGCGATCTCCCGTAGGCGTTCCGCTGACACCATCTCGCCCCTTCCACTGGCGCTGGTCGTCACCGAGTGGCGCGCCGGCGGCGGGCTCGTCTGTCGGACAGGGTTCCGCGGAATCATGGGCTGCCCGTCGGAACACGCCTTCGCCGGACGACTATAGGGACGTGAGCGACTCACCGACGCCGGAGCCGGCGTCCAACCGACTGCTGTCGCTCTACAGTGACGCTCTCCCGCACGTGTACGGGTACCTGCTCTCGCGCTGTGGCACGACCGCATTGGCTGAGGACCTGACCGCGGAGACGTTCCTCGCCGCCGTCGACGCCGCCCGCCGGGACCATCCACCACCGCTCAGCGTCGCCTGGCTGATCGGGGTGGCACGGCACAAGCTCGCCGACCACTGGCGCCGTCAGGGCCGTGAACAGCGTGGTCTGCGCTCCGTCGGCGTGACCGCCGCCGAGCGCGCCGAATGGGCGGATCCGTCCGAGCGGCTCGACGCCGTACTCGCCCGGACGACGCTGGAGCATCTCGCGCCGCCGTATCGACTCGCGCTGACCCTGCGCTACGTCGACGACCTGCCGGTCGCCCAGGTCGCCGAGGCGATGGGCCGCAGCCTGCACGCCACCGAGGCACTGCTCGTCCGAGCCCGCACCGCGTTCCGCCGTGCGTATCCGTCCAACCCAGCGAACCCCGACGAACGGAAGGAGGAGAGCCGTGGCTGACCAACTGAACGTTCTGCGAGCCCCGATCACGCCTGTCGACCCGGATCCGGCGTTCGCCGCGGCCCTCCGCACCCGCATCGAACGTGCCCTGTCCCTACCCGAAGGAGTCACCGTGTCGAACCCGTCCGCGCTGCGCCCGCCGTCTGCCGCCACGCCACCGAGTCCCACTGCGGCGGCCGTTCCGTACCTGGCCGTTCGGGGGGCCCGGCAGGCCATCGACTGGTACATCGACGTTCTCGACGCCCGGCTCAGCGGCGACCCGATCGTGATGCCCGACGGGCGCATCGGCCATAGTGAGCTGCGGATCGGGGACGGGGTCATCTATCTGTCCGAGGAGCATCCCGAGCTCGGAGTGGTAGCGCCCACCCCGGGCGCCTCGTCGGTGAGCCTGGTGCTCGACGTCGCGGACGCCGACGCCACGCTCGCGCGCGTGCTGGAGGGCGGTGGGCGTGCGGACCGCGAACCCTACGAGGGGTACGGCCATCGCAACGCATGGGTCGTCGACCCCTTCGGGCACCGGTGGCTGCTCCAGAGCCCGGTTCCGGCCACGGGGCCAGAGGCCCCCGGGGAGCCGCTACGGCAGGGCGACATCGCCTACGTGTCGGTATGGACGCCGGACGCGCAGCGCGCCGCTCGGTTCTACGCCGACGTCCTGGGTTGGCGGTACGCACCGGAGGCGGATCCCGGACGTCCGCAGGTCCTTGGCACCGCCGTCTCCACCGGCATCTACGCCGGCCCCGGGCCGGCGACGCTGTTCTGCTGCTACGCCGTCGACGACGCCGAGCAGGGCTTCCGGGCCGTGCGCGAGGCGGGGGGTGAAGCCGCCGACCCCGTGGACCGGCCGTACGGCCGGATCGTGGACTGCGTCGACGACCAGGGCGTTGCCTTTGCACTGGTCGAGCCGGCCGACGGTGGTCGGCCGCCCGCGAACGGCGCTGCGCCCGGTGATCTGGCCTACGTCACGCTGCAGGTCGTCAGCTCGGCCCGCACCCGCGCGTTCTACTCGGCTGTGCTGGGCTGGCGCTTCTCGCCGGGCCAGGTCGAGGACGGGTGGGGGGTCGATGACATCGTCCCGATGACGGGCCTGTCCGGCGGGCACGACGAGTCCATCGCCGTGCCGATGTGGCGGGTCGACGACATCGAGGCGGCCGTTGAACGGGTGCGCGGTGCCGGCGGGACCTCGACCGAGCCGGAGCGACAGCCGTACGGCATCAGCGCCTCGTGCACCGACGACCAGGGGGGGCAGTTCTACCTCGGCCAGCTCTGAGGCGCGCTCGCGGGCGCCGCCCGCGTGCCTCAGCGGATCTTGGACAGGACGGCGGCGGCGCTCTCGGCGTCGGCGCGGCTGATGTCCAGGTGGGTGACCAGCCGGATCTCACGTGCGCCCACCGCGCCGACCAGAACGCCCTCGTCTCGGCAGCGGGCGACGAACGCCGCCGCGTCGTCGGTCTCGACGAGGACGATGTTGGTGTCGACGGTCTGCGGGTCGACACCGGCTGCCTCGGCCAGCAGCCGGGCATTCGCGTGGTCGTCGCCCAGCCGGTCGATGTTGTGGTCCAGGGCGAACAGCCCGGCGGCGGCGAGTACGCCGGCCTGGCGCCATCCGCCGCCGAGTCGCTTGCGCAGAACCCGGGCGTCGGCGACCTGCTCGACCGAGCCGAGCATCAAGGACCCGATCGGAGCTCCCAGACCCTTCGACAGGCACACGCTCAGCGTGTCGGCAATGGAGCCGTACGTCGCCAGCGCGACTCCGGTGGCCACGTGGGCGTTCCAGATGCGGGCTCCGTCGAGGTGGACGGCGATGCCCATCCGGTCGGCGGCCGCCCGCAGCGCCACGAGCAGGTTGACCGGCTGGATGCTGCCGCCGGCGAAGTTGTGGGTGTTCTCGACCGACACCGCGGCGGTACGCACCAGGAACGGGCCCAGGTCGGGTGCGACCAACGACTCGAGCGCGTCGATGTCGACGAGCCCGCGGGAGCCGGTCCACGTCCGCATCGTGACGCCCCCGATCGCTCCATGTGCCCCCAGCTCGGCTCGGGCGATGTGTGCGCTCGACTCGCACAGCACCTCCGTGCCGATCGGCACCAGCGCCCGCACGGCCAGCAGGTTGGCCAGCGAACCGGTGGGTGTGAACAGCGCGGCCTCGAACCCGAACAGCCCGGCAACCCGCTCCTCGAGCGTCCGTACGGTCGGATCCTCGGCGTAGACGTCGTCGCCGACCTCGGCCTCGGCCATGGCGGCTCGCATGCCCTGCGACGGGCGGGTCACGGTATCGCTGCGCAGATCGATCACGGCGTCACCCTACGGCCGCGCTCTCCGCTTCCGTCATGCGTTGTGAGGGTCCCGACCCTCACAACCCACGACGCAAGCGAGGGAAAGGGGCTCAGGAGCGGGCCCGGAGCATCTCGGCCACGAGGAAGGCGAGCTCGAGGGACTGGACGCGGTTGAGCCGCGGATCGCAGACCGTCTCGTAGCGATGCCAGAGATCGGCCTCCATCAGTGCCTCTCCCCCGCCGACACACTCGGTGACGTCGTCCCCGGTGAGCTCCACGTGCAGCCCGCCGGGCCAGGTGCCGAGCGCCCGGTGCACCTCGAAGAACCCTCGCACCTCGTCGATCACGTCGTCGAACCGGCGAGACTTGTACCCGGTCGACGTCTCGAACGTGTTGCCGTGCATCGGGTCGCACACCCAGGCGACCTTCAGCCCGTGCGCGGTCACCTTCTCCACCAGTTCCGGCAGCACGTCCCGCACCTGGTGCGCACCCATCCGGGTGATGAACGTCAGCCGTCCGGGCTCCCGCTCGGGGTCGAGCTTCTCGGCGAGCGCCACGGCATCGTCCGGCGTCGCCCGCGGGCCGAGCTTGACGCCGATCGGGTTGCGGATGTGCGACATCAGCTCCACGTGGGCGCCGTCGAGCTGCCGCGTCCGCTCACCGATCCAGAGGAAGTGCCCGGAGACGTCGTACGGGAGGTTGGTACGCGAGTCGATCCGGGTCATCGCATGCTCGTACTCCAGGACGAGGGCCTCGTGGGAGGAGTGGAAGTCGACTCGGTGGAACTCGTCCGGCTCCGCACCGATCGCCCGCATGAACGCCATCGCCCGGTCGATCTCGCCGGCGAGCAGCTCGTACCGTTCGCCGACCGCGCTCTCCCGCACGAAGTCGGTGTTCCAGGTGTGGACCTGACGAAGGTCGGCGTACCCGCCGGTGACGAACGCCCGGCACAGGTTGAGCGTCGCGGCGGACGCGTTGTAGACCTCGAGCAGCCGGGACGGATCTGGCCTGCGCTGGGCCTCGGTGAAGGCGAACCCGTTGATCGCGTCGCCCCGGTAGGCCGGAAGCTCAACGCCGTCGCGGGTCTCGGTGTCGCTCGATCGCGGTTTGGCGAACTGACCGGCGATCCGCCCGAGCTTGACCACCGGAACTGATGCGGCATACGTCAGCACCACGGCCATCTGCAGGAGCACACGCAGCTTGTTGCGGACGTTGTCGGCGCTCAGGCCGGCGAAGGTCTCGGCGCAGTCACCGCCCTGCAAGAGGAACGCCTCACCCTCGGCGACCGACGCGAGCTTGACGCGCAGCTCGTCGCACTCTCCGGCGAACACCAGCGGCGGAAGCCCGCGCAGCCGTGAGACCGTCGCGTCCACGGCATCCCGGTCCGGCCACGCCGGCTGCTGCGCGGCATCGAGGCGATGCAAGGACGACAGTTCAGGGACGGTCACAGGCCAAGCGTACGGATCCGGCGTCTGGACCGGCGCGCCGCCTACGAGCCGAAGAGCACGTCGGCTTCGGCGTAGAGCTCTGGGTCGACGAGCTTGAGCTTGTCGGTTCCTTCCCGCAGCGGCACACGGACGATGTTCGTCCCGCGCAGCGCGACCATCACGCCGTAGTCGCCGTCGTGCACCGCGGTGATCGCATGCAGGCCGAACCGGGTGGCCAGCCAGCGGTCGAACGCGGTGGGCGTCCCGCCCCGCTGGACGTGACCCAGCACCACCGGTCGCGCCTCCTTGCCGGTCCGCTTCTCGATCTCCTGGGCCAACCGGTCGCCGATGCCGCCGAGCCGTACGTGCCCGAACGCGTCGAGCTCTCCGTCGAAGGTAGCCATTTCACCGTCCACCGGGGTCGCTCCCTCGGCCACCACGATGATCGGCGAGAAGTTCGTACGGAAGCGGCTCTCGACCAGCGCGCAGACCTTCTCGACGTCGAACGGGCGCTCGGGGATCAAGATGATGTTGGCTCCTCCGGCCAGTCCCGAGTGGAGGGCGATCCAGCCCGCATTGCGGCCCATGACCTCCACGACCAGCACCCGGTGGTGGGACTCCGCGGTGGTGTGGAGCCGGTCGATCGCCTCCATCGCGATGTTGACCGCGGTGTCGAAGCCGAACGTGAAGTCGGTCCCCGACAGGTCGTTGTCGATGGTCTTGGGCACACCGACGACGTTCACCCCGAGGTCGGCGAGCTTGGTCGCGACCCCCAGGGTGTCCTCACCGCCGATGGCGACCAGGGCGTCGACCCCGTGGGACAGCAGGTTCTCCTTGATCCTCTCGACGCCACCCTCGATGTTGAACGGGTTGGTCCGTGACGAGCCCAGAATGGTGCCGCCGCGAGGCAGGATCCCGCGTACCTGCGGGATGCCGAGCTCGGAGATCAGGTTCTCCAGGGGACCCCGCCAGCCGTCCCGGAACCCGACGAACTCGTAGCCGTACTCTGCGACTCCCTTGCGCACGACCGCTCTGATGACGGCGTTCAGCCCGGGACAGTCGCCTCCGCCGGTCAGGACCCCAACGCGCATTCGTGCTCCTTCAACGTTCAACGGGTATGCGGACACAACCCTAACCGTCCGGGACGAGCCGCGGGGGCGAGTGGCGGGGACGGGCGGGATGAGCACCCTGGGCGGTGGATCGATGGCATGGGTAGGTTTCCCGATATGACGTTCTCCATCGTCGCCCGCTCGGCCGACGGTGAGTCGTGGGGAGTGGCGGTGGCGTCGAAGTTCCTCGGGGTGGGAGCCGCCGTCCCGGCCGCGCGAGCCGGGCTGGGCGCGATCGCCACCCAGTCGTTCGCCAACGTGGCCTACAAGCGCGCCGGCCTTGCTCTGCTCGCCGACGGGCCGTCCGCGCAGCAGACGCTCGATTCGCTGGTCGCCGACGACCCGGGACGCGCGAAGCGTCAGGCCGGTGTCGTCGACGCCCAGGGCGGCGCAGCGACGTTCACCGGGGACGAGTGCTACGCCTGGGCCGGCGGGCTCACCGGCCCTGGTGTCGCGATCCAGGGCAACATCCTCACCGGCCCCGAGGTCGTCCAGGCGATGTACGACGGGTGGGTGGACAGCGCAGCCGGGCTGCACCTGTCCGACCGGCTGCTCCGGGCTCTGATCGCCGGTGACGGCGCGGGCGGCGACAGCCGCGGTCGGCAGAGCGCCGCGTTGCTCGTGGTCCGCGAAGCCGGCGGCTACGGTCACTTCGACGACGTCGAGGTCGACCTGCGAGTGGACGACCACGCTGCCCCGTGCGCGGAGCTCGCACGCATGCTGAAGCTGCACCACCTGCTGTTCCTCGAACCCGAGGACGACGATCTGGTCCCGATCGAGGGCGATGTGGCCGATGAGATCGAGCGGCAGCTGCGGACACTGGGTTTCGCCGACCTCGACGCGTGGCTGGGCGCGGAGAACCTCGAGATGCGCGTCCGCGATCGCAGCGTCGACCGGCGCGTGCTGGACCGGCTCCGCGAGCAGGCGTCCGGGAACAGCGACGAGCCACCGGCAGCAGCGAGCCAGGGGACGGTCAGGACGGTCAGGACGGTAAGGACTCAGGGTCAGGCGGCGTTGTCGGTCTTCTCGTTCCGCTTGGCCGCGGCCGCCTCACGCTTCGCGTCCTCCTTGGCCCGGGTGGAGTAGATGTCGACGTACTCCTGACCGGACAGCTTCATGATCGCGTACATGATCTCGTCGGTGATCGACCGAAGGACATAGCGGTCGCCCTGCATCCCCTCGTACCGCGAGAAGTCCAGCGGCTCCCCGAAGACGACGTGCGGGCGGATCAGCCGGCCGAAGATCTTTCCCGGCGGTGCCACCACGTCGGTGCCGACCACCGCGACGGGAATCACCGGGACCTTCGCCTCCAGCGCCATCCGGGCGATCCCGGTCTTGCCGCGGTAGAGCCGACCGTCATGGGAGCGGGTGCCTTCGGGGTAGATGCCGAACAGGTCGCCGCCCTGCAGGATCTTCAGTCCCGAGAGGATCGCGCCCTCCGATGCGCGCCCCCCGGACCGGTCGATCGGCACCTGACCGGCACCGGCGAAGAAGAGACGCTGCAGCCAGCCCTTGACGCCGGTGCCGGTGAAGTACTCGGCCTTCGCGACGAAGGTCACGCGCCGCGGGATCGTGAGCGGCATGAACAACCAGTCGGAGTACGAGAGGTGGTTGCTCGCCAAGATGGCCGGGCCGACCTCGGGAACGTGCTCGATCCCCTCGGCAGTCGGCCGGAAGATCAGCTTCAACAGCGGGCCGACAAAGACCCACTTCAACATCCAGTAGAACACCGGCGACCTCCTCCGCTGGTCGAACACTAGGCACCCCGGAGCCGCCGGGCAACGGTGGGTCACCAAAGATGCCGGAAAAGTCGTCACCGCTCGTCGCAGTCCGTCACGGGTCCAGCGGATCGCGCAACAACGTCGGCCACCAGCCTCCGACCGGTCACAATGGTCATGCGACGATGCATTTCGCAGCCGTGTCCTCGCAGACCTGTCTTCGCAGCCCGTTTCTCGTAGCCTGTGAACTCGTAAGCCTGTGAACTCGCAGCCTTGGTCTCCGCAGTACGGCGGCGCCGCAGACCAACCAAGGAGTCTCCATGCTCAGCAGCCCATCCGCATCGGGTGTGTGATGGCTGAGCCGGATGGCCGCCCGCCCGAGTCCGACGACGACGTTCTGGGCACAGATCGTCGCCGGCTATGACCAGAGCCTTGATCAGCCGTTCGCACCTTGGCCGGTGGCCGAGGACCTCGACGCGGAGCCCGCCGACCACGACGGCGACGACGGCGATGGTCGCGACGCGCCCGCGTCGGCCGGCGACGAGTCCGATGTCGGCCATGCCGCCGAGGGTCAGCGCGACGAGTCAGGCGGCGACGCCGTCGAGCCACCGTGGTCGCGGCGGCACCAGGACCGGCTCGCCGGAGCAGAGCGGTCGGACGAGGACAGCTCCTACGGCGACGAGGCGTACCGGCCGGATGAGGAGCCGGCCGCCGGCGCGCGGCCCGATGCAGCGGATCGGTTCGTACCTCCGCCACCACCGCCGCTGCCCGAGCTCGACACCGTCAGCCAGCTCGCCTGGGGGGGTCTGATCGGCGGGCCGCTGTTCCTGGTGATTGCCGCGATCGCGGGCTGGGCCCTCCCGTCGCTGTTCCTCGGCCTCGCGGTGCTCGCCTTCGTTACCGGTTTCGTGACCCTGGTCGTACGCATGAAGGACAGGCCGCCCGACGACTGGGACCCGGGCAACGGTGCGGTGCTATGAGTGTCACCGACACGGTTGAGATCAGCGGCCACCTGCTCGACAGCGGGATCCTCTCGGTGGTGCTCGACGACATCCGCGAGTACGGCGGGGACTACATCATCGACCGGTTCGACGTCGGCAAGGATGCCAGCGACACGTCCCACGTGAAGATCCTGGTGAGCTCCGAGGACGACGAGGGCCTGCAGCGTCTCCTGATGCGGCTGCAGACGCGCGGCGTCAACCTGGTCGACCCGGGAGAGGCGTCCGTCTCGACCGCCGACCGGGACGGCGTCTTCCCCGACGGGTTCTACTCCACGACCAATCTCGCTACCCGGGTCCGGATCGACGGCAGGTGGATCGAGGTCGACAACCCCGAGATGGACTGCGGTCTCGTCGTCGACGGCGAGGGGAGCGACCGTCGGGTCCGCACCGTTCCGATGGCCGATGTCGAAGCGGGCATGCGGGTCATCTGCGGCGCCGCCGGGATCCAGGTGACGGCACCGGTCGTGGGCCACGAGGAGAACGAGTCCTTCGGCTTCATGGAGTCGCAGGTCTCCAGCGAGAAGCCCCAGACGGTGCTCGTGCGCCAGGTGGCTGACAGCATCCGCAACGCCAAGGCGGCGGGTCGCAAGGTGCTCTGGGTCGGCGGCCCCGGAGTCGTCCACACGGGAGCCGCACCCGCGATGGTCTCGCTGGTCAAGGCCGGGTTCGTCGATGTGCTGTTCGCCGGCAATGCGTTGGCCACCCACGACATCGAGTCGGCACTCTATGGCACGTCACTCGGCGTCGACCTGGCTCAGGGTCGGGGGGTCAAGCACGGTCATGAGCACCACATCCGGGCGCTCAACACGATTCGCAAGGCGGGGTCGATCGCGTCCGCGGTCGACCAGGGTGTGCTGACCGGGGGCATCATGCATGCGCTGGTCACCGGCGGGAAGCGTTTCGTTCTCGTCGGCTCGGTCCGCGACGACGGTCCACTCCCCGACGTCTACACCGACGTCATCGAGGGCCAACGCGCGATGCGGGCCGAGCTCACCGACGTCGGGTTCTGCCTGATGGTCGCGACGATGCTGCACTCCGTCGCCACCGGCAACATCCTGCCGGCCACGATCCCGCTCGTCTGCGTCGACATCAACCCGGCGACCGTCACCAAGCTGGCCGACCGTGGGTCGGCGCAGGCGCAGGGGATCGTGACCGACGTGGGCCTGTTCATGGAGCAGCTGGCTCTCGAGCTGGTGCCGGAGTACCGCACCACCCGCTCCTGACGACCAATCCGAGCGGTGGTTCGCTCCGAACCATCTGTGCCAGGTCTCTCGGGATTCTGGTTGCTCGGGGTACCAGAATCCTGAGAGTTGGCCAGCGAAAGGCTCCTGATGCTGCACGCACCCGTCCGTCGAGCCATGCGCCGCGGGCGCTCTCGTTGCTCTGCTAGGTGGCCTGGTCCTGCTCGTCGGACCGGGTGTCGGTGTGGCATCGGCGCACGCCGAGCTGCTCGATACGACGCCGGGTGACGGCAGCGTCCTGTCGCAGGCACCAACCGCGGTCGTCCTCACCTTCGATGAGCCCGTGCAGCCACAGGGCGGCGCCACCATCGTCGTCACCGCTCCCGGTGGGTCGCGGGTCGCCGCCGGCCCGGCTGTGCTCGCCGGCAACACGGTGCGGTCCTCGATCCACTCTCTCCCGGCGGCCGGCACGTACACGGTCGCCTACCGTGTCGTCTCCGACGACGGGCACTCGGTCGAGGGCCAGTTCTCCTTCGCCGCCCGGGCACCGGCCACTCAGCACGCCGCCGCCGCGGGTTCGGCCGTCGTCCCACTGGCGGCGGTTGACGACCAGGGGTCATGGCTCGCCGGCCATGCGGGGATCATCGCGCTCGGCGCCGCCATCCTCGCCGTCGGCCTGGCATTGCTGGTGCGCGAGCGGCGCCAGCGCGGATGAGTACCCGGCTCGACCGCCGGGTCGTCGAGGACCGCGCCGGGGAACCGGCGACAGCGGACCGCCGTGAACCCGCGGATCCCGTTGTCCTTCGCCTACCTGGTCTGCGTCGCGGCGGCGAGCGCGCTGGTGGTGACCCTGCTCGCCGGGGCGGGAGCACCGCGCGCCAGCCTGCCAGGGCTGCCGGACGCGGGCCCGATCACCGGCTGGGGCCTGCCCGGCATGCGCCTGGCCGCCGAGCTCGCCGGAATGCTGGCGATCGGTGGCCTGCTCACCGCCGCGGTGCTGCTGCCGGGTCGGTCCGGTCGGCTGGAGGCAGCCGCGGCCGGGTCCGTGCGCGTGACCATCTTTGCGTCCGCCGCGGCTGCGGCTACCGGGGTCGTGCAGATCCAGCTGACCGTCAGCGACTTCCTCGGCGTGCCTCCCCTCAGGCTGTTCGGCGCCTCGGACCTCAGCGGGTCCGTCGTCGGGACGATGCAGGGTCGCGCCCTGCTCCTGCAGTGCGCCTTTGCCACCCTCGTGGCCGCGGCCGGCCGGCGTCTGACAAGTCGGCGAGGTGCCGCGCTGCTGCTCGTACCGGCCACTGTGGCCGTCGCCGCTCCGTCGCTGGCGGGTCACGCCTCGGTGGGCGCCCACCCGGTGGCCGCGGATGTCGAGCCTGCTGCTGCACATCGTGGCCGCGTCGCTGTGGGTCGGCGGGCTCATCGCCCTCGCGATCGTGGTGCGCAGCTCTCGCGCCGATCTGCCCGGTGCGGTGTCCCGGTTCAGCCGGCTGGCGATGGTCTGCATCGTGGCAGTACTGGTCAGCGGGGTCGTCAACGCGTGGGCCGAGATCGGCTCGCCGGCCGGACTGGTCGGCACTCCCTACGGGCTGCTGGTGCTCGCCAAGGCAGGTGCACTGCTGCTGCTCGCCGGCGTCGGCTGGCAGCATCGCCGACGCAGCATCCCCGCACTCGTGCGGGGCAGCAAGTCGATGTTCGTGCGGCTGGCCGGGGCCGAGATCGTCCTCATGGCCGCGACCGTCGGTCTCGCCGTCGGCCTGGCGCGGACCCCGATCCACTAGCCGGGTCGTCTGCAGGGCGGCACCCTTCCACCACCGCTGTCGCCGACGCCGGGTCTACCGCCGCACTGGGCGCGAGCCCGGCGCCCTGAAGCACTGCCAGCGCCTGGGGAACCTGCGCCGGGGAGACTTCACTCATCACGACGGCACCGTCCGCGAGCCACGACGGGGCGGCCCGGCACAGCCGTCCGAACACGTCGAGGCCGGATGTCCCGCCGTCCAGCGCACGCAGCGGCTCGTGCTCGCGGACGTCTCGCGGCAGGTACGGCAGCCAGCCCGTCGGTACGTAGGGGACGTTGGCCACGATCACCGACACTCGCCCACGAAACTCCCCCGGGAGTCCGTCCATCAGGTCGCCCTGGTAGACCGAGAAGCCGTAACGGGCGCCGTTCGCCCTGGCACAGGCCACCGCTACCGGGTCCACATCCGACGCGAGGACCGTCGAGCCGCGGACACGACTGGCGACGACCGCGGCCAGCGCGCCGCTACCGGTGCACACGTCGACGACGACCGGGGGCTGCCGGTCGCTGTTCTGCCGTGCCAGGCATGACGCGACCGCGCGCTCGGCGAGAAACCGGGTACGGGGCCGCGGCACGAACACGCCCGCGTGCAGTGCGATGGTGACCCCGCAGAAGGTCACCCAGCCGAGCACGGTCTCCAGCGGCCGGCCCGCGGCTCGCTGCCCGACCATATCGTCGAGGTGTGCTGCGTCATCCGCCGCGTCGGCCAGCAGCCGCGCCTCGTCCTCGGCGAAGACGCACCCGATGGCCCGCAACCGGTCGGTCAGCGACGTCAGGTCCGTCCGCACCTGCGGGACGCTACACCGCCCGTTCTGCCGGCGGCGGCGCGTCGTGGGAGATTCGAACGGGCGGATCGATCCGGCAGGCCGGGGGTGCGGAAGCGACACTGAGGTCGGCGGTCCGGGGCGCCTCTTGGTCAGCGGTCGACGAGGGTCATCTCGAAGGAGTACAGATCCGGCCGGTAGACGTGGGACCCGAACTCGACGGTCCGACCGCTGTCGTCGAACGCGGTCCGCTCCATCGTCAGCAACGGGTCACCCCGTCGCTGTCCGAGCAGCCGCGCCTGTCGTGTGTCGGCGCGCGCCGCCCCGATGCGCTGATGAGCCACCCGCATGTGAACCCCGCAGGTGCGGAGATAGGCGTACAGGCCGCCGGCTGTGAGATCGGCGGCGTCGAGGTCGACGATCGTGGCCGGGATGGTGTTGGCCAGGATCGCGAGCGGCTGCTCTCCGACGTATCGCACGCGCTCGAGCAGCCACACGTCGCAACCCTTCTCCATCTTGAGGTGGCGAGCGAGGGTGGCGTCCGCCAGCGAGCGCTCGAGACGCAACACGACCGTGCGTGGCTCGCGTCCGGCGTGGGTGAGGTCGTCGTTGAGGCTGGTGAGCTCGACGGTCCGGCTGATGGTGGGATGCACCACCTGCGTCCCGACACCGCGTTTGCGGACGAGCATCCCCTTGTCGACGAGAGTCTGGATCGCCTGGCGCATCGTCGGCCGGGACAGCCCGAGCTTGTCGGCGAGCGCGACCTCGTTGGCGATGCGGTCGCCGGGCACCAGCTGCCCGTCGGCGATAGCGTGCTCGAGCTGGGCGGCGACCTGGAAGTACAGGGGTACGGGACTCGATCTGTCCACCGTGAGCGGGGGATGCGTCGTCATTTGCGGCTCCCGTTGGTCGGCGCGTCGTCGATTCACCGAGGCGCTTCCTCCGAGTGTAGCGAAGCAGACACCATTTGTTCCGACGTCAATATGTCCTGACAAATTGTTGACAGTGTGCCGGTGTTCCGAGAGGCTATGGGCCGACCCGTCGTCACCGGCTCGAGACCGCAAGGGGGAACGTTGGCTCTCGATCTCCGCGGACGTGGGCCCATCCCCTGTGGCTGCATCCTCGAGGTGAGGTCGTGACGGACTCCGCTGCGGCTCGGGTCGAGCCGCTCGAGGTCCTGACCATGGGCCGCATCGGCGTCGACGTCTACCCCGACCAGATCGGCGTGGGCCTGGAGGACGTGACGTCCTTCGGCAAGTACCTCGGCGGAACCGCCACCAACGTTGCCGTCGCGGCCGCCCGTCTCGGCCGCCGATCCGCCGTCATCTCGCGGACCGGAGCCGATCCGTTCGGTCGTTTCGTGCACAAGGCACTGCGTGGGTTCGGGGTCGACGACCGCTTCGTGACGGATGTGCCCGGTCTGCCGACGCCGGTCACGTTCTGCGAGATATTCCCGCCGGACCATTTCCCGCTGTACTTCTACCGGCTGCCGAAGGCACCAGATCTCGAGATCGCCCGCGACGAGCTCGATCTCGACGCGATCGGTGCGGCCGACATCTTCTGGGCCACCGTGACCGGTCTGTCGCAGGAACCGAGCCGGACCGCGACGCTCGCAGCCCTGGAAACGCGTGGTGGCAGGGGAATCACGATCCTGGATCTCGACTACCGCCCGATGTTCTGGCCGAACCCCGGCGAGGCGACGGATGCGATCGCCGAGGCGCTGCCGTTGGTGGATGTGGCGGTGGGAAACCGTGAGGAGTGCGAGGTCGCTGTCGGGGAGACCGAACCCGCCGCGGCCGCCGCCGCGCTCCGGGCCAAGGGCATCCGTGTCGCCATCGTCAAGCAAGGTCCTGACGGAGTGCTCGCGGTCGACGAGACCGGAGAGGTGCAGGTGCCGCCGGCACCCGTTGACGTCGTCAACGGGCTGGGAGCCGGCGACGCGTTCGGCGGCGCGCTGTGCCACGCCCTCTTGTCCGGCTGGGACCTGGCCAAGAGCATCGAGTTCGCCAACGCGGCGGGGGCGATCGTCGCCGGGCGCCTCGCCTGCTCGGACGCCATGCCGACAACGCAGGAGGTCGACTCCAAGCTGAGGGAGCTCGCCGGTGGCAGATGACCTGGTGCACGAGATCGTCAGGCGACGGGTGCTCGACCCGGAGGCGGTGGCCCGGGCCGCCGAGGCGCGCCGCGGGCGGGAGCAGCTGATCGGTGCATCCGGTCGGCTGATGCTCATCGCCGCCGACCACCCGGCGCGCGGCGCGCTGCGGGTCGGGGACGATCCGCTGGCGATGGCCGACCGGGCCGGACTGTTGAGACGCCTGCTGGTCGCGCTGAGCCGACCGGGCGTCGACGGATTCGTCGGTACGCCCGACTTGGTCGAGGATCTGCTGCTGCTCGGCGCGCTCGAGGACAAGCTCGTACTCGGCTCCATGAACCGTGGGGGCTTGGCGGGCACATCGTTCGAGATCGACGACCGTTTCACCGCATACGACGCGGCATCGATCGCCCACTCGGGATTCGACGGCGGAAAGATGCTGCTGCGCATCGACCCGGACGACCCGGCGACGGTGGCCACGATCGAGGCCTGTGCCGATGCCGTGAGTGACCTCGCGTCCCACCGGCTGATGGCGATGGTCGAGCCGTTCATCGCGCACCGGGTCGACGGACGGGTCCGCAACGACCTCAGCACCGAGGCGGTGATCAGGTCTGTCACAGTGGCCGCAGCCCTCGGCAACACCTCGGCGTACACCTGGCTGAAGCTCCCCGTCGTCGACGACATGCACCGCGTCGCGGCGGCCTCGACGGCTCCCGTCCTCCTTCTCGGCGGTGAGGCGTCGGTCGACTCGGCCGACACGTTCGACCGGTGGCGCGACGCACTCAAGCAGCCGACGGTGCAGGGCATGGTGGTCGGCCGCGCCCTGCTCTACCCACCGGACGGCGATGTCGCGACGGCCGTCGACAAGACGGTGGAGCTGCTGTGACCGGCGCACCAGCCCGGCACATCCGTGGTACGGACACCGGGCACGACCTCGTCGTGCGACAGGACGACGCCGGGTGGTCCTACGCCGCACTGCGCGTCCTCGTTCTCGCCGCCGGGCAGACCCGCGAGTTCGCGACCGGAGACGAGGAGATGATGCTGCTCCCGCTCAGTGGAGGCTGTGACGTCGTGTGCGGGCAGGAGCGATTCGTCGTCGATGGCCGGTCGAGTGTGTTCAGCCGGGTCAGCGACTTCGTCTACCTCCCCCGAGACGCCGCGGTGGCCGTCACCTCGGCGGGCGGCGGACGGTTCGCGCTCGCGTCGGCGCGCTGCGAACGACGCCTCCCGGCGCGGTACGGCCCTGCCGGGCAGGTTCCGGTCGAAACCCGCGGTGCGGGCAGCTGCAGCCGGCAGGTCAACAACTTCGGTGCCGCCGGCGTCTTCGAGGCCGACCGACTGATCGCGGTCGAGGTACTCACCCCGGCCGGCAACTGGTCGTCATATCCGCCGCACAAGCACGACGAAAACCGTCCGGGCGCGGAGAGCTCGCTCGAGGAGATCTACTACTTCGAGGTACGCGACGGTGGGATGGCCTATCAGCGTGTCTACGGAACGGATGAGCGACCCGAGGATCTGCTCGCCGAGGTCCGTACCGGAGACGTCGTGACCATCCCCCATGGCTGGCACGGGCCGTCGATGGCGGCGCCCGGCTACGACCTCTACTACTTGAACGTGATGGCTGGGCCGAGCCCCGATCGCGCCTGGCTGATCTGCGACGACCCGTCGCACTCGTGGGTTCGTTCCACTTGGGACGGCGTCGATGTCGATCCGCGAGTACCCATGACCTCGACTCAGGAGAGGGTGGCGTGACGACATGACCGACACGATTCGGCTGACCGTCTCCCAGGCGTTGGTGACCTTCCTGTCACAGCAGTGGTCGTCACGAGATGGCGTCGAACATCGCCTGGTCCAGGGCTGCTTCGGAATCTTCGGTCACGGCAACGTCGCCGGCGTCGGGCAGGCCCTGCTGCAGGCCGAGCTGAGCGATCCCGGGACGCTTCCCTACTGGACCGGCCGCAACGAGCAGGGCATGGTGCATGCCTGCACCGCGTTCGCCCGCATGAAGAACCGGCTGTCGACGCTGGCCTGCACCGCATCTGTCGGGCCGGGTGCGTCCAACATGGTCACGGGCGCCGCCCTCGCGACGGTGAACCGGCTCCCGGTCCTGCTCCTGCCGGGTGACATCTTCGCGACTCGCGTGTCGAGCCCGGTGCTCCAGGAGCTTGAGGACCCGACGTCGTACGACATCTCCGTCAACGACGTCTTCCGGCCCGTCTCGCGCTTCTTCGACCGGGTGTGGCGTCCCGAGCAGCTCCCGGCCGCGATGCTCGGTGCCATGCGGGTGCTGACCGACCCGGCGGACACAGGAGCCGTCACCATCGCACTACCGCAGGACGTGCAGGCCGAGGCCCACGAATGGCCGGTCCGGCTGTTCGCCAAGCGGGTCTGGCCTGTCCCTCGGCCGGTCCCTGAACCGGCCGCGCTGCGGCGCGCGCTCGAACTCATCCGCGAGTCACAGCGGCCGTTGATCGTCGCCGGCGGCGGCACCATCTACTCCGAGGCCACCGAGCAGCTCCGGTCGTTCGCCGAGGCGACGGGCATCCCGGTCGCGGAGACCCAGGCCGGCAAGGGGTCGCTGCGGTACGACCACCCGCTCGCGGTGGGTGCAATCGGCAGCACCGGCACGACCGCCGCGAACACCATCGCCAGCCGAGCCGACCTGGTGATCGGGATCGGCACCCGCTACAGCGACTTCACCACGGCGTCGCGGACCATCTTCGCCGATCCAGACGTTCGATTCGTCAACCTCAACGTCGCCGGGCTCGACGCGCACAAGCAGTCGGGTCACGCGCTCGTCGCCGACGCACGAGCCGGACTCGACGCCCTTGCCGAGGGGCTGCGGGGATGGGGCACGCCTGCGGCGTATCGCGAGGAGGCCGCACGTCTCGCTGCCGGCTGGGACGCCACGGTCACCGCGGCGTACTCACTCCGACACTCCCCTCTGCCGGCACAGTCCGAGGTCATCGGCGCCGTCAACGACGTGTCCGGCCCGCGTGACGTCGTGGTCTGCGCGGCCGGCTCGATGCCCGGTGACCTGCACAAGCTGTGGCGGACCCGCGACCCGAAGGGGTATCACGTGGAGTACGGCTACTCGTGCATGGGCTACGAGATCGCGGGTGGCGTCGGCATCAGAATGGCCTGCCCGGATCGCGATGTCTTCGTCATGGTCGGCGACGGGTCCTACCTGATGATGTCGCAGGAGCTCGTCACGGCGGTGCAGGAAGGCATCAAGGTGATCGTCGTGCTGGTACAGAACCAGGGCTTCGCGTCGATCGGAGCGCTGACAGAGCAGGTCGGCACGCAGCGCTTCGGGACGAGCTACCGATACCGAAATGCGCAGTCCGGCCGGCTGGACGGCGGCGTGCTGCCCGTCGACCTCGCCGCCAACGCCGAGAGCCTCGGAGTGCACGTGTTCCGGGCAGGCTCGATCGACGAGTTCAGATCCGCACTGGAGAAGGCCAAACAGCACGAGGGCGGACCGGTGATGGTTCACGTCGAGACCGACCCGCTGGTCCCGGCACCGAGCAGCGAGTCCTGGTGGGACGTCCCCGTCGCAGCGGTGGCAGACCTCGACTCGACGCGCGAGGCGCGGCATGTCTACGAGGCGAACAAGGCCGCCCAGAGGCAGCATCTCTGACTGACGTCACGCGGGAGCCGGACACCTGAGGGCGCCTGGTCGTCAGCGGTACAGCTCCGGCATGTCTTCATCGGGAATCTCGACCCGGCCGCCTGAGTGCAGGGACTCGACGCCAGCCGCGGCCGCCACATTGGCCCGATGGCCGTCCCACGCGGTCGGGCCGTTCACCTCCCCGGTGCGGATGCCGCCGATCCAGGCGGCCAGCTCGAGGCGATAGGCGTCGGTGAACCGCTTCACGAAGTCGTCCGACACCATCAAGCCGTCGCTGCCGTCGCGACGGAGGCTCACACCGTACGGCGGCGTGAGCCGAGCCGTGCCCGCGTCCCCGACGACCTCGCAACGCACGTCGTAGCCGTAGCCCGCGTTGACGAAGACCTCGACCGTGACGACGGATCCGCCACGCGTGTCCAGCAGGGCGACCTGAGGATCCAGCAGCTGTCCGCCCGGAACGTTCGGCGCGGCCACGGTGATCGCAGCCAGCGGGTCGTCGAGCAGCCACGGCACGATGTCGAGCTCATGCACCATCGAGTTCACGATCACCCCCTCGGATGTCGCCTCATGATGCGCGTAGGCGTTGCGGTGGACGCAGTGCACGACGCGCGGCCGCCCGATCTGCCCAGCACCGACGACACGGCGCAGCTCGACATATCCCGGGTCGAAACGGCGCATGAAACCGACCCGGATCAGGGCGCTCCCCCGTGCCACCTCGGCCTCGACGATCCGGCGCGACGCTTCGACGTTCGTGGCAAGCGGCTTCTCGCAGAGGGCCGGCTTGCCCGCAGTGAGAGCGGTCAGCACCAGCTCCTCGTGCAACCGGTCAGGTGCGGCGATGATCACCGCATCCACGCCGTCGGAGCCGACGACCGCGTCGGCGCTGGAGCCCACCTCGGCGCCGACCTCGGAGGCCAGTTCCTTGGCCCGGTGCAGATCCGCGTCGTACACCGACACGACCCGGGCGGCGGGCACCCAGGCGGTCAGCGTCCGGATGTGCGCCGCCCCCATCGCCCCGGCACCCACAACCCCGACCTTCACGACCTGCGTGCGGCCGCTTGTCACAGCCTTGTCCACCGGCGCTCCTGGTACGACTCGACGATGGCTTCGATGACGGCGGCCGCGACGACCGCATCGTCGATCGTCGCGCCCACCGGCTTCCCCAGCACGATCGAACGAACCAGACGCTCTGCCTCGATCACCTTGAGGTCCTCGAAGCCCATCGGGATCCCCGCGCCGGGCTGGAAGGCGCCGAACTCCCCGTGCGCTGGTGACACGAACCGGGTGAGCCACGCTGCGTTCTGGTAGCCCTGGCCGACGCAGACCCGCAGCTCGGCCATCCGCCGGAAGTCCCATGCCAATGCCCCCCGTTCCCCACGCACCTCGATGCCGTACGTGCACTGCTCACCTACCGCGACCCGCGACGACTCGAGAAAACCGCGAGCACCCGACTCGAAGCGGAGCAGCGCCGACACATGGTCCTCGTTGCCGACCGGCCCGAGCGCCCCGCCGGCGGCCCTGGCGTAGTGGGAGACGCTCCCCAGGGGCCTCGGCCGCTGGGCGATGAAGGTCGCCAGGTCGGCGGCGACCTCTGTTATCTCACCGGTCCGCTGCCCGACGACGTGGCGAACCAGGTCCAGGCCGTGGCTGGCCAGGTCACCGAGTACGCCGGTACCGGCGTACTCGGGGTCGAAGCGCCAGGAGAGGGCCCCGTCGGGATCGGCGGCGTAGTCGCTGAGCAGATGGACGCGCGTCATCTCGACGGCTCCGAGCTCGCCTGAAGCCACGATGTCGCGGGCCAGCTCGATCGCCGGCACGTTCCGGTAGTTGAATCCCACGGCGCACTGAACCCCGGCCGCGTGGACCGCCGCGGCGATGTCCGCGGTGTCGGCGAGGGTGCGGCCGGCCGGTTTCTCCACCCACACATGCTTGCCGGCCTCGGCGGCGGCCACGGCGATATCACGGTGGACGAAGTTCGGCCCACACACGCTGACGACGTTCAACGTCGTCCAGCACGAGGAGCTGTCGCCAGTCCGCGAGCGCCACCTCGAAGCCGTAGACGTCGATCGCCCGGTCCCGTCGTGTCGGCTCAGGATCTGCCACGGCGACCAGTCGCGGTGTGCGCGCGACCTCGGGGAAGTGCTGACGGAGCCGTCCGAACGCCCGGCCGTGCACCTCACCCATCCAGCCGTACCCGGCCACGCCCACTCCGAGAACACCGTTCCCGGTTACCTCACTCCCCGCCACGTCGGAATGGCGGGCTTGGGTCACAGACCCTTCACCTCTGCCTGCATCTCCTTGGTGACGTCGGAGTCGGGAATCGCCTGCTCCAGCTCATGGCTGAGCGCCTCGAGCTCAGCTCCGCCGGCCATCATCCGGACCAGCTCGTCAAGGGTCATCTCGGCCTTGGGGAAGTCACCCATGCTGCGCCCGCGTCGTAGCAGCATGAACCGGTCTCCGACCGGGTAGGCGTGGTGCGGGTTGTGCGTGATGAAGATGACGCCGAGCCCGCGGTTGCGGGCGGCCGCGATGTACTTCAGCACCACCCCGGACTGACGGACGCCGAGGGCGGCCGTCGGCTCGTCCAGGATCAGCACCCGGGCGCCGAAGTACACCGCACGGGCGATCGCCACACACTGGCGCTCGCCGCCGGACAGCGTGCCGATCGGCTGGTCGACGTCGCGCAGGTCGATGCCCATCGCCGCCAGCTCGGACTTGGCCAGAGCCTTCATGGTCCCGACGTCGAGACGCTTGAGGGGTCCGAACCCCTTGGTGAGCTCCGACCCCAGGAAGAAGTTGCGCCACACCGGCATCAGCGACACGACCGCGAGATCCTGATAGACGGTGGCGATGCCCAGTGCGAGCGCGGCACGCGGTGTGGACATGTGCCGCTCGACCCCGTCGACGATGAACTCGCCGGAGGTGTGCTCGTGTACGCCGGCCAGGATCTTGATGAACGTCGACTTCCCGGCACCGTTGTCGCCCAGCACACAGGTGACCTCCCCGGCGCGGACGGAGGTGCTGATGTCGCGGAGCGCGATCACGCTGCCGTAGGACTTGCCGATGTCCTTGACCTCGATGATCGTCTCGCCCCTGTCGGGCAGCTTGGGGGCGCCTGCCGCCGGTGTTCCGGCGACTGCGGCGCCACCCGCGTCGGTGACGGAACCTGTCGGCTGGCCGACGGGCCGTTCCTGGTCGCCGCTGTTGTCCGTGGTCATCCGACGGCCTCCGCTCGTGACTTGACAAAGTTATTGACGAGGACCGCACCGAGCAGCATCACGCCGAGGAAGGCGTACAGCCAGTCGTTGTCCCATCCCTCGAAGACGATGCCCTGCTGGACCATGCCGTAGATGAGGGCACCGAGCGCGGCACCGATCGCGGAGCCGTAGCCGCCGGTGAGCAGGCAGCCGCCGACGACCGCGCAGATGATGAAGATGAACTCCTGTCCCACACCGAATGTGCTCTGCACCGTCGTCGTCTTGAACAGCGAGAGCATGCCGACCAGCCAGCCGGCGACCGCGGTGGTGATGAAGAGACCCACCTTGGTCTGGAACACCGGTACGCCGACCTGGCGTGCGCTGGTCTGGGCGCCGCCGATGGCGAAGATCCAGTTGCCCGCCCGGGTGCGCAGCAGCACCCAGGTGGCGACGGCGGTGACCCCTATCCACCACCAGGTGACCGCGAAGACGGTCAGCGGGAGGGCTCCACCGAGGTCGATCCGTATCGATGAACCGAACAGATGCTTGCCGGAGTCGAAGCCGCTGGCGTCCAGCAGCCCGGTGACGGAGACCTCATTGATGAGCCTCTTGGTGACCGCCAGGTTCACCCCGCGGAGCACGAAGAACGTGCCGAGGGTGACGATGAAGCTCGGCAGACCCGTCCACATGACCAGGAAGCCGTTGAGGAAGCCGATCGCCACCGCGAGAGCCAGCGAGGCCAGGATCGCCAGCCAGACGTTGGTGTGGTAGTGGGTCATCAGGATGCCGGTGGTCAGACCGGTCGTGCCCCACATGGCTCCGGCCGACAGGTCGAACTCGCCGCCGATCATCAGCAGCGCGACGGCGACCGCCATGATCCCGAACGACGAGGCGGTGAACAGCCACGTGCTGACGCCGCCGGGTGTCAGGAAGGCGTTGGTCGTGACGGAGAAGAAGATGAAGATGGCGAGTGCGGCGACGGCGGCTCCGACCTCCGGTCGCCGCAGCACTCTAGCCAGACGGTGGGAGCCGGCAAGACGCTCGTCGGCATCCGGGGGGCTCTGTGGTGCGTCCGACGGAGCCTCGGCGGTCGTACTCATGCGGGTCTCCTTCTACTGAACAGGCTCAAGAGGTGTGCGGGAGCCCAAGACGGCTTGGGCTCCCGCACCTCCACTGGGTCAGCGGGTTCCGTTCTTGGCGTACTGCAACACCGCGTCGGCGTTGTCCTTGGTGATGATCGCGGGGCCGGAGTAGATCGGCTGGCCGCCCCCGATGTCGTTGCCGTTGGTCAGCTTCAGGTAGATGCCGACGACCCCGAGGTAGCCCTGGACGTAGGGCTGCTGGTCGATCGCGAAGACGATCTTGCCGTCGATGATGTTCTGGACGACATCGGCGTTGACGTCGAACGTCCCGATCTGGGCGGTGCTTCCCGTCGACTCGACCGCCGCCACCGCTGCGCCTGACATGTCGCCGCCGAGCGAGAGGATGCCGTCGATGCTGCTGTCCTGCTGGAGCTTGCCCTCGATCGTGGTCTGCGACTTCGGCAGGTCGGTGTTGTCGGTCTGCAGGTTCTCCATCGTCCCCTTGAACGTCGACGCCGCTCCCTTGCAGCGGTCCTCCAGCCCGACGTTTCCGGCCTCCTGGATGACACAGATCACATTCGTGACACCCATCTCATTGAGCTGGTCGCCTGCGGCCTGGCCGGCGATGGTCTCGCTCTGGCCTACGTGGGTGATGGCGCCGAACGCTTTCCACTGATCGATGCCGGAGTTGATGGTGATGACCGGCACCCCGGCCGAGACTGCCTTCTCGATGCTGTCCTTCAGCCCGTCCGGGTTGGCCATCGAGATCACCAGGCCGTCGGTGCCGTCGGCGACGGCATTGTCGATAAGGGTGCTCTGCTGGCCGACGTCACCGTTGCTCTGGTAGTGCAGGTCGACGCCGAGATCGCTGCCGGCCTGCTCGGCGCCGTTCTGGACGACGGTCCAGAACGAGTCGCCCTGGTTGGCGTGCGTGATCACGTCGATCCGGTACTTGGTGGCTGCCGACCCGCCGCTGTCACCGGTCGAAGGCGACTCGCTGGCATTGTCGGTGCTGTTGTCGCTGCCGCACCCCGAGATCGCGAGTGCGCCCGCGGCGAGACCCGCCACGAGTACGCGTCGGATAACCATGTCTTCCTCCTTGTTGGCCGCTGCTGGCAGCGGATTGCTAACCCGTCGGACTTCCGCGCCGTCGGGGATTTCGCAGTGCCTGTCTCTGGCGTACGGGTTGATGTTGCCGGTGGCGATGTCCACGGGGCATCGACATGGGGACCATGATGGGGAAGTTCATCGCGGTGGCTCGGCGCACACGCCGAGTGGCCACCGGAAAGTACTTGAATCGAGATACGCCCTGCCGGGTCGTTGAACCCGGTCGGAGCGGCACGGCGACCCCGGCCCCGTGCCTCACGGAACCGCCCACGAGACGCGAGCATTGGCAATCCAACCGGTAGGCATCTGACAGCACTCCGAGATCTCGAGCTTCGGCCGAGACGACTGTCGGCCGATAGGTGTGTCCTGTCAACATATGGATTCTGGGCCGAGGCGATGAGCCCTGTCAACTCTTTGTCTGGACATATTGATGTACGGACAAGAAGCTCAGAGGCGACCAGAACCCTCTCGGTCGGTCGTCGACGGCGTCATCTCCAACGAGTAGAGCCTCGGCAGGGGATCGCCGCCTCGTTCGCCGGGGAAATCGGGCTGCTGGTGTCGGCACATTCGCGCCGAGGCGCTGATGGCCGAGGCGCAGGTGGATGCCGCGGCCGCGTAGATGGGCATACAGCCCCGCTCGACTGGTCGACAGTCGAGGTCAGGGGGAGCGACGCCTCTCGATCAGCGTACGCGTCCGGACGGCCCTAGCTGCGACCACTGGGCGGGATGTTGACTGACTCACTGACGGCGTCGCCTGTGCCCTTCGAGGTCTTGACGATGGACCGCATCGGAGTCGACGTCCAGCCCGACCAGATCGCTGTCGATCTTGAGGACGTGTCAATGACTGGAGGCGGCGACGGCGCGTTGTGTCACGGGTTCTGTCAGGCTGGGATCTGGCCAGGAGCATCGAGTTTGGGAATGCCGCGGGAGCAACCGTCGCCGGCCGGCTCGCCTGCGCCGACGCGATTCCGACGGCCCAGGAAGGTCGGGTCCACGTTGAGGGGAGTTCACCGGTGGTCGACGACCTCATAGCCGAGCCAAGCAGCGGCTCTATCTCTGACCGAGATCAGGCACGAAAGGGAAGAACGTGAGAACTGTCGAACACTGGATCGGCGGCAACACCACGGCCGGCGCGTCGACCCGGCGAAGCGGCGTCTGGAACCCCGCGACAGGTGAGCGGCAGGCCGAGGTGCTCCTCGCTGAACCGGCCGATGTCGACACCGCCGTGGCCGCCGCCAAGGACGCCTTCGCCGGTTGGTCACAGACGTCGCTGAGCCGGCGCACCAAGATAATGTTCGCCTTCCGTGAGCTGGTGTCTGCTCGAATCGGTGAGTTCGCCGAGATCATCAGCGCCGAGCACGGAAAAGTGGTGTCCGACGCCACCGGTGAGGTGCAGCGCGGCCTCGAGGTCATCGAGTTCGCCTGCGGCATCCCTCAGCTGCTCAAGGGCGAGTACTCCGACCAGGTATCGAACGACATCGACGTGTTCTCGTTCAGAGAGCCGCTGGGAGTCGTCGCCGGCATCACTCCATTCAACTTCCCCGCCATGGTGCCGATGTGGATGTACCCAGTCGCGATCGCCTGCGGCAACTCGTTCGTGCTGAAGCCGAGTGAGCGCGACCCGTCGGCGTCGATGCTGGCGGCCGAGCTGTGGGCGGAGGCCGGCCTCCCCGCTGGGGTCTTCAACGTCGTTCATGGAGACAAGACGGCAGTTGACGCGCTGCTCGACCATCCTGACGTGGCGGCGGTCTCATTCGTCGGGTCGACTCCGGTTGCGCGCTACATCCACGAGCGCGGCAGTGAGAGGGGCAAGCGGGTGCAGGCCCTCGGTGGAGCGAAGAACCACGCCATCGTGTTGCCCGATGCCGACCTCGACTTCGCGTCCGACCACTTGGTCGCCGCCGCGTTCGGCTCGGCCGGTGAGCGCTGCATGGCGATCTCGGCGGCGGTCGCGGTCGGTGACGCGGGTGACCCGCTCGTCTCGGTCGTGACCGACAAGGCCAACGAGGTCCGCGTCGGGCCCGGCAGCGAGGCGTCGAGTGAGATGGGTCCGGTGGTGACGCCGGAGGCCCGGGACCGGATAATCCGGCTCATCACCGCCGGAGAGAAGCAAGGAGGCGAGGTCACCGCCGATGGCCGTTCGCTCGTTGTACCTGGTTTCGAGAAGGGATTCTTCGTCGGACCGACCGTGGTGGACAAGGTGACGACCGACATGGACGTCTACACCGAGGAGATCTTCGGCCCTGTCCTGTCCATGCTGCGCGTGGACACCGTCGATGACGCCATCGACCTGATCAACGCGAACCCGTACGGCAACGGCACGGCGATCTTCACCTCCAGCGGCGAGGCGGCGCGTCGGTTCCAGCGCGGGGTACACGTCGGCATGATCGGGATCAACGTCCCGATACCCGTCCCGATGGCCTACTACTCCTTCGGCGGGTGGAAGGACTCATTGTTCGGTGACAAGCACGTGCACGGGCCCGAGGGCGTCTCGTTCTACACCCGCGCCAAGGTCGTCACCGCCAGGTGGCCGCACGTCACCCGTCCGGTGAGCGCCAGCTTCCACTTCCCCACCTCGGCCTGACTCCGCCGTCGCGGACAGCCCGTCACTGGCCCACGTTCATCAGGTACGCCAGCGACACCCGGACGTCAGCGAGCGGACCCTCACCAGCCGGCTCCATTCCGAGCATCACATCCTGTTCCAGCACGTACCACCCGCGGTATCCCGCCGTCTCCAACGACGACACCAGTGTCGCGATGTCGATGTCGCCCCTGCCCAGTGGGCGGAAGAGACCTGCTCGAACCGCGTCGCCGAAGGTGAGCGTGCCGTCGGAAACTCGTCTCGCCATGGCCGTGTCCACGTCCTTGAGGTGGACGTGACCGACACGCTCCGGGTGGTCTCGCGCAAGTGCGACCGGGTCAGCCCCTCCGACGACCAGATGACCGGTGTCGAGGCACAGGGGGATCCGCGATCCGGACAGGACCATATCGACCTCGTCTGCGCGCTCGATCGCGGTGCCGACGTGCGGATGGATCGTGGCCAGCACCCCACGGTCGGCTGCGCGCTCCGAGATCCGGTCGAGGTTCGACAGCACCGTCCGCCAGCCGCTGCGGTCGAGCACCGCGCGCTGGTCGTACCCCTGCGAGCCACTCGCAGCAGCGAGGACCACAACGTCGGCTCCGCAGGCGAGACAGTCGTCGATGAACAGGTCCACGGCCGGCATCGGGTCGGCGCGTGCATCGTGCAGCGGCACCGGCAGGAAGCCGCCCACTGCCCGGAGTCGGTGACGGCGCAGCAGCTCGGCTCTTGCGGCCGGCTGCACGGGCAGGAACCCGGCTGGACCGAACTCTGTTGCCGAGAGGCCGAGCCGGCTCATCTCCCGCAGTACCCGCTCCGGGCTGAGCTGATAGCCCCAATCGGGCACCTCGCAAACTCCCCATGAGATGGGGGCACCGGCGACTCGCGCCGCGAGCATCGCGTCCACGCAGATCTCCTGCTCTCGATCCCAATGGCCGTCACCGCCAGGCACGGATTCTGGTCGAGCCGGGCAACTCTGTCAAAATTGTCTGTGCACCTTAACGTACTGACAAACTGGAAGTCGCCGCCCGCGCGACCAGACGAAACGTCGGCCCAACTGAGACACTCGCCGACCGGCGGCAACTAGTGGGCCGGACGGTCTGAGCCAAACAGCCGGGCACGCCAGGAAAGTAGCCTATGCTTACTGCGTGTCAGTGTCTCTACGTAGTCAAATAACTCCTGAGAGTAATCAAGAGATGCCGCGCGCCCAGGTGTACTTGTCGACGCCGGATACCGGTCCCGTGGAAGAGAGCTTCGTCGTCGATGCCATGCGATCGGGCTGGGTGGCGCCGGCCGGACCACACCTCGGAGCCTTCGAACGAGAGCTGGCCCTTCGCTGCGGTCGATCCCATGCCGTCGCCCTCAGCTCCGGCACTGCTGCTCTGCATCTCGCGCTGCTCGAGCTGGGCGTGGGCCCCGGATCTGTCGTGGTGATCCCCACCCTCACCTTCATCGCGACCGCCAACTCGGTGCTGTACACCGGAGCGGAGCCGGTGTTCGTGGATTGCGACCCTGTGACCGGCAACCTTGACCCAGCCCTCCTGGGCGAGGTGGTTGCGACGTTGAGAACGCAGGGCGCCAAGGTCGCCGCAGTCGTCACCGTGGACCTCCTCGGCAAGTGCGTCGACTATCCCCCGGTGGAGGGCATCTGCGCGGCGTACGACATACCGCTGGTGGAGGATGCGGCCGAGGCTCTCGGAGCCAACCACAAGGGCCGCCCCGCGGGATCGTTCGGTGCGGCCGCGGTGCTGTCGTTCAACGGCAACAAGATCATGACAACCAGCGGAGGCGGCGCGCTGCTGACCGACAATTCCCACTTCGCCGACCGCGTTCGGTATCGCAGCACCCAGGCGCGCCAGCCGTTCCCGCACTACGAGCACACAGAGCTGGGTTTCAACTACCGCATGAGCAACGTCCTCGCCGCCATCGGCCGCGCGCAATTGTTGCGTCTCGACGACATGGTGACGCGGCGACGCGCGATGCGCGAGCGCTACACGGCACACTTCGCGAGCGTCGGTGGCGTCACCATCTTCCAGCGCGACGGCGATGCTTCGGACAACTGCTGGCTCACCGCGCTCATCGTCGATCCGGATCAGACGGGCTGGCAGGCAGGCGACCTCGGCAAAGCCTTCACCGCCGCTGACATCGAGACCCGGCCGCTATGGAAGCCGATGCATCAGCAACCGGTCTTCGCGCAGGCCCGTTCCTTTCTCACGGGTGCCGCTGACGCATTGTTCGAGCAGGGGCTTGCGCTGCCCAGCGGCTCCGCACTGACTGCGGCTGAGATCGAGCGGATCGATGCCGTTATTGGCGACTTCCTGGCGGATCACGCATGAGCGCCCGATGCGTTCCGCTCTGCAGCCCGCTGAAGTTCTTGGAACCGGACGCAAAGAGACCCCTACCGCTCATGGAAAGGACCCCCTGCGGCAGTGGTTCAAGAAACAGCTCATGCAGCACCTAGCCAGACTCGGCCAGGACTTGAAGGCACTCGGGGCCATGGCCCCTATTCGCGCCATGTACGAATTAGGTAAACGATCCGGGGCCCACGGTCTCGCCCTCCGGGCAGCAACACACTCTGCGAAATCCTTGTCGATGAAGCCAATTGAAGCGTTTGCCTTTCCCTCCTACATTTCTGACGTGGTTGCCCACCGATGTCTTACCGATGCGGAACTGATTGTCACCAAAGGTCATCGTGTCTTCGGACAACGCATTCCCATTGAACAGCCAGGCGACTGGAACAAAATCGGCAACAGTGGAGTGAGTTGGCCCGGCAGCGCCCAGTGGTGGAACATCGACATACGAACGAATGGGCGCCTGGGGGACGTCAAGTGGACATGGAGCTGGGGCGACATCGGGACCTGGTTATCCTCGCACGGGCAGCGCGACTCGAGACAGGTGGTCCCTGGCTTGCCGCTCTGATCGACAGGTTGGACACGTGGCTGCAGAGCACGCCGAGCGAGCGGAGCATCCATTGGTATTCAAATCTGGAAATCTCACTCAGAACGATCGCCGGGGTCCAAGTCATCTCACTTTGCGGAGGACTTCTGCCACTGACTCTCACAAGAGGGTTGGGATTGCAACTTAGTCAAGCTCGTCGTCATTTGCTGATAGACCTGCCCTACACGTTCAGCAGCATGCGAAACAACCACCTCCTCGGAGACGCGCTCGGGTTGATTGCACTTGAAACCCTTAGCGGCGAACATGACTCATCGCTTCACCGAGGGGCAGATTGGGCATTTCTCCGCCAACTCGCCCGTCATATGCATGGAGGACGGCCTGATGGTCGAGGACTCTGCTTGCTACCACAGGTTCGTCTTGGAAATGCTGATAGTAAAGCACCTGCTTGGTGATCGCAGCGGACCAGTCAAGACGGCACTTGCCGGAGCCGCCAGTCATCTGCAACAGATGGGTGCTCTGAAGGACCCATCCCTCAATGGGGCGACTGGGATGAGGGACGCGTCCTCGCGTCATCCGGCAATCCTCTCGCTTTGGGGGGGTCCGCGGCTTTGGCGCTAGC
Source organism: uncultured Actinomycetota bacterium (assembly GCA_963695705.1). GTDB lineage: Bacteria > Actinomycetota > Actinomycetes > Propionibacteriales > Nocardioidaceae > JBKPNJ01. The sequence goes on from CAVOHB010000009.1 coordinate 1,061,967, forward strand.
GCTTGGGATGCGATCAGTACCCGGTGAGTGGCGGGACTACGACGAGATCGCCTGGTATGCCCCGGGGTCGGCTGCACCGTCGCCATCCACCTCAGCCACGTCGACAGTCCGTCACTGCAGGCGGCGGATTGACTAGGACATACGTAGAGGTGGTGGACAGTATGGTTCAAGTGCGGAACCGCGCAATCGCACCAGCACGCCGATCTGATGCATGTCAGCATTATGCACTGCAGATGAGTGGCTTGTCGTTGACCCGGGAACGGGTACATATAATGGGCCGGCGGAGATTCGGAATCTTTTCAGGACGAGCGCCGCTCACAACGGCATTCAAGTCGATGGCGAACATATGTTTCAACCGCACCGCGCCTTTCGCTGGCTGACGTCTGGCGTTGCGATGCTCGGGCCGGCTATTGAGCTGTCGAGCGCCACACTAGTGTGGGCAATTCACGACGCGTACACACGCCTGCAAGGAGGTGGCCGCGTGGTCCGCGTCGTCCTTGTTTCCGACCATGGCGTGGCGGCCATCGACTGTCTTGCGAGGCGAACATCCTGACACGTGCACGGACGACTGTGGCTCTGCCTCCCCGCTCCGTCTTCTGCCGTGGGGAGATCTTCTGCGGGACGAAAATAGTGACGTGATCGGGCTATATCAATCAGCCGGACTTGACGACGCAGCGCTTCTAGAGGGGAGCACTGACCCGCTGCTTGGCTGGCACAGTACAACATATCGGCCATTCCTGCCAGCTCCCTGGTTGATTCGCGACGTTGACACTCAGGCTCCTACAGCATGGACCGTCTCTTCCGCACCCTCCGCTCAGGCAGATACAGACAACGCAGTCGCTTGTCAAAGTCGGGAGGACGAACTCGAACTGAAGTTCTCCCGGAAGGGGCGGTGCTGACGGTGCTCAGTGGTGCGTGATGGAGTAACACGCTCCGCAAAGATTGGCGTTGTACCGTGGTTCCGACAGACTTCTCGTTTTACTCATTTTGCAGTTCCTCCTGGTGAGCCTGGTGGCACCAGGCATCGCAGAGCTTCTTGGAAACTGGAGAAATGGAGTCATCTGATTAGTCGCCGCGCGAACAAATCCTTCAACTCGACGGAAACAGGCAGATCGGCCGGGGTTTCACTTTGTTCGGGTGACTCCACACAATTCTGGCGAGATTTCGCGGATCGCGAACTGGATCAGCTATGCGGCGATGTCCACTGTTACAACAGGTTTAGACACGAGCTATCGTCCTGACGTGGTCTATGCCTCCTCGCCACATCTACTTGCAGGCGCTTCTGGATGGATCATTGCGCGCCGGTATCAAGTGCCCTTCATTTTGGAAGTGCGCGACCTCTGGCCTCAGGTTCTGCTTGATATGGGACAACTGAAGGTGACGTCGCCGGCTTTTAGGTTGTTACTTCGACTCGAGCGGTTTCTATACAAACGGGCCGATGCCATCGTCGTACTGGCAACCGGAACGCGGGAACACCTCATTGCGCGTGAGATCTCAAGGCAAAAGATATTCTACATACCCAATGGTGCTGATCCTGAATCTTTTGATGTGGATGAGAATCGTGCGAGTCTCCGTGAGACGTATGGTTTCCGTGAATTGACCTTCCTCTACGCGGGCGCCCACGGCGCCGCAAACGGCACTGGATTTTCTACTTGATGCAGCACAGCAAGTAAGGGACTTGGATCTCAGCATTGTCATGCTCGGTGACGGCGTGGGCCGCACTGCGCTTCGAGCTCGTGCACAATTGATGGGTCTGACAAACGTGCGCTTCATGGACCCCGTGCCGAAAACCGAAATGCCAAGAATACTAGCCGCCGCGGATGTGGGGATTCACTGCCTCGCCGACGTGCCGCTGTTTAGGTACGGTGTTAGTCCCAACAAGATCTTCGACTACATGGCGGCCGGAAAACCAGTCCTCACGAATACGCCCGGCGAAGTCGGTTCTCTTGTGGCTGCGGCTGGCGCAGGCGTTGCCGTTTCCCCTGGGAAGTTGGCCTCGGGCATTCGCACAATGGCGCAGACTGACGTACGGGAGTTGGCGCGTTGGAGCGCCAACGGTAGAGCGTTTATGGGGCGGACTCACTCCCGTGCGGCTCTGGCGCGAGAGTTGACAGACATGTTGCGTGCGGTCTATGCTGGGCTCGCCTGTGTCTCCGCGCTCCAAGGTTGTTGCCGTGCCCTCAAGGAGACCGTGACTCGCGATGCAGTAGGTCGGGCCGAACTCCCTGAAGCCTGATCCCCAGCGATGCGATCGATCCCCGCTTCCCAGGGAACACGCCACTGCAAGAGCAACCCACGTCATTCGGTTACCATTCACATCGCTTGAGGTTTGCGCCGCAACGAGCCAGTACACGGCCAATCCTAGAAGCACAGCGCCATCGCGTCGAACCGAACGCGCTCCGAGGCGCCGCAGCGCCCACCAGCCGAAGGCGACGACACCGACGCCGGCCAGCCACCCACCCTCTACGAACAATTCCAAGAAGAAATTGTGCGGATATAGCAGCACGCCGGATGAGGACTCGCCATAGTCGGCGTCAGATACGCGAAACCACCCCAACCAACTCCCACTGGATGGTGGATCAGGCTATCGGCAGCTCGCGCGTACAGTTCTTGGCCGGGCCGCGTCTACTTGCCCGCCTTCGAACAACCTGCCAACGCGGTCTGCAGAGCGCCAAGACAGATGCAACAACAGCCACGAGACTGTCACAGCCGAAGTACCCATCACCGCAAGCAGGAGACCGCGCCCCTTCGCGTAGCCCTTACCTGTCAGGACAGTGACCAGAATCGCGAGCACCGTGGATATGAACGGCCCCCGGCTACCCACTGACAGCAAAGCTACAAGCCCACTGGCTCCGTAGCCCCGACAGCAAAACCCTTGGGCGCACCTCGGGCCATGGCCAAGAGCAAACACACGACGACGGCCGCGCCGATGACTCGGCTTGATTCGATGGTTGTCGAGCCCTCGAGAGATAGCCGACCATACTCATCACCTGCCACAGCGTCTGGAGACAATACCAGGCCGATTCCCATCAGCAACCCAGCAACTATGTGACCAGTGATCCACAATAGACGCAAACGTCGTGACTTGAGCATGACGACGGAGGCGATCGCCGCGAGCAGTGTCAGCGAAAGAGATACCCAGACTTGAACATTTCGTACCCGGACAGTTGAGCATACACAACACCGGGAAGGAACAAGATCCACAAGAAAAGTACATAACGTAGATTTGTAGCGTTGGCTCTGTGCGCTCCACCGAAGATGAGGACGCCCGCCACTATCGCCGCGCTTAGCAGCGTAAGGTCGACGAACAGCCACGAAAACAGGATGCTGCGCCTTGAAACCTGCCTGACGTAGCAAAAGATCAGGAGTGCGACAACGCCAATCACGTCCATACGACGAGGTTTCGCCAGATCTTCGGCCGCCGCCCCCCTAGACTCGACGCTCACGTCATCAGGCGGAACACTCCGCTTGGAGGGCGCACCGCCCATTCTCGGATTCGGACGACTATTCATGTCACCACGTCACGCAGCATTCGCGGCCACCGATTCGTTCGCGGTCCTCAACGATGTCCAGGTGCCCATTGCTGCCACGACGACCGAGGCTCCAATGGCAACTAATATGCGCCAATCCCAAAAGACGGCACCCGCCGCCATCAAGAGTGAATAGAACACCAATGGTGCGTCAAGACGAATCGTTCAGCGTCCGCGCATCCGCTAAAGGCGGCCCATACTCTCACCGTCGCGAACAACGTTTTCCAGATGACAACGCAGCAAGCTAACACTAGAACGTTGCCGGATAGGGCGGAGAAGTTCGCGAGACCGGTCCCCAGGGCATCGTCACAATTTAGTGACGCGCTTGGCCACCAACGGCCGCCTGTCATCTGCAGGAGCGCGTCGGTCAAGGGTGTCATGAACCTGGCTGGCAACGACGCAATCAAGACACGATGACCGGGCCAGCGTCGTCGCCACGCGGCCGGCAGCAGGTCACCACCCCAGTATACGATTGCGGCCCCAAGGCCCCCTAACATGCCGATACCGCCCGACATACCCCCAGTTAGTCTAGCCATGGTCGCCGGGCGCGCCGGTGCGATCCTCTTGAGCCAATTCAGAGAGCACGGTACGCGATAGGGGTGCCAACCACCAGGGCACTAATACCGACCGTCAACTGAAAGGCGAAGAAGTAGATGCCGAGCAGCGTACTGAGTGCTTATCAGGGACACCACGAAATAGTCCGCCTGGGTTGGAAGTGTTTGCGCGAGAGACTGAAACCCCCATGCAAACCGAGGGCGACGCGGTTCAGCCCAGCCCTCGGGTCCGACTGTAGCCTCGGAGTCGCCGAAGTCTGCCCATCCACGATTACGTCCCCACGCGACCATCGTGCCCGTGTAGCAGATGAATGACACGGCGAAAGCGAGGGCGGATCCGGTCGCCCAAGCGACGATGACTCCGATGCTGATTCGAGCGACTGAGTTCGCGACCTGCGCTGACACTAAGGACCTGTGGCTTCGGCGGCGGACTGCTGCTGCATATAGGAAGTTAGATTCACCCAGTAGCGGAATGTTCAGTGACAGTACGACTATTAGCGTGGCCACGTATGTGTCCACGCGAATAAAGTATACGTAAGCGATAAGGAGACCCACCAAGACCAGGACCAGGTTTATTCTTCGGATCGCGGCACGTGTAAGCCGAGGATCCGCGTTAGGGGCGGCAAGAAACCCACTAACCTCACCAAAATTCACGAGCCCACTTACGATAAATAGGGCAGCACTCGCCGTGGCCCAATATCCGTAATCCACTGGCGTCAGCCACACTACGAAAACCAGTTGTCCGCCAAATGATAATCCTTGAACAATTGACGACCCGATCGAAAGGCGGAGCACTCCAGTGACCACTGTGCCAGCCGTACTGGACGCCTTCATCTAGACCGGCACGAACGTCAAGTTCGGTACGCTTGTCAGCGAGCGTTCGTAAACTCCTCTTAGCTTGTGGTAACCCGATTCTACCAAATACGTCTCTTTACCAATGATCGCGGCGGGCAAAGCGACATGTAGACGATTTGTAACAACGTGGCCCGCGGTAACGATGGCAGAAAGGTAGTCTGAGTACTTGCCCAATGTGGGGTCGCTTATGTCATAATTCAACTTGTCGTCAGCGCTGTTACCCAACTTGGACTGTGTCTCGGCGCTCAATCGGTGCCATAGCCAGAGGTTTGCCTCCTCTTGGCGTCGCGAAGTTAATCTCTCGTCGCAGTCTCATCAGAGGCACACATGAAGGCAGTCTCTGGTAGATGTTCGTAGCAACTGATCTCACCAGTGACACCTGCTTCCTTGCGCCGAAGAAGTCACCTGCCTCGGCTCCCAAGCGGGAGACTAAGAGCGTGGTGGCATGGTCAGCACTTATTTGCGAGAAGCCCTTGAGTACTGTAGCGACGTATTGGTGGCCGCTGACAACAACATCATGGTCCACGGCGAGTGACACGCCGCGATTAGCCAGGCGTTTCCCCCACAGGCTGCGCAGCTGGTCATGCGATCGGTCCTCTCGCAAGATCCAGAGCGTGGTCGCCGTCCGGCCTTCGAACAGAAAACTTGGATCTCGGGTCGGAAAGTTCGCCGAGGATGGGAAGATTACAAGAGGCGTATTCGCATACGGTCGAAGAATCTGCTTCACAAGGTCCGGGGCTGTGTAGTCTTCCAGCAGTGCGCCGCTCGGCGGAAGGATGACTAGGTCAGGTTGCTCTGATTCAAACGGTGCTTGCGCCCTGATCCCGAGCACATTGAGCAGGTGCCGAAAAGCTCCTTGCATCATTGCATCACCATGGTTGCCCAGCAGGCGTCCTTTCTTGTCCGCGATAGGCAGCACCTCTGCATTTGCACCTCGCCAAAGAGACAAAATTTTGGTGAGCGACTCTGGCCCCGCAAAGCAAGATTGGATTTCCACGTCTATCTCCCAGTCTCCCCTTGAAATTCCGGGGCTATGCTATGCGCGATTGCTGACAAGTATGTGTCGGCGACTCCCGTTGCCTCAAAGTGCTTGCGGGCATAGGTTCTGGCGGCCGTTGAATGTTGCTGCCATCGCTCCTGATTCTCCCACAAAGCCAGGGCAAATTGGGCAAGTTGCTGCTCTCCGGCCGGCGGGATAACCACACCACAGCCAGAGTCCCCCACTACTCGCCCCATTGATCCTACATCCGTGACTGCGCACGGGAGGCCTGACGACATTGCTTCCGCAAGAGCCGACGGAAGGCCTTCCTGGCGCGACGGTAACGCGAAGAGCCCGATACGATTGTTCATGTAGCTCTCTACGTCGAGCACGTAGCCTGTGACGGTCACGGCTCCGACCAGCCCGAGTTTCCGCACCAAGCTCTGAAAAGCTATTTCGGACTCAGCATCCTCGAACGGCCCCACAAACAGGGCGCTCGCGTCGACCCAGCCACACTCCCGCACACGAGCGAGTGCGTTCAGGACCACAGACGCACCTTTGCGTTCCCCAACCTTTCCGACGCTGCCAAGTACATGTAGTAGCCCTCGGGGATCAGGCAGGCTTCTTGTCGGTGGAGAGAATCGTCGGCTGTCCACGATTGTCGGCAGGGAAACGATTCGCTTTCTCTCTAATCCAAGGCCTGCAAGTTCCTCATGAATCTGCGGTGCGAGCGCATAGCCAACTGCGAGGCGCGAGATCAAGGCTCGCCGCAGTACCGGCATTATCAGACCTCGATTGCTCCTCGCAGCCCCCGACAGGTCGCCAGCGGCACAGAGCGGTAGTGCGACACAGGGGATGCCTCTCAGGAGCGCGGCTATTGCAGGTAGCAAGTTGAATAGATAGACACCGTGCAGATGAACGAGGTCGTGCTTTCCGCCCCTGACGAGCAGATAAAGACCCGCGCGACCCGCCCACGCCACCTGTTGCAGAATCGACAATTTGGAGTTCTTTCCGAGAATAATCGTGTTGAACAGCCACTTGTCCCGGGAAGAGTTGCGTGCCTGGCCCCTCGTGATTAGAGTCACGACGTGTAGTCGGCCAACCTCGCTAAAGAGATTCTCAAATAGCACAAAAGGGCCATTATATTGAGTAGCCCCGTAAGGGTTTAGAACGAGAATCTTCATTCCTGGCTACCCCGAGGTAAGGCGTCCTCAACGGCCCGCGCTATCGCCGAGGCATGAGCCGTTGGGCACCAATGCTGCTGAAGGTTCTCCCGACACGCCTCAGCTGTGGCTCTTTCGTTACGGCTCTGTATATCGAGCCACCGCTTGATGACCATTGTCAGGTCTTGCAGGTTGTCACGCTGGTAGAAGTCCCCAGTTTTACCAGGCTCGATTGCTTCTGCTTCTGGAGCCTGCGCGAACACGTCGTCGTGGGTGATCACTGGACGGCCGAACTCCATGCTCTGTAGCACGGTCAATCCAGCGAATGACGGCACGCACCGTAACGGTGGTGCGCGCATACACCGCGCGTAGAGCCGCACGTGAATAGGCGGCACCCGGCATATACAGATCGACTTTTTCCTGATTCGCCAACTGTTCCAAGGCAACCCTCTCCGGGCCTTCGCCGACAAGAAGGACGCTCACCTGTCTGCCTTCTTTCTGCTCCAGACGGGCTGCTGCCAAGATGAGAAGATCCAATCGCTTAACGGGATTAAGCCGAATAACGGCAGTTATGACTTCCGAACCGGGTGGTGGAAGCAGCTCTTCGAAATGCGCCAGATCTAGACCTTCGGTGGCTGGCCTGGCCAGAGATGACTCGCTACTGTTGTAGATGACGGTCATAGACTCGGGATCAGCCCCATGGAGGTGCCCAGCCGAACTGCTGTCGTTCCGTAGAGGAGAAGTTGGTCTGCCAGGCCATAAAATATCAGGCGCACGTGGCGACGAAGCCCGACATCCGGTCGATGCCACCCTGTTGTCCAAAACAGAATCGGAATCCGCCGGGTGCGCGCCCAGAGAGCGCATACCCAGGTGCTGACATATGCGTAGTCCGCCAAGAAGATCACAACGTCAGGCTTCTGACTTCGGAGGAATGCCAGTAGCTCCAGATTGCCAAAGAAACCGTCCACACCAAACATTCCGAACTATCTGGACTCTGCCGAGCCGGTCTGGGTCAATGGTTGGGATCGAGCCGTCCCGTGAATGACTCGCAGCTACAAAGTAGACGTCGAACTTCGCACTGTCTGCCAGTTCTTTGAATACGCCATATCTGTAATGCGGAAGATGTTGATAAACAATGACTAGCCGCACCTGCGCCGTAGCCGACCGCTTCAGCCCAGGCATCTAAACCACCTCATGACTCTCGAGGAGCAAGGGCATTCTTCGACCTGGCGCCCCTGACCGGGTCGACGCCGAGGGCACGAAGTCGCAACTGCTGGTCCGGACGCGTGATATGCTCTTCCCCGGTTCTTAAGGTCTGCCCCTCCTCTGGTGGTTGCGGGTATCCTGAACCATTCCATCTCGTGAGGCGTGGAGAAGAGCATGCGTAGACTCGGACGGGGCGCTACATACAAACTCATGCGCTCAGCTCGGTCACTCATCAATATCCGCCTGTATCACTTGAAGGATGTGCCTGTCAGCTCTTACTTCTGTCGTGGAAGTGCAATTGATCGCGACACCCACGTTGGTAAACATTGTTTTGTTGGCCGAGGGTGTCGGATCGGTCCTGGCGTGATAATGCACGACTACGTGATGTTGGCAAGCCGGGCCGCTATTGTCGGCAGTGATCATCGACTGGATGTACCGGGGAAACCGATGATCTTTTCCGGCACGCCAGAGGTTCCTATTACGGTGCTTGAGTCGGATGTATGGATTGGTTACGGAGCTATTGTAATTGCGGGTGTCCGGATCGGCCGGGGATCCGTAGTAGCAGCCGGAGCGGTTGTCACCCATGAGGTTTCGCCCTACTCGGTAGTTGCCGGTGTTCCGGCCCGCGTGGTGGCCAGGCGGTTCGACGACGCAGCGGCCATAGCGCTTCACGATTCTATGCTTGAGAGTGGTGAGGTTTCTGTTCTGTACGCGGACCGAATCGGGAGGACCGGGCCTGAGTAGCAGCTTGAACTTCACGGAGGCCCCCCGACGTCTCGAGTGGCCGGAGATTGCGGAGGACGCACCGGCACAGCAGTAGTCGTGCCTAGCGATCGAGCTGCTGCCAACATCGCTTGACTTGTGCCAAGCGAAGCGAGCAAGTCTTCTAGGCCGTCGCGACTGCCTTCGACCACGCCGCGGAAGCAGAGCAGATTTGCAACATGGCCCTTGTCCGGCGTGGACAGTTTGACAGCTTGGCCGTCAACCTCGAGCCGGCGGAAGTCGTCAATCAGCACCGAGTGCCCGCGACCCAGGATCTCCAGCCGTTCCTTCGAAGTGGAATCGTGGCCGTCCTGCGAATAAGTGACCGAGGCCACGGATCCGTCGCCATAGCGAAGGCTCACGATCAGGTCCTCCTGCAGCAGACACTCACCCACACCCGAGCCCATAGCCATGACACTTACGGGAGCGGCACCCACGAGCCACGAGACAGTATCGACGAAGTGACAGACCTCTCCGAGAAGCCTTCCCCCCTGGCGGCGGTCCTTGTACCAGTGGTTCTCGGGCAATCGACCCGCTGAGACCCGATACGTTGCCACGAGTGGACCCGTCGATCTCCGCAGCACAGCCGCTGCCTTGACGACCGCCTCACTGTGTCGGCGATTGAAACCAACCCACAAGTGCCCTTGCGATGCCGAGTATGCCTCGAGCACGTCGTCCAACTCAGCATCCGACAGCGCCAGCGGCTTCTCGACGAAGACATGCTTGCCGGCTCTCAGTGCCTTGGCGGTCAAGGCAGCGTGACTGTCGTGCCGACTCAGCACGAAGACGACCTGCACACGTTCCTGGGAGACGACGTCGTCAGCGTCGGGAAGGGCGAGTTCGAACCCGTGACGTTCGGCGAGATGCCTTGCGCTGAGACCCCCGCTCGACGTGACTGCGACGAAATCCCTCCATCCGGCTGCTTTGAGAGCAGGCATCAGAGTGATCTTGGCGAAGTTGCCGGCGCCGATCAGCCCTATACCGGTCGAGGATGGCTTCGCTCGCGGCGTGAAGCTGACACCACCGGTCCCTTCGAAGACCGATGCGTCGTACGAGAACTGGACAGCCATCGCATGGGGGTCGTCGGCCAGAGTTGCGTACGCCTTCTCTGCATCCTCGATAGCGAACACATGGGTCACGAGGTCGTCGACCGCTATCCGCCGGCGTGCCACGAGGTCGAGGTAGGCCTCGATGTTCCTTCCCTCGGTCCACCGGACATGCCCTGGCGGCATGTCGATTCCGAACTCTTCGTACGACCGCTCGTACCTCCCCGGCCCGTACGAACGCGCGAACCGGAGATCGACCTCCTTCTCATAGAAGGGCGTGCGAGCCAGGTCCAGACCTACGTCCCCCACGACCACTATTCGACCTCTGTCACGAACCCGCGCGACCGCCGCCATGATCGGTTCCGACGACTTCGTTGCGGCAGTCAGGATGACGGCGTCCGCGAACCGACCCTTCGTCCGTTCGCGGATGGCATCGGTCGTTTCTCGCCCGACGTCGACCAAGCCGAGACCGCCGACTGACGTCACCAGCTCTGATGTCCATTCGCGCAGGTCGATCCCGACGACGTCGAGGCCGGAGGCCAGCGCCAGCCGCGCAGTGAGCTGCCCGACGAGCCCGAGGCCGACGACGCATACCGTGCCTCCAGTCGAGACATCGGCCTGCCGAAGTCCCTGCAAGGCGATCGCGGCCACGGCGCCGAACGCCGCTGCCGAGTCGCTGACGTCATCGGGGATAGGCACAGCAAGCAAGCCGGGGACGACCTGAACCTCCGCATGACCCGGCCGACGCCGTGGCGACCCGCTGCCCGGGCCGGATCCCGGCAACCGCCTGCCCCAGCTCGAGGACGACTCCGGCCGCGCTGTAACCAAGTGGCATGTCCTCATCCAGGCGGCCGCGGACCGCACGCAGAGTTGAGCGCAACCCATCGGCACGCGCCTTGGACACGACCTGGCGGACGAGGTCAGGCCGGGCGCGGGCCTTCTGTAGCAGGCTCGCGGAAGCCAGTTCGCGAACCGCCTTCTCTGTGCCCGACGAGACCAGCGAGCGGCGTGTGCTCACGAGGACCGTCGTCGGGCTTATCCCCGGGAAGCGCGACCTCCACGACACGAAGTCGACCATCGCCGACCGACTGCACAACCTGCTTCAACCCGGTCCTCCGAAGGCGCGCCTGCATGGCCGGACGGCCAAGACCACGATGCGCCCGAGCTCACTTCTGCTGAGGCGATCACTTGTTCGTATCAACTCATGGTAGCCGATCGATTACTATAAGCACATGGAAAACAACGGCCTCGAAACGGTCGCAGTCGTAGGTCTCGGGTACATCGGACTGCCCACAGCGGCGGCACTGGCCACCCGTGGCGTGCACGTCATCGGCGTGGATGTCAACGAGGACACGGTCGACGCCATCGGCCGCGGAGAAGTGCCCTTCGTAGAGCCGGACCTGGCGGTGGCCGTGAGGGGAGCCGTCAGCATGGGTGCTCTCACCACCTCGACCAAGACGCCGGAGGCGGATGCCTACATCATCGCCGTGCCGACACCGTTCCGCGATGATCATTCGGCCGACCTGAGCTACATCCGGTCAGCCATCGAAAGCATCGCCCCGGTGTTGCGCGGCGGTGAAATCGTCATCCTCGAGTCGACGTCCCCACCCGGCGCGACGAGACTGATGAGCGAATGGCTGGCCGAGCTTCGGCCCGATCTCATCCTCCCGCACACCGGTGAAGGAATCTCGAATATTTCGGTGGCCCACTGTCCCGAGCGGGTGCTGCCGGGGCGGGTGATGATCGAGATCGTCACCAATGACCGGCTCATCGGAGGCATCACCGCAGCGGTGCGCCGAGCGGGCGGCAGACATCTACCGCATCTTCTGTCAGGGTGAGCTTCTGCTCACCGACGCCGGCAGCGCCGAGATGGCGAAGCTCGTGGAGAACTCCTACCGCGATGTCAACATCGCCTTTGCCAACGAACTTTCCCTCATCTGCGAGGCACTACGTATTGACGTCTGGGAGGTCATTCGGCTCGCCAACCACCACCCCAGAGTGAACATCCTCAAGCCAGGTCCAGGCGTTGGTGGGCACTGCATCGCGGTCGATCCATGGTTCATCGTTGCTTCCGCACCCGGACTGTCGTCCTTGATCCGCACAGCCCGTGAGGTGAACGACTCCAAGCCGCTGCACGTAGCTCAACAGGTCATCGAGAAAGCCGCGCGATTCGTCCAGCCGTCTATCGCCTTCTTCGGCCTGGCGTTCAAGGCCAACATCGACGACCTGCGCGAAAGTCCTTCGGTCGGGATCGTCGCCCAGGTGGCCGCCGCCCTGCCCGATATCAACATTCTGGTCGCAGAACCGCACATCCATCAGCTGCCGCGCGCTCTCTCCCGCTATGCCAACATCTCGTTGGGTCGTACGACGGAAGTCGTCGAGTCGGCAGATATCGTTGTGCTGCTCGTCGACCACGACCAGTTCCGTGTGATCAACCGCAGCATGCTCGCCGGCAAGGTTCTGTACGACACACGCGGCACGTGGAGCTGAGACTGGCTTCTACCGGGTGGCGGGGTTGAACTCGTCGACGAGGACGTCTGACAGGCCGAGATACCGCTCGATCGCGAGTATGCTTCGGCGCGCCGCCTGACCGTCCCCATACGGGTTGACAGCATTTGCCATCAGGTCGTAGGCAGTGGTGTCCTGCAGAAGGAGCGATACCGACTCAACGAGGGTGTCCCTCTCGGTTCCGACCAGCTTCACCGTTCCCGCGGCGACCGCCTCAGGGCGTTCAGTGCTTTCGCGCATTACAAGTACGGGCTTGCCGAGGCTGGGCGCTTCCTCCTGCACACCCCCGCTGTCGGTCAAGACTATGCGGCTGTCCTGCATGAGCCGGGCGAACTCGGCGTATCCCAGCGGTTCAGTGATCAACACATTTCTGTGCTTCTGGAGCGGAGGCAGCAGCACATCTCTGACGATGGGGTTCTTGTGAGCAGGCAGCACAAACGAGACTTCGGGGAACCGTTCAGCGAGGATCGAGATCGCCTCGGCCACACGGGCCATCGGCTCGCCCCACGATTCGCGCCGGTGACTCGTGATCAGCACAATCTCTCGACCCTGTATGTCTTCCAGTCTTTGGTCGGTATAGGAGATCTGCCGGTCGACGACCTCGAGCAGTGCGTCTATGACACTGTTTCCGGTCACCACGACGTCCGATGAGGCTATGCCTTCCCGAAGCAGGTTGGCCCTCGCCGTCGTCGTTGGTGCGAGGTGAAGGTTCGTCGCCTGTGATGTGAGCCGGCGGTTGATCTCCTCTGGATAAGGGGAATAGCGATCGTGCGTGCGAAGTCCTGCTTCGACGTGTACGACGGGAATGCGTTCATAGAAGGCCGCCAGGGCGGCGATGAAGCTTGTTGTCGTGTCCCCCTGAACGACGACGACATCGGGTTGCTCCATGGACATCAGATCGCTGAGTCCCTGCAGAGCGCGGACCGAAAGCTGTGGCAGGGTCTGACGTGGCTGGATGACATCGAGGTCATGCTTGGGCCGGATGTCGAACAGCTCGTTGACCTGATCGAGCATTTCACGATGCTGTCCCGTCACGACTACAAGCGGGTTCAGCGTCAATGAGCGCTCCAAGGCTTTCACCAGTGGAGCCATCTTGATGGCTTCAGGACGCGTGCCGTAGACGAGCATCACGCTGGGGATTGAGAGACTCGGAACACTCATGGAGTGCCCACCGGAGTTGCATCATGGAGAGCGATTAGGTCCGGCGACTCGACGCCATGGGTCGCGGGGGCGACCATGGTGTCCCCGGCGCACAGGTCTCGCAACGCCGTGATGACGGTGGCCGCTTCCTCGCCTGGCGCCAGTGCCCGGGCAGCCAGAAGGCTCAGCGGCGGCACCTCAACATGGGAGACGAGCGGGTGCACCGGTCGTTCATCGGGCTCCGCGTCGGCAAACAGTGCCTCATGCATCTTTTCGCCTTGTCGGAGCCCGGTGTACTCGATCTCCACGTCGCGCCCGGACAGTTCGATCAGCTGATGAGCAACGTCATCGATGCGCACCGGTTCGCCCATGTCGAGGACGAGGGCTTCTCCGTCGCGACCGATAGCAGCGGCTTGGATCACCAGCTGCACAGCCTCTTGAATCGTCATGAAGAATCGGGTGACGTCCGGGTGGGTCACCGTCACGGGACCGCCCGAGGCGATCTGGGCCGTGAACGCAGTCAGCACCGAGCCTCGACTCCCGAGTACGTTGCCGAACCGGACGCTCAGGTAGGTGCCCTCAGCTGCCGTAGCAACGGTGGCCGTCAAACCCTCACCGACTCGTTTGGAGTAGCCGAGAACGCTGATGGGGTTCGCTGCCTTGTCGGTCGAGATATTGACGAAACGCTCCACCCCCGACGCCTTGGCCGCTTCGAGGACCGTGAGGGTCCCCCATACGTTGGTCTTGACCGCCTCGCCCGGGATACTGCTCGAGCATCGGCAGATGCTTCAAGGCAGCCGCATGAAACACCACCTCGGGCCGGCGAGACTTGAATAGCTCGGTGATGACCTGAGCATCGCGAATGTCCGCCAACACGACCTCGGGCGAGTCCAGGAGCGCTCGTCCGTGAATCGACAACTCCACCGCGTGCAGACCCGACTCATCCCGATCCAGCATGATCAGCTCCGCGGGAGCCAGTTGATGTATCTGACGGCACAGCTCAGAACCGATGGAACCACCCGCTCCGGTCACGAGAACTCGGCGTCCGGTCAGGTATCCCGCCATTGACGCCAGATCGGTTTCGACCTGATGCCGTCCGAGAAAGTCCTCGAGGTTGATGTCACGAACGTCTCGAATGTCGACACGCCGGTCGAGCAGCTCAGCGACGCCAGGAACGACCTTGACCTCGAGCCCGGCCTCGGCCGCGACGTGGGAGACGCGCCGGATCAAGACGGCATCCGCACTCGGGATGGCGACCAATATCAGCGCCGCTCCGGTGAGAGACGCCATGGAAGCAATGTCGTGGGATGTGCCCAGGACCGGAACGCCGTCGATACGGAGATGACGCTTGCCCTGGTCGTCGTCCAACAAGCCAACGGGATCCCAGTTGATGTCGGTCGCGCGACGCGTGAAGCCCGATTGGCTCGCCAGTCGCATGGAGCGGATGAGTTGCCGGCCACCGTCCCCGGCGCCGAGGATCAGCACAGGCACGGCATTCGCCATGTTCCGCTGCCGCTTTCGTTCGGACTCCTCGCGTCGCCGCCAGGTCGCCCGAGCCCAACCCATGATTGCCGTCGCTACGAAGACCGCAACCAGCGGAACGCTTCTAGGAACCAGCCGTGTGTCGACGTTCAGGTTGATTGCGAACAGGACACCACCGGTCATGGCGGTCACCGTCCCCAGCAGCATCATCTCCTCGAGACTGCCGAGGGCGGCTCTTCCCTGGTGGAGGCGCGTCAACCAGCCGAACGACAAGTGCAGCAGAACTGCCATCGCCCCCGCGATGAGCAGCCGCTGCCAGGACACGAGTCCGAGCGCAAAGTCGGTCCTCCCGACTGCCGCAATGGCAAGGGCGAACATCCACGCAAGGGAGTCGAACGTGCGTAGCCACAGTGGCCGCCCGCCGGTGACATGTGCGCGCAGGGATCTCTGCAGCATCAGCGGCCAGTCCTCTCACGATAGAAACGTACGGCCTGACTGCTGACACGGAGCGTGTTCGCATGACTACCTGCGGTGAGCATAGCCGTCAGAGAACCATAAGTCCTGGGAAGCGGAGAACTGCTCGGAGGCGTTTCGGACGGGCTGCCGAACCAGCGGTCCGGGGTGTCTTCGACGGCACCCTCGAAGGTCCCGGACAGCGCGTGATGCCGCTCGTTTTCCTCGCGATCAGAGCGGCGAAGACATCGGCAATGTGCGGACATCGGGTATGCGCGAAGTGTTATCGTTCGTGTACATAGAGTTGCCACCTTCGGCAGGTAGTCACCCCCTACCTACGGGCGAGCGAGGCCGGGCCTACAAGCGAAGAGAGAAACCGTGGAACTGCAGGACTACCTGAGAACCATGGGTCGGCGGTGGAAACTCATCGTGGCCTGCATGTTGCTGGCCCTCGCCGCCGCTTCAGTCTTGACGGCACGAACCACACCTGAGTACGCGTCCACCTCGAGGCTCTTCATCTCTACCCCGAGTGGCGGTTCCTCCGACGCATACCAGGGCGGGTTGTTCTCGCAGCAACGTGTAGCTTCATATGCCGATCTCGTCACCGGTGAGGATCTCGCGCAGCGCGTCATCGACAAGCTGCACCTGACAGAGTCCGCGGCGGCTCTGTCATCGCAGATCACGAGCACGGTCGCCCCGGAGACGGTGATCCTCGAGATAACGGTGAACGACCCAGTGCCTGCCCGGGCACAGCTGCTCGCCCGCGCGGTGGCAACAGCCTTCACCGGCTTCGTCACCGAGCTCGAGACGTCACCGGGCAAGTCGACCTCACCGATCAAGGCGACCGTCGTCCAGACCGCTGATCTGCCGGCTAGCCCCGTGTCTCCGAAGCCTCTCCGCAACCTGGGTCTGGCGGCCATCCTCGGACTTCTGCTCGGCCTGGGCCTCGCGGTTCTGCGCGAGACGCTCGACACCACTGTGAAGTCGGCCCAGGACGTCGTGGACACCATCGGAACGGCCGTACTCGGAGCCATCCAGTACGACTCTCGCGCTGCCAAGCAACCTCTCCTGACCCAGCTCGACACGCACGCCCCACGGGTCGAGGCCTTCCGCATGCTGCGAACCAACCTGCAGTTCGTCGACGTCGACCGGGAATCGCGGGTCGTCGTCGTCACGAGCGCGCTCCCGTCGGAGGGCAAGTCCACCACGGCGATCAACCTCGCGCTCACCTTGGCCCAGACCGGTCAACGGGTGCTGCTGATCGAAGGCGATCTGCGGCGACCGAAGCTACCGGTCTACCTCAATCTCGAACCGACGGTGGGGTTGACGACGGTGCTGATCGGGAAGGTCGACCTGGAGGAGGCCATCCAGCCCTGGGGTGAGGACGGCTTGCACGTGGTGACGAGCGGCAGTACGCCACCGAACCCCGCCGAGCTGCTTCAGTCGCGGGCGATGGAAGCGATCCTCGCCAAAGCCCGGGCGGAGTATGACGTCGTCCTTGTCGATGCTCCGCCGCTGCTGCCGGTCACCGATGGAGCTCTCCTGGCGGCGCAGGCCGATGGCGCGATCCTCGTGGTACGTCAGGGCAAGACGACGAAGGACCAGCTCGAGCAGGCGCACCAGCGGCTCGGCTCGGTCGATGCCCGGGTGCTCGGCGCCGTGCTCAACATGACACCCGAGAGGGGCGCCGACAGCTATTCGTACGGCTATGGGTATGCCCCCTTGGTAAGTGGTGGTGGCCGGCGGTCGAAGCGGCACATGCGGCGCGACTGACCTAATTCGCCCGGCGGGATGCCGGCAGCGTGTCGGGGGTGGGTCTTGACGTGATCCTCGGTGCCTATTCGCCGCTGTTGACGGTGGCGGTGGTTCCAGATATCCCTGGTCTGAGGCAGCTTGGCCATGGAGCCGTCGGAGCGGTGGCGGCGGTCGCCGCCGATGCCTGGCATTGCGCGGCAGCGATTGTGCGGTCGGCGTGGCGCGGTCTGACCAGCCGGCCTGCGCATCGACCGCAACTGGCGACGCGGGACGGTGACCCGCTGCGATGCGGTAGGAAACCTAGGTCCACGGAGCCACGTCAGATCACGAGCAGGCGGACTGGTTCACCACTGTCGTCGCGCTGCCGGGAAGGCCGGGTGTAACCCCGACGCTGGGCTCACCCGGTTGGTCGGCGCCACTGGTGAGGACGAAGCTGAGCGTGTGTGTCTGTCCGGGTGCAAGGTCGATGGTCTGCGCCGCCACAGGTCGTCCGTCATGGACGAACGGCGCCGAGATGAGCACCTTGCCGTCGATCAATGGCTTGGTGATCGTGCCGCCGAACGGCGCGTAGATCAGCACATTCGTCCGGATGGATCCGGGTCGGGCTCCGAAGCCTGGGCCGATGACGGCCATCGGCAGCGCGGCCGCGTCAGCCGGCGCCTCCGAGCTGAGCTTCACCGTCACACGTAGCGTCTGTGCGCCACTCGGAGCGCACGACGTCGATGCGACCGTGACGGCCTGGTGGAGGTAGTAGTCCATCTTGGCGCCAGTACCGTCGTTGAAGTAGACGCCGACCTGCGGGGAGCTCGTCGGTTCCGTCGGCAGGGCTCCTGCCAGTTCGGTGGGGAGCAGGAGCGCCTGCTCAGCCGGATGGTCGGACCAGATCAGCGTCCGGTGCTCATCGGCCGCTCGGACTATGCCGTTGAGGACGCTCTTGGGGTCACCCTGGCCGGCCACGACGCCGTTGAACACGTTGCGCGCGGCGACTGCGAAGAAGGCATTCTGACGCTGTGCGTCGGGCTGGTCCAGGTAGACCTGATTGAGCAGCAGCTGCACGGCCGTGCCTGCCGTCAGCTCCTGGCTGTCCGTCACCGCGACGGGACCTGTGGCGGACAAGAGGTATGACAGCGCTACGGGATCGGTCGAGAGCACTCCGTCGACGGTCTCACCGGTCGTTCGCTGCCACATGGCCTGGGCGAGCGCCGCACTGCGCGGGAAGTCAGGGGTGAAGGTGACGTCAGCGGGGAAGACTCCCAGCCGGTCGGTGAACAACGCCGTCTCGTCGCGGCTCAGCCGCAGGACGGGCCGGCGATAGGAGCCCAGCGAGGATGCCGGTGCCTGTCGCTGCAGACTCACGCGGCCGTGGTCGGCCGTAAGGGTCGCCACCGCCCCCGGGATGCCGCCGGTCGCCCGGATCTCGGCGTTGTTCTGGAACAGTACGAGGTACGTGCGTTTGCCGTCCGCCCCCAGCATCGGCGGCAGCAGTTGCGCCGCCCTCGATGCGGTTGCCGTCAGCGACCCGGCTTCGACCAGCTTGCTCTCCAGTTGACGGACAGGTTCCGCGACCTGCGGTATCAAGACTGCAGGATCCAGATCGCGCACTCGGGATAGGTCGTGCACGAGCGTGCTGTGAGCCTCCGCCAGTGAGGGAGCCAGCCGCTGGATGCTGCCGAGCTGTAGTCGTCCATTCGACGGCTGGAGATCCTTCGGTGACATCGATGCACTGGCGTCGACGAGCGTCGGCAGCACACCCTGGGCCACATTGTCGAGGACATCTGCGACGGTGCGGATCGCCGTCGCATCATCGCCGATGACCGGCGACCGGCTGGCCAGCCACCAAAACGGCCCGCCCGTATTGCGCTCTGCACTCAGCGTTGCCTGCTGCGCAGCGTACAACGCCTCCTGGGCTCCGTACTTGTCCCCCGAAGTCACCGCGGCAGTCAGTTCCGTGACATGCCGATTGGCATCGTTGAGCGAATCTCGCGCCTGCATCGTCTGGTAGACGGTGAAAGCGACGATCGCGCCACCGAGCACGAACGCGAGGAGTAGTCCGCGGACCAGGCCGCGGACTACCCGTCTGCTTCTGCGCTGCCGAAGACGCGACTCCGATCTGGAGCCCCGGTCAGCCATTCTTATCCGTTGGTGGTGGTGGTGGTGACGGCGCTTGGTGATCGTCAGGTAGGCGACACCGGATTCGCTCGCTGCCCACTTGGAGCAGTCCTTCGGGATGTAGGTGGCTCTGAGGGCGTAACGACCCGCGGCGAAGTGCCGGGGAAGTGAGACTCGTGCGTCTCCGTCGTCGACGCGCTGATAGAGCGTGGCGGAGGATCCGGCGCCGTCGGTCGGCTGGACCGTTACCATGACCGATCCCTGGGCGTTGCCTTGCGCCTGGGAGCGCACGTGCACGATGGCCACGTTATGCCTGCCCCGGCGGACCGAGTGGTCCTCCAGGTCGAGCGTGGTTGTCGTGTAGACAGAGCCTGGATAGTCGGAGCATGAGCGGGTGGAGTGCTGCGACGAGGCGTCGCTTGTCCGGGCCGGCGCCGGTGCTGCCTGCGCGGAGGTGAGGCTGGCGGCCGTGAGTGCGACGCCGGTAGCGATGACGATGAACGACTTTCTCATGGGTCTCCCTGGAAATGCCCGAGCGGACGAGTGGATGGATCGAACCTTCGATCCCTGCGATAACCAGGGAAACGCGATGGGCCTGCAGGCATCCTAGCCGCAAATATCACTGGTTGTCACTAGAAGGACACGTACGGTCATAATCTCAAAATGTCTAGCGTCTGTTTTATGTGCTTTGTCCGCGTTCAACCGGCCGCAGAAGCTGGGACAGCACCCAGAACCAGAGCCCGATGCGGGCGCTACGTGCGCCAGCGGTTGACGTCGAGACGTCCGCTTCTGACCCGGCTCGCGAGCACGTCGCCGGCGACGACGGATCTGCAGTCGCGCCAGGTCGGCCGCACCGACCAGACCAGCCTCATTGCCCAGGTGCGCTCGCACGATCCTGGCCTCGGAGCGGAAGCCACGGCCCGTCAGGGTGCGCCGGAACGACTCCCTGGCCGGTCCGATGAGCAGGTCGCCGGCGTCGGAGACACCACCGCCGATGACGAAGATCCCCGGGTCGAACGCCGCGGCCAGGCCGGCCATTCCGGTACCGAGCCAGTGTCCGACATCGGCGAGGAGCTCGATGGCGGCGATGTCGCCGGCGCGCGCCGCCTCGGTGACCAGCGGGCCGGTGATGCGCGACGGGTCGCCGTCGGCCCGCTCCAGCAGCCCGTGCGCGACCGGTGAGTTCGCGAACGCCAGCTCGCGGGCCTCGCGGACCAGCGCGTTGCCGCTGGCGTACTGCTCCCAGCAGCCCCGGTTCCCGCACTCGCAGCGATGACCCCCGGGCACCACTTGCATGTGGCCGAACTCGCCGGCGATGCCGTGTCGACCGCGATAGACCTGTCCGCCGAACAGCAGTCCCCCGCCGATGCCCGTACCCAAGGTGATGCAGATGAGATCGTCCTCGTTCTGTGCGGCGCCGAACCGCCACTCCGCCCACGCCGCCGCGTTGGCGTCGTTCTCCACGAGCACCGACAGGCCGACCCGACGGTAGACGGCGTCGCGCAACGGTTCGTTGCGCCAGGCAAGGTGCGGCGCGAACAGCACTGACGACCGGGTGATGTCGACGAACCCGGCTGCGCCGATGCCGACTGCCACGACGTCGTGCCGGCCGCGCAGCTCGGTGACCAGCGTGGCGATCGTGTCCTCGACCTCCGTGGGACTCGTCGACGGGGTCTCGCGGCGCAGCCTCTCGAGGATGTTGCCGTCGATGTCGACGACGCCGGCAGCCACCTTGGTGCCGCCGATGTCGATCCCGATGGCCGGGCGGGCGAGGATCATCGGGTCTCCCGGACCGGGAAGTCGACCAGGGCGCCGACCGGTCGGTGGTCGCTCGCCTGCGCCAGGAGTTCCGGAGACACGTCCGGCGTGCGCTGCTCGAGAACCGTCACGCCGCCACGCACGAACAGCGCGTCGATGCGTCGCTTCGGAACCCGAGCCGGGTAGGTGAAGTCGTGCTCGTCGGCGTGGTCCACGAATCCTGCGGCGGACAGCAGCTGCCAGGTGGGCTGCCCGGGCGGCTCGTTGAGATCTCCGCCCAGCACGACCGGACCTTCCAGCGCCTGGGCTGCCACCAGAACGTGGTCGCGAAGCTCCCCCGCCCGGCGGTCCTGCATCAGGCTGAGGTGACAGCCGACGAACCCGACCGGTCGGCCGTCGATCGCGGCCTGGACGGTGACCACCCCGCGGATCGGTGTGGCCGGCGGCTGTGGGATCGAACGCGCCGTCCGGGTCAGGACCTTGACCCGGTCCGAGACCACGATCATGTTGCTGCCGGCGCTGCGTCCGCCCGCCACGTAGCGAAGCTTCCAGTCCGCAGCCAGCCGCCTGCACTGCCAGGGCCACAGCAGCCGCTGCTTCGGGCTCTCGTTCACCAACAGCACATCGGGCCGCACCAGCCGAACGACCTGCGCGAGGGGTTCCCGGTGGCGGCCGCCGAGAATGTTGTAGGTCACCACGCGCACCGGCGGGCGCGTCACGGCTGGTCCTGCCGCGCCAGGTCGGCGGCGCCGATCATCCCGGCCTTGTTTCCCAGAGTCGCGATCTTGATCTCCAGCTGGGGTCGATGGCGGCGCCCGGTCAGCGAACGGGCGAACGCCTCGGTCACCGGGTCGAGCAGCAGGACGCCGGCTTCGGAGGCGCCGCCGCCCAGCACGACCATGGTCGGGTCGAGGACCGCGGCCAGCGACGCGATTCCCTCGCCGAGCCATCGACCGACGTCCCCGAGGAGCTCGACGGCGAGCCCGTCCCCCGCTTTCGCCGCCTGCGGTGACCATCTGCCCGGTGATCGCGCCGACCTTTCCCCTGGCGAGCGCCAGGATCTCCGCGGCCTGCGGCGATCCCGCCCGCGCGACCTCGCGGGCATCGCGCACCAGCGCGGTTCCCGACGCGTACTGCTCCAGGCAGCCGCGGTTCCCGCAACCGCAGAGGTGTCCTCCAGGGACGAGGCGCATGTGGCCGATCTCCCCCGCGATGCCGTAGCCGCCGCGATACAGCGACCCATCGACGATGACACCGCCACCGACACCCGTGCCGACGGTGATCAACAGCATGTCCTCGATGTCGGAGCCGGCGCCGAAGCGGAACTCGCCCCATGCGGCGGCGTTGGCGTCGTTCTCGACGACGGTACGCACGCCGACGCGTTCCTCGACCTGATCCTTCAGCGGCGCGTCACGCCAGGCCAGGTTCGGGGCGAACAGGACGACGGAACGCGAACGGTCGACGAAGCCGGCGGCGCCGATGCCGACGCCTTCGATCTGATGGCGTCTCTGCAGCTCGATCACGACGTCACCGATCGTCTCGGCAACCGCCTCCGGATCCGTGGCGGGCGTCCGTTTCCGGGTGGTCTCCAGGATGGTCCCGGCCTCGTCGACGACGCCGCCGGCGATCTTGGTGCCGCCGACGTCGACCCCGATCGTCAGTCCCATGCGACGCCCTCCGTACGGTCGACCGGGTCGTTCAGCCGAGTGACTCGACCCGGTTCTTCAGTCCCTTCAGGGCGGCGTCGATGATGACCTTCTCGGCCTTCCGCTTGAGCAGGCCGATCATCGGGATCGCCACATCGACCGACAGCCGATAGGTGACCTCGGTGTCATCCCGCCCCGCGGCAAGCACATAGGCGCCGTCCAGACCGGTGAGCACCCGCCCCGAGACCAGTGTCCAGGTGACCGACCGGTCGTCGTCCCAGGTGTACGCCAGGGTGTACTCGTCCTTGATCGGCGAGGCGTCCAGGACGAACCGCACCCGGTCGGCACGTCCGTCATCGGCGACCGCGATCACCTCGGCCTCCTTCACACCGGTGGCCCAGGTCGGGTACGAGGCGAAGTCCGCGATGACCGTCATGACCTGGGCCGGGGACGCTGAGATCCCGATGCTCGAGGTCGTCTGGTCGGCCACGCTCGAGCGCCTCCTTCGGGCAGGTATTGCTGGCAGGGACAATACCGCTGCGCATCATCCGTTCGGATGAGGGCGGTCCGGCCGAAAAGGTGTGATTGGCACCGAAGTGCTGAGATCGCCACGGTGTGGCCTCATTGCGCTTAGCCTTCAAGAGCCGTGTGCGGGTTGCCGCATGCGCGCTCACGTGAGGGGTCGACCGTCGCCAGCACCGGAAAGCATCGCACGGCGGATCGCGCGCAACGAGCGCGGCGCTGTCGCGGTCGAGTTCGCCCTCGTGCTTCCGCTGCTGATGGCGCTGTTGGTCGGCATCGTCACCGCAGGCTTCGCCTTCAACAACACGCTGGGGGTCACCGACGGCGTCAACGCGGGCGCACGGTTCGGTGCCACGGCTCTCAGCAACGGATCATGGGGCAACACCGTCCAGCAGCGGACGATGACGGAGACTTACCTGAACCTGCCGGGCCGTCCCGCCGTCGTGGCGTCGAACATGGTCTGCGCGAAGCTGGTCAAGGCGCCTGCCACCCAGTTGCAGGCCAGCAGCTGCAACACCGCAGTCGCGGGCACCGAGCCGCCGAACCCGGCCGGCGTGGCCGCCGGCACCTGCCTGGTGAAGGTTTGGGCCGCGATCCCTGTCACGTTCGACCTCGCCCTCCTCGGTTCGTACACGGCAACAGTCAAGCGCCAGTCAGTCAGTCTCTACGAGCGCACCTGCCATGAGGCTTCCACACGCCATCGCCACCACCGCGCCGAGGAGGGGGCGATCGCGATCATCGTGGCCATGAGCATGATCGGCTCTGATGGTCGTGACCGGCACTAGTGGTCGACTTCGGGCTGGCCCAGGTCCGACAAGGTCGCCAACAAGGGTTACGCCGACGCCGCCGCAGCGGCCGGCGTCCGCAGCCTCGACGGAGGAGACGGCACCTTCAAGCCCTTCCGCGGCACCTGCCAGGCGCTGGCTTACCTCAAGGTCAACGATCCGCAGCTGGCCAGCATGGGCGGGACGTGGAGCTACGGCAACGGCTCGTCAGTCGGCGGCGACCCGTGCGTCGCGGGCTCGGCCCTCCAGAACGCCAGCTGCACGGCCAACACCACGTCGACATGGGCGAGCTACCACGGCACCCTGGGTGATACCTCAGTCGACATCAAGAGCGGCTACACCACGCCTGACCCCGCTTTCGACGCGACCGGATCGGGCGACAACGGCGTCTCGGTTAACGGCGGCTGTGACCAGCTGGCGGTGATGGTGCAGCAGAGCAGGACGCCAGGATTCGGCAGCCTGGCAACGAACGATGATCTCGTCACCAAGGTGCGAACAGTCGCGCGCATCACTGCCTCCAGCGGCGGCGACGCCTCCGCGGCTCTCCTCATCCTCGAGCGCACGGACTGCCCTGCCATCTCGGTCAACAGCAATAACACCATCATCGAGGTGAAGGGCTTCGGCGACAAGCCCGGGGTGATCCACTCCGACAGCAACGGCAGCGACTTCGCTTGCCTGCCCGACCAACCCGGCGATATTCGGCAAGTTCGCCGGCCCACCCGGCGTCAGTGCCCGCCAGTCCGAGACCGGGACGCCACGCCGTTCCGGGACTGATCACGACCGTCGCCGGCAGCGGGACCGCCGGCGCGGTAGCGGCGAACGCGACCGACGGAGCATCGAAGGTGTGCGCGGAGACTGCCATCGCCGTACAATCCCATCGACTCCGCCGACGTCATGCGCGGTCGCGGCGGGCCGTGCACTGGTGGGTCGCGGACCAGTCGACCGGCGCTACAACACGTCAGCAGTCACGCGGCGTAAGGCTCGCGATGGCAACCGCTCCGGCCAGTACAACCTGACCCCGGCCGCGGCGGTTCTACCCGCCAACGGGTACACCGTCCTCCCTGGCGCCTGCAACAACATCGCCGGCACGTCCGCTACTCGTCGAAGGTCTACGTCAACTGCCCCAGCGGGGCGAGCTTCAAGACTATCACGTTCACCAATGCCACGACCATCGTCTTCAACGGCGACCTCAAGCTGAGCTCGACGAACACACTGTCCATGCCGAATGTGACACGCCTCTACGTCAAGGGCAGCACCGCGATCAACGGCGGCCTGACAGTCGATGGGGACGCTCAACGTCAACACTGGCGGGTCTGCCACGTGCGCGGGCCGGGCCGCCGCGGCCAGCGCGCAGATCGTCGTCGGCAACGGTTCCTTCACCGGCGGGGCGCAGTCGGCCTTCCATCTCTGCAACACCACTGTGCTGATGGCCAACGAGCTGACAGCGAGCTCATGCCCGGTACCGACGCCGCCGGTCGTCGGCCCGGACCTGCTCCCATCGACAACGCATGCAGCGGATACGTCGACGTCAACGCCGGCGGTGCCATGGACTGGACGGCACCGAATCATGTAGGCCGCCGGAGCCGGTCCACGCGACTGGGGTACAACCTGGAGGACCTCGCGCTGTGGACGGAGGCGTCGCATGTGAGCTCGATCGGCGGCGGCGCGAGCATGGACATCACCGGTGTCTTCTTCCTGCCCAACGCGAACCCGTTCATCATCTCCGGTCACGGCAACCAGACCATCGCAGCCAACGCACAGTTCGTCGCCCGCAAACTATCCGTGCAGGGCCAGGGCACTCTGTACATGCGGCCCGACCCCAACGACTCCTTCACCCTGCCGCTCTTCTCCGCAACGTTCAACCTGGTCCGATGAGCCGGGTGCTGCCCTTCGGCGCCTCCCAGGAGAGTTGACCAGTCACCCCTTGTTACTACTCTCCGTGGTATCTTTACTACGAAACGTAACTCACGGGAACCTAGCCGCTCGGGCGAGGTTGGGCAGAAACTTGCTCACCGGCAACAGACTGGGATCGTCCACATGCGTAAGGTCATACTCCTCGTCGTCGCTATCGTCATTGCCGCGGTCGGCGCCACACTCGTCATGCTCTACGTCCAGGGCATCAACACGCGTGCCCTGGCGGACCAGGATCCGGTCAAGGTCCTCACCGTCACCTCGGCCATCAGTGCCGGGGAATCGGTCACCGCGATCCAGCAGGAGGGCAAGCTGGAGCTGACCGACGTTCCCGCCTCGACCGTGCTCGACGGGGCACTGACCTCGACGGAGTCGATCAGCAGCGACGTGGCACTCTCCGCGATCTACCCGGGCGAGCAGGTTCTTGCCGTCAAGTTCGGAAACGTGGCCGACGCCCAGACAACCGGGCTGTCGATTCCCAAGGCCAAGATGGCGATCAGCGTGCAACTCGACGACCCGGCGCGAGTGGCGGGCTTCGTCACCCCCGGCTCGCATGTGGCCATCTTCTACTCCACGGTCGGAGGGCTTCACCAGGGTCCTGCTGCCCGACGTCCTGGTGATCGGTGCGGGGCAGACCACGGTGCTCTCCACCACGACGACTGATGAGAGCGGGGCCGCGACGACCGAGGAGATCCCCAAGACGATCCTCACCGTCGGGGTGGACCAGCTCGAGGCCGACAAGGTGATCTTCGCCTCCAAGAACGGCGAGCTGTCCTTCGGCCTGCTGCCGCAGGGCACCAAGGTCAGGAACGACCTCGGCGTCACCGTCTCCAACCTCTTCAAGTGAGGCCGTCATGACCACCATCGTCGAAAACGTCCCGGCCAGTGCGGAGCTGTTCATCAGCGCCATCGGACCCAGCACCGAGATCGTTGAGAGCATCGAGCAGCTGCGCCGGCACCTGGAGGAGCGTCCGGACGAGTACGCGATCGTGCTGGGTTCCGGAGTCGACATCCACGCAGCCACGAGCCTTGCCGACACTCTGCGGGTGCTCCGGCCGATGATCAGCGTGATCCTGCTGCGCAAGCGAGTCGACAGCGGTGTGCTGGCCGAGGCGCTGCGCTCCGGAATGCGTGACGTTGTCGAGGAGCGGGATCTCACCGCCCTGTCAACTGCTGTACGTCGGGCACACAGCCTGCATGAAGCCCTGCTCGCGGGCGAGCAGGGCGAGGGCAACGAGGCCCGGGGCCGCCTCATCACGGTGTTCTCCGCCAAGGGGGGTGTCGGCAAGACCACGGTGTCGACCAATATGGCGGTGACGCTCGCTCAGATGGACCGCAAGGTGTGCCTGGTCGACCTCGACCTCGCGTTCGGCGACGTGGCCATCACCTTGCAGCTGTTTCCCGAGCACACGATCGCCGACGCCGTGGCCATGCAGGCAGATCTCGACGCCGAGATCGCTGGACGGCCTGTTGACCAAGTACTCCGACAACCTGTTCGCGCTCGTTGCCCCGACCACGCCGCTGGCGAAGGCGACGATCAGCCAGGAGCTGGTCGGCAAGATCCTCACGAGTCTGAAGCAGCGCTTCGACTACGTCGTCGTTGACACTCCACCGGCGTTCGACGACGTCGTGCTCCAGGCGTTCGACGTCAGCGACCTGCTGTTGCTGGTCCTGACGCTGGACATTCCGGCGCTGAAGAACATCAAGGTGACGCTGGAGACCCTGGAGCTGCTGAACTTCCCGCGTGAGAAGTGCCGGATCGTGCTCAACCGCGCGGATGCCAAGGTGGGCCTGACGGTGAACGAGGTCGAGACGACATTGCACTCCGACATCGCAGCATCGATCGCCTCGGCTCGGGAGGTCCCCGCGTCGGTGAACCGCGGAGAGCCGATCGTCATCGCGCTGCCTCGTCACCCGGTCAGCCAGACGTTCATGACACTTGCGAGAGACTGCGTGGCTGCCATTGCCGCGGCCAACGTGAAAAGCCCGGTCACCGCCGCCGAGGCAGCGCACTCGGATGGTGCTGGCCGCCGTAGAGGGCCTCCTTCGCCGGGGCAGCAGGCACGGATGAGCACCCTTGCCGAGCGACTCGCATCCGCCCAACGCGACCGCGGCCAGCCGACCGTCTCGAACAAGCAGGCCGGCTCGAACGGTGGCGGCGGTGTCTCGACCGATCCGCTTGCCGACCTCAAGCAGCGGGTGCACCAGGCGCTGCTGGCCAATCTTGGCCCCAAGCTCTATGACGCCGAGCTCACCCAGACCGAGCTGGAGCGGATGGTGCGCGTCGCGCTGCAGCAGGAGGTGGCGCTCGACGCCACGCCGCTGTCCAACGCTGAGCGGACACGCATAACGCAGGAGATCGCCGACGACATCCTCGGGTACGGCCCGATCGAGCCCTATCTGCGCGACCCGGACCTGACCGAGATCATGGTCAACGGTCCATTCGACATCTGGATCGAGCGAACAAGGTCGCCTGAGCCGCGTCAACGGCACCTTCGCGAACGAGGCTCACCTGCGCCGCACCATCGACAAGATCGTCGCCCGGGTCGGACGTCGCGTCGACGAGGCGAGCCCGATGGTGGACGCCCGACTCCCTGACGGCAGCCGCGTCAATGTGGTCATCCCGCCGCTCGCCCTCGATGGCTCGGTCCTGACCATCCGGAAGTTCTCTGCCGATCCCTACACCGTCACGGACCTGGTGGCGTTCGGCACCATGACGCAGCGCGTCGCTGACTTGCTCAAGGCGTGCGTACGGGGCCGGCTCAACATCCTGGTCTCCGGCGGTACGGGGGCCGGGAAGACCACGACCCTCAACGTCCTGTCGTCCTTCATCCCCGACGACGAGCGCATCGTCACCATCGAGGACGCGGCGGAGATCCAGCTGCGCCAGGACCACGTCCTGCGGCTGGAGTCGCGACCCGCCAACATCGAGGGGAAGGGCGCAGTCACCATCCGCGACCTCGTCCGTAACGCGCTGCGGATGCGCCCCGACCGCATCGTCGTCGGCGAGAGCCGAGACGCGGCAGCGCTCGACATGCTGCAGGCGATGAACACCGGCCACGACGGGTCGATCAGCACCCTGCACGCCAACACCCCGCGCGACGGTCTCGCCCGCCTCGAGACGATGGTGATGATGGCGGGGATGGACCTCCCGGTCCGCGCCATCCGCGAGCAGGTGGCCAGCGCCGTCGACCTGATCATCCAACAGACCCGATTCCGGGACGGCACGCGGCGCCTGACGCACGTCACCGAGGTCGAGCGGATGGAGGGCGAAGTCGTCACCATGCAGGACATCTTCGTCTTCGACCACTCCGCCGGGTTCGATGAGTCCGGGCGCTCGCTCGGCGGCCTGCGATCGACCGGACTCCGGCCCAAGTTCCTGGAGAAGTTGACGCGGCACGGCATCACGGTCGAACCGATGGTGTTTGCTATGGATGGGTTCCGCTGATCATGCGCGCGGTCGGAAGTCCAGCCGCCCTCGCCAGCCTGGTCGGAGGTCTTCTTCTCGCTGGCGCCATCCCGGCGTCCGCCGCCACGTCGGGCAGCATCGACCATGTCCAGAACGTCCAGGGTGTCGAACAGGTGCTCTTTTCCATCGCCGGGCTTCCCGACACCACCCGGCCCGATCTGTCATCGGCACAGGTCACCCTCGACGGCGCGCCAGTCACTGCCACCGCTGCCCTCGCATCCACGTCCGGGGAGCTGGTGGGCCGGGTCGCGGTGCTCGCCCTGGACGTCAGCAACTCGATGCGCGGCAAGGCGTTCGACGAGGCGAAGCAGGCTGCCTCACCTTCATCGACCAGGCCCCGGCAGATGTCAAGGTCGGGTTGGTCACCTTCGCGGGCGCGGTCGCCACCGTCCAGAAGCCGACCACTGAGCGCGCCAACTTCACGAAGCAGATCAATGAGCTTCGACTGTCACACCAGACGCACCTTTACGATGGGATCCTCACGGCTCTGAACGCTGCCGGTGTGGATGGACAGCGCCGGGTGCTGGTGCTGTCGGACGGCCGTGACACAACCGGCTCGTCGTTGGCCGCCGTGACGAGAGCCGTTAGGCACTCCGGGGAGCCAGGTCGACGTGGTCTCGCTGGGTCAGTCCATCGCGAGCCGGTCCCCCCTCTCACAGATCGCCGGAGCAGGCAACGGCACTCTGGTCAGTGCGGCTGACCCGACCGCACTGACCAAGCTGTTCGCCGATGAAGCACAGGCACTGGCGCGGCAGATCCTTGTGTCGTTCACGGTGCCGGCGGCGCGGGCCGGCTCGGATGCCGACATCGCCGTGAGCGTCACGGCAGCCGGGACCGCATACACCGACAATGCGTTCGTGTCCCTCGGTGATGCCCCGACGACGCGCCACGACGCGGCTCCGGGCACCACACCGCTGACCGGTCCGCGCCCGGGTTCGAGGTCTCAAAGGGGCTTCTCATCGGGGCGCTAGGAGCACTCGCGCTGGTGCTGATGGCCGGGCTGGCCTGGCTCTTCGGCGTCTTCCGCGGCGACGAGGAGATGACCCTTGAGCGGCGTCTCGCGGGGTACGGTCGCCGCGACGCCGACGCTGCCTCGGAGAACACGCCGGTCAACGTCAAGGAGTCTGCGGTGGCCCTGGCGCAGAAGGCATTGGGCGGCGGTTTCGAGGTGAAGCTCGCCAAGAAGCTCGACGCGGCCGGCCTATCCCTCAAACCCGCGGAGTGGGTTCTAGCCCACGCGGGCATCGCTGTCGCCGCGGCGTGCGCCGGCTTCCTGCTCGAGCAGCGGTGGATAGTCCGCTGACTGTCCTGCTGCTGATAGCCGGAGTGGTCATCCCGTGGATCTATCTCGGCATGAAGCGATCACGACGGGTCAAGGCGTTCAATGCCCAACTCGCCGACACCCTGCAACTCATGTCAGGTGGACTCTCCGCCGGGCTGTCGCTGGCGCAGGCGGTTGACGCAATAGTCCGCGAAGGCACAGATCCGGTCGCTGGTGAGTTCCGGCGCGCACTGGTCGAGGCCCGACTCGGGGTCGACATCGAAGATGCGCTCGACGGCGTCGCCGACCGGATGGGCAGCGCAGACTTCGAGTGGGTCGTGATGGCCGTTCGCATCCAGCGCGAGGTCGGGGGAAACCTGGCCGAGCTTCTGGTCACCGTCTCGATGACCCTGCGCGAGCGGGAGTTTCTGCGACGCCAGGTGCAAACCCTGTCGGCCGAAGGCCGGTTGTCCGCATGGGTCCTTGGTGCGCTGCCGCCGGCATTCATGCTGTATCTGGTTCTCACCCGCGGCAACTACGTCGCGCCCATGTTCCATACCGCGTTCGGTCTGGCCATGCTCGTCATGTCCGGGCTGTTGATGACCCTCGGAGCGTTCTGGATGGCCAAGACCGTGAAGGTGGAGGTCTGATGAACCCGACGATGCTCCTCGGCCTGGGCGTGGGCGCGATCTTCGCCGCGCTCCTGCTCGCCCTGGTCGCGATGACGGGGTCGACGAAGCAGATCAGTGGCGTCGGCCGTTCGCTGGCAGCGATCCAAGCGCTGGGGGATGCCCCGCAGGCGATGCGCGGCGAACTCGAGCCGTCGTTCAACGACCGCGTGATCGCACCCCTGATGGCGCGACTGGTAATGCTCGGACGCAGGATGACACCGGCCGACAACGCCGCCCGCATCCAACACAAGCTCGACGTGGCCGGCAACCCCACCGGCTGGACGGTCAACCGGGTCGTGTCCGTCAAGCTGGTTGGGTCCGGCGTTGGGTTGCTGGTCGGCCTGGTCGCCAGCGCGATGTTCGGTTTCGGTCTGATGCCGAGGATTGTCGTGTGCGTCGCGCTCGCGCTGCTCGGATACGTGGCCGTGAACCTGTGGCTGTACCAGCAGGGCTACGAGCGGACCGGCCAGATGCAGAAGGACCTCCCCGACGCGCTGGACCTGCTGACCATCTCGGTGGAGGCAGGCCTCGGCTTCGACGCCGCGCTCTCGCAGGTTGCCCGCAACACCACCGGCGCTGTCGCCGCCGAGTTCGCGCGGGTGCTACAGGAGATGCAGATCGGTATGGGGCGCAGCCAGGCCATGCGCGCCCTCGGTGAACGCACGTCGCTCCCAGAGCTACGAGGGTTTGCCAACGCCATGACTCAGGCAGACTCCTTCGGCATACCGATCGGGAAGGTGCTGCGGGTGCAGTCGCAGGAGATGCGAGTCAAACGCCGGCAGCGGGCCGAGGAGATGGCGCAGAAGGTGCCGGTCAAGATGCTCTTTCCCTTGATGTTCTGCATTCTGCCGTGTCTGTTCACGGCGGTGCTCGGACCGGCGGTGATCAGCATCATCGGGGTCGTTCTCGGGAAAGCTCTGACGGTGACGCGCATCGGCATTGCCATCCGGGTCTGCGGCCTCGCCGCGGTGCTCGGTCTCACGGCGGCTACAACATTGCTGCCTGCAGACGGCGGGCAGCTTCCTGCTGCTGGGTGCGATCGCGGCGTTGGCGTGCGTGCCCCAGTCCTTGCGCTCGGTCCGTCAGGCTGTGCCGGTGGTGGAGGGCGCAGCGGTCGCTCTGGTCTTCACCCTCGAGTCTCTGAGCTACCAACCGCTGGGCATCTACCTGATGGTGCCCGTCCTGATCGCCGGACTGGTCGGCGCCGCCCCGGTGGTGTTGGTGACCCTGCTGGCCGAGACTGCGACGGTCGCCTTGGTACCAATCGCCCGCCTGCAGCCGAGCCAGGTCGCCTCATCGCTGCTCGAGGCGTTGCCGTGGCTGCTGACCGCCATCTGGATGGGGCTGCTCGGGGCGTGGATCCATCGACTGCGCGACAACGCCACTAGCACCGAGCGGGAGGAGTACGTGGATGCCCGCAGGCTGCTGAGCCAGCTCCGCGTCGTGTCCCGACGGTTGTCGTCCGGGCTCGACAGCACCGCTCTGGCGACCAGCCTGCTCGACGACTGTCTCGAGCTGGCCGAGTCGGGCGGCGGTGCTGTGCTCGTCCGCAATGAGGACGCTGGCCTGTCCGTACTCGTCCAGCACGGGCTCGCCGGGGGTTCCGTCAACATCGCTGATGACCTGACGGTGGCTCAATGCTGGGCCACCACGCAGGTCGCCCGGCGAACCATCCAAGGTGACGCCGGTGATGCTTGGGAGCGCTTGGCGCTGCCCCTTCGGCTGGACGTGCAGATGGTCGGTGTCGTCGCGCTCGACACCAAGATCAGCATCGACCTGCCGATCGCTGACGATCTCAGCGCGTTGCTGGAACGTCGCGCACTGCCACTCGATGCCGCGCTCCTCTTCGACGACGTACGGGCCGTGGCTACCGTCGAGGAGCGCCACCGGCTCGCACGCGAGATTCACAACGGGGTCGCCCAGGAGGTGGCGTCGCTCGGATATCTGGTCGACCACCTCGCTGCGGCGCCCAACGCCGATGACCGAGCGCTACGCGTGGCCCATGTCCGCAGGGAGCTGACGCGTATCGTCACCGACCTGCGCCTGTCGATCTTCGACCTACGCAGCCACGTGAGCAGCACGGCTGGACTCGGGCGGGTGCTGAGCGACTTCGTTCGCCAGGTTGGCGCCCGCTCGGGCATGACGGTCCACCTGTCACTCGACGAGGGCCCGGAGCGCTTGCGGGTCGAGGTCGAGGAGGAACTGCTGAGGATCGCGCAGGAGGCTGTGACGAACGCCCGGAAGCACTCCGCCGCCGCCAACCTGTGGGTCAGCTGCCGGGTCCGCCCGCCCGCCGCCTACCTCGAGATCTCCGACGACGGAATAGGGATCGTCGGCCACTGTGATAACACGTTCGGTCTCAAGATCATGCGTGAACGGGGTCGCCGGATCGGCGCCGAGGTCACCTTGAGCGACCGGATCGGAGGAGGCACCCGCGTGTCGGTCTCCTTGGACAGCGACCACCGACCGGGGGTCCCGGGGCAGCGTCCAGTCAGATCGAGAATCTGCCTCCGCTGCTGTTCCCGCGCTTGCGCATAGCGCACCGGACAGAGGTCCCCCGTGACCAGGACGGTCTTGTTGATCGACGATCACGAGCTGATCCGTCAGGGGCTCTGCCGGGCGTTCGAGCGCAGCGGTGACTTCACGGTGCTCGGCGAGGCCGGCAGCATCGCCGATGGCGTGAGCCTCGTGCGCGGCCTGCACCCTGATGTGGTCGTCATCGATGTCCGGCTGCCGGACGGCAGCGGGTTGGACGCGACCAAGCAGTTGCGCCGAGCGTGGCCGGACATGGGCATCGTCGTGCTCACCATGTACTCCGCGGACGACCAGCTGTTCCTCGCGCTCGATGCGGGGGCGTCTGCGTTCGTGCTCAAGGACGCCCACAGCGACGACGTGGTGGCCGCTGCGCGCCACGCCTCGGTGTCGCCACATTCCTTCGCTGCCAAGGACCTGGCCGGTGCCCTGCGCCGCAGGAACACGCCCAGCGGGCCGCAGCTGTCTGCACGGGAGCGCGAGGTGCTCGATCTGCTGGCCGGTGGTCTCGGGGTGGCGGCGATCGCCAGGACTCTCTTCATCTCCGAGTCGACGATCAAGACGCACATCTCGAAGCTCTATGAGAAGCTCGGCGCCTCCAACCGCGCGCAGGCAATCATGCGGGCTGTCCATACCGGTCTGATTTCCCACGAAGCAAGCACAAACGTCGGCCATAAGTAGCCGTTCGGCCAGTGAGGAATGTCCGGAACGTCGATGTGGCCAACCCCGGTCCACGGCATGCTGGTTACAGTCGGGCTGAAGGGTCCGAGACAACCAATCGGAGGCCCAAGTGTTCGACTACATCCGCTTTACCCTGCTGGCCAAGGTCCGCAGCGAGGAAGGTGCGTCGGCCGTCGAGTACGGCCTGCTCATCGCCGGCATCGCCGCACTCATCGCCGTCGTCGTGTTCACCCTCGGGGGAGCCATCAGCACACTGTTCTCGGACATGGTCACCCAGCTCGGCGGCTGATCTAAGCACCGCCTCGAGGGCGGTTGTGGCTCGGGCCGCAGCCGCCCTCGCCTTTCTCAGCTTCTAGGGGGAAGCATGAGCCGCAAACAACGACCGCATGGTGCTCCCGACGAGCATGGTGCGTCGGCAGTCGAGTATGGCCTGCTCATCAGCGGGGTCGCGGCCATGATCGTCGTCATCGTCTTCGTGTTCGGGCAAGCCATTGCCGGATCCATCCTTGATACGTGTGACCAGGTTGCGACCGCGAACGGCTCGACCTGCTAAGGCAGTCAAACCCAGCTTGCGTCGGGATCTACTCCTGCGAGCAGCGCCCTCAGCCGCCGCTCAGTGGTCCGCCAGGTCCATGCCTCGTGTATCCACGAGCGGCCCCGCTCCCCAAACGCTTTCGCCTTGGACCGGTGTTGGAGAAAATCCAGCAGGTCAGCTGTGATCGAACTGGGGTCGTGCGGGTCGACGACGAACCCGGTCTCACCGTGCCGCACGGTCTCCGGCGCACCACCGGAGTCACCCACGACCACGGGAAGACCGCAGGCCTGTGCCTCGAGGAACACGATGCCCAAGCGCTTCCGGCTCCAGTCCTGCCCGTCGGGTACGGCACGGCATCGCGAACACATCCCCGGCGTCGAAATATGCCGGCATCTGCTCCCAGGGCACGCCACCGGTGAGAACAACGGACCCGCCGAGGCGCAGGTCGGCGACCATCTGTTCGACCACACCACGATGTGGCCCGTCTCCGGCCAGCAGCAGCCGAGCGCGCGGCAACTCCCCCACCACTCTCGGCCAGGTGCGTACGAGGGTGTCCTGGCCCTTGCGCGCCACCATCCGGGCCGCGCAGACCACGACCGGGGCAGCCGGATCGATCCCCAGCGAGGACCGCAGAGCCAGTCCACCGCGGCCGGGCGCGAACCGATCGGTGTCCACACCGGGGACCAGCCGTCGCATTCGACTCGCGGCAGAGGATGTCAGAGCCGGCGCGATGCGGTCGCGGCACCAGGTCGAGACATACGTCAGGCTGTCGCACGCTTCGCCGATCCGGCGCAGCATCGACCGCGTGGCCGGCGCCTTGGCCCACCAGGTCTCGTGACCGTGCGTCAACCCGATCAGCCGGCGTGCCCCCGCCCGGCGGAGGGAGGGAGCGAGCAGGCCGAGCGGTGCCGACGCACCGAACAGCACCGAGTCACAGTCCCGGGAGCGCAGCAGCCGACCAGCCGCATGCCTCACTCGCGGCGTCGGCAGCAGTCTGCTCGCGTGGTCGCGTACGACCTCGAATGGCAGCCGCGCGTCGAAGGCGGCGTCCCCCGGCATGGACGCGGTGTAGACCACCACCTCCTCGGGCGGTAGCAGCTCGCAGAGCGCGAGGACGAAAGCCTCGATACCGCCCCGGCGGGTCGGGAAGTCGTTGGTCACGACCAACGTGCGCCCCATACCGGACACGTTAGGCTCCCGCGTCGGCCTCGCCCGCTGCGCCTACCTACGGTCAGATGCGGTCGGCATCCCGGCTGGCGTCGTGGTCGCTGTCCGTGTCGGGGTCGAGCTCGTCGGCTCGGTACAGCTTCTCGTCCACCGCCTCGCGTGACTCGTTCACGCCTTGGTGCTGCTCCTGGGCTGTTGCCTCGAGCTGCTCGGCCTGGGCGGCCTGGGCATCGGCCTCGGCGCGAGCCCTTCGGGCGTTGGCCTCGACCTCGGCGGCTTCGGCCTCGCGCTTGCGCAGGGTTGTGGCGTTCTCCTCGGCGGCGCGTTCCCGCAGGTTCTGCGCCTCAGCGCGGTTTTTCTCCTGAGTACGCTTATTGCTCCTGCTCATCGCCATGACGGCCAGGGCCAGCACGATCAGCAAGACCACAATTGCGACTACGACCCAAAACGTGTTGCTCACAACAGGCTCCCTTTTTCGTCCAAGTTGCAAGGCGCGCTAAGACTACGTCGAGATTCGAGCCGCTGTAGACGATTCGACGAAAGACGATCCTTTGTCCGTACTGCGCTGCCGATGACAGAAACAACGGCTTGCGTGAGGAATTCGGCCGGATGTGATCATGGTTTGGTCGGCGGCGGCACTGGCATACCGTGCAGCCTGGCCCATTCACGCGCGTAGGCGATCCTGTCGACGGTCGTCGGATGTGAGCCGAACCAGGCGTAGACCCACCTGTTGGGTTCCAGGTCACTGATGTTGGCGATCGCCAGCCGCTTCTGGATGTCGATCACTCCGGCCGGGTCGTGGGTCAGATCGAGAGAATGGATGTCCGCGCGTTCCTCGACATGACGGCTCACGAGGTTGAGCACGGGCAACGACAGGAACGACCCGAACGTGGTGAGGGCCAGCAGCAGGGCAACGACCGCGGGGTCCCCCGCATGCGAAATCCCGGCACGTCGCCGTAGCAGCCGCGACCGCAGCAGCAGCGCGATCGCCACCACGCCCGCCGAGGCTCCCAGCGCCCCCGTGAGCGTGCCGTGCAGGACGTCGTTGTTCTTCGCGTGGCCGAGCTCATGGGCGACGATCAGCTCGACCTCCTTCGGCGAACCGAGCAGCGTGTCGTAGACAACGATTCGCCTGGTCGATCCGAACCCCGAAACGTACGCGTTCAGCGCGGTGGTCTTCTGCGACGCGTCGGCCACCAGGACGTCCTGGACCTTCAGCCCGTCGCGGGCGGCGAGCTCCAGAAGCGACGTGCGCAGTGGTCCCGGCTTCATGGGGGTGAACGAGTTGAACAGCGGCTCCACCACCACCGGGTAGGCGAACGAGGAAACGACGACGAAGACGAAAGCGGCCAGGGCAGCAGGCACGAACCACCAGTCACCGAACCTGCGCGCCAGCCCGACAAGTACGAGCAACGCGATCGACGTGACGACGGCGTTGACTGTCCACCCCTTGGCGACGTCGGCCAACCAGGACGGCCAGGACTGGACGGACAGGCCGTAGTCACGCTGGATCGACTCGCTCCACGCCGCGGGGGCCAGCGTGACGACGGTCGTCACCAGTGTCAGGACAGCCACGCCGGCAATGACCTGCAGCCACCACCAGCGCAGCGGGCGCCCCACGCGCCGGACCACCCGTGCGCCGGCCGGGGTCAGCCCGAGCAGGCCCGCCACCACCAGTCCGAGTCCCAGCACCAGCCACGACGGCCACTGCACCGCGGAATGGAAGGCGTTGCCGCGGGCGATCTGAGCCGGGGTGAAGTCCGTCGACGGATCGCCGTGAACGTTGCCCGCGCCAGGCAACGGGTCCCATGGTGTGGTCAGAATGATCACCGTCACCACGCCGCCCCCCAGCACCAACAGTGAGACCCACGCCACCCGCAGCGACGCCGAGCGGTCAGGCATCGGCCAGCCGCTCGAGGTACGCCCGCCACCATGTGGTCAGCCCGCGTTGGTCGGTGTGCAGAATCTGGCGCAGTGC
This sequence comes from uncultured Actinomycetota bacterium, assembly GCA_963695705.1. Taxonomy (GTDB): domain Bacteria; phylum Actinomycetota; class Actinomycetes; order Propionibacteriales; family Nocardioidaceae; genus JBKPNJ01. The sequence goes on from CAVOHB010000009.1 coordinate 1,100,425, forward strand.
AACACCGATGCCGAGCGTTTCGGCCCGGTCGTACAACCGGACCAGCCGCGTCTCGCCGAAGCTGGCTGCGATCAGCCGGCAGGCCAGCCAGGACGCCTCGTAAGCACGCCCGAGCCCGGTGGCTTGGACACCGAACGAACGGTTGCTCGGGAGCCGAGCAGGCGGACCGTTCTGCCGCACGGACGCAAGGAGTTGACCGGCAATGACGCCGGGCGGGAGGCCGACACCGGCGAACGCCACATAGTCGGCGAATCCCTCCGTCAGCCACAGTGGAGCGCGCGCGGTGACGGCGCCGGTCGCGACGTGCGTCGCCTCGTGGGAGATGACCACCTGCGAAGCGACGGGACCCAGCCGACCGATCACCCGCGGGTTGAGGATCACCGCCACCGGGGCCCGGGGATCCACCGACCCGTCCAGGGTGGTGGTCACAGCGGCGGTGCGACGGTATTTCCCGGCTCCCACCCCCAGCAAACGGTCGAACTGGCGGCGGGTCGCGGGGGCGACGACCAGCAGCCGCCCATGGTAGGAGTGGACCACGGCGCTCACGTCAGCCACGGCTCGCCGGGACAACGTAAGGGTGCGGATCGCGCGCCGCCTGCCGATCGTGACCACGGTCACCCCTCCGTCCCTCCGCACAGTCAGCGGGCCTGTCGCCCACAGGGGCAACCGGTTGTCGTCATCACCCCCGACGGACGCAATGTAGGTCCGTGACCCACGGACGACGAACCGCATGGAGACCTGCATCGACACCGGGTCGGCCGCGATGCCGGGCATGGTCCAGCTGAACTCGACCTCGCCGGTCCAGGCCCGCCCGCCGGGAGCGCCCTCGGGGCCGAGGTAGCGGGCGGTGAAGCTTTCCACGCGGAGCCGTCGGAGGTTGGCGACGTCGAGGCGAGCCTGCCCGAGTGCCGTTGGCGTCATGTGACCCACCAGAGCGAGAAACCGGTCACGGTCGTCACGGCGTATCGCCGATTGAAAGCGACCCACTAGCCGACTCGCGGCATCCCCCGCGAACCAGCTGTGAGCAACCGGACTGACCGTATCCGGCCCGCCGGCTGCGCGGTCACCGCGTTCGTGATCGGCGCGGCCGGCCATCAGAAGCACCGATGCACTTGCCATCACAGAAAACGCAAGAACCATCAAGAGGAAGGTCCGCCACCTGGAAGCGGAAGCGCGTGATCGGCCCCGACCATCACTCACGGCTAGACCCTAACCGGCGCGGGAACACGCACGGCTGCCCCGGCGAGGGCTCACTGGCGTCGTTGCTCGCGTGGCGGTTGCGGCACGTGGCTGGTGTCGGACCGAGAAGGTGGCTCATCGAGACCACCGGTCTCGGATGCCTTCGGTTGACCCGTCAATGGCAATGCCTCGACGATGTCGAACAGCTGAGAAGATACGGGTTCGGACGACAGGTGCGGCTCGATAAGCGCTGATGTGAGACACGTGCCAGGGGTCACCGTCGTATTGGCTCAACCTGTCCAAAGTCATCTGCAAACGCGGTGCCGTGGTGATCGCGTTGATGCGCGCGACGGAGGCTCGGGGGCGGTACCAGCGCCTATCGACCATGAGCCCCTCCACTCGCGCCGTTTCCGCCATCGCCGAGGCCAATGCACTCAGCTGATCGAGGTCACCGCGGCAGTCCCGCCCAGACCGTGTCGTCGCCCTCCTCCTCCAGAGCGCCGCCTCCGGAGAAGCGCAGTGGGAGGGACTCGAGCTCAGATGCCTTGACGGCTAGTCTGGCTGCCAGTCGGGCGGCGTCTGTCTGCGTCAGGCTGCCGAAGTAGCAGAGCCCGATCCGAACTGCCTCTACCGGCGTCCCACGTCAGGCACGCGTCGCCAGGGTGAGCACCCAGGTGCTCGAACAGTCGTTCGACATCATGCCGAGGAGGCACGACGACGGCGTACAGTCGCATGACCCTACTCTGACACCTAACGAACGCTGGCGGCGGCTTCCGCCCGCGTGTCTGGCCTCAGCCTCAACCGGGGCGTACGGCCATCGCGATCGGCATCTCATCGAGCGGCGCGATGCGAACCACGTCTCCGGTATGCGGGGCATGGATGATCTGACCGTTGCCCAGGTAGATCGCGACATGGCTGATCGGGGAGTAGTAGAACACCAGGTCACCGGGCTGCAGTTCCGAGATCGAAACCGGGGTGCCGTACGACGGCTGCATGCTCGACGCGTGCGGGAGGGAGACACCTGCCGCCCCCCACGCACCCATGGTCAGCCCCGAGCAGTCCCAGGCATCGGGACCGGCTGCGCCGTAGACGTACGGGTCGCCGAGCTGCGCGAGTGCGAAGTCGACCGCGATTCTCGCCCGGTCGGACGTCGCCGGAGGCGTGGTGGGTGTCGACGTCGTCGGCGGCGCGGTCGGGTCGGTCGTCCCGGTCGAGTCCGGCGTCGAGGTGGACAGCGGAGGTCGAACCGCGTCCGCACGACTCGCCGCGGCGGCCGCCAGCAAGGCGAGACGCTGCTTCTCCTCCAGCTGGGCCAGGACGTCCTTGGCCTGCTCCGACTTGTCGTGGATTGCCGCCTTCTCCTCGGCCATGTCGTTCTTGGCCTTGGCGATCGCGTCCAGCTGCTCCTGCACCTGCGCCTGCTGCGCCGCGAGCTCGTGCCTCTGCTGCAGGTAGTCGGTCAGCAGCTGGCCCTGGGTGGCCTCGACAGACTCCAGGGTCGACAGCGTCGACAGGAACCGGTCGGGGTTCTGTGCGAGCAACAACGATGCGGTCGACCCGAGGGTCGACCCCTGGAACCGAGCGACCGCGACCTTGGCGACCTGGCTCTGCAGCCGTTCGACCCTGGAGTCCTGTCGTCTGGCGTCGGCGCTGACAGCCGACAGATGCAGGCGGATCTGCTTGACCTGTTCACGGAGCGCGTTGAACCGCTCCGACGCCTGCTCTGCCTCGTGGTCGAGATGGGCGACCTGCCGTTTGACCTCTTGGATCGTCGGCTTCGGGTCGGCGACGCTGGACCCGGGGATCATGGTGAGGCCGAGCAACGCCGCTGTGCACACCGTGAGTGCGGTGCGGCTCCGTGGGCGCAGTCGGCGCATCCGGCCGTTCGTCACGAGCGGTCGGTCTCCCTCTTGTCGACGCCTACCGGGTGAGCTGACGGGTTCGGACGAGAGGACGCCCTACGGCGTGCGGTGCACGCCGATTCACCCCACCTACGTGGTTCCCCGGCTCCGGCGCGCACCCGCTGGTGCCCGCCGGATTAAGCGTGGGGCCCGTGCCGACCCTTCTGGTCGACGATCGCGGACCCCGTGCGCACGACCCTAGTCAGCCGCCGCGGATGCGGCAATTCGAACGCCGCCGCGGATGCGGCAATTCGAACGCCGACGCGGGTACGCCGCACACCGCGGGGTGCCGCTGTGCATTGATCCCGGTGGCTCGTCAGCCCAGAGCCACGTCCGGTCCATCGATCGCCGAGACCATCCGCAACGGCGGGATGAGGCCGCCGGCCGCCAGCACATCGAGCGCCCGGCGCTCCTCGGCGTCGATCTCGACACCCCGCGGGGGGCCGCCCAGCAGGAACGTCACCACGCAGTCGCCACAGGCGAGCCCTCGCACCGCACACGTGTCGCAGTCGATGTGGATGCCGGTGGCATCGGGCGGGCCGGCATCGCGCGCCGCATCGTGGTCGCTGGTCATGGTGGCCTCCGGGTGGCAGCAGCGGTGCTCGGGAAGAGCCCTGGGGCTCACATCCGAAACGCTAGACGCCGCCACCGACAGCGCCCACGAACTGTGCTCTGCCGGTGTCACCGTCATCCGACACTTATTTCACGTCATCCGACAGTTGTTTCACGCCATCCGACAGTTGTTTCACGGCGGGCGCGCGCCGCCGGGCGCAGTTCAGGTCGGCGGAGGTGTTGCGCAGTTGTTGGTCACGGTTGAGCCCGGTGACCACCAACTGCGCAACGTCGGTGCGGTCATCCTGACGCACCGACGGGGGGCCCGCCCGTATCCGCCGCGGCCAGAAACTGTGCACTCGTTGCGGGTAAAAGGGTGCGACAACTCTCATCCCCTGCACAATTCTGCGGGGTCAAGGACCGCAGCGGTCGAGACGCCGGGCTCGAGCAATCGCTGCCACGAACCCGTGCCTATCGGCGTGCCAAACTGTCGGATCAGCGGCCATAAGTGTCGGATCGGCGGAGATAAGTGTCGGATCGCGGCCGCCTAGGTACGGGCCAGAATCCGTACCAGACTCATGGAGTCCACCGAGCGGGCACCGGACCGGGTGACGGCCTCGGCCACCTCACGGTCACTCGAGGCGACGACGACCGGGCGCCCGACCGGCTCTGCCGCCACCAGTCGCCTGATGACGTCATCGGCGATGACCCCCGGTGGGCTGAACCGCACCCGCACCCCGCGGGGACCGTTGACCGGCGGCGGGTTCGTGAGGTCGGCACCATCGAAGACCACGGTGACCTCGGCGCCGCTGCGTGCCACGATCGCACCGAGCCCCTGCAGCAGCCTCGAACGCTGTGACTCCAGCGGCGCCTCCGGCCAGGCGGTCTTCGTCACGTTGTAACCGTCGACGACCAGGTGGACCCTGGGCAGCGCGAGCAGCTCGTCGAGCATGCCCGGGTCGTCCGTGGACTGTGCCCGACCGCTGTGCGGGGCGCCGGCGGGCGGCGGTACGACGGCATCGACGCTATCGGCGGGCGAGCCGTCGACGGTGGGCAAGGCGAGTTCGCGGCGCAGACCTGCGGCTGCTTCGAGCACGGTGTCGAGCAGCAGCCGGCTGCGCATCGTGCCGACGTCACGGCCGTCGCGCACCACACGCCGCGCTGCTGCGGTTTCGGTCTCGAGCTCACTGATCCGAGCCCGCATCCGCCGCGACTCGGCCTCGGCGTGGCTCAGCGCCGCCTCGGCCCGCGTCCTGTCCCGCGCACCGCGGTCGACCGCGTCAGCGGCTCGCTCGTCGGCAGCCTTGACCTTCGACCGCAGGTCGGCGATCCGACGGCGAAGCTCGGAGTTCTCGGCCTTGAGGGCACCGATCTGCTCGCGATAGCGGTCACGGGCATGACGTGCCTCCGTCCGTGCTGCCGCCACCTGACTGTGGAGCCGGTCGAGGGTCTGTCGAACGCCCGCGTCGCTCGCCGCCTGCTGACTGGCGCGCGCCTGGCCGGAGGCTGCCTCGACCATCGCGGCCCAGCCCTGCGGTCGCAGCAGGTACGCGACGGCCGCCAGCTCCAGCGGGTCGGCGGCCGCCGGGACGGTGCCCTCGTCCAGGGCCTTCGCCACCTCCGGCAGGACGACGCGGACCTGGGTGGCGATCCGCTCCCTGAACGCCGGGTCCGCCTCGAGGGCACTGGCGATCTGGGTGGCGGCCAGCCTCGCGCGGCGGTTGGGCGTGAACGACGCGGCCCGGCGCAGTGACGGCGGCAGGTGCTCGGTGGCCACCCTGCCGAGCGCCTCGGCGCTCAGCGAGACGACCCGCGCCCGGACCGGCTCGGGCAGCGGCTGATCGACCCCTTCTTCGGCGTCTTCGGCGCCTTCGGCCTCCGGTGCCTGGCTCATGGCCGGCCCGGCTCACCGACGTCTGCGCCGGCGTCGGCTCCGCCCCGCTCGTCGGTACGCACCGACGCGTCGGGCCGTTCGACCAGCTCCACCGCGTCGTCGCGTCCGCACCAGCGGCACGTCACCCGCTCGATCGTCGACGCCAGCGTGTCGCGGCTCTCGACGGCGGCGAGACCCGAGAGGTCCTGGTGCCAGTACTCACGAACCCGTGTCGCGCGGACCACGTCGAACCGGGTCAGGTTGCCGCAACCCGCGCACCGCCACCGCGTCGAGTCCGTCGGAAGCGAAACCACCACGGTGCTTCCTTTCGGTTGTCGAGACATGCCGGCCGTCGGGGCGGATGCGTGGGCCGCATCACCGCTTCCAGCGTAGGCGGAATGTGACGGTCTGGGCGCGTCGAGGATAAAACGTCGGTGCTCGGCCATAGCGTCGTTTTCATGACCACCGTCCCCGGCCAGACCGGCAGTCCCGGTCTGCAGCCGCGCACCGGTGTGTTGACGGGTGACCGGCCGCGCAGCGTTCAACAGAGCTTCGACGAGCTCGGCACTCCGCTGCGTGAGGTGACGTTCGTTGTCGTCGACCTCGAGACGACCGGGGGTTCGGCCGCGCTCGGTTCGTCGATCACCGAGATAGGCGCGGTGAAGGTGCGGGCCGGCGAGCGACTCGGGGAGTTTCAGACCCTGGTCAACCCCCATGAGCCCATTCCCGCCTTCATCGCGGTGTTGACGGGCATCACCAACGCGATGGTCGCGACGGCGCCGGGCATAGAGACGACCCTGCCGTCGTTCCTGGAGTTCGCTCGTGGGTGCGTGCTCGTGGCGCACAACGCGCCCTTCGACGTCGGCTTCCTACGCCACTTCGCCCAGCGGCTCGGCCATCCGTGGCCGGCGTTCCAGGTGGTGGATACCGCGAAGGTCGCCCGCCGGGTGCTGACCCGTGACGACGCGCCGAACTGCCGGCTGTCCACACTGGCCCGGGTCTTCCGGTCCGGCACGACTCCCAACCATCGGGCCCTGCAGGATGCACGGGCCACCGTCGACGTTCTGCACGGACTGATAGAGCGGCTCGGCGGCCTTGGGGTGCACACCGTCGAGGAGTTGCAGACCTACACATCCCGCGTCACCGCCGCCCAGCGCCGCAAGCGCCACCTGGCCGAGCAGCTGCCGCACACGCCCGGCGTCTACCTGTTCCGGGACGCCCGTGACCGGGTGCTCTACGTCGGCACGTCGAAGGACCTGCGCTCCCGGGTTCGCACCTACTTCACCGCCAGCGAGACACGGTCGCGGATGGGCGAGATGGTGGGCCTGGCCGAGTCGGTCGCCGGCATCACCTGCGCCACGTCTCTCGAGGCCGAGGTACGAGAGCTGCGCCTGATCGCCGAGCACAAACCCCGCTACAACAGGCGGTCGCGCTTTCCCGAGCGGGTCTCCTGGGTCAAGCTCACCAACGAGCCCTGGCCGCGGCTGTCCATCGTGCGGATCGTCCTCGACGACAACTCGACCTATCTCGGCCCGTTCGGATCCCGGCGGATCGCGGAGAAGGCGGTCGCCGCGCTGCACGAGACATTTCCGATCCGCCAGTGCAGTGGCCGGCTTCCCCGCCTACCGTCCCGAACCGCGTGCGTGCTCGCCGAGATGGGGCGTTGCCTGTCGCCGTGCGACGGGTCTGCCGGCGTCGACGCCTACGCCGACGAGGTGTCGCGACTGAGATCGGCTCTCGAGCGGTCTCCTGGCGAGGTCACCGCGGCGGTCAGCCGGCGGATGGTTGCGCTCTCGGCCGACCAGCGCTACGAGGACGCGCAGGTGCATCGTGACCGGCTGGCGGCGTTCGTCCGGTCGGCGGCGCGCACCCAGCGGCTTTCGGCGCTGACCTCCTGCATCGAGCTGGTCGCCGCGCTGCGCACCGAACCGGGCCGCTGGGAGGTCCACGTGGTGCGGCACGGGCGTCTTTCCGCGGCCGGGGTCATCCCGCCGGGGGCGAACGCCGGCGAATGGGTCAGGCAGCTGCGGGCATCGGCCGAGACGGTGACTCCGGGTCCCGGCCCGGCCAAGGCGGCCACCGCCGAGGAGTCGGAGAAGATCCTGCGCTGGCTCGAGCGCGACGGCGTGCGCCTGGTCCATCTCGACGGCACGTGGACCTGTCCCATCGACGGTGCGCAGGCGCACCTGGGCGTCCACGACGCCGTCACGGCCTCCCGGGCGTCGTTGGTGCCCTTCGACGATCGCCGCGACCTCCGGCCCACGCACCAGCCGGCTCGATAGTGCCGATACGCGGGCATTGGAACGTGTTGATTGCGAACTCTAGAGTGTCGTGACGACCTGCCACTCGTTGGTGACCATGTCATCTCGGGAGTATGTCAACTCGCCTCGATGGGTAATTGTCACCCCGTAGAAGTCGACGTCGGACACCTCAACTTGGAAGGCAAACGTGCAGCCACGCGTGTTCACCAGTCCCCCCGTCAGGGTGGTGGTGGCGAGTGCGTTTCCGTCTCCGTCCTGAACGACCACCTGGCCACCCGCGACGACGTCGCCGTAGCGGCCACCCGCGCCTCGCGGGCATGGATAGGTTTCACCTGTCTTGAGGGTGTCAAGCAGGCGGTTCAAGTGCATCAGTTGGGCCCCGGTGAGATCGCTCACAGCTTCGCCGGGATAGCCACCGACTTGGGTGACGAGCGCTCCGTTGATGTCTGGGACGATCACCTGGCCTGTGATGGTGTGCCGCGCGGCGGCTGCGGCCGCCGTGGCCGCAGCCTTCGCCGCTGCGGCCTTTGCCACCGCCGCTCTTGTCGCCTTCTTTCTGGCGGCTTTTACGGCTGTGGCCTTCTCCTTGGCTGCCTTCGCGTTGGCCTTCCTGGTTGCTGTCTTCACCGCCGCGATCCTCTGCTTCGCCGCCCTTGACGCCGCGGCCTTCCGCTGCCTGACTGTGTGCGCCGCGGCCGCCGCCGTAGCATGCGCCGCCGTCTCTCGGGCAGTCTCGTCAGCTATTTCTGCCGCCGTCGACTACTTGCTCCATCCTGGCCGTCGCTGTCCCAATCCGCTGATGAGCGACCGCCACAACACCGACAAGTGCCGCAACCAGACATAGGACAACCGCCACCGACAACCCCAACAACCAGTTCGGCACCAGACTTTTCGATGACAGCTTCAATCCGAGAATCCCCCCACGCCAAAAACCTGAACCGTCAACGATTTGACGGCCGGAGCGCATCCACCACTACCAAGTCTGGACGAACGGCGCGCTCTTCACCGCCGATTCGCAGATTTGCCCCACCGTCTTGAATTGCAGGGTGTCGGATTGACGGAGCCCGGTGGTGCCTTCGGTCATCCCTCGAGGACGCAGCGGCTAGGCTCGGAATCGACCCCCGAGTCGCCGTGGAGGACGCCGTGATCACCGCGATCGTGTTCGTCAAGGCCGACGTGTCCTCCATCCCGGAGGTCGCCGAGCAGATCGCCGCGATCGACGGAGTGAGCGAGGTCTACTCCGTGACCGGCGAGATCGACCTGATCGCGCTGGTGCGGGTACGCGAGCACGACGACATCGCAGCGGTCATACCCGATCGGCTCAACAAGGTTCCCGGTGTGCTGTCGACCGAGACCCATATCGCGTTCCGGGCGTACTCCACCCATGACCTCGAGGCAGCGTTCGCCCTCGGCGGGACGGAGTAGCGCCGATGACACGCGACCCCGTTCGTGGCGCCATCATTCAGGTGGTGCTGGTCGCGGCCATCGTCTTCGCGCTGTCCGCCTCGGGGGCTTACCTCTTGCTGACCCAGACGCGGGGATCCTGAGCCGCCGGCTGGCTCACACGGTGGCGGCGACGCGGATCCAGCGATCGAGGGCGCCTGCGGCAGCGCCGGAGTCGATGGCATCGACGGCGCTCACCATCCCGGCTGCAACCCGCTCGTCCAGTGAACCGCCGGCGCCGTCGAAGACCGCGATCGCCGCGCCGGCGTTGAGCACCACCGCCTCGCGGACCGGCCCGGGGTCCCCGGCCAGGACCGAGCGCACCACGCCGGCGTTGAACGCCGCATCACCGCCGCGCAACGACTCGGGGGCCGTACGCGCAATCCCCAGCGTGCTGGCGTCGAGCACCTGCTCGACGACCTCACCACCCGACGCAGACCAGACGCGAGACGTGGTCGTCGTCGTCAGCTCATCGAGCCCGTCGTCGCCGCGGAACACCAGAGCGTCGACTCCCCGCCTGGCCAGCACGCCGGCGAGGATCGGTGCCATCCGCAGGTCGGCGCAGCCGACCGCCTGGGCCTGCGGACGACCCGGGTTCGCCAGTGGACCGAGGAAGTTGAACGTCGTCCCGACGCCGAGCTCGCGCCGGGCCAACGCCGCGTGGCGCAGGGCAGGGTGGAAGACGGGTGCGAAACAGAACGTGATTCCCGCCTTTCGGCCGACCTCGGCGACAGCCTGGGGCGGCAGGTCCAACCGGACTCCGAGCTCTTCCAGCACATCCGCGGTGCCGCACTGGGAGGACGCCGCCCGGTTGCCGTGTTTCACCACCGGTACCCCGGTCCCGGCGACCACGATCGCGGCCATCGTCGAGATGTTGACGGTGTGCGCCCGGTCTCCCCCGGTGCCGACCACGTCGACCGCGCGGCCCGGCACGTCGAAGGTCACCGCATGCTCGTACATCACGCGTACGAGCACCTCGACCTCTCCGACCGTCTCGCCCTTGCCGCGCAACGCGACCGCGAATCCGGCGATCTGGACCGGGGACGCGTCTCCCGTCAGGATCTCCCGCATCGCCCAGGCGGTCTGATCGGCGTCGAGGTCGTGACGGTCCATCAGCCGCGACAGCACCTCGGCCCAGCTGTGGTCCGCCGCACACATGGTTTCCTGCTCCGGGCCGGGTCAGATCACTGCGTCGCTTGGGTGGCTGCGCCGCGCATGAGCCGGACGAACACTTCGGCGAGAAGGAGCGGGTCGATCGGATGCGGGACGACGGCTTCGGCGCGTGACCATGTCGCGAGCCATGCGTCGTCGATCCGCCCGGTGAGCACGAGCAGCGGGGGGCAGCGGTAGATCTCGTCCTTGAGCTGCCGCGCGATCCCCATCCCGCCGGCCGGCACCGCCTCGCCGTCGAGGATGGCGACGTCGATGCCGCCCGCGTCCATCCGCTGGATGACAACCGGCTCGGTGGCACATTCAACGAACTCCAGCGGCGGAAGGTCCGGGTGTGGTCGCCTGCCGAGCGACAGCAGGACCTCCGCACGGGTGTCCGCATCGTCGCTGTACACCAGGACGGTGAGCGAGTCCTTGCCTGCAGGCGGGGTCCGGCCGGTCACAGGCGGGATGCTACCCGTCGACGGCGCCGTGGCCGGCCATCGCCTCCAGGCGATCGAGCCGACGGTCCTCGCGTACCGCCTCCCGCTGGCTCTCCCTCACCCACTGGACGAACAACACACCGAAGACCACCAGGCCGATGATGTCGCCGCTCACCCACAGGATCGCGCCGGCGATGTTCTGGTCGTGAATCGGTGAGGGTCCCCAGTGCCGGTCGATCGCCCGGTACCAGTCGCTCCCGATCAGCTGGTGCATCGACATCACAGTCACGCCGAGGAACGCGTGGAAGGGAAGCGTGGCGAAGACCAGCAGCATCCGGAGCATGTACGGCAACCGCCCGGGCACCGGATCGAGCCCGACCAGCGGCCAGAAGAAGAGGCTGCCCACGGCCACGAACTGCAGATGGAGCAGATCGTGCAGGAACGCGTGGTGCAGCGTGGCGTCGTACCAGCCGGTGAAGTACAGAACCCACGGGGTCGCGATGAACATCGCGAACGCCAGCGGCGGGAAGGACAGCACCCTGAGCACCGGCGAGTGCAGGACCGCGAGCAGCTGCGAGCGCGGTCGCCGGCCGAGGGTACGAAGCGCCAGAGTCACCGGCGCGCCCAGCGCGGAGAACACCGGCACCAGCATCGCCAACACCATGTGCTGGAACATGTGGACGCTGAGCAGGGTCGTGTCGTACGTCGCCAGTGACGACTGGGTGGCGAGCACCATGCTCCCGAGGCCGAGGCCGAGGAACGAGAACGTCCGCCACCCCGACCAGTCGTCGCCACGTGCTCTGAGCCGGTGGACGCCGATCAGGTACAGGACACCTACCGCGACCACGATGGCCGCCATCAGCGGGTCGAACGTCCATCCTGTCAGGAGCCGGATCGGCGATAGTGGGGCAACATCCTCGCCGAGTCCCGCGTGCGCAAGCATGTCCACGGCATGAGCCTAGGGCACCCCCCAAAGGCACGCATTCCCGGACGGACACCGGCTGCCGGGAAGCGGCGAAACCCGATGATCGGCGCGCCAGCGCGGCTTCGGCGGGGCCGCCGTGCCGCACCGGGTGAGGAGCGACATAATGGCCGACGTGGTGACTGTCTCGGCCCTCCCGAACTCCCGCTTGCACGGGGCTCACGACCGGCCCTCGACGGTGAGCGTGGGCACCATCGTGTGGCTGAGCAGCGAGCTGATGTTCTTCGCGGCACTGTTCGCCTGCTACTTCACGATCCGCTCGGTCAGGCCGGAGCTGTGGGCGGTCGAGACAGCGAAGCTCAACGTTCCGTACGCGGCGATCAACACCACGATCCTGGTGCTGTCGTCGGTGACCTGCCAGCTCGGTGTGTTCGCCGCCGAGCGGGGTCACGTAGGACGGTCCGGCTCGGTCTTCCAGGTCGCCAAGTGGGGGCTGCGCGAGTGGTTCGTGCTGACCTACATCATGGGAGCCACGTTCATCGGCGGGCAGGTGTTCGAGTACGCCGCGTTGGTCCACGAGAACGTCACGATCCCGTCGTCGGCCTACGGGTCGATCTTCTACCTCGCCACCGGGTTCCACGGGCTGCACGTGACCGGTGGCCTCTTCGCGTTCATCTTCGTGCTCGGCCGTACTTTCCTGTCCCGCCGGTTCACCCACGAACAAGCCGTGACCGCCATCGTGGTGTCGTACTACTGGCACTTCGTCGACGTGGTGTGGATCGGCTTGTTCGCGACGATCTACCTGATCAAGTAGACGGAACGAGGACCCTGGTGCGCTTCCTGTCCGCCCGGCGCCGACACCCGCTCGCGGGTCTGGTCGTCCTGTTCCTGGCTCTCTTCCTGGCGGGCGGCGTGTACTCGATGCTGGCACCGACCTCCCCGGCCGACGCTGACGGCGCCAGCGGCGACCAGGTGGCCAAGGGTAGGCGGCTCTTCCTGGTGGGCTGCGCCTCCTGCCACGGCATGAACGCCGAAGGCATCGTCACCGCGTCGGGTGACACGAACTATGGACCACCGTTGATCGGCGTCGGCGCGGCCGCCGTCGACTTCCAGGTCGGCACCGGCCGGATGCCGATGACGCAGCCCGGCGTGCAGGTGCAGCAGAAGCCGGTCGAATACAGCTCCGACGAGATCGACGCCCTGGCGGCGTATGTCGCCTCCCTCGGGCCGGGACCGCCGGTTCCAGACGCCGAGTACTACGACGTCACCAACGCGACCGACCCGGAGGTCGTCCAGGGCGGCGAGATCTTCCGGACCAACTGCACCGCCTGCCATAACTTCGCCGGCTCGGGTGGCGCTCTTCCGCAGGGCCGTTACGCGCCGCCGATAATCAACGTCGACGGGAAGTATGTGTACGAGGCGATGGTGACCGGTCCGCAACAGATGCCGGTGTTCTCCGATCAGGTTCTCACCCCGCAGGACAAGCATGACGTGATCGCATACCTCGCCCACCTGCGCACGCAGCCGTCCTACGGCGGCGCGGAGCTCGGGGCGCTCGGCACCACCGGCGAGGGACTGTGGGGCTGGCTGGTAGGCGTCGGCGCTCTGGTGGGAGCGGCGGTCTGGATCGCCGCGAAGGGGATACGGGGATGAGCGACAGCAGCCACGAGGTCGAGCCGGCCAACGCCGAGGAGCCGATTCCGAACCCGGGCCTCCCCGAGCACCAGAAGCGATTCACCGACGTCAACGAGGCAGCCGAGCGGCGGGTCGAGCGTCAGGTGTCCGGGCTGTTCGGGCTCGCGACCCTGCTCGCGCTCGGCTTCTGCGTCGCGTATTTCGTCGTCGACCCCGGTGTCGACTCGGTCATCTTCGGATTCAACGCGTCGAACTTCTGGCTGGGCACGACCCTCGGACTTGCGCTGCTGTTGATCGGAATCGGAGCAATCCAGTGGGCCAAGCGGCTGATGGGCGATGTAGAGCTGGTCGAGGAGCGCCACCCCGGTGCGTCGTCGGCTGAGGACCGGGCGGTCGTGCTGGCGCAGCTCGCGGCCGGCACCGAGGAGTCCGGCATCGCCCGGCGGACCATGATCCGCAACAGCCTGATCGGAGCGCTGGGTGTCCTCGGGCTGCCGGCCGTCGTCATGCTGCGCGACCTGGGCCCGCTTCCGGGCGACAACTCCGCGCACACCGTCTGGGCTCCCGGCGTGCGGGTCGTCAACGACGTGACCGGGGTGCCGATCAAGACCGAGGACGTGCAGATCGGGCAGCTCGTCAACGCCGAACCCGGCCTGTTCTTCCCCACCGAGAACCCCGACGGCACGGAGACGCCGGCGGAGTTCGAAGGCGTCGCGCTACAGGATGCGCGCGCGAAGGCAGCCGTGATCGTTGTGCGGATGCAGCCCGACGACATCAACGCCACCCCCGACCGCGCCAACTGGAACGTCGACGGCATCTTGTGCTACTCCAAGATCTGCACCCATGTCGGCTGCCCGATCAGCCTCTGGGAGCAGCAGACCCACCACCTGCTCTGCCCCTGCCACCAGTCGACGTTCGACCTGGCCAACAATGGAGTGGTCATCTTCGGCCCGGCCGCCCGGTCGCTTCCGCAGCTCCCGCTGGGTGTCGATGGCGAGGGGTATCTGATCGCGAAGAGTGACTTCCATGAGCCGGTCGGACCGAGCTACTGGGAACGAGGGTGAGGGCATCATGAGCCAGTCGAAGGGCAGTCCGGTGGCCGGTCCCGTCGCGTGGCTGGACGAGCGGGTCGGGCTCGCCGGACTGCTGAAGAAGCAGCTCCGCAAGGTGTTCCCCGACCACTGGTCGTTCATGCTCGGTGAGATCGCGCTGTGGTCGTTCGTGATCCTGCTGCTCACCGGGGTCTTCCTGACGTTCTGGTTCAACCCCAGCATGGAAGAGGTGACCTACCACGGCCCGTACGTGCCGCTGCAGGGCCAGGAGATGTCTCAGGCGTACGAAACCACCCTGCGCATCTCGTTCGAGGTGCGTGGCGGGCTGTTGATGCGCCAGGTTCACCACTGGGCGGCGAACCTGTTCCTCGCGGCGATGACCATCCACATGCTGCGCGTCTTCTTTACCGGGGCATTCCGCAAGCCGCGTGAGCTCAACTGGCTGATCGGGCTCGGACTGCTTCAGCTGGGGATCGTCGAGGGCTTCGCCGGCTACTCCCTCCCCGACGACCTCCTGTCGGGCACCGGCCTGCGGATCGCCGAAGGCCTGATGCGTTCGATCCCCGTGGTGGGCACCTACATCTCCTACTTCGTCTTCGGCGGCGAGTTCCCCGGCGACGTGTTCATCCCGCGGCTCTACACCGTGCACGTGCTTCTCATACCCGGCCTGCTGCTCGGGCTGATCACCGCCCACATGCTGCTGCTCGTGTACCACAAGCACACCCAGTGGCCGGGACCCGGTCACACGAACAACAACGTGGTCGGCTACCCGCTGTTGCCGGTCTATATGGCCAAGGCAGGTGGCTTCTTCTTCATGGTGTTCGGTGTGACCGCCCTGATGGGTGCGCTCATGCAGATCAACCCGGTGTGGCTGTACGGGCCCTACAACCCCGCCGAGGTGACGGCCGGCTCGCAGCCGGACTGGTACATGGGCTGGCTCGAGGGCGGCCTGCGGATCATGCCCAACTGGGAGACCCGGCTGTGGGGATTCACCGTCAGCTGGAACGTCCTGGTGCCCGGACTGTTGCTGATGGGTCTGCTGTTCACGGTCCTGGGCGCCTATCCGTTCATCGAGCGCTGGGTCACCGGCGACAAGCGCGAGCACCATCTCCTCGACCGGCCGCGCAACCAGCCGACGCGCACCGGTTTCGGCGTCGCCGGCATGACCGCCTACGGCTTGCTGTGGCTGGCCGGCGGCAACGACGTCGTGGCCACGCACATGCACCTGTCGTTGAACGCGATCACCTGGTTCATGCGATTCGCGATCTTCCTCGGTCCGGTGATCGCTTTCCTGGTGACGAAGCGGATCTGCATCGGCCTGCAGCGTCGTGACCGAGAGATGCTCCTGCACGGGTACGAGACCGGCGTCATCGTCCGGTCGCCCGAGGGCGAGTACACCGAGCGTCACCTGCCGATCAACCCCTCGACCGCGTACTACATCACGTCGCACGACCGGCAGGAGCCGCTCGAGGTCGAAGCCACGGTCGACGGGAACGGCGTGCCTGCACCGAACTCCGGCTCGTCCAAGCTGCGTGCCAGGGCCAGCAGGTTCTGGTTCGGAGACGTGATCCAGAAGCCGACGCGCGATGAGCTCGAGCGCGCCCACGCGAACGGGCACGGTGAGGACCATGCCGTCGAACAGGGGTCGGCCGAGGAGCAGCCGGAGCTCGAGGCCGGCAAGCACTGACCCCTGCAGGGGTTGGGCCACTTCTTACGTCATGCGTTCCGAGGGTCAGGACCCTCGATTCGCCTGACGTAAGCCGAGAGAGTCAGCTCAGCGCGGAGCCCTGCTTGTACTCCTTGAACGACATGTTCCAGTCGGTCCAGCCGTTCCCGTCCTCGAGTCCCCGCGACGTACCCGTGACCTGGACCACGTTGCCTCGGTGACTGAGGTTGAAGAGCCAGGCGGCGTTCTCAGTGCTCATCCCGACGCAGCCGTGGCTGACGTTGTAGGAGCCCTGCGCGTATTCCGACCACGGAGCGGCGTGGAGGAACTCGCCGCTGTAGGTCACCCTCATGGCGTACTGGACGTCGGGGATGTTGTAGTAGTCCGGCGAGGATGGGGAGATGCCGACGGTGGCCGCATCCATCCGTCGCGAGAGGAACTTCTCCACGATCAGCTTGGTCCCGCTGCGCGTGTCCCAGCCGGGCATCCCGCCGGTGACCGGGATGGTGCGGGCGAGGCTGCCGTTGATGTAGACGTTCATCTCGTCGGTGGCGATGTTGATCTTGTCGATCACGGAGTCGCCCACCACGAACGAGGTTGAACGGTTCATCTGACCGTAGATGCCGTTGCCGGCCGGGATGGAGTTGATGTCGGCTTTGACGGTCACCCTGGTGCCGCTCGGCCAGAAGTGCTTGGGTCGCCAGTGCACCTCCTGGTCGCTGACCCAGTGCCAGGAACCGGCGACGTGGGCCGTGGACGTGACGGAGAGGTGCCGCTCGATCGAGGCCCTGTTGGTGACCGGCACGTCGAACTGGACGATGGCGGGCATGCCGACGCCGACGGTCTCGCCGCGCAGCGGGGCGATGCTGGGATAGGTCTGCTCGTCAAGCGTCAGGTCCTCGCTGTGGAACCTGGTGGTCTGGC
The DNA here is from genome assembly GCA_963695705.1 of uncultured Actinomycetota bacterium. Taxonomy (GTDB): domain Bacteria; phylum Actinomycetota; class Actinomycetes; order Propionibacteriales; family Nocardioidaceae; genus JBKPNJ01. Next base: position 1,117,425 of record CAVOHB010000009.1, read on the forward strand.
GTGTGGTGACACCCGCGCTGTTCTTGGCTGTTGCGTCGACGCGGTACGAGCGTCCCGGCTCGAGCAGGGAGGCAGCGGTCCACGCAGTGCCGTTGGCGTTCATCGAACCGGCCAGCGGCTTCCCCTGGGGAGACTCGACCTTGACCGTCGAGAGCTTCCCCTGGGCCGCGGTGACCTTCAGCGCGGTGTCGACCGTGACGGCGTCGGCGCCGTTCTCCACGTTGACCGCGATCTGCGCCTTGGGAACGACCGGAGTCGACGGCGCGGTCGACGGGGACTCGCTGGTCCCGGGACCGCCACCGGCGTTGGTGGGCTGTTCGGCCGAGTCCTTGGTCGACTGGCAGCCGGCGACGGAAAGCGCCAGAACTGCGGCGCCGGCCGTCGCCGCGCGCAGCGCGTGACGGGTGGACGTACGGAAGGGCAAGAGCCCCCGTGCGGTCATCAAGGTTTCCTCCGGTGCGAGCCAGGCAGACGGCCCTAGCCTAACAAGCAAAACGGACATGCCCTAAAAGCAGACACCTTGGAACGCGTCGCGCCTCAGCCTCAGTGGGCGTGCTCTCCGCGGTAGTACTCGAACACGAAGCCGGACAGCGCGATCGCCCCGAGCCCGGCACCGATGATGAACAGCCACCAGCCCAGCACAACCCCGAGCACGCACACGACCAACGAGAGCGCGCAGTACAGGGGCCAGATCGAGTACGGCGGGAAGAAGCCGAGCTCGCCGGCGCCGTCGACGATCTCGGCTTCGGGCCGGTCCTCGGGCCGGGGGTCCATCTTGGTCGCGTGGAAGCCCAGGTAGAAGGTCACCAGCGCGGCCAGCCCGGTGGTGAGAACCAGCGCGCTGGTGCCGGTCGGGTCTCCGCTGATGAACCAGTACGACGGGGTGACGATGGCGAAGAAGGCGGCGTTGATGCCGAAGATCCAGGCTTCGACCTTCACCGCTCGTCCTCTTCGCTCTTTCGCTCGATCTGCTCCTCCAGGTGTCCCCTGCGGCCGTCAACCTCGGGGCCGTCGACGTAGGACTCGTCGCCATGGGCCTCATGCGTGGCGAGCTCCAGGACCGCCACCTCCGGGTGGTGCAGGTCGAACGCCGGGCTTTCGGAACGGATCCGCGGCAGCGTCACGAAGTTGTGCCGCGGCGGCGGGCTCGACGTCGCCCACTCCATCGACCGGCCCCAACCCCACGGGTCGTCGGTGTTGACCTGAGGGTTCTTGCGCGACTTCCAAACGTTGTAAAGGAACGGCAGCGTCGAGGCGCCAAGGACGAACGCACCGATGGTGGACACCTCGTTGAGCGTCGTGAACCCGTCGTTGGGCCCGTAGTCGGCGTACCGGCGGGGCATGCCTTCCACGCCCAGCCAGTGCTGGACGAGGAACGTCGTGTGGAAGCCGACGAACAGCAGCCAGAAATGGATCTTGCCCAGCCGCTCGTCGAGCATCCGACCGGTCATCTTCGGCCACCAGAAGTAGAACCCGGCGAACATCGCGAACACCACCGTGCCGAACACCACGTAGTGGAAGTGCGCGACCACGAAGTAGGAGTCGGAGAGCTGGAAGTCCAGCGGCGGCGACGCCAGGATGATGCCCGTCAGCCCGCCGAACAGGAACGTCACCAGGAACCCGACCGCCCACAGCATAGGGGTGTCGAAGGACAGAGATCCCCCCCACATCGTGCCGATCCAGTTGAAGAACTTCACCCCGGTCGGCACCGCGATCAGGAACGTCATGAACGAGAAGAACGGCAGGTTCACCGCGCCGGTCACGAACATGTGGTGCGCCCACACGGCCACCGACAGCGCGGCGATCGTGAGCGTCGCCCCCACCAGCCCGGTGTAGCCGAAGATGGGCTTGCGGCTGAAGACCGGCAGGATCTCGGTGATGATGCCGAAAAAGGGCAGAGCGATGATGTAGACCTCGGGATGGCCGAAGAACCAGAACAGGTGCTGCCACAGGATCGGGCCACCGTTAGCCGGGTCGAAGATATGCGCCCCCAACGCCCGGTCCGCCTCCAGAGCCAGCAACGCGCCGGCGAAGATCGGGAACGCGATCAGCACCAGCAGGCTGGTCACCAGGATGTTCCAGGTAAAGATCGGCATCCGGAACATCGTCATCCCCGGCGCCCGCATGCAGAAGATCGTGGTGACGAAGTTCACACCGCCGAGGATGGTGCCCAGACCCACCATCCACAGACCCATCACCCACAGATCTCCCCCGACACCGGGCGAGTTCACCTTGTCCGACAGCGGGGTGTAGCCCGTCCACCCGAAGTCCGCGGCGCCACCGGGAGCCAGGAAACCCGACAGCGTGATCAGGCCGCCGAACAGGAAGAGCCAGTAGCTGAACATGTTCAGGCGTGGAAACGCCACGTCGGGCGACCCGATCTGCAACGGCATCACGACGTTGGCGAAGCCCACGAACAAGGGAGTGGCGAACAGCAGCAGCATGATCGTGCCATGCATGGTGAACAGCTGGTTGTACACCTCGTCATCGACGATCTGCATGCCGGGCCGGGCGAGCTCTGAGCGCATCACCATCGCCATCAGACCGCCGACGAGGAAAAACGCGAACGACGTGACCAGGTACAGCTGCCCGATGTACTTATGGTCCGTCGTCGTGACCCACCGGACCACCGCATTCCCCGGCCGTCGTACCCGAGTCGGGCTGGCGGCGCCCCTGGAGGTGGCGTCAGTGGTGGTCATGAGCTGCCTCCCGCGATAGCGAGTCCGCCCAGGTTGGTGACATAGTCGTTGGGCAGCTGGATCCCTACCTGTCCCTCGTCCTGAAGATCCTTCAGGTGCTGCGCGTACTCGTCGGCGGTCACGACCTTGACCGTGAACAGCATCCGCGAGTGGTAGAGCCCGCACAGCTCCGCGCACCGGCCGGCGAACTCGCCGGTCTTGGTCGGCGTCAGCTCGAAACTGTTGTCGCGACCGGGGATGACGTCCATCTTGAAGTAGAAGGACGGTACCCAGAACGAGTGGACCACGTCGTTGGACCGCAGCTCGAAGTCGACCGACTCGTCGACCGGCAGCCAAAGCACCGGCAGGTCGGCAGGTGTCCCGGTGTCGAAGACGTCGGTCTGGCCGTCGAGAGCCTTGTCGTTCAGGTACGTGAAGTTCCAGTTCCACTTCGCACCGAGGACGAGGATCTGGTGGTCGGTGGCGTCACCCTGCTTGAGCACCTTGTTCTGTACGACGACGGTGAAGTAGAAGAAGACCGCGACGACGATGATCGGCACGACCGTGTAGAGGACCTCGATGGGCACGTTGTACCGCGTCTGCGGGGGCACCTCGTCCTCGGCACGACGGTGGTAGCGCGCCACGGCCCACAGGATCAGCCCCCAGACAAGGACACCGGTGACGCCGACCGCGATCCAGGCCCCTTGCCAGAGCGCTGCCATGTGCGGCGCGGCGTCGCTGGCCGGCGGTGGCAGCGCCAGCCGCCGGATCTGGTCGACGTCCTCGCTGGAGCATCCGGACAGCACGAGCGACAACAGGCCGACCACTGGAGCTCCCGCCGGCCATGTGCGGCCGACGCGCTTCGTGGTGCGCTCGGTGAGATCCGGACCCACGTGGCGCCTTTCTCGTCGGAGCTGCTCCCGGTCAACCCGTCGTACCCGACGCTCCGCGCTCCGTGTGCCGCGGGACTTGGGACGATCGTCGGCAAAACCCTACTCCAAAGGGGCTGGTTCGCTCGGGCTAGGTGTGCTGACGAGGCACCCGTCGGGCGACGCCCGCCGGGCAGGCCGCGGCAGTCGGCGAGCAGCGAGTGGTTTCACCTCGTCAGCAACGCACGAGAGGGTCGATCTCCGCGGCCGCCTGGGCGCCGTAGGTGCTCTCGAACCGAGTCACGAACGTCGGCTTGGTGAGCTCGTACTCCTGGGTTCCGACGCTCTCCACGGTGTAGCTGGCGAGCACGCAGCCGAGCTGCGCCGCCCGCTCCAGGCTCAGGCCCCATGCCAGCGCGGCGATGAATCCCGATCGGAAGGCGTCACCCACGCCGGTGGGGTCGACGGCATCGATACCGGGAACCGCCGGGACCTTGATCGCCGGCTCGCCGTGCCGCTCGATCTCCACACCGTCGACGCCGTGGGTGATGATGCGGGTGCCGACGCGGGCGAGGATGTCGGCCGACGACCAGCCGGTCTTCTGCTCGGTGAGCGCTGCCTCGTAGTTGTTGGAGAAGAAGTACGCCGCACCGTCGATCAGCTGGCGAATCATCGGGCCCTCGGACCAGGCCAGCTGCTGGGACGGGTCGGCCGCGAACGGGTAGCCGCGGTCGCGACACTCCTGGGTGTGGCGGAGCATGGCCTCGGGATCGTTCGGGCTGACCACGACGAGATCGAGTCCACCAACCCGGGCCGCGACCGGCGCCAGCTCGATCAGTCGCGCCTCGGACATCGCACCGGCATAGAAGGAGGCGATCTGCGCATGGGTGCGGTCGGTCGTACAGATGAAGCGGGCCGTGTGCAAGGTGTCGGAGACGCGAACCGAGCCGCAGTCGACGCCGTGCCGCTCCAGCCATGACCGGTAGTCGGCGAAGTCCTCGCCGACGGATCCGACCAGCAGCGGAGTGACTCCGAGGTACGCCATCCCGAACGCGATGTTGGCCGCGCAGCCGCCACGGCGCACCTCCAGGTCGTCGACCAGAAAGGACAGCGCGATCTTGTCGAGCTGGTCGACGACGACTGAGTCGGCGAACTTGCCGGGGAACGACATCAAGTGGTCGGTGGCGATCGATCCAGTCACGGCGATGGGCATGGGCGTCTCTCGACCGTTTGGTGACGCCGGTTGGCGACCCGCCAAGCCTAGCGAGCGGGTGTGCCAGGGGATGCGCCTGTCCGGGCGAGTCGGGAACCGCCGGAGCGCTGCGGAACGAGAGCGCCCGCGGGCGCGTCACAGCGGCATGTCCCGACGAAACCTGCTAGCCGCCCTTGCCGCCTTCATGGTGGCCTCAGTCGTGCTGACGATCGCCGCGGTCGTCGACCACGACGGCGGCTCTCCCTCCGAGCGCGACCTCTCGGCCGGTGCCGGAGACACCGGGGGAGGCGGAGCTTGGGTCCCGGGCAATAGCGGTGACGGCGTGGCCCCCGACCCTGGCCCCAAGGGAGCGGCCCCGGCCGACGTCGTGCCATCAGCCGAGCCGCCTCCCGACGGCGACACTCCTGTTTCCCCACCGGCCGCGGGCGGCCGGAACCAGGCGCGGACGATCGCGATCGCGGATGCTCACATCAACGCATCCGGGAGACTCGTCCTCGGCTACTACGTGGGCGTGCCCACCTGCTACGGGCAGCTGGGCGACATGCGGATCGAGCAGCGCGGACACTCGGTGACCGTGACCCTCAGGTCTGCGCCCGACCCGGCCCCCTCAGACATTCCGTGCATCGATATCGCCATGGCCAAGAAAGCAGTCATCCAACTCGACCAACCGCTCGGCGGCCGGGCGCTGATCGACGGCTCGACCGGCGAGCCCGTCAAGGTCGGCTGAACCTGACAACACCCCGGTGGCGTGCGGCCGCCGGGGTGTCTGCGTCTGCTGTCAGTGCACGGTCAGTGGAACGAGTCTCCGCACGCGCATGATCCTCCGGCGTTCGGGTTGTCGATCGTGAAGCCCTGCTTCTCGATCGTGTCCACGAAGTCGATCTTGGCGCCGCTCAGGTATGGACCGCTCATCCGGTCGACGACCACGCCGACACCACCGAAGTCGGTCACATTGTCGCCGTCGAGGTGGCGCTCGTCGAAGAACAGCTGGTAGCGCAGACCCGAACAACCACCGGGCTGAACCGCGACCCGCAGTTGGAGGTCGTCTCGCCCCTCCTGCTCCAGCAATGCCTTGACCTTGCTCGCAGCGGTTTCGGTGAGGATGACCCCGTTGGGGTGGGTTGTGCTGGCCTGGGTGTCGGTTGCCTGGTCGGCTTGGCCCTGAACCGTCATCGGGTGACTCCAAAATGTCGAGGTTGCGCCCGTCGGCACGCACTGCTCATGCGAACGTACGGGATGCTTCGGTCATTCCCGCCCCAACTCGGGGCACCCCCCATGGTCGCACACGGAGCAAAGCCTGCGCGCAGACGTCCGGTTCACGGGCTGGATGCTCCCGACGGAGCCGCGTCCGCCCGGAACCCCACTGGCGGACGGGGCCGCAACAGCGCTCGAACCGTCATCGCCTGACTCACCAGGTAGAGCACCACGACAGCCCCGAACCCCACGAGAAAGGCGCCCGAGCCGCTGGTCGTTCCCCGGTCTGTGCAGTCGCCGACCGGGCCGCTCGTCCTGTCGGCGGACGGCGGGCTCTGCTGCGGTCCCCGCCCGGCGCCCGCGGGTGGACTGGCGCGCACGGCCGTCGTCGTCGGTGCGTTGCACACCGAGCTCGTCGTTCCGGTGGCGACGAATGTGAGGCCGAGCACGACGCTTGCGAGGATGAACCCTGAGCCGAGAATCGCCATGGCCCGGACCTTCTGCCTCGTCGTCCATGCCCCGGAGATGAGCAGGCAGACCAGACCAGCGATCCAGAACACCAGCGCCAAGGGGATCAGCAGGATCGTCAGCACTGTGAACTCGGCCAGGATCAGGCATGCGATGGCGGCGAACTCGACCCGGCCGGGCGGCTTGACCGTGGCCGCCGGCGGTGGTGCTACGGCCGGGGCCGACTCCGCGACGATCGCCTCGGGGCGGCCTAGCCGGTCCAGCAGTGTGCGTACGTCCGCCTCACTGGTGACACCCATGCGCCGTGCCTCGGCGATGTGCTCCTGGATGCTGCCGACCAGGTCGTCGCGTTGATCGGGCGGCAGCGACGCAGCGGCCCGCCGCAACGCCTCGAGGTACTCCTCGATGAGTCGATCCGCCGTCGCGTTCATTGCTTGGCCCCTCTGTTCAGGATGGTTTCGACGGAGTCACGGAACTCGGTCCACGACTCCCTGAAGCGGTTCAACGTGTGCTTGCCCTGGGCCGCGAGGCTGTAGTACCGGCGCGGAGGTCCGCTGGTGGACTCCACCCATGCGGTTTCCACGGCACCCTCGCGGCGTAGCCGGCTCAACAGGGGGTAGACCGTGCCCTCGCTGGCGATCAGGCCGCGTGCTCCGAGCTCGCTGACCAGGTTGTAGCCGTATCGATCGCCGTCCTCGAGCAGTGCCAGCACGCAGTGCTCGAGGACGCCTCGTCGTAGCTGAGTGAGCGCTGCTGCCGGTTCCATAGATGCAAGGTACCGCCTAGTACCTTGCCGCGCAAGGTACTAAGATCCATGCCTCGCCGGTGTCACTGCGACCACGTGCGCGCCACCCGTGCGGCGAGGGCGGCCAAGGTGCCGCCGGGATCGGCGGACCACGCGTCGCGACCGACGAGCTCGACCACCGAGTACGCGGACTCGATGCCCATCGTGCGCATCTCACGTGCCCCGATGAGCACCGCCACCGCGAGTGCGATGCACGGCCGCAGCGTGCGTTGCGCCACCTGCGCGACGCCGTAGGGCACCGTCCCTGCACGGCTCTGGACATCGAAGGACGCCTCGCCGGTTATGACGAGGTCGACCTGCCCGGCGAGCTCCTCCAGCGTGACGAGTCCGGCGATCAGGTCGATGGCGGATTCCCGGCGCGCTCCGAGTAGCAGCAGCGCGAAGCCGAGCCCACCGGCCGCGCCGGCACCCTGGACGGCGGCGGTCTCCGGGCTGGTGCTTTCGGCCAGCCGGGCCAGTGCCGAGTCCACGATCGATAGCCGCTCCTGCGCGATTCCCCTCCCGGCTCCGAAGACGTTGGTGGCGCCACGCAGCCCGAGCAGGGGGTTGTCGACGTCACCGGCCGCGACCAGCTCGGTCCCGGTGACCCGTTCCAGCGCCGCCACCAGGTCGACCGCGGTGAGTGTCGCGAGCCCGGCGGGCCCGCCGCGCAGGGCGGTGTGCGGATCGGCTGTCGCTCCCAGCGCCGCGAGGAGTCCGGCGCCCGCGTCGTTGGTGCCGCAGCCGGCCAGCCCGACGACCACCTGTGTGGCGCCGGTCTCGATGGCGCACGCGACCAGCTGACCTGCGCCGTAGCTCGACGCGACCTCGGCGTCGCGGCGGCCGGTCGACACCAGATCCAGGCCGCAGGCCTGTGCGGCTTCGACATACGCGGTGTCACCGACGCGGAGTACGGTCGCCGGCTGCTGCTCGCCGTACGGCCCGCACACGGTCACCGCCGAGAGTCGGCCGCCGACCGCGCGGTGGACGACGTCACAGAAGCCCGGTCCGCCGTCGGACATCGGGGCCGTCAGAACCTCGTCGGCCGGGGCGTGCCGCAGCCAGCCGGTCCTGATCGCGTCGGCGGCCTGACCAGCGGTGAGCATCCCGAAGGTGTCCGGGGCGACGAGGACTCGCATGGCTCATCCTGTCGCCACCGCGCCCCGGTTAGGTTGGGCGGGTGCTGATCCGGCCCATGCTCGACACCGACGTTGACGACGTGGAAAGGGTCACCGCGGAGTCCTACTACGCACTGGATCTGGCCACCGCCAGCGCTCACGAACCGGCACCGGACGGCCCTCGACCGCCGGCTCGGGCGGAGCGTTGGCGGCAACGGGCCCGGCACCTCCTGGAGCACGACGGCGGCGGCTGCTGGGTTGCCGAGGACGACGTGGGGATTTTCGGAGCTGCGCTCTCCCTGCGCCGGGAGAACCTCTGGGCGCTGTCCTCGTATGCCGTACTCCCCCGGGCGCAGTCACGAGGAGCCGGCAAGGCGCTGCTGGAAACCGCGCTGCGCTACAGCGAGGGGTGCCTGCGCGGAATGATCTTCTCGTCGCCGGATCCTCGGGCCGCGCGCCGCTACCGGCTCGCCGGGTTCACGCTGCACCCGACGATGTGGGCCAACGGGCGTGTGCAGCGAAGTGCCTTGCCGGTTGTGGGTGGCGTCCGCGCGGGAAGCGACGCCGACCGGGATCTGCTCGACTCGGTCGACCGGCAGGTGCGGGCGTCGGCACACGGTGTCGATCATCGGTTCATCGGGCGGGAATGCGCGTTGCTCGTCTTCGACCAGCTGACCGGCAGCGGTTATGCGTACGTCGACGCTGGCGGCTCGCCGTACCTGCTGGCTGCGACCAACCGGAAGATCGCGCAGCGGCTGCTGTGGTCGGCGCTGGCGATGTCCTCCCCGGACGAGCAGGTCGTCATCGCCGGACTCACGGCAGACCAGGAGTGGGCGGTCGACGTGGCGCTCGCCGCCGGGCTGTCCCTGGGAAGCTCCGGATTCCTGTGCCTGCGGCACATGCGACCGCCGAGCCCGTACATCCCGTCCGGGCACTTCCTCTGACCCCGTTGCGCACCAAGAGAGGCCCACCCGTTCCGCCGCGGCAAGAAAATGTGCACTTGGTGAGGGCAAACGGGTGCGACAACTCTCATCGTCTGCACAAATCCGCGGAGGTCAAGCACTGTCAGCACCCCGGCCAGCAGCGGGTGGGGCTCGGGTGAGGGGTTAGCCGTCGAGGCCGGGGGCGCCCCAGAGGGCGAGCCAGCGGGAGAGCTCCGGCTCGACCTTGAGGTCGGACGCGAGCATGCCCCGGACCTGCAGCTCGAGCGCGTTGTCGCGGCGCTGGCCGTCCAGCGGCGCGAAGGGGTAGAAGGTCCCGCGCTTGTAGAGATAGACCAGACCGAGCCGGCGGCCGGAGTCGTCGGTGAACGTCACCATCGAGCAGAGCAACGCGTGCCCGAACCCGTTGTCCTCGAGGGTCTTGTTGACCGCATGCAGGTCGGTCACCAGCGCCGACATGTCACCGTCGGCGGCTCGGCAGACCAGCCAGGTGAATCCGAAGGAGTCTGTGGTGCGCTCGACGTCCGGCCCTTCGTCGGCGTCGAGGAGCTGCTGCACGTCGGACTGGGCCGTCGCGAACGCCTCCCCCTCTGGTGCCCGGTAGCACACCGAGCCGATGCCGGTCGGCCGGAACGCGCTGGCGGCTTGCAGGGTGAGCGCGGCGCCGGGCACCGCGAACAGCTGATCGAGGTCCGGCTGCACGGGCTTGCTTCGTCCGAGCAGCGTGTCGAACAGTCCCACCGTCAGATCCGGCCGGTCACAGCGGTCGGCCGAGGTCGGCTGCGACCCTGGCGAGCTGGTCGAGCCGCTGCTCCAGCGGCGGGTGCGTGGCGAGCAGGGCGTTGACGGAGTCACCCTTGATCGCGGGGGCGAAGAAGAACGCGTTCATCGATTCCGCGGCCCGGAGGTCCTTGGTGGGGATTCTCGCTATGTCGCCGGAGATCTTCGTGAGTGCCGAGGCCAGCGCCGACGGGTTGCCCGTCAGGTATGCCCCGGAGCGGTCCGCACAAAGCTCGCGGTAACGCGACAGGGCGCGAGTCAGCAGGAAGCTGACGGCCCAGATCACGATGCTGGCCAGCCAGACGAACATGAACATCGCGGCGGAGTTGCGATCGCGGCCGCGGCCGCCGCCGAAGTACAGGCCCCACCGGGTGACCAGACCGGCCAGGACGCCCAGCACCGACGCGACCGTCATCACCGCGACGTCGCGGTGAGCGACGTGGGATAGCTCGTGGGACAGGACGCCCTCGAGCTCCTGCTCATCGAGCCGGCGCAGGATGCCCGTCGTCACGCAGACCACCGAGTGCTGTGGGCTCCGGCCGGTGGCGAACGCGTTGGGGAGGTCGGTGTCGGCGATCGCGATCCGGGGCTTGGGCATGTCGGCCAGCGCGCAGAGCCGGTCGACCATTCCGTGCAGCTCTGGTGCCTGCTCGGGACTCACCTCGCGAGCCCTCATCGACAGCATCGCGATCTTGTCGGAGAAGTACCACTGGGCGAAGGCCACCCCGACGGCGATGATGATGATCGCCACCGTCGACAGGCCGCTGTAGACGATGAGCGCGGCCATGAACCCCAGGTAGAGCACCCCGAGCAAGAACATCACGGCGCCCATGCGCACGTTGAGGCCACGATCGGACACAAAACGGGAACTAGCCATCAAGACCTTCTACTCGAACTTCTCGACATATGTTTGCTGATCACAACGCCTGCGGCCGCGCCGGTGTTCCAAGGAGCCGCGAGCATGACTGTCCCGAGGAAGGGCCACTCACCCCGGAATGAGACCTTCGTCCCCCAGCAGCTCTTTGACGTCCTCGATGGTGGCATCCTCCGGGGGCAGAATCAGGTCGGAGTCGACCAACTCGTCGTCGGCGAGCCGGGAGCCCTTGTCGCGTACGGCCGACAGCAGCGTCGTCAGCGATGCCCGGAAGGCATCCTCGTCGCCGGAATCGACCGCCGCCTCCAGGCTCGAGTCAAGACGGTTGAGCGTCTCGAGCTGGCCGTCGGGCACGTCCCACTGCCCCTCGGCCATGATCCGGACGATCATGCGCCCTCCCCCTGCTTACGCTGCTCGGGCGTGACGTCGACCGCGATCTCGGGCTCTGCCTCCAGGGCCTTGGGCGGCGGGCCACCACCGCTGATCTCGGCCTTCAGCGCCGCAAGCTCGGTGTCCACGTCGGAGCCTGACGCCATCTGCTGCAGCTCCAGCGAGATGTCGTCCTGACCTCCGCTGACCGGGCTGTCGAGCGCCCCCGAGGCGAGCAGCTCGTCGATCGCGCCGGCCCTGGCCTGCAGCTGGGCTGTCTTGTCCTCGGCGCGTTCGATCGCCATGCCGACGTCGCCCATCTCCTCGGAGATGCCGGAGAACGCCTCGCCTATCCTGGTCTGCGCCTCGGCCGCGGTGTAGGTCGCCTTGATCGTCTCCTTCTTGGTCCGGAAGGACTCGACCTTGGCCTGCAGCCGCTGGCTGGCGGTCGTCAGCTTCTCCTCCTCGCCCTGCAGCGCGGCATGCTGAGTCTGCAGGTCGGTCAGCTGCTGCTGGAGGCCCGAGCGACGGGTCAGCGCCTCGCGGGCGAGGTCCTCGCGACCGAGCCCCAGCGCCTTCTGCGCCTGGTCCTTGAGCTTGTTGGACTGCAGTTCGAGCTGGTTCATCTGCAGCTCGAGCCGCTTGCGGCTGGTCGCCACATCCGCCACGCCGCGGCGTACCTTCTGTAGCAGCTCCAGCTGCTTCTGGTAGCTGTAGTCGAGGGTCTCCCGCGGATCCTCTGCCCGGTCGAGTGCCTTGTTGGCCTTCGACCGGAAGATCAGGCTCATCCGCTTCATGATGCTCATCGAGGTGGGCCACCCCTTCGTCTGTCGTCCGCTCCGGTAGGCGTGTGCCCGGACCGGAATTGCTCGCTCGCAGCCCGAACGTCAGGCCGTGGCTCCAGACTACGTGCCGCAGCGCGTCACGGCGACAAGGATGCCGCCGGTAGTCTGAGCGCTGACCCTGGGGCCGTTCTCAGGGGTTCCCCCGACTGAGCGATGCTGCGCAGTGTGAGGCTGGTTCCGTGTTCCGATGGCGTACGAAGGACAAGTCCCCGAGCGAGACCGTCGAGGAGACCGAGGCTCGCCTCGGCGGCAAAGGGCGCGCGACTCCCAAGCGCCGTGACGCCGAAACCGCCCGCAAGCAGCGGCTGGCTCCGCCCAAGAACCGCAAGGAGGCTGCCGCCCGGCAGCGGGAGAAGGCCAACAGCAGCCGCGAGAAGATGCGCACGGCGCTGCAGACCGGCGACGACCGCTACCTGCCCAAGCGGGACCAGGGGCCGGTGAAGCGGTTCGCCCGTGACTTCATCGACTCCCGGCGCAACGCCGCGTCCTACCTGCTTCCCGCCCTGGTGGGGATCCTGGTGCTCGGGTTCATCCCGGGAGCCGCCGGATTCGTGGTGCTGCTCTGGATCGCCACGCTCGTGCTGACGACGGTCGACTCCTTCTACATGACCTGGAAGCTTGGCCGGGAGCTCAAGACCAGGTTCCCCGACCAGAGCACGCGTGGGGCCAAGGTGTACGCGCTGCTGCGCTCGAGTCAGCTCCGTCGCCTGCGGCTGCCCAAGCCCCAGGTCGCCGTCGGGCAGCCACTCACCGCCCGCTACTGACCCCTCCCCGACCGGCCGCCCGGAGGGACGGCCCACCGGAGGCGAGGTCAAGCGGTCGAGGCAACGGATGGTCACGCAGCCCGGGTGAGCAGTTCGTTGAGTCAGGGGCGCCGGGTCGACATCGCACTCGAGCAATTGCGGCGGTGAGCCTCTCGCCGGAGCCCCTGGCCGGACCGGCCATCCGACCCGGTGCGGAGAGGCACCGGTTGCCGACTACGGATCATCTGCGATGTTTGAGGCATGAAATTTCGACACCTCGGATCCAGCGGGCTGAAGATCAGCGAGATCGCGTACGGGAACTGGCTGACGCACGGCTCGCAGGTCGAAGAAGACGCCGCCCAGGCGTGCGTACGACAGGCCCTCGACTGAGGGCATCACCACCTTCGACACAGCCGACGCGTACGCCAACACGGCGGCGGAGTCGGTGCTCGGACGGGCCCTGGACGGGACCAGGCGAGAGTCGATCGAGATCTTCACCAAGGTCTTCTGGACGACCGGTCCGGGCGGACCCAACGACAGCGGCCTGTCTCGCAAGCACATCATGGAGGCGATCAACGGCTCCTTGACCCGGCTCAACACCGATCACGTCGACCTCTACCAGGCACATCGATACGACGTAGCGACGCCGCTGGAGGAGACGATGGAGGCGTTCGCCGATGTCGTGCACGCCGGCAAAGCGCTCTACATCGGCGTTTCGGAGTGGACCGCGGACCAGATCCGGGAGGCACACCACCTGGCTCGGGAGCTGCATGTCTCCCTCATCTCGAACCAGCCGCAGTACAACATGCTGTGGCGGGTGATCGAGGGTGAGGTCGTCCCGACCTGCGAGGAGCTCGGCATCGGACAGATCGTCTGGTCGCCGATCGCGCAGGGTGTGCTCACCGGGAAGTACAAGCCGGGTGAGCCGCCACCGGAGGGGTCACGCGCCACCGACGAGAAAGGCGGTGCCAACGTCGTCCAACGGTTGCTCAACGACGACCTGCTGACCAGGGTGCAGCAGCTGAAACCGCTGGCAGAGGAGTCTGGCCTGTCTCTTGCGCAGTTCGCGATCGCCTGGGTCCTGCAGAATCCCAACGTCGCGGCGGCGATCATCGGAGCCTCCAGACCGGAACAGGTGGCAGAGAACGTCAAGGCGGCGGGAGTCAAGCTGGACTCGGAGATGCTCAAGAGGGTCGACGAGATCCTCGGACCCGTCGTCGAGAGCGATCCGGTGAAGGTCGAAGCCTCGACACCGCGCAGCCGCCCGACGTGAGCCGGGCCGAACCGGGCGGGCACCGCTACCCCTGAGGCACAGCTACTTCCCAGCCCCGGCTACTCCTCGGCCGGGCTCAGGCTCATCGGGCCGTAGACCTCGCGGTCATTCTCGAACAGTGTCACCTGCGCCACGCCGGCCTCCGCGAGATCCCGCCACGCCTCGCCGAGCCAGGACTCCGCGTCGCCCTGGGCGGGAAACGTCGGCTCGCCCACAGTCGGGATGTCCATCGGCTCCCGCTCGCTCGTCTCGAACCGCCACGTCCACGCCATCACAGGTCTCCTCGTCCGTGCCGTCTGTGCGCGCCCGGCTGCCGGGGCGACGATGTGGCGAGCCTAACGCCGGCCGCCCGGCGCGACGGCCTTTGACGTACGCCCCGCGACGTGGGAATCTCAGCCAGTACGTAGCCACGGGTGGGGAAAGCCGGTCGGACTCCGGCGCTGACCCGCAACCGTAGGCCGCATCATCGACACCGATGATCCAGCGGCGAGCCGGAGCACCCGACCGTGGTCATGGCTCCACCATTTCCGTCGAGGTCTGCGGAATGGAGCCGGGTCGAGCCTTGACACTGTGGCGACCGGTCCGGTTTCACCCGTCGACCGATGCACCCGAAGGGCCCACATCGTGCGCGGTAGCCGGCTCCCCGTCGCCCTGCTCAGCTGTCTGATTGCGCTCGTCGCGATGCCGGGCCTCACCAGCCCCGCGCAGGCGACCACCGCCTACAAGTACTGGAACTACTTCCACGGCGCCGGTGCCGATTGGAAGTTCGCCACGACCGGACCGGACGACTTCACGCCGTCCGACGGCAGCGTCGAGGGCTGGCGGTACGGCATCTCCAACGGGGACGCCGGCCGGGAGCCGCGCACAGCCCCGAGCTTCGCGGCAATCTGTGCCAGCACCCCCGCGGAGTCGGGAAAGAAGCGGGTGGCGGTGGTCATCGACTATGGAACGGCCGACGAGGCACCCAGCGGCGAGACGCCACCGGCACCGGTCGGGGAGTGCGCCGTCGTCGCGACGAGCTTCAACGGCTCGCAGGTCCTGGACTCCGTGGCGGACGTACGCATCGACAAGGGCACCTGCGGTATCGACGGCTATCCCGCCAGCGGGTGCTTCGAAACGGTCAAGAACGCCACGATCCCCAGCAGCGAGCCGACGGTGCAACTGCAGATCGCCGGTGCCTCACCGTCAGCCGGCACGCCATCTGGCACGCCGCCCGCGGACAGCCAGCCGACGGACGACGCCGCCCAGCCTGAGCAGCAGAACGAGGACGACAGCGGCTTTCCCTGGGTCCTGGTCGGCGTCATCGTGCTCGTCGTGGCGATCGGCGCTGCCGGCCTCGTCACTGTTCGGCGCCGGGCGGCCTGACGGGTCATGCGGCCCGTCCACAGCCCCGCGTACCCCCGGAACCTGCACCCTGGCGCCTGGTGGTTGTGGGGCATCGGCCTGGCGGCGGCGGCCAGCCGCACGACGAACCCGGTGCTGCTGATGCTGATCCTGGTCGTCGCCGGCTTCGTGGTCGCCGCGCGACGTAGTGACGCCCCCTGGGCCAACTCCTACGGCGCGTTCCTCAAGCTGGGTCTGGTGGTGATCGCCCTGCGGATCGTCCTGCAGGCACTTCTCTCCGATGCCGGGCAAGGTGCAACGGTCCTGTTCACCCTGCCCGAGGCGCCGTTGCCCGACTGGATGGCTGGTCTCAAGCTGGGCGGCGTGGTGACGGCCGAGGCGGTCCTGCGCGCGTTCTACGAAGGGCTGCAGCTCGCCACGATCCTGTGCTGCGTCGGCGCGATCAACTCGCTGGCCAGCGCCCGACGGTTGCTTCGCTGCGTCCCGGGTGCCTTGTATGAGATGGGTGTCGCGATCGTCGTCGCGCTGACGTTCGCACCGCAGCTGGTCAGCGACACCGCCCGGGTTCGCGCCGCCCATCGGCTGCGTGGTCAGCGGTCGCACGGGTTCTCGGGCCTTCGGCGCACCGCGCTTCCAGTGCTCGAGGGCGCGCTCGAGCGATCCGTCGAGCTGGCGGCGGCGATGGACTCCCGGGGGTACGGGCGGACCAACGACGCCAGCCGCGTCTCCCGCCGGGTGACCGGGGCGCTGGTCGCCGCCGGACTGCTCGGCGTCTGCGTCGGCTGCTACGGGCTGCTGGACGGCAGCGCGTCGGCGCTGCTCGGGCTCCCGGCGCTGCTCGTGGGCTCCCTCATCGCCGCCACGGGACTGTTCGTCGGCGGCCGCCGCATCAAGCGCAGCAGGTATCGCCCCGACCCGTGGGCGCTCCCGGAGTGGCTGGTCACGGGGTCCGGCGTGGTCGCGGCCGCCGGCATGTTCGTCACCGGCTACCTGGACCCCCTCGCGCTGCACCTTGCCGGGCCGTTGACCGTGCCCCCCGTGCCGTTCCTCGCCGTTGCGGGAGTGCTGGTCGCGTTGGCCCCGGCCTGGGTGGCGCCTGCGCCGGTCCCGATCACCCGCCCGTCCGACCGTCGACGAGACGTCGACCCGACGGTCAGCGTGGCGGCATGATCTGGTTCGAGAACGTCACCGTGTCGTACGCCGGTATGGATGAGCCCGTGCTCAGGAACCTCTCGTTCGAGGTGCCCGAGGGCGAGCTGTGCCTGGTCATCGGCCGGACCGGCTCCGGCAAGTCCACGCTGCTGCGCGCCGTCAACGGTCTCGTACCCCACTTCACCGGCGGGACCCTGAGCGGCCGGGTCACCGTCGATGGCCGCGACACGCGTACGCACCGTCCGCGGGATCTCGCCGACGTCGTCGGTGTGGTCGGACAGGATCCCCTGTCGGGATTCGTCACCGACATCGTCGAGGACGAGCTGGCGTACGGGATGGAGAGCCTCGGGCTGGCCCACAACGTCATGCGCAAGCGGGTCGAGGAGACCCTCGACCTGCTCGGCCTGTCGGCGGAACGGCAGCAGCCCCTGATGAGCCTGTCCGGCGGACAGCAGCAACGGGCCGCGATCGGCGCTGTTCTCACGACGCACCCGCGGGTGCTCGTTCTGGACGAGCCGACCTCCGCGCTCGACCCGCAGGCTGCCGAGGAGGTGCTCTCGGCGCTGCAACGACTGGTCGACGACCTCGGACTCACCGTGCTGCTGGCCGAGCACCGGCTCGAACGGGTGGTGCAGTACGCGGACCGGGTGCTGTACGTGCCGGGCGGTGGGAAGCCGGTCATCATCGGCGAGCCGGCGCAGGTGATGGCCGTCTCGCCGATCGCGCCGCCGGTGGTCGAACTCGGTCGGCTGGCGGGCTGGACACCGCTGCCGCTGTCCGTGCGTGACGCGCGCCGCCGGGCCGCCTCGCTCCGCGAGCGGCTCGAGGACGCCCGGCCGTCGGTGAGCTCGCCGGCGAACAGCGACGTACTCGCGGCAGCGCGGAACCTTGTGGTCAGCTACGCCGGCCGGCCGGTACTTCGCGATGTGAGCCTCACCTTGCCAGCCGGTGAGATCGTCGCCCTGATGGGCCGCAACGGTGCGGGTAAGTCGACCCTGTTGAGGACCCTGGTCGGCCTGGCAAGACCCGCCAGCGGGACGGTGTTGGTCGGCGGGCGGACCCCGTTCGACACGCCGCCGCAGACGATGATCAGGGCCGCCGGCCTGGTGCCGCAGGAGGCAGCCGACCTGCTGTATGCGGAGACGGTCTCCCAGGAGTGCGTGCAGGCCGACCAGGACGCGGCCGCTCCAGCTGGCACGTGCCGGTCGACGTTCGAGCGACTGGCACCCGACGTACCCGACGAGCAGCATCCCCGTGATCTGTCCGAGGGCCAACGGCTCGCCCTGGCTCTCGCCGTCGTGCTGACCGCTCGTCCCGCCCTGCTACTTCTCGACGAGCCCACCCGTGGACTCGACTACGCCGCAAAGCAGCGGCTGGTCGGGATCGTCCGGGCGCTCGCTGCCGAGGGTCACGGGATCGTGCTGGCGACCCATGACGTGGAGTTGGTGGCCGAGGCGGCCGACCGGGTTGTCGTGCTCGGTGACGGCGAGATCGTGGCCGACGGGCCGACGCACGAGGTGGTCGTCGCTTCCCCGGCCTTCGCACCGCAGGTGTCGAAGATTCTCGCGCCCGCCGCCTGGCTCACCGTTGCCGGGGTCGCTGCCGCGCTGGAGCGGGCGTCATGAAGGCGCCGGACCTGCGTCCGCTCGTACCCCTGCACACGCGGTCGTCGGTCGTGCTCGCCGTCACCTCCCTGATCGGCCTGGTCGCATACTCCTGGCCGCTGTTCACCGAACCGGGAAGCGCACTCGACACGTCACACTCCGCGGATGCGCCCTGGCTGTTCGTACTGCTGCTGCCCTTGCTGGCCGGGGTGATCTTCGCCGAGCTCAGCGAGGGCGGGATCGACGCCAAGGCGGTCGCCATGCTCGGCATGCTCGCGGCGGTCGGTGCGGCCCTGCGCGCGCTCGGTCCCGGCGCCGCCGGGCTCGAACCCAGCTTTCTGGTCATCCTCGTCGGTGGCCGGGTGTTCGGCCGGGGGTTCGGTTTCGTGCTCGGCGCGTTGACGATCTTCTCCGGCGGCCTGCTGACCGGTGGGATCGGGCCGTGGCTGCCGTTCCAGATGTTCGGTGCCGGCTGGATGGGGTTCTTCGCCGGTTGTCTCCCGTCGGCGCGGGGGCGGGCAGAGCTCATGCTCCTGGCCGCATACGGCATGGTGAGCGGCGTCCTCTACGGCGTCCTGCTCAACATGTGGTTCTGGCCGTTCGCCGCGTACGGACCGGAGGTGACGTTCGTACCCGGCGACTCGTTGGCAGAGAACATGCACCGGTACCTAATCTTCTGGGCCACGACGTCGCTGGGTTGGGACCTGCCGCGGGGCGCGCTCAACGCGGTGATGGTGTTGCTGGTCGGGGGGCCTGTGCTCGCCGCGCTGCGCCGAGCAGCCCGTCGGGCTGCCTTCGACGTGCCGATGACGTTCGAGCCGGCCGACCCTGCCCCTGCCGCGTCGACGGACTCGCGAACATGAAGGTGGCGGCGGTCGAGCTCGGCTGCTGGCTGATCGACGACTCGATCCTGCTGAGGACCGTTGACCACTCGCCCGGGCAGGGTCGTGGACTGGTCGTGGGTCCGCTCCTGCCCGGTCAGCAGGCCGCCGTCGGCCGGTACGTCGTGAGCGCAGATGCGGACGGACGCCACTACGACATCCGCTCCGAGCTCGGGCAGGAGGTGCGGGTCGCGATCCCGGCGCCGCAGCCACTCACCACACTGATCCTCGGCGGCGCGCGGTCCGGCAAGTCGCGCGAGGCCGAACGGCGGCTGGCCGGCGCCGACGGGGTTGTGTACGCCGCGACCTCGGCCCGTAACCAGGATGACCGCGAATGGCAGGCGCGGATCGACGCGCACCGGCTGCGCCGGCCCGACCGGTGGCGGACGGTCGAGTCGCCCGACCTGGTCGCTCTGCTGACCGAGCCGGGTCCACCGCTGCTGATCGACTGTCTGACGCTGTGGCTCAGTACGACGATGGACGAGCTCGGCGCCTGGGACGACCGATGGATCGACGCCGAAGAGGTCGTCGGTCGGCGCATCGACGAACTCGTCGCCGCCTGGAGCAGCACCCGTCGGCGGTCGATCGCGGTGAGTAACGAGGTGGGCAGCGGGATCGTGCCCGACACAAGCGCCGGGCGGCGCTTCCGTGACATCCTCGGCCGGCTCAACGCGTCGGTGGCGGCCGCGTCGGACGAGGTTCTCCTGTGTCTGGCCGGCCGGGTGCTCACGTTGTGACGGCGCTCGACCCGGTGAGGCTCGCGGTCGGGACGTTGACCGTACTGCCTGTTCCGGCTC
Organism: uncultured Actinomycetota bacterium; assembly: GCA_963695705.1. GTDB lineage: Bacteria > Actinomycetota > Actinomycetes > Propionibacteriales > Nocardioidaceae > JBKPNJ01. The sequence goes on from CAVOHB010000009.1 coordinate 1,137,352, forward strand.
CCACGTCGGTCGACCGACAGGTCGCGGGCAGGGCGATGATGCTGGCGCCGGCGGTGGGCGCTGTGTTGGGGTCGGCGGTGGCAGGCGTCATCTGGCTCTGCGGGCTGTGTGGCTGGTCCGCGGCCGTCAGCGCCGCGCTCGGGCTCGGCTTTCTGGTCGTGGCCACGGGCGCGATACACCTCGACGGCTTGGCCGACACCGTCGACGGCCTGGGCGGCGGCCGATCGGCGCCGGCGGCGCTGTCGATCATGCAGCGCGGCGACATCGGCCCGTTCGGCGTCTGCGCGGTCGTCCTCATCCTGCTCGTACAGTTCGCCTCCCTCGACCAGGCCATCAGCCTCGCGGAGTCGCCCGCCGTGTGCATCGTCGCGGTGACCACCGGGCGGCTGTCGATACCCGTGGCGTGCTCGACGTGGTTTCCGGCCGCTCGAAGCTCCGGGCTCGGGAGCGTCGTCGCCGGGTCGGTCGGACCGATCGGTCTGGCAGTGGCGACAGCACTCGCGCTCATCGCGGCCGGTGCGGTGGCACTGGCAGCCACGGGGCCGGGACTGGCGCAGGGCGCGGCGGTCGTCCTCCTGGGGGTGGCCGTCGCCGCGGGCGCGGTCGGGATTGCCACGCGATTGCTCGGCGGCATCACCGGTGACGTCTTGGGTGCGGTCACCGAGCTCACGACGACGATCGCGCTGCTGGCGGCGGTGGCCCGCTGACAGCAGCACCGGCACTGAGATTGGGGACTCTCAGCGCCCAGGTCGTTAGGAGTCTCCCCGATTTCTCTTCTGGTGTCGGATGGCGAGAAACAACTGTCGGATGGCGGGTCAATAAGTGTCGGATCGAGGGAGGGGAATTGCGTAGTTGTTGGTCACGGTTGAGCCCGGTGCGGTGACCAACCAGTGCGCAAACGTTCGGTGCGGTGATCCTGACGCACCCACGGGAGGTCAACCCGTTCCGCCGCGGCATGAAATTGTGCACTTGGTGAGGGCAAACGGGTGCGACAACTCTCATCGCCTGCACAAATCTGAGCAACCAAGCACCGCCGTGGTCGGCCTCGGACTCGAGCAATCACGGCCGCGAGCCCGTGCCGGAACCCGTGCACCCGGCGTGACACGTTGTCCGATGGCGTGCAACAACTGTCGGATCGCGGGGAGGTCAGGTGGAGGGGGTGACGAACGGGGGTTTCGTGACGACGAAGGCTTGGCGGCGTCCGCGCACGTCGACGAACACCTCGGCCGCATCGTCCACATCCGGGTCGAGCAGTGCGAGTCCCACACCGACGCGCCGCGTCGGCGAGAACGTTCCCGAGGTGATCTCACCGAGTGCCGTTCCGTCGGCGTCGAACGACGTCCATGTGCGGTCGCGGAATCCCCCGGCCCGAGGAGACGAGACCGCGCAGCAGCCGCGCCGGACCGGCGGCCTTCTCGGCCAACAGGGCATCGCGGCCCCAGAACGCGTCCTTCTTCCATCCGACCGCCCAGCCGAGGCGCGCTTGCACCGGCGTGACATCCAGCGAGATGTCCTGACCGTGCAGGGGGTACCCCATCTCGGTGCGCAGCGTGTCGCGGGCGGCCAGACCGCAGGCCCGAATGGAGTAGGCCTGTCCCCCGCTCCATCACCGCGTCCCAGAGGGCCGGCGCGGCGCCGCTCGCGATGACCAGCTCATAGCCCCGCTCCCCGGTATAGCCGGTCCGGCACACCACGACCCGCTCGCCGGCGAACTCGGCGTCGGCGAAAGCCATGTAGTCGTGTCCCGTGGGTAGCCCGATCGAGGAGAGGACGTCGTCACTTCTGCTGCCCTGAACGGCGAGCACGGCGAAGTCGCGGTGCTGCGAGAGCACCTCGACCCCGGCAGGCGCGGCCGCCGCGAGTCGCCGCGCGACCTCGGCGGTGTTGGCGGCGTTGGGGACCAGGAACACCTCGTCCTCGCCACGCAGGTACGCGATCAGGTCATCGACGACGCCGCCCGACTCCGCGTCACAGCACAGGGTGTACTGCGCCCGACCGGGGCCGATTCGACTCAGGTCGTTGCTGAGGCAGCGATTGACGAAGGCGGCTGACCCCGTTCCACGCACGGACAGCTTGCCGAGGTGGCTGACGTCGAAGACGCCGACCGACTCCCGCACCGCGGTGTGCTCCTTGAGCACACCGCCGCCGGCATACTCCAGCGGCATCTCCCAGCCGGCGAACTCCGCCATCCTGGCCCCGAGTGAGACGTGACGATCATGCAGCGGGGACCGGAGCATCGACATGGCGGCGAACCTACCGCAGACCCTGCCCCTTAACGATCCGCGTAGCCTGTCGGTGACACGCCTCCGAGCAACGAAGGACCTTGACTGTGACATCGATCAACCTGCGCAAAGGTCCAGCGAGCAAGTCCGGTACAGACGCCGTCGTCATCGGGATCGTCAAACAGGAAGACGGAACCGTCGTACCGTACTCCGCCGATGACGTGTCAGCGGCCTTCGGGCGGAACTTCGCGAGCGTCCTCGCGTCGATGGGTGCCACCGGGAAGCCGGGCGAGATCGTGAAGCTGCCGTCCGCCGGCAAGCTCAAGCCCGGGCTCGTTGTCGCCGTCGGACTCGACAAGGCCAAACCGGCCGATCACGAGTCGATCCGGCGAGCGGCGGGAGCAGCGAGCCGGGCACTGGCCGGTTGTACATCGGTGACCTACGCTCTGCCGACCAACACGGTCGAGCAGGTCAGAGCAGTTGCCGACGGGGCGATGCTCGGCAGCTACGAGTTCACCAAGTACAAGACATTCACCGGGTACAAGAAAGCGGACCAGCGCCCGCCGGTCCACGAGGTCGTGATCATCACCGCCCTGGCGCGGGACAAGGCGGCCCAGTCCGCAACCAAGGCGGCCCAGGTGGTCGCCCGGGCGGTCAACCTCACGCGCGACTGGATCAACACGCCCCCCGGCGACTTCGTTCCGGCTGTCTTCGCCGACGCAGCCGTGGCGGCCGCCAAGGCCTCGAAGGTCGGCGTACGAGTGCTCGACGAGGCGGCGCTGGAGCGCGATGGCCTCGGCGGGCTGATCGGGGTCGGCCAGGGATCGGCCAACCCGCCGCGACTGGTCAAACTGACCTATCGCCCGCGCCGAGCGAAGACCCATCTGGCGTTCGTGGGCAAAGGGATCACGTTCGACTCCGGTGGCCTGTCGCTCAAGCGCGGCGACGGCATGATGACGATGAAGTGCGACATGTCAGGGGCGGCCGCGGTCGTCGCCGCGGTCACCGCGATCGCCGACCTCAACCTCCCGATCCGGGTCACGGGATACGCCTGTCTGGCCGAGAACATGCCCTCCGGGAACGCGACCAGACCCGGAGACGTGCTGACCATGGCCGGCGGAAAGACCGTCGAGGTGCTCAACACCGACGCAGAAGGTCGCCTGGTCTTGGCCGACGGTCTGGTCAAGGCCAGCGAGGAGCAGCCGGACCTCCTGATCGACGTCGCGACGCTGACCGGCGCATGCGTCGTTGCCCTTGGGGCAAGAGTCGCCGGCGTGATGTCCAACGACGACGATCTGCTGCACGAGATCCCGCAGATCGCCGAGCGTGCCGGTGAGCCCATGTGGCCGCTGCCGATCCCGGAGGAGATGGCGGACAAGGTCCGGGCCTCCAAGATCGCCGACCTCTCGCAGCACAACGCGGAGCGTGCCGGCGGTGCGCTCTTCGCCGCGGCCTTCCTGCGCGAGTTCGTCGGTGAGGGGATCAGCTGGGCCCATCTGGACATCGCCGGTCCTGCGTTCAACGATGCCGAGCCGTTCGGCTACACCCCCAAGGGCGGCACCGGCGCGGCCGTGCGTACTCTCGTCCAGCTGGCCACCGAGAAGGCCGAGCCGCGGTGACCGGCGGCTGACCGCCGGGGCACTCTATGCCTCAGTCGCCTTCTTGCCGTCTTTGATGCGCCTGTTGTAGTCCCGCATCCGCTGGGGATACCCGACGACCGCGGCGTCATAGCTCGGGATTCCGTGTTTGTTCGCGAACTCGTGTGCCCATTGCACGGAGGGCACCCGACGACGAGTCCATTCACCGTCCTTGGCGACCAGCATCAACGTGATCTGGGTGACGGCGGTACGCGGTTCGACGAAGCCCTCGACTCCCGTCCTGCTCTCGGCGAACTCTTGCAGGTGCCGGGTGTCCGCGTCGACCGCGGTCCGGACCGTGCCCGGACGGTCCCCACGCTTGAACCATCGCCGCGCCATCGTCTGCGGACCTCCATCACATCGGTTGCGACCAGTCTCCCCCACCGAGGGCCCGGAACCGACCGGATCGCCCCGAATGCGGCTGAGATCCAGCCCTCTACGTGGTGGGCGCCGGAGCATCACCCTCCGGGTCTGTGCGACATCGGGCATGTCTGGTGAAAGGATGACAGCCTGACACCCGACAGTCCGATCCGCGGAGGCACGGTGGCGGAAAGCGCCGACAACACGTTCGACGTGGTCGTCCTCGGCGGCGGCAGTGGCGGGTACGCCTGCGCGCTGCGTGCGTCTCAGCTCGGGCTGAAAGTCGCTGTCGTCGAGCGCGACAAGATCGGCGGGACCTGCCTGCACCGTGGCTGCATCCCGACCAAGGCGCTGCTGCACGCCGGCGAGATCGCAGACGCGGCGCGGGACAGCGAACAGTTCGGCGTCAACGTGACGTTCGAGGGAGTCGACCTTCTCGGCGTTAACAAGTACAAGGACGGTGTCGTCAACCGCCTGTTCAAGGGACTCACCGGCCTGGTCAAGAGCCGGGGGATCACCGTCGTCGAGGGCCATGGAACGCTGGTGGCGGCCAATGCCGTCGAGGTCGACGGGGCGCGGTACGAGGCCCGGCACGTCGTCCTGGCCTCCGGTTCGTTCGCGAAGACATTGCCCGGTCTCGAGATCGATGGGAGCCGGGTGCTCACCAGCGACCACGCGCTCACCCTCGAGCAGGTTCCGGCCCGGGCAATAGTGCTCGGCGGCGGTGTGATCGGCGTCGAGTTCGCCAGCGCGTGGCGCTCGTTCGGCGCCGACGTCACGATCATCGAGGCGCTGCCCAGGCTGCTGGCGACCGAGGACGAAGCCTCCTCCAAGGCCGTCGAGCGGGCGTACCGGCGCCGTGGCATCACGGTGCGGACAGGCACCGCTTTCAAGGCCGTCGACGTCGGCGACACCGGTGTCCGGGTGACCGCGGAGTCGGGAGACGTGTACGAGGGCGACCTGCTGCTCGTCGCGGTCGGCCGCGGCCCGAGCTCCGCGGACCTGGGTTACGAGGCCCAGGGCATCGCGATGGAGCGCGGGTTCGTGCTCACCAACGATCGCCAAGAGACCAACGTCGCCGGGATCTGGGCGGTCGGCGACGTCGTTCCCGGGCCGCAGCTCGCGCACCGCGGCTTCCAGCAGGGGATCCACGTCGCCGAGGACATCGCCGGACTCAGGCCACCGACGTTCGACGATCTCGGAATACCACGGGTGACCTACAGCGAGCCGGAGGTCGCATCCGTCGGGCTCACCGAGACCCAGGCGCGGCAGGAGTACGGGGACGACGACGTGGAATCGTTCAGCTACGACCTGAGCGGCAACGGCAGAAGCCAGATCCTGAAGACCCAGGGGTTCGTCAAGCTCGTACGCCGCCGGGACGGTCCGGTGATCGGCGTCCACATCGTCGGGTCACGCGCCGGCGAGCTGATCGGAGAGGCCCAGCTGATCTACAACTGGGAGGCGTTCCCCGAGGACGTCGCACAGCTCGTGCACATGCACCCCACCCAGAACGAAGCCCTCGGTGAAGCGCACCTCGCGCTGGCCGGTAAGCCGCTGCACGCCCACTCCTGAACAACCCACGAAGAGCTGAGGATCGCCATGTCGACGGAGGTAACCCTTCCGGCTCTCGGTGAGAGCGTCACCGAGGGCACAGTCACCCAGTGGCTCAAGCAGGTCGGCGACTCCGTCGAGACCGACGAGCCGCTGCTCGAGGTCTCCACCGACAAGGTCGACACCGAGATCCCGTCCCCGGCGTCGGGTGTGCTGCTGGAGATCAAGGCGTCGGAGGACGAGACAGTCGAGGTCGGCGCGGTGCTGGCCGTCATCGGTGACGCATCCGAGTCGGAAGGGTCGGGCGGCGAGTCGTCCGGTGACGGCGCAGCGGCTTCGGGCGAGGCCTCCGATGACGAGGGTTCCGACGACCAGGCCTCCTCCGATGACGAGGCCTCGGACGACCAGGCCTCTGACGACCGGGCCTCCGACGATGAGGCCTCCGACGACGAGGCCTCCGACGGGGCAGCGGCGGACGAACAGCAGCAGACCGAGGACTCCGCCGACGCCGAGCAGGATTCCGACCAATCCGAGGCAGACCACGACTCCGAGGCAGACCACGACTCCGCGGCAGACGACTCCGGAGGACAGAGCACCGAGGACGAGGGAAGCTCGCCCGAGCAGGCATCGAGTGGCGGGTCCGCGGGCGGCGACACCACCTCGGTGACCTTGCCCGAACTCGGCGAGAGCGTCACCGAAGGAACGGTGACCCAATGGCTGAAGAAGGTCGGCGACTCCGTCTCCGCCGACGAGCCGCTGCTGGAGGTCTCGACCAACAAGGTCGACACCGAGATCCCCTCCCCGGCGGCCGGCGTCCTCCTCGAGATCAAGGTCCAGGAGGACGAGACGGTGGCGGTCGGCGCCGAGCTTGCGGTGATCGGTGCCGAGTCAAGCGCGCCCGACGACGGGGACTCCGCGGCGCCCGCCACGAGCGAGCCGGCTGAGCCACAAGCGAAGAAGGAGCCCGAGCCTGAGCCGGAGCAAGAGCCGCAAGGGAAGAAAGAGCACGAGCCGGAGCCGCAAGCGAAAGAGGAGCCTGAGCCTGAGCCCGAGCCCGAGCCAGAGCCGGAGCCGCAAACGAAGGATGAGAAACCGGCGGAGCCCGACTCGGGCCGAACCGGGACCGGTGAGCCCGAACTGGCCCAGCCGGAGCCGGGCGCGGCCGCCGGCGACGGCAAGGCGACGAGCGTCCGGGGCTCTGACGGCGCGTCCGGGAGCGGGTCGTACGTGACACCGCTGGTGCGCAAGCTAGCCGCCGAGCATGGGATCGAGTTGACCAGTCTCGAGGGCACCGGGGTCGGTGGACGCATCCGCAAACAGGATGTGCTCGAAGCGGCCAAGAGCAAGAAGGAGTCCGAGCAGGCACCGGCAGCGGCTCAGTCAACCGGAGGTGGCCAGGCGGCTGCGGCGCCGAGCCCGTTGCGCGGCAAGACCGAGAAGATGAGTCGGCTGCGCCGCACGATCGCCAAGCGGATGGTCGAGTCGCTTCAGGTCTCCGCGCAGCTGACGACGGTGGTCGAGGTCGATGTCACCAGCATCGCCCGGCTCCGCAACCGGGTGAAGAAGCAGTTCGAGCAGCGCGAGGGCGTCAAGCTGTCGTTCCTGCCGTTCTTCGCCAAAGCGGCGATCGACGCGCTCAAGGTGTACCCGCAGCTCAATGCCACGATCGACACCGAAGCCGGCGAGGTGACCTATTTCGACACCGAGAACCTCGCCGTCGCCGTCGACACCGAGCGTGGGTTGCTCACACCGGTGATCAAGGGTGCCGGTGACCTGTCGATCGCCGGGCTGTCCCGCAAGATCGCCGATATCGCGGCCCGCACGCGCGACAACAAGATCACTCCCGACGAGCTCTCGGGCGGCACGTTCACGCTCACCAACACCGGTAGCCGCGGGGCGCTCTTCGACACACCGATCATCAACCAGCCGCAAGTGGCGATCCTGGGCACCGGAACGGTTGTGAAGCGTCCGGTGGTGATCGACGACGCCAACCTCGGGGAGACCATCGCCGTGCGCCACATGGTCTATCTGGCCCTGACCTACGACCACCGCCTCGTCGACGGAGCCGACGCCGCGCGGTTCCTCGTCGCGGTCAAACAGCGCCTCGAAGAGGGCGGCTTCGAGGCCGAACTCGGGATGTGAGGTGAGGTTCGTACTCGGCGGGGCGTCCGGTTATCTCGGGACCGCTCTGCGCGACCACCTGGCCCGTGGCGGACACGATGTGGTCCGCCTCGTGCGCGGCGAGGCCCGATCCCCGAGTGAGTCGACCTGGGACGCGTATCAGGGACAGGTCGACAGCGCCGTGCTCGCCTCGGCTGACGTGGTCGTCAACCTCTCGGGAGCAACCATCGGGCGGCCCTGGACGCGCTCCTACCGGCGCACGATCCTCGACAGCCGCGTCAAGAGCACATCCACCCTCGCGAATGCGATTGCCGCCCTCGACCACAAGCCCACGTTCCTGTCGCAGACCGGGATGAACTTCTACGGCGACGATCGCGGCGACGAGGTGCTCACCGAGGACTCAGCGGCCGGTGGTGGGTTTCTGGGCGGGGTCGTGACCCCTTGGGAGGCGAGCACGAGGGTCGCGGCCGAATCGGGTGCACGGGTCTGCCTGATGCGGAGCGGTGTCGTCCTCGGCCCCGGGGGTGGAACGCTGAGGACGTTGCAGATCCCGTTCAGGCTCGGAGTCGGCGGTCGGCTGGGCGACGGCACGCAGTACTTCAGTTCCATCTCATTGCACGACTGGGTCCGCGCCGTGGACTTCCTCGCCACGACTGACTCGGCCACCGGCCCGTTCAACCTGACGGCGCCGCAGCCCCCGACCAACGCCGAGCTCACACAGGAGCTCGGTCGACAGCTTCACCGGCCGACGGTGTTGCCGGTGCCGGAGTTCGTCCTCAAGACAACGCTCGGTGAGCTGTCCGGCCTCCTGCTCGGCAGCCTGCGAGGACATCCGCGACGACTGCTCGAGGCGGGCTTCCACTTCGACCACCCGGACATCAGCGCGATCCTGCGGAGTGCGCTGCACCGCTGACGCCGGCTCAGACGATCGACGCGATCCGCCAGCCATCGGGTGTGCGCTCGATGATGAGCTCGTGGGCCGTGGGTCGGTCGCGAGGAAGCGGTCTGTGCCGGTGCTTGACGTCAACCGCCACGGCGCGGACGATCCGGTCGATGACGGACAGCCGCACCTCGCCCGGCCCGCGGGTGGAAGCGCCGAGCGACAGAACCCTCACCCGCAGATCGGCGATGCGCAGTCCACGGCGGGCGTACGAGCGGATCGCCGCCGCATCCACCGCCCGCGCGGGAGAGCCCTTGAGATAGACAGCGTCGAGCAACCTTGGCTGGGCCGTCGCGAACGCGCGGTTGCGCCGCCGGTCCAGGACCCGCAGCACGCCGGCCCAGTACCGATCGACATGTCGGGAGGTCGTGCCAGGCTCCCGCGCCATCGGATCATCCGCACCTCCGCCAGCCGGTCGCTCGGCCACTCCTGGCGCGCCACGGTGAGCGACCTGTCCGGGTGACTTCACAGCGACACGATCCGGTCCCGCAGCCGGATCTGTGGCCTCCGTGGATCGCAGCGCGGCAAACAAGCCAACCGCAACGAGGGCAACCGCGGGCACGGCGATCAGAGCAGGCCGCCGCTGTTGCCGGCGCGCGCTCGCATGTGAGCCCATCACCCAAGGCTCCCGGATGCCGCCCAGACGCGTTCCGGGTTGTCCACAGACAGTTCGGTGAACCGCACCATTACCACCAATTTCCGGACGCCGCTCGGATAGCCTGCGTGTCAACACAGTCGGGAGAGCCGTGACGGATCTGGTCATCGAGAGCACCGGCCTGCGCAAGGTCTACCGGAGCCGTCGGGGCCGATTCGTCGCCGTCGACTCGCTCGACCTGGCGGTGCCACAAGGCGGAGTGCACGGGTTCCTGGGCCCCAACGGCTCCGGCAAGACCACGACCATCCGCATGCTGCTCGGACTGTCGCGGGCCGACGGCGGCGACATGGCGCTGTTCGGCCAGCGTGTCCCTGCTGGGCTGCCGCAGGTGATGGACCGGATCGGTGCGATCGTCGAGCAACCGAGGTTCTTCGGTGGCTTCAGCGGCCGCAAGAACCTCACCCTGCTGGCCGGCACCATCGGGGTGGACCGCGCCCGGGTGGACGAGGTCATCGACGAGGTCGGGCTGCACGGGCGTGGCCGCGACCGGTTCAAGGGCTACTCCCTCGGCATGAAGCAGCGACTCGCGATAGCCGCCACGCTGCTGAAGCGTCCGGACCTGCTCATCCTCGACGAGCCCACCAACGGTCTGGATCCGGCCGGCATCCGCGAGATCCGCGACACGATCCGTCGGCTCGGTGCATCCGGTGTGACGGTCCTGCTGAGCTCGCACATCCTGGCCGAGGTTCAGCAGGTATGCGACTCGGTGTCGATCATCGGCCACGGCCGGCTTCTCGCCACCGGACGCGTCGACGACGTGATCGGGGCCAACTCGTCCAGCGGAACCCGCGTACGCCTGGCCGACCTCGATGCCGGCGAGTCGGCGTTGACCGGCGCCGGGTACGAGGTGCACCGCGAGAACGCGCACCTCCTGGTCGACGGATCGCACGAGCCCGCCGGGATCACCGAGCTGCTGGCGCGGCAGAACCTCTTCGTCAGCGAGCTGAGCCCGGTCCGCGCCGACCTCGAGACCGTCTTCCTGCAGCTCACCGACGACGACGAGCAGGACGCGGCGCGTCGATGAGACTCCTGCGGGTCGAGCTGACCCGGCTCATCAGTCGCCGGGCGTGCGTGGTGCTGATGCTGTTCGGCGTGCTGGGCGCGGGCATCGTCGCGGGCAGCTACATCCACGACCACGCTCCCCCCTCGGCCGGCGAGGTGGCAGCTGCCACCAAGCTCGCGGAGCGGAGCGCGCACCAGCGCTACGTCGTCCACCAGCTGGCCCGCTGCGAGGCTGGTAAAGGCCAGTTCCCGCACGGCTTCGACTGCCAGGACATCGTGCCGACGGCCGATGACTACCTCTACACGCCGAGGATGATCCTCAGGGGACAGTCGCTCGGTGACGTCGTCGTGCCGATGCTGCTGGCACTGGCCATCGCCGCCCTGCTGCTGGGTGCGACCTATATCGGCGCGGACTGGTCATCCGGCACGATCAGCACGCTGCTGTTGTTCGAGAGCCGGCGTACGCGTGTGTGGCTCGCCAAGGCCGTCTCGGTGTTTCTCGGCACCGCCGTTACGGCCGGACTGGTGATGGGGCTGGGACTGCTGGCGATCGTCTGGTTCGGTCACCGATGGCACAACATGTCATCCGTCGACGGCCAGACGCACCATCTCATCTGGGTGTGGCTGCGCTCGACGCTTGTCGTCGGCCTGGCCGCCCTGTCGGGTTTCGCGATCGTGATGGCCATGCGCTTCACCGCCGCGGCGCTCGGTGTGGTCCTGGCTTACGCGCTCGTCGGCGAGGCGGTCCTCCGGTCGTTCTGGGGCGGGTCGGAGCAATGGCTGCTGTCCAACCACCTGTTCGGGTTCGTGCTCGGTCACTGGAGGGTGCAGGTCTATCCCTCCGACTGCTTCAGAGGGCCATGCCGGCCCCAGAACTTCGTCTTCGGTCTAGAGAACACCAGCGTCTATCTCTGCCTTCTCGCCGCCGGTGCGCTCCTGATCTCATACATCGTCTTCCGGCGCCGTGATGTGCCGTGAGCGCTCTCGCGGACACCTCGGTCACGGCCCGCAGGGGTGACTGGTGAGGCGTACCCTTGGCTCCGTGACCGTTCTGGCCGAAGGCCGCAAACTGCTGCGTCTCGAGGTGCGCAACGCCGAGACACCGATCGAGCGCAAACCCCCGTGGATCAAGACGCGGGCGCGGATGGGCCCGGAGTACCAGTCGCTGCAGTCGCTGGTGAAGTCCGAGGGACTGCACACCGTCTGCCAGGAGGCCGGCTGCCCCAACATCTTCGAGTGCTGGGAGGACCGAGAGGCCACGTTCCTGATCGGCGGCGACCAGTGCACGCGGCGGTGCGACTTCTGCCAGATCGACACCGGCAAGCCCGACGCCCTCGACGTCGAGGAGCCGCGGCGGGTGGCCGAGAGCGTACAGAAGATGCGGTTGCGGTACGCCACCGTGACCGGCGTCTGCCGCGACGACCTGGCGGACGAGGGGTCGTGGCTGTACGCGGAGACGATCCGTCAGATCCATGCTCTCAACCCCGGCATCGGGGTGGAGATGCTCGCACCCGACTTCTCGGCGAACCCTGCCCTCCTCACCGAGATCTTCTCCTCCGCGCCCGAGGTGTTCGCCCACAACATCGAGACGGTGCCGAGGATCTTCCGCAGTATCCGTCCCGGCTTCCGCTATGAACGGTCCCTCGACGTGCTGAGCCAGGCCCGCGAGCACGGGCTGGTGACCAAGTTCGAACCTGATCCTGGGCATGGGCGAGGAGCGCCACGAGATCACCGGCGCGCTCAACGACCTGCGCGGATGCGGGACCGAACTGCTGACCATCACGCAATACCTGCGTCCGTCGCTGCGGCACCATCCGGTCGAACGCTGGGTCCGTCCCGAGGAGTTCGTCGAGCTGCGGGAGGAGGCCCTGTCGATGGGCTTCGCCGGAGTGATGAGCGGGCCACTCGTGCGGTCGTCGTACCGTGCCGGGCGACTCTACGAGCAGGCGCTAGAGTCGCGTCGCCTCTCCACCGCAGTATCAACTCAGGTATAGGGCTGACCATGGCGAAGAAGTCGGAAGAACCGGCGAAGACCGGCAAGATCAGGCAGATTCGTTCTGCCTACACGATGACCAAGAAGTACGACCCCAAGATCGGTCTGATCCTTCTCGGCGTCTTCCTGGTCGTTGTGGCGGTGCTCGTCGGCCTCGGTTTCCTGCTCGGGCACCCCATCATGTTCGGCGTCTTCGGTGTGTCGATGGGCCTTCTCGTCGCGCTGATCGTCTTCGGCCGGCGGGCCGAACGGGCAGCGTATGGGCAGGTGGAGGGCCAGCCCGGAGCGGCGGCAGCGGGGCTGAGCATGCTCCGCCGCGGGTGGAGCATCCAGAACGCCGTGGCCGTGACGAAGAACCAGGACCTCGTGCACCGGGTTGTCGGTCGGCCGGGCATCATCCTGATCGGCGAGGGCAACCCGACTCGGGTGCGAAACCTGCTCGCGGTGGAGAAGAAGAAGCATGCGCGGTTCGCCGCCGATGCTCCGATCTACGACATCACGGCCGGGGAGGAGACGGCGGACAGCATCGCGATCAACAAGCTGTCACGGCACATCATGAAGCTCCCCAAGAACCTCAAGCCGGCCGAGGTGACCGAGCTGCTCCAGCGGCTCAAGGCGCTCGACGCGTCCCGGCCCGTCGCGCCGATACCCCGCGGGCCGGTCCCCCCGAACGCCAAAGCAGCGCGACAGGCGCTGCGCGGAGGGCGCTGAGCCGCGGCGTCGCCCTTCACCGACCAACCACCACGGTGCCCACGAGCAGGTCGTGCAGGCCCCGGTTGTCCCGGTTGTAGATGACCGCGGGGATCACCAGGCACACCAACAGAGACCGGACCAGCGGCCGCCACAGCCCGATCGGCCCGTTGATCCCGGCGACCCGAATCCCCACCAGCAGCTGCCCGGCCGAGCCCCCGAGCAGAGCGGTGAGCACCCACTTCTCCAGCCCGAACACCGCCAGGGTGCCCCACATGTCGGCGCCTCCGCCCGACCAGACAGCGGTTCCGACGAAGGCGCCCACCGCCAGAGTCGAGAGCATCCAGTCGATGACGAGGGCCAGAATCCGCCTCCCCCAGCCGGCAACGGAGCCGGGCCCGTCCGCCGGAAGGCCCAGCCGGCTGCCCGGTCTGCCAGCAGACCCGGCATACTCCTGGTCGGCGGCCATGGCACCACGCTACCGAGGAGTTCGCCGGCCCTGTCGGGTACCTGTAACACGGGTGAAACACGGCAGTCACCGGTGAGAAACCGCCACGACCTAGCGTCGTGGCCGGTGGTGCGATCCGGCATCGCCACGAGCGTGAACGGCCCGACGACGTGACCGGCCGGCGTGGACAGCGCCGCCAAGGAGGACGAATGTTTGCCAACCCAGCCGAGCTCTTGAAGTACGTCAAGGATGAGGGCGTCGAGTTCGTCGACGTCCGCTTCTGTGACCTGCCGGGCATCATGCAGCACTTCACCGTGCCCGTGTCGTCGTTCGGCCAGGAGGTCTTCGACGACGGGTTGATGTTCGACGGCTCTTCGATCCGTGGCTTCCAGGCGATTCACGAGTCGGACATGGCATTGTTCCCCGACCCGACGACGGCGTTCCTCGATCCGTTCCGGGCGGACAAGACGCTGGTGGTCAACTTCTTCATCCACGACCCGCTCACCGGTGAGGCGTACTCTCGCGACCCCCGCAACATCGCACGCAAGGCCCAGGCGTACCTGAAGAGCACCGGAATCGGCGACAAGGCGTTCTTCGCGCCGGAGGCCGAGTTCTACGTCTTCGACGACGTGCGCTTCGAGACCAAGCAGAACACCGGGTACTACTCGATCGACTCCGTCGCCGGTGCCTGGAACACCGGGCGCGAGGAGGAGCACGGCAACCAGGGCTACAAGGTGAGGTACAAGGGTGGCTACTTCCCCACTCCCCCCGCCGACCACTTCGCCGACCTGCGCGCCACGATCTCCAAGCAGCTCGAGGCCTCGGGACTGGTCGTGGAACGGCAGCACCACGAGGTCGGGACCGCCGGACAGGCGGAGATCAACTACCGCTTCGACGAGCTGCTGGTCAGTGCCGACAACGTGATGAAGTTCAAGTACATCGTCAAGCACGTGGCCTGGGACGCCGGTAAGACCGCCACCTTCATGCCGAAGCCGATCTTCGGCGACAACGGCTCGGGAATGCACTGCCACCAGTCGCTGTGGGCGGACGACGAACCGCTGTTCTACGACGAGTCGGGCTACGCGGGGCTCTCCGACACCGCGCGTTACTACATCGGCGGCATCCTCGCGCACGCACCATCTCTGCTGGCCTTCACGAACCCGACCGTCAACTCGTACCACCGCCTGGTCCCTGGGTTCGAGGCGCCGGTCAACCTCGTCTACAGCCAGCGCAACCGGTCGGCATGCATCCGGATCCCGATCACCGGGTCCAACCCCAAGGCGAAGCGCATCGAGTTCCGGTGCCCCGACCCCTCAGCGAACCCCTACCTGGCGTTCTCGGCCATGCTGCTCGCCGGTCTCGACGGCATCCGCAACAAGATCGAACCCGCGCAGCCCATCGACAAGGACCTCTACGAGCTGCCGCCCGATGAGCACCGGGACGTCAGTACGGTCCCGAGCACACTGTCCGAGGTGCTCCTGGCGCTCGAGTCCGACCACGAGTACCTGCTCGAGGGCGGCGTCTTCACCGCCGACCTTATCGAGACGTGGATCGAGCTCAAGCGCAAGCAGGAGATCGAGCCGATCTCGCTGCGGCCGACCCCGCACGAGTTTGAGCTCTACTACGACGTCTAGCTCGAACTCGTGATCCAGCAGCCCTCCCGCTGATCGGCGATCGGCGGGAGGCGGGTCCCGGGAGATCGTGCGGTGCGGCCAGCCCTCACCCAGTCACGGCCGAGCGGACACGCTCGATCATGTCTCTCTCACGCTGGCTCACCTGCTCGGCCCCGATGCCCATGAAGCCGCCCTCCTTGGCCGCGTCGGCTGCTGCCTGTGCCGACTGGACGATCCAGCCGGCGAACGCGGCAGTCTCCTCCGGATCGGCCTTGGCCCGCACGAGCTCTTGCACCTCGCGCAGCTCGTCGAGCACCTGCTCGCCCGGCGGCTTCCCGCCCCCGGGCTTGTAGCCCTTCAGCGGGTTGTGGCGTTGTTGGACGCTCGCCTGGATGTCCAGTGCGACCTCACTGAGGAGCTGCTCCCGGCTCGGTGGGTTCGTGGCCGACTTCATGCTGGCCATCGACTCCTTCGTGGCCTCGATCGGACCGCCCGGGTCGGCGAGGGTGATGGCCATCCCGGCCACGAACGGCGCGCGCACGATCCTCGCCCATTCCTGCTCGTCGAAGTCGTCCTTCGTCGTCACAGCTTGTCCTTCCTTCGGTGTCCTGTCCCCAAGATGGCCGAACGGAGTTCTGGGCGGTTCACCCCACCAGGGTGAACCGCGCGTGGGACGACGCCGCTACCCACAGGTGGAGAGCCACGCCGTAGGTCCATCTGTCGATTGGCATGCGCAGTCCGGCACGATGTCGGATCGCGGAAGTAAGTGTCGGATCGGCGATCTGCGGAGGATGTTCGTCACCACGGACGTAACATCCTCCGCAAACCCGCCTACCAGCACCCCCGGGCTCGCTCGTGAGGGTGGGGAAACTTCTAGCGCCCAGGGCGCCAAGAGTTCCCACCACCACCTCCTGCTGGTGTCGGGAGCCATGCAGCATGTCCGGAGGGCTAGCTGTTCCGGCGGGTGAACTCCTCCACCGGACGTCCCAGCCACTGAGTCAGGGAGAGGATGCCGTCGGTCTCGAACCTTCCGTTGGCCCGCAGTCGCCGGATGGTCCCGATGTTCACACCCGCCTCGGCGGCGACCTGATTCCACGTCAGCCCGCGGCGCGCTCTGTCCGCGTCGAGGGCGGCGTACAGGGCCGGCGGGTCCAAGCGGCGCACCATCAGATCGTATGCAACCCAGCCAGCCGGGAGTCGGCTGCCGGAACCCTGCACAAGCACGATAAAGATGGACGTCCAGTGGCGCACAGAAGTCCCAGCGAGGTGGCAGACTGCCGCCCGGGACCGGGCCAGCACCGAGGGGACGACGTGATGAGTGCACTGATCGCCGAAGCCGGCGTCTCGCACCAGAATGTCATCACGGCGTTCCTCGGCGCATCGGCCGGCTTCGGTGGGCTGACGCTGGTGTTCCTCGGGCTGGTCGTCTCCAGTCTGCAGGGGTTCGCACCCGGCACATCGGCGGAGGTCACCGGGCCCTACAGGCGTCCAGCGGTCACCGTGCTGGCCGCGTTCGCGGTCAGCCTCCTGTCGTGCGCTCTGGCGGCGACCTGGCTGCTGATGGGCGGCAACAGCGTGATCTACGGCATTACCGCGATCGTGTTCTTCATCCAACTCGCGATGGTCGCCGCCGCTGCGGTCCACGTGCTCACCCGCGTTCTCTGGGTGCGCTGACATGGCCCTGACCGCCGAGGACTACGAGTCGCTGCAGGCCGCGGGGCTCACCGGCCTCTTCGAGGACAACCGGCCGCTCTTCACCGAGATGGCGCAGAACGCGTTCGAGTACGCGAGAACCTTCGTCATCCCTACCGGGCAGAAGGTAAGGGTGGATGATGTCAACCAGGCCCTGGAACCAGCGCTGCGGGTGTCGCATCCGCTGAAGAACTACCTGGCGGAGAAGAAGCTCACGCAGCAGTACTGGTACACCCGCTTCGGCGGCCTGGTCCTGGACGAACTCTGGGAGGCGTTGAACCGTGACCACGAAGAGCAAGACGAAGAGCAAGACGCTGCCGACTCTTGATCTGACGCAGGCGCAGCGCTACATCGACCGGGTGATCGAGATCCATCGACGCCACGGCGTGACCAGTCCCGTCTCGGACACCGCCTACCGTCGAGCGGTCAGCGAAGCAGCGCTCGCGTTCCGGCGGTTGCAGCCCAACCGCTGACGACCGGTTCGAGGCGTCCCACTGCGGCTCGGCGAGCGAGCCTGCCGACCGAAGGCGGGTAGCGTTCGACCCGTGATCGAGTGTGACAACTGCCACCAGGCCTTCGAGCCGGTCCGCACGCGCTGGCTCTGTCCCCACTGCAAGTGGAAGGCGTCCTGCTGCGAAGGCGAACCGCAGTAACCCCTCGCACTCGCGCGGTTGCGGAAGGTGTTGTGAAAACCTCAGCGCCCCGCTGGCAACCGCCGCAGCAGCGCCCGATCCTCGCCGGGATGGCGGCGATCGCTGTCCATCTTGAGCCAAGCGCCAACGGTTCGACTTGCTTGCTTGCGTCCGCCGTGTTTGGCTTGACGGGTGGTCGAGCAGTCGCGCCACACCGGCTCCAGTTGGACTGGTGGTGGCACATGGCTGCACGCACCCACACCGAGGGTCTCGGCGACCTCGCGGACAAGATCGACGATGACTACCACGATGAGTCGCGCGCCGAGATAAGTCGACGGCTGCTGGACCAGGCCGCGCGCTCGGAGGGAATCGAGCGCCAGCGACTCCACGACGAGGTCGTGATCCTCAACATGGACGTGGCGAAATCCATCGCTCTGCGCTACCGGGATCGCGGGGAGCCCAGCGAGGACCTGCTCCAAGTCGCCTATCTCGGCCTTCTCAAGGCCGTGCGTGGCTTCGACACGGAGTTCGGCAAGGACTTCCTGTCCTACGCGGTGCCGACGATCTCAGGAGAGGTCAAGCGGTACTTTCGCGACTGCGCGTGGACGGTTAGGCCCACTCGCAGCGTTCAGGAGCTGCAGGCAAAGATCTCGACGGCGTCGGCGACGCTTGCCCAACAGCTGCGTCGCTCCCCCACACCGGCGCAGATCGCGGACCACCTCGGAGTAGAGCCGGTGCAGGTGACCGAGGCCATGGCTGCGAACGGATGCTTCACGCCCACCTCGATCGACGCCGGCGCGGATGGGGAAACCGCCACCGTCGCCGACCGCCTCGGTGGCGAGGACCGCGACCTGAGACGCGCCGAAGCCCGGCTCACGGTGGAGCCCTTGTTCCGCGAACTGCCTGCGCGCGACCGCCGGATCGTGGAGCTGAGGTTCTTCCGGGGCTATACCCAGGACCAGATCGCCAAGGACATCGGCGTGACCCAGATGCAGGTGTCGAGACTGCTGACCCGGATACTGGCCAACTTCCGGACCCAGCTCGCCTGATACGAAGGAACAGCTCAGCCCGTCTGCCGCCCGGCTTGCGTCGTCGTTGCCCGGGTAATCACATCCCCGTTCGAAGGAGTCCACCTTGTCCACCGACGCCATCGTCCTGCTCAAGCAGGATCACCAGGAGATTCGCAAGCTGTTCCGGCAGTTCCAGTCCGCAGGCGAGCGAGCGGTCAAGCAGAAGGGCTCGATCGTCGACCGGATCCTCGAGCTGCTCACCGTGCACACCTACATCGAGAACGAGTGCATGTATCCCCGGGTGCGGGCACTTGTCCCGGAACTCGAGGACGACGTACTGGAGTCCTACGAGGAACACCACGTGGCAGACGTCTTGTGCATGGAGCTCGCGGCGATGAAGCCTGAGCACGAGAGGTTCGACGCAAAGACCACAGTGCTGATCGAGTCGGTGACCCATCACATGGAGGAAGAGGAGACGGACTGGTTTCCAGAGGTACGCAGTGCACTTGGGCGCAAGCAGCTTCAGGAGATCGGTGCCGAGATGCTCAAGCTCAAGAAGTCGGCGCCCCGGCGTCCGACCCAGCCAGGGGCGATCAAGAAGGCCATCGACGCCGTCATCGCCTGAGCGCGCCTGCCCCGCGAACGCCGATCTCGAGCGCGTGGGGAGCGCCCCCCGGCTCGCTGTTTGACCGGGGAACGCTCGAAGGCTCCGTACCTGATCGGCCTCCCTGCCAAACCCCTCCGGGTCGATGCCCGCGCGGATGACACCGGATGCGGCGACGGCCGGTACCTTGGCGCTCGTGCAGCGACCCTCGGTTGACCACATCACCGGTCCCGATGTCGCGCGCGACCTCGTCCTGATCGCGCACGGTGGTCAGGACCGCTCCCTGGCCGAGCCGCACGGTCGACGGCCGGCGCTGCTGCGGATGTGGCCCTTCGCTCGGGTGGCGCATCGCGCCGCTCCCGAAGCAACGATCGGGCTGCTGCGCTACCGGTATCGGGGATGGAACGATTCGCACGCCCACGCTGCCGAGGACCTGAGGACGGCGCTGGACAGAGTCGCCACAGACGTCGAACGGGTCATCCTCATCGGGCACTCCATGGGTGGGCGTGCGGTTCTGCGCGTGGGCGAGCATCCGCGGGTCGTGGGGATCCTGGCGCTCGCCCCGTGGCTGCCTTCGGGGGAACCGCTGCCCGGTCTGGCCGGCCGGAGAGTGGTCTTGGCCCACGGCGACGCCGACCGGATGACCGACCCGCGGCTGTCGGGCGCGTTCGCCGCCCGGCTTCGGTCCGCGGGCGTGCCGATAGCCAGCATCCGGATCGCCGGGGAGACCCATGGCCTGCTGCAGCGCTACGACGACGTCGATGAGCTTGTCCGGCGGTTCGTCGCCACGATGGTCACCCTGGTCAGTCCCGACCCCTTTCTGGACTCCGTCACCAGCGCCGATCCGGCACACGGATCCGACCAGCTGCCCCTGTGGAACCAGCCTCGCGGGAAGGTTTCCGCCATCGCCGCAGTGGCGGCGGCCCGGCTGCGGTTCGCCCGGCTCGGCCGCCGCTGACGCCGACGGCCGAACGGCTTCGCTCGCCACCAATCCATATCGCCGACGGCTGCGAATACGTGGTGAAGCCGCAACCACAGCTAGCGACGCAGTTGCTACCGATCCCTGAGGAACCATCCGGTGCGTACGACCTCCCGACAGTTGGACCCTGACATGCCGCCCACCGCCGGCGGGGTGGTGTGACTCGCGACGGCCGGCGGGTCGCTGTTGTCGGCGCCGGGGTCTCGGGCCTGACCGCCGCGTACCTTCTCCGGCACAGCCACGAGGTGACGCTGTTCGAGGCCGACACCCGGCTCGGAGGGCACGCGCACACCCACAACCTGGTGGACTCCCGGGGACACGCGCAGGCGGTCGACTCCGGGTTCATCGTGCACAACGACCGGACCTACCCGTTTCTGCGCAGGCTCTTCGCCGAGCTCGACATCGAGGTTCGCCCTACCGAGATGAGCATGAGCATCTCGTGCCAGGAGTGCGGCCTGGAATACGCCGGAGGTCGAGGGCTGCGCGGCGTTCTCGCGCAGCGACGACGGACACTGGATGCCCGGTTCGGCGCGATGCTCGTCGCCGTCAAACGCTTTCAGCGGGCTGCGAGCAGCTTCCTGAGCCGCAGCGCGGACGACGACCTGACCTCCTACGGCGACTTCCTGCGTCTGCACCGGTTCTCGCCCTACTTCGTCACGCACTACGCCATCCCCCTGGTGGCCTGCGTCTGGTCATCTGGTCACGAGAACGCCACCCGCTACCCGGCGCGATACCTCTTCGAGTTCCTCCGCCACCACGGCATGCTGCAGTTGAGTGGATCACCGACCTGGTACACGGTGGTGGGCGGGTCGGGCCGGTACGTCTCCAAGATCCGGGACTCGCTGCCGGCCGCCCGCGAGGCAACCGCTGTACGCGCCGTCACCCGCAAGCCGGACGCAGTCGAGCTGCACGACAGTCGTGGCCAACTGCACACCGTCGACCAGGTCATCATCGCCACCCACGCCGACCAGGCGCTGGCCCTCCTCACCGATCCCACCGATCTGGAGGCCGGGGTGCTCTCGGCGTTCGACTACTCCGCGAACGCGACGGTGCTGCACACCGACGCCTCGCTGTTGCCGACGGCGCGACAAGCCAGGGCATCATGGAACTATGCGATGCGCTCGTGTTCGGAGCTCAGCAAACGACCCGTGGTGAGCTACTGGATGAACCGGCTGCAGGGCCTCGCCGCCAGTGACGACTACATCGTCACCCTGAATGCCAGCGAGCGGATCGACCCGGACCGGGTGCTCGCCGAGATGACCTACACGCATCCGATCTACACCGCCGAGTCGGTGAGTGCGCAGCACTACCTGCCGCGGCTGAACACCGACCAGACCGTCTTCGCCGGCGCATACCACGGGTGGGGCTTCCACGAGGACGGCTGTCGTTCCGGGGTCACTGCCGCCCGAGCCTGCGGAGTGACGTGGTGAGCTCCACACTTCCGACGCTGCCCGCTCTGATCGACGGCACCGTCTTCCACACACGCCGCTCCCCGTTCAAGCACGCCTTCCGCTATCGGGCGTACCAGTGGCTGGTGGACCTCGACCACCTGCCCCGGCTTCCGATCGCGCTCCGTCCGTTCGCGTCGTTCCGCCCCGCGGACCATTTCGGTGACCCCGATCGCTCGATCAAGGACAACGTGCTGCGCTTCCTGCAGCTGCACGACGTCGACCTTTCCGGCGGCCGTGTCCTGATGCTCGCGAACGCCCGCGTGTTGGGCCACGTCTTCGATCCACTGAGCGTCTTCTGGTGCTTCGACGCCGACGGTCGGCTCGTCCGCATCATCGCGGAGGTGCACAACACCTACAGCGAGCGCCATGCGTATCTGCTGAACCCCGATGCCACGGGCAGGGCCAGGGTCGACAAGGCGCTCTATGTTTCGCCGTTCTTCAACGTCGACGGCCACTACGAGCTGCAGTTCAGCATGTCCGACCAGCGGGTACGCACCACCGTGACGCTCCGCCATGGCGAGGACATCCCGTTCAGTGCCACGTTCACCGGCAGGGTGGCCCCGTACAGGCCCGGAGCGTTCACCCGGCTGCTGGTCCAGCGGCCGCTGATGACCCAGCGAGTGAGCCTGCTCATCCGGCTGCACGGCGTTCGTCTGTGGAGTCGCGGGCTCAAGGTGCGCGCACGACCGTTGCACCGGCACCAGGAAGGCGTTCGATGACCCAGATCTCCTCCATGTCCCCGAGGACCCGAAGCGCGAGAACCCAACGCTCGAGTACCCAGGGCCCGACAACCCAGGGCCCGACAACCCAGGGCCCGCCGGCGATGCCGTCGATCCAGGTGCCCGGACCGAGCAGCGAACTGCAGGAGCGCTGGCCGGGCCTGTTCGAGCCGCCGCGGGCACCCCTGGCCGCCAGGGTCGCCCGCGCCATCATGCGCAGCACCGGTGAGAGGCTGCCCGTTCAGGTCCGCCTGGCGGACGGAAAGGTGATCGGCGCAGGAGGCCCCGAAAGCCCGCAGATGTGCATCCATCGACCGGATGCGTTCTTCCACCGGGTCGGAGCGGACCTTCGAGTCGGGTTCGGAGAGGCGTACATGGTGGGTGACTGGGCCCCCGGACCCGGCACCGACCTGGCCGACCTGCTGACGCCGTTCGCCAAGGAGATGGCGTCCCTGGTTCCCCGTCCACTGCAGCGTCTGCGCCGGCTGGTCGACAAGCGGATGCCCGTCGGTGAGGTCAACACCCACGACGGTGCCCGCCGGAACATCCAACGGCACTATGACCTGTCCAATGAGCTGTTCGCGAAGTTCCTGGACGAGTCGATGTCGTACTCGTCGGCCTGGTTCGGCGAGGGACCGCCTGACGCGACCGACCTGCATCAGGCGCAGATCCGCAAGATCGAGGGCATCCTCGACTATGCCCGGGTCGGGCACGGGTCCCGCGTCCTGGAGATCGGCACCGGCTGGGGAGCGCTCGCGATCGCCGCCGCGCGACGCGGGGCTCATGTCGTCACCGTCACCCTCTCGGGGGAGCAGCTGGCGTTCGCCGAGCGGCGGATCAAGGAGGCGGGCCTGCGCGACCGCATCGACGTTCGGCTGCAGGACTACCGTGACGTGTCCGGTCAGTTCGACGCGGTGGTCAGCGTCGAGATGATCGAAGCGGTCGGCGAGGAGTACTGGCCGACCTACTTCGCGAAGATCGACCAGGTGCTTGCGCCGGGTGGTCGGGTCGCGATTCAAGCGATCACGATGTCGCACGAGCGGCTGCTGCGGACCAGGCGCTCGTACGGCTGGGTGCACAAGTACATCTTTCCCGGTGGACTCATCCCCTCCCTGCAGGCGATCGAGGAAACCCTTGCCCGCCACACCCGGCTGCGCGTCGCCGAACGCCGGGAACTGGGCTGGCACTACGCCGAGACCCTGCGGCAGTGGCGCACCCGCTTTCTGGCCAACTGGGGAAACGCCGACGACCTGGGGTTCGACGAGGTCTTCAAACGGATGTGGGAGTTCTACCTGGCCTACTCGGAGGCGGGGTTCCGCTCCGGGTACCTCGGCGTCAGCCAGCTCGCCATGGTCGAGCCGCCGGCGTCGTCGGCGCACTGATAGGGGCAGACCGTCTAGGGCATGGCGATCTCGGCGAGCAGGCCGACCGCGCCGGTCAGCGTGTCGGCCGTTCGGACCTTGCGGACGCGGCCGATGCCGTCCCGCTGCCAGCCGGGTCCACCGAGGACGAGCACCGGCGACCTGCGGCGCGCAGACAGGTGCAGGTATGGCATCGGATCACCGGTCGCCACCTGACTGGACCAGACGAAGGCGGCGCTCGGACCGCTTCGGCGCATCGCCGCTCCCAGCCCGACGCTGGGGACCATAGCCCCCAGGAGCTTCACCGGGATCCGGCGCTCCGTGAGGGCTGCGGCCACCGCGAGCAGCGGCAGACTGTGGTGTTCCCGCTCCGCGCACGCCAGGAGCACCGGCCGCGTGCTGACCGGGTTGTGCTGGCGGCGCGAGGACCAGGAGCGCAGCTGCGAGCTGATGCACTCGCTGGCCAGATGCTCCGACTCGACCCCAAGCTTCCCCTGGGCCCAGGCGTCCCCGATAGCGATCAGAGCCGGACTCACGATGTCGTCCCAGCCGTTGATCAATCCGCGGGCGTGCAGCTGTTCGGCGACGGTCTCGTCGAGCGCCTCCCCATCCAGATGCTTGGCGGCCAGCAGCATGCCTCGGACCACGGCACGCGGGTCGCCGACCGTGCCGCCCTCGATCGGCTGCGTGGCCGCGGGCCCGGTGCCGCCGGCTGTCGCCGATGAGGTGCCACCGAGGTCACCGGGATGTCTGACCGCCGCCAACGACGCGACCGCCGCCTGACCAGGCGGTACCCCCCGCTCCATCAGCCGGTGCATTCTCTCCAGCCGGGCGACGTCACCGGCACTGTAGCGCCGATGCCCGCCGGGGGTGCGAATCGTCGGCCGCAGGCCGTAGCGGCGCTCCCAGGTGCGCAGTGTCGGAGCGGCGATCCCGAGATGCTGTGCCACCGCGCTGACGGGCAACATCATCGCCACGGGTCGAGCCATCGGTCGAGGCTCCGGAGCAGCGGTCGAGCCGGCGCTGACGTCGGTCATGAGACTTCCTGGAGAACCTTCGACATTCCGACGGTCGCGGGATTTCGGTCGGGTGCGTCGGTTTGCGTTTGAGGTGCGTCACCGTGGGTTACAGGGGTGGCAGACGACTTCGCTCGCTGGGCTGTCGATCCCTGCATGACCGACAGTCTGCTCGGGTTTGGCGCAAAGCGCAGATCCCTCAGGCGTACTCGTTGACCGTTGAACAGGTCTTGGCTAGGTTTTTATCGGTGCTCCCCAGACCAAGGAGATGACCTGATGGCGAATCTTGCGCGGCTTCCCATGCCCATCATCGAACAGTGGGAGTGGCAGTTTCGCGGCAGCTGTCGTCAGACCGACCCGGAGGTGTTCTTCCCGCCAGACTCAGAGCGCGGTGCTCGTCGGCGGGCCCGTGAGGCGGTGGCCAAGTCCTTCTGCGCCCAGTGCCCGGTGCTGGAGCAGTGCCGCGCCCACGCGCTCGCCGTGCGCGAGCCGTACGGCGTCTGGGGCGGGCTCAACCCCGCCGAGCGCGAGCTGCTCATCAGCAGCATCGCGCCCAACACGCCGGCGCTGACGCGGGCAGGCGAGACGCCTCAGGCCCAGAAGAGGCGGTCGATGACCGCGCTGGCGCGCCGGGTCGTCCGCCGGTAGTCGTCCACCAGTCGTTCCGCCTCGCCCGCTCCGTACCCACACACGTAGGCGACCCCGGCCCGCTCGCGCACCGCACGCGGCAGCGAGTCCGACGGTCTCCCGCGGACCAGCACGATCGCGTTTCGCACCCGGGTCGCCAGCCGCCACGCCTCACTGAGCACCAGCGCGTCCCCGGCGGAGACGAGTCCGGCGGCCTCCGCCGCGCGTAACGCGGCGAGTGTCCTGGTGGTTCGCAGGGCCGGCACGGCGTCGCCATGACGCAGCTGTAGCAGCTGGACCGTCCATTCGACGTCGGCGAGCCCGCCGGGTCCCAGCTTCGTGTGCGTCGCGGGATCGGCGGCGCGGGGCAGCCGCTCGGCGTCCACCCGTGCCTTGACGCGTCGAATCTCCGCGACGGAGTCCGGTGTGAGGCCCCCCGCAGGGAAGCGCAGCGGATCGACCAGCCGCACGAAGTCTGTCTGCAGCCCGGCATCCCCGCAGGCGGGTTCGGCGCGGATCAGTGCCTGCGCCTCCCAGGGCTTGGACCAGCGTTCGTAGTACGCCGCATATGACGCCAGCGAACGCACCAGCGGACCCTGCCGCCCCTCCGGGCGAAGGTCCACGTCGATCTGCAGCGGCGGATCGGTCCCGGCGCTCCCGAGCAGCCGCTGCAGTTCGTTGACCACCATCGTGGCGGCCTCGGTTGCCTCCTGGTCCGCGACACCGGGAAGCGGCGCGTGCACGAACATCACATCGGCGTCGCTGCCAAAGCTGAGCTCGTGCCCGCCCAGCCGGCCCATCGCGATCACCGCCAGCCTGGTGGGCAAAGGCTGTCCACGCTGTGCCTCGGTCGCCCGGACCGCCACCTGAAGGCCGACCGTCAAGGTGGACATCGCGATGTCGCTCAGGGCGTCGGTCACGTCCTCGACGTCGACCAGGTCCAACAGGTCGCTCATCGACACCCTCAGGAGCTCCCGCCGCCGGACCGCTCGGACGGCCTGGGCGGCGGCGACCGGGACGTCATAGCGCTGCGCGGCGGTGGTCATCTCCGACTCGAGCTGTTCGCGGGTCCGCGGCAGCAGGTCCTCGTCGTTCGAGAGCATCGCCACGGCTTCCGGCGCCCGCATCAGCAGGTCGGTCGCATATCGGCTCGAGGACAGCACCCGCGCCATCCGTGCGGCGACCAGCCCCTCGTCCCTGAGCAGCCTGAGGTACCAGTGGGTCGAGCCGAGGCTGTCGGACACCTGCCGGAATGCGAGCAGTCCGGCGTCCGGATCGGGGGCATCGGCGAACCATTCGAGCATCGCCGGCAGCAGTGTCCGCTGGATGGCCGCCCGACGTGAGAGTCCCTCGGTCAGCGACTCGATGTGTCGCAGCGCCGCGGAGGGGTCCAGGTACCCCAGTGCCGTCAGTCGCTCTTGTGCGGCCTGCGTGCTCAAGCGCACGTCGTCACCGGGCAGCCGTGCCACCGCGGTCAGCAGTGGGCGGTAGAACAGCTTCTCGTGCAGCCGCCTGACCTCCCGGGCATGTCGCCTCCACTCCCTCGTCAGCTCCTCGACGGGCTCCCTGGTGAACCCCAGGGACCGGCCCAGGCGTCGCATCGCATCCGCCGAGTCGGGGACGACGTGCGTACGCCGGAGCTGCCACAGCTGGATGCGGTGCTCGAGCGATCTCAGGAACCGGTAGGCCGTCGCCATGGTGGCGCCGTCCTCGCGACCTACATAGCCGCCCGCAGTCAGCGAGTCGAGCGCGACCAGAGTGTTGGCGCTGCGCAGGCTCGGGTCGGTACGACCGTGCACGAGCTGCAGGAGCTGGACGGCGAACTCGACGTCACGCAGGCCGCCCGGCCCGAGCTTGAGCTGTCGATCGGCCTGGTCGCCGGGGATGGTGTCGAGGACCCGGCGCCGCATCGCCTGGACGTCGTTGACGAACCCGTCGCGCTCCGAGGCCTGCCAAACCAGCGGGCTGATCGCCTGCATGTACCTCTCGCCGAGCTGGGCGTCGCCGGCGACCGGGCGTGCCTTCAGTAGCGCCTGGAACTCCCAGGTCTTGGCCCAGCGCTGGTAGTACCCGAGGTGGCTGTTGAGAGTGCGGACGAGGGGTCCGGCCTTGCCCTCCGGACGCAGGCCGGCATCGACCGGCCAGATCGTCCCCTCCCCGGTGTAGTCGGAGCAGACCCTCATCGCGGCCGACGCCAGCTGGGTCGCGACACGCAGCGCCGAGTCCTCCGCGGCACCGCCGGCGGCCTCCGCGACGAAGATGACGTCGACGTCGCTCACGTAGTTGAGCTCCCGACCGCCGCACTTGCCCATCGCGACGACACAGAGCCGAGCTTCCCGGGCCCGGCTGCCGAGCATGCCGCGCGCGATCGCCAGGGCCGCCTCGAGCGTGGCACCGGCGAGGTCGGCGAGCTCAGCGGCGACCTCGTCCACCGGCGGTCCGGCGGTGAGGTCGCGAGCGACGAGCCCGAGCAGCGCGCGGCGGTAGCCGACTCGGAGCAGGTCAGGGGCCTTGCCGCTGCCGGAGGCCTCCGGCTCGACCTGGTCGGGATCGGCGCCGACCGCGACGAGAAGCTCACGGCGGAGGTCCGCGGCCGTCGATGGAGAGTGCGGGACTCGTGCGCTCCCGAGGTCGTGCCAGTGCTCCGGATGATGCGCGAGATGCTGCCCGAGTGCGTCGCTCGCACCGAGCACCGCGAGCAGTCGAGCGCGAAACAGCTCGTCGTAGGTCAGGCTCTCGAGCAGCTCGTCGCGCTCGCGGGTCGCGTCGGCCAGCCGCACCAGCGCCGCGAGGGCGAGGTCGGGGTCAGCCACCGAGGTCACACCGGTCAGGACTTCCTGGTCGAGCTCGCCGAGCGACTCGAGCCGCGTCCGGGCCGACGCGGCGTCCTGGAAGCCCAGGCGGGCCAGTTTGCCGACATCGGTGACGAACCGTTGCGAGCTCACGTCGCGACGACAACCGCGGCGAATCCGGCAACCATCTGCCGCCAGGTGGACCGCAGCTCCGCCTCGGCACCGCTGATCGCCTCCGCCACCGCGTCGACGTCGACGCCGATCGCCGCCGAGGCGTCCCTGTCGGTCTCCGCCCACAGGCCGAACAGCTCACTGCTGACCTCCGGGTGGAACTGGACACCCCAGGCGGCCCGGCCGAACCGGAGAATCTGCGGGATGCCGTCCGGGGTCCGCGCCACCACCTCACATCCAGCAGGGAGATCTGCCGCGACGTCGTTGTTCCAGTGGACCGCGACCGCTCCGCCGACGAGAGACCCGAACAGCGGATCCGTGTGCGCAGCAGCGGTCCAGCCGATGTCGAGCAGGCCTCGCTGCCGACCTGAGGCGTTCTCGCGCACCGTGCCGCCGAGCGCCACGCAGGCCAACTGAAGACCCAGGCAGACCCCCAGCGTCGGTACGTCCTGGTCGACCGAATCGCGGAGCAGCTTCTTGGTGTCGGTCAGCCAGGGGTAGTCGGCGTCGTCGTTCGCCCCCATCGCTCCACCGAGCACGAGGAGCGCACCGAAGTCGTCCAGCGAGCCGGGGACGAGGTCTCCTGCATAGGGACGACATACCTCCAGCGCCAGCCCCGCCTCGGTGAGCCACTCACCGATCCAGGCGGGTGGGCACTCCAGCTCGTGCTCGATCACCAGCACGGGACGCGAGGTCGTCACATCGCGAGGCTATCCGACCGGCCGCCCGGGGCGACTGTTCTTCGCTGGGTCCGACGCTCAGAGCACCGGCAGCATCCGGGACCTCTCGAACGGTGTGACCTGCCGGCGGTACTCGTCCCACTCGGCGCGCTTGTTGCGCAGGAAGAAGTCGAAGACGTGCTCGCCCAGCGTCTCGGCGACGAGCTCGCTCTGCTCCATCACGCGGACAGCTTCGTCGAGACTGCGCGGCAGTGGCTCGATACCCATCGCGCGCCGTTCGCGGTCGGTGAGCAACCAGACGTCGTCCTCCGCGCCCGGCGGCAGCTCGTACCCCTCCTCCACGCCCTTCAGGCCAGCGGCGAGCATCACGGCGAACGCGAGGTACGGGTTCGCCGCCGAGTCGATCGAGCGGAGCTCGATCCGAGTCGACTGGCCCTTCGTGGGCTTGTACATCGGGACCCGCACCAGCGCCGAGCGGTTGTTGTGACCCCAGCAGATGTACGTGGGAGCCTCGCCGCCACCTGCCAGTCTCTTGTAGGAGTTGACCCACTGGTTGGTGACGGCGGTGATCTCCGCCGCGTGCATGAGAAGCCCGGCGATGAAGGCCCGGCCGAGCTTGCTCAGGTGGTACTCGGAGCCGGCCTCGAAGAACACGTTCCGGTCGCCTTCGAACAGCGACATGTGTGTGTGCATGCCCGAACCCGGATGCTGGGTGAACGGCTTGGGCATGAATGAGGCGTGGATGCCCTGCGAGAGCGCCACCTCCTTGACCACGACGCGGAACGTCATGATGTTGTCGGCGGTCGACAGGGCGTCGGCGTAGCGCAGGTCGATCTCCTGCTGACCGGGCGCGCCTTCGTGATGGCTGAACTCCACCGAGATGCCCATCGACTCGAGCATGGTGATCGCCTCGCGGCGGAAGTCGCCGCCGACCCCCTGGGCGGTGTGGTCGAAGTAGCCGCTCTGGTCGACCGGCGTGGGGCCGATGGGATCCATGGGCGAATCCTTGAAGAGGAAGAACTCGATCTCGGGATGGGTGTAGAACGTGAACCCCTGGTCCGCGGCTCTCGACAGAGTGCGCTTGAGCACGAAGCGCGGATCCGCGTACGACGCCGAGCCGTCCGGCATCGCGATGTCGCAGAACATCCGCGCCGTGGTGGGGCCGTCACCCGGCCAGGGCAGGATCGCGAACGTCGATGGATCCGGCTTGACCAGCATGTCGGCCTCGTACACCCGCGCGAAGCCCTCGATCGCCGATCCGTCGAAGCCGATGCCCTCGGCGAAGGCGCCCTCGAGCTCGGCGGGGGCGACAGCGACCGACTTCAGGAAGCCCAGGACGTCGGTGAACCACAGCCGGACGAAACGAACCTCGCGCTCCTCGAGCGCACGCAGCACGAACTCTTCCTGTTTCCCCATCCCGACAGTGTGGCCGACTCCATGTTTCAGCCGCGTTACGGTCGGGCGGCTGTGGCATCGTGCACGCATGGACGACTACCGGGCGCTGAACCGTGGGTTCTGGGACGACCGCGCCCCGGCGCATGCGGCGAGCAACGACTACGCCTTCGCCCGGTTCGTGCAGGATCCCGGGTTCCTCAGTCACGTCGTCCGGTTCGACGCCCCGCGACTCGGCGACCTCACGGGCCTGCGCGGCGTACACCTGCAGTGCCACGTCGGCACCGACACGATCTCGCTGGAGCGGCTCGGAGCAGTGATGACGGGGGTGGACTTCTCCCCCGTCGCGTTGGCCGAGGCCAGGACGCTCGCCGAACGCACCGGCTCCGCGGTCGACTTCGTCGAGTCGGACGTGTACGAGGCCCCAGCCACGCTCGGTTCGGGTGCCTTCGACCTCGTGTTCACCGGGGTCGGGGCGCTCTGCTGGCTGCCCGACATCCGCCGGTGGGCTCACGTGGTCGCCGGGCTGCTCCGTCCCGGTGGACGGCTGTTCATCCGCGAAGGACATCCGATCCTCTGGGCGCTGGAGGACCCGCGCCCCGACGGCCTGCTCGTCCTCGAGTACCCGTACTTCGAGCGGGAGGAACCCAGCGTCTGGGACGAGGGCGGAACCTACGTCGAGACCGATGTCGTCTTCGAGCAGAACGTGACGCATGAGTGGAACCATGGCCTTGGCGAGATCATCACCGCGTTGCTTGACGCCGGGATGAGCCTGACCGCTCTGGTGGAGCACGACACCGTCCCGTGGGAAGCCCTCCCGGGTCAGATGGAACGCGTGGGCGACGGCGAGTGGCGGCTCAAGGATCGCCCCTGGCGCCTCCCGCACACCTACACTCTCCAGGCGGTCAAGCGCGGCTGAAACCCTGCGGTTGTGCGCGCTCGGCCCGCCCTTCGCCAGTGGCGTGACCGTTCTGATGTCTGCCGCAACGACAACCCCGTGCACCCGCATTAGGCTCGGATCGTGCCCCAGCTCCGCCTCGCCCTCGCCCAGCTCGACGTCACCGTCGGCGACATCGACGGCAACGCGGCGGCGATCCTGCGGCTGTGCCGCGAGGCCGCGGCGCAGGGCGCGCATCTGGTCGCCTTCCCGGAGATGTCGCTCACCGGCTACCCGATCGAGGACCTCGCGTTGCGCGGGTCGTTCGTCGCGGCGTCACGGGCCGCGATGGAGCGGCTGGCCGTCACCTTGCAGGCGGAGGGTCTCGGTGACCTGACCGTTGTCTGCGGCTATCTGGACCGCGACGCCGACGCGACCGACCGGATCGGGATACCGAAGGGGTCGCCGCAGAACGCGGCCGCGGTGCTGCACGGTGGCGAGGTCGTGAGTCGCTACGCCAAGCACCACCTGCCCAACTACGGCGTCTTCGACGAGTACCGCTACTTCGTGCCGGGGCGGTCCCTTTCGGTGATCCGCGTCCACGGCGTCGACGTCGCGCTGTGCATCTGCGAGGACCTGTGGCAGGACGGACCGTCGGCGACCGCTCGCGCCGCCGGCGCCGGTCTGCTCCTGGTGATCAACGGCTCGCCGTATGAGCGTGAGAAGGACGACGTGCGGCTGGAGCTGTGTGCCCGTCGGGCCGTGGAGGCCGGCTGCGCGCTGGCCTACGTGAACCTGGTCGGCGGGCAGGACGAGCTCGTCTTCGACGGCGACTCGATCATCGTGGACGCCGAAGGGTCGACGATCGCCCGGGCGCCGCAGTTCGAGGAGACGCTGCTGGTCACCGATCTCGACCTGCCGCGCGCGACACCGGTCACCGCACCCGGGGTCGCCGACCCACGGGGTATGGATGTCGTGCACACGATCATCGGCGGCGAGCCGGTGCCACCGTACCCGTCGATAGCGCCGGTGGTCGCCGAGCGGATCGACGATCTCGCCGAGATCTACCGGGCCATCGTCCTGGGGCTGCGCGACTACGTACGCAAGAACGGCTTCCGCAGCGTGCTGTTGGGACTGTCCGGCGGGATCGACTCGACCGTCACCGCCGTGATCGCCTGCGACGCGATCGGCGCGGAGAACGTCTTCGGGATCTCCAACCCGAGCGCATGGTCCAGCGAGCACTCCAAGGACGATGCCGCCGAGCTGGCCCGGCGTACCGGACTGAACTACCGGACCGTGCCCATCGGCCCGCTGGTCGAGGCGTTCGAACAGACGTTGACCCTGGACGGGCTTGCCGCGGAGAACCTGCAGGCGCGGATCCGCGCTGTCATCTGGATGGGGCTGTCGAACCAGCACGGCCACCTCGTGCTCGCGTGCGGCAACAAGAGCGAGCTCGCGGTCGGCTACTCGACGATCTATGGCGACGCGGTGGGCGGCTTCGCTCCGATCAAGGACGTTCTCAAGACCCAGGTCTGGCAGCTGGCCCAGTGGCGCAACGACGAGGCCAAGCGGAGGGGTGGGCAGCCGCCGATCCCCGAGGCCACGATCAGCAAACCGCCGAGCGCCGAGCTGAGACCCGGGCAGCTCGACACGGACTCCCTGCCCGACTACCACCTGCTCGACGACGTGCTCGACGACTACATCGAGCGCGACCGCGGGTCGGCCGAGCTGGTGACAGACGGCTTCGACCAGGCACTCGTCGAGCAGGTGCTGCGGATGGTCGACCACGCCGAGTACAAGCGGCGTCAGTATCCGCCCGGTCCCAAGATCTCCGTACGGAACTTCGGCCGGGACCGGCGGTTGCCTATCACCAACGTGTGGCGTGAGGTGGCCCGGTGAGCGAGATGCCCAGCACGTACGGCGGTGATCCGGCCGCTGCGCCGGATGCGACGGCGCCACCTCCGATCGCCCGCATTCGCATCCACCACCTTCGCCAGATGAAGGAGCGGCACGAGCGCTGGGCGATGCTCACCGCCTACGAGCAGTACGCGGCCCAGACCTTCGACGAAGCGGGGATCCCGGTCCTGCTGGTCGGCGACTCCGCGTCGAACAACGTCTACGCCAACGCAACGTCGCTCCCGGTCACGATCGACGAGCTCATCCCCCTGGTGCGGGCCGTCACCAGGTCAGTGCGCCGAGCCATGGTCGTGGCCGACCTGCCCTTCGGCTCCTACCAGGCCTCCGCCGAGCAGGCCTTCCACACCGCGGTGCGATTCATGAAGGAGGCCAACGCGCACGCCGTGAAGCTCGAGGGAGGCTTCGAGGTGGTGCCCCAGGTCGAGCTGCTGGTGAGGTCGGGGATCCCCGTGATGGCACACATCGGGTTCACCCCGCAGTCCGAGCACGGCCTCGGCGGCTATCGCGTGCAGGGGCGCGGTGACTCCGCCGACCAGCTCATCGCCGACGCGGAGGCGCTCGAGGCTGCGGGTGCCTTCGCGCTGGTGATGGAGATGGTGCCCGGTGATGTGGCTGCCAAGGTGACCTCGAAGCTCACGATCCCGACCATCGGCATCGGGGCCGGGCCGCACTGCGACGCCCAGGTGCTGGTGTGGCAGGACATGGCCGGTCTGCGTACCGGTCGCATTCCGCGGTTCGTCAAGCAGTACGCCGACCTGCACGGCGTGCTGCTGGATGCCGCCAAGGCCTTCTCCGCCGACGTGGGTCAGGGCACGTTTCCCGGACCCGAGCACACGTTCTGACCAAGCGCCTGCTACCGCGTTGTGCACGACGCCTGACCGTCGGTCTGCGGTGGATGTTACGTCGGTGGTGACGAACATCCTCCACACATCGCTCCGCGGATTTGTGCAGGCGATGAGAGTTCTCGCCACCTGTTTTCCCGCAACAAGTGCGCAATTCTGGTCGCGGCGGACGGGTGGGCCTCCGTGGGTGACCGCACCGCACCTCGCCGCGTTTCCTGGCTACTCAAACCCACCGACGTCCGCTCGCCCAATCGCCGCGCGCCAACGGACATGGGCGTGGGTGTAGAACGTACTCGTGACCGATGCCGGCAGCGTGAGCGTCTGGATCGAGGCGTACGTCCGGGCATGGAACTCCAACGACCCCGCCGAGATCGGCGCCCTGTTCGCCGACGACGCGGAGTACTACACCGAGCCCTTCCACCCGCCGTGGCGCGGACGGCCCGAGATCGTCGAGCAGTGGCTTGAGCACAAGGACGAGCCCGGAGAGGCCACGTTCGAGTGGCATCCGGTGGTCATCACCGATGACCTCGCGGTCATCGCAGGTACGACGACCTATCCCGACCAGACGTTCAGCAACCTGTGGCTCCTCAAACTCGACGGAACTGGCGCATGCAGGCACTTCACCGAGTGGTGGATGCAACACACGAGCCCTCCATCGGGCTGACTCGCGTGCGGCCGTTCAGTCGGTGAGCCGCACCCGGAGCCGCCGGAAACCCTTGCCCTTGTTCTCCATCTTGACCACATCGATACCGCCGATCTGACGCGTCGAGGCGACGTGGGTTCCACCGTCGGCCTGTGTGTCGAGCCCGACGATGTCCACGATGCGTACGACCTCGAGGTCCGGCGGCAGCAGGTTCGTCGCCGTCCGGATGATGTCGGGGATCGCGAAGGCCTCCTCGCGCGCGAGGTTCGTCACCAGGATCGCTCGGTCCGCGGCCACCTCGGCGGCGCAGGCCGCCGCCACTCGATCCTTGAAGTCGGCAGGCGGATCCGGCAGGTCGAAGTCCATGCGAGCCAGGCCAGGCTCCATGTTGCCGCCGGTCACGAGTGCGCCGAAGTCGCGGAAAACCACACCTGACAGCAGATGCAGGGCGGAATGCGTGCGCATCAGCGTGGAACGCCGCGCATCGTCGAGCGCACCCCGTACCGCCGTCGCGGGTGGGGGCAGTGGATCCTCGACGTGCGGAAGCAGGTAGAGGTCATCACCGCTCCGCGCACCGATGATGCGAGTCTGGACTCCGCCCCAGAGCAGGACGCCGTGATCGGGTGGCTGTCCACCGCCGCCGGGATAGAACGCGGATCGGTCGAGGACGATGCCCAGTTCGGGATCGCTCGCCAGCACCGTCGCGTCCCAGGTGCGCAGGCTCTGGTCCGCGAGCTCCAATCGATGGGTCCGGCCATGCACGTCGGTACGCATGAGCGAAGCCTACGTGTGGCTGCCGGTGCACCCGGTCTGACCCGGAATGGTCGCGGTTGCCCGGGAGTTGTGTCAGCGTTGAGCCATGGACTCCGACCAGGCCGCGATATTTCGCAGCCTCTTGCTCGGGTCCAACTGGATCGAGCGCACCGACGACTTCGCCGGTGCCATGCGTTCGGCGACGCGGCGGGCGGACGGCCTCATGCTTCTTGGTACGCCCGAGCACGAGCCGTGGCATCTCGCGGCCCACCTCGATGATGAGGCGGACCTCTCCGGCGCAGTCGACCTTCGGCCGACCCTGCTGCGCTGGGCTCCACCGCCGGACGCGCCACCGCATCTGTCCTTCGGCATCGATCGGCTGAAGGAGCTCCGGCGTGGTGAGCCGCTGTTGATCGTGGCGGAGGGCATCGCCCAACCGTCAATGCTGGAAAGGATCGATGACGCCCGTCGAGCCGGCGGAAGAATATTCACGCTGGGCGAGAAGGACCGTGAGCTGAGTCAACTCGCCCATGAGTCGCTGATGATCGACGATGGTGTACCAGACCTTGTCACCCTCGACCTGGCCGAGCATCTGCTGTCGATGTCGGCTGCTGCGGCGGATTCGATGCGTGGCTGGCGCGGTTCTCTTCGCCGGCTGCTTGACCGTGTTTCGGGGCCATAGCGAACAACACCGCGGCCGGAGACGCGGATCGATGGTATCGAAGGGTTTACCCGGCGCGCCGAACTTGCGAGGATCAGGTCCACCGTGATCGGCGTTGCGTCGGTCATGCTGGAGAACAGACGTCTGGCGATGTGTCGGACATCCCAACAGGGGAGGCATGCAGTGGCGGCAACAAAGACAGCTGCGGCGAGAAAGAGCACCGCCAGGAAAGCCCCGGCGAGCAAGACGGCAGCCAAGAAGACCACGACCCGGAAGGCTGCCGCCAAGAAGACCAGCCCGGCGAAGAAGAGCACCGCCAAGAAGTCGACCGCCACACGCAAGGTGGCGTCGGCGAAGAAGACGGTTGCGAAGAAGACGCGCGCCGCCAAGTCGACGGCCAAGAGCACTGCGAAGAAGTCGACTGCCAAAGTGAGCGCGTCCAGGACAGGCGCCAAGAAGACCACGACCCGGAAGTCAACCGCCAAGAAGACCAGCCCGGCGAAGAAGAGCACCGCCAGGAAGTCAACCGGCAGGAAGGCAACCGCCAAGAAGACCACGGCGAGGAAGGCGACTCGGCCGACGGCGCGCAAGACGACCACGAAGAGGACGGCTAAGAAGTCCTAGCCGAGCACGTTCGAAGGGCCGCTACCCCAGACCGGTAACGGCCCTTCGTGCGTCAGCGCTCAGTCGTCGAGGTCGTTCCAGTTCGGGTCGTTGTCCCAGGCCTCGTTGCGTTCCGCCACCTTCTCGAGCGCGCGCGCCGCTTCTTCCTCGCTGTCGTACGGACCGAGGCGTTGCGATGCCGTGCATCCCTTCTTCCCCTCGACCGCATGGTGCTTCAGACAGAAGTAGTACTTGTCGGCCATCGTCGCCTCCTCCTCGAGTCCCTTGCTCCCGTGCCGACAGTCCTGGCGGGTGCCGTCGATGCTGGAGAAACTACACTCGGTGCTGTGACCCCCATCGTTGCGGGGACGGTGTCACCACGCCGTCCAGTTCCCCAGGCAATCGCGCGACCTGAGTACGTCGACAAGCCGGCGCCCACCCCGTACATGGGATCGGAGATACACGACAGCGACACCATCGAGCGGATGCGGATCGCCGGGAAGATCGCGGGGCAGGCGCTGGTAGCCGCGGCGGACGCGATCGCCGTGGGTGTGACCACGGAGGAGATCGACCGGATCGGTCATGAGTTCCTCTGCGACCACGGTGCCTATCCGTCCACGCTCGGCTACCGACGCTTCCCCAAGTCGTTGTGCACGAGCGTGAACGAGGTCATCTGTCACGGCATCCCCGATGACCGGAGACTCGAGGACGGCGACATCGTCAACATCGACATCACCGCCTACATCGACGGTGTCCATGGAGACACCGACGCCACCTACCTTGTCGGCGACGTCGCCGAGGACAAGCGTCAGCTGGTCGAGCGTACGCACGAAGCGTTGATGCGGGCCATCAAGGCGGTGAAACCGGGGCGGCCGATCAATGTGATCGGTCGGGTGATCGAGACGTACGCGCGGCGTTTCGGCTACGGCGTCGTCCGAGACTTCACCGGGCATGGCATCGCCACCGCGTTCCACTCGGGTCTGGTGATCCCGCACTACGACGAGCCTGCGTACACCACGCAGATCGAAGCGGGGATGACGTTCACGATCGAGCCGATGCTGACACTCGGCACGTACGAGTGGGACATGTGGGACGACGGGTGGACAGTCGTCACCAAGGACAAGTCGTGGACGG
The DNA here is from genome assembly GCA_963695705.1 of uncultured Actinomycetota bacterium. Classification (GTDB taxonomy): domain Bacteria; phylum Actinomycetota; class Actinomycetes; order Propionibacteriales; family Nocardioidaceae; genus JBKPNJ01. Next base: position 1,175,140 of record CAVOHB010000009.1, read on the forward strand.
CGCAGTTCGAGCACACGCTGCTGGTCACCGACGAGGGCGCTGAGATCCTCACGCTGCCGTAGCCGGCGGCTGGGCGCACCTGACGACGGCTCAGTCGGCGATGCCGGTCCGTGGTGCGGATGAGCCGGCTCATAGGCACCGGACCGGATCTGGCTCGCGTGCCGATGCCACCCCAGCGAACCCTTGGTGTTCCGCACGTTGACAGAGTCTGGTCTGCCTAGGAGCATCGCACTATCGAGCGTGATGGGGCGTTGCGAGCGCGTCCGCTCGCCGCCGGGGATCGGATTTAGGCGGCTGGCGGGATGGCAGCTGTTCGCTTCTGCGCGTATCAGTACCAGCACCTTCCCCTGGACGAGTTGCGCCGGCGATGGCTGCTCGCGGAGCGGCTGGACTTCGATGTGCTGTGGAACTGCGACACCGTTGTGGAGCCGGATCGACCGCACCACCTCATGTTCGATGGACCGGCGACCCTGACGTTGATGGCATCTGAGACGTCGAGAATCCGCGTGGGCACGTTGGTCAGCAGCCTCTACTTCCGGCACCCGGTGACGCTCGCAAAAGCCGCAACGGCGGTCGACCACGTCAGCGCGGGACGGCTCGAGATCGGCGTCGGTGTCGGCGATCCGTCCGCGGGCGCCGCGGCGGTCGGCGTGGATTGGTCGGCTGGCGAGAGCGTGAGCAGGTTCGCTGAGTTCCTCGAGCTGCTGGACCTGTTGCTGCGCCAGGAGACGACCAACTACAGCGGACGCTTCTACCGGTGCGCGGCCGCCGAGACCATACCCCTGCCGGTTCAATCGCCGCGGCCGCCCATCACCGTGGCCGCCCACGGGCCACGCATGCTACGCCTCGCCGCAAAGTACGCCGACGGCTGGAGTTCCTATGGCGGGTATGGCGTCGAGACCGAGGATGACTTCTATCGGGTGACCGCCGAGCGTGCGCAGCGTTTCGACGACCTCTGCCTGGAGTTCAACCGCGAGCCTCGCGCGATCCGGCACTCGGTCGTCTGCTACCCCCCGCTGACGCCGTGGGAATCCGCCGAGTACTTCCTCGACATGGTGGGGCGGCTCAGGGCCATTGGGGTGGACGAGTTCGTGCTCTATCTGCCTGAAGCATGGCGTGCCAAGCCGGCTGAATGGGATGTGTTCGAACTCGTCGCGACGACGCACATGCCCGTGCTGCGAGGTGCCCCCGAGCGCGCCGGGCAGCCTCCCGGGGCTCCCACGTTGTGACCGGGGTTAACGGCAAGACGCGTACAGGGCGTGTGCCGCGCGCACGCGCAACCGTCCGTAGTCGGTGAAGGTTGTCTCTGCGCGACTCGGACCTGCCGGCGCAACCGAACCTGGACTTACCCGTGGTGCGGATGAGCCGGCTCATAGGCCGGATCCTGTTGGAGGAATCGCCTCGCGACGCATCCCTTGAGCAGCCATCCATCTAGGATCACCGTTGCCGGTGACCTCAAGCGACCTACCCGCAGGCTCGGGCGGGCAGCCCTCGAACGCCTGCGCACCCGCACCCCCGAGGAGGTGCGGCTTCTTGGTCTTGCTCCTGGTGGGGTTTACCGAGCCGCACCGGTCACCCGGTGCGCTGGTGGTCTCTTACACCACCGTTTCACCCTTACCCGCACTCCGACGAGTCGGAGCCGCTGGCGGTCTGTTCTCTGTGGCACTTTCCCGCGGGTCACCCCGGGTGGGTGTTGCCCACCACCTTGCCCTGTGGAGTCCGGACCTTCCTCGACGCACCCGACATGCGATGCACCGCGGCCGCCCGGCCGGCTCATCCGCACTGACCAGCCTACGCCAAAGCGAACCGCACGGTCCTCGTGGCGAGATCGGCCTCGACCAGCGTGACCGTCACCTCGTGACCGAGCGGCAGGTCACGCTCTCCGTCAACCCGGGCACTCACCGCCGGATCGCGCAGCGCAACCCAACCCCGTTTCGGGTCGTTGCCGACCAGATCGGTCACGACCCCGGTGAAGCGGCGGCCGACGTGCGGCGCCAGCACCCCAGCCTCGACCAGGTCGAGAACGGCGGCGTCGTACTGATGTCCCCGCCGGTCGGCTGCCTCCATCTCCTTCGGCAGGTCACGAAGCTTGCTCAGCGCCCAGTCGGGAACGGGATCGCCGGAGCACAGTGCCAGGCAGATCTCGCCGGCGTACCGGTCGGCGAGTCGTCGCAACGGCGCCGTGACGTGGGCGTACTCGGCTGCGAGCGCCGAGTGCTCGGGCTGCTCGGGAACGCGTCCCTCGAAGGCGACGTAGCCCGCACCTCGTAGCAACCCCGTGCAGGCGTCGAGCATCGCCGCGTGCGTCGGCACCGTCGGGTCCAGGCCGCGGATGAACTCCGGGTAGGACACCTCGGCGGGCCAGCGGATCTGCAGTGCCGCCGCCGTCCGGTGCAGCCGCGCAACCTCACGGGACCCGGCAGGCGGCATGGTGCGCAGCAGCCCGACCTGGCCATACATCATCAACCGGGCGGCTGCCATGCCCGTCAGCAGCGAGATCTGCGCGTTCCACTCCTCCACCGGTAGCTGTGCGCGATACTGGAGCGACCACCGGTGCGGAGTGATGACGACTTCCTGCTCGGGCAGTGCGAGCGAGACCCCGCCGCGAACCTGGTCGCAACCACGGCGCAGACGGCCGACGTCGGCGAGCAGCCCCAACGTCGGCCGTGCATTGCCACGCTCGATCTCCCGCTGAGCGGCCGTGTAGCTGAGCTTCGCCCGGCTCAGCACCCGGGCCCGGTGCACGTCCACCTCGACGCACTCGCCGGTCGAGTCGAGGTGGATCGTCCACAGCACGGCCGGGCGGACCTGCTCGGGAAGCAGGCTCGCGGCCCCCTCGCTGAGCACGGTCGGGTGCAGCGGGATCCGGTGATCGGCGCCGTAGAACGTCTCCCCGCGCCGATGCGCCTCCAGATCTACCGGGCCGTCGGCGGGAACGAACGCTGCGACGTCGGCGATCGCGTAGTGGACGCGATAGCCGCGGCCGCGCCGCTCGATATGCAGTGCCTGGTCCAGGTCCATCGAGCCTTCGGGATCGATGGTCAGGAACTGGATGTCGGTACGGTCCCTGCCGGGAAGTGCGGGGGCCGCGGCGGACAGCTCCGCCGCCTTCAGCACCTCAGGCGGGAAATCGCCCGGTAGACCGAGCTCATCCTCGAGTGCGGTGAGCCGCGAACGCAGGTCCGAAGCGTCCGCACCCTCGATCCGCACGGTACGTCGGGCCACGGATGAGTCCTTTCGACGTCGGGTGGGGCGGGCGGCTCAGCTATCGAGCGGGACCGGAGGGGGTGGATATGCGAACAGCTGGAGGGACGGCGTCCCGTCGGGATAGAACAGGATCTTGCTGGCAGACGCGGGCCGCAGCTCCATCCGGTAGATCGCGCGCAGCGGAGCCTCGAGGGCCTGCCTGACGAGCAGCTTGATCGGCGTCACGTGCGTCACCACGACCACAGTCTCTGCCGGACGCTCGGTGAGTACGCGATCGCGGAAGCGGTGGACCCGTACGGCGACGTCGGCGAACGACTCGCCGCCCGGCGGCGAAACATCCGTCGATCCCAGCCAGGCCCGCAGCTGCTCCGGCCACCCCGCCCTGACTTCAGCGAAAGTGTGGCCGTCCCACTCACCGAAGGCGGCCTCCGCGATGTCGTCGTCGAGCTCGACATCGAGACCGAGTGAGCCGGCCACGATGGACGCCGTCTCCCGCGTCCGGCGCAGCGGTGACGAGATGACCGCGTTGATGCGGCCCTCTCCTCGCAGCCAGCCGGCCGCCGCCCCGGCTTGGGCCTTCCCGGCATCGTTGAGGCCCGGGTCATCGCCTCCGCTTCCGCTGAACCGCTTGGCGAGCGTGTGCAGCGTCGACCCGTGTCGGAGCAGGATCAGCGTGGTCGGTTTCCCCAGCTCGGCGTCCCAGCCGGGCAGGGTGTTCAGGCTCTCGGCCGCAGGAGAAGTGACGAGGTCCTGCGCGTTCTCCACCGGTCGGCCGGACGCACGGTCGAGCGCCTCGTTCACCAGCCGGTCCGCCTCTCGGTTGAGCTCCCGGGGTATCCATGTCCAGGTCACGCCTTCGGGTGCCAGCGAGTTGGCCTGGATGGCCAGCGGTTTGAGTCCGGGGTGCTTGATCCTCCAGCGGCCGGCCATCTGCTCGATGACGAGCTTGGAGTCCATCCGCACCTCGATCTCAGCCACATCCGGCGCGTGTCTGCGCAGCAGCTCGAGTCCGGCGATCAACCCGCGGTACTCGGCAACGTTGTTCGTAGCGGTCCCGATCGACTCGGACGCCTCGGCGATCACCTCACCGGTGTCGGCATCCTTCAGCACCGCGCCGAACGCGGCCGGGCCGGGGTTGCCGCGTGACCCTCCGTCGGCCTCGACGGTCACGCGCTGGCGCGCGTCTGCCTCGCTGCTGACGCGCTGGCGCGCGTCGGTGCTCCCGGCCATCAGACCCCGGACACCTGCGCACGCACGAGAATCCGCCCGCACTCCTCGCAACGGACCACCTCGTTCGCGGGCGCGGTGATCATGCTGGCGAGGTCGGCGGGGTTGATCTCGAGGCTGCATCCGCCACACCGCTTCTGCTGCAGGGCGGCGGCTCCGACGCCTCCGCTCTGGCGGCGCAGCTTGTCGTACGCCTTGAGCAGATCGGCCGGGATGTCGCCGGCCGTCGTCGCCCGCTCGGACCGCCCCTCGGCGATCTCCGCATCGATCTGGGCTGTGGCCACGTCACGCGAGTCGGTCTCGGTGGCAAGCTCGGACTCGACGGCTCTGGATGCCCCTCGCACCTCTGTGAGCGTGGCCTGGGCGGTCTCCAGCTGCTCCATGACCTCCAGCTCGAGGTCCTCGAGTTCGCTGATCCTGCGGTTCAGGCTCACGACCTCGTGCTGGAGACCTTCGAGCTCCTTGGGCGAGCCGACCTGACCGCTGTCGAGACGTACCTGGTCGCGAGAGCGCCGGGTCTTCACCTGCTCGACATCGGCATCGGCCTTGCGCTGCTCCCGGCTCAGGTCGTCGACCTGGGTCTGTATGAGGACGAGCCGGTCGGCCAGCTCACTCTTCATCGCGCTCAACTCGGCGACCCGAGCGAGCTGGGGAAGGTTGCGACGACGGCGTTCGAGTTGATCGAGATGAGAGTCGATCGCCTGCAGGTCGAGCAGACGCAGCTGCGCTGTCGGTTCGGCTTTCAGCTTCAACTCCCTCTTCCGTGGTCGTGTCCGACGTGGAACGTCCATGGATCGGTGGCCAGGGATGACACGTGGGTCTCCACCGTAGCCCCCCGCTGAAGCAGCTCCTTGCGTATGGCGGCCTCGGCGACGGGCAGCCAGGTCCATTCGGCGGCCCAGTGGGAGACATCGACCAACGCCGGTGAGCCGGCGTGCTCGCGGAACTCCGATGCGGGGTGGTGTCTCAGGTCACTGGTGACGAACGCGTCGGCGGAGCTGGCACGAACCTCGTCGAGCAGGAAGTCGCCTGCTCCGCCGCAGACCGCGACCGTTTCCACGCGACGGTCAGGTTCACCGCAGACGCGCACGCCCTGCACGGTGGCCGGCAACCGGTGCGCGACGTCGGCGGCGAACTCATCCAGGGTCTTCGCCGAGGTCAGCCGGCCGATGCGACCGCTGCCCCGGTCGGCGGGCAGCGCGGCCATCTCGAGCAGGTCGAAGGCAGGCTCCTCGTACGGGTGGCTCGCGTGCAGCGCGGTCAGGACCTCCTGGCGACGGCGGCGGTCGAGGACCATCTCGACCCGCGTCTCCTCGACCCGGGCAACATCGCCGACCGCCCCGATCGTGGGGTGGGCGCCGGCTCCTGGACGGAACGTCCCGACGCCGGCAGACGTGAACGCGCACCGCTCGTAGTCGCCGAGCCTCCCCGCTCCCGCCGACGCGAGTGCGTCGATGACCGCCTCGGCGTCCGTTGAGGGCACGAACGTCACCAGCTTGTCCAGTGCCGGCGCCGTTGCCGGCACGATCGGGCGGGTGGAGGTGATGCCCAGAGCCGATGCCAGCGAGTCACTCACGCCGCCCGCGGGCGAGTCGGCGTTCGTGTGACAGACGTGCAGCGCCACCCGGTTCTCGATCAGCCGATGGATGACGCTGCCCTTCGGCGTCTGCGCCGCGACCGAGTTCACCGGCCGCAGTAGCAGCGGGTGATGGACCAGCAGGAGTTCTGCCCCCCAGTCGATCGCCTCATCCACGATGGCACTGACCGGGTTGACGGCGAACATCACTCGGCTGATCGGACGGTCGCTGTCGCCGGTCACCGTGCCGACCGCATCCCAGTCGTCGGCCCAGCGCGGGTCGTACAAGGCATCGAGGATCGAGACGACCTCACGCAGGGTGGGTGTCGTGGTGGTCACGCTGGCGAGGTTACCCACTGCGCCCATCCCGGGTCGCGCATGGCGAGCTAGGCGTGTGGGTACGGCGATGCCATGAGCGAACGAGCGCAGGACCCAGGCATGAAACCGCCGCTGGCGCCGGACCCCGACAGTGCGGTGCAGCCCGAGAAGACCTCAGCGCTCGGACCGGACGTCACCGGCATCGAGGACATCGACACGGGCAGTCTGGCCGAGGACATGCAGCAACAGCCCGACGAGAAGCCGAACGCGCCCAACCGCGACGTCGACACCGCCGCCGCGATGCCGGACCCCGAAGCCGATCCCTGGGGCGACAGCAACGACGCACCGGGACGGGACCGCGCCTGACCGGCAGGACCACCGGATCGTGGTGGTGATGCGCGAGCATGGTCGCGCCCATAGTGTGGTGCAGTCGCCCACACCAGGAGCAGGCTGATGACGAGTTCCCAATCCCCCAGTGCCTCCGGTCCACAAGGCAGCACCGGTCTCGAAGGCGTCGACATCACCGGGCCGATGGGTGACCGTTACGACGAGATCCTGACCGATGACGCGCTCGAGCTGCTCGCCGACCTGCACAGGACGTTCGACGGCCGCCGCCGGGAGCTCCTGCAGGCTCGCGATGAGCGCTACGAACAGTTGGCCGCCGGCGGCACCCTGGGCTTCCTGGAGCAGACCAAGGACATCCGCGAGGGTGACTGGCGGGTAGCCCCGCCGGCGCCGGGCCTGGTCGACCGGAGGGTCGAGATCACCGGTCCCACCGACAAGAAGATGACGGTCAACGCGTTGAACTCCGGCGCCAAGGTCTGGCTCGCCGACTTCGAGGACGCCAACACCCCGCTGTGGGAGAACATGGTCCAGGGCCAGCTGAACCTGCGCGACGCCCTTGACCGCAAGATCGACTTCTCCTCCGCCGAGGGCAAGGCGTACCAGCTCGCCGAGGAAGTGGCCACGATCGTCGTCCGCCCACGCGGGTGGCATCTGCCCGAGAAGCACCTGACGGTCGGCGGTGAGGAGATCTCGGGCAGCCTCTTCGACTTCGGCCTCTACTTCTTCCACTGCGCCCGCCGCCAGCTGGACAACGGTCTGGGTCCGTACTTCTACCTGCCGAAGATGGAGAGCCACCTCGAGGCCCGGCTGTGGAACGAGGTGTTCGTCCGCGCCCAGGAGCGGCTCGGGATCCCCCAGGGGACGATCCGGGCCACGGTTCTGATCGAGACCTATCCAGCCGCGTTCGAGATGGAGGAGATCCTCTACGAGCTCCGTGAGCACTCCGCGGGCTTGAACGCCGGGCGGTGGGACTACATCTTCAGCGTGATCAAGAAGTTCCGCACCCGCGGCCGCGAGTTCCTCTTGCCCGATCGGGTGAAGGTGACGATGACCGTTCCCTTCATGCGTTCGTACACCGAGCTTCTCGTCCGGACCTGCCACTCGCGGGGCGCGCACGCGATCGGCGGGATGGCAGCGCTGATCCCCAGCCGCAAGGACCCGGAGGTCAACGAGAACGCCCTGGCGAAGGTACGGGAGGACAAGGACCGCGAGGCCGGCGACGGGTTCGACGGCTCCTGGGTTGCGCATCCAGACCTGGTACCGGTGTGCCGTGAGGTGTTCGACGCCGTACTCGGTGAACGGCCCAACCAGCTCGACCGCACCCGGGACGATGTGAGCGTCACCGCAGAGGACCTGCTGGACGTCGCCTCGACCCCCGGAGACGTCAGCGAGGCCGGTCTGCGCGCCAACGTCAGCGTGGGCATCCAGTACCTCGCGGCGTGGCTACGCGGCACCGGCGCGGTCGCGATCTTCAACCTGATGGAGGATGCCGCCACCGCGGAGATCAGCCGGTCGCAGGTGTGGCAGTGGCTGCACAACGACGTGGAGCTGGACAACGGCGCGACCGTCACGCGCGAGCTCGTCGAGCAGATGGCCGACGAGGAGATCGCCAAGCTGCCCGGCGATCCGTCCGACTACGCCGACGCCCGCTCAACGTTCATGGCGGTGGCGGTCGCCGACGAGTTCGTGGAGTTCCTCACCCTGCCCGCGTACGAACGGATGCCGTGAGGACCCGCCGTTGACCACCACCGAGCGCCCGCCCACCGAAACGCCGGAGATCCGCGAGCTGGCGGCGGTGCTGCGTGCGGCGCTCGGCGACAACGCCGTCATCGACGACCATCAACAGCTGCGTACCTACGAGTGCGACGGCCTGGCACAGTACAAAGTCACCCCGGCTCTGGTCGTTCTCGCCGAAGACGCCGGCGGCGTCGCACAGGTCATCGCTGCCTGCGCCGATCGCGGTGTCCCGTTCGTGGCGCGTGGCTCGGGTACCGGCCTCTCCGGCGGGGCACTCCCCCACGCCGAGGGCGTGCTGATCGTGACCTCGCGGATGCGACGTGTCCTCGAGGTCGACATCGACAACCAGCGCGCCGTCGTCGAGCCGGGTGTCATCAACCTGCAGGTCAGCAAGGACGCCCAGCCGCGCGGCTACTACTACGCCCCGGATCCCTCGAGTCAGCAGATCTGCTCGATCGGCGGGAACGTGGCGGAGAACTCCGGTGGGGCGCACTGCCTGAAGTACGGCTTCACCACCAACCACGTCACCGGGGTGGAGCTCGTCGCCCCCGACGGGCAGATCTTCCAGATCGGCGGCAAGGCTCCCGACGCGACCGGCTACGACCTGCTCTCGATGGTCGTGGGGTCGGAGGGCACACTGGGCGTGGCCACAAAGGTGACCGTCCGGCTGGTGCGGACACCGGAGTCGGTCCGCACTCTGCTGGCGGCGTTTCCGAGTACCGACGAGGCCGGTGCCGCTGTGTCCGCGATCATCGGAGCGGGAGTTGTCCCAGCCGCGATCGAGATGATGGACGCGCTGGCGATCGAGGCTGCAGAGGCCGCGGTGCACTGCGGCTACCCCGAGGGCGCCGGTGCGGTGCTGGTCGTCGAGCTCGACGGTGCCGCGGTCGAGGTCGAGCACCAGTTCGAGCAGGTCGAGCAGCACTGCGACGACAACAGCGCGTTCGAGATCCGCATCGCCGCCGATGACGTCGAACGGGCCCTGTTCTGGAAGGGGCGCAAGTCGGCCTTCGCCGCGGTCGGCCGGATCAGCCCCGACTACATCGTCCAGGACGGTGTGATCCCCCGGACGGCGCTGCCGGAGGTGCTGCGCCGAATGGGTGAGCTCTCCGACGAGAGCGGCATCCGGGTGGCGAACGTCTTCCACGCAGGCGACGGGAACCTGCACCCACTGGTGCTGTTCGACGAGACCGTTCCCGGCGAGTCCGAGCGTGCCGAGGAGGTGTCCGCAGCGATCCTCGACCTCTGCATCGAGCACGGCGGCTCGATCACCGGCGAGCACGGCGTCGGCGCGGACAAGGCCAGGTACATGCCGCGCATGTTCACCGATGACGACCTCGACACGATGCAGCTGGTCCGATGCGCGTTCGACCCGCAGACCATCTCGAACCCCGGCAAGATATTTCCGACTCCCCGACTCTGCGGAGAGGTCCCCGGCCGGCGCCAGGGCGTACATCCTCTGCAGGCGGCCGGGCTGGCGGAAGCCTTCTGATGGGAGCGAATTCGGCGACTCTGGATGCTCTGCGCAACGTTGTCGACGATGCCCGGCTGGCGACACCCGGTGACGACGTGGACGGCGTCGATGCGTCCTACGTCGTCTCGCCCGCGAGCGTGGACCAGACGTCGCAGGCACTCCGGGTCGCCGCCGACCACCTTCTCACCGTCGTACCGCGTGGAGCGGCCACCAAGCTGGCCTGGGGAGCGGCGCCGAGCTCGGCCGACCTCGTCCTCGACACCACCAGGATGGACAAGGTCGTCGAGCACGCCGCCGGCGACCTCGTTGTCACCGTGCAGGCAGGTGCCCGGCTCGACGACGTGCAGAGCGTCCTGTCGCCCGCCGGTCAGCGCCTGGCCATCGACCCGGTCGTCACGGGCGGAACCGTCGGTGGCGTCGTCGCCACCGGTGTCAGCGGACCCCTGCGGCTCAGTCACGGCGCCGTGCGCGACCTGGTCATCGGGGTCACGTTCGTGCGCGCCGACGGGGTGATCGCCAAGGCCGGTGGGAAGGTCGTCAAGAACGTCGCCGGGTATGACCTCGGGAAGCTGATGGCCGGGTCCTGGGGCACGCTCGGTGTGATCACCGGTCTCGTCTTCCGGCTGCATCCGCTGCCGTCGGCCCGACGGTGGGTGACCGTCGACGCGCAGGGTCCCGACGACCTGCTCCGGCTCGTCCACGAGGTGGTTCACTCCCAGCTCGTACCGACCGCGGCCGAGCTCGACCAGCGCGCCGGCAGTCCGCCGGTGCTGTCGGTCCTGTTCGACGGGCTGCCCGAGGGCGTCGAGGCGCGGGCGACCAGCCTGCTCGGCCGGCTCGGCAGCGCGGCACAGTTGCATGACGAGTCGCCGCCGTGGTGGGGGCGGTTGCCATGGGAACCAGGTGGTGTGGGACTGCGCGTCACCCACGAGATCGCGGGCGTCGCGCGACTGCTCGAAGGTGTCGCGCGCAGTGGAGCCCAGCACGGCGTGAGCCCGGCCGTACGCGGCTCGGTGGGCGTCGGCGTGGTCCACGTGGCGTTGCCGGCCGACGTGGAGCCGGAGGCCGCCGCCGCGTTCATCACCACCCTCCGGGAGGCTGCTCCGGCGTGGAACGGCCAGGTCGTCGTGCTCGCCGGTGCGCGTTCGGTCAAGCAGCGCGTGGACGTGTGGGGACCGGCAGGAGGGTTGGAACTGATGCGTCGCATCAAGGAGAGATTCGACCCGGAGCGACGCCTGTCGCCGGGTCGTTTCGTCGGAGGGATCTAGACGGATCGATCTCGTCGCGGTTGTCTGATCGGGGGCAGGAGACAGAGTCGGAGGGTTCTGATGAACGATGCCGGGCAGGGTCCGGCCCCGGTCAGCAGCACGACGGGAACCAAGGGAAGCGACGGACCCCAATACCTCGCGCCGCCTCCTCCGGGTGAGCCGGCCTTCGACGATCATCACCCCCCGTCGGCTGAGCTGGTCGCCGATTGTGTGCACTGCGGCTTCTGCCTCCCCACCTGCCCGACCTATGCCCTGTGGGGAGAGGAGATGGACTCGCCCCGTGGGCGCATCTACCTGATGAACACCGGCCTCCAGGGTGAGCCGATGACGCCGTCGATGGTGCAGCACTTCGACGCGTGTCTGGGCTGCATGGCCTGCGTGACCGCATGCCCTTCCGGCGTGCAGTACGACAAGCTGATCGAGGCCACCCGCGCACAGGTGGAGCGCCGCTACGACCGTTCGACCTCTGACCGCGCGCTGCGCAGCGCGATCTTCGCGTTGTTCCCCTATCCCCGAAGGCTGAGACTCGTCCGGGGCCCGCTCCGCGCGTACCAGGCCAGCGGGCTGCAGCGGTTGCTGAGGCGAAGCGGGCTCTTGTCGCGGGTGGCCCCGGCCCTGGCCGCGATGGAGTCGCTGGCGCCCTCCCTGGGTCGTGCCGACCGGATCCCCGCGTACACGCCCGCGATCGGGCCAAGACGGGGCAGCGTCGCGATGCTGCTCGGCTGCGTCCAACGCACGTTCTTCCCTGGAGTCAACGCCGCGACGGTGCGGGTCCTGGCAGCCGAGGGCTTCGACGTGCATGCGCCCTCCCGGCAGGGCTGCTGTGGAGCGCTCTCGATGCACAACGGCCGAGAGTCCGAGGCCGCCGATTTCGCCCGCGCTCTCATCGACAGCCTCGAGGATGCCGAAGTCGACCACGTCGTGGTCAACGCCGCGGGTTGTGGTTCGACGATGAAGGAGTACGCCGCGGTTCTGGGCGAAGACCCCGATTACGCGGAGCGGGCAGCCCGCTTCCAGGACAAGGTCCGTGACGTCTCCGAGCTGCTCGACGCGATGGGCAGCGTCGCGGTCCGCCATCCGCTGCCAGTGACCGTCGCCTACCACGACGCGTGTCATCTGGCGCATGCCCAAGGGATCCGGGCCCAGCCGCGCTCGCTGCTCAGCGCGATTCCGGGGCTGGAACTGCGCGAGATCGCCGAGTCAGAGCTCTGCTGCGGCTCCGCCGGGATCTACAACGTGCTCAACCCCGAGGCCGCTTCGGAGCTCGGGGACCGCAAGGCCGAAAACGTCGTCAGCACCGGGGCCCAGCTCCTGGTGACGGCGAACCCCGGTTGTCTCATGCAGGTCGCGTCCTCGCTGGAGCGCACCGGACAACGCATCGGGCTCGCCCACACGGTGGAGGTGCTCGACGCATCGATCCGGGGACTATCCGCCCAGCACCTGGTTGCAGCGCCGGCTTCCGAACTCGCCGTCCACCCCACACCCGCGAGGTGACCGATGTACCAGCAAGTGCTCGACCCCGTCTCCGACTCACTGGCCTGGTCGTCGCTCTTCGCGGCCATTCCATTGGTCGTGTTGTTCGTACTTCTCGGCGGGCTCCGCGTCACCGCGTGGGTGTCGGCATTGGTGGCCCTGCTGGCGGCACTCGGAGTCGCGGTCCTCGTCTATCCCATGCCGATCGACCAGGCGCTGCTCGCCGCCAGTGAGGGCGCGGTGTTCGGGTTCTTCCCGATCATGTGGATCGTCATCAACGCGCTCTGGATCTACAACATGACTGTGGTGACCGGCCACTTCGATGTACTGCGCCGCTCGTTCAGCAAGGTCAGTGCCGACCAGCGGATCCAGGCGGTCATCATCGCGTTCTGCTTCGGTGCCCTGCTCGAGGCCCTGGCCGGCTTCGGGACCCCGGTGGCGATCACCAGCGTCATGTTGATCGCGCTCGGTTTCCGCCCGATCAAGGCCGCAACGGTCGCGCTCGTCGCCAACACCGCACCCGTGGCTTTCGGCGCGCTGGCCGTGCCGATCACGACCCTCGCCCCCATCGCGGGCCTGCCCGAACAGGACATCGCCTCGATGGTGGGCCGGCAGACCCCGCTGCTGGCCGTGTTCGTCCCGATGGCGCTGGTGTTCATCATCGACGGCGGCCGCGGCGTCCGGGCCACGCTGCCGGCCACGCTGACGTGCGGGGTGACCTTCGCAGTCGCGCAGTTCGTCACCTCAAACTACATCTCGATCCCGCTGACCGACATCGTCGCGTCGCTGGTCAGTGCGCTCTCGGTCGTGCTGCTGCTACGGGTCTGGCAGCCCTCGGACACCTATGTGGAAGCTGACGAGACCGCGGACGAGATCGACACCGGGGCTTCAGGTGCGTCTCGGCGCAGGGGCGATGATGCGGAGGCGCGGCACGCCCAGGACGCGGCGGTACGCGTCGCCAGCCGCGACGACGCCGACCACGAGGATCCCCCGGTCGAGGTTCTGCGTGCGTACGCTCCCTACCTGATCATCATCGCCGTCCTGGTATTCACCCAGCTGCCCGGCCTCAAGGACGTGTTCGACGCGCCCACAAAGCTGTTCAACTGGCCTGGGCTCCACGTCACCAACCCCGACGGCGACCCCTTGTCGTCCCTGGAGTTCAAGTTCAACTGGCTCAATGCGGTCGGCACGCTGCTGGTGTTCTCCGGGCTTCTGACCATCTTCGCGATCGGCATCAGCCCGGCCAAGGCATTCAAGGCCTGGCTGGACACCTGGAGGCAACTGTTCACCGCCATCGTGACGGTGATGGCGGTTCTCGCACTGGCATACGTGATGAACGACTCGGGCCAGACCGGCACCCTCGGAAACTGGATGGCCGGGGCGGGCGCGGCATTCGCGCTCATCTCACCAGTCCTCGGTTGGCTCGGCGTGGCAGTGACGGGATCCGACACGTCATCGAACGCGCTGTTCGGTGCGCTGCAGGTCACCGCCGCGCATCAGGCCGGCCTCGACCCGACCCTGATGGCGTCGTCGAACTCCTCCGGTGGAGTGCTGGGCAAGATGATCTCGCCGCAGAACCTCGCCATCGCGGCAGCGGCGGTGGGCATGCCGGGCCGGGAGGGGGACCTCTTCCGCAAGGTGATCGGCTGGAGCCTGCTCTTCCTGGCGCTCATGGTCGCGATTGTCTATCTGCAGTCGACGGTGCTGTCGTGGATGGTCCCCTGACCGGCGGCTGATCGAGCCGCCACGGGTCGGCCAACAACTCACGCAGGACCGTCGCCACGAGACCGGCGTGCGCCCCGTCGACCAGTCGGTGGTCGGCGGTCGCCACCAGCACGATCTGGGGACGGACGGCCACCGCGCCGTCCACGACGAGCGCCGCGTCTCGCACCGCGCCCACTCCCAGATAGAGGGGAATCCGGGCGAACGGCACCGGCGCGAGGAATGCCTCGTCGAGTCCTAGCGTGCCGACGTTGGAGACGAAGGCTGCTCCCAGTGGGAACCCGGGCTGCCCGAGCATCCCGATGCCGAACCCACCGATCATCAGACCAGCCGCGCTCAGCGTCGCACGCAGACTCCACCAGGGCAGGTGACGTATGACCGAGGAGCTCCTGGCATGTCCGGGATCGTCCTTGGCCTTCAACCGCCGGACACCGGGTGCCAGCTCGCGGGCAATCTCCGCCGGCGTCTTCCCATCCACGCAGCGCACCTTGATGGGGGCGAGATCGCCGCCTCCCTCGATATCGACGGCGAACCCGATGTCACACGTTTCGAACGTGACGATGCGACCGAGCACCACCCGCGAGCGGATCTCCGGAATCGCGCGCAGCGCGCGTCCCAACGCGGCACCGACCACGTGGGTCACCGTTACCGGGTCGCCGGTCCGCTGCCGTGTCTGCTCGACGTAGGCCAGCAGCGCGGTTGCGTCGAACGCCATCCGCGCATAGATCCGGCCGTCCGCCGACGGCCGCCAGGTCGCAACGGCCAGCCGACGTCGAACCGAGATCGGACGCCGGGCAGTCCGGGCCCGGATCACCTGAGCGCGCCGCCCGCACAGGTGCAAGGACGGACGACGCGTGCCCGCCCCGGACGGATGAGTCGTCGTGAGCTCATCCGTCTAAGGAGTCGGGGAATCCACGTGCCGGCGCTCAGGGGCAGCTGAAGATGTGGTCGCCGGGATCGTGGTCACAGACATCGACCTCGGTGCCTCCACGCACCGTGTCGTTGCCCGCACCGTCGACGGCGTTGAGGGTGTCGGCGCCCGCCCCGCCGAGCATGTGGTCGGGCTGCAGCCCGCCGGTCTCCGAGTCAGCGCCCGCACTTCCGTAAAGAGAGTCGTTACCGGGGCCGCCGCCCAGGGTGTCGTTGCCGACCCCGCCGCCGACCCTGTCGTAGCCGAGGTTGCCGAACAGATGGTCGTTGCCCGGACCACCGGAGGCCCGGTCGCCACGCTGACCACCGAAGACCAGGTCGTTGCCCGTCCCGCCGCGCAGAATGTCGAGCCTGCGCCCACCGGAGAGCCTGTCGGCGCCGGCGTCGCCGTGGACGACATCCGCGCCGAGACCGCCGCGCACGAAGTCGTTGCCCAGGTCTCCACAGATGGTGTCGGCCCCGCCCAGGCCGAAGATCTTGTCGTCGCCGCCGAGACCGCTGATCACGTCGGCGCCCCTGGTGCCCCTCAGGGTGTTGGGGCCGTTGGTGCCGACGATGGTCGCAACCTTGCCGTTGCACGAGGCAGCCGCGGACGCTGGAGCGGCTACCGCAATCGACGCCGCCAGCAGTGCCGCGACGCCGAGTGCACTCGTCTTCCTTGAATTCATCGTTTCGGTGTCCCCTCCGGAGAGCTTTGGTGGACAAAGACTAATGGTGAGTCGCCCATTGCACATGAAATCGCTTCGATCCGTCCAAAATGGCACCTGTCCCCCGGGCGCACAGTGCGCACTGTTCGTAGCATGACCGGGTGGTGGGCTCCGCTGAGCGAACGATCCGCTGATGCAGACGTTCCTGCCGTACGCCGACTTCGAGCGCTCAGCGGCTGTGCTCGACATGAAGCGCCTCGGCAAGCAGCGGGTCGAGGTCATCCAGATCGTTCGCGCCCTGACCTGGCCGGGGTACGGCTGGGCCAACCACCCCGCCGTACTGATGTGGCAGGGGTACGAGCGGGCTCTCGGCTGTTACGGCCTGGCCTGCTGCCGTGTCTGGTCAGGGCGCGGCCACGCCGACAGCTGCGCCGCGACGATCCGCCACGACCTTCTGCAGGTCGGCGTCGAGGACATTCCGACTCAGGAGGAGCTCGCGAGGGCGGGAGCACTGCCGCCCTGGCTGGGCGCCGAGGAGTTCCATCTCAGTCACCGGTCGATGCTGCTGGGGAAGCTCCCAGCCCACTACGGTCCACTGTTCCCCGATGTCCCCCCAGGGTTGCCGTGTCGTTGGCCGGTCCGCTCGGCGTCCGTTGTCGAGGCGGAACGACGCAAGGCACGGAACAAGGATCTCCGTGAGCAGCGGGCGGCGTCCCAGGCGCGCGAGGAGGACGAGCGCGCTCGGCGGCGACGGAGCCTGGCGGCCAAACGCGGTTGGAAGACTCGGAGGGCCCGCAGCGGCTGAGGCGTCCCGCCCTTTCACGCGATCCGACACTTGTTTCGCGCGATCCGACACTTGTTTCGCGCCATCCGACAGTTGTTTCACGCCATCCGACAATGTGTCGCGCCGGTAGGCACGGGTTCCGGCGAGGGCTCGGGGCCGCGATTGCCTGAGTCCGAGGCCAACCGCCGCGGTGCTTGACTGCGCAGACTTGTGCAGGCGATGAGAGTTGTCGCCATCCGTTTACCCCCAACAACTGCACACTTCTTGCCGCGGCGGAACGGGTGGGCCTGCCGTTGGGCGCGTCAGCCTGACCGCACCGAACTTTTGCGCGCACGTTGGTCACCGGCTCAACCGTGACCAACAACTGCGCACTTCCCGGCAGTGGCCCGGGCCGGTGACCCATAACCTGAGAACGTGCCGAACTCGAGCCAGGCACCCGCCGCAACGACCGCCTCGCCAACACCTTCCGCGCACTATCCGACCCGGCGCACCGTCTCCTCGAGCGACGCCGCGAGGTCCTCGGCGTTCTGCCGGATGGCGGCTGCCAGCCACGTCGCCGTTTCGGTGGACAGGTGAATGTACGGGAGGGCATCGGTAGTGGGGACGTCGATGTAAACGCTGCGGTAGTCACTGCCCGCGGTCTGGACGGCCCGCACGCCGGCACCGGGTACTTCGTCGATGGCGATCCGTCCTGTCTGGCACCAGTCCGGGCCGTCGGCGTGGTAGCGGCACCAGGACGCATGGGTGATGGCGGTGGTGGTCACGGGTCTCCCCCTCAGCTTTCGCGTCAATACCCCGATGGCTTCGGACTTCCCGTACCCACCAGGCGCACGTCTTGAACATCTGTCGTGCAAAGCGCGGTGTGGGCGTGGGGCAGCAGGTTCGACCCCTGCGAGATTCGACCAGTTGGGGCCGTCTAGTTTCAGTTCGGCAGACTCTCCAGATATCGGCGTTCACGGCCACGCGGGCGGGCCGCTGAGCACATGGCTTGGGGGGCATTCCAGGTTGGTGCCCTCCGCTCACGCGGTGCGCCGCATCGGGTGTGCCGGGTGTGCCCCGGCTCAGCAGAGGACCGCCGCAGCCACGCGTTCCGGCGGTGGGAAGCGCGTCAGTCAGCCGGGGCCGCGGAACGAGCTCGCGGCGTGGGACCGGCAGGTGGAGCTTCGTTCCCAGCACGGCCATCGCACGAGCATTCGAGCGCGGCCGGCGCACGAGTGGGCGCAGTAGAGTGGCGCAGAGTGGGCGCAGCAGGGATCGAACCTGCGGCCGCCTGCTTGTAAGGCAGGTGCTCTACCGCTGAGCTATACGCCCCTTGAACCGCGAGAAGACTATCGCCAGCGGAGGGGCACCCCATATGCCATGTGGCACGCGCTCGAATGCGCGACCGCCAGGGTCTCGGGCCCCCGACGGTCGCGACTGGCTCCATTCCACACCGTCGGCGGCCCGATGGCTGCGGAATCGGCAAATTGCAACCGTAATCTCACAGACCGGCAAGCACGGTCTTGTAGTCCTCTATCGAACGGGCGTCCGACATCTCATGGTGGATGCTCCATCTCAGCACGCCCGACGTGTCGAGGATGAACGTGCCCCGGTTCGCGCAACCCCGTTGATGATCGAAGACGCCGTACAGCTGCGACACGGCACCGTGCGGCCAGAAGTCGCTCAGCAAGGGGAACCCGAGGGCGTCCCGGTCGGCGAACGTTCGGAGGGAGAACATGTGGTCGCATGACACCGCGAGCAGCTGCGTCCGCTCGTTGGCGAACTCAGGCAGCTGGTCACGCAATGCGTGCAACTCGCTGCTGCACACGCGACTGAACGCATAGGGATAGAACACGAGCACCACTCGCCGGCTGCCGCGGTACGACGAAAGCGACACCGACTCGCCGTGCTGGTTGCGCAACTCGAAGTCTGGTGGCTCCAGCCCGATCTCCAATGCCACGGACACATCCTGGCATTCCGGTGCAGCCGGAGAGACGGAGCTACCGCCTTCCGTTGCGCGCGGACTTGGGAGCGACCAGCTTCGTCGCGGCCCAGGAGGCCGCCACCGTGAGGCTGCTCGTCGCAGACAGGCCCGCCGTCGGCGCAGCCTCGGCGATGTCGCTGGGGTCGACGTGCCCGTCGCGCCCGACCTTGGGGCAGAACAGCCAGATCATCCCGCCGTCGGCGAGATCGGTCAGGGAGTCGACGAGCGCGTCGACGAGGTTACCGTCCTCGTCGCGCCACCACAGCACGACCGCGTTGGCGACATCCTCGTAGTCCTCGTCGACGAGCTGGGAGCCGATCACCGACTCGATGGCCTCGCGGAGCGGCTCGTCGACGTCCTCGTCCCACCCCAACTCCTGGACCACCATCCCGGGCCGGAATCCGAGCCGGAGCGCCGGCCCCGAGTTATCCGCGCCCCCCGCGGTCGCGCTCACGTCGCGCCTCCTGTCCACACACGACCCGCTGCCGCGGGCCTGCCGATCCCACTGGTCGAGGCCACCATAGACCGTCGCTACCGGCATCGTCTCCCGGTGTCGGACCGATCCTCGAGGCCCCTGAGACGCGGTACGCGCTCTGACACGGCGGCTCAAGCGGTCTGGCGCCGTTTCGCATCGGCCCGCCGGGCACGGCCAGCGGTTGGACCCTCCGCTGACAGGTGCGAGGATGGCGGCAACAACGCCGGAAAGAAGAGGGCGCCGTGGCATCCGCATCTGATCGTCCCCCGGTCATCCACGAGGGACTCCCTACCCAGCTTCCAGACATCGACCCGGACGAGACGCAGGAATGGATCGACTCGCTCGACGTCCTGCTCGACGAGCGGGGCCGGGACCGGGCGCGGTACGTGATGTTGAAACTGCTCGAGCGGGCGCGTGAAAAGCACATCGGCGTGCCCGCCCTGCGCAGCACCGACTACATCAACACGATTCCGCCCGAGCGGGAGCCCTGGTTCCCCGGAGACGAGTACATCGAGCGGCGCATCCGCGCCTTCATCCGCTGGAACGCCGCGGTCATGGTGTCGCGCGCCAACCGGAAGGGGCTGGAGGTGGGAGGCCACATCGCGACCTACCAGTCGGCCGCGAGCCTGTACGAGGTGGGGTTCAACCACTTCTTCCGCGGCAAGGACCATCCCGGCGGCGGCGACCAGGTCTTCATCCAGGGACACGCATCACCCGGCATCTACGCGCGCGCGTTCCTCGAGGGCAGGCTGAGCGAGTCACAGCTGGACAAGTTCCGGCAGGAGGTCTCGCACGGCCTGGGCAAGGGTCTGTCCTCCTACCCGCACCCGCGGCTGATGCCGAAGTTCTGGGAGTTCCCGACGGTGTCGATGGGCCTCACCGCGATCCACTCGATCTACCAGGCACGCTTCAACCGCTACCTGCAGAACCGCGGGATCAAGGACACCAGCCAGCAGCATGTCTGGGCGTTCCTCGGCGACGGCGAGATGGGTGAGCCCGAGTCGCTCGGTGCGATCGGCGTCGCGGCACGCGAGGAGCTGGACAACCTCACGTTCGTCGTCAACTGCAACCTGCAGCAGCTCGACGGTCCGGTACGCGGCAACGGAAAGATCATCCAGGAGCTGGAGTCGTTCTTCCGCGGCGCCGGCTGGAACGTCATCAAGGTGGTGTGGGGACGCGAGTGGGACGCCCTGCTCGCCGCCGACGTCGACGGTGTTCTCGTCAACCGGATGAACACGACGCCAGACGGGCAGTTCCAGACGTACTCGGTCGAGAGCGGCGCCTACATCCGGGACAACTTCTTCGGCACGGACCAGCGACTGCGCAAGCTGGTCGACGGGCTGACCGACGACGACCTGCGCAAGCTCCCCCGCGGTGGCCATGACTATCGCAAGGTGTACGCGGCATTCGACGCGGCGACCTCGCACGTGGGCCAGCCGACGGTCATCCTGGCCAAGACCATCAAGGGCTGGACCATCGACGCCCTCGAGGGCAAGAACGCCACGCACCAGATGAAGAAGCTGACCAAGGACGACCTGAAGAAGTTCCGCGACCGGCTCTACCTGCCGATCTCGGACGCGGCGATCGACGACTCTGACGTCGCGCCGTTCTACCACCCCGGCGCCGACTCCGACGAGATGCGCTACATGATGGATCGGCGACGCCAGCTCGGGGGCTGGCTGCCCGAGCGACGCGTGGAGCCGACGCCCTTGAAGCTCCCCGGCGACTCCGCGTACGCAGAGCTCAAGCGGGGTTCGGGTAAGCAGGCCATCGCGACCACGATGGCGTTCGTTCGCCTGCTGCGCGACCTGATGAAGGATGAGGAGATCGGGGCCAGGATCGTCCCGATCGCACCCGACGAGTTCCGCACGTTCGGGATGGACTCGATGTTCGCCAGCGCCAAGATCTACTCACCGCACGGCCAGCGCTACGAGTCGGTCGACCGCAAGATGCTGATGAACTACAAGGAGTCCGTCCAGGGGCAGCTCCTGCACGAAGGCATCAGCGAGGCGGGCGCGATGGCCTCGACGATCGCCGCGGGCACCGCCTATGCCACGCACGGCGAGCCGATGATCCCCGTCTACATCTTCTACTCGATGTTCGGCTTCCAGCGCACCGGCGACTCGATCTGGTCGTTCGCCGACAACCTCGGGCGCGGCTTCCTGATCGGCGCCACCGCCGGCCGGACCACGCTGACCGGTGAAGGACTGCAGCACGCCGACGGGCATTCCCCGCTGCTCGCGGCCACGAATCCCGCGGCGGTCCACTACGACCCCGCCTGGGCGTTCGAGATCAGCCACATCATGCAGGACGGGTTGCGGCGCATGTACGGCAGCTCGGACGAGGCGCCGTACGGCGAGAACGTCTTCTACTACCTCACCGTCTACAACGAGCCGATCGTGCAGCCGGCCGAGCCCGAGGACCTCGATGTCGCCGGACTGCTCAAGGGCATCTATCTCTACCGACGGTCCGACAGCACGCAGCCCAGGAATGGCGACAACACTCCCGCGGCACAGATCCTGGCCTCCGGCGTGGCGATGCCGTGGGCCCTCCACGCACAGCAGATCCTCGCCGACGACTACTCCGTAGCAGCCGACGTGTGGTCGGTCACGTCATGGAACGAGCTCGCCCGAGAGGCGGTCGCCGCCGACGACTGGAACCTGCTGCACCTCGATGAGCCGCAGCGGATCCCCTTCGTGACAACGGTTCTGGAGGATGCCCCGGGACCAATCGTGGCGGTCAGCGACTACATGCGTGCCGTGCCCGACCAGATCTCGCACTGGGTGACCGGAGAGTGGCACTCGCTCGGCACCGACGGATTCGGGTTCGCCGACACCCGGCCGGCGGCGCGACGCTTCTTCAACGTCGATGCGCAGTCGATCGTCGTCGCGACGTTGCAGGCGCTGGCCAAGCGCGGTGAGGTCAAGCCCGAGACGGTACGGGAGGCCTTCGACCGGTTCCGGATCAACGATCCCACGGCCGTACGCGACGTCAAGCAGGAAGGCGGCGAGGTCGGCTAGCCCGCGGCAGTCAGGCGGATGCGGGGCGCGTCCATGCCAGCAGGTCATCGACCGACCGCGTGTTGACGACCCGATCCTCCGGTACGCCGCACTCCAGGGCACGCGCGCAGCCGTAGTCGAGGAAGTCGAGCTGTCCCGGCGCATGGGCGTCGGTGTCGATCGAGAACAGGCAGCCGGTCTCCACGGCCAGCGAGAGCAGCCGGCGAGGCGGGTCGAGACGCTCCGGACGCGAGTTGATCTCGACCGCGGTGTCGAACTGGCGGCATGCCTCGAAGACCACGTCGGCGTCGAACGTCGACTCCGGCCGACGGCCCCGGCCACCTGTGACCAGGCGCCCAGTGCAGTGGCCCAGAATGTTGACCCGCGGGTTCGCCACCGCCGACACCATCCGACGGGTCATCGTCTCCGCGTCCATCCGCAGCTTGGAGTGCACACTGGCGACGACGACGTCCAGCTCGTCGAGCAGAGCCGGGTCCTGGTCGAGCGAACCGTCCTCGAGGATGTCGACCTCGATCGCGGTGAGGATGCGGAACGGGGCAAGGCTCTCATTGAGGCTCGCCACAACACCAAGCTGCTCGTGCAGCCGCTCGGCCGACAGCCCACGTGCCACCGTCAGCCGCGGTGAGTGATCGGTGAGGGCCATGTAGTCGTGTCCCACGGAGACGGCCGCCGCGGCCATCTCGTCGATCGGGCTTCCCCCGTCCGACCAGTCCGAGTGGGTGTGGAGATCGCCTCGCAGCAGCGACCTCATCTTCTCGCCGCCCTCCGCGAGCAGGCGGGGCGCCCGCTCCTCGCGCTCTCGAAGATACGTTGGGATCTCCTGCCGTAACGCGTCGTGAACCACCGACGCGGTCTTTGCGCCCACGTTCGGCAGGTCGGTGAGGGATCCGGCCCGGTCCCGCTCGACGATCTCGCTGGGATCGAGCTCGGCGAGCGTCCAGGCGGCCTTGCGGTACGCGCGTACCCGATGGGTCTCGGCCTGCTCACGTTCGAGTAGGAACGCGATCCGCTTGAGTGCTTCGAACAGGGTCCATCCGTTCATCATGCCCTGTGCGGCCCCGCTCGCCGGATGTCACCGGTTTGTCCACTCATCACAAGGATTGCGACTACGCTCACTCCGTGCCCCGATCTCGGGCTCAAGCGGCGAAAAGGCTTGAGCAAGCTGCCGGTGCGATGACGCAGACGGCCATCAGTCAGATGGATCGCGACCTGACCTGGTTCCGTCAGCTCAGCGCACAGCACCGCTCATGGATCGGTTTGATCGCGCAGGCGGGCATCGCGGCGTTCGTCCGCTGGTACCGCGAACAGAACCTCGGTCTGGCCGTGACGACGGACGTGTTCGGTGACGCGCCCCGGGAGCTCACCCGGGTCGTCACGCTGCACCAGACAGTCGAGATGGTGCGCACGACGATCCAGACGGTCGAGGAGAGCGTGGTCGACATCGTCGACCCGGCCGACGGGCCGGACGTGCGCGAGGCGGTGATGCGGTACGCGCGCGAGGTGGCTTTCGCCGCCGCCGAGGTGTACGCACGCGCGGCCGAGATGCGAGGCGCATGGGACGCTCGGCTCGAGGCCCTCGTCGTCGACTCGGTGCTCCGCGGTGAACCCGACGAGTCCGTCCGGTCGCGCGCCGCAGCGCTGGGCTGGGAGTCGTCCAGCCGCGTCATCGTCGTGCTGGGCGAAACTCCAGACGGCCCGAGCGAGCCGGTTGTCGACGCGGTTCGCGCGTCCGCGAAACCGTTCGGGCTTGACGCGCTGTGCGCCGTCCAGGGTGACCGTCTGGTGGTCGTACTCGGTGGGGTTGACGACCCGGCGCAGGCGGCGGACGCGGTCGCCAAGCACTTCGGCCCGGGTCCGGTGGTCGCCGGACCGCTGGTGCAGGATCTGCTCGCGGCGAACATCTCGGCGCGGGCGGCGGTCGCCGGACTCCGTGCGGCTCCCGGCTGGCCGGAGGCACCGCGACCGGTCACCAGTGAGGAGCTGCTTCCCGAACGGGCGCTGGCCGGCGACGGACATGCCCGGCGCCAGCTGGTCACCGACGTGTTCACCCCGCTGGCCGAGAGTGGCCCGGTGATCCTGGAGACGATCGCGGCGTTCCTCGAGAACGGCTCGTCGATCGAGGCCACCGCACGCCTCCTCTACGTGCACCCCAACACCGTGCGCTACCGGCTCAAGCGCGGCTCCGACATCGTCGGTCTCTCCGCCACCGATCCGCGAGACGCGTATACGTTGCGACTCGCTCTCACGCTCGGAAGGCTGCTCTCACCGACTCGGACACCTTCGGCGGTATTGTAGAGAACCTCCAACGACATCCCCACGAGTTTCGTCGTGGCGGATCGGGCGATCGGACCCGATAAGGGGCATGGTTAGTCACGTGCTTGTCATCGTCGCTCCCGGCCAAGGCGCCCAGACGCCCGGGTTTCTGCGTCCCTGGCTGGAAGACCCAACGTTCGCCGAACGGCTGCACTGGCTGTCGGCCGTCAGCGGTCTCGACCTCGCCCACTACGGCGCCGACGCGGACACGGAGACGATCAGGGACACCGCGGTTGCCCAGCCGCTGATCGTCGCGTCCGGCCTGCTGGCTGCGTTGACCTTGTTCCCGCATCCCACCGACGCCTTCCGCCGAGTGGGCGCGGCCGCGGGCCACAGCGTCGGAGAGATCACCGCGGCCGCCGGTCTCGGCGTCATCAGCGCCGAGCAGGCGATGGTCTTCGTACGCGAGCGTGGCAAGGCGATGGCGGATGCGTCGGCACGCACACCGACCGGAATGACCGCACTGCTGGGTGGGGACCGCGACGACGTCCTGGCCAGGCTCAAGGAATACGGACTCACTGCGGCGAACGACAACGGTCCGGGGCAGGTCGTCGCCGCCGGCACTCTCGAGCAGCTTTCCCGACTCGCCGACGACCCACCTGGTGGTGCGAGGCTGATCCCGCTGTCCGTCGCCGGCGCGTTCCACACCGTGCACATGGCGCCGGCGGTCGAGTCGCTGGCCAGGTACGCCCGGTCCATCTCGACCCACGACCCTCGTAGCCGGCTGCTCAGCAACCGCGACGGTCAGGTCGTCCACGACGGTCGCGACGTCCTGGCCCGGCTCGTCGCCCAGGTCAGCACACCGGTCCGCTGGGACCTGTGCATGCAGTCGATGGCCGACATCGGAGTCACCGGCATCCTGGAGATGCCACCGGCGGGCACCCTCACCGGTATCGTCCGCCGAACCCTCAAGGGCGTGGAGACGTTCGCCTTCAAGGGGCCCGAGCAGCTCGAGGACGCCAGGCAGTTCGTCGACAAGCACGGCGCGATGTCGGACATGGACTCATCACCGACCTGGCGGCTCCTCGTCGCGCCGTCGAAGGGCACGTTCGTCAAGGCCGGCGACTACGACGCCGGTGATGCGATCTCTCCGACCGCTACGATCGGCGCCGTGAAGAGCCTGCGCGACGAGGTGTCGGTCTATGCGCCACACGGCGGCACGGTGGTCGAGTGGCTGGTCGAGGACGGCGACCTGGTGAGCCCGGGACAGCCCCTGATCCGTCTGCACCCCGAGGCCGTAGTGCTATGACCGATGAGCTGCGGTCCTCCACCGGCGCTCCGCACGCGCGCATCCTCGGCGTGGGCGGCTACCGCCCTTCTAGGGTCATCTCCAACGACGAGATCTGCGAGCTGATCGACTCCAGTGACGAGTGGATCCGAACCCGCTCGGGCATCATCGAGCGCCGCTGGGCAGCCGACGACGAGACCGTCCAGTCGATGGCCGTCGGCGCCTCGCGTAAGGCGATCGAGCGGGCCGGCATCGGTGCGGAGGAGATCGGCTGCGTCGTCGTGGCCACGGTCTCCCACATGCTGCAGACACCAGCCGTCGCAACGCTTATCGCGCTGGAGCTCGGCACCAACAAGGCTGCGGCGTTCGACATCTCGGCCGCCTGCGCCGGCTTCTGCCACGGCGTCGCGCTCGGCGCCGACATGGTCCGCGCCGGCACCGCGAAGTACGTCCTGGCGATCGGGGTCGAGCGGTTGTCCGACATCACCGACCGCACCGATCGCTCGACCGCGTTCATCTTCGCCGACGGCGCCGGCGCCGCGGTCATCGGACCCAGTGAAACGTCTCGGATCGGGCCGGTGGTCTGGGGCTCGGACGGTGAGCAGTTCGACCTCATCCGGCAGAAGGAGACCTGGGGCGACGCGTTCGCCCATGACGGAGGCACCTGGCCCAACCTGCGGATGGACGGCAACCCGGTGTTTCGCTGGGCGTCGTTCGAGATGGCAAAGGTCGCCAGGGAGGCGATCGAGCGCGCGGGCATCACGGTCGACGATCTCGATGCGTTCATCCCCCACCAGGCCAACATGCGTATCACCGACGCGATGGCCCGGGCGTTGAAGATCCCCGCTCACGTGGCGATCGCCCGGGACATCGCGTACCAGGGCAACACCTCGGCCGCGTCCGTGCCGCTGGCCATGGAGCGAATGATCGAGGAGGGTACGGCCAAGAGCGGCGACACCGCGCTGCTCATCGCCTTCGGCGCCGGGCTGGCGTACGCAGCCCAGGTTGTGATCCTGCCCTGACATCAGTCGTCCGAGTCAGTTCGCCGCGAGCCCATCCCACCAGAAATCCAGCAGAAAGAAGGAGCGCCATACATGGCCACCACTGAGGAGATCCGTTCCGGCCTCGCCAACATCGTCAACGAGGTCGCGGGGATACCTGCCGACGACGTGCAGCTCGACAAGTCGTTCACCGATGATCTCGACGTCGACTCCTTGTCGATGGTCGAGGTGGTCGTGGCCGCCGAGGAGTCGTTCGGCGTCAAGATTCCGGACGACGAGGTCAAGAACCTCAATACGGTGGGCGACGCCGTCGCCTTCATCGAGCGCGCCCAGTCCGGTGCCTGAGAAGGCGTACGCGCGACCATTCAAACCGCTCCGCGGAGGTGCTCGACGCCTCCCGACCAAGACGCTGCGGGGGAGCCACACACCTCCCGTACGAACGAGGTGAAGTGATCCCATGAGTCCCACCCGTGTTGTCGTCACCGGACTCGGTGCGACGAGCCCTCTCGGTGGCGACGTCTCCACGACCTGGGAGGCCATGCTCGCCGGACGTTCCGGCGTTCGCATTCTCACCGAGGACTGGGCGGAGGAACTCCCCGTCAGGATCGCGGCGCGTGTCGCCGTGGAGCCGCTCGAGGTGATGGAGCGAGTCAAGGCCCGACGGCTCGACCGGTCCGGACAGTTCGCGATCATCGCCGCGCTGGAGGCGTGGGCCGACTCGGGGCTGGACGGCGAGGACGTCGACGCAGAGCGTCTGGCGGTCGCGATCGCCTCGGGCATCGGCGGCGTCACGACCTTGCTGTCCAACTACGACGCGCTGAAGGAGAAGGGACCGCGACGGGTGTCACCCCTCGCGGTCCCGATGCTGATGCCGAACAGCCCGGCAGCGAACGTGGGGCTCGCAATCGGCGCCAAGGCCGGCGTGCACACCCCGGTGTCGGCCTGCGCATCGGGGAACGAGGCGATCGCCCACGGGATCGACCTGATCCGGCTCGGCCGGGCGGACGTGGTGCTGGTGGGCGGGACCGAAGCGGCGATCCACCCGCTGCCGATGGCCGCGTTCGCCAACATGATGGCACTGTCCAAGCGCAACGACGAGCCCACTCTGGCGTCCCGGCCCTGGGACACCGGCCGGGACGGTTTCGTGCTCGGGGAGGGTTCGGCGGCGCTCGTCATCGAGTCCGAGGCCCATGCGACCGCTCGGGGGGCGACCGTATATGCGGAGGTCGCCGGCGCCGGCATCACGGCCGACGCGCACGACATCGCCCAGCCCGACCCGCTCGGTCTCGGGGCGACCAGGGCGATGCAGATCGCTCTCCGCGAGGGCGGCCTGTCGCCGTCGGACATCCGGCACATCAATGCGCATGCCACGTCCACGCCGCAGGGCGACATTGCCGAGGCCACCGCGATCAGGCGGGCGCTCGGAGAGGATGCGGTCGCGAACATCGTCGTCACCTCGACCAAGTCGATGACCGGCCACCTGCTCGGGGCCGCGGGCGCGCTCGAGTCCGTGGCGACGATCCTCGCGCTGATGCACCGCGTCGTACCACCGACGATCAATCTCGACGACCCGGACGAGGCGATCGGGCTCGACCTGGCCACCAAGGAGCGCACGCTGCCTGACGGCGATCTTGCGGCGCTCAACAACTCGTTCGGCTTCGGCGGCCACAATGTCGCCATCGCCTTCCGCAGCGCGTGACCGCGCGCGGATCTGCGGCTTCTGTGAGGACACTTCGATGACAGCCACCGAGCACCAGTCCGCCCCGCCGAGGCCGGCCAAGCTGCCGCGCGAAGAGGATCCGCGTCATCCGCTGAAACGGCTCTCGGCGCTGTTCGACCAGGGCTCGCTCTCACTGATCACCGATGACGACGACAGCGGCATGCTCGCGGCGGTCGGGACGGTCGACGGCGTCCACACGGTCGCCTTCTGCTCCGACGCGACCGTCATGGGCGGCGCGATGGGCGATCAGGGATGCAAGGTCGTCGTCAGGGCTTACGACCGCGCACTGGCCGACGGAGCGCCGATCGTCGGGCTGTGGCACTCAGGGGGCGCGCGGCTGGCCGAGGGTGTGTTGTCGCTGCACGCTGTCGGCCTGATCTTCTTCGCGATGACCCAGGCGTCGGGCAAGGTCCCGCAGATCTCGGTGGTGCTCGGGCCGGCGGCCGGCGGCGCCGCCTACGGTCCCGCCCTGACCGACATCGTGATCCTCGGGCCGGAGGGCCGCATCTTCGTCACCGGTCCCGACGTCGTGCGGTCCGTCACGGGCGAGGACGTGGACATGCTCCGGCTCGGCGGACCCGAGCCGCACGGCCGGCGTTCCGGTGTCGTGCACGTGCTGGCCGACAGCGAGGAGCAGGCCATCGGACAGGCTCGCCGGCTGGCCTCCCTGCTCGGCGGGCAAGGGAACCTCGACGTCGCGGACGTACGAGACGTCGATCTGGCTCGGTCTCTGCCCGAGTCCATGAAGCGTGCCTACGACGTGCACCCACTCATCCTCGACCTACTCGACGAGGACAGCGCTGTGGAGCTGCACGCGCGCTGGGCACCCAACATCACCACCACACTCGGCAGGTTCGGCGGCCGCAGCGTCGGCGTCATCGCCAACAACCCGTTGCGGCTCGGCGGGTGCCTCGACTCGACGTCGGCGGAGAAGGCGGCCCGCTTCGTGCGGATGTGTGACGCGTTCGGACTGCCGTTGATCGTCGTCGTCGACGTGCCCGGCTATCTGCCCGGCGTCGGCCAGGAATGGGACGGCGTGGTGCGACGCGGTGCGAAGCTGCTGCACGCGTTCGGTGAGGCCGTGGTGCCGCGAGTCACGCTGGTGACGCGCAAGGCGTACGGCGGCGCCTACATCGCGATGAACTCCCGCGCGCTCGGCGCGACACGCGTATTCGCCTGGCCCGGCGCCGAGGTCGCGGTGATGGGTGCGGTCGCGGCCGTGCGAATCCTGCACCGGCGCAAGCTGGCCGATGTCGCGGCCGACATCCGGCCACAGGTCGAGACCGAGCTCGCCGCCGAGCACGAGAAGATCGCCGGCGGAGTCGAACGTGCCGTGGAGATAGGGGTGGTGGACGAGGTCGTCGAGCCAGACCGCTCGAGGTCCGCGATCGCCCGCGCCATCGCCGCCGCCCTGGCGGATGCCGGAAATAACGCCGGCGCGCACTCCGCTGCCGGGCCCGTTCGCGGCCGGCACGGCAACATTCCGCTCTAGACCAGGTCGCCCGAGACCAGATCGCCTCAGACCACCTGGTGCAACCAACGGACGGGGGCTCCGTCGCCCGCGTGCCGGAACGATTCGAGCTCGTCGTCCCAGGGCTTGCCGAGAAGCCGGTCGATCTCGATAGCGAGGGTGGTCTCGCCGCGGTCGGCCTTCAACACCGCTGCATTGAGTCGGTCCTCTGGGATCAAGGTGTCACCGTGCAGGCCCATCACAGCGTGGAAGATGCCGAGTGCGGGCGTGTAGGAGAACCGTGCTCCCTCGGCTCCGCTGCTCGGCTCCTCGGTGGTCTCGAAGCGCAGGTGGCTCCAGCCACGCAGTGACGAGGCGAGCCGGGCGGCGGTCCCGGGTTCGCCCTGCCAGCTGAGCTCCGTGCGGTAGCTGCCCATTGCCGCCGGCTGCGGGATCCAGGACAGGTTGACGCGTACACCCAGGACGCCTCCGGCCGCCCACTCGACATGGGGGCACACGGCCGACGGGGCAGAGTGGATGAACAGCACTCCCCGCGTGGCTGCACGACTCATCACCGGATCCTCCAACAGGCTCGAGATTCGCCTTCCCCAGCGGTCTCGACGACACGGAGTGCCCGGTGACGTTGCCATTGTGCCCCACTCTTCACATGAGCACCAGCACCTGCCTGCCCGCGCACCCATGAGCCCGGGACCCGGCGGACTGACCCAGTCCGGCGGCAGCGGAACGGCGGACCGGCCGATCAGGAGGACAGGCGTGAGCTGTAGAGCACCACCGCGACGGCCGCCCCGAGCACGAGCACGAGCGCGTATCCGACGAAGCGGGCGGTGATCTCCCGGTCCTCGGTGGTGAAACCGAACGAGTGGCTCAGGTTGTCGTACACCGCCGACAGCGCCTCCGACGATCCGGCGATGTAGCTCTGGCCCCCGGCCAGCTGGGCGATCCGCTTGAGCTGACTCTGGTTGACCGGCACCGGGATCTGCTGACCATGAGAGTCGATGACGGCGTTACTGGTGCCGACGGCGATCGTGAACACCGGGATGTGCCGTTTCTTCGCCACCCGGGCCGCGGCGTACGGGGATCGCCCGAAGGTCTTCTTGCCGTCAGAGATCAGCACGATGCGCCCCGGTGCGGGCTCGCTGGGATGAGCCGTGTCGGGCGGGGCCAGCTTGATCGCGTCGAGGGAGGTGAAGATCGCCTCGCCGGTCGCTGTGTACTCAGCGAGGTGCATCCCGTCGATCGCCCGGTAGGCCGCCGTCCGATCCAGCGTCGGTGCGACCAGGATGGCGGCGGACCGCGCGAAGGCGATCACCGAGACGTTGAACTGCGTCGGCAGCTGCTCGATGAAGCGCTTGGCCGTGTCCTTCGCCGCGGCGAGCCGACTGGGGGCCACGTCGTCGGCGCCCATGGACAGTGACACGTCGATGGTGACGACGATCGTGGCCCGCTCCAGCGGTACCCGTGTGGGCCCGGTGGGCTTGGCGAAGGCCACCACGATCATCGCGACGCTCAGCAAAGACAGTCCGACCGCGATGTGGCGGCCCCAGGCTGGACGCCGGGGGGCGATCCTGTCGAGCAGCGCGAGGTTGGTGAACCGCACCGCGTAGGTGGAACGCCGGCGCTGCAGCACGACGTACACGGTCAGCAGAACCGGCACCAGCAACAGCAGCCACAGCCGTTCGGGGGCCAGGAACGTCACGTGGACACGCCCTTGGGCGGGGTGTGCAACCGCGCTGCCACCCGGCGGTGCGACAACGCGAACCGGGCCGTATCCGCCACCCAGTCGCTGTCCGTACGGAGCACGAGATGCGCCACACCGGCCCTGCGCAGCGAGCGCCTGGTCCGTTCCCGCTGCAACCGCGCCGCCTGCGAGTAGGCTTCGCGAACCGCCCGTCTGCCGGTGTTGAGCTGGCGGACCTCACCGCTCTCGGGGTCGACCAGCGACACCCGGCCGACGTTCGGCAGGTCCATCTCCCGTGGGTCGATGATCTCGACCGCGAGGGCCTGGTGGCGGGCGGAGAGCTGACGCATCGATCGCTCCCACGCCGGAGGGCTGTCGGGGTCCTCCGAGGCGTCGGAAAGGTCGAGGAAGTCCGAGACGACCACTCGCAGTCCACGCTTGCGCTGACTTCGCGCCACCGACGTGATCGCGCCCACCAGGTCCGACGGCCGTTCCCCTGTGGTGGCACGCGGCTCGGCCAGCAGCGAGCGCAGCAGCGCGTACAGTGCCAGCCGCCCCGCCCTGGCCGGCCACCGGCGCAGCCGACCGTCCCGCAGGACGTACCCGCCGAACCGGTCACCGAGCCGGAACGTCAGGAAGCCCACGGTGGCCACCGCGGCCACTGCAAGATCGCGCTTCTCCAGCCGCACGGTGCCGAAGTCCATCGACGCCGACAAGTCGACCAGCGCCCACGTCTCGAGCTCCCGGTCGGCGATCACGTCCCGCACGTGAGGGACCGTTGTCCGGGCGGTGACATTCCAGTCGATCCGGCGCACGTCGTCCTCACCGGGAAGATAGAGCCGGGCTTCGGCAACATCCGTTCCAGGACCGGGGAAGAGTCCCAGGTGCTCGCCCTGCAGGAACCCCTCCAGCCGTCGCACGATCTGCAGCTCGAGCCCGCGCAGCGCCCGTTCGGGTGCAAGTCGCGACAGCGGGATCGGCTCGAGCGGCTCGATCACACGAACTCCGGCTGCGAGACGTCGTTCCGGTCCGGCCAGACCGGCTGCGGCGGCGGGACGGTGGCCAGGATCCGGTCGACCACATGCCGCGAGTTCACACCGTCGGCTATCGCATCGAAGCTGAGGACCAGCCGGTGCGCCATCACGTCAGGGGCGACCACCTGCACGTCGGACGGGAGCACGTAGTCGCGGCCCTGCATCAGCGCCACTGCCCGGGCGGTCGCGGCCAGGCCCAGAGTGGCCCGCGGGCTGGCTCCGATCTCGATGACGCTATCCAGGTCGGGCATGTGGAACTCCGCCGGCAACCGGGTGGCGAGCACCAACCGGACGATGTACTCCCCGACCAGGTTGTGCACGAAGACGTACTCCGCGTCTCGCTGCAGCGCGCGGATGTTCTCCGGTGTCAGGACCGGGCGTGGCGATGGCGGGTCGACGCTCATCCGCCGCAGGATCTCGAACTCCTCGTGCCCGCGGGGAAAGTCGACATCGACCTTGAGCAGGAACCGGTCACGCTGGGCCTCCGGAAGCGGATAGACCCCCTCGGACTCGATCGGGTTCTGGGTGGCGATGACGATGAAGGGTTCGGGCAGCACGAACGTGTGACCACCGATGGACACCTGGTGCTCACCCATCAGCTCGAGCATCGCCGATTGCACCTTGGCCGGCGCCCTGTTGACCTCATCTGCGAGCACGAAGTTGACGAACACCGGGCCGAGCTCGACGTCGAACGTCTCCTTGCTGGGCCGGTAGATGCGGGTGCCGACGATGTCGGAGGGCACCAGGTCTGGGGTGAACTGAACACGGGCGAACGTCCCTCCGACGACGGTCGCGAACGTTCGGACCGCCAGCGTCTTCGCCACACCGGGCACGCCTTCCAGCAGGCAGTGGCCTCTGGCGATCAGCGCCACCATCAGCTGGTCGACCATGTGCTCCTGGCCGACGATGATCCGCTTGACCTCGCTCAGCGCACCGTGGATCAGCGCGGGGTCGAGAGCATCCAGCTCGCTCCGTCCGGGGTCCGCCTCGCTTTCTGGCGGCAAACCAGCGGTCATCCGACCGTCCTCTCCCCGTCACGTCGTACGCTCGACGCAGCCCATTCCATCAGATGCGCGGCATCGGAGACGTTGCACGTCTCGGACGGAGGAAGATGTCGACCATCGACGGGCTCTCCGCGGGCCAGCCGCTGGAGCCCGACGACCCGCCACGCCTCGGCGAGTTCCGCCTCGAGGGCCGCTTGCTGGTCGACGATTCGGGTGTTGTCTACCGCGGTGTCCGCGACGGTGATCCCACCGCAGCCGTCGCGGTCCTGATCCTCGGTGCCGGTGCTCACGCCGACCCCGCGGCGCGAGGGCGTTTCCTACGGGCCCTGGACCTCGTCGGCGAAGCGGATCCGGGCCGGATCGCCGCCGCTGACACCGACCCGGACATCGCACCGTGGGTGGCGGTCCCGCTCGCCGACGGAGAGGTCCCTCCCACGGTCCGCGGTCTGCTTGCCGACGTTGCGTTGCAACGGTCACCGACCCGGCCGGCTCGCGGCCCTCAGTTCGCGCCGTACTGGCATCCGCGCCGCGGGCCCGGGTTCTGGCGGCTGTGGCCGCTGCCCTGGCCGGACCCGCTCAACACGGCGTCCCGGCTCGCCTATCTGGTCGCCCTGCTGATGATCGCCGTGCTCGCGACGCTCGCGGTGCTCGTCGCACTGTGGCTGTTCGGCGGGCAACCCCCGTCACGCGTTCCATTGCCGACCCGGCCCTCAAACGTCACACCCACCGGGTCGCCGACACCGACGCCCAGCCCATCGACCACGCCGACTCCCTCGGAGCCCTCCCCCTCGCCGTCCCATCAGCCGTCGCCGACGGTCACGCTGACCGGACCTCCCCCGATCGTCTGAGCCGCGACGGTGCCTGCCTCACGACGCCCGCGACCATGACATCATGGCCGTTCCGAGACCCCGGAACCGCAAGGAGCCACGGCCGGCCTTGACCGAACCCAACGACTCTCTTCGCCGACAAATACTCAAGGTGTCCGTCCTCGTCATCGCCGTTGCGGTGATGATCGGAGGAGGAATCGCCGTGGTGTCCTTGACCGTGCTCAACGCCTCGGGGATCCTGCCGGAGGCGACCTCCACCACCCCCGGGACCTCCAGGGCGGTCATTCCCCCGACGACCCCGCCGACCCGCCCCCATCACAAGCCCAGGGGCACCCCGACGAAGCCGGCCCAGTCGCCGCAGGCGGGCCAACACCCCGCGATCCGGCTCACGGCCGCGCCGGTGCAGGCAAGCGTGTTCGAGCGCGTGACGCTGGCCGGGCGATACCCCAACGCAGGCCCGGTGACTCTGCAGGTGCAACGGCGGGAGTTCGGGTCCTGGGTCGACTTTCCGACCTCGGCGACAGTCAGCGCCGGGCGGTTCCAGACGTACGTCCAGCTCGGTCGGCCGGGCCGCAACTCGCTTCGAGTCGTCGACCCGGCGACGGAGCGTGCCTCGAATGCCGTCGCCGTCTTCATCAGCTAGATCCGCTGCAAGAAGAAAGATTCCTCGGGCTGGCACGGATCAGGTCGCATTCGGTGCCTTCATCCCCGATACTGAGTGTAATGACTAATTTACTGTCAGCGAGCACGTCCGTCGTACCGGGCAGTCCGCCCGTCGACGCCGTCGTGCCCGCCGTCGACCCCGCGGTCGACCCCGCCGTCGACCCCGCGGCGGAACCGCAGCGCCCGGCGAGCCGCGTGTTCGACACTGCCGTGCTGGCGCTCGGCGCGGTCATCTTCGCGGTCTCCGCCGCGCTGACTGCGCAGCAGGGCTGGATCACCCCGTGGTACGCCGTGCTGGCCGTGCCGCTGACGCTGCTCATCGCTCGCTTCCCGTTGCTCCTCGATCGCCACGTCGGGGCCATCGAGATCGGTTTCGAGGCGTGCGTCCTGGTACTCCTGGCATGCACGGCCGAACCGGCGGTCGCCCTATCGATGTGGTCGATGGGAGTCGTCCTCTCGCAGGCGGTGAACGGCAAGCGCCTGGCGGCGAAGCTGTTCAACATGGGGCTGGGGGTGGCCGCGGGCGCCTTCGCGTTGCTCATCATCGCCAGTCTGCGCGGCCCGGACGTGTCGACGGTTCGCGAAGTGGTCGCGGTGGGCCTAGGGTGTGCCGGCTACTTCGCGTTCGACTTCTTCGTGTCGGCGGTGTCGGTGTGCCTGGAGGAGCGGACGCCGTTCCTTGCCCAGATCGCGCAGCCGGATGCCCTGATCGCCGCCAGCTGTTTCGTCGCGGTCGACTCACTCGGCTACCTGGCGGCGCTGGTGATCCGGGGCCAGCCCAAGTGGGCGATCTTCCTGCTCCTGGTCCCGCTGACAACCATGCTGGTGGCCGCCCGCTCGGTCACCCGCGGACGTGAGAACGCGCGCCGGCTCACCGTGCTGTTCGCGACGTCGTCGGAGCTGCATCAGCTGCACACGGTCGACGAGATGCTCGAGACACTGCTCACCGGTGCCCGCGCCGTGCTCCGGGTCAAGCACACCGCCGTGCGTGACGACCGGCCAGGGCCGCGCGAGGTGGGGGCGATGTTCCACGACGGCGAACGGGAGCGCTGGCTCGTCACCCGCGGGCTCAACCGCGCACGGTCCAACATCGCCGGAGATCGACAGTCGCTCAAGGCGCTGGCAGCGGTGGCCGAGGAGGCGTTCAGCCGGCTGCGGATGACGAACGAGATGACGCACCTCGCCCGCCACGACACGCTGACCGGTCTGCCCAACCGGTCCCTGTTCCTCGACCGGCTCGATCACGCGCTACGCGTGCGCCGTCGGCGTCACAGCCGGCTGGCGGTGCTCTTCTGCGACCTCGACGGCTTCAAGCGGGTCAACGACCGTCTCGGACACGCGGCCGGCGACAGCCTGCTGATCGAGGTGGCCGGTCGTCTGACCTCACGGCTGAGGGACTCCGACACCGTTGCCCGACTCGGTGGGGACGAGTTCGCGATCCTGATCGAGGACGTCGCCGAGGGCGCCGAGGTGAATGTCTCGTGCGACCGGATACTGGAGGCGCTGCGCGAGCGGATCACGGTGCTCGGACACCGGGTGTCGGTCAGTACGAGCATCGGTGTCGCGTTCTCCGAGACCGGCGACACCGCTGACGCGCTGCTCCGTAACGCGGACATGGCGATGTACCAGGCGAAGGGGCTCGGTCGGGACCGGTTCGCCGTCTACGAGCCGGTTCTCGGACACGCGCGAGTGCAGAAGCTGGAGCTCGTGGAGGCGCTGCGCCTGGCTGTCGAGAACAGTGACCTCACGCTGGTCTACCAGCCCGTGCTCGATCTGCGTACCCGGGAGATCGCCGGAGTCGAGGCTCTGGCGCGCTGGACGGTCGACGGACGTGACATCCCACCCGACGTGTTCATCGCCGCCGCGGAGGAGAGCGGCCTCGTCGTGCCACTCGGGGAACTCGTGCTGAAGCTCGCCGCGGCCGATGCGCCCATGCTGCGTGAGCTGTTCGGCGAAGGGATCCGGCTCGGCGTCAACATCTCCGCGCAGGAGCTGAGCGCCAAGGGGTTCGTGCACAACGTCGACCTTGCCCGCTCGGAGATGGGCGACATCGAGCTCATGCTCGAAGTGACCGAACGCGACTTCGTGAGCAACGACCCTTCGGCGTTGGCGGCGATGACCCGGCTGTCCCAGTCCGGAGTCGTCTTCGCAGTGGACGACTTCGGCGTAGGTTTCTCGTCGATCGGCTACCTGCAACAGCTCCCGGTAGCGGTACTCAAGACTGACCGCTCGTTCTCCATGGCCATCGACACCGACGAACGCGCCTGCGGGCTGCTGCGCTCCATGGTCTCGATGGGAGAGGCGCTCGGCCTCGACGTCCTGGTCGAGGGGGTCGAACGGGAGTCACAGATCGTCCATCTGCTCGACCACGTGGGCGCGACGCACGCCCAGGGTTACCTGCTCCACCAGCCGATGACGCTGACCAACCTCGCCGCCACCCTGGTGCGCGCGCCCACCGTCGTCTGACCCTGCTTGCGTCATGCGATCCGAGGTCCATGACCCTCTTTGACCCTCCAGATGCCTGACGCAATGGGCGACGTCGTCAGCCGAGTCGGATCAGCCACGACCTGCGGGTCGGGCGGATCGCGGAGTCGTACCCACCTGCGACGAGCACCTGGGTGTCGGACAGCGCTGTCGCGGTCTGGAACGAGCGCCGGCGTCCCAGACCCGAGCCGGGAACCTCTCTTATCACTCCGGTACGGGGGTTGAAGACGTCCATGGTGCGCCCACCCGCGATCGCGACTCTCCCATCGGGAAGAACGGCGACGGCGTCACCGATCTTGTACCGGCCGTCGGTCAACCGCGGGCCCGGCACAGAGCGGCCGGCCACCGGGTCAACGAGCTCGGTATGCGCGAACCGGTGCCTGCTCTCGACCGACGGTGCGCCACCGACAACGAGAACGCACCCATCCGGCAGTGCGGCCGCGCGCGTGTTTGACCCTTGCCCGCAACAGGTCTGGCCCGGACCGCCAGCGACCCGCGGCCGCGACATACTCGACGGTCGATCTCATCGCGGCGGCACCGGTGCCGGTGCCACCGATCAGCAGCACGCCACCAGGGACATCCGTCGCCGTATGGGCTGTTCTCGGTTCTGGGAGCGGTGGACCCGGCTGCACGTCGCCTGTCCCCGGGTCGACGAGTTCGACACTGTTCGAGCGCCCGCCCGTCCGCGCCCCGACCTCCTGCCACCAGTACGAGACCGTTGGGCAGCAGCGTGGCTGTGTGGTCGGCCCGTGGCACCTGCAGAGATCCGAACATGAGAAAGCGGTTCCGCTGCGGGTCGTAGACCTCCATCGACCCGGTCGGCGCGGCGCCCTCCGCGGGATAGCCGCCGATCACCAACACCCTCCCGTCGGGCAGCAGCGTGGCGGTATGGCTGACACGGGGCTCCGCCATCGCGGGTCCGTCGGTGAAGAGACCGGAGCGCGGATCGAACAGCGCCGAGCGGGCGGCCGCGTCGACGCCCTCGCAGCCCGCGGTCGAGCAGCCCCCGGTCAACAGGACCCGTCCATCACGGAGTACGACGGCGCGGTGTACGGCGCGGGCCAGATCCAGTGACGTCGAGTACTGCGCCGCCGACGCTGGACCCTGGCCGGGCGTCGGATCCCGCGTCGGCCCGTCGGTACAGGCGGTTGCCAGGGCGACCGTCAACAGGGCTGCAGCGAGCCGGAACCGGAGCGCGGAGCCCATCCGCTGAGTGTGCGCCCGAATGGGTCCTGCGTCGACCACCCACCGTCGCCGCCCGAGTCCCGGCTGTAAGATCGCGCGACGTGCATCAGTCGACCGGGGGGCGCCCGGACGTTACAGCTCTTCGCATGACAGGACGACAGGTCGTGGGACGCGAGGAAGAACTCTCAGCGGTGCTGGTCGAATTCGCCCGTACCCTCTTGACCGACTTTCCGATCCAGTCGATCCTCGACCACCTCGTCGAGCGGATCGTCGACGTACTGCCCGTCAGCTCCGCCGGAGTGACGCTGATCGCGCCGGGGAAGCAGCCTCGGTACGTCGCCGCGTCCGACGAGGCCGCCCTTCGCTATGAGGTGCTGCAGACCGAGGTGGCCGAGGGGCCGTGCGTCGCGGCGTACGAGAGCGGCGAGTCGGTAGCAATCCCCGACCTGCGGCTCGACACCCGGTTTCCCACGTTCTCTCCCCGGGCGCTGTCGGCCGGCCTTGCCGCTGTCTTCACCTTCCCTCTCCGTCAGGAGGACCGGCAGCTCGGCGCGCTCGACCTCTATCGGGAGACCCCCGGTGCCCTCGACGCCCAGGACATGGAGGCCGCGCAGACGCTGGCCGACGTAGCGACCGCGTACCTGCTGAACGCCCAAGGAAGGGCCGAGGCCCGCGAGACGGCCGACAGCCTGCGGCACAGCGCGCTGCACGACCCACTCACGGGTCTGCCGAACCGTGCGCTGCTCCAGGAGCGTCTCGAGCACGCTGCACTCCGCGCACGTCGCTCGCACACCCAGGCCGCCGTGCTTTTCGCGGACCTCGACCGGTTCAAGGCGGTCAACGACACCTACGGCCATCAGGTTGGTGATGAGCTGCTGGTCGCGGTGGCACACCGGCTGCAGGGACTCCTACGCTCCGGCGACACCCTGGCTCGCGTCTCCGGCGATGAGTTCGTGATCCTCTGCGAGGACCTGCGGGATGCGGCGCACGTGGAAGTGCTCGCGATGCGCATCCACGAGGCGTTCCAGATGCCGTTCCTCGTGTCAGGCAAGCAACTCGCCATCTCAGCCAGCATCGGCATCGCCTTCGCCGGCGACGCAGAGGACATCTCCCGCGAGTTGATCCGGGTCGCGGATGCTGCGATGTACGAAGCAAAGCGAGACGGTGGCGGGGGCCACCAGATCAGCGACTACCGAAGCGCGAGTGCAAACGGCTCACGCTTCCAGCTCCAGCGGGACCTGCAGGACGCGTTCGTCCGCGAGGAGCTCGAGGTGGTCTACCAGCCCATCGTGCGTAGCCTCGACGGACTGGTCACGGGCGTGGAGGCCCTGCTGCGCTGGACACATCACGACCGCGGCCCGATGGCCCCGCAGACTCTGGTCGCGGTCGCGGAGCAGAGCGGGCTGATAGCCGAGATCGGAGCATGGGTGCTCGAGCGTGCCTGCCGCAACCGCCTCACCTGGCTCCAACAGGACCCCGGCGCGAACATCGACGTCGCCGTCAACGTCTCGGCGGGTCAGTTCATGGGTGCTGACTTCTCCGCCACCGCGTCGGCGGTCCTCGAAGCGACCGGCATGGACCCGGCGGCGCTGGTCCTGGAGATCACCGAGGGTGTGTTGATCGCGGACCGAGAGCGCGCCAAGAACGTGCTGGCATCGATCAAGTCACTCGGCGTGAAGCTGGCGCTGGACGATTTCGGCACCGGCTACTCGTCGCTGAGCCACCTGAGACAGTTCCCGGTGGACATGGTCAAGATCGACCGGGGTTTCATCACCGACATCGGCCAGGACCCTGCCAGCACGGCGATCATCTCCGCGGTGACCAACCTGGCCCACGAGCTCGGGCTCAGTGTTGTCGCGGAGGGCGTCGAGACGCGCCGCCAGCAGGACGAGGTGGTGGCTGTGGGGTGCGAGGGCGCGCAAGGTTTCTTCTACTCCAAGCCGATCTCGGCTCAACGGATGACCGAGTGGTTCGGTAGCACGGCCGGCCGCTCGTTGCACCTCCCGATACCGCAGGGGGAGATGGCGTCGGCGTCTGCTCTCCAGGACTAGTCGGCGGTTCCGCGACGATTCGGTCGCTGTCGCCGTCGGCTACAGTCGGCTCGTGTCCTCAGATGCTCTGTTCGGACTGCTCACGTCCCACAACCTGGGCGCGCTGGCGACCATCCAGGCGGACGGCCGCCCGCACCTGTCCAATGTCAGCTACACCTTCGACCCGAACACTCGGCTGATTCGCATCTCGGTCACCGACAGCCGCGTGAAGGTGCGCAATCTGCGACGCGACCCGCGCGCCAGCTTTCACGTCTCGTCGGGCAATGGTTGGTCCTATGTCGTCGCCGAGGGCGTTGGTGAGCTGTCACCGGTAGCTGCGGACCAGAACGACGCGACGGTGGAAGAGCTGATCGAGGTCTTCCGCGCCATCCAGGGGGAGCACCCCGACTGGCAGGAGTACCGGGAGGCGATGGTCGCCGACAAGCGGATTGTGCTGCGAATACCGGTCGACCGGGTGTACGGAGCTGCGGCATCCGGTTAGCGACGGCCGTCGCGGCCGGCGTCGAACCTCACGACCGTACGTTTGAGAGCCCGGCACCACCAGGCGTCGGTGAGCAGCTCGTCGAGCTCGTCGCAGTCGATTGCGTTCATCCGACCGAGGACGCCGGCGTGGCCGGCGTAGTGGGAGGTGTTGAAGTACTTTTCCGGCGCCGAGCCGATCAGCGCGGCCTTCTCCGCCTCGTCGGCGCACCAGACGACGAGCACGTCGCCCTCTTCGCGGATCCTCGCGAACAGCTTGTCCGCGACGGGCGACAGGCCACCGCGGGCCATGGCGGACCTAGGGTCCCTCGGTAGCGGAGGTGCCGGATCCCGGGTGTCGCCGCGGCATGCTTGCATTTCCTGGTGGGCACGACAGGCACGGGCCTCGACTCTGCTGACCTGGGCCCCGCCCGGGCCCGCCGGTGGTGGATTCGCGGGCGGCGCATCGGATCGATCGAACGCGCGGCCGCGTTCATCGACGACGTCGGCTTCGCCCTGCTCTTCACAACGCCGAAGATGATGGCGCCCACCCTGTGGGAGGCCGTAGCCGGTGAGGACGCCGAGCCGTTCGCCGCCGGGATGGGGGCCAGCGAGCAGAAGGTCTGGACCTGGAAGGACGAGCTGCCCCGCCGACGGCTCGCCTGGTACGGCACGTTCCTGGCAGGACGCGGCTCGCTGCTCTCACCGACGCTGCTGAACGGGCTCTACAGCGGAGCCGGAGACGTCGACGACCACGAGTCCTTCGAGCTCTCGTCGACCGCACACGAGATCGCGCGGGCACTGTCCGGAGGCCCGGTGCCGAGCGCCGAGCTTCGCCGCCTGATCGGCGACCGATACCGCTACCAGCGCGGAATCGCCGAGCTGCAACGCCGGCTGCTCGTCACCAATGCGGGGGTTCAGCAGAACCAGACCGGCTGGCCCTCGGTGCTGCTGGAGCTCACCTGTGAGCGGTTCGACGTCGGCTCCGGTGCCGACGACACGTACTCGGCACGGCGCTACCTCGACACGATGCTGGTGGCCGCGCCGACCGATCTTTCACGGGCGTTCCGGTGGCCGGCCGCCCGCGCACGTGCCTGCCTCGACGAGCTGGAGTCTGCCGGGGAGGCCACCCGGGACGGCGGCCGCTATCGCGTTCGGCCCGGCTGAGCCCAACCAGGTTGCACCTTCGTTCTGTCTGTCGGCGGTCCCCGTCGCGACAGGCCGATGTGACATTCGCCCGCGTTCAGCCGGATTCTGTGACTATGCGTAATCAATTGACTACGATTCGCTAGACTCATGGGTTGACGAGGGAGCGGAGACCCACTTCATGACCGAGCCCGGATATCCGGACGAGGGCGCGGCGCAGGCCCGAGACGACGCCGCGGACCGACGGGACGCGGACGCCGATCGACGCGACCGGGCAGCCGACGCCCGCGATGCGGCCGCCGACAGCGACGTGATGGAGCAAGAGGCCCTGGTGGCAGCCGCCGAAGCGCGCGACCAGCACGCACAGGTGGCCGACGCCGCTGCGGCCCGCCGCGACATGGCCGGCAACCTCAGGGACATGATCACCGAGAACTACGACGAGGACGCTCACCAGGACCGGGAGTCGTCCAGGCAGGACCGTCGGTACTCGAAGGATGACCGGGAACGATCCGCCGCCGGTCGGACCGATGCCATCGACGCGATCAAGAGCGCGGCCGACCTCCGGCAGGCAGCCGCGAACGACCGCCTCGCCGCCGCGGTCGATCGCATGGACGCGGCGAACGACCGGGTCGAGCAGGCCGACGAGCGGGCGCGCGGCTGAGGAGACCAAGCGGAGACCCTGAGGAGACACAGACACGGCGTGACGCCGACACGCAGGCGGGCCGGGGCGGTCGCCGGGGGCCGTCGGCGACCCGGTGCGTGTTCCCGACGCCGAGGTGAGCGGGCGCTGGCGGTGACCCTGGCACTGATTGTGCGAATTGGTGTATTAGCGACCGTTCTCGTGAAAGGCTCACGTCATGGGATTCAAGGTGCACCACGCGTGGGGCTCCGACATGTTCGAGGACGAAGTGAGCTACAGCTTCAACGAAGCCGATCTCCTGGTCATCCATCTCGGTCGTGACGGCGCGCGGCTGACCTATTCACCGCATGCCTGGACCGTGGTCGAGGAGCCCGATCAGCACGGCAAGTTCCTGCAGCGGGACCGTTTCGCGCGGAAATGAAATACATCGGGGTGCAGTGGTCGCCGTTGACTTCGACGTTTGCGGCGAGCGAGACCCTAGTGGGGCAGACCGTAGCGTAGTGGGGCGGGCGGGACTCGAACCCGCGACCCATGGATTATGAGTCCGCTTCAGATACTTCTGCGACCAGGGCGTCAATGCTCCAAGTCGGGGCTGACCAGGCCATTTACCGTTTGTTGCTGGTGGATACAGCTTGTTGTCCGTGGTCGTCTTGCGGACTTTCTGCGGACTGGACGGCGGACCGCTCGTTACTTGCTCAGACGCAGGGTCCGCAGCGGGAGCAGGCGATGCCGTGTGGCGCGACTGGGGTTGATGAGATCCGATATCCCTGCCGCAGAGACCGCACTAACCGCATATCGGGAATGAGCACACGTGATGTCTCGTCGGAGTTACTTCCAAGCCACTCGTGCACGCCGGCGTGGTTCCTGCGGGGTGTCGTGGTCGCAGAGTATGAGCGCGCCGTGCTCGTCGAGCGGATGGTCGACAAGCCATTCCAAAGGGCATCTGCTCGGGATCCTCGTCAGCGAGCAGCGTCGCATCACGTCCGGCGATGCGGGCGATCTCCACGACCGCACGGCCGATCGGATTGTCGGGTGACGACCACGATGCGGCCATGCTCGGGCATGTCGTCGGACCAGGCTTGCTCGCGTCCCTGTGGGGCTCGGCGATCGAGAGCGTCGGTCGCGCCGACGGCCCTACGACGGAATGGAGCGGCGGCGCGTGTCGGTCTGGGTGAGGAGGGGGGCGGCCCCTAGCTCGACCAGGATGCCGCGGGCCTCGTCGAGCGGCTCGTCGGC
This sequence comes from uncultured Actinomycetota bacterium, assembly GCA_963695705.1. GTDB lineage: Bacteria > Actinomycetota > Actinomycetes > Propionibacteriales > Nocardioidaceae > JBKPNJ01. Next base: position 1,219,446 of record CAVOHB010000009.1, read on the forward strand.
CGGTTGGTGCAAGACGTATCGGCATCGAGCCATTCCGAGCAGGGCGTGTGCCTGCTCGAGGGGATATCCGTAGCTCGTCCAGCCGGCCGTGGCCGCGGCGTGTAGGTCGAGCGCAGCCTCGTGGTCGCCGTGGGATTCAGCCAGGAGAGCTCGAGCGGTGAGGACGTTGTTGTCGTAGAACAGCATGCCGGCGGGCGAGTGGCCGATGATCCGCCGAATCACATCGCCGCGACCGGCGGGAATGAGCGCGCGGGCCAGTCGGGTGAGGTACTGGGTGAAGGCGGCGTCGGCGTCGGGGTCCTGCAGGGCGCCGAGCAGCTCGGCGGTAAGGGCTTGGGCGGTTTCGTCGTCGTCCCTGATGTGGGCGCAGTCGATGGCAACCAGCAGCAGATCTATCAGCGCGGTCGGTTCGGCGCCGCGGGCGACGGGTAGGGCTGCGGCGATCAGCGCTTCGGCGCGGTCGAGGTCCCCGCGGATGGACAGTACCCACGCCCAGCACGTCTGGAGGAGCGAGGCCTCTCGGGGGCTGTCGATGTCAGCCAGCGTGTCCGCGGCGCGCTCGCAGACGTCGATGGCCGATATCATGCGGCCCGTGACCGCAAGTGCCTCGGCGAGGTTGGCCGAACCGAGCAGGTAGTCGCGTCTCCTACCGCGCTCGGCGGAGATAACAACAGCCTGCTCGAGGTACGGAACCGCCGCCGCGGCAGACACCGCCATCCACTTCAGATAGCCGATCTCACCGTTGGCCTGGAGTAAACCACCGGTGAGGTCGTGCGTCTGGGCAAGCTCGAGCCCCTGCAACAGGTCGGACTCCCCCGAGGGGTCGCCTGACCAAACCCGGGCGCTCCCTCTGAGTCCGAGTGCCGCCGCGACCCATCGGGTCTGGGCGTCCTCGAGCCGTCCGGCCAGCTCTAACGCCTGCTCCGCCCGGCTGACTACCTGGTCGTAACGCCCTTGCGTCATGAGTCGGTGCGCGTAGACGACGTACGCCTCGAGGAGCTCCGGGCCGGGCGGATGCCGTTCCAGCACCGTCACAGCCCGCTCGAGGATGTCGGTGCCGGCTTCGAACTGGGCCAAGGTCTCGAGGACGGAGACGCGGTTGACGTCGGCGAGAGCACCGACCACGGGGTCATTGCAGGCCCGGGCCTCCTCGCGGGCCTGCTGGTAGACCCCCTCGGCGTCAGTGGCGCGGCCCGCGCCGAGGACTATCTCGCCGAGGAGCATGAGCAGGCGCGGACGGTCCGGATGCCCGGTCGGGGTCAGGCGCAGGGCCGTTCGGGTGTGGCTCTCCGCTGTCACCAGGTCCAGTGACTGAGCCTGTCTGGCGGCTCGGCCATGCCAGCGCGACGCGAGGATGCGCCAGCTCCGCCACTTGCGACGGGTCGCCAGCGGCTGCCTGGGTCAGCGTGTGGGCTTCGGTGTAGTGGTGAGCGATCACCGCGGCCTGTCCCCCCGTCGCGCCAGCCTCTCCGGATGACGTCGGCGCCGCGTGCCAGTCACCGGCATGCTGATGGCGAGCGGCCCGAGCGGCGCGGGGAAGCTGATGGTAGGCGACGTCCGCGATCAGGGCATGGTTGAACGTGTACTCCGATTCGCCGCCGATGCTGCTCGAGCGCGACGGTCGAAGATAGTCACCCCGCACCAGCTCATGCAGCCGCGATTTAACCTCGTTCGGGTCCGAACCGGTCAGAGCGGCGACGGCGCCCGCCCAGAAGGTGTGGCCGACCACTGCGGCGGCCTGCAGCAGCTGCTTGGAGCTTGCCGGCAGAGTGTCCAGCCGGGCGGCGATGACTGCCTGCACCGATCCCGGCAGGAGGTTCAACAGATCTTCGACGCCAGCCGGATCGGGCTCTGAGATCACACCGGACCGCTCGGTGACCATGTTGAGGTACTCGCGTGTGTACAGCGGGTTACCACCCGCCCGGGTGAGCAGCGCGGCGTGCAGGTCGGCCGGCAGCACAGCGGTCCCGAGCAGGCTGGTCACCAGCTGCGCCGTCTCGATGTCAGACAGCGGAACCAGGGTCAGCGTGCTGCTGTTGCGGTGGCCCGCCCCCCAGTCGGGTGTACTCGTGAACAGCTCCGGGCGGGTGGTCGCGATGATCACCAACGGCACGCCCACCATCCAGTCCAGCAGGTGGGTGAGAAACTCCAACATCGCCGGGTCGGCCCAATGCAGATCCTCGATCACGAGGACCAACGGGCTGGTCGCCGCGAGGGCCTCGAAGAACCTACGCCACGCGGTGAACAGCTCCTCTTTCGGCGACTCGGGCGCCGTCAGGCCGACGAGTGGTGCCAGTCGGGCGACCAGCCAGGACTCCTGCGTTGCCAGATCGGTGCCGACCACCAACGCGTGCACCGTGTCCGAGAGCTTGGCCGTCGCCGTGGAAGGGCCGTCGGTGTCCAGGATCGCGGTCTGGGCCTTGACGATCTGCGCCAGCGCGGCGTGCGTGACCGCGTCCCCGTAGGACGGACAGCGGCCCTGGCGCCAGGTCACCAGCTCGTCGCGGGCGTCGACCCAATCGGAGAACGCCTGGACGAGCCGGGACTTCCCCAGACCGGGTTCGGCGACAACCGTCACCAGCTGCACGGAATTCTCACGTACGGCGCGGGTGTAGGCGCGCTGCAGGGCGCTCAACTCGTCGGCACGGCCGATCATCGGCCGGCTGGTGTCGGTCAACGCCTCCCCGGCCGAGCCACGGGCCCGCATCGCCACCCAGACCGGCAAGGGGTCAGCCTTCCCCTTGACGTTCACCGGTTCCATCGGCTGGTACTCGATCGACGCCCTCGTCGCATCTCGGGTCGCCTGCCCCACCAGCACCGCCCCGACCGGCGCGGCGGTCTGCAGCCGGGCGGCGGTGTTCACCACATCGCCGGCCAGCATCCCTTCACCGCGCTCCGGGCGGGCACCCGTCGAGACCACGGCCTCGCCGGTCGCCACCCCGACCCGGACGGAAAGACCCAGACCCTGCTCGGCATTGAGCTCAGCAACGGCGGCCAGCAGGGCCAGTCCGGCACGAACCGCCCGCTCCGGATCATCCTCATGCACGAGAGGAGCCCCGAACGCCGCCATCACTGCGTCGCCGATGAACTTCTCCACCGTCCCGCCGAACCGCTCGATCTCCACCCTGGCGCGGGTGTGGTACGGCGACAACCGCGCCTGAACCTCCTCCGGATCCGCACCATCAGACGCCGCGGTGAAACCCACCAGGTCGCAGAACAACACCGACACCGTCTTGCGCTCACGTCCGCCGGTGGCCACCGGAGCCACCAGACGGGCACCGCACTCGCCACAGAACTTCAGACCCGCGGCGTTCTCGAATCCACACGACGCACAAACCGCCATGTGCCACACCCTAGAGCGACACCACGCCCCCGGGAGGCCCTTCGCCAGAAGCCGGCGTCGGTTCCCCGAGAGCGCCGGGGCGTCTCGTGTCAGAGCCCTTCAAGCAGCGAGAGTGAGTTGCGTTCTGCCAATCTCCGGTACCGCATCGAGAGGTGGGCGTGCCAGGGGTCGTCGTGGACAGGGCACCAAGCCCACCGTGTTCATTGTTAGCGTTTGTCACCGTTTTCGCCGTAGACACGGGGCTTTGCCGAGAGCAGTATTCGTAATAATGGACGCCTGTTGTGGCGGGCAGTTCCGCGCGGAGGCTGGGCGTCGAAGGAGGAACGATGCCGAATCTTCGTAGGACTCTGGCGGGTACCGTGGCGGCCGTTGTGCTTGGGGTGCTGCTCGTAGCAGTGCCGTCACCGTCATATGCGAATGCGAGAGCAGAGGTGTACGGCCCCCTCTCGTATCCGTTCGGCGTGAGTTACGAGCGGTGGCTGACTCGGTGGATGACGTGGTTGCAGGAGATCCGAAACCCGAGGAACCCGGTGTCCAACCCCGAGAGCAGCCGCAACTGTGAGGTTCGCCGGCTGGTGGTGTTCATGGGCCCGTTCGGCACTGGCGACCGGGTTTGCAATGTCCCGCAAGGAAAAGTCATTGCGTTGACCCCCCCAGTGGTCTCCGAGTGCTCAACAGCGGAGGGCAACGGAAGCACCTACCCGAAGCTGCGCCGATGCGCAGTCAAAGGGTGGAAGAACGCATACGCCCATGCCCCGGTGAGTATCCGTATTGACGGCGAGCGGCTTCAGCACCCGCATGCCTGGACCTTCACCTCCAAAGGCGCGGTGGTGGACTTACCGAAAAACAACATCTGGGGCGTAAAAGGGGGCCCAACCAAGTCGGTGACTCGGGACATCCTTTTCCTCATCAAACCCCAAGACCTCGGCCGGCACGTCATCGCTGGTCCAGTCATCGCTGGTCAAGGCCGTGAACGCTGGCGTTTCAAAGTCACGCACTAACAATCGGCTGCGCGATCTGGTCAAGGAAGCGCTGCGGATGCGGACCGGTACGTCTCCAACCAGCCGTCCAGCCCACGGGCGGTCGTGGAGCACCTGGACCGGGCGGCCGCTTCGGCAGGATAACGGTTGCCGGCATGGTTCAGGCTAGGTCTCGGCCGACACGCGGGGGAAGGGTTTGGCTGCGGGAGCGCCGGGGAACACGACGGGCACGGCCGTCCCGTAAAGCGACCGAGGCGGCGGCCCCGGCACGTTTCGGTTTCCCTCCGGAGCGCCAGGGCCGTCTCGCGTAGACAGGTCATCGTGCCGGTGGGCATACGTCCCGCGGCAGGACCGGGCCGACAACGCGGGGAGGTCGAGCGGTCCGAACCGGGGGGCCATAGCCGTCTGTCTGCCCATGGCTGAGACGACTGAGATCCGGTGTTCAAGCAGGCATGGGCGGGGCCGTCCTACGTCCGACTGAGCCTTGTCCCGACCGTGCCGCTGTCGCCCGTGAAAAGTCCGCGAGCTGCGGCTGCCCGGGCTGCCTCACCCGCCAGGGATGATGCGTGGCATGGTCCGTGGGTGAAGTCTTCGCAAGGCGTCACGGACGTCGTTGGCGGCACGCCTGCGGCGCTCGGAGCACTCTTCGACGTGGAGATGGTGTCGCATGCTGTCACAAGAGGTGTTGCCGTTCCCTCCGACCCCGTCGGCGAGCAAGGCGGGGCGGACGATGCAGGAGTCGACGTATGAGCGTCGGGTGGAGCCGCGTCGACTCCCGGATGATGCGCCGAACATCCTGATCGTGCTGATCGACGATGTGGGGCCTGGTCTGCCGACCACGTTCGGCGGCGAGGTTCGGACCGACACCCTGACCCGGATCCATACCGAGGGCATCGGCTACAACCGGTTTCACACCACCGCGATGTGCTCCCCGACCCGGGCTTCGCTGCTGACCGGCCGCAACCACCACCGGATCGGCAATGGCCAGATCGCGGAGCTGGCGAACGACTGGGACGGGTACGCCGGGATGATCCCCCGGAGCAGCGCCGCGGTCGCCGATGTGCTGCGGCTCTACGGCTATTCGACCGGGGCGTGGGGGAAGTGGCACAACACACCGGCCCTGGAGACCACACCGGCGGGGCCGTTCGACAACTGGCCCACCGGACTGGGCTTCGAGTACTTCTACGGATTCCTCGCTGGGGAGGCCTCGCACTACGAGCCGAACCTGGTTCGGAACACCACCAGTGTGCTGCCGCCGAAGACCCCCGAGGAGGGCTACCACCTCAGCGAGGACCTCGCCGACGACGCCATCGGCTGGCTGCACCGGCACCAGGCGTTCGAGCCCGACAAGCCGTTCTTCATGTACTGGGCCAGCGGCTGCCTGCACGGCCCCCACCACGTGGCCAAGGAATGGGCCGACAGGTACGCCGGGAAGTTCGACGACGGCTGGGATGCCTATCGGGAGCGGGTGTTCAACCGCGCCAAGGAGATGGGGTGGATCCCGCAGGAGGCAGAGCTCACTGCGCGCGACGACGGCATGCCGGCCTGGGATGACATCCCGGAGAGCGAAAGGCCGTTCCAGCGCCGCCTGATGGAGGTCGCCGCCGGCTTCGGCGAGCACGTGGACGTCCAGATCGGGCGGATCGTCGACGAGATCGAGCAACTGGGACTGGGCGAGAACACCCTTGTGTTCTACATCTGGGGGGACAACGGCTCGTCCGCGGAGGGGCAGAACGGCACGATCAGCGAGCTGCTGGCGCAGAACGGCATCCCCACGACCGTGGACATGCACATCAAGGCACTCGATGAGCTCGGCGGCCTGGACGTCCTGGGCACCCCCAAGGTCGAGAACCAGTACCACGCGGGATGGGGATGGGCGGGCAGCACCCCGTATAAGGGAACCAAGCTGCTGGCCTCGCACTTCGGTGGCACCCGTAACCCGATGGCGGTGCGCTGGCCCGCCAGGATCAAGCCCGACGCCACACCCCGCCCGCAGTTCCATCACTGCAACGACATCGTCCCCACGATCTACGAAGCAGTGGGCATCACACCGCCTCGCGTGGTCAACGGCGTCACCCAAGACCCCATCGACGGCGTCAGCTTCGCCTACACCTTCGACGATGCCACGGCCCAGGGACAGCTTCAGACCCAGTACTTCGAGATCATGGGCAGCCGCGCGATCTACCACGACGGCTGGATGGCCTCCGCTCGAGGCCCCCGACTCCCATGGATACCCGGGCTGCCCCCCGGCATCGCCGACTGGACCCCCGACCAGGACACCTGGGAGCTCTACGACCTCAACCAGGACTGGTCCCAGGCCCACGACCTCGCCGACCAGATGCCCGAGAAACTGGCACAGCTGCGGGAGACCTTCACCATCGAGGCGGCCAGGAACAGCGTCTACCCCATCGGCGGCGGCCTGTGGATCCCGATTCTGCACCCCGAGCTGCGGATCTCGACTCCCTACCGGGAGTGGAACTTCACCGGAGACATCGTCAGGATGCCCGAGTTCTGCGCACCCGGCTTGGGCAACAGGGCCAACGTGGTCACCATCGACCTCGACATCCCCGCCGACCCGGCCGGCGTGCTCTATGCGCTCGGAGGCGCCGGTGGAGGCCTGACCTGCTACGTCGACAACGGGTTGTTGTGCTTCGAATACAACACCTTCATCGTGATGCGAACAAAAATCCGGGCCACCCGGAAGCTGCCGAGTGGCTCAGCCCTGATCCAGGTCAGCACCGAGTACGCCGAGCCCCGACCGGCGGGACCGCTCACCATCACCATGACGGTCGATGGTGACCAGGTGGCTCACGGGCTGGTCCCGGTCAGCGCCCCGCTGCTGTTCACGGCCAACGACTGCATGGACATCGGCACCTGCCTCGGCTCGCCCGTCTCCCTGGACTACTACGACCGGGCACCGTTCCCCTTCAACGGCCACATCCAGCGCGTCAACGTGCGTTACACCTCCTAGCATCAGGACGTCGTGTCGAGGGCGGCTCTCTCTTCCGGCGGGTGCTCGCTCTGCACCAATGGAAGGCGCGCATCGATGTTGACGCGGTAATCACAACCTGATCCGCACCCGTGTTCTGCTTACCCGAGGGAGCGGCCACCGCGAAGCAGGCGCGGCACCGACCAGCGGCTCGGCATTCTCGTGATCCAACGAACTATGCGGAAGCAGCGCAGCTGATAACGAACATCCATGGGGTGGATTCCCCCAAGGTGACGTTGCAGACTTTCTGCGCGACATGCGCAACACATACGGAGCGGACGAAACCTTCAACGCCCTCCGGCTAGCAAACGAGCTCGCGGGCCGTGATTGACCTTCTGAGATTCGGCGAGCAGCGAATCGAGCGTCCGCAGGTTCACGGTGACCCCTCCTCGACGCCGACGAGGCGCGGTCGGTCCAACAGGCAGAAGGGCTGTGCAGTCTTTCAAGCGCGCCCCCAGGCCCGGCTCTGAGACACGAAGCGATGGGGTCCGTGGAGGTTTCGAGCTGTGTCCATCTACAGGATGAAGATCGCGTGGCCGTAGGACTTGAGCCGCCGCCGGCCCGGTTCACGCTCGGAAGCTTAACCTCCACTTCACCTGACGACCTGAACCAGGTACAGCACGGCCAGTGCCAGGGCCATCACCCCGAGGAGCATCCGCAACGCACGCTCGGGGATGCGCGGCTGGACCGAGGCTCCGAGCCAGCCGCCGGTGAGACCACCGAGACCGGTCGCGATGCCGAGCGACCAGTCCGGCGAGATCGAACCCGCGGCGTTGAGCGAGATGACCCCGTACGTTCCGACTCCTACCAGGGAGGTCACCCAGGTCGAGAATAACGCCGCCGGCGCGACCGTGGCGACCGCCATCCCAGTCCCGACCAGGATGGGACCGAGGATGGAGCCGCCGCCGATGCCGTAGATGCCGCCCACGATGCCGATGGTGAAGGCCAAGGAGCAGGTCGTGCGCGGCGAGAGTCGCCGGTGGATGGAGCCCGGAGCCGGCTTGCGGAGGATGAACAACCCGACCGGAGCGAGCACGGCGGCCGCGAGGACCCGGAACACGTTTGGGTCGGCTGCAATGTACACCCGGATGAGCGCACCGAGTACCACTCCGGGAACCGACCCGGAGAGCAGCTGACGAGTCAGCGCACGGTCGAACTGCCCCCGCCGGCGGTAGCGGACTAGGCCACCCGGTCCGGAGATGACGTTGAACAGCAGGTTCGTCGGCGTGATGCGCGGGTTCGGGACGTGGAGCACCGACAGCTGGAAGGGGAGCAGGAACACCGCGCCGGACACACCGACAGGAGTGGTCACCGCCGCGAGAACGAACCCGGCCGTCAACCCCACCAGGTCCCGCTGCCAGTCCACGCCGTCTCCTGTCGCCGGCCGTATCCTGCCAGCCAAGCTGCTGACCAGGTGTCGTCCGCTTCGCCCGCCAAGCCAGCTGCAGGACCTACAGGGCCCGTCGTCCCTATTCGCGGTGCTGACGGATACCCGGAAGGGTCATGCCGCCGATGATGGCTTTCGGCGATGCAGGGGCCTGCTGCCGGCATCGGTCAGTGGATCTCCGGAGACTGCACCGGTTGCCTCCCCAGGTTTGCCCGCGTGGTCGATCACCAGCGTCTGTAGGGGCTCCTCCGCTCCCTTGAACCCGTACAGGCCCAGGAGACGGCATCGCTTGTCGGTGATCCGGACGCAGGCGCTGACTGCCCTCAGGTCACCCTTCTCTGCCTTGGCCCACAGCGATGCCTGCAGCGCGTCCAGCCGGGCCAGCTCCATCTCCCGGAGCTGGTCGATGTCGTCGGCCAGCCGGGTCGCCAGAGCCTTCGCCACGACTCGATGTGCGGTGCCACGGTTGGCGTAACCCACCTCACGGGCGATCTGGTCGTAAGAGCAGCCCGCAAGCATCAGCTCGACTGCCTTGCTCGCCCGCCAGGCTGCCATTGCTCGCGTGGCAACCATGACTCCTCCTTGGCTGGTGGGATTCGGTCCTACCGTCATCGTCCCGGTCTTGTCCAAGGAGTACACCGAAGACCGATAAGAATGTTCACCAGCGGCAGTGCCTGGTCGTCACGATGTACCGGTGTTGATGCGGCCTCATGACTGACGGTTGATGCTCGGTCGAGGACTCAGCTTCCATCGTCCGCCACCAGCGAACGTACACGAGCCAGCATGGTCTTCGCGTCGTCGTTGCCACGGTCGCGCAAGGTCCGGGGGCCCCGACCGGACGGGTGAATGACCGCCTCGACGAGCTCACCTACACCAGAGCGCTGTGCATACACACGGATACTTACATCTTGACGGATAGGAAGTGTTTCACCGAAGGGCAATGTGCCCATACCGTGTTCGTCCAGCATCTTGGCGATACCGGCGACGACCTGGATCCCAAGCTTGTCTTTGCCGATGGCATCACGAAGCTTCCACATGGGAACCAGACTGAGGCCGCCCTCAGATTCGATACTGCGGTGCAGCTGTTCCATGCTCTCCTTCGCGGTCGGAGCGATCCTCGTTGTGGATGCTTCCTTCGTGCCGCGGATCGATGTGATGTCGTTGCGCGAGCCGGTGATCATGTGGCGTTCCCTTCCGTGGCGACGCGGTGCTTCTGCTGGTTGGTGTTCGACGGGGTAGATCGTTCTTGACATGTCCCGTTGACCTACCCCACCCATAAGGAGGGGTGGGGACGACGTGCGCCTGGCAGACGTGACACACGCCGACGTCAGCGCGTGGGTCACTGCGCTGTCAGCGGCCGGTCTCGCGCCATCCACGGTGCGTCAGTGCCATCGCGTTCTGTCTCGCGTGCTGGCTCTCGCGGTCCGTGACGGTCGGATGCCACGGAACCCAGCGGACAAGGTTCCGCTGCCACGAGCACGCAAGGCCGAGAAGCGTTTCCTGACACACGGGGAGGTGGACAGGCTTGCCGAAGCGGCCGGCGACTACGGGTTGGCGGTCCGCGTTCTGGCGTCGTCCGGTCTCCGGTTCGGTGAGTTGGCGGCACTTCGGGTCGGCAGCGTGGATCTGATGCGTCGCCGGCTCGAGATCGCCGAGAACGTCGTGGAGGTCAATGGTCATGCCGTGTTCGGCACACCGAAGGGCCACGCGACACGCTCTGTGCCGCTGCGCCGCTCCCTCGTCGACGCGATGACCGAGCAGGTGGCTGGGCCGTAGTCCCGACGACTTCGTGTTTCCGGCGCCGAACGGTGGCGTCCTGCTGCTGCGCAACTTCCGGGCCCGGGTGTTCAACCCAGCGGCCCGAGCGGCCGGGTTGGAGGGGCTGACGCCGCATGAGCTGCGCCACACCGCTGCGAGCCTTGCGGTGAGCGCCGGCGCGAACGTGAAGGCCGTCCAGCGGTTGCTCGGGCACGCTTCCGCGGCCATGACCCTCGACGTCTACTCCGGACTGTTCGACGACGACCTGGACGCTGTTGCGGACCGCATGGACGAAGCCTCCGCGCGGATTCTTGCGGACTCAGTGCGGACTAACGGTGGCATCATCCAGTTACCGAGCGCCACTACAAGCCGCTGACCAGCGGTTTTACGAGTGGGGCGGGCGGGACTCGAACCCGCGACCCATGGATTATGAGTCCACTGCTCTAACCGGCTGAGCTACCGCCCCAAGCGACCCGACGCAGGTGAGACAGACTCTCACGTACCGCCGCGCACCGATTGCAGCGGGCTATTCCATCTCCGCGGCCTGCCCCGCAGCGATTTGCGGTGCGCTAACCGCGCCTCGGCGAGAACATGCGGACAATGTAGGTGTGGGAGAAGCCGTGCGGCTTCGACTGCGACGTGATCTTGGCGACCGTCACGTGATAGACGCCGGTCGCCTTGATGCCGCGAACCTGCCAGACGACCGTGGCCTTGCCGTAGCCCACGGCGACCGGCTCCACGTGTGTACGCAGCCGCTGTCCGGCGGCGTTGGTCACCCTGACCCGCGCGTTGGCGAAGCTCACGGAATCGTCCGAGGCGCTCAGCGACCACCGCCCCGCCGGCTCGAGGGGCGCGGGGAACCAACCCGCCGTCGGCCATCCGACCCAGGCCGGGTCTGGACGGGAGAGCACCGTGTCATTGAGCACCCAGATGGCGTTGGTCTGCGTTGTCGCACCGTTGCCCATGTGTGCGGTGTACGGGTACATCAGCCACCGCCGGTGCCCGGCGAAGTAGTTCGTCTCCCCCGGGTCGGTCATGTACTGCACGATGGTCGCGCCGGCGGTGAGCGTCGGAAGGCCGTAGGCCAGGTTCGAGTGTCCCGCCGCGTTGGAACCGGCCCGGGTCCAGCATTTCCAGCTCCGCGGCGGATCGTGGCTCAGGGCACCGTTCGCCGACATGATCAGCGCCGCCTGCTGTGCCTTGGCCGACAGCCTTCTGGTGAACGTCACCGGCGCCAGGTGGCCCAGGGCTCGTACGAAGTTCAGCGACTCCAGGGTCGCCGCCCTGGACGCGTGAGAAGCCCTGCCCGCGTGGCAGCCCGCATTGCTGCCCGTCCAGCGGATCGGAACATTCAGGTTGGGCGCGAGCCGCCGCTGGTACGCACGTTTCACCGCCGCGCGGTTGCGGGTGTCGATGCCGACAAGCGCGCGCGAGGCGGCCGTCGAAACCCGGCTCGCCGCCGCGGTGTCCGGGCTGGCTTGTGGGGCCCTGGGGGCCGCGGCGGCGCCGCCGGCCCAGGCCCCTAAGGCCACGGACAGGGCGATCAACCCGAATGCGAGTGCTTGGACCGGGCGACCCTCGAAGCGGCGACTCATCCACAGAGCGTAACCGCCCGCTGACCCAGACGTGACAAGAACGGCCAAGTCAGGGGCCGGCCGGAGCCGACCGTCCAGGCCCGGATCAGCAGGGGACTCGGGATCGCGCCACGGCCCGGGCATGGCGGCCCTCGACGTACGCGATGCAGTCGAGCACACCCTGAAACTGGTCGGTGACCCCGGCGCGGGGTCCCTTGGAACCCACGTGCAGCGAGCGGCCGTTCGCGATGGCTCCGAGGGTGCCCGCGATGGTGGTGGTGGACCCGTCGACCGTGATTCCGAACGCGTGCGGCTTCCGCCAGCAGACGACCTTGTGCCAGGAGCCGTCGTCGAGCCGGATGCCGGCACGGTCCCGGACCTCGCGGTGTCGCTCAGTGCCGGCGAACCGGCACTCAGCCTCCGTCCCGGATGACCCGTGTATCAGCTGCATCTTCCACTGGGCGCTGTCGGTGTACCGGCCCTTCTGTACGACGTTCGGTGAGTATTGGCCGCCCGCCGGGACGGTCTCGGCTCTCAGATAGGCGGCGACGGCGAACTGCGACGCGCCGGGGTTGAGGTCGGCGCTGTGGGCGGCGGTCGCGAACGATGCCTGACCCTTGAACGTGGCTCGAACCGCCCTGCCGACCACACCGTCGACGTCCTGCCAGGAACCCACCAACCTCAGGTCGGCGTTCCCCACGGCGTCGCTCACCACCCCATTGACCCGGTGCATCCCCCACTCACCGGCCACGACCGCGCCACAGGCCGGGGTGGCAACGAGCACCGCGGCGAGCACAGCCGCGGTGAGTGCCAGCGGGCTACGTCGCATGGGGGGCTCTACCTTGACGATTCGGGACCCTGCCGATTCGGGACCCTGACGATTCGGGACCTTGTGGCTTCGGGACCTTGAGGATTCAGGCCACTGTCGATCGATCGCACAGGCTACCCCTCACCTCCCATTCGTGTCGCCGGTGACGGCACCTCGAACATGGACCTCGAACATGGACCTCGAACAGGGGCCCTGGAGATGGGCCCTGGAGAAACGGCGCCAAGCGCCACGGCGCAACGCAGGTGGCCAGGTCAAGTGCCAAGTAGGGTTGACCGCGTGACGAAGGCCGAGCGTGCCGGTGACCCGGCGAGCACGACCTCGCCAGCCATCGGCGTTCTGGCCGGCTCACAGTCGTGGACAGAACGCTGGCACACGATCAACCGTCCTTCGGTGTCCCGCGGTTGTGAGCTTGTCCTCGACCTGGCCGTGGTTGTGCTGGCCACCTGGACGGTCGTCTACCACGTCTGCCTGCTGTCGCGGCTCGACGTTGCGTGGGCAGTCGGACTCGAGGCGATCGCCCTGGCGGTCGCCGGCGTCGTCTGGCACCGAGCGGTCGACCGATCAGAGGCGAACGTCACCGGTGGCCGACACGTCGCGCCATGGAACCTCGGCCCGTCCCCGAAGGACTCCACGAGCCTGGAGGTCGTGCTTCGATATACGACCGTCATCTGCGCTACGGTCGCGGCATTGCTGCTCGCCGCGCACATCGCCTGGACGGCCGTAGCGGCCTTCTGGCTGGTGGCAGCAGGTGCGGGGACCTACTGGGCGGTGCTGCGCATTCGCCAACCTTCGCAGCCCACCCAACCCTTGCAGGCCACCCAACCCTCGCAGCCTGCGCAGCCCTCGCCGCCCTCGCAGCCCGTGCCGCCGGCAGGCGAGGACACGGAGTCGGCGAAGTCGTCCGGCGCGCTGGTAGCGCTGGCGTGGGCAACCGCACTGGCCGTGCTGTCCACGTTCACGCTGTGGCCGAACCCGGATGATCTCTACTACGTCAACCTGTCCCAATGGGTCGTCGAGCACGGAACCTTCCCGCTGCGCGACACGATCTTCTCCGATCTCGTGTTCCCGATGTCCAGCTGGCCGCCGATGGCCTCCTACGACGCGATGGTCGGAGCGCTGGCGCGGCTCGGCGGGCTTCAGGCGGGCACGGTGGCGTACATCCTGGTGCCGCCGGTGGCGACGTTCCTGTCTGTCCTCGCGCTGTGGCGGCTGTTGCGGGCGTGGCGGGTCAAGGCGATCGGCATGGCGCTGTCCCTGGCGCTGATCTTCCTGCTGCTCGACGGTGGGTCGGGTTACGCGGCGCCGGGGAACTTGTTTCTGATCCGCATCTGGCAGGGCAAGGTCATCTTGTTGTGCCTGATGGTCCCGGTTCTGCTGGTCTATGCCCTGCGCTACGTGGAACGGCCGACCAGGGATCGCGCCGGATGGCTGTTCGCCGGGGGCGTGGCGTCGGTGGGATTGAGCACCACGGCGATGTTCCTGGTTCCGCTGCTCGCCGTCGGCGGTGCGGCCCCCCTGTTCCTGCGCCGCCCTAAACAGGCGCTGCTCGGGTTCGTCGCGATGGCCGCATACCCGCTGGCCACCGGTGCGGTGACCATCGCGGTCCATGGTCGCTCCGCGGACCTCTTCGGCACCCGTGCCCTCTACCGGTTCAGCCCGTCGTGGTTCGGGCATGAGATCTTCCGTGACGGTCCGCTCGCGTTGATCGCAGTGTCGGCGGTTCTCGTCGGGGCCTTGCTCGTCCCGCACCCCGCCGCACGAGTGACCACCGGCGTCTGCGCATTGATCACCGGGGTGACGTTCGTTCCGCGCGTCACCCACCTGTCGTTCGACCTGGTGGGCCTGGGCCCGACGCTGTGGCGGGTGTCGTGGATCGTCTCGATCGCGGCTCTGGTCGGAGTTCTCGGAGCGTGGGTCTCAGCACGGATGACCCGGCGGAGTCTTCGACTGGGCAGTCCATTCGCCCTCGTGGCGGTCTTCGCGGTCTTCGGGATGCCGATCTGGTCGGGAGGCAACGGAGTGAGCCTCGAGCTGCCTCCGCACTGGCAGCGCGGATCGCAGTCCGTCGACTCCGCGCAGCTTGCCATCGCCGCCGTCCGCCCCGGGGACGTCGTCCTGGCGCCGGAGGAGCTCGCCGTCACCATCGACGTGATCACCACCAGGGTCAAGACGGTCGCGCCTCGTGACTACTTCATGGACTACCTCAAAGACGACCCGAGCTTCCACTACGAGGCCCGCCAGCGGCTGGTCGACTTCGCAAACCTCGTCATCGGCAGAGTGGAGACACCCGCGGTGGCCAGGGCGCTGACGTTGCTGGACGTGGACGAGGTTCTGTCTTCCCGTCGGGTCGCACGACCGGTTCAGGTTCCTGAAGGCGCAGGGGTACCGCGAGGCCGTCCGGTCGGATTCGAACCGATGCTTCACCCGGTGACTCGCCGCTGAATGGGCTGCAGACGCACGTCCGGGCGAGGTTCCAGTCGGGTTACGGTCCGGGGTCAGCAGCGGCGTGGCGTCCTGAGGCCTTGAGACGGCAAGATATCCTTCCCGACGACACTGGGCGCCGCGCTGGGCGGCAGACCCGCCCCACGGCGGAAAGGCGTACGTTCGATGCGAATCCTCGTCCTGGGAGGCGACGGCTACCTGGGCTGGCCGACGGCGATGTACCTATCCGGCCTAGGACACGACATCGGTGTCCTCGACAACGCCGTGCGCCGGCAGTACGACCACGAGCTCGGATCCGACAGCCTGGTCCCCATCGAAACACTGCAGAACCGCGTGCGCGCCTGGCGGGAGCTGAGCGGCGAGTCCATCGGGATCTACCACGGTGACCTCCTCGACGCCGACTTCACCTACGAGACCATCCGCGGTTTCCGCCCCGATGCGATCGTGCACTTCGCCGAGCAGCGAGCGGCGCCGTACTCCATGATCGACCGGAAGCATGCGGTCTACACGCAGACCAACAACGTGATCGGGACCCTCAACGTCATGTTCGCGATCGGCGAGATGGACCGCGACATTCACATCGTCAAGCTCGGCACGATGGGTGAGTACGGGACACCCAACATCGACATCGAGGAGGGGTGGCTGAACGTTACCCACAAGGGCCGAACCGACCGGATGCTGTTCCCCAAGCGGCCCAACTCCTTCTACCACCTGACGAAGGTGCACGACAGTCACAACCTGGAGTTCGGCTGCCGGATCTGGGATCTGCGCGTCACTGACCTCAACCAGGGCATCGTGTACGGCCAGGAGACAACCGAGACGGCGCTGGACCCGCGGCTGGCCACCCGGCTCGACTACGACTCGGTCTTCGGGACAGTCCTCAACCGGTTCGCCATCCAGGCCGTCCTCGGACAGCCGCTGTCGGTCTACGGCGGGGGAACACAGACTCGCGCGGTCATCGACATCCGCGACACCGTCGAATGCATCCGGCTGGCCTGCGAGACGCCGGCCGATGCCGGGGAGTTCCGGGTCTTCAACCAGGCGACCGAGTGCTTCTCCCTGGAGGACATGGCCAAGACGGTCGCCAACACCTACCCCGGCCAGGTCGACCTGGAGCACATCGACAACCCGCGGGTAGAGGCGGAGAACCATCACTACGCATTCGTGCACACGGCGCTGGAGGGTCTCGGCCTGAAGCCGCACCTGCTCTCGGACACGCTGCTCACCTCGATGTTCGGCATCATCGAGCAGCACAGGGAACGGGTCGACCTCGATGCCCTGAAGCCGACCATCAACTGGCGCCAGACGAGCAACCCGCCCGTCGACCGGTCGTGAACCGGGGACCGGCGGAGGTTCCTGCTCCGACCGGCGTGCGAGTCCTGGTCACCGGCGGCTCGGGGTTCATCGGCCGGCATGTCGTCGCCCACCTGCTGGCCGCCGGCCATGACGTCAGCGTCGCCGATCTCATCGCCTGTCCCGAGCCGTCCGTCAGCATGGTCACCGGTGACCTGTGCGAGCACCCGGTACGCGAGCGCGCGGTCCCGCCCGGACTGGACGCGATCGTGCATCTGGCTGCGGCGACCTCGGTCCTCGGCTCCATCGAGCGGCCGGCGCACGTCCACCGGACCAACGTCGAGATGACTGCGGGCCTGCTGGAGCAGGCGCGTCAGTGCGGAGTCGGCACATTCGTGCTCGCCTCCACGAATGCGGTGGTCGGCAACGTGGGCCAGCGCACCATCACCGAGGACCTGCCACTGGCACCTCTCACGCCGTATGGCGGCACCAAGGCGGCCGCGGAGATGCTGCTGTCGGGATACTCCGGCGCCTATGGCATCCGAACTCCGGCACTTCGACTCACGAACGTCTACGGTCCGGGAATGTCGCACAAGGACAGCTTCGTGCCTCGACTGCTGAGGGCGGCGGCGGGCGGCGGCACGGTGCAGATCTACGGCGACGGGCGACAGCGCCGCGACCTGGTGCACGTCGATGACGTTGCCCGGGCGGTGGTGCTTGCCGTTCTCGACTGGCCGAGCGGACCGGTGATCATCGGTGGCAGCCGCTCGTATGAGGTCAATGAGATCGCGCAGGCGGCACGCGACGCGACCGGACTGCGGATCGGAGCCGAGACGGTGCCGCCCAAGCCCGGCGAGATGCCGGCGGTGGTGGTCGATATCGCCCGGGCCAGGAGCCGGGGCTTCGAACCGAGCATCGGCCTCGTCGACGGGCTGCGCACCGCGTGGCCCGACTTCGCCGCATCGTCGGAGCGGCAGGGTTCGGTCGATGCCCGGGAATAGCGGGGCCAGGACACCGGCAGTGCCGCCGTCGGATCACCCCCGATCCGCCAGCCGAGGCCGAGCCACTGAGCCGACTCACGCCTCCACCACGACACTCGATGGGTCGCCTGCCCATCACTCTCGTGTCGCCGCCGATGGTGCGGTGGCCCGGGCCGGCTCCCCCACTGGCGTGCTGGCCTGGTGTCGTCGCCACGTCATCTTCCTGGTGGTCCTGCTCGTGGGGGTCGGATGGCGCGTCCTCGCCATGCTGGCGTTCCGGCCGGCGCTGGTGATCGACGAGTCGCGGTCTCACCTGTCCTTCCTCAGCGGGGCACGTCCTGACCCCGCACATCCCGTCGGCTACGGGATCCTCGAGCTCACGCCCTTGTCGTGGTTCACCGACTCGCTTGCGCCGGTGGCGGCCGTTCAACACCTGATGGGCCTGGCCACCGGAGTCGCCATCTACGTCCTGCTTGTTCGTTGGGGGGTCTGGCGCTGGCTCGCAGCCGCAGCGTCGGCACCGGTGCTGTGGGACGCCTACCAGCTCGCGAGCGAGCACCTCGTGCTCCCCGACACGCTGTTCGTCCTCCTGCTGGTCGCGGCGGTGCTCACCCTCTGCTGGCGAGCGCGACCTAGCGCCGCGGGGGCTCTCTTCGGCGGGCTGTTGCTCGGCGTCGCATCGACCGTGCGCCCGGTGGGTGGGCCGGTTCTCCTTGTCGCAGTGGTCTTCTTGCTACTTGCCGGCTCGACGTGGCGGGCCCGGGTCGCCGGGGCACTGCTGATCGTGGTCGGCTTCGCGCTCCCGGTCGTCCCTTACCTGGCCTGGTATCACCACACCTATGGGGACTTCGCGCTCGCGCAGACCCAGGCTTCCGGAGACACGGGCGTGGACGGGCTGGAGGGGTTGGCGTCGTACGTCGGCTGGTCGCGAACCGGCCCGTCCGCCGAGCCGGGCATCGCGACGTGGCAGTTCGACACCTATCGCGTCGACACTGATCATGTGCCGGTCGGCTCGTCACCTGGGGGCACCTTGCGGACCGGATCGGGCGCCGATGCCCTGTCCACGTACCAGACTCATGGCTTCCTGCCCGGCCCGTTCCTGTTGGGCGGCCTGCTCATCGGTCTGCTCGCCGCCGCCGGAGTCGGGCGGGCGCGGAGGTCCGCGATCCGCGCCCCCTGCCTGCTGACAGCGGCGGTCCCGGCCGGCGTTCTGATCGCAGCCGCCTGGACGGGGGACCTTTCCTGGCGGGACCAACTGCCTGCACTCGCGCTGCTGCCGGCCGCGGGAGCGCTCGGGCTCACCGCATTGCTGCGCGGCCGGCGCGGACGCGCGGCCGGCCGACCTCAGATCGACGGGGTCGACCGCGCGGCGCTGGACGGTTTCCGGAACAGCTACGGTGACCCGGCGATGGCACCGGTGGTCGTCGTGATCGCGGCGTACAACGAGGCGGTGGGTCTCCCCCGGGTGCTGGCGAGCATCCCGTCGGCGGTGTGCGGGTTGGCCACCGATGTCGTCGTCGTCGACGATGGCAGCACTGACGGCACGCCGGAGGCGGCGCTGTCCCAGTCAGGGGTCTACGTGGTCCAGTCCCCAGTCAACCGCGGCCAGGGTGCGGCGATGCGGCTCGGCTACCGCGTGGCACGAGAGCAAGGTGCGAATTACATCATCACCACAGATGCCGACGCCCAGTACGACACCGCCGACTTCCCCGTCGTGCTCACCCCCATCCTCGAGGGCTCAGCCGACTTCGTCACCGGATCACGCCGGCTCGGGCACCAGCACACGATCGACCGGTTCCGGCGGGCGGGGGTGTACGTCTTCGCGTGGACCGTGAGCGCGCTCACCGGAAGGTGGCTGACCGACACCTCCTTCGGGCTGCGGGCGATGAGAGCGGAGGTGACCGAGGCAGTGACGTTGAACCAGCCGCAGTACCAGTCAGCGGAACTGCTGATCGGCGCACACTCGCACGGCTTCCGGGTCGCAGAGGTGCCCGGAACGATGCACCTTCGCGCGGCCGGTAGCACGAAGAAGGGCGGAAACCTGGTCTACGGCATGCGCTATGCGCGAGTCGTGCTGGGCACCTGGTGGCGCGAGGGGTGCCCCGCACCCGCCGACTCTCAGGCGCCGGCGATGCGGACCAGCCCAGCCCGCAGAGGCGCCTCCCGGACCACGAGCCGGTGACCACGCCGGCGCCGAGCCGATCCGGTTCCGCCGGCGACCCAGCTGCCGATCGGTCCCCCGAACGGGCCGACAACCCGGCGTTCGAGCCGGCCGACCAGGGTGCCGCGACCGCGCGAGGGCACCGTCCCTGGCTGGTGGAGCACCGGCCGTTCCTGGTCGCGCTGCTGCTTGCCGCCCTCCTTCGTCTCACGGTCCAGCTCGCGTACACGCCCGGTCTGGTCCACAGCGACGGCCCGACGTACCTGGGGTTTCTCGATACGTTCGAGCCCAGCCAGGACCACCCCGCCGGCTATGGCCTGTTCCTGCTCTATCCGGTGTCGCTGCTGACCGACAGGGTGGTCCTTGCCGCCACCATCACCCAGCACCTGCTCGGTCTCGCGACGGCCGTGCTGGTCTATCTGCTGTTGCGTCGGTGGGGCGTCGGGCGCTGGGCGGCGACCTTGGCGACACTGCCGGTGCTGTTCGACGGCCTCGCGCTCATCATGGAGGCCACCGTGTTGAGCGACACGCTGTTCGCGTTCCTCGTGGTAGCCGCGGTCGTGGTGCTCGGCTGGCAACGGCGCCCGACGGCGTGGCTCGCATTCGCCGCCGGTGCGCTGCTCGGGCTGTCCGTGACGGTCCGGCTGGTCGGAGAGCCGCTGGTGCTGGTGGGCGTGGCCTTCTGTCTCCTCGCCGGGAGAGGCTGGAGGGCGCGGGTGGCCGCGGCAGCGGCGCTCACGGTGGGTTTCGCGCTGCCGCTCGGTGCGTACGCCACCTGGTACCACCATGAGCGCGGCATCTATGCGCTCTCGGAGTTCGGCGGCCGGTCGATCTACACCCGGACCACCACGTTCGTCGACTGCCCCCGACTGTCCGTGCCGCGGTACGAGAGGGTGCTCTGCCCGCCCGAACCGCTCGGGCATCGCTTCGACCCCACGTACTACGCCTGGCTGGACGAACGGACGCTGCCGCGACTGCGGCCGCCTCCCGGCTCGACACCGGACGATGCGATGCGCGAGTTCGGACTCGAGGCCATCCGCGTCCAGCCGTTGGACTATGCCGGCATCGCCCTGCGCGACTTTGCGCTGAACTTCGACGTCTGGCGGGGGGACCGGTTCGAGTACGCCCTGGCGAACAAGTGGCGATTCGGGACCTATCTGCACCCGAACCCCACCGAACGGCTCTTCACCGCCTACGACACGCACGGTGGTGAGCAGCTGGCCGTCCACCACCCGGCGGCAGACGTGCTGGCCGGATACTCCTGGGTCGTCTACCTGCCGGGTCCCGCGCTGCTCGGGTGCCTGGTGCTCGGGCTGCTCGGCGGGCTGGGTGTCGGCCGGGCGCGGCGCTCTGGCCTGCGATCGATCTGCCTGCTGCTCACGGTCACCGGAGCCGGCCTGCTTGCCATCCCGGACCTGACCACGGACTTCTCCTGGCGCTACCAGGTGCCGGCGCTGGCGCTGCTCCCGGCGGGTGCCGCCCTCGGCCTCAGGGCACTGCGCGGAGGTCATGCGGACCCGGAGGCGTTGGGCCCAGAGACTGGCCCAGTGAGTGGCCCGGAGAGTCACACCGTGGCGACCGCGAGGACCGACTGACCGAACGGCGGAGTAACCCGGCTCTCGACCGCCCGCGTCACCGGGACGATGATCGCGTCGTAGACCCGCAGCAGGCCCGGTCGCGGGCTGCCGACACCACCACGCCGCACGGCGAGCCACCAGGCGATCCCGCCGAGCAGGTTGACCGGGCGTACCGTCGTCGGTCGCAGCCCGGCACCGACGATAGCGGCACGGAGTGTTTCAGGGGTATAGCGGCGGACGTGGCCGACGCGTCGGTCGAAGTCGCCGTACAGCTGCATGTAGCCAGGAACCCACAGCACGATGGTGCCGCCGGGCTCGACCAGACGGGACAACGAGCGCAGTGCCCCGCTGTCATCCTCGATGTGCTCAAGGACGTTGATCGCCACCACGGTGGACACCGGGGCGCCGGTGTCGGGCAGCTCACCCGCGAGGTCGAGATGGCGTGCCTCGACTTCGGGCCGGTCGGCGAAGCGGCGTCTCATCTGGTCGACCGCGGCCGGATCCACGTCCGTGACCACGTGCCGCCGCAGGCCGGTGAACTGGCTGGCGAACTCGCCCAGCCCGGCCCCGACCTCGAGGACCGATGTCCCGCAGTGCCGCGAGATCAGCTCGAACTGGTACGCGCGGTAGCGGTGCTGGTGCTGTCCCGACCCGTCCTCGAGGCTGCGGCCGGTCGCCTGGCTGAAGGCCCCGACGCCGGTCTCGTCGCTCACACAGGCTCCCTGGCGGACACCGGCCCGACCGCATCCGACGTCGCGCTGGTCTCACCGCGACGGAACAGCTGGTCGAGCAGCAGGAACCGGAGCAGGAAGACGACTCCATACACCGCCAGGAACGTGCCACCGACGAGCACCAGGCGCAAGCTGTCGGAGGTGCCGTCGTTGACCAGCGCGGCGTCGACGACGCTGGTTGTGAAGGCGGCGAGCAGAAGGGTGCCGAGGATGATCGCGGTGTAGGGCAGGATCTCACGGGTGAAGCTGGGCTTGCCGTGCCGCCGCCAGGTCCAGGTGCGGTTGAGCCAGTAGTTGGGCGCCGCACCCGCCAGCCAGCCCAGACTGGACGCGACCGCCGGCAACGTCGTCAGCGCGCCGTACAGCAGCAGGAATGTCGTCTCACTGCAGACGGCCGCCACCACCGAGCCGGCGAAATAGCGCAGCATCTTCCCGACGAGCTCCCGTCGGGAACTCGCGCGAGCACTGCCGGCCGTGGGTGATGGGAGCTCGCGCATGGGTCCGATCCTACGGGTCGGACGGATTCACACCCACTTACCACGGGCGACCCGGCCCCCTTGTCGAGTCCGGGTCGCCCGAGCGCCGGCCCCGTCAGCCGCCGGTCGCGGGGGCCGCCGGAGCGGGGTCTCCCTGGCCCATCCCGTCCTCCACGCCGAGCACGGAGAAGCCCTTGTCGAGCTTCACGGTGACAAGGGCCCCGTCGGCTCGCGTCATGTGGACTTCGTACGTCGCGTCACCGGCGTCGGTCTCGATTCGGTAGATCGTGCCGCCGGGGACGGCCTTGAGCGCCGCGGTGCGAGCGGCGGTCGCGCCGCTTCCGGTGAGCTGGGTTTCGTCGCCCCGTACCGGCGCCGGCCCGCCTGGATGTTCGAACCCGTGCACTGCGCCGTCCGCGGGCGGAGGAGTGCCGGCGGAGTTGTCCGCCGCGGAGGCAGTGAGCGTGCTGGCCAGGACGCCGCCGGCGATCGCGCCGCCGGCGAGCAGTGCGACGCCACCCGCGACTCGCTTGAGTCGACGGGGACTGACGGTCTTAGTCTGTTCATCGTTCATGAGGACCTCCTGATGAGAGTCCGTCCGGTGTTGGACGGTCGAGGCCGAATCTGGGTCATGGACCTGTCAAGGTGCTGTGAGTCCCCTTCGAGCTGCCTGTCGGAATGACAGGGTCCGCAATCGTCGCTCGTCACCGGGTAGGAGAGGACAGTTCTCAGCTGACTCACAGGCTGTCCGTGGCCCGTTCACAGGTGGACCCGCGAGGATCGCGTCGATGACCTACTCCTCGCCCGGCGTCGCCGGCACCGCGGCCGACGCTGCTGCGGCCGATGCTGCTGCGGCCGACGCTGCTGCGGCCGATCGCGGACCGCGCCGACGTGACGGCACTGCAGTGCGGCTGCTCGTCGTCGACGACGAGGCGATGCTCACCGATCTGCTGTCGATGGCCTTGCGGTACGAGGGCTGGGAGGTGCGAACAGCTGACTGCGGAGGGTCAGCCGTCGGGATCGCTCGCGACTTCCGTCCCGACGTCGTGGTGCTCGACATGATGCTGCCCGACATGGACGGGCTCGACGTACTCCGGCGGCTGCGTGCGGAGCACGCGGACGTAGCCGTGCTGTTCCTGAGCGCGCGGGATGCGGTCGAGCACCGCGTCGCCGGTCTCACCGCCGGCGGCGACGACTACGTGACCAAGCCGTTCAGCCTCGAGGAGGTCGTGGCTCGATTGCGGGGGCTGGTGCGTCGGAGCGCCGTGCTGGTCAGTGCTGCCACCACCAGGTTGACGGTCGGAGAGCTCACGATGGACGAGGACAGCCGCGAGGTACGACGGGGCGACGTCGAGATGCTCCTCACCGCGACCGAGTTCGAGCTCTTGCGGTTCCTGATGCGAAACCAGCGCCGGGTCATGAGCAAGGCGCAGATCTTGGATCGGGTGTGGAACTACGACTTCGGCGGCCAGTCGAACGTCGTGGAACTCTACATCTCTTATCTCCGCAAGAAGGTCGACGCGGGTCGCGATCCGATGATCCATACCATGCGCGGCGCGGGCTATGTCCTCAAGCCGACCTGACGGGTCGGCGGAGCCGATGACGTCGGCCCGATCGCAGTGGCCGCGTTCGCCGTGGAGGAGCCCTCGGTCGTGGAGCCTTCGCGGCCGGCTGCTCGCCGCTCTGCTGGCGCTGCTCGCGGTGGTCTGCCTCGTCGTGGGGTCCGTGAGCGTGGTCGCCCTCAACCAGTTCCTGGTAGGCCGGCTCGACGACCAGCTCATCGCGGCCGGCGAGCGGTCGCAGGCGGCCTTCGACGAACCACGAGCGCACCCGCCGGGAGATCTCCACGGCTCCGGGCCCGACTTTCTGCTGGCCCCCGGGCAGGGGCAGGGCACGCTGGGCGCCAAGATCGTGGCCGGCCGGGCGACCGAGGCCGCCGTCCTGGACCAGAACGGGCAACCGCAGCCGATCGACACCTCCCAGCTCAGGCTGCTGGCCGGCACACCAACCGACGGCCAGCCGCATACCCGTGATCTGGGCAGCGACCTCGGCAGCTACCGGCTGCTCGCCGAGCAGGCGCCGGACGGGGACGTCATCGTGACCGGGCTGCCGCTGGCCGGGGTGCACGCCGCCGTCTATCGACTTGCCGCGGTGACAGCGACGATCTCGCTGCTGGCGCTGCTGATCGCGGGGCTCGTCGGCGGCGTCATCATCCGGCTCGCGCTGCAGCCGCTGCGCAGGGTCGCAGGAACAGCCGCGCGGGTCACCGAACTCGCGCTGGACCGTGGACAGGTCGCGCTGACCGAGCGTGTCACACCGGCCGACGCGGACCCACGTACCGAGGTCGGTCAGGTGGGGGCAGGACTCAACTCCATGCTCAGCCATGTCGGCACCGCCCTGGCCGCCCGCGAGGCCAGCGAGACCCGGGTCCGACGGTTCGTGGCGGACGCGAGCCACGAGCTGCGAACTCCGCTGGCTGCTATCCGCGGGTACGCCGAGCTCACCCGCAGAAGCCCGGACCCGGTGCCTCCCGACGTGGCCCGTGCGTTGACGCGGATCGAGTCCATGGCCGACCGGATGAGTGACCTGGTGCAGGATCTGTTGATGCTTGCCCGACTCGACGCCGGCAGGGTCGACGAGCATGTGCAGGTCGACCTGTCGCGGCTGGTGCTGGAGGCCGTCGACGACGCACGCGCAGCGGGGGATGCCCACCAGTGGCGCCTGGAACTGCCGGACGAGCCGGTCCTGGTCCGCGGGAGTCAAGCGACGCTGCGCCAGGTCGTCGACAACCTGCTCAACAACGCGCGGATGCACACCCCGCCGGGAACGACCGTCCAGACCGGCATCCGCTACGAGTCTCTCGCGACCGCTTCCGCGCTCGGGCCGGCGACCGTCACGCTGCACGTCACCGATGACGGACCCGGCATCCGGCCCGAGCTGATCCCGGACCTCTTCGAACGATTCACCCGTGGAGACACGTCCCGCTCCCGGGCGTCCGGCAGCACCGGCCTGGGCCTGGCCATCGTGGCGGCGATCGTGCAGGCCCACGGGGGCCTGGTATTCGTACGCAGTGCTGACGGGTCTACGTCCTTCACGGTTCGGCTGCCAGCCTGGCGGCCGCACCCGTACAGTGACGCACCGAACAGGGTCGCCACGGGAGACAGGCAGTACGCTCCCAACTCTCACTGACGTCACCGACTTTCACCCGGTCGGGAACCGTGAGCGGGCCACCTGAGCGGGATCAGGGAGATCTCTCGACGTAGGAGTGTTGACCGTGCGCAGTGCAGACCTGCTCATCGACGCCTTCGGGCGGATCCGCGAGGTGGTGGACTCAGCCGTTGATGGCCTGACACCCGACCAGCTCAGTTGGCGCGCGGACCGCGACGCCAACACGGTCGCCTGGCTCGTCTGGCATCTGACCCGTATCGAGGACGACCACGTCGCCGATGCCTTCGGGACCGATCAGGTGTGGACCGCGCAGGGATGGGCCGAGCGCTTCGCGCTTCCGTTCGATACTGCCTCCACCGGCTACGGACACTCGTCGGCCGAAGTGGCGGCGGTCCGCCTCGATCGGGAGGCCCTGTCGGGCTACCACCACGAGGTCGCCGACAGGATCGTCGAGCTGATCGGCGGCGTCACCGACGATGACCTCGACCGCGTCGTCGACGAGCGGTGGGACCCGCCGGTCACTCTCGGAGTACGGCTCGTCAGCGTCGTCAGCGACGGTTTGCAGCACGCGGGACAGGCCGCGTTCGTACGCGGGCTCATAGAGCGCCTCGCGACCTGACCGCTCCGGTCCGGGCGAGCAGGCTGGTCTACCCGGTCGATTCCGCCGCGGTGGAAGCACTCCCGCCGACGGCGATGATCGGCATATGACCGGAGGGGATTCCGCGTGCGGTGCGTCTCGAGGCCGCGCTGCGTCGATCCTCCGCCGCTCTGCGGCGATCGCCGGTGGACTCCCAGCGGTCGGCGGCCGCCTCCATTCGGTCGACGGCCGAGGCGAGCCGATCGTTGGCCGCGTCGTTGCGGCGCTTCTCGGCGGTCTGGCGTGCGTCGATCAGGTCCGAGCGGTCCGCGGCTGACAGCTCCCGGTCCTCCCGGGCCTGGCGCCGGTCCTGCCGTGACGCCTCGCGGTCCCGGTTGGCGTGGACGTCGGCATGGTTCCTGGCGAACGCCCGGAGGGTGGCCACGATGTCGCGGCCGTCTGCCTCACGGTCGCGCATGCGCGCCAGTGCGTCGCGTTCTTCGCCCAGTGCCGCCAGCAGCTCGGTGTCGACGTCGAGGTCAAGGCTCTCGGCGTCGCGCCGGTCGGCGAGTGCGTCGCGCGCGTTCGCGACGGCGTCGCGATCGTCGGCGGCATCGTCGCGCTCCTGGGCCTTCGCGTCCAGCTGCCAGTTCGTTGCCAGATCACGGTGTTCTTCGGTACGTCCCCAATCGGTCATGGCCTCCCCGTTCCCATGGGTCGACAGCAGCATAGCCACGCTTCGTAATTGATGACACACAAACAGTGAAATCGCCTCAGATCGGTCATCGCGGGCAGGACTCTCCTGTCGTCTTACGTCAGGCGTTTGGAGGGTCGGTACCCTCCAAACGCACTTCGCAAGCTCGATGCCGACGCGAGCCGCCGTGGGTACCGTATGGAGCGTGATCGAGTTCGAGGGGCTACTTGTACTCGTGTGCGTCTTCGTATTCGTCTACGCGATGTTCACCCTGATCCTGGGCCAGTTCCGAAGCGCCGAGCGAGAGCTGGGACGTCCGCAGGCAGACCCGCCGGCGACCCGTGAAGCCGACGATTCACCGGTCGACACGTTCTACCGCGAGATCGCTGAGATGGAACATGAGATGGGATTGCTGCCGCACAACAGCGACGAGGTCATCAGCAGGTGCGTTGAGTGCCGCAGGGCCAACTCGGGCGAGTAACGCACCCGAGGCACACGGCCGTGACTCGGCGGCAGTGCACAGTGCGCCGGCGGCACTCCGCCGGGGCCGAGGCAGCCGAGTCACTCCCCGTGACGTAGCGGCGCAGATCTGCCTGTGCGTGACGGCATCCCCTCAGCCGGCGTGGGCGCAGGACTTGACTTGGGTGATTCAGTCGTCGAAGGTAATTGTGGGGGATCTCGGGGGCAGCGAACGAGCGGTAGCTCGGGAAGGCCTCCGAAAATGCGATCTGTTGCCATTCCGCGTCTTCTGCTATGCGGTTTTTCGGTGACTCTGGCCGTTGCGGCCTGTGGTCTTTCAGGGCCTGGACCTCTTGAGGAACACGTGCAGCGCTCTCACCACACCGCGCCGGTGTGCAAGCGGGTGGCCGCCGCGGCTACGCGCGCCGTCCAGGCCGTGCACGGAGTGACCGGCGACCACGACGCCAGTCAGCTTGTCGCCGTACACGCCAGGGACCGGGCCGGTGTCGCGCGTTTTCGCGTCGTCAGGAGTCTGCGGCCAGAGGTCACCGATGTCTATCACTCGTTGAATCGGCTCCAGGCGGCCTGGCTCGGTGATTCCGATGCTGCCGTCAATCGGGCGGTGACCTCGGTGGCCAGACGGACGAGCGCGTTGCGGCAGGGCTGTACCCACCACCCGTCGCAGACGGTGCAGCTTCCCGCCGGGGCGCACAAGATCAAGCATGTGATCGTCATCATGCAGGAGAACAGATCTTTCGATCACTATTTCGGTACGTTTCCGGGCGCAGACGGCATACCCATGAAAGACGGGATCCCCACCGTCTGCCTTCCTAATCCGGCGACAGGTGGATGTAGCTCTCCGGAGCATCACTCGATCGCCGAGTTCGATCACGGTGGTCCCCACACATACGACGACTCTCTCGCCGACATCAATGGCGGCAGGATGAACAACTTCATTCGTCAGTGGGAGAGGACACGGGTCTACTGTCACGAGCCGGGAAACGACGTGAAGCCGACGTGCGTGTACGAGAGCGAGCACCCAGACGTCATGGCGTACCACGATGCTGGCGATATTCCGAACTACTGGGAGTATGCTCAGCGCTTCGTGCTTCAGGACCACATGTTTGAGCCTGATCTCGGCTGGAGTCAGCCCGCGCATCTCGCAATGGTCTCCGGCTGGAGCGCGGTCTGTAAGAACCCTTATCTGGCAGTTACCTGCCAGGAGTCCATTACGTTCAATGACGTTGACAATGCCTGGCCACATGCTCCCAGCTATGGCTGGACCGATATCACGTATCTATTGCACAAGTATGGGGTCAGCTGGCGTTACTACGTAGCAACCGGTTCTCTGAACGACTGTGAAGGGACCACTGATGAGACGATCACCTGTAGCGCTGGCACGAAGGCGATAGGAACGCCTGAGCCGTGGAACCCCCTGCCGGACTTCACCGACGTGCGGGCAACTCATCAGGTGAAGTATGTCCAACAGCACCCAGAGTTCTTCGCGGCCGCGAAAGCGGGAACTCTTCCGTCGGTCTCCTGGGTGTTGCCTGGCTGGGACAGGAGTGAGCATCCCCCGGCGACTGTGTCCCGTGGGCAGGCGTGGGTCACCCGCGTGGTCAATGCGGTCATGCAGAGCCCGGACTGGGAGAGTTCGGCGATCTTCGTTGCCTGGGACGACTGGGGCGGGTTCTACGATCACGTCGTGCCGCCCAAACTCGATCATTTCTCGTACGGGCTCAGGGTCCCCGCGTTCATGATCAGCCCGTACGCGCGGAGCGGAATGATTGACCATCAGGTACTCAGTTTCGACGCCTACCTCAAGTTCATTGAGGATCTCTTCATGGACGGGGCGCGACTCGACCCACTGACCGACGGGCGTTGGGACCCCAGGTCCAGGGTGGCCGAGGACGCGCCTCAGCTCGGCGACCTGATGAAGGAGTTCGACTTCCAGCAGGAACCACTAGAGCCCATCGTCCTGTCCCAGTATCCGAGCGGATGATGCCAGCGCCAGCGCCGGCCCGGCCTGTTCCAGGTTCGCAGACCTCCTATGATCCGTAACCGCGTTGGATGAACTCGTAGTCATCCCACGACAGTTTCGCCAGGCAGTCGGCGTTCACCTTCAGACCTGCCCAGGCGGTGGAGCGCTCGACCTTGACGCGTGATCCGGAGCCGGAGTTGTCGCTGACATACAGTCCGTAGTCCTGGAACGCCTTGGCGATCACGTACGGACCGGATCCCGGCGTGAAGCGTGTTGACAGGTCCACGGACCTCTTCACGCGCAACTGCATTCCCTCCGGGACGATGCCACCCTTGCCGTGCTCCCACCCGCACATCGGGAAGTATCCGTCGTCGGCAGTGGCCCACCAGTAGGCGGCCACCTTGTGGGCGATCACGCCGCCGTTGACCTCGTCGAGCCGAATGGCGCGCAGCGGAGCGGGGGAACCGCGGTGTCCTACGTTGTACGCATCGTCAGACTGCTTGAGCTGGCCGTGCAGCCCGTTGGAGTTGAGGTGCCACCGGTCGAGCCCGTCCGCGGTGATCTTGCCGGCCGAGTCACGTTTTGCCCAATGGAACCCCACGCCGACGTTCATCGACTGATCGATGACGGTGAACTCGGCGTCAGTGGAGTTCATCGGCGTGGCCGCCGTCGGAATATGAAGGGTGACGGAGCGCTTCTGCGAATCGGTGACCGTCTGCAGCGGATCATTGGCGGTGGCGAAGTAGGTGGGTGCCGAGAAGCTGCCGAGCGTGAGCTTCAGGAACATGTCGGAGTGAGCTTTCGCATCGGCAATGAAGCGAGCCGAGTCAGGATCGATCGGTGCGTTGGCGGGCAGCGGCACATTCCACGGCGACGTGTCTTTGAACGCGCGGTAAACCGGTCCCGTCCCCGCAGCCGACGCCCGGCCGATGAGTGTGGATGGCACGGCGACGAAGGCTCCAGCGGCGATCGCAGACTGCAGAAGGGTACGGCGGGTCAAGGA
Source organism: uncultured Actinomycetota bacterium (assembly GCA_963695705.1). Classification (GTDB taxonomy): domain Bacteria; phylum Actinomycetota; class Actinomycetes; order Propionibacteriales; family Nocardioidaceae; genus JBKPNJ01. Next base: position 1,249,848 of record CAVOHB010000009.1, read on the forward strand.
CATCAGGTGCTCCCGGTAGGCGTTTGGTGGCGGACCGATCCGGGCCGTGAGACCGGCCGAAGCTCAGAGGCAGTCGGTCATCAGCGATGTGACATTCAGATCGCTCGAGGCGTCGAATCGTTAGGCAGTCGAACCAGGTCAGAGGACCGGCTGCGCCTGGAGCCTTTCGAGACCAGGCTTGCCATTGCTGCGAGATCCATCGGACCAGTACCTCGACTGTAACAGTGAGTAGTCATCCAATTACAGAAAGTACGAATACTGCCTCCAGGCCGGCGGCCTTCCCGGATCTCTAGGGTTCGTGGCTGCTCCCGCCACCGCAAAGCCGAGAGATCCTCTTGCCGTTCGTCTGGCAGCGGCCTCACCCAGCAAGAACAACCGACTCCACGGCGGGTGGCATGAGTCCGCGGTTCGGAAGCAGTGGCCCTACGCCTTTGACGCCACCTGACCTGAGCCCGACGGCTGCAGATCGGGAATGGTCACCCGGCGCCGCTCCACTCATCAAGATGTCAATTACGGACAAGGCGGCGGGCTCAGAGTAAGCGTCCGAGCCGTCTCAGGGCGGATTCCTGTGGCACGTGTATGGCACGGTCGCCTGTGGATTACTGAAAAGGCCTCTGACGATCTGCTCTCGCTCTGCTCCCGTGTTCGGCTCCCGTGTTCGGCTCCCGCGACTGGACTCGAACCAGTAACCGTCCGATTAACAGTCGGATGCTCTGCCAATTGAGCTACGCGGGAAGGCGCTGACTCGTGCTCGGACGGGCCGGGCGGTCGCCTCAGCGGCCTGGCTAGGTTAGCAAGCCACCGGCAGACCCGTCGAAGGCAGCCGGAGGGACGGCCGACCCGACCAGCGACCCCGCTGGGCTCAAAGCTCCTGCTCGGCTGCTTCGAGGGCACTGTCGGCCGCGGCTCGGACCAGCGGATCGTCGACATCGAGCCCGGGGTCGATCACGAACGACCAGGAGACGGGTCCGTCGGTCCCCGGCGCCCGACGGCCGACGACGCTGAGGCCCCGACGTCCGTTCACCGGTACGAACCGGCTCATCACCACGCTGGCCGTGACGCGCTCGCGGATCAGCCGGAGCAGGATCGATGCGTCGTCGAACACCGCCGATCGGCGTGGGTTCACCTGGCCGTACTCCGCCACCTCCACGACCACCAGCCGTCGGCTGTCGTTGTCCCACGACGCGCGGTCGATGCTCTCCCAGGGCAGTCGGAGGTAGGCACCCGCATCTGGCACCAGCAATGCGGCCCGGGTGCCGACCCACCACAACCCGGTCTGGGTCACCGCTGACGCGAGCGGACGCTCCCGACTCGGCAGCCGAAGCTGCGAGCGAACCTCGGCCGGCAGCGCATGGCGGTGGAACGGGCGCACCGCGACATCATTGCAAGTATTCGCGCAGCGGAGCCGCACATGCCCCGAGACGCAGCTTGCCCAATGCCCGACTCTCGATCTGCCGGGCACGTTCCCGGGTGACGCCGAACGCGAATCCGACCTGTTCCAGGGTCTTCGCCAGCCCGTCGTCGAGACCGTACCGGAGCCGGATGAGTCGTCGCTCCCGCTCCGACAGGGACGTCAGGACCTTGTCGATGTCGTCACGCATCAGCACCGCTTCGAACGATGTCGCCGGCCGACTTCGCGTTCGTGTCCTCCACCACGTCGCGCAGGTGCCAGCCATCGGACTCGCCGAGCGGGGTGTCGAGCGACACCGGGTCGCGGGCCAGCATCAGCAGCTCCCGGGCCCGATGGGGGGTGACGTCGAGCTCGGCCGCGATCTCCTTCGTGGTCGGAGTCCGCCCCTTGTCCTGGAACAGCTGGCGCTCAGTACGTTCGGCTCGGCGCATCTCCTCGATAACGTGCACCGGTATCCGGATCGTGCGACCCTGGTCCGCCAGGCAGCGGGCGATGCCCTGCCGGATCCACCAGGTCGCGTACGTCGAGAACTTGAAGCCCCTTTGGTAGTCGAACTTCTCGACCGCCCGGATGAGACCGATGTTGCCTTCCTGCACGAGGTCGAGCATCGGAAGTCCGCGTCCCAGGTAACGCTTGGCCACCGAGACCACGAGCCGCAGGTTGGCCTGCAACAGATGCGACTTGGCCTGCGCGCCGAGGTCGGCGATCGCCGCCAGGTCGGCTCGCTCGTCGGCAGGCAGATCCACCGCGTTGGCGAGCGCCGCCTCCGCGAGCACGCCGGCCTCCGTCCACCGGGCAAGCTCGACCTCCTGGATGGCCGTGAGCAGCGGTACGCGTCCGATGTCGGTGAGGTACGCCCTGACCAGATCGGTGCCGTCGGACTCCACGTCGAGGTCCATGAGAACCGGCGGTCGTATCACGGTGAGCGTGTCTTCTGCCATCTCCAGCTGGGCCTCAGCCACGGGCTGCACGTCCCCACACTGCTCGCCGGCGTCGGGCCAATCTGCACGACGGATGAACGGCGCTTGGCATTTCGTGGGCCCCCTGGCCATTGCTTCGACAGGCCATCAGTCTGCTGTGTCGCCAGTTCTGGCGTGGTGAAATGCAGGATCTCCCAGGGAGCACTGACGAAGCTCAATCCGGGCACCTCAGGTCATTCTCCCGCGAGACGACCCACGCGCTCACTCACCGCCGATTGCTCGCTCACGCAGTGTGCGCCGGTGACCCTCCAGCGCCACGAGCTCGCCGAACATCCGGTTGTACTCGGTGGCCTGTTCGACGGGGTTCATCCGTTGCAGCTTGGACTTCACTTCCTCGATGCGACGTAGCGCGGTGAGCTCCCGCAGCCGGGCGATGTTGGACTGGGCATAGCGCTGCGTCACGTCGCCGCCGGACAGCACGGGCTCGACGGCAAGAGCCGTGATCGCGGACGAAGCGTCAGGGTCGACGCACCGGTCCCGAACCGCCGTCACCCAGCCCTCCGCGGCGGACGTCACGCCGCCGGCCGCCACGATCGCCTGCCAGACAAGGGCATACGTGGGGTGCACGAAGTCGGCGAGCTCCAGATCAGACATCTGGTCGTCCGCGAGACGCGGTGACTGGATGGCGAGCTTGAGGGTTTCGCGCTCCACCGCGAAGCGCGGGTCGCGAAGATGCGGACGTTGCTGCGCGGCCTCCACGGCGGCAGCAGGTGTCGGCGTATCGGCGGGTGACCGGCGTACGTCACGACCGGCGGGCGCGCCCTGCCTGACGGCGTTGCGGACCTCGGCGCGGACCTCCTCGACGTCGAGTCCGACCATGCCGGCCAACTCGCGCGCGAACGCCTCCACCTTCGACCGGTCGCGAATGCTGGCCACCAGGCGGGACGCCTCGCGCATCGCGTCGACACGGCCGTCCGCTCGGTCGAGGTCGTAGCGCTCCAGCACGTTGCCGAGCACGAAACGGTACAACGGCACACGCCTGGCAACGAGCTCGCGCACCCCGGCATCGCCCTTGCTCAGCCGGAGCTCACACGGGTCAAGCCCGTCCGGCTCGACCGCGACGTAGGTCTGCGCGACGAAATGGGCGTCCCCGTGGAAGGCCTTGAGCGCCGCCCGCCGGCCGGCCTCGTCGCCGTCGAAGGTGAAGATGATCTCGCCGCGGAACTCGTCGTGGTCGAGGAACAGCCGGCGCAGTACCCGGGCGTGGTCCTCGCCGAACGACGTCCCGCAGGTGGCCACCGCCGTCGGGACCCCGCTCACGTGACAGGCCATCACGTCGGTGTAGCCCTCGACCACCACGGCCTGCGAGCGACGGGCGATATCGCGGCGCGCCAGGTCGACGCCGTAGAGCACCTGGCTCTTCCTGTAGATCGGCGTCTCGGGGGTGTTGAGGTACTTCGCCTCGATCCGGTCGTCGTCGAACAGCCGTCTGGCCCCGAACCCGACGACCTCGGCTGAGACGTCCCGGATCGGCCACAGCAGCCGCCCCCGGAAACGGTCGTACGGACCACGGCCGCCCTCGGCGACCAGGCCCGCCGTGACCAGCTCGCCATCCTTGAACCCGTTGCGCCGCAGGTGCTGGAGCAGCGCGTCTCCGGTGCGGGGCGCGAACCCGACCCCGAACGTCTCCGCCGCGTCCTTGTCGAAACCCCGCTCCTCCAGGAACCGGCGTCCCGGCAGCGAGTCTGGAGTGTCGAGGAGCTGCCCGACGTAGAACTCGGCGGCGAGCCGGTGGGCCTCGACCAGCCGGGACCGCTGACCAGGGTGAGGCCGAGGCTTGGCACCAGGGCCCTCCTCGGTGTAGCGGAGGTGCACGCCGGTTCGCGCGGCGAGCCGCTCAACGGCCTCGGTGAAGCTCAGGCCCTCGACCTTCTGCACGAAGGTGATCACGTCGCCGCCCTCGTCGCAGCCGAAGCAGTGGTAGAGCCCGTTGCTCGGCGTCACGTGGAAGGACGGGGACTTCTCGTCGTGAAAGGGGCACAGGCCCTTCAGCGACCCGCCACCCGCCTTGCGCAATGTGACGTGCTCGCTGACGATCGTGTCGATCCTGGCCCGCTCACGCACCAGGGCGATGTCGTCGTCGCGGATCCGGCCGGCCACCCGGCGAGTCTACGCAGTCAACCGGGCGTGCCAAGCCAGTGCGGAGGCGTCTGTGAACGACGCGACCTGGTCGATGACGACGCGGAGCCGCGCCGCGTCGTCGGGCGCCGCGGCGAAGTCTGCCGCGAACGCCGGCTCGAGTACGTCGGGCGCGCGCGACCGTAGCTCCGACACCAGGTCCGCCATCACCTCGCGCTGGCGGAGCATGCCCGCGATGCGGTCCTCCGCACGCATCACGTAGTGCGCGGCGATGCCCTTGAGCACCGCGATCTCCAGCCTGGTGTCCTCGGGGACCACCAGGTCGACGGCGTAGCGGGTGAGCGGACCCGGCGCGTGCCGATGGTGCGTGGCCTGCTCGACGGCCGAGCAGAAGAGCCCGATCAGCTCCGAGGTGAGGTTCTTCAGCGCCGCCTGGGCCCGCCTGCTCTCGTCGTACGACACGATCCGGCCAGCCGATCGTCGTCGAGAGCCGGGTCAGGGCGTCGGCCAGGCTGTCGTCGCAGGCATCGGGGACGTACCAGTCCCGCACCGCCACCCACACGTCGCGGCGCTGTCCGGGATCACCGAGACCGGCCAGGTCGATGCGCCCGCTGACCACGCCGTCCTCGATGTCGTGGACGGAGTAGGCAACGTCGTCGGCGAAATCCATCACCTGTGCCTCGATGCAGGTACGGCCCGCCGGTGCGTCCCGCCGTAGCCAGTCGAACACCTCCATGTCGTCGGCGTAGACGCCGAACTTCCGGGCGCTGCGCTCCCGTCCGTCCGTGTGCAGCCCGGCCTGCGAAGGCGCCAGATCCCGGGGCCACGGATACTTCGTCGCCGCATCGAGACAGGCCCGGGTCAGGTTGAGGCCGGCGCTGCTTCCGTCAGGTCGTTCGGTCTTCGCCTCCAGCCGGGTCAGCAGCCGAAGCGTCTGCGCGTTCCCCTCGAAACCACCAGCCGTGGCGATCGCCTCGTCGAGCGCGCGCTCCCCGTTGTGACCGAAGGGCGGATGTCCGATGTCGTGGGCCAGACAGGCGGTCTCCACGACATCGGGATCGCAGCCCAGCGCATTGGCCAGCTCGCGACCGACCTGGGCGACCTCGAGGGTGTGTGTCAGGCGGTTGCGGTGGAAGTCGCCGGTCCCCGGCCCGACCACCTGGGTCTTCGCCGCCAGCCGGCGCAACGCCGAGGAGTGCAGCACGCGCGCCCTGTCACGTGCGAAGGGCCCACGTTCGGCGCGCTTGGGCGGTTCGTCGACCCAGCGCTCGACGGCCTGCCACGCATAGCCAGGCCGAGTCGACGGGTGCGCCATCGTGCGGTCAGTCACCGACCCCGACCGTGCTGCGGCCCGCCTCGAGCCGGGCGACCGGCACCCGGAACGGCGAGCAGGAGACGTAGTCCAGCCCGGCGTCGTGGAAGAAGCCGATGCTCAGCGGATCGCCGCCGTGCTCGCCGCACACGCCGATCTTGAGCTCGGGCTTGGTCTCGCGTCCGGATCTGGTCCCGATCCGCACCAGCTCTCCCACTCCCCCGACGTCGATCGACTCGAACGGCGACACGGCGAAGATTCGCTTGCTCAAGTACGTGGAGAAGAACGACGACTCGACGTCGTCGCGTGAGAACCCCCAGGTGGTCTGGGTGAGGTCGTTCGTGCCGAACGAGAAGAAGTCGGCCGCGGCCGCGATGTCGCCCGCGGTCAGCGCCGCCCGCGGCAACTCGATCATCGTGCCGATCAGGCAGTGGACGTCGACGCCGCTCTCGTCACTCACCTCGTCGAGGACGGCTTGGATCTCCTCGCGGGCCAGCTCGAGCTCCTCGACAGCGCCCACCAGCGGCACCATGATCTCCGGTCGAGGATCCTTGCCGTCCTGCCTGAGCTGCGCGGCCGCCTCGGCGATCGCCCGGACCTGCATCGTCATCAAGCCGGGGACCAGCAGGCCGAGACGAACCCCCCGGAGCCCGAGCATCGGGTTCTGCTCGTGCAGCTGGCGCACAGCGCCGAGCAGCTGAGAGGCCCGGCTCGCGTCCTCGCCGCGCTCCTCGGCCAGTGCGACCTCGACGGAGAGATCGGTCAGGTCGGGCAGGAACTCGTGCAGCGGGGGGTCGATCAGCCGGATGGTGACCGGGAGGCCGTCCATCGCCGCGAGGATCTCGGCGAAGTCCTGACGCTGCAGCGGTGCAAGCTCCTCCAGCGCTGCCTCGCGTCCCGACTCCTTCCTGGCCAGGATCAGCCGCTCCACGTAGCGCTTGCGGTCCCCGAGGAACATGTGCTCGGTACGGCACAGCCCGATGCCCTGAGCACCGAAACGGCGAGCCCGGTCGGCGTCCTCGGCGTTGTCGGCGTTGGCACGCACACCCATCCGGCGCACCGTGTCGGCGTGCGACATCACGGTGTGCACAGCCTTGACCAGCTCGTCCGCCTCGTCCTCGGTGGGGTCGAGCTCGCCCTCGAAGTAGCGCACCACCGACGAGGGCACCACCGGCACCTGGCCCTTGAAGACCTCACCGGTGAGCCCGTCGATGGACAGCACGTCACCCTCGTGGAGCACCAGACCGTCAGGCCCCTCGATGCGCTTCTCGCCGGCGTCCACCTCGAGCTCCTCGGCGCCGCACACACAGGTCTTGCCCATCCCGCGCGCCACCACCGCGGCGTGGGATGTCTTGCCGCCGCGGCTGGTCAGGATCCCCTCGGCGGCGATCATGCCCGACAGGTCGTCGGGGTTGGTCTCCCGGCGTACGAGAAGGATCTTGGTCCCCTCCGCGGCGCGCTTCACCGCCGTCGCCGAGTCGAACACCACTTCACCGAACGCGGCACCGGGCGAGGCGCCGATGCCCGTCGCCAGCAGCGTCTTCTCCGCCTTCGGGTCGAACTTGGGGAACATCAGCTGAGCCAGCTGGGCCCCGGTGACCCGGCGCAGGGCCTCGTCGGCGTCGATCAGTCCCTCCTCGTGGAACTGGGTCGCCACCGTGAATGCCGCCTCCGCGGTCCGTTTCCCGATCCGGGTCTGCAGCATCCACAGCTTGCCCCGCTCGATGGTGAACTCGACATCGCACATGTCGCGGTAGTGGTGCTCGAGGCGCTCGAGGTATCCCATCAGCTCGTCGTAGGACAACTTGTCGAGCCGCTCCAGCTCTGCCAGCGGCAGGGTGTTGCGGATGCCCGCGACGACGTCTTCGCCCTGAGCGTTCTGCAGGTAGTCGCCGTAGACGCCCTGGGCGCCGGTGGCCGGGTCCCTGGTGAAGCACACGCCGGTTCCGGAGTCCATGCCTAGGTTGCCGAAGACCATCGAACAGATGTTGACGGCGGTGCCGAGGTCGACGGGGATGCCTTCGCGGCGGCGGTACAGGACCGCGCGCTCGGCGTTCCACGAGTCGAACACGGCGCGTACGGCCAGGTCCATCTGCTCACGGGGTTCCTGCGGGAACTCCCGGCCGGTCTTGTCGACGACGATGGCCTTGAAGCTGTCCACCAGTTCCTTGAGGTGGTCCACGTCCAGCTCGAGATCGTCGCTGACGTCCAGGTCCCGCTTCGCGTCGTCGATCGCGGACTCGAAGTCCGGTCCTTCGATTTCGAGGACGGTGCGACCGAACATCTGGATGAGCCGCCGGTAGGAGTCCCAGGCGAATCGGTCGTCGCTGGCCTGCTCGGCCAGGCCCGAGACGGACTCGTCGTTGAGGCCGACGTTGAGGACGGTCTCCATCATGCCCGGCATGGAGAACTTCGCACCGCTGCGCACCGAGACCAGCAGCGGGTCGTGCGAATCGCCCAGCGTCTTGCCCATCTCCTTCTCGAGCGCGCGCAGGTGGGTCGTGACCTCGTCCTCCATGCCCTCGGGTTCTGTCCCGTCCTCCAGGTACGCGCGGCATGCCTCCGTCGTGATCGTGAAACCGGGAGGTACCGGAAAACCGGCGTTGGCCATCTCGGCCAGGTTCGCACCCTTGCCACCGAGCAGGTCGCGCATGTCCCTGCTGCCCTCGGAAAAGTCGTACACGTACTTGACCATGACGCGGCTCCCACCAGAAGACGGCTTCAAGCGGAGACTACTCGCGCGTACCGCCGCCGTGTTGACCTCAGGGTTCAGCCGCCGGAGACTCCCAGCTCGGCACCCGGGTCCGCACAGCCGTGTTCACGGTCGTCGAGCCACCCTTCCGGGAGGGCCACCGAGCGCGGGCTGCCCTGCCGGCCACGCGGGGCGCCGAGCTCGGTCAGCGGGAACGCCTCACCTGGATCCAGCTCGGTGAGAAGCCGGTCCAGATCGTCGAGCGTCGAGACAAGCCCGAGCTTGGCTCGGACCTCCCCGCCGGCGCGGAAGCCCTTGAGATACCAGGCGATGTGCTTGCGGAACTCCTTGCAGCCGCGCTCCTCGCCCATGTGGTGCACGAGCAGCTCGGCATGGCGGCGCATCATCGCGGCCACCTCGCCGAGCGTCGGAAGCGAGCGGGTGGCGTCGCCGCGGAATGCCGCAGCCAGGTCGCGGAACAGCCATGGCCGTCCCAGACATCCCCTGCCGACCACCACCCCGGCGCATCCGGTGTCCTCGGTCATCCGAACGGCGTCGTCCGCCTCCCAGATGTCGCCGTTGCCGAGGACCGGGATGCTCACGTGGGCTACCAGCGCCGCGATCGCCGCCCAGTCCGCGGTGCCCGAGTAGTGCTGCGCCGCGGTGCGTCCATGCAGCGCGATGGCCGCGCAGCCGGAGTCCTCGGCGATGCGGCCGGCGTCGAGGTAGGTCAGGTGCGCGTCGTCGATGCCCAGGCGGGTCTTCATGGTCACCGGGACCCCGTAAGGCTCCGCCGCCCGGACCGTCGCATCCAGGATGTCAGCGAGCAGCCGGCGCTTCCAGGGCAGTGCGGCACCGCCCCCCTTCCGGGTGACCTTAGGCACGGGGCAGCCGAAGTTGAGGTCGATGTGCCCGACCCCGTAGTCACCGCAGAGGATCTCGGCGGCCTTGGCCATGTACGTCGGGTCGACCCCGTAGAGCTGGACCGAGCGAAGCTCCTCCAGCTCGTCGAAGACCAGCATCGACAGCGTGGTCCGGTCCTGTTCGACAACCCCGCGGGACGTGATCATCTCCGACACGTACAGCCCGGCGCCCTGTTCACCGCACAGCCTGCGGTACGCGGCGTTGGTGATGCCGGCCATCGGGGCGAGCACCACGGGCGTGGCCACCTCGATCGGGCCGAGACGCAGCGGGGTTGGTGTCACCCGGTCAGTGTCCCAGACGCCGGTAGGCGCCCGTCGTCGCTCATCGGGGTCTCGGCTTCACCTTCCACAGCACCGGGGCGGCTCTCGGGGAGTATTGGAACTCGACGCCGGTCAGCTTCCCGTGCTTCGGTGACAGGAACATCAGGCACGTGTCGAACCTGGTGCCCTTGCCGAACCTGTCCGGGATCGGCTCGGTCTGGCAGCGGGCGAACGTGCCGATGACATCCGTCGCCTGCAGCAGGAAGTTGTGGGCGTTCACGCCGAGGAGGGGTACGTCCGTGCCGCCGATCCGGCCGTTGTCGAGACCGGTCAGGGTCACGTTGACGTAATAGGGCGTGGACCGCCGGGTACGGGGATTGAGATCAAAGGACTCGAGGTCCGAGATCGAGCCGGTGCGCACCCGGTCGATCCGGATGCGCAGGTAGCCGGATGTCTTCGCGGTGCTGTGACGTTTGGCGTGACCCGGCGGCACGAACACCACGTTGGCCCCCTGGTGCTGGCCCAACTCGGCCCCCGGCGTCGCCGCGCCGGAGGGAAGTTCTGGCACACCGGGCACGGTGGGCGTGGTTTCGGCGACCGGCTTGTCGTCGCCGCTGCAGCCGCCGCCGAGCAGCGCGACCACGGCCACCAGGCCGCCGGTCGCCCGGGAGAGCCGGTGCTTGGTCACACTCAGGCACCGAGTCGCTCGAACAGCCAGCCCCTGATCTTGTCCATCCCGATGCGGCTCTGCTGCATCGAGTCGCGCTCGCGGACCGTCACCGCATCGTCGTCGAGTGTCTCGAAGTCCAGCGTGATGCAGAACGGCGTGCCGATCTCGTCCTGCCGTCGGTAACGCCTGCCGATGGCACCGGCGTCGTCGAACTCCACGGTCCAGACCTGCCGCAGCTCCGCGGCGAGGTCCTTGGCCTTGGGGGTCAGATCCGCGTTGCGCGACAGCGGCAGCACCGCGGTCTTGACCGGAGCGAGCCGCGGGTCCAAACGCAGCACGGTCCGTTTGTCGACCCCGCCTTTGGCGTTCGGCGCCTCATCCTCGGCGTACGCGTCGAGCAGGAACGCCAGCGTCGCCCTGGTCAGCCCGGCGGCCGGCTCGATCACATAGGGCGTCCAGCGCTGACCCTTCTCCTGGTCGAAGTACGACAGGTCCACCCCCGAATGCACCGAGTGTGTCTTGAGGTCGAAGTCCGTGCGGTTGGCGATGCCCTCCAGCTCGTCGAACTCCTTGGTCCCGAAGTTGAAGGCGTACTCGATGTCCACCGTGCGGGTGGAGTAGTGCGAGAGCTTCTCCTGCGGGTGCTCGAGGAAGCGAAGGTGGCTCTCGGCGATGCCGAGGTCGACGTACCAGTTCCACCGCTGCTGTAGCCAGTACTCGTGCCACTCCGCGTCGGTGCCGGGCTCGACGAAGTACTCGAGCTCCATCATCTCGAACTCGCGGGTGCGGAAGATGAAGTTGCCGGGCGTGATCTCGTTGCGAAAGCCCTTGCCGACCTGGCCGATCCCGAACGGTGGCTTCCTGCGCGCCGAGTTCATCACGTTGAGGAAGTTGATGAAGATGCCCTGCGCGGTCTCCGGGCGCAGGTAGTGCAGGCCCTCCTCGCTCTCGACCGGTCCGAGATAGGTCTTGAGCAGGCCGTTGAACATCCGCGGCTGCGTCCACGCGCCCTTCGTCCCGCAGTGCGGGCAGGCGACGGTGGCCATCGAGACCGTGCCGGGGTTCTCGATGCCTTTGCGACGCGCGAAGTCCTCCTGCAGGTGGTCCTGACGGAACCGTCGATGACAGGACTGGCACTCCACCAGTGGGTCGACGAACGCCTCCAGGTGACCGGACGCCTCCCAGACCTTGGTGGGCAGGATCACCGACGAGTCGAGGCCGACGACGTTGTCGCGGGTCTGCACGACAGAGCGCCACCACTGTCGTTTGATGTTCTCCTTCAGCTCCACGCCGAGCGGGCCGTAGTCCCACGCAGAGCGAGTGCCGCCGTAGATCTCCCCGCACGGATAGACGAACCCCCTGCGCTTCGAGAGGCTCACGACGGCATCGTTGCGGTCAACGGCCACGGTTACTCCATCCGGCTGGATGTCGGCGGGTCAGCAAACGCCAAGGCTACCGGTCGCGTGTCACCGTTCACCCCGGGGTTTCGCCTGGTTCGGGGTGTGCGCCCCGGCGCCGAGGATGATCTCGTACGCCGACGGCTCGTCGATCGCCAAGCGTTGAAGGGGAACGAAGCAGATCTTGACGTCATAGGACGACAGCGCCCTGCGGTACGCGCCGACGTCCTGCCAGGTCGTGACAAGCACCCACAGCGTCGGGTCGTCGGCGGCTCGTCCCAGGCTGGCGTCCAGGAATCCCGGCTCGAGCGGCGAACACGGCCAGCGCCTCGCTCACATCACCCTGGAACGCACCCTGTTCGGTCTCCGGCACACGGAACCTCGTCACGACCAGCACGGGCGGAAGCCTAGTCGCCCGCACTGTGGATTTGACAACCGTTTTCAAGACTAGTGACAATCGTTTTCATGAGAAGGTCGTGGTCCCGGTGTCTCTTCGGGTCCCCGGCACGCACGCTGGCGGTGGCCGTACTGACCTCGACCACTCTGCTCACCGGGTGCAGCGCCACCGGCCAGGCATCGGGTGCCGGTCTGTCGGTGGTCGCCGCCTTCTACCCCTACGCCTTCGTGGCTGAACGTGTCGTCGGGCCATATGCCTCCGTGACGAACCTGACGGCTCCAGGACTCGAGCCGCACGACCTTGAGCTCACCCCGAGGCAGGTCGGCAGCATCGAGCAGGCCGACGTCGTGGTCTTCGAACGCGGCTTCCAACCCGCGGTCGACGCCGCGGTCGACCAGAACGCCGAGGGCGAGGCCCTCGACGTGACCTCGGTCGTTCCCCTCGAGGACACCGGCGCTCCCGACACCGCCGCGGGTGACAGTGCGTCGTCCCTGTCCGGCGACCCGCACATCTGGTTGGATCCGACTCGGCTCGCCGCCGTGACCGAGGCGTTCGCCCGCACGATGGGACAGGTCGATCCGGGTCACGCCGCTGCCTACCGCCGCAACGCCGCCGCCCTCGTCGCCCAACTCGGCCGGCTGGACCGTGCCTATCGATCCGGGCTGGACGACTGCGCACGCAGCGAGTTCGTGACCAGCCACGCCGCCTTCGGCTACCTGGCGCAGCGCTACGGTCTGCAGATGATCGCCATCAGCGGACTGACGCCTGACGCCGAGCCCAGTCCCGAACGGCTCGGTCAGCTCGCGGAACTCGTCCGGCGTGACGGCATCACCACCGTCTTCTCCGAGGTCCTCGCCAGCCAGCAGATCGCTGACACGCTCGCCGACGAGGTTGGCGTCGGAACGGCCGTACTCGATCCCATCGAAGGGCTGCCCCAGTCGGGCTCGTCTCAGGGCTACGTCTCGATCATGCGGTCGAACCTGGCGGCGCTCGAGAAGGCCAACGGCTGCTCATGACTCCCGTGGTCGAGGCTCGAGATGGTGCCGTGACGCTCGGCGGCCGGCCAATCCTGCGCGGTATCGACCTCACCGTTGACGCCGGCGAAGTCGTGGCGGTCCTCGGTAGCAACGGCTCCGGCAAGTCGACCCTCGTGAAGGCGCTGCTCGGGCTCCATCCGTGGACCAGGGGCGACGTCCGGCTGTTCGGCACACCACTCAAGCAGTTCGACGAGTGGCACCGGGTCGGGTACGTGCCGCAGCGGGCCACCGCCGCCTCCGGAGTGCCCGCCACCGTCTGGGAGGTCGTGGCCTCCGGGCGGCTGGCGCGGCGAAGGGTGTTCCGACCGCTGAACCAGGCCGACCGCACCGCGATCCACGACGCGATCGAGGTCGTCGGTATGGCCCATCGCAGGAAGGACGGCGTGGCCAACCTCTCAGGCGGGCAGCACCAGCGGGTGCTGATCGCACGCGCACTGGTCGGCGACCCCGAGCTGTTCGTTCTGGACGAACCCACCTCCGGGGTCGACCTGGCCACCCAGGACTCGTTCGCCGACACGTTGCGCCCGTTCGTCGCCGGCGGAGCAAGCATCATCCTGGTGGCCCATGAGCTGGGCTCGATGGCACCGCTGATCGACCGCGCGGTGATTCTGCGCGACGGTCGGAAGGTCTACGACGGCGAGCCCCCTGCCTCCGACGGCACGGCGCCGTCTCACCATCGAGAGCTGGGGCCGAGCCACGTCCATGTCCCTCTCGAAGGCCGGTGGTGGCAGTGAGCATGCTGAGCTACGACTTCATGCAGCGCGCGCTGTTGGCCGCCATGCTCACCGGCCTGGCCGCCCCGGCGGTCGGTACCTACCTCGTGCAGCGGCGGCTGGCGCTGATGGGTGATGGTGTCGGCCACATCGCGGTGACCGGGGTCGGGCTCGGCCTGCTGACCGGGTGGGCGCCACCGCTGACCGCAATCATCGTCGCGATCATCGGCGCGGTGCTGATCGAGCTGATCCGCGAGAAGGGCAACACCAGTGGCGATGTCGCCCTCGCCCTGTTGTTCTACGGCGGCATCGCCGGCGGGGTGCTGGTCGTGGGGCTCGCCGGCGGGAGCGCTGCCACGCTCAACACGTACCTGTTCGGATCGGTGACCACGGTGTCGCCGGCTGACGTGTGGGTAGTCGTCATGCTGGCCGTCACGGTCATTGCCCTGTCGGTCGGCCTGCTCCCCCAGCTGTTCGCCGTCTGCCAGGACGAGGAGTTCGCCCACGTCACCGGACTCAATGTTCGCGCCTACAACGTGCTGTCCTCGGTGATGGCCGCTGTCACCGTCACGGTGGCGATGCGGACGGTGGGTCTGCTGCTCGTCAGCGCCCTGATGGTCGTGCCGGTCGCGACAGCGCAGCAGGTCGCCCGCGGCTTCCGGACGACGTTGTACGCAGCGATGCTGTTGGGGATGCTCGCCTGCCTTGCGGGTGTCACGACGTCGTACTACATCGACGTCGCACCGGGCGCCACCATCGTGCTCCTCGCACTCGGCGGCTTTGTCTGCGCCTGGCCGATCGGCGCATTGATCCGACACCGCCTCCGGATCTCGGCGCCGTTCGCGCCGATCGGCGATCCCGTCCACGAGGTCTCCTCCGAACTGCACGCTCACGACCACGGTGAGGACTGCGGGCACCCGGCCGTGCTGCACGGCGACCACGTCGACTACGTCCACGACGGACACCGACATGCCGCGCACAACGACCACTACGACGAGCACTGACGACATGACCGACACCGCCGGAGGGCAGGGAGCCGTCGTCGGAGGGCGAGGAGACGCAGTGAACCAGCTACCGCAGGTCGGCAGTCGCCCGACACGCCAGCGCCGGGCCGTCTCGGCCGCGCTGGAGTCGTGCGACGACTTCCGCAGCGCCCAGGAGATCCACGAGCTGCTGCGCGGGGCCGGTGACAACGTCGGACTGACGACCGTCTACCGGACGTTGCAGGCGCTGGCGGATGCCGGCGAGGTCGACGTACTGCGCAGGCTCGACGGCGAGAGCGTCTACCGTCGGTGCAGCGCCGGTCACCACCATCACCTGGTCTGCCGGACCTGCGGGCGGACGGTCGAGATCGAAGGCCCGGCCGTCGAACGGTGGGCGACCAGGATGGCGGCCGAGCACGGCTTCTCGCAGGTCCAGCACACGCTGGAGATCTTCGGCACCTGCGGCGAGTGCGGAGCGGCGGCCGGAACCGAGCTGCCCGCCTAGCTCCGAGCTGCGCCGTACCGCCGGTCCCGTCTGGCGTAGATGTCGATCGCCTGCCACAGGTGCCGCCGGTCGACGTCGGGCCAGAGCACGTCGAGGAACACCATCTCGGCGTACGCCGCCTGCCAGAGCATGAAGTTGGAGAACCGCTGCTCGCCGGAGGTGCGCAGGAACATGTCGACGTCCGGGAGCTCCGGTACGTACAGGCGCCCCGACAGCGAGCGCTCGTCGACCCTGGCGGGATCGACCTCTCCTCGTGCCACCGCCAGCGCGAGATCCCTGGCGGCGTCGGCCAGCTCGGATCGTCCGCCGTAGTTGACGCACATCGTCAGCGTCAGCACGCTGTTCTCGCTGGTCAGCTGCTCGGCGTACTCGAGTTCCTTGATGACCGACTTCCACAGCCGGGGTCGCCGGCCGGCCCATCGCACCCGGACTCCGAGCTCGTTCATCTCGTCGCGCCTGCGCCGGATGACGTCGCGGTTGAACCCCATGAGGAAGCGGACCTCGTCGGGCGAGCGCTTCCAGTTCTCGGTCGAGAACGCGTACGCCGACAGGTGCTTCACGCCGATCTCGATCGCTCCCTCGACGACGTTGAACAGCGCGGCTTCGCCCATCTCGTGGCCCCTGGTACGAGGCAGTCCGCGCCGCTTCGCCCACCGTCCGTTCCCGTCCATGACGATCGCGACATGCTCGGGCACCAGCTCGAGGGGGACCTCCGGTGGGCGGATGCCTGACGGGTGCGGGCTGGGGGGTCGGACGGCCCGACGGTTCACCGCCCCGATCGAGCGTCTACGCACAGCGTCTCCTCCTCGTACCGCCGCCTCGCACCGTCAGCGCTCGACATGTGACAGCGACCGCAGACCGTACTCGATATGCCAGGCCAGGTACGCCGCGACGAGACCGCTCGCCTCCTTGCGGTGCCGCGGGCCACTCCGCTCGACCGTCTCCCAGTCTCCGGTCAGCAGGGCGCCGAGCAACGTGATCGTCTCCGCGGCGGGTGTGGCGGTGCCCGGTACGCGGCACCGGCCGCAGAGCACACCGCCGGCGGCGGGGTTGAAGCTGCGGTGCGGCCCCGGCAGCCCGCACCGGGCACATTCGGCGAACGAGGGCGCGTAGCCGGCGATCGCCAGGGACCGCAGCAGGAACGAGTCCAGCACGCTCCCGGCGTCACGTTGCCCCGCCGCCAGCGTGCGCAGCCCGCCGACCAGCAGGTGGTAGTGCTGGACGGCGGGTTCCTTCTCCTCCGCGACCAGGCGCTCCGCGGTCTCGAGCATCGCCGTCCCGGCGGTGTAGCGCAGGTAGTCGTCGCCGATGTCCTGACCGAACGGGGCGAGTGTCTCCGCCTGGGTCACGACATCGAGCGACCGGCCCTCGGCGAGCTGCAGGTCGACCTGGGTGAACGGCTCGAGCCTGGCGCCGAATCGTGAAGTCGTCCGCCGCACCCCCTTGGCGACCGCGCGCACCCGGCCGTTCGCGCGTGTCAGCAGCGTCACGATGCGGTCGGCCTCACCGAGCTTCTGGGTGCGCAGCACCACAGCTTCGTCCCGGTAGAGGCCCATGCACCCATTGTCGTGGGCCGGGCAAGCAACCGCCGACCCGACGTGGGCTTTTCCGCGAGGTTTTCGCGCCGGAGTTTGTCGGCTAGTGGCACGGTGCCTAGCTTCAGTACTGTGCCGTCGGGGACGAACCTGGCTGGGCTCCTCCAACATCTCACCTTCGTCGAGGCCAAATGGTTCGAACAGTCCGTCGCCGGTCGTCGGCCCTCACGAGGTCATCGCTCAATGACCGTTGACGACTCTCGTTCGCTGGCCGACCTGCGTGCCGACTATCGGGACGCCTGCGCCGCAAGCAACGCGATCATTCGGACGGTCGGCGACGCCGACGCAACCGTGGAGCATGGCGGCCAGCGAAGCGACCTGCGTGCGGTCATCGCGACGGTCATGAACGAGACAGCCCGGCATGCCGGGCACGCGGACATCATTCGAGAGCAGATCGACGGCCGCACCGGGCGATAGTCAGTGGTGTTACAGGGCTAGCTCGGCTGGGCCAAGTGGATGACGAGACTGCCGGTGTCGTTGCCGAACTCCGTCAGCGTCGCCCTGCCCGCTGCCCGGGCGAAGCGGCCGGTCCCGCCGGTCACGACCAGGTGCTTGTCCGGTGCGGCACTGGCGAATCCGGCGAGGGTGATCTGCCCGCGCGGAAGGACGACGCTCAGCGAGCAGGCGAGCTTGATCGGATCGGCGGTTGCGACGATCTTGGTGACCGTGCAGACTCCGTCGTCATGCCCGACACGGCGACCGTCGCGGAGCAGCTTGTCGTGGAAGATCGTCTGGTCTCCCTTGCTGGGTGCGGACTTGCGGATGTCTCGTACCACCCGAACGCCGTTCGGCCCGAAGTCGAGCAGGAAGAACGGCGAGAACTGCACGTCGAACTCGAGCGTCGAGGCGGTGCGCGTCGCCTCCGCCTGCCTCTCGGCGTCGGCACTGGCCGGTTGGGTCAACCACACGGCGGATAGCGCGGCGAGGCCGGACAGTGCGGCGCAGATTGCGGTCGTGACTCGCTTGGACATGGTTGTCTCCTTTCAGGACGGGCGGTCGGGCGGCGGAGCGGCGCGGGCTAGCCTCTCACGGTCTTGCACGCCAGGCCCGGGGCGCGGAGAATCACCCACCAGTTGCTCAGGAGCCCGAATGTCTCGAACAGTTCCCACCGACGGCTCGCGTCGCAGCCCGGATCGGCTGGCTGCAGGCCTGGCCGCCGGCTTCATCGTGTTGTTGCTGGCCACCGAGGGAGCGCTCACCCTGCCTGGGGAGTCAGACAGCGCGTTGAAGGTGGCCGACTTCTACACCGCACACCGCGTGACGATCATCGTCCTGCAGCTGCTCGGGTTCGTCGCGTCTGCGCTGCTGGCCGCGTATG
This sequence comes from uncultured Actinomycetota bacterium, assembly GCA_963695705.1. Taxonomy (GTDB): domain Bacteria; phylum Actinomycetota; class Actinomycetes; order Propionibacteriales; family Nocardioidaceae; genus JBKPNJ01. The sequence goes on from CAVOHB010000009.1 coordinate 1,268,121, forward strand.
CCTGGCGGCTCCGACGGGTCGACGTTGCGGTCGCCTGGGCGGGCGTTCTGATGGCCCTCTGCTCGGTGGTGCCCGGCGCCATAACCCTGGTTCTCGCGGTGGTCGCCGACACCGCCGACCCCTCCGCCGCGGGCAGGCTGAACGACCTGGAACCCCGGGGTGACGATGTGCTGTTCCTCGGCATCCTCGTGTTCGCGTTCGTCGTGGCGTTGAGGCTCGGACGGGCGCACCCTGGACTGGGCGTACTGGCTGGCCTCGCAGCCCTGTCGTCCCTGGCCCGGCTGGTGATGGAGGCGGCCGGCAAGGACCGTGGCGCACTCGAGTCCGTCGCGCCGCTGTCATTCCTGTTGCTGGTGGCTGTCATGGCGGTGCTGAGCTGGCGCGGCACGCTCTCCCCGAGCGCTGCCACCGCGACGAGCAAGTCCCCCAGCCGCGTGGCGTGAGGCCAGCCGGGACGATCTCCAGGCTTTCCGGTGGCTCGAGCAACCGGTAACCCTAGAGATCGAAAGCGAGGGATGGTCGATCAGCGCGTCATCAGGTACGCACCGCCCACGAAGGCTCCGACCGTCGCGACCAGGAACACGCCGACCCACAGGATGCCCGGAACTCCCGTCAGGCCGGCGAGCTGGTCGGCGTCGGAGTTGCGTACCTGTCGGCGATGTCGCTGCAGCTGCAGCTCGATCACCGGGCGAGGGGCGGCGATCAGGAGGAACCAGACCACGAAGAATGCGAAAGTCGACTGAGCCTGCTCCGGGGCCCACCACGACACGGCAAACACGGCGAGTCCGGTGGCGAGCACCGACAGCAGACCGAACCAGTTGCGGATCTGCATCAGCAGAAGCGCCAGCAGCACCAGGATCAGCCATAGCAGGGCGACCGCATGACCCGCGCCGAGCAGCACCGCCGCGCCGAGCCCGATCACGCCCGGACCGATGTAGCCGGCTGCCGTGGTCGCGATCATGCCCGCGCCGGTGGGTCGTCCCGAGGAAACCGTGACGCCGGAGGTGTCGGAGTGCAGGCGGATACCGGTGAGGCGTCGCCCGGTGACCATCGCGACGAAGCCGTGCGCGCCCTCGTGCGCGATCGTGACCAGGTGCCGACTAACCGACCAGCCCTGGCGCGAGGACACGAGCAGCGCCGCTGCCGCCGCAGTCACGGCGATCAACCAGGAAGGTGGCGCGGCCTGGCTCTGCAGTGCCCGCTGCCAGATCTCCTGGACGGTCTCCACGGTGACTCCAAGCCGGCGACCGTTGCGCGTCTCGTGCAAGATACGGCACCCGGATGGCGGCGATAGGTGTCGGATGGGAAACAAGTGTCGGATGACGTGAAACAAGTGTCGGATCGCGATGTGCGGGGCGCGTGCGAGGATGCTGAGATGGAGAACCGTATCGCTGCTGCTCTCGAGGACAAGCGGGCAGAGCTGGAGTCGGAATTGGCTCAGCTGTCGGCGCCGTCCGGCGACTCGGGCAGCATCGACTTCGGCAAGCGGGTCGGTGAGGGCACGAGCATGGCCGTGGACCGGCTCTCACTGGTGGCATCGCACGGACAGCTCCGCGTGATGCTCGCAGACGTTCAACGAGCACAGGTCAAGCTTGCCGAGGGCACCTACGGGCGGTGTGATCGATGCGGTGTGGAGATTCCCGCCGAGCGGCTCGAGGCTCGGCCGTGGGCGGTCCTGTGCATCACGCACGCGGCGCGCCGCTAGCCGTAAACTCTGAACGCGACCACCGACCTGCCACGATCTCGCGATGACAGACGCCGCCGACACCGCCCTGCTGGCCACGCTGGAGCGGTACTACGACGCCGCACCCCGGCCGACCGCACGCACTGAAGCGATCGGACCGTTCACATTGTTCGTCGCCGAGCGCGGCTGGCCGTTCTACGCGCGCCCCGGGCTGGGCTGTGCCGAGGAGATCACTGTGGACGACGTGCTGCAGGTGCTGGGCCGGCAACGCGAGCTCGACGTACCGCAGCAGCTGGAGTGGGTGCATGACGTCACGCCGTCGCTGGAACCGGCTGCCCGAGCAGCCGGGCTGCACGTCCAGCGTTGTCCGCTGCTCGTCCTCGGCGAGCTCCGCCCGCCACGCCCGCCTGAGGGGACGAGCGTCCGGATGCTCGATGCCGACGACCCGGAGCTGCCGCAGGTGCGGGCGGCGATCGCGGTCGGGTTCGACCACGAGGGCACCCAGCGCGGCGACGTCTCCGCCGCCGAGCGGGACCGCTTCGCCGAGGCGAACGACACCTCACTGAGCCAGGTGGGAGCGGACCTGATGTCACGGGGGCTGCTGGCGATCGCCGGGGCGTTCGACGACTCGGGCGCGACTGCGGGCGGCAGCCATTCCCCTCGCGGCGATGTCACCGAGGTCACCGGCGTCGCGGTGCTCCCCGCCGCCCGGCGACGCGGCATCGGGGCGGCGGTTACCGCTGCGCTTGCCGCCGACGCCCGCTCCCGCGGGGTCGCGACGGTGTTCTGCTCGGCGCAGTCCGACGACGTTGCGAGGATCTACACCGGTGTCGGGTTCCGGCGCGTCGGTACGGCGTGCATCGTCGAGCACAGCGGCACCTGAGCCGCCGACCCGCGGTCGCGCTTGACAGAGCCCGGGGATGGGCGTCCCATGAGCCGTATGCCTCGCCTGCAGATCCTGCGACGCCTCGTCGACCGCCTCAAGCGACTCGGTCGCAGGCGGGTGCCGGCCGGTTCGGGTGCCGGACGGCGGCGCCGCCGTGGTGGGGATGGGGGGTGGCGACCGTTCCCCGGCGATGCCGACGGTGGTGCGAGCGTCAGGGAGCCGCGACGCCCGGTGCCAGCACCCCCCACCGCCAGTGCCGCCGCAGAGCCGCCGCGGGAGCAGCACCTCGACCTCAGCGAACGCTGACCGGCCTGCCGGACGCAGGCCTCCCCGGCCACCCCCAGGACGGCGGACCTACCCTGCCCGGTTGACCGCGGAGACGACCGCCTTGAGGGAGGCAGTCACGATGTTCGCATCGAGGCCGACACCCCACAGCACACGATCACCGACCGCGCATTCGACGTAGGCCGCGGCGGTGGCGTCGCCGCCCGACGACAGCGCATGCTCGGCATAGTCGAGCACGCGGACGTCGTACCCCACGTCGTTGAGCGCCCCGACGAAGGCGGCGATCGGTCCGTTGCCGGTGCCCTGCAGGAGTCGTGGCTCCCCCTCGACGTACACATTGACCGTGAGCGCATCGATCCCGCCGGCCGCCGACGACGTGTGCACGGAGTTGAGCGCCAGCGGTGCCCGCCGTAGCAGATACTCGTCGCTGAACATCTGCCAGATCTGCTCCGCGCTGACCTCTCCACCCTCGACGTCGGTGTGCTCCTGGACTACGCGGCTCAGTTCGATCTGCAGCCGGCGCGGCAGATCCAGCCGGTGCTCGGCCTTCATGACGTACGCGACGCCGCCCTTGCCGGACTGGCTGTTGACCCGGATCACTGCCTCGTACGAGCGGCCGACGTCGTGCGGGTCGATCGGCAGGTACGGCGCCTCCCACGGGTAGTCGGCGATGGGGACCCCGGCCGCGCCGGCATCTCGCTCGAGTGCCTCGAGGCCCTTCTTGATCGCGTCCTGATGCGAACCCGAGAACGCCGTGTAGACCAGGTCGCCGGCGTAGGGGTGCCGCGGGTGGACCGGCAGCTGGGTGCAGTACTCAACCGAACGCCGGATCTCGTCGATGTCGGAGAAGTCGATCATCGGGTCGATGCCCTGGCTGAACAGGTTCAGTCCGAGGGTCACCAGGCACACGTTCCCGGTCCGCTCGCCATGCCCGAACAGACAGCCCTCGACCCGATCGGCTCCCGCCATCAGCGCCTGCTCGGTGGCCGCCACCGCGGTGCCACGATCGTTGTGTGGGTGCAGCGACACCGCCGCGAACTCGCGCCGGCTCAGGTGACGTGAGAACCACTCGATCTGGTCCGCGTACACGTTCGGCGTCGCCATCTCGACCGTCGCCGGCAGGTTGAGGATGATCTCCCGGTCGGCGTCGGGCTGCCAGACATCCATCACCGACTCGCACACCTCGACGGAGAAGTCCAGCTCGGTCCCCGTGAAGACCTCCGGCGAGTACTGGTAGCCGAGCTCGGTACCGGGCAGCAGCTCCTCGGCGTACTTCATCACCAGCTCGGTGCCGCGTACCGCGATCGACCGGCACTCGTCGCGCCCGACATTGAACACGACCCGCCGGAACAGTGGCGCGGTCGCGTTGTAGAGGTGCACGTTGGCCCGGTCGACTCCGACAAGGCTCTGCACGGTCCGCTCGATGAGGTCCTCGCGGGCCTGGGTGAGCACCGAGATCGTCACGTCATCGGGGACCACGTCGTCCTCGACGAGACTGCGGACGAAGTCGAAGTCCAACTGTGAGGCCGACGGGAAGCCGACCTCGATCTCCTTGTACCCCATGGAGACCAGCAGGTCGAACATCTTGCGCTTGCGCGCCGGTGTCATCGGGTCGATCAGTGCCTGGTTCCCGTCGCGCAGGTCGGTGGACAGCCAGCGAGGGGCTCGGGTGATCCGCCGGCCCGGCCAGGTGCGGTCGGGCAGGTCGATGGGTGGGAAGGCGTGATACCGGTGGAACGGCATCGGGCTCGGTGACTGGGGAGAGATGGCCATCGTCGTTGCTCCTGGGCTGTGGTCTGGCTCTTGGCGGTCGAGGCCGGGCGACAGCGAAACTCCGCGACGAGGGGTCCGGCTCAGCGAACCTCGCCGCGGCAACCAAGAAGGAGCTGCACACGTGTCATGACCGTTACAGGGTAGCGGCAGCTCGGTAAACCGGTGGACCGCCCTCCCCCGACCTGGGATCGTCTCAGCGTGAACATCGAACTGGTCGACGGTCCAACTATGGATCCCGTGACGGCTGAGGAGATCGCGGCGATCGAGGAGGCATACGCCGCGGCCGATGCTCCGCATCTTCCGCCCGTGGTCGCGGAGTCACTGCGTCTGTTCCTGGCGCACGGCCATGACGGACACGGCCTGGAGGGGATCCGCATCGCCCGCGACGAATCCGGCCGCGCGGTCGGCTATGCCGGGGTGGAGCTGTTCCACTGGGACAACCGGCACATGGCGTTCCTGGAGGCGACCGTCGACCCTGCCGCCCGCGGGCGCGGAGTCGGAACCGCACTGATGGACGAGATCACCGACTTCGCCCGCGCACATGGCCGCACGACTCTGGCCAGTGCCACATGGATCGGCAACCCGGCGGAGTCGTTCCTGTCGGCTCGAGGCTTCAGCCCCAATCAGCGCAACGTCCAGCGCCGGCTGGACCTGCGTACCCTCGACTGGCCGGCGATCGAGGCGATGCACGACACTGCGCTGAAGATCGCCCAGGAGTACGAGCTCGTGGCCCTGGTCGGCCCGACACCGGATGACATGCTCGAGCCGTTGGTCGACGTGCTTTCCGCGATCAACGACGCGCCACGAGACGACTTCGAGATGGACGACGACGAGTTCAGCGCCGAACGGCTGCAGGCGTTCGACCAGGCGATGAAGGAACGGCAGATCACCGCCTATCGGCTTGTTGCCCGCCGACGAAGAGACCAGGAGCTGGCGGGACACACGCTGATCTGTTCCGACCGGCTCAACCCCGCCTGGGCCGATCAAGAGGACACGTCAGTCGTGCGCGCGCACCGGGGAAACCGGCTCGGTCTCTTGCTCAAGACCGCGATGCTCATGTGGCTTCGCGACGCGGAACCCCAGATCGAGAGCATCGACACCTGGAACGCGGCCAGCAACGCCCACATGATCGCCGTCAACGACGCCATCGGATGCAAGCCGGTGGGCGAGAGCCAGCTCTGGCAGACGACTCCCGCCTGACAAGGGGAGCCGGCGCAGCTAGAAGCCCAGGCGGCGCAGCTGTTTGGGGTCCCGCTGCCAGTTCTTGGCCACCTTGACCCTGAGATCCAGGTAGACCGGCGTCCCGAGCAAGGCCTCGATCTGCGTACGGGCGCGGGTCCCGACGTCCTTGAGTCGCGCGCCCTTCGCACCGATGACGATCGCCTTCTGGCTGGGCCGTTCGATGAAGAGGTTGGCGTGGACGTCGAGCAGCGGCCGGTCCGGCGGCCGGCCCTCGCGCAGCCCCATCTCCTCGACCACCACCGCGATCGAGTGCGGAAGCTCGTCCCGGACCCCGTCGAGCGCCGCCTCGCGGATCAGCTCGGCGACCAGCATCTGCTGAGGTTCGTCGGTCAGGTCCCCGGACGGGTACAGCGGCGGCCCCTCCGGCAGGTGTCGTACGAACAGATCCTCCAACAGCGACAGCTGGGTACCGGCGACCGCCGACACCGGCACGACCTCCGCCCAGTCCACCCCTGTCTCGTCAGCGAGAACGGCGATGGCGAGCAGATGCTCGGCCATCCGTTGCGGGGCGACCAGATCAGCCTTGGTCGCGATCGCGATCTTCGGCGTTCGCCGCACCTTGGCAAGCTCACCGACCAGGAACCGGTCTCCCGGCCCGACCCGTTCGTCGGCCGGCAGGCAGACCCCGACGACGTTGACCTCGGCCCAGGTGCCGCGCACGAGGTCGTTGAGCCGTTCACCCAGCAGCGTGCGGGGCCGGTGCAGACCGGGTGTGTCCAGCAGCACCAGCTGGGCGTCGCCGCGATGCACGACGCCGCGGACCACGTGCCGCGTCGTCTGCGGCAGCGCGGACGTGATCACGATCTTGCTTCCGACCAGGGCATTCGTCAGCGTCGACTTACCGGTGTTGGGGCGTCCGACCAGGCACGCGAAACCCGACCGGTGCGGAGACTGCGCGGGCACTGTCACGTCGCTGATTGTTCCGCACGCGCCGTGCTCTGGATCAGCACGACCAGGCCCACGAGCACCAGCACGGCACCGGCGAAACCGGTGACGCCGAGATGCTCGTGGAGCACCACCACACCGAGGGTCGCCGCGACGACCGGCTCGATCAGGCCCAGCGTTGCCGCATGGCTGGCCTGCACCTCGCGCAGCCCGCGGTTGAAGAGGCCGTACGCCAGCACGGTGGGGACAGCCGCCAGATAGAGCGTCATCGCCATTCCGCCCGCGGAAGCCTGCCACGACATGTCCGTCAGCAGCAGGGCCGGACACAGCATCGCCCCGGCGAGCACAAACACCGCGGTGATCGCGGCAGTCATCGGCAACCGCCGATCGGACATCACCCGGCCGGCGCCGATGTAGACCGCGTAGCAGGCCGAGGCCCCGAAGGCGCACAGCAGCCCGAGCACATCCACCTGGCCCTCAGCACCGCCGCTAACGAGCAGCACCAGCCCGAACACGGCGAGCGACGTCGCGGCCAGCCAAGTCCGATCGGTGTGTCCGGCGACCAGCCCGGTCAGGATCGGTGTGCACCCGATCGCCACAAGCGTTCCAACGGCGACTCCCACCCTGGGCACCGCTGCCAGGAATGTCACCTGGAAGCCGACCTGGGCGACGGCCGACACCCACACCGGGCCCTCGCGCAACAACCACCTGAGCTGCCGGTGCTCGCCCGTCACGACCGCGACGAAGAGGAGCAGGAGAGCGGCGACGGCCAGCCGTGCCGCGGCGACCCCGGCCGCGCCCGCGTCCGGCCCAAGCTCTCGCGCCGTACCGACGGTGCCGAACAGTCCAGCCCCGCTGAGGACGAGAAGCGCTCCGCGAGGCGGCAGTGTCACGTGCTCACGCGGTCGGATACTGAGCCGTCGGCCGCGACCAGGAAGATCGGGACACCGGCACCCCCGAGATCGCGCACCGCCGCCAGGTCGACCTCGGACGGACCCGCCCGGTCGGTGACCATCGCGGCCGATTCCAGACCCTGCGCTCCACTCGACGCGGCCATCGCCACCGCGACCTGTAACGAGGAGAGCGTCAGCGACGGCAGGTCAACGGGCGCGGCCGCATACGTCCGGCCATCGGTGTCCCGCACGCACGCACCCTCGACCGCGTGGGTACGGGCCCGCGTCGCACGTGCGAGCCCGACGATCTTGAGATCCTCCGGGTCGTCCAACGTCAGCGGCTCGGCCATGTCGTGAAGCCTATTCAGCCGTGTCCCGGGTCACCTCTAGCGGCTTGGCGGGGGGATCCTTCCCGTCGACCCTGCACGCCAGAATCGTGCCGATCCGGTGCCGGCGGCCGGCCTGCGTCTCGGCCACCAGTCGCAGTCCCTCCACCTCGACGGTGGCGCCCGGGATCGGCACCCGCCCGAGATGCTTCGCCATCAGCCCGCCCACGCTGTCCACGTCGTCGTCCTCGATCGAGATGCCGAACAGCTCACCGAGGTCGTCGATCGCCAGCCGCGACGAGACCCGGAACGCACCATCGGGGAGGGCCTCCACGTCATCCGGTTCGTCGTCGTACTCATCGGTGATCTCGCCGACGATCTCCTCGAGGATGTCCTCAATGGTGACGAGGCCCGATGTGCCGCCGTACTCGTCCACGACGATGGCCGCATGCGTACGCGCGGCCTGCATCTCCCGCATCAGCTCGTCGACGGGTTTCGAATCGGGGACGAACAGCGCCGGGCGCATCACGGAGTCCACGTGCTCGGTGGTCTCGGCCTCGTGCCGGTCGAAGACGCGGCGCGTGACGTCCTTGAGGTACGCGATCCCGACGACGTCGTCGAGGTTCTCACCGATCACCGGAATCCTGGAGAAGCCGCTGCGCAACGCGAGCGAGAGGCATTGGCGAAGTGTCTTGTCCCGCTCGATGAACACCATGTCGGTCCGCGGCACCATCACCTCGCGCGCGATCGTGTCACCGAGCTCGAACACCGAGTGGATCATCCTGCTCTCACCGGACTCGATGACCCGCGAGGCCTCGGCGAGGTCGACGAACTCACGCAGCTCGGCCTCCGATGCGAACGGGCCCTCCCGGAACCCCTTGCCAGGAGTCAGTGCGTTACCGAGGACGATCAGCAGCTTGGGCAGCGGGCCGAGGACCCGGGTGAGCACCGTGAGGGGGCCCGCCACCGACAGCGCGACCCGGTCGGCGTGCTGGCGCCCGAGCGTGCGCGGGGCGACACCGATCGCCACGTAGGAGACGACAACCATGATGCCCACGGCAGTGAGGATCTGGAGCCAGGTCTGCTCCACCATGTCGATGACCACCAGGGTGACCATCGAGATCGCCGCGACCTCGCAGGTCAGCCGCAACAGCAGCGCCGTGTTGAGATACCGCGGCGGGTCCTCGACGACACGGAGCAGCCGCTGGGCGCCGCCGCGCCCCTCACGGACCAGCCCTTCGGCGCGCACCTTCGAGAAAGCGGACAGCGCCGACTCGGCGCCCGCCAGGAGGCCGGCGACGAAGACGAGGACAGCGGCGGCTACGAGGAGCTGTAGGTCGCTCGACGTCATGCTTCGACGTCCTCCCCGCGACGCACGCCCTGCCACTCGGCGAGCAGCCGGGCCTGCAACGCGAACATCTCGCGATGCGCATCAGGTTCAGCGTGGTCGTAGCCCAGCAGGTGCAGGATGCCGTGGATCGTGAGCAGGTGCATCTCGTCGACGGTGCTGTGCCCGGCCTCGCCGGCCTGCCGAGCGGCGACCACGGGCGCAAGCACGACGTCTCCGATGACGCCTTCGGGCGGATCCTCCCCGCTGCGTCCCGGGCGCAGCTCGTCCATCGGGAACGCGAGCACGTCGGTCGGACCCTCCGACTCCATCCAGAGCTTGTTGAGGTTGGCCATCTCGTCGACGTCGACGAACTTCAGTGACAGCTCGGCCTGCGGGTGGATCCGCATCCGCTCAAGCACGAAGCGTGCCAGCCGGGTGAAGTCGACGACGTCAACGGCCTCTCCAGACTCGTCGACGACGTCGATGCTCACGGTCGTCGCCCGTGGCGGCGTCCGTCGACATCGACGTCGAGCGTGGCCTCGTAGGTGTCGTAGGCCGCGACGATCCGGCCTACCAGCTTGTGCCGTACGACGTCCTGGCTGGTGAGCATCGTGAAGTGCACGTCCTGAAGGCCGTCGAGTATCTCCCGCACGATGATGAGGCCGCTGCGTTGCGCGAACGGCAGGTCCACCTGGGTGATGTCACCGGTGACCACCATCTTGGAGCCGAACCCCAGTCGGGTGAGGAACATCTTCATCTGTTCCGGTGTGGTGTTCTGCGCCTCGTCCAGGATGATGAACGCATCGTTGAGGGTCCGTCCGCGCATGTACGCGAGCGGCGCCACCTCGATCGTCCCGGCGGTGAGCAGCTTCGGGATCGTCTCGGGATCGAGCATGTCGTGCAGGGCGTCGTAGAGCGGGCGAAGGTAGGGGTCGATCTTCTCCGACAGGGTCCCGGGCAGGTAGCCGAGCCGCTCCCCGGCCTCGACCGCCGGACGAGTCAAGATGATGCGGTTGACCTGCTTGGACTGCAGTGCCTGCACGGCTTTCGCCATCGCCAGGTAGGTCTTGCCCGTCCCTGCCGGACCGATCCCGAACACCACCGTGTGTTTGTCGATCGCGTCGACGTACCGCTTCTGGTTCAGGGTCTTGGGACGGATCGTGCGGCCGCGATTGCTCAGGATGTTGAGCGACAGCACGTCGGCCGGACGCTCGTTGGTCTCCGCTCTCAGCATCGCGGCACTGCGCTCGACCGTCTCCCCCGAGAGGCCCTGGCCGGTGCGGATCATCGCGACCAGCTCATCGACGAGGCGAGACACCAGAGCGACCTCTGCCGGGGGCCCGGTGAGCGTGATCTGGTTGCCGCGTACGTGGATGTCTGCCTGGAACTCCCGCTCGATCAGGGAGAGGAACTCGTCTCCGGCCCCCAGTAGTCCGACCATGGGAATGCTCGACGGGATGACGATGGCGTGCTGTGTGGTGGTGGTTTCGGCCATGTTTGGCCTTTCGGCCGTCCTCCGCTCTCGGTGATGAGGTCCCTCCCATGCTAGAGGCTCAATCACCGAGGATCCCGCCGCAGGTTCCGCGCTCGACTAGATACTCCCGGCGAACGTCTCGGGTAGCCGGGTGAACGGATACGTCGCCCAGTACATCCTGACAACGTTGCCATCGTCATCGCGAACCAGCCGGAGCAGCTCGCCCTCCTCACGTCCCGACTCGGTTCGGTACAGGTCGTTCCCGATCCGCACGAACACCGCGGGCGGCTTGCCTCGCGTTGGTGGATCCGAACGAGCCTCCAGCCGGCCGTCCCTGACGCTGAAACTGAACGCCGATCCCTCAGACCACCAACGGCCGGGTACTCCGATCAGCTCCGCAGGTGCTCCCTTACCCGGTTGCCAGGCGACTGGCGTCACCGGATCCCCTTCGAGCACGGCGATCGCGAGATCCGTGGCCAGGCCGGCCGGGTCTGCTGCGGACGTCGAGTTGGCGAGTACGACGGCGCCGATGCGGTGCTTGCGATGGACGAACAGTCCAGTGACGTGACCGGGCATCCCGCCGGTGTGTCCGACGAAGACGCGGTCACCGCGGCGGACCTGTTCGATTCCGAGGCCCCATGCCCCGGTCCACGAGTCGAGGTCGGTCATGATCTGCGGCCGGCACATCTCGTCCACCGTGCTCGACCGAAGTATTGACTCGTCGGGCTCGGCCAGGAATGCGGCCCAGCGGGCCAGATCCTCAAGTGTGCTCCAGAGACCACCGCACGGTGCGGTCGCAAGAGGGTCGAGATCGGGCTCGGTGTGCACCTCGTCGGTGAACGGGTCGGGAAAGTACCCGACCGCGAACGGCGCGGTCGCCACCAGGCCGGTGCGTTTCAGGCCGAGTGGCTCGAGGATGCGTACGCGCAGGCTCTCCTCCCACCCGCAGCCATCCAATCGGGAGACGACCTCACCGAGAACGGCGTAGGCCAGGTTGGAGTAGTGCCAGCGGTGGTGCGGGGGAAGCACCCGCTCGGCCTCCTCCAGACCGGCCAGCAGCTGGTCGAGATCGGGACATGCCAGCGACTCCCAGATGTCGCCTACCGGCTCGCGTTGCAGGCCCGAGGCGTGCGACAGCATCTGTCGAACGGTGAGCGATGCGTGCTTGGTCCGCGGCAGGAAGCGGGTCAGCCGGTCGTCGAGGTCGAGCTTCCCGTCGTCTCTGAGCGCCATCACCAGAGCTGCGGTGAACGTCTTGGTGATGGATCCGATGCGGTACTGCGTCTCGCCGTCCGGCGGGACTTCTGGATGTGTGACGTCCGCGGCGCCGACTCCCCCGCTCCAGCCCAGGATGCCGTCACGGACGACGCCCGCGGCCAGCCCCGGTACCCGCCAGTCCACCTGGCGCTCGGCGAGCATCCGTCCGAGCGACCGTTGGACGTCAGCTGCGATCGGCATGTCTGCTCCTGAGTGTTCGGGTCGACCGGACCTGATCGGCCGTTCAGCCTGGTGGCCAGCCGAGCGCGCGGCCGCCCAGCACGTGCGCATGGCAGTGGAACACAGACTGGCCGGCACCGGCGCCGGTGTTGAACACCACTCTGTAGTTGCCGTCGAGCGACTCGAGGGTTGCTACCTCGGCCGCGGCCCTGGCGACGGCCGCCAGCACCTCTGGCGCGCTGCCGGCCAGCTCGGCCAGGTTGGCGTAATGCTCCTTCGGTACGACGAGTACGTGCGTGGGTGCCTGTGGGTTGACGTCGCGGAAGGCCATCGCCTCGTCGTTCTCGTAGACCACGTCGCCTGGGACCTCACCCGAGACCACCCTGCAGAACAGACATTCGGCCTCCATTGGGCCGCACCTCCCACACGCTTGGATCGCCGTGCTGTAAACCGGCTCAGAGACTTTCGCGTCTATTTGGCGTGAAGGCAATCTACTCGACGTCGTCCCCGGCCGGCTTCGGCGTTCACGTGGACGGCGGTGGCGTACCCGTCACCGGAAGGGCGGCAGCAGCGCTGATGGCCACACCGCAGTGGGACGCGGACGAGGCAGTGACGCAGCTGTACGCCGTTCACTACGCGTCACTCGTACGACTGTCCACACTGCTGCTGCGTGACTCGCACGTGGCCGAAGAGGTGACTCAGGACGCCTTCGTTGCGATGCACGCGCACTGGCGGAGGATGCGCGATCCCGACAAGGCGCTGGCGTACCTGCGGCGCACCGTTGTGAACCGGTCGAGGTCCGTGCTTCGGCACCGGACCGTCGTCGCCAAGCACGACACGGAGCGACCCGGGGAGACGCCGGGAGCCGACGCACAGGTGTTGGACAACGAGCGTCGCGCGGAGATAATGCGAGCGCTCCAAGGGTTGTCCGGACGGCAGCGCGAGACCCTCGTGCTGCGCTACTACCTGGACATGTCCGAAGCAGACATCGCCTCAACCCTGAACATCAGCAGGGGCGCGGTCAAGAGCCACGCCGCACGCGGCATCGCCGCTCTGCGCAAGGCATTGGAGCACTGACGATGGAACCCATCGAACGCGAGCTGCGCGACGCGATGCGTGCCGAAGTCGATGGCACTCAGTCCAGTGACGCTCTCGACACGATCCTCGCGCGCACCCGGCCGGCGAACCGTCGCGGCGCGCTCGGTGCACGGCGGTGGTTCGTGGTCGGCGGCGCCAGCCTCGCAGCCGCGGCGACCATCACGGCCGTGGTTCTGCTGGCCGAGGGGACGCTGTCCACGTCCTCGAGACCCAAGCCCCCGGTCTCCAGCACTGTCACCCACCAGGACGTCACCGTGGCCGTCTACTACACCGGGCCCGGCGCCGACCTGACCAGCCCCTCCGACGACCGGCTGTACCTCGAGCGGCGCACCGTCCCCGGCACCGGCAGCATCGGGTTCGACGCCGTGCACGCGCTGCTCACGATGCCACCCCAGGACCCGGACTACAACAACCTGTGGACGTCCCTGAGTGAGCAGCCGGATCCCGTCGACGTGAAGTCGGTGACCCACCAGGCCGGCGTGATCGACGTCGAACTGACCGCGGCCCCGGCCGGCGACTACGAAAGCCTGAGCGGCCAAGCACCCCCGGGCGCGCTGGTGGTCCAGCAGCTGGTCTACACGGTCCAGGCCGCGCTCGACTCCAGCGATCCGGTGGTCGTAGGGGTGAACGGGCGGCCGGTCGACCGGCTCTGGCTCACCCCGAGTGACCCCGCCACCGCGGCGGCCGACCCGCTCACCGTCCTGACTCCGCTGCAGTTCACCAGCCCGGCGCAGGGCGAGACGGTGAGCGGCCCGGTGACGATCAGGGGGTTCGCCGCGACCTTCGAGGGCAACGTGCCCTGGGTGATCCGGCACGACGGACAGGTCGTACGGCAGGGCGCCGAGATCGCCGGAGCCGCGGGGGTCGCGGAACCGTTCTCGTTCACGGTCGACCTCCCGCCAGGGGACTACACGGTCCGCACCTGGGAGTCCAGTATGGAAACCGGCAAGTTGATGTATCAGGACACCAAGGACTTCACCGTCCAGTAGCGCCGCTCAACCGGCTTACGTCAGGCGAATCGAGGGCCCCGATCCTCCAGATCCATGACGCAAGCATGAGGGTCAGCTCCAGCGGGCCGTCCTGGAGAGCAACACCGCGGCGCCGGCGACGCCGGCGGTCGAGGTACGCAGGACGGTGTCGCCGAGCCGCATCGACATCGCACCGGCCGACTCGAACGACGCCAGCTCCTCGTCGGTGAACCCGCCCTCGGGACCGATCACGAGCACGACGTGCCCGACACGACTGACCGACACCTCGTCCGCCGATCGGCGACCGGACTCATGCAACACCACGGGGGTCCCCGCAGCCGCAAGCAACGCGCAGACCTGGTCCGTCGTCGCCGGCGCCCGCACGTCGGGCAGCCAGACACGCCTTGCCTGCTTGGACGACTCCCGGGCGGTCGATCGCCACCGGGCCAGCCCTTTTTCCGCCCGTTCCGGACTCCAATGGACGACGGACCGCGCAGCAGCCCACGGCACGATCACGTCGACCCCGACCTCGGTCAGCATCTCGACGGCCAGCTCGCCGCGGCTCCCCTTCGCCAGCGCCTGAACGACGACGAACCTCGGCGTCGGCATCGGCACCAGAGCGCGATGCCGCACCGCACAGGAGATGCCGTGCGGATCCACCGCGACGACCGAGCAGTCCGCGACGTTTCCCGCGCCATCGGTCAGGCGTACCGTCTCGCCGACGCGGATCCGGCGGACGACAGCCGCATGGCGTCCCTCCTCGCCGCCGAGCCGGACCGGGTCGCTGAGCAGTGCGCTCGCGTCGGCGAGGAAGACCGGAGCGGTCATGCCTAGCGCGGGTTGAACGCGTCGCGCAGTCGCCCGAAGACCCCCTTGTGCTGCGGGGAGAAGTTGCCGACCGGGCGTTCCTCGTCACGAAGCTGCGCGAGTTCGCTCAGCAGCTCCTCCTGTCGCGCATCGAGTCTGGTCGGAGTCTCCACCAGGACACGGACGATCAGGTCGCCGCGCCCGGTGCCGCGTAGCCGCGGCACTCCCCGGGCTCCGACGATGATGCGCTCACCGGACTGCATGCCCGCCTCGATGTCCAGCGGAACCGTCGTCTGTACGCCGTCACCGCCGATGTCGGCCTCCAGGGTGGGCAGCTCGATATGCGTGCCCAGAGCGGCCGCCGTCATCGGCAGTGAAACCGTGCTCATCAGGTCGTCACCCTTGCGCGTGAAGATCGGATGTGGTGCCACCTCGACCTCGACGTAGAGGTCACCGGCCGGTCCGCCGCCGGAGCCAACCTCGCCCTCACCGGCGAGCTGGACCCGCGTGCCGCTGTCGACACCGGCGGGGAGCTTGACGGTGAGCGTCCTGCGGGTGCGTACGCGTCCGTCGCCGGCGCATTCCTTGCAGGGGTCGGGGATGATCGACCCGTAGCCGCGGCAGGTGGGACACGGTCGGGTGGTCCGGATCTCACCGAGGAACGAACGCTGGCTGTGCAGGATCTCACCGCGGCCGTGACAGGTCTCGCAGCCGATGGGCTCCGAACCCGGCTCGGCGCCGTTGCCGTGACACTTCGGGCAGGCCACCGCCGTGTCGACCTTGATCTCGCGAGTGGTGCCGAACGCTGCCTCGGCCAGCTCGACGTCCAGCCGGATCAGCGCATCCTGGCCACGCCTGGATCGCGGCCGTGGGCCGCGCTGGGCGTTCTGGCCGAAGAACGCGTCCATGATGTCGGTGAACGAGAAGCCCTGCCCGAACCCGCCGTCGGCGCCGGAGGCGGACAGCGGGTCGCCGCCCAGGTCGTACAGCTCACGCTTGCTCGGATCGGAGAGCACCTCGTAGGCCCGCGTGACCTCCTTGAAACGCTCCTCGGTGCCCGGGTCGCCGTTGACGTCGGGGTGGAGCTTGCGCGCCAAGCGGCGGTAGGCCTTCTTGATGTCCTCCGCGTTGGCGTCGCGCGCGACGCCAAGGGTGGTGTAGTAATCCTGACTTCTCTGCGCCATGCGGGGTTATCTGCCTTCGTCGTACGGAGCCAAGCGTCCTGAGCTCAGGAGTCGGCGAGTATCTGTGAAACGTAACGGGCCACGGCACGTACGGCCGCCATCGTCCCCGGGTAGTCCATTCTGGTCGGTCCCACGATGCCCAGCGTCGCCAGCGCCTCCTCGCCGGGGCCGTAACCCGTGGCGACCACGGACGTGGCCGACAGCTGGTGGTACGGCACTTCGTGGCCGATTCGCACGGTCAGAGTGCTGGGGCTGCTGGCTTCGCCCAGCAGCTTCAGCAGCACGACGTGCTCCTCGAGTGCTTCGAGCATCGGCTTGATCGAAAGATCGAAGCCGTCCCCGAACCTGGCCAGGTTACCGGTCCCGCCGATGGCGACCCGCTCATCGGAGCGCTCGTCGGAGAACGCGGCGATCAGCGTGGCCACGACGCTCACCACGATCGGCCGGTCCGTCACGTCGAAAGCCTCCGGCAGCGAGCTCACGTTCGCGGCCGCATCGGTGAGCCGATGCCCGATGACGGCCGCGTTGAGTCGGGCCCGGAGGTCGGCGACCAGCGTCTCCTCGACCGGATCGGACAGGTCGATCACCCGTTGCTCCACCCGGCCGGTGCTGGTGATCAGGACCAGCAGGAGCCGGGTCTCGCTCAGCGTGACCAGCTCGACGTGTCGCACCGACGACCTGGCCAGCGAGGGGTACTGGACGATCGCCACCTGGCGGGTCAGCTGGGCCAGCATCCGCACGGTCCGCTGGACGACATCGTCGAGATCGACGGCGCCCTCGAGAAACGTCGAGATGGCGCGTCGCTCGGCCGGGGTGAGCGGCTTGACGCCGGTGAGCCGGTCCACGAACAGCCGATAGCCCTTGTCGGTGGGGATGCGTCCCGCACTCGTGTGCGGCTGGGTGATGAACCCTTCCTCCTCCAGCACCGCCATGTCGTTGCGCACCGTCGCCGGGGACACACCGAGGTGATGCCGCTCGACCAGCGCCTTGGATCCGACCGGTTCCTGGGTGCTGACGTAGTCCTCGACGATCGCGCGCAGCACGTCGAGCTTGCGATCGTCCATGCCGGCACCTCCTCGCTGGCTGCGGACAACTGGCCGCGCTTGGCACTCTGTCGGATCGAGTGCCAGTCTACGCGGCGTGTGATGATCGGCTCCGTGACGAACGGCTGGGTCGAGGTCGCTGATCGGTGCTTTCTCCGACGCTACGCGTCGTTCGACGTCAATGTCGGCGTTGTCGGTGGCGCGGCGGGGTTACTCGTCGTCGACTCCCGGGCCAGCGGCGCCGAGGGGCGCGCCCTGCGCGACGATCTGCGGGTCCTGAGCGCTGACCCGGTCGCGGCGGTGGTCAACACGCACTGGCACTTCGACCACACGTTCGGCAACGAGGCGTTCGCGGGCGTGCCGATCCACGCTCACGACTCGGTGCCCGCACGGCTGGCCGACTGGGGGCCGGGGGTGCGGTCGGAGTGGGCCGAGCGCGACGACGTCCGGGCCGCGGAGATCGCGGCGACGACGCTGGTGCCACCCGATCGGCTGTTGTCCTCGGTGGGACTCGTCGACCTCGGGGATCGCCTCGTCGAGCTGCTGTTTCCCGGTCGCGGGCACACCGACGGCGACCTCGTCATCCGGGTGCCCGACGCAGATGCGGTGTTCGCCGGCGATCTCGTCGAGGAGTCCGGCCCGCCCAGCTACGGCGAGGACTCCTTCCCCCTGGAGTGGCCTGGCACGCTCGACATGGTGATCGGCGTGCTCACCGAACAAAGCGCGGTGATCGTCGGGCACGGCGCCGTCGTGGACAAGGAGTACGTCGAGGATCAACGTCAGCTCGTCACCGACGTCGCCAACACGGTCCATGCGATGGCGACGAGCCGTACCGGCGTCGAGGCGGCGCTCAGATCCCCGGAGTGGCCGGCACTGCCGACCGGGATGATCCGCGCGGCCCTTGCTCGCGGTTACGCCGCGCTCGGAGTCGACACCTGAGGAGATCTGCCGCCTAGGCGATGAGCGCTCGCGCGACGCCGTTGGCGAGCAGACGCCCGGAGATCGTGAGCGCCACCGCACCGGCTGTCAGCGCGGCAGGATTGATCAGCCCGCGCTCGACCAGGCCCGGGAGAGCATCGCGGGCTGGTTGGTCGAGCAGGTCGACCGGCAGCCCCGAGTCGAGGCGGAGCTCGAGCATCACCCGCTCCAGGTGCCGGGCAGGTTCGCTCAGCAGCTCACGAGCCGCCGCCGGGCTGCGACCGTCGGTCAGCCGCGCGGCGTACGCGGCCGGGTGCTTCACGTTCCACCATCGCGTGCCTGCGAGGTGGGAGTGGGCGCCCGGCCCGATCCCCCACCAGTCGGCTCCGGTCCAGTACAGCAGGTTGTGCCGTGACCGGGACTCCGTTGATCTCGCCCAGTTCGACACCTCGTACCACCCCAGGCCCGCGGCGCCGAGCAACCCGTCGGCGATCAGGTACTTGTCGGCGAGGTCGTCGTCGTCTGTCATCGCGAGCTCGCCACGAGCGACCCGGCGCGCCAGCGCCGTCCCGTCCTCGACGATCAGCGCGTACGCGCTGACGTGGTCCGGGCGCAGCGCCAGGACCGACTCGACGCTGGCCCGCCAGTCGTCCAACGACTCACCCGGCGTCCCGTAGATCAGGTCCAGATTGAGCCGCTCGAAGCCGGCTTCGCGCGCCCACCCGACCACCGCCGGCACCCGGTCGGGATCGTGCGTCCGGTCGAGGGTGGCCAGTACGTGCCGGCGCGAGGACTGCACGCCGAAGGAGACGCGGTTGAAGCCCCCGGCCCGAAGCTGCACCAGGTCGTCCTCGCCGACGCTGTCGGGGTTGGACTCGGTCGTCACCTCCGCGCCCGGTGCAAGCCCGAACTCCTTGTCGATCGCCTCCACGATGCTCACCAGGTCCGCGGGCGCCAGCAGCGTCGGCGTACCGCCACCGACAAACACCGTCTCGACCGGCACGTCGGCGTCCCCGAGCACCCGACGCGCCATCCGGATCTCGGCGATCGCCGCCGCGGCATACGTCTCCCGAGAGGCACCCGGCGCAGTCCCGAGTTCGGCGGACGTATAGGTGTTGAAGTCGCAGTACCCGCAGCGGACCGCGCAGAACGGCACGTGCACGTAGACACCGAACGGTCGTCTGCCCCACGCCTGGAGAGATCGGGCCGGTAGCGCCCCGTCCGCCGGGGCGGCTTCACCGGCTGGCTGTGCGGGTGGCATGTTCCGATTGTCTCAGCCGCCGACCGGCGTTCTCCTCAGTCGTACAGGGAGTCGAGGATCGCCCGGTTGTTCTCCTCCACCACCTTGCGCTTGACCTTCAGACTCGGCGTCAGCTCGCCGGACTCCACGGTCAGGTCGTGGTCGAGGATCACGAACTTCTTGATCGTCTCCCACCGGTTGAGCTTCGCGTTCAGCCTGGAGACGTACTCATCCACCATCTCGCGTACGGGCTCGGAGGTGACCAGGTCGGCGTAGGAGCGGCCCATCATCCCGTTGAGTTCGGCCCAGCCGCCCATCGCCTCGGGGTCGAGCGTGACCAGGGCGGTGCAGAAGTTGCGCTGGTCACCGTGGACCAGGATCTGGCTGGCCACCGGGCAGATGGCCTTGAACTGGCTCTCGATCATCGACGGCGCGACGTACTTGCCGCCGGATGTCTTGAACAGGTCCTTCTTGCGGTCGGTTATCCGGATGTAGCCCTCGTCGTCGATCTCCCCGATGTCGCCGGTGCGCAACCAGCCGTCATCGTCGAGCGTGTCCTGGGTCGCCTCCGAGAGCTGCTGGTAGCCGTCCATCACGCCAGGGCCCTTGATGAGGATCTCCCCGTCGGGGGCTGTCGTGAACCGGGTCCCGGGAAACGCGAGGCCGACGGTCCCGAACTTGAAGCGGTCGGGTCGGTTCACCGCCGACCCGGCCGATGTCTCGGTCAGGCCGTACCCCTCGAGGACCAGGATGCCCGCCGCATGGAACCATTCGGCGACGTCGCGGTTGAGTGCGGCCGCCCCCGAGATGAAGAACCGCAGGCGCCCACCGAACCGTTTTCGGATCTTGGCGAAGACCAGCTTGTCGAAAAGCCGGTGCTGCGCGCTGAGCAGCGGTGGGACCTTCTGCCCGGCCAGCCTGCGGCGCGACACGTCGATTCCCACCTTGAACGCCTGGTCGAAGATCTTCGCCTTCAAGCCGCCCTCGTGGTGAGCCAGCGTCACGATGCGGCCGTGCGCCTTCTCGAAGATCCGCGGAGCGGCCCCCATGAACGTGGGTTTGACGACCGACAGGTTGTCGATGATCTTGTCGACGCGGCCGTCGACCGCCGTCGGGAAGCCCACCGCCAGCTGGGTGACCAGCAGCACCTTGCCGAACGAGTGCGCCATCGGCAGCCAGAGGTACTGCAGGTCGGCGGGGCTGAGGATGTCCATCGCCGCGATCGCCGCGCCCTCGTACGTCCATGATGACTGCAGCAGTCGAACGCCCTTGGGTCGTCCGGTGGTCCCGGATGTGTAGATGAGCGTGGCGAGGCTCTCGGGCCGGGTCCCGTCGACCCGGTCGTCGACAGCCTCGGGAGTCGTCTCCAACAATGTGTCACCCCGGCCGGCCAGGTCGTCCATCGCGATGACCCAGTCACCGTCACCCGGCCCGTCGAAGACGACAATCCTGTCCAGGTGCGGGAGGTCCGCGCGATGTCTACGCAGCTTGTCGACCTGCTCGTCGTTCTCGGCGAACACGATCCGGCTGCGGGAGTCGCTGACGATGAACGCGACGTCATCGCCCACGGACGACGGATAGACGGTGGTCGTCGCCGCTCCAGAGCACATGATGGCCAGGTCGGCGAGAACCCACTCGTAGCGCGTGCTCGAGGCGATGGCGACCCGTTCCTCCAGCTGGATCCCCAGTGAGATCAGACCCGCGGCCAGCCGGCGCACATGCTCGCCCGTCTCGCTCCAGGTGGTCGACGCCCACCCGTCATCGACCGGGAAGCGGTACGCCTCCTGATCCGGGGTCTGCGCGACCCGGTCCCGGAACATCCTTCCGACGTTCGCCGCGCGTCTCTCGACGATCGAGTGATCCTCGTCGAGTCCGGCGACGGCTGAGGATGACATGGCGTACTCCCGCTGCAGGTTGGGCTGGCGCGATGTCTCTCGCCGACCCGGGACTGACAGATGCACCGTAGAACAGTTGACCGTCCAACGGTACCGATGCGCGATGCCGGAATCAGTGCTGTGCGGCGTACTGCTCGACGGCCTCCCTGATCTCCGCCGGCAGCGCAGGAGCCGCCAGCAGCCGGGGTAACAGCTGTCGCTCCGTGGTGAGGGCCCGAAAGCACAGCCCGACGGTCACGTCATGGCCGGGGCGATCGACGACGTCGATCACGTCACCGGCACCGATCTCACCGGACCCGACGACACGCAGATACGGCCCGGGCCGCCCTTCGGCTGTGAACCGCTTGACCCAGCCCGCCGCCTCCACCCGGTTGACGTCCATCCAGCCCTTGAAGACGTTGCAGGGAATCCGGACGCTGGCGACCTCGAGCACCGCACTGCCGACACGCCAGCGCTCGCCGATAACGGCCTCGTTGAGGTCGATGCCTCGGGTCGTCAGGTTCTCTCCGAACATGCCGTTGCTGATGTCGCGACCCACGCGTGCGGCCCACACGTCCAGGTCCTCGCGAGCGAAGGCGTAGACCGCCTGGTCGACACCGCCGTGGTCCCTCGTGTCGGCCTGGTGGTCGCCGGCCAGCCCGAGCGGACCGACAGCAACCCGGCCGGTCGACGGCCGCTTGTCGATCGCGGTGACCCCGAGCGGCGTCGCCCATGAGGCGGCGGCGATCTTGCCGACGTTGACGGACAGGACCTCAGCGGTGGCCATTACCGCGTCCTCGGGCGCGTCTGTCGAGACTGCCGGGTCATCTCTTCGCCTTCTCGCCGGTGTCAGAGGTGTTGAGCGCCGCGATGAACGCCTCCTGCGGCACCTCGACCCGTCCCACCATCTTCATCCGCTTCTTGCCCTCTTTCTGCTTCTCCAGCAGCTTGCGCTTGCGGGTGATGTCTCCCCCGTAGCACTTGGCGAGAACGTCCTTGCGGATGGCCCGGATGGTCTCCCGGGCGATGACGCGACCTCCGATGGCGGCCTGGATGGGGACCTCGAACTGCTGGCGCGGGATCAGCTCCTTCAGCTTCTGCACCAGACCGACGCCATAGGTGTAGGCGGTGTCCCGGTGCACGATGGCGCTGAACGCGTCGACCGGCTCTCCATGCAAGAGCACATCGACCTTGACCAGATCGGAGGCCTGTTCTCCGGTGGGCTCGTAGTCCAGGGACGCATAGCCTTTGGTACGGGACTTGAGCTGGTCGAAGAAGTCGAAGACGATCTCGGCGAGCGGCAACGCGTACCGGATCTCTACTCGCGCCTCGGACAGGTAGTCCATCCCGAGCAGCGACCCCCGCCGCGTCTGGCAGAGGTCCATGATGGCGCCGATGAAGTCGCTGGGGCTGATGATCGTCGCCCGGACAACCGGTTCGTACACCGCGTCGACCTTTCCGGAGGGGAACTCACTGGGGTTGGTCACGGTGTGCTCGGTGCCGTCCTCCATCACGACGCGGTAGACCACGTTGGGCGCCGTGGAGATCAGGTCGAGGTTGAACTCGCGCTCGAGCCGCTCACGGACGATCTCCATGTGCAGCAGGCCCAGGAACCCGCATCGGAAGCCGAAACCGAGGGCACCGGACGTCTCCGGTTCATACATCAGAGCGGCGTCGTTGAGCTGGAGCTTGTCGAGCGCGTCCCGCAGCGTCGGGTAGTCGTCACCGTCCATCGGATAGAGCCCGGCATAGACCATCGGGTTGGGGTGACGGTAACCGCTCAGCGGCTCGGTGGCCCCGTGGATCGAGGACGTCACCGTGTCACCGACGCGGCTCTGCCTTACTTCCTTGACGCCGGTGATGAGATAGCCGACCTCACCGACGCCCAGGTGCGCGGTCTTGGTGGGCTCCGGTGAGATCACCCCGACCTCGAGCATCTCGTGCACCGCGCCCGTGGACATCATCTTGATCCGGTCGCGGTGGCTGAGCCGCCCGTCGACGACCCGCACGTAGGTGATGACACCGCGGTACGTGTCGTAGACCGAGTCGAAGATCAGCGCCCGGGCCGGTTTGTCGGCACGTCCCTGAGGTGGCGGGGTCTGTGCCACGATCACGTTGAGCAGCCGCTCGACCCCCGCCCCGGTCTTCGCCGATACCTGCAGCACGTCGGCGACGTCGCAGCCGATGATGTGGGCGAGCTCGGCGGCGTACTTCTCCGGTTGCGCGCTCGGCAGGTCGATCTTGTTCAGCACCGGGATGATGTGCAGCTCGGCGTCGATCGCCAGGTAGAGGTTCGCCAGCGTCTGCGCCTCGATCCCCTGAGCGGCGTCAACGAGCAGGACGGCGGCGTCGCAGGCCTCCAGAGAGCGGGACACCTCGTAGGTGAAGTCGACGTGCCCGGGAGTGTCGATCATGTTCAGCACGAACGTCGTTCCCCGGGCCTCGCCGTCGGTCGCGGTCCACGGCATGCGTACGGCCTGGCTCTTGATGGTGATGCCGCGCTCGCGCTCGATGTCCATCCGGTCGAGGTACTGCGCCCGCATCGCCCTACCCTCGACGACACCGGTGAGCTGGAGCATCCGGTCGGCCAGAGTGGACTTCCCGTGGTCGATGTGGGCGATGATGCAGAAGTTCCGGATGATCGAGGGGTCGGTCCGTCCCGGCTGCGGCGTGGAGTCGGCGGTGTTGGGCACGACACATTCTCCCATCTCCACCGGGCGGGCCCTCGCCATGACGGTTCGGCCGGTCTGTCTTGCCCGCACGTCCGAGTCAGGCGCATGCTGTGTTTTCGAGCGGGCTGTACGCCAGGGAGTTGACTGTGACGACATCGGAGCCGGTCGAGCGGGGCAGGGCCGCCTTCGAGACATCCGCGTGGACAGTTGCGTATGACCAGCTGTCGCTGGCCGACCGGGAGTCCGGACTGGAACCCGAGGACGTCGAGCGGCTGGCGACGGTCGCCTTCCTCATCGGTCGTGAGGAGGAGTCCTCCGCGCTGTGGGCGCGCGCCCACAGCGAATACCTCGCCCGCGGTGAGACCGAACAGGCCGCCGGCTGCGCATACTGGCTGGGTTTCGGCCTCGTCAACCGCGGGGAGTTCGCCCGGGCCGGCGGCTGGATCGCACGCGCCGCAAAGCTGCTCGACCAGGGCGACCACGACTCCCTCCAGCGTGGCTACCTCATCATGCTCACCGGGATCCAGGCTCTGTGGAACGGCGACCTCGAGACGTCGATGGCGAGTGCCCTGCAGGCGGCGGAGCTTGCCGCCCGATTCGGCGACGCCGATCTGCAGGTGCTGTCGGGGCTGGCGCGCGGCCAGATCCTGATCGCCGGTGGGAGCACCGCCGAGGGGATGTCCTGCCTGGACGAGGTCATGGTGGCGGTGACGGCGGGTGAGGCGTCCCCGACCGTCGCCGGACTCGCCTACTGTGCCGTGATCTCCGCCTGCCAGGACGTCTTCGATCTGCATCGAGCGCGCGAGTGGTCGAGCGCGTTGACGTACTGGTGTGACGACCAGCCGGACCTGGTGCCCTACAGCGGGTGGTGCCTGGTGCATCGGGGCGAGATCATGGAGCTGCACGGCGCCTGGGCGGATGCGGCCGAAACCGCAGAGCGCGCCTTCCAGCGGTCGTTGCTGTCGACCGACTCCGCGGCCGGCGGTGCGGCTCACTACATTCTCGCTGACCTCCACCGGCTGCGCGGCGACTTCACCCAGGCGGAGGAGGGTTACCGGGAGGCGAGCCGGCTCGGCCGCGAACCGCAACCGGGCCTGGCGCTGCTGCGGGTGGCGCAGGGACGGCCCGAGTCGGCGGCATCGACGATCCGTCGGCTCCTCGATGAGACCCACGGGCACCTCGCTCGCGCACGGGTCCTGCCGGCCTTCGTCGAGATCATGCTCGAGGTCGCAGACGTGGCCGCTGCCGGTTCGGGGGCGGACGAGCTGGCGGCCATCGCCTCCGCGACGGACTCCGCTCTCCTGCGAGCCGCATCGGCTCACTGCGCAGGGGCGGTGCTGCTGAGCGAGCACGAACCGCGGGCCGCGCTCACGCAGCTGCGCCGGGCCTGGACCGGCTGGCGGAACCTGGACGTTCCCTACGAGGCGGCACGGGTACGCGTCTTGATCGGGCTGGCCTGCCGCGCCCTCGCAGACGAGGACGCTGCCCAGATGGAGATGGACGCCGCGCGCTGGGCCTTCCTGCAGCTCGGAGCGACCTGCGATCTGGCCCGAGTGGAGGCGGCGCTGGCAAGCCCGGACGCCGAGGGAGCGACCTGCGGCCTGACAGCCCGAGAGCTCGAGGTGCTGCGGCTGGTGGCCGCGGGCAGCACGAACAGGGGCATCGCGACAGACCTGTTCCTGAGCGAGAAGACGGTCGCCCGCCACGTGAGCAACATCTTCTCCAAGCTGGATGTCCCATCCAGGGCAGCGGCGACCGCGTTCGCGTACGAACACGACCTCGTTCTGAGGCCGTACGCAGGAATACCCACGCCGCTGCGGACGAGTTGGTTGGTTTGCCCGACGCGGCCGCAAGGCCTGCGTTCCTAGGTTGGTGTTCACCCCGAGAAGGAGAACATGATGATCACCACCGAACACTTCGAGACCATCGTCATCGGCGCCGGTCAGGCCGGGCTCTCGACCGGCTACCACCTCGCCCGACAGGGCCGCGAGTTCCTGATCCTCGACGCGCACGACCGAGTTGGCGACGTCTGGCGTCAGCGGTTCGACTCTTTGCGGCTGTACAGCCCGGCAAAGTACGACGGACTGCCCGGATTGGGCGTACCCGCGAAGGGCTGGTCCTGGCCGGGCAAGGACGACGTGGCCGACTACCTCGAGGCGTATGCAACCCGCTTCGACCTTCCGGTCCGCACCGGCATGACTGTGGACGGGCTGTTCCAGCATGAGGGCCGGTTCGTCGTGACCGCCGGCCAGCACAGGTTCACCGCCGACAACGTGGTCGTCGCCTCGGGCACATGGCAGCAGCCGAAGAGGCCGGAGTTCGCCTCCGAGCTCCACCCGGAAATCATCTCGATGCATTCCAACGACTACCGCAACCCCTCGCAGCTCCAGCCCGGCCCCGTGCTGGTCGTGGGTGCGAGCCACTCCGGCGCCGACATCGCGTTGGAGCTGTCGGCGTCACACCCGACAACGCTCTCCGGCCCCATCCATGCCGAGGTTCCGTTCCGGATCGAGGGCCGCGTCGCACGCGCCGTTCTCCCGATCATGTGGTTCATGGCGAACCACGTGCTGACGGAGAAGACGCCGATCGGCCGTAAGATGCAGGTCGAGGTCCGCAAGGGCGGCGGTCCGCTGCTGCGGGTCAAACGCGCCGATCTGGAGGCTGCCGGCGTCACCTACGTGGCGGACAAGACGGTCGGGGTGCTGGACGGTCTGCCGGTGCTGGCGGACGGAACCGTGCTCGACGTGCGCAACGTCATCTGGTGCACGGGATTCGGCAAGGACACCGACTGGATCAAGTTCCCCGTCCTCGGCCCGGACGGTTGGCCGGACCAGACCAACGGCAAGAGCACGTCCGTTCCGGGGCTGTACTTCGTGGGTTTGCCCTTCCTGCGAGCGTTCGCGTCCATGCTGATCGGCGGGGTCGGCCGCGACGCCGAAACCGTGGCGGCACAGATCGCCGCGACCGCCGCGCCGGACAGCCGCAGCAGGGGTGAGCAGGAGTCGGGTCACGCTGCCGCGGCCTGATCGCTGCCTCAGCTCCCGATCGAGGGGCCGCTCGCTGATTTGGGACCGTCCAACGCGCGCTGATAGGCTGCTACGTCGCTTTGGTTCCCGGGGCTGTCCGCCGGGATGCGACAGCCAGACTCCCCAACCAGCTGAACATTCGAGGCCTGCCCAGTGGCGAACATCAAGTCCCAGATCAAGCGCAACAAGCAGAACGACCGCGCCCACGAGCGGAACAAGTCGGTCAAGTCCAACCTCAAGACGGCCATCCGCAGGTTCCGCGAGGCCGTCGACGCCGGTGAGAACGACGAGGCGCGCTCGCTCGCGGCCGTGGCCAGCAAGAAGCTAGACAAGGCCGCCTCGGCCGGTGTGATCCACAAGAACCAGGCTGCGAACAAGAAGTCCGCGATCGCCAGGCGTTCAGCCTCCCTCTGAGGCAGCGTTCAGGCTCCCTCTGAGGCAGCGTTCAGCCTGCACTCTAGGGAGGGCGTTTCACCCCCGGTCGGGCACGACGTCAACTCGCCGTCTTGGCTCGCCCCACCGCGATGACCATGCGCTCCAAGGCGTAGTCAGCGTCTCCGGTCGCACCCTTGACGTCGGCATCCGCTCTGGCCACCGCGTGGATCGCCGTGGCCATTCCCGCCGGGGTCCAGCCGCGAGACTGCACGCGCAGGTCCTTGAGCTTCCACGGCTGGACACCACACTCGCGGGCCAGATCGCCCTCGCGCAGCCCCTTCGGCGCGGAGAGGAATCGGGCCAGTGCCCTCAGCCCACTCGCGAAGGCGCTCGTCACCAGTACCGGCGCGACACCGTTGTGGATCGCCCAGCGCAGATGCTCCAGTGCCAGAGCGTTGTCGCCAACCAGGGCCGCGTCGGCCACGGCGAACCCCTTGACCTCCGCCCGGCCGCCGAAGTAGCGCTGAACGTCCTCGGCGGCTATCGATTCGCCGTCGAGATCGCTCGCGAGCTGCTCCACGGCGGCGGACAACGCCCGAAGGTTCTCACCGACCGACTCCACCAGAAGCTCCGCCGCGTCGTCCGGCATCCTCGTGCCCAGCCGCCGGACCTCGGCCGCCACAAACTTGCCCAGCTCCCAGCGCTTGAGCTTGTCCGCCTTGACCTCGGTGACTCGGGTCCTCCGCAGCCTGTCGACCGTGCTCTTGCCCTTCTGGCCACCGCCGTGGACGAGTACCAGGGCGATGTCCCCGGCCGGACTTTCGGCGTACGCCAGCAAGGAGGCGACGGACTCCTCCGGAATATCCTGGACCGCCCGAACCACCACTGCACGGCTGCTCGCGAACAGCGACGGGCTGGTCAGCTCCGCCAGCGCCCCCGGACCCACGTCGCTGGCCGAAATCTCGGTCAGGTCGGCGTCGTGATCGGCCTTGCGTACGGCCGTCGTCACCTGTTCCACGGCTCGCTCGGCGAGGAACTCTTCGGATCCGATGACGAGCGTGACCGATCCGAGCACATCCGCAGCAGTAGGTCTGGCCATCGAGGGTCAGCATTCCACGCTCCGCCGACAGGTCTCCCGCGGCCACGGCTCCCTATGGCAGGGTGCGTACGGCAAGACCGGCCGATGTCTCGACGACCGCGATGCTGCCGTCCTGGTCTGTGCGGCGCGTCACGGCGCCGAGCCGGTTCAGCAGCGCGAGCGTCTCCGCGGCGGGATGTCCGTAGTCGTTGTCGATCCCGACCGACACCACCGCCAGGCCGGCGCTGCTGGCAGCGATGAACTCCGGGTTCTGATGGCTCGAACCGTGGTGCGGGACCTTGAGCACGTCGGCGGCCATGTCGACGCCCGAATCGAGGATCGCGCGTTGCGCCGGCGGCTCGATGTCACCGGTCAGCAGGATGCGTACACCTTGAACCTGCACCAGCATCACGATGCTCGCGTTGTTGGGTGGCGAACCTCCGTCCTCGGACTCGGTCACCGGATCGAAACCGGGAACGGGGGCGATCACCGTCCACTGCAGATCGCCTATCTGCCTCGTCTCCCCGTACGAGACCAGCGTGACCGGTACACCCGCGCTCCTGGTCCAGCGGAACACATCAACGGCCTCGCTGGCGGGATCCGGCAACGGTCCGACCTCGACCTCACCGACGGAACGTCCACGCAGTACCCCGGGAAGCCCCTCGACGTGGTCGGCGTGAAAGTGCGTCAGCACCACAAGCGGGACGTTCTGGATACCGAGGCGGTCCAGACAACGGTCCATCAACGCCGGAGCCGGTCCTGTGTCCACCACCACGCCGCGGCCATCCCCGGCGTTGAGCACGAGCCCGTCCCCCTGGCCCACATCGCACACCACCATCACCCAGCCGTGCGGTGGCCAACCGGCCAGACCGGGAGGCCGAACCAGCACAATCGCCATGACGGCGACCACGCCGAGGCTGCGGTACCGGTGTGACAGCAACCTTCCGGCGACAGCCGTCACAGCCAGGCAGAGGACGACGAGCAGCACCACGCCCCGTGCCCCGATCGGCCACGGCAACGCGGCACCGGGCAACGCGGCCCCGGCATGGGCGATCGTGGCAATCCACCATGCGGCAGCACCCGCCAGATGCGCGAAGAATGCGGCCAGCGTCGAGCTCGCCAGGGAAACCAGGCAAGACACCAGTCCGAGCACGGTCGCAGGACCGACCGCCGGAGCCGCGGCAAGGTTCGCCACGACCGAGACGACCGAGACCTGCCCGGCGATGGCTGCGATGACCGGCGTGCAGACCAGCTGGGCCGCCATCGGGATCGCCAGGCTCTCGGCCAGCCAGCGCGGCATCCAGCCGTTCATCGCATCGCGCCAGGGCGGAGCGAGGATCAGAATCCCGGCAGTGGCCAGCGACGAGAGCAGGAAGCCGGCCGAGCGTGCGAGCCAGGGATCCAGCAGCACCAGCACGAGCACCGCGACACAGAGCGCCCGAACTCCCCGCCGTCGACTCCCCGCAGTCAGCCCGGCCAGTGCCACGACGCCCATCGCCGCGGCCCGCAGCACGCTCGGCTCGGGACGCGCGAGGAGCACGAACCCCACGACTCCGAGCACGCCCAGAGCCGTCAACCCGTGCGCGCGCACGCCGCATCGGCGCCCGACCAGCACGATGAAGCTCAGCACCAGCGTCAGGTTTGACCCGCTGACCGCGAGCAGGTGCGTCAACCCGCAGACGCGGAACTCCTCGACCGCCGTCTCCGGCATGTCAGCGTCGTCGCCGTCCACCAGAGCCGGAACGAGCACCCGTTCCACCGGACCGAGGCCCGCGGCGGCCGCACGCAGACCGATCCGCAGCCGCGATACGAACCGGTTCACCGTGGAGGGCTGTGAGAGCACCTGGGGATCGCCGCGAACCGCGAAGACCGCCGACAGGTCGGTGCTCTGCGCCACACCGAGCCGGCCTTCGGCGTCGATCCGACTGCCGAACCTCACATCGAGCCACCGAGGGTCGGCGATCACCAGGAGCGGCGAGCGGACCGCCGTGGTCCGCCCCCGGCCGGTGACCTGCTCGGCTCGAGCCTCGAAGAGGACGACCGGCTCGAAGCGGCCCTCCCGCAGCCGCGGATCGGACGTCACCACGAACTCGATCTCGACCTCTGCACCTTCATCGGCTAGAGCTGCGATCGGGCCCGACGCGACACCGGCGACCCGTAGTGCGGCGATGACTCCCGCGGTCGCGGCGACCAGCAACGCGACCGAAAGCAGCCGCATGCCCAACCGCGACACCATGATCCCCGCCGCTGCCAGCAGCACGACGGTGATCGCTGCAGACCGCGAGGGCAGGCCCACCACCCATGCTGCGGACAGCCACGCACCCAGCGCCGGAAGAACCAGCCGCAGGTCGGGTCCCGGGTCCTGAGGTCCCCGCGCCATCGCCGAACGGTCACACCGTCACCAGGGGCGCAAGATCGGCGAGAGTCGCGTCCCCGATGCCGCTGACCTCCAGCAGCTCGTCGACGCTGCTGAACGCACCGTGCTCGGTGCGCCAGGTCAGGATTGCCGTCGCGGTCACCGGTCCGACACCGGGCAACGACTCCAGCTCCGCCTGCGACGCGGTGTTGAGGTTGACCAGGCCCGCTGGCGACGTCACCGGCGACGGTGAGGCAACCGACGATGGTTGACCTGCGGGCCACGTCACGGGCGGCACCCCGACCAGGATCTGCTCTCCGTCGACGAGTGGGCGGGCGAGGTTGAGACCGGAGAGATCCACCTGAGGCCTGGCGCCGCCTGCCGCATCGATGGCGTCGACGACCCGAGCCCCGGTGGAGAGCTCGACGATGCCCGGTTGTCTGACCCTGCCGGCGACGTCCACGACGATCGTCGTGGCGGCGGACACCGTGGCAGCAGTCGACCCTGCTGGTGGAGTGACGACAACTCCCAAGCCAGGCATCGGAGCGGACCCGCCGACCGCTGGAGACGCTGCGCCCCCGTCGGAGGTGATCGTGGGGGCCACCGCTGCGATCCTGGGCACGGTGACCGCCTGCGGGGTCGAGCGCAGCGCCAGCCAGGCGCCCACGGCTGTCACGCATGCGACAAGCAGCGCGATCACCGTGACGTGGTGTGACGTGAAGCCGGCACGGCCACGCGCCGACAGGGGGAGCATGTCGCGCACCCGATCGAGCAGTCGGACGTCGTAGCGCAGCGGCCGGGCGGCATGCCGAGGCGACGGCTCGGGCAGGTCATCAGTGCCCGAGGTGGCACCCGGCTCGTTCCCGGCGGGTTCGTGCGCGGCGGCGGGTCCCTTCGCAGCGGGTTCGTGCGGCGCGGTTCCCGTCGCTCCGCCCTGCCAGGTCGCGGCACCGGGCTCGGAGCTCAGCGCGTCAAGCCGTCGCCGCGCGGCCGCAACCACTTCGGGATCGACTCTGGGTCTGCGTCCAAACATGACGGCCACGCTAGGCGCGACGCGCCCTGCTCACGTGCACCCATCGGTGTTCTGTGGACAACCCGGGAGGCAGCCGGAGCGGTGGAAACCGCGACCGTCGGTTCAGCCGGTCGGCGGGGCGGGCGCGATGACGACCGCCAGCGTGCCCGGGCCGACGTGTGCACCGATCACAGCCCCCACTTCGGAGACCACGAGGTCAGCCAATGTCGCTATCCGGCCGCGCAACCGCTCGGCCAGGGTCTCGGCGGAACCGGGATTGGCGACGTGATGGACGGCCACGTCGACCCGGCGACCCTCGACCGCCTGCACGGCGAGATCCTCCATTCGACTGAGCGCCCGCGACGAGGTGCGGACCTTCTCCAGCGGGATGATGCGCCCGTTGTCTACCTTGAGCAGCGGCTTGACCGACAGGACGGAACCGACCAGCGCCGCGGCCGCACCGATGCGACCGCCGCGACGCAGGTGCTCGAGTGTGTCGACGCAGAACAGGACGGTCGTGGCTCGGGCGCAGGCGCGCGCGGCCGCGGCTGCGTCGACTGCGGCCCCGCCCGCTTCCACAACCCGGGCCGCAGCGAGTACGGCGAACCCGGTGCCCATCCCCACCTGCCGGCTGTCGACGACCTCGACCGGGATCGACGCCTCTTGCGCCGCCAGCTGGGCCGACTCGTACGTCCCGGATACCTCTCCGGACAGATGAACGGACACGGCCGACTCGGCGCCCGCGGAGGCCGCGCTCTCGTACGCCTGCAGGAAGACCTGCGGAGTCGGACGTGAGGTGCTCACCGGCGTCTGCTCGCCGAGCGCAGCCGAGAGCGTCTGTGCGGTGACGTCGGTCCCCTCGTCGTACGACATGAACCCGATCACCACCTGCAAAGGCACGACCGTGATGTCGTGGCGAGCCACCACGGCGGCCGGCAGCAACGCGGTCGAGTCGGTGACCACGGCGACGGGGCTCGTCATGCGGGCGAGACTAGCGGGCCGATCGGAGCGCCGTTCCACTCGACGGACGCGCACGGCGGTGAGAAACTGCCCGGATGCTCGAGACCTCCGGCGAACTCGACGAGCTCGACGCCCTGCTGACCGCGTCGATGAAGGCGGCGACCGAGCACCTGCGCAACATCATGGACCAGCCGACGCGCGCCCTGACGGGCCGCGAGGTCGCGAAGCTGCTCACCGGCATGAAGACGTTGGCACTGGCGACCGTGAGCCGCAGCGGCGAACCCAGGATCAGCGGGGTCGACGGGCACTTCATACACGGGCGTTGGGTCTTCACCACATCTGCACGTGCCGCCAAGGCGCGCCAGCTGCGCCAGCGACCGGCCGCATCGGCGGCGCACATCGACGGGGACGATCTCGGCGTGTACGCGCACGGGCGGGTGGAGTTCCTCAACCCGGCGAACCCCGACTTCGCCGGGATCGAGGAACACCTCACCGCGCACTATGGTTCTTCCCCCAGCAGCTGGGGTGACGACATCGCCTACCTGCGGCTACAGCCGCACTGGATGGTCGGCTACGCATTCGACAAGGCCAAGTTGCTCGGCTGAGACAGCCGATGGCGCGTCCGTACGTACGACGTCAGATGACGAAGTTCACCAGCTTCGGCGCGCGCACGATCACCTTGCGTACCTCGTGGCCGTCGATCGCCCGCTGCACGTTGGCATCGGCCAGGGCCAGGTGCTCCAGCGCGGGCTCAGCAACGTCGGGTGGCACCTCCAGCTTGGCGCGCACCTTGCCCTGCACCTGGACGACGCAGGTGACCGTTTCCTCGACCAGCAGGGACTCCTCGGCGCTCGGCCAGCCCGCCTTCGCGACAGTCGGCTCATGACCTAGCCGTGACCACATCTCCTCGGCGGTGTAGGGAGCGACCAGGCTCAAGAGGATCGCCGCGGTCTCGACGGCTTCACGCACGGCCGGGTCAGCGGGTCCGCACCCGGTGTCGATGGCCTTGCGGGACGCATTCACCAGCTCCATGACGCGTGCGACCACCACGTTGAAGCGCTGCAGCTCCAGCAGGTTCGTCGCCTCGTTGATGACGCGATGCGTCACCTTCCGCAACGAGACGTCTCCGGTGGCGGGATCGACGCCCGGCTCACTCGTCACATCACCGGACAGCCGCCAGGCGCGTTGCAGGAACCGCACCGAACCTCCGGGCGACAGGTCGGCCCAGTCGATGTCGTCCTCCGGGGGTCCGGCAAACACCACGGTGAGTCGCACCGCGTCAACGCCGTACTGTTCCAGCTGCTCGCCCAGATCGACACCGTTGCCCAGCGACTTGCTCATCGACTTGCCCTGGTTGATCACCTGGCCCTGGTTCATCAGCGCCCGGAACGGCTCGATGAAGTCGACCATCCCCATGTCGTGCAGCACCTTGATGAAGAAACGGCTGTACAGCAGGTGCAGGATCGCGTGCTCGACGCCCCCGACGTACTGGTCGGCCGGCATCCACCGCCGTACCGCCACCGGGTCGAACGGGCCCTCCTCGAAGTCCGGTGAGCAGTAGCGCAGGAAGTACCACGACGAGTCCACGAACGTGTCCATGGTGTCGGTGTCACGGCTGGCCGGACCGCCGCAGACCGGACATTTCACCGAAACCCACTCGGTGGCCGCCGCCAGCGGGGAGACACCCTTCGGTGCCAGGTCGGCTCCCCGCAGGTCCGGCAGCCGCACCGGCAGCTCGGTGTCCGGAACCGGGACCTCGCCACAGGCGTCGCAGTGCACGATCGGAATCGGGCACCCCCAGAACCGCTGACGGGACAGCAGCCAGTCGCGCAGCCGGAACGTGACACCGCTACGCCCACGCTGCTTGCGCTCCAGGTAGGCGACGATCCGGGCCTTGGCCTCCTCGACCTCCAGCCCGTTGAGGTCGACCTCCTCCTCCCTGGCCGAGTTGATCGCGCGTCCGGGGCCGGTGTAGGCCTCGCCGTCGAAGTCCTCAGGCGGCTCGACCGTACGCACGATCGGCAGGTCGTACTTGACGGCGAAGTCCCAGTCGCGCTGGTCCTGTCCCGGCACGGCCATCACCGCCCCGGTGCCGTAGTCAGCCATGACGTAGTCGGCCGCGTAGACGGGTAGCCTCTCGCCGTTCACCGGGTTGATGGCGTGCACACCCAGAAACACACCGGTCTTCTCACGCTCGGTGCTCTGCCGCTCGATGTCGCTGACCCGCTTGGTCTGTTCCAGGTACGCCTCGAAGGACTCCCGCTGCTCGTCCCCGCAGATCTCCGAGGCCAGAGGGGACTCCGGAGCCACCACGAAGAACGTCGCGCCAAACAACGTGTCCGGCCTGGTCGTGAAAACGCTGACAGTGACGGGCTCGTCGGGTCCCTCGATCACGAAGTCGACGAAGGCACCCTCGGATCTCCCGATCCAGTTGCGCTGCATGGTCAGGACCCGGGCGGGCCACTTCCCCTCCAGGGCGTCCATGTCGTCCAGCAGGCGCTGCGCGTAGTCGGTGATCCGGAAGTACCACTGGGTCAGCTCACGCTTGGTCACCAGGGCGCCGCAGCGTTCGCAGGCGCCTGCCACCACCTGCTCGTTGGCCAGCACGGTCTGGTCGTTCGGGCACCAGTTGACGAAGGACGGCTTGCGATAGGCCAAGCCTCGTTCGAAGAACCGCAGGAACAGCCACTGTGTCCAGCGGTAGTACTCCGGGTCCGAGGTGTGCAACCGGCGCGACCAGTCGAAGGAGATGGCGTATCTCCTGAACGACTCGGCCTGGGTCTCGATGTTGGCCTCGGTCCAGTCGGCGGCATAGACGTTGTTGCGGATCGCGGCGTTCTCAGCCGGTAGTCCGAACGAGTCCCAGCCGATGGGGTGGAGGACGTCATACCCCTGCTGGAACCAGTACCGCGCAATCACGTCACCCATCGCGAACGCCTCGGCGTTGCCCATGTGCAGGTCGCCCGAGGGGTACGGGAACATGTCCAGCATGTAGCGCCGCTCGCGGGCGCCGTCGTCCGCGACGCGGAACGGGTCGAGCTCACCCCAGATCTTCAACCACTTGTCCTGGGTGGCCTTGACGTCGTAGCTGGTCATGTCCTTGCTCTCCTGCGCTCGTGGTCCTGCCGGGTTCTGCATGGTGGCATGAAAAAACCCCTCATCACACGAGGGGTCGCCGCGCTGAGATCCTGGGTGTCAGCGCGGCTCGATAAGAAGCAGGGTCGTACTCATGACACAAGGCTAGCGCATCGGCAGGCGTCGCTTCTGACCAATAGCCGGCCCTGGCCTCGTCGTGGTCGCCGTCGCGGGAAGCTGCCTCATGATGAGCCGGTCGTCCCAGCATGTTCTGCCGGCTAAGCCGACCAGTCGGGAACCGCCTCCCGTTCGGCGTTGGTCGAGTGGCTCGGTGAATCGAAGACTGTTGCCGA
Organism: uncultured Actinomycetota bacterium; assembly: GCA_963695705.1. Lineage (GTDB taxonomy): Bacteria > Actinomycetota > Actinomycetes > Propionibacteriales > Nocardioidaceae > JBKPNJ01. The sequence continues at coordinate 1,304,375 of CAVOHB010000009.1, forward strand.
ACGGGTCGGAGACGGTCAGCATCCGCCCCCACGGCACGTCCTCCGGTCTAGGCACCCACACGGCCGGCGGGAGGATCTTGACCGACGAGCGCCGCTCGTTCAGGCGATCGTGCAGCGCATCGACGCCCCGCATCCAGATGTCCACGGTCGATCCGGGGAACGGATCGTACGTGGCCTCGGTGAAATGAAGCGTCGTCCCGTTCCGCGAGACCTGCCCGAAGAAGTCGGTACCCGGGCCGCCGCTGCCACCGCCCCAGTCCAGCGTGAAGGAGCACGTTCCAGCGGTACGCCGACGATCCCTAGCGACCTTGCGAGCTGGTGTGCGATGCAGGGAGTGGGCGAAATGCTCACGCTGTGCTGTGGTCGAGCAGCCAATTGCACTACGGTGAGGTTGACGGTCTGCCGCTGGCGGCTGCGGAGGGTTACATGTCCCAAGTAGGCGGTTCGCAGCGGGGAAGGTCTTCGGCTGCGACAGGCTCTGCCATCCTCAAGTCAAAGTTGCGGCCCCTGACTGACCCTGAGGGGCTGGTCGTGAGGTCACGACTCCATCAGCTGATGAGCGACGCGGTGACATGCCCGCTGACTCACGTGGTGGCGCCCGCCGGGTCGGGAAAAACCTCGCTGCTCGCGACCTGGTTTGTCACGCTGACGACCCCGCATGTGTGGCTGTCGGTCGACGAGGAGGACCGCGACGCGATGCGGTTCTGGTCGGGGATGCTCGTCGCGCTGGAGACGCTGGCGCCAGTGATCTCACAGCGGACTCTCACCTTGATCAACCGACCTAACTACCTGCTGGACGGGGTTGCCGCGCTGCTCGACGATCTCGAGGCGGCACCGCTCACGGAGGCCGTTCTCGTCGTCGACGATCTCCATCTCGTCGATGGGGATCCGCTGGCCGTCCGGTCACTCGCACTGTTCCTGCAGCATCTGCCGGGGTGGCTGCACGTCGTGGTCTCGGCGCGGCGGGCGCCGAGCCTCCCCCTGGACCGGCTCCGAGCCAGGGGACAGCTTGCCGAGGTCAACTTCGCCGAGCTGAAGTTCTCCCAAGACGAGGCCGTCGAGCTGCTGAGGCAGCTGGCCCCAGCTCTCGAGGATGGCCGGCTGAGCGAGATCGCGGGACGGGCAGGTGGGTGGGCGGCCGGGATCCAGCTCGCTGCGCTGGCTGCCAGGGCGAGTCGCGCGCAGCCGGACGTCGCACCAGGCGGTAGCGAAGGCCTGCTGATCGAGGACTACATCTGGCACGAGGTGCTCGGCGCCGAGGACCGCGACCTCGTGGACGCGTTGCTCGACATCGCGGTCGTGGAGCTGGTGGACCCGGCTCTTGCCGTCGCGTTGACCGGGCGTGAGGACGCGGTTGCCCAATTGGGCCTCGCCGAGAAGCGCGGTCTGTTCGTGAGCCGACTAGCTCCCTCAGGGCGATATGTCATCCACTCGCTCGTCCGCGAGGTGATGCTCGCGGAGCTGGCCAAGGGTTCCCCGGACCGGCTGAGCCGACAGCATGTCCGCGCCGCCCGTTGGTACCAGGAGACCGGCCACGTTCCACTGGCGTTGGAGCACTGGCTCCTGGGCGGCCACCCTCGCGATGCGCTCCGTCTGCTGGCTGCTCACGTGACAGCCCTGTACGACGGTGGTCGGGAGGCGACCATCGCGAGGACGCTCGCGGGCATCCCCACCCAGATCGCGACGTCAGACCTGCCCACGATCATGGAGGTGGCGTGGTGCAATCTCCTGGTCAGCCGGCACCGTTTCCTCGACGCGGTCGACCAGATGAGCGTGATCGCGCGCGCATCGGCCGACGTCGACCAGACGACGAGCGCTCGGATGACGATGCTGCGCTCCATCGCCGCAACCGTCGGGGGCGACTGGGGTGAAGGTGCGGCCCTCGCCGAGCGGGCACTTCACGACCTGGGCGGACAATGGTGGCTGGACCCACTGGGCAGGTTCAGCTGGAACATGATCGTCCGCGGTTCGTGCCTGTCCGAAGGCTGGGACGACAGCGACGCCGAGGTCCGCGCGGCACGACAGGCGATGAGCGTCGATCCGGAGCGGCTGCTCTCGCTCGAGGGGATCCGAGCTCTCGGCGAAGCCCTGGCCGGGCGACCCGTGGACGCGCTCCGCGTGGCCGCCGGCGTTCGCAACACGGCCGAGGTCGCGAACATGACCATCCTGCGCTCGGAGCTCTCCCTCGCCGAAGCGCTGGCACACCGGGAGATGGGTGACCTGCCGCGAGCGCTCGACGAACTCTCGGTCTTGGCCAACGTCCGCGTCGAAGCGACGCCCTACTGTCAGCTTCTGGCCTGTCTCGAACTGGCTCATGCGCGTTGTGACGCGGGCGACCTGGCCGGAGCCGAAGCCTGGTTCACGCAAGCGACCGACATCGTGGAGAACGAGTACTCCGGTCGCGGCGGACGCGGATGGCTCGCACGCCTGGGCACGCGCCTCGCCCTGGCCGGCGGCTCGGTCGAGCAGGCCAGGATCTATTCGGGTCAGGTTAACGACCCCTTCTGGACATGCGTCAGCAGGGCGAGAGTATTCCTGGCCGAGGGTGACCGCGCCCGCGCGGCGTCGGCTCTCGACGATGCGATCCCGCGATGCGTCCGTCACCAGGTTGTCCGCGACCTGCTCCGCGCCAAGGCAGCGCTGACTCACGACGACTCCCTCAAGTGGGTCGTCGCGGCGCTCGACGTCGCCGCGCCCAACGGACTGCTGCAGACCGTTGCCGCGGAAGGCCCCGACATCCTGCAACTCGTCGAGCTCGCGGCGTGGAGGGTGGCACCGACGTGGCTCGACCGACTGCGGCGAGCCCCGAGCATGGAGATAGGTCGGGGAAGGGTCGAGGCCCTGCGCGGGATGATCGACCAGCTCACCGACCGCGAGCGAGAGGTTCTCAGGCTACTTCCGAGTCGCCTCACCCAGCGGGAGATCGCCGCAGAGCTCTCCATCTCGATGAACACCATCAAGTTCCATCTCAAGGTCATCTATCGGAAGCTGCACTGTCGGTCGCGCTCCGAGGCGGCTGGCATCGCGCGTGCGCTGACACAGCTCAATCGGTCGGATCAGGGGCCGAGCACCTTGCGCCGCTGACGCTCGAACTCCTCGTCTGTCATGAGCCCCTGGGCCACCAGGGCGGCAAGCTCGCGCAGCTGCGCGGCAGGATCGACCAGTACACCCGCCCAGGTTTCGGGCGTCGTCCAGCTCTGCGGTCGTGGTGCCAGGAGATCGAAGCACGTGTCACGTGATCGCGCCATGCGTTGCATGATGCTCCTCCTCGTCGTCGGGTCCGGTCGGGTCGACGAAGCCTGAGGCATCCGCCAGCGCTGGGTACATCCGACTTCGAGGGACACGCTCACCGCCGAGGACCCGTCCCCCGGCCGCACGTGCGGCTCCCGAGAGTGGCCCAGCCCAGCGATCCTCGGCCAACAGCAGGACGGCGGTGCTGTCCGGAGTAACCGCCTGTGCAGCCAGGATGAGGTCGCGACTGCTGAGGAAGCCCCCGAAGTAGCCGCCGACGTTGCTCAGGGGGCGCAGCGCGTCGACGTCGTCGACCTCGAGGACCTCGACGGATCCGTCGCTTGCCTTCACAACGGTCACCACGTCAAGGATTCGGATCGCGTGTGAGCGCACAAGCTCGGCGAGGGCGGTCGCGACCCGGTCGAGGGAGGAGAGCTCGGGCACCTCCACGATGACGTACTCGACGAGGTCGACGTCGATGTCGACGGAAGCGTCCCAGTCATGAGTGCTACCCATGACGCCCCAAACCTCCACACCTAGACACTTGCGCCCGGTTCGAGGGAACCTCGTTCTGGATTCCCGCGGCAAGCTCATTCCGGCGATTAGTCACAGGGAACCTTGTTCTGGGCGCTCTTCGGACTGGTCGGCTTCGGGCGCTGACATAGTTGGGACCTTGAACCCGATGAAGCCGTACAACACATCGAGAACAGGACTAAGCAGGTTGAAGAAGCAGTAGGGGAAATAGGCCGCGGTCGACACACCGAGTACGCCCGAGATGTACGCGCCACACGTGTTCCACGGCACCAGAACGGACGTCACGGTGCCGGAGTCCTCGACAGCACGCGACAGAACCTGTGGCGCCAGTCCCCGCTTTGCGAACTCGCCACGGAACATGCGCGCCGGCAGCACGTCCGCGACGTACTGGTCACCGGCGATCACGTTCATGCCGATCCCGCTACCGTTGACAGCCAGGATGAGCGACCCGCGTCGCCTCGTTCTCGAAACGATCGGCGCCAAGAGCCGCTCAAGAAAGCCGGCGTGCTCCATCACCGCCGCGAACGACAAGGCGCCCAGCACGAGCCAGATCGTGGTGAGCAGGCCCGCCATTCCGCCACCGGAGAAGAGCTGGTCGATCTCCTTGACACCCGAGTTGCTGACGAAGCCGGTGGCCATGGCCGCGAAGATCGCCTTGATGTCGGTGGCGACAGACCCGATGCTCGGGTCGTCCACGAAAGCGGTCACCGCCGACGACTGCGTGAACGGTGCGAGGATGCCCGCGAACAGCGACGATCCGAGGATGGACAGGAACGGCGGGAGCTTGAGAATGGAGAAGACCACCAGAAGCAGGAGCGGGAGCAAGTTGAAAGGGGTGATGTTGAACGCCTCGCCCAGCGCGACTCGTGCAGCGTCCGTGCTGATGGCCCCTTTGGGTTCAGCATTGAGGCCCAGGACCAGGAAGATCACCAGGCTGATTCCCAGCGCTGGTCCCGCTGTCCAGAACATGTTTCGGATGTGCTGGCCCACCGTGAGTCCGCCACCGACGAGCTTCGGCACCAGGATCGTGGTCTCCGAGAGCGGGGTCATCTTGTCGCCGAAGTAGGCGCCGCAGATCACGGCACCGGCGGCCGTCGCCTCGGACATCCCCATGACCCTCGCCATCCCGACAAAGGCGACGCCGAGTGTCCCTGTGGTAGTCCATGAACTCCCCGTTACCATGCCCACCAACGCACAGACCGCTGCCGCCGCCAGATAGAACCAGGTCGGGCTGACCAACCTGATGCCATAGTCGACGACGGTCGGGATGGTGCCTGCCATGTTCCACGTGCCGATCAGCGCACCGACGGCCAGCAGGATGAAGATCGCCCCGATTGCTGATGTCACCCCACCCACGGCGGCGTCCGCGACCGACGCGACCGTATGGCCGTTCTTGAACGCGATCAGGCTGGCGAACGCTGCACTGAGGAGCAGAGCGACCTGGAGCGGGCCATTTGTGGCGTCGATCCCGAACAGGACGATCGTCGTGCTGAGCAGTCCGATCAGGACGACGATCGGTAGGACGGCATCGAGCATGCTCGGCGGGCGAACGCCCTCCGGTCCCTCACCCGTCGTTGGGGGCGATTCCGCGCGGCTGTCGGACATCGGGATCTCAGCGCGTCGCGAGGACGGTTGCTTGGACTCGGGCCCGCAACGCCCCCACGTCGTCACCGTCGCGGTGCGGGTGGAGCACCCGCGCGTGGGCGAGCTTTCCCACGGGGACGGCCGCCGGGACCGGGACCAGTGCCAATCGGGCTGCATCCGTCATCTCGCTGCTTCCTCTCACAGCGGGTCGCGGAGAAGGGGGCAGGTCATGCAGTGTCCACCTCCGCGGCCCTTGCCGAGCTCGAAGCCTTCGATCGTGACGACCTCGACGCCCGCTTCGCGCATCTTGGCGATCGTGTAGGTGTTGCGCTCGTAGGCGACCACGACGCCGGGCTCGAGAGCGACGACGTTGTTGCCGTCATCCCACTGTTCCCGCTCCTGCTGGTAGGCGTCGCCGCCGGTCTCCACGACCTGGAGTTCAGGTACGCCGAGAGCGTCGGCGACCGCACCGACGAAGCTCTCCTCCTCGGTGACGTGGAAGCTCCGCGCCGAGGAGCCCGGCCGGAGGCTGATTGCGCGGACCCCACCGATCACCTTGGGGTACGCCGTCGCCTTGTCGCGGTCCAGCAGCGTGAAGACCGTATCGAGATGCATGTGTGCGCGGTCCTTGGTCATCACCGCCGCAATGACGCGCTCGGCCGCGCCACTGGCGAAGAGCGCGCGTGCGATCTGCTCGATCATGCGAGCCTGCGTCCGCTCGCTGAGACCGATCAGCACGGTTCCGTTCCCGATCGGCTGGACGTCCCCGCCCTCCAGGGTTGAACGGCCGAAGTCGACGGCGTGGAACTTGCCGTCGTCACCGAGCTCGGGGTACCAGTACTCGAACTCGGCGTCCGCGAACATCGGGTGGTAGCGGTAGATCGCGGCGACGTTGTACGCCTCAAGCCGGCGAGCCGGCCAGTACATCGGGTTGATCGAGACGCCCCCGTAGATCCAGCACGACGAGTCACGCGTGAACAACGTGTTCGGAAGCGGCGGGAGGACGAACATGCTGAGGTCGTCCAACGCGGCGGCCGGCAGGGAGGCACTCCGAAGTCTGCCGAGGTCCAGCCCTGACTCTTCAACGGTCAGCCCACCAATGAGGTGCCTCGCGAGCTGGTCGGGCTTCATATCCCAAAGCGCGGCGCGAACCTCTTCGACGAGCGTCACACCGACCGTGTACTCCGACGCGGTGACTTCGATGAGCCGGCGCCGGCCTTCGTCGCTGGCCGCGAGAGCCTCGGACAGCAGGTCCAGGAACAGGAACACCTCCACGTCCCGCTCGCGCATCCTGGCGACGAACTGGTCGTGCTCGAACTGCGCACGCTCGACCCAGAGGACGTCGTCGAACAACAGGTCGTCGTGATTGGAGGGGGTGAGCCTCTTGAGGCTGAGGTCCGGCCTGTGGACCATCACCTTTCGCAGCCGTCCTACCTCGGAGTGAACCCCGAACGTCGTCATGTCTCCTCCAATTCACAATCTCCAGAGCCGTCACGCGACGACTTGGGTCCCGCCGTGCCCTTCGATGATCCCGGCGATGTCTTCCAGCGCGCCGATGGCCGCGCGCCCGCCCGTCGCCTCCACGAACCGGGCCGCCGCGTCGACCTTGGGTCCCATGGACCCGGCTGGGAACGGGAGCTTTCGTAGCGCTGCCGGCCGCACTGTTTCCAAGCGGTGCTGTTCGGGCGTGCCCCATCCGGTGTAAACGCCGTCGACGTCGGTTGCCATCACGAAGAGGTCCGCATCCACCTCACGGGCGAGCAGCTCGCTGGCAAGGTCTTTGTCGATGACGGCCTCCACGCCGGTCAGGGTCCGCTCCGCACCGGGTTCGAACATCGTCGGAACCCCGCCTCCGCCGGCACAGATGACGGTGACCCCCTTGTCGAGGAGCCATCGGATCGGGCGGATCTCGAAGATGCGTCGCGGCTCGGGCGACGGCACGACACGTCGCCAGTAGTCGCCATCTGCCTTGCAGGTCCAGCCCTTCTCACTGGCGAGCTGGTCGGCCTGCGCCTGCGTATAGACGGGCCCCACGAACTTCGTGGGGTCGGTGAAGGCCGGGTCAGCCGGGTCGACCTCCACCATGGTGAGGATCGTGGCGATCGGCTGGTCGGGCGGCAGCACGTTTCCCAGCTCCTGCTCGAGGACGTAGCCGATCATGCCTTCGGTCTGGGCGCCGAGGACGTCGAGCGGGTAGGGCTCGACGTCGACGTACGCCGCTGCCTGGAGTGCGAGGAGCCCGACCTGCGGACCGTTGCCGTGCGAGAGCACGAGTTCATGGTCGGCGGCCACCTTGGCCAGGGCCGGCGCAGCCATCCTTACGTTGCCGCGCTGCATCTCGGCCGTCATCGGCTCGCCTCGCTTGAGGAGGGCGTTGCCACCCAACGCCAGGACCACTCTCATCGTCGCCTCCAGTCACGCGCCGAGCGTTGCCACCATGACGGCCTTGATCGTGTGCATACGGTTCTCGGCCTGGTCGAAGACGATCGAGTGCTCGGATTCGAACACGTCGTCGGAGACCTCGAGGCCGTCGAGGCCGTACTTCTCGAAGATCTCCTCACCGACCTTGGTCTGCCGGTTGTGGAAGGCGGGCAGGCAGTGCAGGAACCTCACCTTCGGGTTGCCGGTCCGCTGCACGACGTCCATGTTCACCTGGTAGGGCTTGAGCAGCCGGATGCGTTCCTCCCACACCTCCGCGGGCTCGCCCATGGACACCCACACGTCTGTGTAGAGGTAGTCGACGCCGGAGACACCCTCGTCCACATCCTCGGTCAGGGTCAGCCTCGCGCCGGTCTCGGCGGCGATGTCCTGACACTGCTTGACGAGGCGGTCGTTCGGCCACAGGTGCTCCGGGGCGCACAGCCGGACATCCATCCCGAGCTTGCAGCCTCCGACCATGAGGGAGTTGCCCATGTTGTTGCGGGCGTCGCCGAGGTAGCAGTACGCGATCTCGGTCAGGTGCTTGTCGCTGTGCTCGGTCATGGTGAGGACGTCGGCGAGGATCTGCGTCGGGTGGAACTCGTCGGTCAGCCCGTTCCACACCGGCACCCCGGCGTACTGGGCGAGGATCTCGACGCTCTCCTGGGAGAAGCCGCGGTACTCGATGCCGTCGAAGGTCCTGCCCAGCACCCGGGCGGTGTCCTTCATGGACTCCTTGTGCCCGATCTGTGAGCCGCTCGGCTCGAGATAGGTGACGTGTGCACCCTGGTCCTTCGCGGCGACCTCGAAGGCGGTACGCGTCCGCGTCGAGGTCTTCTCGAAGATGAGGGCGATGTTCTTGCCCAGCAGTCGCGGTCTCTCGTACCCGCCGTACTTCGCGGCCTTCAGCTCGGCGGAGAGCACGGAGCAGGTGCCGCAGCTCGTCCGGCGTGAAGTCCAGCTCCTTGAGGAAGTGCCGGTTGCGGAGGTTGTAGGACATGGGGGTTCCTTGTCTAGGCGAGTGACGGTGACGGGGTTGTCCCAGCCGCGACGTCGACCTGCTTACGGCGACGCAGCACGAGCTTGATGAGCTCCTCGACGACCAGGAGGCTGAGGGCGATGCTGCCGCAGATGGCCCACTGGTCGGCGCTCAGCGGAGTCGTGTCGAAGATGCGCTCCAGGATGTTCAGCGCCGTGATGGCGACCACGGCGAGGAGCGAGAGTCCATACCTGCGCAGCTGGGTCGCGCCGGGGATGGCCGATCGCGAGAAGATCGTCCCGTCCTGGTCCCGGGCCAGGAAGCCGGCGGCCACGTGGAACAGCGACAGCGTCGTGAGGAGCATCGTGGAGGCGACCACGGCGCCGTCCTGGTCGTGTCCGATCTGGTAGGCAACAAGGGAGCCGACCGTCATCACGAGCCCCTGCAGGCAGAGCCGGACCCAGTTGGCGGTCGAGAGCACGGGGGTCCCGACCGGGCGTGGCGGACGCTTCATCAGTCCGGCAGTGGGTTCGTCGAAGCCGAGGGCGATGGCGATCGGGATGTCCACGACCATGTTCAGCCACAGGATCTGCAGCGGGTTGAGCGGGGCGCCGTTCGCGATCCCGAAGATCCCGGCTCCGAGGAAGATGGCGATGTAGGCGACCAGGGTGGACATCTGGAACCGGAGATACTTGAGCAGATTGTCGTACAGTGCTCGGCCGTAGGCGACCGCCTTCACGATCGTCGCGAAGTTGTCGTCGGTGAGGATCATCACCGCGGCTTCCTTCGACACCTCGGTGCCGGTGATGCCCATCGCGACCCCGATGTCCGCCGCCTTGAGGGCGGGAGCGTCGTTGACCCCGTCACCCGTCATGGCCGCGATGTTGCCGCTGCGCTTCAGGAGCTGGACCAGCCTTATCTTGTCCTCCGGTGCGACCCGCGCCACGACTCCGATGTCCGGCAGCTGTTCCAGCAGCTCCTCGTCGCTCATCGCAGCGAAGGCGGTGCCGGTGATCGCCCGTCCCTCGATCCCGAGCTCGCCTGCGATCGCGGCCGCGGTGGTCGCGTGGTCTCCTGTGATCATGCGCACCCGGATGCCGGCGGCCTTGCACTCGGCGATGGCTGCCTTCGCCTCCGCCCGGGGCGGGTCGACGATTCCCACCATCGCCAGCAGAGTGAGGTCATCCACCAGGCCGATGAGTGCGCCGTCGGCCGAGAACCCTGCTCTCGGGAAGTCCCGTTGCGCCACGACCATGACGCGCTCCCCGTTCCCGGCGATGCGGTCGTTGGCGTCGATGGCGAGCTGCTGGTTCTCCTGGGTGACCGGGACCAGACCGCCGTCAGGATTCCGGTAATAGCCTGCCCTGGAGATGAGCACGTCAGGAGCGCCCTTGACGTAGCAGCGGACCACCGGCTCGCCGTTCGCGCCCTCCATCTCGTGGAAGGTGGCCATGAACTTGTAGTCGGAGTCGAACGGCACCTCCGCGATCCGCGGGAAGGCACGTCTGGTCTCGTCGATGTCGAGCCCGCCTTTGGCACCGAGAACGATGAGCGCACCCTCGGTCGGATCGCCGATGAGGCTGTCCCCGTCGAGCACCGCGTCCGCGCACAAGACCATCGGCAGCAGATACGGGTCAAGGTCGAACCGCGAGCCGCCGACATGCGTGATCTCACCGTCGGTCCGATACCCCTCTCCTGACACATTGAAGCGGTTCTGCCCTGGGATCACCAGCTCCCGAGCCGTCATCTTGTTCAGGGTCAGCGTGCCGGTCTTGTCCGAGCAGATGACGGACGTCGAACCGAGTGTCTCCACCGCCGGGAGCCGTTTCACGATCGCGTTGCGCTTCGCGATCTCCCGCGTGCCCAGGGAGAGCAGGGCCGTGACCACAGCCGGCAGGCCGGTCGGGATCGCGGCCACCGCCAGGGCGACGCCGGTGATGAACAGCGTGTCGAACGACTCGTCGCGGAGCAGGCCCAGGATGACAACGAGCACGAGCGCGATCCCGGCGATGACCGCGATGATCTTGGAGAGCCCGTCCAGCTGCTTCTGCAGCGGGGTCTTGTCGGTCTCGGTGTTGGACAGCAGGTCGGCGATGTGACCGATCTCTGTGCCCATCCCTGTCGCGGTGACGATGAGCTCGCCGCGTCCGCGGGTGACGGAGGTGTTCATGTACGCGACACAGATGCGGTCACCGAGGGGAACGTCTTCGCCCGGGACCGACTCCGTGGTCTTGCCGACGGGCAGGCTCTCCCCGGTGAGAGCGGCTTCCTCGATCTCGAGGGTGGCGGCGACGCTGATCCGGCCGTCCGCTGGAATCCGGTTGCCCGCCTCCACCAGCACGATGTCGCCGGGCACGAGCTCCTCGGCGTCGACCTCGACGGCTTGGCCGTCCCGCCGTACCCGGGCGATCGTCTTCATCATCTGCGAGAGCGCCTTGACGCTCTCCTCCGCCTTCGACTCCTGGCGCAGACCGATGACGGCGTTGAACAGGGTGAGCCCGGCCAGCACCACCGACGTACCGACGTCCTGGGTCGCGATGAGGTTGATCACCGCAGCCGCGAGCAGCACGATCTGCATGAAGTCCTGGTACTGCCGGAGGAAAGCCTGGAAGCCGGACTCCGTTCTTGGTGGCGGTGAGTCGGTTGGGACCGTGCTCCTGGAGGCGGCGACGTGCCTCGTCGGCGCTCAGGCCCTGGGCCGGGTCGACGCCGAGCTGCTGGGCGACCTCGGTGGCCTCGAGCGAGGCGCTGCTGACCTGCGTGGGCGCATCCATCGTAGGGTCCTGGGTCGCCATGAGCCGTCCCGTCACTCGTCGGGTTCTTGCCGCCGCGTGGTGCTCGGTTCGCACACACTGCGGATCACCACGATCACGCGCGCCCGGGTGGTCGGGCACTACCCGCGAGCGGGTGGACTCACCACCCTGTCGCGGTGGCGGCTGACCGGCCGTCCGTGATCGCGTCACGCTCGGCTCATGCACCGGCGCCTCGCGCTCCCTCTTGCCATGGCCATATTCGTGCTCGCCGTCGACACCTCTTTGATGAACGTGTCGATCGCGTCTGTGGTCGCGACCTCGGCACGACGGTCAGCGGAGGCGCGCACCACCTGCGACTGGTGGCCGCCAGGTGGCGTCGGGGGCCTCCAAGCAACGGCACCGGAGGCAACGCCTACGAGTCGTGCTCAGCCTCGAGCGTCAGTGCAACGCTGCCTTCAAGAGCGCGACCACGATGCCGAGCGACGCCCCGGCGAACGAGCTCGCGAGGCTACCGCGGAGCCCGAGGCCGCCGCGCCGACCCGCCAGGAAGCTGTAGAACGCCAGCAGAACGATGGTGCTCAGCAATGCGATCCAGGCGGCCGTGCTGAACTTGGCACCGGCGATGTGCGCGACCAGCAGAATCGCAAGCGGCACGAGCGAGGCCGCGGCGATCGTCCACGTCTCGGCCGCTGAGTGCCGCAGGGCGAGGAGCGGATGATGTCCCTCACTGATCGCGCCTCCGATCGCGACCGCGTGCAGGTGCGCCAGCCAGTACACCGTGATTGTGCCGACCATCGCCACCGACAGCTCGGCTATTGATTCGGTGTGGCCGGCACCGGCCGCGATCACCGCCGCACAGACGACGGTGCCGGTGATGATCCCCTCACCGCCGGACACGAGACGAATCACGCCACGTCGTCCGCGGCCCGCTCCGACGGTCTCCGACGGCAGCTCACCAGACATACGTCCTCCCTCAGGCTCCTGTCCTTGATGCTCACCTTTCGCGGACGGAGCGCAACCAGACTCGCCGGACGTCTGGTCACCCACCCCCTTCAGGGTGGTTACATGCCACCCCACGGCGGGGGAGGCTCGAACAGGATCATAGGAAGGTTACGCGCCATGCCGTCAGACGAGCCGCGCCGGAAGTTCAAGTTCCCGACTGCCTTCACTGTCCTTGCGTGCGTCCTCCTGCTTGTCTGGCTGGCCTCGTTCGTCGTACCTGCGGGGAGCTACAAGCTCGACAAGAGCGGCGCTCCGATCCCGGGTTCGTACGAACAACTGCCCTCCTGTTCGGCCCCGGCGGCGACTGCTCCGTCGCTCAATGTCGAGTCGGCGGCAGAGAGCGGGCCATCGCCCGCGGATGCGAAGTACGCCCCTGGCGCCACTGTGAGCGATCTTGGCCTCCCGTGCGTCGACGACTCACTCTCGTTCCGGTTCAAGCAGCTGTGGGACTCCCCCGCCAACGGCCTCTACGGTGTCGAGAACAGCAGCGGCTTCGTCGGGCCGTGGGAGGAAGGCTTCCTTTACGGGTCGGCGGCCATCTTCCTGTTCGTCCTCGCCGTCGGTGCGTTCATCACCGTCACCATGAAGACTGGCGCGATCCAAACCGGGATCGGGCGCCTCGCGCTGCGGTTCAGACACAGCGGATCCGTCCTGGTCGCCCTCCTGATGGCGGTGTTCGCCCTGGGCGGGACCAGCTACGGGATGTGGGAGGAGACCCTCGGTTTCTTCGTCCTGCTGGTGCCGCTTGCCCTCGCACTCGGCTATGACCGGATGGTGGCGGCCGCCATCATCTTCCTCGGGGCCGGGACCGGTGTGATCGCCTCGACCGTCAACCCCTTCGCGACCGGGGTCGCGTCCGACGCTGCCGGCATCAGCATCGGCGACGGGATCGGCCTGCGGATCGCGATGTGGGTCGTCCTGGTCGCGATGGCGATCGCCTACGTCCTCTGGTACGCGCGTCGTGTCCTCCGTGACCCCAGCGCATCCGTGGTCGGCGTGTCACCCGGCGATGCAGAGAGTGCGCAGGGCCTCGTCACCGATGTCCCGCGGCTGACTGGGCGCCAGGGTGTCGTCCTCCTACTCTTCGGAGCGACCTTCCTACTGATGATCTATGGCTTCATCCCGTGGAACGACATCTGGAACGAGACGTTCAGCAACGACTTCCCGCTTCCGACGTTCGCCGACTTCTACTTCCCGGAAGCCGCAACCCTCTTCATCGTGATGGCCGTGGTCATCGGCCTGATCGCCCGACTGGGCGAGGAGGGCACCGTGACGACGATCGTCGCCGGCGCCTCGGACTTCCTCGGTGCGGGCCTCATCATCGTCGTCGCCCGCGGAATCACGGTCGTCATGAAGAACGCCTACATGACCGACACGATTCTGCAGAAGATGGAAAGTGCGGTCTCGGGCACGTCGAGCGGCACGTTCGCCGTGATCGCGTTCCTGGTGAACATCCCGATCGCGTTCCTGGTGCCGTCGTCGTCCGGGCACGCGGCGCTGGTCATGCCGATCCTCGCGCCACTGGCGGACTTCGCCCACGTTCCGCGCGAAATCGCGGTGACCTGCTTCCAGTCTGCCTCCGGGCTGGTGAACATCGTGACCCCCACGTCGGCGGTGATCATGGGTGGTCTCGCCCTGTCAAAGATCGGCTACGACCGATATCTGAAGTTCGTATGGCCCTTCGTCGTGGCTGTCTTCGTCGTGATCTGCGCGTTCGTCGGGCTCGCCGCTACGGTCGGTTGATCTGGTACGAAACGCCGATCCGGACGTCGACCCACAGCCGGCGAGTCGGGCTTCGACTGACTGAGCGACCCGAGCAGCAAGCCGGTAGCCGCGACCGCGACCGCGACCGAGCTTTCGACCTACGTGCTTGAGGCGGGATACGACGGGGCACACCCGATCGCTACGCGTCCGAGGATCGGTGCGAGTGAGTCACAGAGCAACGGCCGTCTCACCGGTTGAGCTGAGCGTCGACGGCGCGGTAGACGTTGCCATGGATGTGGTCTCCGCCGAGCCGCTGAACCGTGCCCTCCCGCTCCAGGATCGCGCGAACGCTCGGTTTCGCCCGCGCGAGACGGAGAGTGACCTCCGCCTGACGGCACAGCACGAGGACATCGTCGATCGTCGCCGATCCCTGCGAGTCGAGGAAGTTGATGCCCTCGCAGTCGAGCACGACGCACCTGACGTCGGCGGACTGGATCAGTCCGCGGATCCGGTCCTCGAGCGCGTCCGCGGTCGCGAAGAAGAGCCCACCGTCGAGCCTGACCACGACGACGCCGGGGATCAGATCGTCGTCGGGGTTCTCAAGAACATCGCGGAAGACCTGGGTGCCGGGCTCGCGTCCAAGGATCGGCATCTGCGGTCGGGTGGCAACCGCGATCAGCCACAGCAACGACAGACCGATCCCGATGACCACACCCGCCAGCACCCCGAACGCGAGGGTGAAGAGGATGGCGGCGATCGCGACCCAGAAGTCGAATCGCTGGACGCGGTAGATCCTCCTCATCTCCGGCAGGTTCATCATGCCCATCACGACGGCCTCGATGATGAGTGCGCCGAGCACCGCCTTGGGCAACTGCGAGAACAATGGCGCGAGCACGAGCAGAGTCAGCACGACAGTGACGCCGGAGGTGATGGACGCAAGGCCGGTACGAGCACCGGCGTGGTCGTTGAGCGAGCTTGCGGAAAGGCTCGTCGAGACCGGCATCCCGTGGAGGAATCCCGAGCCCATGTTCGCTGCGGCCTGCGCAACGCACTCCTGGTCGACGTCGATCTGGTACCGATGCTTTGCCGCGAAGGCACGCGCGTCGCCGGCCGTCTGCGAGAAGCCGATCAACATCAACGCGACGGCGGCAACCGCCGCCGTGCCCGCGTGGTCCCACATCAATGTGGTGTCCGGAATCGTCGAATGACGGCAGTCCACGAGGCACATCTCCCACCAGGGAGACGCCGTGATCCCCGAGGTCGAACAGGTATGACGCAAGGAGCCCGCCGACGACCAGGACGAGTGCGCCGGGCACCCGCGGCGCGACGACCCGCAGCCCGAACACCACGACCAGTGAGACGACACCGAGCACCCAGGTCGCGCGATGCGCGTCTCCCAGCGACCCGATCCAGGATCGTAGCTGCTGGAACGAGTTCGAGCCGCTGACATCCGTGCCGGTGATCTTCGGCAGCTCGCCGATGACCACGTCGATCGCAGCACCGAACAGGAAGCCCGTCACCACGGCTCGCGACAGGAACTGTGCGAGCCAGCCCATCCGCAGGACGGCCAGGACCAGGAACAGCAGGCCGGACGCGAGGGTCAGCCCGGCGACGAACGACGCCACGTCGGCCTGGTGGGTGATTCCGGCGGCCGCCACCGCGCTCGCGGCCACCGCGGCGAGCCCGGAGCTCGGGCCCATCGAGATCTGCCGACAGGTTCCGAAGATCGCGTAGAGGACGGCGCCCGCGGCGGCCGCGTAGAGACCGTTCTGGAGCGGGATGCCGGCGATGCCGGCGTACCCGAGGTTCTTGGGCACGATCAGCGCCGCCACCGTCACGCCGGCGATCAGGTCGCCGCGAAGCCAGGCCCGGACGGTACGACCTCAGCCAGCCGACGATCGGCAGCCGCCGGACAAGCCAGCTGGTCGGACCGCCGGACGTGCGCCTGTCCGCCATCGGAGCCGTCGGTTACTGGGCGAGTATCTTCGCCTTCTGCGCGGCGAACTCCTCCTCGGTCAGGACACCAGCGGCGTGTAGTTCACCCAGCTTCTGCAGCTGCTCGAGCATGTCCGACCCTCCCGATGCCTGCGGCGGGGGTGCCGCCTGGGGAGGCGGATCGTAGGCCTGCTGGTCATAGCTCTGCTCCTGCTGCGCCTGCGCGCCCCAGCGGTTAGCCTGCCGCCGGGACACCCGGTTAGACACCGCCGTGGCCGTGCCCGCGACCACCGCGGTCCTCGCCATGCCGCCGATAAGTCCCATGTTCAGCCCTCCTTGTGGTCCGTCGGCCTACGCGTCCGCCGACTCAAGTGCATCCAATGCCGCCACTACGTCGTCGGCCGGGATCCGCCCGCTCGCGATGACCTCGGCCCCGACCTCCCTCATGGCGGAGACGAACGGTCCCGCCCAGGTGTTCTCGTAGACGATCAGAGCGACCCCGTTGCCGGGCTCGATCAGCGAGACCGCCTCACTCAGGTCGTCGTCGTCGAGCAGTCCCGACTCGACCCCCTCGAACATCGCGAGATCCAGAATGCCGTCGCCATCGAGGTCGGTGAGCGCAGCGGCAGTGAACGAACCGTCCTTCTCTCGCTTCGCGAACCGAAGATCGAGGATCCGGATGATCCCCCGGTCGACCAGGTCGACCAGGCTGGCCAGACCGTTTCCCCTCAGCTCGGCAGTCGGGAACTCCAGGGCCAGATAGTCGATCGGGCCCACGTCGTACTCAGTCATGCTCCACCTTCCCGCGCGAACCCGCAGAGATCACATGCCGGCCACACGCCTGTTGACACACGCTGCCTGTTGATGTCATCCGACGGTGCCACAGCCGAGGGTGGTTCCGCATCACCCGATCCGGGGTAGGTCTGCCGATCCGGGCTGTGCTGCAGGCCCGTTCGATCCGGCGGCGGCAAAGGGGGCGCCGGTTCACGCCGTCGCGCGCGCCTGATCCTGCGGACCCGGAACCGGGAGCGCCATCGTGATGACGAATGCCACCGCGACCGCGACCACGACCTGCGGCGTCACCGTCACCCCGTCGGTGCCGAGCAGCAGGGTGGCCAGCAGTGTCGAGGTCAACGGCAGCCGCAGCATCGCCGCACTCATCGCCCCGATCCCCATGGCGATCGCCGGCGCCAAGGTCATGCCGGGTAGTCCACTGACGGCGATTCCAAGCGTCGCGCCGATGAACATGGCGGGGAAGACGGGTCCCCCGCGAAAGGCGCTGAGCGATACCCCGTACATGAGGGCCTTGCACGCCGCGAGCAGGATCAGCGCGCCGACCGAGTAGTCGGTGGCGTCCTTGACGAGCTCGGGCAAGGCACCCTGTCCGGAGAACAGCACCTGGGTGAACGGTTTGTCGGTAATGAGCTGGTAAGTCATCGCCGTGAGACCGATGACCAGGCCAAGGCAGGGAGTCACCAGCACTCGGTTGAGGTGCACGACAGGACGAAGCGAGAGTCCGATCCAGCGAATCACCCAGCTCAACAGCGCACCCATCGCGCCGATGACCAGCGCCCAGGCCATCGTGGCCACAGTCGGATCCACTGCCGGTGGCACCGAGGTAAGGGCCAGCGAGAAATCGCCCAGTCCCGTCCACGAGTTCAGACCGACGAAGACCAGAGCGCCGATGCCGGAGGCGAGGAGTCCCGGCAGCGCCACCAGGCTCAACGTCGCACCACTGACGCCAGCGACCTCCATGATGAGGAAGCCGCCGAGCACCGGGGACCCGAGAAGTGTGCTGATCGCGGCAAAGCTGCCGGCAGACGACATGACTGTCAAAGCCATCGGCGGTGCGTCCCTCTTCATGAGGTGCACAGCCAACGCGGCAAGGCCGCCCCCGATCGCGATCAGCGGTGCCTCAGGCCCGAGAACGGCGCCCAGGCTGAGCGTGGTCAGGGCGGCCAGGATGATGCCAGGTAGTTCTCGATCAACAGGCGGGCCACCGCCGGCGTGAAAGCCGAAGGCAGGCGAGTGCCCGCCATTACCGGGCAGGTAACGGATGGTCAACGCGGTCAGGAGCCCACAGAGAACCAGCAACGGCACCGGCCACCATGCCGGCACATCGCTGCCGAAGATATCCCCGGGCAGGTCGTCGAAGAGGAACGCCTGGATCTTGCTGACCAGCGCGAGGAAACCGTAGGCCGCGGCAGAGATCGGGATGCCAAGGATCGCCGCCAGTATCAGCGCCGACAAGTACTGCCGGGAGCGGATGACCGCTACCGGGTCCATCGTGGGTGGTCCAGCCCTCCCGGGAGGAGGCACGGGCTGGCCAGCGGCGGGCGATGTCCCAGCCGAGTGGTCGTGCGAGTCGGTCATCAGCCGTGCCTCCGTGACGAGATTGCCCGGACCCTACCTGCCACCCGCTCGGCGCGAGCGCGCCAGCACTGTCGAACCAGACGCCGCCAAGGCGACAAACCTAGACCCCTGGGCATCGTTCCCTTCGCCTGCCTGAGGGCAGTGGTGGGCATGGCGGGTGGCACGATCACGACTGTGCTGGGCGCGGCCAAGTGGGCAGATCATCCATTTCGGGTGATGTCTCGGGCGGCACAGCGACGAAACTCCAGATATCACAGATGCGGCCGGCGCTTCGACCGTCGCTGGCTGACCTGCCAACGGAAGGCCCAGGTCACGTGACCGCAACCATCGACGGACTCGCGGCAATCGCTGCGGTGAACCCAGTGCCTTATGCCCGGGCGCAGATGGCGTTCACTCTCGCCTTCCACATCATCTTGGTGCCGCTCGGTGTCTCGTGGGCGCTGATGACGCTGATCGCGAACTACCGGGCTCTACGGCGCAACGACAGCGATGCGCTTGTGCTGGCTCAGCGGTGGTCGAAGTACATGGCCGTCACCTTCGCTGTCGGTGCGGTCACTGGCACCGTTCTGAGCTTCGAGTTCGGCTTGCTCTGGCCGCGTTTCATGGGCCAGTGGGGTCAGGCGTTCGGCGTGCCGTTCGCTTTCGAGGGCTTGTTCTTCTTCACCGAGGCGATCTTCATCGCGATCTATCTCTTCGGCTGGCGTCGGCTGAAGCCGTGGACCCATTTCTGGACCGGCGTCCCGATCGTCCTGGCCGGGATTTTCGGCAGCGTGTCGGTGGTTGCGGCAAATGCCTGGATGAACGCGCCGTCCGGCTTCACACTGGACTCGAGCGGCGATGTCGTCGAGGTCGACCCCATCAAGGTGATCTTCAATGACGCGATGCCTTTGCAGGCGGCCCACATGCTGGTCGCGGCCTACCTGGTCGGTGGATTTCTGGTCGCCTCGGTGTACGCGGTGGGAATGCTGCGTGGACGGCTCGACCGCTATCACCATCTGGGCTTCGTCATCGCGTTCAGTGTCGCGGCCGTAGCGACGCCGGTGCAGATGGGGGTCGGAGATGCGCTGGCTCGATGGGTCTTCGTCAACCAGCCGGTCAAGTTCGCGGCCATCGAGCTGGTGCCCAAGACCAGCAGCGACGTCCCCGAGACGCTTCTGGGGCACCTCAACGATGACGGCACGGTGAGCGGCGGCATCAAGATCCCTGGCCTGGCCTCGTGGCTGTCCGACCCGAGTACCGGCAAATCCACGATCGTTCAGGGTTTGGACACCGTTCCGGCAGACCAGCGGCCGACCATCCGCCAAACGGACACAGTCCATCTCGCCTGGGACATCATGGTCGGCCTGGGGACGCTGCTGTTCCTGCTGTCGGTCTGGTACGCCGCCAGCTGGATCTTCCGGCGGCGGATGCCCACGAGCAAGTGGTTCCTGGGCGCTGCGGCCAGCGCAGGTGTTCTTTCGGTACTCACCATGGAGGCGGGCTGGGTGGTGACCGAGGTCGGACGCCAGCCGTGGATCGTCTACAAGTACATGAAGGTCGAGGACGCCGCGACCGGCAACACGGGCGTCTGGGTCACATTCATCGCCGTAGTCATCCTCTACATCGCCCTCGGCAGCACGACGATTCTCGTCCTCCGCTCCATGAGCAGGCGATTTCGCCGAGCCGGGGGATTCGTCGATCATGACGGCCCGTACGGACCGAGTGCGCCAACGGCGTCGCCGCCGGCCAAGGAGGACGAGGGGGCGACCCGATGAGCACCGCGATCGCTGTCGTACTTCTTTTGGCCCTGGTGACCTATGCCGTGTTCGGGGGTGCGGACTTCGGGGCGGGCATCTGGGACCTGACCGCCGGCGGACCGGATCGAGGCGAACGCCCACGCCGTGTCATCGAGCAGGCGATCGGTCCGGTGTGGGAAGCCAACCACGTCTGGTTGATCTTCATCTTCGTGATCATGTGGACGTCATTCCCCGATGCGTACGCCTCCATCACGCTGACGCTGTTCGTGCCGCTTACGCTGGCTGCCCTGGGGATCGTCCTTCGCGGCTCGAGCTTTGCCTTCCGTAAGACTGTGGTCACGCTCCGCTACCGCCGGGTCTTCGGGGCGGCTTTTGCATCATCCTCGGTCATCGTGCCGTACTGCATGGGAGCTGTCGCCGGCGGCATCGCCTCCGGTCGGGTACCCGCAGGGGGCGAGGCCGGCGATCCGGTGGACAGCTGGATCAACCCCACCTCGATCCTCGTCGGCGTCCTGGCTGTGGCCGCTTCGGCCTACCTGTCCGCCGTCTACCTCGTCTGGGATGCCCGACGGATGGGCGAGACGGACATGGTGACCTATTTCCGGCTGCGGGCCATGGGTGCTGCCGTCTTCATCGCGGTGCTCGGCGTCATCAGCCTCTTCGTGCTGCACAGTGACGCGCCCTACCTTTTCGACGGCCTCACCTCGACGGCGCTGCCGTTCGCGATTCTCAGCGCCGTGTGCGGTGTCAGCGCTCTTGTGCTGCTGTCCCACGACGCCGCGCGAGGCGCTCGACTGCTCGCCGTCGGTGCGGTGGCGAGCGTGGTCGTCACGTGGGGTGTGGCGCAGTGGCCGTACATGCTGCCGGAGAGTCTCACCGTCTCGGCGGCTGCGGCGCCGTCCGGGACACTGCAAGCGGTCATGGTGGCGGTCGCACTCGCGGTGGTCATCGTGTTGCCGGGGTTTGCCCTCCTCTTCTTCCTGGATCAGCGGGGCCTGCTGCCGGAGGAGGGCGTCGATGACGCGGCAGATCGGGCCCTGCGCCGTCCCGCCGGGTGACCCGGCCGTAGCCGGGTCACCTTCCACGGGTGATGCCTCCATCTGGCGGTACGCCGATCATCGGGCGTAGCTGGCATTCCCACTCACCCACAATGTCAAGGAGCCATGGACGTGAGTGCTTTGACGTCGCCATTTCCGCCCATTGCCGACTACGCGTTCCTGTCGAACTGCCACACGGGGGCGCTGATCGCCCCGGACGGCTCGGTCGACTGGCTGTGCGTCCCAGCATTCGATTCCCCGAGTGCCTTCGGGAACCTCCTCGACCGCGGGGCGGGATCGTTCCGCTTCGGCCCGTACGGCATCAACCAACCCAACGCACGGGCATACGTGCCGGGCACGAACGTCATGACGACCACCTGGCATACGCCCGGTGGTTGGCTGCTGGTCCATGACGCTCTGACGATGGGTCCGCGCCACGGGCCCGACAAGGTCACGCCGCACACCAGGCCGCCGGCCGACGACGACGCCGAGCACGTACTGGTGCGAACGGTCGAGTGCCTGGACGGCGCGGTCGAGGTGGAGCTGGTCTGCGAACCCGCCTTCGACTACGGCCGCGAACCCGCCGCGTGGACATTGGCTGACGACGAAGGCCACACCGCCGACGCATCGGGCGCGGGGCAGACCCTCCGGCTCAGCACAGACTGTCGATCGGTATCGAGGGCAGCTCCGCCCGGGCGCGCCACACGTTGGCGAAGGGTGAGCGAGCCTATGCCGCGCTGTCCTGGGCCGATGGCCTCGCCTCCCCGACAGACGTCCAGGACGCCGTCGACCGCGTAGACGTGACTGTGCGATTCTGGCGGGACTGGCTCGACCGAGCACGCATTCCCGACCATCGCCTGCGGCACTCCCTCGAACGGTCGGCCCTCACGGTCAAAGGGCTGACCTACATGCCCACGGGTGCCACCGTCGCCGCCCTGACGACGTCGCTGCCGGAAACGCCAGGGGGCGAGCGCAACTGGGACTACAGGTACTGCTGGATGCGGGACAGCACCTTCACCCTGCAGGCCCTGCACTATCTCAACCTGGACTGGGAGGCTGACGAGTTCATTCAGTACGTCGCCGATGTCGAGCCCAACAAGGACGGCAGTCTGCAGATCATGTACGGCATCGACGGCCGGCGCGATCTCACCGAGACGACTCGAGACGAGCTGTCGGGGTATGAGGGCGCCCGCCCGGTGCGGATCGGCAACGGTGCCTTCGACCAACGCCAAAACGACGTCTTCGGCGCGGTACTCGACTCCATCCTGTTGCACACGAGTCGCGGCAAGCACCTACCCAGACGTCTCTGGCCGCTCGTGCAAGCGCAGGCCGAGTGTGCCATCGCCGCCTGGCGAGAGCCCGACCAGGGCATCTGGGAGGCCCGCGGGAAGCCCCAGCACTATGTGTCGTCGAAGTTGATGGGCTGGGTCGCGATGGATCGCGCCGCCAAGCTGGCGGCGATCCGCCACGACACGGTTCGCGAGCGGGAATGGGGTGAGGTCGCCGAGGAGATCCGAGAGGACATCCTGGCGAACGGAGTCAGCGACCGTGGGGTGCTGCGCCAGCACTACGACACCGACGGCCTCGACGCCTCCACGCTGCTCGCCCCGCTGTTCGGATTCCTTCCCGGTACCGATGAGCGGATGCGAAACACCGTCAAGGCCGTATCCGAGGAGCTCACCGAGAACGGATTCGTCCTGCGTTATCGGACCGACGAAACTGACGACGGGTTGTCCGGCAAGGAAGGCACGTTCCTGATCTGCTCGTTCTGGTTGGTGTCCGCGCTCGCGATCGTGGGTGAGATGGAGCAGGCGACCGATCTGATGGAACGCCTGTTGCGGATCGCTTCACCGCTGGGTTTGTATGCCGAGGAGTTCGAGGTAGAGACCGCCAGACACCTCGGCAACATGCCGCAGGCGTTCTCCCACCTCGCGCTCATCGAGGCTGCGGGACGGATCGTCTTGAGCGATTTCCGCCGGGAGCTGTCGCTATGAACGTTGGACTTCGCGACTGCATCCCTCGTGACCGTCCCCCTCGCGTGCACATGAGTGAGCTGGAACGCTCCCGGCCGAAGCATCTGCGAGGGAGTCGTCGTGGCTGACAGTGTGCTAGTGCTTGGCGGTGGACTGGCCGGCGTCGCCTGCGCCCACACGCTGGGTGACGAAGGTGTCGACGTGACGCTGGTCGATCGCAATGACTACCACCAGTTCCAACCGCTGCTCTACCAGGTGGCCACCTCCCAGCTCCCTGCAGAGGACATCGCCAGGCCGCACCGGACGATCTTCAAGGAACATCCAACGGTGCAGGTTCTCACCGCGGAGGTCGCGCATGCCGATCTGTCCGAGCGCATCCTGCAACTGTCCGACGGTAGCGAACGCTCACCGGGTCACACGTGGTGATGGCGGCCGGTGCCCGCCCGAACTTCTTCGGCATTCCCGGCGCCGCCGAATACTCGTTCCCGTTGTACGCCGTCGCCGACGCCGAACGGCTTCGTCGTCACCTGCAGCTGCTCTTGCAGGAGGCATCGACCGGGTCTGATGTCCCGGACGGCCTGCTCGACGTCGTGGTGGTCGGCGGTGGTCCAACCGGAGTCGAGACCGCAGGAGCACTGGCCGAGCTGATGGGCGCGTTGCACGTCACCGGGCGCATCGGACGCCCGGGCACAATCACCATCGTCGACCGCGGCGACGCGCTGCTCGGTGCGTTCTCCGACAAGTCACACCAGTACGCCCTCGAGAAGCTGACTCGCGAGGGTGCCGTCGCCAGGCTGGGCGTGGGTGTCACGGCAGTTCACGCCGACCGCGTCGAGTTCGACGACGGCAGCACCATCGCGGCGAGGACCGTCGTGTGGGGTGGTGGTGAATCGGGGTCCGAGGTGGCGCAGGAGGCCGGCCCGGTCCCGGGCCGCGGCGGACGTCTGGACGTGCTGCCCGACCTGACGCGTCGACGGCTACCCAGGCGTGTATGCGATCGGCGATGTCGCGAACATTCCAGGAGACGGCGCCGGTGCCCTCCCGCAGCTGGGATCGGTCGCGCAGCAGTCCGGCCGCTGGGCGGCCGAGAACATCCTGCGTGAGCGACACGGCAAAGCCACCGAGCCGTTCAAGTACAAGGACAAGGGCATCATGGCGATGATCGGCCGCAACGCCGCCGTCGCCGAGGTCGGCAAGCACCGGCACCAGGTCGAAGGTCCGGTCGCGTTCGCGGCCTGGCTCGGTGTTCACGCGATGTTGTTGAGCGGCGCGCACAGCAAGACCGACGCCTTCATGACGTGGGCGTGGAACTACTTCGACCGTGATCACGCCGCCACCGTCGAAGCCACGTCCACCAGCGAACGCATCGCCTGGGGCGACGACGAAGAGGACGTCCCGCACATCACGGTCGAGACACCAAGCCCCCGCACTACCGACGACAGCACCGCTTGAGGAGAACACCATGGCCGACCACTACGACGTCATCATCGTGGGCTCGGGAGCAGGTGGCGGCACGCTGGCGCACCGGCTCGCACCCTCCGGGAAGCGGATCCTGGTGCTGGAACGCGGCGATTGGCTGCCACGCGAAGCTGGAGAACTGGGACGCCGAGGCGGTGTTCGTCGACAACCGGTACGTCTCGACGGACACGTGGCACGACAAGCACGGCAAGGCGTTCCAGCCCCAGGTGCACTATTTCGTAGGCGGGGCGACAAAGTTCTACGGCGCCGCACTGTACCGGCTCAGAGAGCGCGACTTCGGCGAACTCAAACACCACGGCGGTATCTCTCCGGCCTGGCCGATCGACTACAGCGTCCTCGAGCCCTACTACACACAGGCCGAGCAGCTGTACCAGGTCCACGGCGCTCGGGGGGAGGACCCGACCGACCCGCCCGCGTCTGCGCCCTACCCCTATCCCCCGGTCTCACACGAGGTGCGCATTCAGCGGCTGTTCGACGACATGGCCGCGGCTGGTCTGCATCCGTTCCATTCACCGTCCGGCATCATGCTGGACGAGACCGAGCCTGCCTTCAGTCCCTGTATCCGGTGCGCCACCTGCGATGGGTTCCCGTGTCTGGTGCACGCCAAGTCCGATGCAGACGTCGTGGCGATGAGGCCGGCTCTGCAGCACGACAACGTGACGCTCGTCCGAAACGCGCACGTGCGCCGGCTGGAGACCGACTCGTCGGGCCGCTCAGTGACAAGAGTCGTCGCCGAGGTCGATGGGACAGAGGAGGGTTTCGGCGCCGATGTCGTCGTCGTCTCGGCCGGCGCGGTCAACTCGGCGAAGCTGCTGCTCGCCAGCGCCACGGACAAGCATCCGAACGGTCTGGCCAACGGTTCCGACCAGGTCGGGCGGAACTTCCTCTACCACAACAGCCGAGCGTTCCTGGCCGTGTCAACCGAGCGGAACGACACCCGCTTCCAGAAGACGCTCGGTGTGAACGACTACTACTTCGGCGACGACGACTTCGAGTACCCGATGGGAAACCTGCAGATGGTCGGCAAGTCGTCCGCACCCATGTACCGGGGCGAGAAGCCGATCGAGGCGGGGTTGGCACCGATGTTCGTGCTCGGCGACGTCGCCGAGCACGCGATCGACTTCTGGCTCTCGGTCGAGGACCTCCCCGATCCCGACAACAGGGTCACCCTCGACGGGGACGGCGACGTCATCTTGAGCTATACCCCCAACAACCAGGAGCCGATGGAGCAGCTCTACCGCCGGGTCAAGAAGCACCTCAGCCACCTGGGCATGCACCCGCACCACCTGATCCCGCGAGACGCCTACATGAAGACCGACATCCCGGTGGCGGGCTGCGCCCACCAGGCCGGAACGGTGCGGTTCGGGACCGACCCGGCCACCTCGGTGCTCGACACCGACTGCAAGGCTCATGAGCTCGACAACCTGTACGTGGCCGACACGAGCTTCTTCCCGAGCATCGGTGCGGTCAACCCGGCGCTCACCGCGATGGCCAATGCGCTGCGGGTCGGCGACCACCTGCTCGCCAGGCTCGGCTAGGCAACCGCTGCTCAGCGATCGCGAGCCGCTGACAGGCGACGAATAACCGCGCGGAGGCTAACCGCCCGGTGCCCAATACCTCACAGTCGACAGGGCGGCCTGACTGCACGCCCGCCAGCACTCGCCGGTGGAGCTCGATCAGATCCAGGGATCCTGCCAGCCACCGGCTTCGGCCACCAGGTCAGCGGCGGCCTTCGGGCCCCATGAGCCCGGGGCATATGGCTGAACCGGCGGCGGCGCATCCAGGAGGGGCTGCATGATCCGCCACGCCTCTTCGACGGCGTCCTGCCGGGTGAATCGGGTTGGCAAGCCGAGCATGGCCGCGTGCAGCAGCACCTCGTATGGTGTCGGGCCTTCGCCGCCTGCTTCGGCGAACTCCACGTCGAGGTCGACCGTCTCCGGTCCGGGCGAGTCGGCTCGACGCGCGTCAGCGGTGATCCTCACCCCGGTGTACGGATCCATCTTGATCACCAGCTGGTCGGCCTTCGGTGCCCGGTCGCCCACAAAACCGAACCCCAGTCGTGGCGGTCGCTTGAACACCAGGCGAAGTTCGGTCTGGGTCACGGGGAGGCGCTTGCCGGTGCGGATGAAGAAGGGAATGCCAGACCATCGCCAATTGTCGATGTCAAGACG
Source organism: uncultured Actinomycetota bacterium (assembly GCA_963695705.1). Taxonomy (GTDB): domain Bacteria; phylum Actinomycetota; class Actinomycetes; order Propionibacteriales; family Nocardioidaceae; genus JBKPNJ01. The sequence continues at coordinate 1,331,284 of CAVOHB010000009.1, forward strand.
CAGCGCGGCGTACGTCTCGGTGTTCGAGTCATCAGCGACGCCGTCGATGGCGCGATAGCCGTCGTACTGGCCACGAACGTAGTTGGCCGGCTCAGCGCTGTGCATCGCCCGGAAGACGGCGACCTGATCGTCCTTGATCACATCGCGCCCCGAGGGTGCCTCCATCGCGGCTACCGACACGACCTGCATGAGGTGGTTGACGACGACATCGCGCAACGCTCCGACGGGATCGTAGAAGTGCCCGCGATCCTCGACCCCGAAGTCTTCCGCCATGGTGATCTGCACGCATTCGACGTAGTTACGGTTCCAAATGGGCTCGAGCATGGTGTTGGCGAACCGCATGTACAGAGCCTCCTCCAGGCCCATCTTCCCGAGATAGTGGTCGATCCGGTACAGCTGTGACTCGTCGATGAATTGGTGCAACTCGGCGGCCAGAGCGCGAGCCGACTCGAGATCGTGGCCGAACGGCTTCTCCACGACGACCCGAGCCGCAGACGTGAGGCCGGCCTCGGCGAGTTTCCCAACGACCTTGCCGAACAGGAAGGGTGGGATCTCGAGGTAGAAGACCGGACATTCGGTCCCCTTGATCGCCGCCGCGACGCGTTGGTAAGTGTCAGAGTCGGTGAAGTCACCACTCACGTATGACAACCGGGCCGCGAAACGCTGGAACACGGCTTCGTCGAGCTGCTCGCCGGTGCCTTCGATCGACTCTCGCGCGCGCTCGATGAGCCGCTTCACGTCCCAGTCGTCGACCGCGACACCCACGATCGGACACGTCAGCAAGCCCCGCGCCTCGAGCCGGTAGAGGGATCTAAACGTCATCACCTTCGCCAGGTCCCCGGTGATTCCGAACACCACGAAGACATCAGCTGCACGCGCTTGCTCACTGTCGATGCTTGTCATAACTATCTCGATCTCCGTCTCTCGTCGGTCGTCGTGCCCTGCCCGCTCGGTGAGGTGCAGCGATGACTGTCCGATCGGCGGTCACCGAGGCACTATCTTCAGCGAAGCGCACCAAAGACTCACACGCGCATCTCCTCCTCGCCTCGCCCAGAACGGGTGACTTGTCCAGCACCACCCCCGTGGGTGTGGCCGTCAGTTCGCTGCCATCGGCGGTGGCCGGGACGGCGTGACACACGCCTTGGGCGGGAGGTCCCCGGTGGCGTCCTGGGCGAGCGTCACCAACGGCGGCCGCGGGTGCCAACACGGTGAGCAGCAGTGACATGTGGGGCACCCGGCACTGACATCGTGCGCGGTGGCGGAACTGACCCTGCCCTAGGGCCTTCCTCTGCTGGTCGAGGACCTGTCGACGGACATGGACTACGGTCCGGACAAGCGATTGCAAACCACGAGCGGAAGGAGGCACCTGGTGCTGAGGCAGGTCGCGGAGGGTGTCCTGATCCACAAGAGCGATTTCCTCCAGAGCAACGCCATCATCGTGCAGGGCTGGGCTGGCGTGTTGCTCATCGACCCCGGGGTGACCGGCGACGAAATCACCTGCCTCGCGAACGACCTTCGCGAGCTGGGCCAGCCCGTTGTGGCAGGCTTCTCGACACATCCGCACTGGGATCACCTGCTCTGGCGCGCCGAGCTCGGCGCGGCGCCTCGTTACGGCACGGCCCGCTGCGGGGGCACTGTTCGAGATCGGCTGTCGGACCCGCGTGGGAAGGCCCGCCTCGCCGAGCTGCTGCCGCCGGACATCGCCGGGCAGATACCCCTGGACCTGCTCGGCCTCATTACCGGTCTGTCCGCTGACACGACGCAGATTCCTTGGGATGGCCCTCAAGTCCGGATCATCGAGCACCAGGCGCATGCCCCTGGACATGCGGCGCTGTTGATCGAGGACCGCGGGGTCCTCGTCGCCGGCGACATGCTTTCGGATGTCCTGATTCCGATGCTCGACCTGAACGACACCGCTGACCCGATCGAGGGCTACCTCACCGCGCTTCGGCTGTTCGAGGGCGTGGCGGGCGACGTCGACGTCGTCGTCCCGGGTCATGGGTCCATCGGCGGAGCTGTTCAGGTACCCGCACGGATCGACCAGGATCGCGCGTACGTGCATGCCCTGCGTGACGCCGGTTTGCCCGGCGACCCGCGGATCGGCCCATCGGCCACGTACGGCAGGGACTGGCTGCCCGGCGTGCATGAACGGCAGCGACAACACCTCGCCCGCAGAGAGCGCGACGGCACGCCCGGATAGAGACGGCTGAGGCGCGTCCCGGCTAGAACCCGACCGCAGCGGTCGGAGCGACCTCGGCCCGCATGGCTCGCCACAGCTCGGCCAGCGCGCCTTTCCGGCGCTCTGTCACCAGACCCGCGCGCTGGAGCGCGACGAGATTGCCGCCACCGAGGTAGGCCGCCCCGAGCGCCTCCGTGCGCAGGGACAAGTCGGATTCAGCCGTCGCCCTCTGCACCGTCGCCTCACCAGCTTCGTCGGCCCGGATCCGCCACCGTCCGCTGTTCCATGGAGCGACGGTGTCGGTGACATCGACCACGACGTCGCACGGCGCGCTCCACGCCCGGTCCTGCAGTGCTTCCGGAAGGTCGACCAGTCGCACCCACAGGCTGTCGTAGGTCGCCACGTCCGACGCCGCCCTTGGGCCGCCGGCCCACAGCAGTAGCGGGTCGTCGATCCCGACGGTGCCCACCTTGACAGTCCCCATCAGGTCGAAGTCGACCAACCGGCGCAGCAGAGCCAGCTGTGCAGTGGGGTCGCCGACCAGAGCCCACGCGAATAGCTCTCCCGCTGGCCGGGCATGCTCCCACTTGTGCGTGCGTCGGAACATCGTGAACCCGACGTCCACGCCGTCGCGGCGGGCAAAGAGCACCCGCCGGGGCTCCTTGTCCCGAAGCTGCTCGGGCAGCTGGTGGCAGATCCGGGCGTAGTAGCCGGTGTTGCCGACCACCGAGCCGAGACCGAGGTACTTCAGATGGCACTCTCGCATTCGTTTGGGTACGGCGGGATCGGACACCGTCACCAGATGTGTGGTGACCTCAGCGGCCGCGTCGCCCAGATGGGGCGAGCTGAGCGTGGCACCCCTCCCCAGGCTCACCTCCAGCTCCAGTGACGCAAGCCCGTAGCCGAAGCGGCCGTAGATGGCCGGCTCACTCGAATGCAGCGCCGAGACGTGGGTCCCCTCCTCTTCGTGCACCTGCTCGAGGTGGTGGCGCAGCATGGCTGTGAGCACACCTTTGCGCCGGTGGTCGGGATGGACACCCACCCAGGTGAGTCCCGCGCACGACACTTGCCGGACACTCGCGTCCCGGCCGGGGATCCCCAGTGTCAACGGAAAGACGCCATAGATGCCGGGATACGTCCCCGGCTCGGAGCCGTCCACATCAGCGGCGAAGCGCTGCCCTTCGGGAAGGCCGATCAACTGCTCCTCAATGGGGGCTGTGGGGACTTCGTCGAACCAGACCATGTGGTCCGTGGCGAGGAAACGCTCAGGGTCGCTCGCGCGCCCCACGCGGATCAGGTACTCGGTCACCATCGCAGCCAATCGCTAGCGGGCAGCAAAGAGCAACCCCTTTAGGCCGGGCCACCGCAGAGCCCTGGCAACGGGCCGACAAGGCCCTCGCCTGATCCGCGACACACCAACGGCCCGGTATCGTCATTCAGATTGCAGCGGCTCAGGCTGCGGGGCACAACGGGTGCGTCACAAACCGAGAGGGCGACATGAGTAGCAGTCCAGACGAGAGCATTGAGCCTGAGGGTTCGGGGAGCCGTCGACTGATGCTGCTGCTGGCGGCGGCGATGTTCGTCCTGGTGGTCGACACGTCCCTGATGAACGTGTCGATCTCCGCGGTCATCACCGACCTGGACACGACAGCCAGCGGCGTCCAGTCCGCCATCGCTCTCGAGGCACTCGTCTCGGCGGCGTTCATCTTGATCAACAGCAAGGTCGGCGACCTGATCGGCCGGAAGCGGGCGTACGCCCTGGGTCTCCTGGCGTATGCCATCGGCGCGTTGGCGATGACGCTTGCCCAGAGCCTTACGGCGATCATCATCTTCTGGGCGATCATCGGTGGGCTCGGCGCCTCACTGCTGCTGCCGGCCATGCAGTCGCTGATCCACGGCAACTTCGCGGGCGCCGCCCAGAAGCAGGCCTACGCACTGGTCGGCGCCGCAGCCGCCATCGCCGCCGCGATCGGTCCGCTGCTCGGCGGGTTCGTCACGACCTATCTGTCGTGGCGGGTCGGTTTCGGGTTGGAGGTCGTGATCATCGGCGTCGTGCTGAGCCAGCTCGGGTTGGTGCGCGACGTCCCCTACACCGGCTCGCGCCAGGTCGACGTGGTCGGCGCCATCCTGTCCGTCGTCGGCATGGGCGGTGTGGTGCTGGGGATCCTGGTCTGGCAAGAGGGCGGTGAGTACGTCGGCTTGCTCATGGTCGTCGGGGCAGTGGCGCTCGTGGTGCTTGCTCGGTGGCTCATCAAGCGCAAGCGCGAGGGGCGGGTGACCCTGCTGGATCCGGACCTGTTCCGGCATCCGAACTTCACCGCCGGAGTCACCGGTCAGATGATGCAGCAGATCGCCTTGGGCGGGGCCATGATCGCCCTGCCGCTGTTCCTCCAGATGACGCTCGAGTACAACGCTCTCGAAGCCGGCCTGTCCCTGGCCCCGCTGTCGCTGACCATGTTCGCGGCGGCGCTGGTCGCCGGCAAGAGAGGCCGGCGACCGGCGTCCCGCCGCGATCATCCGCGCCGGCTTCCTGCTGACCAGCGTCGGGATCGCGATCATCATCCCGTTCGTGCCCAGGGTGGACAGCGGCTGGTACCTCGTGGTCCCGCTCGCCATCGCGGGTTGCGGCCTGGGCTTGTTGGTATCGCAGCTCAACAACTACACACTCGCACCGGTCGAGGAGGAACGGGTCAGCGAGGCCGCCGGCGTGAACTCGGCCGCCGGGTCCTTCGGACTCTCCTTCGGGCTCGCCATGGCCGGGGGCCTCATGCTCGCCGCGCTGTCGGTCAGCTTCACCCACATGACCGAGAACAGCCAGGTCATCCCGGCAGCCCAGCAGGCACAGATCGCCGCCGCCCTCGAAGATGACGCCGAGATCATGAGCAACACCCAGCTTGCCGAGCAGATCACCGGCGAGCCGCCAGCGGTCGAGGCAGAGGTCCTGGCCATCAACAACGACGCCCGCAACCTCTCGCTGCAGATCGCCCTGCTCGTGCCACTCCTCGCCGGCCTGGTCGGACTCGGCAACTCCTTCCGAATGCTGCGTCTGCCCGACCAGAAACCGTCGTCCTCACTCGACGGGATGGACTTCGGCTGACCACCAGGGCAGCGTGGGGCGCCTCAGCCTTCGGGTGAAATCACATCGCTCCCTGTGGGTGGGCCTCCGGCCGCCTTGACTTCCCAATATCGTGGCTGCCCGCCAAGCGGAAACCGACCAGCGCGTCGTGAAGGTCGGATCCGTCGAGCGGGCGCGGTCGGTGACGTCGCGCACCCAGACGACCGCCGCGGTCTCGGGGCGGTACCTTACGGGAAACCTTGAGAGGCAGAATATGGACACCAAGCAGGTCAGCCACCCCAGTGTCGATGAGCGCAAGGCACTCGGTAAGAGGGCGCGCGAGACGTCGCCGCTCTCTGGGCACGCGGGCTGGGCTCCCGCGACCGACCGCCCGGATCCGGTCGGATTGCTCGAGGAGCAGAACGCCACCCGAGAGGCAGACCTGGTGCCTGTTCGCCACGGAAGGATGCTGGTCTCACCCTTCACCTTCTACCGCGGTGCGGCGAAGATCATGGCGGCCGACCTCAAGGCCACGCCACGGGCCGGTCTGACCACCCAGCTGTGTGGCGACGCCCACCTGTCCAACTTCGGAGTCTTCGCTTCACCTGAGCGCAACCTGATGTTCGACCTCAACGACTTCGACGAGACCCTCCCGGGGCCCTTCGAGTACGACGTCAAACGCATGTCAGCAAGCTTTACCATCGCGAGCCGTAACAACGGCTTCACCAAGGCTGAGACCCGCGATATAACCCTCACCTCCGTTCGCGCCTACCGAGAGGCGATGACCGAGTTCGCCCAGATGCGCACCCTGGACATCTGGTACGCCCATCTGTCAGAGCAGGACCTGATGGCAGGGATCAACAACATTCTCTCCGCCAAGAGGAAGACCAAGGCTGACAAGAAGCTCCGCGACCGGGCGGCGAAAGTAGCCAAGAAAAGCGCGCTCAAGGCACGAACCCGCGACAGCCTGCAGGCGCTGTCCAAGCTAGCCGAGCAGGTCGACGGCAACTATCGCATCGTCAGCCAGCCGCCGACCATCATCCCGGTCCGGGAACTGGGCCCATCCCTCGGCATGTCTCCTGACCAGGTGGAGGAGACGATCCACGACCAGCTCCGGGCGTACCGTGCCACGCTGCAGCCGGATCGGCGCGCACTGTTGGAGCGGTTCCAGCTCGTCGACGTGGCGCGCAAGGTGGTGGGTGTCGGCAGCGTCGGCACAAGGGCGTTCATCATCCTGCTCCAAGGCCGCGACCAGCAGGATCCCCTCTTCCTGCAGGTCAAGGAAGCCACCAGGTCAGTGCTCGAGGACCACCTGCCGAAGAGTCGCTACCGGGAGCCGGGCGCTCGCGTCGTGCATGGTCAGCGGATGATGCAGGCCGCGAGTGACATCTTCCTGGGCTGGTCGAAGGGGGTCCAGGAAAACCGTCACCTCTACTGGCGCCAGCTTCGCGACATGAAGGGATCGGCCGAGGTGGAGACCATGAAGCCGTTCGGGCTGACGTGGTACGCCGAGCAGTGCGGATGGACACTCGCCCGGGCGCACGCCCGGTCCGGTGACCCGGTTGCGATGGCCGGCTATCTCGGAAAGAGCGACGAATTCGACAGGTCAGTCACGGACTTCTCCGAGCGCTACGCGGACCAGAACGACAAGGACTTCGAGGCGTTCACCGCGGCGATACGTTCCGGGCGGCTGGAGGCCAGTGAAGGTGTCTAACCCGCAAGAGCCTCGGCGGGACCCGACCCGACCGAGGGCCCCCACGGCAAGCGCAGTTTTGTGCGATGCGGCCGTTAGCGCTGCATTGTTGTGGTGGAGCTGAGGGGACTCGACAGCCGGTACGTGGCAACAAGTAGCCGATGAGCGGTCGCCCGTCAGCGGCGTGATGCCTCGGCGAGATGGGTGTCGTCCTAGATGCTGTATCGCAGGGTGTATACGGTGCGGCCGCTTTCGCTGATCCGCACGTGGATGGTGCCCTCGATGCCGCGGTACCTGCCGGAGCCGTGCGTGATCCGGCCGGTGAAGTCATGCACGTCGGTAACGGTGTCGACGTTGAAGTAGCTGTCGATTAGCCCGCCCTTCAGGGCGGTGCCTAGCCAGAAGCGCAACTGGTCAGTCTTCGGGTCGAACACGCCAGAGAAGCTCTCGTAGCCGACAATCTTGTGGGTGGCCGGAGACCGGAGCAGGTCCACGCCAGCGGGGTGGTTGTCGCTCAGCGGGTGCGACTCGATCTGGTGGCTCACAACGCGCTTCACGTGCTGACTGCGTTCCGAGGCCGTCGGCCCGGCTGCGTCCGACGATGTCGACGCTCCCGCGAGCCCAATCAGCATGACCGCCGAGGCTGCTGCTGTGATGACGAGTTTCTTCATGTCGAACTCCTAGACATGTGACCGGTGGCGGCCAGAAGATGGCGACGTCGATCGTCGCACCGCCGTTCCAAGCGCTCCGAAGCCGGATTTGGAGCAATGTGGAGCACAACCTCGTGAACTCATCAGGAGCCGACACCGCCATGTTCGCATCACCAGCGCACATTGGGAAAGCTCAACCGCGCACGGACAGCGGCATGAGCGGACGTGCCGGTGACGCGGCACACCCGCGTAGAGTCGCGGGCAGACAAAATGTGGTGGCGGGCTGCTCGCGTGGAGCCCGCCGCCCACGGGGCCTCTCCCAAGGGCAAGCCGATCAGCGGCTGACCTGCATCACCGTGGTGGAGCTGAGGGGACTCGAACCCCTGACCCCCTCCATGCCATGGAGGTGCGCTACCAGCTGCGCCACAGCCCCGAGCCGGCCCTCGCGGGCCTCCCGAAGTGTAGCCAAAGGAGGTACGTCGGACGAATCCAGCTCAGTCGTCGGAGTCGACCAGATCGTCGGACAGCACGGGCTCGGGCAACGACCCCGCGTTCCACTCAGCGACCCGCCAACCGAGCCGGCCCTCCTCGAGCAACGCCCAGGAGCAGTTGGAGAAACCGCCGAACGCGCTCCAGTGCTGCTGCGGCAACCCCAGGTAGCGGCAGATGCCCACCCGCATCGCCGCTCCGTGGGACACCAGCACCCCGGTCTGGCCGGCTTCCAGAGCGTCGGCCGCCTCGGTGAGCGCGCCGGCCATCCGCTCCGCGACCTCGCCGTAGGACTCGGCCCCCGGCAACGCGACGTCTCTCCCCTCGCGCCAGGCCTGCATCTGTTCGGGAAACAGCTCGAAGGCCCTGCTCAGGCTCAGGCCCTGCCGAGCACCCATGTGCATCTCACGGAGTCGCGGGTCGGTGCTGGGGTCCAACCCGGTCAGCGCGGCCAGCTCGTTGGCCGTATCGACCGCGCGTGACAGGTCGCTCGTGCGGATGTAGACCGGCCGCAGCGACGCCAGCCTGGCGGCGGCGTTTCGGGCCTGCTCTAATCCCAGCTCATCGAGCGGTACGTCGGTCTGTCCCTGCGCCATTCCGCGTGCGTTCCATGCCGTCTGGCCGTGCCGCCAGACCACCATCCGGCGGGTCGTCACGCGCCGGCATCCGTCGGATCGGCTCGCCGCCCCGCGGTCGACTGTCCGCTGGTGACGGTTTCCGGCAGCGGGATCACCGGGCAGTCGCGCCAGATCCTCTCCAGCGCGTAGTACGTCCTCTCGTCCTCGTGCTGTACATGGACGACGATGTCGATGTAGTCGAGCAGCACCCACCGCCCTTCACGTTGACCCTCGCGCCGGACCGGCTTGGCGTCCATCAGCCGCAGCCGTTCCTCGATCGCGTCGACGATCGCCTTGACCTGACGGTCGTTGTCTGCGGAGCAGAGCACGAACGCGTCGGTGATAGCCAGCTTCTCCGAGACGTCGAAGGCGATGATGTTGTCCGCGAGCTTGTCTGACGCCGCCTGCGCTGCGGCATGAACCAACTCGACGGCATGATCGGTAGCGGGCACGGGCTCCTCTTTGCGGTTCGGCTATGTCTTGGCGCGGTACAGCGAACGTTTGGCGATGTATTGCACAACGCCGTCTGGTACGAGGTACCAGACCGGCTCGTTGATCAGTACGCGGTTCCGGCAGGCGGTCGACGAGATCGCGAGCGCCGGAATCTCCACGATCGTGACCCGGCCCTTCGGCAGATCCTGGACGGCGGCATCGGTGATCGCGGTGCCGGGGCGGGTGCAGCCGACGAAGTGCGCCAGCTCGAACAGCTCATCGGCGTCACGCCAGGTGAGGATCTGGGCGAGCGCGTCGGCACCGGTGATGAAGTAGAGATCGACATCGCCACGCGCCCGGCGCAGGTCGCGCAGCGTGTCGACGGTGTAGGTCGGCCCACCACGGTCGATGTCGACGCGGCTGACCGAGAAGCGTGGGTTCGAAGCGGTTGCGATCACCGTCATCAGGTAACGATCCTCGGCAGGGCTCACCTCGTGCTCGGACTTCTGCCAGGGCTGCCCGGTCGGCACGAAAACGACCTCGTCCAGATCGAACCCGGCCTGCACTTCGCTGGCGGCGACCAGGTGGCCATGGTGAATGGGGTCGAACGTGCCTCCCATGACACCCAGGCGCGGCCTAGCGGTGTCATTCACGCGGCGGACCCGACCCGGTCACGAACCGGCACGCGGTCGATGCTCATGTCGCTCAGGAGTGCGGCCGTCCCTTGCCGAACGCGAGGGTGATCCCGAGCAGGATCGCCAGCAGCACGAACGCGAGCACACCGTAGACCTCCGGCGGCGCCCCGATGTCGCGCAGTTGCTCGCTGCCCTCCGCGATGAACGACGTGTTCTGCATGCCGGTCAGGCTATCAGCGGTATGCGACTGCCGGCGGACGACTCAATGCCGGGTGTGACCGTCACCGGTGAACACGTACTTCGTCGAGGTCAGCTCGGTCAGGCCCATCGGGCCGCGGGCGTGCATCTTCTGCGTCGAGATGCCGATCTCGGCGCCGAACCCGAACTCGCCGCCGTCGGTGAAGCGGGTCGATGCATTCACCGCGATGGCCGCACAGTCCACGCTTGCGGCGAACCGGCGAGCGGCGCCCTGCGACCCAGTCACGATCGCCTCGGTGTGACCGGAGCCGTGCCGACGGATGTGTTCGACCGCCGCATCCAGGGAGTCCACGACGGCCGCGGAAAGATCGAGCGAGAGGTACTCCGCGTCGTAGTCCGCGTCGGTCGCGGCAAGCACCGCAGGGTCGTGGCTCGCGACGTACTTGTCGCCGTGCACGGTGACGCCGGCGTCGTGCAGCGCGGACAGCACCCGCGGAAGGAACTCGTCGGCGACGTCGCGATGCACCAGGAGAGACTCCGCGGCGTTGCACACGCTCGGGCGCTGCGTCTTGGAGTTGAGGACGATCTCGACCGCCATGTCGAGGTCCGCGTCGGCGTCGACGAAGACGTGACAGTTTCCCACGCCGGTTTCGATCACCGGGACCGTCGACCCCTCCACGACCCGTCGGATCAACTCCGCGCCACCGCGCGGGATCAGCACGTCGACTAGTCCGCGAGCGTTCATCAGATGGTGCACGGCGTCGTGCCCCTCGCCCGGAACCAGCTGGACCGCGTCGGCTGGCAGCTGCTCGGACGAGATCGCGTGACGCAGGACGTCGACGATGGCGGTGTTGGAGTCGAGGGCGCTGGACGACCCACGCAGCAGCACGGCGTTGCCGCTCTTCAGACACAGACCGGCCGAATCGGCGGTGACATTGGGCCGGGCCTCGTAGATGATCGCGACGACGCCGAACGGAACCCGCATCTGTCGCAACTCGAGTCCGTTGGGCAGGGTCGACCCACGGACGACCTCGCCGACCGGATCGGGGAGGCCAGCGACCTGGCGCAGGCCTGCGGCCATGCCACCGATGCGGTCCGGGTCGAGGCGAAGCCGGTCGAGCAGCGGCTGGGGGATACCTGCATCCCGCCCTCTGGCCACGTCGCTCTGGTTGGCGCTGAGGATGTCGTCGTCGTGCGCTTCGAGAGCCTCGGCCATCGAGCGCAACGCCGCGTTCTTGGTCGCCGTCGAACAGACAGCCAGGACGTGCGCTGCCTCCCGTGCGCGCTCGGCGCTCTCGATGACCCTCGCTCGGTCGTCGGTCATCACCCGAGCCTACGCATCCAGTAGGCTCTTTGGTCGCTCGATCCACGATGTGATGCGCGCACGCCCGGTCATGTGTCCAGCAACGCCAGGTCGTCACGGTGGATGACCTCCCGCTCGTAGGCCGCCCCGAGACTGCGCGCCAGCTCGCGAGTGGAGCGGCCCAGCAGGTTAGGGAGCTCCTCGCTCGCATAGTTGACCAGACCGCGAGCCACGGCCCGCCCGTCGGGATCCACGAGGTCGACCGGGTCCCCGGCGGCGAAGACACCCTCGACACGGGACAGACCCGCGGGCAGCAGGGAAGCCCGGCGCTCGCACACCGCTTGAACCGCACCCGCGTCGAGATGCAGTCGGCCCCGCGGCTCGGTTGCGTGCGCCAGCCAGAGCAGCCGGATCGGCGGCCGACGGCCGGTGGGATGGAACAACGTGCCAACGGCGTCGCCCCGCAACGCTGACGCGGCGTCGTGGGCGGCCGCCAGTACGACCGGGATCCCCGCTCCGGTGGCGATCCGCGCTGCCTCGACCTTGGTCACCATCCCGCCGGTCCCGAGCCCGGAGCCGCCGCGCCGACCGAACGAAATCCGGTCGAGATCGGCTCGCCCCCGGACGTCCGACAGCTGCGAGGAACCGGGCCGGCGGGGGTCGTCATCGTGCAGACCGGCAACGTCGGAGAGCAGAACCAGAAGGTCGGCGTGCACCAGATGCGCCACCAGCGCCGCGAGCCGGTCATTGTCGCCGAAACGGATCTCGGTCGTCGCCACCGTGTCGTTCTCGTTGACGATCGGGACCACGCGCATGTCCAGAAGTCGGGTGAAGGTGCGGTGCGCGTTGCGATGGTGGCTGCGCCGGGTCACGTCGTCGAGGGTCAGCAGCACCTGTCCGACGGTCAGGCCGTGCCGCGCGAACGACTCGGTGTAGCGGTGGACGAGCAGTCCCTGGCCGACACTCGCGGCCGCCTGCTGCGTGGCCAGGTCTCTCGGTCGCGTACCGAGCCCGAGTGGCGCGAGTCCGGACGCGATGGCGCCCGACGACACCAGCACGAGCTCGACGCCGCTTCGGCACGGCGTGGCAACCGCGTCGACCAGTGCGTTGATGCGGTCGGGGTCGATTCCACCCGCTGGTGTGGTCAGCGACGAGGAGCCAACTTTGACGACGACGCGTTTGGCCTGCAGGACCAGCGGGCGGGCCGTGCTCACCGGTCGTCCAGCCGATGATCCGTGCCGCGTGGTCCCTGCAGCATCTCCGCGCCTGCCTCCACCTGCGGGTGGAAGTCGAACACGACCGCGTTCCCTTCCTCCCCGATGACGACGTCGTCGCCACGCTGCGCGCCCATCGCAAGCAGGCGATCCTCGATCCCGATGCGGGCGAGCCGGTCGGCCAGATATCCCACCGCTTCGTCGTTGCCGAAGTCGGTCTGCCGCACCCATCGCTCGGGGCGCTCTCCTCGTACGCGCCACTGCTCTCCCGACCGCTCGACCGTGAAAGGTGCGCCGCCGACCCCCGGTGGATGCAGCACGATCCGGGTCGGCGCGGCCTGCGGCCGTGCGGCACGAGTCCGCGCCACCACGGCACCGAGCGCGAACGTGAGCTCGCGCAGGCCCTCGTGGGTCGCCGCCGAGACCAGCAGCACGGTCAGGCCGCGCGCCTCGAAGTCCGGTCGGACCAGCTCGGCGAGGTCCCGGGCTTCCGGGACGTCGACCTTGTTGAGAGCCACCAGGCGCGGACGGTCGTCGAGCCCCCCGTGCGATGACAGCTCGCGCTCGATCACGTCGAGGTCGCTGAGCGGATCACGCCCGGGTTCGATCGTGGCGCAGTCGACCACGTGGACCAGGGCCGCGCATCGCTCGACGTGACGCAGGAAGTCGTGACCGAGCCCGCGGCCCTCACTCGCGCCCTCGATCAGCCCGGGAACGTCGGCGACGGTGAACGTGGTGTCCCCCGCTGTCACCACGCCCAGGTTGGGAACCAGGGTGGTGAAGGGGTAGTCGGCGATCTTGGGCCGTGCCCGGGAGATGGACGCGACGACACTGGACTTGCCCGCGCTGGGGAAGCCAACCAGCCCGACGTCGGCAACGATCTTGAGCTCGAGGGTGATCGTGCGCTCGGCTCCTGGTTCGCCGAGGAGCGCGAAACCCGGCGCCTTGCGTCGGCTCGAGGCCAGGGCGGCGTTGCCGAGTCCACCCCGTCCTCCGGGCGCCACCACAAGTTCGGTGCCCGTCCCGGTCAGGTCGGCCAGGAGCATCCCCGCCGAGCTCACCACCGTGCCCTCGGGTACCGCCAGGACCAGGTCGGTACCTTTCGCCCCGTGCTTGTTCCCTCCAGCGCCGTGGGCACCGTGGCCAGCGCGCCGGTGCGGCTCACGGTTGTATTCGACCAGCGTGGTGACGTCCGGGTCGACACGCAGGATGACATCGCCGCCGTGGCCGCCGTTTCCTCCGTCCGGGCCGCCGAACGGCTTGAACTTCTCCCGGTACACCGACGCGACGCCGTTGCCTCCCCGACCGCCGGCGACATGCAGGACCACCTCGTCGACGAATGTCGGTACGGCCATCGGATCCTGCCCTTCACGCCACCGACGGGCCTTGGCCGGTGGCCAAGCCATCGGAGGAATGGGAAAGGCGGGCCGAACCGGCCCGCCTCTGATGCCTGCTCAGCAACGCCGTCTCCGGCACGGCGGCCGAACCGTGTATTCGCCGCCGCCTCGACTGCGGCTAGCTCGCCCCGTCATCGACGATGTTGACGACGCGGCGGCCCCGTCGAGTACCGAACTCGACTGCGCCGGGCACGAGCGCGAACAGCGTGTCGTCGCCGCCCCGCCCGACGCCGGAGCCGGGGTGGAAGTGAGTGCCTCGCTGGCGGACGATGATTTCGCCGGCACTGACCACCTGGCCGCCGTAACGCTTCACGCCGAGTCGTTGCGAGTTGGAGTCGCGGCCGTTCCGGGTGGAAGCCGCACCCTTCTTGTGTGCCATCGCTCAGACCTCGCTGCTGGTTACTTTGGTGTCGATGCCGGTGACTTTGACCTGGGTGTACTTCTGGCGGTGCCCCTGGCGCTTGCGGTACCCGGTCTTGTTCTTGAACTTCATGATATGGATCTTCGGGCCCTTGGTCGCCCCGATCACCTCGGCCGTGACCGATACCTTGGCGAGCGCGTCGCCCTGCGAGGTGAGCTCATCGCCGTCGACGACGAGGAGCGCAGGCAGCTGCACGGAGGCCCCGGCGGGGCTCGCCACCGTGTCGATCTCGATGACGTCGCCGACGGAAACCCTCTGCTGACGGCTGCCCGTGCGGACGATCGCGTACACCGCGGACTCACTCTCTGATCGGGTTCGTTGATGCCTGTCGGGCGTGGCACTGGCGCGGACATGCCAGGAGCGTGTTGGTTCACACGCCGGGGAACCAGTTTACGGACGGCACCGCCGAGGGTCAAAACGCAGCATGCGGCGCGGATGCCCTGCTCGCGGCGCCGAGGCGAGCGCCGCAGGAGGCGGAGCCGAGCCAGGTGTGAGGCGCGCCGGCCCAGCACCACCCCAGTCGGGGTCTGCCGGCGCTCAGCCACAGCGCGGGACTCGCCGATCGCCGCACCGCGAGCCGAGTATCGAGAAGCAGTTCCGAGAGCGGAGGAGGTCGGGGTGGTGCGTCACCACCGCGACGCCCTCCTCGATCGTCAGCGGCGATCGACCGTGTCCGCGGATCCGGGTGATCGCCAGGTCGGGCTCCCAGGCAGCCAGCGGGAGGTGCTCGATCGTCGTTCTCAGCGGGGCGAGCCGCTGCCGGAACGCCAACGGCGTCATCTCGCATGACCCGGGATAGCCGCTGGCGATCGGGTGGTCGACCTGGTGATCGAATCTGACTCCGGGCTCCATGTCAGGCCGACGGTGTCGGCTGTCCGGCGGGACGTGTCACCCGCTTGCGCGTGCGCTTGCGGGGCGTGACCGCCGCAGGCAGGTCGTCGAGCGTCGGGGTGGGGTCGAGCAGGGTCCGCCGTGGTGCCGCGGGTGACTCCTCCTGCGGCGCGGCAGACCCGCCCTGGCCGACGGCCCCGGACTCCAACCTGGTGTCGGCGTCGGCCCTGGCGCCGGTGTCGGCCTCGGCCCCCGTGTCAGCGATCTGGCCCTCGTGTGCTTGATCGACGTGCCGGGCGTCGGCTT
This sequence comes from uncultured Actinomycetota bacterium, assembly GCA_963695705.1. Lineage (GTDB taxonomy): Bacteria > Actinomycetota > Actinomycetes > Propionibacteriales > Nocardioidaceae > JBKPNJ01. The sequence goes on from CAVOHB010000009.1 coordinate 1,346,704, forward strand.
CCGACCGTGCCTCGCCGGCAGCCTCGGTTACCGCGAGGTTGCCCGTCGGGTCCGGCCGTTCATCGCGGCGCCGGCGTGTGGAGCGCTTGGACTCGCCCTTCGGTTTCTCCGGCACGCTCTCGACCGGGTGGTGGTGGATCAGCAGGCCCCGGCCGCCACAGCGGTCACAAGGTTCGCTGAATGCCTCGAGCAACCCGGTGCCGATCCGCTTGCGCGTCATCTGGACCAGACCGAGCGAGGTAACCTCCGCCACCTGGTGGCGGGTACGGTCCCGGCCCAGGCACTCCACCAGACGCCGGAGTACCAGGTCGCGGTTGGACTCCAGCACCATGTCGATGAAGTCCACGACGATGATGCCGCCGATGTCGCGCAGCCGCAGCTGGCGCACGATCTCTTCGGCCGCCTCGAGGTTGTTCTTCGTCACGGTCTCCTCGAGGTTGCCCCCGGAACCGGTGAACTTTCCGGTGTTCACATCGACGACCGTCATCGCCTCGGTGCGGTCGATGACCAGCGAACCGCCGGACGGAAGCCAGACCTTGCGGTCCAGGCCCTTGTCGATCTGCTCGTCGACCCGGTAGGACGCGAAGACATCCCCGGTCCCGCTCCACCGTTCCAGCCGATCGGCGAGCTCGGGTGCGACGTGGGTGACGTAGCCGTGCACCGTCTCCCAGGCCTCGTCGCCGTCGATCACCAGCTTGGTGAAGTCCTCGGTGAACAGGTCCCGGACGACCTTGATCGTCAGGTCGGGCTCGCCGTACAACAGCGCGGGCGCCGCGCCGTTCTTGGTCTTCTTGTCGATGTCGTCCCACCGGGCGGTCAGCCGGCTCACGTCGCGGGTCAGCTCCTCCTCGCTGGCGCCCTCCGCCGCGGTCCGGATGATGACGCCGGCGTCATCGGGAAGGATGTCCTTCAGCAGTCCCTTGAGCCGGCTGCGCTCGGTGTCGGCCAGCTTGCGACTGATCCCGTTGCTTCCGCCCCTCGGCACGTACACGAGGTAGCGGCCGGGCAGGCTCACCTGGCTGGTCAGCCGGGCACCCTTGTGCCCGATCGGATCCTTGGTGACCTGGACGAGGACCGACTGCCCCGACTTCAGCGCCGACTCGATCTTGCGCGGCTGTCCCTGGTTCCCCATCAGGTCCCAGTTGACCTCGCCGGCGTACAGAACGCCGTTGCGGCCCTTGCCGATGTCGATGAACGCCGCTTCCATGCTCGGGAGCACGTTCTGGACTCGCCCGAGGTAGACGTTGCCGATGATCGACGTCTGCGACTCGCGAGCGACGTAGTGCTCGACGAGGACTCTGTCCTCGAGGACCGCGATCTGGCTGATGTCGTCGCTCTGGCGGATGACCATGACGCGCTCGACGGACTCCCGACGAGCCAGGAACTCGGCCTCGCTGGCGATCGGTGCCCGTCGACGACCGGCTTCACGACCCTCGCGGCGTCGCTGTTTCTTCGCCTCCAGCCGCGTCGATCCCTCGACGCTGGTGATCTCGGTCTTCGGTGGACGGGGTTTGCGCACCCGGACCACGGTGTCGGCCGGGTCATCGGGTGACGACTCGACCTCGTCCTCCGGGCGGCGCCGACGACGACGGCGTCGGCGGCTGCTATCGGAAGACTCCGCGTCGCTTCCCGCCGCGACCTGTGCGGGCTCTGTTGTGTCGACAGCGCTGCCCGCCGCCTCGTTGGGTTCGGTGCCTGACTCCGCTGTCGCGGTCGATTCGGCACCTGCCGCTGTTGAGTCGTCTGTGGGCTGACCGCTCGGTTCGGAGCCGGATTCGCCGCTGGGTTCGCTCGAGGACTTGCGCCGGCGTCGGCCGCCGCGGCGACGACGCCGGCGGGGCCCGTCGTCGGAGTCACCGTCGGCCTGGTCGCCGTCCTGGCTCCTGGTCTCGGCTTGATCGCCGCCCACGGCCGGTGTCGGGGGGGTCTCTGCCGCGACCGCGGCGGAGGCGACGTCGGGCTCGGCGGCCGCCTTCTTCGCGGTGCGCTTGCGCGTAGCCCGTTCCGGGTCCGGTGGCTGGAACAGGACGCTGGTGGCGACGGGCTGACCCCCGGCCGGCGGGGCCTGCGACTCGCTCGGGCTCACGTCGACCGCGGCCGCGAGGGCGGGGTCGACCGGTGAATCACCGGCCTGGTCAGGCTCGCTGGAGCGCTTCGTGGTGCGCTTGCGAGCCGTCTTCTTGGCTGTCGGCGGTTCCGGCGTCGTCCCCGCGAGATCCTCCCCGACGGGGACGACAGCGGTGGCCTCGACCGCGCCCGAGGCCGCCTTCTTGCCGGCGGTCTTTCTTGCGCTGGTCTTCTCGACCGGAGGCTTGCCGGCCGTGGACTTGTCGGCGGTGGACTCCTTGGCGGTCGACTTCTTGGCGGGCTTCTTGGCGGTCGTCGTCTTGGCGGTCGTTCTCTTGGTGGTGGCCTTGCGGGCGGTCACCTTCTTGACAGCTGCGTCGACCGTTTCCCCGGTCGACTGACTCTCCTCAGCCGAGTCGGCCGGGGGTGTCCCCAACGGCTCAGGCGGCTCAGGGGGCCCGGCCGGCCGGCTGGCGGCTCGGCGCCGCGTGCGCGGGGGTGGGCTGGTGGTGGTTGCCGGTACCGGCTGAGGTCCGGCGGTGTTCGGGTCGTTCTCGGTGTCGAGCATTCGCTCTACCCTTCGGGGCCCCGGGCGCAGTTCCTTGCGCCGCGCGGAGCCTGTGTCGGTCGCCGGTGCGGGCAGTTGCGCCTGCACCGGCAGAAGCTTGGCGGATCGACGCGCCCCCCGGCGTGTGCGTCAAGCGGGAGCTCGATGCCCGAACTTTTCCGCGGTCGCGTCTCTGTGTCACGCAGAGGCGTCGCGGTCAGATCCGAGCGGGTCACCCACCGTGCCGTGCTCCAGGTCGAGCGGCCCTTGCGCCAGCCGGGTCTGCTGAGGCGCAGCCGGTGGACTCAGGCCGGCGACCTCGCGGAGTCCGGCGAGGACGTCGTTGGGTCGTACGGACGGGGTTCCGTGGCGTACAACCATGTCAAGTATCGCACACTCCGTGTCATCGACCCGTTCCGTCGCGACGAGGAGCCGCACGACCGCCGGTCGGCAGTCGAAGAGCCGCCGGCCCTTCTTTGTCATCCTCTCGACCTCGACGGACGTGGCGGCCAGGAATGAGCCGACCGCAGACCGGGCGAGTTGGGGAGCCACGCCGGGCAGCGTGATGGTCCAGTGCGACGCCTCCAGCCGGTCGGCCAGCGCCGGTCCATCGCCCAGCGGGACGACCTCGAGCACGTCGAGCCCGTCGGGCATCGCCCCGTCCAGCGCGACCCTCACCTCATCGGGGTCCCGGACCTCTCGGAGTCCGATCTCCAGGTACTCGGCCTCGCTCGCCGACCCGGTGGAGCAGGCATTGGCATAGGAGATCCGGGGGTGCGGCGAATATCCGGACGAGTACGCCATCGGTACTCCGGCACGGCGCAACGCCCGCTCGAACGCGCGCCCGAAGTCGCGGTGGCTGGTGAAGCGCAGCCTTCCGCGCTTGGCATACCGGATGCGCAGCCTCTGCACCGGCGGGGCCTGCTGGGTCGGTTGGTCGGCCACGCCTCAGACGATATCCGTCGGGCCGACTCCACTACGGCACAAGAGGTGGTCGCAGCCCCGCAGGCTGCGGGTGCTGCGACCACCTCGTTCGCTCACCGGCCGGTCGACCATCCGACCGCCGGCCGTCCGCTGCGCCTCTCGGCCGCGATCAGGCGGCGTTGCCGTTCGTGCCGAGGAAGCCGTTCGGGTCGAGCACGTACTTGCGGGACGCGCCCTTGTCGAACTCGTCATACCCGCGCGGCGCGTCGTCGATCGGGATCGGAGTTGCGTTGACCGCCTTCGCGATCTCCACCCGGTCGTGCAGGATCGCCATCATGAGCCCACGGTGGTACTTCATCACCGGGCACTGTCCGGTATAGAACGCATGCGACTTCGCCCAGCCCTGCCCGATGCGGATCGACAGCGAGCCCTCCTTGGCGGCGTCGTCGGCGGCTCCCGGGTCACCGGTCACGTAGAGACCGGGGATGCCCAGCGCTCCACCTGCCCTGGTGATCTCCATCAGGGAGTTGAGAACCGTCGCCGGGTGCTCGTGTCCGGAGGCGTCGCCGTGGCCGCGGGCCTCGAAGCCCACCGCGTCGACGCCGCAGTCGACCTCTGGCACGCCGAGGATCTGCTCGATCTGGTCCTTCGGGTGGCCCTTGGCGATGTCGATGGTCTCGCACCCGAAGCTGCGGGCCTGCGCGAGCCGTTCCTGGATCAGGTCACCCACGATCACGACCGCCGCCCCGAGCAGCTGCGCCGACGCGGCCGCGGCCAGGCCCACCGGGCCGGCTCCCGCGATGTAGACCGTCGACCCGACGCCGACGCCCGCGGTCACGCAGCCGTGGAACCCGGTCGGGAAGATGTCCGACAGCATGGTCAGGTCGAGGATCTTGTCCATCGCCTGGTCCTTGTCGGGGAACTTCAGCAGGTTCCAGTCGGCGTAGGGCACGGCGACATACTGCGCCTGCCCGCCGACCCAACCGCCCATGTCGACGTAGCCGTACGCAGATCCCGGCCGGTCCGGGTTGACGTTCAGGCATACGCCGGTCTTGCCTTCCTTGCAGTTGCGGCACCGCCCGCAGGCGATGTTGAACGGTACGGAGACGAGGTCTCCCTCCTTGATGAACTCGACACCGGGACCGGTCTCGACGACCTCTCCGGTGATCTCATGGCCGAGGATCAGGCCCTCGGGGGCGGTGGTGCGACCGCGCACCATGTGCTGGTCGCTGCCGCAGATGTTGGTGGCGACCGTCTTCAGGATCGCCGCATGCGGCAGCGTCCGGCCGACGTTGTCCGGGTTGACCCCAGGGCCGTCCTTGAGCTCGAACGTGGGGTAGTCGATCGTCTGTACCTCTACCTTGCCCGCTCCTCCGTAGGCCACTGCTTTGTTACTCGCCATGCGTTGTACCTCCCGGGCTGACCGCCGCAAGCTGCGGCGTCTTCGTTCCCGCACCGCCAACCGGTGCCGGTGACGCCCCGATGCGTCCTTTCGAACCTAGGTCGACCCATGCGCATCGGCAATCCGAGCGCGTGTCGCTGAGATGACTGTCCACGTAGTGATCGGCAGCCCTGCCAGGGCGCGTTGACTTCCCCGCAACGGGGTAAGGCAGCCAGGATGGCCGCTACCCGCAGACCAGGGGGCCGCGCGTCGGTTGGTTCGGCCGCTGCGCCCGGCAAGGAGGAACGTCGTGAATCTCTGGCGCACCAAGACGATCGAACAGTCCATCTCGGACACCGAGGAGCCCACTCATCAGCTCCGCAAGCAGCTCGGCGCGCTTCAGCTCACGGTCTTCGGCATCGGGGTCATCATCGGCACCGGGATCTTCGTCCTGACCGGTGAGGCCGCCGGAGTCAAGGCCGGCCCGGCGGTGGCGTTGTCGTTCGTGTTCTCCGGCATCGCCTGCGCCCTGGCCGCGCTGTGCTATGCCGAGTTCGCCAGCACGGTTCCCGTCGCCGGCTCCGCCTACACGTTCTCGTACGCGAGCCTCGGGGAGCTCATCGCCTGGATCATCGGCTGGGACCTGATCCTGGAGCTCGCCCTCGGCGCGAGCACCGTCGCCGTCGGCTGGTCGACGTACTTCGCCGACGTCATGCACGAGGCGGGCATCACGATCCCAACCTGGATCTACGACGTCGACCCCGACGCGCCGGGTCTGAAACACAACCTCGTCGCCGCTGCGATCGTGCTGATCCTGACCGGAGTCATCTGCCTGGGGATCCGGATCTCCTCGTACGTCAACTTCGCGATGGTGGTCATCAAGCTCAGCATCGTGCTGCTGGTGATCGTCGCCGGCGTGTTCTTCATCAACACCGACAACTACACACCCTTCATCCCGCCGGCAGGTTCCAAGCCCGCTGGCGGGTACGAGGCGACACCGTCGCTGCTCCAGGACATCGGCCTGTCCCCCGGGGCCTTCGGAGTGAGCGGTATCTTCACCGGCGCCGCCCTGGTCTTCTTCGCCTACATCGGCTTCGACATCGTGGCGACCGCAGCGGAGGAGACCAAGAACCCGCAACGGGACATGCCGATCGGGATCCTGTCGTCCCTGGGCATCTGCACGGTCCTCTACGTCGCGGTGTCGCTCGTGGTGACCGGCATGGTCAACTACACAGAGATCGAGATCGACGCTCCCCTCGCCGCCGCCTTCCGCTCGGTGGGTCAATCGGGGATCGCGACGACGATCTCGGTCGGGGCTCTGGTCGGCCTGACCACCGTGATGATGATCCTGCTGCTCGGACAGAGCCGGGTGTTCTTCGCGATGAGCCGCGACCGGCTGCTCCCGCCGGTGTTCTCGACCGTCAGCGAGCGGTTCGGGACGCCGATCCGCACCTCGATCTTCACCGGCGGGATCGTCGCGTTGATCTCGACGTTCGTGCCCCTCGTCGACCTCGCCGAGCTGGTCAACATCGGCACGCTGTTCGCGTTCATCCTCGTGGCCATCGGCATCCTGGTCCTGCGAAGGACTCGGCCGGATCTGCCTCGGGCGTTCACGTGTCCCGGCGTTCCGTACGTCCCGGTCCTCGCGGTGCTGGCTGCGTTCTACCTGATGCTCAACCTGCCGGCCGCGACGTGGACGCGGTTCTTCGTGTGGATGGCCATCGGCTTCATCGTCTACTTCGCCTACGGCGCGCGGCACAGCCGGCTTGTGACCGACCCGAACTACTCGCGCGAGGCCGACGCGGCCGCCCGGGAGGGACGCTCCTAGAGCCGGTCCTCGCTCGGGCCGACCTGCAGCACCATGAGCCCCGTCGCCGGCCGGAATCCCAGCCGGGCGTAGAACGGCACCGAGCGGGGAGACGGCGACAGCACGACCCGTGCGTAGTCGCGGGCGTGGGCCCAGCTGATGGCTGCCGCCAGGAGCCTCCCGCCGACCCCCGCGTCACGATGCGCCGAGAGCACGAAGACGTTCGCGATATAGCCCCAGCGCGACTCCGGCTGTGCCGGCCGCGGCATCCGGACGAACTCCAGCATGTTCAGCATTCCGACCGGATCGCCCCCGATCTCGGCGATCCAGAACCACCGGTGGGGCTCGGCGGCATGCCAGCTCGTAAATCGATGAACGAAGGCCTCATCCGCGGCGGCATCGACGTCATGGATGCCGGAGGGCTCGCGGGTGCTGATCGCGCGCAACCTGGCGAGCGCGCCGACATCGCCTGCCCCTGCCGGACGGACCACGCACGGCCGTGGGCCTGCGCTCCCGCGTGCCATAGCCAGCCCGACGTGTCAGCCCACCGACGGCTGCGACACGCCAGCGATCGGCAGCAGGGTGTGACCGGACGGGCCGACCTGGATCTCGGTCCCCATCTCCGGGCAGACACCACAGTCGAAGCAGGGTGTCCACCGGCAGTCGTCAACCTCGACCGCGCCGTTGGGGTCGATCGCGTCCTGCCAGTCCTCCCAGAGCCAGTCACGGTCGAGTCCCGAGTCGAGGTGGTCCCACGGGAGCACCTCGGAGTAGGGACGTTCCCGCACCGTGTACCAGTCGAGGTCGACCGGCTCATCCGCCAGGGCGTCCTCGGCGGCCGCGCGCCAGCGATCATAGGAGAAGTGCTCGCTCCAGCCGTCGAACCGGCCGCCGGCACGCCAGACCGCCTCGATGACGCGGCCCACCCGCCGGTCCCCGCGCGAGAGCAGACCCTCGATGATTCCGGGCTTGCCGTCGTGGTACCGGAATCCGATCGCACGCCCGTACTGCCGGTCCGCGCGGACGACAGCGCGGAGCTCGGCCAGCCGCGTATCGGTGGTCTCGTGGTCGAGCTGAGCGGCCCATTGGAACGGCGTGTGCGGCTTGGGTACGAATCCTCCGATCGACACCGTGCAACGGATGTCGCGACGACCGGAGACCTCACGGCCGGTCGCGATCACCTTCCGGGCGAGGTCGCCGATGGCCAGCACATCCTCGTCGGTCTCCGTTGGCAGGCCGCACATGAAGTAGAGCTTGACCTGTCGCCAGCCGTGGGAGTACGCCGTCGCCACGGTGCGAATCAGATCCTCCTCCGAGACCATCTTGTTGATGACCTTGCGAAGCCGCTCCGAACCGCCCTCGGGGGCGAAAGTCAGACCGGATCGGCGCCCGTTGCGGGAGAACTCGTTCGCCAGAGTGACGTTGAAGGCGTCGACGCGGGTGGACGGGAGCGAAAGGGACACGTTGGAGCCCTCGTAGCGGTCGCCGAGTCCCTTCGCGACGTCGGCGATCTCGCTGTGGTCGGCCGACGACAGCGAGAGCAGACCCACCTCCTCGAACCCGCTGTTGTCCAGACCGTTCTGGACCATGTCGGCGATCGTCGTGATCGAGCGTTCCCGCACCGGACGGGTGATCATCCCGGCCTGACAGAAGCGGCAGCCGCGGGTGCAGCCACGGAAGATCTCCACTGAGTACCGCTCGTGCACGGTCTCCGCCAGCGGGACCAGCGGCTTCTTCGGGTACGGCCACTGGTCGAGGTCCATCAGCGTGTGCTTGTGCACCCGCGCCGGCACTCCCGGGCGGTTGGGGACGACCCGCCCGATGGCTCCGGCCGGGAGGTAGTCGACGTCGTAGAACTTCGGCACGTAGACACCGCCGGAGGCGGCAAGTCGCATGAGCAGCTGGTCGCGGCCCCCGGGTGTGCCCTCGTCCTTCCACTCGCGGATCACCTCGCTGATCGCAAGCACCACCTCCTCCCCGTCGCCGAGCACCGCGGCGTCGATGAAGTCGGCGATCGGCTCGGGGTTGAACGCCGAGTGGCCACCGGCGAGCACGACCGGATGGCGGTCGTCGCGGTCGACGGAGTGCAGCGGGATCCCCGCCAGGTCGAGCGCGGTCAGCATGTTGGTGTAGCCGAGCTCGGTCGCGAACGACACCCCGAGGACGTCGAAGTCGCCCACCGGGCGGTGACCGTCAACGGTGAACTGCGGGATCGCGTGCTCCCGCATGAGTCGTTCCATGTCCGCGAACACGGCGTAGGTCCGCTCGGCGAGGATCCAGTCCCGCTCGTTGAGCACCTCGTACAGGATCTGGACGCCCTGGTTCGGAAGCCCGACCTCGTAGGCGTCCGGATACATCAGGGCCCACCGCACGCTCACCGAGTCCCAGTCCTTGGCGGCAGAGTTGAGCTCACCGCCGACGTACTGGATCGGTTTCTGCACCCGAGGCAGGAGCGGTTCCAGTCGGGGGAACAGCGACGGTGCCGACATCAGAAGGACACTCTCCCGGACTCGTGGGCCTGACCCGGCCAGGGTACGCGGTGCGCCGGCCAGGTCGGCGGCACGAGTCCCCGGTGAGCGGTCGTCAGCGATGTCGCAGGCTGCTGTCGGTCCGGAGTCTGATGTTCTCGATCAGGCCGACGGCCATCAGAGACGCGAACATCGATGTGCCTCCGTAGGAGACGAACGGCAGCGGAACACCGGTGACGGGCATGATCCCCAGGCACATGCCGATGTTCTGGAAAGCCTGGAAGCCCAACCAGAACACGACCCCGGTAGCGGCGAGCCGGCCGAACAGGTCCTCAGCCGTGGCCGCGACCCGCAACATCCGCCACAGGATCAGTGCGAACAGCGCAATGATCGCGCCCGCTCCGACCAGCCCCAGCTCCTCACCGGCGACGGTGAAGACGAAGTCCGTGTGCTGTTCGGGGACGAACCCGGCCTGCGTCTGGGAACCATGGAAGAGCCCCTGACCGAACAGCCCGCCGTTGCCGATCGCGATCCGCGCCTGCGTGGTGTTGTAGCCGGCGCCACGCGGATCAAGGGCCGGGTCGGTGAATGCCAGCAGTCGGTCGAGCTGATATCCCTGCAGCAGGTGCAGATGCACCGCCAGGAACGCGCCCCCCACGGCGATCACGAGTGAGCCCGATCAACCAGCGTTTCGGCGCACCCGCGACCGACACCACTCCGAACATGATCGCGGCGAGGACCAGCAGCGTGCCGAGGTCGGGTTGAGCGAGGATGAGTACCGCCGGGATGACGCCGATCGCGAGTGTCTGCAGGACGTCGAGATCGCGCAGGCCGGTTCCGGTCCGGACCTCGGTCTTCTCCGCCACCCACAGGGCCATACCGACGATCACCGCGAGCTTGGCGAACTCCGCCGGCTGGATCGACATGCCGCCCAGGTAGATCCACGACCGGGACCCGTTGATGACGGCGCCGACGCCGGGGACGAAGATCGCCAGCAGCCCGAGGATCGACGCGAGATAGACGACCGGCGTCCAGATCCGTACCCAGCGGTGGTCGGTGGACGCCACCACAACCGCGAGCACCGCACCGGTCCCGATGTTGACCAGGTGCCTGAGCACATATCCGTGCAAACCGGAGCCCGCCCCGGTGGCCGACCAGACCAGCAGGGTGCCCAGCACGAGCAGCGCAGCCACGGCGGCGAGCAGGACCCAGTCCAGCCGCACCCAGGCCGATCGGGTGGTCGGCGCGGCACTGATCCGCCGCGTCCTGCGCCGCTGTGGTGCGACCGTCAGCACCATCAGTGGCCCCGGCGCTGGTGGGTCCGCCGTGGAGGCTGGATCTGCCCGTCTCGGGTGAACCGCGGGAGTGCTCCGGGCGGTCGCGCGCCGGGCTGCGCCGCCTGCGCCAGCTGCACGTCGCTGCCGCTGATCCCGTACAGCGACTCCCAGATCCTGCGTACCGAGTCACCAGAGGTGCCCGATCCGGTGCCGCCCTGGGAGACCATCATGATCACGACGTACCGCTCGTCGTAGGACGCGACCCACGAGGTGGTCTGCTTGCCGTACACCTCCGCGGTCCCAGTCTTGGATCGGATCTGAACCCGGTCGAGTGGGAAGCCGCCGAACTTCCACGCCATCGTGCCGACCTTGGCCGTGCCCTTGAGGGCGTCGTCGATGTAGCTGAGATATCGCCTGGGGACGGGTACACGTCCTGCCCTGGCGGGCTTGATCCGCCTGACGACGTGACCGTCCGGGGCGACAATCGCCTTGCCGACCCGTGGCTTCCACAGCGTGCCGCCGTTGGCGAGCGCCGAGTAGGCAACGGCCAGCTGCAGCGGGGTCAGGATCGTGTCACCCTGGCCGATCGCGAAGTTGACCGCGTCACCGGCCCGGTAGCGCCAGCCGTCGACACAGAACTCGCGGGCGAACACATGGAGGTAGTCCGAGCCGGACTCCTTGCCGACCTTGCAGTAGTAGCCCTTGCGGGCCTGCCAGTACGCGCGTTTCCAGCGCCGGTCCGCGATGCGACCGCTCGCCTCACCGGGCAGGTCGATGCCGGTCTCGTGACCGAACCCGAAGTTCTTCGCGTTGCGGACCAGCGGGTCAGGGGCATTCACGTCCCCGGAGTCTCCGCCTGCGGCGAGCCACTCGCCGTACCCGACGCGGTAGAAGAACGTGTCGCAGGACAGCTGCAGGGCCTGGGCGAACGTGAGCGGACCGTACGCCGCTGATTCGTAGTTCTTGAACACCCGATCCCCGACGGTCAGCGAGCTGGAGCAGTCCAACGTGTCGCTGGTGCTGTAGCCGCTGGTCAGAGCGCCTGCCGTGGTGAACGGCTTGAACGTCGATCCCGGTGCGAACTGGCCCTGCATGGCTCGAGACAACAGCGGCGTCCCCGCACGCGCGGAGTAGAGCCTGGTCAGGTCGTGCTGGGTGATGCCCCCCACCCACACCGCGGGGTTGTAGGTCGGGTAGCTGGCCATCGCGATGAGCCGGCCGTCGGAAGGATCCATCACGACGACCGCACCGGAGTCGGCCACATAGTCGCGACCCGTCACCGGATCGACCGTCCGGCGCGCGGCCAGGATGGTCCGCCGCAGCTCGTTCTCGACGGTGGCCTGGACCTTCGCGTCGATGCTGGTGACGAGGGTGTCGCCGGGGTGGGGTGGGCTGAAGTCCAGCGGTCCGGTGACCCGGCCCATCGAGTCCACCGTGACCCGCCTGTCGCCGGGGACTCCCCGCAGGTAGTGGTCGTACTCGCTCTCGAGCCCGGATCGGCCGACCAGCGAGACCGCGTTCAGCGAGCTGTCGTCGCTCTGCTCGGCAGCGGTCAGCTCGTCTGCGGTTATCGGCGACAGATATCCGAGCACGTGCGCGGCGTTGGTCCCGTACGGCGTCGGATAGGCACGGACCTTGCGGGCCTCGGCCAGCACGCCCGGATAGTCCTCGACCCGCTCCTGGATCGACAAAGCCACCGGCTGCGGCACGTCCTCCGCGACCGGCACCGGCTGGTACGGAGACCCGTTCCAGCAGACCGGTGGCGGCTCGGCGCCCCGCTCGCCGCAGAGTTTGGTCCGTGCGACGACGTCCGCGTACGACTGATGCGTCATGCGGGCGACCCGCCGCAGGACCGCGGCGGCCCGGTGGGCGCCGAGCCTCGCCATCACCGAGCGGTCGACGGTGACCACCCACGACGTCCGGTTCGCTACCAGGAGGCGACCCATGTCGTCGACGATGAGCCCGCGGGCCGGTGACTGGAGAATGTCGCGGATCGAGTTGTCCTGTGCCGCGGCGCGGTAGCGCTCGCCGCTGGCGACCTGGACGTACCACAGCCGGGCGAACAGCGTTGTGAACAGGGACAACACCAGCACGTTGACGACCACGAGCCGGAGCCGCGAGCGATCGGTCATCGCCACGCCACCGAGGGCTCCAGCCGGTTGAGGATCCCGACGACCAGCGGGATGACCAACGGGGTCAGCAGAATGTCGTAGATCACCGCGAGCGGTATGACGTGGACGACCCCCTCGACTGTCACCCCCGGATCGCCCAGCACGAGACCGCTGAGCGCGAACAGCGACGTCGCGACGAATGCACCGGCGGCGACGGCGACAACCGCGAGCACGGCCGAGGACCGGGCATCCTGACGCACCAGACCGACCAGGTAGCCGACCACCACGAACGCCAGGGCAGAACGTCCAGCGGTGTGGTCGGCGGGCGGAGCAAGGTCGAGCAGGAGTCCCGCCGCGAAGCCCAGCAGCGCGGCGTACTCCGGTCCGCGCACCAGCGCGGCACCGATCACCACCAGCAGCGCCACATCGGGCACGACGCCGTCCAGCGACAGCGACGAGAACAACCCGACCTGCACCGTGATCCCGACCATGACGAGGGCGGTGACCACCGGGAGCCGCAGGGCGCTCATCTGGCCTGTGCCCCATCGGGCACGTCGGCGGGGGCCAGGTAGGGCGTGTACCCGGGGAGCTGATCCGGTATCCGCGGTCCCGCCTGGTCGGCGAGCGTTCCGCGGCTGTCACGTCCGGCGGTCGCGACGACAACCCCCACCAGGTCGAGGGAGGAGAAGTCGACGAACGGTGCGATGGTTGCGGCCACCGACAGCTCACGTGGCCTGCTCTGGACCCGGGTGATCTGACCCACCGGCACCCCGCCGACGTATGGTGCGTGGTTGTCCGAGCCCCAGGTGACCACGTTGTCGCCCACGGACGGATCGACCTCGTTGTCGACGAGACTCATCCGGAGCGTGCCGGAGTCGCCGAGGCTGCCTTGCCCTGTCACGAAACCGAGCTCCATGCTCGATCCGAGCCGCCCGCCGACGACCGACCCGGGATCGACGATGAGCAGCACCGTCGAGGAGAACGCATCGGCGCGCAGCACGCGTCCCACCAGTCCGTCGGCGTTGACGACCGTCATGTCGGGCCCGACCCCGTCGCGCGTCCCGGCGTCGAGCGTGACGGTCCTGGCGAACGACTGGGCCGGTCCGAGTGCGACCACCTGTGCCGGGACGATGTCGTACCCGTGCTGGGACCCCACCCGAAGCAGGCCGTCGAGCTCGGCACGCCTGTTCTGCTCGATGCCACTGGTGTGCAGCTCGGCGCGCAGTTCGGCGTTCGCGGCCTGAAGCTGCTCGTTCTGCTGCCGGAGGTCGTCGACGGTGCGGAAGTGCCCCGGTATCTGGCTGATGGGCCGGACGACCTCGGCGACAGCCGTCTCAGCCGGGCCGAAAACATTCCCGGCGGCAGAGCGAAGCGGGTCCACGGGCGACGTCGGACCGCCGCGGGCATCGAGCGTGATCACGGTGAACGAAGCGAGCAGGAGCAGGCCGAGTACGGTGCGGGCCCGGCGGTCGTCGCGGCTGTTCATCGGTACGGCGACGCCTTCACCGGCGCGGCTCGGACACCAGCACCTGCTGGAGGGCCTCGAACTCCTCCACGCACTTACCCGCGCCGAGGGCGACCGAGTTGAGGGGGTCGTCGGCGACATGGATGGGCATCCCCGTCTCATAACGCAGCCGCTCGTCGAGGCCACGCAGCAGGGCGCCGCCGCCGGTGAGCACGATGCCACGGTCCATCAGGTCGCCGGCGAGCTCGGGAGGCGTCTTGTCCAGCGTGGTGCGTACCGCGTCGAGGATGGAGTTGAGCGGCTCATCGAGCGCCTGGCGTACCTCGGCCGACGAGACCAGCACCGTCTTGGGCAGGCCGGACACGAGGTCGCGGCCACGGATCTCGGCCTCCGGCTCGTCGGGCAGCGGGAACGCCGATCCCAGCGTGACCTTGATCTCCTCGGAGGTGCGCTCCCCGAGCATCAGGGAGTACTCCTTCTTCATCCAGGTGATGATCGACTGGTCCATGTCGTCACCGGCGACCCGGATCGACTGACTGGTCACGATGCCGCCGAGGCTGATCACCGCCACCTCGGTGGTCCCCCCGCCGATGTCGACCACCATGTTGCCGGTGGCTTCGTGGACGGGCAGTCCGGAGCCGATCGCCGCGGCCATCGGCTCCTCGATGATGTAGACGCGTCGCGCGCCGGCCTGGTATCCGGCCTCCTTGACCGCCCGTTGCTCGACGGCGGTGATGCCGCTCGGGACGCAGACCACGAGTCGCGGCTTGGCGAAGTAACGCCGCTTGTGCACGCGCTGGATGAAGTAGCGGAGCATCTGCTCGGTGGTCTCGAAGTCGGCGATGACGCCGTTTTTCAGTGGTCGTATCGCGATGATGTTGTCGGGCGTGCGGCCGATCATCTTCTTGGCCTCGGTGCCGACCGCGAGGATCTCCCGGGTCTGCGCGTTGAGCGCGACGACGGAGGGCTCGTTCAGCAGCACGCCCCGGCCGCGTACGTAGACCAGGGTGTTTGCGGTGCCGAGGTCGACGGCCATGTCGCGGCCGATGAAGCTGTTTGCCATTGGACGTCGTCCCCTGTTCGCACCCTCCGATCAGGCTAGGTCGTAACCGGCCGACGGTCGGCGTCCGACACACCCTCGCACCGCTTGCGTCATGCGAATCGAGGGTCGGGACCCTCGGGATGCATGACGCAACCGGGAAGGGCTAGGCGAGGTCGGGGAAGAAGATCGCGACCTCCCGCCGCGCGGACTCCACGGAGTCGGAGCCGTGTACGAGGTTCTCCCGGTTGGACATTGCGAGGTCGCCACGGATCGTTCCGGGGGCCGCCACCCGGGCGTCGGTGGCTCCGTTGATCTTGCGCACGATCTCCACCGCCTGGTCGCCCTCGAGCACCAGTGCGACCAGCGGGCCGCTGGTGACGAACGCCCGCAACGGCGGATAGAAGTCGCGGTCGAGGTGCTCGGCGTAGTGCCGGTCGGCCAGCTCGACGCCGATCGTCCGCAGGTCCATCGCCACGATCGCCAGCCCCTTGGCCTCATACCGGCGCAGCACCTCGCCCACCAGTCCGCGCCGGACGGTGTCGGGCTTGCACAGAACCAGAGTCCGCTCAGTCATGGCCGGGAGCCTACCCAGCCGCCGAGCGGGCGGCCTTTTCCTGGTCGATACGCGCACCGAGCACCACGGCGGTGACCCACAGCGCGGCGAACACGCTGCCGAGCAGGAACATGACGGGCACCACGAAGCCGAGCCCGATGGTCGCCACCTGGAGCAGGTGGCCGGCCCAGAGAGCCCAGCGGTGGCCGAGCATGGCCGTGATCACCAGCGCCGCCGCGGCCAGACCCAGGCCGATCGCGAGCGCCACCCCGGTCGACACGTCGGTGAGCGTGATCATCACCGGGGCGGTCAGGCCGAGCACCACGGCCTGCAGGCCGAGCACCGACGAGCACATCACCCGCATCGGTCAGGGGCCCTTCACCAGCAGCCGGGCCTCACCGGCCGTTATCACCGATCCGGTGACGAGCACCCCGCCACTGCCGATCGCCTCGCCGTATGAGCCCCCGTCATCAGCCAGCTCCGCGGCCCGGTCGATGGCGTCGTCGAGACGCTCCACGACCTCGACCCGTTCTGGACCGAAGATGTCGCCGGCGATCTCACCCAGCTCGGCCGCCGGCATCGAACGCGGAGTCGAGTTCTGGGTGCAGACGATCACCGCCATCACCGGCTCGAACGCGTTCAGCAGCCCTTCGACGTCCTTGTCGCGCATCACCCCGACCACCCCGATGAGGGGCGAGAAGGTAAACGCCTCCTGGACGGCAGCGACGGTCGCCTGGGCGCCGTGCGGGTTGTGCGCGGCGTCGAGCACGATCGTCGGGCTGCGGCGCGCGATCTCGAGTCGCGCCGGAGACGTCACCTGCGCGAACGCGTCGCGGACCAGCTCGATGTCGATCATGTCGCCGCCGCCGGCGAACGTCTCCACGGCAGCAAGCGCGCAGCCGGCGTTCTGTGCCTGGTGCGCGCCGTACAGCGGCACGAAGATCTCCGCGTACTCACCGAACAGTCCCTGCAGACGCACCATCTGCCCGCCCACGCCCGGCTGGCGCTCGATAACACCGAACTCCGAGCCCTCCCGGGCCACGGTGGCTCCCACCTCGGCGGCCCGGCGCAGAACAACCTCGGCAGCGTCGGGAACCTGCTCGGCCACGATCGCGAACGAGCCAGGCTTGATGATGCCGGACTTCTCGGCGGCGATATCCGCAGGTGTGTCACCGAGGTAGTTCACGTGGTCGACCGCGATGGGAGTGATGACCGCGACCGATGCGTCGGCGACGTTCGTCGAGTCCCACGACCCCCCCATGCCGACCTCCAGCACCGCGGCGTCGACGGGCGCGTCCGCGAACTCCGCGAAGGCCATCCCGGTGATGAACTCGAAGAACGACAGCGGGTTGTCCGCCGTGCGGTCGACGATCTGCGCGTACGGCTCGACCTCGGCATAGACCTGGGCGAACCGCTCCTCGGTCAGCTGCAACCCGTCGACGCAGATGCGCTCGGTCATCGACTCCACGTGTGGGGAGGTGAACCGGCCAGTACGCAGGCCGAGTCCGCGAATCAGGTTGTCGATCATCCGCGCGGTCGACGTCTTGCCGTTGGTGCCGGTGAGGTGGACGACCGGGTAGTTCCGCTGCGGGTCGCCCATCAGGTCGCAGAGCATACGGATGCGTTCCAGCGTCGGATCGAGCTTCGTCTCAGGCCAACGGGCCAGCAGTTCGGCCTCGACCTGCTGGTAGCTCGGGATGACTGACATCGCTGGAAGTCTAGGGGGGCAAGCCGTGAGCCACGGCTCATCGCTGGAAGTCTAGGGGGCGCGCGACGAGCGGGGGCTGGGCAGCTCATCGGGGCTGACGGCAACGTCACGGTCGGCCCAGTCCTCCGCCGGCAGGCTTGGCGATAGCCGGCTGGTCAATATCTGGTCGAGCCGGACGGCCGCACCGGCCTAGGATTGACCGCATGACCGATTCCACCGATTCCCGCGCCTCCGCGTCCGGCCGCGTCCCAGACCAGGCCGGTCTGGAGGGGCTGGAGTCCAAGTGGGACGCGATCTGGGAGGAGCGCGGCACCTACCGGTTCGACCGCAGCAAGTCCCGGTCAGAGGTCTTCTCCATCGACACGCCTCCGCCGACCGTCTCCGGTTCGCTGCACGTTGGGCATGTCTTCTCGTACACGCATACCGACACCATCGCCCGCTTCCAACGGATGCGGGGGCGCGAGGTGTTCTATCCGATGGGCTGGGACGACAACGGGCTGCCCACCGAGCGGCGGGTGCAGAACTTCTACGGCGTGCGGTGCGACCCGACGTTGCCGTACCAGGAGCAGTTCCAACCGCCCGTCAACCCCGACCCCAAGCGACAGGTGCCGATCAGCAGGGGCAACTTCATCGAGCTCTGCGAACGGCTCAGCTGGGAGGATGAGAAGGCTTTCGAGACACTGTGGCGCAAGGTCGGGCTGTCGGTGGACTGGTCGATGACATACACGACGATCAGCGACCACAGCCGCGCGGTCGCGCAGCGCGGGTTCCTGCGCAACCTCGGGCGCGACGAGGCCTACCTCGCCGAGGCGCCGACCCTCTGGGACGTCACCGACCAGACAGCGATCGCGCAGGCCGAACTGGAGGATCGCGACGTCACGGGAGCGTTTCACCGGATCGCGTTCAGGACCGAGGGCGGGGCACCGGTCTGGGTCGAGACGACCCGTCCCGAGCTCATCCCCGCCTGCGTCGCGTTGGTGGCCCATCCCGACGACGAGCGCTACCAGTCGCTGTTCGGGTCGACCGCACGGTCCCCGCTCTTCGACGTCGAGCTCACCGTCCTCTCACACTGGCTGGCCGAGCCCGACAAGGGCTCCGGGCTGGCGATGATCTGCACCTTCGGTGATCTCACCGACGTGACCTGGTGGCGCGAGCTTCGACTGCCCACCCGGACGGTCATCGGCCGGGACGGCCGGATCCTGCGCGAGACGCCGCCCTGGATCGACTCCGCCGATGGCCGCCGAAGGTACGGCGAACTGGCGGGCAAGACCGTGTTCTCAGCCAGGGAAGCGATCGTCGGGATGCTGCGCGAGTCCGGTGACCTCGACGGCGAGCCGCGGGCCATCACGCACCCGGTCAAGTTCTACGAACGAGGAACCAAGCCGCTCGAGATCGTCTCGACCCGCCAGTGGTACATCCGCAACGGCGGCCGCGACCCCGAGCTGCGGGCGGCGCTCATCGCCCGCGGGCACGAGCTCACCTGGGTACCCGAGTACATGCGGTACCGCTATGACAACTGGGTCGGCGGGCTCAACGGAGACTGGTTGATCAGCCGGCAGCGGTTCTCCGGTGTCCCGATCCCGGTGTGGTATCCCCTGGACGATGCCGGCGAGCCGGTGTACGAGTCGCCGATCCTGCCCGCGGAGGCCGATCTGCCGGTCGACCCGTCTTCGGAGCCGGCACCGGGATATGACGAGGACCAGAGGGGCAAGCCGGACGGTTTCGTGGGCGACCCTGACGTCATGGACACCTGGGCAACCTCGTCGCTGTCGCCTCAGATCGTCACCGGTTGGGAACGTGATCCCGATCTGTTCGCCCGCACGTTCCCGATGGACCTGCGGCCGCAGGCGCACGACATCATCAGGACCTGGCTGTTCTCCACGGTCGTCCGCTCCCACTTCGAGCACGGAACGCTTCCCTGGACGCACGTCGCGATCTCGGGGTGGGTTGTCGACCCCGACCGCAAGAAGATGAGCAAGTCCAAGGGCAACGCTGCCGTGATGCCCCACGACATCCTCGACAAGTACGGCTCCGACGCCGTCCGCTGGAGGGCCGCGTCCACCAGACCTGGGACGGACAGCCCGTTCGAAGAGACCCAGATGAAGGTCGGCCGACGGTTGGCGATGAAGGTCCTCAACGCGTCGAAGTTCACACTCGGCCTCGGCGCCGTCGAACCCGACAGCAGCGCAGTCACCGAGCCGGTCGACCTGTCCATGCTCGAGCAGCTGCGCCAGGTCGTCGCGGACTCCACCAGGGCCTTCGAGGCCTATGACTACACGACCGCCCTGGAGACGACCGAACGGTTCTTCTGGACCTTCTGCGACGACTACGTCGAGTTGGTCAAGGAGCGGGCGTATGGCACCCGGGGTGAGGCCGAAGCGGCGTCGGCGCGGGCGGCGCTCGCGCTGGCACTGTCGGTCCAGCTCCGGCTGCTCGCCCCGGTTCTCCCGTACGTCACCGAGGAGGTCTGGTCGTGGTGGCAGGAGGGCTCGATCCACCGCGCGTCCTGGCCCGACCCGCGGTCGACCTGACCAGCGCGGCGCAGGAGCCAGGCGTGCTCGACGAGGCGGCTCGCGTGCTCAGCGGTGATCCGCGGCGCGAAGTCCGCCGCGAAGGTGTCGATGCGCACCGAGGTCGCCAGGGCGACGGTTCGCGGCCCCGGCCGGGCGCTGCACCTCGCCCGCCAGGTCACGGGTGACATCGGGGCCGCGGGGCATGTCACGGGAACGCTGGCGTTCGAGGAGGACGAGTCGCTGACCGGCATCACCGTGGACGTCGACATCGCCGGCTAGTGGCGGCTGCCCTCGCGCTACCTGCCGCTATCGCTCGCAGCTGCGGCGGTGCTCGATCGATCGACAGGTGTCCCCGCGCGTCGAGGGGCCACCATGGCCGAGGTCTACGGCGGGCCCACCGCTGAGGTAGTCGTCGCCCCTGCCACCGTGAATCCGGTCACGGCCACCATGCCGCACGCCGTAGACGTCTCCGTAGAGCCGGTCCGCGCCGCGGCCGCCGAACAGCCGGTCCGAGCCCTCCTGTCCGTTGATCACGTCGTCACCGCGGTTTCCAGCCACGATGTCACGGCCGTGCTCGCCGTCGAGGTAGTCGATGCCGTCACCGCCGAAGATGACATCCGCACCGGCGTCGCCGGACAGGAAGTCGATCCCGCCGCGACCGACGATGCGGTCGCGCCCGCCGTAGCCGTCCATCTCCTGGTAGCGGCGGTCACCCGTGAGCCGGTCCGCGTGCCGAGAGCCGTAGACGGTCTCGATCGAGATCACGGTGTCGGTCTGGCGTCCGATGACTGCTCTGCGCCTGGCGAGGCTCAGGTGCACCCGGTGCGGGGCATGACGGTAGTCCACGGTGTCCAGGCCGCGGTCGTGTCGGCCGATCCCGGGGCCGCCGTCGATCCGGTCGTCACCGGGTCCGCCGGTCAACCTGTCGCCGAACTGGTCCTCACCGTAGAGGATCGCGTCCGCCCCGCCGCTGAGCGAATCGGCGCCGCGGCCGCCGACGACCCTGTCGGATCCCCTGTTGCCGCAGATGATGTCCCTGCCCGCGCCAGCATCGATCTTGTCCCAGCCCCGCAGGCCCACGATCACGTCGCGGCCGGCAGTGCCGGTCAGCTGGTCGTTGTGCTGCGTTCCGACGATCGTGGCCACCCTGCCCATGCATCGGTGCACCGCCGCCGATCCGGCGGCGGTGGCGTCGGCTGTCTCGGTGACCGCGGCGGTGGCCGCCACCGTCGTGGCCGTGACCAGGGCCGCGGTCGCCACACCCGCGGCGTGCCGGGCACCCAGCCCCGTCAGGTGCGGCCAGACCCGGCGTTTCGCGCTGGTCATGCTCACCTGCACCCCAGACGGGCTACGCCGACTTCTCGCGGCGTTCGCGCTTGCGTCGGACTGGTCGCGCGGGATCAGCGTCGGATTGACGTTCTCGAGCACGACCTCGCCGTTGACGACGACCTTGGCGACGTCGTCACGGCAGGGCACCTCGTACATCACGTTGAGGAGGACCTCTTCCATGATCGCCCGCAGCCCACGGGCGCCGGTGTCGCGCACCATCGCCTGGTCGGCGATCGCGTCGATGGCGTCGTCGGTGAACTCCAGCTCGACGTTGTCGATCTCGAACAGCCGCCGGTACTGCTTGACCAGCGCGTTCTTCGGCTCGGACAGGATCTGGACCAGCGCGTCGTGGTCCAGTGGCGACACCGAGGTGATCACCGGGAGCCGGCCGACGAACTCGGGGATCAGCCCGAACTTCAGCAGATCCTGCGGCCGCGACTTGCGAAGATGTCGGAGGTGTCCATCGGCGTCTCCGGGTCTCACGAGCGGAGTTGAAGCCGAGCGTCTTCTTGCCGACCCGCTGCTCGACCATGTGGTCCAGGCCGGCGAACGCACCGCCGACGATGAACAGCACGTTGGTGGTGTCGATCTGGATGAACTCCTGGTGCGGGTGCTTGCGACCCCCCTGCGGCGGCACGGAGGCCGTCGTACCCTCGAGGATCTTCAGCAGCGCCTGCTGCACACCCTCGCCGGAGACGTCGCGGGTGATCGACGGGTTCTCGGTCTTGCGGGCGATCTTGTCGACCTCGTCGATGTAGATGATGCCCGTCTCGGCCTTCTTGACGTCGTAGTCCGCCGCCTGGATCAGCTTGAGCAGGATGTTCTCGACGTCTTCACCGACGTAGCCGGCCTCGGTCAGCGCGGTGGCGTCGGCGATCGCGAACGGGACGTTCAGCATGCGGGCCAGGGTCTGGGCGAGGTAGGTCTTGCCGCAGCCCGTCGGGCCGATCAGCAGGATGTTGGACTTGGCCAGCTCGACGGCCTCGTCCTTCGGCGTGCCTACCGGCCCCGTCATCGGCTTGGATCCGCTTGTAGTGGTTGTAGACCGCCACCGACAGGGCCCTCTTCGCGGCCGACCTGTCCGACGACGTACGCGTCGAGGAAGTCGTAGATCTCCCGCGGCTTCGGCAGCTCGTCGAGACCGACCTCGGAGCCCTCGTTCAGCTCCTCCTCGATGATCTCGTTGCAGAGATCGATGCATTCGTCGCAGATGTAGACGCCGGGACCGGCGATCAGCTTCTTGACCTGCTTCTGGCTCTTTCCGCAGAACGAGCACTTCAGCAGGTCGCCGCCGTCACCTATGCGTGCCACCGGGACTACTCCTTCGGTCGGATCCGAGCATTTGTTCGACCCGGACGGTGCGTATCGCGGTGCAGGTCTCGACGTTACCCCTTCGGGCCCGTGTGCCTGGTGGTCTTGTCAGCGGCGCGTCGGGTCAGACACCGACCGGGACGCCTTGCGGGTCTCCAGCACGTCGTCGATCAGGCCGTACTCGATGGCCTGGTCGGCGGTGAGGAACTTGTCCCGCTCGATGTCACGGCAGACCTCCTCCAGCGGTCTTGCCGCTGTGCTCGGCGATCATCTTCTCCAGCAGCGCGCGCAGCCGGAGGATCTCGTTCGCCTGGATCTCGATGTCGCTGGACTGACCGTAGGTGCCCTCGGTGTACGGCTGGTGGATGATGATCCGGCTGTTCGGCAGCGCCAGCCGCTTGCCCGGCGTACCGGCCGCGAGCAGCACCGCGGCCGCCGAGGCGGCCTGACCGAGGCAGACCGTCTGGACGTCCGGCTTGATGTAGCGAATCGTGTCGTAGATCGCGGTCAGCGCGGTGAACGAGCCGCCCGGGGAGTTGATGTAGATGCTGATGTCGCGGTCGGAGTCCATCGACTGCAGGCACAGCAGCTGCGCCATCACCGCGTTCGCGATCTCGTCGGTGATCGGCGTGCCGAGGAAGATGATCCGGTCCTCGAACAGCTTGGTGTAGGGGTCGATCCGGCGCATGCCGTACGACGTGCGCTCCTCCCACTGCGGGATGAAGTAGTTCATAGGTGCGTCTGCTGGACGGGTGGGAGATCAGGAGTTCGGGCTGCCGGGTGAGCTGCTCACGCCCGGGTCGAAGAGTCATGTCGCTCATTTGGCTGGCCTCCGGCGGCGACTGCGGCGCGACCACGTGGTCGATGAAGCCGTAGTCCTTGGCCGCGTCGGCGGTGAACCAGCGGTCGCGGTCGGCGTCGTTCTCGACCTGCTCGAGCGGCTGGCCGGTGTGCTCGGCGATCAGCTTGAACAGCTGCGCCTTGATGTGCAGCGACTGCTCGGCCTGGATCTTGATGTCGGACGCCGTACCGCCCATACCGCCGGACGGCTGGTGCATCATGATCCGCGCGTGCGGCAGCGCGAACCGCTTGTCCTTCGCGCCGGCGCAGAGCAGGAACTGGCCCATCGAGGCGGCCAGGCCCATCCCGACGGTGGCCACGTCGTTGGAGATCCACTGCATGGTGTCGTAGATCGCCATGCCGGAGTCCACCGAGCCACCCGGCGAGTTGATGTACAGCCAGATGTCCTTGTTGGGGTCCTCGGCGTTGAGGAGCAGCATCTGCGCGCAGATCGCGTTCGCGTTGTCGTCGCGAACCTCGGACCCCAGGAAGATGATCCGGTTCCTTGCAGCAGGCGCTGGTAGATGTGGTCGTCGAGTCCGCCGGATCCGTTGCCGCCCGCGGCGGTGGGGCTGGCTGCAAATGTCTCGTTCACGAAGCCGACATTACTGGGCCTGCCGACAGACCTAAGGCTGGGCCACGTGTTCGCTCAGGGCGCACCCCACGGCCGCCGGCCATGCGTGCCGCGGCTCAGCCGGTGATCGCCGTCAGCGACGGTCCGCTCGCGCCCTCGTACCTCGCGCTCGCCGACCTCAGTGGAATCCGAGTCGGCTCGCCTCGGCGCTGCCGGCGCTCGGTCTCGCTCCGCGGAGGCGGCTCGCGACGGCGGTGCCGCCTCGACGTCTCGCCTCGCTCGACGTACGAGCCGTCCGGCTGCAGGGTCTTCAGCTCGACCTCGTTGCCGGAGGCGTCGGTGACCTTGGCGTTCTCGACCAGGTGGGCGAGCGCCTTGCCGCGGACGACCTCGGACACCAGGCTCGGGACGAGGTTGTTCTCGACCACGTGCTGGGCGAACTGGTCCGGGCTGACGCCGGAGCGCTGCGCGTGCCGGACGATGTGCTCGGTGAGCTCCTGGTCGTTGACGCTCAGCTCCTGCTGCTCGGCCACCAGGTCGAGCACGAACTGGGCCTTGATCGCGTCCTCGGAGCGCTTCTTCAGGTCCTCGTCGAACTCGTCCTGGGTCTGCTCCTCGCCCTCCAGGAACTGCTCCACGTCATCCCGGAGTACCCGAGCTGCTGCTCCAGGTTCTCCTTGCGGGCGGCGAGCTCGTCGGTCAGCAGACCCTCCGGCACCGGCACGTCGACCAGCGTGAGGATCTTCTCGAGTACGGCGTCGCGCGCCTCGCCGGCCTGCTCGAGCCGCTTGCCGCGCTCCAGCCGGCCGGCCACGTCGGCCTTGAGCTCGTCGGCGGTGTCGAACTCCGACGCGGTCTGCGCGAACTCGTCGTCGAACTCCGGCAGCTCCTGCTCCTTGACCGCGGTCACGGTCACCTCGACGTCGACGTCCTCGCCCTTCAGCGCGCCGCCGACCAGCTGGGTGACGAAGGTCTTGACTCTCACCGGCGTTCAGCCCGGTGACGGCCTCGTCCAGGCCGTCCAGCAGCTGGCCGCTACCGACCTGGTAGGACAGGCCGGTCGCCTGCGCCTCCTCGACCTTCTCGCCGTCCTTGCTGCGGACAGGTCGAGGGTGATGTAGTCCTTGTCCGGCGCGGCGCGCTCGACCGGGTTCAGCGAGCCGAACCGCTGGCGCAGCGCCTCGATCTGCTCGTCACGTCGTCGTCGCTGACCTCGATGTCCTCGACCTCGGCCTCCAGGCCCTCTAGGTCCGGCAGCGTGATCTCGGGGCGCACCTCGACCTCGGCGGAGAACTGCAGGCTCTCCTTGTCGTTGAACTCGGTCACGTCGACCTCGGGCCGGCCGATCGCCTTGACCTGGTTGTCCTGACCGCCTGCGAGTAGAGCTTCGGGAGCGCGTCGTTGATCGCCTCCTCGAGCACCGGCCCGCGACCGACCCGCTGGTCGATGACCTGCGGAGGGACCTTGCCCTTGCGGAACCCCGGGACGGTGATCTGCGAGGCGATGCTCTGGTACGCCGCGTCGAGGCTCGGCTTGAGTTCCTCGAACGGCACCTCGACGATGAGCTTGACCTTGGTCGGGCTCAAGGACTCGACGGTGCTCTTCACGGTGGCGGTTCTCCTTGATTCGATGACATTCGGACAGCGGACGGTGACAGCCCGCACTGCACCGGTGCTGCAGGGGGTTTGTCGGGGCGACAGGACTCGAACCTGCGGTCTCCTGCTCCCAAAGCAGGCGCGCTAGCCACTACGCTACGCCCCGCGACGCCGGACGAGTCTAGAGGAGTTGAGGGCCGGAGTCTCATTCGCCCTGGTCAGATGCGGCCCTCACCTGGTCCCCTGGCGGGAGGTCGTACCGGAGCCGGAGCTCCGGCAGCCGCTGCCCCTCAGCCACCCAGACTCCCGTCCCTCCGTCGGCGCGCCAGCCTCGGTCGGCGTACCATTTCCGGCTCGGCAGGTTCGCTGCCAGCACCCACAGTGCGACCTCGGTGTACCCCTGGCCCGCCAGCCACTCCAACAGAGCGGTGTGCAGCGCACTGCCGAGGCCGCGACCCTGCCGGGGCGGCTCGACATAGATTGCGTAGAGCTCCCCGAGGTGGTCGGTGACCTCCGGTCCCGCTTCCTCCTGCGGACGGTAGGGACCGCCGATCGAGTAGGCCGCCGGCACGCCATCGAGCTCAGCGACGAAGAACGCGACGCCGGGGCGGCCGGTGGTGACGTTGTCGATCCACCGCGCCCGGTATGCCGCCAGGTCCATCCCGTCGATGCGCGGCTGCGGGACGATGCCGGTGTACGCCGAACGCCAGGTGTCGATGTTTATCCGCGCCAGGGCGTCGACGTCATCGAGGGTCGCGCGGCGGACCGTGAGCTGCATCGACTCCGATGGTGACAGACTCGCCGCGCCTCGGCTCGCGCCGGGAAGTCTCGTCATGACACGATGGACGCCGCGTCGCCGTAGTTGCCACGCCGAGACGGAGCCCGCCTCCGCCGGACGTGCGGGTGTAGCTCAATGGCAGAGCCCCAGCCTTCCAAGCTGGCAATGCGGGTTCGATCCCCGTCACCCGCTCCAACCCGCCCTCCACCGCGGCGCCGGCGCTTGTCATCGTCCTGACATCCCGATGTGCGCACGTAGCCTGGCCGAATGGCGCTCACCGTGACCCTGCTGGCGGACTCTCATGGCTCGGCGGAGGCGGTGGCCGCGATGAGGTGGCAGGAATGGGGGCATGCTCCGGAGCCGCAGAACCCGGCTTGGTGGCTCGAGACCACGATCCGTGAGGCAGGGAGAGAAGCGCTGCCGGTGACCTTTGTGGCGCATGACGTGGCCGGTGAGGTGCTGGGAGCGGTCGGTCTGGACGCGTTCGACCTGGACGAGCGGCGTGACACCAGTCCCTGGGTAACCGGCATGATCGTCCTGCAGGACCGCCGGGGCCAGGGGGTGGGGCGGACCTTGATGCAGCACCTGGAGCGGTGGGCTGCCGAGCATCGGATCGCCGATGCCTGGGTCGGCACAGACCTTGCGCTCGGGTTCTACCAGCGGTGCGGATGGGCGATCCAAGAGACGTTCACGAGGAGCACGGGCCAGCGCATAGCTGTTCTGCACAAGAGGCTTCTGTAGCTCGCGTCCCGTTTCGGCCGGTTGTCGGGCAGACCGGTGCAGCGACGGCGCTGCCCGGCGACCCTGTCGCCGATCCGACTATCCCCCGTCGTTGATCGGGCGGGCCGGTGCCGGGAATTGCGAGTTGTTGGTCACGGTTGCCCGGGCCGGTGACCATCTGGTTCGCAAGGCCGGTGCGGTCATGTCGACGAATCCAGGGACGGCCCGGGGTCTCCGCCGCGCCAAGAATTGTGCACTTGTTGTGGGCGAAGCCGTGCGACAACTCTCATCGCCTGCACAAGTCTGCGGAGACAAGGACCGCAGTGGTCGGCCTCGGACTCCAGCAATCGCGGCCGCGAGCCCGTGCCGGGAGCCCGGGGCACCGGCGTGACACGTTGTCGGATGGCCTGCAACAACTGTCGGATCGCGGAACGACTGCCGGCGGGGAGGCGCTTGGACCAGCCGGTAAGCCGGATCAGCAGCAGGCAGCCCCGGCGGGCTCGCCGGAGCTAGCGGTGCTGGTGCCGCAACAGCCGGGTCCGGTGTCCTCTGGGGCGTCGAAGGTTGAGCTGTCGGCCAGAACCGTGTAGATCTCCCAGCTTTCACCGCCGGGGGTGCCCTGGACCCAGAACTTGTCCTGCTTGGCGTAGCAGCATGTGGTGCCGCGTTCGTCGATGGAGGCGAGACCCTGCTCGGCAAGCCGTGTCTGTTCGGCGTCCACGGTGTCGGTGTCTGCGACTTCGACGCCGAGGTGGTTCAGCGAGCCACCCTGCCCGGGGTTCTCCAGCAGCACAAGCTTGAGCGGGGGGTCACTGATCGCGAAGTTCGCGTAACCGGGTCGCCGTTTCGCCGGCGCGGTGCCGAACAGCTTGGAATAGAACGCAACAGCATCGTCGACGTCGTTGACGTTGAGGGCGAGCTGGACTCGTGACATGCCTTGCCTCCCACATATAGATACGTGTCGATGTCCGTAGGACGGAGGCTGCCACAGACTTAGACACATGTCAACATAGACAGGTGTCTAAGTCACGCCGAAATCAGCCTCGTGCGTGGCCGTACCGGCGGGACCGGTTCATGCCGACGCGTCCGAGAACCTTCACCGCCCCGGCTCCGGGGCGACGCTGACCCTCCCGAGTGCAGGCCGATCGGGCCCGAGGGTCGGGGTGGATGGGTCGGTGAACGCGAGACTGTGGCGAGGCGCTTGTGAGCGCGGCTCAGCCGGAATGGCGGCTGAGGTTGGTGCGCATCTCCATGAGTCGGCGGTCCGCGTAGCGAGCGTCCGTCCAGCTCTTGCGCAGGGCGCTCATCCAGCGCGTGACCTGCGAGGTCCGGCCGTTGGACGAGGCTTGGGGGATGTACGACATGCTCAATCAGATCCTTTGGTACCAGCGAGTCCGTCTCGCTCTGACATCAATTATTACAGAGCGCAACACTCGCTCGGTACATTTCGAGCTCGAAAGAGAGTGACGTTCGTCTCTCTCCTGGCCGGCGTAGGCGGCCACCTGCGGCCACGCACCGTCGCAGACGGGCTGCCGCGCATCGTGCCCGGTGAAGTGCATTCGAGCTCAGGTGTCAGGGACATCGCGAAAGCCGAGCACGGCCATGGCCAGCGCGAGGGCGAATCCCGCCCCGGCGATGGGCGTGACGGCGACGTTCCAGCCTCTCGGCGACAACGCACACCGAAACTCTCTCTCGACCAGGTACCCGGCTGACATCGCCGCGCCGAGCGCTCCCAGGGAGAACGTGGCGTTTCGGCTCGGCCGCGCAGCCAGACAGGTGGTCAGGGCGGCCTGGGCCGCGAGCATGACGACCGGAGCGGACAACCCGGTCCCGAACAGCCAAGAGTCCCGACCTACTCGTCTCGGGTCGCCGCGCCACCGTAGGAGAGCGATGTCGAACGGTCTGCCGTCACGCAGTGCTACCCGCTGGCCAGCCACCCCCGCCGCCAGTTGCCCCGTGGAGGCCACCACCAGGAGCGAGCGGGTACGCATGCTGGAAGCCTGACAGCCTGTCGATATCCCCGCAGGGGGAGGCCCAGGCCGTGGAGCCGTCCCACCTACTCTGCGCATTTGAGCCTGAGCCGGACCGTGGGTGGTGTTGTTTAGACTCTCAGCACCCCGCCGAAGCCGAAGGACGTGAGCGATGTTCAGCGTGCCGTCCGGTCGATCCGGTGTGTTGCCTCATCAATACCTCAAGGCGGCCATCGACGACGGAGTTCTGAACGCGGGGGGATACACGATTCCCCCCGGAAACATCCAACCGGCCAGCGTGGATCTAAGACTGGGAGAGATCGCGTACCGCGTTCGATGCAGTTTCCTGCCCGGCGCGCATCGGGTCGAGGACCGGATGAAGGAGTACATCGTCGATGAGCTCGACTTGCACAGGGGCGGTGCGGTCCTTGAGACGGGGCGTCCCTACCTCATCCCGCTGAAGGAACGGCTGGACCTGCCAGCCACCCTCAGGGGCAAAGCGAATCCGAAGAGCTCTACCGGACGCGCGGACGTCTTCACCCGAGTGATCACGGATCACAGCTCACGGTTCGATGAGATCTCCGCGGGGTACCACGGGCAGCTGTACCTCGAGGTCGTCCCGCTGTCCTTCCCCATCCGGGTGAAGGAGGATCTCTCGTTGAACCAGCTGCGCCTCTCCGCCGGCCGCACGCAGTTGCTCGATGAGGAAATCCGCACCGAGCAGCAGGTACGGCCGCTTCTTTTCGTGGATGGACGTCCGGTCCCGGTGGCCGACTTGGAGTTGTCGGCCGGCCTGTTTCTCGGCCTGGACCTTCGGGGAGCCTCGGACCGGCGGGTCGGTTACCGAGCTCGTGGCAGCGCACCACTGCTGGACATGTCGCTGGTGGGCGCTGCAGACCCGGAGCAGTTCTGGGAGGCGGTCCTGCGCGAAGAGGGTAACCGGATCGTGCTCACCCCCAAGGACTTCTACCTGCTGATGTCACACGAGGCCGTGAGCATTTCACCAAACCTCGCCGCGGAGATGACCGCCTATGACCCCACCAGCGGTGAGCTCCGGACGCACTACGCGGGGTTCTTCGACCCTGGCTTCGGCTTCGAGCCGGACGGTCTATCGACAGGTTCCCGGGCAGCCCTCGAGGTTCGGGCACATGATGTGCCCTTCATGATCGAGCACCGGCAGCACGTCTGCAGGTTGACGTTCGAACACATGCTGGAAGCTCCCACGATGCTCTACGGACGCACGATCGGTTCGAACTATCAGCACCAGACAGAGACTCTCGGCAAGCATTTCCGCGTGCCGACGCCGGGGCCTGACGAACCGGACCCGCCCGTCAAGGAGCCTATTCCTGGCGTCCCGCCTCAGAACGCCACCCTGTTCTCCTAGGTGCTCGCGATGCAGGTGGGCCGCCGCCCTGCTCGCACTGCTGGTCGGGTGTCAGGAGCCTGGAGCGGAGGGAAAGTGCGCCTCGATGAGTGGGCGGCCGAATGACCACCAGCCGACCTCTATCGTCACGCCGAAATATGCCAGACGGCCACTCAGGCCTTGAGACTCGCGACGAGTAGGACGACGCCGAGCCAGAACGGGACGGCGAGGGCGACGGCGAACAGCAGGCCGCGGAAGAGATCGCCATCACGAAAGTCGAGCTGGGACGGCCGGGCCTTCTGGCGAGCGGACATGCCCTCGTCGATAGCGCCCGCCAGGGGCGCGGCTGTCGCCTGAACTCCGCCGCGCTGCCGCGGACGGTCAAGGATGTGACGTCCAGCCGATGGCATCACGAGTGAGCGCGTCCCCTCGTGACTGCGCTCTGACTCATGACCTCAGTATGCCGAGTGCGGATGGCCGAACGATGGACCTGCGTGAAAGCGTGCATGTCGATGACGCGAAACAGTCGGCTGCGCGGTCACCTGACCGCCCAGGTGGGGCATCCCTCAGATGACTGCTCGGCACGGTCGTGGACGCCGCTCGTGCCGGCGCCGATCAACCCCAGCAGAGGCAGAACGGATGCCCGGCCGGGTCCGCGTACACCTGAAAGCCACTGTCCGCCGTCAGATCGTCCGCGGGCTTCAGCAGCCTGGCACCAAGTGACAATGCCTCGTCGTGAGCCGCCTCGATGTCGTCGACGTAGAGGTCGAGGTGCATCTGTTGCGGCGTTCCGTCGGGCCACTCGGGCGGGACATGGTTTGGCGCCAGCTGAATGCCCAGCCGCGGTTCACCATCGACGAGCACCGTGTGCCAGTCGTTCTCCGCGTCGTCAACCGTCCCGCCCAACAGCCGAGCCCAGAAGGAGCTCATGGCGTTCAGGTCGGCCGCGTCGAAGGCGACAATGGTTCGAGAGATCTTCATGAGGTCATCCTGGCAACGCCAGGATTACTTGGCAGCCGAAGCCTCGAGCAAAGACCAGAGGCCGGCTGAGCAGCACTCGGCCGCAGGCGTGCCGCTCCGACACGGTTCCGGACACAGAACGTCCGCAATGAGGTCTACCGTGGCGCGATGACCAACAGCGACTACCCCTGGGAACCGCCGCTCGCGGGCACCGAGATCGAGCAGCTCGTCGGTGCGCTCGACCGCCTGCGCACGACCTTCCGCTGGAAGGCCGACGCCCTGGACGCGGCCGGGTTGCAGACCCGCATCGGCGCCTCCTCGCTCACTCTCGGCGGCCTGCTCAAGCATCTCGCTTCCGTGGAGGACTACACCTTCACGACCAAGCTGAAGGGGGAGCCGATCGGCGCGCCGTGGGAGGCCACCGAGTGGGACGGCAGCAACGACTGGGAGTTCACCTCCGCCGCCAAGGACACGCCCGAACGGCTCTACGCACTCTGGGACGGTGCCGTCGAACGGTCCCGCGCGAGGCTCGACGCGACCCTGGCCCACGGCGGACTCGACCAGCTCCTCCACGTCTCCTCGCCCGACGGTCACCACCCCAGCCTCCGCCGGCTCCTATGCGACCTGATCGAGGAGTACGGCCGGCACACCGGGCACGCCGACCTGCTCCGCGAGACGGTGGACGGTCTGATCGGCGAGGACCCGCCGGCTGGATGGCAGGCAAGCGCGAGCCGATGAGAGCGGAGCAGCCGACTGTCGCAACGCAGTCATCTGCGGCAGCCCCGCGCTGGACCCAGCACGCCGTTACGTTGACAACATGACCAACCCGTTCCCGGCGTCTCGGTGAGTTCCCATCCCATCGCTCGACACCTGCTGCGCGCCAAGGACCTTGCCGACGCTCGCTTCGCCGAGCCTCTCACCGTGGCCGATCTCGCCGAGTCGGCCCGTTTGTCGACTGCACACTTCAGCCGAGAGTTCCGCCGTGCTTTCGGCGAGACACCGCACGCCTACGTGCTGACGCGCCGGCTGGAGCGAGCTGCGGCGATGTTGCGGATGACCGACCGCGCGGTCGCGGAGATATGTATCGCCGTCGGCCTGTCGAGCGTCGGCTCGTTCACCACGACCTTCACCCGGGTGTACGGAAAGACACCCACGGCCTATCGGGCCGACTGGCCCCCGGCCTCCGCCCACGTCGTGGTCCCGGCCTGCATCGTGCGTGCCTACGGCCGGCCACACAACCGCACGTTTCGAGAAGACATCGGGCCGGCTTGATCCCTAGCGTCGGCTGCATCATTTCGATCATTGCGACCAACCCCGGAGGCGACGATGTATCGGATCGGTAGCACGCAGGTGTGGCTGCACGACCAGGAAGAAGCGCTCGAGTTCTACACGAGGAAGCTCGGCATGGAGGTCCGGTCGGATGTCACGATGCCGGAAATGGGTGACTTCCGCTGGCTGGCCGTGGGACCGGTGGGTCAGGACGACATTGCGATCGTGCTGATGGCGATTCCCGGGCCGCCCGTGTTCGACGCCGAGACTGCGGAGCAGATCAGGACCTTGCTTGCCAAGGGTGGGACCAGCGCCGTCTTCCTCGTCACCGATGACTGCCAGCAGGCGTACAAGGAGCTCGCCTCACGAGGTGTCGAGTTCCAGGAGACACCGGAGGAGCGCCCGTACGGGATCGACGCCGGTTTCCGCGATCCGTCCGGCAACAACTTCCGTCTCACCCAGCTGAAGGAGCTGGGCTGAGCCGGACGCTGGAAGCACTACCTGCCGATGCGCCTCGCCCCGTGCCTGTGCTCCACTACGGGCTCCACTCAGGGCACGTTGGCGAGTCTGTAGTTCGTGCCGACTAGTCCTCGTCGCGGCAGAGGCAGAAGGGGTGGCCGGCCGGGTCGAGGAGCACTCGGACATTCTCCTGCGGTTGGGCAGTGGCCACCGTGGCTCCCAGGGCGACTGCCTCGGCGACCGCGGAATCGAGGTCGCCGACCTGAAAGTCGAAGTGCATCATCGGGCGCTGGTCCCCAACTGCGGGCGGCCAGACGGGGGCCTGGTAGCTGGTCGCCTGCTGGAACACGACATAGATCGATCCCTCGGGAGCGGCGAGTATGGCCGTTCCCGGTTCCTCGTGCCCGATGGGCCAACCGAGCAGCTCGGAATAGAACCTCGCCAAGGCACCCGGGTCCGGCGCCTCGAGAGCGGTGCCCCACCACATGCCGTTCGTCCGCGATCGCACGCGTGCATCCTGTCCAAGGGGCTGAGTGCTGTCCAGAGGCGCGCTGATGCCGCCGCTTTGGTTGCGCTGGACACCCGTGCGGCTACACGGGTATATTCCTGGCGTGAATCCTCGACCGGAACCGCATGAACACCCCGTCGACGCCCAGCGCGTGGCGCATGCACGGGCCCGGGGGCTGTCGGCAGATGATGCCGGCCGGCTTGTCTCGCTGCTCTCGCTGCTGGCTGATCCGGTAAGGGCTCGCATCCTGTATGCGCTGGACGAGGTCGAGGAGCTCTGTGTGGGCGACTTGGCCCTGGCCCTTGAAGCGACCGAGGATGCCGTTGGCTATGCGTTGCGCTTGTTGCGCACGGCCGGTCTGGTCGCTACCCGCAAGTCGGGTCGTGTGGTGTTCTACCGGCTCGGTCCGGATTTCCCTGCGCCGCTGCGGGAGCACTGCCTACGTCAGCTCGTTGCCATGACCCGTGCCGACGCGGGTGACGACTCCAGGATCGCTCCGTGAGGCTGCTCGACGCCGTGGGCAGCGCCATGGAGCTGGCGTTCTCGATGACCTGGCAGATCTGCTGGGCGTTGATCCTTGGTTTCTTCCTGTCCGCCGTTGTACAG
The DNA here is from genome assembly GCA_963695705.1 of uncultured Actinomycetota bacterium. Taxonomy (GTDB): domain Bacteria; phylum Actinomycetota; class Actinomycetes; order Propionibacteriales; family Nocardioidaceae; genus JBKPNJ01. The sequence goes on from CAVOHB010000009.1 coordinate 1,380,849, forward strand.
GCCCACGTCCACCGCAAGACGATTGCCCGGTTGCTGGGCGACGACCACCCCAAGACGTTGGCAGTTGCCACCGGTCTGGGTGCTGCCTCATCATCGTGCTCTTACGCCGCCGTCGCCTTGGCCCGGTCGTTGTTTCGCAAGGGTGCGAACTTCACCGCTGCGATGGCGTTCGAGATCGCCTCGACCAACCTGGTGATCGAGCTCGGCATCATCTTGGCCCTGCTGATGGGATGGCAGTTCACCGTCGGTGAGTTCATCGGTGGGCCCGTCATGATCGTGGTCCTCGCTGTGCTGTTCCGATCGTTCCTGCGCCCCCGGCTCCTCGACGCCGCCGGTAGGCAGGCCGAGCGAGGCATCGCAGGGTCGATGGAGGGCCACGCCGCCATGGACATGAGCGTCACCGGAACTGGTCCGGTCTGGCGTCGGGTGACGTCGGCGGACGGGTTCACGTCCGTCAGCCATATCTTCGTGATGGAGTGGGCCGCGGTGCTGCGCGACATCGTCATCGGCCTGCTCATCGCCGGTGCCATCGGAGCGTGGGTCCCCGAGAGCTTCTGGCAGTCGTTCTTCCTGATCGACCATCCGGTGCTGTCGAAGGTGTGGGGACCGCTGATCGGCCCAGTCGTTGCCATGGCGAGCTTCGTCTGCTCGATCGGCAACGTGCCCCTGGCCGCTGTTCTGTGGAACGGGGGCATCAGCTTCGGCGGCGTGATCGCGTTCATCTTCGCCGACCTGCTGATCGTGCCGATCCTGGTGATCTATCGGAAGTACTACGGCGGGCGGATGGCGCTGTTCCTCCTCGCCACGTTCTATCTCGCATCGGTGGTTGCCGGCTACATCGTCGAGATCATCTTCGGCGTTCTGGGATTGATCCCCTCGGAGCGCCACGCCCGAATCGAGATGGCCAGCGTCTCCTGGAACTACACCACGTTCCTCAACATCGCCTTCCTGCTTCTCGCCGCGCTCCTGATCGTCCGGTTCGTCCGCACCGGCGGCATGCGCATGCTCACGATGATGGGAGGCGGCCCAGACAACGCGCCCGCGGCTGATGGCAGTTCAGCATCGGCACGAGCGACTGCGCCTGCCCGGCGTCCGTTCGCCCGACCGTTCGACCGTATCCACCGGAAAGAGTGACGGCACTGTCGATCCTCGTTAGACGTGTCAGGTTGCGACAGAGATAGACAGGTGTCAACATAGATGGATGTCTAAGCCTTTGCTCGAACTCACGCCGGTGCAGGCGGTGGCGTGCTGCTCCCCGTTGCTTCGCGAACCACTCAGCCGCGATCAGGCCGAACGGGTGGCGCCGCTGCTGAAGGCCCTGGCTGAACCGGTCCGTCTGCGGCTGCTGTCGCTCGTCGCCTCCCATGCCGGAGGCGAGGCCTGCGTCTGCGATCTGGCCGACGCCTTCGACCTCTCCCAGCCGACCATCAGCCATCACCTCAAAGTGCTCCACGAGATCGGCCTGCTGGACCGGACCAAGCGTGGCGTGTGGGTCTACTACCGCGTGCGCACCGAGGCGCTGTCCGACGTGGGCGCCCTCATCGGCGGAGCCGTTGCGTGAACAGCTCCGACCAGTCGGCCCGGTCGATGGATGCACCCGACCAGCCCACGGTCTTGTTCGTATGCGTACACAACGCCGGGCGCTCTCAGATGGCCGCTGGATACCTGAGGAGCCTCGCCGGGAGGCGAGTCAGTGTGCGGTCTGCTGGTTCCGAACCGGCCGACGAGATCAACCCTGTCGCTATCCGGGCGATGGCAGAGGAGGGCATCGACATCGCCCAGGCCACCCCCGGCATGCTGACCGATCAAGCTCTCCAGGAGTCCGATGTGGTCATCACCATGGGCTGCGGGGACACCTGCCCCATCTACCCGGGCAAGCGCTACGAGGACTGGGCTCTCGACGATCCCGCCGGCCAGGACATCGACGCCGTCCGACGCATCCGCGACGACATCAAGATCCGCGTCGAGAACCTCCTGACCGAACTCCTGCCGGCCCGCACCGACCGGTAGACCGGCACCGAAGCCCTATCAGCGCGCCGGCCGGGCGGATTAGCTCACCCCTGTACGTCGCACCATCCGAATCCGGCAGCGGGTGGTGGGGTAACTCTTAGCGCCCTGGGCGCTAAGAGTTACCCCACCCCTCACGAGCCGGGTAGCGGATGGCGAGTCTGTGCCCCGCATCGTGCGACACTGAAAGAGTCGTCAGGCACGTCGTCGGGCTTCTGGTTGAGTGCGGAGGCCCAATGTCGATCGTGAGTGAACATCATCTGGCGGACGTGATGGTCGAGATCGCTCGCCGGCTGAATCAGTCGTCGCTGACCATCCAGGAGCAGTTGAACCTGGTCTTGGAGGACGCGCACGAAACGGTTTCGGGCATCGACGCTGCGAGCATCACCGTGATCCACCGCGATGGCCGCATCGAGACGGTGGCCGGCACCGACGAGCTGGTCTACCGGCTCGACCAGATGCAGTACGACTTCGACGAGGGTCCGTGCCTGGATGCACTCAGAGGAGCGCCGGTCCAGCGGGTCGACGACATGCCGGCTGAGGACCGCTGGCCGCAGTTCGCACCGAAGGCCGCCGACGCCGGCGTCCGATCGCACATGGCCATGGAGCTGTACGCCGATGAGCGGAGCATCGGCGGGCTGAACCTGTACTCCCGAAGCAGCCATGCGTTCGACGAGGACACGCGCCACCTGGCGTGGCTGTTTGCCTCGCATGCCGCCATGGCCATGGGACATACGCGCAGGCACGAAGACATGAGCCAGGCATTGGCTACGCGTAAGGTGATCGGCCAGGCGATCGGCGCGGTCATGCAGCGCTTCGAGCTCGATGAGGCCCGGGCCTTCGAGTTCCTGGTCCGGGTGTCCAACAGCGGAAACATCAAACTCCGCGACGTCGCCCAGCAGGTCGTCGACGAGCTGAATGCACAGGCACACGCCAAGGACTAGCGTGCCGCCCGGCGAGTCACCGGTCGGCGCCCCCTTCCCAGGCTCAAGTCATGCGCCCCGAGGCCGATACAGAGGGTCATAGCTGCAGCCCTCGGAATGCATGACGCACGGACGTGGCGGCCGGCTTACCCCGACCCTCGACCGAGCGCGTGGAAGTCCCACCACCCCGCAGCACGCCACTTGTCCGGATCCAGACTGAGCCGGCCGTCGATCATGCACGGCCGTCGGACGACATGGGACAAGGCGACCGGGTCTATGCCGGCGAACTCGTCCCAGTCGGTCAGCACCATGGTCACGTCCGCCCCCGCACACACATCGGTAGTCCTCGCTCTGCGGGTGCACCAGTTGATCCCCGTACACCTCCGAGGTGGACGCCAGCACGAACCGCGCGCCGGCTCGCCGGGCTAGCTCTAGCGCGTTCAGCGTCCCTGCGCTGCCGACCCTCATAGTCTCGATCGGAAACTGCTGATGGTGCAGCGGAGACGCGGGTGACGCCAGGTGGAAGACCAGATCGAGCGGCCCGGCGACATCCACGTCGATGGTGACGTCACAGTCCTGCAGAGTGAAGCCGCGGTGCCACAGCAGGTGCTCGACGTTGGCCGGCGTACCGGTCAGGAAGTTGTCCAGGCAGACAACCTCGACGCCCCATTCCAGCAGGGTCTCGCACAACCATGAACCCACGAACCCGGCGCCACCGGTCACCACGGCCCGCCGGATCGGGGCTGCCGGGCGGGCCAGCCAGCGGCACGCTCAGGCCGGTGTTGTCCGTCTGCGGCTCGGTCATTCGGCCCCCTCTGGTGGTGGCTCCTGCGTCGTACCCAACGCGCCGGGCCGTGAAGCACCCTGCCGGCCGTGCGGTCATGCTCGGATCGATGTCCAGGTCGATGACTTCTCCGTCCCGAGCGTCGGCACGAGCGCCACGTCGATCAGACTCACACTGTAATCACGCGGCGTGACTGAATGGAATACCGCGAAACTGCGGTCAAAAACGGAAGGACCCACTGCCTCCGGCGCGGGTCGGGGACCCTCAGATGCGCTCGGTATCCGGGCCGTTGCGGGGCGGGAGGTGAATGGCGGACCCCCCGGCGGGAGCAAGAATCTGCCGCTCGAGCTGGTCCGGAAGCATCGGTGGGCTGATGTAGTAGCCCTGCGCTCGGTCGATTCCGAGGTCGATTACCTGGTCCAGCTGAGCTAGGGTTTCCACCCCTTCGGCGACGACGGTCAGGTCGAGTACGTGCGCCAGGTCGATGATCGCCGCCACGATGGATCGGGTGGCCGAGTCCTCGGTCAGGTCGACGACGAAGCTGCGATCGATCTTGACCATGTCGAAGGGGAAACGGCGCAGGTAGTTCAGCGACGAGTACCCAGTCCCGAAGTCGTCCATGGTCAGCCCGACCCCGAGCTGCTTCACCTCTCGCAGCACAGCCACCGTCCTGGCTGCATCCTCGAAGAACGCGCTCTCGGTGACCTCCAGAAACACCGAGGCCGGGTCCGTGCCGGTCTCGGCCAGGACGGCCGCCACCGTCTCAGCGAAGGCCGGACCAACCACCTGATGACCGGAGACGTTGACCGAGACGTGTCCGATGGCGGGACCGTGCATCCGTTGCCATTCCTTGAGTTGCCGGCAGGCTTGGCCGAGCACCCACTCGCCGATCGGGAGGATCATGCCCGTCCGCTCGGCGACCGGCAGGATCGCCTGCGGGCTGACCCAGCCGCGCTCTGGATGCTCCCAGCGCAGCAACCCCTCCAGCCCGAGCATCTCGCCGCTCGCGGCCGCGATGACCGGCTGGTAGGCAAGCTGGAACTCCCCGCGAGTCAGGGCGCCTCGCAAGTCACGCTCAAGATGCTTGCGAAGGTCGCCTGCCACCCGCGCTGTCTGGTCGATGACCTCATGGTGTGCACCACCGCTCAGCTTGGCCTGATACATCGCGAGATCCGCGTCACGCAGCAGCGTGTCAGGGACGTCCTCACCCGGACCCGAGAAGGCCAGACCCACGCTCGCAGTCATGACAACGGTCTGACTATCGAGATGGAACGGCGTCTCGAACGCGGCGGCAATCCGCATGGCCACCAGTTCGGCACCCGACGAGGACGCCAGATCCTCGCACAGGATCACGAACTCATCGCCGGCCAGGCGCGTCAACGTGTCACCGGACCTGAGCACCTCACCCAGTCGGTTGGCGACGGCGATGAGCAATTGGTCACCGACATGATGACCGTATTGGTCGTTCACCAGCTTGAACCCGTCGAGATCGACGAAGAGCACGGCCAGCATCCGCCTCGACCGACGTGACCGGGCCACCGCACGCTGGAGAAGCTCGTTCAGCAGGGCGCGGTTCGGCAGACCGGTCAGCGGATCATGCAGGCTGCGATGCGTCAGTTGCTCGACCCTGACCTCTGCTTCGCTGCGAGCTTGTGCGTTGAACAGGTAGGCCGCCGCGATATTGGCCAGTACCTGCGCCGCCTTCACATCCTCCGGAGCAAGGCCACCCGGACTGTCGCGGTACAAGTCGAGGGCACCGAGGCGATGCCTGTCCAGACGAATGGGAAACGTGAACACCGCAGCGAGTCCTTCCGCCAGCGCACGTGGAGAGAACCTCGGGAACCGCGTGTCCACGCTCAGGTCCTCGATTCCCACCGGAGCTCCAGTGCGGTAGGCCTCCAGGCAGGGACCCTCCTGCAGCTCGTTCTGCAACACCTCGATCCGGCGCACAACGTCGTTCGAAGCGGCGACGAAGTGCAGGTCATCGTCGGTCATCAGCATGACCCCCGCCCCCGTTATGGGGAGCACGTCGACGATCTGCTCGACCAGATGGTCCAGGATCGGCTGGATCGCGAACTCAGCACCCAGGGTGTCGGCGAACTCGACCAGTATCTGGGCCAGCTTCTCGTCTCGATCCACGCCGACCCCTCCGATCTGCACAAGCCGGAGGTCAGGGCAGAGATCGCACTAGGTTTACCAAGGGTAGTTTCATAGATACTTGCTGTAACTACATCACGCTAACAGAGTAAGACTCTGTTGGCGTCTGAACCCGGAACGGGCGCTGCCAACAGCTTTTCGGCCACGCGACGACCGGGGTCACACACGCGCTCTGCATTCATGCGGAACGGTTCATGCGAACGAGAATCGCCCCCGCTCGAACAGGGTCCGGGTCGTAGCGAGGGCGTGTATTCACGTCATGGGTCTCGGGCCCCCGACGCTTCAATGGTCAGTCTCGCCAGTTCGTCCAGAATCTAGCAAGGAAGTATCCATAAATCGCTACGCCTGGTCGCTCTGCGTAGCGCCTCCATGGTTGAGAAGTCAGTGGTCCCGGCAACATCGCCGGCTCGCGGATCGAGCTGAGCCGGCGTGTAGCGTCTCAAGTGCGCCAGCGCTCAGCGTGTACCTGGCCTAGTCTCAGCGCATGACGGGAGATACGCGGAGTACGGCTGCGTTGGCCGGTCTCACCGACTCCCTCGTTCGTGACCATGACGTCGTCGACTTCATGCACGCCGTCGTCGATCGGTCCGTCGAGCTGCTCGGTGCGGCCGGCGGCCTGATGCTGTCCGACAGCGGCGACCTGCAGGTAATGGCCACCTCCTCGTACGCGGTGAAAGCCCTGGAGCTGTTCGAGCTCGACAACCGGGAAGGCCCCTGCCTGGAGTGCTTCATCAGCGGAGCACCCACGCTCGACATCGGCGACGGGGATCCGCGCTGGCCGAGCTTCAGCAGCAGACGGCGGGAGTCGGGCTACTTCGCGGTGTACGCAGTCCCGCTCCGACTTGGTGACGAGATCATCGGAGCGCTGAACACGTTCCGCACAGCAGAGCAAGCAGAGATGTCGCCGGGCGACCAGAAGCTCCAGCAGGCGTTCGCCGACCTGGCAACCATTGGTTTGGTCCAGCAGCGAGCGCTTCGGGAACGCTCGGTGTTGGCTGAACAGCTTCAGAGCGCCTTGCATAGCCGCGTGCTCATCGAACAGGCCAAAGGCGTCTTTGCCGGGCGCGAGAACGTCCCCCTCGATGTGGCGTTCAACGTGCTGCGCTCATTCGCGCGCAGCAACCAGCTCCGACTCTCCGATGTCGCCAAAGGAGTCGTCGACGGCGCTGTGCCGACCGGCGAACTCAGGCAGAACGTCAAGCGGTCAGGTCAAAAGCAGCGGTGAAGCTGAAAAACGTTGGTCCCCGACGGAGAGACTCCCTCCCGGGGACCAGCGCATTGCTGCCCTTCCTTGCCACGCCCCGGGGCTGCCACGCGTCCATGTCGCTCCGTGCCGGCTCTTTCGACGCTAGTCAGTTGCACAGGCGCGGTCAACACATCTGGAGAATGAGCCCTTTTTTTCATCCCCTTTCCGCGCTCGAAAGCTGATCCACCTCACACTGATCGCCGACAAGCGCATCCGGCGCACGCATCCGCCACGCGTCGGTCACCAGCTGCTCCAGGCGCTCGACGTTCACCACCGCCAGCCGCAGCATCACCAGCGGGAAGCCGTCATAGCCGCGGGTGGTGAAGAAGACCTCGGGCTCACCGAGCAGGAGAGCCTGCTTCTCCGCCTCGTCGCCGACGAAGAGCACCGCGACATCCATCCGGATGAGCCGGGGCTCACCGGGTCGACGCTCGGGATAGGACCAGACGAACCCTCTGCCGCCAACTCGGAAGTCGAAGCCGTCGCAGTCGATCTCCTCCACGTGCGGCAGCGCCGCCGCAAGCCGGCGCACGTCGTCGGCATCAGCCATCAGGCACCCTTCCGACCTCGGCCACCTCGCATGCGCACAGGTTAGACGCCGGCGCCTCACCCGGTCAGCGGGGTCAGCGGGGGGCGGGGTATGCGTACTACGGCCCGACCCGGGTCCGGGGCTCTTGACGTCTAACGAGCCGATTCGACGGGCCTCCCCTGGCGTGCATCGGCACACGGCGGCTTGCGTACGTTATGTGAATGGCTCTCGATACCGGGACCTTGATCGTTGGGGCCTCCGCGGCCGGGCTGGCGACAGCCGCCTGCCTTCGGCACATCGGTCAGCCGTTCGAGCTGCTCGAGGGGAGCGGCGTGGTCGGCGACGCCTGGCGCCATCGCTACGAGCGGCTCCACCTGCACACGCCCAAGTCCAGCTCTGGGCTGCCGGGACTCACCATGGCGCACCAGTGGCCGCGTTACCCGTCCCGCGACCAGGTGGTGGACTACCTCGAGTGCTATCGGGACCATCACGGGCTGCGACCGCACTACCGCCAGCGGGTTTCCCGTCTCGAGCGGCGCGGCGGCGCCTGGATCGCCACGGCGGCCGACCGTGAGTGGTCGGCGACGAATGTGGTGGTGGCGACCGGCACGGCGCGCCGCCCGGTACGCCCCAGCTGGCCGGGATCGAAGACCTTCGAGGGCCAGGTCCTGCACTCCAGCCAGTACCGCAACGGGCGTCCCTGGCGGGGCCGGCCGGTGTTGGTGGTGGGTTTCGGCAACTCGGCCTGCGAGCAGGCGATCGACCTGCTCGAATGCGGTGCCCAGCCCCATCTGTCCGTCCGGTCGCCGGTGAACGTCCTGCCACGGGACCTCTTCGGCGTCGTGCCGGTCCTGCAGCTGGGTGTCGTGATGCGACACCTGCCGACCCGCGTCGCCGACGCGCTGGCCTGGCCGCTGGTTCGGCTCGCTGTGGGCGACATCCGCAAGGTCGGCCTGCGCAAGCTCCCGTACGGTCCCAACACCCAGATCGCCCGGGATCGGCAGATCCCGGTGCTGGACATCGGCGCGATGGATCACATCCGGGCCGGCCGGATCGGTGTCCACGGCGACATCGCGCGGTTCACACCCACCGGTGTCGAGTTCGCCGACGGCTCTGAGCTTCCGGTCGGCACGGTAGTGCTCGCCACCGGCTACCGCCCTGGCCTCGACGAGTTCCTGCCCGATTGGCGCGCCGTCTGCGACGACACCGGAGTGCCCACCGCGTCGGGCAGGCGCACAGCCCTGCCCGGCTTGTACTTCTGCGGACAGTACGTGTCTCCCGCCGGTATGCTGCGGGAAATCGGGATCGAGGCGCAGCGCATCGCGGCGCTGGTGAAGTCGGCAACCCAGTGACACCGACCCGGCTCGTAGCCCGATGGGTCTGGCGAGCCCTCATTGCCGGGTCTGCCACGTCTCGTTCCAGGCGGGGTTCGCAGCTCGCGCGACGCGCAGCAGGTAGTCGTCGCGGTTGAGCGGGTCGTAGTCGGTCCGCGGCCGGGTCGGGCTCGTGCCGCTGGCCGGTTCGTAGCGGTCGAAAGCGCAATCGACCACACCTTCTCCGCGTGTCAGGGTCGGCAGCTGGTGACGCAGCTCCCGCACGCGGGCCGCCGGGATGTCGCCATCCAGCGTCGACGATGCCCCCTCCATCACACGAGTCCGCGGGACGGCATGCAGCCGCCCCAGCGCCGGCAGCAGCGATCCGAGCGTGTCGACGGGCGCGTCCAGGCGGAAATGGTGGATCGGCTCGCAGACGACGGTTCCAGCCCGCCGCAGGGCGCTCATCAGGACAAGGGGCGTCAGGTTGCGGAAGTCCTCCCCAGTGCTCGACAGGCTCTTGTTGAAGCGCTGGTGGCCGAGACCGTGCTTGCCCAGATAGCCGGAGTGCGTGATCGCGACCGTGCAATCGGTCACCTCCCAGCCGTAGATGCCTTGCCGCAGGGTCCTCCTCACGGTGTCCTCGACGGCCCGGAAGAACGCGAGCGGCATCGACCCCAGCTCTGCCTCGAGCTGCAGCGACACTCCCGATCCGACAGCCGCCGGCTCGATGCGAAGACCCACGGTGGCGAGAAACGGGTTGGCCTCCTCGCCCAGCCGCTCGACCGATGCACCCGTGCCGATCGGCCGTTCGATGCAGATGGTCGTCGTCTCGCGAAAGCTGACGTCGAGGCCGAAGTCGGAAGCAAGCGTTGCCTCGATGACCTGCTTCTGAACCTCGCCGTAGAGCGAGACGGAGATCTCCCTGCGGGTGTCGTCCTGCCGGACGCTGATCAGCGGGTCTTGCTCGGCGAGCTGGGCGAGGGCGACTCGGAGCGCGCCCCTGTCGTCCGCACTGCGCGGGATGACGACGGTCTCCAATGTCGGCGGGGGGAACTGGGGCTGCTCCGCCACATGCCCGTGCGGCGCGCCAACCGTGTCGCCGACCTGGATATCGGCCAGACCCCACAGCTTCCCGAGTCCTCCGGCGGACACGGATCCACGCCGAGCACTCGATCCGTCGGCGAAGACGTGGATCCCGGTGACCTTCTGTTCGCAGTTCCGGCCGAAGCGCACCCGGTCCCGGGTACGTACGGTGCCGGCGAACATGCGGACATAGGCGATCTTCTCTCCCGACGCGCCTCGTTCGATCTTGAAGACGCGACCGGAGGCGGGACCGTCGAGATCCCGCCCGGCCCGGGGCAGCAGCTCGGCGATGCCGCTCATCAGCGAATCCACGCCGGCTCCGGTCCGCGCCGATCCGAAGTACACCGGATGGACCAGCGCGCGTCTCGACTGCTCCCCCAACTCCTCGCGAAGCCGCCGGTACGACAACCCCGGCTCGTCGTCGACGTACGCGGCCAGGATCGAGTCGTTGCACTCTGCGAGCACTTCGGCGAGCCTCACTCTGTACGGGGCGTTGGAGCCGTCCCAGGTCGTGAAGGAGGCAGCGTCTGTTCCCAGCTCGTTCGCGCCGCCCATGGCAATGATGGCTGGCGTCAGCCGTTCCGAGATCTGCCGTAGCACAGCTGCGTCGCCGGCGCCGGCACGGTCGATCTTGTTGACGAACATCACAGTAGGCACCCGGAGTCGCTGCAAAGCGCGCATCAGGATCCGGGTCTGTGGCTGAACGCCTTCGACGGCAGAGATCACCAGCACCGCCCCGTCGAGCACGCCCAGGGCGCGTTCCACCTCGGCGATGAAATCCGGATGGCCCGGCGTGTCGATCAGGTTGACGGTGACGTGGCCGATCGCGAACGAGACGACTCCGGACTTGATGGTGATACCGCGCTGTCGCTCCAGCGCGAGCGAGTCCGTCTGGCTCGAGCCGTCATCGACGCTGCCGACCTCGTCGATGACACCGGCGGCGAACAGCAGCCGCTCGGTCAGGCTGGTCTTACCGGCGTCTACATGCGCAAGAATTCCCAGGTTCAGTGTTTGCACAAAGCGTCATGTCCCTTGAACAGGCGGAAGTTGCCTCAGTGAACATGGGCGCTGTCCCCATCGGGGTTCTCCTTGTTAGGTCGTCGTGCGGCGATACACGAGTGCGGTAGACGTTTGGAGTAGAGCAGCCACCACCGGGCCCCGGCAACCGATTTTCGCGTGCCATGCTCGGCGGAGGGTGGGATCCTCGAGCCGGCTGCGGCCTCTCGTCGGCCAGGCGCTAGTCGTCCGTGTACAGGCAGAACGGATGGCCGGCGGGATCGAGGTGTACCCGAACGTGCTGCTGAGGTTGGTGCTCGGCCAGCTTCGACCCCAGGGCGACAGCGTGGGCGCTTGCCGCCTCGAGGTCATCAACCTCGAAGTCCAGGTGCATCATCATCTGCTGAGACCCTCCCACCGGCGGCCAGACCGGCGGCACGTACTCAGCTGACGTCTGGAAGCCCAGATAGACCACACCGTCGGGTGGCACGACGACCGCCGAGTTGTCCTCCGACTCTTCGATCGACCACCCGAGCAGATCCGCATAGAAATGAGCTAGCTCGCGCCCGTCGGGCGCGTCCAGGTAAACACCCCAGTAGTCGTGTCGGTCCGACTTCGGCGTTGAACCATCGTCCTGTGTACGTCCGCGCATGCGGCGATCGTTGCGCACACCCGGGGATCTGTCACGGCCGTGCAGCTGCGCTGCCTGGCGCCCGCGCGCATCGACGACCTGGGTGGGTACGGTCGGAACGTGCCCGCGACCTACCCGGCGTATGCCCGAAGGAGCGAATCTGATGGAAACTCGACCTCCGGTCCCACCGTTCGACAGGGAGGACGCCATCAAGAAGGTGCGCGCGGCCGAGGACGGATGGAACACCCGCGATCCGCAGCGGGTGGCGCTCGCCTACACCGAGGACAGCCGGTGGCGCAACCGGTCCGAGTTCTTCGAGGGCCGCGCAGCCATCGTGGAGTTCCTGACCAGGAAGTGGGCAAAGGAGCTCGACTACCGCTTGATCAAGGAAATGTGGACCTTCGGTTCCGACCGCATCGCCGTTCGGTTCGCCTATGAATGGCATGACGATGCAGGTTCCTGGTTCCGCTCGTACGGGAACGAGAACTGGCTCTTCGACCAGAGCGGCCTCATGTCCAGGCGGCATGCGAGCATCAACGATGTCCCGATCGACGAGGCCGCGAGGAGGTTCCGCTGGGACATCCGCGGCCCACGTCCGGCGGGTCATCCCGGACTCAGCGACCTGGATCTCTGACGGGGCGCAACACGACCGGTCCGGCTATCCAGTACCGCCGCGCGGGTGTCAGAGTCGGCTCGTGAAGAAACAAGACGGCGGGCTGGCCTTGAACCTGACCTGCACACTCAATGCGCCGCTCGTGCGTACCTATCGAATGCTCACGGACCCGGCCGAGTTGGCGACCTGGTGGGGGCCCAGCGGCTTCACCATGCCCCAGGCGGAGGTCGATCTGAGAGTCGGCGGTGCGTATCGCTTCTCCATGCAGCCGCCGGACGGCCAGCTGTTCCACCTCTCCGGCGAGTTCGTCGAGGTCGACCCCCCGAGCCGCCTCGTCTACACGTTCCGATGGGACGAACCCACTCCGGACGACCGGGAGACGGTGGTCACACTGACTCTCGACGACGTGGCTGGCTCGACGGTCGTCGCCCTGTCGCAGGGCTCGTTCACGACCGAGGAGCGCCTGGCGCTGCACCGCGGCGGCTGGACAGACAGCTTCGAGCGCCTCCGCGACGCGATCGAGTCTTCCTCCTAGGCCGTGCTGTACACGCACGTTGCCGAGATCGAGCCGAAGGGGCCGAGTGCTGACCACGCTGGCAATCGAGAACTACCGGTCGTTGCGCGACGTCGTGGTACCGCTTGGTCGACTGACCGCAGTGACCGGTCCGAACGGCAGCGGCAAGTCGAGCCTGTACCGCGCGCTGTGGCTGCTGGCGGAGTCATCCCGCAACGGCACGGTGGCTGCCCTGGCACGTGAGGGTGGGCTGCCGTCCACGCTGTGGGCGGGCCCGGAGACCGTGGGCAGGGCGGTGCGTGCCGGCGAGCACCCGGTGCAGGGGACGCGACGCCGCGGGCCGGTCAGCCTGCGGCTCGGCTTCGCCTCCGACGACTACGGCTACTGTCTCGACCTGGGGCTTCCCATTGCCGGTCCGGCACCGGAGGGCCGAGGGTCCTCCGCGTTCGACCTCGATCCGGAGATCAAACGAGAGTGCACCTGGGGCGGCCCGGTCGCACGCCCCGCGGCGCTGCTCACCGATCGCCGCGGCGGGGTCGTGCGGGTCCGGGACGACAACGACGAGTGGCAGCTGTCGGCGCAACGGCTGCACCCGTTCGACAGCATGCTCAGCGAGCTCAGTGACCCAGAGCGGGCACCGGAGGTGCTGGCCCTGCGTGAACGCATCCGGAGCTGGCGCTTCTACGACCACTTCCGCACGGACTCCGGTGCACCGGCGCGTACGGTCCAGATCGGCACGCGGACCCCCGTCCTCGGCCATGACGGGGCCGACTTCGCGGCCGCCTGGCAGACGATCGTGGAGATCGGCGACGTCGAGACGCAGCAGGAGGTGCTCGAGCTCGCGTTTCCCGGCAGCTCGGTCGAGGTCATCACCCACGACGGGCTCTTCTCGCTGCTCCTCCGGCAGCCGGGAATGCTGCGACCGCTCAGCGTGGCAGAGCTCTCCGACGGCACCCTGCGATTCCTGCTGTTGCTGACCGGGCTGCTCTCCCCCCGTCCACCGGAACTGATGGTGGTCAACGAGCCGGAGTCCAGCCTGCACCCCGACCTGCTACCCGCGATGGCACGGCTGATCGTCCGCACGGCCGGCCGGACGCAGATCGTCGTCGTCTCCCACTCCGCTCCGCTGCTCGGTGCGCTCATGACCGCTGCTCCGGAAGCGGGATCGACAGTGACAACCATCGAGCTCACCAAGGAGCTCGGCCAGACCACGATCGTCGGGCAGGAGCGCTTCGACCGGCCACCATGGACCTGGCCGACCCGATGAGCGCACCGCGAGAGGACAGCTACGCACCGTATGCCGCAGCGGGAGCGGCCCGAGCCCCCGCCTTTGGGCGCAGACGGCTCGCTGGCATTAGAAAGGACGCGTGTCCGAGGCCCAGGCAGTGCTCGTGACCGGCGTCTACGGCGCCGGGAAGAGCTCAGTCGTGGCTGACATCGGCGCGCTTCTCGGGCTCCGCGGCGAGTACTACGGGCTGCTCGACATCGACTGGCTGGGTTGGTTCGACGCCGGCGGCGACAGGGCGGCGCGGCATCGGGTGGTGCTGTCGAACGTGACGACGCTCTGTCATGCGTACCTGGACGAGGGTGTGCGACGGCTGGCGCTGGCCTGGTCGATTCGGGATCGTGCACAACTGGATGCGGTCCGCGTCGCGGTGCCGGCGCCGATCCGAGTGGTGCGGCTCGACGTCGGCGCAGCGCTCGTGAACCAACGACTGTCGTCCGACCCGACCGAGGAACGCCGGGTGGACGATCTGCGCGTCGCCCAGGAATGGTTGGCCGCAGGGATCGGCGTGGGTCTGGAGGATCTGCTCCTGCCCGGCGACCAGCCGATCCGACGGACGAGCGAAGCGATCTGCTCCTGGCTCGGATGGCTCTGATCGAACCACCGGTGGCACACCGCTCCCGTAGACGTTCCGGGGCGGCCGGTGCTACTGCGGGTTCGGAGTATGCCGTTCGAGCCATGGATCGACGACGGCCAGCCAGTCCGTCGGACGGAGCACGTGCGGATAGTGGCCACCGTGGTCCAGCACCTGTATCTCCCAGGCCGGGTGACGGGCAACGGCGGCTAGGGCGAAGTCGAGTGGTACGTAGTGGTCGTCAGCGGCGTGCAGCACGAGCACATCCGGCGTTATCGCCTGAGTCATCACTCGGAACGCCGGCGCACGCGTGGCCGTCCGGACCAGGAATCCGACTCCCCGAACGGCGCCCCGGCCGGATCCGGTGGGACGATCCGCTCCCCGGAGGTCCCGAACGAAGGCGAGTCGATGCCGGGCATAGTCGCCGACCGTGGCCGCCAACGATCGGCCGTTCAGGGCTGGTGGGAAGAACGAGCTCGACAGCACGACTCCTCGGATACCCGTGCCCGAGACCGCCGCCAGCCGCATCGCAATCACGGCCCCTAGCGAGTGCCCCACCAGGATTGCCCCCGCAGGTGTGGCGGCGGCGGCGATCCGCTCGGCGCGGTCAACGTCTCGCGGAAGTTCTGGACTGACGACCTGTCCTCTGCGCTCGAGTGCCGGTCGAACACCATCCCAGTCCGCGGACGACCTGCCCAGGCCATGAAGACAGACGACCACCTGGGTAGCTATCCGGCAGAGCATACCCGCGCGCGCACCTGCCGGAGTTCGCGATGAGCCCTGGCGTCATGCCGGGCTGCCGTCGCTCAGCGAAGGACGATGACGTTTCCGCTGATGAGTCCAGCGGCTTCGGAGGCGAGGAACGCGATGACCTCGGCCACCTGAGTCGGCGTGGCCACGCGGACATGTGTCGGGCTGGCGGCGAGGCCGCGCCGGACCTCGTCGGTGACCCAGCCGGTATCGGTCACGGGTGGATGCACCATGTTCGCGGTGATGCCGAGTTGCGCGAGCTCTGATGCGGCAGACATCGTGTAGTTGGTCTGGGCCGCCTTCGCCGCGCCGTAGGACACCTCCTCTGGAAAGCCGAGCTCCCCACCAGACGTGAGTCCGATGATCCTTCCCCAGCTCGCCGCCCGCTCGCTGTGGCGTCGCGCGAGTTCGCCGATCAGCAGGGCTGGTGCCCGCGAGTCGACGGCGAACTGTTGCTCCCACGACCCCGCGCTGACCGGCCGCAGTGCGCGACCGAAGCGATCCCGATCCCGCGGTGCGAAACTGTCCTGAACCCATCCGGTGGCGTTGTTGACGAGGATGTTGACCGCTCCGAGCTGCTCCTCGGCGGTGTCGAACAGTCGGCCCGGCGTGCCCGGGTCGCTCAGGTCGGCCTCCACCGCGAGCGCTGCGCCGCCGGCGGCGACGATCTCGTCCACGACATGGTCGGCGTCCTGGTTCCGGTACTGCCGGTAGGCGCCAGGTGTGGCGGAATCGACCGGATCATCCAGGCGCAGATACGTACACACGACCCCTACGCCTTGCCTCGCCAGAGCAGTAGCGGTCGCAGCACCGATCCCGTGGTTGGCCCCGGTGACGATCGCGACCCGCTCGCCGTTGTGAGTCATGAGACAGAATTTCATCATCAACACGACGGACGGCATCATGCGGTCGCAGCCGAGCCGACCACGGGGAACCGATGAGTTTGGCGGTCACTCCAGGTCGAGACCTCAAAGAGGGTTCCTGACGTGAGCGGAGTGGCGCATGCGGATGCTACGTGTGATCGAGTTCCTGTCCCTTGACGGTGTGATGCAGGCACCTGGGGATCCCGACGAGGACCGGGAGGGCGGATTCCAGCACGGCGGCTGGCAACGGCCGTACTCAGACGAGGTTCTCGGCAGGGCAGCCGGGGAGGGCATGGCATCGACGGATGCCTACCTCTTCGGGCGGAAGACCTACGAGAAGATGGCCGCCCACTGGCCCACCGCGCCAGCCGAGGATCCGGTCGCCCAGCACCTGAATGCGACGGTCAAGTATGTCGCCTCGAGGACTCTCGAGTCGGTCGACTGGGAGAACTCGACGCTGATCAAAGGAGAACGTCGTCGGCGAGGTGACCAAGCTCAAGCAACAACCGGGCCACAACATCGCTGTGCTGGGCAGCGGAGAACTGGTCCATACGCTGATCGAGAACGATCTTGTCGACGAGTACTTCGTGATGGTGTCCCCCATTGTGCTCGGCGGCGGCAAGCGGTTGTTCCGCGAGAGCAACCGGGCGTTCGAACTGAGCCTGGTCGATAGCCGGCCCACCACCACAGGAAGCATCATCGCCACCTACCGGCCTGTTCGCTGAGGCAGGCGAGACATCGCCGGGTTCAGCATTGGCCTGGATTGACCCCTGGAATGACCATGGTGATCCCGGTGCTCGGCTGCTGGTCGACGCCGGCAAGTGCTTCGGGTGCCTGAGCCAGGGTGATACGGCGGCTGACCAGGCGCTGCGGAGCGAGAGTGCCGTCCAGGATCTCGCTCAGCATGTCCGGGTACGCGTGAGCAGGCATCCCGTGACTGCCGAAGAGCTCGAGCTCGGCCGCGATCACGTACCCCATGGGCACCGGTGGCATGGCGTCGTCGGCCAACATCAGCCCGACCTGAACATGGCGTCCACGTGTGCGCAGGCTGCGGATGGAGTTCTGACAGGTGGCAACGCTGCCCAGCGCGTCGAGAGACACCCGGGCACCTCCACCGGTGAGCTCGCGCACCGCGGGGACGACGTCGACGTGAGTGGCATCCAGGGTGGTGACGGCGCCGATGGCGCGAGCCAGCTCGAGCGCTGCCGGTGAGACATCGACGGCTACGACCTGCGCGCCACGCGCGACGGCGATCATCACCGCGGACAGGCCGACGCCCCCACAGCCGTGCACGACGACCCAGTCGCCCTCCGCTACCCGTCCGTGATGGACAACAGCCCGATAGGCGGTGCTGAATCGGCAGCCGAGGCTCGCCGCGGTCTCGAGGTCCATGGCCTCCGGCACACGGACCAGATTGACGTCCGCGCGGTCGATCGCGACACGCTCGGCGAAGGATCCCCACTCCGTGAAACCGGGTTGGGCCTGGAACTCGCACACCTGCTGCTCGCCGCGGCGGCAGCTTGCACAGCTCCCGCAGGCACAGACGAATGGCACGGTGACACGGTCGCCGTTTCGCCAGTGCCGAACCTCAGCGCCGACCTCTGCGATAACCCCGGCGAACTCATGCCCGGGTACGTGCGGGACCGACACATCGGGATCGTGGCCCATCCAGGCGTGCCAATCGCTGCGGCACAGCCCGCTGGCGGCGACGTCGATGACAACACCGCCGGGCGGACACCGGGGGTCGTCAACGGTGACGAGTTCCGGCAAGGTCTGGAAGGCGCCGTAGCGCACCGCACGCATTCTCCGAGCAGCCTCCCTCCGGATCCGGCAAACCACCTGCCGCTTCGATCCCGGCCAGTGCGCCGTCGAGATCCTCGACATGAAAGCCCAGCCAACTCTCGCGTTCACGAGACCCGCTGTCGCGGTGTATGGCGATCGTGGCGTCTCCCCACGTCAGTTCGGTCCACTCAGGCGACGCGAAGCCCTCAGTGAGCCCGAGCACATCACCGTAGAACGTGCGCGCCCCCGTCCATGTCGATCACCGGCAGCATGAAGCTCGTCTTCGTGATGTTCACCTCGCCAGGCTAGACGCGATCGAGTCCCTCGTCAGCGTTGTAGCGTGTGGCTCCTGCGAGCGATGGGTGGCCGATGACTGTCGAGGCATACGACGACGGGCGAACGGGTGTTCCCGATGGGGTCGCCTGGCCCGTCGAGCGCGTGCTGGTCGTCGGAGCAGGGATCGCGGGGCTGACGGTCGCGAACGCCTTGGCTCATGAGGGAGTCGAGTGCGTTGTCCTGGAGGCTCGGGACCGGATCGGTGGTCGGCTCCACACGATCGACCTCGCCGGTACGCCTGTCGACCTTGGCGGGTCGTGGATACATCACCCGGTCGGAAACCCGCTACGCGCCTTCGCCGAGCAGGCAGGCGTCGCCTGCGGTGACGGCGACCCGCTGCCGGCCCTGGCCGGCTTCGACTGTGTCGAGGGGCGTCGACTGTCGCCGGCCGAGGTCGAGGCCAGTCTGACCATGCAGTTCGAGCAGTTTCCGGCCGCACTCGACGGCCTGCGCGGCGCGCTCGGGTCGGATGCCTCTGTCGCAGCAGGAATCGACGCCTTCCTAGCCGGCTCGGGTCTCCCGGCCGATCAGGGGCGGAGAGCCCGCCAGGGGTTACGCGCGTTGATCGAGGCCGACGCAGCCGACCTGTCCGAACGACATTCGCTGCGCTGGCTGTGGAACGAGATCGAGTACGAGGGGAGCTTCTTCGGTGATCTGCCGGTCGGTGGCTATCGAAGCGTGGTGGACGCGATGGCCGCGGGGGTCGACGTGCGCCTGGGCTTCGACGCCACCGAGGTCGTCGTCTCCGCCGGCGGGGTGCGCGTGCGCAGCAAGGACGGGGCGGCAGAGAATGGCTCGCATGTCGTGGTGGCCGTTCCACTGGGCGTGTTGAAGCGAGGCGGGACGCTGTTCTCGCCCGGGCTTCCGCGGGAGCGGACGGCCGCGATCGAGCGACTCGGGTTCGGGCCGTACGAGAAGGTGGCGTTGCGGTTCGACGAGCCTTTCTGGCGCGTGGCGGGACTGTCGCACCTGATGCTGTTTCCTCGCGACGCGGATGAGTCGACGCTCTGGGTGTTCGATCTGGACGCGTTCGGGGCCGGCCCGGCTCTGGTGTGTCACTGCTTCGCCAGCACTGCCGGCCGCGTCCTGGGCGCGGCACGCGACGAAGCCGCGGCCTGGGTGCTGGGCATGCTCAGCGAGGCGATGGGTCCCTGTCCGCGGCCGTCCGCGGTGGCCGCCACCTCCTGGGCGACCGACGCCCACAGCGGCGGCGCGTACACCCACATACCTCCCGGAGCAGACCCCTCTGACGCTGATCTGCTCGGCGAGCCGATCGGCGGCCGTCTGCTCTTCGCCGGCGAGCACACCCAGAGCATGCGTCTGGGTTATGCCGATGGCGCGATGTCCAGTGGCCTCCGCGAGGCAAAGCGGCTCCTCGGTCTACCCGCTGTTCGCTTGCGTCATGCGTCTCGAGGGTCATGACCCACGGGACGCATGACGCAAGAGCATCGAGCGGCGGCCTCACGCTGATAGTCGCGGCGCTCGGCGTCGTCTTCGGCGACATCGGCACCAGCCCGCTGTACGCAGTGCAGACCATCTTCGAGCGCAGCGCGATCCGGCCGGTCACCATCGACCAGGACTCGATCTACGGCGTCATCTCGGTCATCTTCTGGTCCATAACACTGATCGTGACGATCCTGTACGTCCGCCTGCTCACGCGGGCCGACAACGACGGAGAGGGCGGGTTGCTGTCTTTGCTGGCGCTGCTGCAGCGGCAGGATCTCTCCGCGAGGGCGCTGAAGGTGCTCGTCGTCCTGGGCATTCTCGGCGCGGCCCTCTTCTTCGGCGACAGCATGATCACGCCGGCGATCTCGGTGCTCTCCTCGGTCGAGGGTCTCGAGATCATCGACCCCGGACTCAAGGAGCTCGTCGTACCGGCCGCCGTCGGCATCCTGGTGGCCCTGCTCGTGGTCCAGCGGTGGGGGACAGCTCGGGTCGGGCGGTTCTTCGGCCCTGTGATGGCACTATGGTTCGCCGCCATCGCGGTCTGTGGCGGCGCCGAGGTGCTGCGGGAGCCCGCTATCTTGCAGGCACTCTCGCCACACTGGGCGGTGCTCTACTTCGCCGCGAACCCGTTGACGGCGTTCCTGTCGCTCGGTGGCGTGGTGCTTGTCATCACCGGGGCCGAGGCGTTGTACGCCGACATGGGACATGTCGGGCGGCCGCCCATCGTCAAGTCCTGGCTCGCGGTGGTCTTCCCCGCGCTCACGCTGAACTACCTCGGTCAGGGGGCGCTGCTGCTCCGGTCCCCGTCGAGCGCCCATAACCCGTTCTTCCTGCTGGTCCCCCACTGGGCTCTCGTCCCGATGGTCGTGCTGGCGACGCTGGCGACCGTGATCGCGTCCCAGGCGGTGATCTCAGGCGCCTTCTCGGTCACCCATCAGGCCGCCCGGCTGCGCTACGTTCCGCGGCTGCGCGTGATCCACACCTCGAGCCGCGAGCCCGGTCAGATCTACATGCCGTTCGTCAACTGGGTGCTCCTGGTCGCCGTGGTTGCCCTGGTGATCGGATTTCAGAGCTCATCCCGGCTCGCGGCAGCGTACGGATTGGCCGACATCGGCACGATCGCGGTCAGCACACTGCTCTTCTTCGCACTTCAGCACGCGCTGGGCCAGTGGCCGCGTTGGCAGGTGGCGGCGGTCGGAGCGCTCTTCCTCACCATCGTGCTCTCGTTCGTGGTGGCCAATACGGTCAAGATCGCCGAGGGCGGCTGGCTGCCGGTGAGCATCGCCATCGTGCTGTTCATCGTGCTCACGACCTGGCGCCGCGGTCGGCAGCTGAGCAGCGCGAGTCGCAACCAGATGGAGGGGAACCTGCAGGACTTCGTCGACGAGCTGCACGAGGACGCCGCCGCGCTGCAGCGGGTACCGGGCTGTGCGGTGTTTCTCAGCAGCGCCGAGGCCAACGCCCCGCTGGCCATGCGTACCAATGTCAGGCACAACCACTCACTGCACGCCTGCACCATTCTGCTGACGCTGGAGACGACGTCCTCTCCCGCTCCCGACCCGGAGATCGGGTCTCCGTCGCCGACCTGGGCTTCACCGACGACGGCATCAGTCACGTCACGGCAAGACTGGGGTACCTGGACCACCCCAGCATTCCGGCGCTGCTCAAGGAGGCCCTGGAGAAGGGCCTGGAGGGCAGCGAGGACGAGATCGACTCCGCCAGCTACTTCCTGTCGCGGCCACGACTCATCGTCACGGCTGCCAAGGGGATGGCCAGATGGCGCAAGCATCTCTTCGTCACGACCTCCCGCCTCACCACAGACCCGGTCGAGTTCCTCGATCTCCCCCGCGAGCGCACGATCGTCATGGGCGCCGAGATCGACATCTGACTCTCCGAGAACCCTGCGGTGCCTCAGGCCGGCCGACTAGTGGTCGGCGACGTCGATGAGCACCTTGCCGACAACGGAGTCCTCCACTGCGGCGTGCGCCTCAGCTGCCTGCTCCATGGAGAAGTGATGGATCGGCAGGCCCGCGTCTTCGCCGGTTGCCACCGCACCGTCGAGCACGGCGGAAGAGACGTCCTGCACCGCCACGCCCTTGGCCTCGGCGGGGGCGGTGTAAAGCAAGACGAACTGCCAGCGGGCGTTGGGAGCCATCAGGGTGCGTACGGGCAGCGTCATCTCGTCTCCGCCGTTGTTGGCGTAGACGGCGACCGAGCCCAGCCGGGCGAGCACCTGGGCATCCATCGACGCGTTCGCGGCGGGAGAGACCTCGACGATCGTGTCGACGCCGCGACCAGAGATCCGACGGACCTCGGCGACCACGTCCTGGTTCGTGTAGTTGATCACGTGGTCGGCTCCGGCAGCGGCCGCGTACTGGGCCTTGGCGGGGCTGCTCACCGTGGTGATGACCGTCGCGTCGCACCAGCGCGCGAGCTGGATCGCCGCGTTTCCCACCGCCCCGGCGCCTCCCGCAACGAGAACCACGCGATCGGTCAGCGTGCCCGGCCCGAGCCTTCGTGGTCCTTCCTCGGTGACGGTGAGGCAGCGGTGGGCGGTGATGAACGGAACGCCGAGCGAGGCACCGAGGTCGAACGATGCGCTGTCGGGCAGGAGGACGACGTGCCGAGCAGGGATGTTCGTGAACTCCTGCGCAGTGCCGTCGGGCCGCTGGTACGCCGCCTCCCACATCCACACCCGCAGGCCCAACCAGGCCGCCTCCACGCCGGGGCCGACGGCGTCCACGACACCGGAGCCGTCATGGTTCGGCACCTGGGGAGGATCCACCGGCTCCGGCGCGCCGCTGCCCCGCCGGGACTTCCAGTCCGTCGGGTTGACCCCGGACCGGTGGACCCGGACTCGAACCTCGCCAGGACCGGGGTCTGTCACCGGCTTGTCCATCACCCGGAGTACTTCCGGGCCACCGTTGCGGTCATAGACAACGGCACGCGCCATCGCGACTCCCTCGGTTCGGTGCTGTTACCTGAGCATCCTCTCCGGCTTGTCGGAATTCGGCACGGCCCGGCGCCGCGCCGTCGATGGAGCTCGGGCCGGTACCGCGCTGTCGCCGGAAGCGCGCTGTCGGCCGGGTGGCTAGTCTGCAATCGACCCCCGTCCGTCTCAGAGCTAGGAGCACCTGATGGCCTCGCGCCTCAACCCTTACATCGGTTTCGACGGCAACGCCCGACAGGCCATGGAGTTCTACGAAAGCGTCTTCGGTGGCACCTTGGCGCTGTCCACGTTCGGTGAATTCGGTGCGCAGGAAGCCCCGGAGGCCGACAAGATCATGCACGGCATGCTGGAAACCGACAGTGGATTCACGCTGATGGGATCTGACACCCCTCCGGGTACGGAGTACAAGCCTGGCAACAACATCTCGGTGAGCCTGAGCGGAGACGATGACGACGAGCTGCGCGGCTACTGGGACAAGCTCTCAGCAAGCGGCAAGATCTCGGTTCCACTGGAGAAGCAGATGTGGGGCGATGAGTTCGGCTCGTGCGAGGACCAGTTCGGAATCACCTGGTTGGTCAACATCGGTCAGCCGCAGTCCTGACCAGCCGCCGCAGGGGATGCATCGGTCCCTCCGCCCACCGGGTGTTTCCGCGTGAACTGACCGATCACATTTCCGGCTCCATCGCGGTTGTACGCTCGCGCTGTGGTCATTCGCCAGCGGGTCCTGACGGGCCTGCTCCTCGCCGGCTTGTTCGGAGTCGCGGCGGGCCTGTTCAAGGGCAATGAGATCGGCTTGCGGGCGGAGATCGGGAACCTGAGCGCTCCTTGGTTGCTTGTCGCGTTCTTGCCTGCGCTCTCAGCCGGGTCGATGGCGCGGGGGGCGGTCACCGGGTTGACGAGCACTCTGCTCGCGCTACTGGGTTTCTACGCTGCCTTGACGGGCATCCTGATGGACCACTTGGGCGATGGCGGGTACGTCCGGCACTTCGTTGTGGAGATCGGTGCCAACCGCATCTATCTGCTGGCGGGGCTGGTGACCGGCCCGTTGTTCGGAGCGCTGGGCGCCTGGGTCGGTCACCGCTTCCGCCGGAACGTCTGGCTCATTGTCGGCAGCCTCACCGCCGGTGAGATCGCGGTGGTGGCGCTGATTCAAGGCCACGAGTTGCTTCCCGCACCGTGGTACTTCGAGTGGAGCGTGGACGACTGGGCCGCCTACGTGGCGGAGTTCGCGCTCGGGGTTTCGATCGTGCTGGCCACCCTTTGTCTCCGGCACGGGCCGACGGCCCTCAGATCCGTCCGGATGCGGCGGTCCTGACGGCACGCTGGCTCATGGAGCGCGACCGCCAGATCCCGCGATGGGGGTACTCGCTTCGCCACTGCCATGTCGCAAACCCGCTAGTAATCCTGCGCACCCGGCGACGACACTGGACATATGACGATCACGGTTGAACCCCTTCACGTCTCGCTGGCAGGCACCGACGCCCGCGTGTCGACCGACGAAGTGGGGGGCGCACCCCTGCGTTGCTGCTTGCGATACAGCCGGCCCGGGGAACGCGTAGCCCTGGTCTCCGTCACGCCACCGGGCCCGATGGGCGCCTATCAGGAGACCGGCCCGGTCTTCCTGCACGCCGACGGCTGCCCTGGCCCGAGTTCGGCCGGCTACCCCGATGCCTTCCGGGACCGACCCCAGGTGTTCCGTGCGTACAACGCTCATGGCTCGATAGTGGGCGGCGAGGTTGTCGACGCCGGCACCGACCAGGAAGCCGCCGCAGAGCGGCTGCTCGCCGACCCGGCGGTCGCGTTCCTGCACACGCGCAACGTGGTGTACGGCTGCTACATGCTGATGATCCGCCGCAGGGACTGTTGACGCACGAGTCGCGGTCAGAAGACACCGACGAACAGACAGAATGGATGCCCGGCGGGATCGAGCATCACCCGAACGTCGTCTTGCGGCTGTACCGCGGCGAGCGTGGCACCGACCTCCACCGCCCATGCGACGGCGGCTTTCAGATCAGCCACCGCGATGTCGAGGTGCGTCTGGATCTGCTGTGTTCCCGCGACGGTCGGCCACGTCGGCGTGACGAAATTGGGCTCGAACTCGAAGTTCAAGGTCGGTCCCATCGTGTCGGCGGGGGGCCGCAGCTGCGCCCAGCCGTCCTCTGGCGGGTTCCCCGGCCGGGCCGGGTAGGAGGCCGTGACCGGCCGATCGAGCAGACGGCTGTAGAACTCGGCGAGGGCGCGGGGATCCGGAGCCGAGATCGTCACCGACGAGACGCGCATGCGCGGTGTTGGCACTCAACCATGCTAGGGGTTGCACCACGCGCTCATGGACCCGAGCGAGCACGGACGCACCAGGCCGACGCAGTGACCTCGAACGGCTCCGGCGGCAGCAGGCTTTCACACCGGGCGCGCAGCGATTCGCGGGCCGCATCGTCCAGTCCGGTGACGTAGGCCCCCGCTGGTCCGACGCCGAGCGTGTACGGCTCCCACCAGTCGTCGAACGTCGGGAACCGGACGTTGACCGTCAAGGACATCGGTTCGATGTCCTGCAGCCCTGCGGCGTGGCACAGCTCGGCCAGGTGGCCCTCCCGGGTGCCGGGCCGTCCAGACTCGTCGCGAGCCTGCGGATCGATGTCGCGGACGGCCCGCCAGAACGTGGAGAGGGGGCTACCACCACCGGCCATGTCCCAGACGCTCGCAGCAATCAGGCCGCCGTCACGGGTCACCCGCCCCATCTCCGAAAGCCCGGTGACGGGATCGGACATGAAGTGAACCACCAGCTGGGCGAGGGTGAGGTCGAAGCTGTCGTCGGGGAAGGGAAGCCCTTCGGCCTCTCCGGACCGCACGTCGACGCCGGGGAAGCGGTCACGAACAGCGGCGACAAATGGAGCCGACGGATCGATCGCCGACACATTGTCCTCGCCGAGTCGCTTCACCAGCTCCTCGGTCAATACGCCGGGCCCACACCCGACGTCGAGAGCCCGCTGGCCGGACCGTACGCCGACCGCCTCCACGAACCGCACAGCCAGCGGCTCGGAGAAGCGACCCATGAACCGGGAGTATGCATCCGCACTGACGATGAAGCTCACGACGCGAATATAGGTCGTCTTCCCTTACGTCATGCAGTCCGTGGGTCGTGACCCTCTGTCGTGACCCTCGCGATGCCTGACGTAGCGGAGGGCGCCGAGCGGTCAGACCGACGTGGACCGCGGGACCGGTGGGTAGCGCGCCATGGTCTCGAGTACGCCGAGATCCATGTGGTTGCGGATATACCGGCGCGACGCTTCGTACGGCGGCACGAAGTCCCAGGGCGCCTGGACGCCATAGCCGAGCGCGTTCATGACCGCGATCCGCCGCTGCTGGCTCTCACGCACCTCGCGATCCAGCTTCGGCAGGTCCCAGCGCGCGGCGACCTCGGACCTCAGGTCCGCGAGCAGGTCGGCGTGGGCGGCGTCCTCGGCGAGGTTGTTCCGCTCCAGCGGATCGACCGAGAGGTCGAAGAGCTGATCGGGGTCGGCCGGCGAGTGGATCAGCTTGTGGTGGCCGCGCCGGATCATCACGATCGGTGCGATGGCACCCTCGGCGAGGTATTCGGCCGTGACCGTGTCGCGGCCACTGGGCTCCCCGGCCAGCATCGGCAGCAGGCTCTCACCGTCGAGAGGTCCGACCACTCCTGACAGGTCGCCGTCTCGAGCCAGCCCGACAAGAGTCGGAAGCAGGTCCATCGTGGTCACCGGTGTCGCGATCCGAGCCGGCCGGAACCGGGTAGGAGCCGACACCACCAGAGGGACGCGCGCGGAGCCTTCGAAGAAGTTCATCTTGTACCACAGGCCGCGTTCGCCCAGCATCTCGCCGTGGTCGCTGGTCAGGATCACCACTGTGTCGTCCAGATGACCGGTCTCGCGGAGGACGTTCATCAGTTTGGCGATGTGGTGGTCGAGGTACGAGATCGCGCCGTAGTACGCGCGGCGGGCCGCTCGCACCTGTTCGGTCGTGATCTCCACACCGTTCATCGCGCACACATGGCGCAGCCGCCGCTCGTGCGGATGCTGGTTCGCCTCGTCGAACCCGTACTCCGGCATCGGGATGTCCTCGTCGCGGTACATGTCCCACCACTCACGGGGGATCGCGAACGGGTCGTGCGGATGGCTGAACGACACGACGAAGCAGAACGGCCGAACATCGTGGGAACGAATGTGCCCGAACAGCTCCCGCTCGGCGGCGAACGCCACTTCGTCATCGAAGTCGAGCTGGTTGGACCGGAGGCACGGACCGGCGTCGACGACCGATGACATGTCGTGATACCAGTGCGGGCGGTCGTGCGGCCGATCCCAGTCAGGAGTCCAGCCGTAGTCGGCGGGGTAGATGTCGGTCGTCAGCCGCTCCTCGAACCCGTGCAGCTGGTCCGGTCCGCAGAAGTGCATCTTGCCCGACAGCACGGTGCGATAGCCCGCGCCCCTCAGGTAGTGCGCGAACGTCGGGATCTCGGAGGCGAACTCCGCGGCGTTGTCGAACGTGTGAGTACGCGAGGGCAGCAGTCCGGTCATGAACGAGGCCCGTCCCGGCGAGCACAGCGGGCTGGCGGTGTAGGCGTTGTCGAAGACGACTCCGGTGTCAGCCAGGCCTGACATGGCCGGCGTCCGGGTGACCGGGTGACCGTGGAACGGCAGCGCGCCCGGCACCATCTGATCCC
The DNA here is from genome assembly GCA_963695705.1 of uncultured Actinomycetota bacterium. GTDB lineage: Bacteria > Actinomycetota > Actinomycetes > Propionibacteriales > Nocardioidaceae > JBKPNJ01. The sequence goes on from CAVOHB010000009.1 coordinate 1,408,327, forward strand.
CCATCAGGATCAAGACGTTGGGCCTCGGCGGCTGGCTCATGGGTGGATGCTACGTCGCGACTAGGGAAGCGGCTGCTCGATGTGCGCTGCCTCCGCGGCCGCCACCTCCAGGGACGGGGTGTTCGCGAGCAGCTGTCGGGTGTAGGGCTGCTGCGGGTTCGCCAGCACCCGGGCGGTCTCGCCGTACTCCACAATGCTCCCCTCCGACAGCACCGCCACCTTCTGCGCGATCGACCGCACCAGCGGCAGGTTGTGGGTGACGAAGACCATCGACAGTCCGAGGTCGCGTTGCAGCGAGCCCAGCAACTCGACGATCGCCGCCTGCACGCTGACGTCGAGCGCGGACGTGACCTCGTCGCAGATCAGGATCGACGGCGAGGAGATCAGCGCGCGCGCAATAGCGACACGCTGACGCTCACCGCCGGAGAGCTGGTCGGGATAGCGCCGGGCGTAGCTGGCCGACAGCGAGACCTGCTCCAACATCTCCCCCACCCGGCTCTCGGCGTCGCGCCCCTTCGCCAGGCCGAAGACGGCCAGGGGCTGTCCCACGCTCTCGCCGACGGTCTTGCGCGGGTTCAGCGAGCCGTACGGGTTCTGGAAGATGTACTGGATCTGCCGACGGGACTCCATGTCGCGCGACCGCGCGGCCGTCTCCAGCTCCTTGTCGCCGAGACGGATGCTCCCGGTCCAGTCGCGGTGCAGGCCGGCGATCGAGCGGGCCGTGGTTGTCTTGCCGGAGCCGGACTCCCCGACGACGGCCAGGCACTCGTGATGCTCGAGCTGAAGGTTGATCGAGTGAAGGACCTCGATCTTGCCGTAGCGCGCGACCACGTTGTCGAGCGTCAGAACCGCAGACTCTGCGTCGACCTGCGCGACGTCGACGGGGTCGCCCGCCTGCGCCTGACTCTGCGTCACGACCTCGAGCCTTCGGATGCACCGCGCGCTGTGCACAGGTGTGACCGGTGCCAGTGGCGGGACCTCCGCGTCACATTCTGGGATGTGCATCGTGCAGCGGGGCGCGAAGGCGCAGCCCGATGGGCGCCGACCCGGCGACGGTGCATGCCCAGGAATGCCGAGCAGGCTGCGACCACCCTTCAGCCGCGGGATCGCGCCGACCAGCCGGCGGGTGTACGGATGGGCCGAGGACTCGAACAGCTCCTCGGCGAGGCCGAGCTCCACCACCCGCCCGGCGTACATGACGGCGACCCGGCGGGCCACGGCCGCCACGACCGCGAGGTCGTGGCTGACGTAGAGCGCGGCGACCTGGTGCGCGGCCGCGAGATCCCGAACCGTCGACAGCACGGTTGCCTGTGTGGTGACGTCGAGGCCGGTGGTCGGCTCGTCGAGCACGATGAGCCGCGGCCGGTTCGCGAACGCCATCGCGAGGCCGACCCGCTGCTGCTGGCCGCCGGAGAGCTCGTGGGGATAGCGGCGCAGGTAGGCCGGGTCGTCGGACAGAGCGACCTCGCGCATCATCTCCGCGAGCCGCTCGTCATGGTTCTCGCCGCGTCCGGAGCTGTGTGCCTGGAGGACCTCACGCAGCTGCAGCCCGATCCGCAGTGCCGGGTTGAGGGAGGATGCCGGATCCTGCGGGACATAGGACACGAGGTCGCCGCGGAGCCGTCGCAGGTCCTCGTCACCCAGGGTGAGAATGTCCCGGTCACCGAGCATGACCGTTCCGCCGGAGATCCGCAGCCCACGTCGGGCATGCCCGAGCAGCGACAACCCGACGGTGGTCTTGCCAGAGCCCGACTCCCCCACGACCCCGAGCACCTCGCCCGGCGCGATCTCGAACGACACGTCCATGACGACGGGGACGCCGGTGGTGGTCTCGATCTGCAGGTCCCGGACACTGACCGCCGCCGAGTCGACGATGGGCCCCGGGTCGGCGACGGCGCTCACTCGTCGTCCCGTTGACGGTCGATGCCGGCCGCGGTTCGGGCGATGCCGTCGCCGAAGAGTCCGGTGCCCATGGTCAGGACCGCGATGGCGATGATCGGCGCCAACGCCCCCCACGGCGCGGTCGCCAGCGCGAGCTGGTTCTGCTGGATCATCGTGCCCCAGTTCGCCGCGTTCGGGTCCGCGGAGAGACCCAGGAAGGCCAGAGCCGCGATGACGCCGATCGAGTACGTCAACCGCAGGCTCGCCTCCACCATCATCGGCCCGAGAATGTTAGGGAGCAGCTCACCTGACAGGATCCGCACTCTGGACAATCCCATGGACTCGGTCGCCTCCACGAAGTCGCGCTCGACCACCGGCTGCGCCGCTCCACGCGCGACGCGCGCCACCCGGGGCGCTGTGGTGAGTGCGATCGCCACGATGATCAGCCAGTTGCTCGCGCCGAGCAGGCTCACCGCGACCAGCGCAAGCATGATCTGTGGGAAGGCCATGATGACGTCCATCGCCCGCATCAACACGTCGTCGAGGGCGTTGCGCGCGTACGCTGCCACCAGGCCGATCCCGACGCCGAAGATCAGTCCGATCGCGGTGGACACGAAGGCCATGACAAGGATGCCCCGGCCGCCGAACAAGAACCGGCTGAACACGTCCTGGCCCAGGTAGTCGGTCCCGAGGACCCCGTTCCCGCCGCCGGCCGGCTGCGAGGGAGCCCCGATGAACTCGTCGGCCGCGTGCGGAGCCACATAGGGCCCGATGATTGCGACGAGCACCACGATCAGCACGAACAGGGCGCCGATCCTGGTTCGCCACAGCCGCATGGCACGGGCCACGAGCGTGGTCGAGCGCCCCGACGGCGTGGGTGGGGTCGCAGTCCCCGTGCCCAGCACCTGCCCCTCGCCGATCTGGCTCACAGCCGTGTCCTCAGCCGTGGGGTCACGAGGATCGTCGCGATGTCGGCGAGCAGGTTCAGCACGACGTAGATCGCGGCGATGAGCATCGCCAGGGCCTGGACGACCGGGAGATCCTGGTTGACCACGGCGCTCTGCAGGGCCTTGCCGATACCGGTGTAGTTGAAGACCGACTCGACCACGACCACTCCACCGGCCAGGTAGGCCAGGTTGATCGCGATCACCTGGAAGACCGGGCCGATGGCGTTCGGCAACGCGTGCCGGATCAGCACGGTGCGCTCGGGCATGCCCTTGAGCCGCGCCATCTCCACATAATCACTCTCGAGGACCTCGACCATCGAGGCGCGCATGATGCGTGCGACGTAGGGCGCGACCGCGATCACCAGTGTCGCGGTGGGAAGGATGAGCACCTTCGGCACGTCCCACGGTCGCTGTCCCGGTTGGATCGTGCTGATTGCCGGAAGCACGTGCCAGACGGTGGTGGCGAACAGGATCACCAGGAGCACCGCGACGACGAACTCGGGCAGCGCGGCGAGCACCAGCATGAGGTTCGAGCTCACGTTGTCGAAGACCTTCTCACGGCGCAGCGCCGCCCACGAGCCGAGCGCGATCGACAGCGGGATGGAGACGAACGCGGCACAGAACACCAGCACCGCCGAGTTCACCAAACGGTCACCCAACAGGTCGGTCACCGGAACCTGCGCAGCGAGGGAGGTACCCAGATCACCGTGCAACAGGCCGTTCACCCATGACAAGTACTGGCCCCAGACCGACTGGTCGAGGTGCAGGGTCTTGTGCAGAGCGGCCACCTTGTCCGGTGTGGCGTCGCGACCGAGGATGGCCTTGACCGGGTCGCCCAACGCCTGCGTCGCCACGAAGACGAGGATCGAGACGAGGAAGAGGACTAGCAGGCCGAGCAGCAGCCGGCGCACGATGAACGCCGCGATGCCCCCGTGCCGTAGCCAGTTCATCGTCGGCGCGGTGCCTAGTCGAACCAGATGGTGCGGAATCCGTGGCCGTAGCTGTCGAGGTTCTGGGTGCCCTTGCTCGGCGACAGACCCTTCACATTGGCCGCGTAGCCGTCAAGCAGATCCCGGAAGAACGGGATGATGTAGCCACCGAGGTCGTACTCGAGCTTCTGCATCTCGTGCTCGATCTGGATCCGCTTGGCGTCGTCGGTTGCGCGCAGCGCCTGCTGGTAGAGGCTGGCGAAGTTGGACCCGTCCCCGCTCTTGGGCGGCCAGTGCGTCTCGTTGTAGGGCGAGGTCGGCAGCGAGCCCTGCTGCACCTGGTTGAGGTAGCCGCGGGTGCCCCAGTAGTCGCCTGAGAACGCCACCTTGAGGTAGTTGTCCGAGTAGAAGTTCGGTTCGTTCTTGACGTTGACGGTGACTCCCGCCTCCTTCGCCTGGGTTGCGAAGACGGTGGCCATCCCGATCATGCCGTTGGCGCCGTTGGTGGTGTGCAGGTCGACGGTCATCCCGTCCTGGCCCGCGGCCTTGAGCAGTGACTTTGCCTGGTCGATGTCCTGGGTCCGTTGGGGCAGCGAGTCGTCGTAGCCGTCGTCGAACGGTGAATACAGGTCGTTGGCGAGGGTGCCGTATCCGGACACGATCTGCTCGATCATGGCTTCGCGGTCCACGATGAGCCGCATCGCCTGCCGGACCCGCGCGTCGTCGAACGGCGCCATGTCGACCGCCATGCAGAGCGGGATCCATGCGCCGGTCTTGGAGATCAGCACTCCCAGCCCCTGGGCCTTGACCGCGGCGACCTGCGACGCGGGCACGTCGGTCATCGCGTCGATCTGGCCACCGAGCAGCGCGTTGACCTGTGCCGTCGAGTCCGAGAAGTCGGTGATCGTCACCGTGTCGAAGTAGGGCTGGCCGGTGCGCCAGTAGTTCGGGTTGCGCTCACTCACGCTCTCCTGACCAGGCGTGAAGCTCTTGAGCTTGTAGGGACCGGTTCCGATCTGCGGGGAGGGATAACGCTTGTAGCCCACCGGGGTGATGCCGAAGGTGTAGCTGGCGAGGGTCTGGGGGACGGTGGAGTCAGGGGTGAGCATCGGCAGCCGGACGGTGTACTTGTCCATCGCCTTGAGACCCTTGATGTCCATCGTCGCCGTCGCCGCCTGGGGGGTGAGAGCGAGGGACTTGTCAGCGATCCGCTGGAACGAGTAGATGACGTCGTCGGCCGTCAGCGTCTTGCCGTCCTGGAACTCGATGCCCTTCTTCAACACGATCGTGTACTGCATCGGGTTGTCGGCAGTGACGCTCTCGGCGAGACCGTCACTTTGCAGCTGGTACTCGTTGTCGAACGTCAGCAGTGTCTCGAACGCGCTGACGAGCCGGGCCTGGTCCGGCTCGGAGAGGATGTAGTTGGCATCGAAGACGTCCTTGGAGTCACCACCGGTGGCACCAAGCCTGAAGTCGCCACCCCTCTTCGGTGTCCCACCAGCGGACCCGCCGCTGCCGCCGCTGCCGCCGGTGGTGCCGCCGGAGTCCCCCCCACCGCCGCAGGCGGCGAGCCCGCCGGCCGCGGCCAGTCCGACGACTCCGACAACGAACTGCCGGCGGCTGATGCCACGCCCGAACGGATGGCCGTCCTGGGGGTGGCTGTTCCTCGGTGTAACGAATGCAGGCATGCGGGGCCTCTCAGCTGTCTTCACTCGTGAGCGCCGGTTGGGCGTACGGTGCCGCCGAGTGTTCCCGTCAAGATTCACATCGCGAGACGAACGTTCACCCATCTTCATCGCCCTGTCAACAGATCCGCGCCGCATTTACGAAAAAGACGCATAAGAGGCGGGTGGAGCCGACCCGATGTCCTGGTTGACCGGAGGTCGAGCCGGCCGTAGGTTGCGGCGCAGGTATTTCTCACGGCTGCCCGCTCGGCTGCCAGTCGCTTCCACAGAAGACGCCCCATGAACATCGACCAGCGGGTTGCGGCCTGCTCAGCACGGCCTGGCCCGGGTGCGCATGCAAGCCGGTGATGTGCACGTGCAGGGCGGCTTGCACCACGCACAGGTGCCGGCGCCACCCGGGACGCTGCCCTGGCCGGAGGCGCCGAGGGATGTCCAGGTGGGTGTCGTGGGGGCGGGCCGGCAGATGGGTCTCGACGAGTTCCTGACGATGACGTCGAGCACCTCCCTGGTGGTGGTGGTCGACGGCTCGCTGGTGTGTGAGCAGTACTTCCAGGGCACGGCCGCCGACGACAGCCTGCTGGGATACTCCGCCACCAAGTCCGTTCTGGCGCTACTGACGGGCATCGCGGTTACCCGGAAGGGCATTCCGGACATCGACGTCCCGGTCCGCGTCTACGTCCCGGAGCTGCGGGGAAGCGGCTACGACCAGGTGAGTGTCCGTCAGGTCCTGACGATGACCAGCGGGGTCGACTGGGCAGAGGACTACCGGGACCCGGACGGCCCGGCCGCGCGGATGCTCGACTGCTGGCGCAAGGGGGCCGGCGGGTCGCGCGAGTCGCTGCTCGCGATTCCGCCGGGGGACACACCCGGGACGCGCTATGCGTACTGCAGTCCTGACTCGATGGTCCTCGACTGGGTACGCGAACGCGCGACCGGCCAGACGTTCGTCGACGCGGCCGCGGAGCTGTGGCAGCTCATCGGCGCGGAGCACCCGGCCATCGTGGGACTCGACGGACCACCCGGTGACGGGGTCGCGATGGCCGCCGGCGCACTCGCCGCGACCGCGCGTGACTGGGCACGCATCGGGATGCTTCAGGTGGATGGATGCTGGAACGGCGACCGTGTGATTGACCGCGACTGGGTGGCAGCGAGCTGCCGGCCGGAGCGGCCCTTTCTCCAGACGGGGCGGCTGCCCAGCACGATCACCACGCATGCGGGCTTCGGGTACCACTGGTGGCCGCTGGACAACGACGGCGCCCGGGTGATGGCCGACGGGATGCGCGGCCAGTTCGTCTACGTCGATCGGCGCCGGCGCACGGTCGTGGTGAAGACGTCGGACTGGCGGTACGAGGACCCCTGGTGGGACCGCCAGTGTCGCGACCTGTGCTACCTCGCGCTACCGGCGATCGCCGAAACCGTGACGAGTCCCGCGTGAACAACGCTCATGCCACGATGTGGCCATGACCAGCTCGCCGGATCTCGTCGGCACGACGGCCGACGGCACGCCGACCGGACTGGTCCAGTCGGTCGACCGGGCGTTGAAGCTGCTGGGCGGCGTGGCCGCGGCGGCCCCACGGGGGGAGACGGTGGCGGAGCTCGCCGCCCGGTGCGACATCAACCGGGCGACGGCCTGGCGCCTGCTCGGCACGTTGGAGGCGCACAGCCTGGTGGAGCGTGACCCCACCACGAACCGGTACCAGATCGGTTTCGCGCTGATCAGGATGTCGGCCGCGGCCGGTCACGACGGCCTGGTGAGAAGAGCGCGTTCGATCCTCGAGCGCGTCTCGGCGCAGACCGGCGAGACCGCCGACCTCGCGGTGACCGGGCAACACGGCGTGACCTATGTCGGTGAGGTCGCACCTCCCTCCGTACTGGCGGTCAACTGGCTTGCCCGCGAGGTGCCGTTGCACGCCACGTCGACGGGGAAGGCCTTTCTCGCCTGGCTGCCGCCGGAGGAGGCGAGGGGGCTCCTCGAGCTGCCGCTGCGGGGCTTCACCGACACCACGGTGACGGACCCCGAACGGTTGCTCGACGAGCTCGAGGCGACTCGGGCGCGGGGCTATGCGCAATGCGCCGGGGAGCTCGAACCGACCCTCTACGGCGTTTCCGCCCCGGTGCTCAACGCGAAGGACGGCAGACCCTTCGCCGTGTTCAGCATCTGGGGGCCGGTCAACCGGGTGCCCGTCTCGCGGTTCGCCGCTCTCGGGCTCGTCGCTATCGCGGCTGCCAGTGACGTGAGAGCCGCGCTGACCGCCTGATCCCGGCCGCTCCCCCGCTTGCGTCATGCGCATCCGGAGGGTCGGGACCCTCCGGATGGATGACGCAAGGCACGGGGGCGGGCGGAGTACCCGGATTTGGCCGCCGCCAAGCCGGGTCACGCCTCTTGACAAGCGCTAAATTGGGGAGAAGCGTTTCACACGATGCGACGCTCGCTCACATCGTGCAAAACCGGTGTCGACAAGCGAGCACGACACATGCCGTGCAGAGAGTCGTAGGAGGGTCATGACAGCAGCGCGCAAGGTCATCATCACGTGCGCGGTGACCGGATCCGGGCATACGCCCACGATGTCGCCGCACCTCCCGTACACGGTCGAGGACATCGTCGGGCAGTCCGTGGCCGCCGTCGAGGCTGGCGCGTCGATCATCCACCTGCATGCCCGCGACCCGAGGGACGGCAGCCCCACGGCGGACCCGGCGGTGTTCCTGGAGTACCTCAAGGGGATCAAGGACTCGACCGACGCCGTGGTGAGCATCACCAGCGGCGGCGGGACCGGAATGTCGGTGGCCGACCGGCTGAGGGTGATCTACGAGACGAAGCCCGAGCTGTGCACGCTGAACCTCGGAACGTTCAACTACGGCAGCTTCCCGATGATCCCCAAGTACGCCGGCTCCTGGAAGTTCGACTGGGAGGAGCCGTACCTGGAAAGCACCCGGGTGGAGCCGTTCGTCAGCACGTTCGCCGACATCGAGCACATGCTCAAGGACATCCGTCCACAGACCGGCGCCCGCTTCGAGTACGAGGCCTACGACATCGGTCACCTCTACACGCTCGCGTACTACCTCGATGCCGGGTTGGTGGAGCCGCCGATCTTTCTCCAGACGATTCTGGGCGTGATGGGCGGCATCGGCGCGGAGGTCGAGCATCTCGCGCACATGAAGTCCACGGCGGACCGACTGCTCGGGGACTCCTTCGAGTGGTCGGTGCTCGGTGCGGGGCGCCATCAGTTCAACATGATCACCGTCTCCGCGGTGATGGGCTCACACGTGCGGGTGGGTCTGGAGGACGGACTCTTCATCGGCAGAGGCCGGCTGGCGGAGTCGAACGCGGAACAGGTCGCGAAGATCAAACGAATCCTTGGTGAGCTCTCCCTGGAGACCGCCACACCTGACGACGCCCGCAGGATCCTGGGACTCAAGGGACTCGACCAGGTCGGTTGGTGAGCAGCGCGGGACGCCCGGCTCCGGCGGCCGTTCGCACCGTTGCCGTCATCGGAACCGGCGTCATCGGCGGCGGCTGGGTGGCCCACTTCCTCCGCCGGGCGTACGACGTGGTCGCGTGGGACCCTGCGCCGGACGCCGCCGAGCGGCTGTCGGGGCTGCTGGACACCGCCTGGCCGTCGCTGGAGCGGCTCGGGCTGAGCGCGGGCGCCAGCCGCGACCGGCTGCGGTTCACCGAGACACTTCCGGAGGCTCTCGCGGAAGCCGACTTCGTCCAGGAGTCCTCTCCCGAGGTGCTCCCGGCCAAGGTGACCCTGCTGGCGGCGATCGATGCGGCGTCGAGGCCCGACGTCGTGGTCGCCTCGAGCACGTCGGGCTTCAAGATGAGCGACATGGCGGTGGGGTGCGCGACTCCGGGTCGGTTCGTGGTCGGGCACCCGTTCAACCCGCCGTACCTCATCCCGCTGGTCGAGGTCGTGGGAGGCACGTGCACCGATCCGGCGGCGGTGGCGTGGGCAGCGGAGTTCTACACGCTGGCGGACAAGGTGGTCCTGACGTTGGATCACGAGGTAGCGGGCTTCGTCGGAAACCGCCTGCAGGAGGCGCTCTGGCGCGAGGCGTTGCACATGATCGACTCGGGCGAGGCGACCGCGCAGCAGATCGACGACTCGATCGTGCACGGCCCGGGACTTCGCTGGGCCTTGATGGGTCCGATCGCCACATACCATCTCGCCGGCGGCCCCGGCGGCATGGCGCACATGCTGGATCAGTTCGGGCCCGCGCTGCTGGAACCTTGGACCAGACTCGAAGCGCCGCTGCTGACCCAGGAGCTGCGCGACCGAGTGGTCTCCGGCGCCGTCGAGGCGGCGGCCGGGCGGACGGTGTCCCAGCTGGAGCAGCGACGCGACGCGTTTCTGGTCGACCTGCTACTCCTGCTCCAGGCGCATCGGGTCCTCGATGGATGAGCGGCCGACGCCGTTCTCGACATACCGGACCGAGGTGCGCGAGGAGTGGCTGGACTACAACGGCCACATGCACGACGCCAGCTACGGGATCGTGCTCAGTGATGCCAACGAGGAGCTGTTCGCGGCGCTCGGGCTCAGCTCGGACTATCGCGCGACCGCGGGAGCCGCGCTCTTCACGGTGGAGTGCCACATCCGCTATCTCTGCGAGTGCTCGCTCGGCCAGACCCTGCGGGCCGAAACGATCATGGTGGCGGCCGACGCCAGGAAGGTTCGGCTCTACACCGAGCTGCTGCACGCGGATGGCCGCGCGGCCGCCACCGGAGAGTTCCTCTACCTGCACGTCGACACCACGCTCGGCGCCACCACTGCCATGCCGTCCGACCGGGCCGATCTCGTTCAGGGCATGCTCTCCGCCCATGCGGATCTGCCACGTCCCGCGCACCTCGGCCTCGGCGTGGGAGCCGCCCGGCCCGGCCGGGGGCCAACGTGACCGACGAGCGGGTGGTCAGCCCCTACGAAGGCAGTGGTCATCGTCCCTGGGTGGCAGGCGAAGCCATCCCGGCACCGCTACGGCTACATCAGGCAACGGTCCCGCACGCCTGGGTGGACTACAACGGGCACATGAGCGAGTCGTGCTACCTGCTCGCCTTCGGGGACAACGCCGACGCCTTCTTCCGCTTCATCGGCATCGACGAGGACTACCGGGCGGCCGGGCACTCGCTCTACACCGTCCAGACTCATCTGCACCACCGTCGTGAAGCCAGCGAAGGAGAACTGCTCGCGATGACGCTGCGCGTCCTCGACCTCGATGAGAAGCGGGTCCACATCTTCCACGAGATGTTCCTCGGCGGGACCGAGCTCCTGGTGGCCACCGCGGAGCAGATGCTGGTCCATGTCGACTCGCGCGCCGGGAGGTCGGCGCCGATGCCCCCCGACCTGCTGCTGCGTCTCGGGGCGATTCACCGGGCCCACGCACAGCTCGCGATCCCCGATGCCGTCGGCAGGCCGATGCGGATCGACCGGGCGTAGGAAGGAACCATGGATTTCGAACTCACCGACGAGCACCGGTCGATCGTCGAGACGGTGCGCAGGTTCGTCAGCAGGGAGCTCTATCCGCATGAGGACGAGGTCGAGCGACTGAACGACGTTCCGCCCGCGCTGGTCGAGTCGATCCGCCAGAAGGCGCTCGACGCCGGGATATACGCGGCCAACATGCCCGCCGAGCTCGGCGGTGGCGGCCTCGACGCCGTCGCGATGACGCTGGTGGAACGGGAGCTCGGCCGGGCCAGCTATGCGCTGCAGTGGTTGGTGGCCCGACCGAGCAACATCCTGCTCGCCTGCGAGGGACAGCAGCGCGAGCGTTACCTGCTGCCGTCGATCCGCGGCGAGCGGCATGACTGTCTGGCCATGTCGGAGCCGGGTGCCGGCTCCGACGTGCGCGCCATGAGCACCCGAGCGCAACGGCGATGGCGACGACTATGTCGTCAACGGTGCGAAACACTTCATCAGCAACGCCGATCTGGCCGATTTCGTCATCCTGTTCGCCGTGACGGGCACCGAGGAGACGGCCAAGGGTCCCCGTGCCCTGATCAGCTGCCTGCTGGTGGATGTCGGAACACCGGGGCTGACCGTTCAGCGTGGATCGGCGAGCGTCTCGCACCGTGGCTTCCACCACTGCGAGCTCTCCTTCGAGGACTGCCGCGTACCGGCATCCCAGCGCCTCGGGAAGGAAGGACACGGCTTCGAGCTGATGGGGCAGTGGCTCGGTGCGAGCCGCCTGACCGTCGCCGCCTCGAGCGTGGGCCGGGCACGTCGCGTTCTCGACATGGCGACCAGCTGGGCCGCTCAGCGCGTCCAGTTCGGTCAGCCGATAGGGCGTTTCCAGGGTGTCGGGTTCCCACTGGCGGACATGGCCACCGATCTGGAAGCCGCTGAGCTGCTGACGCTGCGGGCGGCGTGGAGACTCGACCAGGGCACGATGACCGACCAGGACGCGGCGATGGCCAAGGTCTTCGCGACCGAGACGCTGGGGCGGATCACGGACGGGGCACTCCAGATCTTCGGCGGCATGGGACTCATGACCGACCTGCCGATCGAGCGGTTCTGGCGCGACGCGCGGGTGGAACGGATCTGGGACGGCACGAGCGAGATCCAGCGGCACATCATCTCGAGGTCGCTGCTGCGGCCGCTGGGAGCCTGAGGCTGCGATGAGCGTACGACTGGCCGTCGACGGCGGCGTCCTCGTGGTCACGCTCGACCGCCCGAAGGCCAACGCCATCGACGTGCCCACGAGCCAGGAGCTGTTCGCCGCGTTCGAACGCCTGCACCGCGACGACGCCCTACGGGTGGCGGTGCTCACCGGAGCTGGGGACCGATTCTTCTCGGCGGGCTGGGACCTGAAGGCGGCGGCGTCCGGGGAGCCGATCGATGCCGACCACGGCCCGGGCGGGTTCGGTGGCCTGACCGAGTTCACCGGCTTGCGCAAACCGGTCATCGCCGCCGTGAACGGCCTGGCGCTCGGCGGCGGCTTCGAGCTCGCTCTCGCCGCCGACCTCATCGTCGCGAGTGAGCACGCGGAGTTCGCCCTGCCCGAGGTGACTCTGGGCCTGGTCGCCGACTCGGGCGGTGTTCTGCGCCTTCCGAGACGACTGCCGGCTGCCGTGGCGGCGGAGATGCTGCTCACCGGCCGGCGAATGCTCGCGCCGGAGGCCCTCCGCTGGGGCCTGGTGAACCGAGTGGTCCCCGCACCCCGCTTGATCGACGAGGCGATGGCACTTGCCCGCGACATCTGCGCGAGCGCGCCACTGGCCGTCGCGGCGGTCATCGAGATCACCGAGGCGACCGCAGGTCTGAGCCTGGACGAGGCCTACCGGCGCCTGCGCGGCGGCGACCTGCCGAACTACCGGGCCTTGCTCGGCTCGGCAGATGCCAGGGAGGGACCGCAGGCGTTCGCGGAGAAGCGACCGCCGCGCTGGACCGGACGCTGACCGGCGCTGACCGGGCATCCGCCAGAGCCGGAACAACGCCGGGTCGGGTCGTGTTGAGCCGGGCGTGACCGACGAGGAAACCGTTCCGATCTCCGTTCTCGACTTCGTCGGCATCGAGCACGGGCAGTCCGCGTCGGCCGCGATCAGCGGAGCAGTCGAGATCGCCCGCGCCGTGGAGGAAGCGGGCTTCCGCCGGTACTGGGTCTCCGAGCACCACAACATGTCGAGCCTGGCGTGCAGCGCCCCAGAGATCCTGACGGCCCATGTCGGGGCGAAGACGGCGCGCATTCGGGTGGGCGCTGCCGGGATCATGTTGCCCAACCATGCGCCCTTCAAGGTCGCCGAGATGTTTCGCACCCTGATGGCGATGTACCCCGGCCGGATCGACCTCGCCCTCGGTCGCGCGCCCGGCACGGATCCGCTGACCGCCCATGTCCTTCGCAGAGGCGTCGCCACCGACCCGGGCGCCGAGTTCCCAAGCCAGGTCGCCGAGCTTCTCGCCTTCCTCGGTGACGGCTTCCCGGATGGTCATCCCTTCGCGCGGCTCATCGCGGCTCCGGTCGTCGACGAGACACCCGAGATGTTCGTTCTCGGTTCGAGTCAGTACGGGCCGAGCTTCGCGGCGGTGAACGGGATGAGCGCGGTGTTCGCCCACCACATGAGCCCTGACCTGGCCTTCGAGTCGTTGCGCCGGTACCGGCGGGAGTTCCGACCCCGTACCGACGGCGCCCGACCGTACTCCGCGGTGTCGATACTCACCTTCGCCAGTGACGACGAGGAGGCGACGCGAGAGTTTGTGGCGGCGTGGACGCTGACACTGCGCAACCTCGCCCGCGGCGTCCGGGAGCCACTGCGCCCTGAAGAGGTGCAGGAGTTCGCCCGCTCGCGGGAGGGGCGTATGAGCGGACTGGACGACTCGCGGATGGTCACCGGTTCCGCCAAGAGCGTCGTGGAACGGCTCCAGGAGATGAAAGCACAGGCGGAGGCGGACGAGCTGGTGCTCGTCACGCCCGGCCTGGACCGGGAACGACGCGCGAACAGCTTCGTTGCCATCGCCGACGCCTGGCGACAGGCCGGCTGATCGGCCCCCGTCGTCGCTGCTCGGCCACGCCTTGCGTCCGGACGGACCGGCCGCATCGGACCCGGCAACATGCGTCGCGCCGACGTCAGGCCAGGCTCAGGGCAGGAATCGGCCCAGCCGGCGCAAGACGGGTCCCACTACCGGGAGCCGATGCCAGCCGTGGTCGATCACGAAGTGCCGCCCTGACCGCAGACCATCGCGCAACCGCCCGATCGAGGAGGAGCGGGCCGCATCCTCGCGGGCCCTGGCCTCCTTGTGCAGGAAGTGCGCACATGCCAGGCACACCGCGGCCTCCCGGTGACTGCCGAGCCGTACCATCGACGCCTCGGGCAGCCGGTTGCCGCAGCACCAGCACTCGACCCCGGCTTCATCCGCTCCGGAAACCATCGACGCCAAAGCTGCACCGCCTCCACATGATCTCTCCTGGTCAGCAGTATGGGTCCATGACCCGAGACTGGATCGCCTGGCATCAGGAGTACGACGAACCCGAGTCGACATTGGCGCGGCGGCTGCGGGTCGTGCAGGCGCACACCCGGCAGGCTCTGGAGCTGATCGGTGCCCACACCGCCCCCGAGGAGACAAGAGTCATCAGTCTGTGTGCCGGCGAGGGCCGGGACCTGCTCCCCGTCCTTGCCGAGAGCGGCCGATTCGCGGGTGTCCGCGCCCGGTTGGTGGAGCTGGACCCTCGCCTGGCGGAGCGGGCGAGACAGCGCGCCCGGCAGCTGAACCTGGTCAACGTCGAGGTCGTCAACGGCGATGCCGGCCGCACCACTGCGTATGTGGGCATGGTCCCAGCGCACCTGGTGCTCGCCTGCGGAGTGTTCGGCAACATCACAGCCCAGGACATCCGGCGCACCGTCGCGACTCTTCGCACGCTCACCGCGCCAGAGGGCTTCGTGGTCTGGACGCGCGGCCGGACACCGGAGTTCGACGGGAGTTCAGAGGTCCGCAGCTGGTTTGGTCAGGAGGGCTTCACCGAACGATCGTTCACGGCGCCGTCGGACGCACGTTTCCGGGTCGGCCTCGACCAGCTCTCCGTCGCAGGTGCACACCCGTTCCGGTCGGGTATCCGGATGTTTTCGTTCGTTGACGACTAGAACCGAGGTTCTCCGGGCACGCGCTGGACTGGGACGACGGCTCCCCCGACCTCGCCACCGAGGGCGGCCATCCGCGCGTGCCACGTCCGCCAGGCGGACACTAGGCGTGTTGATTTGACTGCAAGGTGTAATGTCGAGTGAGATGCTCATATATGGTCCTACTGGGGAGGAACCGTGCCGGCTGGTCGCGGTGGTCACGACCGCCGGTGGGTCCGGACCCTGGACGACGGAAGTGGTTCACGGTCGGGGTTCACGGGAGCTGCGGCGTTGCCCGCCGCCATCACCGCCGAGGGTGAACCGGCGGCGCGGGAGGTCATCGAAACTCAGCGGGCTGTGCTGATCGCCGCGAGCAGCGTGACAGACGCAGCAACAGCGGCGGCGGTCGCCGCCACGGTCGCATCCGCGGCCTTGACGGATGCCGAGCTTGCCGCCGAGCTTGCGGCCGAAGCGGTTGTTGAGACTCGGGCCGCCGTGCTCACCGCCGCCCGCACCATGGCGGTAGCAGCAGCAGCCGCCGCCCGGACCCTCAGCGCGGCCGTCGCCGCCAATGCGGCCCTTGTCGAGGCGGCCGCCGCCGCCGCCGCCCAAGCGAGAGACACCGAGTACCGGCTCAGGCATGACGTGCTGCATGACGAGCTGACCGGTCTCGGCAACAGGCGATGCCTGGTGGAACACCTCACCCGTGCGCTGGCCGGCTCCAGCCGGAACGGTACGGCCGTCACCGTGCTGTTCCTCGATGTCGACGGCTTCAAGCGCGTCAACGATGAATGCGGCCACGCAGTCGGGGACCAACTGCTCATCCACGTGGCCGGACAGCTCAAGCGACTGGTGCGTGAGTCCGACATCTGCGCACGAGTCGGCGGCGACGAGTTCGTCGTCATCATCGAGGACACCCACGCCTCACAGGTCGAGGGCCGGGTGGTCGCAGACCGGATCAAGGCCGCCTTGACCGCGGGAGTCGCGGTCCTCGGACCCCACACCATGCGCGTCGGAGTGAGCATCGGCGTTGCGGTGAGCTCAGCAACGTCGCAGCCTCGTGACCTGCTGGAGCAGGCCGACATCGCCATGTACGGAACCAAAGCGCAGACGCGGCTCGAGCAAGGCCACTTCCATCAGTCAGGCGGCACAGCCCACCGAATCGCCCCCGGTCGCCTCCCTGGGACTGGTGTCGTTCACGCCGTTGTCCGTCACGCTGAACACGTGATGTGGACGGCCATCGCGCGACGGTCAGTGAGAGCGGTCCAGGGATAGCTCCATCTCTGGGTGTCGGTGCTCCCGGCCAGGATGGGCATGATGTCGCCGGCTCCAGCCGGGGCCCAGAGATCGGAGGCAGACGTGGACTGCAGGATCGAACTCATCTTCGTGCCGGTGACCGACGTCGACCGGGCGATCGAGTTCTACGTGGACAAGGTCGGGTTCCACCTGGACATGCAGGCGCGCGTCGACGACAACATCCGATTTGTGCAGGTGACCCCGCCGACGTCTGCATGCTCAATCGCGTTCGGGGAGGGCATCACCGAGATGACTCCGGGTACGCAGAACAGCATCCAGGTGGTCGTGCCCGATGCCGAGGCAGCACGGAGGGAGCTGCTCGAGCGCGGAGTCGACGCGCCCGAGGTCCAGACGCTGCAGTGGGGTTCGTTCACCTCGTTCACCGACCCCGACGGCAACACCTGGACACTCCAGCAGCTCCCACCCCCGGGGTCCTACGAGCAGCCGGTCGGCTGAGCCCTTCGGCCCGGTCGTATAGGACGCCCGGCACGGCCTCTCGGCTGGTCCACGTGGGGTGGTCCGAGTGCTCCTACCCGGCATTCCACCACGGGGCAGCGCCCGGGTCGATCTACGGTAGATTCCGGATCCGAGCGCTCGCCTGAGCACACCGTCGAGCAACCAGCATTGCCGGGCTCAGACCCGGCGCGAACGAAGTTGTGCCTATGCCTGAGCGATCCAGCCGCCTTGTCTTCGCCGACGACTTCGACGGCCCGGAGCTCGATCACGCCGTGTGGCTGCCGCACTACCTTCCTGCCTGGAGCTCGCGCGCCACGACCGCGGCCACCTACGACATTGCTGACTCCTGTCTGCACCTTTCCATCCCAGCCGAGCAAGGCCTGTGGTGCGCAGACGACCACCGGCCGCCGATGCGCGTCTCGGGCATCCAGTCAGGAAACTTCTCCGGGCCCGCCGGCAGCACGCTCGGCCAGCAGCCATACCGGGAGGGCGTGACGGTCCAGGAGGAGCAGGAGACCTTCTGGGGCTGGACCCCCCAGTGCGCGTACGTCGAACTGCGCGCGCGTGGGGCCGTCACACCACGGTCGATGGTCGCCTGCTGGATGGTCGGCCTGGAGGACCGCCCCGAGAGATCGGCCGAGATCTGCGTGGCTGAGATGTTCGGGAGCGCCGTCGCGCCGGGTGAATCGACTGCTGTCGGCATGGGCCTTCACCCTTTCCGCGACCCGTCCGTGGCCGAGGATTTCGAGGCCGTCCGGCTGCCTATCGACGTCGCCGATTTCCACACCTACGCCGTCGACTGGACCTCCGAGAACGGCAGACTTCCTCGTGGACGGAGAGCTGGTGCGCAGCTGCCGCCGGCCACCGGCGTACCCGATGCAGGTGATGCTCGCGGTCTTCGACTTCCCCGATCTGGCCAGCAGAGACGACACGAACTCGGTGCCCTCCATGGTCATCGACTATCTGCGCGGCTATCAGCGCTGAGACCCAGCCGCTCGGCCGCCCAGGCAATCGCCTGCCGAATGGCCGCCCGCGCAGCATCGGTGTCGTCCATCGTCTCGAACCCGTGCTGCGCCCCGGCCACCTCGATGGTGTAGACGTCGTGGGTCGCGGCCAGGGCGTCGTTCGACTCGATCAGCCAGGCGCGCTCCTCGTACTCGGCGCGGGTCAGCAGGATCGGTGTGGAGGTGTCGGCCTGGATCGGCGTGGTGAAGGTCGAGGATGACTCCTCACTGTGCGCGCACATGGCGTAGGTCAGCCCCACTCCGCACAGCCAGGGTGGATCCGCGGCGAGCAGTGGTCCGAGCAGCACTCCGCCGCCGGAGAACGCGAACACCACGACGCGCTCACCGTCGACGTCTGCGCTCGCCCGTGCAGTCCTCAGAGCGTCCTCGCAGTCGAGCAGTGCCTGGTCCAGGGCGTCGGGCGATGAGTAGCCGTGCTCGAACACCACCCCAACGGCCCCTGCCCCGGCCGCGAGAGCGCCGTAGGCGCGGTAGGCAGACCAGTCGGGCGGACGAATCGGGATCTCCGCCGGTACCGGCCCACCGTGCACGAACACCATCGCCGGCGCCGGTGTCCGCGCGGGCAGATAGTAGTCGATGCCGGCGGCTCTGACCGGCTGCACCGGCGTGTGCGGGAGGACGAAGGGCCACAGAAAGGGCGGCAGGTCGGTCACGCCGCATGTTAACCGCGGCGATCAGGGGCGCCAACTGGTTTATGCCGCGTGCCGGCGGTCATCGCGTACGCAGGACCATCCCGCGACTCATCACGAACCGGACGTCCTCCAGGCGACGAACATCGTCGAGCGGATTGCCCTCCACGGCGATCAGGTCGGCCGCGTAGCCGGCCTCGACTCGGCCGATGCGGTCCGCCCAGCGCAGCAGCTCGGCTGCGTGGAGGGTGGCGCAGCGGATCGCGTCGACCGGCTGCTGGCCCCACCGCACGTGGTAGGCGAGCTGGCGCGCGTTGAGACCGTGCGGATAGATCCCGCTGTCGGTGCCGTAGGCGAGGCGTACGCCGGCCTGCACGCACTTGGCGAATCCCTCCCGCTGCGCCAGCGTCGTCTCGTCGTTCTTGCGCAGCACGTCGGCGCCCCAGCCCTGAGCCGCCCCGACCTCGGCGATGTAGTCGCCGCAGTAGATGTCGGCGACGAGAAATGTGCCTGCCTCGGCCATCATGTCGATCGACTCGTCGTCCATGAGTGAGCCGTGCTCGATGGACCGAACCCCGCCGCGGACAGCGCGCTTGATGCCTTCGGCACCATGGCAGTGGGCGGCGACGTCGGCGCCGTAGAGGGACGCCTCCTCGACGGCGGCGCGGATCTGGGCCTCGCTGAGCTCCGGAGCTCCGGGCACTCCCCCGGACGTCATCACGGCACCGGTCGCTATCAGCTTGACCAGATCGGCGCCGGCATGGAGCACGCGTCGCACCGCACGTCGCACATCGTCGACGGAGTTGACGACGCCGATGCGAAGGTCATACGGGACGACGGCGTCGACATCGGGTGCGAGGCCGGTGATGTCACCGCCGCCGCCGGCGCAGGTGACGTACGCGCCGGCCACCTTCATCCGTGGACCGTTCACCCAGCCGGCATTGATGGCGTCGCGCAGGGCAATGTCGACGAAGGCGCGGAACGTACCGACGTCCCGGACGGTGGTGAAGCCGGCCATCACCGTGTCACGCGCGTTCCGCACGCCGGACATGGCTTCCTGGGCCGCGGTGCGCGTCAAGAGCTCGGCATACCCGTGGCCACTGTCCGGTTCGCCGACCAGGTGCGCGTGGCAGTCGACCATGCCGGGCAGCAGTGTGTGGCTCGCGAGGTCGACGACACGCGGGCCCTCCGCCGGAGCATCCGCGACTGCAATCACATCGACGATGTCCCCGCCTTCGACGACCACCGCGCGGTCGGGCAGCAGGTCACCGGAGACGACGTCCAGCAGCAGGTGGGGCCGGATGACAGTCCGCGCCGAGGTCGTCACGGCCGCCACAGTAGCCGCTTGCTGACTCACGAGTCAGCGGGCACCGCAGGCCCGGGCTTCGGCCCGGTGCGTGGGCGCCTGTGGCAGCCTGGCTGCCCGACGCAAGCGACCGGCGGTGCGGTGAACAACCCGACTCGGTGGGAACCGATCTGGACAGACCGGCATTTGCCGACAGGCGGCCGCTCGGACACACTGATGGGCATGCAGGCGGCCGACGCCTAGGGTTGTGCCGCCAGTTTCGCCGTGACCGTCGCCTCGCATCGCGGCCTCGCGACCACGAGGCGACGCGTACCGTCGCGGGGTGGACGGAGATGTCGGTGCAGTCGGTCATCGCTGCTGCAGTTGGTCCGATTCTGACTGCGCTGCTTGCTGCATTGGGCTTCTGGCTACGTGACCGACGCCAAAGCCGCAATCGCCAGCAGGCCTACCAGCGGGCACTCGAAGAATCGAGTGACCAGGTGGCGTTCATCAGGACCTGGCTCGACGCCCACCAGCAGATCGCGTCCCCGCAGGCGCATGAGCAGGCTCGTGCGCAGGCTCTGTCAGACCTCGAGCGGGCTTATGTGCGCGTCGAGCAGGCTCGGGACGCGGTAGGCAGACGGAGTGAACCATTCAGCGTTCGACGCGGGTTGAAACGTCTACTGCTGCTGGACTCGATGCACACCACCTCAGCGAAGATCTGGGGTGTCGTCTACTACCTGTCACTGGCGTGGCTGCTCGTCTTTGGGACGTTCGGGCTGATGATCGGGCTCCTTTCCCCTTTCACCGGGAGCTCCGGCTCGCTGCTGGGCGAAGTCCTGGCGGGGCTGGGGCTGTCGGTATTCGCGCTCGCCATCGGAGTGGCCCCGACCCTGCCGTTGCACTGGCTGGTGGTCGCCGCGGATGGGCGGCCGAACGACAGCCAACTGGATTGACTTCGGCCCCGGACCGCCGGCCACCGAGAAGTCCCCGCGACCGCTAGCGGGTCCGTTGCGAGCGATGAACAGGTACGTCCAGTCTGGCTCAGGCCCCGGGGAACCAGCGGCGAAGCGTGTCGAGCTCGACGCCCTCGGCCTCAACAGGTCCGGCGTGTGGTCGGAGTCGAGGCGGCCGAAGAGGAGCCGTACGAAAGCCTCGGCCGGCAGCCGCAGCGTAGCCCCGGTCGCGGCGTCCGACGTCGGAGCCAACCGCGCGCTGGAGGAGAGCTGGAGCACGCAGACGCTCGGCGAGGGTTCGAGAGGAGCTGTCCGAGTGGGAGCCCGCGGATGTCAACCAGTTCGCCCACCTACTCAGCCGCTTCAACGCGATCCTGGACGGGTAGGCCGATCCTGGCGACGCGGAGCCTTACCGGCCGGAATTGCCCACGGCTGCCCGCTCGGACAGACTGATGGGCATGCAGGCGGGCGAGGGGGTTGCGCAGCGGCTCCCGTCGCTGTTCCCGACGTCCCTGGTCGGCAGCTTCGCCCAGCCCGACTGGCTGATCGACCGCGACCGGCTGGCTGGCAGGTTCCCGCCGCGGGTCCGGGCCCGCGAGCTGTGGCGGCCCGCGCCGGACGTACCTGGCCGAGGCGCAGGACGACGCGACACTGGTCGCGATCCGGGCGCAGGAGCGCGCCGGACTCGACATCATCACCGACGGCGAGATCCGCAGGGAGAGCTACTCCAACCACTTCGCCACGGCCCTCGACGGCGTCGACATCGACAACCCCGGTGAGGCCCTGGACCGCAGCGGCCATCCGAACCCGGTGCCGCGGGTGGTCGGACCGATCACGCCGCCCCGCCCCGGTGCAGGTGCGGGACACGCGAGTTCCTGCGGGCCAACACCGACCGCATCATCAAGGTCACCGTCCCCGGGCCGTTCACGATGTCGCAGCAGGCTCAGAACGACTACTACCCCGACACCGAGTCGCTGGCGATGGCGTACGCCGCGGCGTGCAACGCGGAGGTCAAGGACCTCTTCGCGGCCGGCGCCGACATCGTGCAGCTCGACGAGCCGTACCTGCAGGCCCGGCCGGAGGCCGCCCGCGAGTTCGGGGTCGCGGCGCTGAACCGGGCGCTGGACGGGCGTGATCGGCACGACCGCGGTGCACCTGTGCTTCGGGTACGCGGCGATCATCCACGACCGCCCGTCGGGCTACTCCTTCCTGTCCGAGCTGGCCGACTGCGCGATGCGACCAGGTGTCGATCGAGACGGCCCAGTCCGGGCTCGACCCGGCGGTCCTGGCGACCCTCGGGGACAAGACGGTGATCCTCGGTGTGCTCGACCTGTCCGACCACGCGGTCGAGCCGCCGGAGGTCGTTGCCCAGCGGGTACGCCGCGCGCTCGGCGTGGTCGACGCAGAACGCCTCGTGCTCGCCCCGGACTGCGGCATGAAGTACCTCCCCCGCGACAGCGCCGACCGGAAAGCTGCGCTCGATGGCCGAGGCGGCGCGAGCTGCTGCGAGCCGAGCTCGGCGCCTGACGGACGGGGCGACCGTGCCGGACACGATCCCCGGGTTGCTGGCGACCGCCGCCGAGCGCGACCCGGCCGGCGTCTGGTTGCGCACCGACGACGGCACACTGACGTTCGCGGGCGCCGCCGGCCAGGTCGCTCTGCTCGCGCGAGCGGTTGACGCGAGGAGGGAGTGCGGCGAGGCGACCTCGTGGTGGTCACGACGCGGACCACGCCGCCGTACCTGCTCTGCTGGCTGGCGCTGGCCAGCCTGGGTGCCGTCACCGTGCCCACCGATCCGTCGGCCACACCCGAGGAGCTCGCGGGGCTCGTCGGTCAGGTCCGCCCACGGCACCTGGTCACCGACGCGATCCCTGTGGCCGACTCGTGCAGGATGCGGCGGCGGCCGGCCCGGCGGCGCAGCAGGTCCTGGACATCGACTCGCTGCTCGGGAGCTGGCAGAACGCAGACGCGAGCGACGGGCGCGACGGTGCCGGTCGGACGTCGGACCCGATGACCTGGCGGTGCTCATCCCCACGTCGGGCACGACCGGGCGATCGAAGCTGGTCATGCAGACGCATCGCGCGTACGCGATGGCCGGCGAGGGGTTCCCGTACTGGATGGAGCTCGACCGCAGCGACCGGCTGATGACCATCGCTGCCGCTGTTCCACATCAACGCGCCCGCGTACTCGGTGCTGGGCTCGCTGGCCTGCGGAGCCGGGCTCGTGCTGGTCCCCCGCTTCTCGGCCAGCGGGTTCCTCGACTCCGCCCGGCGACACGGCGCGACGGAGTTCAACGCGATCGGGGCCATGCTGGAGATCCTGATGCGCCAGCCGGAGCGGCCCGACGACGCCGACACCGACCTGCGGCTGTGCTACACCGGTCCCTCGCCCGCCGCGCGAGTGGCAGGAGGCCTTCGAGCGGCGGTTCGGACTGCGTGTCGTCTGCGGGTACGCGATGTCGGAGTCGCCGTACGGCCTGATCTGGCGGCATGGCACCCGACCGTTCGGCACCCTTGGGTCTCCGCGGCAGCACCCCACACTCGGCACGGTCAACGAGGCCCGGGTGATCGACGACGACGGTCGTGACCTGGACGCGGGCGAGACCGGCGAGCTGCTGCTGCGCAATCCAGCCGTCACCCCGGGCTACTGGGAGATGCCCGAGGAGACCGCGGCTGCCGTCGTCGACGGCTGGCTGCACACCGGCGACCTGGTGACCGTCAACGCCGACGGCACGTACACGTTCGTGTCGCGCAAGAAGGAGGTGCTGCGACGCCGCGGCCAGAACCTGTCGCCCGCCGAGGTCGAGGACGCGATCCTGGCACACCCGGACGTGCTCGAGGTCGCCGTGGTGGGCGTTCCCTCGGAGCTGACCGAGGAGGAGGTGAAGGCGTTCGTCGTTCCGGCACCGGCGGGAGTCTGGACTTCGCAGAGCTCCGGGAGTGGACGGCCGGCCGGCTCTCGGCCTTCAAGGTTCCGCGGTTCTGGCAGGCCGTCGACGCCCTGCCGCGCACCCCGACCGCCCGGGTCGCCAAGCACCGGCTGCCGGCCGGTCACCCACCCGACGAGTACGACGCCCAGGACCGCCGTCCGCAGCTACCGAGACCAAGGACGGCGTCATGACGCGGTTACCCGACGTCGATCGGCTACTCCGACGAGTCGTCCATCCAGGCTGCTCGGACACGACCTCGCCGGAGACCTGATGGGCGAGGTCGGCTTCGCCGAGCTGGCGTTCTGGCTGGTCGCGATGCGCCGGCCGACGTCCGGCGAGCTGCGCGTCTTCGAGGCGGTGCTGGTCGCGCTCGCGGACCACGGATTCACGCCGTCGGCGATCGCCGCCCGGCTCACCCTGACCGGCGCGCCGGAGTCCGTGCAGGGAGCGATGGCGGCGGGTCTGCTCGGCGGCGGCTCCCGGTTCCTCGGGGTGACCGAGGATGACGGGTCGCTTCCTCGACGTCGGCGCTGGAGCGCCACCGCTCGGAGGGCGGCGAGCTGCCCGACAGCGACGACGGCTGGGACGTGCTGGCGCGCGAGCGTCGTGCGCGCCCAAGTCGCGGCCGGACGCTACGTACCTGGGCTCGGGCACAACGTGCACAAGCGGGCCGATCCCCGGACCTCGGTGCTGCTCCGGATCGCGGCCGAGGAGGGCCGGCTCGGACCGCACCTGCGACTGTTCGAGGCGATCGGACGCGTACACCCCGAGCTGCTCGGTCGCACGCTGCCGCTCAACGGGGCCGGCGTGTGCGGAGCGGCCCTGTGCGACCTCGGCTTCCCGGTCGAGATCCTCCGCGGCTTCGCCCTGCTGGCGCGGGCCGCCGGACTGCTCGGGCACATCGCCGAGGAGATGCGCCGCCCGGTCGGTATGGACATCTACCAGGAGGTCGATCGCGCGACGGAGTACGAACCGCCGAACCCGGCCGCCGAGCCCGAGTACGGCTAGATGCGGAAGAAGAGGTTGAGGTAGCGCTCGGCGAGCCGCCATGTCGCCGCGGACCGTACCGGAGTTGCTGCGGCCGAACGCCGTGAGCACGAGGCTGCCGGCGTCGAACTCGATGTAGCGCGGGCAGGCTGTCGATCTCGCCCGGGCTCGTAGGTCAGCCCCTGGTCGCTTACCGAGACGCGGTAGTCGCCAGCGTTGCGGCCACTGACGCGGATGCCGATCGTGAACGGCTCGGTCACGGCGTCGGTCCGGACGGTGCCCTGCCAGATCGCGAACATGAACGGCACCAGCAGGTCCGCGGCGTCGCCGGAAAGGCCGTGCGCCTGCCCGCTGGTCTGACGGATGTCCCACGAGTGGACGCCGTAGTCCATCAGCTGCCCAGCGGCGTAGAAGAACGCCGGGACCGGGCCCATGTAGGGATGAGTGACCATGCAGTCCGGTCCACTCATCGGGTCCGATCGCCTCGAGGATCTGCTGCATCCGCTCGAAGTCGCGGCGCAGCCGTTCCATCATCTCGGCCTGCGAGAGGCCGCGAAATGCCGTGGCCCCCTCGTTCGCCTTCTCGCCCATGACCGCCAGGCCGTGCGGGTCGGGAATCTCGCCCGGTGCCCCGGGCCGCGTCGAACGCCTTGAAGTAACCCTCGGTCGTGTCGACGATGTGGCCCACGATGTCGCGGGTCGACCAGCCCTCGCAGGCGGTCGGTGCGTCCCATGCCTCCGGTCGCTCGGCCAGCGCGAACATCCGCTCGGCCTCGTGGCGGACCACGCGCAGGATGGTGTCCTTCCCCTCGTAGGTCATCGCGTTCCACTCACTCATACCCAACACCTCTCCTCGGGGCATTCCACGGCCGTCCAGGGGTCCAGCGCGTGGCCGAACGCCTGCTACTCGTCGAGCTGCTGACCGCCGAAGTACATGAGCGGATCGCTGAGCAGCTCGATCTGGATGCCGTCGGGGTCCTTGAAGTACATCGACTCCTCGATGCCGCGGTCGGGTCCGGCGTACTTCACGCCGG
This sequence comes from uncultured Actinomycetota bacterium, assembly GCA_963695705.1. Taxonomy (GTDB): domain Bacteria; phylum Actinomycetota; class Actinomycetes; order Propionibacteriales; family Nocardioidaceae; genus JBKPNJ01. The sequence continues at coordinate 1,433,910 of CAVOHB010000009.1, forward strand.
CGGCGTCCAGCCGGTCCCGTACCTGCTCCCAGCGGTCCCTCGGAGACGAGATCGCGATGTGCTGGACCCCTCCCGATGCGCCTCGACGCCGGGCTCGAGTCCGAGGCCGGGGAAGTCGAAGAAGCCCAGAAGGGTCTTGTTGCCGAGGTCGAAGAAGAAGTGCGACGAGCCCGGGTAGTCACGGTTCTCGACCAGCTCGACGAGCGGGAAACCGAGCAGGCCCTGGTAGAACTCGATGGTCTGCTCGACATCGGAGCAGATGAGCGCCGCGTGATGAATGCCGCGCCCTGGCGTCGACTCACGTTCCGCTGCCGGATGCAGGTACCGCTTGCGCAGCTCCTCGCGTCGCGCCTCGAGCTCAACCAGTTCGGAGTCACTCGGCATCGTGCACCTCTTTCTGACGATTCTCTGACCGGGAACTCCCGGCGACTGCATCCGCCGGTTTCGACGGGTGGTAGTTAAGATTTACACCACGCGGATTCAGCCTGCAGAGATGTCTCGAACCACGCCCGTCCGACTCCTCTCCCAGGACAGGCAGCGCGCGGCCAGGTCAACGGCCGACCAACGAAAGGGGAGCAGCATGTTCAAGCGTTCAGCCGGCATCGTCGCCGGATCAGCCGTGCTCGTCGGCGTCGTCGCGACCGGTTCGGCGTTCGGCGCCACCAAGACCGTCTCGGACCATCTCAACGATGCGCAACCACGATTCGACATCACCAGCGCAACCTTCAAGAACGCAGCCGATCGCCTGTCAGGCAAGGCGCATGTCGTCAACCTCAGGTACGGCGGCGAGCAGTACTTCTCCTTCACGTTCAGCCCACTCAACTCCCCCGACGTCTTCTACACTGCGTTCTCCAAGCTGCACCCCGACAACAGCCTGACCAACCGGCTGACGATCTTCAACGATGTCGGGGAGATCCACCACATCCCGTGCAACGTGACATCGGTCTGGCGACCCGGAAACGACACCGTCCGGGTGTCCATTCCACGCTCCTGCGTCGAGGGCCTGAGCGGCACCCAGTACATGACGGCGAACCTCGGACCGAGTGCCCGGCGCGGCACGCAGGACCACGTGGTCGCAAGGTTCGTACGGGAGGGCTGAGCGGCGCGCGGAGTGCGCGCCCGCCACTTGCGTCATCGCAACGTCATGCAGCTCGAGGGTCCCGACCCTCAGAACACATGACGCGAGCCGTCGCAGGCGGCGCTCAGCACGGCCGGGCGGAGTCCTGGGCCACCCGGTCGGAGGCTGCGAGCATCTGGCGGGCGACCGGTTGCAGACCGACGAGCGTGCCCAGCAGCCCGGTCGAGACCCGCTCCACGACGCCCCACTCCCAGATGGCAATGGGGTCGAGTCCCGTTCGTGTCGCCAGCCACCGGGCCCGGTCGTGCGGCTCACCCTGCAGCAACTGCACCGGGTCCTCGCGCATGACGATGCCCAGGTCATACTCCGGCTCCGCCAGCAGGCCATCGGGATCGACGAGCTTGAACGCGCCGCCGCCCGCCTCGAGGGTGTTCCACTCGTGCACATCCCCGTGCACGAGTACGGCACGCTCGTCGTCGTGGGCGCGGATTCGTCGTGAGGCGCAGTCGAGCGCGTACTCGACCGCCCGCTCGGTGCACGGACGGTCGAGCGCCTCCCAGGTCCGTGGGATGAACTCGGCCAACCACCGGCCCTTCTGCGCGCCGGTCGGAAGGCCGCAGTCCGGGGCGGGTCGCCAGACCCGGCTCGCCACCGTGCAGAGGATCTCGTGCCGCCGAACGATCGGGAGCCCGAGCTCGTGCAGGGACCGCCCGAGGCGTTCGAGGAGCAGTGCGCCTCGCGCTTCGTCGTAGCGCAGCAGCCGCGCGCAGCCGCTGCCGCCGGCGAGACGCAGCACCGTGATCTCGTTCGACGCGGCCGCACAGTCACGTGGGACCAGCACCTTCAACACCGCGGGTGTGCCGCTGTCGACGATGGCCTCGGCGACGAACGCCTCCGTCGCATCGTCGTACGGGCGGCCCACCGTGATCGACCAGTCCCGCTCCAACCCGGTCACCAGCGACGTGAGATCGTCGAGCCATCGGTCGGCGCCGACCGCGAGAGCCTTGCGTCGCACAGTCGCGGGAACGCCCTGCATCGACATCCTCCCTGGTTGTGTGGAGGATAGTCGGCCAGCGCCGACGCAACGTCCACCGCAACGGAGTGAGAGCTTGGATCCACGGCTGCGCAGCGCGGTCGACGCCAGTGTCGGATGGTATGTCGACGTCTGCGCTGTGCACGGGGTCGGCTCGATCCTCGAGGACGGTATGTGGAGCGCTCTCGCGCCGCCTCCCCGGCTGCACTCCGACGTCGTGGTCGTGGAGCCCGAGGTCACCGCGGAGCAGGTTCTCGACCGCATGCGAGATCGCCCGCATGGCGGCTTCAAGGACAGCTTCGCCACCATGGACGCGCCCGACGGCATGGAGCTGTTGTTCTCGGGGACCTGGGTCCACCGGGAGTCCGCGCAGCGGTCGGCCGGCGGCGCTCCGAGCCCCTGGTCGGCAGTGAGCACCGCGGAAGAGCTGGCCGAGTGGACGGCATTGCACGACACAACAGGCGTCCTCGTGCCCGGCTTGCTCCAGCGCGCGAACTTCAGGTTCCTGGCCCGGTATATGAGCGGCCGCATCGTGGCCGGCGCGGTTGCCCGGTTGGGGAGTGGCGTGGTCGACGTCTCCAACGTCTACGCCGTTCCTGCCTGGTCGGTGGACTGGGCCGAGCTGGCAACCGCGATCGCTGTCCATTTCCCGGGCCGACCACTGGTGGGATACGAGCGCGGAGACCCCCTCACCGCGGCGCTCGACTCCGGGTTCGTGCCAACTGGGGAGCTCAGGGTCTGGGTCCGCTGACGGCACGAGGAGCCCTCATCAGCGTCACCGGGCCGCGATGGTTGCCGGGTCTACGGACCTGGATGCGCCGATCTTCGCGGGCGCATAGGTTTCACTGGCATACCGCCGAGCCTCAAGGAGAAGCGTCAATGAAGCTGTCCACGCGAAACCAGCTCACCGGCACCGTGGTCTCGGTCGTCCGTGGCGAGGCCATGGCGGTGGTCAAGGTGCAGCTCGATGGTGGTCAGCTGATCACCTCGTCGATCACCAGCGAAGCCGCCTCCGACCTTGAGCTCGCTGAGGGCATTCCGGTCACTGTTCTCATCAAGTCGACCGAGGTCGCACTCGCGGTCGACTGACGGCAGGCACCACCGCAGCGGAATCCCCTTTGATGCGCAAATGCGCATCGACTCGGCTCGCCGGACCGCGTCTGCTGAACTATAGTCGCCCCCGTGCCGCTCATACGGATCAGTGAAGCCGCCCGCTTCCTGAGTGTCAGCGACGACACTGTGCGCCGCTGGGTCGAGCACGGATCGCTGCACGCTGTCACGGACGCCTCAGGCCGCAAGGCGATCGACGGCCACGAGCTCGCGGTGTTCGCCCGCAGCCAGTCCAGCGTGGTTCCCAACCCGCTAGGCGTGGCCAGTTCAGCGCGCAACCGGTTCGTGGGGCTCGTCACCGACATCCAGACCGACCGGGTGATGGCGCAGGTAGAGCTTCAGTGCGGCCCGTTCCGGGTCGTCTCCCTGATGAGCAGCGAGGCCGTACGCGACCTGAAGCTGGAGCTCGGTTCGGTCGCCGTGGCGGTGGTCAAGTCGACGACGGTGATCATCGAAACCCAACAGGAAGAGCCATGAAACCTGCAGTCGGGGCAGTCGCAGCGCTCGTACTCATCTCGCCGCTGGCCGCCTGCGGGGGGTCCGACGACTCCTCCGGCAGCACTGGCTCGTCCGGCACAACCACCCTGACTGTCTTCGCCGCGTCGTCGTTGACCTCGGCCTTCACCGAGCTCGGCAAGGACTTCGAAGCCGACCACGACGGGGTGAAGGTCACGTTCAGCTTCGCCGGCTCGTCGGACCTGGTGGCCCAGCTCGAGCAGGGAGCAGCGGCCGACCTCTTCGCGTCAGCGGACACCAGCAACATGGACGCCGCCGTCGGCGACGACCTGGTTGACGGGGATCCCGTCAACTTCGCGTCCAACACGTTGGAGATCGCCACCCCTCCCGACAACCCCGCGAACGTGAAGTCGTTCCAGGATCTGGCCAGCAGTGACGTTCAGGTGGTCGTCTGCGCACCCGAGGTGCCGTGCGGGGCTGCGACGCAGAAGATGGAGGACGTGACCGGCGTGACCATCAAGCCCGTGAGCGAGGAGGACTCGGTTACCGACGTGCTGACCAAGGTCGAGAGCGGCGAGGCGGATGCGGGGCTGGTCTACGTGACCGACGTCCAGGCTGCCGGAGACAAGGTGGCGGGCGTCACCTTCCCCGAGTCGTCGCAGGTGGTCAACACCTATCCGATCGCCACCTTGTCGGACAGCAAGGACGCTGACCTGGCGAAGGAGTTCGTCGCACTGGTCACCGGCGCCAAGGGACAGAGCACGCTGGCTGCGGCTGGCTTCGCCAAGCCCTAGCCGTGTCGAAGCAGCCTCGGTACTCCGGCCTGCCGAGCTGGATCTTCGTTCCGGCCGCGCTGGGAGCGGTGTTCATCGTGCTCCCCCTGGTGGCCATGGCGACGCGTGTCGAATGGTCGGAGTTCTTCAGCCTGATCACGTCCCAGTCATCGCTCGATGCGCTGACGCTGAGCCTGCAGACCTCGACCGTGAGCACCCTGCTCTGTGTCGCGCTGGGCGTTCCGATGGCGATGGTGCTCGCCCGGGCGTCGTTTCCCGGCCAGAGCCTCGTCCGTTCGCTGGTGCTGCTCCCGCTCGTGCTGCCACCGGTTGTGGGTGGCATCGCCTTGCTCTACACCTTCGGCCGGAAAGGCTTGCTGGGCCACTCGCTCGACGTCCTCGGAATCCAGATCGCCTTCTCCACGACCGCGGTGGTGATGGCTCAGACCTTCGTGGCCCTGCCCTTCCTCGTGGTGAGTCTGGAGGGAACGCTTCGCACGGCAGGTCGACGGTATGAGCACGTCGCCGCGACGCTCGGGGCCCGGCCCACGACCGTCCTGACCCGAGTCACGTTGCCGCTGGTCCTGCCGGGCCTGGTTTCGGGCGCCGTGCTGTCGTTCGCCCGGGCGCTCGGCGAGTTCGGCGCGACCCTGACATTCGCGGGCAGCCTGCAAGGTGTGACGCGTACCCTGCCGCTGGAGATCTACCTCCAGCGGGAGGTCGATCCCCGTGCGGCCGTCGCTCTTTCGCTGGTCCTGGTAGCCGTCGCCATCCTCGTTGTCGGCCTGGCCCGGGGCACCAGAACCGCCCCATGAGCCTGCAGTTCAGCGCGACCCTCGCCAACCGCCGGTTCGACCTGACGATGCAGGTTCACGACCACGAGACGGTCGCGATCCTCGGCCCGAACGGTGCAGGGAAATCGACCATCCTCGCCGTCATCGCGGGCCTGCTGCGCCCCGACGCCGGTCGGGCCGTGCTCGACGAACGGGTTCTGTTCGACATCGGCCGCGGCGGAGCCTCCCGGGTGTGGGTTCCTCCGCACGCCCGCGGCACGGCCCTGTTGGCACAAGACCCGCTGCTGTTTCCCCACCTGTCCGCGATCGACAACGTGGCCTTCGGCCCGCGCAGTGCCGGAGCCCGACGAGCCGCGTCCAGGGCATCCGCCTGGCAGTGGCTGGAGGAGGTCGATGCGGTTGCGTTGGCGGACCGGAAGCCGGCGCAGCTGTCGGGTGGGCAGGCTCAGCGGATCGCGGTTGCCCGCGCGCTGGCCGCCGAGCCGAGCCTGCTGCTGCTCGATGAGCCGATGGCCGCCCTCGATGTGGCGGTCGCCCCCACGCTGCGCCAGATGCTTCGCCGCGTGCTGCAGGACCGGACCGTGGTCATCGTCACTCACGACCCGCTCGACGCGCTCGTACTCGCGAAGCGGATCGTCGTGGTCGAGGACGGCCGGGTGGTCGAGGACGGCCCCACCCAGCAGGTGCTGGCACAGCCCCGTAGCCCGTTCGCGGCTCGCATCGCCGGACTCAACCTGGTGGCCGGCACCGCGAGAGGACGTGCGGTGCAGACGATCAGCGGACTGGTCATCGAGGGGCTGAGCGAGCACCCGATCGGCGAGGGCGAACCTGCGGTCGCCGTGTTCAGCCCGAGGGCCGTCGCGGTCTATCGTCAGCCTCCGGGCGGGAGTCCGCGCAACGCCATACCGGTGACGGTCAGCGAGCTGGTCCCCCACGGCGAGCAGGTGCGCATCAGGTCCGCCGAGCTCAGCGCCGATGTCACCGTCCAGGCGGTCGCTGACCTCGATCTCGTGCCGGGCACCGAGGTGATCTTCGCCGTCAAGGCGAGCGAGGTCGCCGTATACCCGGCATAGACAGAAAACCTGATCGGCTGGCACACATTCGGAGTCGCGTGCTTTCGACTCGTCCAGCTAGTGCGACGAGGCCAGGTAGCGCGTGCGGGCGGTCGTCTTTTCGAGGAACGTGTAGTCGCCGTCCAGTGTGCCTCGTACCGGCGCCTTCTCGCCGATCGCTGTGCGGACCGTCCAGGCGAGCTGCTGTCTCTGGACGTTCCACCCCTCGACACTGAGGTCGCAGGTGGCATTGGGGACGTCGTCCGGCGGGTACGCCCGCACGTCGACGGTCACTACCTGCTTGGTCACCCGTGTCCCTCGAACGCCCAGCCCGGGCGCGCAGTCTCCAACCCACAGGGTCTCGTGTCCGTGCGCCGTGGGCCGGTGCTCGAAGAGACCGCGCACGGCGTCGAGCACAGGATCACCACTGTCGGGGACCGTCATCCTGCTCGGATAGAGGAGCAGGTCACCGTGCACGCGTGCGAAGTCGTAGACCGTGACTCGGCGCGTCGGCTCGTTGCCCGCGGTGGTCCCGGCAGAGGGGTCCTCACCCGCACAGGCTGCCACCAGGGGTGTCAGCAGCAGGCTCACCAGGATGGCGAGCAGTCGGTGCCTCATCGCGCATGTACCCCTGTCCCATCGCCTCATCGCGGGTCTTCGCCTCGACCCGTCTGTGACGCGCCGTCACCGGCCGGGGTTCCCTGCGGAGACCGCACGACCACCGGCCCGCGGTGGCGCGCCAGAATCGAGGACATGGGAAACAACTCGAGATGGTCACTGTGGTCAAGCGACTCGGTGCTGTCCATCGGATCAACCGGCTCGGTCCTGTCGATCGCGAGCATCGGCTCGTTCGCCTCGATCGGCAGCATCGGATCGTTCGCGTCGTTCGGCTCGCTCGGATCCTCGATGTGCATGGGATCCGTCCTGAGCAACCAGGCACGCTGGTCGATCATGTCCCACCGGACCTCCTGGTCTGTCATGGGCGCCCGAACGCGCGGCTCGCTGCGCAGTCGGCAGAGCCGGCGGCACTGAGAGGAAGTGGCCGGACCGGGAGGTCAGTCGTCCCTGCCCTGCCACGTACTCACGCAGGCCTCATTGCCCTCGGCGTCCGCCAGTACCCAGAACGAAGGCGAATGAGCGTCCGACACCAGCCGGCCACCGGCCGCCAGCGCAGCGGAGACGCGATGCGGTGCCTGGTCGTGCGGGACCGATATGTCGATGTGGAGCCGGTTGCGCTGGGGCCTGGGGACCGACATCTGCTGGAACCAGATCGCCGGGCCCTCGCCTGCTGGATCGACGATGGGATCCGCCGCGCCGGCGGGTTCGGCCTCGTCCGAGTACGCCAGCACGGCCTTCCAGAACGATCGGACGGTGGGAATGTCGATGGCGTCGATCGCGATCTCCAGTGCCTGTACCGACCGGGAGAGCCGGTTGCCCGCATCCGCGTCGGTCGCCAGGCCGATCTCCCCCACTGCATCCGTGATGCGTCGCGCGACGTCGATCTCGGTCGGCGTCAGCGATCCGATCGGCGGCGTCAGCCGGAGCAGCACACGATCCGGTCGTACGTCGACCGCCAGGTTCGTCCCCGCTTCGGGGCACGTCCGGACCACGCGAGCGGCTACCTGGACGGCCTGGCCCATCGACCGGACAGCAACACTCGTCCGTACCGCACCGAGCACGAAGCGCCAGCCCAGGTCGTCGACCGCCGCTGAGACCTGCCCCCGGCTCAAGCCTTCGGGAGCGGAACGGGAGACCTCGGTCACGTCGGCATCCTCTCGACGGGGGCTGCGCCCGCGCAACCCGACGCAGCTGACGTCTGGATCGAAACTAGACGAACCGCTTGTCCAGCCAGGTCTGCCAGAGCCGCTCGGTCACCCTCGGTTCCACACCGTCGGCGAAGAGGTGGTGGCCAACCACCATTGCGCCGTGGAACCCGCGCAGGAATCTGTACATGGCGTCGCCGGTCCGCAGTCCCAACGTGTCGGCATTCACGAGGTAGACGACGCCGTCGATGGGCGGGAGTCCCTCCGGCCTGAACCGGGCCCGGGTGCCTTCGGTGACGCGCCCGCAGAGTCCGAGTTCGCCCATGAGCACGGTCCAGGCGTGCCCCCAGTCGGACACGGCAGGGCCGAAGGCGGTGATCGGCGTGGCGGTACGCCCGGGAAATGCGTGAGATATTGCACCAAGGTCCGGTAGAACATCTCCAGGTCCCTTGTCATGGCCTCGTACTCCTGCTGCCAGATGTTCCCCGGCAGGAAGCCGCTGGTCACGATATGCAGCAGGGTGCCGTCGGGTTCGCTGGGCTGCAGACTGAACTCGTAGGCGATGAACCGTCCGGTCTCGACATTGTCGCTGCGATAGGAGAGTCGACTGAGCGGCTCCCAGACGGTCACGATCGACTCGGGCGTGTACCCGCCGAAAGTTGTCCTGACGGTTCCGCCCCGGCCGTGTTCGACCTGGGTGTGTCCCATGAACCAGGAGTCGATGCCCCGGCCGGTGGCGATCGCCTGCCACACCTGGTCCGGAGTCGCCCCGACCGAGACTTCCTCGCGCCGCTCGAAAGCGTGGCCCATCTCAGTGCTCCCCCTCGGATCTGTGCACCATGTTACGTCACATACGATGAAGGTCCGCCACACATAGTCAGTGTTATCCCTTGTTTCTAAGGGGGTTTTGCCCGCGTCACTCAGCTGACCCTTTCGTGGCGCCGCTGCCGCAGCGAGCGATACCGCCACATACCTAGAGCGGCAACCGCGAAGGCGCCGAAGGCGACCAGGTCGGCCAGCACCAGCCCATGCTCGTGCCCCAAGACGAGCAGGTGGGGGCCCTCGAAGCGCTTGTCTATCCGGAGCCACACGAGCCCCAGCAGCACCAGCACCGCAGCACTCCAGCGCTCACCGAGCCACGCCCGCCAGCCGCAAATGATCATGGCTGCCCCGACCAGGCAGGCGAGGACAAGGGTCGAGAGCATTGAACCCCGAGGATACCGGAGGCCCTGCTCAGAGGTGGTCCGTCGGCCCGTCAGGAGGAGGCCGCGGAGGCGGCGGGATGGTCTCCACGCCGGGCGGGTGCTCGGGCCAGACGAGAAGGACAGGGCAGGGCGCATGGTCGACGACGAACCGGCTGGCCGGACCCAGGCTCTTCGGACCGAGTCGGCTTCTCTCGCCGTCGCGCGCGAGCACCAGCAGCTCCGCACCCTCCGCGGCTGCGACGACCTCGCGTTCGACTCGCCCGCGTCGCTGAACCTGAGTCGCCGAGCCCGGCAGACCCGCGGCCGCGGCCTCCAGCAGCTCGTGGGCAGATGCCGCGGCGTCGGTGTCGATCAGTGCGGACGGATCGCGCTCCGGATGTCCGCGCCCGAGCATTCCGACGAAGGCGCCGTGGGCGACGGCGTGGGAGTCCGGCCCCGTCACGTGCAGCAGGACGATCTCCGCGTCGGGTGGGACAAGCTGCCGTGCCGCGCTGATGCATGAGCGCCAGGTGCCCTCTACGACCCAGATGACCACAAGCATCGGTCACGCTCCGATGGTGTGTAACCCCGCCCATAGTGCCACCACGGACAACACCAACGCCGCGGGCACGCTGAGCAACCCGAGTCGGGTGAACTCGCCGATATCGGGTTCTGCCTGGTGCAGGCGCAGCACCCTGCGCCACAGCAGCGTTGCGAGCGAACCCGCGTAGGTGAGGTTCGGCCCGATGTTGACGCCCAGGAGCACCGCCAGAACAGTGGCGGTCCCGTTCTCGGCAGCAACAGGCAGCAGCGCGAGGACGGCCGGCAGGTTGTTGATCAGGTTGGCCAGTACGGCCGCCAGGGCTGCGATCGCGAGGAGCGCGAGCAGCGAGCTCTGCCCGGGGATGACGACCCTGAGCGCGGCCCCCAGGCCGTTGTCCACGACGGCCTCGACGACGATGCTCAGGGCCAGTACGAACGCCAGGAACGGCACGCTTGCCGAGAGCCAGATCCGGCGGGGTGACGTGTGCCCGCGGGCCAGAGCGCGGATGCCGAGCATGGTCGCGCCGACCATCGCCGCCCAGTACGGGGGGACGCCGAACAGGGAGGTGACAACGAAGCCGGCCAGGGTCAGGATCACCACACCGAGCGCGAACACCGGCATCTGGACGGGTTCGTCGGGGTGCAGGGACTCGGCGCCCGCATCGAGATCGGTGGCGAAGAACCGACGGAAGATCACGTATTCCGTCGCGATTGCGGCCAGCCAGGGCACGGTCATCAGACCGGCGAAACGGGTGAACGTGAGCCCGGTGGCTGGGAAGGCCAGGAGGTTCGTCAGGTTCGACACCGGCAGCAGCAAGGAGGCGGAGTTCGCCAGGTGCGTGCACGCGTACACGTGCGGCTTGGGGCGCGTCCCGAGCCGGCCGGCCGTGGCGAACACGATCGGGGTGAGCAGGACGACGGTCGCATCGAGGCTGAACACAGCAGTCACGATCGAAGCGACGCCGAAGACCTCGAGCAGGAGCCGCCTCGGCCGGCCGGCGCAGGTGCGTGCCATCAGCGACCCCACGGCCCGGAAGAGCCCGTCGTCGTCACACAGCTGAGCGAGAACCAGCACAGCAGCCAGAAATGCCAGGATCGGCGCCAGCCGGACGGCCTCGTCCCGGACCTCACCCAGCGAGACCGCGCCCACGACGGCGAGCAGACAGGCTGCCGGGACCGCTGCCACCGCCTCCGGCCAGCCCCGCGGGCGTACAACCGCGAAGGCCAGTACGCCCAGCAAGAGGATGACCGAGCATGACTCAGCGAGTGTCCTGCCCAGGACCAGACCTCCAGTCGCGAATAGCGCGCGGGTAGGCCGGGTCCGACAGCCGCCAACGCTCGGCGGATCAGCATAGGCGTCGCTCAGACGCGGTGGACCAGCAGCAGTGCGCGGTCGTCGTTCGCCGATTCGACCCGGTCGATCAGGCGGCTGGCGCCTCGCTCGAAACCGTGGGCGACCAGTCGCTCGGCCTCTCCGAGCAGCTTGTCGAGCCCGAGGGAGATGTCACGCTGCGGCGTCTCGACCAGGCCGTCGGTGTAGAGCATCAACGCGTCACCAGCCGCCAGCCGGCCGGTGCACTCGGCGAACTCCGGCGACTCGATCAGGCCGAGGACCGGTCCCTCGGAGTTGAGCGTCTCCCAGCGTCCGGATCCGGCATGGAAGTGAACCGCAGGCGGATGGCCGGCGCTGCGCACCTGGAAGTCGCCGTTGCGCAGGTCCAGCACCAGATGGATCGCCGTTGCGAACCCCTCCCCCCACTGCTGGCGGAGCAGGTAGGCATTGGCCGCGGGGAGAAACCTCTCGTGCGGCAGCGACCCCAGCAGGCCACCGAAGGCTCCCGAGAGCAGCAACGCCCGGGTGCCGGCGTCGAGGCCCTTTCCGGAGACGTCGACGACTGCGACCTCGAGGACGGTGTCGTCGACCGTCTTGGCCGCGACGATGAAGTCACCGGCGAACGACGCGCCGCCGGCCGACCGCATCACGGCCTCCGCGTACCAACCTCTCGGCAGCGCCGGAAGCTCGGACTGCGCGCGCAACCGGTCGCGCAGGTCCACCAGCATCGACTCACCCCTGGCACCGGTGATGCCTAGTCGGTTCCGCTGTCTGGCGCTGATCAGGACGGTGACGGCGACCAGGGCGATCACGGCCAAAGCCGTCCAGCGCCGGACCTCAACCTCGGTGGTCGCGACGATGATCGCGACACACACCGCCACCGTGACAACCAGTGCGATGAGCCTGCCCATCGGCAGGACCAGGGCGCCGAGCACGAGCGGGATGACGAATGCCGACAGGGGCATCCAGCTCTGGAACGCGAACGTCGCGGCCACCAGCACCGCCGTCATCAACAGCAGCACGATCGTCCACAGGGCCTCGGCCTCGCGCACCCGGCGCATCTCACGAGCAGCACGCCGCCGCAGCACCCGCAGCGCGCGGTTGCCGTTGGTGCGCGCTCTCGCGGTTGTCCCGGCCACATACGGACAGTAGTCGCGCCACCGTCCCAGCGGCAGCCATAGCCGCGCGCGTTGCCCTATCCAAGACTGACGGCGAATCAAGTCGGGTGGATCAGGAGCACACCCGACGCTCAGGGACGCAGCGCTCGAAGTGCACCCGAGTCAGATCTTGCCGCGACGCTGGCACCGAGGGCACCAGAAAAGGTTCCGCCCGGCCACGACCTCTTTCCGGATCGTGCTCCCGCACACGTGACAGGGCTGGCCGGTGCGCCGATAGACGTACACCTCACCCCCATGGTTGTCGACTCGCGGACCGCGTCCCATCGCCTCGGGGGTGTGCTCGGGCCGCACAGTGTCGATCCGGCCGGTTTCGACGCCGTAGCGCATCAGCTCGACCAGGTTGGCCCACATCGAGGTCCACTGGGCCTTCCGGAGTCGGTGGCTGGGGCGGAGCGGGTTGATACCGGCCCGGAACAGCACCTCCGCGCGGAACACGTTGCCGACGCCCGAGAGCACGTTCTGATCCAGCAGCAGCACGCCGATCGGTGTCCGGGACTTCGAGATCCTGCGCCAGACCCGCTCGGGGTCGGAGGCGGGCTGCAACGGGTCGGGGCCGAGCTTGGTCAGCAGTGCCGACCTCTCGTCCGGTGTGATCACCGCGCAGGTCGCCGGACCTCGCAGGTCGAGGTAGGAATGCGCCGCCTCGAGCCGAAGGCGCACCGCCCCGACCGCCGGCGGTGCGGGAGCGGGCCCGAGCCTGACGTTGCCGTACAGGCCCAGGTGGACGTGGAGCCAGATGTCCCCGGCGAACCTGACCAGGAGGTGCTTGCCCGCGGACTCCGCGTGCTCCAGGACCAGACCGGAGAGCGTCGCCGCACCTTCCGCGAACCTGCCCTGCGGGCTGCTGGCCGTGACGACCTCACCGCCGAAGACCGTGTTCAGCTCGGTCGCCAGTCGATGCAGGGTATGCCCTTCAGGCATGCTTCCCCCATGCCCAATGACCCCAAGGACCCCAAGGACGCCAAGGACCCCAAGGACCCCATGAACATGGACAGGCCGATGAAACCGCGGGCGCGTCCCGCGCGACCTCGCGGTTCCCGAGCGGACTCTTCACAGGTCACGCTGTCGGAGGCAGCCCGGACTCGAGACGCCACGCGGATCCGGCCGGACGATCTCGACGAGGCCCGACGGGCCGACACCGCCGGCCGTCACTGCGACGACGGCAACGGCAGCACTCCGGTCTGCTCGTAGTCGCCGAGCATCGCGATCCGCCGCGCGTGCCGTTCGTCACCGCTGAACGGCGTGCTGAGGAAGATCTCGACGAACCGTGTCGCATCGACCTCGTCGTGCATGCGGGCACCGACGGACACGACGTTGGCGTTGTTGTGCAACCGGCCGAGCTGCGCGGTCTCGTCGCTCCACGCGAGAGCCGCTCGCACACCGCGAACCTTGTTCGCCGCGATCTGCTCGCCGTTACCCGACCCCCCGATCACGATGCCCAGGCTGCCGGGATCGCCGACAACCGCAGCGGCCGCACTCAGCACGAACGGTGGATAGTCGTCGAGTGCGTTGTAGCTCTCGGGACCGTGGTCGACCGCCTCGTAGCCCTGCGCGCTCAACCACCCGACGAGATGCTGCTTGAGCTCGAAACCGGCATGGTCCGAGCCGAGATGCACGCGCATGCGACAGAGTTTGTCAGGTCAGCCCCGACTACGCAGGCGCGGAGTCGTCAGTCGAAGATAGGGCCGTCGAGGCGAGACCGCTTGAGCTCGTAGAACCCGCGGACGCCGGCGACCAGCAGCACGCCGTCCCACAGGTCAGCAGCGTCCTGGCCCTTGGGGCTCGGCGTCACCACCGGTCCGAAGAACGCGACATCCTGCACGGAGATGACCGGTGTGCCCACGTCCAGACCGACGAGATCGACCGCCTCCTGGTGAGTCTTCTGCACCGCGTCGTCCCATTCGGCGGAGCCCATCGCGTCGGCCAGGCCGATCGGCAGCCCCACCTCGATGAGAGCCTCCTCGATGGTCTCCCGCGTCCTCGGCCTCTCCAGGTTGTGATAGCGGGTGCCGAGCGCGGTGTACAGCGGCCCCAGCACCTCGTTGCCGTGCAAGTGCTCGGCAGCCACACAGACTCGGACCGGCCCCCAAGCCTCGTCGATGAACTTGCGGTAGTCGTCGGACAGGTCGTCCTTGTCATCGTTGAGGCAGGAAAGGCTCATCACATGCCACTTCACGGTGACCGGTCGTACCTTCTGCACCTCGAGCATCCACCGCGATGTCAGCCACGCCCACGGGCACAGCGGATCAAACCAGAAGTCGGCGGTGACGGTGGGCTGTTCGGCGACCGGTGCATCGGGCACGGGCGATTCTCCATAACGAAGCTGGCTCATATACGGCACAAGCCCCGGATCGGCGACGATATTCCGGTTCGGACGTGCGACGATGAACAGGTGCCAGGGACGAATCTCACCCGCGATGAGGCCCGCCGGCGCGCCGACTTGTTGTCCGTCGACTCCTACCGGGTCGAGCTCGACCTGACCACCTCGGACACCACCTTCCGGTCCACGACCGCCATTCGGTTCAGCTGTGCCGAGCCGGGATCATCGACGTTCGCCGACCTGGTGGACGGCACCATTCTCAGCGTCTCGCTGAACGGCGTACCGCTCGATCCCTCCTCCGCATATGCGGACAACCGGATCGCGCTGGCCGACCTCGCCGCCGACAACGAGCTGCATGTGGTGGCCGACTGCCCATACACCCGGACAGGCGAGGGACTGCACCGGTTCGTCGATCCGGCCGACGACCGGGTTCTATCTCTACACGCAGTTCGAGGTTGCCGACGCGCGACGGGTGTTCACGACATTCGAGCAGCCTGACCTGAAGGGCTGCTACGAGTTCACCGTCACGGCACCGCTGCACTGGCAGATCGTGTCCAATGCTGAGACACCCGCCCCGGAGTCCGTCCGCGAAGGGGTCGGCGTGTGGCGCTTCCCCCCGACCCAGCGGATGTCGACCTACATTACCGCTCTGATCGCCGGTGAGTTCCACTCGTTGCACGACAGCTACCGCGGTCGGGGGGGCGGCGACATCCCGCTCGGGGTCTTCTGCCGGCAGTCGGTGGCCGAGCACCTCGACGTCGACGACATCTTCGAGATCACCAAGCAGGGCTTCGCCTTCTTCGAGGACGCGTTCGCGATGCCCTATCCGTTCGGCAAGTACGACCAGCTGTTCGTTCCCGAGTTCAACATGGGCGCCATGGAGAACGCCGGTGCGGTGACGTTCCGGGACGACTATCTCTTCCGCAGCAGGACCACGGTCGCTGCCTACGAGGGACGTGCCAACACGATCCTGCACGAGATGGCGCACATGTGGTTCGGCGACCTGGTCACGATGCGTTGGTGGGACGACCTGTGGTTGAACGAGTCGTTCGCCGAGTGGGCCGCACACCACGCGTCGACGGTCGCGACCAGATACACCCAGTCGTGGACGTCGTTCTGCAACTCGCGAAAGACCTGGGCGTACCGGCAGGACCAGCTCCCCTCGACCCATCCCATCGCGGCCGACAACTTCGACCTCGAGGCGGTCGAGGTCAACTTCGACGGCATCACGTACGCGAAGGGGGCCTCGGCCCTGCGGCAGCTGGTCGCGTGGGTGGGCGAGGACGCGTTCCTCGCCGGGCTGCGCGACTACTTCAGCGAGCACGCCTACGCCAACACCGAGTTGCCCGACCTGATGAGCGCCCTGGAGACGCGGTCAGGGCGTGAGCTCGGCTCGTGGACGAAGGAGTGGCTGCAGACTGCGGGGGTCAACACGCTGCATCCGGACTTCTCCGTGGGCGCGGACGGGACGTTCACCTCGTTCGCCGTCATGCAGACCGCGCTTCCGGAGTATCCGACGCTGCGGCGCCACCGGATCGCCGTCGGACTGTACGACCTGCAGGGTGATGCCCTGGTCCGCACCGAGCGCGTGGAGCTCGACGTGGAGGGTGACCGCACCGAGGTCCGCGCTCTGGTCGGACGCACGCAGCCGCCCCTGGTGCTCGTCAACGACGGGGACCTGACCTACGCCAAGATTCGGCTCGACCAGCGCTCGCTCGCCACCGTGATCGAGAGCGCGGACAAGATGGTGGACTCGCTCGCCCGCGCCCTGATCTGGGGCGCGACCTGGGACATGACGCGAGACGCCGAGA
This sequence comes from uncultured Actinomycetota bacterium, assembly GCA_963695705.1. Classification (GTDB taxonomy): domain Bacteria; phylum Actinomycetota; class Actinomycetes; order Propionibacteriales; family Nocardioidaceae; genus JBKPNJ01. The sequence goes on from CAVOHB010000009.1 coordinate 1,450,338, forward strand.
TGTCGGCCACCGACTTCGTCCGCCTGGTGCTGCGCGGTGTGGCCAGGGAAACCGACCTGACGGCAGTGGGAGCGTTGCTGCGCCAGGGCAAGACGGCCATCGAGCTCTTCGCCGACCCCAGCCACCGTGACGCCCTGCGGTGGGAGTGGGAGCTTGGCCTGCAGGGGCTGCTCGACCGCGCCGACCCCGGGACCGATCACCAGCTGTCCCTGACCCGCGCGCTGATCGCGACGGCGCACGGCGACGAGTCCCTCGACCTGGTCAGCGGACTGCTCGACGGGTCACGGCAATTCGACGGGCTCGCCATCGATGCCGACCTGAGGTGGCGGATCACGTCGTCGCTGGCCGCCGGTGGGCGTTTCGGCGATGCCGAGATCGACGCGGAGCTCGCGCGCGACGACACGATCTCCGGGCGGGAGGAGGCGGCGGGGGCGCGAGCCGCGATTCCGACGGCGCAGGCAAAGCAGCGCACGTGGGAGGCTGCCGTAGAGCGTGATGACGTGCCGAACGAAACCCAGCGCTCGATGCTCGCGGCGTTCCAGCAACCCGCCCAGGACGCGGTCCTCGCCCCCTACGTCGACCGCTACCTCTCCGCCGCGGCCACGGTCTGGGAGGAGCGGGGAGTGCAGAGAGCCACCACCTTCCTGGTCTACCTGTTCCCCCGCTACGCCGCATCGGCGGAGACGCTCGGCCGGGTGGACGACTGGTTGAGCTCCACCAAGGCCAATCCCGCCGCTCGGCGACTCGTGTCGGAGGGCCGCGACGACATGCGTCGCGTGCTCGCCGCCCAGGCCCGGGACGCCGCGCGCTCGGCGACCTGACACGTCCTCGGCAACACCCGGGCCGGCCGCCAAGGGTTCAGGAAGGCTACGACTCGGTGTGCGTCTCGGTGTGCAGGGCCTTCGGCTGCCGTGCCCGCTCCCCGAGCTGCTGCAGTCCGGTGAGAATGCCGCCGACAAGGTTGCCGGCCGCGAAGGCCGCCTGCATCGACAGGGCCGCCAACCCGGCCGCCTTGTCGTCGACCAGACGGCACACCACGCTGCCGGTCACGATCTCCAGCCGTCGTGCCGCGGGGTCCACCATCACCAGCACGCTGCGCTCGGGTCGCGCCAGCCGCCCATGCAACGACTCGGCGAACATCCGCGGCTCCCCCGCGGCTGCCCCGACGTAGACCGAGAAGGCGAAACCCGAGGACTCCTCGGCGATCCGGATGGCACGGGCGATCTCGTCGCGCTGGGCGGGCGAGAACGCTTCACCACCTGGCACTGGCACCACCTCCCACACCGACCGCAGGGGGAGTGTCAGGGGTCCCGGCCACCGACTCCAGGGCCGGGCGCGGCTCAGGGCCGCTCGAGGGCAGCTCTGCGGGACCGCCGAACCACTCCGGCTCGGCCCACCAGGCCAGTCCCGGCCGGTAGCGCGGCCCCTTCGCGATCGAAGGAACCATCACGAGCAGCGAGATCCCCACGATCAACGCCAGCGGGACACCACCGAACAACAGCAGTGCGTACAGCGTCGACATCGGAGGCGGCTTGGGCCACGTCGAAGGGGCATCCGCGAGAGTCACGCATCCAGGCTACCGAGCCCACGCGCTCCGCGCCGCGAGCCGATCGCATAGCCTGCCGCTGGTGAACCGCGCACAGTCCCCGTACCCACCCGCCCAGCGCGACGGCATCGTCGACGTCCTGCACGGCGAGGACATCGAGGACCCCTACCGCTGGCTCGAGGACGCCGACGCCGATCAGACGGTCGGCTGGTTGCAGGCGCAGGCCGAGCTGTTCGCCGAGCGGCGCGCGGAGTGGCCCAGCATCGGCGCGTTCGCCGCCCGGCTGGAGGAGCTCCTCGGGACCGGCATGCACGGGCCCCCGAGCTTTCGCGGAGAGCGGCAGTTCTTCCTGCGCCGGACCAGTGATCAGGAGCACGCCGTGCTGCATCTCGCCGAGCCCGATGGACTCGAGCGTGTCCTCATCGACCCGATGCAGCTCGACCCGGACGGCACCACGACGCTCGACGCCTATCACCCGTCCCCGAACGGTGAGCTGCTCGCCTACCAGCTGTCCGAGGGCGGGACCGAGGAGTCGTCGATCCGGGTGATGGACGTCACGACCGGGGAGATCGTGGACGGCCCTATCGCGCGGACCCGCTTCTCGCCGGTCTCCTGGACGCCGGACAGCGCGTCGTTCTACTACGTCCGTCAGCTGGCGGCCGAGGACGTGCCGGCCGGCGAGGAGCAGTACCACCGCCGGGTGTGGCTGCACCGTCTCGGGCATCCCGACGCCGGCGACCGCATCGTGTTCGGGGACGGGCATGACAAGGCCGTCGTCTTCGGATGCTCGTTGAGTCGCGACGGGCGCTGGCTCGTGGTCAGCGGTTCGAAGGGAACCGACCCGCGCAACGACATCTGGATCGCCGACGTCAGCGACGGCAACCTGGAGGCGCCCGCGTTCGTCGTCGTCCAGGTCGGGGAGGACACCCAGGCAGGTCTCCGGGTCGGCCATGACGGCCGCCTCTACGTCTGGACCGATCGCGATGCCCCGCGCGGACGCCTCTGCGTGGCGGACCCTGCCGCGCCCACTCCTGAGCAGTGGGTGACGCTGGTCGAGGAGCGTCCGGACGCCGTGCTCGAGGGCTTCGCGATCGTCGAGGAGGCCGAGACACCGCAGCTGCTGTGCCTGTGGAGTCAGCACGCGGTCTCCCGGATCAGCGTGCACCGGCTCGCGGACGGGGAGCGCCTGCGCGACCTGGAGCTGCCGGGGCTCGGTTCCGTCGGGGGTCTGGTGGAGAGGTACGACGGAGGACACGAGGTCTGGTTTCCGTACACCGACGACGTGACCCCGATGTCGGTCTACCGCTACGACGCCCTGACCGGTGATACCGATGTCTGGGCGCGGCCGCCGGGATCGGTCGCGGTGGATCCCGCAATCACCACAAGGCTCGTCGAGTACCACTCGTACGACGCAACCGTGGTGCGGATGTTCATCACCGCCCGGGGTGACGCCGCCCTCGGTCCCCGGCCCACGATCTTGTACGGGTATGGCGGGTTCGGGATCTCGATGACGCCCGGATACAGCGCCTCGGTGCTCGCCTGGGTCGAGGCCGGCGGCGTGTATGCGGTCGCCTGCCTGCGCGGCGGTGGCGAGGAGGGAGAGCAGTGGCACCGCGACGGCATGCTCGCCAACAAGCAGCGCGTCTTCGACGACCTGCACGCCGCCGCCGAGTACCTCGTCGAGGAGCGCTGGACGACCAGCCCGCAGCTGGGCATCTCCGGGGGCTCGAACGGCGGTCTGCTCGTGGGCGCCGCGCTGACCCAGCGCCCCGACCTCTACCGATCCGTGGTGTGCTCGGCGCCGCTGCTCGACATGGTTCGCTACGAGCGGCGAGGTCTGGGCCACTTCTGGGCCGGTGAGTACGGCACGGTCGACGACCCCAGTGAGCTCAAGACATTGCTGACGTACTCCCCCTACCACCGGGTCCGCGAGGGCACGGCATATCCCGCGACGCTGTTCACCGTGTTCGGTTCCGACACCCGGGTCGACCCTCTGCACGCGCGCAAGATGTGCGCGGCGCTGCAGCATGCGACCGGCGCCGATCCCGGCAGGAGTCCGGTGCTCATCCGGGTGGAGTCCGAGGTCGGACACGGCGCGCGGTCGGTGAGCCGTTCCATCGCCCTCGCCGCGGACGCGCTCGCCTTCCAGGCGTGGGCGACCGGGCTGGCCGGCTCATGACACTGTTGGCTCCAGCCGTGGGCACCAGCACTCCGGATTGCTGGGATCCGTCCAGCAATGACGACCTGTGCCGCATCGTCTACGACTCGACGGGGAGCGAAGCGCTGGCCAGGTCGGCGAACTGGCTGATCGCCAAGCCGGCGTCGATACTCCTGCTCGTCGTCATCGGCGTGGTGGTCCGCTGGCTGCTGCACCGGATGATCGACGGGCTCGTCAAACGTGCGATCGAGGGCCACGTACCGGCAGTCCTCCAGCACGGCAAGGTCGGTCAGGCCCGCGAGCTGCTGCTCGAGTCGGGGCCGATTGCCATCGAGCGGCGCCAGCAGCGGACCCGCACGATGGCCTCTCTGCTCAAGAGCGTGTCCACCGGGGTGATCTTCTCGGTCGTGGCGTTCATGGCGATCGCGACACTGGGTTACAACATCGCTCCTCTGATCGCCAGCGCCGGCATCCTCGGGGTCGCGCTGGGTTTCGGGGCCCAGTCGTTGGTCAAGGACTTCCTGTCCGGGATCTTCATGATCCTGGAGGACCAGTACGGCGTCGGCGACGCCGTCGACCTCGGTGAGGCCAGCGGGAGCGTCGAGGCGGTCGGGCTGCGCGTGACCCGCATCCGCGATGTCAACGGGACGGTGTGGTACGTGCGCAACGGCGAGATCCTGCGCGTGGGCAACATGAGCCAGAACTGGGCGCGCACGGTCCTCGACATCCCGGTCGCCTTCACCGAGGACCTCGATCGCGTGCAGGAGGTCCTGCGCGACGAGGCGCACGCCCTGTGGGAGGACCCAGAGTTCCGCGAGCTGATCCTCGAGGAGCCGGAGGTGTGGGGCATCGAACGGTGGGATCCCGACGGCGTGGTCATCCGCGTCGTACTGAAGACGGCGCCGCTCGAGCAGTGGGAGGTGGCGCGGGAGATGCGCCAGCGGATCAAGTCGCGGTTCGATGCGGAGCACATCGAGATTCCGCTCCCGCAGCGGATGGTCTGGCACCGCTACGAGCCGGGCCGGGAGTCGGCGGACGATGCGGAGGACGGCCGCGACGAGGAACCGCCGGAGTGACGCTGCGGCCTCAGGCCAGCTTGGCGTCTACCGTGATGGGCGTGGCGGCCAGCGCCCGTGACACCGGGCAGCTCGCGGTGGCCTCCTCCACCGCCGCCGCGAACTCCTCGGCAGTGAGGCCGTCGACCCTCGCTCGCACCGTCAGCGTGATGCCGGTGATGCCCTCGCCGGGCTGGAAGACCACGTCGGCGGTGGTGTCGACGGCCTGCGGCGGTGTCCCGGCCTGGGTCAGGGCCAGCGAGACGGACATGGAGAAGCAGGTCGAGTGCGCGGCGGCGATCAGCTCCTCCGGGCTGGTCCTGCCGTTCGGATCCTCGGTGCGCGACGCCCAGGTGACGTCGTAGGTCCCGAGCCCTGACGACTCGAGCGTCACCTGCCCGGCGCCCTCGAAGAGCGTGCCCTCCCAGTGTGCAGCGGCGGTACGTGTCGTTGCCATGTGTCCTCCAGATGACGGGGTCTCGTCCTCTCCATCTAACTCGAGACGAGAGAATCGGCAGGTGAGCGAGCCCGAGACCTTCTACGACGCGGTCGGCGGCCACGACACCTTCGTGCGCCTGGTCCACCACTTCTACGCCGGCGTGGAGACCGACCCGCTGCTGCGGCCGATCTATCCCGAGGAGGACCTCTCGGGCGCCGAGCATCGCCTGACGATGTTCCTGGAGCAGTACTGGGGCGGCCCGACCACGTACTCGCAGGAACGCGGCCACCCGCGGCTCGGCCAGCGCCATGCGCCCTTCCGCGTCTCACCGGCCGCTCGCGACGCGTGGCTCGGGCACATGCGGGCGGCGATCGTCGCGACCGAGCTGTCGCCGGAGCACGCGGACCAGCTGTGGGCGTACGTGACCCGAGCCGCCCACTTCCTGGTCAACACCTTCGACGAGGACGACGCCGTTCAGCGTTGACCGGAGCCATCCTCGAGCTCGCGCTCGAGCGCGACCCTCTCGTCGTTGTCGAGCGGCCGCGACTGCTGTGTGACCGAGTCGAATGCCACGATCACCGTGTGCGCGTCGGCGAACGTCTCGGATCCGTCGACGACGCGCGATCTCAGGTCGTACGACGACCGGCCGACACGTGTCACCCACGACTCGACGACGATCGGCTCGGGGCGGTAGACCAGCGGTCGGCGATAGTCGACGTCGAGCCGGGCGACCACGTACCCCCGTTGGCCCGCCGGACCGGAGTCATTCACCAGCATCAGGAACGCGATCCTCGCTTCTTGCAGGTACTCGTAGAACTTCACGTTGTTGACGTGGCCGTACGCGTCGACATCGCTCCAGCGAATCCGACACTCGTACCGGTGACTCATCCGGCGTCCCGGAAGCGTTCCAGCGTCGCCCGCTCCTGCGGGCTCAGCCGCCGCGGCCGCTCCTCGGCGAACACGTACGGCGCCAGGACGGTGGCGGCCCGGCAGTAGACCGTGCCCTCGTCCCTGTCCTGACCCGTGTCTTGCTGCCTGTCTTGATCCCTGTCGCCGATCCGGTAGCGCAGCGTGAACGACCCCGCTCGTACCTCCTCGACCCAGGTCTCGACCCGGACCGGCGCGAACCGGAAGACGAGTGGACGGACGAACTCCACCTCGTGCCGGACGACGACGACGCCCTCTCCAAGGGCGTACCTGCCGGTCTCGCCGGGGTGGATGGCGAGCATGTCGACCCTGGCTTCTTGCATGTAGTCGACATACGCCACGTTGTTGACGTGTCCCAGCGAATCGATGTCGGCCCACCGCACCGGACACTCGTACACGTGGCGAGGCATGCGCCCCATCCTTCCCCGATCCGACACTTATATCGCGCCATCCGACACTTGTTGCACGCCATCCGACACCGTGTCACGCCGATGGGCGCGGGTTCCGGCAAGGGCTCGCGGCCGTGATTGCTCGAGTCCGAGGGCCGACTCCTGCGATCCCTGCCTCCGCAGACTCGTGCAGGCGAAGAGAGTTGTCGCACCCGTCTACCCGCAACAAGTGCACAGTTCTTGCCGCGGCGGAACGGGTGGGCCTGCCGTTGGGGCCTCAGCGTGACCGCACCGACCTTTCGCGCACCACATGGTCACCGGGCGCTCAACCGTGACCAACAACTGCGCTTTCCCGGCAGTGGCCTGGGGCCGGTGACACCTAACCGCGCAACGTCCGAACTCGGATCAGGCACCCGCCGCAACGACCACCTCGCCAACCGAAAATGGCTCACCGCCACTTGACCACCAATGCAAGCATCAGTCGTCACGCGCCACCCGACGGGCTGACCCGGTGTACCCGCCAGGCGACGCCCCCGCTCAGCGTTCTGGCAGGCTCTGGTCCGGCGTACGTGTTTCGCGGCGACCGGTCACCTACGCTGGCATCAGCCGAACAGCGAATCTTTGGAGGGGCGATGCCCGAGGCCGTCATCGTTGCGACCGCCCGCTCGCCGATCGGTCGGGCCGGCAAAGGATCCCTGCGAGACGTCCGACCCGATGACCTCACGACCGCGATCGTGCGCGCCGTACTGGACAAGCTGCCCGGTCTGGAGCCCACGGACATCGACGACCTCATACTCGGGTGTGGTCTGCCCGGCGGCGAGTCCGGCTACAACATGGCCCGTGTCGTGGCCATCTTGCTCGGGTATGACCATCTGCCCGGGATGACCGTCACGCGCTATTGCTCGTCCAGCCTTCAGACGACGCGGATCGCGATGCACGCCATCAAGGCCGGCGAGGGTGACGTCTTCATCTCGGCAGGGGTCGAGACGGTCTCCCGGTTCGTCAAGGGAAGCTCCGACGGCCTGCCTGACACCCGGAACCCGCTGTTCGATGCGGCCGCCACGCGTACAGCCGCCGCAACCGAGGGCGGCTACGAGTGGCATGACCCGCGCGCCGACGGGCTGCTGCCTGACATCTATATCCCAATGGGTCAGACGGCGGAGAACCTCGCCCAGGCGCGGGGGCTCACCCGCAAGGAGCTCGACGAATTCGGCGTACGCTCGCAGAACCTGGCCGAGAAGGCCATCGTCGCCGGATTCTGGGAACGCGAGATCACGCCGCTGACCCTCGCGGACGGCACCGTCGTGACCCGCGACGACGGGCCGCGTGCAGGGGTGACGTACGAGGCGGTGGCCGCTTTGCAGCCGGTCTTCCGGCCGGACGGTCTCGTCACCGCCGGGAACTGCTGCCCCCTCAATGACGGCGCGGCGGCGGTAGTGGTGATGTCCGACACCAAGGCCCGCGAGCTCGGGATTACACCGCTGGCCAGGATCGTCTCGACCGGACTGACGGCTCTGTCCCCGGAGATCATGGGGCTCGGTCCGGTGGAGGCGTCGGACCAGGCGCTTGCCAGAGCCGGGATGACGATCGACGACATAGATCTCGTCGAGATCAATGAGGCGTTCGCCGCGCAGGTCGTCCCGTCGTACCAGGATCTGGGTATCGACATTGACAAGCTCAATATCAACGGCGGCGCGATCGCCGTCGGCCACCCGTTCGGCATGACTGGCGCCCGCTTGCAGACCACGATGATCAACTCGCTCGACTTCCACGACAAGCAGGTCGGCCTCGTCACGATGTGCGTAGGCGGCGGCCAGGGAATGGCGATAATTCTGGAGCGAATGAGCTGACCGACGGGCGATCCCGTACCCACGACTCGCCGGGCGGGCCCCATCCGGAGTAGCCCAGCCGGAAGTCTCGATTCGTGCCAACAACTGTCGGATCGCGCGAAACAACTGTCGGATCGCGCGAAACAACTGTCGGATCGCGTGAGACAACTGTCGGATCGCGTGAGATAACTGTCGGATCGCGTGAAATAAGTGTCGGATCGTGGTGCGCATTGGGCGGGGGATGAGGCGGCGGGGGTGGGTGGCTGGGAAATGCAAGACGGTTGAATGTTCAATTACTCTTCCCGTACAATGGCCGCATGACCACCACGACCACTACCCGCTGGCTCACCGCGCAGCAACAGCATGCTTGGCGAGCATATCTGGTCGCGACGACCCTTTTGACCGAGCGACTCGACCGCGATCTGCGTGAGCAGCACGAACTGTCCCTGCCCGAGTACGAGATCCTGGTACGGCTGTCCGAGGCGCCGCGGCGCCAGTTGCGGATGGCGATGCTCGCCGAGTCGGTCAGTCACTCGCGCAGCCGGGTGACTCACACCGTCGCACGCATGGAACAGGCCGGCCTCGTCCGCCGGGTCTCCTGCCCGTCGGACCGCCGGGGCGTGCTGGCCGAGATGACACCAACCGGTCTCGCCACGCTGGAAAAGGCGGCGCACACCCACGTTCGCGGCGTTCGGGAGAACCTCGTGGACCTGGCCGACCCGGATGACTTCCTCGCCATGGGTCGGGTCTTCGACTCCGTGGCCGACCAGCTGTTCGACGGGAGCCCCTGGTCGGGAACCGACCTTCGTTCGTCGACCTGCCAGACGACGGGGGCGCGCGCCTAACCTAGTCGCGCGTGAGTCTGCGGTAGGTCACCCGGTGCGGTCGGGCCGCCTCGGCGCCGAGTCGTTCGACCTTGTTGGCCTCATAGTCGGCGAAGTTGCCCTCGAACCAGAACCAGCGCGCCGGGTCATCCACGTCACCCTCCCAGGCCAGGATGTGCGTCGACACCCGGTCCAGGAACCACCGGTCGTGGGAGATCACCACAGCACAGCCGGGAAAGTCCAGGAGCGCGTCTTCCAGCGACTGCAGCGTCTCCACGTCGAGGTCGTTGGTCGGCTCGTCGAGCAGCAGCAGGTTGCCGCCCATCTTGAGCGTCAAGGCGAGGTTGAGCCGGTTCCGCTCCCCGCCGGAGAGGACGCCGGCCGGCTTCTGCTGGTCCGGGCCCTTGAAACCGAATGATGCGACGTAGGCGCGGCTCGGCATCTCGAAGTTGGCGATCTTGATGTGATCCAGGCCGTCGGAGACGATCTCCCAGACGGACTTCTTCGGATCCAGCCGGCCGCGTCCCTGATCGACGTAGGAGATCTTGACGGTCTCCCCCACCCGTAGCTCGCCGGCGTCCGGCTTCTCCTCCCCGATGACCATCCGGATCAACGTCGTCTTGCCGACGCCGTTGGGTCCGACGATGCCGACGATGCCGGCCCGTGGCAGCGTGAAGTTGAGGCCGTCGATCAGCCTGCGATCACCGAACCCCTTGACCAGTTCGTCCGCCTCGAGCACCGTCGATCCGAGACGTGGGCCGGCCGGGATGTTGATCTCCTCGAAGTCGACCTTGCGCCATCTCTCGGCTTCGGTCGCCAGATCCTCGTAGCGCTGCAGCCGCGCCCGGCTCTTGGCCTGCCGCGCCTTGGGGTTGGACCGCACCCACTCCAGCTCTCGCTCGAGGATGCGTTGACGCTTGGCATCCTTGCGACCCTCGACGATCAGTCGCTTCTGCTTGGTCTCCAGGTACGTGGAGTAGTTGCCCTCATAGGGGAACGTCTTGCCCCGGTCGAGCTCGAGGATCCACTGGGCGACGTTGTCCAGGAAGTACCGGTCGTGGGTCACGGCCAGCACGGCGCCCGGGTACTTGGCCAGATGCTGCTCCAGCCACTGGACGCTCTCCGCGTCGAGATGGTTGGTCGGCTCGTCCAGCAACAGCAGGTCGGGCTGCTGCAGGAGAAGCTTGCAGAGCGCCACCCGCCGTCGCTCTCCACCCGACAGGTTGTCGACCAGTACGTCCGGTGGAGGACAGCGCAGGGCGTCCATCGCCTGCTCGAGCCGCGAGTCGATATCCCAGGCTTCGGCATGATCGAGGTAGGTCTGCAGATCACCCATCTCGGTCAGCAGCGAGTCATAGTCGGCGTCAGGGTCGGCGAGCTCGACCGAGATCTCGTTGAAACGGTCGAGCTTGCTCTTCACGCCTGACACCGCTTCCTCGACGTTGGCGAGGACGGTCTCGCCCTCGGTCAGCGGAGGCTCCTGAAGCAGGATCCCGACCGTGGCGTCCGGTGCGATATAGGCGTCGCCGTTGGACGGTCGGTCCAGGCCGGCCATGATCTTGAGCAGGCTGGACTTGCCGGTCCCGTTGGGACCGACGACACCGATTTTCGCCCCCGGCAGGAACGACAAGGTGACGTTGTCGAGAACGACCTTGTCCCCGTGTGCCTTTCGGACGTTGCGCAGCGTGTAAACGTACTCAGCCATGGTGGTCGAGCGTACGGCGCGACGCCCGCAATCCCCAAACGGACCGCACGCGGGTATCTCGACGTGAGTCAACGGGCGGTTGTTTGATCCGCTCAGCCCGTTGGTGCTCCGGCGCTGCCAGCCACCGGCGTCGCTGCACTACGCGGCGGTCATCGCGTCGCCGCCCCCTTCCCCACGTCCGGGCCCAGGTCCGAGCCCTGGTCCGATCCCGTTCCCGATCGACGGCACGCCGGACCTCGCGGCTCCCGTCGAACGCTCCGCCGCGTCGAGCATGGCCACGAACTCCTCGGAGTCATCGGTACGCTCGGCCGCCCGCGGGGTCTTGCGGAACACCGAGGTTCCTCGGCAGAGGTCGTGACAGACGACCTGCGCATCGACGAACTCCCGCTCCTGCTTGACACCCTCGCCGCTCTCCCAGACGTTGACCCTGCGCCGTCCGATCACGACGACCGGGTCGCCACTGTGGACCGACGTCTTGACGTTGCCCGCCAGCGCACGCCAGCACGACACCGTGCTCCACACCGTCTCCCCGTCGCGCCAACCCCCGTTGTTCTTGTCGTAGAACCGCGGCGTGGATGCCACCCGGAACGTTGCCCGGTCCGGACCGCCCGCGCCTCCCTCGCGGAACGTCACGTCCCCGCCGACGTATCCGATGATCGTGGTCTGCACATCGCTCACAGCTGTCTCCTGTTCTCGGGTTGTGGAACATTGCCCACACTGTCGTCCGAGTCAGGCAGACGTCACCGTGTCGCGAGCCGCTGTGCACAAGAAGCGGCCTGCGGCCGCCTGTGGGCGCCCGGTCATTTCTTCAGCGCGGCCGCGACACCGTCGCGGCACCGGCAGTAGGCGTCGATCTCCGCCGCGATGGGCCCGATGACCATCTCGTCACCCACTGACCCGATCGCGTCTCGCAGTCGTCGGTCCACGGCTGCGGCCTTTCGCCGGGCGGCGACGTCCGCACCCGCCCGCGAGGCCATTGCGACCACGACCCCGAGCACGACACCACCGATGAGCAGGACCGTCGGGAGAGCGACACCGTGCCAGTCCGGACTGGACGGATCAGAGAACTGGAGGAAGGACATGGCAGCCAGCGCTCCGAGCCAGACGGCCCCGGTGACGGCCGCGAGGAACAAGAGCCACTGCAGGGCGCGGGTGCCTTTCCACCACAGCGGCGTGCGCGAACCCCCCAGCTCGGTTGTCATCACCGCCTGGTCGAGGGCGTCGCCGAGGTCATCGAGCCGCGCGACCGAAGCCCGGCGCGTCGAGTCGACCCACGGCGCAGGCAGGCCGCGGGTTGCCTCGTCGACGACCTCCCGCACCGTCACGTCCACCCGAGCTCGCTGCACGGGGCTGGCCGCCGGGATCGAGGTACGGCTTCTGGCCGCGGAGCCCGCGGAACCGAGATGAAGTCGCTTCAACGGGTCGGGCCGGAGCTTGGACAGCCACTTGGTCAACGGCCAGCCGGTGGCCTGACGGGCCCGGGTACGCGTGGATGACTCGACAGCACGCACCACGACCGGCACACCCGCGGCGTCCGCGAACGCGTCGAGGAGTTCGGCCCTGCCGGCGCTGGTGATGCCCTCGGGGTGGGCATTTCCGGTGACCTCGGAGAGCGCCTCGGCTGCCGTGGTGACACTGCTGAGCATCCTGGTGCGCGAGGATTCCTTGGCAGCCACCCTCTCGATGAGAAGGTCCCGCAGGGAGTCGAGCCCGTCGCCGCGTACTGCTGAGGTCCCGAGAACGGGCACCGAGGCCAGGCCGTCAGCGGCCAGCACACGTCGCACGTCGGCGAGGCAGGGGGCAACCTGATCCGGCGGCAGCTCATCAATATGGTTCAGCACGACCAGCATGACGTCTGCGTGCGCGGCGAGTGGGCGCAGATATCGATCGTGGATCGCGGCATCCGCGTACTTCTGTGGATCGAGGATCCACACCAGCAGATCAGCCATGTCGACCAACCGGTCGACCTCCAGATGGTGGGACACCTCCGTCGAGTCGTGATCGGGAAGGTCGAGCAGAACCAGTCCGGCGAGGTCACGGTCGGCCGGCTCGTCGCTCAGCATCGACCCTCGCGACACCTGGTGGCGCGGCGGAATCCCCAACCAGGTGAGCAGCTCGGGGGCGCCGTCGGACCCCCACGCACACGCCAGTGCCCACGACGTCGTAGGGCGTTTGATGCCCACGCCGGCCAGGTCGAGCCCGCAGATCGCGTTGAACAGGGAGGACTTGCCCGAACCCGTGGCCCCCGCGAGCCCCACCACGGTGTGATCCGGGGACAGCCGGAGCCGTTGCCCGGCTCTGTCCAGGACAACCCTGGCCTCGGCGACGATGTCGTCGGGTAGCCGTCCTGCGGCGGCATCGACGGCGCGCTCCAAGCCGTCCACTCGGTCCGAGATCCCGCGGCGGTTCGCCGCACGCTTCACGCCTTCGAGGATCCCGCTCACGCGGCACCCGCGTCGATGCGTGCGGTTTCCACCGTATAGGCGAGGTCTCGAAGCATCGCCCCCTGGCCGCTTGGCGGTGAGGCCGGGTCGAGCAGCGCCCAGAACCGCGCTTGCTCCTCCGTCATCAGCAGCGAGACCCTGCGCTGCAGGTCCGTGTTCGCCCGCTCTACGAGGGATCGGACCGCCTGGTCGCCGAACAGCGCCTCGAGGACCTTCTGTCCGACGAGCGCCGTGCCCCCGGCGATGCCGACCTCGCCGCCGGTCAGCCCCGCCGTCTGCGAGAACACCACGATCATCAGAGCGACTCCGACGCCGTTGACTCCGAACGCGAGGATCCGCGCGGTGTTCCTGCGCTGGGCGCCCTCGGAGCCGACCATGTTCGAGCACGCCTCGCTGCCACTCGCGGACGGTCCGCTCCACTTGGACGCGGAAGCCGCGGGACGCCCGGCCGAGGTCCCGCCGCCCCTGCCCGCACAGCCGCTCACCGGCCTCCAACGAGCGCCACGACGCCTCCGCCCGTTCGGCGGCCGCCTCAGCGTGCTCGAGGATCAGCGTCTCCAGCCCCGACTCGACCGCCACGGTCAGCTGCTGCGTCGGCGCTGGGCGACCGCTCACGGCTGCCGTGACCCGGTCCCTGACCTTGCCAACCCGATGTTCCAATGACTTGAGCAGCTCGCCGGTGCCGACGTACTCCTGCCACCTGGACAGCACCTCGCCCCTCAGCAGGGTCCCGTCCTGTGTCGCCTGCTCGATCGCCTCCGTCGCCCGTCCGTAGGCGTCCTCCACGTCTCGGCGCAGCCGGGCAGCGACAGTCTCCTGCTCGTCCGCGGCGCCGGCCACGTCGCCGGTGCGGCGGGCGAGTGATCTCAGCGCGCCGTCCAGAGTGCGGCGTACGACCGCGGAGCGAGCGTCCGCGTCAGCGGCCAGCGCCTGCAACCAGGCACGGATCGGCGTGACCGCTTCATCCGGCAGCAGCCCGTCGGAGTCGAGGGCGGACTCGGCGACGGTGAACAGCGGAGAGTCGCCGAGCCGGCGAACCGACAGCATTCGCGCCAGGTGTCCCGCCACATCCCGGACCGACTCCGGCTGGGTGCGGTCCAGGACGATGGCGACCGCGGTCGACCGGTCGGCGGCGGCCTTGAGGAAGTCCCACGGCACCAGGTCGGCGTACCGGGCCGCGGACGTGACGAACAGCCACAGATCCGCCGCGGCCAGGAGCTGGGCGGCCAGTACGCGGTTCTGTTTCTCTACGGAGTCGATGTCGGGTGCATCCAGGATGGCCAGCCCCGGGGGCAGGGTGTTCACGGCGACCAGCTGGAGCGCACCGGGGTCCCCCCTGGCCGCGGTGGTACGCGCGAGGTCCGGCAGGATCCGGTCCTGCTCGAACCATTCGGCGTCGGCGGGGTTGTGCACCAGTACCGGCGATCGGGTCGTCGGTCGCAGCACTCCGGGTTGGGTCACCCGGCGCCCGACGATGGAGTTGACGAGTGTCGACTTGCCCGCTCCGGTGGACCCGCCGACCACCGTGAGCAGCGGCGCGTCGATCTGGATGAGGCGCGGCAGCACGTAGTCCTCGAGCTGGTCGACCAGCTCATCCCGGGCGGTGCGCGCCTGCTCGATGGCCGGGACCTCCAGGGTCAGAGCCGTCGAGGCAAGAGCTTCACGCAGCCGAAGCAGGGCGCCCAGGAGATCCGGCGGCGGATCCTGGAACTTCACTCGCTCACCTGCTTTTCCTACTCGCGCATGCCACGGCTGGGGACCATCCTCTCCCCCCTGTGCCCGAACTGCTGACGATTACCAACTAACGCCCGCCGGTCTCGGCGTGCGGCCCGGCGGTGCGGGCGCCGTCAGGGGGAGCAACAGGCGTACCGCGGAGATCAGCTCGCCTTCCCGCTGGAGTGCCTCCGGTCCGGCGACGCCCCTGACGATCTTGTCCCGCAGGAAGCCCAGCTCGCAGGAGAGCCGTTGATAGCGGCGGACCGCCTCTCGGCGCTCCTCCCCGTCTTCCCGCGCTGCGCGCCGGGCAGCTCGACGGGCCGAGATCGAGGACACGGCATCGATCTGCATCTGGTTGAGCCATCCGTACACGAGGTAGTCGCCCAGCCGTGCCGCGATCACCCGCTGCTCACTCACTCGTACCCAGAGCACGAACGCCACCAGGATCGCGAACAGCGGAAGGACGGTCGCGACGTACATCGGCCACAGACCGTCCGTCCGGGTCGTGAACGACGCGGCCGCGTTGTAGCCCATGTGTCCGACCACGGCGCAGACGTACCCTGCCACCGGGGCGAGGATCCGTACGATCGTGTGGCGTTGGCGCACCGCGATGCCCACCCCGATGCCGGTGAGCATGGTGAACATGGGGTGAGCGAAGGGCAGCGCGACACCACGCCACAGGAACAGGTGGCGTACGGCGTCGAGCGCCACGTCGGTACCGCGATCGCTGGCGGTGGCCCGGGCGAACACGTTCCCGTAGTAGACGATGTTCTCGGTGAACGCGAAACCGATGCCGCTCAGGCCCGCCAGTACGACCGCGTTGACAATGCCGTTGAACCGGTGCCTGCGCGCAAAGGCGATGACGAGGACGATCGCGCCCTTGCATGCCTCCTCGACCCAGGGAGCCACGAACACCGCCGACCTGGCGCTCGGTCCGTAGATATCACCGATGTGGGGAGCGACGTGGCTGTTGACCTGCAGCGCGATGAATGTCGCGCCGAGGCCGCCCCAGGCCAGCGCGAGAACCAGCCAGCCGACCGGTGACGGGTCGAAGCGGTCGAGCCACAGCAGCAGGGCGGTCAGCGGGGCCACCGGTACGAAGGCGAACGCCAGCCCCCAGGCCAGACCGTGACCGCCGATGTTGTCGTTCACCTGCAGGTAGGTGAGCCAGCCGCAGATCGCGAGCAGGGTGGCAACTGTCACCCCGATCAGCAGCAGCCATCCCGAGTGACGTCGCTGCGACCGTGTCGCCTCCATCGTCATCACAGGCAGGGGCGGCACGCTCACCAGGCGAGCGTATCCGCCGGGAACGACCTCGACATGGGCACGAGCGGCGGTCGAGGCGTGGCTAGGTCACTCACCCCGGTGACGTCGCAGTGGCCGCCCTGCGCTGACCGGCACTGCCCATAGACTCAGCACAGTCAAGGCCCGCATCCATGGTCAGTTTCCCGGAGGGTGCTGCTATGCACGACGCGCTCGTAGCTCAGCTGGACAGAGCAACGGACTTCTAATCCGTCGGTCGCAGGTTCGAATCCTGCCGGGCGCACAGATAAAAGGCCAGGTCAAGCAGGCGTTTCACGCTGAGTGATCAGAGTCACCGACGCTTCGGGGCGCACCAGGGGCACACCAGCGTTTCGAGTTGCTGCGTCCAGCCGTTCGGCCACCGCGTCCAGGTCGTCGTCGAACAGCCCGGAGTACACGTCCAGTGTCATGGCGGCGGACTTGTGTCCGAGCATGCGCTGGACCGCCTTCACATTCGCTCCAGCACTCACCGCCAATGACGCCGCTGTGTGCCTAAGCTCGTGCGGCGTCACACCCTCGAGACCAGCGGCTCGAGCAGCGGGGTCGAAACACCTACGACGGAAGTTCATCAACCTTGGGACGCCCCCAGCCGGGGCAGTAAAGAGGAAGTCATCTTGTGCCTTCCCGGCCATGTGAACCGCCAACGCATCCGCGATGATGCGCGGAATGGGCACGGAGCGCTGTTCCTGCGTCTTGGGGGTGCCGAACACCGCTTCGCTTCGAACTTCGGTGACGCTTTCGGCGATGATCGGTCTTCGGCGCATGAGGTCGACACGGCTGACTCTGAGGGCGGCGAGTTCACCGAAACGCAGCCCGGTGTATGCCAGGACCCGGATGAGCAGTCCGTGGTCGCCGGCCGCGTCGGCCAGTCCGGCCACCTGCTCGTGGGTGAGGTACCGCTTGGGTGGTTGGGCGGACCGCGGCAACCTGACGCCGTTGGCGGCGTTGCGGGCGATGCGGTTGTCTTTTACCGCTGAGGACAGCAGCAGTGACATGACTCGGTGTGCCGGGCGGACCGAGGCGGGGGCGAGACCGGCATCGGTTAGACCGGCGACCCATGCCGTGATACTGGAGTGCGTCACGGAGCTGAGCGGCACGGATCCCCAGGTCGGGGTGACCTGAACACGCAGCAGGGATTCGTACCGACTCTGCGTGGACGGTTTGACCTGGAGCTGTCGCAACCAGACCGCGGACCACTCCCCGACGGTCAGCCGGGATCGCGCGGGGTCGACGTAGGTGCCGATGAGCTGGGAGTGCTCGACACCTGTCAGGTAGCGCTCGGCGTCGAGCTTGCGGGTGAAAGTGCGCTTGTGTTGGATCCGGCCGGATCCCGCCATCGTGCCTGCCAGCTGACCTTGCCGTCGCGGATCCGTTTTTCAATGCTTGCCATCGTCGTCCTCATCGCTGCGGTCGCCTCGTTTGTCCAGTACCCGCCGCATCTGCTGGATCGTGTTTTGCAGGTCGAGCCAGTCGCGGATCGCGGGCCAGGCGAGACCATCGTTCTCGGCCTGGGCGACGGCGTCCATCACCGTAGCCAGTAGGTGTTGGTAGCCATCTAGATCGGCGAACGTCGTTGCTGGCGGGTCCTGAGGCCGGTTCTCCCGGATGAACCGAGCCAGCAGGTCGAGGTTTACGCCATCCGGCCGGTCGCTTTTGAAGGTCCGCGGCAGCGTCGAGCTTCCTGTCGCCCAGTTCCATGCCGCGGCGGCGGGAATCTCAATCTCTGGGGTCAGCGCGATGCTCTCGTCGGTGGCGGTCTCGGTCACAATCAGCCGGTTGGGGCTCACGTCGAGCGCTACGGCGAGGGCCACCAGGTCGTCGACGTCAACCCGCCTGGATCCTCGCTCAATCTTGCTCAAGGTGTTCAGGCCGATGGGAGCCGTGAGACTCAGGTCCGAGGACGTAAGCATTCCGGCGAGGCGGTCGAGCGTTCCCTGTTCGGTCGCGACGATGGTGGCCGGCACCGCCGACCCTGGTTCTCGACGAGGCTGACCACCTGAACCACTGCGCAGCGCTCAGTGGCTCGCTTACCGGCTGATACACCACGGCGACTGGCAGATCAGCATCGGCGCCGACAGTCACCCCCCACCCCTGGATCGACGCAACCCGCTGTAAGCGGAACGCCTGCACCTGGAGAAGACATGGGCAGGGCAGTGGTCGCGGGCATTCTGCGCCCCTGCTGGCTGACGGGCGGGAGCATCTGACGAGAGCGATCCATGACCTCGTGGTCCGAATCGGAGGGCATCACCGTCATGGGCCGGGAGCAACCAGCTCAGCCGCTAGAAGTGCATGCATCGCGACGCCGTACCGGGCTGCGGAAACACGTCGTACGGCGTCCCCGGAGCGCTGATGATCGCTGCGTCATGATTCCCAACCGGTTCAGGAAAGCAGAATCCGCGCCGTCGCCCTCAAGTTGATCGACGAGGCGCTGAAGACCCAGACGGTGGGCCGTGTCGGCATCTTCATGTTGCTCGGTGGCTGCACCTTCGCTATTGGCGATTGGCTGATCAGTCACCGGGCTGGCTCGGAGCGGAAGGACCCGAGTGGCAAGCAAGCGTCGGGCTCGCCTATGGGGATCGTACTGGTCCATCCTGGACGGCATCCCCGAGTCGTTTGTGCTTGGTCTGACGGTGTTGCAGGGAGCGGTGAGCCTGTCCCTGCTCGCGGGCATCTCGTTGTCAAACCTCCCGGAGGCGCTCGCTTCGTCGAGCGGTCTCAAGGCCGTCGGGTGGGCTCCTCGCCAGGTGTACCTGCTGTGGACGCGCGGGCTATCTCATCCTGGATCCTGCCAGCGGGCTGACGGGGGCGCTCACCCAGGCCTTTGCAGGTGGCGCACTCCTGGCGATGGTGGCCGACGAACTGCACCCGGAGGCCTACGAGGTCGAGGGCGTCCTGACCGGCGTGCTCCTGGTCGTCGGCTTCGCCATCGCAATCCTGCTCAACGCGCTCTGAGGCCGCCCCAATCGACTACTAGGTCTCAGGACACGCGCACACGAGACCTCGCGACTGCTCGCTCTGCCCGGCGTCGCGTTCGCAGTACTCCTGGTCCTCGGTTGGTTCCTCAGTGGTGGCGCATGTCTGGCGTTGCCGACGGGGTAGTCCGGTGTTCGCCCCGGATCCAGCGTCCGAGGATGCTCTGGTCCGTGGCAACCACGTTTCCGATTACGGTGGCGACGAGGAGGCAGAACGCGATCGCGTACAGCCAAGCGATGTAGGTGAAGGCGACCCCGATCGTCCCGTACTTGGCGGCGCTCGTGTCCAGTGCCTCTGGAAACCTGAGGTGAGATGCTGCGCGTATCGGCACCATCACGACGGCGTAGGTCGCGGCACCGGGCATGAGTACTCGGAGCCGAACGACGCCGGCCAACAACACCCACGGCAGGAGCAGCGCGGTTGCAACGTCGGCGGACGCGGCGACCGCAACCTGCCATAGGTCGGGCCGCGGCAGGTGCCCGGCAGCCTGGGTCATCGCGCGAACGACGACCAGGGAGATCGCCATGGCCGTCACTGTCGCTGCCCAACGCCAGGCGTGCCGGAGGCTGGTCTTCGGCCTGGGGAGTTCCCAGATCGCGGCGTATGCGCGGGTGAGCGCACGCGACAGGCTGGTCGCAGAGATCAGCACGATGAGAGTTCCCGCGATGCCGAAGGTGGTCGCTCGGGTGTCGCTGCCGATGGCTGCCGCAAGCACCTGCTTCGTCTCGTCCGGGAGTCCGATGGTGTCGGCGACGGCCTCGTTGTGCAGGTGCACCCAGCTGCCGAGCACGATCAGGATGGGGAACACTGATGTGAATATCTGAGCAGCAATCGCCATCGACCGATCGACGAGCTCGATGCGAATGCACTTCGCCGCAACGCGAAACACGAATCGACCAGCCCAACGTGCCTTCAGCCACTCAACGAAGTTCTGCAGCCCCGGCGGTAGCCGGCGCATGACGCCTGTGACCGCGGGCAGATAACCCGCCTCGGTTGTATCGCTCTGTGACGGCCCCCCGCCGGGGCCATGATCCGGGTTGTTCACCGCTTCAGTGTTCCAGCCTTCGCCTCAGGCTCCTTTTGGCCTCCGGCATCGCCATCGCCGGTGAGAGATAAGTGGTGGCCAGGGTTGCCGTCGATGCCGGGCCGAGTGTCCGCCGCCGCTTGGGCGCAGTCCGCGATTGATGACGTTCTCGGCTGCCTGGTGTGGCGTGCTCGCCACCGGATCTCCAGCCAGCGCGCCGAATGTCACCCGCCACGACTGCCGTCCCTGCGCCGGGCCGCCGAGCCCGGTCGGCCCGGCTGCTGTGGCCTCTCGGCCCCCTCGCGGCCGTCGTCGCGGCATACTCGGGTCTGGACGCGTGGTGCCGGAAGGAGACGCTGCGACAGTCCGAGGCGGTGCCGGCTGGAGGAGGAGCATTGTCGACGGGCTTGCGCCGACTGGTAGCCGAAGCACTCGTTTTGGGGCCCGAGGGCGAGTTCCTAATGGGCGGTGAGGACTTCTATCCGGAGGGGCGGCTGGTATACCACCGAAGCGTCCCTGGGCTCTGGGTGGAAAGTATCCGGTCACGAATGCGGAGTTCCGACGGCTCGTGAAGGACACCTGGCACGTCATCACCGCCGAGATCGCGCCTCCTTGGGAGGACTTTCTGGAGGCGTCGGACGAGCAGCTGGTACCCGGCTCCCTGGTGTTCAACCCGCCCCGTGGCCCGGTCTTCCTGGAGGACGACCGGGTTCTGGTGGTCGCGGGTTCCCGGTGCCCAGTGGCGTCACCCGGACGGGTCGGGATCCACGCTGCACGGGCGGCAGCCGCATCGGGTCGTGCACGTCAGCCACGCCGACGGCGCGACGTGCGCTTGCGGGGATGAACCGACGCCCCGCGGGCGGACCGTGGCCAACTTGTGGCACGGTCGCTTCCCCCCGAGAACCTCCGGCTCGACGGACACGAGCGCAGCTCGCCGGTCGGCTCCCTCCCACCGAACGGGTACGGTCTCTTCGACACGTGCCGCAGCGTCTGGGAGTGGACCAGCCACATGTTCACCCCCCATAGGCTCCGCCACCACTGGCGGCCCCCACCTGTGCGCACGCAACTACTGCCTGCGCTGCCGCCCTGCCGCGCGCCAAGGACAGATCCCCGACACTTCCACCAGCCACCTCGGCTTTCGCTGTCTGATGCGTACCTCAGTGTGACCAGGGATCCGGAGCTCATCACGCCCTCGCCCGACGAGGACGGACCTGATGCCATGCCCAACCGAGTGCCCATCGTGCAGACACCGCCTCAGTGGCGACGGGTGCTACGCCCGGTCCTGATGATCGCGGCACTCGCCGTCGTCTTTGGGTGGCTGTTGCCTCGGTTCATCGACTACGACGAGGTCTGGCAAGCCGTCACCCGACTCGATGGGTGGGAGGTCTGCGTACTACTCGGGCTCGCGCTGGCCCGCGTCCCGACAGAGGCCTTAATGTATCGAGCCTTCCTACCCGGCCTGGGCCTGTGGCGCGGAAGCCAGGCGTTCTTGTCCTCCAACTTCGCAAGCCAGCTGCTTCCGCCGCCCAGCGCGAGCCTCGTGCAGTACCGGTACTTCCGGGCGGAGGGCTACGGGTCGGACAGGTCCCGCCTGGCGGCCGCCGGCTCCTTCCTGTTCCCCATGGTGGGCCGGTTCCTCCTGCCACCCGCCGCGCTTGTCGTGCTGCTCGTGTCCGGTGACGTTCACGGCACGATCCTCATCGCGGCCGCTTTCGCGCTGATGATCACGCTCGCCCTGGCCTTCGTGACATGGCTCTTTCTCCGCACGGAGCGGTCGGCGCACCGGGTCGGGACACGGGTCGAGAGGCCGCTGGCGCGGGTCCTCCGGGTGGTCAAGCGGGATCCGGTGGAGGACACCGCGCAGAGGGCGGCGGAGCTACGCCGTCAGACCCTCACCATCTTGTCTGAGGGGTGGCGGCTGGGCTCGGCCGGCGTGGCGGCCAACCTGGCCATCACCTACCTGATCCTGCTCGCATGCCTGCGCTTCGTGGGTGTCTCGAGCGGCCAGTTGTCCACACCCGATGCGTTCGCGGCCTTCGCCATCGCCTTCTGGGCCGGAGCGGTGTTCCCGATCACCGGCAGCGGCCTGGGCGTGGTGGACACGGTCTTGATGGTCACGCTCGTGGAGTTCAGCGCCTCCGACGACGACACCCTGGTGGCCGCCGCACTGCTGTGGCGCGTCTTCTACTCGTTCGTGATCCTGCCGATCGGCGCGGTCACGATGAGCCGGATGCGCACGTCGGCACCGCAGTGAGCGGTCGAGCCAGCGAATCGCCCTACGACCAGCCTTGTCCAGCTCGGGTCACTTGACCCGGTTTCGCCCGGCGGTGGGATGAGAGCTTGAGGCCTGGGTCCGTCGAGAGTTGCACCGATAGTCAGCGAGTCTTGTGGGTCATGTTGTCGACGACCGCTGTGATCGCGAGTATCAGCGCCGGGTCCTCGGTCTGCGCCACTTCCACGCCGTAGGTGTCGGCGACCCGGAACCACTGTTTGGACACCTCGGCGACCTGGTCGCCATCGCGTTCGATCTTGTACTCGTGGTCGACGATGTTGCCCTTGACCTCGAGATCGTCGCCGTTCTCAACGCTGACGGCGAAGCGTTCGCGCAGCGGCGTGATCAGCGCCTTCTTGACCGTCGCCACGGTGTGACCGTTGGCGTCCTCGATCTCCATCGTGTCGCGGACGTGGAGCTTCTTCTCTTGGATTTTGAACAGCTCCTGGCCCTGGGGGTCCTCGAAGATCAGCGTGTCCCGGATCCGCATCGCCTTCCCGTTGACCTTGAACGCCCGGTGACCCTGGTCGTCCTCGATCCAGAAGTCGTCCCCGATCGATACCAGCTTCTGCCGCATCCGGAAGGTCCTCGCCCCCCCGCCTCGCCGTTCCTCGCGCCGATCCTGACGTCGGTCCCGCAGTCCCATGGGGGCCTCCCTCGTTCGTGTGACCTCTACTTAACCGCCAGCGCCGAACTCCTTCAATAGCAAGCGCTTAGCACCCACGGGCCAAGACGCCGTGACCTTGGGCGTGGTTTTGACATCCATCGCTGTCGCCGGTGCTGCCGACCCTGCCGGATCTCCGACCGGGCACCGCATTGCTGCGACGCGCAGCCGGCCGGGCGGATCCTCCGACCAGGGCGGTTCGAACCGGCAACAAGGCTCAGGTGGGGAGGTCGGCGATGTCAAGGGCCGTCGGTGCCGGGGGTGGGGTGCTGGGACCCGATCCAGCCCAGCGCGTCGGCGTGAGCGCGCTTGAGGGCACCGCCTACGCGTTCGTCGGGGGCCTTCATTAGCAGGGGCGACGATGCCGCGGCCTGCGCAGATCGACGCTCGTCTCGGGCTGATCGGGACAACTCCCGGCAGGACCGGCAGTCATCGAAAGTGGACCGTGCCCGTCTAGTCGATCCCCGGGCCACCGCCCAGCAACGCCGAGACGCTGCCGTCAGCGACCGGCTTGCCGCGGCCATCGACCGGATCGAGGCAGCCAACGATCGACACGACGAAGCCGCCGAACGCCAGGCGCAAGCGGAACAACGAGCCGGTCGGCACATCGATGGAATCCAGGCCGACGCTGCCAGGCCGCCGTGACGCTGATCGAGTTCTTCTATGCCCGCATCGACGACGAGGCCGCCGGGAAGGTGTGGGACGAACAGGGGTTCAACCGACGCCGCACCGACCAGCCGATACCTCCGTTCGACCCCAAACGCATCCTGGCCGAATGCGAAGCCAAACGGACTGTCGTCGCCACCTACCAGGAAGCGATCAAGAACGCCCAGGACGACCGGGACGCGGCACCCGGCATGGTGGCAGCGCTAGAGCTCGTGCTCAAGTGTTTGGCGCTCCCCTACGCCGAGCACCCCGACTACCAACCCGAATGGGCCGTCAGCCCCATCCGTAACAACCACTAAGACTGCATTCGACGGCCCACACAGCGAGGCCGGCGAGCCCAGATGGAAGAGGCGTCCCCGCCCCCCGCTCCGGGCGGCGAGGGCGCCTCTTCGCGCACCGATGCACGAGCCCATCAAGCGAGTCGGCCCCCGGACTATCTCCGAGGGCCGATTCGGGCTACAGCCGCGGCCAGGGAAGCGTCCCTGCATGCCCTGTATTGCCGCACCCGTGCCCTTCCCAGGCATGGGTGAGGTGGCCGTTGAGGGCATCATCGGCATCAGCGTCGGAGAGCGTGACGGTTTCATCCCTGAGCAGAAGCGCTCGATGGTGACGACGACCTCAAGCAGCCTGGCCGGCTGGGCGGTCGCTTATCTTCGTCCGGTGCTCGCCCGACAGCCCCACGACTGACGTATTGCACAACGGCAGTTGAAAGGTCCTCACATGCCGCTGAATGCACGCAGATCTGCCTAACTGGCCGGGACCAACTCTCGCTAGTGATGCAGGAGGGCGTCCCACACGCGGCAGGCCAGCCCGCGTGTGGCGAGGGCTATCTGCGTGCGGACCCCCATTCCGTTGTAGAGCACGAAGTCGTCGAAGCGGTGTGCGCCTGGGCGGTCGGCGGCGGATATTGCGGCATCGCGGAGCGTCCTCAGCTGGGCAAGGGTCATCTGTAACGGCGGCTCCTCCGGCTGGTACCGGCAGCCGAAGTAGTAATCATGTCCCGGTTCGCTCGTCATCTCGACGTGGCAGCCGACCACGTGCGTGATCTTGCACGCCTTCGCGAACTCGACCAGCCGGTTCATGCTGTCGACAAAGGCGGGAAAGTCGGCGACATAGATGCGTCCGGGATAGACAGAGTCGCCGGTGAACAGCAACCCGGTCCGCTCATCGTGCAGCGCGATAGAGGCCGCGTGGTGGCCAGGGATTCCAATGACCTGGAGCGGGCGCTGACCAAGGTCATAGTCGACGACCTGATCAGGCCACCCCGTGAAGCCAAAGAATGTCTGCACGTCCTGCACCGACCTGCCCACCACAACCGTGTTCGGACGGTCCACGAACGAGGCATCCCCGGCAACATGGTCACCGTGCCCGTGGGTGTGGGCCACCACAAGGCGGTATCCGGATCGAGGGTGGCTCCTCAGCCAGTCGGTGATGAGTTGGTCGACCGTGCCCCTGAGCAGATCGTCGTCTACCGCACCGGTGTCGAGGAGCAACGCCCGGTCCTTCCCCAACAGAAGGAACGTGAAAGGCGCCTCGAAGGTGGCGTCCTTGCTCTGCCGCATGATGACGGTGTCATCGCGGTACCGATGAACCTGCCATGGCGGATCCGTACGGCGTCGACGCGACGGCGATCCATGGATCCAGCGGACATCCCAGTTGCCAGACATCGACTCGCTGCTCACGGCAGTGACCCTCTCACGACTCGACCAGCGAAGCCGACACCGAACCCACCGGGGTCTTTCAACCGGCGCGGCAGCGGCAGCATCACTTCCCGCTTGCAGGAATGGCGCGAAAGCGCTCGCTCATGCCGGGGAGAGTGCGTGGTCGTTCCGCTGCGGCCTTTCGTCGCCACGCACGCGGGCCGCTGCGGGTGCCAGATCCCAGCGGTCGCGCATGGTCTTGCCGATCACGTAACGGGGCCGGTGGTGTCAGCCGGCCTCGACGAGGAGGCGTCGGACGTGGCGAATGCCGGTCTTGGTGATCGGGCCCAGGGTGCGCGACCTGCCGGAGGAGTACTCGGCCGGGGTGAGCCCTCCAACGACTTGCGGGCCGGGAACCGGGGGCGTGTATCCCGCCCTCACCACCGTGGTACTCCCGCGCTGAGACCTCGCGGTGCGAGCAGGCGGCGAGGAACTCCTCATGGTCCAGGACTCCTCCCTGGCGTGTTCGGCCAGCCGCTGGACCGACTCCCGAAACGTCGGTGCCTTCAACGCCCGGGCCAGGAACTCCAATTCGCTGGTGACATCGCGGCCGGTCCGCGCCGCAACCTATACGCGACGGGCCACGTAAGCCGTCGCCGGCATCGGCAGCAGACAGGGGTGCATAATCCACCGCCAGCGGCGTGCCGCAGTAATGTCCACCACACCGTCGAACTTTGTCAGTCTGTACTCCACGGCTCCCTCGCTATCGGCGTCATCGGTGATGCAGCCCTGGGCACGACAGGGGCACAGGAGGATGACAAGTGTTGATAGCCGGTGACAACTACTGAGAGCGATATAAGCAGGTCAACTGACCGGCCCGTGTATCGTTCCAGGTCAGCGACATGCGTGGATAGAACTTCTAATCCGTCGGTCGCAGGTTCGAATCCTGCCGGGGCACCGCCGGGGCACACTGCCAGGCGCACACTGCCAGGCGCACACTGCCAGGCGCACACTGCCGGTGCGCACACTGCCGGTGCGCACACTGCCGGGCGCACAGATCAAACGCCAGGTCAGGGCGTTTCACGCTGAGTGATCGCAGTCACCGACGCTTCGGGGCGCACGGCCACCGCAGCCTGTGCAGCCGCGAACACCAATCACTAGTCTCGGGTGCGACCAGTCGTCGCAGGGTCAGGAGTCGCGATGTCGCAGGTGCAGCAGCATAAGTTTCAGCTCGATGAGAGTGAGATGCCTACCCGCTGGTACAACGTGCTGCACGACCTTCCGACTCCACCTCCGCCGGTGCTGCATCCGGGGACCGGGCAGCCGGTGGGGCCGGATGATCTGGCGCCCCTGTTCCCGATGGATTTGATCCTTCAGGAGGTCTCCACCGATCAGTACGTGGACATTCCTGGGGAGGTGCTCGACGTCTACCGGCTGTGGCGTCCGAGCCCGCTGTATCGGGCGCACCGGCTGGAGAGGGCGCTGGATACGCCGGCGCGGATCTACTACAAGTATGAAGGGGTCTCCCCGGCCGGCTCGCACAAGCCGAACACCGCAGTTCCTCAGGCGTTCTACAACGCCAAGGCCGGGATCAAGAGGCTCACCACGGAGACTGGAGCCGGCCAGTGGGGCACGGCTTTGGCGTTCGCGTGCGCGCAGTTCGGGCTGGCCTGTGAGGTTTGGCAGGTGCGGGCGTCGTATGACCAGAAGCCCTACCGGCGGATGATGATCGAGACGTTTGGCGGCACCGTGCACCCAAGCCCCTCGGAGTTGACCGAGGCCGGCCGCAACATCCTTGCCGAGCACCCCGAGTCGACCGGGTCGCTGGGGATTGCCATCAGTGAGGCTGTCGAGGTCGCGGCCCAGGACCCGACCACCAACTACGCGCTCGGCAGCGTGCTCAACCACGTGCTGATGCATCAGACGATCATCGGCGAGGAGGCGCTGCTCCAGCTCGCCCAGGCGGGGGAGACCCCCAACCTTCTCATCGGTTGCACCGGTGGTGGGTCGAACTTCGGCGGGTTGATGTTCCCCTTCCTGAGGGAGAAGTGGATGGGCCGGATGAATCCGACCGTGCTGGCGGTGGAGCCGGCTGCGTGCCCCTCACTGACCCAAGGCACCTACGCCTACGACTTCGGTGACACCGCCGGGATGACGCCGTTGATGAAGATGCACACGCTGGGCCACGACTTCGTGCCTGATCCGATCCATGCCGGTGGCCTGCGTTACCACGGGATGAGCCCGCTGATCAGCCACCTCTACGAGACGGGTGCAATGGAGGTGGTCGCCAAGCCGCAGACCGAATGTTTCGCTGCCGGGGTGATGTTCGCCCGCACGGAGGGCATCGTGCCCGCCCCCGAGCCCACGCACGCGCTCGCGGCAACCGTCGAGGAAGCGGTGCGGTGCAAAGAGACTGGCGAGGAGAAGGTGATTCTGACCGCCCTGTGCGGGCACGGCCATCTCGACCTCGGCGCCTACGACGCCTACCTGTCCGGCAACGTCGTCGACCACCAGTGGCAGGACGCCGACATCCAGGCCGCCCTGGCCGCCGCGCTCTCCAGGCTGCCGACGCTGGCCTGATCACGCACCCGTCGACGCCCCACGCCGGCGCTCCGATCGACCCTCGCAAGGATTCGACTCAACCGAGCAGCTGGTTGAGGGTCTGGCTGATCAGGAGGTCGCCGCGTTCTCGGATGCGGTCCTCGTCGGCCGGGTTGGCACTGATGACGAGGACCCAGACGGCGACCCGTCGGTCGTCTCGCCTCCGTGGGTCGCTGGCTACGGTCCGGATCTTGTAGCCCAGTCGCTTCCCGACCTGGCGGCCGGATCGGCGGATCTGGGCGACAAGCTCGTGGTTCCAGGCTTCGACCAGGTCTGTGTAGCGGGGCTCATTGCCCTTGGGGTAGCGCTTCGCGACATACCGCTCGCCGGTGGGGGAGTGCTTTCTTGGAGACCTCGATGATGGTGGCTTCCACGATCACCGACTTTCGGAGAACGTCGAGAGTCATGTTTCGACGCGACACGCCGGCCGAGTCTCGCCGGAACGTGCCCTTCATGGCGATGGAGCCGACCGACTGTCCTAGGGGACGGGGACCGGGCCGAGCCGCGGGCCGGCGTCGCGCGCGCGTCCCTCAGCAGAGAAGTCGTAGCGGACGCTGGCCCGTGCCCGGACCGACGTCGCGCCGGGCCAGCAGTCGCTGTCGTTCGTGAGTCCGATCGACAGCGTGCCCCGACGATAGGAGCGACCCGGGTACGGCACGCACTGGTCAGCGGGGAACCCGTCCATCCTGGTGATCGTGCGGTTGGCGCGGAACGTCGTGACGGTCTTGCCGACGTGACCGGTGTCGGTGACGAACCGAACCGTCAGATGCACATGCCTACGAACCATGTCCGGGGTGACCTGATCCAAGAAGACGGTCACGGTGATGCCCTTACCGGAACCGCCGCGGGATTTGGCGAGCGCCAACCGGACCGAATGGATGTCGGACTTGCCGTAGCCGGTCGACATGTGTCCGTCGGCGTACGTCCGGACCACGTCGCCGGACGGGTCCGGCTGCCGATCCGAGACTGGTTGGCTCGCGGCCACCGGGATAGCCAACGTCAAAGTGAGAACGGCCGTGAGCATGGCGAGTGAGCGGATGTGCATGAAACCCCTCCCTTCGGTGTGACGCCCGGTTGACCAGCCGCGCGCGTTATCGAGGGCCAGCCGCACCCGGCTGCTGCCGAAAGAACGGTGTTGCCCTCACAGACATGAGGAATGAAACGTGCCAGTGGTATCAACCTGGTATCGAGTGACGGATGTCGAGTCGCCGACGGCCGAGGTGTGGAACAGCGTGCGGCCGTCGCGTATAAGGCCTACGCGGCGATTCGTTGATCGTGTCGGACAAAGAGCCGCACTCGGAGAAGGGGCCGTTCAGGGAGTGATCCCCCAATCAGCCCATTCGTCCCCCACCACCGTCTGCTCGACCGTATGGATTCCGGAGGCCCTCGGGAGGATTTCCCTTGGCTGGCTTACGCCACGAACGGACCTCCCTGATGCCCAGCATGATTCCGATGGCAAGGGCGGCCACCAGCGCCAGCATCCACCACATGATTACCTCCCGTGATGCTATTGACCCTACGCCGATGCGGAAGGTGGCGATGCCGCCGCCCGTCGCGGTTCCGACTCACGCCGCCCCCTGGCAGTAGCACGACCATCCCAGCCCTGCGGAGTAGCGGCCGGCGCGGGTACGATCACCGGACGGCGAGGGCGACCTTGAATTGGGGGAACGAGTTCGTGGTGAACGGCGACCCGTTCCTGATCGCGCTCGACGACGTTGAGCGCGCGGGCCGCGCGGCTTGCGCTGCCATCGACATCGCTTCGAAAGAGGTGGCGTCCCTGGGCACGGCTCGGGCCCAAGGCACGCCGCTCGAAGAGATCGTCCAAGACGGCGTTGCCCGTGGCATCAGAGCAAGGCGAATCGCGGCAGCGGACGCTTTCCACGAGTACGAGCGCTCGGTGGCCAGGGTGCGGGCGTTCGTGGTTCGAGCCCTGGTCGACGAGTCCGGCTTGAAGCAGACAGATGTGGCGCGCCTGATCGGCATTTCGCGGCAGGAGGTCGCAAGGCTGTACGAACGCAATGCCCGGATGTCGGAGGTCCTCGACTGACAGATCAACAAGACGGCTTCCTTGACGCACCTGAGGGGTGCGCCCGCAGTCTGGCAGCATGACGTCGCATCGACAGGGCGCCGGCGACTCGACATCGAAGGAGTCACAAGGATTGGCTGAAGGGGTCTCCCGTGAGGAGCCGACGGTCGACCGTCCGTTGGTCATCGGCACGACAAACTCGGACCTGTCCATCGAGCGGATCACCAGCGAGTACGGCGCGTACCTCGGCCGCCCTTTGTCGGACCTGGTCAGCCAACGCGCGCCGGACCACTACCTGGTGGTCGTCCCGCTGGCGCCGTCCCCACAGCTCGGCTTTGCCCTGCTACCGCAAGGCAGCCCCGCGACGCACCCTGAGCATCCGTCGACTGTCATCGACGAAGTACCGGACCTGTCGCGTCTGTCTGCGCGCGAGCGAAGCATCGTGTCTCGGCTCATGGCCGGCGACCGTGCGCCTGCCATCGCCGAGGCACTGCAGCTCAGCCAGAGCACGGTGCGGAACCATCTGTCGGCCGTATTCGCGAAGCTGGGGGTGCGCTCGCAACAGGAGCTTATCGACCTGCTCAGGAACCGCGCCGACACCGCGGGGACCGACTGATGCGGCGGGTGGCTTAGGCACCGCTATTGGTCGCCTCGGCTATGCGTATCCCATCGATCGCGCTTCCGCGGCCAGAAAGTCGGTGGCGGATCGGGGCTCTATGCCGGCCTCCCGCAGCGGAGCATCATCCCAATGCCCCGGGTACAGATCCTGTAGCAGGCCCGCTCCGAAGACCGACGCCAGCGGAGGATTGGGTCTGTTCATCAATCGCATTCCTAGACGCGCCGCAAACCGGGGCATTGCCTGACGCTTCATCTTCCGATGGGTGAGGCGTTCGGCAACTGCGATCGCCTCGTTGCGGGTGAGCGCCTCCGGCCCACCGAACTCGATGAGCGCAGGCGGGTCCGGCTGTGCCGCTACCACCGCGATGAGCGCCGCAACATCATCCGTGCTGACCCAGCGTCGAGGCGTGTCACCCTTCCCGAATACCGCAACCTTGCCCGCCCGCATGTCAAAACGACCCAACGGTCCGAGGTGGATCTCCTGGAAGGCGTCCGGTCGGACAATCGTCACGCCCATCGATGACGCGCGCAGCCGCTGTTCGGTCGCTATCTTCGCGCGCTCGAGGGGCGAACCCAGAGCCGCGTCCACACCGGCGTACGAGACGTAGACGAACCGCGCGACCCCGGCTCCCTCCGCCGCATTGACCAAGGCGGCCATGCCGAGCTCATCGACCTCCCGGATCGACGGCCCGCCGGCTCCGGTCAATCGCCTCCCGATTGCCGTCGCGCTGGCGACAACTGTGTCGACTCCGAGGCATGCCGGCCGAAGGCTTGCGGGATCGGTCAGGTCACCCCGAGCGATCTGCGCACCCTGCGTCCTCAGGCCAGCGTCGTCGGTCTGCGGCCGGACCAGGCATCGAACCTCGTGTCCACGGTTGCGCAACTGCTGTACGACTCGTCCGCCCAGGTCTCCGGTAGACCCCACCACCAGGATCACGTCTGCCTCCGCCGCACTCGACTGCCCGCCGGGTCAGAGTGCCAACGCATCGGAAATACGTCAACGGCGGTCCGGTGCGCCACTATCCGCGGTGATCAGGAACGGCCCCGCTCTTGCGTCATGGATCCGGAGGGTCCCGACCCTCCGGATGCATGACGCAACGCGGCTAGCGGGTGAGGCAGCGGTAGGTGCTCGATGAGTACGCGTCCCGGTATCCCAGATGAGTGACCCACCGGATCCGGCTCTGTTTCGATGGGTCCAGGCAGAACGACGTCCACGCCCAGGAGCCGCAGATTGCGCCTGGTGGCTGCCCGGTGGAAGGGACCGGCGTTCTCAACGAAGTTGGTGAGTTGCTTTCGCTTGAAGTAGTGGAACCCGGGGTCGTCACTCAGGTAGTCCATGAAGTACTCCCGAGGGTCGACCGAGTGGATCCGCGTCGTGAGCACACTCACGCTGATGGAGAGCTCTCCGGTGGCGAGGACGAGGTCATTGCGATGAGCGCCGTTGATCACCCGCTCGGCCATCTCGAGGTTGTCGGGTAGTCGCTGGTAGTGGAACGGTGCCGCCCACGTCGTCGTTGTCGCGCCCGACCAGATCGGGTCGCTGAAGACGACCAGCAGCACTACGCAGCCCTACCGGTCCCGCAAGCCTCAGCGCTGGACGGGCCAGGCGCTCGGACGTCCTCGTCGCCGCGACTCCGACCAGCGCCGCCACCGTGACCACCCAGGTCATGCGCCACAGGGTCGGGCCGAGGCCAACCAGGTCGAAGGACAGATGTGTGAAGCCGGGGATGAAGGTGATGCCCACGCACATGGCGAGAAGCCCGGTCGTGATCCGGGCCAGCGGATGTGGGACCAGCAAGACGCCGAGCAGCACCGCCGACACCGCGATCAGAGCTGTCACGCCGTCATGGAACACCTCGTGCCCGAACCAGTCGGGGTCGAAGCGGGTCAGCTTCTGATTGAAATCGTCAGCCGAACGCCCTCCGACAGCCTTGGTCACGACGGAGGCCGCCAAGGGGTACGCCGCCATGGCCGCAAACCCTGCCACCGCACGCCGCGTCGAGCGGAGAACCAACGGGGCCGCGCCGGCTGCCGCGATGACGGGGACCAGGAACATCGCCGAAGTGCTCACCCCGACCGCCGCGACTCCGCCGACGAAGAGCCATCCGGCCCGCTCCCGGTCGGGTCGCTCCACGTAGCGCACCGCGTACATGAGCAGCACGGGCACCATGAGACACAGGAAAACGACCTTGGCCTGCCAGAGCCGCGACACGAAGAGGGTGCCAGGCGCGTGTGGGGACGCGCCGTCGAGCAGCAGGAACACCAGGGCCGAGGACAGAGCAATCGACACCGACTTGACCTGCCAGGCACGCAGCAGTCGCCACATGGCCAGCACCGAGAGGAGGGTGACGATCGGCGGGGCGACGATGTAGACAACAGCGGCAGCGCGCACATGGGCCAGGCGTGCCACCGTTCCCATCAGGGCGTCATAGGAGGCCATCGGAGGCCAGCTCGACATCGGATAGACGAGGTTGGCAAAGATCGTGTCGCGGAGCGGGAAGGTGCCATGATCGGTCACCCATTGCGACAGATTCACGTAGTAGACGTCATCCGGGTTGGACCGCAGCAGGCATAGCGACATCACCGCCAGCCCGGCTGCCCACACCAGCGCGACGATCGCGCTTCGGCGTTCGACGGCAGGTGCGCTCCCGCCCGGCTCGCCGGAGGATTGGAGTCCCAGGCCGGGATCGCCGGACGGCACCCAAAGGCTAAGGAGCGCCCAGGAGGTACCCGTCCCAGCTGCCAGGAGCCACGCCGCGGCCACCAGAACCCAGGGTGCGTTGACCGCCATCGCCACCGCGGCGGCTGCCGCAAGCGCGACCGTCAGGATCACCAGGGTGCGGTCGAGCCGGGCCAACCGGAGTCGGCGGTCAGGCGACAGTCGGACGTCGGCCGTCCGGCTGGACCAGATGAGGCGCCCCACGTCCGGATGACCGGGTGGAGCCAGGCTCGTGCGACGTCGCCGGACGAGCCAGAACCCACAGGCAGCGAGCGCGAGTGCCTCCATGAGGAGCGCCCACCCGACACCGAGGCGGGCGACCAGGCATATGTGATAGACCACGGTCCAGGTAGCCATCAGCACAATGGCCGCATCGACTGCCGCGTCGCATCCGCGAACCAGGTTGTGGGCCGGCTCAGGCCGACGAACCGATGACGGGGCAGGAAGACTGCGCGCGGCGGTGCCTGTCACGTTCCGAGGCCCGCGGGAACCGCCGGTTTCCTGGTATCCGTCACGCGGCAAATCTATCGTCTACGGTTCGCTGACTCCGGCAACGCCAGCCGAGTAGACCTGAGCCCCCGTTACCGGATATGGCTTGACGCACCCCCGGTTCTCGATGTCGCTCGCCGTGGGGTGCCGACTCGCCGTCGACCTGGCGGAAGCGACCCCGCCGGGTCGGTTACGTTTACCGAGACGGAAATCGAGACGGGTATTGAGACGGATATGGTCGCGGACGCCACGCCTTCCTCGGCAAACGGATCTGCGCCCGGTCATATCGCGGCCGACTGAACTCCGGCGGGCGGCTGATGGTGGCGGAGCGGGGGTTCGCAGCATGAACGAACCGACCGGCTCCGACCTACGCAGCGACGAGGCCCCGCAGACCGCGGTGCCGTCGGACGACTCTGTGCCCACGCCTGGAGGGCGCCGGGCACTCGGGCTGGATGCCATCGCGCTGGCCGTGATCATTGCCGCGTACGGGATCGTCCAGTACGTCGTGTTTCCCGGTCCGCAGCGGTTCGATCCGTCGTTCTACTTCGATGTCGCCAGCCGATTTCCAGACGTCGACCCGAACTGGTGGACGCTGCGGATCGGGCTTGTCGCACCGCTGCATCTGGTCATCGCGGTCCTGGGACAGTCCGAGGTCGCCCAGTACACCATCCCGGTCGCATCCGCGATCCTGCTCGGAACGAGCGTCTTCGCGATCATGCGGGTGCTGTTCCAGGACCGGCTCGTGGCCACCGCGACCGCCCTCGTAGTGATCCTCAACCCCGACCATCTGCTCAACTCCGCGTACATCTTTCCGGACACCACAGCGACGGCGACGTTCACTGCGGCTCTGCTCCTGGTGATCCTCGGACGGCCACGTGACGCGGAGGGACCGCGATGGCTCAATACCGCGACAGTGGCAGCAGCAGGCGTCCTGCTCGGATGGAGCTACCTGATCCGGGAGTTCACCCCCATCCTGTTCCCCGCCGTCATCGTGGCGGTGCTCCTCTTCCGTTACCCCGTCGCTCGCATCGCGGTGCTGGCGGGCTCGGCCCTCGGGACAGTCGCGCTCGAGCCGATCTACGGCGCCTTTCGGTACGGCAACCCGTTCGAGCGCCTGAACGTGCTGCTCGACCGCTCCTCGGTGTCGGCACCCTCGCACCACACCGACTGGGCGCCGTTCCGAGCCCAGGTCAACAACGTGTTCGATGCGGTCCTGGTCTTCCCGCGGCTACTGCTCGCCTGGAACGAGGGCTGGGTGCTCGTCGCGCTGATCTTCGTGTTCATCGCTGCGCTGTTGCGTTTCCGAGGGACCGGGCTTCTGGTGCTCGGCACCTGGATGTTCAGCTACTGGGCGGTGATGGTGATCCTCGCCCTCACCCGCAACGCGTCGGGTGACCCGACGCTCAATGTCGCAAACATCCGGTACTGGTATCCGGTCCTGCCGGCGCTGGTGATGGGTGGCCTGGGTGGTCTCGCGCTGCTGGTTCGCGGCTCGGCACCGTCACTCCAGCGAGTCCGGCTCTCGCAGGCCGCCGTACTCGCCACCGCTGCGCTGGTCCTGGTGCCAGGCACGACGCAGTTCTCAAGCTGCGCGGCCGACCACCTGTGGCCCAACGACACCGCCTCGAGCTGGAACGACGTTCGCTCCTGGCTGGCCACACCGCAGGCCGAGCGGTTCAGTGCCATCCGCACGGACCCGATCACCCTGCGCACGCTGGTCGTGTACACGCACTCGAGGTTCGGCAGCACGGTGTGGCATGGCGTCGTCCGCCAGACCACCCCCTCGCACCCTCCCGCGCCGGGGTCGCACCGCCTGATCCTCGTGAACGTCGCGGCCTCGACCCGGGGGTCGGCGACCGCGCTGCTCGCCTCGTGGTCGCCGGTGTTCGTCAGCTCGGACGGTCGGCTTGCAGTGCTCGCGCCCAGGTCCATCGTGGCCACGGCTCATGTGAAAGCCCGACAGAGGTGGCTCTCGGCATACGGCCCTCGGCACCTCGTGCCGGGAACCTGCGGCGTGAGCCCCTACCAGGCTGGCTGACCGGACCCGCGTCGGCAGCGCGCCCGGGCCCGTCGCGTGCAGGCCCCCTGATGGGGGCTCGGGCGAGACCATAGGTGACCGATCAGTGCTGGTAGTTGCGCCCGGGTGCGTCTCTCAGCAGGACGGCTGCCCCCACGGCCAGCCAGACCGCCATGTAGACAAGGCTGGCAAGAACATCACTGGGATGGTGCGCTCCGAGATAGAGCCGCGCAACCGCGACCAGGAGCGGCAGTACGACGAGGGTCACGGACAACCACCGCCAGCGGGGACCGCAGAAGATCCAGATCAGCACGGCCATCCCCCCGTACATCGCCACCGCGACTGCCACATGGCCCGACGGGTAGCTGTGGGTGGGATCGAGCCCGGGATCGAGGATCGCCACCGGCGGCCGGGGGCGGCTCACGAGACTCACGACGAGCAGGTAGCCGGCCAGCTCGCCGAGCAGCGCCACGGCAAGGAACGCGACCGACCGGACCTCTCGCCGCCACAGCCAGATAAAGACCATCAGTACGGGACCGAGGACCAGGACGGTGGTCGTCTCGCCGAGCAGGCTCAGGTCGTCGGCGACGGTCGTCAACGATCCTGAACGGTGCTCGGCGAACCATCTCTCCACCTGGTTGTCGCGTACACCGACGGAGCCCTTCAGCGGCCCGGTCAGGGCCTCACCGACCGCGAAAACGACAGCGAAGATGATTCCCCAGGCGAGCAAGAGCCGGGAAACAGCTCGGGCAACCTCACGACGCCGGTTGCCGTGGGAACCGAGCGTCATCTGCATGGTCGACATCAAACCAGTCCCGAGGGCCGCCGACAGTCGTTTCCGGCTGCTCTCATGAGGCCGGCGCAGAAGGCGTATGGTCCTCTCGGAAGTACGCGAGTCGGCACACCTTTCCTGGGGGACTGTCGTGAACGGGTCGAAGACGTGGTTGGTGACGGTGGCGGCAGTCGCCGCCGCGGGCTGCATCATGGCCTCAGCGCCGCTCGCGTCCGTGGCGGCGCGGCCGCCTCAATCGTCGGCCGGCGACCGGGCCCACGCGGCGTCGACCCGTGTGCATCGGGTGTCCCCGCTGAACGCTTCCGGCCACCTGAGTTCGCACTACACGGTGGCGAGGGTACGACGCGGGTACTGCTGGACTTCCTCGTCGATCCGGCCCAGTCTCTACCGGTGTTTCCGCGGGAACTTCATCGTCGACCCGTGCTGGCCGGCGGCGAACCGGGCCTCTGTCCTGTGCATCGTGCGGCCGTGGTCCCATCACGTGCTTCGGCTGCGACTCACGAGACAGCTACCGGCGACACAACCGGGAGCGTCCCGCGGCTGGGGCCTGACCTTGCGGTCGGGCAACAACTGCCTGTTCTCGTCGGGGGCACATGATCAGTTCCACGGCCACACCATCCTGTACTACTGCCACCGGAACTGGGTGCTGCTGGACGAGCCGGACCAGAGCCAGTCCGGCTGGACCATCCGGACCGCGCGACGAGAGGGCGACCACTACGTAGCCCGCGGAATACGGCCGCTCACCGACGCCTGGCGCGCGAAGGGCCCGTAGCCGGAGCTGCCGGGCGCCTCCCGCTTGCGTCATGCATCCGGAGGGTCCCGACCCTCGATTCGCATGCCGCAAACCGCAGGGCCGCGCTCATGTGGCCTTCATGTCGGCGAACAACCCTTGGTCACCACCCATCCACGACCAGGGAAAGGACACGACATGCAGACAGCCAGGATCGCGGCGGCCGTTGGCCTCACCGCAGCACTCGGCACCGGCCTGATCGCCGCATCGGCAACGACGAACGGCGCAGCCATGCACGGGCACACCGGGTCGCTGCGGGCGGCGGGATTCGCGCACCCGAAGCCGAACCCCTACTACCCGCTGAGGCCGGGGACGATCTCCCATCTCCGCGGTGGTGAGGACGGACAGCGGCTGCACGAGCGTGTGACCGTCACTCATCGGAAGAAGACCATCGAGGGGGTACGGGCGACCGTGGTCCGCGACGTCCTCCGCCGGGCAGACGGATCCGTCGCTGAGAAGACCCACGACTGGTACGCGCCGGACAACCGCGGGACCGTCTGGTACTTCGGTGAGGCGACCGCGACGTACGACAGGCACGGGAACGTATTGAGCCGAGAAGGCAGCTGGAAGGCCGGCGTGCACGGCGCGGTCGCCGGGATCATCATGCCGGCCCGGCCGACGGCTACCGATGCCTACCGGCAGGAGTACTACGCACGCCATGCCGAGGACCAGGCCTGGATCGTGCAACGGGATGCGGTGGTGTCCGGGCCACTCGGCACCTTCCACCACGTGGCCCGCAGCTTCGAATGGACCCGGCTCGAGCCCCGGGTCATGTCGCTGAAGTTCTACGCGCGGGGTCTCGGCATCGTCTCAGAACAGGACGTCGCCGGAGGCAACGAGCTGTTCCAGCTGGTAGACGTCACACACGGCTGAACGATTCAACCGTGCCGCGGTCCGGCGGGCGTCGTCACTCCGCCCTGAGGACGGTGCTGATGCGCTGCCGGGCCGCACGGCGTCCGGGGTACGCCGCGAGGACATTGACGATCAGCAACGACATCGGCACCACGACGACCACGGCGAGCAGCGCGAGCGGGGACGTACTGCACGGGGGTGCGCTCGGCCACCACGCGCCACAAGGTGCGGCCCAGCGCCAGTCCCAGAGGTATCCCGAACAGCAGGCCCACCACGGCCAGGGCGGTCGCCTGCCAGGCGACCGTCGCGCGCACCTGCGGGCCGGTCAGCCCCAGAACCCGCAACACGGCCATGTCGTGTCCGCGACGGTGAACGGCCGTCACCAGCGCATGACCCACGGCCCCGATCGCGAGCAGGGCCAGGAAGAGCCCCATCAGGCTCGGGAGCGAACGGACAGTGCGGAGATTGACCACGTCAGCCGGCGGCAGCGGCGGGTCGATGCTGAGCCCGGTGTCCGCGGCGATCGTGGTGATCGCCGACGGCACGTCCGTTCCCGGCCGGAACCTGACGACGAAGCCGTGGAACTTGGAGAACCCGCTGGGATAGAGCAGCGAGAACGTGTCGCTGGTGACCCACGCCCCATCGTCGTACTCGCTGTGCGAGAAGGCCGGGACGAATGTCACGCCGGACACCTTCAACGGCAGGGTCCGCTCACCCTTGACCTCCACCGTCTGTCCCGGCTGCACACCGAGCTGTTGGGCAGTCAGCGGGGCGAGGGCGATCTCGTCGTCGGCCCGGGGCTCGCGACCGGTGATCGACACCGGCGTGATCCCGCCGCCGATCGGGGACAGGGCGAACATCGAGACTGAGTGTCCACCGATGGTCACCGGCACCAGCCGGAGGTCGCTGACGCCGGCGACATCGGGCCGGCGCGCGACGCTGGTCAGTGCACCGGTCACCCGGGCCGGCTGGACGAAGTCATGCCCGTTGAGACCGAGGAGTCCCCCGGCGTCCCAGGACTGCCCGTACCGCTCGGGAGTGCTCACGGCGTCGGACAACCCCGCGTGGAAGGTCGCCGCGGCCACCAGGCCGAGGACTCCGGCAACGGCACCGATCATGGCCGGGCGTACCGGCACCGCGGTGCGGCCACGCCCGGTCTCCAGCGCCAGCCGGGTCCCGAGTGTCACCGTCACCGGGAGGCCGAGCCGGCTCGTCCACGCCGCCACCGTCGACCGATGGAACGGCGTGGCGGCTTCCCGGCGACCGATCGATCTCGCGGCCGTCACGTACGCGATCAGCGTCACGACGATGACCAGAGCCAGCGCTCCCGACGCCAGCACCGCCCAGTCGACCCGCCGACCAGGGTGTGGTTCGACCCGTGCGCCGACCCCGATCGGGAACAGGGGCGACGCGAGAAACGCCGCGACAGCGGCGGCAGCGGCCGCAACGACGGCCGACAGCACCGGCCCGCTGACGGCGGCGACAAGCGTCTGCAGGCGAGTCATGCCGAGCGCACGCAGCACGTCGAGGTCAGACACCGCCGCGAAGGTGTGCCGCACGATCGCCTGCCCGACGATGAGCAGTGACGCAAGCGCCGCAACGAGAGCGAAGACCAGCAGCGAGTCACGCTCGAAGGAGGTCGCGTTGGTGACGCGTTTCGAGCTCTCGGTGAGATCGGTGACCTCGATGTCGTTCCGGCCCGTGACCCGGGCGAGGTCCGACCGGAAGCGCTGCAGGTCCGACTGCCCACCGCGCAGGCGCACGAGTGCGTTGATGAAGGGGTCGTCGGTCGTGCCGAAGAGAAACGCCCGGTACTTCTGGAAGAAGGCGTTGGAAGCGATGATCCCGAGGTCGGCGTCACCCTGGTACTCGAAGGTCCACGGGGTCCGGACGACGCCGACGATTCGCAGTCGTTGCGTGGGTCCTCGTGCCTTACTCGACGTGGGGACACTGAGACTCTGGCTGTACGCGTCGAGCTGCGCGGGGGTGAACATGCGCGCCGTGAGCGTGTCGCCAACCTGCAGGTCGTACTTGCGCATCAATGGCTCGCCGGCGATCGCTTCGTCGACCTTTGCGTTGTCGAGCCGGCGACCTTCCAGCACCGCACCGCGCTCGACGTCGACGTAGGCGCCCGGACTGGCGGCGGGAAAGCCTACGTCGTTGGTGACGGGGTTGTTGATGATCCCCTCGATGCCGTAGGTCGAGTTCCACGGCAGCTCCCCCAGCGCGGCGACCTCCGGCAACGCGCGGATCGCGTCCCAGTCGAATCCGGGGATGTTCGGCACGACCACAGCCGTCGCCGGCAGGCTTTCCGCCCGCAGCCTCTGCATCGCGCTGCCGTCGCGGCGGGCGCCGGCGGTGACCGCGAACACCAGGCCGCCCGCCAGACCGAGCAGCACGGTCACCACGACCAGCGACCGGGCCCGGCGCCGTAGGTCCAGTCGCAGCCATGCAGCGACCGCTCTCACCGCACCCGCCAGGCGGCAGCGTCAGGCAAGGGGTCGGCCTCGGCGTCCACGTGACCCATTGGACCGCGGCCCGGCTGCGGACGACAGGGCGCTGCCCGCAAGCCGGAGGGATGGTAGTACCGGGGTGCTAATACCCCCGCGTCACACCAGGCCGGTTCTGACGGCGAGCAGTGCAGCCTGGACGCGGTCACGACTGTGCGTCTTGGCGAGAACGTTCGACACGTGTGTCTTGACCGTGCTCTCACTGAGAAAGAGGTCGGCGGCGATCTCGGCGTTGCTCAGCCCCGAACCGATCCCTCGTAGTACCGCGGTCTCGCGTTCGGTCAGCCGCGGCGGTTGCGGGCGGGCACGCGGGCTGGCGGGGAGACCGGCCAGCATCCGGGCGATGACCGTACGGGTGACGCCGGGAGACAGGACGGCGTCTCCGGCCGCGGCGGCGCTCACGGCGGCGAGCAGGTCGCCGCGGCTGCACCGCTTCAGCAGGAAGCCCACCGCTCCGACCTGCAGGGCCTCCATGACGTACTCGTCGTCGTCGAACGTGGTGAGGACCACCACCGCCGGGCTCGGATCGAGGCCGGTGACGAGGCGGGTGGCCTCCAGCCCGTCCATCCTCGGCATCCGGATATCGACGAGCGCGACGTCCATCGCCACGCCCGAGCGGACCGCCTCGACGAACTCCTGGCCGTCGGCGCCGCGGAACACCACGCGAATGTCCGGCGACGACTCGAGAATGGAGCTCAGGCCGTCGCGAATGAGGTTCTGGTCGTCGACGATGCCCACCCGGATCATCGCCGGGTCACCTCCGCGGCCGAGCGCCTCGGTGCGCCAGTGGTCACGGGGCCTCAGGACTCCGTTCCGGGCGTCGGTCGAGGCTCTCCACGCGCAGTCTCGCCAGCTCAGCGCGCTCGTCCTCGTCGAGTGGCCGCTCCGGGCTCTTGCGGCCCTGCTCCCGCGCGACCCATCGGCGCAGCAGCTGCTCCCCCACCCCGAGCTCGGTGGCGACGTCGGCGACCGGCCGTCCGGTGTCGATCACCAGCCGAGCGGCCTGCCGACGCTGTTCTGGCGCGTACGCCTTCTGCTGCCGGCTGGAGAGGAGGACTTCCCGGGCCCGTGGAACCATCCATCCGCTCTCGAGGTGCCCACCGAACGGCGTCGAAACCGTCGACGGGGCAAGAGGCAGCTGCACCCGGACGCGCGAACCACCGATCGGCGACGGCGACACCGACCAGGTGCCCCCGTGGCCGGAGACGCGCTCGCCGATGCCGACCAGGCCCCGGCCGCGGCTCACCTGCTCGGGATCGAATCCGGCACCGTCATCGTCGACGGTGATCTCGATCCGGCCATCGGTCTCCGCCACCACGACACGGACGGTGTGTGCGTACGCGTGCCGCATCACATTGGTCAGGCACTCCTGGATGATCCGGTACGCGGTCAGCTGGAGGCCCTCACCTACCTGGCTGGAGATCTCGACGTGGACGGCCGCGTTGATCCCGGCATGCTCCAGTGGACCGAGCAGCTCCGGAACGTCCACCAGACGGGATGCAGCGGTCGTCTCAGGAACCCCGTCCGCCTGACGGAGGGATGTGACCAGCGTGTCGAGCTCGCCCAGGGCGGCCCGGGCGGTGTCGGCGATTCGCGGCAGCACGGCCGGGTCAAGCTCCGTTCCCGCCTGGGCGGCCTCGGCCAGGACAACAACGGCTGTGACGTGGTGGCCGACGATGTCGTGCAGCTCACGAGCAAGCGCGTTGCGCTCCTCGAGACCTACCTGGGTGGCGCGCTGCTCCTCGGTGATGTCCTCGAGGGTGCTGGCGCGCTGCTGTAGCCACGACGCCGCGGCATGGCTCTGCCGGGCGACACCGAGTGCGGTGCCCACCAGCGCGGCGGCGAGCGGCGCGTACCCAGTGTCGGGTGAGAAGACTGCGGCTACCAGTACCGGCAGCACGACGGGCCAGTTGAACCGGGCGGTGCGGGCGCACACGTATGTCGCGGCAACGATCAGGGCCAGTCCGCAGAGGGTCTGAGCCTCGTCGGTGACGATGAGCGCGACACCGGCGGCGGCGGCGAATGTTCCCAGCAGCACCGGGCTTCGCCGGGCGAGAACCAGCGCGACGCAGGCCGGCACGAGCAGCAGGTTGGTTGGCCACCACGACGGCGACCGCTGCACGATCTGCGATGCGCCCAGGATGACGATGATCGCGGCCGCGCCGACGTCGACCCACTGAACCGGTGGCGGACCGTGCACGATCCGAAACAGCGCCGACCGCACCCTCTCGACCGACGTCCGCACCGTCTTCACGTCGATCATTCTCTCAAGCGCGGCCGTGAAGAGACAGGTACCGCGGTACCGGGTCCCGGCGTGGCGACGGGACCGGGGTACCGGTACGGCGGTACGGCAGGCCGTTCCGCGGCGGGCCGCCCGGCCACAGGCTCGAGGTATGACCATCACCTTGGGCACCTTGGAACCGGCCTTGATCCGCCCCGCCATGCCCTCCTGGGACGCAGCGCCCGTGGCCACGTGGGCGAACCTCGTCACGGTGGTCCGCACCGTCGTCGCGGTGGCCCTGGGAATGGCGGCTCTCGTCGACCACGACGCCCGGTTGCTGGTCGTTGCCTATGCCGTCTACTGGGTCGGGGACATGCTCGACGGCTGGCTGGCCAGGCGCCTGGACCAGGAGACCCGCCTCGGTGCGATCGCGGACATCGTCAGTGACCGTGCGTGCTGCGCGGTCCTGGTCTGCGGGCTGTGCACGTTACAGCCGGCGCTGTGGCCGGCGCTGGTGGTGTTCCTGCTCCAGTTCATGGTGCTGGACTGCGTGCTGTCGCTGTCCTTCCTGGGCTGGCCGCTGCTCAGCCCGAACGACTTTCACCGGGTCAGCGTCGTCGTCTGGCGGCTGAACTGGTCACCGCCGGCGAAGGCGATCAACACCGCCGGCGTCGTCCTGGCAGTGGCCACCGGTTCGCTGCCCCTCGCCCTCTCCGTCGCCGTGGCACAGGTCGCCGTCAAGGCGTGGTCGGCGCACCGGGTCACCACCCTCGCGCTGCCGGGCCGGTGATCGGGAGTGCTCACGATCCTGGCGCTGCTGGCAGGGGCTGTCGCCGTCGGTGTCGGCTCCGCCCTGATCCCCGTCGTCAACGCGGAGGCCATCATGTCGGGCGCGGCACTGACCTCACCGCGCCCACTCGTGGCGTTCATCGCGATCGCCCTGGCGCTCGGCCAGACACTCGGCAAGCTCGCGATCTTCGAAGCGGCGCGGCGCGGCGTCCTGCGTCGCGTCCAGGTCGACAAGCCGCGGGGCCGGTGGACCACCCGCGCCGTCGCTCTCTTGCAGTGCCGCTGGCGTGGTGGCGGTGCCGTGCTCCTGTCGGCCGCGACCGGGTTCCCGCCGCTGCTGCTGATGAGCGCTGTGGCCGGTGGCGCGGGAGCAGGTCGGCGCGCCCGCCGGCTGGACTTCGTCAGCTGCTGCCTGGTGGGCAGGAGCCTGCGGTTCCTGGTGCTGGGCCTGTCTCTGGCCGCTTTCATCACCTAGCGTCTGATCTCC
The DNA here is from genome assembly GCA_963695705.1 of uncultured Actinomycetota bacterium. Lineage (GTDB taxonomy): Bacteria > Actinomycetota > Actinomycetes > Propionibacteriales > Nocardioidaceae > JBKPNJ01. The sequence continues at coordinate 1,494,823 of CAVOHB010000009.1, forward strand.
TCGTACCGCCGCAAGGCTTCGACGCGCTCCGCGGCATGGTCGACAATCCGCTCCGGATAGCCACGAGGCAGGCCGCCCGGCGCGGTCCAGGGCTCGTGCAGATATGGGCTGTCAAGGCCGCGTAGCTCGGGCACGTGCCGGCGCACGTAGTCTCCGTCGGGATCGAACTTCTTGCCCTGCGCCGTTGGGTTGAACACCCGGAAGTACGGTGCCGCATCCGTCCCGGAGCCGGCCGTCCACTGCCAGCCGTGATGGTTGGAGGCGACGTCCCCGTCGACCAGCCAGCGCATGAAGTGCCGGGCGCCGTGCTGCCACTCGACGTGCAGATCCTTGACCAGGAAGCTGGCCACCACCATCCGGACACGGTTGTGCATCCAGCCCTCGCTCCGAAGCTGCCGCATCCCGGCATCGACGATCGGGAAGCCGGTACGTCCGTGCGTCCAGGCGGCGAACGCTTCGCCCGGTTGGTCGTACTGCATGCCGGCGAACTCCGGCCGGAGATAGTCCCGAAGTGTCGCGGGATGCTGTCGGAGCACGTCCGCATAGAACTCGCGCCACCCGAGCTCCCGTCGGTAGACATCGGCTCCCTTGTGCCGCAGCGCCGACAGGTCGGCCAGCATCGTTCGCGGATGGATCTCGCCCCACTTCAGGTGCACCGACATCCTCGATGTCGCATCGCGATCGGGGCGATCCCTGTCGTCGGCGTACGTCTCCAGGCCGTGCGCGAGAAACCTCCGCCAGCGGGTACGAGCCGCGATCTCACCGGCGACCGGCAGTGCCAGCCCGTCCGGAATCGCGACCGGCGGGATCTCGGCACCCGCGACGTCGAGCAGCCAGTCGACCTGCTCCGGTTCGGGCGCCGGAGGCGGCCACCCGTGCTCAGCCCATGCCCGGGCGAACGGGGTATAGACCCGGTAGGCCGTCCCGTTCGCCGTGCTGAGCGATCCGGGGGGAACGGCATACGCCGAGCCCTCCCGTACCAGCGGCAGGCCTCGTGCGGCCAGCACCTCCTCGAGCCGTGCGTCGCGGTGGCTGCCGTAGGGGCCGAAGTCGTCGGCGATGTGCACCGACACCGCCCCGACGCTCCCCGCGACCTCCGGGACCTCGTTGGCCGGGTCCCCGTGCCGGATGACGAGCCCACCGATGCGCTCGCGCAACGAGCGCAGGCTGTCGCACAGATAGGCCAGGCGAGGAGCGCCGGAGCGCTTCCAGAGCCGGTCATCCACGACGAAGAGCGGAACCACTCCGTCATCGGCGCTCGCGATGGCGGACACCAGGGCCGGATTGTCCGCCAGCCTCAGGTCGCGACGGAACCACATCACGCTGCGGTCGCCCATCAGATCATCCTGCTGGCTGCCGGCCGGGCTGTCAGATCGGGCGGCGGTTTCTGCGGCCACTCACTGCCAGGGAAGGGTCGAGCGCTGCTGCCAGTACGACGCGGCCGGCTGGGCGAGCTCTGAGAGGTGAGCGCCGACGGCTGTTCCATCCACGCCGAGGGCAACGAGGTTGCTGGCGAGCTGGGAGGTCGAGACCGCTCCCAGCAGGACGGTCGGGCGGCACTCCAGTGCGAGCGCCGCAGCGACGGACAACGCATCGGGTGTGACCCCCGTCTGCCGCGCGAGCGCGACGACGGCCGCCGGCGCAGCTGAGCCGGCGAGCCGTCCGTTCGCCAGGACCTCCTTCACCATCACCCGCCAGCCCTCAGCCGCGGCGTCGTCAAGGGCCGGACCCACCGAGGGCTCGAGCAGGTTCCACGTCGCCTGGACCGCCGAGAAGACGGGCGCTCCACCGGCCGAGACGCCCAGCGCGTCGCGGATCACATCGGCCTGGTGCGGCCCGCTGGTGGAAAGCCCAAGCCCTACGCCGGTGTCACGCAAACCGGCGAGCTCGTCGAGGAGCGCACGGTCGGTCAACACCGGGGACTCCGGTGTCACCGAATGCACCTGGTAGAGCCCCACGCGCGAACCCAGCAGCGAGGTAGTCTCCGCCCACTGGTGGCGGAACGCGTCCAGTGAGTGGTCCTTGACCTCGTGTACGTCCGCGTCGACCCGCCAGTCGCCCACATAGCGGTAGCCCCACTTGCTCGACACGAACACATCCCCCGTGTGCGGTCGCGCGGCGAGCCAGGAGGCGAGGAACTCCTCCGACAGGCCATAGGACCGTGCCGCGTCGACATGCCGGAGTCCCGCCGCGTAGGCCGCGTCCAGGACCTCGAACGCACGAGCGCGGAGCGCTTCGACCGACCTGTCCTCCCCGAGGACCTCGGCATGATCCAGGGTGATGTATGCGGGACGCCCCAGCGCCGCCAGCCGCACATCGGACGCCGTCGGATAGGTCTCGGATCGCTGTTGTCGTGCAGCAAGCCGGCCGTCAGTCACCGGTCGCACGCCCGGCCGTGATCAGCCACGCCGCGGAGCCGCAAAGGGCACACCGACAGCGGGACCGGTATGTGACAGTGCGAGTTGACTCTGTGCCGACATCGTGATCGGGTGTCCCCTTCCGAGATGGCACTCTCCGTCTGAGCTTTGTCAACTAACTTCATTGATCTTATGTACTCTAAGAACATGAGCCGAGCAGCGAACCGCTCCCTGAGCCGACTGCCAGACTTCCTGGTGATCGGCGCCCCCAAGGCCGGCACGACCGCGCTGCATGCAGCCCTGGCGCAGCATCCGCAGCTGCACCTCAGCTCGCCCAAGGAGCCGAAGTACTTCCTGTGCCGGGATGCACCGCCGCCCAGCTACCGCGGACCGGGAGACGCCCACAGCGTGCAGGAGTGGGTGTGGCGGCGTCAAGACTACGAGGCGCTGTTCGCGTCCGCGCCGGCCGACGCGCTGTGTGGCGAGAGCACTCCGTTCTACCTGTACGACACCGACGCACAGCGACGGATCGCGCAGACGCTGCCCAACGTGCGGCTGATCGCGGTGCTCCGCGACCCCGTCGACCGGCTCTACTCCAACTGGATGCATCTGTGGGCCGACGGCCTGGAACCGATAAGCGACGTGGTCCAGGCGTGCGCCGCCGAGCTGGACCGCATCGACCGGGGCTGGGCGCCGTTCTGGCACTACCGCAGCCTGGGCATGTACGGGCGTCAGCTCCTGGCCCTGTACGAGACGTTCGACCCCGATCGGGTCCTCGTGCTGCGCTACCGCGAGCTGGTCGACGCTCCGGACTCGACACTCGATCGCGTGTGCCGCTTCCTTGGCGTCGACGAGGGCGCCGTCACCAGCGTCCCGTCCGACAACTCACGCCCCTACGTGCAGCCGACGATGCGCACCAGGATGCTCGCCCCGGTCGTGCGTACCGGTGCCCGCGTCGGCGCGTTGTTCCCCCCGCACATGTGGCGCGGGGCTAGCAAGCCCCTCCTCACCAGTCTGCAGACCGGAGGGGACGCCGGACGTCCACCGCTTCGGACCGAAGCACGGGCACGGCTGCTCGAGCCGTTCATCAGTGACATCGCGCTGCTGGAGCAGGTGACGGGACAGTCCTTCGACGACTGGCGCGGCCATGTCGACCGTGGTTCCTTCAAGGTTCGTGCCGGTCAGGCCTGACCTGTTCAGATCGTTGTGACGCTCGTGCGCAGGTCGTGGGCGCCGTCCGGGCGGGCGGCCTCGAAGTAGAACCGGACCGAGCCGTCGGGCAGCGGCACGGCCGCGACGTAGCGGAGCGCGTGGTCGGAGTGCGGCGACATCGCGACAGGACTGTCCCCGGTGGCCACCAGCACACCGTCGACCTCAGTGGCGATGCCGGTCGTCTCGAACCAGTTGTGCTCCGCGGTCGGTCTCCCGTCGTACAGCACGGTCAGCGGATCCGTGCCGATCACCGCCGTGACCCGCGTCCCCCTCGCGTCCCAGGCGCCGCGTCGACCCCGCAGCACCTCGCCGCGCATGGACCAGGCGATCCCGTCGACGCTGCTGGCGTACCACGTGCTCATGCGATCCTCCTGCCCCGCCTCGCTGAGCGGGTGGCAGCAGACCCACATGTGCCAGCCCTCGGTGTCATGGATGATCACCGGATCCTTGACGGCGAGCGTGCCGTCGCCGGTCAACACCATGTGCCGCCGACCGCCGGGGAGGTGACGTGGCAGATCGGCGTCGACCGCCTCGATCCACCAGTGCTTCGAGCCGGGAGTCGCGCAGCTGAGATAGAGCCGCCATCCCCCGGCAGGTCGGGGAATCAGCACCGGCCGCTCGAAAGACTCGGCGCCGACCGACTCGCGATTGATCTCGGCCACCGTCTCGAACCGCTCGCCGTCCTCCGAGCGCGCCACGACGACCGCCACTCCCCTGCCCTCTCGCAGCGGTCTGCGGACCCGGTAGGTCATCCAGAAGGTGCCGTCGACCAGGACCGCGCTCGCGGCTCCCGCCCAGTTCCCTGCACCTGGGCCGGGGGCGGGGACGACAACAGTCGATCCCTCGAAGCTGGGAACGGCGATGTCAGTGAAGACGATGCTCATGCGATAAGTCTAGCGAATGACTCGAGTATCTTTCGGTTAATCCGCCAGCCGGATGAGTCGACCCGCACCGAGATCGACCTCGCGTGGCCGATGATGGGGCGGTGAGCACGCTCGCGTGGCGAGTCGCGGTTGGTCTGGCCTTCGGCCTGCTCCTGACCTGGTGCGTGCTGGTGTGCGTGCTGTGGAGGACGCAGCGGCGACTCGGTCACGCTGAGCGGCTGCGGGTGGCGCTCGCACTCCTTCCCGATGTCGTACGCCTGCTCCGGGCCCTGGCCGCCGACGGCTCACTCCCGCGCGGTGTACGGGTCAGGCTGATCCTGCTGCTGGTCTACCTGGCCTCACCGATCGATCTCGTCCCCGACTTCATCCCCGTGCTCGGCTACGCCGACGATGCCGTGCTCGTCGTCGTCGCGCTGCGGTCGGTGACGCGGCGGGCGGGCCCAGACGCCGTGGCCCGGCACTGGACCGGGTCGCCGGAGGGACTGGCCGCCGTGCGGCGTCTGGCCGGCCTTCCGTCGGGTTGACAGCCAGACGGCCGCAGCCGTGCCTGCCGGTCAGCTGCCGGGCTGCCGTCTCGCCGCTATGAGATATCTGAGAGTAGTCTGCAATACGTAGAGTGTTCATAGCGATCCCTCGTGACCGCTCGCTGTGAGGCTGTGGATTCAGGGTCGAGCCATGGATCTGCACCGCATAAACAGCGCAGAGTAATCGCAGACCACGATTAGTGTGAACGAACGGTAGGGCCGCACCCCCTCCACCTAAGGTTACGGAGCGTCAACACAGTGCGCTACGCGGGGTAGACCATCGGCGACGTGTCGGCATCTAATCGGAGGTTTACTCACATGGGTTTCTGGAACCGCGCAACCGCGGGCCTTCTCGCCGGAGGTCTCGCGACCTTCGGCGTACCGCTGATCGCGACAACTGTCGCCACCGTGGCCCTCGGTACCGCGTTCGCGCCCGCCGCCTCCGCTGCGGACACCATCACGTTCCGCGCGTCGGCACAGTCGGCGGCGAACCAGCAGAACCAGCGGGTGACCATCCCCGCTGCCGTTCGCGACACGGACAGCCTGCTGCTGTTCGTCTCCAGCAACAAGTCCCTTGCGTCGGTCACCGCGACCCCCGCCGGCTGGACCCGTGTCGGCTCACGGCTCTCGAGCACCGACACCGAGACCATCCTGTACAGCAAGGTCGCGGTTGCCGCTGACGCCGGCAGGAGCCAGGCGGTCGACTTCACCGCGACCACCAAGGCGAGCCTGACGGTGCTCGCCTACGACGGCACCGCCACCACCAACCCGATCTCAGCCTTCGCCTCGGCGGCGGAGACAACCAACCGGGCGACGCACAGCACACCCGGCGCCCCCGTTGCAGACGCGGGCTCATACGTCGTCTCCTACTGGGCGGACAAGTCCTCGGCCACCACCGGCTGGACACTCCCGGCCGGCCAGACCCAGCGCAGCATCTCCCTCGGCACCGGCCCCGGACGCATCACGTCCGTTGCCTCCGACGTGAACGCGCCGGCGACCACCGCCCCGGCCCGCACCGCCACTGCCAGCGCGGCGACGGCCAAGGCAACGATGTGGACCGTCGTGCTCACACCTGACCCCGACTCGGCGCCCAACGTGGCCCCGGTCGCGAGGTTCACGACCAGCTGCCCACAGGCGACCTGCACCGTGGACGCGTCCACCTCCACCGACACCGCACCGGGCACGGTCTCGTCCTACGCCTGGGACTTCGGCGACGGCACGACCGCCACCGGAGTGAGCACGACCCACACGTACGCAACCTCTGGCCCGAAGACGGTCTCCCTGGTCGTGACGGACAACCAGGGCCTGGCGTCCGCGCCGGTGACACATGCCGTCACAGCGACGGTGGCCCCGGGAGACACCCGGCCCCATCACACCCGGCTCGTCCCCGACAAGCCGCGCACCGATACCCCGCGCATCAGCAACGGTGAGATCTGGGACATCGAGGTCGTCCCGTCGCTGAACCGTGTCTTCATCGCCGGCAGCTTCTCCTCGGCCGCGAACACGGTCAGCCCCACGACGACCGTCAACCAGGCCGGCCTGCTGAGCTACAACCTCAACACCGGGCTCATCGACACGTCGTTCCGGCCGACCTTCGGCGGCGGCGGGGTCAGCGCGGTCGAGGCCTCACCCGACGGCACCAAGCTGTTCGTCGGCGGCTCCTTCAGCACCGTCGGCGGGGTGGCTCGGCAGAAGGTCGCCAGCCTCAACCTCACGACGGGCGCCCCGATCAGCACGTTCGCCTTCACCCAGAGCACCAACAACCAGGTCACGGCGCTGGCCACGACGAACTCCACGCTGTACGTCGGCGGCAAGTTCAGCCGGATCAACGGCGTCCTCAAGACCGGCCTCGCCGCGGTGAACACCGCGTCCGGCGCGGTCGACGCGAGCTTCGACAACAACATCTCCGGTGGCATCGGCGTCAACGGCGCGCTCACCGTGCAGCAGCTGAAGCTGACGCACGACGAGAGCAAGCTGCTCGTCGTCCACACCGGCCGGCAGATCGACGGCCAGGACCGTCTCGGCATGGGCATCATCGACACCGCCACCGAGCAGCTGCTGCCCTTCCGCAGCACGCTGTGGGACGACAACCTGGCTCGCGTCGGCGGCGTCACCCGCATCTACGGCGCCGACATCTCCCCCGACGACTCCTTCTTCGTGGTGACCGCCGGATCGGGTGGCGACGCGCCCCCGATCAGTGACACCGCGGTCGCCTACCCGCTGGACGGAGCTTCCATCCAGAACTCAGACGTTCAGCCGCTCTGGATCTCGCGGCACTTCGACAGCATCTACTCGGTGGCGATCACCGAGGTGGCCGTCTACCTCGGCGGGCACTTCGGCTTCATCGAGTCCCCGACCTCCGACGACCCCTGGCCCGGCCTCGACAACGTCGGATACGGCACCGGTCAGGGCCTGGCCGGCTACGGCCTCGGCGACCAGGTGGTCCGCCGCGACCACATCGCGGCAGTCTCCCCCACCACCGGCAAGGCGCTGGAGTGGAACCCCACGAACGGCTCGAACTCGTTCGAGGGCAACAAGGCCATGGAGGCCACACCTCGCGGCCTGTTCATCGGCGGCGACGGCATGTTCCAGGGTGGCGTGAGGACCGGGCGCGTTGCGTTCTACGACTTCAACTCGGTGACGTTCCCCGTCGCGCTGCCTGACACCACGATCACCACCCCGATCGAGGGCCGCGTCGTCAACAACAACACGCCGTTCGCAGTCACCGGTACGGCGCGAGTCGCCACCGGCAGCGTCGGCCGGGTCCAGGTGCAGATCCAAGACCGCGACAGCGGTCAGTACCTGACCTCGACCAACACGTGGACGAGCACCGCCACCAGCGTCAACGCGACCCTTGCGGCGGGGACCACCACGCGGGACTGGACTCTGGACAACCGCGTCGTCACGACGAACCGCAACCTGCTGGTCTCGGCACAGGCATTCACCGCCGCGACCGGCGGCACGGGCGACTCGACCAAGGCGACGAAGAAGTTCGAGTCGTTCGGGCTCGACGACACGACGCCGGCGACATCCATCTCCGGTCCGAGCACCAGCCTGCTGTCCTCCGGGACGTTCACGATGACCGGCACGGCCACCGACGACAAGGGTGTCAACTCGCTGTCGTACTGGTTCCGTGACGACCAGAACCGGTACCTGCAGAACGACGGCACCGTCGACGACATCTTCAACACCTTCCGCGGCACACCGGACGTCATCGGCGCCACGAGCGCCACCTGGTCCTACGATGTCGTTCTGCCGCACGAGGGTGTCTGGCGTGGCAGTGCCACCGCCACCGACACCACCGGTCAGGCCGACCTCAGGAGCGCGACGCGCGACTGGACCATCGACTCCAACGCCGTCGCGCCGAGCGTGACGATCGAGGAGCCGGCGCCCATGACGCCGCCGTTCGCGGTCCCTGCTGTGACGGTGGAGCCCGGTGGAAGGCTCACCTTCTCGGGAACCGCCTCCGACGACGAGGGCCTGAGGAACGTCGAGATCTCGCTGCGCAACAGCACCACCCGCGAGAACCTCGGCAACGACGGCAGCTGGGGCACCAACGTCACCGCCGGCAACTACCGGATCTCGCCGGTCGACATCGGCGGGTCCACCTACAACTGGAGCTACACCACGCCATTCAACCTGTCGGCAGGTAGCTACTCGTTCACTGTGCGGGCCACCGACGACAGCGGGTTGACAACGTCATCGACCAACCGCGGCCTGCTGACCGTCAACGCGCAGGTCGCCGGCGACCTGCCCCCCGACACCACGATGAGCTTCACCGCCCCGACCGACGAGACGTTCCCGGTGAGCTTCACCGGGACTGCCTCCGACGACAGGGGTGTCCAGAGTGTGAAGGTCGCACTCCGGGACGGCGACACCGGGCGCTACCTGCAGCCCAACGGCACCATGGCCGCGGCGATCGCTACCCGTGACGCCACGCTCGCCTCGCCCGGCGCGACGAGCACCACCTGGTCGCTGGATGTCACCCTGCCAACCCAGGGGAGCTGGAGCTTCACCGCGGTCTCGTACGACACCGCGGGCCAGCAGGACCCATCGACGAGCGGGGCCACGGGCAGCTACGCCTTCTACCCGAACGACGGCTCCCCGACCCTGAGTGACACGCTGGGACAGCCGCAGAGCGGCGCCGCGTTCTCCGACGGCAAGATCGTCGTCACCGGGCGCGCCGAGGACGCGCCGGACGCTCAGGCCAGCATCGCCTCGGTGCAGGTGGCGATCGTCAACTCCGCCGGGCAGTACATGAGCTCGTCGGGCACGTTCACCAGCACGACCGCCAGCTACCGGACGGCGTTCCTCAACAGCCCGGGCAGCGCCGGGTCGAACTACTCGTACACGACACCGGTCATCCCGGCCGGCAGCTACACCGTCATCGTGCGACCGGTCGACGTCCACAACCAGATCGGCGAGGCTCGGACCTCGACCGGCGTGGTGGTCTCGCAGCCGGCCAACAACCCGCCGGTGGCGAGCTTCACCTACACCTGCAACCAGAACGTGTGCACGTTCGACGGACGCAGCTCGACCGACGAGAACCCGAACTCGCTGACGTACGCCTGGAGCTTCGGTACGCAGGGGACCGCAACCGGTCCGCTGCCCACGAAGACCTTCACCGCACCCGGCACCTTCGCGGCGACCCTGACGGTCAAGGACGAGTGGACGGTCACGAACACCTCGGCCGCCCAGAACGTTGTCATCGTCGAGCCGTCCGGCAACGGCGCCCCGGTTCCGACGTTCACGCAGAACTGTCAGGGCCTGACCTGCTCGGTGAGCAGCGCAGGCACAGCCGACCCGAACACCGGCGACACCATCGCCTACTCGTGGAACTGGGGTGACGGCACGGCGCTCACCACCGGGGCCTCGCCTGCGGCCCACGTCTATGCGGCGGCCGGTGCCTACACCATCACGCTCACGACAACCGACGGCTGGGGCAAGTTCGCCTCCACCACCCGCAACGTGAGCCTGAGCGAGCCGGCGAACAACACGGCACCGCACGTGGAGTTCACCACCAGCTGCACCTCGTTCACGGTGTGCCAGATGAACAGCGCCGGCACCGCCGACGCCGAGGGCGACGCCATCAAGTATTCGTGGAACTGGGGCGACCTCACCACCGCGAGCACGACGGCCAGCCCTGCGCACACCTACGCCACACCCGGCACGTACACGATCACCCTGTCGGTCAATGACGTGTGGGGCAGGATCGGCACCGCAACGCACGACGTGACCATCACGGAGCCGGCCAGCAACAACGCGCCGACCGCCGTGATCGCGTCGGGCACGTGCACCACGACGAACACCACGTGCACGATGAGCGCCACCGGCAGCAGCGACCCCGACACGGCCGCTGGTGATGGGATCCGCAACTACGTGTGGACCTGGGGGGACGGCACGCCGGACACCACCGGCACGTCGGCAAGCCAGACCCACGTGTTCACGGTGGCGGGCACCTACACGGTCACCCTGAGGGTGCTCGACAAGTGGGGCCACAGCAGCGCACCGGTCAGCATGGGTGTCACCACTGCCGCGGAGCCGGCGGGCAACCAGCCGCCGACCGTCGTGTTCAACCAGCCCGTCTGCACCGGCCGCACCTGTCCGGTGAGCAGCTCCGGTACCACCGACACCGACGGCGGCATCCGCAGCTACACCTGGAACTGGGGTGACGCCACCCCGGCCACCGTGACCACGTCGACAAGCTCGTCGCACGTGTACACGGCCGCCGGTACCTACACGATCACGCTTGTCGTGACTGACAACTGGGGGAAGTCAACCACGGTCACGCGTGATGTGACTGTGGCGTAGCCGCAACGCACCACCCCAGACCCCGGTCTGTGGCCCGGACTCAGCTTCCGATTGCTGAGTCCGGCCCGCAGGCCGGGGTCTGTCTTTTCGCCGCGGCCGCCCCCGTGGTCCAGCCGGTGCAGCCGTTTGACGCTTGACTCGGCCGGGCCCTAGTCTGCCGCCAACAGCAAGGTCTCCTACCTGTATGGAGAGTCGCGTGCCCCCGTTCACCGGGACCCCTCGCGTACTTCGTGCGATCAACGATCGCGCCGCGCTGCAGCTCCTGCTCAGCCACGGCGCACTTTCGCGATCCCAGATGGGCGAGCTGACCGGTCTGTCCAAGCCGACTGCGGCAGAGCTGCTCACCCGGCTGCACAAGGACGGCCTGGTGGTCGAGCGCGGAATGACCCGCGGTGGCCGCGGCCCCAACGCGCAGCTGTACGCCATCAACGAGCGGGCCGCCTTCGTCGGTGCAGTCGACGCCGCGGAGGACTACATGACCGTCGCTGTCGCCGACATCACCGGTCACACCATGGGTGAGACCACCAGCAGGGTGGACTTCACCGGCGGAGCCGACCCGGTGCCCGTTCTCAGAACGCTGCTGTCGCGGGCATCGCGTCGCGGCGGGCTGACCCGCCACGAGCTGCGGCACGTCGTGATCGGTGTCGCGGGCGCCTACGACGAGGCCTCGGACTCCCTGGCGTTCTCCAGTCACCTGCCCGCCTGGAGCGAGCCGGGCGTGATCCAAAGGCTGAGGAACTCGCTCGGCGGCACCATCACGATCGAGAACGACGTGAACCTCGCGGCGGTCGGCGAACGAACCCGTGGGATCGCCCGCGACGTGGAGGGATTCGCCTTGCTGTGGGTGGGCGAGGGGCTCGGACTCGCCATCGATATCGCCGGCTCGCTGTACCGCGGAGCCACCGGAGGTGCCGGCGAGATCGGCTACATGCCGGTGCTGGGTACGTCGCGACGGGGGCGGTCGACGCCTGCGGTGACCCTGCAGGACCTGGTCGGCAGCCCAGCCGTGCTCGCGCTGGCCATGGAGCACGGCGTCACCGCGGCTACCGCCGCCGAGGCCGTGGCGGTCGCGGCGGCCGACACCTCGTCACGGGCGGGTTTCCTGACCGAGCTGGCCTCCCGACTCGCGACCGGCCTGGCCACGATCGTCGCCGTGCTCGACCCCTCGCTCATCGTCTTGAGCGGAACGACCGCTCTCGCCGGTGGCGATCGCCTCGCGCAGCTCGTCGGCATGGAGCTGCAGCGCATCTCACCGTTCCGCAAGTCGGTCGTGCTGAGCGCGGTCGCCGGCAGCCCGGTGCTGGCCGGCGCCGTCGAGACGGCCGTCGACATGGTCCGGAACGAGCTCTTCGGCGTCGCCGCGGTCTCGAAGGTTTGACACCCGAGTCGCGACATCAGTAAAGTTCAAACCAACTGGAAACGTACCTGATAGTTTGGCCGGTGTCGCGTCATGACCGCTGCGGTCCTTGCTATCGATGGCGGCAACAGCAAGACCGATGTCGCCCTGGTGACCGAGACGGGTCACGTGCTGGCCCACGTCAGGGGTCCTGGCTCGTCTCCCCACAACCTCGGCATCGACGGCTCAGCGGCGCTGCTCGACGAGCTGGTGTCGAAGGCGGCGGCGCTGGCCGGCCTGCCCGACCAGGTCGGCTGCGCCGACCATGCCGGCGTCTACCTGGCCGGCGTCGACATCCCGGTCGAGACCGGCTGGCTGCGCGACGCGATCGCCGCCCGGCGCTGGTCGCCACAGCTCGTCGTGGACAACGACACGCTGGCCCTGCTGAGAGCGGGTACGGACGAACCGGATGCGGTCGCAGTCGTGTGCGGGGCGGGCATCAACTGCGTCGGCGTGGCCGCGGACGGTCGTCAGGTCCGGTTCCCCTCGCTGGGACGGATCTCGGGCGACTGGGGCGGCGGCGTGCACCTGGGTGACGAGGCGCTGTGGTGGGCCGCACGCGGCGTCGACGGTCGGGCCGAGCCAACAGTCCTTGCCGATCTGATCCCCCAGCACTTCGGACACCCGGATCTGCAGGCGGTGATCGAGGATCTCCATTTCTCGCGACTCCACTGGGGGCGGCTCGGGGAGCTCGCTCCGATGGTGCTGCACGCCGGGTCCGAGCTCGGCGACGCCAGCGCCGGCCGGATCGTCCGACGCCTCGCCGAGGAGGTCGTCGTGCTCGCGGCCACGGCGCTGCGCCGGCTCGGGCTGCTCCAGCAGCCCACCGTGGCGGTCCTCGGAGGCGGTGTCCTGACGAGCGAGGATCCGCTGCTGCACTCCGCCATCAGGGACGGGCTTGCCGAGGCGGCGCCTCGCTGCGCCATCCATGTGACCGACGTACCACCCGTCGTCGGCGCCGGCCTGTGGGGACTGGACCGGTTGCAGGCAACGGCTTCGGCGGAGGAACGGCTCCGTGCCGGGCTCACCGCCAGCCAGCCGCACCGGATGTGAGCGCCGCGGGCGCGAGCGCGCCGTGAGCGCCGGTGCACGTTGGCGCCGTGCCGACATCCGTGTCCGCCTTGATGTCGTCAGCAGGGCTCCGGGAGCACTGGCATGATCGGTGCGCTGCGACTGAAAACGGGAAGGTGAGTCTTGTGGCCCAGCCGGTTGTGCACTTCGACATCATCGGCAATGATCCCGCCCGGCTCCGTGATTACTACGCAAACCTGTTCGGCTGGACGTTCGCCACGCCTTCGCCGGTCGCTGCGGAGGTCTCGGATCCGGATGACTACGGTTTCCTGGACCTGATCACGTCCGAGGACGGGACCGGGATTCGGGGGGGCATCGGTGGCGGCCCCGGTCATGAGAGTCACGCGATCTTCTATGTAGCCGTCCCCGACGTCGAGGCCGCCCTGGAGCGTGCCGAGCGCCTTGGCGGTACGCGCGTCATGGGACCAGCCACGTCGCCGAGCGGGCTCGTCGTTGCGCAATTCAGGGACCCGGAGGGAACGCTGATCGGGCTCGCGGGAGCGTAGCCGCGCATCGACCTTGACGTCCAGACGATGTGCGTCGGTCAACCGGACGGACACTCCGGACGGGTTCGGCGGGGCCGCGTCAGCCCTTGACGCCGGTCAGCGTCACCCCCTCGATGAACACCCGCTGGGCGAGCAGGAACACGATGATCACGGGCAGCAGGAACAGCAGCGATGCCGCCATCTGGACGTTCCAGAGCACGCCGTAGTGGACCTCGACGGCGTTGGACAGCTGCGTGAGAGCGACCGCGAATGTCGTCTGGTTGGAGTTGCCGGTGTAGATGAGCGGGTCGAAGAAGTCGTTCCACGCGTACAGGAACTGGAACAGCGCGATCGCGGCGATCGCCGGCTTGGCCAGCGGGATGATGACACGCCACAGGATCTGGAAGTCGTTCGCCCCCTCGACCCGGGCCGCGTCCGACAGCTCCTGCGGGATCGTCATGAAGAACTGCCGGAGCAGGAAGATCGAGAACGCGTCCCCGAAGAAGCTCGGGATGATCAGTGGCTTGAGACTCCCGATCCAGTCAAGGTTGACGAAGATCACGTACAGCGGAACGCTCGTCACCTGCGCCGGAAGCATCATCGTCGCGAGGATCAGCACGAACACCACCTGCCGACCCCGCCACTGGATCCGTGACAGCGCATACGCCACCGGGACGCTCGAGACGACGACGCCGACTGTCGACAGTGTTGCGTACTTCAGCGTGTTGAGGGTGTAGCGGACTATCGGGAACAGGTCCGAGACCTGGGAGAAGTTGCTCCACACGAACGGGTGCGGCCAGATGTCCGACGACAGCGCCTGATTGGCAGACATCAGCGAGGTCGCCACGATGAAGGCGAACGGTGTCAGGAAGAAGGCGGCCAGGAACAGGGCGAGCGTGTGGTTGATGGCGAATGTCACTGCCCGGCGGCGACGGATCGCGGCGGCAGGCCGGCGTTGCGGTATCTCGTCGGCCGCCGTCCAGGTGGTCCTGACAGTGGTCACCGCAGGCCTCCGCCGTAGTGAACCCACCGGCGCGAGGACCGGATCAGGATCAAGGTCCAGACCATGATGATCAGGAACAGCACCCAGGCAAGCGCCGAGGCGTACCCCATGTGGAAGTAGGAGAAGCCCTGCTGGTACAGCCAGATCCCGTAGAACAACAGCGAGCCTTGAGGATCGCCGAGGCTGCTGCTCCCACCGGCGGCGACGTAGGCCTCGGTGAAGTACTGGAAGCCATAGATCACCCCGATCACCAGCGAGAAGAAGATCACCGGTGAGATCAGCGGCAAGGTGACGAACCGGAACTGCTGCCAGGCGTTGGCGCCCTCGGCCTCCGCAGCTTCGTACAGTGTGCGGGGGACGTCGAGCAGCGCGGCCAGGAAGATGATCATCGTGTTGCCGATGCCCCACATCGCGAGCAGCACGAGCCCGGGCTTGGAGTAGGTCGGGTCCTGGAACCACAGCGGCTGCGGCAGGTGCAGGAACCCCAGCAGCCGGTCGAGCGGGCCTGACGGGTTGAGCAGAAAGAGGAAGCCGAGGGTCGCCGCCACCGCCGGCACCATCGTCGGTGCGAAGAAGACGGTCCGGAAGATGGCTGCCCCCGCGCCTGACCCTGGTCAGCACCATCGCGGTCCCCATCGCGAACGCCACCTGGATCGGCGTGGAGATGGCGACGATCCACAACGTGTTCCGCATTGCCTGCCAGAAGGACGGGTCGTTGGTCAGCATGTAGCGGTAGTTGCCCAGGCCGGTCCATTTCGGCTGGCTGACCAGGTCGTACTGGGTGAACGAGAAATAGAGGCTGGCCAGCATCGGGTACAGGTAGAACGCGACGAAGCCGATCGCCCAGGGGGACATGAAGGCCGCGACCACCAGATAGCGGCGCAGAGTCGCCCTCCGGCGGCGGGTCCGCCGTTCCTGCGGCGTACGGCGGGTACCACTCGTCGTCGGCGTCGTAACGGTGCTCATGGCTCGGCTCACCAACGCGTTCCTAGCCGCCGCCGAGCTGCGCCTGACTGTCGATCTGGTCGGCAACGCTGCTCAACCCGTCTTGGATCGAGCCGTCGTAGTTGCCGGCCAGGTACTTGCTGAGCCACTGGGTGAATATGTCGACATCCGCGGTACCCAGCGTGCGTGAGCTGCTTGTAGCGGGAGCCCGGGTCGGCGTAGATGTCCATGAACACCTTGAAGTGCTCGTCCCGGTTGAGCACCGGGTCCTTCAGGGCCCCGAACGTGGTGGGCACGTTCCTGATCCCTCGGGCAGGCGTCGTCACGGCGTTCGTGTCCGTCGCCAGGTACTTCACGACCTCCCACGAGTCGGCCGGATGGGCCGTCCCGCGCGGGATGCCGACGATCGTCCCGCCGATCTGACCCAGGCCGTACATGTCGCTGATGCTGTCGGCGACCGGGAATGGCGCGGTCGCGTAGGGGACATCGGACTTGTTGGCCTCGATCGATTGCCACCCGCCACTCGCCGTCGAGCGCCATCGCGACCTTGCCCTGCTCGAACGCCTGCGATGCCGTCCACTCCGAGTTGGCACCACCGAGCGCGCTGAAGAACTTGGTCAGGGTGTCGAAGCCGAAGTAGTCGACCATCTGCTTCTGGAAGGAGACGAGGTCGTTCCAGGCAGGATCGGTGGCCAACGCGGAGGATCCGTCGGACCCGTACCACTGCGCGTCCGACCAGACTCCGTGGTCCAGCTGCGGTGTCTCGTAGAAGTTGCTCAGCGGCACGAAACCGGCCACCTTGATCGACCCGTCCGGGTTGAGCTGGGTGAGCTTCTTCGCGTCGGCGAACAGCTCCGAGTAGGTCTTCGGCGGTCCGCTGATCCCGGCCTGCCGGAACATGTCCTTGTTGTAGTAGAGGCCGTAGGCATCGGTCAGCAGCGGCAGTGCTACCTGCTTGTCGCCGGAGGCGGTGTAGGCGAGCGCCGACGGGAGGATGATCTTGCTCATGTCGAGCTTGTCGAGCGTGATGTAGGGGTTGAGGTCGATCCAGGCGCCACTGGCACCGTACTTCGCGATGTCGTCCGGCCCGACCTCCATGGCCACGTCCGGCGCGGTGCCGCTGCTGATGGCGCGCTGGATGTCGTGCAGCTGCCTTGCCTCCGGTCACCTTGACCGTGATCCAGGGCGCCCGGTCCTGCAGACCCCCTAGCGCGGTCTTGAAGATGTCGAGCTCCCTGCCGGTGTAGAACGTCCACACGTTCAGCGTCACCGGCTCGTGGGCGCTCTTCGCCGCCGGCTCCTGGTTGTCCTGCGTGCTGGCGGTGCACGCTGCCACGGCCAGCGCACGACCGCGAGCAGCATCGCCAACCATTTGAGTGCTCGGCTGGATCTCATCGACGTCGGACCTCCGTTCGAGTGCCTGCGTTCAGACCTCGCCGAAGAAGCGAGGCAGTTGACTGCGGTTCGCTGCGAGCAGCTCTCCGAGCATCGGTTCGGCCATCGCGAAGTCCGCGACGAGTGGGTTGGCGATCAGAGCCTTGAGGGCCGCGGACCGACTTCCCGACTCGGCCGCCCGGACGGTGAGCATCTCGTACGCCTTCACCTGTTGCACCAGGCCCGAGCATCTCCGGAGGTAGGGGCTCGACCGGCAGCGGATGCGCACCCTGCGAGTCGACGGTGCCGGACACCTCGACGACGGCTTCCTTGGGCAGGTCGGGGATCGCACCGTCGTTGCGTACGTCGACCACCTGGACATCACCGGTGCCGGCATGCAGGGAGGCCATCAGCTCGGTGGCCGCCTCGCTGTAGAAGGCGCCGCCGCGCTGCCGCGAGCAGGTCGGGCTTGCGGTCGAGCGCCGGGGTCCCGGTACATCTCGAAGAGCCGGCGCTCGATGTCCATGACCTGCTCGGCGCGGGTGGGTGCCTGCAGCTGCTCGCCCGAGCACGGCACGGGTCATGTAGTAGTAGCGCAGGTAGTAGGAGGGAACGGCGCCGACAGGGCGACCAGCTCGGGCGGTAGCTCGACCTCGTCGCCCAGCTCATCGAGCGACCCGTCGAGGAGCTCGGGGAGCCGGTCCACGCCGTCGACGCAGCACGGCGCGCTCCCAGGACAGGTGGTTCAGCCCGACGTGTCCGAGCTGCACCCGACGGGGCTCGACCCCGAGGTGCCGGGCGAACTGCCGCTGGAAGCCGATTCCGACGTTGCAGAGCCCGATGGCCCGATGACCGTGTCCAGCAGCGCCTGAGTGACGATTCCAACGGGGTTGGTGAAGTCGACGAGCCAGGCATCCTTGGCCGCCTCGGCGCTCGACCTGCTCGGCGATGTCGAGCACCACCGGGACGGTGCGCAGCGCCTTCGCGAAGCCGCCTGCTCCGGTCGTCTCCTGCCCGATGCAGCCGTACCGCAGCGGCAGCGTCTCGTCGCGCAGACGGGCCGCCTGACCGCCCACCCGCAGCTGGACGACCACGAAGTCGGCCCCGTCGACCGCCTCGTCCCGCGACGTGGTGACAACCAGCTCTCCCGCCCAGGCTGCTCGGGCCAGGATCCTGCGGGAGAGGCTTGCCGATGACGCCGAGTCGCTCGTCGTCGATATCGTGCAGAGCCAGGGACACGATCGGCAGCCGGTCCAGGTGCAGGAGCAGACCTTCGACCAGCTCGGGCGTGTAGCTGCTGCCAGCGCCGATCACGCAGACCTTCACACCGCCGCCCATGCCGCCATACGATAACATCGGTCGCGGCTCTTGAACAGGAAGGCTTCCTAGTAGTGAGCGACCTTCGACCGATGCGGAAAACGCCGGACAAAGCGGTGAAGAGTCACGACGCGGTCCTCACGTTCGACGCGGAGCACCCCGACCGGAGCCACCAGCACGCCGACGGACCCGCGGCCATTCTCGACCTCCTGGCGCTCCGATCCGTACACGGCGACGTTCTTCATCCAGGGACGGTGGGCCGCCGCCAACCCGCGACGTTGCCCGCCGAATCGCGGACGACGGACACAGCATCGGGAGCCACTCGAACTCCCACCTGCCGATGACGCGGCTCTCCGACGACGGACTCGTCGCGGAGGTGCTGGAGGCCCAGGAGCGCATCGGCGACATCGACCGGCGTCGATCCCAGACCCAACTTCCGGTGCCCGTACGGCGATGGGCACGACGACCCACGGGTGTCGGGCACGCTCACCCGGCTCGGCTACCGCGTCGTCGGCTGGGACGTCGACGCCGGAGGACTGGAGGACCGAGCGCTCCTCCGCCGACATCGCGTCGCACGTCACCCGTGAGCTGGCCCGGGACTGGGACGTGCCGCCGACCGTGCTGCTGCACACCTGGCCGACGACGACATCGGCCGCATTGGCGACGATGCTGGACTCGCAGCGCGCGGCGGGGTCGACGTGGGTGGGCCTCGACGACGTGCGTACCGGCTGAACCGCGGTGCCAGGACCGAACGAGGAGGCGACATGGCGCGAATCGTGCTCGACGACGTGACCAAGCGGTTCGGCACCGACGTCGATCGCGGTCAACGACGTCTCACTGGAGGTGCAGGACGGGGAGTTCATGGTGCTCGTCGGTCCGTCCGGGTGCGGGAAGTCCACGCTGCTGAGGATCGTCGCCGGGCTGGAGGAGGTCACCACCGGTGAGGTGCAGATCGGCGACGAGTTCGTCACCGACCTGCCGGCCAAGGAGCGCGAGATCTCCATGGTCTTCCAGAACTACGCGCTGTTCCCCCACATGACCGTGGCCGAGAACATCGGGTTCGGCCTGCGGCTGCGGAGAGTCCCCCGCGCCGAGCGGGACGAGCGGGTAAGGCGCATCGCCGCCACCCTGGGCCTCGACGGGCTGCTGCATCGCAAGCCGGCGCAGCTGTCCGGAGGGCAGCTGCAGCGCGTCGCGATGGGAAGGGCGATGGTCCGCCAGCCCAAGGCATACCTGATGGACGAGCCACTGTCCAACCTCGACGCGAAGCTCCGGGTCCAGATGCGCGCCGAGCTGGCCAGCATCCACCGACGCACGGAGACGACGGCGATCTACGTGACCCACGACCAGGTCGAGGCGATGACGCTCGGCGACCGGGTTGCCGTCCTCAACAACGGCTGCCTCCAACAGGTCGACACCCCCAAGCGGCTCTACGACCATCCGGAGAACCTGTTCGTGGCCGCGTTCATGGGGTCACCGTCGATGAACCTCGTGCTGGCCGGCGTCGAGCCGCCGTACGTCGTGTTCGGCGGCCACTCTCTGCGGGTAGGCGAACACATGCTGCCCGATCAGCGTGGCCCCGGAAAGAGGGAGGTGATCCTCGGCATCCGGCCCTCGGCGTTCAAGCAGGCGCCCGCGGACGGGCTCGCCGACATGGACGTGGAGGTCCGAATGGTCGAGGAGCTGGGCTCGGAGGTCCACCTGCTCTTCACGGTACAGGCTCCTCCGGTGATCAGGGACGACACCGCGGCCGCAGCCGGTGACGACGCGCAGACCGGGGAGCCGTCACATCTGCTCGCCGAGGAGGGCACGACGCCGTTCACCGCCATCGTGGAGTCCAACAGCACGGCCCGGGTCGGGGACCGGGTCCGGCTCAGCGTCGATCCGGGCGCGTTCCACTTCTTCGACCCCGAGTCGGGCGCGGCGCTCGACTCGCGTGCCGGCGGCAGCTCGGCCGCCGTCGCCTGAGCCGCAGCACTCGATCCGCCGGCCGGGCCCGCCGGCTGGTGCTCGGCGCCGGCAAACGCTGAGAGTCGCCTTAATGTTTGATTGCGGTTCTTGTCGACTCCGACTGAAAGTCGGTGGCGTGCGTTAGCGTTCGGGACATGGACGCCCCGACCCTGCGCTCACGCGACGACGTTGAGACGTTCATCGGCGGGGTGTGCTTCAAGACCGGGCCACCCGGAGCCGTCGGCATCGAGTCCGAATGGTTCGTCTTCGATCTGCACGATCCCCCGAGACCGGTCGACCCCTGCCGCACGCAGCAGGCCCTGCAGGGCACCACGCTGCCGGCAGCGAGCCCGGTCACCTATGAGCCGGGCGGTCAGCTCGAGCTCTCCTCGATCTGCCAGCCGTCGGTGGCTGAGGCATGCACCACGCTGCGCACGGATCTGCGTGCCGCCGAGGCCGCGCTGCTGCGGGCCGGGCTCCGCCTCGCCGCGCACGGCTCCGATCCGTCCCGCACCCCCGAGCTCTTCCGCCGGGATCCGCGGTACGCGTCGATGGCGACGTACTTCAACAACCGCGGACCGGACGGTCTGCAGATGATGACCGCCACCGCCTCGACCCAGGTCTGCCTCAACAGCGGGTCACCCGACCAGCTGGCCACCCGCTGGCGGCGGATCAACACACTCGTTCCGCTGCTGTCGGCGATGTTCGCCAACTCCCCCGTCCAGAGCGGCCGGGTCACCGGCTGGTGCTCCAGCCGGCTCGCCACCTGGTCGCGGATGGACCCGCTCCGGACGAGTCCCGTCGTCGGGTCCGAACCCATCGCCGCCTGGACGGCGTACGCGCTGGCCGCGCCGGTGATGGCCGTCCGATCGACGAGCGGTCCCTGGCGGGTCGACCCGGGGTTCACCTTCGCCCAGTGGCTCACTCACCGGGTCCGGCCGACCACCGACGACCTCGCGTTCCACCTCTCCACCCTGTTCCCGCCGGTCAGGCCACAGCCGTGGCTCGAGCTGCGCTGCCTCGACGCGCTGCCGCATCGGCTGTGGCCGGTCGCCGTCGCCGTCGTGACCGCCCTGCTCGACGACGCCGTCGCGGCGGACCTGGCCGAGGACGCGTGCCAGCCGGTCAGGCGGCTGCACCGTCAGGCGGCGCTGCATGGCCTGCGGCACCCGGAGCTGGCTCGGGCCGCCGTTGCCTGCATCGGGCTGGTCGACTGCGCGATGGACCGGCTGCAGCTGGACCCGTTGACCCGCACGCAGGTCGCATCGTTCGCCGAGCGCTATGTCGCCCTCGGCAGATCCCCCGCCCACGACACCCTCGACCGGCTCGAGGGCGTCTCGCGCGCGGCGACGCACTCCGACCGGCAGACGCAGGAGGTCAGCGCATGACCCGCGCAGACACGTTCGACGAGCAGGCACTCAAGGGCGTCATCGCCGACGCCCTGGCCAAGTCCCGCCGCCGCAGCCAGGGGCTCACCGTGGACACGCTCGACGAGCACGACCTGGTCAGCCAGCACTCCACGCTGATGTCACCGCTGGTGTGGGATCTGGCCCATGTCGGCAACTTCGAGGAGCTCTGGCTGCTGCGTGGCGTCACGGGCATGGCGCCGATGCGCCCCGAGATCGACCCGCTCTACGACGCCTTCGAGCACCCGCGTGCGGAGCGTCCCCAGCTTCCGCTGCTGCCCCCGGACGACGCGGTGGGA
>CAVOHB010000010.1:0-497344 GCA_963695705.1 uncultured Actinomycetota bacterium
CCCCCTGGACGAGGCGCCGCGCGGGTATGCGATGTTTCAGGCGAAGGAGGACAACTGCATCAAGGTGCTGCTGACCCCCTGAGCCCGGGCTACCGCTGGACCAGCAGGATGAAGACGTCGGTGATCACGATGACGGTGCTCCCGGCGATCACAGCGCGCTGCCAGGTACTGAAACCCGCTGACCGGGCAGCGGGGGAACTCGTCGGTCCAGCATCACGGGACTCGTGCGGTTGGTCCGGCCGGTCCGTTTCGAGTGTCGTCCCGGCGACCGGTGCTGGTGCACGTCCCGGCGCTGCGGAGCCGTTCGGTGACCGCCCGTCCGTCGTCTGCTTGGCGCTCGAGACCAGTACCGGCTGGTCGGCCTCGCCGGAGTCGCCGGGCATCGTTGCCGGCGCCTCCGTGGGGCGGTCGGTCGCCGGACCGCTGCTGAGATCGGGTGGGGCCGTGTCTGCCGCTGCCTCGGCACCTGCGGCCCCGGCCGCGGTGACGTCCACCGCACTGCGCACCGACCGGTCCCCGTAGTGCAGGTGGTTGACGTAGAGCTCGGCATAGGTTCGACCGCCGGCCAACAGCCTCTCGTGTGTGCCACGTTCGACGATGCGGCCGTCGGAGACGACGAGGATCCGCGCTGCCGAACGGATGAGTCCGAGGTCACGTGAGATCAGGATCGTGGTCCGGCCGCGCATCAGCTTGTGCAGCGCTGCGTCGACGAGCCAGGCCGAGGCAAGATCGAGACCGGCCGTGGGCTCGTCGAGGATGAGGATCGGTGTGTCACGGACGAACGCACGGGCGATCGCGATGCGCTGGCGCTGACTCCTCGACAGGCGAGCGTCGTCCGGTGCGAGCCGGGTCTGGTAGCCCTCCGGCAGGGCTGTGATGAACGCGTGCGCGTTGGCGTCGCGGGCGGCAGCCTCTATCTGCTGCTGAGTCACATCGGGAACCTGTTCGGCGATGTTCTCTGCGACAGTCCCGTCCGCTAGTGGCGTGTCGCCGAGGACCTGACTGACCTGGGTGACCAAGGAGTCCAGCGGCAGGCCACGGACGTCGCCGTCGTCGACCAGCACGGCACCGTCATCGGGGTCGTAGGCCCTGGTCACGAGCTTGGCGATGGTGGACTTCCCGGCACCAGGGAACCCGACGAAGGCCAGCACCTGTCCGGGAGGAATCTCGAAACCGACGTCCGAGAGCGTCGGAATGGGCTCGTCGGGTGTCGTCTTGTCCTCCGACCGCCCCGGGTACGTAAAGCACACTCCGCGCATTGCCAGCCGCCCGGCCAGGCGGTCACCGGGGACCGCTCCGGACCGCTCGGACACCACGACCGGACGGTACCGCAAGTCGTCGAGGCCTGCCGGGGCCCCTTTCGGGCGGTCACTTGCGTACGCGCGCCCTCGGGTGCCGTCAGCCTTCGACACCCGGGCTGCGCCGGCACCACATCGCGTCGCCGACGGGCAGAGCAATCGGTCGATTTCGTCCGCCGGGGGCATATCGAGAGCGCTCAGGGGTACGAGCGCCGGACACCTGCCCTCGGAGGGAGCACGACGAAATGGCACACACCCAACCTCGGGATCGGCGCGGACAGGAGGCCGCCACCACTGAGCGGGCTGACTACGCGCCGGTCGGGACGGACGGAAAGTCGACCACGTTTGCCACCCTGAAGCGGACCGTCAAGGAGTTCAGTGAGGACAACCTGACCGACTGGGCAGCGGCGCTCACCTACTACGGCCTGCTGGCGCTGTTTCCGGCGCTTATCGCCATGGTGTCGGTGGTCGGTCTCGTGGCCGACCCGGCCTCGACCACCAAGGCGCTGACCGAGATCGTCACCACTCTCGGGCCGTCCTCGGCCGCGAACACCCTGTCCGGCCCCATCGAGTCGATCACCTCCAGCCAGAGCTCGGCCGGGTTAGGGCTTATCCTGGGACTCGCGATCGCGCTGTGGTCGGCGTCTGGATACGTCGGTGCCTTCATGCGGGCCTCGAACATCATCTACGAGACCCCCGAAGGACGTCCCATCTGGAAGCTTCGCCCGCTGCAGATCCTGGTCACGCTGGTGATGGTCGTCCTCGCAGCCGTGGTGGCGCTGTCGCTCGTGCTCACCGGGCCGATCGTGTCGGCGGTTGCCGGACCGCTCGGGTTCAGCAGCACGGCGGTCACGGTCTGGAACATCGCCAAGTGGCCGGTTCTCGTCGTCATCGTGCTCGGGATGATCGCCGTCCTCTACTACTCGACGCCCAACGTCAAGCTGCGCGGCTTCAAGTGGGTCAGCCCAGGAGCCGTGCTGGCGATCGTCGTGTGGGTGGTTGCCTCCGTGCTCTTCGCGTTCTACGTCGCCAACTTCAGTTCGTACGACAAGACGTACGGCACGCTGGCGGGGTTCGTCGTCTTCCTGATCTGGTTGTGGCTCACCAACGTCGCCCTGCTGCTCGGCGCGCAGCTCAACGCCGAACGGGAACGCACGCTCGAGCTTCGCGAGGGTGTCCCGGGGGCCGCCCGCGAGATCCAGCTCGAGCCGCGTGACGAGCCGAAGGACCAGCAGACCACCTGACGAGCCCGGTCATCGGCGCGGGCACCCGGGCACGGGGTGACCACGGGGTCACCTGGCACGCGGTCGCAACTTTCTTGAGTCGGATGGAATAGTTGAGTTCTCAACTATGTTCTCCCCATTATGAAGTTGAACAATCAATCACCCACCGACGCGGGGGACCGCCCGGTAACCAGGAGGACATCATGAGCACAACCACCATCACCGGTACCCTGACCGGCGACTACGTGATCGACGCTTCCCACACCAGCATCGGCTTCGTCGCCCGGCACGCGATGGTCACCAAGGTCCGTGGGGCGTTCAACCAGTTCGAAGGCAGCGCCCACCTCGACGCGGAAAACCCGTCCAGGTCGAACGCGAGCCTCACGATCAAGTCGGCCAGCATCGACACGCGCAACGAGCAGCGGGACGGGCACCTGCGGAGCAACGACTTCCTCGACCCGGAGAACTACCCGGAGATCACGTTCGTCAGCACTGCGGTCGACCAGCTCGACGACACCACGTACCGGATGACAGGCGACCTGACGATCCGAGGGATCATCAAGCCTGTCTCCATCGACTTCGAGTACTCCGGCTCGGCGACCGACCCGTTCGGCAACGCCCGCGTCGGCTTCGAGGGGTCGACCACCATCAACCGCAAGGACTGGGGCGTCAACTGGAACGCCGCACTCGAGGCCGGCGGCGTCCTGGTGAGCGAGAAGGTCACCCTGCAGTTCGACATCTCGGCCGTCAAGGTGCAGCACGCGGCATGAGCAGACCAATCCTGCAGATCGTCATCGGTAGCACCCGACCCGGCCGGGTCGGGCTACCGGTGGCCGAGTGGTTCGACGAGGCTGCGGTCTCACACGGCGGTTTCGACGTCGAGGTCGTCGACCTCGCGGACGTCGGCCTGCCCTTCTTCGACGAGCCACGACATCCCCGGTTGGGGCAGTACGAGCACGAGCACACCAAGCGCTGGAGTGCGATCGTCGATCGAGCCGATGCGTTCGTGTTCGTCGTGCCGGAGTACAACCACGGCTTCAACGCGGAGATCAAGAACGCTCTCGACTTCCTGCACCGCGAGTGGCAGTACAAGCCGGTCGGCGTGGTCAGCTACGGAGGAGTATCCGCGGGGACCAGGGCGGTGCAGATGCTCAAGCAGGTCGTGGTCGCGCTGAAGATGGTGCCGGTGCCGGAGTCGGTCAACATCCCCATGGTCACCCAGTTCCTCGATGCCGACGAACGGATTCATCCGAACCCGATCATGGAGAGCGCCGCGACGGGCATGCTCGACGAGCTCGCCCTGTGGACCGAATCGCTGCGGTCGGCACGGAGCGGGTCACTGGCTGCGGCGACCGAAAGGCAGGACGCCGAACCACAGCACGAGCACGCGGCGGCCTGAGCGCTGTCGCCGCACCGGGGACGCACGCGATCCCTGCACGGCGGGGGCAGCCTTTGCTTGCTTCATGCGTTTGGAGGGTCATGACCCTCCAAACGCATGACGCAAGGTCCGTTCGCCTGGCATAGTCGACGCAAGCCGAAGCCGAAAGGGAACCTTCACGATGCCCGACGAGGACTGGCGACCCCGGTTTCGCATGCACAAGGCGACAGTGACCAAGGTGCTCGCCAGCCCGGCGTTCCTGAACTCCCGGGAACGCGCGAGCGAGCTCATCGATGATCCGGCCGGTCTGCGCCGGCTGGCTTCTTTCGTGGAACGCATCGAAGCGGGCAATCAGGCTCTGGATGTGATCGCGGACCGAGTGGACGCGTCGGTACGACTGCTGCGCGCCAGGGCCGCCTGGCTCGACACATCCGCAGGGCCCGCCAGCGGCATCGACAGCGCGGGCCTTCCGTACACAGTGGCTGCGACTCCCGGCGGCCAGGCACGCGAACGGCTGCTGGTGGCCGCGCTGCACTACCTGGTGACTCCGATCGATCTGGTCCCCGACTTCCGGCCGGGTGGCTACCTGGACGACGTACTCCTGCTGAGCTGGGTTTTCGGAGCGGCCGCCAACGAGCTTGAGCAATACGCCACCGCCGACCTCGAACCCTGACATACCATCCGAAAGTGAGCGGCCGTCGGGACACGACTACCCGCGTGGTCGTCGGGCTCGTACTTGTCGGCGTCATCGCGCTGGCCGTCGTCGCTGTCGCGGGAGTGGCCGTCGTCCGCCGGCTGGCCTCGGATCAGGCCATCGAGGAGGCCCGGCAGGTCACCCAGCTGGACGCCCGGCTCGTGCAACGGCGCGTGGACGACGGCATCGTCACCGGCGACGCCAGGAGCCTGGCGTCGGTCGCCACCGTCATCTACGAGGCAGTGCTGCGCGATCCGGTCGTGCGCGTCAAGATCTGGTCGCAGCGCGGCACGATCCTGTACTCGGACGAGAGCCGGCTGATCGGGGTGACCGAGCCGCTCGGCGCGGACGAGCAACAGGTGCTCCGGGACGGGGGAACGGTCGCCGCCGTGTCCGACCTCACCGCGGACGAGAACCGCTACGAACGCCATTTCGGTGAGCTCACCGAGGTCTATACCCGCATCGAGACCCCGAACGGCACGCCGCTGCTCTTCGAGAGCTACCAGCTCACGTCCCAGATCAACAGCGCCAGCCGCGACATTGCCGGCACCTTCACCCCGGTCCTCATCACCACGATCGCCGGAGCGGCGGTCGTCGAGATCACACTGACGCTCATGCTGATCCGCCGGATTCGCCGCACCCAGCGGCAGCGCGTTCGCCTGATGCAGCACGCCGTCGACGCCTCGGACCGCGAGCGCCGCAGGATCGCGGCCGACCTGCACGACGGTCCCGTACAGGAGATGGCCGGCCTGGCCCTCGCCCTATCCGCTCGCGGGCAGTCATCCTCGGACCTGCCGACCGGCCAGGTCTTCCAGGACGCGGCTGGGGCAGTACGCGACAGCGTGAGAGCCCTGCGGAGGGCGATCATGGGCATCTATCCCCCGGATCTCGAGCGGGCCGGTCTGGCGGCGGCGCTGGAGGATCTCGTCGACAGGCTCTCGGAGCAGGGCGTGCGCGCCGAGCTGGACCTGCCACCGGAGATGCGCCTCGCCCCCGCGACCGAGGCGTTGCTCTTTCGGGCCTGCCAGGAGGCGGTACGCAACATCGAGAAACATGCCGATGCCTCTCGCGCGCGCGTCGCGCTGCGCGCCGAAGACGCAGCGGTCACACTCACCGTCGAGGACGATGGGCGAGGTACGAACGAGGGGGTCGGCGCGGTGACGGACGACGCTGGGCATTTCGGACTGTCCGTACTCAACGACATGGTGAGGGACAGCGGCGGCACGCTGACTGTTCGGTCGAACGAGTCCGGTGGGACGACCGTCGAAACACGGGTGCCGACTCCGTGATCAGGATCGTCGTCGCCGACGACCACAGCGTGGTGCGCATCGGGCTCGAGCAGCTGCTCGCGACGTTCGCCGACGTGCAGGTCGTGGGATCCGCCTCGGGCGGGGACGAGGCGATCGCGCTGTGCCGAGCCGTGCGGCCCGACGTACTGCTGCTCGACCTCTCGATGCCCGGGCGTGACGGAGCCGAGGTCGCCGAGCTGTTGAGCGCTGAGCAGCCGGAGACACGGATCATCATCTTCACGTCGTTCTCCGAGCGCGCCGGAATCCTCCGGGCCCTCGATGCCGGTGCGATCGGCTTCCTGTTCAAGGACGCGGAGCCGAGCGAGCTGCATGCGGCGATCCTGGCGGCGTCACGGGGCGAGGCACCGTTGGCGCCCAGGGCGGCGATGGCGCTCCTGACCCGGCACGGTCGAGCTGCATCGCGCGACGTAGAGCTGACGGGGCGTGAGCGGGAGGTCCTCGGTCTCGTGCTCGCAGGGTTGGCCAACAAGCAGATCGCCCGGCGGCTCGGTATCAGTGAGAAGACGGTCAAGGGCCATCTGACGAACCTGTTCCAGCGGATCGGCGTGACCGACCGTACCCAGGCTGCGCTCTGGGCCGAGCGAACCGGCGCCCTGCGGGAGCGGGGGACCCGGGACTGAGGTCGCGTTGCTTCACTGTCGTGCTGCTTACGACAGTGAAGGATGACCACCACGACCAAGCACCCGGGTGCGCTGTACCGGCTTGCCAGCACGTGCCTTGCCGCCGCGTTGGTCACGACCGTGGTCGCCGGCACCCCCGCGCAGGCGTCCGTGGGCCGAGAGCGGCAGCACGGCTCGTGCCAGGGTCCGGGCCACTGGACGCTGGGCGCCCGCCACAGTTCGGGGCGGCTGCGAGTGAGGTTCGCCGTGACCGACGTGGATCCGCATGAGACCTGGCAGGTTTTCCTGTCTGACAACGGCATTCGCATCCGGGCGACGTCACGGGTCAGTGGCACCAAGGGCTCCTTCCGGGTGCGTACCCCGACGCGCGACCGCCGCGGCGCGGATCACATCAGCGCGACCGCGGTGAACGCCGGCGACGGTGGCAGCTGCCAGGCGTCGCTGACTCTCTGACCTGTGTCCCCTCTGACCCATGCCGCCGGCCCCACGCTTGCGCACGGAGTCCCGGGACTGTCGTCTCGTTGTAACCGGGACCGGCGACGGACCACGCTCTAGTCATGACCTGCAGCCGCAGGCTCCATCACGCAGAAAAGGGAACCCCGATGAACCGAAACCTCGCCCGCGCCGGTCTCGCTGTTGCACTTGCCGGCGCGTTCGCTCTCCCGACAGCCGCATACGCCAGCGGAGCCGATGACGTGATCCACCAGGGATCATGCACCGGCACGGCCAACTGGAAGCTCAAGGCCAAGCCCGACGACAAACGCATCGAGCTCGAGTTCGAGGTCGACAGCAACCGGGTCGGACAGAACTGGAACGTCAAGATCTTCCACGACGGCCAGCGCATCCTCAACGGCACTCGCACCACCGCAGGAGCCAGTGGCTCGTTCACGGTCCGCAAGCTGGCCGCCAACACGGCCGGCGTGGACCACTTCCGAGCCACCGCCACCCGAGTGGGGGGCCCGCAAACCTGCACCGGCCGGATCGCGCTCTGATCGCAGGGGCGTACGCCACCGGGAGCGGCTGAGGTTTCACACCACCCATCAGCCGCTCCCGGTGCCCGACCGGTGCGATCCGGCGCTACCGCGGTCCGGGTCGGTGAGCGCGGCCCGACCGTTTCCCGTCAGGCGTCTGGCTCAACCGTGCGCATCGGGATGCGCAGCAACCTGGCGACCGTCGGGACCGTGCCACCCTGCACCAGCACAGAGAACACCACCACGACGACAACGATCCCGTACATCCGAGCCGGGTCGGGCAGGTCGGCGTCCAGCAGGAAGCTCCCCAGCAGCAACGGAACCGCACCCTTCAAGCCCGCCCACAGCACGAAGCCTCGCTCACGACCGGACAGGTCGAACGGCAGCAGACACGCTCCGACCAGCAGAGGCCGCAGCGCGAACGCGAGCACCGCGCCGAGCGCGACCCCCGGCAACCAGACGTTCGTGTGACCGAGCTCGCCGAGATCGATGGACAGACCCAGCACCAGGAACGCGACGATCTCCGCCAGGCTCGCGAGCGCCGAGTGGAACCGCTCGATCTCCCTCTTGTATGGAACCCACTCGTCACCCAGCAGGATCCCGGCCACGAACACGGCCAGGAACCCGGACCCATGCGCGGTCGCGGCCACACCATAGATGAGCATTCCTCCTGCCAGAGTGCGTAGCGGATACAAGCCCTCGCTCGGCAACGCGACCCGGCGGCTGAACGACAGCAGCGCGCGGCCTCCGACCAGCCCGACCGCAGCACCGACGGCCATCTGCACCAGGAACCCGCCGGCTACGTCCGCCAGGGCGGACGCGCTGACGCCACCGGCTCCCAACAGCCCCGCCATCAGGGCTATACCGACTGGGTCGTTGGCGCCCGACTCCCCCTCCAGCAGCGTGCCGCTGCGTCCCTCGGGCTCACGCTGCCCGAGCACCGAGAACACGACGGCCGGGTCCGTCGGCGCGACAGCAGTCCCCAACAGCAGGGACACCCACCAGGTGAACCCGAGCGCCGCGTGCGCGACCACGGCGACCCCGGCCGCGGTGAGGAACGTGCCCACCAGGCCCACGACGGCCACCGGCGCCGCCACTGAACGGAACCGGCGCCAGCCGATGTGCATCCCACCGTCGAACAGGATCACGATCAGGGCGACGGTGACCAGTCGCTGGACCGACTGGTCAGACAGCGCCTTCAGGTCCGGGGCAAGATACCCCCCGACCGCCGCGGCGACCAGGAACATCGCCGGCGCCGGCACTCGCGTCCGCTCGCTGAGCCGGTTGGAGAGAATCGCCAGCAGCCCGATGATCGCCATCGCGAGTATGACCAGCCCGAAGTGCTCGATATCGCTCATCGCTCGCTCGCGGGGTCGGCGTCAAGGCGCTGTCGGTGTCGGCGGGCCGGCACGCCCCACGAGACCACCTCGCGTGCCTGACCGGACCGAGGCAGCTGTCGGCCCTCAGAGCCGACGTACGAAGACGTGGGACGCCGCCTCGTCGTCGAGCTCCGCGGTCTCGCCGCCGCTGCCGATCAGTACGCCCTCCGCCGCGCGCGTGATGGTCACGACGTGGTCGGGTAGCGCCCCTGCCCGGCGCAACGCGGCCATGAGCACCTCATCAGTCTGGATCGGCTCACCGATGCGGCGGACGAGCACGCGCGAGTCACCGGCACCGGCCACCAGGCTGAGCGGCTCCACTCCGTCGAGGAACATCTCCGGGTCAGGTACGTCACCGAGCTCGGCGAGTCCCGGAATCGGGTTGCCGTAGGGCGACTCGGTCGGGTGGTCGAGCAGATCGAGCAGGCGACGCTCGACCGTCTCAGACATCACATGCTCCCAGCGGCAGGCCTCGGCGTGCACGAGCTCCCAGTCCAGACCGATCACCTCGGTGAGCAGGCACTCGGCGAGTCGGTGCTTGCGCATCACCCGGGTCGCGAGCCGGCGGCCCTCACCGGTGAACTCCAGGTGGCGGTCACCCTCGACAGTCAGCAGGCCGTCACGCTCCATCCGTGCCACCGTCTGGCTCACCGTCGGACCGCTCTGGTGGAGCCGCTCCGCGATCCGGGCGCGCAACGGACGGATCCCCTCTTCCTCCAGCTCGAACACGGTTCGCAGATACATCTCGGTCGTGTCGATGAGGTCGCTCACACCGGTCATTGTGTCGGATCAGGACAACTCCGGGCCAACTCGTCCCTCCCGGCCCATGCTGACCAACGAATCCCAGTGCCACCCCTCACCGGGTGATCGGTGTGTGCTTCACCCACATCGGGTGACGCGGCACTGGACTCGAGTGCGCAGAGTTGAGTCCATGGTGGAACGGCAGCCGTCAACAGACAACGTGTCCGCCACGTACGAGATCCGGCTCCAGGGGGCGCCACCGCAAACGCTCCGCCGGCGGTTTCCGACGATGAAAGTATGCGTGGGGCCGCCGGAGACGCTGCTGTTCCGGCGTGTTGAGGAGCCGGCAAAACTCGACGAGCTGCTCGAACAGCTGCTCTCCATGGGACTGGTCCTGACGGAGGTACATCGACTCCCGCTTCCTTGTGTCGATCCCAGAGCCGGCGGGTCGAAGCGTGCGGAAAAGGGAACTGATGACGAGAAGCTATGAGGTGCGAGTCGAGGGTGAGCTCGGAGAACCGTTGCTGCGGTACCTGAGCTGGTCTCACTGCGTGATCCCTGAACAGACCTTCGTGCGCGTGGATGCAACTCCGGCAGAATTGGACTACCTGCTTCGGGCTTGCACCGACGAGGGACTCACCATCGAGGGCGTTCATCGGGTCGGCCCCACACCGGTCCCTCCCTCTGGTGGGAATGACCCGGGGTAACCAACCGGGCCCGTGGCCGCCGGCCGTCAGCAGAGCCCGAGCTCACGACCCCGGCGGACCGCATCGACGCGACGGCTGACGCACAGCTTGCGGAATATCCCCTTCAAATGCGTCTTGACTGTGTTGACGGACACATACAGCTCGTCGGCGATCTCATCGGTCGAACACATCTGTGCGAGGAGGTCGAGTACCTCCACCTCACGCTCGGTGAGACTGTCGACGATGAGAGCGGCCGGTGACTCTGGCTCGACTCTGGCGCGCTTCATGGCTGACCCTGCGGTGGGGAGCGACGCAAGGAAGGCGCGGTGGGTTCGCCGGAGTAAGACGTCGCGATCGACGAATCCGCGCAGCCAGGCCGAGCCGCGCGCGAAGGGCCGTCGTAGCTCCTCGGCAGCTGCGGCACGCAGCGCCCGATCGACGAGCAGGCGAGCCCGCTCGTCGTCGCCTTCGTCCTTGGCCAGCCGGGCCTCGAGCAGCCAGGACTCGACTTGGCACCCGAGGGATGCGCACGGCAGGTCGGCGACGACCGAGGCCAACGCCGCACGTGCGCCACGCATATCTCCGATGTCACAACGCGCGGATGCTGTGAGCACGCCGGCCTCCACCGCGGCGCGAGCCGGCCCTGGAGTGATCATGGCCAACGCGCGTTGCGGTTCTCCGGCCGCGAGCAGCGTCTCGGCCGAGGCGATCAAGAGCTGATCGGCCAACCACGGGGACAGGCCCGGAGACTCTGTGCTCGCTGCGCGGGCCAGCAGACGCATGGCAGCCTCCGGCTCGCCGCCAGCCGTCAGCAGCCTGGCCTCGACGAGGAGCTGGACGGCCAGGAGCCATGGCTCGAGGCTGCCCGCTGCATTCATCGGCCGCTCTGTCGAGGTCCTGGCGGGTCCGGGCCAGCTCGCCGCGTTCCAGATGAACCCAGGCAGCCGCGAGGTGTGCGTGCAGCACGCCGGTCCGGGCGGTGCTACCGGCGGCCCGCGCGAGTACGAGCGCTGCGAGTCGCATCGCCCTGCGCAGATCCCCCCGGATCGCGTCCAGCAGGGCCAGCTGGCCCTCGCAATCGGCTCGGGCGACGCGTCCCGTGGGTGAGCCATCTGACCCGGCCGCTCCACGGGCGAGCGTGCCTGCGGCTCGGTGGAGTCTGCCAGAACAGGCGTCGAAGGCACCGGCATACGCGTCGAGCATGATCAACAGCTCGGGAACGTCATCCTGCAGCGCAACCGGCAGTCGCGCCAGCAGTTCTCGGGCGTTTGACTCGGCCGTCATCCCGCTCGCCGGATCGCCCCTCAGCCGGGCAGCCCCCAGCTGAGCAAACGCGACCGCGAGTCGATCCGCGACCGAACCCGGCGTCCCGTCCGATTTCGATGCGATGGCACCTTCCAGCGTCCCCTCGGCGACGTCGACGTTGCGATGCGCCAAGGCGACGGCAGCCGACAGCACCGGTTCCGCATCCCCCACAGCTGGCACTCGCACAGCGGATTCGACCAGCTCACCGGCGGCGCCGGCCAGGATGCGCGGCACTGCATGCGACTCGACCAGCACCCTCGCCACCAACGGCCAGTCGGCGGCCGCCATAGCCAGCCTGAGGGCGGCGGTCGCCTCGTCGTGTTCGACATACCAGCGAGCCGCGCGCCTGCGAGCCTCTCGGGCCAGCTCTGGCTGCTCGAGCGACAATCGCGCGAGAGCCGTGGCCCTCAGCAGAGGATGGCAGCGGAAGGAGCCGTCATCTCGAAAGTCGATGAAGGCGTTGCGGGCATCGAAGAGCGCAGCGGGGGCCGCGACCTCCGCCCCGAGGATGGCCGTTGCCAGATCCGGACTGACGTCATCGACAATGCTCGTCCGCATGATCAGCTCTCGGACTGACGTGGGCACCTGGTCGAGCACCTCTCGCGCAAGATAGTCGGCGACGGCACGATCCGTGTCCTTCATCGCCGCGGCCATCGTCGGCGCGTCGCGCATTGACACGGCAGCCTGGCGTACGCCGCAGGCCCAGCCCGCTGTATGCCGCTCGACGATCCTGACGGTCGCCTCGGTGGCATCGACCCGGTGACTGCGAAGGACCTCGGCCACGTCGTGGGCATCCATCGCCAGGTCGCGGCCAGCAACCCTGGTCAGCTCACCCGCGACGGAATGCCGATGAACGTCGAGGGCCGGAGTGCCTTGCGAGATCACGACGAGGCGGACGGCCCGCCGGGCGTGATCGAGCACGACGTCCAGTTCTCTCTCGAGCCGTCCGGGCGACCCACTCGGATAGTCGTCCAGCACCACCACCCAGGGCCCTCCGGCGCGCAGGGCCTCACCGAAGTCGGCGAGCATGCCGATCCGCTTCGGCTCAGAGCACTTCCGCGAGGGGACTGGCGGGAGGTCTCCCGCGCCGGCTTCGATCCAGCGGCCTTGCAGGTGCCGCCAAACAGAGTCCGGATCTGCGCCGCCTCGGGAGAGGTTCAGCCAGATCACTCCACCCGATAGGTCGGCCCCTGATGCCCAGGACGCGACACCCATGGTCTTGCCGGCGCCCGTTGGGCCGGTGACCACGGTGAGCAGCCCCGACATGCCCACATCGAGACGATCGGCGAGACTCCGGCGCGGTATCGCCCACGAGGGTATCGACGGGAGATCGATGCGGGCCGCTGGCGAGGTGGTCTCGGCGACTGTTGACAGAACGGACTGGGTCATGTCTGCCCCGGGGGTCTGTAGGGACTGTCCAGAGACCATTGGGCCGGGCCAAGCGGTGGCTCCGCCTCACCCGCCGCCGATCTCACCCAGGTGAGATACCGTGTAAGCCTTGTCGCGGGCATGTGGCCGGCGGAAAGGCCAGTGTCAGGATCGGCCGTCCAGTCGCCGGACGATCGGCTCGTGCTGCTCGTCGGTGAGCTCGGCGTCCGGGGGTTGGATGTGCGGCGTGTCATGTTGCGTTCTCGCGTAGCTGCCGGCGAGGGGTCGGGCGGTCAGGCCGTGAGCCACGACGCTGACCAGGACGGTGAGGCAGATGGCAGCGATGGCGTCTTCGGCGACGCCGTGCAGGTCCTCCAGCGCGATCAAGGCGAAGACGACGGAGGCGAGGCCGCGGGGTCCGAACCAGCCGATGAACGCGACGCTGGCTCGGTCCGCTCGACTTCCGGCCAGTGCGATGGCGACCGGGAGCATGCGTACGACGGTAAGACTGGCGACGGCGTAGAGAACCAGCTGCCACGACAAGTGGTTCGGTAACTGCGGCACTGCCACCGCCCCGAAGATCAGCCAGGACAGCATCGAGGCCAGGCCGCAGGTCTGCTCGACGTAATAGACCTCCTTGTCGCCTCCCCGGCCTGCTGTCGTACCGAACGCACTGCCGGCGATGAAGGCGGCGACGAACCCGTTGGCGTCGATCAGGACTGCGCACGTGTAGGCGAGCAGCGCCAGCCCGAGCACCGCCGGGCCGGCGAACTCCGCAGAGCTCCATCCGCGATGCCGCGCCCGGCGCATCAGTGCGCCACCGGCCCCGCCGATCACCACGCCGGAAAGCAGGCCAACCAACAGGCCCAGCAGCGCGCGGCCCGGCCCCTCGATGCCGGCCACACCCGCGTCGGCGGCCACCCCCGCGATGGCCACCACTACCACCGGTGTGGCGATGCCATCATTGAGGCCGCTCTCCACGTTCAGTGTCTGTCGGACCCGCCGAGGCACTCGCCGGTCCGACAGAACCGCGGAGCCCAACGCCGCGTCAGTCGGGGCCAGTGCCGCGCCGACGAGCAGCGCCTGCCACGCCGGCATGTCGAGCAAAGCGACGGCCGCAAGCATGCCCAGCCCGATGGTCAGCGGAAGCCCTACGCCCAGCAGCCGCACGTAACGGCCGAGGTCTGCCCGCAGCTGCGGCAGCTTCACCCTGCTCGCATCCGCGAACAGGACCCACACCAAAGTGATCTCCGCAACAGCTTTGATCAGATGAGGCTCCGGCTCGAGATCGAGTACGCCGAACCCCTCCGAATAGAGGAGGCCGGCGGACACAAAGAAGATCGGAGTCGACACGACCGCAAGCCGGGCCGACAACGCCCCCCAGAGAAAAATTGTTGCCAGGATCAGGGACGCCGCACCCATTCCCATCCCTGAGACCTCATCTCCCAAGCAGGAGTCTCGGTGTTGCCCAGAAACTCCTCGTCACCGTTGAAGCTCCCGTGCAGCACCGGCGGCCGGTGGCTAGTCCGTCAACGCCTCCAGTGCGACGACGGTCGCGAGTATGAGCGCCTGGTCCTCATCAGGCTGGACCTCGACCCCGTAGGTGTCGCGGACCCGAAACCACTTCTTGGAGACATGCGCCACTGTGTCGCCGTCGCGCTCGATCTCGTACTCATGGTCGACGATGTTCCCGTGGGCTTTGAGATCCTCCCCGCCTGGATCTCCGCAACCTCGCGACCAGATGAGTCCTCCAGCACGAACGTATCGCGGACTCGCAAGGCCTTCCCGTTCACGTGGTAGACCCGGTTGCCTTGCTCGTCCTCGATCCAGAAGTCGTCGCCGATCGACGCCAGCTTCTCTCTCATCTGATATCGCCGAGCGTCACGACCCTCGGGTCGTCGACCTCGCAGGATTCCCATCGCCAAGTTCCTCTCGACTCGCGCTCATTGCGTCGCACCTCGATATGGGCTCGCCGCTGCACGACTGCCACCCACGGTGGTGGCCCCAGCGGTGCTCGTCGCACTTCATCAAGGTCCCGGCTCTCGGCTCGCATCGCCTCACCCGCGGCGGGGGAACAGTTCCCACCATCCGACACTTGTTTCACGCGATCCGACACTGTGTCACGCCGGTAGGCACGGGGTTCCGGGAAGGCTCGCCGCCGCGATTGGTCGAGTGCGAGGCCGACCACCACACTGCTTGACCCCACAGACTTGTGCAGGCGATGAGAGTCGTCGCACCCGCTTCTCCGCAACAACTGCACACTTCTTGCCGCGGCCGACACTGTGGGCCTCCGCTGGGTGGTGGTTCGTCGGCATGACCGCACCGCACCGGCCTTTTGCGCGGTCGATGGTCACGCCGCTTGAGGACCAATAGGAGCATCAATCGGGTGCAGGCAGGGCCCCATCGCTGCCGTTCGGGTGAGCTTCAGATCAGGAGGCGTTGGCGGGCGATATGTACTGCGTCGCTGCGGGAGCCGGCGCCGAGCTTGCGGTAGAGAGCCTTGGTATGGGTCTTGACAGTGTTGGGGGAGAGGTAGAGCTCGCCGGCGATCTGGCTGAGACTGGAGGAGCCCTGGAGGTGTCGGAGCACGTCGAGCTCTCGGCTGGTGAGCGGTTCGCTCTTTGCAGATGCGGCGAGCCGGGAGCGCATGGCTTCTTGGACGGCGGCCAGTCGGGCTCGCATCGCCCGCATGCCGTCGTGGTAGCGGTCCATCCGTTGCGCTGTCTCCGCGAGCAGTTCTTGGGCCAGGGGCAGCTGCCGGGCTTCTAGGGCGACGCGGGACATCACTATCAGGTGGTGGATCGTCTGCCATGGCGTGAGAGCGGGGTTCTTGCGACGCAAGGCCAGGCCGTGTTCGAGAGTGGCCATCGCGTCGGTGATCCTCCCGGCCGCAGCCTGGGCCTGTCCGAGGGCGGTGAACGCCAAAGACGTCTGCTGCATGGAGTGCATGCCATTGCCGTCGACGATCTCCATCGCCTGCTCGGCTAGCTCGCGGCTACGCTCGGGCTGGCCGCGCTCGGACTCCACCAGCGACTGACCCGACAGGCCCAGCACGCGGATGATCGCCGGGGCGGCGTCGTTGTGGGATGCGTTCGCCAGCAATGTCGCGGCGAGGTCGAGGTCTCCCGCGACGTAATGGGCGTGGCCCAGAGACACCTGGGCGATCGCGTAATACGGTGAGCGACCGTCGGTCTCCAGTTCGACGGCACGCTGCGCGCCTGCCAACATCTCCACCGGGCCGCCGAAACCGAACAACCCCCCGATCAGCGCGACCGCTGACTCCACCGAGCGTGTGCCGTCCGGTAGCGGGCCGTAGTCGCTGGACTCCTCCAACGCGTGCAGGTGCTCGTTGAGGGCAGGCTCGTCACCGGACAGAGCGGCCATCCAGGCGGCGGTGACTCCGGCCGCCGGGTCGGTGGCGATCGAGGGTGTGCCCAACGCGTCGAGCCAGCCGAGGACGGTCGACATCCGGCCGGAATCGACATAAAGCAACCAATTGGCCTGGACCAGCAGCGCTGCGTCGCTCGTGTTGCCTGCGGCCAGGTACTGGGTGACCGCCTCGTCGATGTGCCCGTGGTCGCGGAACCATTGCCCGGCCCGTACGTGCAGCGACCGGACCTGATCCGCGTGTTCGATCTGAAGCTCGCTTCGTGCGACCGCCGCGAACAGGTGATGGAAGCGGAACCAGCGGCCCTCGTCATCGAGGGGGACGAGAAACAGGTTGGTGCGTTCCAGTTCGTGGAGGATGCCCGCCGAGCCCGTCGTCTCGGCGATGAAGTCGCAGAGCGGAGCGCAGAAACGGTCGAGGATCGACATCGACGTGATGAACTCACGCGTCCGGTCCGTGTGCCGACTCAGCACCTCCTCGGTGAGGTAGTCACCGATGAAGCGGTTGCCGCCGCTGAAACTTCGGACGAACTCCTCCGGATCTGGCCGCCCGGACAGCGACAGCGCGGCCAGATACAGTCCCGCCGGCCAGCCCTCGGTGCGCAGCATCAGCTGCGCTACGGCGTCGCTGGACAGCTGCACGCGTTCCATCGCCAACAGATTCGCCGTCTCGCGCTCATTGAAGGCGAGATCGTCGGCTCGGATCTCGGCCAGTCGCCCAGTCGCTCGGACACGACCGAGCCGCAGCCCAGGATCGGCCCGCGTGCTGATCAAGAGATGAGCCTGCCGCGGAAGGTGCTCGATGAAGAACTCGACCTGGTCATGGCACGCGGGGTCATTAACGAAGTGGAAGTCGTCGAGCAGGATGACGATGTCCTCGCGCATGGCCGCCAACGCGTTCACCAATGTCGGCAGCACGTACGTCATGACATCACCGCTGTTCGCGGCCATGAAAGCGGCGAGATCGTCGGCCAGAACGCAGCCGGCCCGCTCGAGCGCCGCGGCGACGTGCGTCCACAGTCGACCGGGATCGTTGTCACCCGAGTCGAGGGAGACCCAGGCCGCGGCCGGCGTACGTCGGTCGCTCGCGAGCCATTGGGCGACGAGAGTGGACTTGCCATAGCCCGCCGGTGCAGCGACCAAGATGACCTGACAGGACGCGGCGCGGTCCAGTAGATCGAGAAGTCGAGCGCGCTCGACCCAACGCTCACGCGGTGGCGGCCAGTGAAGTTTCGCCTCCAAGAACGAGTCGACCCCGCCGCCCGCCGCGACACGACCGCCGGCAGGCTCCGCGGCGCCCGTCCCTGTCATCGCCCACCTTATTCATCGACTATGTTCACGATCATAGGACGGCACTAGTCGGCCGGCGTGGGCAACGCGGTGGAATGGTATGACTTCGCCGTCTATGGAGCCATCGGAACGACCATCGTTTCGGTCTTCTTCCCGACCGAAGAAGAGGCCACGATTCTCCTCGCAGCATTCGCGGTTTACGGCACCTTCCTTGTCTGTCATCGGGCGGGAGAATGACTCTGCGTCCGAACGTAGACAGCGCAGGTGAAATGAACTGTAGGCCCGGGTGAACGCAGCGTGAACGATGTGCGGCGACATAGCCGCCGGTACTCGGTGCACGGCCAAACGGGGCTCACGGAGTCTGAACGGGCAGCCGGGACTAGCTGCTCACGCGCTCGCCGGACTATCGGAAGATCCTTCATGCTGACCAGCCCTGTTCAGCTGCTCGTACGTGTGCTCTCGCCGCACGTCGACCAGGACGAGCCCTGCACGACGCAGCGCGCCGAGGAAGCCATGCAGCTCCGCCCCGTCCGCGAAGT
Organism: uncultured Actinomycetota bacterium; assembly: GCA_963695705.1. Lineage (GTDB taxonomy): Bacteria > Actinomycetota > Actinomycetes > Propionibacteriales > Nocardioidaceae > JBKPNJ01. The sequence goes on from CAVOHB010000010.1 coordinate 18,190, forward strand.
CCGCGCGCATCGTCGTACCGGCAGGGGCGGCCACGATCGTGACGCCATCGAAGTCCTCGAGCAGACGCTGCGACACCGCCCCGTCTACGCGGATCTCGTACGTGGCTCTCGACATGGACATCTCAATTCGTCGACGCCTGCTTGCGAACAGCACCAACCTGTGCGCTCGGCGCCGTGGCCGCGTCACCCGCAACGGGTGACGCCGACAAAGGGGCACCGTCGCATCGTGGGAGCATGACCAGTCCCGGACCCCCGGAGCAGCCCCCTCGCTCGGCAGCGGACGAGGCAGAGGTGGCTCGTCTCAAAGAAGAGCTGGCGCGTCTGAAGGGGTCTTCGCCGCAGCAGCAGGGCCGTCGAGCCGGCTGGTGGCGACCCGTGGTCGCCGGTCTCTTGGTGACGTTGGCGGCCCTGATGGCACCCCTGTCCGTGCTCGCAAACTGGGCGCACGGCCAGGTTGAGGACACCGATCGCTACATCGCAACAGTCGGCCCGCTGGCGAAGGATCCGGCCGTCCAGGACGCCATCGCCGCCCGCGTCGAGCAGGTGGTCTTCGGCTACCTCGACGTCGACGCGGCGACTGACCAGCTGGTTCAGGCAATCAGCGCCCAGGATCTGCCACCACGGGTGGAGGCGACGCTCCAAGCCGCAGCCGGACCGCTAGCGGCCGGGATCCGCAACTTCGTATCCGACCGGATCCATGCCCTGGTGGCGTCCGACGAGTTCGAGCAGGCGTGGATCGCAGCCAACCGGACGGCGCACTCAGAGCTGGTCGCCGCCCTCACCGGCCAGGGGGGCGACACGATCGCGGTGGACAACGGGTCGGTCCGGGTCAGCCTGGCGGCACTCATCAACACACTGAAGCAGCAACTCTCAGACGCCGGTTTCGCTATCGCGGACCGCATTCCCGAGGTGCAGGCGACATTCACCATCCTGCAGTCCGCGGACCTCGCCAAGGTCCAACGGATGCTTCGGATCCTCGATGACCTCGCCACCTGGCTGCCGGTCGTTGGCCTCGTCTTCCTGGCCGCCGCGATCTTCATTGCACGAGATCGCCGGCGCATGGTGCTGGCGGCCGGTCTTGCCCTCGCCGCGGCTATGCTTCTCCTGGGCGCGACTCTCAACATCATCCGTCCGATCTATCTGGACTCGCTCCCGGCCACGGTCTCGCAGGCGGCCGCAGGTGTCGTCTATGACCAGATCGTGTCGTTCATCAGGTTGGCGCTGCGCGGTGTCCTGGTCGTCGCGCTGACGGTCGCCGTCGCCGCGTGGCTCAGCGCCACGACCGGTTCGGGGGCAGCCGCCCGGCGAGGAATTGTCCGTGGCATCGACGCCGTCCGCGGGGGCACATCCCGGGCCGGCCTGCAGACCGGCAGGTTCGGCGCTGCGCTCGCCGAGTACCGGACCTCCGTCCGGGTGGGCATCGTGGGTATCGCGGCGTTGGCCTACCTGTTGCAGGACCATCCGACCGGGCGCACCGCTCTGACCTTCGTCATCGTGATCGCAGTATTGCTGTTGGTCCTGGAGGTGCTCGCCGCTCCGCAACCGAGCCAGGCAGCCGCGAACAACGACTCCAGTCGCGTTTGACCAAGCGCAAGATCCTCAGTGTCTCGCGAAGAGCTTCGTCACCGCGAACCCGAGCGCACTCGAGATGATGGAAATGAGGAAGGCGGCGACCACGACCGCAAAGAAACCTCCGACATCGAGGTTGTCGCTGAGCCCGGCAGTGAGCGCGAGCAGGACACCGTTGACGACGAGGGCGAACAGGCCGAACGTCACGAGAGTGAGGGGCAGGGTCAGCAACCGCAGCACGGGCCCGATCAAACCGTTGACCAGGCCAAATATGAGTGCCACGCCGAGAAGCGCGAAGAATCCGCCGTCGATCTCGACCGAGGGCACCAGCTCTGCCGTGATCGCGATGGCTGCGGCCACAATGAGCCAGACGACGATCAGCTGCTTGAACATCCGCTACTCCTTTCCGACGACGGGTGAATCCGGGACAGGCTCGCTTGGCACGGCGTCTTCCAGTCCGACCCGGCCGTCCTCCAGCCATCGTATGCCGCCTGTAAGGATGACCTGCCCGTTCTCACCCATGGCGGCGACAAACGCGATGCCAGGAGGCGAAACGAGCCAGGCAGTCCGACCGCGATAGTCCCAGCGCTCCCCCACTGTGGGTGAAGCCGGTTCGAGCATCCGCCCATACAGTCGCATCTCAATCGCTGCGCCGACCGTCGGCACGGCCCCGTGCAGTCTAGGAGGAACCGTGGCAACGCTGACCGTCTGGCGATTCCCAACCCCCCACGGAGCTGATGAGGCGGAGTACACCCTGGACCAACTAAGGAAGCAAGGTTTGATCAAGGTGCACGACGCTGCGCTGGTGCGGTGGGACATCGGCGCAAAGAAGCCGAGGACACGCCAGCTCAACAACCTCACAGGAGCGGGCGCCCTCGGCGGCTCCTTCTGGGGGCTGCTCTTCGGCATCCTGTTCCTCGTCCCTCTCCTTGGCGTGGCCGTCGGTGCCGCGATGGGCGCCTGGGCAGGATCTATGACCGATGTCGGCATTGACGACGACTTCATCCAGTCGGTACAAGACAAGGTGACCCCCGGCACGTCTGCCCTGTTTCTGATGACGAGCGAGGCCGTCATGGATCGGGTCGCGGAGGCGATGGCGGGACAGGAGATGGAACTGATCAGCACTAACCTGTCTGCGGATCAGGAGATGGCACTTCGGGAGGCCTTCGCGGAGTAAGGCATCCTCGACGAGACCACAAGCCGAGCAACTGGTTGGAGCCGGTACCTTGCGGCTCGTCCGCGCCCCACCACTCGCCGACGAAGCCGAAGGTGAGCCGAAGGAGGCTAGGTTCATGACCGCACCAGGTCAAGACCTGAGAGGCGCCGAGCGACGCCGCGGGATCATTGTCGGACTGGCGCGCGCCTTGGGATCGACCACGGTCCTCGTCGCGCTGTACTATCTCGCACCTCTTGATCGGTTGACCGGTGTCACGATGGCGCTGTTCCTGGTGGCGGGCCTACTCCTCCTCGTCGGCATGATCGCCTACCAGGTGCACGCGATCCTTGACGCCGCATACCCAGGAATGCGCGGTGTCGAGGCGCTCGCCACCACCGTCCCGCTGTACCTCCTCCTGTTCGCGGCCGCATACTTCCTGATGTCCAATGACGGCGGCGGTGACTTCAACGTGAGTGTCTTGAACCGGACCGACTCGCTTTACTTCACCGTTACCGTCTTCACCACGGTTGGCTTCGGCGATATCACTCCGGCCAGCGAAGCAGCTCGTCTGGCCGTTACGGCTCAGATGATACTGAACCTGGTGGTTCTCGGCATCGGGGTCCGTCTGATCCTCGGCGCGGTTCGACGCGCGCGCCACGACATCAAGAACGTCGGCGAACCTAAGGATCAACCCTGACCGCCGAGCCGCGTCACGGCGCATCGTTGGGCTACTGGCGAGCCATGGCGATGCGGAGGCGTTCCTCGGGGTCGATGTAGTGGTCGTGGTCGTCATCGCCGAGGTCTATCTGCACCCAGTTGATGGTGCCGGTGAAGCGGCTGGTTCTCGCGTCGTAGTCCGGGGTGACGGTGGTGCCGGACTCGTAGCCGATGTCGGTTGTCTCGTCGGCGGAGAAGACCATCGGCTGGGTGGCTTCGACGCGGCCGGTGCCCACGGCGGCGCCGTCGTGGTAGAGGGTGACGTTGCCGCCCTTGGCCAGGCCGCCGCCGTCGTAGCCGAACTCCATCCGCACCTGGTGGTTGCCGGCCGGGATGGGTGAGTCGGCTTCAGTGGCGAACTCCTGGATGCCGAGCACGTTGTAGACGAACCTGGCGGTGCCGTTCTTGACGTAGAAAGACCAACCGCCGAACCGGCCGCCCTGGGCGATGATCACGCCGTCGGCACCGCGGGGCGGGACGACAAGATCCGCGGTGACGGAGAACGACTTGTTCTTGATGCTGACCACGCTGTTCTCCGACAGCCGTCCCATGCCCGAGAAGAGCAGCTGCGTGTTCCCGCGGATGAGTGTCGGACGTCCCGCTAGTCCCGGCTCTAACCGCTCGGCTCCGCGGTCGTCGATGGGCAGCACGTTGTACTTGGTGGCTTCGATCAGCCACAGCCGTTGCAGCTTGGCGAGCATCGCGGGATTGTCAGCCACGAGGTTACGGGCCTGGCTATAGTCGCTGCTGCCGTCGTAAAGCTCCCAAACATCATCGTCGAAGGCAGGGATGATCCCGCCGACCATTACCCATGGCGTGCGGTGCTTGGTGACCGCGGACCAGCCCTTGTGGTAGATGCCGCGGTTGCCGAACATCTCGAAGTACTGCAGGTCATGGCGTTCCGCCGCGGCCGCCTCGTTGAAGCTGTACAGCATGCTGGTGCCCTCCATCGGCGACTGCAGCACACCGTTCACCGTGGTCGGCTCGGGCAGGCCGGCCGCTTCCAGAATCGTCGGCGCGAGGTCGATCACGTGGGTGAACTGCGAACGCAAACCACCTGCCTCCTGGATCCCGGCGGGCCAGTGCACGATGGTCCCGTTGCGGGTTCCGCCCCAGTGCGAGGCGACCTGCTTGGTCCACTGCAACGGCGTGTTCATCGCCCACGCCCAGCCGACCGAGTAGTGGTTGTACGAGGAAGGTGACCCGAACTCTTCCATCTTGGAGAGCATGTACTCGGGGGTCTCCAGCGCGGCCATCCCGTTGAAGTTCGCCATCTCGTTGAAGGCGCCGTTCATGGTGCCTTCCGCAGACGCGCCGTTGTCGCCGATGATGTAGTACACGATGGTGTTGTCCAGCACCCCGAGATCCTCGATCGCATCGACCAGCCGGCCGACGTGATGGTCGGTGTGCTCCAGGAACCCGGCGTACACCTCCATCTGACGCGCCAGCACCGGCTTCAACTCGGCCGGCATGTCGTTCCACGCGGTGATCTCGTCGTGCCGGGCGGTCAGCTCCGCGTCGGCCGGGATGACACCGAGTTCCTTCTGCCGGGCGAAGGTGCGCTCCCGCTGCACGTCCCACCCGTCGTCGAACTCGCCGGCGTACCGGTCCGCCCACTCCTTGGGCACGTGGTGCGGGGCGTGGGTGGCACCCAGGGCGAAGTACACGAAGAACGGCTTGTCCGGCATCAACGCCTTCTGCTGCCGCACCCAGTTGCAGGCCCGATCCGTCAGATCCTCGGTCAGGTGGTATTCCCCCTCCGCGGTCGATGGCGGCTCCACCGGGGTCGTCCCGTCATACAGCGCCGGATCCCACTGATTGTTCTCGCCGCCGATGAACCCGTAGAAGGTCTCGAACCCGCCACCGCCCGACGGCCACGCGTCGAACGGGCCCATCGGTGAGGACTGCCACACCGGCACCTCATGGCACTTGCCGAACTGCGCCGTGGAATAACCGTTCAGCTTCAACGTCATCGCCAGCGGCGCCTTCGTGTTGGGCCGTAGCGAACTGTTGCCCGGGGCCGATGTGGCCGTCTCGGTGATGCTGCCCATCCCCACCGAATGGTGATTGCGGCCGGTCAGCAGCGCCTGCCGCGTCGGCGCACACAGCGCCGTGGTGTGGAAACGGTTGAACCGCAATCCACCAGCAGCCAGTCGATCCGCGTTGGGTGTGCGACACGGCCCACCAAACGTGCTCGACGCCCCGAACCCGACGTCGTCGAGGAGCACGATCAACACGTTCGGCGCGCCCTCCGGCGGGAGCAGCGGCTCGATCGGCGGGAAGGCGGTGTCCGGGTCCTTCGCGTCATAGGTCGTCAGGCCCGGCGACGGGAGGTCAGGGATCGGCAAAATGGCGCGTGCATGCCGGCCACTTGAGTTGGTCACCACGAACTCCCTGTCCCGGCCGGCCTTCGGTCCCGATCAGGATGGGGAGGTCACCACCCCGCTGCCTCACCCGTCCTGGGTGACTGGGATCGGCCCGCTCCTGACCCTCGGCTACGACCCCCCATGAGGGCACCAGTGTTGGTCCACGGGGCCCATTCACCCGGTTGGGGTGAGGCGGATTCGGCTCGCAGCCTGTTGCATGTTGACGGTGCCGCATCGCGGCCCGGGTGATGCACCACGTCGGTGCTCCCCACAGAAGGAGAGTGTCTCGTGGATGACGTGAACGGCCTCGATGAGCTTGGTCCTGTTGACTGGATCGTGGTCGAGTTCCCCGGTAGCAAGTTCAACGGAGAGATCGCCCCGGCTCTCCGCGACCTCGTCGAGCGCGACATCGTTCGGGTCCTCGACCTACTGGTGTTGAAGAAGGACTCAGACGGCTCACTCGAGGCATTTGAGCTTTCCGACCTCGACGAGAGCGAGCTGGGTGAGCTGCGCACCTACGAGAGTGAGCTGGCGATGCTGCTGAGCGAGGAGGATGTGACAGCCGTGGCCGCCGCGATCGAACCCGGTAGCAGTGCTGCGGTGCTCGTCTGGGAGAACACGTGGGCGGCGCCGTTCGCCTCCGCGGTACGACGCTCGGGCGGCCAGCTCGTGGCCAGCGGCCGCATTCCGGTCCAGGCGCTGCTCGATGCCATCGAAGACGACGACTCCGAATCAGACGTAAGTGAAGGAGCATGACATGGGTATTGCCAGACGACGCATGCGCCGCCGCGCGGTGATCGGACCCGCGCCCGTCGCACGCACGGCCACGACTGTCGCGACCGCCGCCGTGGTGGCGCACGGTGTCAACCGTCGAACAGACCGGCGCCAGGATCGCAGAGATCGATAACGCTCAGACCGATAGGCTGATCGGGAACGTCGACAACCAGCCGAGGGCCCCGAGAAACACGAGGCATCCGGCACCGAGCGCAACCGCCCGCAGCGTGGGCGAGGACAGCTTGGTGCTGATGCCTGCGAAGAAGAGCGCAACCGCGAACAGGACGACTCCGAGGACGTAGTTCGAGGCACGCTGGATATCGCTGCGTACGTCGGCTGCCAGTTCTTCCGCGTGTTGGTCGAGCGCGGCAGCCTCAGCCGACGCCGCCGGCTTGTACTCCGGCATCGCGAACGGCGTCAGTGGAGCATCAGGGTTCTTCAGCGGCCGGGTCGCGATCCACGCCTCGACAGCGGGCTGGAACTCCGCCCGGACACGTGTCCGGTAGAAGTCGGCAAGCACCTTCTCGTCGCGTGCGTAGGCGTCCACCCACGAGCTGAACGTGGCAACGTCGATCTCGGTCTGGGCGTTCGCGAGATCGGACTCGCGAGCCGCCTGGAAGCGCGTCGCGCTGGCCGAGGCGGATGTCGCGAGGACGCCGAAGTTTCCGGCCGCCCGATCGCCGTCGTGAAAGAACCCGCCATCAGGCGCACGGCGCCGCACAACGAGAATCGCGGCCACCGCTGCGGCAGCGACGACCACGACAACGAGCAGACCCCACAGGATGTTGATCCGGTCACCCTTGATGCCTGCGCGCTATCGCGCTACCGCCCGGAGTGGCTCAGAGCCCTTCACGACAAGAAGACCTTGGACCAGTCGTTCTTGATGCTCACTACCGTCCAGCCGCTGACCTGAGCCCGGTCAAGGGCCTTCTCTGAACCGGACAGGTAGTCGAACTCCCGCTCGGAGTCATCGTGGAGAATCAGGAGGCGCAGGAAGGGCTTATCGGGGTGCTGGGCGAAGTCAAGCATCTCGACGTCGCCATTGGAGTTGCCCGCGGCCAACACTGGCCGCCGGCCCGTGCGCGTCCAGATGTGCACGGGCTTCTCCGGACCGTCGTCGAGACAGTCGGCTGCCGCCTGACGTGTGATCGAGCCGCCATCCTCACCGGGCGTATACACCAGAGCGGCACTGCTACCGATGACGCGTTCGCTGGGAATGCCGTAGACGTCACTGCTGATCGGGCGCATGAAGTCCCGGCCGCCGCCTGAGGCGATGTAGTTCGAGAAGTCGTTCTGTTGCAGATAGTCGAGCAGTTCGACCATCGGAGCGTAGGCGCAGTCGAGATACGCGCGGTCGAGTGTTGGATGACGTGTCCCACGCAGGAACTCTTCTGCTTGCGCGGCGAACTGATCGACGGTGAGGTTGGCGAACGCCGCGAGGACGCCGGCGCCGAGGGTCCTAGCATTCGTGTCGTCGCCGGCGTAGTGCTCGGCCAGCACCGCGGACAGCCAGCCGAAGTCGCGCTCGTAGGCCGCTTTCCAGGGTTGGCGCTGACGCAGTTCGGGTTCGGCGTGCGCCATCTCGACCAGGCGACGCAAGATGAAGTCGAGCTGGATCGGCATCGGCTTCTCGCACCACAACGTGCCGTCGTTGTCGAACACCGCCACCCGCTCCGCGACTGGCACAGGCTCCGCGGACCGCTGACCGCAGGTGAGTTCGACGAATTCGACGATGGCATCCTTGGCGGCGCCATCGTTCCAGCTCATCAGCAGCTCACCCATCTCATGCCCTCCAGTCAGCCGCGTGGCTGTCGAGGCGACCGAGCACTCTGCGCGGCTGATCGGGACACCGCCGTCGACCGGAACACTATGACTGCGAGGCTCTCCTGACCTCACCCGCGGCGGGGGAGCGGCCCGATCACTGCTGAGTGGGTTCGGCTGACGCCCGGCGTCCGTGCAGCCCACCTCTCGACGAGACGCAAGCCGGCACGTCACCCGGTGCGGGTGAGGTGCGTGTGGTCGCCATCACCGATCCTGCTGGTAACACCTGGGTCGAGAGGAGACCTCGCATGTCAGCTGGCACTCCAGCAAACCAAGGGCAGCGATCGGATCGGTACGTCGAGCCGAGTGGCTGGGTGGGGTGGATCATCTTTGCCGGCGCGATGATGATCATGCTCGGGTTCTTCCACGCTATCGCCGGATTTGTGGCTCTGTTCAAGGATGACTACTTCCTCGTGAAGACAAGCGGTCTCGTCGTGAATGTCGACTACACCACGTGGGGATGGGTTCATCTCATCCTGGGAGTACTCGTTGGCATAGCGGGAGCGGCGCTCTTCGCAGGGGCGACATGGGCGCGGATCGTCGCAGTGCTCCTGGCGTTTTGCAGCGCGATCACCAACCTCGCGTTCACGTCGGCGTACCCCATCTGGTCGGTCATCATGATCGCCGTTGACATCCTGGTCATCTACGCCGTCACGGCGCATGGCCGGGAGATGGACTCGGTCTCAAGCTAAGTCCCCCCTCACGTCCGCGCCGCGGTCACGAGACCCGCGCACCACAGGACGACCGTCAATGAACAATACCGGCGCACTACGCCCCCGGTGGCTGAATCGTCTGCCTGGCTCGCGAATACCGAACGCCCAAGAAAGAAAGATGCGAAATGACCGCTGAATCGAAGTCACGGCTGGTCGGCGACGACCTCATCCGGCTGTTGGACCTGATGAAGGACGCCGACAGCGTCGAGCTGAAGCTGACGGTCCCCGAAGGATCCCAGCGATCGACCGTTGCAGCCCTCGGGCTCGATCCGCTCGAAGCGCAGATCCGCCAAGTGTTCTTCTTCGACACACCGGACCTGGCACTCAACGAGGCAGGCGTCGTAGCACGCGCTCGCAGAGTCCAGGGACGCGCTGCGGATTCGGTGATCAAGTTGCGACCCGTCGTACCGGCTGAGCTGCCGGCGGATCTGCGCCGCTCACCAGCGTTCGTTGTCGAGGTGGACGCAATGCCCGGCGGCTATATGTGTTCCGCCACACTCAAAGGCAGGCTCCCAGCCAAGACCGTCCTCCGGTCGGTCTCCGGGGAGCGGCCGTTGCACAAGCTGTTCTCGAAAGAGCAGCGCGCGTTCTTTGCCACGCACGCGCCAGGCGGGCTGGAACTCGATGACCTATCGGTCCTTGGTCCCATCTTCGTGCTCAAGCTGAAGCTCCAAGAGCAGACATTCTCACGCCCCATCGTGGTCGAGATGTGGCTGTACCCAGACGGCTCCCGCATTCTGGAGCTGTCCACGAAATGCTTGCCCAGCGAGGGTCTGGAGGTCGGACTCGAACTCCGACGGTTCTTCGAGGGCGAGGGAATCGAGATTTCTGACCAACAGCACACAAAGACGAAGACCGCACTCGAATTCTTCTCGGCGGAGCTGCGAGATTCCGCGTCGGCAACCAAGGCCCGGTAAGCCATCCGGGCGATTCACAGCAGGCTGTCCCCGGAATCACGTGAGCCGGCCTATCGCTGTATCGCAAGCTCCACGTCGACAGACACTCGGCAGCATTGCGGGATCAAGATTGTCTCCTGGCCGCCCTGACCGCCTTGGCCTGATAGAGAGTTGCCCTCACCAGGCCGGCGAGGAAGATCGCGTTGAACACGACTTGGACGCATGTGATGGCCCGGGCCGCCTGACCGGCTGGATGAATGTCGCCGTAGCCGATCGTGGCGAGCGTAGTGAGCGTGAAATACAGGGCGTCGAGCCTCGTCTCAAGTCCGGCGATTTGCCCTGGGTCCGATTGCGCTAGCAGGTAATAGACCATGGAGAATGCCATGATCACCGAGGCCAGAAGAGTCAGCGGCCCGCGCAGGCGGTCGTCGCCGCGCCCGTCGAGGATCCGGATGACTCGACGCGAGATCAAGACGGCGAGCACGCACGCGATCACAAGTGCGAGCGTGGTTGCGACCGCCAGCGGCAAAGGATCGTGTCGTCCGACCGGCACGATGAAATACAGCGCCACTATCCCCGCGATCGTGACGATTGTGTTCAACCAGTCACGGGCGTTCGAACCGCTTTGCTCGAACCTCGGCTGCCCCTCGTGTTCGGACGGGGCGCTCATCCGAACAGCCCGTGTGGTGGCTCGTCGAGAGTGAGCGGTGTCACAGTCAACTCAGTGAACCCCCCGGAGGCGTCGTCGGGCAACGGCCCCTCAATCCTGATGACGTACTGATCCATCTGTCGACCTCCGATGACAGATCGACAGTTTGGTGGAAGGAATCTCGCCGCACATCACCTGTCTCGGGGGAATCGGCGGCCCGATGGTTGGGCCCGGCTGTCCGGCTATGGGGCGTGGGTAGCAGCTGGACCACCTTCGACACCTCCGACCGGGTAGCCCGATAGCCAGGGCTGGGGTCTCTCAAACCAGACCGGTGCCGCAGCACAACCAGTGCTAGCGTCGATTCGGGCCGCGAGGCCCGCAGCGCTCGACCGACGATGAACCGGAGGAAGAATGGCAACACTGACCGTCTGGAAGTTCAACACCGCGTCCGGGGCCGAGGAGGCAGAGGCGACCCTCAGGAGCCTGTCGAAGCAGGAACTGATCACGCTTCACGACGCCGCGATCGTCACGTGGGAGGAGGGGAAGAAGAAGCCGAAGACCCGGCAAGCCTCGAACCTCACCGGTGCCGGGGCAATGGGCGGCGCCTTCTGGGGCCTCCTGTTCGGTCTGATCTTCTTCGTGCCACTGCTCGGAATGGCCCTCGGTGCGGCTACCGGTGCACTTACCGGCTCGATGGCTGACGTCGGCATTGACGACGACTTCATCAACAGCGTCCGTGACCAGGTGACTCCGGGAACGTCGGCACTCTTCGTTCTGTCCAGCGGCGCGGTTATCGACAAGGTTGTCGACGCCTTCGAGGGTAGAGCCGGGGAACTGATCCAGACGAACCTGTCCGACGCTGAGGAGGCAAAGCTTCGCGAGGTCTTCGCCGAGTAGACAACTTGCTCAGTAGCCCACGTCGTTGCGTGAGTAGCGGCTCACAGACCGCGTCCACCGCCGCATCGTTCAGGCTGCGCGAGGACGCGGTTGGCTTCCCGGGAGACCCATGCCCCAACTGGGCGGCATCTTCAACACCACAGGTCATCGCCAGCGCGCCCGCCACGTGGAACGCACGGTGCGCCGTGTTCGCGGTCAGACATCGACGACGCAGCGGAACCCGATGTGGCTCGTCGTACTGCGGATCGTCTGGCCCTGTCGCGCGGCCGGTCGGTAGCGATGGCAGTACGACGGCGCACACAGATGTGAGCCACCCTTGATGACGATCCTGGTGCTCTCGTCGCGTGGATGAGTGGGCGCGCAACATGGCGCGGCCGCCGGGGCATCAACCGTCGCATGCGAGCCGGTCCAGTCCGAGGCGGTCCACTCCCAGACGTTCCCGGCCATGTCGAACAACCCATAGCCGTTCGGTGGAAAGCTTCCGACCGGGCTGGTGAAGCCATGCTTGCCGGGGCGGTCATTGCGCCAAGGGAACTCGCCATGCCACGTGTTGGCCATCACCCGACCCCGCGGCATGAACTCCTCGCCCCAGGTGTAGGTGGCACCGACCAGGCCGCCGCGAGCGGCGTACTCCCACTCGGCTTCCAGAGGCAGCCGCTTGCCAGCCCACGCGGCATACGCCGCCGCGTCCTCCTGGGCGACATGCACGACGGGGTGGCGTTCAAGGCCGTGCAACGTGCTCCCGGGTCCCACCGGGTGACGCCAGTCCGCACCGGGCTGCCAGCGCCACCACCGCTGCCAGTCATCGAGGCCGACCGGGCCGGGAGTCGGTGTGAACACCAGTGAACCCGGGACCAAGTTGGCCGGATCGGCGCCGGGGATGTCCTCGAGGCCCGGTGCACGCTCGGCCACGCAGACATAACCGACGGCATTGACGAACCGGCGGAACTCGGCGTTTGTCACCGGATGCTCGTCGACCCACAGTGCCGCCACCTCGACCTCGTGGACCGGCTGTTCCTCGGGGTAGAAGTTCGCGCTGCCCTGCAACAGCAGACCGGCCTCGATCCTGGACATGTTCGAACGACTCGACAGCACGGCCTCACGATAGGACCGGCCGGTGGACCCGTGGCCACTGGTTGGTCAGGGTCTCCTACCCGGCGCACCCACGCTCTCTTGGACCGCACGATGAGGCATCCCGCCTTCTCACCCCTTCTGGGTGAGGTCGGGACCGCGCCTGCTGCACAGCATTGGCGCATGTTGCCCACCCACGTAAGCGCCAGTGCTGTCGCGGCCCTCCTCGTCGTAGTCGCCACCGTCAGCGCGTGCAACTCCGACAAACCGGCGGTCTGCTCCTCGGTGGACGAGCTCACGTCCTCGGTCGACAACCTCAAGGACGTCAACCTCACCGAGAACGGTTTGTCACAGCTCCAGAGTGACCTCACCCAGGTAACGGCGGACCTGGGACAGCTCAAGGACGATGCGAAGCAGCAGTACGCGTCACAGATCAGCAACCTCGAGACGTCCGTGACCGCGCTGACGAGCGGTGTGCAGGCGGCGACCGCAGATCCGTCGGCCGCCACCATCGTGCCGCTGGGATCCGCCATCTCAGCGGTCGCGACGAGTGTCCAGGCGCTCGCCCAGTCGGTCTCCGACACCTGCTGACCGGCTCCAGTGCCCGACCCGCGGCGTGCCGGTCACCGCTCCCGGCGTGATTCACCCGGCGGGGTGGGTGTCGGCCGCCTGCGGCCGGCGATAATGTGGCTACTACTCGCGTAAGGAGCCCGAAATGCCGAACGCCGAAGTTGAGGTAGCCCGACCGTCCAACGTACTCGTCAAGTGGGTTGCGATCGCCGGGCTGATTGTGATGGTCAAGGGCATCATGATGGGGATATCAGGGTTGGTCAGCATGGCGAAGGAAGAGGTCAGACTGCGCATCGGGTACTGACCCGCTCCGAGGGAACTCCGGGGCACTAGTTTGCACCTCACCGTTCGTGCCTCAGCGGACGTAGCACGAGCTCCAGCAGAGTAATGACGACCGAGATGACGAGCGCGCCGAGGACTGTGCCGCCGAACCCGCCGACGTCGAGCTTGGGACTCAGCCCAGCCGTGATGGCAAGGAGGAGTCCGTTCACCACCAGCGCGGACAGGCCCAGCGTCAGGACGGTCAAAGGCAGTGCGATCAGGTAGAGCAGCGGGCCCAGGACGGCGTTGACCAGACCGAGCAGCAGGGACACCAGCAGGTACGTGGGCAACCCGCCCGTCACATCGATGCCGGGGACGATCGCGGTGGCCGCCCACACTGCTGCCACCATCACGAGCCAGTTGGCGAGCACCCGGACCAACAACAGCAGGTCCTCACTGGTGAGGCCGGAGTCTAGGCCCTCTTCGGTGAGGACGCGATCTTCGAACGTCGGGTCCCCCAGACGGTATCTCGCCTTCAGCCTTACTGCCCAAAGCGCCCGGGAACCATCGAACTCCGCGGCGATCGCGGTGCTCGCCACCAGCACCATCGCACTGCCGAGCAGCCAGCCGATGATGGCGATCGTGATGCCGAACAGCCCGAAACTCTGGGTGTAACGCTCGATATGACCCGGCAGGTAGACGGTCATCCCGATGCCGTAGATGGCGATGGCCGTCGAAGAGACTCCACCCGCGACCATCAGCCGGCGCCATCGGACCTGACGATTCAGCAGCAGGTACGGGATCGACGTCCACAGCACGAAACCCGCGACAGCCGACAGCGGCAGCGCGAATAGCCAGTCCAACGGCAGGGTTCTCACAAGGCTCTGGATGCCGTACAGCAGGAGTATCTCCGCCAGCAGGGCGATAAGCCCCAGGGCTGCGAACAGCCCGCTCCGCACGCCTGCTTTCTCCTGACCCCACGCTGCGCGGTACATCGTCTGCATCCTGCGAGTGAACGAGACACCCGAGAACACCAGCAGGACGACGCTGGCGACACTGATACTGCTCGCCGCGTCACCGGAAATATGGAAGAGCTGCTCGACCGCCGCAGCCGAATCGCCTTCGAGTCCGAACTTGGTGATGATCGTCCGGGCCACTACATCCTCGTGGCCAGCCGGAGCCAGCGCAGAAACCAGCATCAGCAGGGGTATCAGAGCCGTGAACGCCTGCGACGCCAGCACGATGCTTCGGTCGATACCTGCCATCGAGACGAAGCGGTTGACGCAGCGGCCGAGGAACGAACCCCATGCGCGTTGCATCAGCGCCGCGAGGTCGTCCGATGGAAGGTTCACGACCTAGCGAAGGGTAACGTGAAGACCGGACAGGCCGACATCAGGTCTGCCGAGAGTGGTTCCGCAGGGAGTCGCCGCTGTCAGGCCAGCACCTTCGCCTTGGCCTGCTCGTAGTCCGCAGCGGTGATGACACCGCTGTCGCGAAGCTCTGCCAGCTTGCGGAGCTCGTCGGCGCTGCTGGTCGTGTTCGCAGCATCCTGCACATATGCTCGGAAGCCCGCTTCTCGCTCCTCGGCCGCCCGCGCTGACCGCTCGTTCATCGACGCCCCGCGCACGATGAGGTAGAGCAGCGCACCCAGCCACGGAAGGAAAATGAGGAGCAAGGTCCAGAGCGCCTTTCCCCCGCCGCTCAGCTCGCGATCGCGGAAGATGTCGCCGATGATGTGGAAGAACAACGCAATCCACGCGACCAGCAGCATGAACCAGAACATCGAGACGAAAACGTCCCACAGACCGAAGTCGTCAGACATGACGGGTCTCTCTCCTCGCACGATCGCGCCGAAGGTACGTGGCAGCCAACGAGGTCAGCCTGCCCAGTACCCCTCGTGCGGGCATCACCCGGGACGGGTGAACTCGTCACATCGCGAAAACGTCCAGTTCAGAGCGTCGCCGCCGGCCAGCCGTCCACGACGTGACACCATCTGCACTGGCCGTTTCATGGGTACCGCAGCCGACAAGGAGCCACTGTGACGACGTCCCCCTGGTGGCGCAACGCGATCTTCTACGAGATCTACGTGCGCAGCTTCGCCGACGCCGACGGCGACGGCATCGGGGACCTCCCCGGCGTCACCTCGCGACTGCCCTACCTAGCCGAGCTCGGTGTCGATGCCATCTGGCTCACGCCGTTCTACCGGTCGCCGCAGGCCGATCACGGGTACGACGTCAGCGACTACCGCGACGTCGATCCGATGTTCGGCGACCTCGGGGACTTCGACACCATGCTCCGAAGAGCCCACGGTCTCGGCATCAAGGTCGTCGTCGACATCGTCCCCAACCACACCTCGGATGAGCACGACTGGTTCAAGGCCGCGCTGGTGGCCGGACCCGGCAGCCGCGAGCGTGAGCGCTACGTATTCCGCCACGGAACCGGCCGGCACGGGTCCCGCCCGCCCAACAACTGGACGTCGGTGTTCGGGGGACCGGCCTGGAAGCGGCTCGAGGACGGTGACTGGTACCTGCACCTGTTCGACGAGAGGCAGCCGGACCTCAACTGGCGCAACCCCGAGGTCGGAGACGAGTTCGAGTCGGTACTGCGCTTCTGGCTCGACCGCGGAGTCGACGGGTTCCGGATCGACGTCGCACATGGCATGTTCAAGCCGGAGGATCTCAGTCCGGCAACCCGTCAGCACCGCCATCCGTACTACGACAACCCCGAGGTGCACGACGTCTACCGGCGCTGGCACAGGATCCTCGCCGAGTACGACGGGGACCGGATGGCGGTGGCGGAGGCATGGGTCGACGACGCCGCGTCGATGGCGCGCTACGTGCGCGCTGACGAGCTGCAGCAGGCGTTCAACTTCCACTGGCTGAAGGCGGACTGGTCGGCGGCAGCATTCCGGCGGGTCATCACGGACACGCTCGCTGCGGTCGAACCGGTCCAGGCGTCGCCCACCTGGGTCTTGAGCAACCACGACGTCACCCGGCACGTCACCCGGTACGGCGGCGGCGCGCGGGGCGTCGCTCGCGCGCGGGCGGCCACCCTCACCATGCTGGCGCTTCCGGGTTCCGCGTACTTCTACATGGGTGAGGAGCTCGGGCTGCCGCAGGCCGATGTCGGCCCGGCGCAGCGCCAGGATCCCACCTGGTTGCGAGGTGGCGGCGTCGGTCGTGACGGGGCCCGGGTTCCGCTTCCCTGGTCCGGTGACCGGCCTCCCTACGGCTTCGGCCAGGGCAGCGAGTCAGCCAGCTGGCTGCCGCAACCGGCCGACTGGTCCCGACTCACCGTCGAGGCCGAGGCGGCGGATGCGCGGTCGACACTGACCTTCTACCGGCGCGCGGTTCACCTTCGCCGTGGCCTCGCCTCCACCCTCGGCGACGAGTTCGCCTTCCTGGACATCGGTCCGGGCCTGCTTGCGTTCAGCCGAGGGCACGGGTTCGTCTGCGTCATCAACTGCGGATCCCGACGTCGACGGCTGCCACCCGTCGGCGACCTGCTGATCAGCTCCGGCGTCGATGATGATGCCGGACATGGCTGGCTGGCGCCGAACACGGCAGCATGGTTTGCCGGCGTGGGATAGGAACGCCGTCGCACCAGCCGGTCAAGGGCGAAGGAGCACTCATGTTGGCGACCTCAGACCTCATCGCGTTCGTACCAGCCAGTGACCTCGACCGTGCACGGGCCTTCTACCAGGGCACGCTCGGTCTGCGGCTGGAGAGCGACAGCCCGTTCGCCTGCGTGTTCGACGCCGCGGGCACCATGCTCCGTGTCGCCCAGGTGGACGAACCGGTGGCGGCGCCGTACACCGTGCTGGGGTGGCGGGTCTCCGACATCCACGAGGTGATGGAGGGGCTGGCCGAGTCCGGAGTGCGGTTCCTGGAGTACCCGGGCATGAACCAGGATCCGGCCGGCGTATGGACGACTCCGGGTGGGGACAAGGTCGCCTGGTTCACCGATCTGGACGGGAACACGCTGTCGTTGACCCAGTTCGCTTAGGCCCTGGCTCACGGTTCGGGGTGCTCGGCGTCGTAGGAGAGGAACCGGCGCTGGACCACCGCCGTGATGAGTACGCCGCACACGCAGGCGAGGCCGCCCGCGAGCAGCGCGATGCGTTCCGACGTGGCAGTGGCGAACGAGCCCGCCAGGAAGTCCCCGGCCCGCGGACCGCCCGCCACGACGATGATGAACACCCCCTGCAGCCGACCGCGAAGGTGGTCCGGAGCCGCGACCTGCAGGATCGTGGACCGGTACGCCGCACTCACCATGTCGGCCGCTCCTGAGAGCGCGAGGAAGAGCAGGCCCAGCCAGAGCAGCTCTGACAATCCGACGCCGCCGACGGCCAGGCCGTAACACATCACGGCGACCACGATCGCCAGGCCCTGCCGGCGCACCCGGCCCACCCAGCCTGAGAAGGCGAACGCGCCGAGCGCCCCGACCGCCGGCGCCGCGGTGAGCAGGCCCACCGTGGTCACGCCGCCGCCGTACACGGTGCTGGCCATGGCAGGAAACAGCGCGCGCGGCTGCGCCAGCACCATCGCGCACAGGTCAAGGATGAACGTCGCACGCAGGTTCGGCGCGGACCCAAGGAATCGAAGTCCGTCCAGCACCGATCGCAGGCCGGCCCTCGTGACCTCGCCCAGCGGCGGCATCGCGGGCAGCCGGTAGAGCGCGTACAGGGCGGCGGTGAACGTGACGGCATCCACACCATAGGCCGCGCCGAAGCCGCCCCACTTGATCAGCAGGGCTCCGGCCACCGGCCCGACGGTGAAGCCGACGTTGAACGAGGCCATCGTGAGCGCGTTCGCGGCCGGCATCAGCCGACTGTCCAGCAACCGCGGGATGATAGCGGCCCGGGCCGGGTTGTTCACCGCGTAGAAGCCCGACTGCACCGCGACGACGACGTAGAGCAGCAGGACGCTCTCCAGTCCGAGGAGCGCCTGGATCAGCAGGATCAACGACATCAGCCACAGACCGGCGGATGCGATCAGGGCCAGCGTGCGCCGGTCCATCGCATCCGAGATCGAGCCGCCGTACAGCCCGAAGGCGATCAGCGGGAAGAGGGCGCACAGACCCACCAGACCCACCGAGAACGACGACTGCGTGAGCCGGTAGACCTGCAGGGCAACGGCGACTGTCGTCATCTGCTGGCCGAGCTGCGAGACGGTGGTGCCGAGCCACAGACGCCGGAAGTCCGCCGATGCCTGCAACGGACGGATGTCGGTGACGACCGCTCTGATGACGTCCCGGACCGACACGGCGGCAAGCGTTCCACGTCCTGTAATAGGACTTGTGCCGGGGTCGGACACCACGTAGCGTCGTGTGCACACAGGAAGGAGGTGGTCCAGAGAATGAGTTCTTCTGGGACTTGTGAGGTGGCTGCTCGCTAGCAGCCCACCGCTCCGGCCGTGACGTGCGGCTGGCGGAATTCCAAGCAGTCACCCGACCCGTGGGCGCGCCGACCCTGTCCCCCGGCCCCCTGTCTTCACCGGCAGGACGCCCGCGGGTCGTCCCATGTCCGGCTCAGGGAGCCAGCCGCTCCCGAACCCACCTGCTGTCGTCCCGGTGGTCCCGCCGGTAGCGGATCCGATCGTGCATCCGCTGTGCGCGCCCCTGCCAGAACTCGATCATCAAGGGTACGACCCGGTACCCACCCCAGTGCTCGGGACGCGGCACCTCCGTTCCGAGCGGCCAGCGCTGCGCGGCGAGCTCGTACTCCCTGTCCAGGAACGCCCGGTCCGGCACCACGGATGACTGGGGCGACGCCCAGGCGGCCAGCTGCGAGCCCCGCGGCCGCGATGCGAAGTAAAGGTCGGACTCTGCGACGGAGACCCGCTCGGCGATCCCCTCCACCCGGACCTGCCGCTGCAGGGGGTACCACGGAAACACGAGTGCACACAGCGAAGATGCCTCGATGTCGCCGGCCTTGCGCGATCGGTAGTTCGTGAAGAACACGAACCCGGACGCGCCGACAGACTTCAACAACACGAACCTGGACGAGGGCAAGCCCTCCGTGTCGACGGTCGTCACGACCATCGCATCGGGTTCGTACAGGTCCGCAGCGACCGTGTCCGCGAACCACTGGCCGAAGAGCACCATCGGGTCATCGGGGAGACCTGACCCCGCGAGTCCCCGTTCGGCGTACTCTGCGCGGAGTGAGGCGACACGGTCGTTGTCCACCCGACGACGATAGCGACGCCACGAAGTGGGAGCCCGCGCATGAGTGAGGTCCGACCCGGTCTCGAGGGCGTGGTCGCTTTCGAGAGCGAGATCGCAGAACCCGACAAGGACGGCTCGGCACTGCGCTACCGCGGTGTCGACATCGAGGATCTCGTGGGCCGGGTGCCCTTCGAGAAGGTCTGGGGGCTGTTGGTCGACGGCGCGTACGAGCCGGGACTGCCACCGGCGGAGCCGTACCCGATACCGGTGCACTCCGGCGACATCCGGGTCGACGTGCAGAGCGCCATCGCGATGATCGCACCGGCGTGGGGGATGCGCCAGCTCTACGACATCGACGACCAGCAAGCCCGCGACGATCTCGCTCGGACGGCGGTGATGGTCTTGTCGTACGTCGCCCAGGCCGCCCGGGGCGTCGGGCTGCCGATGGTGCCGCAGCGCGAGATCGACAAGGCCGGGTCGATCACCGAACGGTTCATGACTCGGTGGCGCGGCGACCCGGATCCCAAGCACGTCAAGGCGGTCGACGCCTACTGGACATCCGCGGCCGAGCACGGCATGAACGCGTCCACGTTCACCGCGCGGGTGGTCGCGTCGACCGGCGCCGACGTCGCCGCCAGCCTCTCCGCCGCGGTCGGCGCGATGTCCGGACCCCTGCACGGGGGTGCGCCATCCCGGGTGCTCGGCATGATCGAGGAGGTCGAGCGGCGTGGCGGCGCGATGCCGTACGTCAAGGAGCTGCTCGACGACGGCCAGCGGCTGATGGGCTTCGGGCACCGGATCTATCGGGCGGAGGACCCGCGTGCCAGAGTGCTCCGGCGGACCGCGCGGCAGCTGAACGCGCCGCGGTTCGAGGTGGCAGAGGCATTGGAGAAAGCCGCACTGGCGGAGCTGCGGTCACGGCGTCCCGACCGCGTGCTGGAGACGAACGTGGAGTTCTGGGCCGCGATCGTGCTCGACTACGCCGAGGTCCCGCCGCACATGTTCACGTCGATGTTCACCTCAGCCCGTACCGCCGGCTGGAGTGCGCACATCCTGGAGCAGAAGCGGACCGGCCGGCTGATCCGGCCGGGGGCGCTGTACGTCGGGCCGGCCGCGCGCCCCGCCGAGGCGGTCGCCGGATGGGACGACCGCTGGGCTGAATGACCTCCCCGGGCTGAGACAATCGACGTGGCTGACACCGTTGTCAGGACAAGCGACCGCGATCTGGAGACTCCTCGATGACCGACGTTGACATCGTCGTTCCCGCCGACCTCAAGCCGTCCGACGGCCGGTTCGGCTCGGGCCCGTCGAAGGTACGACCGCAGGCGCTGCGCGCGCTGGCGGACACCGGCACGTCGCTGCTGGGGACGTCGCACCGGCAAGCGCCGGTCAAGAGCCTCGTCGGCCACGTCCGCGCGGGCCTGGCCGAGCTCTTCTCGCTGCCCGACGGGTACGAGGTCATCCTCGGCAACGGGGGCACCACGGCGTTCTGGGATATCGCGACGTTCTGCCTGATCCGGGAGCGCAGCCAGCATCTGTCGTTCGGGGAGTTCTCGGCAAAGTTCGCCAGCGCCGCAGGTCTCGCTCCGTGGCTCCAGCAGCCCAGTATCCTCAGGGCCGATCCGGGCAGCCGGGCCACGGCCCGCGCCGAGGCGGGAGTCGACGTCTATGCCTGGCCGCACAACGAGACCTCGACCGGAGTCATGGCGCCGGTCCATCGGGTCGCCGGGGCGGACGAGGATGCGCTGGTCGTCATCGACGCCACTTCCGGTGCCGGTGGGCTGCCGGTGGACATCCTCAGCACCGACGTCTACTACTTCGCGCCGCAGAAGTCTTTCGCGTCCGATGGGGGGCTCTGGCTCGCCGTCATGTCCCCGCGGGCCCTGGAGCGGGCCGCGCAGATCGCGGCGACATCTCGCTTCTCCCCGGCGTTCCTCGACCTCACCATCGCGATCGACAACTCACGCAAGGACCAGACGTACAACACCCCAGCGGTGGCGACGCTGTTCCTTCTCGCGCAGCAGCTCGACTGGCTCAACGGTGGCGGCGGTCTCGCCTTCGGAGTAGACCGCACGACGGACTCGTCGAGCCGGCTGTACGGCTGGGCCGACAAGACCGACTACACGACGCCGTACGTGTCCGACGTCGATGCGCGCTCTCTGGTCGTCGGGACGATCGACTTCGACCCGGGGGTCGACGCCCTCGCGCTGGCAGCGGCCCTGCGGAGCAATGGGATCGTCGACGTCGAGTCGTACCGCAAGCTCGGCCGCAACCAGTTGCGGGTCGCCATGTTCCCGGCGGTGGAGCCTGACGACGTAGAGGCGCTCACCTTGTGCATCGACTACATCGTGTCGGCGATGTCCTAGCGGCGGGTGCTTCGCCGGCGCGCAAGCGCGATCGTGACGGCGGCGGCGATCAGGCCGCTGACGAGCAGGATCGGTGCGGTCAGGGATTCGTCGATCTCGGAGCGGTCGGCGCTGATGTCGGGTGCTGCGCCAGTCGCCGGAGGCACTACCGACCCTCCTGACCCCGTCAACGGTGGCGTCTCGCCCGGCCGCACCGGGACCCTGGTCGGCTGATCGTCGCTGAACTGCGCGTCCAGGTTCAGTCGTACCTCGTAGACCGCGGAGTCCACCCCTTCACTGCCCACCAGGACCTCTGCCGGTCCGGGCAGTGCTGCGATCGACTCGCCCTGCGGCTGCTCCGGCAGCGTGGTGCTGCTCAGCGCTGTCCAGCTCGACGGGTCGTACACCACGGCACTCGTGTACGTCCGCAGCACGACCTGTCCCGACGGCAGGAACGTACCGTCCGTCACCAGGCTTGGTGCCGTGCCGACCGGTTGCAGCCGGTTGGTGTGGTCTGTCGACAGACGGCTCGGTGCGGCGAAGATCGTGCCGCCGAACAGCTCCTTGGACACCAGGTAAAGACGACCCGAGGAGGGGTCGACCAGCAGTGTCTCGGCGTCGCGAGCACCACCGGGATAGACCATCGTCGCCGAGTGTGGGTCGACCGTCGCGTCGGTCGCCGTTGGCTGGTCGATCCAGTAGACCGTGACGGTGCGACGGGTGGCGGAGTTGTCGCCGATGTCGGCGAAGTAGAGGGTGCCTCCGGGTCCGGGGGCCATGGCCTCGGCATCCGTGGGATCGACGCCGGCGAGAGTTGTCACCGCCACGGTGTCCCCGGTGTTCATGTCAATGGTGTAGATGTCGGCCCCGTCGCCGGAGTCGTTGGCCGTGTACGCCAGGCCCGGGTCGACCGAGCTCACCACCAGCGAGCTGCTCTCGACGATCCGGGGGTCGTGCATGGTGAACAGCGCCTGGGGCTCGACGGCATCGGCGCCGGCCGCCGGCAGCAGGCCGGAGGACATGGCGAGACCGACGCCGACGACGGTCGACGACAGCCTGATCCGACGTGGCCAGGTGTTCACCCGAGCACCTGGGCGGTCTCGGCGGCCAGGATGCGGGCCAGGGCAGGCTCGACTCCCCACTCCGCGGTCAGGCGGACGTACTCGTCGGACAGGGCCTTGGTCGGCTCGGCACCGGTGCGAACGGCGCGGATCATCGTGTT
Organism: uncultured Actinomycetota bacterium; assembly: GCA_963695705.1. Lineage (GTDB taxonomy): Bacteria > Actinomycetota > Actinomycetes > Propionibacteriales > Nocardioidaceae > JBKPNJ01. The sequence continues at coordinate 41,382 of CAVOHB010000010.1, forward strand.
GCGCGGTGTGTGCTCGCTCGCGACGAACTGGACGACATCGACGCGATAGCCGAACATCCGCATCAACGCGGCGCGCAGCGCGTCGGTGAGCACGTCGGCGAAGTGCTCCCGAACGATCCCATGTCTCGTCAGCAACCCGTACGGCGGCGGGGTGCTGGCGTGCCGCAGCTGGGTCTGCAGGTCGTGGTGGCAGCACGGCGCAGCGAAAACGAGCGGTGCCTGCCAGCGCACCGCCCGGGCGAGCGCCTCGTCGGTGGCCGTATCGCAGGCATGCAGCGCCAGCACGACGTCTGGCGGGTCCAGCGCGACTTCCGCGATGGAACCGGCCAGGAACGACATCTCGCGGTCCCAGCCGAGCTCCTGGGCCAGCGCGGTGTTGCGGTCGCGCGAGTGTCGGTTCTGGTCGACGCCGACCAGATGCACGGGGAGGTCGCCGGCGCTGCTCAGGTGTCGGAACGTGGCGAACGTCAGGTAGGCGTTTCCGCATCCGAGGTCGACGATGCGAAGGGGCTCGGTCGGAGTGGGATGCCGAAGCCGACCCGACGCGAGCGCGTCGTCAACCGCAGGCGCGAGCAGCCGGACGAACTCCTCGATCTGGCGATACTTGGCCTGGCGGCTGGGTTTGACGCGACCTTCGTGGTCGGCGATGCCGATCGCGTGCAGCCACGGTTCGGCTGCCCCCACCAGCCGCGCCTTGGCCCGATCGTGGGCGTGCGTCGGGGGGAGGTCAGCGTCCGGTGCCCGCCGGTGCACCAGCGCGTCGCCCCTCTTGGTGACCCGCACCTGAAGGGTTGCGGTCGACGCGTCGACGTGCCAGTTCGCGAACGGCCATCGCAGCAGCTCGTCGACCGCTCGCTCCGCGTCGGTCCCTACCCGGTGGTTCCGCGTGTGTGCCTGGGCCTGGTCGTAGGCCGTCACCTGGAGGTGGCGTCCTGTCTTGAGGTCGACGTACCTTGCCTCGACCCGACGCCAGGGCGGCTCAAGGCCGCGGCGCCGCCCCGCACCGACAGCACGAACCAGGCTGGCGTCGTCGAGCAGCAGGCCGCGCAGCGTCGAGAGCGCGGACGTGAGTGACTCAGCCATGCAACTAGCGTCGCACGTCGCCGGAGGGCGGGCGGACGAACGACGCAAGGACCGAGGTCGCAACGCCGAGCAGTGCGACCACCCACAGGGCGCGCTCCAGCGAGAAGCTCGCGGCGAGGAACCCGATCGTGGGCGGTCCCACCAGGAACCCGGTGTAGCCGAGCGTCGCCACCGCCGCGATGCCGCCGGCCGGGGTCTCGCCGCGTTCGGCGGCCGCACTCATCGCGGTCGGGAAGACCAGGGCCAGGCCCAGGCCCCACAGGGCGATCCCCACGACGGTGGCAGGATCGGCCGGCACGGTCAACGTCAGCGCGACCCCGACGGCCGTCAGCAGCCCGGCCGTCCGCAGCGCGGTCACCCGCCCGACCCGTTCCACGATGTTCGTGCCGGCGGAGCGGCCGACGACCATCGCGAGTGCGTACACAGTGAAGCCGGCTGCTCCCACCGCCTGCGAGTGCTGGCGCTCGTCGACGAGGAAGATCGCCAGCCAGTCCGAGGCGGCACCCTCACCCAGGGTGGAGCACATCGTGAGGATCCCGATCAGCAACAGCCAGTGGTTGAACGACCGTGACGCTCGCTCGGGTCGCTCGCCGCTCGGTTCGTCCTCGACGAACGCCAGCGACGCCGTCAGCGACGCACACAGGACAACCGCGGAGACGACGCGGAACTGCCAGTCGGGTGAAACCTGGGCATGAGCGCACAGCGCTCCGACACCGGCGCCGGCCAGGGCGCCGCCACTCCACGCGGCATGAAACCGCGGCATGAATGCCCGGCCGCTCAACTGCTCGACCCGGTGCCCTTGCACGTTCATCGTGACGTCCCAGACCCCCCAGCCTGCGCCGACGACGGCGAACGCCAGCGCGAGTCCGGCCACGTTCGGCGCCAGGGCCAACAGCGGTACGGAGACGCTGGTCCAGACCATGACGACGCGGCACACGGCCCGGCTCCCCCACCGCCGGACCAGCCTCGGGCAGAGCGTCATCGCCGCCATCGAGCCGGCCGCCAGGCAGAGCAGTGCGAGGCCGAGCCCGGACGGGTCTGCGCCCACATCATGCTTCATCGCCGGCAGTCGCGAGATCCAGGTCGCGACCAGAGCGCCGTTGACGGCGAAGCTCACTCCGACCGCCAGAGCGGAATGCCGCACCGAGGCGTCCGCAGGTCTCAGCACGGCACCGCCGACGAGATCAGCCACCCGCATCCCTGCCTACTGGAGTACGGATGCGAGCACCACGATCATCAGCAGCAGGGCCAGCGCCGCGGGGATGACGAGGCGGCGATGGCGAGGATTCACGTCCGCCAGGCTATCCACCCGGCTGCCGGCGCTCTGCCAGCTTCCCGTTCACCCCGCGAGCGGGTAGTCCCCGATGGTGGTGTAGCGGGGACGTCCTTCGTCGCCCTTGCCGAGCTCGGAGCGCAGCAGGCTGAGCTCGTGCACGGTCCACGCGGCGCTGGCGAACGGCGACAGCTGGGCAACCGTCGTCGCGAGATCGGCGGTGGCCCGCGCCCGCGCGATGCTCAGGTGTGGCCGGTACCCACGGTCCGGCATGTCCAACCCGGACCGGCGACCCGCGGCCCGTGCCGAAGCCGCCAGCGCAATCAGCCCTGCGCGGTCCCCCTGGACCCCGATCCACAGCACTCGCGCCCGGCTCGGCCTGGCGAAGGCACCCGCACCGCTGCACCGCAGCGTGAGCGGGGCCGTCCTCGCGGCCAGCCGCCGTAGTCGGACGTCCAGGGTCTCGGTCACCTGGTCGGTCACCTCTCCGTAGAACGCCAGGGTCAGGTGCCATTGCTCGGGTGACGTCCATCGCAGCCTGACATCCGGCGCCAGCGTCTCCACTGAGGTGGCGACCTCCGCAAGCACCTCCGGTGGTGGTCTCACCGCAGCGAAGAGTCGCATCGCGCCCGCGCCACCTCCGGCACCTCCGCAGGAGCCGGCCGAGAGGCCCCAGCCCGAAAGAGCTGCTGCGAAGCAGACGAGGGCGCCGCAGTGCGGCGCCCGAGTCTTGTCCCATTGTGAGCCGCCGGCCCCGTTCGTGCCAACCGGGAGTCGAGAAGTCGATATGCCCCTCCGGGGGCTGGGCAGGTCGGTGCCGCGGCCCGAGTCGGTCGTCCATCTAGGACCGGAGCTCGGCGTACTCCCGTCGTCCGTATACGTGCATGTGCGGATGTGGCTCGAGCTTCGGACGCACCACTATTCCCTTACGCCTGGTGAACAGGAGAGTCGCGAAGGCGGTTCCGGCGATCACCAGCAGGCCGCCGGCGATGAGGGTCCACCGGGCCCCGAAATGCTCCCCCAGCCAGCCGATGACCGGTGCGCCCGCCGGTGTGCCACCCATGAAGACCATCATGTAGAGCGCCATCACGCGGCCACGCATGTCGGGACTCACGCTCAGCTGCATGGTGGCATTGGCGGCGGTGATCATCGTCAGCGCGGTGACACCGACCAGTGGGAGGACCAGGGCGAACGTGAGATACGTCGGCATGAAGCCGGCGATGACCTCCGTGACCCCGAATAGCACCGCGGCAGAGACGACGAGCCGGTGTCGTGGCGTCCCCCGCCGCGCGGCCAGCAGCGCGCCGGCCAGCGACCCCACGGCCATGGCGGAGCCGAGCAGGCCGAACTCGCCGGCTCCCTTGTGGAACACGTTCGTGGCCATCAGGGCCGTCGTCAGCTGGAAGTTGAGGCCGAAGGTGCCGGCGAAGAACACGATCAGCAGGATCATCATCAGGTCGGGACGGACGAGCACGTACCGCACGCCGTTGCGGATCATGCCGGGCTCGCGCGGCGCCCGCTCGGGCGTCGACAGGTCCGCGGTGCGCATCAGGTTCAGCGACCAGATCACCGCGAGGTAGCTCGCAGCGTTCAGGATGATCACCAGGCCGGTCGCCATCACGCCGCCACCGAGCAGCGTGATCATGCCACCGGCGAGAGCGGGGCCGACCACTCGCGCAGCGTTGAACGACGCGGAGTTGAGCCCCACCGCGTTGCCCAGATCGTCCTTGCCGACCATCTCGACCACGAACGACTGCCGGGCGGGTATGTCGAAAGCGTTCGCGATGCCGAAGACGAAGGCGAGCAGGTAGACATGCCACACCTGCGCGGCCCCGGACACGGCCAGCAGGCCGAGCGCGAGCGCCGCGGTGGCCATGCCGGCCTGGGTGAACATCAACAACCGCCGCTTGGGGAGGCGGTCGGCGAGCAGCCCCGCATACGGCGACAGGAGCAGGATCGGCAGGAACTGGAGGCCGGTGGTGATGCCGAGCGCGGTACCGCTGCTTCCGGTGAGCAGCAGGACCAGCCAGTCCTGCGCCACTCGCTGCAACCAGGTGCCGACATTGGAGATGATGCCGCCGCTGGCGTAGAGGCGGTAGTTGCGGATTCGGAGCGCGTGGAACGTCGACCTCATGACTGTGCCAGCCTGTCCAGGATCGGCGCCGCCCGGCGGAGCAGATCGCGCTCCTCGACGGTGAGCCGTCGCAGCTGGGTGGCCATCCACTGGTCGCGACGACGACGTTCCTGCAGCAGGACGTCCCGTCCGGCCTCGGCCAGTCGAACCACGACCTGACGACCGTCGGTGGAGTGCGGCTCGCGTGCAACCATGCCTCGCTCGACCAGGCAGTTGACCGTCCTGGTCAACGACGGCGGTTGTACGCGCTCGATCCCGGCGAGCTCCCCTGCGCTCAGCGGTCCGTGACGGTCCAGCGTCCCTAATACGGCCAGCTGGTTGAGGCTGAGGTCGTTGGTCGCGTCACGCTCGGTGCGCATCCGGCGGGCGAGCCGCATGACCGATACCCGCAGCGCGCTGGCAAGACTGCCGTCTGCTCTGTGCTGCTTGGTTGTCTGACTCGGCATTCGTTTAGCATAATTCATTACCCTTGCTAACGAAAATGTCTTCGGTTTTCATCCCGAGCTCAGTTGCCGAGCCACTCGGTCAACGGGTTGATGGCGAAGTAGAGCACGAACAGCACGGCGACGATCCACATCAACGGGTGGATGACGCCCATCTTGCCGCGCACGACTTTGATCAGGACATACGCGATGAACCCGGCTCCGATACCGACCGTGATGGAGTAGGTGAACGGCATCAGCACTATGGTCAGGAACGCCGGTAGTGCGATCTCGATGTCGTCCCAGTCGATGTTCCTCACCTGGGTCATCATCAGGAAGCCCACCAGGACCAACGCCGGAGTCGCCGCTTCGTTGGGGATGACCTCGACCAGCGGAGCGAAGACGGTGGCCAGCAGGAAGAGCACGCCGGTGACGACCGAGGCCAGCCCGGTGCGGGCGCCCTCGCCCACGCCGGACGCCGACTCGATGTAGGACGTGTTGCTCGACACCGACGCGGCTCCGCCGGCGGCCGCGGCGATCGAGTCCACGACCAGGATCCGCTGCGCCCTCGGAGGGGTTCCCTGGTCGTCGAGAAGCCCGGCCTCCGCGCCGATCGCGGTCATCGTGCCCATCGTGTCGAAGAAGTCGGCCAACAGCAGCGTGAAGACGAACAGCACCGCGGTGACGAAGCCGACGCGGCCGAAGGCTCCGAACAGCGAGAACTGGCCGAGGAGCGAGAAGTCAGGGACGTCGGCGATCGAGTCCGGCGTCGTCGGGACGTTGAGGTTCCAGCCGATCGGGTTGGGCGCCTTGTCCGGCCCGAGGAACGTCGGTCCGATGTCACCGATCGACTCGACCACGATCGCGAGGATGGTCCCGACCAGGATGCCGATCAGGATCGCGCCCGTCACCTGACGTACGTAGAGCACGACCATCACCAGCAGGCCGATGCAGAAGACCACGACCGGCCAGCCGGCGAGCTGGCCGCCCGGCCCGAGCTCGACGGGCACGGGGCCCACTCCGGTCCGCCGGACGAACCCGGCGTCGACCAACCCGATCAGGGCGACGAACAGGCCGATGCCGACCGAGATCGCGGTCTTGAGCTGGCTCGGAACGGCGGCGAAGACCGCCTTGCGGAGCCCGGTGAGCACGAGCGCCAGGATGATCAGGCCCTCCAGGACGACGAGCCCCATGGCGTCCTGCCACGACATGCCACTGGCGATCGACAGTGCCACGAACGCGTTCAGCCCGAGCCCGGTGGCCAGTGCCAGCGGATAGTTCGCGAAGACGCCCATCAGCAACGTCATCACGCCGGCCACCAGCGCAGTGGCAGCCGCGACCAGGGCAAAGTCCGGCGCGCTGCCGCCGCCGAGGAACTTCCCGTCGGCGTCGGCGACCGAGCCGATGATGAGCGGGTTGAGCACGATGATGTAGGCCATCGTGAAAAACGTCACGACACCGCCGCGGACCTCGGCAGACGGCGTCGAGCCTCGTTCCCTGATCTGGAAGAAGCCGTCGATACCGCCGGTTCTGGACCTCGTCGTCGAGCTCATTGAGTCCCCTCACGCAGTGTTCGGGCGATTCGCAGACGGCGGAAGCATGCCAGACACCCATGGCCACGTCAGCATCAGCAACGCGGCGGCAGTCGCGATGATCACCGGCGCGGCGGCGGCGTAGCCTGAACGCGTGGCTGCGGATCCGGGACGAGCCGGCCCGCCGGGCGACCCGCCCGGCGGTCCGCAGCTGGAGCCGCTCGACGTCGACGGCGTGCAGACGGTTGCGGTGGGCACGATCGCCTGGCTGGTCGCGCTGGTCGCCCTGCTGCCCTTCTACCGGACGCTGGAGGAGCAGGGCCGGCTCTGGTGGCTCTGGACCTGCGGCGCCGGCATCGGGATCGGGTTGTTCGCGCTGTGGTACTGCCGCCGTCGGCGTCGCCTGCTGGCCGGTCGGCGGGCGGGCCAGCAGGCGACCGTTGACACCGACGCGCTCGGGGCCGCCGAGCTGTGACCGCGGACGGCGACCGTGGCCGTCTAGAAGCGCTCGACGTCGTCGTACCCGAGCGTGTCGAGGACCGGCTCGGGCAGTCGGAGATCCTCTCCCTGAGCACCGGGGACGCTGACCTGCGAGTGGGCGCCGCAGCCGTGGTCGAACGACACGACCCGGCCGTCGCTGGGGGAGAACTCGTTGGTGCAGACCCCGAAGATCGAGCCGAGGCCACCGGTGAGCTTGACCACGAAGCCGCAGGTGGAGCACCGGTCGAGTGCCGACTGCGCGATCGGTGCCTGCGGGCCGTGACTTCCGGTGTACCAGCGCTCCGCGGCCTCGTCGCGTCCAACGGGGGAGAGGACCCGCTCGCGGCCGAGCCCGAGCTCGTCGATGACCGAGCGAACAGCCTCGTCATCGGGCGCCTCGTCCGCCGCGGTGTAACCGGGCGCCAGACGGGGGTCGTCGGCCTCGGTCGGCAGCAGGAACCCGGGCCCTATGTCGCCGGGCTGGACCCGCTCCCGCCACGGCACCCAGCGCGGCGCCAGCACCGCATCGGGGCCGGGAAGCAGCACGATCTCGTCGACGGTGACGGACTTCTGCCGCGAGGCCCGAGTGACGGTGACCGACCATCTCCAGGACCGGTACCCCCTGCGGGTGCTCGCGAAGTAGTGCGTGACAAGGCGTTCGCCCTCGACGTCGTGGCCGGCGTAGTCGCCGATCTCGTCACTCCCCACCACGGCGAGCAGCGCGTCCCGTGCGGTGTCGACCGCGGCCGCGCACACAGCATCGGGCCGGGCCCTGGTGGTGGGGGTCATGCGGCGATTCTCCTCCATTGCCCGCGGCACGCGTAATCGGCTCCCTGGAGCGCGAGCGCGGTTGACCTTGGCAGGATGGGCGCATGCAGGACGAGCGCCAACACCCCGGCGAGGGGCCGCGAGGACAGCGGCCCTCCGGACCGGGTGGCTCGCGCCCGCAGGTCGGTACCCAGGGACACCCGGCGGGCAGTCGGCGACGGCCGTTCGCCGACGCCTCCCGGGCGTTCGGCCGAGGCTCGACGAGAGTCGCCGGCGCATCGAGCCGTGCCGCGCGGGTCACGGTCAAGCGGGTGCGGCAGGCGACCCACTCGGGCGGGGCCGGGGAATCCGGGCTGGCACGGCTGATCGAGCTGCACGCGTTCAACACCGCGGGTGACTCGGCGCTGGCCGTCTCGTTGGCCGGGACGCTGTTCTTCCAGGTCCCCACCGGGGAGGCGCGCGGGCAGATCGCACTCTTCCTGGGGCTGACGATGCTGCCGTTCGCCGTCGTGGCACCGCTGATCGGTCCCTTTCTGGACCGTTTCGGGCGTGGCCGACGATGGGCGATCGGCGCCACGATGGCGATCAGGGCATTCGGCTGCTGGGCACTCGCGGGTGCCGTCGCTACCCAGTCGGTCTGGATGTACCCGGCCGCCCTCACCTGCCTGATCGCATCGAAGGCGTACGGCGTCACCAAGGCCGCCGTCGTCCCGCGGGTCCTGCCTCCCGATATGCAGCTTGTCAAGGTGAACTCACGGCTCTCGCTGACCGGAACCGCGGCTGCCGCGATCTCTGCACCGTTCGCGGGGCTGACCGCGATCCTCGGTGCCGAATGGTCGCTGCGCTACGCCTGCCTGCTGTTCGTCGTGGCCACCGTGCTCGCGATCCTGCTGCCCAGCCGGGTCGACTCCGCAGCGGGCGAGGAGCAGGTCGGGTACAGCGAGATCGGAACCGGCGGACAGCGGCGGAAGGTGGGGATCCCCCGGCTGGTCATCGGTGCGCTGCGGTGCAACGCCGGCTTGAGAGCCTTCAGCGGTTTCCTGACCATGTTCATGGCGTTCCTGCTGCGTAGTGTTCCGATCCCGGGGTGGGAGGACCGCAAGACGCTGCTGCTCGGGCTGGTCATCGGGGCGGCCGGGGCGGGCAGCACGCTGGGCAACATCCTCGGGTCGGTCCTGAAGTCGCGACGGCCGGAGTCCATTGCCGTGGCGGTGCTCATCCTCGACGTCGGGGTTGCCGTCTTCACCGCGTTCTTCTACGGGCTGCTGACGGCTATCGCCCTGGGCGCGACGGTCGGCCTCTGTCAGTCGCTCGGCAAGCTCTCGCTCGATGCCGTGATCCAACGGGAGACCCCGGAGCGGGTCCGCACCAGCGTTTTCGCCCGCTCCGAGACGCTTCTCCAGCTCTCCTGGGTGATCGGAGGGTTCATCGGCATCGTCATGCCATTGCGGCCGCAGCTGGGTCTCGGACTTGCGGCGGCGCTGCTGGTCTCCTGGTCGGTGTTCGTCGTCCTGGGCTTCAGAGCTCGAGCTCGTCCGCCAACGCGCGAAGCAGCGCGGCCGTCTGCTTAGCCGTGCGCGACTCGGCATGCCGTCCCCGGCGGTATGTCGCCTCCAGGCCCTCGAGCAACCGGATCAGGTCCTCGACGATCACGACCATCTGCTCCGGTGACTTGCGCATCGCCTTCGACAGCGACGGAGGCGGCTCGAGCAGCCGTACCTGCAGCGCCTGGTCGCCCTTGCGACCCTGGACGACCCCGAAGTCGACGCGCGCGCCGTTCTTGAGCGTGGTGACACCGGCGGGGAGTGCCGCGGCCCGGACATAGACGTCGCCGCCCTCGTCCTTGGTCAGGAAGCCGAAGCCCTTCTCGTTGTCGTACCACTTGACCTTGCCAGTAGGCACGGTTGACCTCACCGATCTCTTGGAACACGCACGGCGGCCGCCTGCGGGGGCCGCACGCCAGCCTACGGTGATCCGGCTCCCCGTCCCAACCGAGATTCAGCCCAACCGAGATTCAGGGGAATCAGCGGAACCGGCCGGGCTGAGGGAGGAGCTCGTTCATCGAACCGGAGCGAAAACCCCTGCGGTCGACCTCCACGGTGGCGAAACCGGCGTCCTTGACCGCGTCGAGCGCTGGCGGGTGACCGGCAACCCGGTCGCGGAGGTGACCGTCCACCTCGACGCGGGCGCGGTCACCTAGGTCGCGGACGCGCAGGTTGGTGACCGGGATGCCGGCTGCGGCCAGCACCCTGCGCAGACCCGCCTCGGCCCGGTCGATCCGGCCGAGCCGGTGGGGCGTGATCGTGATGCCGTACGCGACGCGGGAGGACAGGCACGCCGCCGCCGGCTTGTCCCACGTGGGCAGGCCCCAGCGACGGGACGCCTCGCGGATCTGCGCCTTGGAAAGCTCCGCATCCCGCAGCGGAGTGACGGCACCACGCTCAACAGCTGCCCGGATGCCGGGCCGAAAGCCGGCGATCGCGTCATCGGCGTTGGTGCCGGTGGCGATGTGCGCGATATCGTGCTCGGCGGCCAGCGGAACGAGAACGTCGAGCAGCTCGGCCTTGCAGAAGTAGCAACGATCACCGTCGTTGGCCCGGTATCCGGCCCGGTCCATCTCGTGGGTCTGCGGGGTGAGGTGCCGCACGCCGAGACGGTGGGCGAAGTCGGCGGCCGGCCGCAGCTCCTGGCGGGCCAGCGAGTCCGAGATCGCGGTCGCGGCCACGACGTGATCCGCGCCGAGTGCGCGTACGGCCGCAGCCAGCAGGAACGCGGAGTCGGCTCCCCCGCTGAAGGCCACCATCAGCCCGCCGAGGGAGCGCAGCTGCGTTTCGAGCGCCTCCAGGCGCACAGCGAGCAGATGCTCTTTCAGCCACTGCGGAAAAGCGGTCAGGTCGGGGAGCACGACGTCGGCGCCGGCGGCCTGCAGATCTGCGGCCGAACACGGCCCGGTGGCCACGGCCACGCTGACGGCGCCGGCGGCCTTCGCTCCCAGCACGTCGTAGACGTGGTCACCGACGTAGACGCTGGCGCCGTGCTCGATAAGCGCCTCGGCCTTCGCTGCTCCCCAGAGCCAACCGACGACCTCGTCGGCATCGAGTTCGAGGTGCTCGATGTGCAGTCGGGCGTTCGGCTCGAACTTCGCCGTCACGACGACGGACCTTCCCCCGTGCCCGCGCACCGCGGCCAGCGCCTCGGCCGCCCCCGGCAGCGCGACGGTCGGGAGCACGGCGTGGTCGGGATAGAGCGCACGGAACCGCTCCCCCATCGACTCGACCTCGCCGGACGGAAACCACAATGCGAGCTCGTGGTCCAGTGGCGGCCCGAGCCGGGAGACGGCCGCCGCGACGTCGATGTCGGCTCCGGTCTCCGCAGCCAGCGCCTCCCAGACCCGCGAGATCCCAGGGCGTGAGTCGATCAGCGTCATGTCGAGATCGAAACCCACGGTCAGCCGGCTCACACCGAGACTCTAGTGGTCGGGTACGGTCCGCCAGCCCGGCACATGGGGCCAAACCTGGAATGTCCGCGGAGCGTGAGCGAGACTGGAGGGCTACACGTTCCGGGGGGTCCAGTGCTCAGCGTCAGGTCGGGAACGGCTCGAGCCGCGGTGGCTCTCACGGTCGGCGGTCTCGCCGTCAGCGCCGCCCTGGCGGTGAGCGCGCCCGCCGTCGCAGAGCGTGGCGTGACCGACGCGGGCTCGTCCGCGGCCCGGTCGATCTCCGGCCGTGACTCGGTCCGACCGGGAATCTACGTCGTGGTGCTGCGGGGCCAGCCGGCGGCGAGGTACGACGGTCACCTCGCGGGATACGCCGCGACCCGCCCCGACGCCGGCCAGCGTTTCGACGACCGGCGGCCGCAGGTGCGGCGCTATCGCCACCTGCTCCTGACCGGGCAGCGCCGGCTGCTCGCGAGGCTGGGCAACCCCGACGAGCTCTACTCGTACACCACAGCACTCAACGGTTTCGCGGTCGACCTCGACGCCGCGCAAGTCAAGGCATTGCGCGGACGAACGGACGTGATCTCGGTGCAGCGTCAGTCCACCTCGAGGCTGGACACGCTGAACCCGGTCGTGCGCCGGCCCGAGCGGACCGGGCGGACCAGCGGCGCAGGGCGAGGAGGGGTCGGCGGGTCGAGCGCGGGCCAGGGAGTCGTCGTCGGCGTGATCGACTCCGGGATCTGGCCGGAGAACCCGTCGTTCGCCGGTCCGGCCGACGCCGGCGCGAGAGCCCGCGCGCTCAGGACCGGTTTCACCGGCCGCTGCGAGTCTGGCGAGGCCTTCACCGCCGAGGACTGCAACGCGAAGGTGGTTGCGGCGAGGTACTTCGTCCGCGGCTTCGGGGCCGGGAACATCGCCACCGCGGATTACCTATCACCCCGCGACGGCACCGGCCACGGCTCTCACACGGCGGCCGTCGCGGCCGGCAACGACGGCGTCGACGTCCGGATCGACGGGCAGCCGATGGGCCGCGTGTCCGGCGTGGCGCCCGCGGCTCACCTCGCGGTCTACAAGGCCTGCTGGGCCGCGCCCGATCCTGCCGATGACGGGTGCACGACCGCCGACACGGTCATGGCGATCGACCAGGCGGTACGCAACGGCGTCGACGTGATCAACTACTCGGCGTCCGGCAGCCGTACGAACTTCGCCGACGCGGTGGAGCTCGCGTTCCTCAACGCCGCGGCGGCTGGCGTGTTCGTGACCACCTCCGCCGGCAACGCCGGTCCGGGCCCGGCCACCGTTGCCCACCCCGGGCCATGGCTGACGTCGGTCGGTGCCACCGGCGAAGACCCCTACCAGGGTGCCGTCGTCCTCGGAAACGGGCGCCGACTGGCCGGTGCGATGGTGTCGGACCGGCAGGTGCCGGCCAGCCCCCTCGTACTCGCCGGCGCGTCTCCGGCATCCGCAGCCAGCCAGCACGACTCCCGCCTGTGCCAGCCGGGTAGCCTCGACGCCGCACGCGTCGAGGGCGCGATCGTGATCTGCGACCGGGGAGTCATCCCCCGGGTGGACAAGAGCCAGGCGGTCAGGCGAGCCGGCGGTATCGGCATGGTGCTGGTGAACACCCAGCCGGACGGTCGCGACGCCGACGTCCACGCCGTGCCGACGGTGCACCTCGACGTCCGCGCGGGGCGCGCCGTCAAGCACTACATCCGTTCGGCGCGCGGACGCGCGACCGCGCTGCTCGACCCGGCCGGACGGAACGTCCCGGTGCTGCCCCGGATCGCCGGTTTCTCCTCACGCGGTCCGTCGCCGGCGGGTGGTGGGGACATCCTCAAACCCGACCTCAGCGCGGCCGGCGTCAGCGTCATCGGAGCCGTCGCGCCGCCGTCGAGCTCCGGTCGACTCTGGGACCTGTACTCCGGTACCTCCACGGCCGCGGCGCAGGTCGCCGGGCTCGCCGCCAGAATCACCGCCGCGCGTCCCGCCTGGTCGCCCGCCGAGATCAGGTCGGCTCTGATGACCACCGCGTACGACGTCCGGGAGCCGTCGACCCCGTTCGCTCAGGGCGCCGGCCACCCGAACCCGGCGAGGGCACTCGATCCGGGCCTCGTCTACAACTCCGGGATCCATGACTGGCTCGCATTCCTGTCCGGTCAGGGCCTCACCACTGGCGACGGCCGGCCGTTGTCACGTCATCCGATCGGCGCCAGCAATCTCAACTCACCGTCGATCGCGGTCGGTGCGATGGTGGGTCGCGAGGTCGTCCACCGGTCGGTGACCAACGTGGCCGACACCGCCGAGACGTACTCCGCCTCGGTAAGCGGGCTCCCCGGCATCGAGGCCACCGTCCGGCCGTCGACCATCACGGTCGGGCCGGGCGAGACCGCGAGTTTCAGCGTGCGCTTCACCCCGCTCGCCGATGCCGCCTACGGGCGGTTCACGACCGGCAGCCTCACCTGGACCGGCTCGAACGGTCACCGGGTGCGCTCTCCGGTAGTGGTTGAACCGGTGCGGCTCTCCGCCCGTCCCGAGGTCGCCGGCAGTGCCGGCGACGGCTCGCTCCGGATCCACGGGACGTCCGGCGTCGCCGGCGAAATCGCTCTTTCCGGTGCGGGTCTCGTCGGCGCGGCACCGGCGCGGCTGACACTGGCGCCGGCTCCGTTCGACGTTGACCACCCCACCCAGGGGCGAGGCACTGCGATGTCCCACTACGACGTGCCGAGGGGCACGGCGGCGCTGCGATTCGACCTACGCGCCCACGGGACCGACGACGTGGACCTGTTCGTGTACCGGCAGGGCACGCTGGTCTCCTCCTCGGCCGGTCCGGGTGGCGACGAACAGGTCACGATCGACACTCCGACGCCCGGCCGCTACGACGTCTATGTCAACGACTTCGCAGCGGCGAACGGCCGATCGGCGGCCGCTGCCTTCACCGGATGGGTGCTGCCGGGCAGCCGCGCCGGCCGTGCTGCCGGCTCGCTGACCGTCCAACCGAACCCCGTCCCGGTGTCGCTCGGCGCGCCGTTCGACTACACCGCGTCCTGGTCCGGACTCGATCCCCGGCTGCGGTGGTTCGGCGCGATCTCCTACCACGGCTCCGACACGACGACGTACGTCACCGTCAACTGAGGCCAGTGCGCGCCGCGACGTCGGCCAGTCCCAGCTCGGCTACGGACTTCTCGCGCATCTCGACCTTGCGCACCTTGCCGGTCACCGTCATCGGGAACTCCTCGACGACCGTCACGTAGCGGGGGATCTTGTAGTGCGCGATCCGTCCGCTGCAGAAGTCCTTGAGCGCCGCGGCGTCCAACGGTGGGGCGCCCTTGCGCATCCTGATCCAGGCGCACAGCTCCTCGCCGTAGCGTTCGTCCGGAACGCCGATCACCTGGACGTCCTCGATGTCGGGATGGGTATAGAGGAACTCCTCGACCTCGCGTGGGTAGATGTTCTCACCGCCACGGATCACCAGGTCCTTGATCCGGCCGACGATGTTGGCGTACCCGTCGTCGCGCATCACCGCGAGGTCGCCGGTGTGCATCCAGCCCTCGTCGTCGATGGACTCGGCCGTCTTCGCCGGCTCGTCCCAGTAGCCGATCATCACCGAGTAGCCCCTGGTGCAGAACTCACCTGGCTCACCGCGCGGCAGCGTGCGGCCGGACACCGGGTCGATGACCTTGACCTCGACGTGGGGATGTACCCGGCCGACGGTGGAGGTGCGTCTGTCCAGGTCGTCATCGGGCCGGGTCTGCATCGAGACCGGAGAGGTCTCCGTCATCCCGTACGCGATCGCGACCTGGCGCATGTGCATGTCTGAGACGCACCATTTCATCACCTCGACCGGGCACGGTGACCCGGCCATCACGCCGGTGCGCAGCGAGGAGACGTCGTACGACGAGAACTCGGGGTGGTTCTTCATCGCGATGAACATCGTCGGCACGCCGTACAGGCCCGTGCACCGCTCGTCCTGCACTGCCTTCAACGTCGCGGCCGGGTCGAACGCCGGAGCGGGTATCACCATCGTCGCCCCGTGGCTGGTGCAGCCGAGGTTGCCCATCACCATCCCGAAGCAGTGGTAGAACGGCACCGGGATCGCCAGCCGGTCCTCCTCGGTGAAGTTGATCAGCTCGGTGGTGAAGTAGCCGTTGTTGAGGATGTTGAGGTGGCTCAGCGTCGCACCCTTGGGGAAGCCGGTGGTTCCCGACGTGTACTGGATGTTGATCGGATCGCGGGCGTCGAGGCCGGCGAGCCGCTCCGGGATCGCGGCCTCCGGTAGCGCCCGGCCGCTGTCGATGAGCGCCGCCAGCTCGTCACCGTCCACGAACACGACGTACTCCAGTGCCGGGCACTCGGGCCTGACCTCCTCGATCATGCCGCGGTAGTCGCTGCCCCTGAAGCTGGTGACGGAGCACAGCATCCGCGGTCCGGACTGCTTCAGCACGTAGGCCAGCTCGTGCGAGCGGTAGGCCGGGTTGATGTTGACCAAGATCGCGCCGACCTTGGCGGTGGCGTACTGGACGACCGTCCACTCCGCACAGTTCGGCGCCCAGATCCCGACCCGGTCACCGACCTCGATGCCGGCCGCGATCAGGCCACGAGCCACCTGGTTCACGTAGTCGTCGAGGTCGCGATAGGTCCAGCGGCGTCCGCTCGCGACCTCGACGAGTGCCTCGCGCTCGCCGTGTGCCTCGACCGCGGCCTCGAGGTTGGCGCCGATGGTCTCGGTCAGCAGCGGGATGTCGGTCTCGCCGGCATCCGACGACAACTCGCTCATGCTGGGCACCTTAGTACCGTCGCGATCCGGGGGCTGCCGGTTGTTGCGCAGGTATCGATCACCAGGGCCATGGCCGGGAATTGCGTAGTTGTTGGTCACGGTTGAGCCGGCCGGTGACCAACCAGTGCGCAAAACGTCGGTGCGGTGATCCTGACGCACCCACGGGAGGTCAACCCGTTCCGCCGCGGCAAGAACTTGTGCACTTGGTGAGGGCAAACGGGGGGTGGGACAACTCTCATCGCCTGCACAAATCTGAGCAATCAAGCACCGCTGCGGTCGGCCCGGGGCTCGAGCGATCGCGGCCGCGGGCCCGTACCGGAGCCCGTGCGACCGGCGTGACAAGTTGTCGGCTGGCGCGTCAACAACTGTCGGATCGTGCGAAACAAGTGTCGGATCGCGGGGTGGTTGGGTGGTTGCGGTGGCTGTCAGGCGGCTGTCCAGCCGCCGTCGAGCATGAACGACGAACCGGTGACCGACTCCGACCCGGGTGTGCAGAGGAAGACCGCGAGCCGGGCCACCTCGTCCGGCTCGACCAGCCGCTTGACCGGCGTACGGGCGAGCAGCACGTCGTCGAGAACCTGTTCGGTGTCGATGCCGTGCGCCTCCGCCTGGTCGGCGAGCTGGTTCTCCACCAGTGGGGTACGCACGTAGCCCGGACAGATCGTGTTCGAGGTGATGCCGCGTTCCGCGCCTTCGAGCGCCACGACCTTCGACAAACCCTCGAGCCCGTGCTTGGCCGCGACGTAGGCGCTCTTGTACGGCGAGGCCCGGTGCCCGTGCACGGACGAGATGTTGACGATCCGCCCCCACTCCCGGGCGTACATCGACGGAAGCAGCCGGCGCAGCAGGCGGAACGGTGCCTCGACCATCACCCGCTGGATCAGCGCGAAGGTGTCGGGGTCGAACTCCTCGATGGGCGAGACGTGCTGGATCCCGGCGTTGTTGACGAGGATGTCGGGCTCGCCCAGGTCGAGCGTGTCGACGACCCCCGGATCGCCGAGGTCGGCCACGACGGGTCGCCCTCCGGTGGCTGTCGCGACGTCGGTGAGGTGTTCGGCGTCACGGTCGAGCAGGACCAGGCGCATACCTGCCGCGCCCAGCGCGGTCGCGCAGGCGCGGCCGATCCCACTCGCGGCACCGGTCACGAGCGCCGTGTGCTCGGACGGTCTGGAGGTCGGCGATGTCATCGGCGGCTCAGGCGTCGCGCTTGACGAACGAGGCGGTGGCGATCGCCATCACGAGAACGAGGAAGACCGCCATGACCAGTCCGCCGGGCAGCGGATCGAGCGGCTTCGGGCCGGTGAAGTCGGCGTTGATCGGGAACTTGATCAGCATCTGGCTGCCCGCGTCGAAGGGGAAGAACTGGACGACGCCCTCGACGCCGTTGAAGAAGTCCGGTATCACCAGCACCAGCCGCAGCACGCTCTCGATCACCAGTGGGACGACGAGCATGAACACGATCGCGCCGGCCTGGTTGCGGATGATCGCGGCGACTGCCAGTCCGACCAGAGTGAACATCGTGATGTAGAGGATGTATCCCAGCATCACCCGCGGCATCCCGTCGGCAGTGATCGAGAAGCCCTGGTCGCCGCCGTTGACGTATCCCCAGAGGGCACCGAGCAGCAGGCACCCCGCGGACACCACCGCTGCCCACAGCGCAGTGACGATGATCTTCGCGAGCAGCACGTTGTAGCGCTGCGGTAGGGCCGTCAGCGTGGCCCTGATCATCCCGTGGCGGTACTCGTGCCCGAACGTGAAGACGCCGAGAATGCCCAGCACATATGCCACGAGCAGTGGGACGAACCCGGTGGATCCGCCCTGGGTGATCACGGCGGCGTCGACTGCCGGGCGCCCGAGCTCACGCATGCTCTGCCGGTCGCTGAAGGTCAAGGACCACAGGAACGACACACCCCCGGCAACGAACAACGCCCCTAGTGTCAGCCACCAGGTCGACCGGATCGAGGTCAGCCGGACCCACTCGTAGCGCAGCGCTCCGATCATCGGGGCGCCCCGGTGCCGTCGTCCCAGTACGACGTCGGGTCGACGGGATTCTGCGACGGTTCGGGGGCCGCGAAGTGCGCGGGCCCGACCTCGTCAGGCACGAGCCCGTGGGCGACGAACTCCTCCGCGCCACCGGTCGCCTCCAGGAAGGCCTCCTCCAAGGTGGCGGCGCGGCCGGCCAGCTCGTGCAGGCGCACACCCGCGTCGAACGCGACGTCCCCGATGGTCGGAAGGTCGAGTCCGGTGACCGACAGCTGACCGGTCGCGTCCGTGGCGACCTGCCCACCCCGGGCCAGCAGCAGCGGGGCGAGCCGGTCGGGTTCGGGCGTTCGCACCGACACCGAGTTGTGGACGCTGCCCTTGACGAACACGTCGATCGGCCCGCTGGCGATCAGCTTCCCCTTGCCGACGACGACCAGCGCGTCCGCCATCAGCGCCATCTCCGCCAGCAGGTGGCTGGAGACGAAGATCGATCGTCCCTGTCCCGCCAGCTGTTTGAGCATGTTGCGCAACCAGGTGATGCCCTGCGGATCCAGACCGTTGGCCGGCTCGTCGAGGATCAGCGTGTGCGGGTCGCCCAGCAGCGCGGCCGCCAGGCCGAGCCGCTGGCCCATGCCCATCGAGAAGTTCTTCGGCTTGCCCTTCGCCACGTCGCTCAGACCCACCAGGTCCATGGTCTCGGCGACCCGACTCAGCGGAATGTCGTTGGAGACCGCCAGCATCTTCAGGTGGTTGCGGGCCTTGCGGGTCGGGTGGAAGGGCTTGGCCTCGAGCAGGGCCCCGACCTCCCGCATCGGGTACTTGATGTTCTCGAACGGCCGGCCGTCGTACAACGTGGTGCCGCGACCCCGGTCGAGCCCCAGCATCAGCCGCATCGTGGTGGACTTGCCCGCCCCGTTCGGGCCGAGGAACCCGGTGACTGACCCCGGCTTCACGTCGAACGAGAGGTCGTCGACGGCGAGCTTTGCCCCGTAGCGCTTGCTCAGCCCGCGAGCCTCGATGACAGCCACCGGCGGCCCCTTTCCGTATTGGGTGGGTTCAATCATGACAGTTGCCTCGAAACGGCCGCCCAGCGCAGCGACTACCGTTGCACTGGTGGGTACGAACACGGCGGCAGCTCGTACGCTCGCCGATGCCCTGCGCGGGTGGAGCGACGACGAGCTACGCGAACTGTTGCGGTGCCGGCCAGACCTTGCGACCCCCGTCCCGGCGGACACCACGGTGCTGGCGGCCCGGGCCGGCACCCGGGCATCGGTCGTCCGCGCCGTCGACCGGATCGACCTCTTCCTCCTGACGGTGCTCCAAGCCGTCGTGGTCGCCGGGTCACCCGCCTCGGTCGGCGCGATCGCGCCGCTGGTGGGCGCCGACGAGCCGGTCGTGAGCGACGGCGTCGAGGCCCTGCGCCGCCGTGCCCTTCTCTGGGGCGAAGACCCGGCGGTGCAGGCGGTCCGCGCGGTGCACGAGTGCCTCGGACCGCATCCCGCCGGGCTCGGTCCACCGGCCACCGTGGCGCTCGGGAGCTACGGACCGGACCGGATCCGGACCCTGGCTCGAGACACCGGCGTCGAGCCGGGGGCCGATGCCGTCACCACGATCGGTCGGATCGTCGCCTCGTGGGAGTCAGCGGGGCGTCTCGCCGCGCTGATCGACGACGCCGGAGAGCCCGCGCGCGAGGTCCTGGCCCGCCTCGCCTGGGGACCACCGACCGGTGACCTCGCGATGGCCGACCGGGACGTCTCACTGTCGAGCGCGGCGAGCCCGGTGGAGCAGTTGCTGGCGCGCGGTCTGCTCGTCGCGGTCGACCGGCGCACTGTCGCGCTGCCTCGCGAAGTCGGTCTGCACCTGCGCGGCGGCCGGCTGCTGCAGCATCCCGTTCACCGGGAGACGGCGCTGGGTGCGGTGACCCGTGACCCCGCGATCGTCGACCGGGTGGGCTCGGGCGCCGCCTTCGAGTTCGTACGCCGGGTCGAGCTCCTGCTCGAGGCCTGGGGCGTCGCACCTCCGACGGTGCTCCGAGCCGGCGGCCTGGGCATCCGCGAGCTGCGACGGGCGGCCGGGCTCCTCGATCTCGACGAGACCACCGCCGGGTTGCATGTCGAGACGGCGCGTGAGGCGGGGTTGGTCGGCACCGGGGAAGACAGCCGGCTGGGCGAGGTCTGGCTGCCGACCGACGCCTTCGACGCATGGCTGACCAGCCCGACCGCGCAGCGCTGGGAGATGCTGGCCCGCGCCTGGCTCGAGTCGCACCGCACGGCCGGTCTGGTCGGGACACGAGACGCCCAGGACAAGCCGGTCAACGCGCTCAGCCCCGATCTCGAACGAACGTCGACTGCGGAGATCAGGCGGCTGACCCTGGACGTGCTCGGGGCCCTGCCTCCCGGCCAGGCGGCGAGTCGCGACGACGTGGTGGCTCGGGTGGAGTGGTATCTGCCGCGTCGCTCGCGGCAGCGGGACCGACTGGCCAGGTGGACCTTGGACGAGGCGGCCTCGATCGGGGTGACCGCTCTCGACGCCATGACCACGCACGGCCGCCTCATGCTGAACGGGCAGGGGTCGGTGGAGCAGCTCGAGCAGCAGCTTCCCGTGCCGGTCGACCATGTGCTGATCCAGGCGGACCTCACCGCGGTCGCCCCCGGTCCTCTGCAGCCGGACCTGGCGCGCCGGCTGGCGTTGGCCGCCGACGTGGAGTCTCGCGGCGGTGCCACCGTCTACCGGTTCACACCCGACTCGATCCGCCGGGCGCTTGACGCCGGCTGGTCGGCGGCGGAGCTGCACGACTTCCTCTCGGCGCGATCCTCCACGCCGGTCCCCCAGCCGCTGACCTATCTGGTGGACGATGTCAGCCGCCGCCACGGCCAGCTGCGCGCCGGCGTCGGAGCCACCTACCTGCGCTGCGACGACGAGGCCCAGCTCAACGAGCTGATGGCCGACCAGCGCGTGTCGGGGCTGCGATTACGCCGGATCGCGCCGACCGTGGTGCTCTCCGATGCGCCTCTCGACCTGCTGCTCGCCCGGCTGCGGGAGCTCGGGCGCTCTCCGGTCGCGGAGGCCCCGGACGGAACGGTTCGGGTCACGCGCATCGACAGCCGTCGGGCGCCCCCGCCACGCTCAGCACCGTCGCGGGCCTGGGATCTCGCTGCGCTCGCCGAGGACCGGCTTGATGCCGCGGTGCGTGCGTTGCGGGCCGGCGACCGGGTGCTCGAGGCACGGCCCGACCTCGCAACGGTCGGCCGAATCGGGCGTACTGCTTCCAGCGAGACACTGACAAGGCTGCGCGAGGCGGTGGAGTCCGGTGACCGACTGTGGCTGGGGTATGTCGACCGGCATGGGACCGTGCTCGAGCGCATCGTGGAGCCGATGCGCGTCGAGGGGGGCTGGCTGACGGCGTACGACGACCGCTCGGAAGCGGTACGGACGTTCGCGATCCACCGGATCAGCAGCGTGGCCACCGTGCAGCGCGATGGCTGAACGCACAGCGACGGCGGACCGATGTTCGGTCCGCCGTCGCTGTTGTACTCAAGAGCAGGCGGTGAAAGGCGTGTCGCCCGTCCCGCCGCTCAGTCAGAGGACGAGGTTGGTGACGCGGGACTGGGCGATCGCGTTGCGCTGCCGCAGTCTTTCCAGCCGCCGGGCGGCTCGGTGCTCGCGCGAAGCTGTCCGTGCGGCCGCGCTGTACGCGGACGCCACCGCCTCGGCTCGCCGGTCCTCGCGCAGTTCGCGAGCGACGAGCTCTGGGACGGTCAACATTGTTTCTCCTCCATCGAATGGCGATGTGACGTAAGACACATCTACTGGGTGTACTGCTTACAGTGTATGCGGCGAATGTAAGATACGCAAGTGGACTTTGTTCGTTACGCCGAGGGCGCCGCGGCGCTCGTCAACGCACCCCTGGACGACGTGGACGACGTTCCGGGAGCTGCTGTCGGACCGTCCCTGGTTGCACCCCATGCTGACCGAGCGGGATCCCCCGGCCTTGCGGCGGATCCAGCGGGACCTGCGACCGGTGTTCGCGGCGTCATCCGCGGGTGAGGCCGGCGAGGTCGTCGAACTGCTCAACGCCCTGCTCGGCAGGCACCCGGTGACACCTCGAATCGTCGGCCACGACGCGCAGTCGTGGCACCTGCACGTTGCAGACCGCAAGTCGGGTGTCGCCGAGCTCCTCACCGCGGAGTGTCTGCTGGGTCTGGCTATTCTCGTGTGCGATGTCGGCGCGA
The DNA here is from genome assembly GCA_963695705.1 of uncultured Actinomycetota bacterium. GTDB lineage: Bacteria > Actinomycetota > Actinomycetes > Propionibacteriales > Nocardioidaceae > JBKPNJ01. The sequence continues at coordinate 63,499 of CAVOHB010000010.1, forward strand.
CTCGACTCGGCGTCTGCCAGGCGTCGTCGTGCACCAACGTGTTCGTCGACACCTCCCCCAACCAGTCGCGGCGATACTGCTCGGATCGATGCTCGTCGCGGGCCAACGTCGCCGCCTACCGGGCCCGGCGAAAGGCGGAAGCCAGGTGAACGACGGACCGCTCATCGTCCAGTCCGACAAGACCCTGCTGCTCGAGATCGACCACCCCGACGCCGCTGACTGCCGCAAGGCGATCGCGCCGTTCGCGGAGCTCGAACGGTCTCCCGAGCACATTCACACCTACCGGCTCACCCCGCTCGGGCTCTGGAACGCGCGAGCCGCCGGGCACGACGCCGAGCAGGTCGTCGACACCCTGCTGGCGTTCTCCCGCTACGCCGTGCCCCATGCACTGCTCGTCGACGTCGCCGAGACGATGGCACGGTTCGGCAGGCTGCGCCTGGAGAAGCATCCCCAGCACGGTCTGGTGCTCGCCTGCAGCGACCGGCCCGTTCTCGAGGAGGTCCTGCGCGCCAGGCGGGTCAAGCCGATGCTCGGTGAGCGCATCGATGACGACACCGTGCTCGTGCACCCCTCGGAGCGCGGCAACCTCAAGCAGGCCCTGCTCAAGCTCGGCTGGCCGGCCGAGGACTTCGCCGGTTACGTCGACGGCGAGGCGCACGCGATCTCGCTGTCACCGCAGGGATGGGGGCTGCGGCCGTACCAGGTGGAGGCCGCCGAGTCCTTCTGGCACGGTGGCTCAGGAGTCGTCGTGCTCCCGTGCGGCGCCGGCAAGACGCTGGTCGGGATCGCCGCGATGGCCCACGCCCAGGCGACGACCCTGATCCTGGTCACGAACACTGTGGCGGCCCGGCAGTGGAAGGACGAGCTGCTCCGGAGGACGTCGCTCACCGACGAGGAGATCGGGGAGTACTCCGGTGCCCGCAAACAGGTCCGGCCGGTGACCATCGCTACGTACCAGGTGATGACCACCCGGCGCGGCGGCGTCTACAGCCATCTGGAGCTCTTCGATGCCCGCGACTGGGGCCTCATCATCTACGACGAGGTCCACCTGCTCCCCGCCCCGATCTTCCGGATGACCGCCGATCTGCAGGCGCGGCGACGGATCGGGCTCACCGCGACGCTGATCCGCGAGGATGGGCGCGAGGGCGACGTGTTCAGCCTGATCGGGCCGAAGCGGTACGACGCTCCGTGGAAGGACATCGAGGCCCAGGGCTGGATCGCCCCGGCCGACTGCGTCGAAGTGCGTGTGACGCTCAGCGACGGCGAGCGTCTGGCGTACGCGACCGCGGACGCCGAGGACCGGTACCGGCTCGCCTCCACGACCGACACCAAGACGGAGGTGGTGCAGCGGCTGGTCAAGCACCACCAGGGCCAACAGACCTTGGTGATCGGGCAGTACCTCGACCAGCTCGACGACCTCGGCGAACGGCTCGGCGCCCCGGTGATCAAGGGAGAGACCGGGGTCAAGGAGCGTGAGCGGCTGTTCAACGAGTTCAGAGCGGGTGACGTCACCCTGCTCGTGGTGAGCAAGGTCGCGAACTTCTCCGTCGACCTACCCGAGGCCACGGTCGCGATCCAGGTGTCCGGGACGTTCGGTTCCCGGCAGGAGGAGGCGCAGCGACTGGGCCGGGTCCTGCGGCCCAAGGCCGACGGGCGGTCGGCGCGGTTCTATGCGGTCGTGTCCCGGGACACTCTGGACGCCGACTTCGCCCAGCACCGCCAGCGGTTCCTTGCCGAGCAGGGATACGCCTACCGCATCGTCGACGCCGACGAGCTCCTCGCCAACGAGGACTTCTGAGCAGGCAGCGAGCCCGAGCCAGGCTCGGGAGTTGTCAGACCGCCAGCAGGTCGTCGGGCAACGGCAGCCGGATCGGTGAGTAACGGGCGGGGTCGAGGATGTGCTGCTCCAGCTGGTTCGGTAGCAGCGGATGGCTGATGTAGAAGCCCTGGGCTCGGTCGATGCCCAAGTCGATGACCTCGTTCGAGCTGCGTCCGGGACTCCACGCCCTCCGCGACCACGGTGAGGTCGAGCACGTGCCCGAGCTCGATGATCGCCGACACGATGGCACGCGTAGCCGGGTCCTCGGTGAGGTCGACGATGAAGCTGCGGTCGATCTTGACGACGTTCGAACGGAAACCGGCGCAGGTAGTTCAGCGAGGAATACCCCGTGCCGAAGTCGTCCATGGTCAGCCCGACACCCAGCTCCTTGACCTCCCGCAGCACCGCGGTCGCACGTGGGGCATCCTCGAAGAACACGCTCTCGGTGACCTCGAGGAAGACCTGGGCCGGATCCGTTCCGGTCTCGGCCAGCAACCGGGCCACTGTCTCAGCGAATCCGGGGCCGACGACCTGGTGACCCGAGACGTTCACAGCCACGTGGGGGACGGCCTCGCCGTACAGGTGCTGCCACGCCTTGAGGTCCCGGCAGGCCTGGGCGAGCACCCACTCACCGATCGGGAGGATCATCCCGGTTCTTTCGGCGATCGGCAGGATGATCTCGGGGCTCACCCAGCCGCGGTCCGGATGCTCCCACCGCAGCAGCGCCTCGACCCCGAGCATGCCGCCGCTCTCGGCGGCGATGATGGGCTGGTAGGCGAGTTGGAACTGGCCGCGCAGCACGGCGGTACGCACGTCCCGCTCGAGCTGCTTGCGCATGTCCGCCTCGAGCCGCGCGGACTGGTCGATGACCTGATGGTGTCCACCACCGTTCAGCTTGGCCTGGTACATCGCGAGGTCGGCGTCACGCAGCAGGGTCTGGGGGATGTCCTCACCCGGCCCGGAGAACGCCAGGCCCACGCTGGCCGTCATCGCCAGTGTGTGACCGTCGAGCTCGAAGGGTTCCCCCAGCGTGGCAGCGATCCGCTTGGCCACCAGCTCGGCTCCCAACGACGTATCCAGGTCCTCGCAGAGGATCACGAACTCGTCGCCGGACAGCCGTGCCAACGTGTCTCCCGACCTCAGCACGCGGGTCAGCCGCGTCGCCACCGCGATCAGCAGCTGGTCTCCCAGCTGATGGCCGTACTGGTCGTTGACGAGCTTGAAGCCGTCGAGGTCGACGAACAGCACCGCGGCCATCCGCCGGGACCGGCGCGCGCGGGCGACGGCGCGATCCAGCAGCTCGTGCAGGAGAGCACGGTTGGGGAGCGCTGTCAGCGGGTCGTGCAGGGAGCGATGGGTGAGCTGCTCGACGCTGACGGCGGCCTCGCTGCGCGCCTGCGCGTTGAACAGGTACGCCGCGGCGACGTTCGCCAGCACCTGGGCGGCCGCCATGTCCTCCGGCTCAAGACCACCGGACGTATCGCGATAGAGATCCAGGGCACCGAGGCGGTGGCTGTCCATCCGCATCGGGAACGTGAAGACCGCCGCCAGGCCCGCGGCGAGCGCCCGCGGCGAGAAACGCGGGAACCGCGTGTCCACGCTGAGGTCCTCGATCGCGACTGCCTCGCCGCCCGAGTACGCCTCCAGGCACGGGCCCTCCTGCAGCTCGTTCTGCAGGGCCTCGATGCGCCGGACGACCTTGTTCGACGCCGCGACGAAGTGCAGGTCGTTCTCGGTCATGAGCATCACGCCGGCGCCGGTCACCGGCAGCATGTCGACGATGCGCTGGACCAGATGGTCCAGGATTGCCTGGATCGAGAACTCCGCGCCCAGGGTGTCGGCGAACTCCACCAGGATCTGGGCAAGCTTCTTGTCCCGGTCCACGCAACCTCCCGAGCTGGACCTGGTGCCCGTGGCCTGGGGGCATCTGACGCTACCGCTATGTGACCGTTCGCCACTTTCAGTGACGAACCCTAACAGAGTCACCCGGCAGGTCGGGAGTAGCAGCAGCCGGGGACAGGCTCGGGAGCCCGCTATGCGGTGGTCGCCAGCAGCGCGCGGGCGAGACGCTGGTAGTCACTCGGCGTGTTGTAGAGCTGTGCGGTCAGCCGGATGAAGCCGCGCCCATCCCAGGCCAGCACGAGTGTCTCGATCCGGTATTGCTGACTCAGCCGCTCGTACAGGTCTTCGGCGGCAACGGCGTCCGCAGCGACGCCGGAGGGCAGCGGGAGCAGGCGCAGGGCCGGCGCCGCGGACAACCCGGTCAGGGGCGGCGTGGTTCCGAGCGCGCCAGCGACGAGATCAAGACCCGCGTCGACCATGCCGGCGTTGCGTTTGGGGATCGTCCAACCGCCCAGCTCGGACCAGGTGTCCAGCGCCTGCGGCAGGCACATCCACGCGCTGAAGTCATCGGTTCCCCTGGCGTCGAACGGCAGCGGGAACGGCTGCCCGTGGTTCCACCCGGTGACGAGCGGGTGGATCCGCTCGCGCCACTCCTCCGCGATCCAGACCGCGGCGGTCCCGCGGGCGGCGAACGCCCACTTGTGCATGTTGCCCACCCAGAAGTCCGCACCGATGGTCGCCGGCTGCGACTCGAGCTGACCGGGCACGTGGGCCGCGTCGACGAACACCGCGCTCCCGTGCCCCCGGGCGGCCGCCGCGATCGCCTCCACCGGCAGCACCAGTCCGGTCGGCGACGTGATGTGGTCGACCACGACCAGCCGGGTCCGTGGGCTGAGCACCGATTCGAACGCGGCCACCGCCTCGTCCGGACCACCGGCGAGCGGCACCTCGGCGACCATCAGCCGCGCCCCGGTCCGGTTACACCATGCCTGGGTGGCCAGCCGTACGGCGCCGTACCCATGGTCGCTCACGACCAGCTCGTCCCCGCTGCGCAGATCGAGCGACGCGAGAACCGTCGCGATCGCCTCGGTGACATTGCGCATCAACACCACCGTGTCGGCAGCGAGTCCCAGAAACTCAGCCGCCGCCGCACGTGCGGCCACGATGCCCTGCGGCGCCAGCACCTTGTGGAAGCGGTGCGGGTTGGCCTCCGCCGCGAGGCGGAGCCGCTGCTGCGCCTCCTGGACCGCCCGCGGGACCGTGCCGTACGCCCCGTGGTTGAGATGGACCACGTCGGGGTCGAGCGTGAACTGCTCGGCGACACGGTCCATGAAATCGTCCGCGATCTCGTCGCTCTCCGGCTCCATTGCGGAAGCCTACGATCCTGCCCAACCCGCTGGTTAACCCCGTGACCACCGGGCTGGAGGCTGGTAATGTCACCCGGCCCCCACCACGCTGACGACCGCGCACGCGGAGGTGCCCCGTTGCCCCAACCGCCCGTCTCGGCCCCCCATCGACAGCCCCCCACCCAGCTCGACGCCGAACGGCGTCACCTGCAGGCCGCGCGAGCAGCGTTGAAGCGGATGCGGGACAAGACCGAGTTGCTCGACGCGATGGGTGGTGACGCGGTCTCCACCGAGTTTCTCAAGGCCGCCCTGTGGCGCCGGATGAAGGCCTTGGAGGACGACCCGTCCATCCCGCTGTTCTTCGGCCGGCTCGACTACAGCGCCGACGACCCTGCCGGTCTCGGTGAGCGGTTCTACATCGGCCGCCGCCACGTCAGCGACGAGCACGGAGACCCGATGGTCGTGGACTGGCGGGCTGGGATATCGCGCGCGTTCTATCGTGCCAGCCGCACGGACCCGTCCGGGGTCGAGCTGCGCCGGCGTTTCGGGTACGCGCACGGGCAGATGACCGCGTTCGAGGACGAGCACCTGCTGGCCGGTGAGGAACAGTCCAGCAGCGAGATCCTCGAGTCGGAGATCGAGCGGCCCCGCGTCGGCCCGATGCGTGACATCGTCGCGACCATCCAGCCCGAACAGGATGAGATCGTCCGCTCCTCGATCGACGAGACCGTCTGTGTGCAGGGCGCACCCGGCACCGGCAAGACCGCGGTCGGCCTGCACCGGGCGGCGTACCTGCTCTATGCGCACCGCGACCAGCTGAGCCGTCAGGGTGTTCTCGTCGTCGGCCCTAACGCGTCGTTTCTGCGCTACATCGCCGACGTGTTGCCCGCTTTGGGCGAGATCGACGCCCGGCAGGTCACCGTGGAGTCGATGGTGGCACGAGTGCGGACGAGCGGCGCGGAGCCGGTGGCCGCGTCTGTTCTCAAGGGGGATGCCCGGATGGCCGCGGTGATCCACCGCGCGGTCTGGTCCGGGCTGGGCAGTCCCGGCGAGAGCCTCGTCGTCCCCCGCGGCGCCCGTCGGTGGCGCGTCCCGCCGTACGAGGCCCGCGAGATCGTCGATGAGCTGAGCAGACGCCAGGTCCGCTACGGAGCGGGCCGGCGGATGCTCCCGCAACGGCTGGCGCACGCGATCCTGCTGAAGATGGAGCTGGCCGGCGACTCCCCCGACGATCGGGTGCAGAACGTCGTGGCCCGAAGCCGGCCGGTGCGGCAGTACGTCGACCAGCTCTGGCCCTCGGTCGATCCGACTCGGGTGTTGCTGCGACTGTTCAGCGACGCGGCCTTCCTGGCCCGCTGCGCGGAGGGCATCCTCACCGACTCCGAGCAGGCGACGCTGGTCTGGTCCAAGCCGGCCAAGGGACCGGGGTCGGCCAAGTGGTCGCTTGCCGACGCCGTCCTCGTCGACGAGGCGGCCGACCTGATCGAACGCACCGCGAGCCTCGGGCACGTCGTGCTGGACGAGGCGCAGGACCTCTCGCCGATGATGCTGCGGGCGGTGGGGCGCCGCTGTGCGACAGGGTCGGCGACGGTCCTCGGCGACCTGGCCCAGGCGACGACCCCCTGGTCGACGACGTCGTGGGCAGAGGCGCTGTCCCACCTGGGGAAGCCCGGCGCACACATCGAGGAGCTGACAGTCGGCTTCCGTGTACCGGCCGACGTGATCGCGTACGCGGCCAGGCTGCTGCCGCTGATCGCACCGCAGCTCATACCGCCGTCGTCGGTGCGCAAGGCACGTGGGGACCTCCGCATCCTGCGGACCGACGACGTGATCCGTACCGCGGTGCGGGCGGTCGAGGAAGCCGGGCGGGCCGAGGGTTCGATCGGGCTGATCACTCCGGCCCGGCTGACCGAGCCGCTCGCGGGCGCGCTGGCCGAGGCGCGGTTGGAGTTCGCCCGGTTGGGTGACGAGTCGGATGTCGACGCTCGCATCGACCTGGTCCCCGCCAGCCTGGCGAAAGGTCTCGAGTTCGACCACGTGGTGCTCGTCGAGCCGGCCGCGATCGTCAGCGGCGAACCCGACCAGATGACCGGGCTGCGCCGTCTCTACGTCTGCCTCACCCGGGCCGTCACATCCCTCGCCGTGGTACACCAAGAGGAGATACCCATCCCGCTTGATCCGAGATGACGTGACAGCCCATGGATCGCCTCGCGTACCTCACGGACCGCTGGAACGCCCTACTGCCCGGAGCAGCCGCGCTCGGCGTCGAGCTTCTGGACCGCTATCAGCAGGCGAGCCGGCGCTACCACGACACCCGGCACCTGTTCGAGGTCATCGGCCACCTCGACGAGCTGATGTCCAGCGCCGGCGATCCACAGGCCGTCGAGCTGGCCGGCTGGTTCCACGACGCTGTTTATGACCCGGCGCGAACGGACAACGAGGACGCGTCCGCCCGGTTCGCCGAGGATGCCCTGCCCGCCTACGAGGTGGAGCAGACGACCGTGGCGCAGGTCGCACGGCTGGTCCGGCTGACCGCGCTCCATGACCCGAGCCCGGACGACCGTGACGGTGCGGTGCTCTGTGACGCCGACCTGGCCATCCTGGCCGCGGAGCCGGTTCGGTACGCCGAGTATGTGCACGATGTTCGCGCGGAGTACCACCGGGTCAGCGACCAGGTGTTCCGCGAGCGGCGAGCGGCGATCCTGCGCGGCCTGTTGCGGCGACCCACCGTGTTTCGAACCCCGGAGGCTGTCCGTCGTTGGGAGAAGAGGGCGCGGCGAAACGTCGAGGGCGAGCTCAAGGGACTCGAGCCGGATGCCCGCGAGGGCCCTGGTCAGGTGCCGACGTAGGCCGCGAGGTGCTCGCCGGTGAGGGTGGAGCGGGTGGCGACGAGGTCGGCGGGTGTGCCCTCGAAGACGATCCGGCCGCCGTCGTGCCCGGCGCCTGGCCCGAGGTCGACGATCCAGTCTGCGTGCGCCATGACCGCCTGGTGGTGCTCGATGACGATGACCGACTTGCCGGAGTCCACGAGCCGGTCGAGCAGGCCGAGCAGCTGCCTGACGTCGGCGAGATGGAGGCCGTTGGTCGGCTCGTCGAGGACGTAGACGCCACCCTTCTCGGCCAGGTGGGTGGCCAGCTTGAGCCGCTGCCGCTCACCGCCGGACAGCGTGGTGAGCGGCTGGCCGAGGCTGAGGTAGCCGAGCCCGACGTCGGCCAGGTGGGTCAGGATCCTGCTCGCGGCGGGCGTCCTGGCCGCACCGGCGCCGAAGAACTCGCCGGCCACGGTCACCGACATCGCGAGCACCTCGGCGATGTCCTTGCCGCCGAAGGTGTAGTCGAGCACCTCGGCCTGGAAACGCTTCCCTCCGCACTCCTCGCAGGTGGACTCGACGGTGGCCATGACCCCGAGGTCGGTGTAGATGACGCCGGCGCCGTTGCAGGTGGGGCAGGCGCCGTCGGAGTTGGAGCTGAAGAGGGCCGGCTTCACGCCGTTGGCCTTCGCGAACGCCTTGCGGATCGGGTCGAGCAGTCCGGTGTAGGTCGCCGGGTTGCTGCGTCGCGAACCGCGGATCGCACCTTGGTCGATCACCACCACGCCGTCGCGGCCGGAGACCGAGCCGTGGATCAGTGAGCTCTTGCCGGAGCCCGCAACCCCCGTGATCAGGCACAGCACTCCGAGCGGGAGGTCGACGTCCACGTCCTGGAGGTTGTGCGTCGACGCGTGGCGGATCTCCAGCGTGTGGGAAGGCGGACGCACCGACCCCTTGAGGGTCGCCCGGTCGTCGAAATGGTGACCAGTCGTGGTGTCACTCCCCCGCAGCCCCTCCACGGTGCCCTCGAAGCACAGGGTGCCGCCCTCCGTGCCGGCGCCGGGGCCGAGGTCGACGACGTGGTCGGCGATCGCGATCGTCTCGGGCTTGTGCTCCACGACGAGCACGGTGTTGCCCTTGTCCCGCAGCCGCAGCAGCAGGTCGTTCATCCGCTCGATGTCATGCGGGTGCAGGCCGATCGTGGGCTCGTCGAATACGTAGGTGACGTCGGTGAGGGCCGAGCCGAGGTGCCGGATCATCTTGGTGCGCTGTGCCTCACCGCCGGACAGCGTGCCCGACGACCTGTCCAGCGAGAGGTAGCCCAACCCAATCTCGGTGAATGCGTCGAGGAGGTGCTGCAGCCCGGTGAGCAGCGGAGCCACCGTCGGTTCGTCGAGTTCCCGGGCCCAGTCGGCTAGATCGCTGATCTGCATCGAGGACACGTCGGCGATGTTCTTCCCCTTGATCTTCGACGATCGGGCCTCCTTGCTGAGCCGGGTGCCCTCGCACTCGGGACAGGCAGTGAACGTGACCGCCTTCTCCACGAAGGCGCGGATGTGCGGCTGCAGCGCGTCGATGTCCTTGGACAGGAACGACTTCTGGATCTTCGGTATCAGCCCCTCGTACGTCAGGTTGATGCCGTCGACCTTGATCCTGGTCGGCTCCTTGTAGAGCAGATCGCGCTGTTCCTTCTTGGTGTACTTGCGGATCGGCTTGTCCGGATCGAAGAAGCCGCAGCCGCGAAAGATGCGGCCGTACCAGCCGTCCATGCTGTAACCGGGGATCGTGAGCGCGCCCTCGTTGAGTGACAAGGCGTCGTCGTACAGCGCAGCCAGGTCGAAGTCGGTGACCGAGCCCATGCCCTCGCAGCGCGGACACATGCCGCCGAGACGGTTGAACGTCGCCTTCTCGGTCTTCGTCCTGCCTTCGCCGCGTTCGATGGTGATCGCACCGCTTGCCCTGACCGAGGGGACGTTGAATGAGTACGCGTTGGGTGAGCCGATGTGCGGCTCCCCGAGTCTGCTGAACAGGATCCGCAGCATCGCGTTGGCGTCGGTCGCGGTGCCGACGGTGGAGCGGGGATTCGAACCCATCCGCTCCTGGCCGACGATGATCGCCGTCGTCAGCCCCTCGAGGAGGTCGACATCCGGTCGCGCCAGGGTCGGCATGAAGCCCTGCACGAAGGCGCTGTAGGTCTCGTTGATCATCCGCTGCGACTCGGCGGCGATCGTGCTGAACACCAGCGAGCTCTTGCCGGAGCCGGAGATGCCGGTGAACACCGTCAGCCTGCGCTTGGGGATCTCCAGGCTGATGTCCTTGAGATTGTTCACGCGCGCGCCCTGCACGCGGATCAGGTCGTGGCTGTCGGCGGCCTGCAGCGGAGGCGACGGCGTGTCAGTGCGCGTCATTGATCCTGAAGCAGCCCGAGGACGTTGCCATCGGGGTCGGCGACGGTGGCCACCAGGCGGCCGCCACCGACGTCGCGCGCGGGCTCCTTGACGGTGGCACCAGCGGCGGTCACCTCGGCCAGCTTCGCCTGGATGTCCGCGACGTGCCAGTAGGCCACCGGTGAGGTCATGCCCTGCGGTCCTCCGCCGGGCAGCAGCCCGATGTGCTGGCCGGCGGCCTCGAAGCCGACGTAGTAGGACTCGTCGGCCATGGGCGCTACTCCGAGCAGGGCGGCGTACACCCGCTTGGCCTTCGCCAGGTCGGAAACGGGATGCAGCACGGTCTTGATGCCTTCGGTGGAAGAGCCGGTCATGGTCACTCCTTGAAGTCGTGGGTCTGGTCGGGATTGTCTGGCCGCGACAACATGTGCGCGCCGCGGGCGAGCCTCATGGCGTGTCAATTCAGACCGCGTTGGTCCTGTTTGAGCGCAGTGTCGACGGACAGAGCCGCTGCGACGACCAGGGACCGCAGCGGGTCCTCCAAGGGCCGGTGGATCTGCACGACGTAGTTGTCGGCGGTCGTGAACATCGTCTTGGCCAGCCCCTCCCACGTCTTGGTGATGCGGGCGACCTCGGTACCGCCCGAGTCGGTGATCGCGAAGTTCCAGGCGCGCCAGTTCTCAGCGGCGATGAGACCGACCTGCTGTCCGCCACTCATCGAGGCCGAACCGGATCTTGCCGATGGCATTCTGCTGCTGGATGTCTCCGATGTCGCGGCCGACGCCGTCCTGAACGATCAGCCTCGACTTCAGCAGCTTCGCCGGCCGGGTGAGCTGCAGCTGGGGCGTGCCGGACATGTCGACGACCTGCAGCTTGTGCGTGAAGTACTGGTCGACGTCCGCGACCACCCGTAACAGCTTCTTGACCATGCTCTGACCGACCTGGCGGACCGCGCCGATCTGCTTCCCGTGCTGGTCATAGACGGCGTACTCGTTGTTGACCTCGATCACCTTGGCCTTCTGGTTCACGACCAGAACCGGTTCGGTGAACAGCGTGCCCCCGCCGAGCGCGCCGGGCGCGACACCCGCTCTGCCGACGTCGCGGGTGACCTTCTCGGGCGGCCGGTCGACCGTGGGGACCGCGCCCGTTCCCGTCGCCGGGTCGACGGACTGGCGACCGTGACTGGCCACGTGCTCGGTCCATTGAGTGCCGTCGTGGTAGCGGTACTCGTGCCGGCCAAGCGGGTCCGGGTACCAGTTGGCGGCGTACGAGCCCGTGCTGTCCGTCATGGCCCAACCGTAGCCGCCGGCCCGGTCCGGCCGGGCGGCTGGCAGCGTTGAACACAGCGGACGTCAGGTCAGGGCCGGGGTGAGCAACCGGAGAGTCCCGGCGTCGGCGTCGAGTCGTGCGCGCACGCCGAGCGCGATGGTGCGGTTCGCCGTGCCGTGTCCGCACGGCAGTCCCCAGAGCATCGGTACGCCGAGGCCGCCGAGCCGGTCCAGCAACAGCCGGCGCACCGACTCCGGCTTCACCGAGTCCGACCATTGCCCGGCGGCGATGCCGCGTACCCGGGTGAACCAGCCGGCACGCAGCAGTGAGGTGAGCGACCTGTCGATCCGGTACGCCTCCTCGCCGACGTCCTCGAGAACAACGATCGAGTCCCGAGCCGGCCGGCTTGTCGGGGATCCGAGCTCGGCGGCCAGCAGCGTGAGGTTGCCTCCCACCAGGACCCCCTCAGCCACCCCGCCCTGCATCGGGGTGCCCCGGTGGTCGGGATCGGTGACCTCGACGGCTCGGTCGGGTTCGAAGAGAGTGCGGCGAAGATGCTCCGCGCTGTCCTTGTCGACCTGGGCCAGCGCGGAGATCGTCGGGCCGTGCAGGGTGGCGAGCCCGAGCACAGACGCGAAGGCCTGGTGAAGTGCGGTGATGTCGGAGAACCCGCAGAACACCTTGGGTCCCACCGCCGCCAGCTCCGCCCAGCCGAGCAGGTCGACCATCCGCTGCGCGCCGTAGCCACCGCGGGCAGCGAACACGGCGGCGACCTGCGGGTCCGTCCAGGCGCGCATGAAGTCGTCGGCTCTCGATTCGTCGTCGGCGGCGAGGTACTCCAGCCGCGGGTGCCTACCGTCGGCATGCGCGCCCAGCTGGATATGCAACCCCCACGACTCGAGCAGGCCGGTCCCGGCGCTGAGAGCCTCCGGCGACACCGGCCCCGACGGTGCGACGACCGCGACGGTGTCTCCGCTGCGCAGCCGTCGGGCTCGCAGCAACGGCTGGCCGACGGAGCGCCGACCGAGCGACTGCGGCTTGCGCCGGCGCAGACCCGCAGCGTTCAAGCGGGCAACGAGGTCGCGGCTCGACACCGCTTGGGCGCCCATCGCGACGAGCGCCCGGTAGCGATCGGCCGGGACGTCGTAGTGGTCGCGGTCGAAGCCGCGGTCCGGTATCCCGGCGGATCGGGCGAACAGATGCAGCTCGTCCAGCGACCGGTCACTGGCCAGGTGGGACCAGAGACGGCCGCGGCCGGAGAAGTTCGGGGGGTCGATCAGGACCGCCATCGGGCGCGTCAGCCGGCCAGATGCGTCACGGCGTCGTCGATCAGGGTGCGCCACGAGCGGACGTACCCGGCATCGACATGCGCCTTGGTCCACGAGCCGCCGGGCCGGACCCCCGACCCTACGTGGAACTGCCGGATGCCGGCCCGGGTCAGCCACGGCACGTGCTCGGGGGCGAGACCGCCGCCGGCCATGGTCAGCGCCGCGACCACCGGATCCTCCGCCGCCCGGGCGGTGAGTTCGTCGAGCCCCGCTTCGACACCAAGAACGGAGCCGGCGGTGAGGACCGCGTCCAGACCCGGGAGCCGGCGCACCTGGCGCCACGCCCGCCGGTGGTCGAGCGCATGGTCGATGGCACGGTGGAAGGTCCAGGGGACACCGGTGATCGCCTCGCACAGCGCGCTCGTGACCTCCCGGTCGACCTCGAGGTCAGGGTCGAGGAACCCGAAGACCAGGCCCTCCGCGCCGACCGCCAGGTAGTCCTCGGCCAGTCCGATCAGCCGGGTCAGCTCGCCGCCGGTGGTGCTGAACCCGTCCGACAGCCGGAGCATCACTCGTAGCGGCAGGTTCGTCGTCCGGTGGATCGCGCTGACCAACCGCGGCTCGGGCGACAGACCGTCGTACTCCATCGTCCGCACGACCTCGAGGCGGTCGGCGCCACCCTCCTGCGCGGCCTCGGCATCGGCCTGGTGGAGTGCGATCACCTCGAGTTTCGCGAGCACGACCCCAGCCTGCCAGGATTGCGGATGTGACCGGTGACGACCCGCTGTTGGTTGCCCGGGCGCTGGTTCTCCACGATCTGGCAGCCCGGGGACTGGCCGACGCCGGGACGGTCTCGGTGCTGGAGACGGCGGTAGCGCAGCGCCGCTGGTGGCTCTCGCAGTGGGACGACGGGGCACCCTTCGTCGCCGGGCTGGTGGCTCAGGACGTCCAGGACAATCTGCTGGACCAGGTGGCGCGCTGGCCGCTGTGCCGCAGCTGCGACGCCGCGACCAGGCACGCGCTCTACATCGAGCCCGAGCTGGGTCCGGACCCGCACTGGGTATGCGAGGAGAGCGGCATCGTCGTCGCCGCGCTGGGCGCTCTGTCCTAGCCGCAGCCGGCCCCGGCCCCCGGCCCCGCCCGGCGATCCGCGATCCGACACTTATTTCACGTCATCCGACAGCTATTTTCAGGCCATCCCACAGTGATGACGCCGTGGCCAGACACGTCCGGAGGCGCCCCGCCGTTCAAGACGGGTCCCGCGATCGCACCGGAATGGAGTCGTTCGGGTCTTCGGCCGCGCCGGCGGCGCCTGAGTCCCGGGTCGGGCCCGGCTCGTCCACAGGCGTTGGGTGTTGACGGGTTGTGCACTGATGTGGCCAGGATCCGGCATCTGGACCACCTGCAGGCCGCGGCCGACGCCGGGCTGACCACCACGTCCAACCTGCACGGGCTGTGCGAGCGGTCCCACCTGACCCGACATCACCCCGGCTGGAACGTCACCGGCGACGCCGACGGCGCCGTCACCTGGACCACCCCAACCGGCCACCACTACACCACCCTTCCACCGCCCGCGACCGGATACGGCACCGGCCCACCACCGGAGGCCGACAGCGTGCCCGATCTCCCCGCCTGGCTGAGCCACCAACAACGCCTCCGCGCCGAACTCGACTCCGGCCGCGCCCCCCCACACGCCGCCTGAAACCGGCGACCCCACGCCAAACCGCCACGCCACCCCGACGGCTACGCCGGCGTCAGGTAGCGCTACCCGTGCGGTGGTGGATCGGCCCGTCGGTGACGGCCAGCCGCTCACCACGGCCGCCCCACCGGGTGGCGATGATCTCTGCGGCGATGCTGACGGCGGTCTCCTCGGGAGTACGAGCGCCGAGATCGAGTCCGATGGGACTCGACAACCGGGACAGTTCCCCGTCGGAGAAACCCGCCTCGAGGAGCCTCTTGATCCGGTCGTCATGCGTGCGGCGAGAACCCATCGCACCGATATACGCCACGTGTGGAAGCCTGAGCGCCACCTCCAGGAGCGGGACGTCGAACTTCGGATCGTGGGTCAGGACGCAGATCACGGTTCTTTCGTCGACTCGACCGGCCTCGACCTCGGCCGCGAGGAAGCGGTGCGGCCAGTTCACGACGACCTCGTCAGCGGCGGGGAACCTCGAGCGCGTCGCAAACACCGGCCTGGCGTCGCAGACCGTCACCCGGTAGCCGAGCAACGCCCCGACCTTGGCCACCGCGGCGGCGAAGTCGATCGCCCCGAAGACGAGCATCCGCGGGGCCGGCGCGTACGACGCAACGAAGACCCGCATGCCCTCGCCGCGACGCTGCCCTTCGGGTCCGTATCCGAGTGTCTCGCTGCGACCGCTGGCCAGCAGCCCCTGCACGTCATCCGCCACGGCGTCGTCAGCCCGGGAGGACCCGAGGTCCCCCTGTCGCGGCACATCCGAGTCCTCCGGGCGTACGACCAGCCGCCGGCCCACCCTTTCGGCGTCGGGATGGTCGATCACCGTCGCCACCGCCACCGGCCGCTGGTGCTCGATGTCGTCCGCGACCTGCTCGAGCTCCGGGAATGAACGGCTGTCGACGGCCTCGACGAACACGTCCAGGATCCCGCCGCAGGTCAGTCCGACGGCGAAGGCATCGTCGTCGCTGACGCCGTACCGCTGCAGCACCGGCCGCCGCGACTCCACGACCTGCTCCGCCAGCTGGTAGACCGCGCCCTCCACGCAGCCGCCGGAGACGCTCCCGACGGCCTCACCGTCCGGTCCCACCAGCATCGAGGCGCCTGGTTGTCGGGGCGCGGACCGGAAGGTCGCCACCACGGTGCCCATCCCGGTGGTCGCCCCGGCGCGCCACCACCCCATGAGCTCCGGCAGGACGTCACGCATCGGACACGACTCCCATCAACGCCTCGAACGTGGCCATGCTGTGCCCCGCCACGAAGTCGTCAACGTACGGGAGCGCGGCCGCCATTCCGGACTGGACCGGCAGGTACCCGGCCTTCCCGCGGTGCGGGTTGACCCAGATCACCCGATGGGCGAGCCGGGAGAGCCGCTGCATGCTCTGCGCCAGCGCCGAGCAGTCGCCGCGCTCCCAGCCGTCGCTGAAGATGACGACGACCGCACCCCGGGCCATGCCGCGCTGCCCCCACCGGTCGAGGAAGGCCTTGAGGGTCTCGCCGAGCCGGGTGCCACCCGACCAGTCGGGCACGGTCTCGGCGGCGGCCCGCAGCGCCGCCTCGGGGTCGCGCTGCCGCAACGCCCGGGTGACGCGTGTCAGCCGCGTACCGATGGTGAACACCTCGGTGCCGGGGGACCCGGAGCGGGCGAGCACGTGACCGAGCCGGAGCAGGCTGTCGGCGTACGGCCCCATCGACCCGGACACGTCGACCAGCGTGACCAGCCGTCGCGGGCGGGTACCGCGGCGGCGGTAGCGAACCGGCCCCGGCTCGCCGGCCCTGCGCAGCTCGTCTCGCAGCATCCGGCCCGCGTCGATGTCGCCGCGCCCGGCCGGCCGCCGCCGCGAGGCCCGGCGCCGCGGCGGACGGAGACACAGCGTGCCGAACATGAGTGCCAGGTCGGCCTTGTCCGCGGCGCTGAGGTCGGCGATGTCCCGGTGCCGGAGCACCTCGGTACGGCTCGCCGCAACGCCCAGGGACTCCTCGTCGACCAGCTCGTTCCCCCCGCGGTCGTCGCCCACCCGAAGATCAGCCTGCACGACGCGCCGGGCTGACACGTGATTCGTCCGACCGGCGGGTATGGCCCCGGCGAACCACCGGTCGAAGACCCGGTCGTAGGTCTCGAGGTCGTCGCGATTCGCGCACAGCGTCGCCCGGCCGGCCCAGTACACACCGTCGCGGTGACCAGCGTCCGCGACCGCGGCGGCCCGCAGGAACACCTGGGTACGGTCGGGCGTCACCGCGACACCAGCGTGCCGCAGCGCCCGGGCCAGACCCGCGAACAGGACGTCGACGTCGTTGCCGTCGGTCATCGTCAGCTCGCCAGCAGTCGGTCGAGCGAGCCGCGCACTCGGTCGGCATCTTCCCGGTACTTCAACACTGCGCCGAGAGTCGCCGCGGCGTTCGCGACGTCGAGCACCTGCTCGCCGAGCGCGTGCAGTGCTCCCGCCCAGTCGAGCGTTTCCGCGACACCGGGTGGCTTGATGAGCTCGTTGGTGTCACGCATCGCATGCACGGCCCTGGCCACCTGCGCGGCCAGCTGTGCGCTGACCTCGGGCAGCCGCACCCGGACGATCTCGATCTCCCTGGCCAGGTCGGGGTGGTCGATCCAGTGGTACAGGCAGCGGCGCTTGAGCGCGTCGTGCACCTCCCGGGTGCGGTTGGACGTGAGCACCACGATCGGCGGGACGGTGGCTCGCACCGTCCCCAGCTCGGGGATGGTGACCTGGTTGGTCGACAGGACCTCGAGCAGGAACGCCTCGAACTCGTCGTCGGCCCGGTCGACCTCGTCGATCAGCAGCACCGCAGGACTCTCCCGCAACGCCCTGAGCACCGGTCGGGCGAGCAGGAACCGCTCGTCGAAGAGGGACTTCTCGACCTCTTCCACGTCCATCGGGCCGTTGCTCTGCCGGGTCGCCTCGACGGCGCGCAGGTGCAGGATCTGGCGTGGGAAGTCCCAGTCGTACAGCGCCTGACTCGCCTCGATGCCCTCGTAGCACTGCAGCCGTACCAGCGGTATCCCCAGGCCCTGCGACAATGCCTCGGCCATCGCCGTCTTCCCCGCGCCCGGCTCCCCTTCGAGCAGCAGCGGGCGACAGAGCCGCAGCGCGAGGTACCCGATGGTGGCCAGCCCCTCGTCAGCCAGGTAGCCGGTCTCGCCCAGCCGACGGGCGAGCTCGGTTGCCGACGATACGTACTCCACGCGTTCAGGATCCTCCATCAGCGGACACCGTCCAACCCGGGTAGCCGCGATCCCGGTGGCAGCGCCTCGGTGACGTCCACGTCCGCTCCGCTACCGATGTCGCCGCATTCCACCTCGACCGGGTGGTGGACGCGGAGGTAGTCGCGGGCCCCCCGATCACCGTGGGCGAGAGAGATGACGCCGGGCCAGTGCTCCCGGCCGATCAGCACGGGATGGCCCGGGACTCCGTCGTAGGTGGCGCGCGCCAGGGCACCGGCCGAGGCGTGCTCGTTGACCCTGGTCACGACCGCCGCCGTCAGGCCGGGGGTGTCCACGACCGAGATGGTCGCCGCCTCCGCCGTCGCGGGGGCCGCCGCCAGGCCGAGCCGCAGCGACGATCCCATGCCCTCGGGCCAATCCCGGTTGCGCAGAACCGTCACGGGTTCGTCGTCGAGCAGGGCCGCGCTGTCGTCGTACTCGGCCCCGAGTACGACGAGCACCGGACGGCAGCCGCCGCCCCCGAGTGTCCTTGACCGGCTGAGCACCCATGCCGTTCCCTCGGCGTCGCGGACGAGCGCCTTGGCGACTCCGAGCCGCCGGCCGGATCCGGCGGCCAGCAGGATCCCGGCGACGTCCACGACCTCGATCCTGCCACGCGGCCCGCGCTCGGCAGGGCGCCGTCACACCTGTCCGGCCACGGCTAGCGCTTGCGACGCTCGAGTGCCCGCTGTACCCGGGACTGATCCTGCCCGAGCACCTTGGACAGGATCGGCACGCGGAACTTGTAGGCGAGCGCGACGGCAACCACGATCAAGACGATGAACCAGAACATGGGTGCAGCCTACGTCGCGGCGGCCGCGTAGCGTACATCCATGCTCCGAGCCGGGCTCGTGATCGCGATGACGCTGCTGGCTGCCCTAGCGTCGCCGTCGGGGATCGGGGCGGCCCCGCTGCCCGCGGCGGCCCATCAGGCCCGACCACTGCACGGCGTGCTCGTCGCCATAGACGCCGGGCATCAGCTCGGCAACTCACGCCATCCGGATCAGATCAACCAGCCGGTGCCCGCCGGCGGCTTCACCAAGCCGTGCAACACCACCGGCACCGCGACCGACGCCGGCTTCGCGGAGGCGACGTTCAACTTCCGGGTCGCGATGCGGCTGAGCTCACGCCTGTCCAACCTCGGCGCCCGGGTGATGCTCACGCGCCACCGCAACAGCCGGCGGCTGTGGGGACCCTGCGTGGACTACCGGGGCCGGTTCGGCAACTCCCGGCCGGCGAGCCTGAAGATCAGCATCCACGGCGACGGCTCGTACTCGGGAGGCAGCGGTTTCCACGTCATCGCGCCGACTGACCGCGCGCCCTGGACGTCCGACATCTACCGCTCGTCGAAGAGGCTCGCCCACGCCACCCGCCACGGGCTGGTGCGGAGCCACTTCTCGGTCGCCGACTACATCGCCGGGGGCGATGGGCTGGACTTCCGCAGCGACCTCGCCACCCTCAACCTCAGCAACATCCCCACCGTGATGGTCGAGCTGGGAAACATGCGCAACAGCTCTGATGCCGCCGTGATGAGCTCCGCCCGTGGCCAGGGCCGGTACGCCCGCGCCCTGACCCACGGCATCAGGGCGTTCCTGCGCCGCTGATCGAGCGGCGCGGTGGCCTCAGCCGGATCCGCCGCGCAGGCTGGCGGCGTGGTCCGGTACGTACGTCTGCATCTCCCGCGGTGTCCGGCGATAGCCGTGGGGCGCCGGGCGGTCAGGCAGTGTGATCGGCGGTTGGCTCACCTCGACGTACGGGATCGTCGAGAGCAGGTGGGCGATCATGTTGATACGTGCCGCACGCTTGTCGTCACCCTCGACCACGTACCAGGGCGATGCGGAGATGTCGGTATGAACGAACATCTCGTCCTTCGCCCTCGAGTATTCCTCCCATCGCTCGATGGACTCGATGTCCATCGGTGAGATCTTCCAGCGGCGCATCGAGTCGGCGAGCCGCGACTGGAAGCGGCGCTCCTGCTCCGCATCGCTGACCGAGAACCAGTACTTGCGCAACAGGATGCCGTCTTCCATCAGGAGCTGCTCGAAGATCGGGCACTGGTGCAGGAACCGCTGATGTTGTTCCTTGGTGCAGAACTGCATCACCCACTCGACGCCCGCGCGGTTGTACCAGCTGCGGTCGAAGAAGACCATTTCGCCGGCGGCCGGCAGGTGCTCCACGTACCGCTGGAAGTACCACTGCGTGCGGTCTCGCTCGGTGGGAGCGGGCAGCGCCGCGATCTTGGCCACGCGTGGGTTGAGGTACTCGGCCACCCGTTTGATCGCGCTGCCCTTGCCGGCGGCGTCGCGGCCCTCGAAGACCACGACGAGCCGTGCACCCTCCTGACGCACCCACTCCTGGAGACGCACAAGCTCGGCCTGCAGACGTTGCAGCTCGGTCTCGTAGATCTTGCGCGGCAGCCGCTTGGCTTTCTGCGTGTCGCTGGACATCATCCTCCCGTCGCCCGTTCATTGCGGTCATCCTCGCACCCTCCCTTGTGCACGGCACTCGGGTTTGCGACCTTGGATGCCCTCGTGCCCTACGGAGACCCCCGCAAACGGAGACCCCCGTGTTCGACCTGTCGTTTCGCATCGTGGACCGGTTCCGGCCCTTCGCCCTGATCGCGCCGGGATTCGAGCTCGTCGACGAGCCCGGGCCGGCCGCGCTAACCGGCTTGACCCGCGCCGACCAGTCGCCGGCGGCACCTTTCGCGGCCCTCGAACTGGAAGTGCTCGACCTGTCCGGCACCGGAGTCGCAGCCGGGCTGGTGACGGCC
The DNA here is from genome assembly GCA_963695705.1 of uncultured Actinomycetota bacterium. Taxonomy (GTDB): domain Bacteria; phylum Actinomycetota; class Actinomycetes; order Propionibacteriales; family Nocardioidaceae; genus JBKPNJ01. The sequence continues at coordinate 83,923 of CAVOHB010000010.1, forward strand.
GACGGCGAGTTCGTCGTGGTCGCGTACGACCCCGGCGCCGGCCGGGTGACGATCGAGGTCCGCAGCGCGGGCCGTACCCGCGTGCTGAAACGCCGCAAGACACAGCTCACCGCCCCGTTCCGCTTCGGGTTCGTACTCTGCGAGAACCAGGTGACCGGTGTCGCCGACACCGGTCACGGGTGGCAGCCACTGCTGACGGCGAGGGACAAGGTCGCGCGTCTTGTCGACCTGAGAGACCCGGCGATCCTGTCCGGGCACACCTTCGGGTACGGGCCGCGCCGGGCGGGCGAGATGCTCCGGCTCGGCCGGGTCCGGGCCGGCGCCTTCGGATACACCGGTCTGCGCGACCCCCATCTCGTACAGCACCCGGACGGTCGCCCGTACGTCCGCGACGGCCGGGCGTACCTCACGTTCACCTGTGCCGGTATGGGATTCTTCCGGCAGGCCCATTGGGGTGTGTTCAGCCTCGACCTCGCGGATCCGGCCGACCTGCAGCAGGTCGCCCAGGTGTATTCGGCGCGAGACGGGCTGGTCCTCGGCGACCACGCCGGCCAGATCGTGGTCGACGACGAGACCGGTACGAGCATCGTCGGGATCAGCTCGTGGGGCGACTTCGACGACGACGGTCTCCACGTGCGGCATACCGTGACGACCGCCGACCTGCTCAGCGGCGTCCACCTGCTCGAGACCAGGCCGCTGGACCTCCCGACGTCATTGAGCAGCTGGGACCCGTCGTTCACCCGGATCGAGGAGCGCTGGCGCGTCGCGTTCGTGGAGAGCAGGTCGCAGGCCCCGTTCGACTTCCACCCGGCGCTGGCGGAGGGACCGCCGGGCGCCGCGTACGACACAGGCCTGACCCTGGTCGGCCGCGACGACTCCATGCGCGAGGGGGAGGGCCCGATCATCGCGGCGGTCGACGGCGGCTGGTACGTCCTCGCCAGTAACAAGGACAAGAAGCAGTACCCGGTCTACGACCTGGGAATGCACCGGCTCGGTGTGCTCGACGCGCCGTACGTCACCAACATCCCGCACCCGCAGATCGTTGACGCCGGCGACGGCCGATATCTGCTGGTGACGTTCGACGGCACGCCCTACGGCGGGAAGGTGCTCGGTTACGGCGGCCACGGGGACGTCATCGTGATGCGCAGCCCTTGAGCGCCCAGGGCGGTCCCGAACGAATCGGGACCGCCCTGGACGGTTCGTGCTGTGGTTCCCCGCGGGTGCAGGGCTTCGGATCAGCCGATCAGAAGTCCATGCCGCCCATGTCGGGTGCTCCCCCGCCACCGGCGGGAGCAGCCTTCTCGGGCTTGTCCGCGACCACTGCCTCGGTGGTGAGGAACAGCGCGGCGATCGAAGCGGCGTTCTGCAACGCCGATCGCGTCACCTTGGCCGGGTCGATGATGCCGCTGGCAACCATGTCGACATACTCACCGGTCGCCGCGTCGAGGCCGTGCCCGGACTCGATGTTGCGGACCTTCTCCGCCACAACGCCGCCCTCGTGGCCGGCGTTGATCGCGATCTGCTTCAACGGTGCCTCGGCCGCGAACCGCACGATGGCGGCACCGGTGGCCTCGTCACCCTCGAGGTCGAGCTTCTCGAACGCGGCGACGGTGGCCTGGACGAGCGCCACGCCGCCACCGGCGACGATGCCCTCTTCGACGGCGGCCTTCGCGTTGCGAACGGCGTCCTCGATGCGGTGCTTGCGCTCCTTGAGCTCCACCTCTGTGGCGGCGCCGACCTTGATCACCGCAACGCCTCCGGCCAGCTTGGCCAGACGCTCCTGCAGCTTCTCGCGGTCATAGTCGGAGTCGCTCTTCTCGATCTCGGCACGGATCTGGTTGACCCGCCCGGAGATCTGGTCGCCGTCGCCGGCTCCCTCGACGATCGTCGTCTCGTCCTTGGTGACGACGATCTTGCGAGCCTTGCCGAGCAGGTCGACCCCGGTGTTCTCCAGCTTGAGACCGACCTCCTCGCTGATGACCTGGCCACCGGTCAGGATCGCGATGTCCTGCAGCATGGCCTTGCGGCGGTCGCCGAACCCGGGCGCCTTCACGGCGACGGACTTGAACGTGCCGCGGATCTTGTTGACCACCAGCGTCGCCAGGGCCTCGCCTTCGACATCCTCGGACAGGATGACGAGCGGCTTGGCGGACTGCATGATCTTCTCGAGGATCGGCAGCAGGTCCTTGACGGCGGAGATCTTCTGGTTGGCGATCAGGATGTACGGGTCCTCGAGAACCGCTTCCATCCGCTCGGCGTCGGTGACGAAGTAGGGCGAGATGTAGCCCTTGTCGAAGCGCATACCCTCGGTGAGCTCGAGCTCGAGCCCGAAGGTGTTGCTCTCCTCGACAGTGATGACGCCTTCCTTGCCGACCTTGTCCATGGCCTCGGCGATGATCTCGCCGACCGTGTTGTCACCGGCGGAGATCGAGGCGGTCGAAGCGATCTGCTCCTTGGTCTCGACGTCCTTGGCGATGTTGAGCAGCTGCTCGGTGACCGCCTCGACAGCCCTTTCGATGCCGCGCTTGAGCGCCATCGGGTTCGCCCCGGCCGCTACGTTGCGCAGGCCCTCGCGGACCATCGCCTGGGCCAGCACGGTGGCCGTCGTCGTGCCGTCACCGGCGACGTCGTTGGTCTTCTTGGCGACTTCCTTGACGAGCTCGGCCCCGATCTTCTCCCACGGATCCTCGAGCTCGATCTCCTTGGCGATGGAGACGCCGTCGTTGGTGATGGTCGGCGCTCCCCACTTCTTCTCGAGGACAACGTTGCGGCCCTTGGGCCCCAGCGTCACCTTGACGGCATCAGCGAGCGTGTTCATGCCACGCTCGAGACCACGCCGTGCTTCCTCGTTGAACGCAATCATTTTGGGCATGTACGCGAGTCCTCCCGCGTCGAAGTGCTAACGGCCCGGCTCAACGCCCGCGACGGACGGTCCTGCGCACTGCGATCCCTTCCCGCAGCCGCCGGGAACCTCGTCGATCCGGTCCCTGGATTGTCACTCTCGTAGTGAGAGTGCTAATGAAATTATTAGCACTCGAGGGGTTAGAGTGCAAGCTGGCCAGGACGGCGGGCCGACCGTCCGGCGAGCCGACGGGAGGATCAGCTGAAGATCTATATCTCGTCCGACATGGAGGGCACCGCCGGGGTCGTCGACTGGTCCCAGTGCCTGCCCGGCGAACGCGACTACGAGCACTACCGGCGGCTGCTCCAGTCGGAGGTCAACGCCGCCATCGACGGCGCCGTGCTCGCCGGAGCCGATGACTTCCTGGTGAACGACTCGCACTCGAGCATGCAGAACCTGCTGCCCGACCAGTTGCACGGCCGGGCAGGCTACCTGTCCGGCCGCCACAAGCCGCTGTACATGATGCAGGGTCTGGACGCGACCTTCGACGCCGCGTTCTTCGTCTCCTACCACGGGTCGATGGGGTCGCCGGCATCGACGCTGTCGCACACCTACAACCCGCGTGCCATCGCCGAGGTGACCGTCAACGGCGTCGTCGCCGGCGAGTCCGGGATCAACGCGCTCGTCGCGCAGGCGTACGGGGTTCCAGTGGCGCTCGTCACCGGGGACCGCACGACGGCGCAGGAGGTCGCGCCGTTCTGTCCCGGCGCGGAGACCGTGGTGGTGAAGGAGTCGGTGACACGGTTCGCCGCGGCCTCGTTGCACCCGGAGGCGGCCTGTGAGCAGATCCGCGACGGCGCCCGCGCCGCCATCGACCGCCTCGACTCCATCCGAGCACCGTCGATCTCGATGCCGGCAACGATGCGGGTCCGGTTCCGCAACGCGGACCTGGCAGAGATGGCGACGTGGCTGCGCGGAGTGGAGCGGGTCGACGCGACCGCGGTCACGCTCACCGACGACGACCCGCTGCGGCTCTATCGGACCTTCGTCACCGCGGTAGCCCTTACCCGGACCGTGGCGGAGTAGCCGGGTTCGGACACACCAACGGCCCGCCTGCGTTGCGGGCGGGCCGTCCGGATGTTGTGTCGAAGCGTGTGGCGGCTTCAGGCAGGCTTCACCTCGTGCGCCTCACGACCCTTGGGGCCGTCGACCACGTTGAACTCGACCGCCTGGCCATCCTCGAGCGTCTTGTAGCCGTCCGCCTGGATCTTCGACCAGTGAACGAAAACGTCGTCCTGGCCGGCGACAGCGATGAAGCCGTAGCCCTTGTCCGCGTTGAACCATTTCACGGTGCCCTGCACCATCTCTACTCCTGTAACTCTTAAGAAGCGCGCTCTGATCTGCGCTCCGGGCGACGCTGCTCGCATCACCGTGACCTTCGTTCGAAACCGAGCGTAGATGGTGCTGCGACCCGCAGTTGCACCTTATCTCACAGCAGATCGAGGTAAAAGACTCGCGCGAGGACGAACCGGCGCCGGTCAGCCGCCGGCGACCGCCGGGATCACCGAGACCTGGATCCCGTCGGGCGTCTCGGTCTCGAGCCCTCCGGCGAAGCGGACGTCCTCGTTGCCGACGTAGACATTGACGAACCGGCGCAACTGCCCGTGCTCGTCGATGACCCGTCCCTTGATCCCCGGGTACGAGCCTTCCAGCGACTCGAGCACCTCAGCCAACGTCGAGCCCTCGGCACTGACCTGGGACTCTCCCTTGGTGTAGGTGCGCAGAATCGTCGGCACTCGCACATTCACGGTCATGCAGGTCCTCCTCCGGGAGCTGGGTCGCGGCTCAGACGAGGTTGGCGGCCGTGAATGCACCGTACGTCGGATCGATGGTGGCCGTGGGGCCCACCCGGTCCGCGATCGCGTCGAGCGTCTTCAGCCCGTCGCCGGTGTTGAAGACGACGGTCTCGGCATCCGGGTCGAGCCGCCCGTCGGCAACCAGCTTCCGCAACGTCGCGATCGTGACGCCGCCGGCCGTCTCGGCGAAGATACCCTCGGTGCGGGCCAGCAGCTGGATGCCGTCGCGCACCTCCTCGTCGGTCACGTCTTCCACCGCACCGCCGGTGCGGCGGCAGACGTCGAGGACGTAGGGCCCGTCGGCCGGGTTGCCGATCGCCAGCGACTTGGCGATGGTGTCGGGCCTGACGGGAGTTACGACGTCGCGGCCGGCCTTGAATGCCGTCGCGACCGGTGAGCATCCGGCGGCCTGGGCGCCGAAGATCTTGTACGGCGACTCGTCGACGAGTCCGAGCTTGGCGAATTCGGCGAAGCCCTTGTCGACCCGGGTGAGCTGCGAGCCGGAGGCGACCGGGATCACCACCTGTTCCGGCAGGCGCCATCCGAGCTGCTCGGCGACCTCATAGCCCAGCGTCTTGGATCCCTCCGAGTAGTAGGGACGCACGTTGACGTTGGCGAACGCCCAGCCGTCCTGCTCGCCGGCGATCTCCGACGCCAGCCTGTTGACGTCGTCGTAGGTGCCGTGCACCGCGACCAGGGTGCCACCGTAGACCGCGGTGGTGAGAACCTTCGGCCGCTCGAGGTCGTCGGGGATGAACACCACGGTCCGGAACCCGGCTCGGGCACCGGCCGCCGCCACCGCGTTCGCGAGGTTGCCGGTCGACGGGCAGGCGAACACGGTCATCCCCAGCTCGCGCGCCGCCGAGATCGCGATCGCGACGACCCGGTCCTTGAACGAGTGCGTCGGGTTGCCCGAGTCGTCCTTGACCCACAGGTTCCTGATACCGAGCTCACGACCGAGGTTCTCGGCCTTGAGCAGTCTGGTGTACCCGGGCTCCATGTTGGGCGAGCTCGTGATGTCGGTCGGCACCGGAAGAAGGGACCGGTAGCGCCAGATGTTCCGGGGCCCGGCCGCGATCTCCGCACGCGTGAGGTGGGGCAGGTCGTACTCGACCTCCAGCGGCCCGAAGCACTCGGTGCAGGCGTAGACGGGACCGAGCGGAGCGCCGTGGCCGCACTCGCGGCAGACGAGCCCGACGGCATTGCCGAAGGCCCCCTCGCGGAAGGAACCGTCGCGTAAGGAACCGTCACCAGACGCGCGGGACTCGGCCGGAGGGCTGGGATGGATTGTCACGGGACGAGGCCTCCTCATCTTCCCTACGCGCGGCTCTCGCCGTAGGACGGATGTAGCACCGTGACGTGTGCAGCCGGGCCGTTCGGCGGCTCTGCCGCGCACACGCGGGTTGCCGGGGCTTCGTCGGGCCGTATCCCTCCGCCCCTCGTGATGAGCATCATCAGCCTAGCCAACCGTCTCGGCTGGCGTTCGGAAGGTCCGGGATCCGAGACGGGCGTCAGAGAGCCGCCGCGAGCGCGCCCAGCAGGTCGACGACGCCGGCCGGGCCGTCCACCACGATGTCTGACCGCTCCACAAGTGCCGTCTGCTCGGTCGATCCGGAGCAGACCAGCAGGCCGAACCCGCCCTCGGCGCGAAACTCCTCGACCGCATCGAACGCCGCCAGGTCGCCGAGGTCGTCGCCGACGAACATCACGATCCTCGCGTCGACCTCCTTGGCAAGACCGGCCAGTGCCCCTCCCTTGTCCATTCCCGGTGGGCGCAGCTCCAGCACCATCCGCCCGTGCTCCATCACCAGCCCGTTCTGCACGGCGAGGGCCTGCAGGGCCGGCTGCAGCCAGCGGTACGCCTTGTCGGGGTCGGCGACCCGGCGGACATGGACGGCGACTGCCAGACCCTTGTCCTCGACGACGGCGTCCTCGAGCTCGAGCACCTCCAGGACCGCCGGCAGCCGGCTCTTGACGACCGCGAGCCCTTCGGGCCGGTCGGCGGACCAGAACTGTCCGCTCGCGGCGTCCCAACGTTCCAGGCCGTACTGGCCGAGCACGATGAGGTTCTCCAACCCGGCGACGTCGCCGAAACCACCGAGCCGCACGGCCACCCGCGCAGGCCTGCCGGTCACGATCGCCAGCTGGCCCACCGACGGTGCGATCAGCGCCAGCGCGGCCGCGGCATCGGGGTGCGCGTGCGCCTGCTCCGGGTCGTCCACGATCGGCGCCAGTGTGCCGTCGAAGTCGAACGCGAGCAGCGCGCTCTCGGGTGAGCGCAGGAGCTGGTCGAGACCCTCCCGCCCGTCCGGGGTGGTCGGCTGGGGAAGGGGACCCGCCGGGTCTCCGCGATCGGTCATGGCTTCAGTGTGGCGAACTCAGCCGCCGACGGCACCGGTGAGGATGACAGTGAGCCGATCGAACTTCATCGGCGACACCGCCGGCCAGGTGCGCCTGATGTTCAGGTCGTTGGCCAACTCGGTCGCCTGGTCCTTGAGTTCGGGCGGGTAGTAAACGGTGTTCTCGGGGATGTTGCCGTACCAGTCGTCGGTGGCGACCACCTGCCAGCCGATGTCCTGGAGTCGCGCGGCCGTCAGCTCGGCCAGGCCGCTGACGCCGGAGTTGTTGTACACCTCCACGTACGCATCGGACAGCGTGTGGGGCGTGCGAGCCGGCCGCTGATGGGCCGGCGGCTTGCTCGGACTGTGCGGCGAGCGCCGCGACACGGGGTCGCGGAGCTGTCCGGTGCGATCGGAACGGGCGACATCAGCGGGAGACCCGGCGCCGGCGGGTCCGCTGTCGACGGTGAAGAACGCCACCAGCGCGGCTGCGACGACGACCAGGCTGACCACCGTCACCAGCGAGGGGAGCACCATCCCCGCCTGCCGTTGGGCGGGCCGGGGAGCTCTGCAGGCGCCCATCGCGTCGACCGCTCAGACCTCGATGCCGAGCCGGCGCGCCGAGCGGGCCCGCTGCCGGGCCGAGCGCAGCCGGCGAAGCCGCTTGACCAGCAGGGGATCGTGAGCCAGCGCCGCCGGACGGTCGATCAGTGCGTTCAGCACCTGGTAGTAGCGCGTCGCTGACATGTCGAAGTTGTCGCGGATTGCCTGTTCCTTGGCCCCGGCGTACTGCCACCACTGGCGCTCGAACGACAGGATCTCGCAGTCGCGCTCCCCCAGCCCAGCCTTGGCCGGAGCCTCGTCTGCGGTGCTCTCGACATGCGGGACGTCCACGTATTCGGCTCCTCCAGCGTCGTGCCCTCCCGGTGGAGGCGCTCGCCTCATCGTACGCACCGAACAACAACGGTGTCATTTGCCGCATCGGCGATTCCCACCTCAGGTCCCGCCGGACCGGGATGCGGTCCGGTGGGCCCTGCGATTAGGGTCGGGCGTTTAGGGTCGGGCGTTTAGGGTCGGGACAACCATGCCAGGGGAGGCGCAGGGTACGTGGCCGCCGGAGCGACACGACGACAGGACCAGGCCGGCAACGACTTCGTAGTGGTCGCTAACCGGCTGCCGGTCGACAGTGTGACCAACGACGACGGGTCCACTGGATGGCGCACCAGCCCCGGCGGCCTGGTGACGGCCCTCGAGCCGGTGATGCGCGCCAACAACGGTGCCTGGATCGGCTGGCCCGGCAACCCCGACGAGCGGTTCGACCCCTTCGTCGAGAACGACATGACGCTGATCCCCATGAGCCTGAGCAGCCAAGAGGTGGAGCTCTACTACGAGGGTTTCTCGAACGGCACCATCTGGCCGCTGTACCACGACGTCATCGTCGCGCCGGAGTTCCACCGCGAATGGTGGGACGCCTATGTGGCGGTGAACCGGCGGTTCGCCGAGCACACCGCAGAGGTCGCGTCGGAGCGTGCCACCGTCTGGGTGCACGACTACCAGCTCCAGCTGGTGCCGGCGATGCTGCGAGAGATGCGTCCCGACCTACGGATCGGGTTCTTCCTCCACATCCCCTTCCCGCCGGCGGAGCTGTTCTTGCAGGTCCCGTGGCGTCGCCAGATCCTTCAGGGCCTGCTCGGTGCCGACCTGGTGGGGTTCCAGCGACCCGGGGCAGCGGCGAACTTCGTCCGGCTGGTGCGTGACCGGCTCGGCTACAAGACGCACCGTGACCGGATCGTGCTGGCCGACGGCCGGGTGATGCGCGCGTCCGCGTACCCGATCTCCATCGACGTGCAGGGGCTGGAAGAACTGGCCCGCGAGCCGGGGACGGCCGCCCGCGCCGAGGAGATCCGTGCAGGCGTCGGGGACCCGCAACGCATCCTGCTCGGTATCGACCGCCTCGACTACACCAAGGGCATCCGGCAACGGCTGCGCGCCTTCGGCGAGCTGCTGCGGGACGAGCAGGTCACGGTCGAGGAAGCGGTGTTCATCCAGGTGGCAACGCCGTCGCGCGAGCGGGTCGAGGAGTACCGCATGCTCCGTGACGACATCGACCGTCTCGTCGGTCGGATCAACGGCGACGAGGGAAGCATCGGTCGTCCCGCCCTGCACTACATGCACTCGTCGTTCCCCCGCGAGGAGATGGCCGCCCTGTTCCGGGCGGCGGACGTCATGGTGGTCACGCCGCTGCGCGATGGCATGAATCTGGTCGCGAAGGAGTACGTCGCCTGCCGCTACGACGACACCGGCTCGCTGCTGCTGAGCGAGTTCGCCGGCGCTGCCGATGAGCTCCGACAGGCTTTCCACGTCAATCCCTACGACATCAACGGCCTCAAGGACACGATGCTCAAGGCGATGCGTGCCGACCGTCGCGACCTGAGCCGGCGGATGCGGACCATGCGGCGCTACCTGCGGGACCATGACGTCGAGAGGTGGGCGCGCGAGTTCCTCGCCGACCTCGACTCCCGCCCCGAGCCCGCGAGCTGAGGGCCAGGTCCGCGACCCCGAACCGATCGAGCCCTGCAGTCTCATACCCTGCAGGGCCTGCCAGGTACTCCACCACGAGCGGGTGTGCACGCGAGGGAGCCACGCCGCGGACGATCTCTGGGGTTCGTGGTCGCTCGAGCAGCCCGTCGGGGCCTGGGTGCCTGCCACCGTCGCGCCAATCGTGGGCAACGCCCCGAGATGCTGGCATCCTGGGCCGGTGGCACCGAGACCGCTGCGCGAGCTGATGGCAGCCGACTGGGCGCAGGCACTGGCCCCGGTCGCACCGGACATCGCCGGGATGGGCGAATTCCTGCGCGGCGAGATCTCGGCGGGTCGTTCGTACCTGCCGGCTGGTGACCGCATCCTTCGCGCCTTCGAGCAACCGCTGGCGGACGTCCGGGTGCTGATCGTCGGCCAGGATCCCTACCCCACCCCCGGCCACCCGGTCGGGTTGTCCTTCTCGGTCGCGCCGGGCGTACGACCGATTCCCCGTAGCCTGCAGAACATCTACCGCGAGCTGCATGCCGACCTGGGCATCCCGGTCGCCGCGTCCGGTGACCTGTCGCCCTGGGCGGCTCACGGGGTGCTGCTCCTCAACCGGGTGCTCTCGGTACGGCCGGGGGCGCCGGGGTCCCACCGCGGCAAGGGCTGGGAGCCGGTCACCGACCAGGCGATCACCGCGCTGGTCTCCAGAGGAGGTCCACTGGTCGCCGTCCTGTGGGGCCGCGACGCGCAGACGCTCAAGCCGATGCTCGGTGACGTTCCGTGCGTCCAGAGCGCCCATCCGAGCCCGATGGCGGCCGACCGCGGATTCTTCGGCTCACGACCGTTCAGCCGCGCCAACATCCTGCTGCAGCAGCAGGGAGCCGATCCGGTGGACTGGCGGCTGGATGATCCGACGATGTTGCACGGTGCCGATGATCAGCAGCGGGTCACACCACTGGCGTCGGCTGAGTAGGCGCACCGGTCCACCGACCTCCCGTCCGCGTTGCGCAGGAACGCCACGTCACCGTCGTTGTTCCAGGTGTAGCCCCAGCCCGCGTACAGGTCGTGCGAATCGCGAACTCCCTCGCCGGAGTGGATCCGGATCGTGGCGCCGGCCGGCAGGCGGACGCCGGGGAAGCCGAAGTCGGCCCCGGCCAGGTCGCGCAGCGACCATGCGGTCAGGTCGATCGGTGCCTGGGTCGTGTTCGTGATCGCGGCGAGCTCGCCGTCGAGGTTGCTGCCGTCGTCGGGACCTGCCGGGTCGTACACGATGCGCGTGAAGCTGACACCGCTCGTCGGCGAGGTGCCGGTCTGGTGACGATGCGTCCTGACGCGGGCCCTGGACACGGTCAGCACGGCGTTGCGGCAGTGGTGCGCCCGCCGCACAATCGCGTGCTTCTCGAGCCGGTCGACCTTGAGACTCCAGCGAAGCTTCACCGCCACCCACGCCCGTACGTACCGGCAACGCCCGAACGCCGGCTGCCACTCCGCCATGTCCTGGTCGCCCTTTGACTGGTTGACGTTGTCGGTCACCGCGACCAGTGTCCGCGGATCGCCGAGATCATTCGCGTAGCGCTCCCGGGTGTTCGACGACCAGCGCCGCGCACCCGAGTCCCACGCCTCGGCCAGCGGGACGACATGGTCGATGTCCACGTCTCCCGGGTCTGTCCAGGTCAGGTGGTCGTAGTACGACAGCCACCGTCCGGACGTCACGTCGCAGCCGCTCGCCACGGGTATCTCCGACTCGGCGCGCAACACCTCGTCGCGGGTGTCCTGGCAGTCGGCGTCGGCGTCGACCCAGAGGTTGAACTTGCCCCGGTCGTACCCCCGCCGGTGCTCGACGGCGACCGGGAGGCGGAGCGCCGCAGCGCGCAGGTGGACCCGCATCGTCATCTGACCGTTCCCCGAGTCCGCCGGTGCCCCCGCGGCTGGGACGTGCGACGGGGGCAGCAGCAGGGACCCCGCGAGCACTGTCATCGCGAGCTGCACTGCCGTCGCGAGCTGCCCAGCGACCGGCACGGCTCCCCCAGTCGGGTGCGGCACGGTTGGCCGGCACTCCATGACGGCGGCCCGATCCGTGGGCGGAAGGCTGCCGACCTCATCAGTGTGCAGCATCGGCCATCCGCGCGTTGGAACCTTGGCCGGGTTGGTCGCCCGGTGCAGAGGTGGCGACGCGGGGAAGGTCAGAGCACAATGACGTCATGGCGCAGATCGAGGCCAACACCGCCGACGATGTGCCGACTCTGCACCGACGGGCGATGCGCGGCTTCAGCGCCCGGGTGGCAGAGGTCGGGGACGACCAATGGGTCCTGCCGACGCCCTGCGCGGACTGGTCCGTCCGCGACCTCGTCGGCCACGTGACCGGTGAGAACCTATGGGTCGGTCCGCTGATGGCCGGACAGACCGTGGAGCAGGTGGGCGACAGGTTCGACGGGGATGTGCTCGGCGATGACCCACGAGCCGCCTACGACGACTCAGCCGCCGGGGCGCTGGGTGCCGTGGCCGGCCCCGGCGCGATGGAACGTACCGTCCACTTGTCCTTCGGCGATGCTCCCGGCCGCGAATACACCATGCAGCTGGTCGCCGACCTGGTGATACACGGCTGGGACCTCGCCCGCGCCATCGGCGCCGACGAGCGCATCGAGCCCGACCTGGTGGCCGCCGTCTCCATCTGGTTCGCCGCGGTGGCCGACGCCTATCGTGAGGCCGGTGCGATCGGCCCACCGCCGGCCGTGCCCGAGGGCGCCGACGACCAGACCAGGCTGCTTGCCGAGTTCGGCCGGAGCGCCTGAGCACTGAGCGGCTCGGGCTCGTCAGCTACGAGCCGGCCTCGGGCTCGTCAGCTACTGAGCCGGCCTCGGGCTCGTCAGCTACTGAGCCCGTCCGGGGTTGGCCCGTAGCGGAGCTCCGACGGCGTGCAGGTGCGAAAGCACTTGCACGTAAGAGCCGACGAAGCTCGTCTGGAGGTACGACACTCCGCGCTCGGCACAGAACCCCTCGACGACCGCCTGGGCCCGCCGCAGGTTGGGCCGCGGCATGCTCGGGAACAGGTGATGCTCGATCTGGTAGTTCAGCCCGCCGAACGCGAAGTCGACAAGGAGCCCGCCGCGGATATTGCGTGATGTCAGCACCTGCCGGCGCAGATAGTCAGCCCGGTCGGCCTCCGCGAGTACCGGCATGCCCTTGTGGTTCGGTGCGAAGGCGAGGCCCATGTAGAAGCCGAAGACTCCCTGGTGCACCGCGATGAAGGCGAGGGCGTGCCCCGGAGACAGGACGAGGAACACCGCGCCGAAGTACACGGCAAAGTGCAGAAGCAGCAGCGTTCCCTCCAGCCAGCGGACGCCGCGCGTTCTCTCGCTGAGCGCTCGCACCCCGGCGACGTGCAGGTTGAGCCCCTCGAGCAACAACAACGGAAAGAACACATAGGCCTGGGACCGGGTCCATAGCTTGGCGATTCCGCGTCTGACCCGGGCTTGGTCAAGGGTGTAAACCAGCGCACCGGGTCCCATGTCGGGATCCTTCTCGACCTCGTTGGGATGTGCATGGTGCCGGTTGTGCTTGTCGATCCACCACCCATAGCTGAGGCCGAGACCTACGTTGCTGTGCAGGAGACCGAGGGCATAGCTGAACCGACGGGTTCGCGCGATCTGCTTGTGACCGGCGTCATGTCCGACGAACCCGAGCTGCGTGAATGCCACCCCGAGGTAGGCCGCAACCGCGAGCTGCCACCAGGAGTTGCCGACCCAGAAGAAAACAGCCCATCCCGCGGCTGCTGCACCCAGCGTCAGAATGACCTTGAGGACGTAGTAGCCATGCCGGCGTTTCAGTAACCCGGCCTCCCGCACCCGACGCGACAACGCCGCGTAGTCACTGCCCGGCCCGGGTCCTGAACCGCCCCGGGCCATCGTGGTGGGCTGTTGTGTCGTCATGGCTCTCCCGGAACCGACGTTTGACGCCGAGGACTGGGGCGGCCGAATGGTGTATGAGAGTCAAGCGTACCGGGGTGACGGTCGTGCGCGTGGGCCGATGCGTTCAGTCATTGAGATCGCGGTGCCGGAGCGGCTGGAGGAACCATGCCCAGCCGGTCACGGCGGCGACCAGCGCCGCGGTCAGGAACGCGAGCCAGCGATCGAACACGACGTCGGTGATCAGCAGGACGCCGGTGGATACGGCAGCGCCGAGAGTCAGACTGCCCCACACCGCGTACGCGTTCGCGCGTTTCAGCAGCTTCTCCTTCGCCCCGGATCGAAACAGCATCCGATGTTGCGCTGCGGGCGCAGCGAGCAGGGCCGTCGCGATGGCGGCGGCCACCAGCGTGACGTAGAACAGGTCCCGCTGGAAGTCCGTCGTGGTGGGGAACCCGTTGGCGAAGGGGACGGAGAGCAGGAACGCGAACAGGACCTGCACGCCGGGCAGGAGGACGCGGAGACCGTTGAGCAGTTCGATGAGCTCACGGTCGACGCGTTCCTTATCGGTCTCCGAGGAGTTCTCGCCGCTCATGTGACTCTGACACTCTCACACCCGGAGGGTTCCGCGCGGTGCTCTGTGCCGATCGGTACGCGGCTCGGATCGATCAGCGCACCAGGTCGCTGACCGGCAGGGTGTTGTCGATGACCCGCTCAGCGACCTCGGTGAGCCGGAAATGGTTGCTGCGCGCGTATGAACGCATCGCCGCGAACGCCTGGTTCATCCCGAGACCGCCGCGCTCGGCCAGCACGCCCTTGGCCTGCTCGATCACGATCCGGGTGTTCAATGCACGCTGCAGCTGCTCGGCGAGCACCTGCCGCTCCCTGATCGCCCGCTCCTGGAGCAGGCCGATCGTCGCGACATCCGCGAGCGCCTGCGCCAGCCTGAGATCACGTTCCGACAGACGTGTCGCGCTGGTGCTGAACAGGTTGAGGGCGCCGATCACCTCGTCGCGCAGCCGGAGCGGAAGCGCGTACACCGCCCGGTAACCCGCCGCCTTGCGCTGCGTGGTGAACGTCGGCCACTGCCCGCTGCCCGCCTCGTCGCTCGCGTCATCGACGTCGACGACCGGCCGGCCGGTCCGCAGGCAGTGCAGGCACGGGCCCGAGTCGTTGTTGACCTCGAACAGCTCGAGGAGCTCGACCTCATGGGTGGACGCCGCCATTACCTGCAGCTGCCCCCGCTTGTCGGCAAGGATCAACCCGCCGGCATCGGCATCCAGCAGCTCTGTCGATCGGGTCACCAGTGCATGCATGAAATCCACTACGTCGTAGTCGACGACAAGTGTGTCGGCCAGCTCTACAAGAGCCTCCGCGATCTTCTCCTCCCGAGTCATTCCCAGATCCTCCCATCCTCTCCACCAGTCATCTGTCGACTACTTTCTCATCAACTGTTGTATACCGTCCGTCATCGCACGCCGTCGAGCCGAACGCGTCTGCCCACGATGTCCTTTGCAACATCGAGCACCGTTCGGTTGTCGGCGTAGGCGCGTGCCCGCAGGAGCAGGAAGGCCTCGGGGAGCCCGACCCGCGCCTGCACCATCACCATCCCGGTCGCCTGGTGGACCTCCGGGCGGTGGACGGCGGTCTCGAGCAGGTCGGGATACATCAGTTCATCGGGGTTCTGCCCCTGCAGATGCAGCAGGAGCATGGTCGCGACATCGGCGAAGTCGAGTGCATCCGCGAAGGCATGGTCCGGCAGATGGCCGGCGGAGTCGCGATAGAGATCCAGGACTCCGACCCGGATCGCCCCCACCTGGAGCGGGAAGGCGAAGATCGCCCGAACACCCTGGTCGAGAACGGCGGGCAGATACCCGGGCCAGCGGGCGGTCGGCAGCTGAGTCAGATCTGGCTCCACTACGGGACGTCCTGACCGTGATGCGACCAGCGAAGGGCCAACACCCAGCGAGAACTGAAGCTCCTCCATCGCCTTTGCGCGGTCGTCCGTGGCGGCCACCAGACCCGCCGACCCGGAGGGGATCATCAGGGACAGCGCCGCACCTGTCACCGGAAGCGCAGCCGTGACCGCCTCACAAAGCTTCAGGGACGGCGCGACATGCGTGCCGTTGGGCTCAAGAAGCGACGC
The DNA here is from genome assembly GCA_963695705.1 of uncultured Actinomycetota bacterium. Classification (GTDB taxonomy): domain Bacteria; phylum Actinomycetota; class Actinomycetes; order Propionibacteriales; family Nocardioidaceae; genus JBKPNJ01. Next base: position 99,537 of record CAVOHB010000010.1, read on the forward strand.
GAGTACATCGAGCACCCGTTGAGATGGGGACACCTGTGCATTCTCTCGCTCAACCAATGCGTCCGCCTCCCGGCCGACCGACATTGTAGACGCGGACGCGTGCTCGCCGAGGAGCCAGTCCGTCGGCTGCCCCGACTGCGGGCTCTCCGCCGACTGCGCCGACTCCGGCGACTCCGCCGACTGCGCCGACTCCGGCGACTCCGGCGACATCATTCTCGATTTCGTTGCGGAGACTCGCACCGTCGTCCTAGTCTGCAGATGGCCGCTTCGGCCCGACTGCCCCAGCCCCTGGCGTCGCTCGACGCACGACGTGGACAACGGGGGAGCAGATGCATGAAAGCAGCGACGGCGCCGGTGAGCTGACGGTGGCGGTGTGTCTGGATCCGGTGGGGTCCGTGGAGATCGCCGGTCACCTGTCCGAGTTGGACGGCGGTCTGCTGCACGCGGCAATTGCCGCGGCTGTGGTATCGGCGCAGCTGAGCGAAGGCGACGAACTCGTGCTGGAGGTGAGCAACCTCACCTCGGTCAGCCCGCTCGCCGAGTCAGTGCTCCGCGGTGAGAAACGCTATCTCGACGATCGCGGCATCCGTCTGGCCATCGCAACGTCCCCGGGAGCCGACCGCCCCACCGCCGCCCCAACCGCACCGACCGACGCCGGGTCGGCCTCGCAGGTGCTGCGGCAGCGGGACGCCTGGCGCTCCCCTCCCCTGCGGCTGGTGACCGGCGCAGACTAGCGGCGCGGTAGCCACAGAGCAGCCACCGCCGTCTCGTGACGAGACGGCGGCAGCCTGCCCTGCCTACGGCGTGGCCGGGTTGCTTTCCTGCTGCGCGCCGACCGTCCGATGGAGCCTCAGGGCAGCTTGTGGACCCCCGAGTTCATCATCTGCACGCCCGCCGACGCGTCGCCGTCGAACTGGGTGACCGGGCTGCCGGCGCCGAGGCAGCCGTTGTCATCCTTGGGGTCGGCGAACCAGAAGCCCACCGAGTTCAGCTCCTTGCGGACCTGGGTCTCGTTGTTGAACGCGAAGGCCTCCTCCACGATCAGGGAGAACTGGTTGCGCGCATGCCCGTATCGGTTGGTGGTGATGTCGCCGATGTACTCCACGGCGCCGAACGGAGTTGCCGCCTTCTGGATCAGGAACACGGTGTAGGCGGTCCTGCGCTTGAGCCCGGACGCCTTGATCCAGAACGTGTCCTTGCCGATCGCATCCGTGGTCAGGGAGACCCTGACCCGGGAGCGAGCATTGGGGAAGCACGCGGCCAGCTCGGGCGATGACGGCCTGAGCCTGAGGGAGATCGTTTTCGCCGCGGCGGCAGCGGATGACGCCGTCGGGTGGTGTGCCGCGGCGGATGGTCCGCTGGCGGCGTTGCTCACGGTTGCTCCGGTCATCACCGCTGCCGCGGTGACCCCGGCCATGACCAGTGCAGTGGTCTGTCGTCTCATGGTGGGCGGCTCCTTGTCCCATCCCGCTGGCCCTGCTGCCTGCGGCTACCGCCATCGTGGTCGGTCACCCCGCCACCGGCATCGGGGAAATCCCCGACAAACCAGGAGCGGCTCGGGGCGGCTCAGCCTTCGGGGCGCTGACGCACGGCGAGACCGGCTACCGCGGCGCGGGAGCCGACACCGAGCTTGGTGAAGATGTGCGCGAGGTGGCTCTCGACGGTCTTCTCGCTGAGCACGAGCTCGGCGGCGATCTGCCGGTTCGTGCGACCCACTGCCACCAGCGCGGCGACCTCCCGCTCGCGCCGGGAGAGGACCGCCAGCGGCCCGAGGTCCCCCGAACCATCCGTCCCTGATCCGCCGGGACTGACCGCCACCCGGCGACCGAGCCGGCGCAGCGCTGAACGCGCCTGTGCCCGCAGCTGTTCCGCACCACAGATCCCGAACTCCGACTCCGCGGTGCCGACCGTCTCCAGCGCCGCAGTCCGGTCGCCAATCGAGGTCAGCGCCTGGCCACACACGAATATGGCTCGGGCCCGATCGATGCGATAGCCGGCCCTCCCGAAGTGCTCAACGGCCACCCGGGCCCGGTCGAGGGCATCGGCGGGCGAGCGCCCGGCAAGGAGTATGTCTGCCTCAGCGAGGGCGGCGAACCCCTGCGGCGCCTGGAGCGGGAGTGCGGCGGCGGTCACCGCCGCTCGGGCGCTGAGGTCGCGGGCCAGGGCCGGATTACCTTCCTGGATGGCCGCCCGCACGGTCACCTCCCACCAGTCACAGCGTGAGGTCGGGTCGAAGTTCGGCAGGTCCGGTCCGCCGCCGGCGGCCAGGATCGCGTCGGCGCCGCCGGTCGCCCGCCCGGTGGCGACCCGGGCCTGAGCGAGCACCGCTGCCGCCACGGCCGCGAACCAGTCCCGGCGGCCGGCGGCGGACTCGAGTGCGAGGACACCGAGCCGCTCGGCCCGTCGCAGGTCACCCAGCCAGGTCGCCGCCCGGCACTGCATGGCCCCGACCATCGTCGCCAGCTCGCTGCTTCCGGTCAGCGCGGCAACCTCTGCCGCCTCGTCGTAGGCCTCCGCTGCGGCGACCAGCTGACCCATCGTCTTGAGCACGCTGCCGTACCCGATCAGCAGGTGGGAGAGCAGGTGCTGATGCGCTCCCCGACGGGCGATGGCCAGGCAGCGGGACAGGTGGCGTTCGGCATCGGCGGCCCTCTCCAGGAACATCTCCGCCCATCCGAGCCAGACGCCGGCCTCCAGCCGCCGGGCGAGTTCCGCGTCGGTCAGCCCGTCCACGGTGAGCGCTGCCTGTCGGCGCTGCTGCACTGCCGACGTCAGGTCTCCGCTGGCGCTGCTGCTCAGCGCGATGACGGCCGCCGCCGTCGCCGTGAGCAGCTGGTCCCCTGGAGGCACGGCGATCTGGGCACGCTCAGCCGCCTCGCGCGCGAGCTCGAACGAGCCGCTCATCAGCCGCGTGGTGGCAAGCTCCAGGTACAGCGAAGCCGTCGTACCCGGCAGCCGATCATGGGTCTCGGCCAGCTCGCGGAGCAGCAGCGCGGCGGACTCGTCGTGACGCCCGAGCAACTGCTCGACATGGGCGGCAAGGCCCGCCGCGGACAGCCGCTTCGGGTCGTCAGCGGGAAGGTCGGCGAGGACAGCGTGCACGATCGTGCGGGCCTCACCCAGCCGGCCGACGGCAAGAAGGGTTCGAGCCCGGGCCAGCTGCACCGACCGGGGGTCGCCGCGTCCTCCGTCGGGAACGACCGCCAACGCAGCTGCGTACCACTGCTCCGCGGTCGCCGGCGCGTGGCCGGACAGCTCGTCGGCCGCCCCCAGGAGCAGCCGCGCGGCCGCGCGGTCGCCGGTCTGCGCGGACACATAGACGTGCCGTGCGCGTTCCGGTGTCGGCGCGCCGCGTACCGCCAGGCTCCGCGCAGCCAGCCGGTGGGCGTCGAGCCGGGCGGCGGCGGTCTGCGCGTCGTACGCGACGCGCCGCAGCAACGGGTGGCGGAACCGCCAACTCGCGCCCGGTCCCTCGTGAGCACACAGTCCGCGCGAGCGCAGCTCGTCGAGCGCCGACAGCACGTCCGTCGGCTCGATGCCGGAGACATCGGCGACCAGCGCGGGGTCGAACGGTTCGCCGATGACAGCGGCCACGTCGACAACCCGCCTGACCGTCGCCGAGAGCGCGTCGAGCTCGGCGACGAGCACGGCGTGGACCGCCGGCGGCAGGGAACCGGTGGGCTGGGCGCCGGGATGCAGCCCGGTGGACGACCGCTGTAGCGACTGCAGATAGAAGGGATTGCCGCCGCAGGCTTCGAAGAGCGCCCGCCGACGCGCCGGACCGGCGTCCGGCAACAGCGCCACGAGGTCGTCCTCGGTGAGGTCGCCCAGCTCGAGCCGGTACAGGACGCCCGGAGCCGCACCCTGGAGCCGACCTGGCCGCACGCTCTGGAGCGGGTTGAGCCCCGGCATCGGCCGGTAGCACAGCAGCACCATCACCGCGGCATGCGGCGGTCGGCGCGACAGATCGGCCAGAACGTCGATCGAACCCTCGTCGGCCCAGTGCATGTCGTCCACCGCGAGGAGTACCGGGCGATGCGCAGCCAGGTTCGTGAGCAGGCGCCGGAGCAGGTCGCGGATCCGGCGCGCCCCGGGATCCTCACCGGGCATCGACTGCTGATCAGCGTTGCGGAGCCGCGGCGTGAGGTCCTCGTAGCTGACGCCGGTGAGCCGCACGACCTGGCCGGGAGACAGGTCGGAGAGGAACGTCTCGAGCGAGTCAGCCAGTGCCGCGAACAGCCGACCCGAGGTCCGCTCGTCGGCCCTGCCGTTGAGCACGACCATGCCGGCTCGCTGGGCGCGCTCGCAGGTGTCCGCCATCAGGTGGGTCTTACCCAGGCCGGTGTCGCCCACCAGATGGACCACCGCCGGCCGCCCGCGGCGCACCGACTGCAGGGCTTTGCCGAGCACGGCCTGCTCGTGAGATCGGCCGATCAGCGCGGGTCGGTCCCCTGGGTCCTCGCGTCCGCTCACGATCATCGGTCTCTCAACTCGATGGGCAGCACGCCCGGTCGTACCCCGTCCACTGTCCCGCAGCCCGGGAGTTTGCGCAGGGACGCCAGGGGTACCCTGCCCGCGTGATCGACTACGACCTGCTCGGTGTCTACCTCAATGACCACCTGGGTGCAGCGACCGGAGGGGTCGAGCTGTTTCGGCGGGCCGCGTCAGGACAGACCCGGTCCGAGAACCGGAGTGTGCTGCAGCAGCTGCAAGCCGACGTGAGCGAGGACCGGGAGTCCTTGATACAGATCATGCGCGACCTTGGGCTACCGACTCGTCGTTACAAGGTTGCCGGAGGGTGGGCGCTGGAGAAGCTCGGCCGCCTGAAGCTCAACGGGACCGTGGTGCGACGCTCACCCCTCAGTGACGTGGTCGAGCTGGAGGGGATGCGGCTGGGCGTCGAGGGCAAGGACGCCATGTGGGTGCTGCTGCAGCGGCTCTGCGCCGAGGAGCCGCGTCTGGACCCCACCATGCTGGAGCGCCTGCACAGCCGGGCCGGCGACCAGCTCGAGCGGCTCGAGGAGCTGCGCCTGAAGTCCGCGACAACAGCGTTTACCGCCTGAGTGTCCGGGCCGGCCGCCGAGAACCCGTCAGCCCGCCGACGACACCGCGCACGTACGGTGCCGGTCGCCCGGGTCGACCGCGCTGCCGACGCGGTAGGTCCCGGCCCCGGTGGCAACGACTTCAGTCCAGCTCCCGTGCCGGCGTAGGCACCCACCGCTCCCGGTCAGCGTCAGCCACTGAGACCAGCGAACTCGCAGCAGGACCGGACCCGGCGCGTGGGTCGCGAAGGAGATCGAGACGGCATTCTGCGACAGCAGCCGGGCGTTCGCAACGGTCGCCGTCGGATGCGCCACGGCATACACGACCCAGTGCTCGCCCCGCCATACCTGGCGCAGGTAGGGCAACCCGGACCGGATCAGCGAGAGCTCAGCCACGCCCGCGGCCGCCGGTGCAGCGTCGGACACCGCGACGTACTGCACCCCGTTGCGGCGCAGCCAGTGCCGGTACGACGTCGAGTCGATGCTCTCCTCGAAGAACAACGGGTGGTACCCCGCGTCGAGCTGGGTCATCCAGCCGCGCGCGAGCGGTACGTCGTCGGCTACGTACACCGACTCCCACCGGTGCAGGGTGGGAGGGATCTCCACCCGGCCGGTCAGCGGGAGACGGTCGAGCTCGGCGGTCAGGGCCGTGAAGTACGCGCGGTCGTTCGTCGGGTCTCCGATCGCGGTGACGTCGCCGGTCTTGAGCGGCGGTACGAGCAGAACCGTCAACGCGACCAGGGGAACCAGAATGTACGTACGCAGTCTCGAGGTAGCCACCAGGATCGGGGCGGCGAAGAGAGCCGGGAGCCGCAGCGCGTTGAAGCCGACCTGGGTGTGCACCGTCATGGCCAGGACGATCCCGACGGCGGCCAGCAGCGCCCCTACCCGAACCAGCTGGTACCTGGTGCTCATCGCCACCAGCCCGCAGACGGCGACGCCCAGCACGACGTCCCAGCCCGGTAGCGGCATGTACCCGCCCTGCCCGACCCAGGCCGACGCACCGAGACCGACGACGGCACCCCCGCAGAGCAGCATGCCGTCGAGGAGGTGCCGGCGCAGCAGCAGAGTGGCGCCGACGAGACCGAGGAACAACACCGCGAGCGGGCTAGCCGCCCAGGTCACGATGGGCCCCACCACCAGCAGTACCCACCGGACCCGGTGCGTGGTGGTGAGCGCGGTCAACGTCAGCAGCGCGGCGGCAACGCCGACCGCGAACGTCAGACGTCCGACGAGCAGGTTCGCCCCGAGGCACAGGGCCCCTGCGACAGCGCCGGCGATCGGGCGCGGGACCCGGAAGCGGCTCATCAGCAGCCCGAGCAGCCCCGCCGCGAGGACTGTCGCGGTAGCGCCGACGACTCGCACACCGAGCGCCGCCATCAGTGGCGGCACGATCACGCTGTAGCCCAGCAGGCTGGTCCCGCCGAACCACTGAAGGTCAACCGGGTTCCAGGGATGTGCACCGGCGAAGTCGGCGTGTGCCACCTGCGCCGACAGGTCGCTCCCGGTGGGTGGCAGCAGCAGCCAGACGAGCGCCAGCACCGACGCGAGGCCCAGGCCGACCACCGCCGCCTCGTTCTTCCATCCGGTCAGACGACCGAAGGCAGGAACGGCCGCTGTCCCGCTCACGCCGCGAGTTCTGGCTCGCGCTGCTGCGCGTCGTCCTCGACGGGTGGGCCTTCGCGCGACCGGACGACCTGCAGCAGGGACGGCCCGACCGCGGGAACGACGACGGCGACCAGCGCCACCGCGAACCCGGCAACGACATCGAGGACGTAGTGGTTGGCGGTGGCGATGACCACAACCGTCGTGAGCATCGGGTAGGCCGCCCAGATCACGCGCGGATAGCGCCCGCGGACCACCAGCAGAGCCACCAGAGCCGTCCAGACGGCCCAGGCGATGTGCAGCGACGGCATCGCGGCGTAAGGATTGGACGCGGCGGAGGCCGACGCGGCACCGGTGACGACGGCGGTGTCGACGAAGCCGCCACCGGGCAGCAGCCGCGGCGGCGCGACCGGGTAGACCCAGAACACGGCAAGGCCGATGGCGTTGATGGCCAACAGCGCATTGCGAGCCGGCCGATAGGCGTCGGGACGCAGCCCGTAGCACGCCAGGAGAACCAGGAGGGTCACGGTGAGGTGGGCCAACTGGTAGTACCAGCTGGCGAGGTCCGCGAGGGAATGGTGCCCGGAGAGCCACGCGTTGAAGGGCAGCTCGATGTCGATGTGGGCCCAGCGTTCCCATCTCAGCAGGTCCCGCGCATTCGCCAGGGACTCGCGCGGGTGACTCGTGGCCAGGTCACGGATGCGGTCGTACGCGAACACGAGCACGAAGACGATGAGCAGCTCACCGATGAACAGGGGGCGCCGTGGGGTCCGGTCCGCAGCTTCGCCGGAGGCGGCGGTGCGGCGCGAGACAATCTCAGCCATGGTCGGCTCTGCCCTCGGCGAGCGTGGCGAACATGTCGGTGAGCAGCACCGGTCCCGGTCGCCGGCCTCGCTCGACATACCACTCGCGACCGAACGCGAGCCGGAAGACAGGCGAGGGCAGCCGCAGGAAGAACGCGAGTGTCCGGTCGCCGGAGTCTGAAGTCGACTGGCTGGCATGGGCGGCCATCGCCGCCCGCTTGGCCGCGACGTGGCGCCGGACGTCGATCCGGTGCGTCAACGAGCCGCGGGCTGCATATGACTCGGAAAAGTCCGGCAGATCCAGACCGGGGAGGAGGCGACGGAACCGCCGCAGGAGTCCGACCGCCCGGACCAGCAGGTCGCGGTCGATGGTCGCCTCGAGGACGACTCTGGTGCCCGCCAGCTCCGCCGCGCGGACACCGACCCGGTGGACCTGCACGTGGTCGGGGTGCCCGTACCCGCCGGCCGGGTCGTACACGGTGAGGACGTCGGCCCGCTCCTCCTGCAGCAGCACGGCCAGACGACGGGCAGCCTCGTCGACGTCGGCGAGCGCGAATGAGGTGCTGCCGCCGGACGTGTTGCCGTCCATGCCCGAGTCGCCGTAGCCGAGGTTCTCGACCCGGGCAACCCCGATCGACCGGGCCGACTGCTGCAGCTCGACCACCCGCTGGTCGCCCAACCGGTGCCCCGACAGGAACTCGCTCGAGACGAGCCCGGCCTCGCCCGATGTCGCCACCACGAGGACCACCCGGTGACCCTCGGCCGCAGCCTTGGCGAGCGACCCTGCGGTCAGCAGCGCCTCGTCGTCGGGGTGCGCATGGAAGGACACCACGGTGTACGTCGGCTGTCGGCTCATGCGCTGACTTCCATGGGTCGCTCCGCGGTGAACCGCTGCAACGACTCCGGCGTCGAACCGGGGACGGCGATGAGGTCCGCGGCGGTGTCGTACAGGCAGTCCGCGAGCCGCAGGGTCGTCGCCCAGTTCAGTACGGGCGCGACCTTGAGGTTGTGCCGGAACATGGCCGACCGAAGGTCCGCCGAGCCGATCAGCGTCGAGAGCGCGTGCACGATCCCCGCGTCGGTCTCGGCCAGCAGACCTTCTCGTCCGTGCGCGATGAATTCGCCAACGCCGCCCCGTCCGTTGGCCACAACGGGCAGTCCGGCGCAGCGGGCTTCGAGAGCGGCGATGCCGAAGGACTCGAGCTCCGCCGGTGCGACGTAGAGGTCCGACCAGGAGAAGGTCTCCCGGATCTGTTCCCGTTCGAGCCGGCCGGGAAGGCTCACCCAGCCGTCCATCCGGTGTCGCCGCAGATAGCGCTCGAGGTTCGCGCGCTCCGGGCCGTCCCCGATGATCACGGCCTGGATGTCGATGCCGTCGGCTACCTGGTCACGTACACGGCGCAGCATCCGCAGCAGGTGCAGCGGCCGCTTGCGTGGCGCCAGGCGCATGACGCTGGTCACGACGACCCGACGCGGGTCACGCGGCACGGGCTGCACGGACCAGGAGGCCGGCTCGATGCCGTTGGGGAGTACCGACACCGGCACGTTCGGACCGAGCATCCGACGGATTGGCGTGGCCGCCTTCTCACTCACAGCCGACCACGCCAGTGGCCAGGAGCGCAGCCGCATCCAGCTGTCGGCGAGCCGGGGTAGCGGTCCCAAGCCAGTCCACAACGAATGGATCGTGACCACCGTCGGCAGCCCGTTCCGGGTCGCCGCCCACGCGGCACCTGTCGCCAGCGGGGACATGATCGAGCAGTGCACGTGAACGGCGTCGTAGCTGTCCGCCCGCAGCACGTGACGTGCGCTCCACCCGGCTGCCATGGCCCGCGACGCGGGGTTGGAGATCTGCGCCTTGAGCCGCCGAACGCCCGCCGCGTCCGTCGGCCCGCGCTCGGGCATGGAGGGCGGCGTTGCCGTGATGACCACGACCTGGTGCCCCGCGCTGCGCTGGCGGACAGCCAGGTCGTGCACCTGCATCTCGATACCGCCGAGACGGGGCAGGTAGCAGTCGGTCACGTGCGCGATCCGCATCAGACCGACCCCTCACTGCCGGCGACCGCGGGTTGAGCGGTCGTGGCCCGGCGACAGAGCCAGACCAGCAGAACCATCCCGCCCACCGGCAGTTCCAGTCCGAAGATGAAGGCCCGGTAGATGAGGACGCCGGCCACGGTCACCACCGGCGCACCTCCGAAGGCGATCAGCAACGCGGCCATCCCTACCTCAACCAGTCCAGCTCCACCGGGCGTGACGGCGGCGATCGTCAACACGCGCTCGAACGCATACCCGGCCAGGACCTGCGCCACTGTCAGCGTGCTGCCGATCATGTGCAGGCTCAACCACAACAGCAGCGCCTGCAGCGCCGAGTAAGCGAGCATACCCATGGACAGCTGGAGCCAGGCCCGTCGCAACAGTCCGATGCTCTCGCGGCGGAGGTCCAGCAGCGTGCGTTGCACGTTCACCGTTCGCCTGGACCGGACGAGAGCCAGTGCCCACCCGATGATGCGGTCCGTGCCCCGCCCGAGGAACCGCGCGGCGCCCTCGTGGCACAGCGACACTCCCATTCCCGCGGTGAACAGGACGAACGCGACGAGCGCCACCACGACCAGGGTCATCACCTGTTGGTGCAGCACCTGGTCGGTGAACAGGAGCGCCAGCACAGCCAGCAGGGGCAGGCTCAGCTTGGTGAGCAGCAGGGCCAGGTTGCTCACGAACGTGTAGACCGTGAAGGCCGGTTTGCTGAAACCCCACGCCCGGCTCATCGCGTAGTTGAGGCCGACCCCGAACGCACCGCCGAACGGGACCAGGTTCGAGACGGCACTCCCGGTCAGGTTGAGCGTGATCGCCCGGCGGTGAGTCAGCTGCGGCAGGGACGCGGTCAGCACGAACGAGTGTGCGTACAGTCCGAGGAACCACACTGCGCAGAGGATGACGACCTGCGCGATCGACAGGCTCTGGATGGCGTCGACGACGTCTCCCCAGGGTGCGTGCGCAGCCCGCGGCAGCACGGCCAGTACGAGGCCCGCCATCAGCGCGAGGGAGACAGCGATCTTGACCAGGCGGATGACCCGTGGCCGCGCCGGTCGGCGCCGCGCGTGGCGGGCGGGAGCCCCCGCGAGGCGCTCGCCCGTCGGTGGATCGCTGACCTGCACGCTCATGACACTCCCCGAGGGCCGTCGCACGAGCGCGAGGGAGGGTTCAGGCCCACTCGGGGCCGCCCGGGCACGTCGGCTGGGGGTCATCCAGGACGACGGGCCAGTGGGCGTGCAGAACGGGGTTCGACATGTCCTCATTCCTCACTCGTCGCCGACCGCGGGCAGATTCAGCCCGGAGAACCGAGCCGAGATGTGGCAACTATACGAACAGTAGTAACAAACGGTGCAGTTTAGTGGCGGCGAATCGCCGTCTATCGACTCACCTCGTAAACCGCCTGCGCGTGGTCGAACAGCGAGTCCGTGTCCTGGCCGGCGTCCACGTTCACCGCGACGACCGCCACCAGGATCGACGCGACGGCGAGCATCTCGACGATACGACCGTGCAACGGTGCCGGTGCCAGCAGGGCCTGCACCCGCCCGACCACGCCGCTCTCGCCCATCCGCAGGCTCAAGCCACTCGCCGCCGCCCGGCGCGGTCGGAGGTCCGCGGCGACCGGTCGGGACCGGGCCAAGGCGGCCCGGGCAAGGGCCCGTGCGGCGAGCCGCCGGTCGCCGACGGCGGACGCCGCGTCCTCGTCCGCCCATCGCTCGACCTCCGCCCGCACGACCGTCGCCACCCGCCGCAGCAGCGGGTTGGCGGCGGCGGACAGTTCGACGGCGAGCACGTACAGATGGTGCCGGTGCCGCAGGTGCGATGCCTCATGGGCGAGCAGCACGCGTCGTTCCGCCGCGGGGAGCGCCCTCAGCATCGCGGTCGAGACCACGACCCGGCCGCGCATGCCGGGCAGCGCGTAGGCATCCGGGCGCGGATCGTCGACGACGACAAGACCCGACGCGTCCCCGCCGAGGTCACGACCAGCCTGCTGCGCATCCCATAGATCGCGCACCGCGAGGACGGCCCGACGGACCGCCATGCCAGTGAGCACCATGACCGCAGCTCCCGCTGGAGGTCCGACCAGACGCGGGACCGGGTTGGTCGCATGCAGCACAGCCGTCGACCAGTGGCCCGTATCGGCCAGCCACGGGATCTGCGCCAGCTGGCTGAACGCCACCTCCCACAACGCGAATCCGGTCGCCAGTGCGGCGCAGAGACCGGCGACCGACAGCAGGCGCACCGTGTCCGCGGGTCTGAGCCGCCGGCTCAGCGGGCCGGCGAGCGCGCTGAGGACCAGGTCGGCCAGCACGGACACGGCCAGAGCGAGGTACATGAGGGCGACCTAGGCTGTCGGTGCGTCGTCGGTGGTGTCCTCGAGCAGTGCCGCGAGGACCTTCTCGTCGTCGGGACCGAGCTCGGCGACGAACTGCGCCAGCACTCCGGCTCGGTTGGTTTCCGTGTCGAGCAAGCGCCGCATCCGTCTGGCGGCGAGCGTCGCCGCGTCACGTACCGGCGAGTACGCGTAGGCCCGACCGACACGGCGGCGGTCCAGCACCCCCCGACCAGCCATCCTCGCCAGCGTCGTCATCACCGTCGTGTATGCCAGCCCGGCGTCGAGTTCGGACAAGACCTCCGCAGGGGTCAACGGCCGCCCGGCGGCAGCCAATGCGGCCAGAACCTCCCGCTCGAGAGCGCCGCGGTCGCGTCGAGGCACTCTGTCTTGGGCAGGCAGGGGATCTCCTCGGATTCGACGTACTACTAGCACGAGTGTAGTTGCTGTTCCCCGACGTCTCGGCGGTTTTCGGGTTGCGCTATCCCCGCCGCAGCGCGGCGAACGTCGCTCGCGGTGGCGGGGGGATCCGGTCCCGGGCCGCCTGACTCCCCGCCCGGCGCCTGCGCATCTCCAGCGCCAGGCTTTCCTCGCCGCGCGCCATCGCCCAGTGGTGGTTCGCCGCGAACCCCGGCCGCAGCAGCCAGGTGAGCCGGCGCAGCAGCGGCTTTGTCGCACTGACCCGCCAGTCATAGGTGATCACGACTTCGGGCCCGTCCTGCTCAAACGCCCACCGACCGGTGCCTGCCAGATCACCCGCCGCGGCCAGCGCGAACCCCTGATCGGTGATGGGTTCGGTGATCGTCAGATCCCAGCGCAACGTGTACGGAAGCCACCCCTTGGTGTGCAGGCCGACCACGCGCCCCACACCGTCCGGCCCGCCCGCTTCGATGAGGCGGACACTGAGGTAGACAGCGGGCCACCACCGCGACAGGGACTCCGCGTCGGCGAGAACCGCCTTCACTTCGTCGACCGTGCCCGCGACACGCCAGGTCGTGAAGAACTCGTAGTCGGCGCTCATCGCCGACGAAGATACCGCTGCCCGCAAACGGGTGGTTGGCGCGGCGAGCCGGTGGCAGGCTGTCTCCCCGGTCAGTAGCGCGGGAGGGGTTTACACCATTGGCTCGGCTCACGGCGACCACCGTCTACCTCGCCAGCGAGCTGTGGCTGGAGCTCGCCTGGAAGATCTCGTTCACGGTGACCGCGGTGTACTTCGTCACCGAGGTCGGGCTCAACCCCTTCCAGCTGGTGCTCGTCGGGACCGTGCTGGAGCTGACGATCCTGGTCTTCGAGGTCCCCACCGGCGTCGTCGCCGACACCTACAGCCGAAGGCTGTCGCTGATCATCGGCTGGGTCGTGATGGGCGTGGGCATGATCATCGTCGGCGCCTCCCACTCGTTCCCGGTGATCCTCGGCGGGTACGCGACGTGGGGTTTCGGCTACACGTTCACCAGTGGGGCGGACCAGGCCTGGATCACCGACGAGGTAGGTGTGGCCAAGGTCGGGCGGTTGTTCGTGCGCGGCCAGCAGTTCGGCTACGTCGGCGGGCTGGCCGGCATCGGCGTCAGTGTCGCCGTGGCCAGCGTCGACCTGTCGGCGGCGATCATGCTCGGCGGCGTTCTCGCGATCGGCTTCGCCGTGTTCGCGGCCGTGACGATGCCCGAGCACGGGTTCGCCCGACGCGCCCGGACCGAACGGGCCGGCGCGCTGCGCGACCTGCGGACCACCACTGCACGCGGTGCACGTTATGTGAGAACCAGCCCGCTGCTGCTGTTGATCTTCGGCATCGCGTTCTTCGCGGGGGCATCGACGGAGAGCTTCGACCGGCTGTGGCAGGCGCACATCATCGACGACATCGGCCTCCCCGGGGTGGGGTCGCTCGATCCCGTCGTGTGGTTCGGGGTGTTCGGCGCGGGCTCGATGCTGATCGGTCTGGCCGCCTCACAGGTCCTCATCCGGTACGTGGAAGGCACCGACCGGGCACGGCTCACGCGGCTGCTGTTCCTGTTCACGCTGGTCCAGGCGGTCGCGGTGCTGTGCTTCGCGTTCACCGGCCGGCTGTGGCCCGCACTGACGGCATTCTGGCTGTACTACCTGACGCGTTCGCTGGTCGATCCCGTCTTCATGACGTGGGTGAATGAAAACATCACCGACTCCACCGTGCGCGCCACGGTGATCTCGATCTCCGGGCAGTCGGACGCGATCGGCCAGGTGACCGGCGGCCCCGCTCTCGGTGCCGTCGGCACGGTGTTCTCGTTGCGCGCGGCCCTGGCGGCCGGCGCAGCACTGCTGGTCCCGGCCCTCGCCTTGTACGGACGGGCGATGCGACACCGGGGCCGGTCACCCGCGCTCGATGCGGCGCCGGCGGAGGATGCATAGCCCACACCCGGTCCATTGCGGCTTTCGCCCGCCGCCTGGTGTCACATTCACGATGTCTTCGAGGCCGAAGGAGCACTCAGCACGGTCACGTTCGCGCCGATCGCCGCGGACTTCCTGTTCAACCCGAAGAACAGCAAGAGCCCCGACCGCTGGGTGACCGCTGATGTGCTCAGCCGGGTCGATGCCCACTCGTTCCTGGGGATCGACCTCTACCAGACGTCCAGTAACCAGGGGCGGTCTTTGCTCACCAAGCCGACCCGCTGCACCCTCGCGGCTGACCTCAGCCTGGGGTCATCCCATCCGGGGGCAGCACCGCGGTCACGTTGAACGTACGCACCCAGTCCGCCTTGCCGGCGAGCCGCAGACTGCCGAGATCCTGGGCAGTGACCAGGTCGCTGACCGACTGGTGGGTCGCCTCGTCCACCAGGACCTGGCCCGGGCCCGCCGCGGTCTGGAGGCGTGCCGCGATGTTGACGACGTCGCCGACGACCGCATAGTGCATCCGTCGCTCGGATCCGATGTTGCCGGCGATCACGGTGCCGCTGGTGATACCGATGCCCGTCTGCAGCCGTACGCCCGGCATCGTCGGGATCTCCAGACGCATCACCTCAGCCTGCATCACGAGCGCGGCGCGCACCGCCCGTTCCGGATCGTCGGAGTGGATGACCGGTGCTCCGAAGTAGGCGAATACGCCGTCCCCCAGGAGATCACCCACCGTCCCGCCGTGGCTCTCGACCGCGTCGGTGGCGAGCGAGAGATAACGGTTGAGCAGGTCCAGCGCCTGCTCGGGAGTGTGCTGCGCTGCCAGGGCGGTATAGCCACGGACGTCGGCGCAGAGGGTCGACACCTGCCGTCGGTCACCGCCGAGCGACACCGCGAACGGGTTCCTGAGCACCTCGGTCGCGATGCTGTCGCTGACGTAGCGCCCCAACAGATCGACGAGGCGGTCCTGGAGAGCCTTGGTCCGGAGCAGTGAGCGCACCCGCGCCGCCAGCTCGATCTCGTCGAAGGGCTTGGACAGGAAGTCGTTGGCGCCTGCCTCGAGCCCGCGGGCCTTGTCCTCGGGGCGGTTGAGCGCGGTGACAAGCAGAACGGGCAGGCCGGCGTGTTCGGCCTTATGCCGCAGCTGCTGGCACACCTCGATCCCGTCCAGGTCGGGCATCATGACGTCCAGGCAGACCAGGTCGGGCAGGTGCTCGGTGATGGCAGCGAGCGCGGCTCGCCCGTTGGCGGCCTCCACCACGTCGTACCCCTGGTGCCTTAGCAGCTTGCGGAGTAGCGCAAGGTTCGCCGGCTCGTCGTCGACCGCGAGGATCAGCGGTCGCTCACGACCCATCGACACCTGTGGTTTGGCTTGCGGCGCGGCGATCTGCGTCGCCGGGGGAACAGCATCGACCTCCGGAGCCGCTTCTACCTTGAGCAGCTCATCGACGCTGTCGGCGAACGTGGCGAAGTCGATCGGCTTGCTGAGATAGCCGTCGAACCCGGCCTTGAGCACGCGGGCGCGGTCACCCACCATCGCGTGCGCGGTGAAGGCGATGACACGCAAGGCCGCGGTGTCGTCGTTCGACCGGATCTCCCGCAGGGCATCCCACCCGTTCATGTCCGGAAGCCCGAGATCCATCAGCACGAGGTCCGGATGCTTCTCCCGCGCGAGCGCGATACCGCCCGCGGCGGTCTCCGCCGTCAGTACGTCCTGGCCGGCCGCGCGGAGCAGCTTGCTGGCCAGCGCGAGATTCGCCGGTGTGTCCTCGACCAGCAGAATCGTCGCCACTACGTGGCCGCCCCACTGGGTGCGTGCTGCTGGAGTGCGCTGAGCAGCGCGGCCCTGTTCAACGGCTTGCGCAGATGCGCGTCGGCACCGTCGGGAACCTCCGACTGATCGACGACGGAGACCACGATCACCGGGATGCCGCTGGTCGACGGGTCTGACTTGAGCTCCCGCAGAATCTCCTGGCCGTCGCGCCCCGGCATCAGGAGATCGAGGAGCACCGCCGCCGGCTGCAGCCGCCGCGCATCGTCCACTGCCACGCCGGCGCTGCGGGAGGTGACCACGCGATATCCGTCCCCGGCAAGCATCTTCTGCAGCAGCGGGGCGACCGATGGGTCGTCGTCCACGCTGAGCAGCAGATGCTCACCGTCGACCGGCTGATCCTGGCCGGGGCTGACCGGCTCGACCGGCGAGGAGCGAGAGTCGATCGGCAGCCGAAGGTGGAAGACACTTCCTTGCACGGGCTCAGGCTCGAGCGTGACGTCGCCCCCCATCGCCCGTGCAAGCCGGCGGCTGATCGCCAGCCCGAGCCCGGTTCCTGGCGCGCCGGACTCGACCTGACGGAACTCCTCGAAGATCGCGTCTCGCTGGTCGGCATCGATGCCCGGGCCCGTGTCGCGCACCGCCACTCGCAACGAACCGTCCGCCGCGCCGCCCACGACCACATCGACCTCACCCTCGTTGGTGAACTTCAACGCGTTCCCGAGCAGGTTGACGAGGATCTGTCGGACCCGTTGCTGGTCGAGCACCACCTGCTCGGGAGCGCCGGTGTCGTGCCAGCCGACGCCGATACCCTTCTGTGCGGCGAGCGACCGGTGCTGTGCCACCACCGCTTCGATGAGCTCTCTGGGGTCGAACGGCTGCGGGTCGAGGGTGAGCTTTCCGGCCTCGATCTTGGACAGGTCGAGGATCTCGTTGATGAGGCCGAGCAGGTCACGGCCACCGCGCTGAACCCACCCCAGCGACTCGGTCTGGTCCTGGTTGAGCGGACCGTCCACGCCGGCGAGGAGAGCGTCGGTGAAGCCGAGGATCGCGTTCATCGGGGTACGCAGCTCGTGGCTCACGCTGGCCAGGAACCTGGACTTCGCCTCGCTGGCGCGCGTCAGCGAGGCGTTCGTCTCGCGAAGGCGCTCGGCCAGCGTCCGCTCGCTCTCGAAGAGGTACGCCAACTGCTCGCTGGTGCTGTTGAGGTCGTGCGAGAGCTTGCCGAACTCATCGTGGTTCGGCACCTCCACGCGCCGGTCGAAGCGACCCGTGGTGATCCGTGCAAGAGCCCCCTCCATCTTCCGGACCGGCAGGATGAACGCCCACGAGAGGGCGAAGCCGAGCAGCAGCGCCACCAGCACGCTCACCGCCGAGAACGCGATGACGATGTTGCGGAGGGTGTTGTGAAGGGACTGGAAATCGTCCCGCGCGGCGTCCATGCCGTTCGTCGCCGCGGTGATGAACGGAATGCCACCCAACGCCGCGGAGCAGGGATTCTCTGCCGTGGGCTGGTCGCAGTTGGCCAACAGGTCCTCGAGAACGTGCGACTGCACGTGCTCCTCGTTGAGATGGTCTCGCCTGGCCGCCCGGAAATGACCCGCCTCGAAATCAGCCAGCACCGTGGCGCTCGCCCGCTTATAGTCCCGGTTCGCCGCTGCGAGCTCGTCGTAGAACGCGTTGTCGGCCGGGTCATCCCGTCTCAGACTCGCGAGCAGGTCCAGGAAGGCCGCCTTCTTGTCCAGCACCTTGTCATTCCACTGGTCGGCCTCGACCGGGTCGTTCTTGTGCCTCAGGATCGCCATGGCCCGGTAGTGGCTCTGCGCGGTGATGTCATACAGCATCTGCCGGGCCCGGTCGACCTTCGTCGCCTGCGCGTTGAGCACCTCCATCCGGTCGTTCATCTGACCGATGACGACCAGGCTCAGGGCGGCCATCGCCATCAGGAGCGCGGCCCCGGTCAGGAAGCCGAACAGCAGCTTGGCGTGAATGCTCGCGCGGATGCCGGCCACGGCGTCGACAAGGGGGCGCAGCCAGCCGGTGAAGCGCGGCAGCCGGGGTTCGTCGACGTTTGCGTCCCGCGGAGGCGCCTCATCCGGCCGCAGCTCTGAGGAGGATTGCATCGAGCCAATCGCCTCCGAAGGTCTGTTCGACTACAGATACACCTCACCGCGCGCAGATCGCAACCGAGTAGCAACGCCGCGCGCGGCCACGCTGAGCTCCGGCGAAGGGCCGGTCACCGTTGCCTAGAGTCTAGGAACACCTGTCGATCTGACCGCTTCCCGTTCGACGTGCTGGTAGGAAGCCGGTAGATCGGCCGGCTCGAGGATCAGTTGAGAAGGAGGAGCCATGCGTTACGCGTTTCTGCTCTACTCCGACCCCACCGCCGGGCCGGACGAGGACAGCTCGGAGCAGGCGGACGAGATGAAGCAGTGGTACGCATACAGCGAGGCACTGGCCACGTCGGCCGGGATGGCAGCCGGCGAGGCACTGCAGCCTGAACACCGTCGCGACGACGGTGCGGGTGCGGGACGGCAGGACGACGACCACGGACGGCCCGTTCGCCGAGACCAAGGAGGTCCTCGGGGGGTTCTACATCGTCGACGTCCCTGACCTGGACAGTGCGATCGAGTGGGCTGCGCGCTGCCCGCTCGCGCCGTACGGCTCGGTCGAGGTCAGGCCGATCATGGAAATCCCGCAGCAGGCGTGACCACTGCCGAGGTCGCCCGGGTCTTCGCCGAGGAGTGGGTCCGCGTGGTCGCCACCCTGCGGCGGGACCTGGGCGACCTCGACGCCGCGGAGGATGCCGCGCAGGAAGCGTTCGCCGAGGCCGTTCGCAGCTGGGCTGTCCACGGGGTGCCGGACCGGCCGGGCGCGTGGCTGACAACGACAGCGCGGCGTCGGGCGGTGGACCGGATCCGGCGAGAGCAACGCTTCACCGTCCACCTGCCAACGCTCGCCCGGGCAGAGGTCTGGGAGGACCCTGATCCCTCCCGGCTGGTCGACGACGAGCTGGCTCTCCTCTTCGGCTGCTGTCACCGGTCGCTGTCCACCGAGGCGCAGGTGGCCCTCACGCTGCGTGCGGTTGCGGGCCTGTCTACCGTCCAGATCGCCCGTGCGTTCCTTGTTCCACCCGCGACGATGGCGGCGCGCATCGTGCGCGCCAAGCGCAAGATCGCCGCGGCGGGAATCCCATTCTCGCTACCGGCGAGCGATGAGCTGGCCGAGAGACTCAGCCCGGTCCTGTCCGTCATCTATCTCGTCTACACCGAGGGCCATGCCAGCGGCAGCGCAGAGATGTTGCTGCGAGGTGACCTCTGCGATGAGGCGTTGTGGCTGGCGGGGACACTCAGCGAGCTGCTGCCCGACGAGCCCGAGGTGCTCGGGCTCGCGGCCTTGCTGTATCTCACCGACGCCCGGCGGACTGCCCGGGTCGACGACTCCGGCCTTCCGGTACTCATCGAGGACCAGGACCGATCGCGGTGGGATCACGAACGGCTCACCGCCGGCCTGGCGTTGCTGGCCCGCGCCCGACGTGCCGTCCGCCCCGGCCCCTACGCGCTCCAGGCGGAGATCGCCGCGCAGCACGGGCTCGCGGCACGCTGGGACGACACCGACTGGGACGCCATCGTGCGCTGCTACGACCGGCTGCTCGCCATCAGCGCGACCCCGGTGGTGGCGCTCAACCGGGCCGTCGCGGTGGCGATGCGCGACGGCCCGTCCGCCGGACTGCCTCTGGTCGAGGAGCTCCTGTCGGACCCGAGCCTGTCGCGGTACCACTATCTGTACGCGGCCAGGGCCGACCTGCTGCGCCGGCTCGGGCGCAGCCGTGAGGCGGTCTCCGCGTACCGGCAGGCGATCAGCTACTGCACCAACGACGCCGAGCGGCGGTTCTTGTCCTCGCGCGTGAACCTGTTGGACGGCGTCGCCTGAGCGCGCGGACGCTAGCCGAGGCCCCGGCGCGCCAGGGTGGGAGGACGGTCACCGCGGATCGACGCCACCATGTCGAGGGCCTGGCGGACCTCGGAAACGTTGTGCGCGCGGAACACCCGCGCACCGAGCCAGGCCGCCACCGCGGTAACGGCGAGTGTCCCGTTGAGCCGCTGCTCGACCGGTTGGTCGAGAGTCTCCCCGATGAAGTCCTTGTTCGACACCGCGACCAGCACCGGCCATCCTGTGGCCACGAGCTCGTCGAGTCGCCGCGTCACCTCGAGCGACTGATGCGTCGTCTTGCCGAGGTCGTGACCGGGATCGATGAGGAGTCCGTCGGGACGGACACCCGCCGCGACCGCCTCGGCGGCCAGCCGGGTGACCGTGGTCGACACGTCGGCCAGGATGTCGGCGTATCGTGGGTTCCGCGGGTCGGTCCGGGGGGGCAGATGCCCCGCATGGGCACAGACCAGACCGCAGCCGGTCCGGGCGGCAACGAGCTTCAACCGGTCGTCATACCCCTCCCACGGGTCGTTGATGAGGTCGGCGCCGGCAGCCACCGCCTCCTGTGCCACGTCGGCACGCCAGGTGTCGACGCTGATCACCGCGGCCGGGCGACTCGCCCGCACGGCGGCGACCACCTCGACGACGCGGTCGATCTCCTGCGCGGGTGACACCGGCGTCCCGCGGCCGGCCTTGACCCCGCCGATGTCGACGATCGCGGCTCCCGCGTCGAGCGCTCTCTCGGCCGCCTCGACGGCCGCCGCGCAGGCGTAGGTGGCGCCGCGGTCGTAGAAGGAGTCGGGCGTCCGGTTGACGATCCCCATCACGACCTGCTCGTTCGTGCTGAAGGTCCGTGCACCGAGGCGCAGGGTCCGCTGGGGACGCCCGCCCAACTCCGGGTCCGGCAGAGCCGAGAGCGTGGTCAGGCTGCCGTTCACCTGTCGAAGGTGCTCGCCGTTGGACCCCCGGCGCGAGTTCATGCCGGCCCGAGGGTCAGGCACGACGAGAGCCTGCGGATGTCGACGGTGCGGAGGTCGTCAGCGCGAGGAACTCAGCCCGTGACCGCGGATCGTGGCGGAACGCGCCCAGCAGGGTGGAGGTGACGGTGTCCGTGCCACCGGCCCGGACGCCGCGCATCGTCATACAGAGATGTTCCGCCTCGATCACCACCCCAACACCGCGGGGGTTCAGCTGAGTCTGCAGCCAGTCCGCGATCTGCCTGGTCAGCCGCTCCTGGACCTGCGGCCGGCGGGCGAACATCTCGACCACCCGGGCAAGCTTCGACAGGCCGAGGATCCGATCGCCGGGCAGGTACCCGACGTGGGCGATGCCCACGAACGGAAGGAGGTGATGCTCGCAGACCGAGTGCACGGGGATGGCCCTGGCGAGGACGAGCTCGTCATACTCCTCGTCGTTGGGGAACGTGGTCAGCTCGAAGGCGCGCGGGCTGAGCATCTCGGCGTAGGCATGAGCCATCCGCCGGGGAGTCTCGGTCATGGCCTCGGATCCGGTGGCGATTCCGAGCGCGCACAGGAAGTCGGCGGCGGCGCATTCCGCCCTCGCGAGGTCGATCGTCCCGCCGTCGTGCACAACGCGCAGCGGCCTCACGGAAGCCTCGGTGATCGGGACCGGCTCTGTGCGCTCAGCCGTCACGGCTGCCTCCTGGTTCTAAGAGACTCTGATTCGAACGATAGAGATTCGGCGAGATTAAGTCAATCTACGTCTCTGTTAGAACGCAGACCGGGCCGAGTGGGCTCAATATCGTGCTCGAATCGTCTGGGATCATGCTGAGATGACGAGGGGGTCGACCGATGAGGCGTCAGGCCCGGGATCGGGTCTCGGAGGCGTTCGAGGCCGTTGACCGGGCCGGTTTCCTGCGTCCGAGCTATCGAGGCCAGGCGCGTGAGAACCGGCCGCTCCCGATCGGCCACGGTCAGACGAACTCCCAGCCGAGCACGGTCGCCGCCATGCTGCGCCTGCTGTCGGTCGCCGAAGGCCACCACGTTCTCGACGTCGGGAGTGGTTCCGGGTGGACCTCCGCCCTGCTCGGTCACCTGGTGGGCCCGAGTGGCTGCGTCCGGGCCGTGGAGCTGCTCGAGGACCTGGTCGCCTGGAGCCGGGACAACGTGAGCCAGTACTCGATGCCGTGGGTCGAGATCCACCAGGCCGAGCCTCCGGTTCTGGGGTTGCCCGAGTACGCGCCGTTCGAACGCATCCTGGTGTCGGCCGAGGCCGGACAGATGCCGTCGTCGTTGGTCGACCAGCTCGACGTTGACGCGATCATGGTCGCGCCCATCGCCGGGCGGCTGTGCAGCGTACGAAAGCATGGTGACGGCGGCTACAGCGTTCGCCGTCACGGTCATTATCGGTTCGTCCCGCTGCGTTGACCCGTTCAGCGCGCGAGATAGCCTGGGCTCTCGCGGTCCCTGCGGGACCCCCGCGGATCGGGCGGCGGCGACCTCTCGCTGCAGGCGTCTTGTGGGAATCAGAACCGGTGTGGCGGGGTTCTGCCGACCAGACGTTGCAGAATCCGGGGTGGAGGAGACGATGGACGACGGTTGCACCCATCTGGACCAGGTGGAGGACGCCGTTCGGCCCTCCGGCACCGGTTGCGAGGAGTGTCTGCGCGTGGGAGGCCGCTGGGTCCACCTCCGGGTCTGCCGTACCTGCGGTCACGTCGGGTGCTGCGACTCCTCGCCCGGCAAGCACGCGAGTGCGCACAGCCGCGGTGCCAGCCACCCGGTGGTCTCGTCGTTCGAGCCCGGGGAGGACTGGTGGTGGTGCTACGTCAACGAGGTCGCGTTCGTGATCCCTGACCAGCCGATCTTCTCCCACCCGTGATGACCGAATCCGACTCCTCGGGGCCGAACAAGCCCGTCCTGCTCACGGTCGATGACGACCCCTCGGTCTCCCGCTCGGTCGCGAGGGACCTCAGGCGCCGGTACGGCGCGAGCCACCGGGTGGTCCGTGCGAACTCCGGCGCCGAGGCCATGGACGCGTTGCGTGACCTCAAGCTCCGCGGCGGGCGGGTGGCCGTGCTCCTGGCGGACTACCGGATGCCGGAGGTCAACGGCATCGAGTTCCTCGAGAGCGCGATGGACCTCTTTCCCCGGGCGCGGCGTGCGCTGCTCACCGCGTACGCCGACACCGATGCCGCGATCGCCGCCATCAACGTCGTCGACGTCGATCACTACCTGCTCAAGCCGTGGGAGCCTCCGGAGGAGAAGCTCTACCCGATCATCGACGAGATGATCGACGCCTACTCCGCCGAGCGCGACGCCCAGGTGGGTGAGATCAAGGTGATCGGTCATCGCTGGTCCGCCCCGTCGTTCGCGGTCCGCGACTTCCTCGCTCGCAACGCGGTGCCGTACCGCTGGTTCGCCTCGGACCAGGCCGAGGGCGGTCGGCTGCTGCTCGCCGCCGGGCTCGGCGCGGACACGCTGCCCGTGGTCGTCACGCCCGACGGAGCCACGATGGTCGCGCCGTCGCCGGTGGAGCTGGCCGATGCCGTCGGGCTGTCGACCAGTCCCGCTACGGACTTCTACGATCTCGTCGTCGTCGGCGGCGGCCCGGCCGGACTCGGTGCCGCCGTGTATGCCGCCTCCGAGGGGTTGCGCACGCTGCTGGTCGAGCGCCAGGCCACCGGCGGTCAGGCCGGCCAGTCGTCCCGGATCGAGAACTACCTCGGCTTCCCCGACGGCGTGTCCGGAGCCCAGCTCACCGATCGAGCGCGCCGACAGGCAACGAAGTTCGGAGCCGAGATCCTCACCACCCGTGACGTCACCGCCCTCGGTGCGGTCGGCGCCACCCTGGCGGTCTCGTTCTCCGACGGCAGCGACGTTGCCGCCCACTCGGTCGTCATCGCGACCGGTGTCTCCTACACCGAGCTGGACGCGCCCGGAATCGCCGAGCTGTCCGGCCGAGGTGTCTACTACGGCTCGGCGTCGACCGAGGCCGAGGACTGCAAGGACTCTGACGTCTTCGTCGTCGGCGGCGCCAACTCCGCCGGTCAGGCCGCCTTGTTCTATGCGCGGATGGCCCGCTCGGTCACTCTCGTCGTACGGGGTGACTCGCTGGAGCGCGGCATGTCGCACTACCTGATCCAGCAATTGCGAGAAACCAGCAACATCAAGGTTCGTCTGTGCACCGTCGTCGAGCGGGCCCACGGCGACGACCACCTCGAGGCGCTGACCCTGCGGCAGAGCCCCTCTGGTGTCCGCAACCGGTCGAGGCAAGCCACATGTTCATCTTCATCGGGGCCCGACCGCACACCGAATGGCTCGCCGGCGTGCTCGAGCGGGACGACCGGGGCTTCGTGCTGACCGGGCCGGATCTGACCGTCGACGGCCGCCGGCCGAGCGGGTGGACACTCGAGCGTGACCCGTGGCTGCTCGAGGCCAGCATTCCGGGCGTCTTCGTCGCTGGAGACGCGCGTGCCGAATCCGTCAAGCGCGTCGCGTCAGCGGTGGGAGAGGGCGCCATGGCCGTGACACTGGTGCATCGCTACCTGGGCACGCCATGAGCATCCCCGAGCCGCTCGCCGGGCAGCCGACCGTCATGGACCGCGTCGGCACGTTGTCGGCGGACGAGCTGAGCAAGCTGTTCCTGTTCGAGAGCCTCTCCGGCGACCAGCTGGAGTGGCTCGCCGAGCACGGCTGGGTGGCCGAGCTCCCGAGCGGCCTCACCGTCTTCGAGGAGGGTGATCCGGCGGAGGCCATCATCTTCCTGCTCGGCGGCACGATCACGCTCAGCCGCAGGGTGGGACCGGACGACGTCGAGATGGTCCGTACCGACCAGCCCGGCGTCTACGCCGGTGCGATGCAGAGCTACGTCGAGGACAGAGACCTGCAGATCTACACCGCATCCGTGCGCGTCATCAGCGACGCCCGTTTCTTCGTACTGCTCGGTGAGGACTTCGCCTGGGCGATGCGTGCCTGGTTCCCGATGGCCATCCACCTGCTCGAGGGCCTGCTGCTCGGTATGCGCAACTCACAGCAGATCGTGGGGCAGCGGCAGCGGCTGCTCGCGCTCGGTGCCCTGTCCGCGGGTCTGACGCACGAGCTGAACAACCCCGCGGCCGCCGCGGTCAGGGCCACGGCGACGTTGCGGGACCGGGTGGCGGGCATGCGCCACAAGCTGGCCATGCTCGCGCACGACGAGCTCGATCCTCGCCTGCTCGAGCTCCTCGTCGACATCCAGGAGGAGGCCGTGCAGCTGGTTGCGGACGCGCCGCGGCTGACCGCCGTCGAGGAGTCCGAGCGTGAGGACGAGCTCAACGACTGGCTGGACGAGCGCGCGGTGGCGGGCGGCTGGGAGCTGGCGCCGATCTTCGTGGCGGCGGGTACGACCCCGGAGTTCCTCGAGAAGATCGTCGAAGGCGCCCCCGGCGACATACTCGAGGGCGCCCTGCGCTGGCTCGCCTACACGCTGGAGACCGAACTGCTCCTGGGCGAGATCACCGACTCGGTCACGCGCATCTCGACGCTGGTCGCTTCCGCCAAGCAGTACTCCAACATGGATCGCGCGCCGCATGAGCGGGTCGACATCCACGTCGGCCTGGAGAGCACGCTGGTCATGCTCGGCAGCAAGCTCGAGCACATCGAGGTGGACACCGAGTACGACCGGTCGCTGCCACGCGTGCCGGTCTATGCCGGTGAGCTCAACCAGGTCTGGACCAACCTGATCGACAACGCCGTCCAGGCCATGGACGGCGAAGGCACGCTTTCGATACGGACCTCCATGGACGACGACCGGGTGCGGGTCGAGATCGGCGACACCGGGCCGGGGGTCCCGGCGGAGCTGCGGCAGCGAATCTTCGAGCCCTTCTTCACGACCAAGCCGGTCGGTCAGGGGACCGGGCTCGGCCTCGACATCTCCTACCGGATCGTCGTCGCGCGCCACGGCGGTGACCTGACGGTCGAGTCCGAGCCGGGCAACACCCGGTTCATCGTCCGGCTCCCCCTCACCGAGCGGGCGGCTGCCCAGCAATGACCGTCCAGCCGTGACGGCCGAAGCCGGCCGGGATGGAACGGCAGTGCTGATCCGCTATGGCGAACCGACCGGCCGCTGGACGCTGTTCGCGATGGTGCTCGGCTCGGGCATGGCATTCCTCGACGCGACCGTCGTCAACATCGCGCTTCCCAGCATTGGAGCGGACCTCGGTGGCCGCGCCTCCGGGCTGCAGTGGACCATCAACGGCTACACGCTGACCCTGGCTGCGTTCATCCTGCTCGGGGGCTCGCTGGGCGACCGGTTCGGCCGCCGCCGCATCTTCATGATCGGGGTCGTCTGGTTCTCGCTCGCGTCACTGCTCTGCGGCCTGGCACCCAACATCGCCACGCTGGTGACGGCGCGAGGGCTACAGGGCGTCGGCGGTGCGCTCCTGACCCCGGGGGCCCTCGCCATCTTGCAGTCGTCGTTCGTGCCGCAGGACCGGATGAAGGCGATCGGGGCCTGGTCCGGACTCGGAGGGATCGCCGGTGCCGTGGGCCCCTTCCTCGGCGGATGGCTGGTGCAGGCCGGCAACTGGCGTCTGGTGTTCCTGATCAATCTTCCGCTGGCCGTCCTCGTCCTGGCGGTCACGATCCGGCACGTGCCGGAGTCGGTCGATCCCAGCGCCGAAGCGCGGATCGACGTGGCTGGCGCCGTCCTCGCCGTACTGGGCCTGGCCGGACTGACCTACGGTTTCACCAGCTGGCCCGAGTACGGGCTCTCCGACGCCCGAGTGCTGAGCGCACTCGCGATCGGATGCCTCGGCCTGGCCGGCTTCATCGAGGTCGAGCGACGCACGACGCACCCGATGCTTCCCCTGGACCTCTTCGAGTCGCGCGTCTTCGACGCCGCGAATGCCGTGACCTTCGCCATGTACGCGGCCTTGGGTGGAGTGTTCTTCCTGGTGGTGATCAACCTGCAGGTCGTCTCGGGCTTCTCCCCGTTGCAGGCGGGGACCGCCCTGCTCCCCGTGACCGTGTTGATGCTCCTGCTGTCGGCGCGGGCAGGCGGGCTGGCGACCCGGATCGGACCCCGGACCCCGATGACAGTGGGACCGCTGGTGAGTGCACTCGGCTTGGTGCTGCTCTCCCGGATCGGAGCCGACGCGACCTATCTCAGCGACGTGCTACCCGCAGTGATCGTGCTCGGCCTGGGCTTGTCGCTCACCGTCGCACCGTTGACGTCGACCGCTCTCGCCGCGGCCGACGATCGCCATGCCGGGGTCGCGAGCGGTGTCAACAATGCGGTCGCCCGGACCGCCGGGCTGCTCGCCGTCGCCGTCCTGCCGCTCGCCTCGGGCCTCGGCACCAGCCTCACCGACCCGGTGGCACTCGCCCCGGCGTACCGCACCTCGATGCTGATCTGTGCGTGTCTGCTCGCGCTCGCGGGAGTCCTGTCGTGGTTCGCCATTCCGGCCCGGGAAAGCGAGCGGCCAGCGGGTCCGGTGCGTAGGTACTGCGCGATCTCCGGCCCGCCCCTGCAGCCGGCGAAGGTCAGCGGCGCCGAACCCGGTCGGAGCCGCTGACCTTCGCGCGGGCTGTCGACTAGCGGTGCAACTGTCCGCGGATCGCCCCGGACGGGAAGGCGGCCGTGTGGATGTTGAAGTAGAACCGCTTGGGGTGGGTCGCGATCTTGCGGATCAGCTTGCGCGGCGCTGTGGTGCAGTGCGAACCGCCGGTGACCGCGCCGCTCAGGTCGACCACGACGTTACCGGCCACTCCCGGCGCCCCCCTGTGGATGTGCGCAGCATTGGGGTTGGTGATGCCGCGGTACCGGGTGTTGGCGCAGACCTTCTTCGTCGCCGGATGCAGCCTGATCACCACGTGTCCATGGCCGTTCGGGTCACCGCCGGGCGGTGTCTCGTTCGCGCCGGACAGGGTGGCCCTGAGAACCGCGCCGGCCCGGCCCGTTCCGGTGCTCCCTGCTGTCGCGGGCCCGGCCAGCGCCGCAGCCATCAGACACACCGTTGCCACCAGCGACACCACACAGAGTCCTGATCGGCCGGCACTTCGCAAGCCACGCCTCGCCGATGTTGACGGCTGCCAGTCGTTGCGCATGAACGTCTCCCTTCCTGGAGCGATCGGGCGTTCGGCGGCCAGCGATCACCGGCCCCACCTTCGACAGATAACGCATCGCGGGTGACCGGGGTTCAGCGGGCCGACCCGCGCACCCCGCACCACACACATATCGGTGATCGGCCGGCTGCGCAACGTCTCCTCGGCGGACCGTCCGCCGGGGCTCCAGACCGTAGACTCCCGAGATGGCCGGATGTCCTACGTGTGGCAGGGAGCTACCTGGCGACTTCCCGTTCTGCCCGTTCTGCGGGGCCTCCCTGGGTGCGGCCGCCGGGGCCGCGGAGGAGCGCAAGATCGTCTCCGTCCTGTTCTGCAACCTCGTCGGCTTCACCGCCGCTTCGGAGTCGGCGGACCCCGAGGACGTTCGTGCGCAGCTGATTCCCTACCAGGAGCTGCTGAAGGGCACCATCGAGGCATTCGGTGGCACCGTGGAGAAGTTCGCCGGGGACGCGATCATGGCGGTCTTCGGGGCTCCCGTCTCGCATGAGGACGATGCCGAGCGGGCGGTGCGCGCGGCGCTGCGAATCCTGGACTCGTTGACGAACAACGCGCCCGCCTCGACGCCGGGGCCGCTGCAGGTCCGGCTCGGCGTGAACACCGGCGAGGTCGTGGTCACGCTGGGCGCCCGCCCGGAGGCCGGACAGTCGTTCGTCACCGGTGACGTGGTGAACACCGCGGCGCGGATCCAGTCCGCGGCGCCGGTCGGCGCGGTCGCCGTGGGTGATGCGACGTACCGCGCGACGATGCGCGTCTTCGAGTACGAGCCGCTCAACCCGGTCTCGGTCAAGGGCAAGGCGCAGCCGGTCGTGATCTGGCGGGCCGGAGCCCCGCGCGCCCGGCTGGGTGTCGACGTCATCCGCTCGCTGACGACACCCCTGGTCGGTCGGACGCGCGACCTGACCCTGCTGGTGGGTGCGTTCGACAAGGCGGCCGCCGAGCGCTCGGCGCAGCTGGTGACAGTAGTGGGCGAGCCCGGGGTCGGAAAGTCGCGGCTGGTGGCCGAGCTCGGTGCCCACATCGACGCCTCCACCGATCTGGTGACCTGGCGGCAGGGTCGCTGCCTGCCGTACGGCGAAGGTCCCTTCTGGGCGATCGCGGAGATCGTCAAGGCCCATGCCGGCATCTACGACACCGATGGGACCGACGAGGCCTCGGCGAAGCTGGACGTTGTCCTTCCCGAGTCCGACGACCGGCAGTGGCTGCGAGCCCGGCTCCTGCCGCTGCTGGGGATCGACACCGGCGTGGCGGCCAGTCGCGAGGAGTCCTTCACCGCGTGGCGTCGCCTGGTGGAGTCCTTCGCCGAGACCGGACCCGCCGTCGTCGTCTTCGACGACGTGCACTGGGCCGACGACCTGCTGCTCGGGTTCATCGAGCACCTCGCCGACTGGGCGACGGGACTGCCCCTGCTGATCGTCTGTACCGCTCGGCCGGAGCTGCTGGAACGGCATGTCAACTGGACCGGCGGCATGCCGAATGCACTCTCCCTCCGACTGCCCCGGCTCTCCGACAGCGAGACCGCGCAGCTGATCTCCACGCTTCTGGACCGGGCGGTACTGCCCGCGGCCACCCAGTCGGCGATCCTCGAGCGGGTCGGCGGAAACCCGCTGTATGCGGAGGAGTTCGTCCGGAGCCTGCGGGACTCCAACCTGCTGGATGCGGACGGAGCGCTTCGACCGGACGCTGCCATCCCGCTGCCCGAAGGCGTGCAGTCGTTGATCGCCGCCCGCCTCGACACCCTCACGGTCGAGCGCAAGGCGCTGCTTGCCGACGCAGCGGTGATCGGCAATGTCTTCTGGGGTGGCGCCCTGACAACCATGGGCGACCGCGATCCCAACCAGGTCGCCCAGGTGCTTCACGAGCTCAGCCGCAAGGAGCTCGTCCGACCGATGCGGCAGTCCACGATGGCCGGGCAGGCGGAGTACAGCTTCTGGCACGTCCTGATCCGCGACGTCACGTACGCGCAGATCCCCCGCGCGGTTCGCGCGGAGCGGCACTCGGCGGCCGCCACCTGGATCGAGTCGCAGGTGGGTGGCCGGGTCGAGGACGCCGCCGACGTCCTCGCGTACCACCTCGGGACGGCACTGGAGCTCGCGACGGCGACCGGTGACCGGGACGCCATCGGCCCGCTGAGATCGCGGGCGCGCCACTACGCGCTGCTCGCCGCGCACAAGGCGATGAACCTGCACGCGGATCAGGCGCTTTCCCTTCTCGACCAGGCCCTGGCCCTCACCCCCGAGGACGGTGCCGATCGGCCCGGTGTCCTGCTGCAGTGGGCGCGCGCCGCGCAGCGCACCGGACGGTTCACCGAGGCGACCGAGGCCTCCGCCAAGGCGGTCGAAGGGTTCGAGGCGCGAGGGGACGTGCCGGGAACGGCCCAGGCGCTGATGCTGCTCTCCTTGCTGACGATGGACATCGAGCAGGCCGGGCAGGAGAACCGGAGGGCGGTCGCGCTGCTGGAGTCGACGACTCCGGGGCCCGATCTGGTCGACGCCCTGACCGAGCTCGGCGCCACCTACGCTGTCGGCGGACGGTTCGCCGAGTCCATCGAGGTAGGCGATCAGGCGGCCGACATCGCCGCCCGGCTCGGTCTCCCGCCACCGCACCGTGCCCTGGCCAACCGCGGCTTCGCCCGCGTCTACCTCGGTGACATGCGCGGCCTCACCGACGCGGAGACTGCCCTGGCGGCGCTCCTGGCCTCCGGCGAGAGCCGGATGGGCGGAGTCGCCTGGCTCAACCTTGGCATCATGCGCTGGCAGGTCACCGGGCCTCAGACAGCGATCTCGACGCTGCGTGAGGCCACGGAGTTCGTCCTGCCCCGCGGCCTCGTGGAACTCAGCCGAATGCTCACGTCGACGATGCTGCAGATGCTGCTGGAGACCGGTGCTCTCCTGGCGGTGGAGCAGGAGGCCCGTACGTTGCTCGGCTTCGCCGACACCCCGGCCGTGGACGAGGTGCTGAGTGCGCTGGCCTGGAGCCTCGCCGAGCAGGGCCGAGAAGAGGCCTACGGTGTGGCGACGCGGGCGTTGGAGCACGCCCGTCGAACAAACCGACCCGACAGCATGGCGGCGGTAGCGGTCCCGGTGGCGATCACCCGAGCCGCGGCCGGTGACAGCATTGGAGTCCGGTCGATCCTCGGGGAGCTCATCGCGATCAGCCAGATGCCCGCCACGCCCGAGTACGCTCCGCGCCTCCCGGCACTGGTCCGCACGGCGCTGGCGATCGGTGATCCGGACCTCGGCGCCACCCTGGCGCAGGACGTCCGACCGGTGCTACCGATTCGCGAACACTCGCTCGTCACCGTGTCGGCACTGCTTGCTGCGGCACGCGGTGACCACGACGATGCGGCGAGTGGTTTCGCCGACGCGGCTGCTCGCTGGACGGGCTTCGGAAACGTACTCGAGCAGGCATATGCCCTCCTCGGCCTCGGCCGCAGCCAGCTCACGCTCGACGACCCGGCGGCGGAGCAGTCGCTGCTGGGCGCCCGCCGGCTTTTCGCCGGCATGGGGGCGAACGCACCACTCCGCGATTGCGACCGCCTGCTCGCGGCGCTCGGGTCGTCCGTCCGCTAGAAACCGAGCCCGCGGCCGAACTTAGGCGACGCCGGCCGAGGCAGGCTTCTTCCGACGGGCCTTCGCCGACGGCGGTGCGCTGATGCCGTCGATGAGGTCGGCGACCGACCCCACGATGCGATTCGGTCGGAACGGGAAGCGACCGGCCGATGTCTCGGTGGCGATGCCCGAGAGGACAAGGACCGTCTGCAGGCCGGCTTCGATCCCGGCCACGACATCGGTGTCCATCCGGTCGCCGATCATCACGGTTGTCGAGGAGTGCGCGTCGATCGCGCGAAGCGCCGAGCGCATCATCAGCGGGTTCGGTTTGCCGATGTAATAGGGCTCGACGCCGCTGGCGCGCGAGATCAGCGCCGCCACCGAGCCGGTGGCCGGGAGCAGCCCCTCCGGTGAGAACCCGGTCGCGTCCGGGTTGGTGGCGATGAACCTGGCACCGTCGTCGATGAGCCGGATCGCCCGGGTGATCGCCTCGAAGCTGTAGTTGCGCGTCTCGCCCAGCACCACATAGTCCGGGTTCCGCTCGGAGAGCGTGTAACCCACCTCGTGCAATGCCGTCGTCAGACCGGCCTCCCCGATGACGAACGCGCTGCCTCCGGGCCGCTGCTCGCGGAGGAACTGCGCGGTCGCCATCGCCGACGTCCAGATCGCCTCACTCGGTACGTCGAGCCCCGAGTGTGCGAGACGGGCCGCGAGGTCGCGTGAGGTGTAGATCGAGTTGTTGGTGAGGATCAGGAATCGGTGCCCGGTCTCCTGCAGGCGACCGACGAACCGGTCCGCGCCGGGGATCAGGGTCTCCTCATGGACGATCACGCCGTCCATGTCCATCAGATAGTGCTCGATGTTTTGAAGCTCAGTCATTGGTTGATGTCCCATTGCATTCCATAAGGTCGTGGGCGTCGAAGCCGAGTATCTCAGTCACCCCTGTTTGACCGGCACCTCACCCACGACGACGTCTGATCCACGTCCGACGAGCCCCCGGAGCTCCCGCTCCACCGCGACCGAGCAGTCGATCATCGCCGCCACCCGTGAGCTGCTCGAGGAGGTCGGTGTGCACGGGCTGACCGTGGAAGGCGTTCCGGCCCGTGCGGGCGTGGCGAAGACGACCATCTACCGACGGTGGCGCTCCAAGGACGAGCTGGCCATGGCCGTCCTCCTGGACATGGTCCGCACCGTCGTCGCCGTCCCCGATCTGCACGACACCCGGCAGGAGCTCGTGGCGTTCGTGCAAGGAGCCGTCGCTCGGTCAGCGGCCCGGCGCGAATCGTGTAGAACGGCGCGAATCGTGCAGCGACGTGACGGTGCCGTGCGGTAGTGATGCCCCTCCCCCAGAATGGGGCTCATTGCCGTTCGCCAGACCCGACAAGAGAGCTGACCGTGCCCGTCGTACCGCTCAAGGAGATCGTCAGCCGCGCATTCGACGAGAGGTACGGCGTCGCCGCGATCAACATCGTCAACGACCTCAGCATGGAAGCGGTACTCGCCGCGGCGGTGAACGAGAGGTCTCCTCTCATCGTGCAGACGTCGGTCAAGACCGTTCGCTCCATCGGTCTCGACGTGCTCTATGCGATGTGGCGGTCGATGACGGCCGGCATCGAGGTGCCGGTGAGCCTTCATCTGGACCACTGCCCCGACCGCGCGGTGATCAGCGACTGCCTGGCCAGGGGCTGGAACTCCGTGCTGTTCGACGCGTCCAGCCTGCCGGTCGAGGAGAACACCCGCCAGACGATCGAGGTCGTCGCGGAGGCCCGGTCCTACGGAGCGCACGTCGAGGGCGAGATCGAGTCGATCACCGGCGTCGAGGACGACATCGGGTCAGACGAGGAAGCCGAGCGCCAGACGCTTGACGTCGCAACCGGGTTCATCCGGGCCACCGGTGTGGACGTGTTCGCGCCGTCGATCGGGAACGCCCACGGGGTCTACCGCGCCGAGCCGAAGCTCGACGCCGATCGGGTGTCCAACATCGTCGCCGCGGTGCCCATCCCGATCGCCCTGCATGGCGGGACGGGACTCACCGACAGCCAGTTCAGCGACCTGATCTCCCGCGGATGCGCCAAGGTCAACATCTCCACCGCGCTCAAGGTCACGTTCATGAAGGCCAACCTGGAGTTCCTGCGCGGCGCGGAGTCGTCGAACAAGTGGGATCCCCCGTCGCTGTTCGCGTCGGTACGCCAGGCGGTGGTCGACCTCGCATCGGACCACATGCATCGCTTCGGCAGCGTCGGAAAAGCCTGGTGAGCCACGCGTGACCACCCTGGTGTTCGACTGCGACGGTGTGCTGTCCGACACCGAGCGGTTCGGTCATCTGCCGGCGTTCAACGAGACCTTCGCCGAGTTTCACCTTCCGGTGCACTGGAGTGAGGAGGAGTACGCCGAGAAGCTGCGTATCGGCGGCGGCAAGGAGCGGATGAGCAGCATGCTCACCCCGGACTTCGTGTCGCAGGCGGGACTGCCCGGCGACCCCGAGGGCCAACGTGAAGCCGTCGCCGCCTGGCACCGGCGCAAGACGGAGCTCTACACCCGGATGGTCGCGGCCGGCCGACTTCCCGCCCGTCCCGGGATCCCCCGGGTCGCGGCTGGCGCCCACGAGGCGGGTTGGACGCTGGCGGTGGCCTCGACGTCGGCCGAGCAGTCCGTGCGGGCTGTCCTCGAACACGCCGTGGGCACGGAGCTGGCGAAGCACTTCGAGGTGTTCGCCGGGGATGTCGTGGCACGCAAGAAGCCGGCGCCCGACATCTACGTGCTGGCCGTCGAGCGTCTCGGTGCCGACCCGCGGGACACGCTGGTGATCGAAGACTCCCGCAACGGGCTCCTCGCCGCGACAGGTGCGGGTCTGGCCTGTCTGGTCACCGTCAACGGCTACACCGCGGATGAGGACTTCACCGAGGCGGCGATGGTCGTTACCAGCCTCGGGGACCCCGACGGCGAGCACGCGCACGTGCTGGTCAACCACACCTCGGCAGCTCCGGGGGACTACCTCACGCTGACCGATCTCCTCGCCTGCCTGCCCGACGCTGACACCTCACGACAGGAGCGCACATGAGTGCTGCCAACTTCGGCGACGTCGAGTTCGTCGTCCGCACGATGGCTCAGACAGCCGTCGACAACGAGAAGTACTTCGGCGACCTCAACGCGGTCGTGGGCGACGGCGACTTCGGCTATTCGATGTCCCGTGGCTTCGAGAAGGTGATCGAGAACTGGGAGACCTTCGACCGTACGGACATCGGTACGTTCCTGAAGAAGGTCGCGATCGTCATCACCAGTCGGATCGGCGGCACGTCCGGTCCGATCTGGGGGACCGCGTTCCTGCGTGCCGGCACGACGGCAGGGGACTCGAACGAGCTCTCGCGCGACGATGTGGTCGCAATGCTGCGCGCCGCCGTCGCCGGCATCCAGGCGCGCGGCCAGGCCGAGCTCGGCGACAAGACCCTGCTCGATGCCCTCGTACCGGCCATTGACGCCCTCGAGGAGAAGGTCGCCGCCGACACCGATGCCGCCGCCGCGCTCACCGAGGTTGCCGCTGTCGCCCGTGAGAAGGCAGAGGCGACCAGCTCCATGCAGGCCAGGCGTGGACGCGCGAGCTACACCGGGGAACGCAGCATCGGCTCGGTGGACGCCGGCGCGATCGCGGTGGCCGTCATGCTCGAGCGCCTGGCCGAGGCCTGGCCCGAACGCCCCAAGTCCTGAGAACCGTGTCCGCCGTCGACAAAGGAGCCACACCGTGAAGAAGTTCGTCAACGACCCGCAGCAGTTCGTCCCGGAGATGCTCAAAGGCATCGCGCTGGCGAACCCCGACACGCTCAAGTACGTCCCCGAGTACAACCTGATCATGCGGTCCGACGCTCCCAACGACGACAAGGTGTCGATCGTCCAAGGCTCTGGATCGGGTCACGAGCCGGCGCACGTCATGGTCGTCGGCAAGGGCATGCTCGACGCTGCCTGCCCGGGCGACGTCTTCGCCGCCCCTCCGATGGACTACGTCCTGGAGACCACCAAGCTGCTCGCCTCACCCAAGGGCGTACTCCACCTGATCAACAACTACACCGGTGACCGGATGGCCTTCGACATGGGTCGCGAGATGGCAGAGGCCGAGGGCGTACGCGTAGCAACCATCCTGGTCGACGACGACGTTGCGGTGAAGGACTCCACCTACACCACCGGCCGGCGCGGGGTTGCCGGCAACTTCTTCGTGATCAAGGCCGTTGGTGCCGCCTCCGAACAGGGCGCAGAGCTCGACGACCTGAAGACGCTCGGCGACCGCGTGAACTCCGTGACACGGACGATGGGCATGGCGCTGACCTCGTGCACGCCGCCGGCCAAGGGCTCACCGCTGTTCGAGCTCGGGGACGACGAGATGGAGATGGGCGTCGGCATCCACGGGGAGCCGGGCCGCCGGCGCGAGAAGCTCGCCAGCGCCAACGAGATCGTCGACGAGCTGGTCGAGGCGGTGGTGGAGGATCTGCCCTATACCCAAGGCGACGACGTGGCCCTGATGATCAACGGGCTCGGCGGCACCCCGATCAGCGAGCTCTACATTCTCTACGGCCGCGCCCACGAGCAGCTCGAGTCGCGAGGCATCCACGTACGCAGGAACTACGTGGGCGAGTACTGCACGTCGCTGGACATGGCTGGTGTCTCGGTGACGCTCGTCAAGCTCGACGACAACCTCGTCTCCCTGCTCGAGGCGCCCGCGGAGATCCCGATCCACGTGTTCTGACCGGCTCGGCGGGTGACAGAGCCGACGCTCGCCGAGCAACGCTACGGCGGAACCGCGAGCACAAGCAGTGACGACGTGAGGTGATTTGCCGGAACAATCCGGGTTCTCCGGCCGGGTCCGTGGGAGCGCCACGATACTTCCGGCAGGAGGACGCCGATGTCTGCATGGGGCCACAGGCTCAGAGCCCGCACGCTCATACTCGTCACTGCGCTGCCCGCGCTGCTTGCGCTCGGGCTCCCGGCTGTCGCGCACGCGGCCAGCACCGACACGGTGTGGACCGCCGGCCTCGGATCGGACGGTCAGCTCGGGTCCGGCTCGACCGCCAGCCGGTCGCTGTTCGACCAGGTCGCCGGCCTGACCGACGTCGACCAGATCGCCGGTGGTCGCGAGCACGTCGTGGCCAGGATCGGCGGGACCGTCTGGACATGGGGCGACGGCTCCAAGGGCGCTACCGGACTCGGGTCGCTCACCGACCGGTCGACCCCCACGCAGGTCGCAGGTCTCTCCACCGTCACCAGCATCGCGGTCGGGCACTACCACTCGCTGGCCCTGCTCGCCGACGGCACCGTGAAGGCGTGGGGTTTCAACTCTCTCGGGCAGCTCGGTGACGGCACCACCGCCAAGAGGTCGTCTCCGGTCTCGGTACGGAATCTCGCGACCGTCACGAGCATCGTAGGCGGCCGCGACATGAGCTACGCCCTGCTGGCCGACGGCACCGTCCGCGCCTGGGGCGGCGGGGTCAACGGTGAGCTCGGCAACGGCACCCTAACGACGAAGCAGACCTCCCCGCTGCCAGTCACCGGGCTCACCAACGTCGTCGCGATCGCGGCCGGACGAAACCACGGGCTCGCTCTTCTCGGCGACGGCACCCTGCGATCCTGGGGCCTCAACACCTCCGGCCAGCTCGGTGACAACTCGAAGACCATGCGCACCACCGCGGTGACGGTCAGCGGAGTATCCGGCGTGGTGGCCATCGCTGCCGGAGCCGACCACTCGGTCGCGCTGACCGCGGATGGACGGGTGTTCACCTGGGGCGAGGCCGGCCGCGGTCAGCTCGGCTCCGGTCGTACGGCAGACCGCCCACTCGCCGCCCAGGTCACCGGCCTGCCGGCGATCGGCGCCATCGGCTGCGGCCGCGACCACACGCTCGCCGTGGCCGTGAGCGGACAGCTGTGGGACTGGGGTCAGAACGACTTCGGCCAGCTCGGCGACGGAACCACCACCCGCCGCCTCAGCCCGTTCGCGGTACCCGGCATCACCGACGCGATCTCAGCCCACGGCGGCCGGGGCTACACGGTCCTGTCGAGGGACACACCCTAGTCATCGCCAGGAGTCAGTTCGCTTACGGCGAGCCGACCGCGAGCTCGGCCAGCCGTGGGTTCTGCCCACCGAACCGGGTCGCGGGTATCTGCAGGCGTACTGCATCCGCGGTGATCGGGTCGAATGTGACCACGTCGACGTTCCCGGCCGAGGCGGGCACCCTCGCGACGGTGTGCCAGCCGTTGCCGGTGGCCACCTGCACGGCGTAGGGCGCCAGCGGTCTCGCATCCTGCCACGTCGCGGTCACGCTCGACACCGTGGCGGGGCCGGCCAGGGTGACCTTCAGGCTGCTCGGCGTCGCCGGATCGGCATCCGACGCCCAGGCCGTGACGAGACTTCCGTCGACCGCCGCGGACGGAGGTGCGCTGGGGTCGGCAGCGTTGGCGGTGGCCGGGCGGCAGCGGGCGAGGTTCTCCGCTGTCGTCCCGACGGTGCGGGTCTGGATGCTCACGGGGGAGCCGACCGACACCGTGCTGGTGCCAGCGGGTGTCTGCACCGCCGCCGGTGGGCCGGAGCGCAGGGCGACCGTGGAGGTGGCGGGCCCGAGGGTGACGTCGAGGACCCTTCCGTGCCATCGAAGCCCGGTCAGGCGGATCCCGCCGGACAGCTGCGGCGGCAGCATCGGGTCCAGCCACAGGCGGTGCTCCCGCCAGCGCAGACCTGAGTACCCATAGAGGAACTCCTGCAGGAATCCGCCTTCGCCGGTGAGGAACGTGAACACGCCCTGGCCGCTGCGCGCCTCGGTGAACTGCTCGTAGGGCGCCTTCACGAACGGATCCAGGCTGCGCAGCGTGTACGTCCACGACGCGCAGTCCGTGCCGAGCTGGGCGGAGATGATGCTGCTCACCGAGTCGGTCATGGCCGGGCCCTCGGGGTCGTACAGCGGCGTGTAGAACTCGAGGTCCGACCGATCCACCTCGGTTGCCTGGTTCCGGGACCACGGGTAGGTCAGCAGCACGACGTCGGCCTGTTTGACCTGCTGCCCGGCGTACGTCCGGAACTCGGGTCGCACCGCCGGTAGACCGCCGAGCGGCACCGCCCTCAGCACCACCAGACCGGAGGCGACGGTCCGCCAGCGGGCCGGGACGGGCTCCCCCAGCATCTGACCCACGCGGATCGCGAGCCACAGGGTCTTCGCGGCGGTCGCGTTCGTGTAGACCGAGTCGTCGACCGGCCAGTTCTCCTCATCGGGCCCCTCGACCTGCAGGATGTGGAATCGGCCGTCGGTGCCGAGCTGGGCCCGGCTGGCCCAGAAGGCTGCCGCTCCGTGGATGACCGGCCATCCCCGGGTGCGCAGCCAGCCGCGATTCCCGGTCGCCAGGAAGTACTGCCACTGCGCGAGTGCGACGTCGGAGGTGACGTGCTGCTCCAGTGTGCGGGTCTCAGCCCACGTCGGGGTCACCTCGTCACCGGTCAGTGCGCTCTCCCAGGCGAACCTCTCCCCGGAGTAGCCCGTCCGCCGGGCGTTGCGCCGGGCCGCGGCCTGGGTGTCGTAGCGGTAGTCGACCACGGTGCTCGCCGTGGCTGGATGCTGCGCTAGCAGGGCCGGGTACATCCACGTCTCCGCATCCCAGAAGACATGGTCGTTGTAGCCGCCCGCCGAGAGGCCGACCGGGCTGATGCTCCGGTCGACGTCGGGCCGGGCGCTGGCGAGCAGGTAGAACTCGGCGGCCCGGACCCGCAGCTGGAGCTCGGGTCGGCCCGGCAGCACGATGTCACTGGTCCACAGCCTCGCCCACGACGCGGCGCTCTCGGCCATGATGGCGGCGACCGGCGGCGCGCTC
Organism: uncultured Actinomycetota bacterium; assembly: GCA_963695705.1. Lineage (GTDB taxonomy): Bacteria > Actinomycetota > Actinomycetes > Propionibacteriales > Nocardioidaceae > JBKPNJ01. The sequence goes on from CAVOHB010000010.1 coordinate 138,865, forward strand.
GTCGCGGCCCGGCGGGCAGCCGCGACCGGTCGGTCGGCGTCCACTGACGTCGCGAAGCCGACGGCCTTCGACACCGTGTAGGTCTGACCGGCGCGCACCGGGATCGTGGCCGTCCGGGTCGCCGTCATCGTGGCGGCATCGGCGCTGGCCGACACCATGCTCGCTGCCGGTGCGTGCAGCCGCGCCACCTCCGCGACGGTCGTACCGGTGCCGGCGGCGCGGACCGCGACCAATGCGGTCGCTTCGTGCGCGGCGACCGAGACCGGACGGAGCGCGCCGGGCGTCAGGTCGCTTCCCGCGCCGAGCACGTCACGAACTTGGAGCCGACCGGACCAGTGCGGCGTCACGCGCAGCCGAACCAGGCCGACGCGCTTCCGGGTGCGGTCGAGAGTGACCTGGTACCGGATGTCCGTCACCCGACCTCCCGACGACCACGTCCCTGACGTCGTCACCACGCCTCGATGCAGGTCGAGGACCTGACGGTAGTGGCTCGCGTCGGTGCTCGCGAACCGCCGGCCGGAGACGACGAGGTCGAGTTGGGTCCAGCCGGGCAGGTTGACCGAACCCTGATGCTGGATGCCGCCGCCGGTGGTGTCCGGAACGTCGGCGTACACCCCGGCAATGTGCGTCTCGGTCGCCACCGGCGTCGGCGCGTAGCCCGCGCCGCCGGCCGGGACTCGGGTGCCCACATAGCCGTTCCCGACGTATGCCGGCGCCGCGGCTGCCGCCACCGGGTCCGTCGTCGCCAGCCTCCACCCCGGGCCGGCACCGGCGCGGACAGGGTGGGCGTGGGCTCGTACCCCGGGAGGCGGAGACCCCACCGCGGGACTGGGAGAAAGTCCGGTCCCCAAGAGCGCGAGTGAGACCAGCGCGGTAACTGCCGGCCCTCGGACCTGCCTGCCATCGACTGCGGTTGCCATATCGAGCCCCTCTACGCCGAACGCGACGCCACGCCGCGTGCGCGCCTGCCCACCCTAGGACCGCGGTCGCGCAGGGCGTCAAGCAGAATGCCGAGGGCCCGGTGCGGCACGGACGGATGGATCGAGGTTGGTCATGACGGAAGTACGCGACGCGGTGATCTGCGAGCCGCTGCGAACGCCCGTCGGGCGCTACGGCGGCGTGTTCAAGGACGTTCCGGCCGCACGGTTGGCCGCAAATGTCATCCGGGCGTTGATGACCCGGACTGGTCTGCGGCCCCACAACATCGAGGATGTGCTGTTCGGGCAGTGCTACCCGAACGGGGAGGCACCCGCCATCGGCCGGGTGGCGGCGTTGGACGCCGGGCTCGATGTCGAGACCGGAGGGCTGCAGCTCGACCGGCGCTGTGGGTCGAGCCTGCAGGCGGTCGCGTACGCCACCATGCAGGTGCAGACCGGCGCGAGCGACCTCGTCATCGCCGGTGGGGCGGAGAGCATGAGCCAGGTCGAGCTCTACTCCACTCAGCTGCGTTGGGGTGCAAAGGGTGACGGGCTGATGCTGCACGACCGTCTGGCGCGAGCCAGGGAGACCGCCGGTGGCCGAAACTTCCCGGTACCGGGCGGGATGCTGGAAACCGCGGAGAACCTCCGCGAGGAATACGAGATCCCCCGCGCCGAGCAGGACGAACTCGCGCTGACCTCGCACCAGCGCGCCGTGGCAGCCCAAGAGGCTGGCCGCTTCGACGATGAGATCGTGCCGGTCGAGGTGACGAGCGGCCGCCACGAGTCGGTGGTCGTGGACCGCGACGAGCACCCGCGCGCGGACACCACGCTGCAGCGGCTGACCGCGCTACGGCCGATCCGTGCGCAGCTCGACAGTGCGTCGACGGTCACAGCCGGCAACTCGAGCGGCCAGAACGACGGCGCGTCAGCCTGCGTGGTGACAACGCGCCAGCGCGCCGAGCAGTTGGGACTGCGTCCCAGCGCGAGGATGCTGGCCTGGGCGGTCGCCGGTGTCGCGCCGCGCACGATGGGCATCGGTCCGGTGCCGAGCACGGCCAGAGTGCTCGAGCGTACCGGCCTGCAGCTCAAGGACATGGACCTCATCGAGCTCAACGAGGCCTTTGCCGCCCAGGTCATCGCGTGCACACGTCACTGGGGGTTCGGCGCCGCCGACTTCGAACGGTTGAACGTCAACGGCTCGGGCATCTCGCTGGGACACCCGGTCGGGGCCACCGGCACCAGGATCCTGGCGACCCTGCTGCGCGAGATGGACCGGCGTGGTTCGCGCTATGGGCTCGAGACGATGTGCATCGGCGGCGGGCAGGGCCTGGCCGCCGTCTTCGAGCGCGTCGGATGACGTGGGCACCCTCCGAACGACGCCTGAGCGCGCATCACTCCATCAAGCCGCGCTGGATCATGTCGTAGGCGGAGAGTGCCTCCAGTAGGAACTCTGAGGCGGCGGTGTTGATCCGTCCCAACTCTTCGTTCGGTGTGTCTCGCAAGACCTCGAACAAGACCTCGTGGTGCACTCGCGCGAGTTCGAGGAGGCTCACGCCTCCGCCCAGTCCTGCGCGTCCTATCTCGTAGGCCTGGTGCAGTGGTGCCTCCTCACGCCTCGGCAGGTAGCGCAGGAAGGCTGTGCGGTAGTCCCGGGTCAGTCTCTCCAACGGGTTCATCGGGAAGCGTCGGAGCTACCCTCGATGACGGAGGCCAGCGACACCCGGCTGTTGAGATAGTCCAACCCCTCCTCGAGGTCCAGCGCCGTATAGACCGCGCCGGTGTCCATGCCGAGTTGGACCATGGCGAATGCAACGTCGGGCTGGATGCCGACGATGACCGTCAGGGCCCCGCGTAACCGTGCCATGTCTGCGATGTTGCGCAGCGTTCGCGATCCGAAGGAATCAAGGACATCGAGTGCCGCCACGTCGATGATGACACCGCGGGATCGACGGAGGCCGATCTGCGTGATCAGGTCCTTCTGGAAGCGCACCATCTGGGAGTCGTCCAGAGCTGTATGGATCGACGCGATCAAGTAGCTACCCTGTCGCAGGATCGATACCAGTACAGGTTCGCTGGACACTAATCCGCCGATCTGTCATGTCGTGTCACGGTGAAACCCAGCAGGCGCTCGGCCTCCTCGAGGCCACCCTGGAGATCGCCGATGGTGTTCATCTTGCTCAGATCAACCCCGATCGTGACCAACGTCTGCGCGATCTCAGGAGACAGCCCAGTGATGATGACGCTCGCACCCATGAGACGTGACGCGTCGACCGTTCGCACCAGATGATTTGCCACCGTTTCGTCCACCGCGGGGGCGCCGGTGATGTCGATGACGACGACCTTCGCGCGATGCGTTCGTATCCCGCTCAAGAGCTGCTCGGTCAGCTGTCGAGCGCGGTCGGTGTCGAGGACACCGATGATCGGGAGGATCAGCAGGCGTTCTCTGACTGGGAGGACCGGAGTGGAGAGCTCCTGGATGGAGTCCTGTTGTTGTCGGATCACTCGCTCGCGCTCATCGACGAAGCTGACCGCAACCGTGTTGGCGATTCGGTTCGCCGCCGGCTCGTACGCGTCAAGAACCTGGTTGAGCAGCGAGAAGTCCTGTTGGTACTTCTCAAACAGAGATCTGGCCAGCACGTCCCTCAGCAACAAGACGATGCCCACCACCTCGTGCGTCTCGACGCCTCGCGGAATGATGCGCTCGGAGAGATCACGCGCGTAACGCTGCAGCGCCTCCACGCTGCCGGTCTCGAGCACCTCGACGTAGTTGTCGTACACCGAGGTCGTCTCCGCGCCCATCTCCTGCGGTGTCATGGCTTCCAGCAGGTGTGCGTCGCGGATGCGGCTCACCCACTCCTGACGCAGCTTCGTCCGGTGCTGACGCAGGTGCTCCACCAGCTGCGGCAACAGGTGATCCCCCTCGCTCTCGTCGCGCCTGGAGGATTCAGCGTCAACCTGCGCCGCCTCTGTCGAGTCCTCATCCATGTCATCCTCCCCTGAGCCACTTGGTCATCGTCACTGTGGTGCCCCGGTTCTCCTCGGAGACGATCGCGAACTCATCCATCAATCGACGAGCGCCGGGTAAACCCAGACCCAACCCCTGGCAGGTGCTGTAGCCGTCACCCAGCGCCTGCTCGACATCCTGGATTCCCGGACCCGTGTCGCTCGCGACGACCTGGATCCCGCGCCGGGGGTGCTCGACTATCTCGACGAGGACCTGCCCGGAGCCCGCGAACCGCACGATGTTGCGACAAACCTCCGATACTGCGGTAGCGATCACCGTGAGGTCGGTCCGGGTGAAGCCCGCGCGGATCGCCAGCTCCCGCGCCCCTTGCCGCGCCAACACAACATCCGCGTCAGCCTTGATGGCAATTCTCACCTCGTCGTCGCGCGGTTGAGCACGCCCGAGCAGCGGCTGACTCAGCCGTGAGCACAGGTCGCATTCCAGCAGATGGCGACCGGCGTCCACCTCTCGCTGCCGCCGGCGATCGCCGCTTGAGACAGCCAACAGCACGGGACGACAACGGTCGCTGCTCGGCTCCGACTTCTCCAGGGCGAGCAGGTACTCGACTCGCAGACGGGCCCGGGTTCGGTTCAGCTGTGCGGCAACCGCACCCGCAGTTGAGCCGAGCTCCTCCGCAAGCGACTGGGTCGCCTGTCCGTCGATCTCATGCGCGAGGAGGGTCCGTCGATCCCGCTCTGACAGGCGCTCGAGCGCCTGCGCCACCGCGTCTCGCTCCTCACTCTGCAACAGCTCGGCGTCAGCCATTTCCGGGAGACGAAGATCGACCACCCGGTGCAGGTTCCGACGGTGGCGGTCCTGCTCCTTCCACATCGACGCGACCACATGTCTTGCCGTGACGATGGCGTACGGCTCGAGCATTCCGGGCTCGACACGTTGTGCCGCTCCAAGGACCCTGACCAGGGTCTCCTGAACCAGGTCGTCCGCCGACGAGTGGTCGGCGACCCGGGACCTGATGATGCGCCGAACCATCGGAATGAGAGCAGCGATCTCCGAGCCGTCACCGGACTCACGCAGTGTGTCCGGAACGTCTGGTGCTCTCACACCGGGACGGTACCTCGCGCACCCTGGTGGCGCCATGCGCACCTATCCCGAGGGACGCCTTCGTGGGCCACGCATGACGTGAGACCCGGTGCCGGTTGTCCCGCTGCCAAGCGGCAGCACTGGTCATTGGCGCGGATGCTGCCGCGTGGGGCGCGCGTCATGCCGAAGCGACGTGGTCATCTTCAGTGTGCGAACCCAGACTGAGCCACCAGTCCGGGAGGTACGAGCAGGAGGACCAGTTGGCCGGCACGTGCGGAGGCATGTCTGCGGTCATCGGTGCCGCAGCTGAGACGGAGATCTGCGAACTCCAAGTACATATTCTCAGCACGCCCGATCGACTCGCTCCGATGAGGTGGCTGCTGGACGCTTTGGCGGGTGATCTCGACGAGAAGTCGCAGTTTCTCGATGACGTCGAGCAGGACAGCGATGAGATGTGCATCTATCTGTACGGTGGGGACCCTCTCCAGCTTGTGCGGGTCACCCGCCGGGTCTTGGAAGAGTTTCAGCTGCTTGCCGGCACGTTCGGCGTACTGACGACTCCCTGTCACGAGACGAACCGACCAGAGCCAAGGCATCACACGATCGCGTTCGAGGACGCGCACCGGTGGTTCGCTCCGCCGCGGCGAGAGACGGAGTCGAGTCTCCAGTTGGTGGGGATCACACCCTGATGGACGTGGACGGACATGATGTGCATGTGTTGCGGGCATCGATTCGCCTGCGCACGAAATCTGAGGTGCAGGCGGTCGTCACCGGCACTGATCAAGGAGATGGCCAAGAAGGCGGATCTCGAAAACTCCATTCAATTGCTGACAATTCAGTTCGCGGCAGGACTAATGACCAGACAAGGTTGACGCACGGTGGTGCGCCGGTGACTTCGCGTGCAGAGAGCAGCTTCTCCGAAGGGAATGGCGAAGTGCGGTGTGAACAGTAAGGGGTTTGAAGCGAGGCCTGCTGGGTACTGCCCCGAGGCCCCGTCACCGGCTGGTTTTCCCGTGCGATACCCAGAAGGGACCAAGAATGTCGAGTAAGCGAACGAACTCACGACTGGCGAGCACGCTCGCGCGTGGTGTGACAGACATTCCGCGCAATACCTCCTGGCTACTCTCGAAGGCTTTGTCTCCTGCAGATGGGGCCAAGGAGGCATCGAATGCCACCAAGAATGCAGCCAGCAACGCGGGGAGTGCAGCCAGCAGCGCCGGAAGCGCAGCTGGTAGCGGAATCGTCGACACCGTGCGCAGTGCCGGCGCGTCGGTCAGGGACGTCCTGCCGGGACTGAATCAGTCGGTGGAGTCCCGGCTTCAGCGGGCCCGCGCGGCAACCGAGCGAGCAAGAGAGGCCGAAGACAGGGCCTTCCAGTCCGCCGAGGACGCCAAGGCACGATCCAGCCATGCCAAGGAGGTGGCCGAGCGCGACAAGCAGCACCTTCGTGACCTCAGGCGAGACCAGTCCAAGCAAGTCGACCAGCGGGTAGCCGAAGCTCGCCGGGCCGCTGATGCGCGGGTGGAAGAGGAGCGCCGGCAGGCCCAGTCGGATGCGAACCGCGTCATCGAGCAGGAGGAGGAAGAGGCGCAGGAGCGGTTGCAGAAGGCGCGCGAGGAAGCCGAGGCGGCACAGGAGAAGGCGCAGAGCGAGATGGCCGAGGCAACCGCGAGGCTTGCCGAGGCCCGCAGGCTAGCTGACGAGGCCGCCGCCGCTGCCAAGGCAGCCGCCGATGAGGCACATGAACAGGCCGCACAGCTGTCTGCCAATGCAAACCGGGAGGCCAAGAGCGCCGACGCCGTCTTCGCCGAGGCCGAGAAGGTGCAGGCACATTCGACGGCCACCGCGACCGTGGTCACAAAGAAACTGAAGGCAAGAGAGGTTCCGGTCGACTTCGACAGTTTGACGAAGCACGAACTGATGGACCTCGCAGCGGCGGAGGCCATAGAAGTCAAGACGTCGATGACTAAGCAAGAGATCATCAACGCTCTGAAGAAGGCCGCACGATGATGATCACCGACCAGATGACTTCGAAAGGAAAGTAGAGATGGGGCTATTTCACAAGCAGAGCAAGTTGGAGCGGTTGGTCGAGCCGGTTTCCCAGATCGGGCCGAAAGGAGCCGCCAAGTCCGGGCTGACGGCACTCGGTGCCATGGTGGGTATGTCGCTTCTGAGTAGCGCGGTCTCGGTGCTGCGGCAACGCAAGGAGAAGGCGTGAAGGTGATGCGCATCGCCATGTTCGGGGCCGGCTATGTGCTAGGTGCGAAGGCGGGACGTGAGCGTTATCAGCAGATTGTGGCGGCGGCGCATACCGCGGCGAAGCGGTTGGAGAAATACGGCGATCGCGGCAAGCCGGCCGATGATGAGCGCACCGCCGTTGTTGACACGTCCGTCGGTGATCCCGGACAGCAGTAAACAGCTCTCCGATGGCGTGGTCGTCCAGGCATCCGTGCTGGCCCGGCTGCTCGGTGTCAAGTTGCTCACCGTCGATGCCACCGTGCTTGTCTCACCTGCCCAGCTGACAGAACACGAGATCCAGCAGGATGCGGGTCCCGTGATTGCTCCGCGCCCGCAACCAGAGATTCACGGGCTGGTGTTGGGTGCTGGATCCGCGGGCACGGCCTCGCCAACCCGGTCACCGAACGGGCTGGTCGGCAGCCGGCTCGGCCTCGCCGCGCGCCTGCTCGAGGACAGTACTGGAGACCTGCGCAAGCTCGACGGTCCCTGACGTAGCAACACAGCGTAACCACGCGTGGCGATTGCCGCGTTCATTCCGGCATGCCGACCGGGGCCTTGAAACGATGAGGGCTCAGCAAGGTTTGCGGCCCATTCTGAGGTCGCACGTGGAACGTGAGGTTACGATGAAGAGCTCCACCACCAAGCGCACGGACCGCTGGGGCTGGTGGCTTAACGCTCCTGCCGGCGTTCAGATGCTGGCCGCCCTGGCGATCATGGTCACCGTATGGGCCGTCCTCGTCACAGCCGCCGCTCGGGTCGGCATCTAGCCCGCGCTAGTCCCCCTGCACTCGACTGGCCACATCCGGCCGCTCCGGCCGTTTCGTCCGCGCCGCCGGTCAGAGATCGGATGGTCACACGCGTCATGGCCACGGCTTGCAGGCGTCATCACCTGTACAGCCCGAAACGCCTGACCACACAAGCCAGGAGCGTGCATGTGTCCGATGAACCCTTGGTTCTGCCGGCGCAGGTCGAGTACCAACCGGGGAAGTTCAAGCCGGTGCTCTCGTGCAGCCATGACGAGCTCATCGACGCGGCCATGCAGTACATGACCAAGGCGCACGAGTATCGGCAACTTGCGGAGGGGCTGTCCAAGCTTGCCAGTGGGTCTCCACCCGAGCAGCGGGACGAACCACCTCCCCCCGCGGTGCAGTCCGTCAACCTCCGTTACACCGACCGGGCGTCCGACCCACCGTCGGTGAAGCATCTCCATCTCGTGAGATCCGACAACCCGACAGAGAATCCCGCGTAACGCCCATGCGGGCTGCCCCGGGGCCCGCGTGGTCCGGGTTGCGGAGCCAGGTTGCGGAGCCAGGTTGCGGGAGCCGGTATTCGGGAGTCGGTGTTCGGGAGCCGGCGGCGGGACTCGAACCCGCAACCTTCCGATTACAAGTCGGATGCGCTGCCAATTGCGCCACGCCGGCGAAGATGCCGGCTCATCCTAGTCAGCCTGGTGGGCCCGCAAGCCTGAGACATCTGCCCGCGACGATGCGTGCATCGAGGTCGGCGTGTCTGCTCCGCTGCGGTTCTTGCGGCGCCCATCGAGGACGCCAAGCGTCGAGGCTACGGTGCAGCCATGACCAACAAGGTGATTGTCATTGTCGGGGCGGGACCCGGGCTCGGGAGCGCCGTGGCCCGGGCGTTCGGAAGACAGGGGTACGACGTCGCCCTGGTGGCTCGAAACCCCGGGAAGCTCGAGGCGCTCGGAACGTCCTTGCAGGAGCTCGGCATCACCACCGGGTGGTCAGACGCGGATGTGACCGACAGCGGGGCCCTCGCGTCGGCCGTAAAGCGCTTCGGCGGACACGCGGGGCACATCGACGCGCTGCATTTCAACCCGTCGATCTTCACGCCGAAGAGCGCGGCCGAGCTCAGCGCCGGGGAGCTGCTTCGTGACCTCGCCGGAGGTGCAGCGGCCATCCTGACGGCGGCGCAGGCGGCGCGGCCCTTCATGCCCACCGGTAGCGTCATCCTCGCTACCGGCAGCATCAATGCTGACCGACCATGGACGACCGTAGCCTCGCTCGGCGTCCAGAAGGCGGCGCTGCGCAATCTCGTAACGGCGCTGGACCAGAGTCTGCGCTCCGACGGCATCCGAGCTGCGTCGGTCACGATCAACGGGACGCTCGCCGAGGACACGGTATTTGCTCCAGACCTGATCGCGGAGGTGTTCGTGGAGTTGGCCGAACGAGCACGGACGGCGGGAGAGAACTGGCAGACCGTCGTGCCATACCCAGCCTGAAACTCCTTGGAAATAAGGTCTTTTGGGTTGTGGATTGTGGGTTGGGTGTCGGTGGGATGCACTAGTGTGTACGTATGTTCGAATCGTTGACCGGCTCGCTGGCGCCCGGCCCGCAGCTGGCCGCGGCGGTCGCCGACCTCGATCCGCGCGAACTGTCCGACGATCAACTGCTGCGAAGTCGCCGCGGCCGGGAAGCGGCTGGCGGCCTGGGCGGAGTCGCTCACCCTGGATGCGGTGGCCGGGTTCTGCGACCGGCGCCGACCCGACACACCATCCCGGCCGGCCGGGCCGCCGCGGACCGGGCCGGCGGAGTCAGGACGGTCCGGTACGGCGCGGACGGCACCCCGGAAGTGGAGAAGTTCGACGCCGAGGAGGTCGCCGTCGCGTTGACCATCTCGCCGGGCAGCGCGCGGAACCTGATCGGGCACGCGCTGGACCTGCGGCACCGGTTCCCGCGGGTACGGGCCGCGCTGGCCGCCGGCACGGTGGACGGATTCAGGGCCCGGATCGTCACCACCGCCACCACCACCCTCGACCACGCTGCCGCCGCCCGGGTGGAAGACAAGATCCTGCCGAAACTGGCCCGGGTCACCACCGGCCAACTCGACAAGCTCGTCGCCGCCGAAACGATCACCGCCGACCCCGCGGGTGCCGACCACGACATCGCACAGGCACAGAGCTTCAAAGGAGTCTGGCCCACCCCCGACACACACCCCGGGCTGGCCGGGATGACCGCCGAACTCGACACCAACGCGATGGCCCGACTCGACCAGCGGATCAGCACCGTCGCCCGGCTGCTACGCCGCACCGGGCGCACTCCAACAACCCTTCCCCGGCCTCCTCATCTGGCAATCACCCACCGGCACCATCCACATCACCCACCAACACGAAACCACCCACCTCCGCCGGCCAACCCCAGCCGACACCGGCAGCGACGGGCCATAAAGGCAGAGCGAGCACATGGTCTTCAGCCGTCGTACGGCGGACATAGCGCTGCCCCGTCACCTGGACAGGTGACGGGGCAGCAGGGTGTGCCTACTTCTTGAACGCGTCCTTGACGTTGTCGCCGGCCTTCTTGAGGCTGGCCTTCGTCTGCTCGTTCTTGCCCTCGGCCTCCAGAGACTTGTCGTCGCTGGCCGAACCGGTTGCCTCCTTCGCCTTGCCGATAGCTCCCTCGGCAGTGTGCTTGACCTTGTCGCTCGAAGCCATGTTCGCCTCCGTCTGTAGTGGTGTTACCTCCCATGCTTACCACGTAAATTCCCGGATGCCGACCGAATGCCGCGAACCGGCGCGACTTAGAGCCGGCCAGCGCCCAGAAACGCCCGAATGCTCACGCGCAGACCGCTCGCGTCCAGCCCATGGGCGCGCGCGTGGTCCTGCGCGGTCCCATACCGGCGCAGCTCGTCGGCGCGCACACCCAGACCCAGCAGCCGATGCGGCACGGCGATCAGGGCATCGGAGACCAGCCGCGAGGACGTGCCGGCAAGGTACGGCTCCACGATCACGACGTTCGCTGCACCCAGCGTGCCGAGCAACGTCGCGGAGTCGAACGGCCTCACGGTGGCCGCGTAGAGAACTGTCACATCGAGACCGGACGTCGCGGCCATGACCGGATCGAGCATCGGCCCCACGGCGATCACGGTCCCGCCGGTGCCACTGCGCAGAACGCTGAAACGTCCGGGACGAACTGCAACCGCATTGGCATTGGACTGGCTCGACAGGCGGACGTAGACCCGGCCGGTGGATTCAACAGCGTCTCGCAGCAGTACCGCCGCCTCCTCGGCATGGCCCGGCACGTGCACGGTCCATCCCGGCAGCGTGTCGATCAGCGCGACGTCACCAGGTCCATGGTGGGTGCGCCCCGCTTCCGCCATGTCGTACGACCCACCCACGCTGACGAGCACGCCACCCACATCCTGGTGGCCGAAGTCCAGCTTGATCTGCTCGAATGCCCGCTCCACCAGAAACGTCGAGAAGGTGTGAACGATGGGGCGCATCCCGGCGAGAGCCAGACCGCCGCCGGCGCTGACCAGCAGCTGTTCACGGATGCCGACGTTGATCACCCGATCGGGATGTCTGCGGCGAGCATCGACGAACAGGGCCGCTGAGATGTCGGCCAGGACCACCGCGACCGATGGATCCTCGTCCAGCAGCCGCGAGGCGACGTCGGCAAGAGTGGTTCGCATGGTTTCAGCGGTATTCATCACGCAGTCGCCTCCGTCGGCGAGATAGTCGCGACGACGACGGACGGGCGGCCGTCGCGCGGCCTGGTCAGTGCCGATGCGAGCTGCTCGTGGTCGCGGCCGTCGACTCGCTCGACCGCCCAGCCCTCAACCGCGAACCGCTGCTCGATGCCGCCTCGCCAGCCCAGCGAGGCCGACCGGTTGTCGATCACGACAACGGTCAGTGCATCGAGTGCCTCGGCACCGGCGAACGCGACTGCCTCCGCGTTGCTCCCCTCGTCGTACTCCGCATCGCCGACCAGGCAGACGACGCGCGAGGCGATCTGCCGCGCCCGCAGCCCCAGGGCCGTACCGACGCTCAGTGGCAGGCCATGCCCGAGAGAACCACTGGAGATCTCGACACCGGGGATCAGCATCCGGTCGGGGTGATATCCGAGCGGGGAGTCATACGCGCCGAAGGTGCTCAGCCACTCGACCGGCACGAAGCCCTTTGCCGACAGCACCGCGTAGTACGCCATTGGCCCATGCCCCTTGGACAACAGGAACCTGTCCCTGGCCGGATCGTCAAGCCGGGCAGGTGAAACGTCGAGCACGCGGTCGTACAGGACCCAGAGAACGTCGAGAGTGGACGTGGCGCTCGAGTCGTGCTTCTCGTCGCCGGTCATCAGCGACATCAGGCGGTTGAGGTCGTCGAACGGGAGCGTGCCTCGTGCCGCGAGTTGAGTCGTCATATGGAGAATCCTGTAAGTTCAAGTAAACTTGAAGTCAAGCCCGTCGTCGCACCCTGGAGAACCTCGATGCCGAGACTGCCCGTGCAGATCACCATCGGCGAGCTGTCCGCCCGGTCCGGCGTACCGACCTCGGCCCTGCGCTACTACGAGGCCGAGGGGCTCATCAGCAGTGTTCGCACCAGCGGCAACCAGCGACGCTTCCGCCGCCACACCCTCCGTCGCGTGGCCTTCATCCGCACGGCACAGCGCGTCGGCCTCAGTCTCGACGAGATCAAGACCGCCTTGGACACGCTGCCCGACCAACGAACCCCCACCAAGGCTGACTGGGCGCGGCTGTCCCGGGAGTGGGAGCCGCGCCTCAACGAGCAGATCGCCAGGCTCGAGCGTCTGAAGGTCAAGCTCACCGGCTGCATCGGCTGCGGCTGTCTGTCATTGCGCACGTGCGCGCTGACCAATCCCGACGACGAGGCCAGCCAGTACGGTCCCGGAGCTGTCTGGCTGCGCTGACCGGTCCATAAAGAGTAGTCGTCTGCAAGACTTAAGGCATGGCGTTGCGCATCCTGGCCTCGAACCCGGACCCCACGTTGCTGGCGCTGCCCTGGCAGACGCCACTGGAGGAGTGGGCTGACCGCTACCAGGTGCCGTTGCCGCGCGGCCTCTCCCGGCACATCGTGCGGTTCGTACGGCTGGTGGACCACGTCTACGCGCTGAAGGAGACCCAGGAGCCGATCGCGATGCGCGAGTACCGCTTGCTGCGCGACCTGCGACGGCTCGCCATCCCGGTGGTGGAGCCGTTCGGTGTTGTCACTGGCCGTACGTCGCCTGACGGAGAGCCGCTCGACCCCGTGCTCGTGACCCGGCACCTGTCCTACTCCCAGCCGTACCGGTCCCTGTTCTCGCGTCGGATGCGCGAGGACACCGCTGTGCGACTGCTCGACGCGCTCGTCGTGCTCCTCGTGCGTCTGCACCTGACGGGAGCGTTCTGGGGTGACTGCTCGCTGTCGAACACACTGTTTCGGCGCAGCGCCGGGGAGTTCGCCGCATACATGGTCGACGCCGAGACCGCAGAGCTGCATCCGCAGCTCTCGAACGGGCAGCGCCACCACGACCTCGAGATCGCGATCACGAACCTGTTCGGTGAAATGCTGGACCTCCATGCCGGCGACCTCCTCGACGAGAGCCTCGATCCGCACGAGACCGTCGAACTGCTCGAGGAGCGGTACGAGGCCCTCTGGTCTGAGCTCACCGCACCGGAAGAGTTCCAGGCGGAGGAGATGTGGCGCATCCAGCAGCGCATCCGCCGACTGAACGAACTGGGTTTCGACGTCGGCGAGCTCGATATCGTCACCGACCTGGACGGCTCGACCATTCGCATCCGTCCGCAGGTCGTCGACGCCGGGCATCACTCGCGTCGTCTGCACCGGCTCACCGGACTCGACGTCGAGGAGAACCAGGCGCGCCGGCTCCTCAACGACCTCGACGGCTACACAGCCGCGAACGACTGGCAGAACGAGGAAGAGCCGATCATCGCCCATCGGTGGTTGACCGATGTCTTCGAGCCGGTCGTCCAACTGCCGCCGCTGGACCTGCGCGGCAAGCTGGAGCCGGCCGAGATCTTCCACGAGATCCTCGAACACCGCTGGTACCTCTCGGAGCGGGCCGGCAAAGAGGTCGAGATCTTCGATGCGGCCCAGGCGTACATCGACGACGTGCTGGCCCGGCGCTAACCGACGGCGCGGCGCAGCAGGTCCCGGCCGATCACCATCCGCTGAATCTGGTTCGTGCCTTCGAAGATCTGGGTCACCTTCGCTTCGCGCATGTAGCGCTCGACCGGGAAGTCCCGGGTGTAGCCGTAGCCGCCGAGCACCTGCACCGCATCCGTTGTCACCTTCATTGCGCCGTCCGTGCAGACGAGCTTCGCGATCGAGGCCTGCCGGCTGAACGGCCGGCCGGCGTCGCGCATCCGCGCCGCCTGTACATACGTGGCACGGCTCGACTCGACCGCGGCGGCCATGTCGGCGAGCAGGAACTGCACGCCCTGGAACTCGCCGATGGTGCGGTGGAACTGCTCGCGCTCAGTGGCGTACGTGACCGCCACATCGAGGGCTGCCTGGGCGACCCCGGTCCCACAGGCGGCGATCCCGAGACGGCCGGAGTCCAGCGCCGCCAGCGCGATCTTCATCCCGTCACCCTCCCGACCGATGCGCCATGCCTCGGGGACGCGCACGTCGTCGAGCCGTAGCTGACACGTCGGCGAGGCGGAGAGCCCCATCTTCTTCTCCGGAGGGGCGAACGAGAGACCATCGACATCAGCGGGCAGATGGAAGGTGGAGAGCCCCTTCTTGGGGTCGGGCCCGGTACGTACGAACACGATGTAGAAGTCGGCCACGCCCCCCTGACTGACCCAGGCCTTGGTGCCGTTGAGCAGGTAGCCGTCGCCGTCGCGAACCGCCCGGGTGCTGATCCCGGCGACATCGGAGCCGGCCTGCGACTCCGACAGGGCCCATGCGCCGAGCTGCTGACCGCCCAGGATGTCGGGCAACAGGGCCGCCCGCTGCTCATCGCTGCCGTGTGCATAGACCGCGTACGCAGACAGCGAATGCACTGACACCGCGATGCCGAGTGTCATCCAAGCCGCCGCGATCTCCTCGAGAACCTGTAGATAGACCTCGTACGGCTGGTCTCCGCCGCCGAACCGTTCGGGGTAGGGCAGTGAGAGCAGGCCGGATTTCCCGAGCAGCGTAACGATGTCGCGGGGAAATGCTGAGAGCAATTCGCCCTCTGCTGCGCGCGGAGCAATCTGCTCAGCGCATATTTCCCGGACCAGGGTCAACAGCTCCTCAGCCTCGACCGTGGGCAGCAGACGCTCGACAGGCATCCCGTTCCAACTTTCCTCGGCGACCGCGGACACCCCTAGAATACAATGAACGGTACGATCGTACTAATAACAGAACTGTCACGGTGGTGAAACCAGTGCCGTTACGCCGAACCGCCCGTCAGCTCGACCTACTCGACCGACTCGTCGGCCTGCTGCTGCGCGAGGGCTTCGCCGATCTCACCATCGAGGAGCTCGCATCGCGACTGCACTGTTCCAAGACGACCCTGTACCAGCTCGCACCGAGCAAGGCCGAGCTGGTGACCGTGGCTGTGCGCCAGTTCTTCCGGGCCGCCACCGCCCGGGTCGAGGACCGCATCCGGGTCATTGACCGACCAGAACAGCAGGTGAACGCCTATCTGAATGCTGTCGCTGAGGAGCTCAAGCCGGCCAGCCAGGCGTTCCTGGCCGACATCGCCCTGTTCGCGCCGGCCCGCGAGGTCTACCAGCGCAACACCCGACGCGCGGCCGAGCGGGTACGCGGCTTCATCGCCGACGGGGTCCGGAGCGGGGCATTCCGCAACGTCAACGCAATCTTCGTCGCCGAGGTGGTGACGGCCACGATGACCCAGATCAACAGCGGTGAGATCAGCGAGCGCACCGGGCTCAGTGATGCCGACGCGTACGCCGAGCTGGCATCGCTGGTGCTGCACGCGCTACGCGCCTGACGCGTGGCGCGGGCGGTGTCAGGGCTGCATGGAGCGGCGACGGGCGATCTCGTACAGAGCCACGCCCGCGGCCACCGCTGCGTTGAGCGACTCCGTGCCACTCCGCATCGGGATCCGTACCAAGGCGTCGCAGGTGTCACGCACCAGGCGAGAGAGGCCCTTGCCCTCCGAGCCGATGACGAGAACGAGTGGGGCCGTCGCCACCGCCGTCTCGAGGTCTTCGATCCGCATGTCAGCCGCCGCGTCGAGCCCGACCACCGACAGCCCGCTGCTCTGGTACGCCTTGAGCTGGCGGGTCAGGTTCGTTGCCCGTGCCACCGGCACTCTCGATGCCGAGCCCGCCGAGGTCTTCCACGCGCTGGCCGTCATCCCGGCAGCCCGACGCTCGGGTACGACCACCCCGTGGACGCCGAAGGCCGCAGCCGACCGAACGATCGCACCGAGGTTCCGGGGGTCGGTGATCGAGTCCAGGGCGACCAGCAGCGGCGACTGCCCGTCCTCGGTCGCCAGCGGCACCAGGTCGTCCGGATGCGCGTATGCATATGGCGGCACCTTGAGCGCCACACCCTGGTGAGCCGTTTCGCCTGTTGCCTGGTCGATCTGTGAACGGGGCACCTGCAGGACGGTGAGCCCGCGGGCCGACGCGATCCTCAGCGCCTCCTTCAGACGATCGTCTCGTTCGGTCTGGGCGGCGACGTACATCGTCGTGACCGGGACATCGGCATGCAACGCCTCGACGACCGCGTTGCGGCCGGCCACCCACTCCGAGCTACCAGCCGAGCCATGGGAACCGCCACGTGAACGTGATCCGTTCCGCGAACGACCGTCCCTGCCCTTACTCGAGCTCGCGACCTGTGACCGCCGACGCGCGACGTGCCCCTCACGATCCTTGGCCTTCGGAGTCGGCCCCTTGCCCTCGAGCTTCTGTCGCACCCGGCCACCGGATCCCGCGGTGGGGTTTCCCTTGGTGGTCTTGCGAATCGCTCCTCTGCGCCTGCTGTTGCCGGGCATCGGCTACTCAGCGCCTTCCAGCGTCCACCGAGACCCCCGGGGGCTGTCCTCGATCTCGATGCCGGCGGCATGCAGCTGGTCGCGTACGGCATCGGCAGTGCCGAAGTCGCGACGCTCGCGAGCCTCCTGCCGCTGACCCAGCATCACCGAGACCAGCACATCGATCGCCTTGGCCTGGGCGGCACGGACACCGGAATCGTCCGCCGCCCAGGTCGAACCGAGCGGGTCGAGGCCGAGTACGTCGAGCATCGCTCGAACCGATGCAAGGCAGCCGCGAAGCTCAGCCGAGTCGCCGGCGGCGAGCAGCTTGTTGCCGTGATGGACGGCGTCATAGACGGCCGCGACGGCGGCCGGCGTACCGAGGTCGTCATCCATTGCGGCAACGAAGTCCGCGCACAGCATCCCGGCGGCGGCGTCGTCCGGCCCGGCGGTCAGCTCGGTGGCGCGTGCGACGAAGCCCTCGATCCGACGGAACCCGCCCGCCGCCTCCTGTAACGCCGAGTGCGAGAACTCGACATGCGACCGGTAGTGCGCGGCGACGAGGTAGAACCGCAGCTCGATCGGGCGTACGTGCTCCAGGACCGACGGGACGAGCAGGGAGTTGCCGAGCGACTTGCTCATCTTCTCGCCAGCCGTGGTGATCCAGGCGTTGTGCAGCCAGTAACGGGCGAACCGCTGGCCGGCGCCGCGCGACTGCGCGATCTCGTTCTCGTGATGCGGGAACTGCAGGTCGATGCCGCCGCCGTGGATGTCGAACTCGGTACCGAGGTACTTCGACGCCATCGCCGAGCACTCCAGATGCCAGCCCGGCCGCCCCCGCCCCCATGGCGTCGCCCATGACGCTGTCTCGGGCTCGTCCGGCTTGTGTCCCTTCCAGAGCGCGAAGTCGCGCGGATCGCGCTTGCCGCGGGGATCCGCATCCTCGGCCGCGTGCATCTCAGCCAGCCGTTGCCGGCTGAGCCCGCCGTACTCGGGAAACGACTGCACATCGAAGTAGATGTCGCCCGAGCCGTCCAGCGCCTCGTAGGCATGCCCCCTTGCGAACAGGGCACGCAGCAACTCGATCATCTCGGGTATGTGACCCGTAGCCCGCGGTTCGTAGGTCGGGTCAAGGCAGCCGAGAACGGCGTACGCCCAGGCGAGGCGACGCTCGTTGAAGTAGGCGTGCGCCCACCAGGGACGGCCGAGCTCGGCTGACTTGATGAGTACCTTGTCGTCGATATCGGTGACGTTGCGGATGTACGTGACGTCGTAGCCCGAGCGGCTGAACCATCGCCTGAGCACGTCGAAGTTGACGCCCGACCGGATGTGACCGACGTGTGGCTCGGACTGCACCGTCAGCCCGCAGACGTAGATACCGACCTTCCCCTGCTCGAGCGGCACGAACTCGCGCAGCCGGCGCGCCGCGGTGTCGTAGAGGTGCAGGGTCACCGGGAGAGCGTACCGGCCGGGCACCGGCCGATCTCCAGGGTTTCCGGTTGGTCGAGCTGCCACAAACCCGAGAGATCCTGTCAGACCGTCAGCCACGCCATCCACCGCGGCGCAGCAGCCGTTCGAGCTGCTCGCCGACCCGTTGTTGCTGACGGCGGACGGCGTAAGAGCTGAACACGAGCAGGCGCGGACCTGCGAGGGTGATCTCGTTGGCACGTTCAGATCGGACTCCCACTGCAGGATGCGCAGGTGGGGGATCCCATGGATCTCGCATGCCGCGTCGTAGTCGTCCCAGCTGGCATCGAGGTAGAAGCGACCATCGCGATGGCGGCGGGGACGCTGCCGGTCCGGTCTCGGCAGCCGGCGGCGACGGCGGATCACCTCGAAGTCACCCTCCGGCAAGGAATGGACGCCGCCTTCGGCATCCGCGATCGACTCCACGATGAGCGCACGATGCCGGCACGGACCCCGACGGCGCAGCGCGTCGCGCAACTGCTGCGGCGACACGACGCGCTGCTGGACTCCAGCCAGGATGACTGCGCGGGCACGCCGCTCGAACCGGGACCAGCTGGCCGCGTCGAGCAGGCTGCGTTGGCTCCGGGTTCGGCGGGGTTGCCGCAAGGGATGAACATCACTGGAGCCGAGCCGGGTCGACCAGTGGACGTGCACTCCCTGGTACGCCGGCCGGTCGGCACCGTTCGGCAATACCACAGTTGGGACCTCAGCCAGGAAGCCTTCGAATCCATCGAACTCCAGAGCCGTGAGCCCCCCGAGGGCCGCTCCCGGCGCGCAGGACAGGAGCGCGGTCCACGCCCGTTGAGCGGCCGTGAGCGGTCCGTTGTGCATGACGACGACGCCCCTCGCCGGTCGCTGCCATCGCCGAGCGGCGAGTTGCGCGCGCATGTTGCCGCGCCCGAACAGTGTCGTCGCCTGAGCGCTGGTGAGTACTCCCTCCTGGGTGAAGCCAATGTCCTCGGCTGGCTTACGAATGGCGGCCGACCGAGCGGCGGATCGAGTGGCAGGCACATTGCGACCCTGCAGACACCTGGAGTCGCGATCAATGGGCACTGCTCGATCGGTTGACAGGATCTCTCGGGTTTGTGGCAGCCCGAGCGACCGGGAACCCGAGAGATCGGATCTCGTGCCCGCGCCGGTAGGGTCGGTCACATGTGGTTGAAGAGAGTGGCACTGTGCGTAGTCGTGCTACTCGGCGCGACCGTCTTCACCGGACCCGCCACGGCGCGGTCGCCCGCGAGCAGCAGCCAGCCCACCAGACACATCTCGCGCACCGGACACAGCCAGCCCACCGGACACATCTCGCCCACCAGACACAGCCAGCCCACCAGACACATCCGGTACGTCCAGTGGACAAGTCGTGCCGACTGGCGCAGCGGCGCGCGGGACGGCACGGTGGCCAGACACGGCTCGATCCGGATCGGCAAGCCGGCGGGCGTCATCCGATATCACGATCCGTACGGCAACGGGGGCCGCCGGTCCTACGACGTCGGGCGCTGGATCTCCCCGTGGACCGCGGCGCGTTTCGGACTCGACGAGCTCATCGCTTCGTGGAGCGCCGGCACGCCACGTGGAACCTGGATCGGAGTCGAGGCCCGCGGGCGCAACCAGGCCGGGGTCACGTCGTCCTGGGACGTGCTGGGTCGGTGGGCGAGCCACGACAGCCGCTTCCACCGGATGTCGCTGGGCACTCAGCCCGACGACCTCGCCAGCGTGGCCGTGGACACGCTGATGACCCGGCACGCAGTCCGCTTCGTGCGTTGGCAGCTCCGGCTCACCCTGTTCCGCCGGAGCGGATCGGCCGTCTCACCGAGCGTTCGCTCGATCGGTGCAATGGTGTCGCGGCTTCCCGACGTCAGCTCCGTGCCACGCAGCACTCCGGGCGCCGCCCGTGGTGTCAGCCTGCGTGTCCCTCGCCTCTCCCAGATGGTCCACCAGGGTGAATACCCCCAATGGGACAACGGCGGCGAGGCGTGGTGCTCACCGACGTCCACGACGATGCTGCTGCGCTACTGGCAGCGCGGCCCCAACGCCAGTCAGCTCGCCTGGGTCAACGACGCGTATGCCCACCCGGCGGTCGACTACGCGGCCCGTTCGACGTACGACTACCGGTACGAGGGCACGGGCAACTGGCCGTTCAACGCGGCGTACGCCGCCCGCTTCCACCTTGACGCCTTCGTGACCCGGCTGCGGTCGCTGCGCGAGGCAGAGCCATTCATCAAGGCCGGCCTCCCGCTCGTCGCATCGATCGCCTTCGGCGCCGGGGAGCTCACCGGGTCACCGATCTCCTCCTCGGCGGGACATCTGCTCGTCATCACCGGCTTCACACAAAAGGGCAACGTGATCGTCAACGACCCGGCGGCCGCCTCGGCGTCGCAGGTACGACGGGTCTACCGGCGGGGCCAGTTCGAGAACGCGTGGATCCCGGCGACGGGGGGCGTCGTGTACGTGATCCACCCCAACCACCAGCCGCTGCCGCCACACCATGGGCATCACAACTGGTGACGCCGCTACCCGCTGTCGACTGACACCGAGACGGAGTGATAGCCCTCGGCGCCGTTCGGGACCACACCGACGTCCGCCCCGCTCTGCACAACGCCGTCGCCATCGATGGCTCGTACCGTGAGCGTGTGGTCGCCGGCGCTCGCCTGCCACTCGAACCGCCACTGCACCCAGCTGTCGATCGTCGGTTCGCGACCGAGTGTGGCGGGCTGCCAGTCGCCGTCGTCGACCCGGACCTCGACCGCTGTGATGCCGCGGTGCTGTGCCCACGCGACTCCACCGACCGGGACGGTGCCGGCGCCGACCCGATTGCCGCTGCGCGGCACGTCGATCCGCGACGACGTCTTGACCGGTGCCTGCGCGGACCAGCCTCTATCGGTCCAGTACGCGGTGAACTTCGAGAACTGGGTCACCTCGAGGTCCACCAGCCACTTGGTGGCTGAGACGAAACCGTAGAGCCCGGGGACCACCATCCGCACCGGGAAGCCGTGCTCGATCGGAAGGGGCTGACCGTCCATCGCCAGCGCCAGCATCGCGTTCCGATCGTCGGTCAACGCCTCGATCGGGGTCCCGGCGGTCCATCCGTCGGTGGAGGTGGACAGCACCGCGTCCGCGCCGTCCTCGACCCCCGCCTCCGCGAGCAGGTCGGCCACCCGGACGCCGGACCAGTGGGCGTTACCGATCAGCGGCCCTCCCACGCTGTTGGACACGCAACACAGGGTCACCCACGCATCCGTCAGGTCGCGGCCGAGCAGGTCCTGGAAGCTCAATGTCAGCTCCTTGCGGACCATGCCATGGATGCGAAGCTGCCAGTCCTTCGGGTTGAGCAGCGGCGGCGCCAGGGAGGTGTCGATGCGGTAGAAGTCGCCGACCGGTGTCAGCCACGGGCTGACGCCTGCCACCCCCACGGATACCCCGGCAGGCTCCCGCGCCGCCCTGACGGGGAGCCGCAGGTTGCGGCGAGCAGCCTCGAGCGCATCCCGGCTGTGGGACAGGAAGCGCCCGGTCGAGGCCAGGACCACCGCTCCGGCGGCCACCATCCCGGAGCGGATCAGGAACGCCCGCCGGCTGATGCCAGCGTCGTTGAGGTACGCCTTCGGGTTGTTGTCGCCGGCCCAGTTGAGGAGCCAGTTCAGCAGGGTGATCGCGACCAGCGCGGCGGCGATCGCCGGGAGTGTGTCCAGGATCGTGGCGTGGGCCCGTGTCTTCTCGCCGATGACTCCGACCAGCCCGGCCAGCCCGAGGATCAGCACGCCCCACGCACGGCGCTGTCGCGCGGCCAGCCCGCAGACCGCTCCGACGACGATGAGCCCGATGAGGACCCCCGCGATCAGGAAGTGCTTGTCATTGCGCCCGACGAGGTGGATGAACCATTCCGAGATCCCGCCGGGCGTGATCTCGATGATCTCCTCGGCGACCGCAACGACCGGCGAGGCACGCAGGTGCAGTAGTCCCGAAACGGCTTCGGAGGCGGCGACGCCGCCAGCGACCGCGAGCACGCCGGCAAGCGCGGCACGCCTGCTGGGACCACGATCCATATCTCCCATCGTCCCCCATCGCTGGGGCGTACCGGCATTTCTGCGCGAGCCGTATACCTCTTGTAAGAACCTGGGGATCGGGACGGCATCATCGTGGGGGTGAACCCCGCAACCCCACGCGTCGGCGTCGGTGTCGATGTGCACCGCTTCGAGACCGGGCGCGCGCTCTGGCTGGCCGGGCTGCACTGGCCCGACGCCGAGGCGGGGCTCGCCGGCCACTCGGACGCCGACGTCGCGGCGCATGCAGCCTGCGACGCGCTCCTGTCGGCGGCGGGCATCGGCGACCTCGGCAGCCAGTTCGGGACCGACGATCCGGACTGGTCCGGCGCCAGCGGGTCCGAGCTGCTCACCGAGACCGCGCGGCGACTCGAGGCGGCCGGCGTGGTGATCGGCAACATCGCCATCCAGGTCGTCGGCAACGAGCCACGGCTGGGTCCGCGCCGGGCCGAGGCCGAGCGTGTGCTCTCCCAGGCGTGCGGAGCGGCGGTGACCCTCAGCGCGACCACTACCGACGGGCTCGGCCTGACCGGTCGCGGCGAAGGGATCGCGGCGATCGCCACCGCGCTCGTGCTGCCGCTGTCCGACTCGTGACTCCCTCCGAACCGTCGTCAGCGAGCGCCCGGGCAGCGCTGGTCCTGCTCGCCGCCGGCTCCGGCACCAGGGCGGGACTGGCAGACAACAAGGTGTTCGTGCCGTTGTCGGGGAGGCCGGTGTTCGCCTGGTCGCTGGTCCGCGCCGCGAAGGTCGAGGAGATCGTCAGGACCGTCATGGTGGTACGCGACACAGACCGTGCGGTGGCGCACGCCGCCCTCGACCGGGAGGAACCGGCCTGGGAGGTCCACCTGGTCACAGGTGGGAGCACTCGGCACGAGTCGGAGTGGGCGGCGCTGCAGCACCTGGCGCCAGACATCCACGCCGGGCGGATCAATGTCGTGGCGGTGCACGACGCGGCCCGGCCGCTGGCCACGTCGGCGATGTTCCGGGATGTCATCACCACGGCTCTGGCCAACGGCGGCGCGATCCCGGTGCGAGACCAGCTCGACCTCCTCCCGCTCGATCACGCCGATCCGCTGCGGGCGCGCGGCGATCTGGTGTCGGTGCAGACCCCGCAGGCATTCCGCGCCGAGCCGCTGCTGGCGGCGTTCACGGCGGCGCGGGCCGAGGGTTTCGCCGGCACGGACACGGCCAGCTGCTTCGAGCGGTACGCCGGTCTCGATGTCGTCTGTCAGCCCGGCGCGGTCGGCAATATCAAGATCACGTACGCCGAGGACCTGCTGCTCGCCGAACGGCTGATCGGCGGGCCGACTCAACGCTCCTGAGCCGCCAGCCGGACCATCGCCAGCGACTCGAGCACCAGCAGCGACCCTTCGTCGTCGACGCGCCTGCCGATCGACGGCATGTCCACCAACGACACCCGTGTGAACGAGCGCAGAGCGCGGACAACGACTCCGAGGTCATCGAGCCACGCCCGGTCACCGAGCCGACGACGGAGCTCGGGCACCGCCTGACCCGGAATCGAGACAGGTGACGACACACTGCGCAGCCCGGTCCGGTCCACCGTGCCGACCACGACGGTGCGACCTGCTGCGCGGCGCACCTGCTTGACCGTGTCGGTGAGCTCCAGCACCCCGGCGACGACGCCACCGGCGGCCAACCGGGAGACGGTCGCGAGCTCACGACGGTCCAGCAGGGGGCACAGCGGATCGTGCACGAGCAGGCTCATGCCGCCGGCGAGGTCGAGCCGATGGCCCAGCTCCTCGTACCCGCTGACATCCACGTCGTCGAGATCGAACCGGGCGAGCACGGCCACGGCGGAGCCGACATCGCCGGCGAGCACGGTGGTGGCCGACCCGGTGACGTCGCGCAGGGCACGCACCGCATGCACCAGCAGCGGGACGCCGTTGAGCGGCCGCAGGGCCAGCGTCTCGCGGGCTGCCAGTGGCACGAGGCCGACCACGTCCGTCATCGGGCGCTGCCACTGTCGCGGGACAGCTCCGGCAACGCGAAAGGCTCCCGACGGCACGTCGGGAGCCTTGTCACGGCGCTGTCAGGAGGCGAGAACCTCATCGAGCAGCGCTTCTGCCTTGTCCTCGTTCGTGCGCTCGGCCAACGCCAGCTCGGACACCAGGATCTGGCGTGCCTTGGCAAGCATCCGCTTCTCGCCTGCGGAGAGTCCGCGCTCACGCTCGCGGCGCCACAGGTCGCGGACCACCTCGGCGACCTTCATGACGTCTCCGGAGTGGAGCTTCTCCAGGTTGGCCTTGTAACGACGTGACCAGTTGGTCGGCTCTTCGGTGTGCGGCGCACGGAGCACGACGAAGACTCGCTCCAGGCCTTCTTTGTCGACGACGTTCTCACGCCTACGAGGTCGAGGTTGCAGGCCGGTACGCGCACCACGAGGTCGTTTTGCGAAACGATCCGTAGTACGAGATAGGCCTTGTCCTCACCTTTGATCTGACGGGTCTCGATTTCCTCGATGACAGCGGCCCCATGATTGGGATAGACCACCGTTTCGCCGACGCTAAAAGTCATGTGCGAGTGCCCCTTCCTAGGTGACAAGGATAACACGGCGCACCCACCCGTGGGATGACGTTTGGGCAGGTCAGAGGCACAGTCAGGCCTTGACAAGTAGCCTTGCTTCGTGCCTTTCTACGGACGGTGACCGCGTGCTGTGCGACCGGCCCCGGCCGCTGCGACACGCCGGTGTCCGCTCGAACGGGCCTCGCTGTCGGCTTCCGGGCCGCCTCGGCCGGAGCCGTCGGACCGGACTGCCTGCCGCCTCGTCACCCAGCCGCCTCCCGATCCTGGCGGCCACCCCGCCGGACAAACGCGCCGTCACGGGCTCCGGCCGTTCTGCCCGGCGAGTCCGATGGTCGCGAGCGGTCGCCGAGAGCGCTCGTCCCGCGGCCCGCTGCGCCCCGGTCTTGGCCGGGGAACCCTGGTCAGTCCCCCAGCGGTCAGCCGTGTCGGACTGGTCCGGGAGCGCGCGAAGTCCCTTGTGTACTTACGCTTCTGGGGTTCGCTCCCCGGTGGGGTGGTTGGGGCGGCAGGCGGGCTCGCCAAGATCGACCGCGGTGGATGCGCGGTGGATCTGCGACTGCCCGCGACGACCCCGGCGTCGCCGGTCTGGTCGCCCGGTGCACTTCCAGGCGCCGTGTGCCGCGGAGTGCGATGTCGCTACGGATGCCGGCAACCTGCACGCGCCGGGGCCGCGGTGGATACCCTGAATCCCGTCCCGCCCAAAACGATGCAGCAGGCCCGACTGGTTGGCACGAGACCCTCCGGACGTGTCGGCGCGGCAGCAGTCTGGCTACGCAGCGTGCCGGTGATGACGCTCCGGCACCGGCCGCCCGGCGCAATCGGACGTGTCCTCGGCGATCCGCTGCATGCGCTCGCAGGCGTGCGATCCGCCGAGCCGAGCAGCGTCGTGATCGGTAGTCTGACCTCGGTCGCGCCCCATCGTCGGCGAGAGCGCGCTGGGCTTGGAGGAATACGCTGTGCACGTTGTCACGTGGCACCCGGTACGACGAGCGGTGGCCACTGCGGTCGTCGTCATAGCGACCGCCGCGCTGTCGGGTTGCGGCTCCAGCTTCAACGCCCAGACCGACCAGATCTACCAACCGGCGGTCGGAAGCAACAACCGCGAGGGCCAGGTCTACGTCCTCAACGCCCTGCTGGTGACCGGTGGCACCAACGGCGCCCTGGTCGCGGGACTGCTCAACGAGGCCGACACCGACGACGTGCTCACCGGCGTGACGGCCAAGGCGAGCAACGGCAACGACCTCACCGCGACCATCGTCGGCGACCAGGTCCCGCTGCCGTCGCGCCGGCTGGTGCGGCTCTCGCAGGACGCCGAGGTCGCTATCTCCGGCACGGACGCTGCCGAGCTGGGAGCCGGCGGGTCGATCAGCGTCACGTTCACCTTCCAGAACGCGGACCCGGTCACGCTGGACGCTCCGATCGAGGCGAAGGAAGGGCCCTACGCCGACGTCCCGCTACCCACGCCGTCGGCCTCGAGCACCCCGGCACCATCGACCCCGACGCAGAGCCCGTGACCCGTCAGGCCTCGAACCGGTAACCGAGGCCCCGGACCGTCACCAGGGAGCGCGGATTGGCAGGGTCGGGCTCCACCTTGGCGCGCAGTCTCTTGACGTGTACGTCAAGAGTCTTCGTGTCGCCGACGTAGTCCGACCCCCAGACCCGGTCGATGAGCTGGCCCCGCGTCAGCACCCGACCGGAGTTGCGCAGGAACAGCTCCAAGAGCTCGAACTCCTTCAGTGGAAGCCTGACCTCTGCGCCGTCGACCGTGACGACGTGTCGATCGACGTCCATCCGTACCCTGCCGACCTCGAGGGTCGATGAGGCGGGGTCCGCCTCCTGCCCGCGCCGGAGCACCGCGCGTACCCGGGCGACCAGCTCGCGGGGGCTGTACGGCTTGGTGATGTAGTCATCGGCCCCCAGCTCGAGGCCGACCACCTTGTCGACCTCGGCGTCCTTGGCGCTCACCATGATCACCGGGACCGTCGAGACCTGTCGAAGCTGGCGGCACACCTCCGTGCCCGGAAGACCGGGCAGCATGAGATCGAGCAACACGATGTCAGCCCCGGCACGGTCGAACTCCGCCAGCGCCGCCGGTCCTGTTCCGGCCACCGCCACCTCGAAACCCTCCTTGCGGAGCATGTAGGCAAGCGCATCGCTGTAGCTGTCCTCGTCCTCGACGACCAGAACCCTGGTCACAGCGCGGCTCCCTCGGCCTGCGGCCTGCTGGTAGGCAGCTGTTTCGCGGCACTCGCAGGACGGCCGTTGTCCCGGGCCGACGCGGGCACCAACAGCGTGAAGGACGACCCCTGACCCTCGACGCTCCAGACCCTCACCTCGCCCCCGTGACTGGCGGCGACGTGCTTGACGATCGACAGCCCGAGCCCGGTGCCACCGGTGGTCCGGGCCCGGGCCGGGTCCACCCGGTAGAACCTCTCGAAGATGCGGTCGAGTTCGGTCGGCGGGATCCCGATGCCCTGGTCGGTGACCGTGAGGGCCACCATCGGCTGCTCGAGCTTTGCCGAGACGACCACCTGCGAGCCGTGGGAGCTGTAGTCGACGGCGTTCTCCACCAGATTGCCCAACGCCGCCAGCACCTGCTCCCCGTTGCCGAGCAGGCAGAGGCCGAGCTCGCCGCCGCGTTCCAGCGCGATGTCCTTGTTCTGCGCGTCGACTCGCGACCGGTCGATCGCGCCGTCGATGATCGCGTCGACATCGACCTGGTTCGGCTGCTCCAGCGGGTCGTCACCCTGCAAGCGGCTGAGCTCGATGATCTGCTGGACCAACCGGGTGAGCCGCTCGCTCTCGTTGCGTATCCGGCCGGCGAAACGGATGACTGCCTGCGGATCCTCGGCGGCCTCCCCTACCGCCTCGGCCAGCAGCATGATCGCGCCGATCGGCGTCTTGAGCTCATGGCTCACATTCGCCACGAAGTCGCGACGGATCGCATCGACCCGGCGCTCACGGGTTCGGTCCTCGACCAGCACGAGAACGAGCCGGCTGCTCAGCGGCGCGACACGGGCCGCGACCTGCGAGGGCACAGGCGTGCGCCCCCTGCGCAGCGTGAACTCTCCCTCGCGGATCTGACCGTCTCGCCGAACCTGCCGAACCAGCTCGACGAGGTCGTCGACGACCAACCGGTCGCCGCGCACAAGCCCGAGGGCGTGAGCAGGCGCACTGGCTTTGAGCACCTCGTCGTGTGCGCCGACGACGACGGCCGACGAGCGCAGCACGGACAGCACCGCCGTGACCCCGGGCGGCACCGCCGGTTCGGGCAACTGGGGTGTGGCCTTCTGCGTCGCCTCGCTGATCCGCCAGGCCAGGACCGCCGACCCGCCCAGCACAGCGCCGAGTCCACCGGCGAGCGCTGCGGCAAGGGTCTGGTCCACACCCCCGATCGTACGCAGCCGATGACCAGTCGTTCACCGCATCGAGCGCGCCGCCACCTGGGGCTTTCAGCACTATTCACCCTGCGTTCACGCCGTGGACCCGCCCCGTCACTTCGGGGTCCTACGGTTAGCGCATGCGCAACCTCTACCACGACCAGCTCGACTCGATCCTCGAAGAACTCGTCATCATGACGGGGAACGTACGCACGGCCCTGCGTGACGCGACGACGTCCCTGCTCGACGCCGACGTGTCGATCGCCGAGCGCGTGATCGCCGCCGACGACGAGGTCGACCACGAGCGGGAGCTGATCGAGGAGCGTGCCTTCGAGCTGCTCGCCCGCCAGCAACCGGTGGCCGGCGACCTGCGGATGCTCGTCGCCGCGCTGCGGATGGTTGCCGACCTGGAGCGGATGGGTGACCTGTCGGTCCACGTCGCGAAGGTCGCGCGGCTTCGCTATCCGGGCCGGGCGATCCCCGACGTGCTGGTGCCCACCATCCGGCGGATGGCCAGCGTCGCCGAACAGATGGTCGGTGCGGCCGCACAGATCGTGGCCGACCGCGACATTGATGCCGCCCGCGAGCTCGAGGCGAAGGACGACGAGATGGACCTGCTGCGCCGCTCGCTGTTCCGGACGCTGCTCTCCGACGACTGGAACAGTGGGGTCGAGGCGGCGGTCGACATCGCGCTGCTCGGTCGCTACTACGAGCGGATCGCCGACCATGCGGTCTCGATGGCCCGCCGCGTGGTTTACCTGGTGACCGGGCAGCACCCGCTCACGATCAGCTGAATCGCGACACCGGCCCGATCAGCGGCCCTGGTTCTTGACCGCCTCGATCGCGGCGGCCGCCGCATCCGGGTCGAGGTACTCACCACCGACCGGCTCAGGGCGCAGGTTCGAGTCGAGCTCGTACAGCAACGGGATGCCCGTCGGAATGTTGAGATTCACCACCTCGTCGTCACCGAGCCCGTCCAGGTGCTTGACCATGGCGCGCAGCGAGTTGCCGTGGGCAGCGACGAGAACGGTGTGGCCGAGGAGCAGGTCGGGAACGATGGCGTCGTACCAGTACGGCAGCAGCCGGGAGACGACGTCCTTGAGGCACTCGGTGCGCGGCATGATCTCGTCGGGCAGGTGGCCGTAGCGCGCGTCGCCGACCTGGCTGTACTCGTCGTCGTCGGCCAGCCGCGGTGGCGGCGTGTCATATGAGCGCCGCCAGCGCATGAACTGCTCCTCGCCGTACTCCTCAAGCGTGGCTTTCTTGTCCTTGCCCTGCAGGGCTCCGTAGTGCCGCTCGTTGAGCCGCCAGCTGTAGCGAACCGGGATCCACGACCTGTCGATGCCGTCCAGGCACAGATGGGCGGTCTGGATGGCGCGCCGCAGCAGGGACGTATGAAGCACGTCGGGTCGGAGCCCGCGCTCCCTCAGTAGGTCTGCGGAGCGGCGACCCTCCGCCTCGCCCTTCTCGGTGAGGCCGACGTCGACCCAGCCGGTGAAGAGGTTCTTGGCGTTCCAGTCGCTTTCCCCGTGTCGGAGGAGGATCAGACGGTACGAGGGACTCATGGGCGCGAGACTATCGCCGGCTTTCGGTGTCGCGTCATGGCAGTGGCGTAGCCTGCTGGCGCACCGGGAACACTTACGACGGCGGACCGTCAGCGACACGAGCAAGGTGAGTCATGACCGAGAACGCGGATGAGAACGAGACCTACCACGGCTACAGCGTCGACGACGAGGACCAGCCGCAGTCGACCGGCGACAGCATGGCCGACGACCGCGGGCTCGACGAGCCGCTGGACGAGGGATTCTCACCGCCGGAGAAGTGGTCTCCTGGGCAGGGCTACGGCAACACCCCGGCCGAAGAGGGAGAAGGCGAGACGCTCGAGCAGCGCCTCGCCCAGGAGGAGCCCGAGCCCGATCCCTACGAGCAGGCTGCTAGCGACACCGAAGACGTCGGCGGCGAGATCGGCGACCAGCGGTCCGGGCGGCTCGTCGCCGAGGACGAGGGTGTCGCGGAGGACATCGAGAGCGACCTCGTCGCGCGCGATGTCGGCATCGACGGCGCAGCCGCCAGCGCGGAAGAAGCCGCCGTCCACGTGATCGAGGAGTGACCGGCCGTCCTCAGGGAGAACGCTCCAGCCATCCCCGGAATGCCTCCAGGTTCCCGGTGGACTCGCCGCGGGCCAGACGCCATTCCCACTCCTTGCGGATGGAGCTGGCGAAACCGAGCTCCAGGATGGTGTTGAACGACTCGTCCGCGTACGTCAGGACCGACCCCAGCAACCGGTCGATCTCGGTGGGAGTGACGGCGGACAACGGGATTCGGCCGTCGAGATAGATGTCACCATTGTGGTCGACCGCGAACGCGACCGCGTAGAGCCGCAGGTTCCGCTCCAGCAGCCAGCGGTAGACGGCCTCGCGGTTCTCGTCGGGGTTGCGCGCCACGAACGCCGAGATGGCCAGCGAGTGCTCGCCGACCCGCAACGAGCACGCTGTCTGCAGCTTTCGTTCACCCGGGAGGGTGGCGGTGAAGACACCGGGACGGGGCTCGTCGAACTCCAGACCGTGCTCGACCAGACCGGCGCGGACGACCTGGGCGGCCGACGAGCGCTCGGCGGCGGTCACTCCGCCACCGCCAGCTGCTCGTCGCGCATGGACACCATCGCCAGCCGGTACGCGTCCAGAGTCCTCAGCGCGGTGTCGTGCCAGCCGAAGCTCCTCGCCTGCTCGATGCCCGCCAGACCCATCGCGGACCGCGCCGTCTCGTCGTCGATCAGCCGTTGGATCGCGTCGGCGTAGTCGGCCGGGCGATGGCCCTGCACAAGCAGTCCGGTGCGTCCGTGGCGGACGGCCGTGGTCAGGCCACCGACCGCCGCGGCCACCACCGGGGTGCCGCAGGCCTGCGCCTCGATCGCCACAAGCCCGAACGACTCGTTGTACGACGGAACGACGACGACGCTCGCGGCGGCGAACCAGGTGGCCAGCACCCGTTGATCCACCGCCTCGACGAACCGCACGACGTCGCTGACCCCCAGCCGGTGCGCAAGGTCGGACAGCGCGCGCGGATGCTCCAGCCCGGAACCCGAAGCGCCACCGACCAGTGGCACGATCAGCCGGTCCCGCAGGGCGGGCTCCCGGCGGAGCAGCTCGGCGCTTGCGTACAACACCACATCAGGTGCCTTCAGCGGCTGGATGCGTCCGGCGAAGAGCAGCACGACCGCGTCGCTGGGGATGGTCAGCGCGGCCCGCACATCAGCCTCGTCCTGCGGGCGGAAGACGTCGAGGTCGACACCGGGATGGACCGTGACGACGCGATCCGGTTCGGCGTCGTAGAGACCGATCAGCTGACCCGCTTCGTCCTCGGTGTTGGCGATGAGCATGTCTGCTGCGTGGACGACCTGCTCCTCCCCGATCAGCCGCGCACTGGGTTCTGGCAGGTCGCCGGCTGCGAGCGCGAGGTTCTTCACCTTCGCAGTCGTGTGCATCGAGTGGACCAGCGGCACCCCCCAGCGGTCTCGGGCGAGGGCGCCGACCTGGCCCGAGAGCCAGTAGTGCGAGTGCACGAGGTCGTACCACCCCTGGTCACGCCTGGCCTCGGTGCGCAGGACCTCACGCGCGAACGTGCACAGCTGTCCCGGCAGCTCCTGCTTGGACAGGCCCTCGAACGGACCCGCCACGACGTGTCGGACCGTCACACCGGGAACCAGCTCCACCAGCGGCGGCAGGTCGCTGGAGGTGGCGCGGGTGAAGATCTCGACCTGGACATCGAGGTCTGCCAGCCGCTTGGAGAGCTCGACGACGTAGACGTTCATCCCGCCGGCGTCACCGGTGCCGGGCTGGTCGAGCGGGGACGTGTGCACGCTCAACATCGCCATCCGGCGCGGTCGCAGACCGCGCGCCGGGGGCAGTCCGTGCAACAGGGCTGGGATCACGCAGAGAAACCTCCAAGACCTGGAACCGGCCCGCGTCGTTCCGCATTCCCGCACCGACAAGTCAGGGCCGCGGGCAGTCTCGCCGGTAGACTGAGGACAGCCGCTCACCCTTCCGCGGCAATCCCCCAAACGAAAGAACCTGTTCTCGTCATGCCATCCGTGCACACCGCCGCCAGGACCGACCTGCGCAACGTTGCGATCGTCGCGCACGTCGATCACGGCAAGACCACGCTTGTCGACGCGATGCTCTGGCAGTCGGGTGCGTTCCGGGCCGGCTCCTCGGTCGACGACCGGGTGATGGACTCCGGCGACCTGGAACGGGAGAAGGGGATCACGATCCTGGCGAAGAACACCGCCGTGCGGTACGCGGGACCCGGGGCCGAGGAAGGGCCGGTCACGATCAACATCATCGACACTCCCGGACACGCCGACTTCGGCGGGGAGGTCGAAAGAGGGCTGTCGATGGTCGACGGCATCGTGCTGCTCGTCGACGCCTCCGAGGGCCCGCTCCCGCAGACTCGGTTCGTGCTTCGCAAGGCACTGGCCAAGCGGATGCCCGTGGTGCTCGTCGTCAACAAGGTCGACAGGCCCGACTCGCGGATCGAGGAAGTGGTCGACGAGACCTACGAGCTGTTCCTGGACCTGCTCGACTCCGACTCGGACCAGAACGCCCTGAGCTTCCCGGTTGTCTACGCGTCGGCGAAGGCGGGGCGCGCCTCGCTCAAGCAGCCCGCCGACGGCTCGATGCCTGACAGCGAGGACCTCGAGCCGCTCTTCCGAACGATCCTGGAGGTCGTGCCCGCGCCCACGTACCTCCCAGGTGCTCCCCTGCAGGCGCAGGTGACGAACCTGGACGCCTCGCCTTTCCTCGGCCGGCTGGCGCTGTGCCGGGTGCACGAGGGAACCATCAAGAAGGGCCAGCAGGTCGCCTGGTGTCGCCGTGACGGCTCGGTGCAGCGGGTCAAGATCACCGAGCTACTGGTGACCCAGGCGCTCGACCGTGTGCCCGGCGAGTCGGCCGGTCCTGGCGACATCATCGCCGTCGCCGGCATACCGGAGATCACCATCGGGGAGACATTGGCCGACGCCGACAACCCCGTACCGCTACAGCTGATCACCGTCGACGAGCCGGCCATCTCGATGACGATCGGGATCAACAGCTCGCCGCTGGCCGGCCGGGCCAAGGGCTCGAAGGTGACTGCCCGGTTGGTCAAGGACCGGCTCGAACGTGAGCTGGTCGGCAACGTCTCGATCCGCGTACTCCCGACCGAACGACCCGACACCTGGGAGGTGCAGGGCCGCGGCGAGCTCGCGCTGGCGATCCTGGTGGAGCAGATGCGGCGCGAGGGCTACGAACTCACCGTCGGCAAGCCACAGGTGGTGACCAGGGAGATCGGCGGCAAGGTCCACGAGCCGGTGGAGCGTCTCACGATCGACTGCCCGGAGGACTACCTCGGCATCGTCACCCAGCTGCTCGCGGCGCGCAAGGGCCGCATGGAGCAGATGACCAACCACGGGACCGGCTGGGTGCGACTGGACTTCCTGGTGCCCGCGCGTGGTCTGATCGGCTTCCGCACCGACTTCCTCACCGACACCCGCGGCACCGGGATCGCCCACCACGTGTTCGAGGGGTACGAGCCCTGGGCGGGCGAGCTGCGGACCCGCCCGACCGGCTCGCTGGTCGCAGACCGCACCGGCGTCGCCACGTCGTACGCGATGGCCAACCTGCAGGAACGCGGGACGCTGTTCGTCGAACCGGCCACGGAGGTCTACGAGGGGATGCTCGTCGGGGAGAACTCCCGGTCCGACGACATGGACGTCAATATCACCAAGGAGAAGAAGATGACCAACGTCCGCTCGAACGCGGACGTCTTCGAGCGACTCGTCCCGCCGCGGAGGCTCTCGCTCGAGCAGTCGCTGGAGTTCTGCCGCGAGGACGAGTGCGTCGAGGTAACGCCGAACGAGATCCGGCTGCGCAAGGTCGTGCTCGACGCCGGCGTCCGGGCGAGGACCCGCGGGCGGGTCAAGAAGTCCTGACCGCCGAAACCGGTCATCGGATCGCGTCCCGGCCGGCCCGGATCGCGTGGCCGGGCCGGGCGCCGGTCGGGCGACCGTCGTCGATGACCGCGACGCCGTTGACGAAGACACGTGGGATGCCGGCCGGCGGCTGCCGCGGGTCGTCGAAGGTCGCACGGTCGCGGATCATCGACGGGTCGAACAGCACCAGGTCCGCGGCACTGCCGACGGCGATAGTCCCGCGGTCGCGGAGCCGCAGCCGCCCGGCCGGCCGGCCTGTCATGTGGTGCACGGCCTCCTCGAGCGAGAGCACGCCCAGCTCACGTACGTAGTGGCCCAGATATCGGGGGAAGGTGCCCCAGCTGCGCGGGTGTGGCTTGGGTCCGACGAGCAGGCCATCGCTTCCGACGGTGTGGACGCGGTGCTGCATGATGGCCTGGACGTTGTCCTCGTCCCCGACGTGCATCAGGCACGACGCACCGAGCTCCTCGTCCACGAGCAGATCGAAGTAGAGCTCGGCGGGCAAGGTCCTGGCCCGCCGCGCCGACTCGGCCACACTGTGACCCACCAGGCTCGCGTTGTGCTCCCGGCGGACGCCGTTGACCTCGATCGTCTCCCAGTCCACGGGAACACCGTGGCAGCCGTCCGAGCCGACCTCCTCGATCTCGTACCTCAGCCGATCTCGGGTCGAGGCGTCCCGCAGCCGCTGCAGGGTCTGCTCTGACCCTCCCGCCATCGACCAGCTGGGGAGCAGGGCGGCGAGATACGTGGCGCCCGGCAGGTACGGGTAGGTGTCGAGCGTGATGTCGACGCCGTCGTCCAGCCCCGCCTCGACCAGCGCGAGCAGCTCGCCGGCCCGACCGCGGTTGACGTCGAAGTTCATCGTGGCGTGCGCCAGGTGCAGAGCGCATCCGGACCTGCGGGACACGTCCACCATCTCGGCGTACGCCTCGAGCGCGCCCGCGCCGTAGCTGCGGTGGTGGGGGCTGTAGTAGCCGCCCCGCTCCGCGACGATCGCGCAGAGCGCGACCAGCTCCTCGGTGTCGGCGTACATGCCCGGGGTGTAGGTCAGTCCGGACGACATGCCCAGGGCGCCCTCGTCGAGCGACGCCCGCAGCAGCGACCGCATCCGGTCCAGCTCGTCGTCGCCGGCCGGACGGTCGTCCCATCCCACCGTCATGATCCGGAGCGTGCCCTGGGGGACCAGGTACGCCCCATTGATCGCGATGCCCGCGTCGAGCCGGTCCAGGTACTCACCGACGGTGCGCCAGCACCAGTCGAATCCGGGCGGGTCGTCGTTCCAGCCGGCGAGCTGCCGGCGCAGCCGCACCAGCGCGTCGTCGTCGACCGGCGCGTAGGAGAGCCCGTCCTGTCCCATCACATCCAGGGTGACTCCCTGGGACGCCTTGGCGACGTGGTCGGGCGCTGCCAGGATCTGCAGGTCGGAGTGGGCGTGCATGTCGATGAAACCGGGCGCGAGCACCAGGCCGGTGGCGTCGACCACCCGCCGTGCCTCGGGCGGCCGTCCGCCGTCGGTGATGAGATCGGCCACCGACCCGCCCTCGACCACCACATCGGCGCGGTAGGCCGGGGAGCCGGTGCCGTCGATCACGTCCGCGCCGCGGATCAGCATGTCGGGCATCTCCACCGGGCCTTTCCGTCCCGGCGCGCCGGGCCGGGTTTCCAGTAGGTGTAGAAGAAATGTCTAGAAGAAGGTGCGGACGAGGTTGACGATCGTGTGGTCGTCGCCGTCGACCATCGGGATCAGCTGCCACTTGTCGAAGACGGTGCACGGGTGGGAGACGCCGCAGCCGATCCAGTCGCCGACCTGCGGTGTCGGCCCGGTCTGCTGGTCGCAGCTGAGGAACGCGTGCTGGTCGTTGAGCGCGGTGATGCGCCACCCGTGCAACTCGCGTACCGACCCGTCGGCCGTGCGCACGAGTTGTGGCTCGGGCAGACCCTCGTCGAAGGACACGTCCCGTTTGCCCATGGTCAGCAGGGCGAGACCCGGCTCAGGGCTGGACGAGACCTGCGCCCATGCCCTCAGCGCCGGCCGCAACCGCGGTCCGCGGGCGCCGGCTCGGGTGAACGGGGAGATCCCCCGGTAGAAACCGTCGTCGTGGGTGATGTATGCGCCGCTGCGTACGACGACCTGCACCCGGCTGTCATCCCAGCGCGGACCGAGGACATCGACCACCTGGTCGACGAACGCGCTGCCCCCCGCGGTGACGACGATCTCGTCGGTGTCCTCGAAGAGCTCCGTTCGGATCCAGCGCTCGGTGAGGCGACGCATCCGGCGGAGGTAGGCGTCGACTCTGGACAGCCCCTCGGCGGAGGTGTCGTGCGCGAGCGCGCCTTCGTAGCCGGCCACTCCGGCGAGGCGCAGCACCGGGCTGCGGTTCACCGCGGTGGCGACCCGTTCGGCGGTGGCGTCGTCGCGGCAGCCGGTCCGCCCGCCATGCTCGCCCAGCTCGACCATCACATCGACGGGTCTGGTCGCGCCGGCCGAGCGCAGCGCGGCGTCCATCACCGCCACCCCTCGCTCGGAGTCGACCCAGCAGCTGAACGCGAAGGCGGGGTCGGCCGTCAGCTCCGCTGCCAGGTCGCCAAGGGCGGCGGGGTCGACGAGCTGGTTGGCCAGCAGCACGCGGTCGATGCCGAAGGCCCGGCACACCCGTAGCTGCGCGATGTTGGCGACGGTGATGCCCCACGCGCCGGCGTAGAGCTGCCGGGCGAACAGCTGCGGCGCCATCGTGGTCTTGCCGTGCGGCGCCAGCTGGACTCCTCTCGACCGGCACCACTCGGCCATCGTGGTCACATTGTGCTCGAGCGCCGATCGGTCCAGGACGACGAGCGGACCGCTGAAGCCGGCGGCGAACAAACCTGGCCTGCCGGCCACGACCTGTTCGACGGTGCTGCCCCAGGTGCTCGACGGCATCCCCTTGAAGCGCCAGTCCACCGGCTCCTCGCGGAGCCGGGCGACCGCCTTCTCGTCGACGCGCATCTGGGCTGCCTTGCACCTCCCGCCATAATCGCTGCAGTGTGTACCGACGTTAGACACGACGACTCGCAAACAGCAAGGAGCACCATCGCCATGACCCGGACAGCCATCGTGACCGAGGACGCTCCACGACCCGCCGCGGCGTACTCCCAGGCCGTCCGCGCCGGCCAGCTGCTCCAGGTCGCGGGCCAGGGGCCGGCGGACCCGGCTACCGGGGCCTTCGTAGGGGACACCATCGCCGAGCAGACCACCCGGACGTTGGACAGCGTGGCGGCAGTCCTGGGCGCGGCCGGAGCCAGCTTCGCCGACGTCGTGATGGTCCGCGTCTACCTGACGTCACCAGGCGACTTCGCCGGCATGAACGAGGTGTACGCCCGCTACGTCAGCCAGCCGTTCCCGGCTCGTACCACCGTGTATGTCGGCCTGCCGGAGGGGATGCTGGTCGAGATCGACGCGCTGGCCGTGCTGTCTGACGACTGAAGGGCGACCGGTCAGGTCCTGTCGAGTGCCTTGTGCCAGGCGGCCTCCGCGTCCTTGCTGAACGCGACCAGCAGGACCTGTTCGACGTCGGTGGGCGTCGCCTCGATCGTGGTCACGGCGGCCGACGCGGCATCATTGAGCGGCCAGCCGTAGATTCCGGCCGAGACCAGCGGGAACGCCACTGATCGTGCCCCGAGCTCGTCGGCGACCTTGAGAGCCTCCCGGTAGCACGACGTCAGCAGGCTGCGGTCGTTCTCACCGGCGGAGAAGTTCGGTCCGACCACATGGATGACCCACTTCGCCGGCATGTCGCCCGCCGTCGTCCAGCCCGCCCTGCCGGTGGCCAGTCCATTGGGGAATCGCTCCAGGCAGTCCTCACGCACCGCCGGTCCACCCGCGCGGTGGATGGCTCCGTCGACCCCACCGCCGCCACGCATCCGCTTGTTGGCCGCGTTGACGACCGCGTCGACGTTCAGCTGGGTGATGTCCGCGCGTACAACTGAGATCTCCATCGCCCAAGCATGGCCCACTGCCGCCGGGAGCCGCCGCACGCTCAGCCGCGCGGGACCGGCAGCGCCTCAGCGATCCTGGTTGAGGAACCCGGCGATGAGCTCCCGCAGCTCGCGCCGGTGCGACCAGAGCACTCCAGCGGTGTCGAATACCCGCAGGGTGGAGTTCGGCAGCGCGTCGGCGAGGGTTCGCGCGACCGCCTCCGGGTGTGCATCGTCGCCCTGCTGCGCGATCACGAGCGCCGGGGCACCGACGGATGCCAGCTGCTGGAGGTCCTCGATCGGCGCCCGGGTCGCCAGCTCGCGCAGCGCCCGCGACACCGCGGTCCTGGCAAGACGCCGCGCCTGCCGGCTCGCCCAGATCCGAACCTCTGGCCTGGATCGCGCATCCGCCGGCTGTTCCAGACAGAGCAACTCCGCGACCGACTCGACATCACCGGCATCGACGAGCCGGGCCATGTCGTGCATCCGGCGAACCGATGGGTCCGCGCGCGGCTGGTCCACTGCGCTCGGGAGTACGAACACCAACCGGTCGAAGCGGTCCGGCGTCTGGGCGACGAGCCGGGTCAGCGCTCCGGCACCCAGCGAGACGCCCAGGGCTCGCGATGCTCCGACGTGATCAGCCACCGCACCTAACTCGTCGGCAAGGGCCGCATAGGTCCAGGTGCCGACCGGCGCCGACGAGGCACCGTGGCCCCGGAAATGCAGAAAGACCCTGGTGCCGTCGACGCCGGAGCCGAATGGCCGGGTCTCGGGGATCGAGCCGGCCAGGCCGTGGGCGAAGACCGTGACCGGTGAGCCGGTTCCCGTGACGGCGTACTCGATCTCACCGTTCAGCCAGGCGAGCAGCGGCACCGAGCGGGTCGCGCCTGGTCAGCGGCGGGTCAGGGAACGGACGACCGGCCTGACGTCGACGAGGTAGACCAGCGCGGCCACCGTGCCGACGAAGTTGATGATGTGGATAGGACTGGGAATCAGCACCTGCGCGACGAGCGCAAGCCCCAGCAGGATCAGCCACAGGGGCTTGGTCTGCTTGTCCGCTGCGACGAAGACGTTGCTCTTCCGTACCGACGCGTCAGCCAGCGCGAATGCCTTGACCGCGAGCAGGGCCAGCGAGATGAGCAGCAGAACCTGGTTCTCAATCTGGAACGGGTTGGGCACGCCCTCATCCTAACCGGAGCCCCACCGCGTCTGGCCGAGCCAGACCGAGTGGGTCAGTCTGGCCGAGCCAGACCGAGTGGGTCAGTCTGGGCCAGCCAGACCGGATGGGTCAGCCGCCGGACTCGACACCGGACTCGCCGGCGGACTTCTCGGTGGACTCGCCGCCGGACTCGCCGGTGGACTTCTCGGCCGTCTTCTTCGCCGACGCCGCGGTCTTGCTCGTCGTGGACTTCGCGCGTTTGGTCGTGGAGGCGCTCGACTTCTTCGCGGCGCGGGTCGTGCCCGACGTGCCAGCCGCAGACTTGGTGGTCGTGGACTTCGTGGTCGTAGCTCTTGACGCCGTGGTCGCGGACGGGGAGGCCGCACTGCTGGAGCCGGTGCCGGGGCCTTCCTGCTGCCCGCGTACGCGGGCAACGACGTCCTTGCCGCGTTGCGCCAGCTCCGCGTAGGTCATGATGGCCTGCGCCACCACGTCGGACAGGAGGACCGTGGCCTGGTCCGGCAGCGTCTTGGCGTCCGCGGTGCGCGTCCGGACCTCGGCCGTGACCGTCTCGACGCGGGCAGCGGCGGCGGCCTGCAGGGTTGCGGACAGTGTGCGTGGGTCCCAGCTGTGGTCACCGTTCAGAGCCTCTCCGCGGGCCTGAACCTCATCGCGGGCGTCGCAGAGCTTGGCGACGAGCTTGTCGCCGGCTCCGACGACCGCGTACAACGGCGTCGGGTCGACGTTCTTGAGGCTGTTCTCGAGACTTCTGTTGATGTGCATGAGGATCTCTTTCTCTTCAGATGTCGGCGGTGGCCGCTGTGACGACGGGATCCGTGGCGGCATGCTCGCCGCCGCGGAACGACTCGTAGATGTCGAGCAGGACGTTCTTCTGCCGTTCGCTGAGCGCGGGATCGGCCAGGATCGCGAGATGAACCGACCTCTGCCCCGACTCGTCGGGATCGAGGATTCCGGCCCGCACGTAGAGCGTCTCGGCCGAGATGCGCAGCGCCTTTGCCAGCTGCTGCAGCACCTCCGCCGACGGCCGTCGCAGCCCGCGTTCGATCTGGGAGAGGTACGGGTTGGAGACGCCGGCCAGCTCGGAGAGCTGGCGAAGCGACATCTGCGCCGAGCGGCGCTGCTCGTGCAGGTATTCGCCGAGGCTCTCGACGGTCCGTCCCATACCGAGTTTCGTCACCCCGACAGTATTGCTTGCAACAGCTAGCAAAATCAAGCCCGCCAGCAAGCACCCACGATCCGACAGTTGTTTCACGCGATCCGACAGTTGTTTCCGACCATCCGACACGTGTCTACCGGCGATCCGACAGTCGAGCGCGCTAGCCGGGCCTCACGCCCGGTTCGATCGTGGCTCGGATCCCCCCGACGGGCTCGTGACCGCCGTACAGCAGATGCCGGCCGATCTCGTCGAGCACCGGGTGGGTGATCCCGGAGCGACGCAGGGCCGCCGCCATGACCACCGGCCGGGCCCGCGCGGCGCCGTCGTCGATCTTCAGCGCGAACGAGCGCCCGTCTGGCAGTGCCACCACGTAGCAGGACTCGGCTCCGGCCTTGGCGATGGCACCCGGAAAGGCCTCGAGCAACGCGGCCTCATCGCGACGAGTCCCGCTCGCGTACACCGGATGCCGGCTGAACGCGCGGACCACCCGGCCCTCGGCAGAATCCGCCGCGGCACACGCCAGCGTCGCGAACGCCCGCGCCAGTCCGAGCAGGCTCGTGGAAAGCAGCGGGGCGCCGCAGCCGTCGACCGCGCCCTCGACCGCCCTCTCCCCGGTCAGCGACTCAACGCCGTCGCGGATCGCCTTCTGCACCGGATGGGTCGTTTCGAGGTACGTCTCAACCGGCCACCCGGCGGCGACAGACGTGGCCAGCATGCCGGCGTGCTTGCCAGAACAGTTCATCGCGAGCGGCGACGGACCGGCCCCCCGGCGCACCCACTCATCGCGTGCCTGGTCATCGAGGGGGTACTGCGCCGGCGTCTGCAGCGCCGACTCGTCCAGGCCGGCGATCGCCAGGATCTTGCGTACGGCCTCGAGGTGGAATGGCTCGCCGGAGTGAGATGCCCCGACCAGAGCGAGCAGCTCCCCGTCGAGATCCAGGCCGGCGCGCAGCATGCCGACCGCCTGCAACGGCTTATTGCTCGACCGCGGGAACACTGGGGACGTGACGTCCCCGACCGACCAGTCGACCGAGCCATCCGCCGCGAGCGCGATCACCGAGCCGTAGTGGTGCCCCTCGACGAACCCCGATCGCACCACCTCTGCCACCCGGACCGGCGAGTTTGCGGACACGGAGCGGGAGCCTACCCGGGCGACGCGGGGGTGAAAGGCTCGACTGGCACAATCGCACCCGTGCCGACGCCACCACCCGCCGCCTCCGGGCCTCGACAGGTGAGACCGCCTCAATGGACGCCCACAGTCCGCGAGCTCGACGATCTCGAGCTGCTGACCATGGGTGTCCTGACGCCCCTACAGCGGTTCCTCGGTCCGGCCGACCTCGAGGCGATATCGGAGCGCGGCGAGCTCGCCGACGGCACGGCCTGGCGGGCGCCGATCACACTGACCGTCCCCGAGTCGATGATCGAGGCCGCGGTCTCCTCAGGACAGATCGAGCTCACCGACCCCGAGGGGATGCCGGTCGCCTCCGTGACCGTGGACGAGACCTGGCCAGTGTCCGCCGGCCGACGCGGTGTGGCTGGTCCGGTAAGCCCCCTCGCCCACAACGAGTTCGGCCCGTTCCGGCGGCTTTTCCGGTCGCCGGAGGACGTGCGCCGTGAGCATCAGGGGGCGATCTCGACCCCCGTAACCGCACCGCTGACGGAAACCGACATCGCCAACATCCGCGACGCGGCCAAGCAGAACGGCGCGACGCCGCTGCTGTTGGCCTGCGTCGGGCATGGATCACCGCGGGCGGTCTCGGGGCCCGGGCTGATCCGGGCCACGCTGGCAGCCGCCGAACTGGTCGGCCACGGAGCCACGGTTGTCGCGGTTCCACTGGCCGCCCGGGGGGACGAGGCCAGCGACGCGTGGCTGCGTTCGCACGTCGCCCACGCGTACGCCGACTCAGCGTCCTTCGTTGACTCCGTGCACGGCGAGCTGCCCGTCTCCATCGCCGCCATCGTCGAGCAGGACCGTCCGTCGGGAGCGCGGCAGGGGTTCACCGTGTTCTTCACCGGACTGTCCGGATCGGGCAAGTCGACACTGGCCCGGGCACTGACCGACCACATTCTCGAGCTCGGCAACCGAACGGTGACGCTTCTCGACGGCGACGTCGTACGCCGTCACCTCTCGGCCGGCCTCGGCTTCTCCCGCGAGGATCGGGAGACCAACATCCGGCGGATCGGTTTCGTGGCGGCCGAGATCGGCCGGCACGGCGGACTGTCGATCTGCTCGCCGATCGCGCCCTTCGCCGCGACGCGCGCCGAGGTCCGCGCCATGCACGACGAGGACGGGGCCGGCTTCGTCCTGGTCCACGTCGCGACACCGCTGGCGGAGTGCGAACGACGCGACCGCAAGGGCCTGTACGCCAAGGCGCGGGCCGGTGAGATCCCGGACTTCACCGGCATATCGTCGCCCTACGAGGAGCCGACCGACGCGGCCGTGACAGTCGACACGACCGGTCGATCGATCGCCGATTGCTTGGAGGACGTCCTCTCGGGGCTGTATGCCGGAGGGTGGCTGAGGGATCCACACGAGGATTGAGGCAAGCAGCTCGGATCAATCCCTCAGCGGAAGAACTGCTCCACCTTTCTCCCCGGCGCGATCGGCCCCGCTGGTTGAGCGACCCGGTGGACTCGCGAG
Source organism: uncultured Actinomycetota bacterium (assembly GCA_963695705.1). GTDB lineage: Bacteria > Actinomycetota > Actinomycetes > Propionibacteriales > Nocardioidaceae > JBKPNJ01. Next base: position 182,078 of record CAVOHB010000010.1, read on the forward strand.
GAGACCTGCACGAACGACGCCTTCATCGGAGCGAAGAACTGGAAGGGGATCGGGTCATTCCCGGTCTGGATCGACAGGCGGACCATTGCCGGTCGGATTCGATCGGTGATGCGGACCGTTTCAGTTCCCGACAGGAAAACCGGAGCGCCGGTATTTCCCGGGGCGAAGGCGGACTGCGCCAGTTGTGGCAAATGAGACGTAATCGGCGGCGACGACGAGCAATCCGGCGGTCGCCACGGTCGCGATGGATCCCTTCCATGAAATGCGCATGCTGGGCCTCTTCCCGAGATGAGAAATGATCCGTACCTAGGCGGAATTGCCTAGACGGATCATCCAAACCCTGGCACACAACACCACAAATGGATGCCGCATGGATAAAGGAGCGATATTGGACGCGTCGGACACATACCGACGGACCACGGCGAGAACCGTGGTCCGTCTGTGGCCCTGGCTGGCGAGGACGCCGCATCGAGAAAGGCAGTTGACGGGGAGCGACGCCTGGTCAGCCCTGTGTCAGCGACCCGAGATTCCGAAGCTCCTCGCGACACCACCTCCGGTGTCGACGGCCGGGGCGTTCCGGTTCACCCGGGAGTCAACCAGGGCGAAGGACGCCTTGATGGGGCCGAACAGCCTGAACGGGACCGTCGATGCGGTCTGCATCGAGCACACGAGGCCCGGGCGCACCTTGGCGGTGATCCTCACGGTCTCGGCACCCGACATGAACACCGGCGCTCCGGTCCCGGCGGACATGGCTGAGTCAGCCATGTAGACATGCGTGTTGCCACCGAGTGTCCCGAGGTCGGCCACACCGCAGATGACCTCGTCTCCGGTGCTGGGCCCCGATGGCTCGGGCGTGACACCGGCGCGGAAGCTGGCCTGGTAGACGCCAGGCTCGAGCGGTGCGTCGAAGAGCGCCAGACCGTTCGGGTACTGGTCGTTCCTGCTGCCCCCGGTGAAGGTCAGCACGTGAGTGGCGAGCCTCGAGGCGCTGACCCCGTTCGACCTGGTCCGCGTTGAGCTTGAGAACCTTGCGGCTGCTGTTGACCGCAAGGGGCGGAGTGCGCTTCCCCGAGCTGTTCAGCCTCAGGGCCGGTCCATCGCCGTTGTTCGTGATCGTCGTCGGCTTCGCCGCGGTGTTGAGCCTGCCGAGAACCAGGCTGTCGCCGGTTACCGCGAACGACACATAGTCGACGCCGACGACGAGCATGCCCGCTGCCGCCACTGTGGCGATGGAGCCCTTCCAGGAAATACGCATCACATGTTCCTCCAGGTACGGATAGACGAATCGACCTAGATTCTGCCAGGCGTTGTGACTAAAAGGCATCATATGATCACATTGCGTAGCAAGAGCGGACGTGTCAGGCTCATGACTGCAGCACCGGGTGCCCTGACAACATCCGCGTTGCTGCGAAAGTCAACAGAGCCTGTCAACCTATAGTTGATTGGTCCGAGCGACGTTGTGCGCCCGCGCCACATCGCGCCCAAGCACATCGGGACCTGCTTCACCGGCAACGACGGAGGCCACATGCTCACTAGCGCGCAGCTGCTTGCCGACGGGGCCTGGGCCGTCACCGGGCTCGAGGTCAAGACCGTGATCGCCGCCTTCGTGGTGGGCATCGTCGTCGGCATCACCGGAATGGGCGGCGGGGCGCTCATGACTCCCGCACTCATCTTCCTCGGCGTCGGCAGCGCGTCGACGATCGTGACCGCCGATCTGACCGCCGCCGCCGTCTACAAGTCCGGCGGCGCGATCGTGCACTGGCGTGAAGGCTCACCCAACTTCCGGCTGGCCGGCTGGCTCATCTGCGGCTCGGTGCCGATGGCATTCCTGGGACCTCACGTGGTTCGATGGATCAGTCCCGATGCCGACATCGAGACGTTCCTCAAGATGTGCATCGGGTTCGCGCTCCTGTTGGCCGCCACGACGTACGCCCTGCGTCTCTACGTCGAGCTGCGCCGCGCGGCGAGTGGCCGCAGCCGAGGCAACAGCGAGCCCGTTGTGCGCCCGATCCCCACCATGCTCGTGGGTGCCGCGGGTGGGCTGCTCGTCGGCATCACGTCGGTGGGGTCGGGATCGGTCATCATGATCGCCCTGCTCATGCTCTACCCCACGCTGTCCGCCGTGAAGCTCGTCGGCACCGACCTGGTGCAGGCCGTGCCGCTCGTGCTGTCGGCCGCGATCTCCAACATCCTGGTCAACGGCCTCGAATGGAACATCGTGATCCCGCTCATCATCGGGTCCGTGCCGGGGTGCATCATCGGCTCCAAGATCGCCCCCCGGATGCCGACCTCGTACATCCGCCGTGGCATCGTGATCGTGCTCACGATGTCGGGCCTGGCTCTGCTCGACAAGGCAGGATGGGCACCGCTGGGCTCCGGTGAGGACGAGACCCATCCCAAGCTGATCGCGCTGGTCGGTGTCGCGATGCTGTTCGTGGTGCCCCTCGTTTGGGGCCTGCTGCGCCGGGGTGTGGGCCTGCCGATGTTCGGCAAACCGACCATCGAGCAGATCGAGGAACCGGAGAGCTCCGAGCCCCGCCGCCCCTCGGCGAAGCAACCCCGTTGACGCTCGGCGAGTCGGCGGTGGATTGTCACCTCCGGCCCCCAGCGCGGTGATCGCAATAAGTGCCAACGGGTCGGTAGACAGCCGATCATCGGTAGGATGACCGTTTCGCCCTCACAAAGGATCATCAAGGACCAATGACCACAACGCATGTCGACTACCGCCTCTCCCATCTGGACGAGCTCGAGGCGGAATCCATTCACATATTCCGCGAAGTGGCCGCCGAGCTGGAGAAGCCGGTGCTGATGTTCAGCGGCGGCAAGGACTCGATCGTCATGCTCCGCCTGGCGGAGAAGGCCTTCTATCCGGCCAAGATCCCGTTCCCGGTCCTCCAGGTGGACACCGGCCAGGACTTTCCCGAGGTGCTGTCGTGCCGCGACAGCTGGGTCAACCGGCTGGGCGTACGCCTGATCGTCGCCTCGGTCGACAAGGCCATCGCCGACGGCGTTGTCGTCGACGACGGCAAGACCAGCAAGAACCGGCTGCAGACCGGGACGTTGCTGCACGCGATCGAGGAGAACGGGTTCACCGCCGCCTTCGGTGGCGGCCGGCGCGACGAGGAGAAGGCCCGGGCCAAGGAGCGGGTCTACTCGCACCGCGACGACTTCGGCCAGTGGGATCCCAAGATGCAGCGGCCCGAGCTCTGGTCGCTCTACAACGGCCGGATCCACGCGGGCGAGCACATGCGGATCTTCCCGCTGTCGAACTGGACCGAGCTCGACGTGTGGTTCTACCTGGGCCGCGAGGGCGTCGAGATCCCCCCGATCTACTTCGCCCACCCGCGCCGGGTGTTCAAGCGCGACAGCATGTTCCTCAGCGAGAGCGAGTTCATCACCCTACGGCCCGGTGAGATCGTCGAGGAACGCATGGTGCGCTTCCGTACCGTCGGCGACATGACTCTCACCGGATGCGTGGAGAGCACCGCTTCGACCATCGACGAGATCATCGCCGAGGTCGCCATCGCCACCGTGACCGAGCGCGGGGCCACCAGGGGTGACGACCGCTTCAGCGAAGCGGCCATGGAAGACCGCAAGCGAGAGGGCTACTTCTGATGGATCTCCTCCGATTCGCAACGGCGGGCTCCGTCGACGACGGCAAGTCCACGCTCATCGGCCGGCTGCTGCTGGACTCGAAGTCGATCTTCGTCGACCAGCTCGAGGCCGTCGAGCGCACCTCCGCCTCACGCGGCTACGACTACACCGACCTGGCCCTGCTCACCGATGGCCTGCGCTCCGAACGCGAGCAGGGCATCACCATCGACGTCGCATACCGGTACTTCGCGACCCCCAACCGCAAGTTCATCATCGCCGACACACCGGGACACGTTCAGTACACCCGCAACATGGTGACCGGTGCGTCGACCGCCGACCTCGGCCTGGTGCTGGTGGACGCGCGGCAGGGGCTGACGGAGCAGTCGCGCCGGCACGCGGTGATCCTGTCGCTGTTGCGGGTGCCGCACCTGGTGCTGGCCGTGAACAAGATGGACCTCGTTGACTTCTCGCAGGAGGTGTACGACAAGATCCACGCGGAGTTCACCTCGTTCGCCACCAAGCTGACGATCCCGGACCTCACGATCATCCCGATCTCGGCGCTCCAGGGTGACAACGTGGTGACCCGGTCCGAGCACACCCCGTGGTACGAAGGGCCGTCGCTGCTCCATCACCTCGAGAACATCCACGTCGCCTCCGACCGCGACCTGGTCGATGTGCGCTTCCCGGTGCAGTACGTCGTACGCCCGAAGTCCGACGACTACCACGACTACCGCGGGTACGCCGGACGAGTCGCCGGCGGCGTGATGAAGCCGGGCGACGAGGTGCTCGTGCTGCCGTCGGGGTTCCAGTCCCGGATCTCCGGCATCGACCTGTTCAACAAGGAGGTCGACGAGGCCTACCCTCCGATGTCGGTGACGGTCCGCCTCGAGGACGACCTCGACGTGTCGCGCGGCGACATGATCTGCCGACCGCAGAACGCCCCTAAGCCGAGCCAGGACCTCGACGCGATGGTCTGCTGGATGACCAACGCGCCGCTGCGCCCGCGGCAGAAGCTGGCGATCAAGCACACGACGCGAAACGGCCGGGCACTCGTCAAGGACCTGCAGTACCGCCTCGACGTCAACACGCTGCACCGCGACACCGAGACCGGCGAGCTCGGGCTGAACGAGATCGGCCGGGTGCATCTGCGCACGACCGTGCCCCTGCTGTGCGACCCCTACAGCAAGAACCGGACCACCGGCTCCTTCATCCTCATCGACGAGGCGACGGGGGTCACGGTGGGCGCGGGCATGATCAACAACCTCGGCTGACCTGGGCGCTGGCGTCGTGTGGATAGCGGCCACGGCGCCACAGGGCTTTCGGTCATGCTGCCGGGGTGTCAGCGAAGACGGCGATTCCACCAGAGCTGACAGCCGGACCATTCCGCGCTGAGCTCGCCCTCAAACTGGGTGTTCCCTATCACGTGCTGCGTAGTGGGCAGTTCCGGCAGATGCATCGTGGCGTCTACGTTCACGCCGCCGTCTCTGTGTCGCAAGCGATGAGAGCAACGGCTGCGCAGCTGGTGCTTCCATCAGATGCGGCGGTCAGCCACGTCACCGGGCTCCAACTCCTCGACGTCGAGGTCGGTCCCCGCGACCCATTGCACTTCACCACACGCCATCCGCAACCCGTCCGCATCGATGGTGTCGTGATGCACCGACGTCAAAGACCGACGGTCGGGCACTTCAGGGGTGTTCGTGTCGTGAGTCCGGGTGAGTGCTTTGTCGGCGCAGCCAACCAACTGTCGCTCGTATCTCGTCATCGCCGGCGACTGGCTGCTCCGTCTACAGCGGGTCCAGTTGCCTGATCTGCGTGCGGCCGCGGCTGGACATGCCCACGGGGTCAAGCTGGCGCGACGCGCACTCCGCCATGTGCGCCAGGGGGCTGAATCCCCGCGCGAGACGCTCGTGCGACTCATGCTCGTGCTCGCGGGACTGCCCGAGCCGGACTGCAACGTCAACGTCGGGGACGACGTCAGCTGGCTTGGACGCGTCGACATGGCCTACCGCGATTTCAATGTGGTCGTGGAGTACGACGGGCGCGGCCACGACGACGACTCCAGACGCAACGCCGATGTGCTCCGTCTCGAAGCCCTCCAACAAGCCGGTTGGACGGTCATCGTGCTGCGGTCTGGTCATCTGGCCCATCCACGGCAGGCGACCAAACGTGTCTATCGCGCCCTCGCCAATCGTGGATACATCGGCCCCGAGCCGGTGTTCTCCGACGCCTGGTCTGAACTGTTCGAGAGGGGAAGCGGTCGCGTGGTCCAAGAAATGTGCAGAAGATGAGAGCAAAACCGCCAGTCCACTCTCACCAAGCGCACAGTTATTCGACCCGACCGCGTGCCGGACCCCGCTAAACCCCGCGGGCAGCCCGCTTCTCGGCGATCTTGGCCTTGCGCTCGGCGCGGTCGAGCAGCATCGCTTCCTCGGGCGTCGGCGCGGTTCCGCCGAGGTGGGCGGGGTGCCAGGGGGCCCGCTCACCGGCCACCGGCTGGTCGGGGTGGCCTCGCTGCAGGCCCTCCAGCAGTGCCTGCATCGTGGTCCGCAGCTGTGCGGTGAGACGCACAGCGTCATCCTGCGGCCCGGGGCGGATCGGCTCGCCCACCGCGATGCTGATCGGCCGATGCCGCGTCAGGTCCCGTGGGTGCCCCTTGGTCATGATCCGCTGCCCACCCCACAGGGCAACCGGCAGCAGCGGCACCTCCGCCCGCTGGGCGAGCCGCACCGCCCCGGACTTGATCGGCTTGACGGTGTACGAACGGCTGATCGTGGCCTCGGGAAAGATGCCGACGACCTCCCCGGATCGGAGGGCGTCGATCGCGACCGCGAAGCTGGCCAGGCCGGCGTCACGATCGACCGAGATGTGATGCATGCCGCGCATCAGCGGTCCGGAGATCCGGTGGTCGAACACCTCCTGCTTGGCCATGAAGCGGACCCGCCGACGGCTCTCTCTGGCGGCCAGCCCGACGAAGATGAAGTCGAGGAAGCTCACGTGGTTGCTCACCAGCAGGGCACCACCCCGGCGCGGAACCCGCTCACCCCCCGTGACCGTGATCCGCAGATCCATCAGGCGGAAGATGGTTCGGGCCGCGACCGTCACCGGGGGGTAGACGAGATCCATCCCACGCACACTAGGGGCTGGTGGCGAGACGGGCTTCCCCACCTCGCAGAAACGTGGTCGAATCTCTCCACGCGCGTACTCGCACGTACCCGACCCGTGGGAAGAGGACACAACATGAAGAAGCTCATCAACGATCCCGGCGATGTCGTCAAGGAAGCCCTCCTCGGCATCGAGGCCGCGCATCCGGACCTGCGGGTCGATCATGAGAACCGGATCATTTTCCGTGGCGACGCTCCCCGTTCGGGCAAGGTCGGCCTGATCTCCGGTGGCGGCTCGGGCCACGAACCGCTGCACGGCGGATTCGTCGGGCTCGGCATGCTGGACGCGGCCTGCGCGGGCGAGGTTTTCACCTCTCCGGTGCCGGAGCAGATGCTGGAGGCGACCAAGGGGGTCGACGGCGGCGCCGGCGTGCTGCACATCGTGAAGAACTACACCGGCGACGTGATGAACTTCGAGATGGCGGCCGAGCTCGCGGCGTCGGATTCCGGTGTCGAGGTGGTCTCGGTGGTCACCGACGACGACGTCGCGGTCCAGGACAGCCTCTACACGGCCGGTCGGCGCGGCGTGGGTGTGACCGTGCTCCTGGAGAAGATCGCCGGTGCGGCCGCCGAGGAGGGCCAGCCGCTGAGCCAGGTCGCCGACGTGGCCCGGCACGTGAACGAGCAGGGCCGCAGCATGGGCATGGCCCTCACGTCCTGCACGGTTCCTTCCGCCGGGAAGCCCACGTTCGACCTGCCGGACAATGAGATCGAGGTCGGCATCGGCATCCATGGCGAGCCCGGGCGGCGCCGCGTCGCGATGACCACCGCGGACGAGATCGCCGCGATGCTGGTGGAGCCGATCCTGGAGGACCTGCCCTACGGCGACGGCGACTCCGTGCTCGCGTTCGTCAACGGGATGGGCGGCACGCCGCTGATCGAGCTCTACCTGATGTACAACGAGGTGAACAAGATCCTGTCCGGCAAGAACATCACGGTGGCGCGTTCCCTGGTCGGCAACTACATCACGTCACTGGAGATGGCCGGCTGCTCGGTGACGCTGCTCAAGGCCGACGACGAGCTCGTCCGGCTCTGGGACGCCCCGGTCAAGACTCCCGGGCTGCGTTGGGGCGTCTGAGCGATGGCGGAGTCCATCAGCCTGGCTCAGCTGGCGGCGTGGGTACGCGCCTTCGCAGCTCTCATCGAGCAGAACGCCCAGTACCTGACCGAACTGGACTCGGCGATCGGCGACGCCGACCACGGCACGAACATGAAGCGCGGGATGAAGGCGGTGGTCGAGTCGCTGGACTCGACCACCCCCGAGACCGCCGACGCGCTGTTCAAGCAGGTCGGGATGAAGCTCGTCAGCGCGGTCGGAGGCGCCAGCGGTCCGTTGTACGGCACGCTGTTCCTGCGGATGGGCGTGAGCCTCGGCGCGGTCGCGGACACGTCGCCGCAGGACTTCGCCGCGGCGCTGCGGGCAGGGCTCGACGGCGTCGTTGCCAGAGGCAAGGCCCAGCTCGAGGACAAGACGATGGTCGACGCGCTCACGCCGGCGATCGAGGCGCTCGAACAGTCGCTGGCCGGGGGCAGCCCCCTGCAGGAAGGCCTGGACGCCACCGTGTCCGCGGCCGAAAAGGGCAGGGACAGTGTCACACCTCTGGTGGCACGCAAGGGTCGCGCCAGCTACCTCGGCGAGCGCAGCGCGGGACACCAGGATCCGGGAGCCACGTCGACGACCCTGCTCCTTCAGGCTGCCGCCGACTCACTGGCGGGCTGACCGCGTGGTCGGGTTGGTCGTCGTCTCACACAGCCATGCGCTGGCGACCGCCGCGGTGGGCCTCGCCGGCGAGATGCTGTCCGGCGGGTCGGTGCCGATCGCGATCGCAGCCGGCCTGGACGAGCACACGTTCGGCACGGATGCGCAGCAGATCCAGACCGCGATCGAGGAGGTCGACGGCCCGGACGGCGTGGTGGTGCTGATGGACATGGGGAGCGCGATCCTCAGCGCCGAGATGGCCCTGGAGTTCCTGGACGAGGACGCGCGCTCCCGGGTCGTCCTGTCCCCGGCCCCGCTCATCGAGGGTCTGATCGCTGCCGCCGTGACCGCCGCCGGTGGGGCAGGCCGTGCCGAGGTGGCCCGCGAGGCGGCGTCCGGGCTGCGGCCCAAGCTCGAGCACCTCGGACAGGCGGAGCCGGCGCAAGCGGATGCCGGCGCCGATGGCGACCTCGAGGCGGAGTTCACGATCGTCAACGACGACGGGTTGCACGCTCGGCCGGCCGCCGTCCTGGTCGCCACCGTCCGTCGCTACGACGCGGAGGTGACGTTGCGGTGTCCACCCGAGGACGGGCCGTCGGTGTCGGCCGGCAGCCTCACCGACCTGATGACGATGACCGCCGCGAAGGGTGCCCGGGTGCAGCTGCGCGCGAGCGGGCCGCAGGCGCAGGCGGCACTCGATGCGGTGCTGTCCCTCGCGGAACGCGGCTTCACGCCGGTCTGAGCAGCTACGACGTCAGCCGGGCCCGTACGTGCAGCCCTGCCTCGGGGTCGACGACGACCTCCTGGGCGGCGGCGACCCCGTTGGCGATCAGGGGAGCGGTGATGTCCACGTTGCGCTTGACCAGCGCGAGCGCGATCGGCCCCAGCTCGTAGTGGCGGGCGGCCGAACCGACGAACCCGACCGGGCGTCCGTCCAGGAGCACGCCGGAGCCGTGGGCGGGCAGGTGGTCGACGGATCCGTCGAGATGGAGCAGCACGAGCCGGCGCGGCGGACGACCGAGCGTATGCACTCTGGCCACGGTCTCCTGACCTCGGTAGCACCCCTTGGCCAGGTGGACGGCCGAGCCGATCCAGCCGACCTCGTTGGGGATCGTCCGCTGGTCGGTGTCGAGCCCGAGCCGCGGAGTACACTCGGCGATCCTCAGCGCCTCGTGCGCCCAGACGCCGGCCGGGTGGCCGACCGAGGCGGCGTACGACTGCAGCGATGCCCGCTCGATGAGCTGCTCGCCCACAACGGCCCGATGGACGACCGCCAGGAACTCGGTCTCGTCGCTCACCTCCACACGCATCATGAAACGCATCCGGTCCAGCCAGGAGACCAGGCCCGGTGCGCCTCCGGGCTCCACATGAGCGACGAAAGCGGTCCCGTCGTCGTAGCCGCGCATCGCGTGCTCGACGTGTCCCTGCGGCGAGAGCACCAGAGCCGTCGTCCACACGCCCGGCTCCAGGCCCTCGAAGAACTGCGTCGTCAGTGAGTGCAGCCAGGTGAGCCGGTCGGCACCCTCGACCCGTACGACCCCGCGGTGGGACAGGTCGACGAACCCCCGCCCGGCCACCAGGCTCCGCTGCTCGGTGATGAACGAGCCGTAGTGCGCCGCGACGCCGGCATCGATCCCGTCTGCCTCCACGGCGTCGGGCAGCGACAGCAGCGGGCTACTCACGACTCGCCCGCACAGTCGGCGCAGCGGCCGAACACCGTGAGGTGTCCGACATCGGTCTCGAACCCACGATCGCGGCGAAGCTTTGACACCAGGGGGTCCACCGCTCCCGGCTCGACCTCCTGGATGGAGCCGCACTGGCGGCAGACAAGGTGCACATGGTCGGGAACGGTCGACGCGTGGTAGATCGGAGCGCCATGACCCAGATGGGAGTGCCGCACCAGCCCCAGCTCTTCGAGCAGCTCGAGCGTGCGATACACGGTGGAGATGTTGACACCGGCCGCGCGCTCCTGGACCCGTGCCGCAACCTCGTCGGGCGTGCCGTGCTCGAGCGCCTGGACGGCTTCGAGTACCAGCTGCCGCTGTGGTGTGAGGCGGTAGCCACGGGCGCGCAACTGCGCTGACAGGTCGAACGTGGTCGACCGGCGCGGCAGTTGAACGCTGGCGGGAGGGCACGACACCGAGTCTAGGTCGTGTCCTGCCCTTCGGACACGGGCTCGAGCCGGCCCCACAGGTGCGACTGGAGCGGCTGCCCCATCGCCGCCATGTCGTAGGCCCACAGCAGGTGGCCCTCGACCAGGCCATACAGCCGTTTTCCGGCTGTGTACTCCTTTGCCGACTCCGTGCGTACGACGACGTCGGTCGCGAGCTCGAGCTTGGTACCGTCCACCTCGCCGTACCAGATCTCGGCGAAACCGGTGGGGTGGGCCAGCACAACCTCGACACGGCCCTCCGGCCGGGGGCGGAAGAAGCCGGTCTCGATCCCTGACGGCTTGATCACCGTGCCGGTTCCTGCGGCTGTCTCGTCGGTCAGGAACGTGCGGCTGAAGTAGTGCAGGAACGGCCGCCCGTCGTGGGCGAAGACGATCTCCTGCCGGAACGAGAACTTCTCGATCGTCGGGTAGTCGCCGCGCCCGTTGCCCGCCCACCGACCGAGCAACCAGGCCAGGGGCTCCAGGTCGGGATGGACCGCCTCGGGGATCTCGAACGACATGGCGGCGACTCTATCGGTGCTCTGAGCTGCGCTGCCTCGCTCAGGCCTGGCCCCGGAACAGCCTGAAAACGACGTACCCGGCGCCGGTGGCCATCAGCAGCGCGGCAGCCACCAGCAGCGACGTGTAGAGGGTCTCCACGGTTGGGGAGCCTACTAGCCCTCGCCGGCCTGTCGACGAAACGACTCGACTGTCTCTACCGGGGGCTATCGGGCCTTGACCTGCAAGAGCTCACGGACCTCATCGGTGGACATCACCGGGCGCTGCGCGATCTCGGCCAGACCGGCGGCCCGGGCGACCAGTTGCACGTTGTGCTCGACGGGAACGCCCCTGGCCAGCGTGAGCACATCTTCCATCCCGACCCGGAGATGGCCGCCGCAGGCCAGAGCCGTCATGGCCACCGGAAGAGCCGTACGCCCGATGCCTGTGGCAGACCAAGACGTCACGCCGCCGGGAAGCGCGGCGACGGCCGCGACCAACGCGGCCGGGGTGCCCGGCATGCCACCGGGTACGCCCATCACGAAGTCGCAGTGGACCCGGCCACCGAACGGCGGGCCGAACGTGTCCAGCAGCCGGTGCAGAGCGGCCACGTGACCTAGGTCGAACAGCTCGAACTCGGGGACCACCCCGCGGTCCTGGGAGAGTTGGTACAACTCGGTGACGAACGGCCATGGGTTCATGAAGACGCCGTCGCCGAAGTTGACCGTCCCCATCGTGAGCGAGCAGGAGTCAGGTTCGGCATCGAGGACGCGGAGCCGGTCGGCGAGCGGGTCGGTCACCGCTCCACCGGTGGACAGCTGCACGACGAGGGAGGTCTTCTCGCGCAGCGCCGCGACCGTGTCCCGGAGCCGCTGACCGTCCAGGGTCGGCCGGTGGTCGGCGTCACGGATGTGCACGTGGATCAAACCGGCTCCGGCCGCTTCGCACCGCTGTGCGGTCTCGACCAGCTCTTCGAGCGTGGTGGGCAGCTGCGGGCACTGCGACTTGGCGGTCTCGGCCCCCGTCGGGGCGACCGTGATCAACGTCTTGCTCATGGTCAGCATCGTGTCAGACTTCGACGGGATCAAGCGATCCTGGACAGGAGGATCTGCTGATGCGGGCCGTCGTGCAGCGGGTCTGTCAGGCGCGCGTATCGATCGACGGGAAGGTTGTCGGGGACATCGTCGAGCCGGGACTGGTTGTGCTGCTCGGCGTGACGCACGACGACACGAGCGCACGCGCGGCCGGGCTGGCCCGCAAGATCTGGGAGTTGCGGATCATGCGCGACGAGCGGTCGGCCGCCGAGCTGGGAGCCCCGGTGCTGGTGGTCAGCCAGTTCACGCTCTACGCGGACACCGCGAAGGGCCGGCGGCCGTCGTGGTCCGCGGCGGCTCCTCGTACCGTCTCCGAGCCGTTGTACGACGTGTTCTGTGCCGAGCTGCGGGCGCGCGGCGCCCGCGTGGCGAGCGGCGTATTCGGTGCGGACATGCAGGTCGGGCTGGTCAACGACGGACCGGTGACGCTGATCGTGGAGTCCTGAAACGCCTCAGGCACACACAGTCATCGGACACACACGGTGACGTCGCTCCGGGGGCCGGTCATCGCAAGACTGCTGCTATGGCCCTTTTGACAAGGCACAATAGAGACTAACTAACCCAGGAGAACGATGTCGAGCAGCAACGACGGCGACCAACCGTCAGCAAAAGACCCCGGCGCCACGCCTGACGGTGGCGCCGACGAGGGTGACGAGGCGAATCCCACAGCGTCAGACGACCCGAACCCCGAGCAGGACTCCACCGAGGAAGCAGACGACGGTGCCGCGGGGAGCACTGCCGCACCCGGCGCGCATGTCGCGCCCCGCCGCGGCTTCATCAGACGGCACAAGGCACTGGTCGCTCTGGTGACCCTGCTGGTCATTCTGGCCGGAAGCCTGGGCGGATGGCTGTGGTACCTCAACCACCTCGGCGACAACGTACAACGGATCCACAACGTGTTCGTGGCGGACAAGAAGCGCCCCGCGAAGGTGGAGACCGACGCGCTCAACATTCTCCTGGGCGGCAGCGACAACGGTGCGGACGGTCAGAGCATCGCCCATGACGTCAACTCAGGACACTGGACGCCCGGAGCGCACCGGTCCGACACGATCATGATCCTGCACGTGACCGCCGACCGGAAGCACGTCTATCTGGTCTCGATCCCACGCGACTCCTACGTGACGATCTATGACAAGCACGGAGACCCGGCCGGCAAGGACAAGATCAACGCGGCCTTCTCGCTGTACGGTCCCACCTCCTACGTGTCCACCGTCGAACACCTCACCGGGCTACGGATGGACCACCTGGCGATCATCGACTGGAATGGCTTCAAGGACCTGACCGAGGCTCTGCACGGGGTCACCGTCTACATCCCCAAGACGTTCTATGACGAGGCTCAGAAGATCACCTGGCACAAGGGCTTTCAGACGATCCAGGGCAAGACCGCCCTGCAATACGTCCGGACCCGGCATGGACTTGCCAACGGCGACTTCGACCGGATCAAGCGGCAGCAGAACTTCCTGCGTGAGCTGATGAAGAAGACCCTGTCCAACGGGACCATGAGCAACCCGTTCCGGCTCACCAGCGTGCTCAAGGCGGTCACCTCCAACCTGACCGTCGACCAGGAGTTCTCGACCTCGCAGATGCGCGACCTGGTGTTGTCGTTGCGCAACATCCATTCAGACGACGTGACGTTCCTCACGGCGCCGTTCGCCGGCTATGACACGACCCCCGACGGCCAGAGCGTCGTCCTGCTGAAGACCAAGGAGTCACACGCCCTCTGGCGGTCGATCAAGAACGACGACATCCAGTCCTACATCGACAAGTACGGTGGCGACACGTTGCAGGGCGCGGACCACGTCAACTAGGCACCGCGCGCGGCGTACAGATTTCGCAGCACCAGGATCTCCGCGCCGTGCGCGATCAGCTCGCGGTTCATGTGCAGCACAAGATGGCCGAACGGCGATGTCTTGTCGATCTCGCTCGCCTGGGACAACCCGACGGTCATGACCTCGTCCTCGTCGAGAGCGGCGATGGCCTCCTGCCACGCGTCGACCCGCGCCGTGAGCGCCGCCACGGCGTCGGCGGCATTCGTCGCGAGCTCCACGTCGTCGCTGGAGCGGGTGTGCAAACCGAAAGTGTGCTCGTACCGCTCGAAGAACGCCTCGGTCAGGTGCGCGATCAACCAGGCGATCGTCCGGGTGCGCTCATCGGAGCCGTCGTCCCTCGGCCACTCGGCCACCCACTCGCCCGCGCCGACAAGGTGATCGGCGCGGTCGGGCCTCGCCTCCGCGTCCGCGCGTGGTCTCACGCCCCAGCTCCCCGGAGCCGGTTCCCAGGCCCACTCGTCGTCGCTGAGGTCGTCCAGGCTCTCGGACAGGACCCACCAGGAGAAGCCGAGCTGTCCGCGCACCATGGCCATCGCCGACGGCCTTTCGACCATCGACCAGTCGAAATCCATCGAGATCGCCTGCCCCACACCTCTCGGTCAGATCGTGATCAGCACCTCCGCCACCGAACCTCGTGACGCCTCGACAACGCGATCGACCGGATCGACCTTGGGAGCGAGGGTCCGCAGCGTCCACGCGCCCGGAGCGGCGAAGAACCGGAAGTGTCCCGTCGCCGACGTGGGGACCTCCGCGGTGAACTCACCGGTCCGGTCGAGCAGACGGACATACGCCCCGCTGACCGGCTGCTCGTCCGCGGTGATGACTATGCCCTGGATCAACGACTGGTTGTCGACGTCGACGCCTTCGAGTGACAATCCGCCGACCTTGACGCCGCACACGTCAGGCCTGCCCGGGATCGTCGCCGACCGCGATCGGCACACCGACGAGCGAACCGTACTCGGTCCACGAACCGTCGTAGTTCTTCACGTTCGGCTGGTCGAGCAGCTCGTGCAGCACGAACCAGGTGTGCGCCGAACGCTCCCCGATCCGGCAGTAGGCGATGGTGTCGGTGTCGAAGTCGACGCCGGCTCCGCCGTAGAGCTTCGTGAGCTCGTCGTCGCTACGGAACGTCCCGTCGTCGTTGGCCGCCTTGCTCCAAGGGATGTTCGAAGCGGTCGGGATGTGACCCCCGCGCTGCGCCGACTCCTGGGGCAGGTGCGCCGGCGCGAGCAGTCGTCCGGCGTACTCATCCGGAGACCGGACGTCGACCAGGTTGAGGCTTCCGATCGCCTCGACAACCTCGTCGCGGAACGCCCGGATCGCCAGGTCCGGACCGTTCGCCCGGTAGCTGGTCGTCTCGCGGTTCGGCTGCTCACTGGTGAGCTCCCGGCTGTCGAGCTCCCACTTCTTGCGCCCGCCGTCGAGCAGCTTGGCGTCGGCGTGCCCGTACAGCTTGAAGTACCAGTACGCGTATGCCGCGAACCAGTTGTTGTTGCCGCCGTAGAGGACGACTGTGTTGTCGTTGCCGACGCCGCGGCTCGACAGCAGTTGCTCGAACTGCTCCTTGTTCACGAAGTCGCGGCGTACGGGATCCTGCAGGTCGTTCTTCCAGTCCAGTCGGATGGCGCCACGGATGTGGCCCTTCTCGTAGGCGCTGGTGTCCTCGTCGACCTCGACGAGGACCACGTTCGGGTCGGAGAGATGCTCCTCGACCCACTCGGAGTTGACGAGCACGGCTTCGCGGCTCATGGGGTTCCTTCCGTGATGTGTGTTGACATGTGGTTGTGGTTCGACCGGTGAACCCGGCAACCCGGCTACCGCGTTGGTACGGGGAGCTTGCTCAGAGCGCTTCCGCGACGTACCGCAGGACGATCCGGCGCAAACCGGAGCAGAGCGGAGTGGGGCGCCGTCCCCTCAGGTCATTCGACACAGACACGAGCGCGTGCGGCAGTTGTCCACCGCGCGGCGCTTGGTCAAGACGGTCGTCCCCGACATGCTCCCGAGGGTACGTGCGGCACCGGACACTGTCACCCGCCGTCTCATACTCCAAGACGCCCAGCCCACCATGCAAGACCGCGATCCAACACTTCTTTCACGCGATCCGACTCTTGATCCCGCGCGATCCGACGACTTGCTCGCGACACCGACGCTCACGGCCGCAACGTCAGCAGCCGGGAACCGTTCTCGGTGAGGACGTTGATCTCGGCGATGTCGTCTCCGGCGAGCGCGACGCCGCCGCTCCAGTGCAGCTTCGGAGCGTCCGGAACCCACCACGAGCCACCGTCGTAACGGCGACCGCTGTCGTCCACCACCTGCAGCTTGCACCAGCTGCCGGGGGCCACTCCGTCGAGCTCGACGTCGAGCCGGGTGCCCCAGCCGACCGAAACGGCCTCCACCCGCCCGTGGACCGCGCCGTTCGGTGACGTGCCCTCCAAGGTCAGGCTCGACGTGGCCGGATTCGAACTGGTGACAGACGTGCCGTCATCCCCGGTGTGGGTCCACACCACGCCGACCACGCCGACCACCGCGGCAGCGGCGGCCGCCGCCGCGCCGGTGGCCAGCCAGAGGCGACGACGAGCGCCGCGCCGCGCTTGGGCGCGTTCGGCGCGGACCCGCTCGAGGAGCCGGGCGAGTGTCAGCTCGGGCGGCGCTTCGTCCCGCCACGCCTGCTCGGGAACCAGCCTGAGTACGTCCGGCAGGCCGGCGAGTCGGTCGTACTCGACCCGGCAGTCAGAACAGTCGCGCAGGTGATCGCGTACCAGGGTGGACTCGTCGGGATCGAGCGCGCCCAGCACATACGCGCCGAGCGACTCGCGCAGCTCTGTATGACCGTTCACCAGCTCACCTCCCCTTCCAGTCCACGGCCAGGCCGGAGCCGCCGATGCCTCGCTCCTCGAGAAGCAGCCGAAGCTGCCGGAGCGCATAGTACGTACGCGACTTGACGGTCCCGGGCGGTACGCCGAGTCGACGCGCTGCCTCTTGCACGGATCGTCCGTGGAAGTAGACCTCGACAAGCACCTCCCGATGCCGTTCGCCCAGCCCGACGAGCGCGTCCGCGATCTCCCAGCCCAGCGCTGCGGCCTCGATGCGTTCGTCCATCCCCGCGTCGACGGGTTGAGTCTCCAGGGCCGCGTCGCTCACCTCACGCGGGCGGGCAGCGCGCGCCCGCTGGCCGTCGACCACAAGGTTGCGCGCAACCGTGAACAGCCAGGACCGCGTAGACCCCCGTTCGGCGCTGAGTGCTTCAGGATGCCGCCATGCGCGCAACAGCGTCTCCTGGACCACGTCTTCGGCCCGTTGCCGATCACCGTCGAGCAGGTTCGACACGAATCCGAGCAGGGCCGTCGCATGCTCGGCGTACAGCTCGCGCACGATCTGTTCGTCAGCCGTGGGGCTCGCGAGACTCTCCCGACGGCCCACACCTGAAGAACGTCTCGCAAACCGTCTCGGTTCAGTCATCGCACTAGCCGCCGGCGAAGGGCGGGAGAACGTCGACAACGTCGCCGTTCTCGAGGGCGATCGAGTCGGGCTCGCGGGACCCGACCGGGTCGGACCCGACCAGATATGAGCAGACGGCCAGAACGCTGACGAACCGGGGATGGTCGTCGTGCAAGGCACTCACCGCCGCCAGCGCCTCGCGAAGGGTCGCCGCCGGGACCACGTCCTCGACCACTCCAGCGGCGTGCTTCGCCGCGGCCCAGTAGCGCACTGTCACCAGCGTCTGCGCTCGGTCCGTACCCCGGCTGTCCGCCGCTCGGGTCGTCACGTCCGCTATCCTGCCTAGTGCGATGCGGCCCAGGTGACCCGGCCTGGGCCTTTGCTGTTTCGCTCCGCGCTGCGCCAGGGTCATCGCGAGGAGGTGCTCGTGAGCGCGCTGCTGCTCCTTACCAACACGCTGCAGTCTTCCGCAGAGGTGCTTCCCGCGCTCGGGTTGCTCTCGCACAACGTGCGCATCCTCCCCGCTGAACTGACGGGTCTCGTCGACGCGCCGACCTGCGACGTCGTTCTCCTCGACGGGCGACACGACCTCGTGCACGTTCGCGGCCTGGGCCGGCTGATCCGTACGACGGGGATCGAGGTGCCACTGGTGCTCGTGGTCACCGAGGGCGGGCTGGCGGTCGTCGCGGCGGACTGGGGCTTCGACGATGTGGTACTCGACACGGCCGGTCCGGCCGAGGTCGAAGCCCGGCTGCGCCTGGTGACGGGTCGGCTGGCAGCCCGCCGGGACGGCGAGCCGACCGAGCCCAACGTGATCCGTACCGGCGAGGTGGTGATCGACGAGGCGACCTACACGGCCAAGGTCGGCGGCAAGGCGCTCGACCTGACGTTCAAGGAGTTCGAGCTGCTCAAGTTCCTCGCGCAGCATCCCGGCCGGGTCTTCTCCCGTCAGCAGCTCCTGCAAGAGGTCTGGGGGTACGACTACTTCGGCGGCACGCGCACCGTCGACGTTCACGTACGCCGGCTGCGCGCGAAGCTCGGCCCCGAACACGAGGCGCTGATCGGCACCGTTCGCAACGTCGGTTACCGCTTCGTGCTGCCGGTGCGGGGCGATCCGGCAGAGCGTCCGGCACAGCCGGGTGCCGGGTCGGCAGGGCCAGCCGGCCGGCGGGCCGGCGCGGCGACTCCGCGGCGCCGGATGCCGCCGTGACCCGGAAGCCGGACTTCGACGAGCCGCTGGAGGTCTTCGTTCGGCCCGTGCTCTCCGGGGACGAGATCGACCGACTTCGGGAGCTGGTCGCCGAGGTCAAACGGGTCGACGGCTCGAGCCCGCTCAACGAGCAGGCGATCCTGAAGCTCCGGTCGGGCAGCCCGGGGGTTCGGCATGTGTTGGCGACCGTCGGGGAAACGCTGGCGGGATACGTGTACGTCGACACGGCCGACCGAACCCAGGACGCGAGTGCGGAGCTCGTCGTCCGACCGCCCTTTCGTCGGCACGGGCTCGGTGCCGTCCTGGTCCAAACGGCCGTCGACGCGGTTGCCCCGGGGTCGCTGCGACTGTGGGCCCACGGGCACCATCCGGGCGCAGCCCGGCTGGCGGCGTCCCTCGGGTTCAGCCGGGTACGCGACCTGTGGCTGATGCGACGCTCGCTCGACGAGCCGCTCCCTGCGCTCGACGATGTGCCGGGCATCACCGTTCGTACGTTTGAGCCCGGCCGGGATGAGGACGCCTGGCTCGCGGTCAACACCAGGGCCTTCGCCCATCACCCTGAGCAGGGGGCGACGACGCGAGCAGACCTCGAGGCCCGGATGGCAGAGCCGTGGTTCGACCCCCGTGGCTTCTTCCTGGCCGAGCGGGATGGCTCGCTGCTCGGATTCCACTGGACCAAGGTTCATCGCGGCGAAGCCGACGTGGGTGAGGTCTACGTCGTCGGTGTCGACCCCGATGCGCAGGGCATGGGTCTCGGCCGGCTGCTCACGATTGTCGGGTTGCGCCATCTGCAACAGTTGAGGCTGCCGGCCGCGATCCTGTACGTCGAGTCCGACAACGAGGCCGCCATCAGGGTGTACGAGCGGCTCGGGTTCGTACACGAGGGCACGGACGTGATGTACCTGCGTGACGATCGCGACTGAATCGCGATCGACAAGTGTCGGATGGCGTGAAACAACTGTCGGATCGCGTGAAATAAGTGTCGGATCGTGGGTTTACCCGCGGTTCACTCAGAGGTGTCAAGATTAGGCATGTCCTTGCGCGAGGAAGTGCCTATCGCGGTCGCTGACACGTTCGACGTAGAGCCCCCGTACGACATCAGCGCCGACGACCTGCCCGACGACCGGTTCCTGGACCGGGAGCTGTCGTGGCTGAAGTTCAACCAGCGGGTGCTCGAGCTCGCCGAGGACCCCGACCTTCCGCTGCTCGAGCGTGCTCGATGCCTGGCGTTCTTCGCCAGCAACCTCGACGAGTTCTTCATGGTCCGAGTGGCCGGCCTCAAGCGCCGGATGGCCGCGGGCGTCGCGGTACGCGCGGCCAGTGGCATGCTCCCGCGCGAGATCCTCGAGGGGATCTGGAGCATGAGCCAGGAGCTGATGGGACGTCAGGGCCGCGTCTTCCACGACGAGGTGCTCCCGGCACTCGCCAAGGAGAGCATCGAGCTGCTCCGCTGGGACGAGCTCTCCGACGAGGAGCGCCACAAGACGCACGAGATGTTCCGGGAACGCGTGTTCCCGGTGCTGACGCCGCTGGCCGTCGACCCGGCGCACCCGTTCCCCTACATCTCCGGGCTCTCGCTCAACCTCGCGGTGACGGTCCGCAACCCCGAGTCGGGCAAGGAGCATTTCGCCCGGGTCAAGGTCCCGCCCAACTCACGACGGTTCGTCGAGGTCAGCGACGAGCGGTTCGTCCCGCTCGAGGACGTCATCTCCGCGCATCTTGACCAGCTGTTCCCTGGGATGGAGGTCCTGGAGCACCACGCCTTCCGGGTCACCCGCAACGAGGACCTCGAGGTGGAGGAGGACGACGCCGAGAACCTGCTGCAGGCGCTGGAACGCGAGCTGCTCCGTCGGCGCTTCGGTCCACCGGTACGGCTCGAGGTCGAGGAGTCCATCGACCAGCACATCCTCGACCTGCTCATCTCCGAGCTCGATGTGAGCCCGCAGGAGGTCTTCCTGCTGCCCGGTCCGCTGGATCTCAGCGGACTGCATGCCATCGCCGACCTGGACCGGGCAGACCTGAAGCACCCGGCGTTCGTACCCTCCACGCACACCAAGCTGGCCGACGTGGAGACCGCGGCGCCGGCCGACCTGTTCGCCACGCTCGGGCACCGCGACGTGCTGCTGCACCACCCGTACGACTCGTTCGCCACCAGTGTGCAGCGCTTCATCGAACAGGCCGCGGCCGACCCGCACGTGCTGGCCATCAAGCAGACGCTCTACCGCACCTCCGGCGACTCACCCATCATCGACGCCCTGATCGACGCCGCGGAGGCCAGCAAGCAGGTGATGGTGCTCGTCGAGCTCAAGGCGAGGTTCGACGAACAGGCCAACATTCGCTGGGCCCGCAAGCTCGAACAGGCCGGTTGTCATGTCGTCTATGGCATGGTCGGGCTCAAGACCCACTGCAAGCTGTCCCTGGTCGTGCGCGACGAGCCCGACGGGATCCGGCGGTACGCACACATCGGCACCGGCAACTACAATCCCAAGACCGCGCGGACCTATGAGGACCTCGGCCTCCTCACCGCCGACGACGAGATCGCCGTCGACATCAACAACCTGTTCAACAACCTCTCCGGGTTCAGCCGGCAGACGTCGTACAAGCGATTGCTGGTCGCCCCCGACTCCGTACGCACGGGTCTGCTGGACCGCATCGACCGTGAGATCCAGCACCACGTGGCCGGAAATCCGGCGGGCATCAAGTTCAAGGCCAACGCCCTGGTCGACGAGACGCTGATCGACGCGCTGTACCGCGCCTCCGGCGAGGGCGTTCCGATTGAGCTGTGGATCCGCGGCATCTGCGCCCTCAGACCCGGAGTCCCCGGCCTCAGCGAGACCATCCGGGTGCGCAGCATCCTCGGACGCTTCCTCGAGCACAGCCGCATCTTCTGGTTCGAGTGCGGCGGAAGGCCGGAGGCGTGGATCGGCTCGGCTGACCTGATGCACCGCAACCTCGACCGCCGAGTGGAGGCGCTGGTGCGGATCCCGTCTCGCAACCACGTCGACGAGCTCGGGTCCCTGCTCAAGCTCGGCTTCGACGACCGGACGGCGTCGTGGTGGCTGGACTCCGAAGGGAACTGGACACGGCACCACCGCGGCCTTTCCGGCCAACCGCTGCGCGACCTCCAGGAGGTACTGATCGCGAACAAGCGGCGGCGCCGTGAGGCCGCGGTCAAGAGTGCCTGACGACGAGCCGCCGATGCTCGCGGCCGGCGCGGTGGTCTGCCGCGGCTCCGACGGCGGATCCGAGGTTCTGGTCGTGCACCGACCCAAGTACGACGACTGGTCCTTCCCCAAGGGCAAGCTCGACCCCGGGGAGCACCTGCTCGCTGCCACGCTTCGTGAGGTGGAGGAGGAGACGGGGCTCAACGTACGCCTGGGTCCACCGCTGCCGATCCAGCGCTACCCAATAGAGGTCGACGGAGTCTCGGTGGTCAAACAGGTGCACTACTGGACCGCCCGCTCGCGGGGGGCGGCAGACGTCTCCTCCTATCAGCCGAACGCGGAGATCGACGGCGTGCGCTGGGTTCCGATCAGTGAGGCCCGGTCGGTGCTGTCGTATGAGCGTGACGCGGAACTGCTCGATGCTCTCGACGACAGCGCTGACGAGACGACACCGGTGGTCGTGCTGCGGCACGCCGAGGCCGAGTCCCGCAAACGGTTCGAGGGCCCGGACGACAAGCGCCCGTTGGCCAAGGACGGTCGCCGCGAGGCACGTCGACTGGTTCCGTGCCTCACCGCGTACGCGCCCGTGCGCGCGGTCGCCAGCGAAGCGGTGCGCTGCGCCGCGACGCTACGCCCCTATGCCCGTTCCGCGGGTATCACGGTGGAGCGGGAGAGCGTCTTCGGCGAGGCGGCCGACGACCCCGAGGGTGCACGGGCCCGCCTGCAGGAGCTCGTAGCGCCCGGTGATTCGCTGGTGGTCTGCTCTCACCGACCCCTGCTGCCCGCGCTGATCAAGCAACTCGGGGTGGACACGTCTCCACTGCAACCGGCGGCGTTCATCGTGGGTCATCGGCGGCCCGACGGCACCGTCGCCTCGTTCGAACGGCACCGGGTCTAGCCGGCCGCTCGTTCACCCGCCGTCGGCCGTCTCGACAGGTCGTGGCGGCCAGGTCGCCGCAAATCGTTCACGCTGCGTTCACCAAGGGCGACAACTCACTTCACCTGGCCTCCGTAGCGTCGTGACGAAGAGATCCTCCACCCGATGACAGACAAGGGACCACACGTGAACCGCACCCTCATTCGTCGAGCCACGATTCCGGCAACGGCCGTTCTCGGCCTTGCCCTCGGCCTGTCGGCCTGTGGCGCCTCCAACGAGGACAGTTCCAGCACCACCCCGACCAGTTCGACGTCAGGGGGCGGCCCCGCCCTCAGTGGGACGCTCGACGGCGCCGGCTCATCCGCGCAGGAGGCTGCGATGGACGCGTGGCGGGCCGCCTTCCAGACAGCGAACCCTGATGTGACGGTCAACTACGACCCGAGCGGATCCGGAGCCGGCGTCGACACGTTCGTCGCCGGTGGTGTGCAGTTCGCCGGATCCGACGCCTACCTCGACCCGGACCAGATCAAGGCGGCCCAGAAGCAGTGCGGTGGCAGCTATGTCGAGGTGCCCATGTACATCAGCCGCATCGCGGTCATCTACAACCTCCCCGGCGTTGACACGCTCAACCTTGCCCCCGACACCGTGGCGGCCATCTTCAAGGGCGGCATCACCAAATGGAACGACCCGAAGATCGTCGCGGACAACCCGGACGCCTCCCTCCCGGACACCGCGATCACGCCCGTCCACCGCTCCGACGACTCCGGAACCACCTTCAACTTCACCGACTACCTCAGCCAGGCAGCGAAGTCGGCCTGGGGGAGCGAGGCCAACGAGACGTGGCCGGACAAGAGCGGCGAAGCCGCGGATGGCACGTCCGGCGTGATCGAGGCGGTCAAGCAGGGCGAGGGTGCTGTCGGCTATGCCGACGCCAGCCAGGCCGGTGACCTGGGCATCGCCAACATCGGCGTGGGCAGCCAGTTCGTGGCTCCGAGCCCGGACGCCGCCGCAGCGGTCGTCGAGGCGTCCACACCGGCCATGGACCGGCCCGCGAACGACCTCGCGCTGGACATCAACCGCACCTCGACCGCGAGCGGGACCTATCCGGTCGTGCTGGTGTCCTACCAGATCGCCTGCAGTAGCTACAGCGACCCGGGAACGGCCGACCTGGTCAAGGCATTCTTGACCTACGAGCTCAGTTCCGAGGGTCAGCAGGCCGCCGCGTCGGCAGCAGGCTCCGCTCCGCTCTCCGACACGCTGAGCCAGAAGGCCACAACGGCGGTCGCCACCATCAGCTCGGCCACCTGACGGCACCACCATGACGAGACTGCGACCCACACCCGCACAGGGTGTGGGTCGCAGTTCGGCCGGTATCAAAGGGCAGCCGGCAACTTACGACAGACAGGGACGCGACGATGGCCACCGATAGACGGGGTGACTTCATCGGCGGACCGCGGAACCGGCTGGGTGACCGTATCTTCTCCGGAATAGCGACCGGCGCGGGACTGCTGATCCTCGCCATCCTCGCCGGAGTAGCGATCTTCCTGGTGTCCAAGGGTCTTCCGGCGATCACTGCCGACAAGTCGGAGATCAACAACGGCGACGGCCTCATTGCCTACATCTGGCCGCTGCTCTTCGGAACGATCCTCGCTGCGGTCATCGCCATCGTGGTGGCCGTTCCGCTGGCCATCGGGGTGGCACTCTTCCTCGCCTACTACGCCCCGGTTCGGATGAGCGGTGCCTTCGGATACCTGATCGACCTGCTGGCTGCCATTCCGAGCGTCGTTTACGGCCTGTGGGGCATCACGTTCTTCGCTCCCCACCTGGTGCCGCTGTACGAGTGGCTCGAGGTGCACTTCGGGTTCGTCCCGTTTTTCGCCGGCCCGTTCTCGGCCACCGGACGGACCATCCTGACCGCTTCGCTCGTGCTCGCGGTGATGATTCTGCCCATCGTGACGGCCATCTCGCGCGAGGTGTTCATGCAGACGCCCACACTCCATGAGGAGGCCGCGCTGGCCCTCGGCGCGACGCGGTGGGAGATGATCAGGATGGCGGTCCTTCCGTACGGACGATCCGGTGTGGTGAGCGCAGCGATGCTCGGACTCGGTCGCGCTCTCGGCGAGACGATGGCCGTCGCCATGGTCCTCTCGGCATCCGGGATCGTCACGTTCAACCTCATCTCGTCGACCAACCCCAGCACCATCGCCGCGAACATCGCGCTCAACTTCAAGGAGGCCACCGGCCTCGAGGTGAATACCCTGATAGCGAGCGGCCTGGCCCTGTTCGTGGTGACGTTCATCGTCAACTACGCCGCCCGGGCGATCGTCAACCGGCGCAAAGAGTTCTCCGGAGCCAACTGATGTCCGGCGACCTGCAGACAACCAACCGGCCGGCGCCGGACACCGGCGCATCGCCAGACGTGCCGCTCACCGGGGCGAAGCTGCCGCTGGCCGCGGTGCTCGCCGTTGCAGTCGGAGCGGTCGCGCTGGGCGCCCTGGTCATGGGTCCCCTCGGCCGCGGGATCGTGATCGGAGTCGTCGCCGGCTGGGTCTTCGCCATCGTCATCATCCAGGTGCTGTCCATCCAGGTGGAAGGGCGGCGCAGATCCAAGGACCGCCTGATGACGATCCTGGTGAGCTCCGCGTTCATAGTCGCGCTGATGCCGCTGCTCTCGCTCTGCATCACCGTGGTCAGGAACGGCGCCCCGGCGTTCAGCACGCAGTTCTTCACGTACTCGATGCGTAACGTCGTCGGCGGCGGAGGCGGCATCTATCACGCGCTCATCGGGACTCTGCTGATCACAGCGGCGGCTACCGTGATCTCCGTGCCGATCGGGGTGATGACGGCGGTCTACCTCGTCGAGTACGGCCAGGGCCGCCTGGCGCGTTCGATCACCACCCTCGTCGATGTCATGACCGGCATCCCCTCGATCGTCGCCGGGCTGTTCGCCTACGCGTTCTTCGCGATCTTCTTCGGTGAGGGCGTCCGGATGGGGTTGATCGGTTCGGTCGCACTCAGCGTCTTGATGATCCCGATCGTGGTGCGATCGTGCGAAGAGATGCTCAAGCTGGTTCCGAACGAGCTGCGCGAGGCGTCGTACGCCCTCGGAATCAGCAAGTGGCGCACAATCGTCGGAGTGGTCCTCACCACGGCCCTCCCCGGCATCATCACCGGCATCACCCTGGCGATCGCGCGGATCATCGGAGAGACGGCCCCCCTGCTGATCGCCTGCGGTGTCACCGACTCCGTCAACTTCAACCTCTTCAGCGACCGCATGATGACCTTGCCGGTATTCGCGTTCAGCGCGTACGCCACGCCGTCGTTCCCCGTCGAGCAGAGTCAGCAGATGGCCTGGGGGGCGGCGCTCGTCCTCATGATCCTCGTCCTGACGCTCAATCTGGTGGCCAGACTGATCTCCCGCCGGTTCTCCCCGCAAGGCAAGCGCTGACCACCTCATCGACACGACATCAAGGACAGACCAGTGGCAACCAGCATCGACGTCTCGGATCTCGACATCTACTACGGCAGCTTCCTCGCCGTGCAGGGAGTCTCGATCCTCATCCCGGCGCGCTCGGTGACCGCTTTCATCGGTCCGTCCGGCTGCGGTAAGTCGACCTTCATCCGTTCGTTGAACCGGATGCACGAGGTGATCCCGGGAGCGCGGGTCGAGGGCAAGATCATGATCGACGGGCAGGACCTCTACGGCGCCGATGTGGACCCGGTCTCGGTCCGACGTCAGATCGGCATGGTGTTCCAGCGGCCGAATCCGTTCCCCACGATGTCGATCTACGACAATGTCATCGCCGGGATGAAGCTCAACAGCAAGCGGATGAAGAAGCCGGTTGCCGATGAGCTGGTCGAGGGGGCACTGCGCGGGGCGAACTTGTGGGAAGAGGTCAAGGACCGGTTGCAGCGGCCCGGGTCAGGGCTTTCCGGCGGTCAGCAGCAGCGACTGTGCATCGCCCGGGCGATCGCCATCGAGCCGCAGGTCCTTCTGATGGACGAGCCGTGTTCGGCACTCGACCCGATCTCGACCGCGGCCATCGAAGATCTCATCGACGAGCTCAAGGACCGATACACGATCGTCATCGTCACCCACAACATGCAGCAGGCCGCCCGGGTCTCCGACACCACGGCGTTCTTCAACCTCGCGGGCGTCGGCAAGCCCGGTCGCCTCATCGAGGTCGGAGCAACGAGCAAGATCTTCTCCAACCCCGACGAGAAGGCCACGGAGGCCTACATCTCCGGCCGCTTCGGCTGACCGGGTTCGGCCGCTCGGCTGGGCTCAGATCACCTCGATGAAGAAGTGTGCCACCCAGTAACAGGCGGCGGCCGCCAAACCGGCGGCGGGGAAGGTCAGCACCCAGGCAACGGCGATGTTGCCGGCAACACCCCAGCGCACGGCGTTGAAACGTTTGGTCGCGCCGACGCCGATGATGGCCGATGTGATCGTCTGGGTCGTCGAGATCGGGGCCTCAAAGACATAGGCTGTCACATAGAGCACCGAGGCCGCTGTCGACTCCGCGGCGAACCCCCGGGGCGGGTCGAGGTGGATGATGCGGCGGCCGAGCGTACGCATGATCCGCCAGCCACCTGAGTAGGTCCCGAGCGAGATCGCCGACGCGGCGGCCAGGATCACCCAGGTCGGTAGGTCCTCACCCGCGGTGGCGTACCCGCCGGTCACCAGTGCGAGGAACATCACGCCCATGGTCTTCTGGGCGTCCTGCAGGCCATGTCCGAGTGCCAGAGCCGACGCCGACAGCGTCTGCGAAAGGCGGAACCCGCGGTTGACCCTGCCAGGGTTGCGGCGTCGGAAGACCCAGAGGATCACCATCATCAACGCGAACGCGAGTCCGAACCCCACCAGCGGTGAAAGCACCATTGGGATCACGACCTTGTCCAAGATCGACTTCCAGTGCACTATGCTGCCGGACGCGAGCGCCGAGCCGACCAGCCCACCGATCAGTGCGTGCGACGAGGACGACGGAAGCCCGAAGTACCAGGTGGTGAGATTCCAGGTGATGGCTCCGAGCAGGCCGGCGAGCACGACCACCAGACCATTGGTGCCCGCGGGCGGCGTGATCACGCCCCCCACCGTGTTGGCCACCTCCTGGCCGAGGACGGCGCCGACGAAGTTCATCACTGCGGCGAGCAGCAGAGCCACCCGCGGGGTGAGTGCCCGGGTCGAGACCGATGTCGCGATCGCGTTCGCCGCGTCGTGGAAGCCGTTGGTGTAGTCGAAGATCAGGGCAACGGCGATGACCGCGACGATGAGCGCGAGCTCCACGCTCAGGACTCCTTGACGGCGATCTGCTCGATCGTGTTCGCCACGTGCTCGAAGGCGTCCATGGCGTGCTCGAGCGAGTCGACCACGTCCTTGAGCTTCAGTACGGTCAGGGCGTCATAGGAACCGGCGAAGAGCTTGGCGACAATGTGGCGGTACGTCTGGTCACCCTGGTTCTCCAGACGGTTGATCTCGATCCAGTACTCCTCGAGGCCCTTCATCGTCCGCAGCGCAGGCATCGCCGCTGAGGTGAGCTCGGCCGCGCGCTGGAGCACCTCCACCTGCTCCGCGGTCTCTATGGGCAACTCCTGGATCTCGTAGAGCAGAACGAGATCCACGGCCTCCTCCATGAAGTCCATCACGTCGTCGAGGTCGGAGGCGAGCCGGTAGATGTCCTCGCGATCGAACGGAGTGACGAACGTAGTGTTGACCCGCTTGACGATCTCGTGGGTCGCCTCGTCGCCCCGGTGCTCCGCTTCGCGCATCTGTGCCGCGATCGCGGCCTTGTCGTTGCCCTCGCCCAGCATCTCGGCGAGCAGTCGTGCGCCGTCCGTCAGGTTGTCGGCCGACCGGCTGAACAGCTCGTAGAACGTCGTGTCTGTCGGACGCAGGCGTAATCGCACGGATTTCTCCCGTCGTACGTGAAGAGACCACCGCAAATGCTAGGGGTTCGGGCAGCCCGTGCACCGGAGTCCGGCGTGTCACGAGGGACGGTAGCGTCCCGAGCGCGGCGGACGAGACCCAGCCTCGTGGCGTCACCGGACGTGGAGGTCAGACCGGTTCGACACCCAGGATCGCGTCGATCTCCGGCTGGGACAGCGAACCTTCGGCTTCGCAGGCCGCGATCATCAGGTTGCTGGTCATCTCGATCTCGTCGAGCACGTCGGTGTCCTGCAGGCGCACATCCAGCCGGTCATGCATTGAGTGTCACTCCCCGTGTCATGTCGTTCCACTGCGAGTGTATGACGAGCGCGTGCGTCCATGCATGGTCCAGCCGGGTCATTTCCGGATCGCTTCATGCTGTCCACGGCCTCGGTGGGGCGACCCGGTCCCTCACCGCAGCGTAGCGTTGGGCCGTGAGCCAACTGACCCCGACAGCCCGCACCACGTTCGGACGGCACCGCGAGCGCGGCGGGCATGACCGCGAACTGCTGCAGGCGATCCTGGACGCGGGGACGATCTGCCACTTCGGCATCGTCGTGGACGGTGCGCCGATGGTGGTCCCGACGGTCTACGGCCGTGACGGTGACACTGTTCTACCTGCATGGCTCGGTAGCCAGCCAGTCGCTGATGGCGGCCGGTGGTGGTATCGACATCTGCATGACCGTGTCGCTGGTCGACGGCCTCGTGCTGGCGCGGTCGGTCTTCGAGCACAGCGTCAACTACCGCAGCGCGATGGTCTACGGGCGGAGCCGGCTGGTGTCGGATGCGGCGGAGAAGCTCGTCGCCCTGCACGCCGTCACCGACCACGTGTGTCCCGGTCAGTGGAACTATGCTCGGCGGCCCAGCAAGAAGGAGCTGGCCGCGACGACCGTGATCGCGTTGCCGCTGCAGGAGGCGAGCAGCAAGGTACGCGACAGTGGGCCCGGCGACTCCGACGGGCCGGATCGGGATCTGCCGATCTGGGCGGGCGTGCTGCCGATCCGCACCCTGTTCGGCACGCCGATCGACGACCCGGCCGCGGCCCGCCCGATCGACACGCCGGCCCACGTGTCCGGTCTGGTCGGGCTGGCGACGGAGGACCGGCGTGCGCCACTTCAGCGTTGACGACCAAGCCGCCGAGCGGCGTCGTGGCGACTCTCCCTATCTGGAGTTCCTACGGGTGCCGACGATGAGCGCCGGGCTGTACGAGCTGGCCGCCGGGGACACCGACATCCAGACGCCCCACCGCGAGGACGAGCTGTATGTCGTTCTCGGGGGTCACGGCTCGTTCACCGCCGCTGGGACCACGATCGGGGTTGCCGCCGGGTCGGTGATCTTCGTGCCGGCACGCGAGGCTCACCTCTTCCACGACATCGTCGAGGATCTCAGGGTGCTGGTCTTCTTCTCACCGGCGGAGACCTGATCACCGCACGCGGCTGACGTTTGACCGCGTCAGCTCGGTGGTCACACCGGTCGAGGACTTCCTGCTGCTCCAGGCCTATGCGGACTCCGGCGAGGACCTGGCGTTCGTCGAGGACGTCGTCGCGCGGCATCTCGTGCGGTTCGGCGAGCAGGACCGGCTGACCGTGCAGTGGGAGCCGGTCGGGTCGCCCTGACGCCGTTTGCTTCCGGTCTGTCCGTTTTGCCGGTGGCGGGCCATACTCATCGAGAGCCGCCGAGCATCGAGGAGGTGCCCATGAGCGTTCGGCTACGCAGGACGTCGGGGAGGGCCCTGACCACTCTCATCAGCCTGATCGGACTGTTGGCCGCCACGGTGGGCGTCACCGCCGCCGCACCATTGCGCGTGACGATCCCGCCGTACGGTACCGACCCGGTCGTCGTCAGGCACTCGCCGCAGCCGCCGCCGAAGGCTATCAACCTACGGCCGGGCGAGCACCGCAACTTCGACCGTGTCGTCATCGACCTGCGCGGAAAGATTCCCGGCTACGACGTGCGATACGTCCGCCGGCTGGTCTACGACGGGTCCGGCGACCCGGTGCCACTGCGCGGGCGGCGTTTCATCGCTGTCGCACTGATGCCGGCCAACGCGCACGACCGGAACGGGAACAACCTGTACGTCGGACCGAGGCTCCAGCAGCTGCAGATGCCGACGCTGCGCGGCGTGGCGTTCACCGGCGACTTCGAAGGAGTGGTTTCGTTCGGTCTCTCACTGAGCCACCGGGCCCCGTTCCGGGTGTTCACACTCTCGGCACCCAGCCGGATCGTGATCGACCTGCGGCACTGACCGACTGCTGGTTGCCTTGGTCTGAACGTCGTCGGTCCCGGCAACGCAGGAAGAAGGTCGTTGATGGTCATCAGTGGTCTTTCCCCAAGGAAGCGGCGGTTGGCACTCGTGGTCGCCGGCCTTCTCCCCGTCGCCATGTTCGTTCCCGCCAGCTCCGCCCGGCTCGCTGACACCGCGCCGGGAGCGCCCGGCGGGCCCGCGCTCTGGACCCGGGGCAACAAGACCGGCTTCGGAACCGCCCGCACGCTGGCGAGCAAGGTCTGGTACACGGTCGGAGACGGCAAGGCGACGGAGCTCTTCTACCCGCGCATCGACACGCCCAGCGTCCGCGACTCGCAGTTGATCGTCACCGACGGGCAGACCTTCACCGACCGGGAGGACCGCGACACCACTCACCAGACCCGGGTTCTGCCCGGCCGGGGCTTGACGTACCGCGTCGTCAACACCGCGAAGTCCGGCCGTTACCGGATCACGAAGACCTTCGTAACCGATCCGGCGCGGTCGACGGTGCTGGTCAAGATCCGTTTCGTCTCGCTGACCGGGCGGCCCTACCAGGTGTACGTGCTGCACGACCCCGCGCTGGGAAACGACGGTACTGACGACACCGGCTCTGGCCTGCACGGCACATTGCTGTCCGCCCAGAGCGACATCGGCAGCGCACTCGCCGCGGATCCGGCCCTGACCCAGACCTCGAGCGGGTACCTCGGCGTCAGCGACGGCTGGACCGACCTGCGTACTGATCACCGGATGGACTGGTCATACATCGCCCCGACGCCCGGCAACGTGGTGCAGACCGGCCGGACGATCCTCTCCGGACTGCCCGGAGCGCAGCGCCTGACGCTGGCGGTCGGCTTCGGCACCGACTCCGCCGCCGCGGCGGCCGCGGCGCGGGCGTCGTTGCACACCGGCTTCGGGCAGGTGTCCCAGGAGTACGGAGCCGGGTGGCGCTCGTACCTGAGCAAGCTGGACCCGAACCCGCAGAGCGCGCAGCGCTGGCGCACGACGTACCGCGTCTCGGAGATGGTCCTCGCCGCCAGCGAGGACAAGACGTTCCGAGGCGGCTTCGTAGCGGCACCGGCGCGCCCGTGGGCGTGGGCGACCGAGCTTCGCGACATCGCGGTCTACCACGCGGTGTGGTCGCGCGACCTGTACCAGATCGCGACGGGTCTGCTGGCCGATGGCGACCGGCCGGCAGCCAACCGGGCTCTGTCCTACCTCTGGGACGTGCAGCAGCGACGCGACGGGTCGTTCCCGCAGAACTCCCGGCTCGACGGCACACTCGTCTTCGACAGTCTGCAGATGGACGAGGTCTCGTTCCCCATCGTGCTGGCCTGGCAGCTGGGCCGGACGGGCGCGGCGGACTGGAAGCACGTCCGCCGGTCGGCGGAGTACCTGGTGGCGCACGGCCCGGCCTCGCTCCAGGAGCGCTGGGAGAACCTGCCGGGCTACTCCCCCGCCACGATCGCGGCCGAGATCGCCGGCCTCGTTTGCGCCGCCGACATCGCCCGGCGCAACGGTCACGGACTCACCGCTCGTCGCTACCTGGCGACCGCGGACGCCTGGCAGCTCAACGTCAACCGGTGGACCCGGACGACCAACGGACCGCTCTCCGGCAATCCTTACTACCTGCGGGTCAGCGTGACCGGCGACGCGAACGCCGGCACAGAGATCCAGGTTCCGGACGGCGGACCGCTGGTCGACCAACGCGCGATCGTCGACCCCAGCTTCCTGGAGCTGGTGCGGCTTGGAGTCAAACGCGCCGACGACCCCGGAATCCGCTCCACGCTGGCCGTCATCGACAAGACGCTGAAGTTCCGGACGCCGAACGGCCCGTTCTGGCGCCGGTCGAGCTTCGACGGGTACGGCGAGAGGCGGGACGGATCCCCCTGGGGACCTACCGACGACGGGTCAGGGCTGACGCTCGGTCGCGGTTGGCCACTGCTCACCGGCGAACGCGGCGAGTACCGGCTGGCCGATGGCAGATCGGCGCAGCGTTATCTCGACGCCATGGCGCTCTCGGCCAACCGCGGCAGTCACTTCATCGCCGAGCAGGTGTGGGACCACCGGCCACCCGCGGGCGACCAGGGCATCCGCGCCGGTGAGGGCTCGACCTCCGCGCGGCCGCTGGCCTGGTCGCATGCGCAGTTCCTGCGGCTCGCCCGCTCCATCGACGCGGGCTACCCGATCGAAACCCCGCAGATCGTGGCCTGTCGCTACCAGACGGAGCTCTGCCGCCGCTGAACGCCTGGGGGGACTTCAACCGTCGCGGTCTCAGCTGCCCGGAATGTGAGATCGTCCGGATCACCCCGTTTCGGGTCTTGTCGTTTGGGGTACTGTCGCGGCTTACGCCGTAAGCAGCAGGTGCACACACCTGTGCCGATCACGCCAGCAGAGGATCCCAGATGAGCGAACACCGCAACGAACCGCCACTGCCCCGCGACGACGAGAGTCCTGCCGGATTCCCCGAGACAGCAACCCTCCCGCAGGCCAGCACTACCCCGAAGACGGGGACTCTGCCAGAAGCGGCCACCCCGTACGCAGCAGCGGACACCCCTGTCTTCGCCGACGCGGACCCGCTGGGCCGGTACGACGACTCCGGCGAGCAGGAGTCGTCGTCGAAGACCCAGGCTGCGAAGGATGAGGCGGCCGGTCTGGCACAGACCGCAAAGGACAGCGGTAGCCAGGTCGCGAACACCGCCAAGGAGCAGGGTCGACAGGTCGCGACCGAAGCCGTCGATCACGCCCGATCGCTGGTCGACGAGACGCGACAGCAGCTGTCCGATCAGGCGGGTAGCCAGCAGCAGCGCGCGGCGAGTGGCCTGCGCTCGCTCGGCGACGAGCTCGGCTCGATGGCCGACAGCAGCGAACAGGCCGGCCTCGGTGCTCAGCTCGCCCGGCAGGCGGCCGACCATGCCCACCAGGTCGCCGGATGGCTGGACAGCCGGGATCCCAAAGCCCTGCTGGAGGATGTCCGTGGCTTCGCTCGTAGGCGCCCCGGCACGTTCCTGCTGGGCGCTGCCCTCGCCGGGCTCGCCGCTGGACGGCTGACCCGCGCGGGTGTCGACAATGCACGCAGCGACGACGGCTCGAGCCCGACCCCGGACTCCTCGATCGCGGTCGTACCGGCCGGACAGAACGCCGGCGTCTCGAGCGCGTACCCCACCCCGCCCGTCGGGCCCTACGACGACCCGACGCCTACCGGCTACCTGGACCCGAACCGCCCCGTGTCGGCACCGCGCGGCGACTACGGCGACGCGCCCACGGGTACGACCGACGGCATGGACTCCGGGGAGCCGCTGCGATGACCTACGGCACACCGGAGCAGCCGATGACAGACGGCGGCAGCACCCGGGCCGACCTCGGTGGCCGTGGCCGTGCCGTCGGAACCGACGCGCCCTTCAGCCGTGATCCCTCGGAGGCCTCCGTCGGCGAGCTCATGGGCGACATCAGTCGCAACCTGTCGACGTTGATGCGGCAGGAGCTCGAGCTTGCGAAGGCCGAGGTCCGGCAGGAGGCAACCAAGGCCGGGAAGGCCGCCGGGATGCTCGGCGGCGCGGGATTTGCCGGTTACATGACGATTCTCTTCCTCTCCTTCGCACTGTGGTGGGCGTTGGAGAACGTCATGGATGCGGGATGGGCCGCACTTATCGTCGCCGTCATCTGGGGCGCGGCCGCGGGAGTCCTGTTCGTGGTGGGCCGCAACAAGATGCGCCAGGTAAATCCCAAGCCCGAGCAGACCGTCGAGACCATCAAAGAGACCCCGGCAGCGATCAAAGACTCGACCGGCAGAAACTCCTAGGAGACAACGATGACAACAGACCCCGACCAGATCAGGCAAGACATAGAGGCAACGCGTGAGACGTTGAGCTCCGAGGTCAACGCGCTCAACGAAAAGGTGAACCCCAGCGTGATCGTGGCCCGCCAGAAGAACAAGGCACGCGGCAAGATACTGGGTGCCAAAGACAAGATCATGGGAAGCGCATCGAGCGGCGGCGAACAGGTTTCAGGTGCGATGGGCTCGGTGCACGATCGCGCCTCGTCCGGGGTTTCGACCATGACCGACGCCGCCTCGTCGGCTCCCGACACGGTGCGCCAGCGGACCGAGGGCAACCCCCTCGCCGCCGGACTGATCGCGTTCGGACTCGGCTGGTTGGCGTCCTCGCTGCTGCCAGCGAGCGAGGCGGAGCAGCGGGCGGCATCCCAGCTCAAGGAGCGGGCCACCGAACTCGCGGAGCCGGTGAAGCAGGAGGCCAAGCAGGTCGCCCAGGATGTCGCCGAGCAGCTGAGGGAGCCGGCACAGGAGGCCGTCGAGTCGGTGAAGTCCTCGGCGCAGGACGCGGCCGCGACAGTCAAGGATGAGGCACGGTCTGCTCAGTCCACCGTGACCGAGCAGGCGAAGGACTCGCGTGAGTCGGTGCAGGGGGCCGGTCAGTAGCTCCGCCCGGCGTCACCGCTGAACTCCTGGCGGTGACGCCGGCCGGTCCACCCGAGCCGGCATGCCTCAGTGAATGACCTCAGTGAATGAGCGGGCGGTCGTCCGCCGGGCGGGAGTCTCGCGCCGATGCGGCTTGTGCCACGGCAGCCTCGATGTTCATCTTGCTGCCCTCGGCGAGGTATCGGTCCTGGTCGGCGACCGACACGTTCTCCCTCGTACCCGCGAATGCCTGGTCGAGGAGCATCTGGTCGGGAGCCGTTCTTGGCAGGCCGGCCGACGCCCGCTGAGCGTCGGCCGCCCCCACCAGGCGAAGCGCCTGTCCGGGGTCGCCGAACGCGGCGAACGTGAGCGCGAAAACCTCCACAATGGAGATCGACAGGTCGACGTCTGCCAGCGAGAGCACACGCGGCGCTAGATCGCAGAGCAGCTCGTAGGCCTGGTCCGGGCCCTCAGCGTGTAACAGGGCAGTGGCCAGGTTCGCCTCGTCGAGGGCAATGGCCCACAGGTCCTCGAGTGCAGTGCTGGCGGCGACGGCGGCCCAGCCGGCAGGTACTGCCTCGGAATACCGGCCGGCATCGACGAGGATCACCACGAGGTTGCTCAAGGCGGTCGACTCCCTGACCGGGTCGCCGATGTCCCGAGCGATTGCGATACTCGCCTCCAGCAGCGCCCTCGCGCCGGGGATGTCACCGGCCATCCGGTAAGCGATCGCCAGGCTGTTGGACTCACGCGCCTCGCGGCCCCGATCACCGAGTCGTTGTGACATGGCCAGGCTGCGCTCGAGCGTCTCGGTACCGGGGCGAACGTCGTTCTGTTGCAGCATCGAGATCCCCAGACCGTGAAGTGCATCCACCATCCACGTGCTGTCGTCGCCTTCGGCGATGGAAACCCCGAGTTCGCCCCATCTCCGGCTCTCCTGGGCGAAGCCGAATCGGTACCAGTAGCCCGCCATATACTTCAGCAGCCGGTAGCCGCACTCGGTGCGCTCGCGCCCGACCTCGCTCGCGGGGCGCAGGCACCAGTCGAGGGCGGCCCTGACGTCGGCTTCGACCACGGCGATCCGGTCCCTGGCCAGCATCTGGCTCGGTCCCTTGATGAGGTCACTGGCCGCCTCGGCCAGATCGGCGAACCACCGGGCGTGTCGCAGCCGGACCTCGTCCCTCTCACCGGAGTCGTCCAGTCGGTCCCGGGCGTATGCCCGGATGGTGGCCAGCATGGAGATGCGGGGCTCTGCGTCCGGTCCGTCGGTGACCCGGACCAGGCTCGCGTCGACGAGATGCGCGACGACGTCCAGCGGATCGACGCCTTCGGCACCGGCGACCGACTCGACGGCGTCAAGGTCGCTGCTACTCACGAATGCCCCCAGCCGCCTGAACACGCCTTGGGCTTCGGCGTCGAGAAGGTCGTAACTCCACGCGATCGTGGCGCCGATGGTTCGCTGTCGAGCGGGTCGATCGGATGCCGTCACACCCTTGCCCAAGCGGTCGTCGAGCCTGCTGAGCAGGGCCCGGGGGCTCAGCAGCTTGGACCGCGCAGCCGCCAGTTCGATGGCCAGCGGCAGACCGTCGAGCCGGCGGCAGACTTCGACGATGTCGTCGACGTTCGCATCCGTGAGGGTGAAGCTCGGACGGACCATTCGGGCGTGCGCGACGAACAGCTCGACGGCTCCGGAACGCTCAGCTCCGGACAGGCCCGGCTCCTCTTCACCGGGCAGTTCGAGCGGCGGAACGGGGTGTTCGTGCTCACCGACCAGGTGCAGCGGGCGACGGGAGGTGGCCAGGACACGAACGCGCGGCGCTGCCCCGAGCAGCTCGCTGACCACAACGTCGGCGTCGGGGATCTGCTCGAGGTTGTCGAGAAGGATGAGCGAGCTGTGTTCATGCAGGAACCGCCGCACCCTTTCGCGCGGAGGGTCCTCGGTGGTGCCTGCCGCGTCCAGCGCCTCCGCGATCGCCGCCCAGACCGCATCCGCACGGTCGGCGGTGTGCAGCGGGACGAAGTAGACGCCATGCGGGAACTCCCCCTCCATCGCAGCGGCCAGGGCCAGGGCGAGCCGGGTCTTCCCGGTACCGCCGGGGCCGGTGAGCGTCACGATGCGCACGTCGGTCTGCCTCATCAAAGCCTGCAGTTCGGAAAGCTCTCCGGGCCGACCGATCAACGGCGTGGGGGGCCTCGGGAGGTTGGCCAGAGTGCCGAGGCTGCGCAATGCCGGGAACTCCGACGCCAGGTCCGGGGCGACGATGTCGTGGAGGTGCTGGGGCTCCTCGAGGTCTTTGAGCCGATGCCAGCCGAGGTCGCGCAGCATCACCTGGGGACCGAGGTCGGTGAGCAGCGAGCGGGTCGGTTCCGAGACGACGATCTGACCGCCGTGTGCCGCGGCCGCTATCCGCGCCGCGCGGTGCACGTCGATCCCGATGTAACCGTCCTCATGCCACTGCGGTTCACCGGTATGGACGCCCATCCGTACACGCACCGGAACGTCGTCCGGCCATTCGTGAGCCAGCAGCTCCCGTTGCCCCTGGATCGCCGCGTTCAGCGCGTCGCGTGCCGAGCCGAAGACGACGAAGAAGCTGTCACCCTCGGTGCCCATCTCATGTCCATGATGGGCGACGAAGGCCTTCCGAAGGATCAGCCGGTGCGCCGAGAGCGCCTCGCCCCACCGGCGGCCCAGCACGTTGAGCATGGACGTCGAGCCCTCGATGTCGCTGAACAACAGCGTCACCGTCCCACTCGGCAGGGCGCCCATGCTGGCAGTATCGTTCCAATCGGCCGGTTCAGTGAAGTTTTGTCGGACTTCGTTACGCACGGTATCCGTTCGAGAGTGCCGAGAGGTGATGGCATGCGTTACGAGGGTTCGGTCACTGCGCTCTCCTGGATTCCCAGCGAGGCCGTCACCGGCGTGCTCTTCCGCGTCCCGTTCGAGGTCGGCGTGTCCCACTACGACGATCCCCCGCCCGACGTCATGACCGACATCGACGGGATCCTCGCCGCCGACCGCGCCAGGTTCATCAACCGGCTGTCGGCCTGGGTAGAGGTGCGCGATGGCGTGATCGTCGACCATGGTCAGTCCGGCGGCGGTCGGATCGGATCGACGACCCTGCGGATGGGAAAGCGGGGCATGACGTTCGCGGCCGTTGCCCTGCCCGACCGGCAGAGCGCGCAGCCGATCGACAACACAGCCGTGCGCTTCGAGCAGACGGCAGGTGGGCGTACGGGCGTCCCCATGCCGCGTCGGGTGAGTCATCCGCCCTATGTCCAGCTGTCCGCCCCGCTGGCGTGGACCACCCTGGCTCTGACGCTCCATGCCGACGGTACGCGAGAGTTCGAGCTGACCGGAGCCAGCCAGTTCCCCCGCCACTGGGTATACGACCACGATGGGCAGCTCGCCGCCAAGTCGGCGACGATCGACTACCGCAAGTGGAGCACGGACGCATTCGGTCGGCACTCACCCTGGGGCGATGCCGACTCACCGGCACTCGTGAGCGAGGTGGAGACAGCACTGGAGCGCGAGCTGTCCCAGCACATCATGCGGGCCGGGGCGACGCCCAAGATCCGACGACTGCGTGAGGGCGAGGTGCTGACCGAGCAGGGAGAACTGGCCGACGACCTTTTCCTGTTGCTCGACGGGGTCTTGCGCGTTGAGATCGACGGAGAGGTGCTTACCGAAGTCGGACCCGGCGCGGTGCTCGGCGAGCGGGCCATCCTCGAGTCCGGGCGTCGCACCGCCACCCTCACCGCGGCCACACGATGCACCGTGGCTGTGGCCCACCGCAGCAGCGTCGACCCAGAAGCGTTGCGCGAGGTGGCACGCGGACACCGGCGCGAAGAGAGCGGCGGCCAGGCAGAGCCAGGATGACCTTCCGGATCTGGACCATCCGAATGTCAGCCGCCGCCTGAGCCGCCCAGCTGAAATTCGGCCAGCGCATGCCACGAGCCGGGAGCATCGGAGCCTGCTATCAGGCTCAGCCTCTCGACCCGGGTCCGCAGCGGCAGGTGCCGGCGTACCTCCTCGGCCGCTGCACGTAGCCGCTCGCGGGGTCCGCCGTCGCCGATCGTCAGATGGGGGATCGGGTCTGAGTGCGCGCCAGCGTAGGGCGGGCATTCCGGATAGCGATCCCAGACCGCCTTGGTGAGCGCACGGAACGGCAGGTCCGGATCTGGCGCCAACCACACCACGACGTCGCCGAACCATTCGACGCGTTCGAGAGCGAGGTCGAAGGCGGTCATCGAACCGGTGATGGTCTGCAGTTCCGCGATCACGTCCTCGTCGATGCGCTGCGGCTCCAGGAATGGATACAGCACGGTCACATGTGCCGGCACACCCCAGGAGGCAGCGCGGTCCAGCTCGGTACGCCACGCCGCGACCGCCGGCTCGGCCGCCGGGACGGGCACGATGAGAGCCGACTGGGTCGGCGGTGAGGGCGTTTCCGCGGTCATGGACGACGACAGTACGGCCATCGGCGCGCCAGCCCGCTCGGCCGCCGAACCGTCTCGCCGGAGGAATGCGGCACACTGTCACGAGCGGAGGGCGCACCTGGCGCCTCCGCCGCGATGCGGCCGGGCCGATCCGGGCTTTGTCGACCTCGTCGGGCCTCTAGCTCAAATGGCAGAGCAGCGGACTTTTAATCCGCGGGTTGTGGGTTCGAGTCCCACGGGGCCCACTCACATAAGCGGCAGGTCAGCTGCCCTGATTCACTCTGCGTAGTTGGGATGATTGTCGCCTCGGGTCCGCACCAGGGGCACACCAAGATTTCGCGCGTCGCTGCATCCAACCGCTCGGCAACCGCGTCCAGGTCGTCATCGAACAGCTCCGCGTACACGTCCAGGGTCATGGCAGCGGACTTGTGCCCGAGCATCCGCTGCACTGCCTTCACGTTCGCGCCGGCGCTCACGGCCAGGCTCGCCGCGGTGTGCCTGAGCTCATGCGGCGTCAGCCCGTCGAGGCCAGCCGCTCGGACTGCCGGGATCGAAGACCTGTCGCCGCAAGTTGCGCAGCAGCAACACACCGCCCCGCGGCGCAGCGGAACACGAAGCTCCTCGCGGCCCCTGACCGGCCACCTGGTTGGCCAGCGCAGTCGACCAGCGAACGGGCGGAGCGGCACCGACCTGGTCGCGTGGTTCTTCGTCGTGCCGAACACCGCCTTGCCCTTGCACCTCCGTCACGCTCTCGGCGATTATCCAGTCGTCGGCGCATCAGGTCCACCCGACCGACCCTGAGCGCCGCCAGCTCACCGAAACGAAGACCGGTGTAGGCCAGGACCCGTATCGACCAGTCCGTCGTCCCCGGCTGCCTCAGCCAGTGCGGCGACCTGTGCGTGAGTCAGGTACCGCTTGTCGGGTTCGGCCTCGAGCGCGGCAGACCCACGCCGTCGGCAGGGTTACGGACAATCCGCGCGTCCTTGACCGCCGACGCCAGCATTAGCGACAGCACGCGGTGTGCCTGCCGGACGGATGAAGCCGCGAGACCACTGTCGGAGAGCCCAGCGACCCACGCGCTGACTCCGGCGTGAGCGACGGAGCTGAGGGGCACTGTTTCCCAACTGGGCAGGATATGCACACGCACCAGGGACTCGTAGCGCGCTCGGGTGGACGGTTTCACCTGGAGTTGTCGCAGCCAGACCTTCGACCAGTCACCGGTGTCATGCGCGAACGCGTCGGATCAATGTACGTTCCAACCAGCTGAGAGTGGTCGATGCCCGTCAGGTATCGCTCCGCGTCGAGTTTGCGTTGGAAGGTGCGTTTGCGTTGCGCACCGGATGGGTCCCGCCATCGCACCTGCCAGGTGACCCTGCTGTTGTGCACACGTCGCTCAATGCTCGCCACGACGTACCTCCTCGACAAGCAGGGGCTCCCCCTCCTGCCAGCGCCTCCTCGAGGTCAACCGCCGCGGCGGCGGCCTCCGCGCGTGCGTTCCTCAACTCGCTATGTAGCCGGTCCTCCCACGGCTGGTGACCGCCGAGCACTCGATCGATGTCGCGGTCTAGCTCTTCCTTGATCAGGTCGACAACCTTTTTCGCGACGCGGAGTCTTCGGCGGGCCGTCTCGGCGGTGTCCGGCGCCTTCACCTCGCGATGGGTTAGCTCGCCTAGCTGCTTTCCATTCGCTGTCGGGAACCTCCGTGTCGTACGTGCTTCTCGTTCAACTCAGGAAGCTGTTCGCGGCCGCGCAGCCACTCTCGAGCCGCGGCTGCTGCAACGGGCCGCAGGTCCGGGGCTACCTCTACAAGCGCGTCGTCGTTGCGGGGGATGAAGAGGTGCACCGGCGCGACGTTCAGCAGCAGGCCCTCGTCGCCAAATTCAATCCGGCTGAGTCAGACCCCACCTCGGGGCGGTTCATCCAGTCCGATCCCTATGTGGCGACAGAGCTGTGGGACCACGCAAGACCCCCTGAGTCCTGGGTGTCGGACGCTGTTTGGCACAACCGGTGGACACCAGCCCACGCGGCTATCGACGCGGGCGACCTGATTTTCGTGTTCCGCAGTGAGCCAAGGATCAACGGCAAGGTTCTGTCTGACCCAACACGGCTAAAGGGCCAGCGCTACCTTCTTGGTCTCTGGTGGAGTCGCTCGCGTGCACCGTCGTTACCTGGCTCACCCCCGCAATCGAGTGGTCACCGACGTGTGGCACGTTCCGCTGGTGCGCTTCGATGACCCCGTACACGTGCATACCATCCGGCGTCATCCGGTCCTGGACGACCTGAGTCGATTCACGAACTCAACGAGAGCTGCATTGGTTCAGGCGTCGCCGTATGAGGCAGCGGCGCTAGCGGCAGCATGCTCTCTTCCCAGCTGGGTGCTCACAGACTCCGATCCGGTAGACATGGCCCGCCGGCTAGCTCGAATCCGCACCGGAGCGCTTCCCGGTGACCTCGTGTACCGGACAAGTGCGGTAGCTCGGTATGAGTACATTCATGCCATCGAAACGGCTGCCAGCCACCGGGTACAGGGTGACCTTGACGATGCCAACTGGAGCGTCATCAGCAGAGAACGCAAGCCTGGTTGGGGTGCTGACTTGGACTGTCAGCGAGCGCTGCCGCGCCAGCCGAGCGGAGTATCGAGCTGTTGAGGTGAAAGGAAAGAAAGGTAAGAACCTAAACTCAGTTGTCCTGCAACGCTCACAATATGATGAGGCCCGTCGGAGTGCCCAGGCGCGGGATAACTACTGGTGGTTGGTGATGTGTCCTAAGCTCTCCATCAACCGCCCCCCGCTTTCATCGAGCACGGCGCGGATTGGGTTTTACAGCATTGGCCACTGAACCGAGTCAGGTGAGCAGTCGGGCGATCGATGATCGGATGCGTTGTCCGATGACACTTCCGGGCCGGGTTACAACGGGGATCGAGCAGCATTCGTAGGGGGACGGCACCTGTTTGTAGTTCGTAGCACGCGATCACGCTGCCGGGATCGTGGCTTGGTGATGTTGCCGCGTCCTGGGTCCATCATGTAGTTATGGCCGAGTTGCCGACCGGCACGGTGACGATGTTGTTCTCCGACATCGAGGGTTCCACGCTGCTGCTCAGCCGCCTTGGGTCCGCGTATGCCGAAGCGCTGGATGGCCAGCGCAAGGTGCTGCGCAAGGCGTGGGCGGCCCATGGTGGTACGGAGATGGGGACCGAGGGGGACAGCTTCTTCGTGGTGTTCCCGACCGCGCCGGATGCGGTGGCCGCTGCGACCCAGGCGCAGCGCGAGCTGGCCAGCTACCCGTGGCCAGGCGGGGAGCGGGTTCGGGTGCGGATGGGGATTCACACGGGATCTCCGACCGTGCATGACGGTGGCTATGTGGGGATGGATGTGCACCGGGCGGCCAGGATCGCCGGTGCAGCCCATGGCGGGCAGGTGGTGGTGTCGTCGGCTACAGCGGAGCTGGTGAGTCTGGGCGACGATGTGCGGCTACGTGATCTGGGCTCGCACCGGCTCAAGGACATTCCGGCACCGGAGCATCTGTTCCAGCTGGCCATGGAGGGGTTGCAGACCGAGTTTCCGTCGCTGAAGACGTTGGGTGCGGCGTCGAGCCTGCCGGTGCCGACGACACCGCTGGTGGGTCGCGATGGTGAGCTCGCGGAGCTGACGGCGCTGCTCCGCTCGCCGGGGGTGCGACTGGTGACGTTGACCGGTCCTGGTGGCTCGGGGAAGACCCGGCTGGCTATCGGGGTGGCGCAGCGGCTGGTGGAGATGTTTCCGGATGGTGTGTTCTTCGTGCCGCTGGCGGCGGTCAGCACCGTGGAGGTGATGTGGACCAGCATCGCCGAGGTGTTGGATGTGCCACCGGAGGATCGCGTCCCGCCCTCGCTGTTCAGCTATCTGGCTCATCGCTCGGCGTTGTTGGTGTTGGACAACCTCGAGCAATTATCGGGTGCGGATGGTGTGGTTGCCGACCTGTTGGAGGCGGCACCGAAGGTGTCGGTGATCGCGACCTCCCGGCGTCCGCTGCATGTCTCCGGGGAACACGAGCATCCGGTTCCGCCGCTGGAACTGCCAGACGACGCCGATCTCGCGGGTGCGTCCACCTCAGCGGCGGTGCAGCTGTTCGTTCAGCGCGCCCGGATGGTGCGCCCGAGCTTCGCTCTCACTGTCGACAATGCGGCTGATGTCGTGGCTGTGTGTACCCGTCTGGACGGGTTGCCGCTGGCTATCGAGCTCGCCGCGGCTCGGAGCAAGCTGCTCAGCCCGCATGCCTTGCTGGCCCGGCTGGACAAGGTGTTGGACATCGCTGCCAGCGGCAGCCAGGGCTCGAGCCGACAGCAGACGATGCGGAACACCATCGCCTGGTCCTACGACCTGCTGACCCCGCAGCAGCAGGTGTTCTTCCGCCGGTTGGGGGTGTTCGCCGGAGGCGCAGACCTTGACGCCATCGCCGCCGTGACAACCACCGAGAACGGCACTGGCGGCGACGACCCGTTGGATCTGGTGGCGGATCTGGTGGACGCCAGCTTGATCACCGTCATCGACATCCCCGGATGGCGAACCACGCATCGGCATGTTGGAAACCATCCGAACCTATGCGGTCGACCAACTCAATGCGACGGGCGAGCGTGACGTGATTCGGGAACGGCACGCCGAGCACTATCTGGCGCTGGCGGAATCCCTGGTGCCACAACTGACGACCAGCCACGGACTGACCTCACGCCAGCGGTTACAGG
Source organism: uncultured Actinomycetota bacterium (assembly GCA_963695705.1). Lineage (GTDB taxonomy): Bacteria > Actinomycetota > Actinomycetes > Propionibacteriales > Nocardioidaceae > JBKPNJ01. The sequence continues at coordinate 226,536 of CAVOHB010000010.1, forward strand.
CTGAAAGCGACAATTTTCGGGCCGCGCTCACGTGGGCGCTGCAACCGGACACCTCCACACCACCCACGCAAGAGCGGGCACGGATAGGCCTGCGGTTGTGCGCAGCCCTTTACTTCTTCTGGCAGTGGCATGGTTTCATCCCCGAGATCCGCCGGTGGCATGAACGGGCGCTCGCAGTGGACTCCGGTATCGACAGCCGCGAACGGGCCGCAGTCCTGGTCGCTCTCGGATGGCTGGAGGACTGGCCCCGCGGCGACGCGCGACCTGCCGATCTACTGCAACAGGCATTGGACATCAGCCGTCGGCTGGGGGACGTGGGTGGGATCTCCGACGCGCTTAGAGAGATCGGCTACCTGAAGCGACGGACGGGGACATCAGCATCGCCGCTGATCTGATCGAGCAGTCCATCGTGCTGGCCAGCCAGCTCGGTGACAATCTCCGGTTGGCATGGTCACTGTGGGCACTCGGTGAGGTGGAAACCGAGCGAGGCAACTACGACCCGGCGATCAAGTTGTACGAACAAGCACAAGTCCTCGCCCGGCAACGCGGGGACGAAAGCCTAGTCCTGGCCCTCGAAAGCTGGATAGCGGTCAGACCTAGCCTCCTCTGGTCGCGCCCCAGAGGCAGCGAGTCGCCTACACAGCATCTCCGCCGACGTGCTGACAATCTCCGACCAGAGCCTGAGCAGCAACATGCTCTCCGTTCACGCACACGTCTGCGCCGCCCTCGGTGATGCTGAACGTGCGGCCAGACTGCTCGGAGCGCACTGGGCCCACTACGCCAAGAAAGGGGTGCCCCTCGAACCCATCGGGGAGGAAGCCTGGCTACAGCGAACCGGGCTCGCCACGGCCCGCGACACCCTCGGCCAACAGCGCTGGGAACGAGCACTCAACGTAGGAGCCGAGTACACCCTCGAGGAGGCTCTCGCCGACGCCGAACAAGCAACAACACCGGACCAGCGGCGACAAACCAACAGCACGGGCCTTGGCGAAGGCAGTCAATGAAACAAGTAACCAAGCCCGATGCGGTAGCTCACGGACAGGTGCATCGGAGAACCGATCCGATGACCCCTATGCATAGACCTCGAAACCAGGGACAGGCTTACCTCCGAGCGCGTCCGGCCGGGATGCGTTAGCCCTGCGAGTGCCACGAGCCAACGCGACCGTGGACTTGACCACGACAACGCGAACCCTGTCAGTACGGAGGTGATGCCGTTGGCTCTTGTCGTGAACGAAACACCGCATCTGCTTCTGCGGCTTGCGATCGGATCGGGCGGTGCTTACATACCGCAGAAGACGAAGGAGTAATGCGGGCGGGGGGGAGGGCCCCGCTCAGCCCTGGCGTACCGCGAAGACTCGGCTGGGGTTCAGGACCGGTTCGGATGATGCCTTCTTACGAGGTTCGACAAACTGTCTGGTCGGGAGAGCGCCGTCGATGACATCCCTGGCGACGTCGGACAGCCGGCGCTGGTTGCTGCGGGCGTACGAGCGCAAAATCGTGAACGCGACGTCGACCGGGATGCCTTCCCGACCGGCGAGGACACCTTGGCCTGTTCGACCAGCACCCGACTGTGCAGCGCTGTCTGGAGCTGCTCGGCGAGCACCGTGCGCTTGCGGAGCGCTCGCTGCTGCACCAACCCGATGGCCGCTAGGTCCGCGAACGCCTGCTGCAGCCGCTGATCCGCGGAAGTCATCTCCCCTGGTCCACGGTGCGGAAGGTGTTCAGAGCACCGAGGACATCGTCTCCTACGTGAAGCGGGACCGCGTACACCGCGCAGTAGTCCGACTCTTGACGTCGCTTACTGAAATGGGGCCAGCGGGGGTCCCCGTCGCCGATGTCGACGGTGGGTGCTCCACTGGTGAAGCACTCCAGGCAGGGACCCTCCCGATTGTCCAGCTCGAACAGCTCCAACATCTTGACCTGATACGAGGTCGTCGCCAGTATCTGCAGCTCCCGGCCGTCGGAGCATCAATCCGCCGGCCTCACCGAGCAGGTCCGCCGATCGATCCACCAGGGTGTGCATGAAGTCGACCACGTCATAGTCCGCGACCAGGGAGTCGGTCAGTCCGCTCAACGCCGCAGCCGCCGTCGTGTCCCCCGTCATGCGCTTGACCCTAACCCCCAACAGGAACTAGCGCCGTTGTCCCACGTTGCTCCTGTGGTTCTGCCCATCCCGGATAGATCGATTGCCCCGCTCCGGATGGCGGACCAGGAGGATCACCAGGAGTCCCCGCAAAGACCAGGAGGTCACCGAGGATCGAATGCCGCCCTCGTCGTGCTGGACCGGGGCCGGGCTCAGACCCTGCATCGTTGTCGTCACTGTGACGCTGCTGATCTTGACCTGCTGGGCACGACTGACTAGCGTCGATTGAGCCGGCACGGAATGGCTTGGCAGACAGGTTAGGCCGGGGCGTGGCAAGGAAGGGCAACGGTGCGCTGGCCCCGGGAGGAACATTCTCCTCCGGGGGCCAACGTGTTTCTCAGGTGCGAGTCCGAAACACCAGAGTGGTAAGTAGCCCCTTCCACGCATGAGCGCTCATCTTCCTGATTCTGGGGTAGGCGCGGGCCTGGAGATGTGCATCGAACGCAGGACTTAATTCGCTCCCTGACTGCACCCACCCGGCGATGGACTTACGGCAACCAGCACCGTTCATGGCGGACGCAACGCCCACCCTGCCAGCTGACGCCGCCGGGGTATGAGTCCACCCAGGTGACGGTCCCGGCGGGTTTGCCCCACCGAGGCTATTGACACACAGTGAGCGTCCGTAGCGATTCCCACGACCTTCATTGCGGGCTCGTTCCCCGGTTGCGACACTCGTAGCGGCAAGCGTTTCGGCCCCAGACCATGGCATAGCCTGCCAAACCGACGCCCCCATCCCCAGTGGGGGCGTCGCTGCATCGCATCATGACACTCCATCGCTGTCCGCGTCTGCGGGCAGGACCGGTTGTGTTATGCGTCGATTGCCTCGAGGGGGATGCCATGGCGCAGCTTCGTCAGTACTCGGCCAGATCATCGGGAACCAAACCACGCGGCCGAGGAACGCGACCGTGCAGCCGAGGAACGCGACAGACTCGCGGATCAGCGTGATGCGGTCGCTGACGCCTTCGATGCTGTCGCTGATGCGCTCGACCGCGACCTCGACGTCGATGCACTCGTCGCGTCAGCAGATGCGCGCGACAGGGTGGCCGCGGCCCGCGACCGGGCAGCCGAGGAACGCGAGATGGCCGGGCACCTGCGCGACTTTCTCACCAGGAACTACGACGACGACGTTCAGCAGGACCGCTTAGCCGCCGCGGACGACCACGAGCTATCGCGCGAGGACCGGCAGTCGGCAATGGCTGATCGTTCTGCCCTTGCCGAAGCACGAGGAACCGTCGAACAGCTCCGTCACGAAGGCGCACATGCTCGAGCGTCCGCTGCCGCTGACCGTATCGACGCAGCGAACGACCGCGCTGAAGCAGCGAACGAGCGCGGAAGACTCGGCGGCGAGGTCCCCAGACCCTCGGCGTGCATCGCGTTCGGACGGGCCGGGATAGCCGCGCTCAAGAAGTTGGCCCAAAGCGCTGGGCGGGCGTCAAGCCGGTCTACATATTCCCAAGTGCCCCCACCGACATCAGGTGTCAGCCGCCTAGGGGCGGCTACCGGGAGCCAGGAACAACCGCTCGGGGAGGTCCGCATGGCAGCCCACTGGTTCCGCATCCCCAGCCTCTACAGTGGTCACTCCCTCGATGAGGTGGGCAGATTGTTGCGCCCGCTAGGGCATCACGATGAACGCGCCCACGCAAAGGGCGTACTACTACGTCGATGAACACGATGTCGTTCTCAAGTGCATCGGCGAGCTCACGGTCCAGGTAGGAGACGGGATCGTCGCGTGGCCACATGAGGATCTTCCCGAGCGACATCTCCGCACCCTGCTCGCAGCTGCCGAGGAGGCCTTCCTCCACCGACCCACAGCAGGTACCCGCTGGGACTACCGCCCCCATGCCCACGGCAGGAAGCTACTGGTCGTGTGAGGTCATGGTGGCCAGTCGTGCAAGACCAGAACCCACCGGCCGGCTGGTCGCCCGGGACCACCACATCAGGGGCGACCGAGTCTCGACATGACGGTGCAGTAGGAGCGCCACGGGCGACGCAGTGGCCGATTGTTCACGACGGTGGATAGGCTGCGCTGCGTCCGACTGTCTACGGTTTGAACCGTTCGCGTCGCGCACACCGTGAAACAACCTGCCATCTGTTACCCGTGACGCCGAGGGTGGTACGCCTCGCCGCTGAGCGGGCAACTCTCGGCCGGTGTCCGACCCACGAGAAGATCCGGCGGCCGTCCAGGCGGCGCTCGGTGTCGCTAGCACGCCTGTTGACGAGCCTCCCCCACGGGGGGTGACCCGAGCACCTGCGCGGGGAGACCTCGGGCATAGGTCCGTATGTTTCCCCGGACCTGAAACACTTCGGTGCCTCAGGACCTCACTCGTCCATCCCGGCGGCTTCCTGCGAGCGCGGCGGCGCTCGAGCGGCAGCTGGAGCTGGTCCACTCCGTCGGCCTGGCACCAAGCGTTCCGGGCGTGCATTTCCACCTGGCGAACGCGATCTTGTCCGCCGCGGTCGGGAAGCGCGGGGTTGTAGACATCGGCCTTCGACCATGCGCCGAGATCGAAGAGACCGGGGCCCAGGCCGGCGTCTCGATCTGCGCCGACGGCAGGCTGGCGTTTCACGACACCGACCTCGGGCCGTAGAACCCTGAGGACCGTACGGGTCGGCTGATGCGACCGCTCCTCATCCACCGGTATCCGCAGCGCCGCGATCGGCTGGCCCAGCGTCAACCGCTGCCGACGAAGCTCCACCAGGACCGGGTGCGGCTGGCCGTCGAGAGTCACCGCGATCGCCTCGAACGGTGGACCTCGACCGCGACGGCGAACGTATCGCCCAGCCGGCTGTTTCGACCCGCTACCCGAGGCCGTCCCGGTCCACCTGGACCACTCGATGCGAGCAGCGGCGTCGCTGTTCGTCGGGCGCGGCCGCCCCTACTACGTGCTCGATGATCTGCGTATCGATGCGGCGTTCGCGTCCACCACGGACGCGCAAGCGTGCGGCGGAAGGTCGCCGACGGAGTGATCGACTCCCATGAGCATCGTGTTCCGTGGCCAGGACCTGGGAAGGCATGGACGGGGTGAGCACCTGTGTCCGCGGCGAGCTCCTCCGCAGCGGACCTCGTGTCGATCCCGTCGAACGCCCGGGCCCGCATCCTGACCATGCGATCCCTCCAAGCAGGCGACGATCGAGCAAGCCCGGCAAGCGACGATCGACGCCACCCTGAGCCCTGGCACGTGCGCAGATCGCAAGACGCGAAGAACGCCTACTGCCCGACAGCGACGACGACGCCGACCATCCCACACCGGATCCGAGATCCGCACGTTCCTCAGGAGCCTGAATGGCCAGCGCCGAAACCACCGAGTCACCCAACCGGCGACCCTCGACCTACATGCGCCGTCAACGTTCGAGTCACGCCAGCGTGAACAGGAAGCGCGTGGAAGCGCGTATCGCTGGGGGTGATGTGCCATCCGAGTCGCGTCGCTTCGGGTTCCGCGGCGGACCCGACGCCGAGAACTCGCTGCTGGTGGTGACCCGTGTTCAGCAGTAAGCGCCCGGCCACCGACCCGACGCCCACCATCGAGCCACGCCTGCCGCGGCGGCGCGTCAGGCGCGCGGACGCGCACTGGGTCGCACCTTCCACGTTCGCCAGCCGCCAGGCCGACGCCGACCACGCCAACACCACACGCAGCCAACCCCGACTCGTCAGCATCGGCCGATCCGAGTTCCGGCAACGCACCCGAGACGGCGATGTCGAGATCCTCGACGTCGAACTCTTCATCGACCTCGACCACCCCGCCAACGGATACGTCCGCTTCGCCGGATCAGCCAGCCTGCACGCACTCCAAGACGACAAGCGCACCGAACAGGTCACCAGGCCTGCCGCCACTACCCGAACGCCGGGTTCCGGCGACCCGCAGCGCTCAACCTACGACAGGGCCGTCCACACGAGGCAGGCCGAAGTCGACGACGAGGCAGGTGGCGGAGACGACGGCGAGCCCGGAGCAGCTCGTGGTGCGCGCCCGGCTCGCCGTCCGCCCCACCGGGGGCGGGCAGATGACGCGGCGGACGCGGGACGAAGATCGCCGAGTTCGCGCGCACGCCCACCATCGAAGATGAGAACCGGCCTTGAGACGGAGGTCAAACCACGGCGAAGTGCGGCTGGTGCCGAAGGGCTTGAAAGTGCTGATCGAGTCCGGGCTTTGCTGCGGTTGATGCGGGACGTGAAGCTCGTGTCAGCGGCGGACTCTGCTGGACTTCGATGATGTGCCCGTCTTGCTTGACGATCCGAGCCGCAGCGAGTGGCTACGGCTGTCGCGTGTGTACGCCGATCAGCCGATCAGGTCCCGTGAAGCCGACCGGGCCCTCGTCACCGCCTACTGCGTGTATTGGTCCGCGTTCGAGCAGGCCGCACGTGACGTCACCACCCGCGGAGTCGTCGTCACCGGCCGATCCGGGAAGGACCACGACCGGCTGGTAAGGAACCCGTCCACGGGGTGGCGATGAGGGAGGCCGTGACGCAGGTGCGCTACCTAGCGGAACGCGCTCGGGCTGTCGCCGGATCCTCGTGGCCGGATCGGGATCACCGACGAAACAGCCGCGCACGAGGATGACGACAACCCGTTCGCCGGATGATCGCTGGGCTGTGCTGACGTCCGCCTGTAAGAAGCGGCTAGCAAGGAGGGGTAAGTCCTCTCGGGCGACGTGCCGGTTCGGGAAGGGGACGATCGCCGCGACGATGCTTGATCGCTCAACGAATAGCCGGGATTAGAGCGCCTGACTTCTGCTCTCTAGTTGATCCACACGGCGACGGGCTGCCAGGCCGCTAAAAAGGCGTACGCGCACCGTTCTACGGGCGGTCTACGCCAGGGTCAACGTCGTGGCGGTGAATGATCAGAAGGGATAGGTGGGCGACCATTCAGGCCGGTGATCGGGATGGTCGGCGTAGGGCGAGGCGATACACCTCAGAACCCGTTCCAAACCCAACACGATGCCGTCCCCGGCACCGCCGTCCCGGGCATCGCGTATCAACCTTTCGTAGCTTGCAACCACTGTCCGCCTGGCTTCGCAGTCGGCAAGTACGCGGCGCGGATCGAACGTCGTCTCTGGGCGGTCCCTCGCAGCACGGCAGCCTTTCTCGTCCCCCACTTTTCCGGCTGCTTCGTCGTCGGCAATACGGGCACGGATGAACTCAACGAGCGTCATCAGGGCCTAGCCGGGCGGCCCTCACTGTGCTCGTTGAGTAGTTGCTCAATCGCCGCGGCGCGGTCCTTCGCTGTTTCCCAGCGGTCGTTAGCCGCATCCATGCGATCCACGGCTGCTGACATCCGATCGTCGGCTGCATCCTTTCGACGCCGCTCGGCGGTTGCGCGAGCGTCGGTCAAGTCTGAACGATCCGCGGCCGACATTTCGCGATCCTCACGCGAACACTCCCGGTCCGCTTTCGATGCCTCGCGTTGCCTGGACGAGGCGACGTCAGCGATCTCAGTGTCCGATGCCCGCAGATCGGCGGCGAAGTCGCGACGGTCCGCCTCACGGTCACGGCTTTGGGCGAGCACGTCGCGCTCGTCCGCCATCTCGACGAGCGTCTCGGTGTCCACGTCGCGGTCAACGCTCTCGGCGTCCCGCGCGTCCGCCAGAGCGTCGCGATGATCCGCGATCTGGTCACGTTGATCAGCGGCGTCATCACGCGCTTTCGCGGCGAGGTCACGCAGCCATGCCAGTGCTCGCTGGTGATTTTCGATGCCGTCTGATTCAGCCATTGTCGGTCCGATCATCCCGAGACCTATTAACAGTAACCACCCTTGGTAACGGAGGGAATACCAACGGTCAATTGAATCCTGAAGCGGTCCCCTTCATCGAGTCGTCGCCGACCGCGACGCCAGCCAGACGCAACAACCACCACCAAAATGCGTGCGACCACGGCACCATGAGGGGCTAGTCGGGACGATCTTTCCTGTCAACATTGTGCTCGTGGTCCGCTGCTTCGAGCCGATCCTTCGATGCGGCTTTGCGGTTTTCTGCACTCGCCGATCGGTCCTTGGCGGCTTCTTGGAGCCCTTCCGTTGCCTCTTTTCGGGCATCGATGAGGTCGGAAAGGTCAAACGCGGCTGACAGCCGGTCCTGCCGAGACAGCCTCCTCGTGGTCTGCGAACCAGTTCATCAAGTAGCTCATTTCGTCGCGGTGCCGGATCAATGGTCACTGGTCACTTACACGGTAAAGTCGTGCAGGTCGTGGTTGCACAGGATGAGCACTGACTTGGCAGGATGGGAGCGGCTGGTCGTGACAGCGTCGACGGACTCCGGCTCTCACGCCGCGGCGGGAGTTGAGCGGAATCTGCTCGAGCGGCTCGGCGCGGTGGTGTTCCAGACCGATGCCCAGGGCAACTGGACGTACCTCAACCGCGCATGGACCGATATCACCGGTTACCCGCGAGAGGAGACGCTGGGCACCAACTTCCTGGAGTATGTACACCCCGACGAGCGCGATTACACCGTGGCCCTGTTCATGGCGGTCGTCGAAGGTGCCGCGGACTCCTGCCACCACGAGACGCGCTACCGCACCCGCTCCGGCGCGTACCGGTGGCTGGAGCTCCGGGCGACCCTGCTCTACGACGACGAGGGCAAGCTCGTGGGCAACTGCGGGACCCTGGTCGACATCACCAGCCGACGTGCCGCCACGCGATCTATCGACGAGCGGGTTCAGCTCACCGAGCTGGTCGTGGGCGGTGAGTCGTTCGACGATCTGCCGTTCGGCGCGGTCCTTCTCGACCACGACCTTGTGGTCAAGCAGGCCTCCCCGACGGCGCGACGGCTTCTCGGCCACCCGCTGCCAGCCGGTACGCGCTTCGACGATCTGCTTCCCCAGCTGGATGTCCGCGACGCCAGGGGTGGCCCGCTAACCCATGCGTGGGGTCCGCTCACGACGGCGGCCCAGACCGGTCAGCGGCAGTACGCGGAACTTCAGTGGCGACCGTTGCACGGGGAGCCCTCCTTGTCCCTGCAGACGACCGTCATCCCGTCGGCGGGCAGAGACGCCGAGGGAGACGCCGCGAGCGACGACCGCGACCCGGAGCTCGTGATGCTGCTTCAGGACATCACCGGGCTACGCAAGGCCGAGATCCGGCTCGCAACCGTCGCCCGGCTGGCACAGCGAGCGCTCGAGGTCGCCACCCTGGAGAGTCTGCTCAACGAGGCCCTCCAGGCCGTGGTGCGGGTGCTCGGCACGGACTTTGCAGACCTGGTCGTCGCGGCGGCCGACGACAGCCTGGAGTTGCAGGCGCATGTCGGGTGGCAGCCCACACTGGACGCGTCGGAGATGGTGTCCAACGGGCTCATCCACCTCGCGCAGCTGGCCCGGCTGGCCGGCCGTCCGGTCCACACCCACCAGATAGCCCTGCCTCGGCTGCCGGACATGGGTGCGATCTTCTCGGTCAGCGTTCCCGGCCCCGCTCCCCGGCCGCACGTGATCCTGCAGACCCACTCGATGCGAGAGCGGTCGTTCAACACCGAGGAGGTGGACTTCATGGTCGGCGTTGTCGGCGTGCTCACGGCGGCCGTCGAACGCCGGCAGATCGAGGACGCCGCGGTAGCCCGGTCGTTGCACGACCCCTTGACCGGCCTGGCAAACCGGTCGTTGCTCAGGGACCGGCTCGATCACGCCGAGCGCACGGCCCGCAGGGACAGCCGCGGACTGGCTGTCTTGGCTCTCGATCTCAACCGGTTCAAGGTCATCAACGACACCCTCGGCCACGACGCCGGTGACGAGGTGCTCTGCACGGTGGCGACCCGGCTCGTTCGCGCGACCCGCGACACCGACACGGTTGCCCGCGTCGGAGGCGACGAGTTCGTCCTCGTACTGCCGGGGATTGCCGATCGGGACGACGCCGCCGGAGTGGCGGCGAAGCTGTACTCCGTCGTCGGCGACGACATGGACGTGAACGGTGAGACGGTTCGCGTCCAGGCGAGCATCGGGGTGACCGTGTCGCCCGACGGGAACGGCACCACGCCAGACCTGCTCAAGCGAGCCGACCTGGCCATGTACGCCGCCAAACGGACAGACAGCGGCTATCTCGTGCAACCTGCCCACGACTGACCATCCCTCCAGTCCTGACGGCGCGGCGAGAGGCTTGCACCACCATATAGTTGATTTGTGGCTGGTCGAGATGCGCCGGGTGTTGGTGGACCTGCATTGGCGCCATCAGAATTTGTTCGAGGGCGGCGATTTTATGCTCAGTGTCTACCGACGTTTCCGTCATTCTCGGCCTCGTCTGACTCGGGTCGACTCCCTTCTGCAGTACGAATGTGGGACCGGCTCTCAACTCCGGGCTGGATTGCCTAGCCGCTCACGTGACAATTCGCCGTTCGTAGGGTAAGGATGGGACTTGAGCGGCCCCGCCAGACGGCGCAACGTCGGACGGGGCCTAGATTCCCACCTGCTAGGAGGCTGGAATCATGGCTGCAATTCTCGCAGTTGAATGGGGACGTGCCGTCAGAACGGGAATTTTCCGTTTTGCTGTGTTAGTCGCTATTTCTCGATCTGAAGGGTCGTTAGGCCGTTAGAGCGCGGACCCGAAATCCCAGGGTGGGCCGGCGGCTCATCGAGTCGTTTCCGGCGGTCTCACGGCGGCGCAACGCCAACAAGGTCGGCGGCCCTGACTCTCTCAAGGGCGGGATCGCGGGCTGAACTTCAGTGAACGCCGTCCACACTCCTTCGGGTGGTGTTCTGCCGGCGGCTGACCAGGCAGCATGAGGCACCTACGGTGGTAAGTCCTAATCGCTCCCATGTGAAATCGCGGAGAACAACATCGGCCTGCGAACGCGCTTCGCCAACCGGGATTGGGCACAGGTATCTCCCAAGTCGACTGTGATGTCTCAAGACATCGGAATAGTCCGTGCCTGCGTTTTGTAGGTTCGGGCTACTTCTTTGTGGTGGCTGGTCCAGGTGGTCGGCCGGTGGGTTGGTAGTCGCGTCGGGGGTCGATGACCAGTTCGCGGAGGTGTTCGCCGGTGGCGGCGTTGACGATTCTGACGTTGAGGTCGTTGACGAGCGGGATGACGTAGGTTCCGGCGTAGGTTCGGCCGACGCCGATGTGGCGCAGCCGGCCGGCGACGCGCAGGGTGACGGTGCCGGCTTTGCTGATCTTGTCGTGTCGGACTCGGTGGTGGGTGTCGCTGGTCCGGTCGGCGCCGGGGGTCGCCTTGGGGCGGGCGGTGTAGTTCGTGGCCGGTGTCGCGCGGTGGGGGAGGGATCGGTGCGGCCGGCGCTGGTTGTAGGTGTCGCGGAAGCGATCGAGGAGGGTCTGGAGTTCGGCGATGGTGGTCGGCTGGGCGGGTTGGGCGCGCAGCCATTTCTTCATCGTCTGCTGGAACCGCTCTGCTTTGCCGCAGGTGGTGGGGTGGTTGGGGCGGGAGTTCTTCTGGACGATGTTCAGGCGGCGGAGCTCGTGCTCGAGGTGGTTGCGTCCGCCGGGGCGGCTGGCGAAGCGGACGGTGTAGACCATCCCGTTATCGGTGAGGGTGGAGGCCGGATACCCGTGCTGGGCTGCGGCTTCGCGGAAGGTCGCCAGGACGATCTGAGCACTCACCCGGGCGTGGGCCGACAGGTGCAGGGCGTAGCGGGAGTGGTCGTCGAGCCAGCTGAGGATCTCCACGTCCGCGCCGGGTCGGCCGTCGGGACGGGTGAGCCGGTAATGGGTGAAGTCGGACTGCCAGGTCTGGTTCGGCAGTTCGGCCTCGAACCGGATGTAGGACGACTTGGGCCGCTTCGATGGGTCCGGGGTGACCAGGCCATGGCGGAGGAGGATCCGGTTGATCGTGGCCCGCGACAGCACCGTGGCGTGATGATGCTGCAGATGCCAGCCGATGGTGTCCGCGCCGGAGTCCAGGCCGGCTTCGGTCAGCTGCTTGCGTAGCCGCAGCACCAGCTGGACCGTCACATCCGGTGTGAGGCGGGGGCGGGTCTTCGGTGCCCGCGAGCGGGGCTCGAACGCCTCCTCGCCCTCGGCCTGGTAGAGCTTCATCAGGCGGCTGATCCACCCTTGGGACACCCCGTAGGTGCGGGCCACCTCGGACTGGCTGGAACCGGCGAGCACGGCTGTGATGACCAGCCGCCGCTTGGAGGAGTTCGACATGGCCGAGCCTGTCGAGCCCCGACCATTCCGATGACCTGCGACACGCTATTCCGATGACCTGAGACACCCCATTCCGATGTCCTGAGCCAGCACACTGCCGGGCGCACAGACCCGATGTATTACTCCGGCTGAGCTGCGACGTTTCGGCTTCGAGTGATGCCTGACAGTGTTCCGGCTGATGGTTGACAGCTGTTCCGCTTGATCCTTGACACTCCCTCGATGAGGGAGATCGCAGGGCAGCCGGAGGCCGTCGCGGTCGCTCTCTCGACGAGACCGGCACTCTCTTGGCAGGCTTAGACCGACGTACGCGCCTCACGCGCCGTTCACAGTGTTGGAGCACGGGGATGACGAGCCACATGTCGTCAAGGGCCTCCTGCCCTTGCCTGCGGGTCGACTGCCGGCCGTCGCTGCCAGCTCGAACCGGACAGTAAGGAGTGTCATGCGCAACATCCTGAGCAGCCGCACATCGACGGCCGGTCGCCGAGGTCTCACCCGGGCCCTCGGGCTCGGATCCTCGCTGGCCGTGCTCGCCGCCCTGGGCATAGCGGCCGTGCCCTCATCAGGTGCATCCACCGGCTCCGGGGTCGCCACGAGCGACCGGACAGCGCCGGCCGCCAGCATCACCCGTGACCGCTTCGGAACCACCCCGGCTGGTGCACCGGTCTATCGATACACCCTCGTCAACACTCAGGGGATGCGCGTGCGCATCCTCACCTATGGCGGGATCGTGCAGTCGATGACCGCTCCGGACCGGCAGGGGAACTTCCGCAACGTCACTCTGGGGCTCGCCACCTTGAAGGAGTACCAGGCAGAGAGCCCGTACTTCGGCGCGATCATCGGCCGGTACGCGAACCGGATCGACGAGGGCACCTTCACCCTCGACGGCACGACCTACCACCTGCCGATCAACAACCCGCCGAACAGCCTGCACGGCGGAACCAGAGGGTTCGACAAGCGCCTGTGGCAGCCGACGCCGCTGGAGCAGAACGGCACCGTGGGCCTGCGGCTGACCCGGGTCAGCCCCGACGGCGAGATGGGCTACCCCGGCACCATGCACATCACCGTGACGTACACGCTGACCAACACCAACGGGCTGCGGATGGACTACCGAGCCACCACCGATCAGGACACCATCATCAACCTGACCAATCACGCCTACTTCAACCTGGCCGGAGAGGGATCAGGCACGGTCTACGACCAGCGCATGATGATCAACGCCGACCACTTCACCCCGATCGACTCCACACTCATCCCGACCGGCCGGATCGCACCAGTCGCGGGCACGCCCTTCGACTTCACCGAGCCACGGGCCATCGGCTCCCGGATCCGTGACGGGGTACAACAGATCGTCTTCGCGCACGGGTACGACCACAACTGGGTGCTGAACGGGACAGGCGGCCACGGGAACCTCACGCTGGCGGCCCGGGCGTACGACCCGGCGAGCGGGCGCGTACTGACTGTCCTCACCGACCAGCCCGGCGTGCAGTTCTACACCGGCAACTTCCTCGACGGCTCGATCGTCGGCATCAGCGGCAAGACCTACCGGCAGGGAGATGCATTCACGCTGGAGACCCAGCACTACCCCGACTCGCCCAACCACAAGAACTTCCCCACGACCGTGCTCCGAGCGGGCGACGTCTTCACCTCCTCGACCGTCTACCAGTTCTCGGCCCGGTAGCGCAGTAGGACACCACCGCCGGTCACCTCGCCTAATCGGCGTGCGCGGCGAGGTGACCGCGGGGCGTCCTCGCGTTGCGTACCCTCGCGTTCCGGCTGCCTCTGCCACCCCTTGCAGCGATGCCGATCGGTGTTCAGCGTTTAAGGCAGACGTAGCTGCTCGACTGGTACGCGTTCTCGTAGCCCAGCCGGCCGACCCACTTGATCCGACGCTGCTTCGACGGGTCGAAGCAGACGACATCAACGCCCAGAGCATTCAGGTCGCGCCTGATGACAGCGGTCCGAAACGGGCCGTCCTCAAGGCTGAAACGGGTCAGATGCTTGCGCTTGTGAAACTGGAACTGCGGCTCGTCCCGTAGGTAGTCCATGAAGTAGTCCCGAGGGTTGACCGCGTGGATCCGCGTTGTCAACATGGCGACGGTGATGGACAGCTCCGTGTTCGCAAGGACGGTGTCACCGCGTGCGCGCCACCTATGACCCGGTTCGCCATCACCACGGCGTCCGGCACCCGCTGGTAGTGAAAGGGAGCCGCCCACGTGGTAGTTGTCGCTCCCGACCAGATCGCTTCGCCGAAGATGAGAAGAAGGGCCGTGAGGCCCACCGGTCCCGCGAGTCGCAACGCCGGCGTCGGCAACCTCTCGGTCAGCCTCGTCGCTGCGGCGCCGACCAAGGCCCCACACCGTCAACACCCAGGACATGCGCCACAGCGTCGGGCCCCGTCCGACCAGATCGAACGAGAGATGAGTGAAGCCGGGGATATACGTGATGCCGACCACCACGGCGAGCAGCCCGGTGGTGACCCGCGCCGGCGGATGCGGAAGCAGCAGGGCGGCCGATGTGGTGATCGGTGTGCTCGAGGAACCCACGAGTGCCGCCGAACGCCGAATCGACGCGAACGACACCCCGCGGTCGCAGACCTCGAGGAGTCGATCCGTACCAAGCAGCCATCGTCGATCGGGCTGCTGGCGGTCCAGCGGAAGGCCGACGGTGACGGCATCGGCTACTGCGGACTGATCGACAGCGGACGAGGGTCGGAAGGCGAACCGGAACTGGCGTTCGAACTGCTACGCCGAGTCTCGGGTCCGGGATACGCGACCGAGGCCTCCCTCCAGAAGCCCATGGGAGGCGCGCACTTCGGGTGAAGGTAGCCGTCCATGACGCGGCATGAACGCGCGGACAGCGCCATGACAGAGCGCTCCACTCCTCCCGAGGGTTACCCGCCGGCATGGAAATCGAAGGAGACTGACCGGCAGCCGATGGCACGTCAGTCGCCCGACACGACGCACACCGGCCCAGAGGACGCAACCGCGGTCCGGGGCCATCCCCGCGCAGTAAGTTGGACTCGCCGCCTATCGCAGTTTCGGGTTACGGCCGCCACCGCTGCGCTGCGGTGACTCCCTCCGCGGTATGCGCATCCAGTTTGCTACCTGGAACGCGCAAACCGTGAACTGCCGTATCACTCCTGTGCATCGGGCGTCCGCAGCGGAAGGAGTCCGAGGACGGTCGCATCGCACTCCATCGCGGTGGTCTGCAGAAACAGGGTCCGGGTCGACCGGTGGTCTCTCACGTGTGCATGACCACGCCGTCGACCGGCAATGCGCGGGCGGAACCTCCGGAATCTGTGGAACCGCGCAGAGCCCTGGACAGCTCCCGGTCGGCGGTGACGACAGGGACGTCGTCCCCTGGGGGGTCCGTGCGGACCTGCTCCACGACAGTGTCGTCGACGCTCATGCCGCCCTGGACCGAAGGCCACTGGTCACACAGGCCACTGGTCGGATCTGATGGCATATTGGTGGCACGATAGGCGAAGGCCCTTCCGCGATCCCCAGCGAAAGGGCCTCTGACCTGCGCTTTCATTGGTAGCGGGGGCAGGATTTGAACCTGCGACCTCTGGGTTATGAGCCCAACTGCCGCCCGGGCGTGTCGACCTTCATGCGCCGGTTCACGCCGCTCAAGAATGGCTCGGGCCCGACGAAGCTTGCGGAGCCGGGGTCGGGAGTTTTTCGGCTGGCTGACAGGACTGGTCAGAGGGGCTGGCAACCGCGATCCCTTTGAACTTCAGCGGGTCATGCGGACTATGCAACGCCCGCGGCTGCTGGCAATTTACTGCACGACGTCACGTCAACGTCGCGGTGATTGCCGCCTATTCAGCGTCGTATGGCGGAACGCCTCGAAGCAACTCCCTGACGTTAGTTCCCAGGACGGCTGCGATGGTGACCAACCGACCAAGCCAACTGCTCGCCTTGCAGAGAGATCTCGCGGTCGACCGCGCGCACGAGGTTGGTTTGCTCGACGCCGACGTCGCGTACTCGGCGGGGCACTACCGTCGCGACCACGTCGTCGGCCTGGACGGCAAGGTGTTCTCCAGCCCGCTGCGCACCCTGGACACCGAACAGGTCAACCCAACCACCGGCGAACTGAGGCCGGTGCGGCGTGACACCGCCCGGCAAAGGAACGGCGAGGGCGGCGTCGACGGGATCGTCTGGGGCACCAAGTTCGCCATCGCATCGGTTCGGTCCGCGCTCGCCAACCACCGCGTGATACTCGGCGTCGCCCACTTCGACGGCAAGGCACCCGGCGGGGAGGGAAGGGTGTTCACCGACCTCGCCCTCGACCTCGCGGGTCGCACCCGCGGGATCCAAGCCTTCACCGCCGACGGCGCCTGGCGAGGCACCCACCTCAACCAGATCCAGACCGCAACCGGTTGCGGCGTCATCGCACCCGCGCGTCGGCGGACCGGACGCAATGGCGGCATTGTTCTCAACGGCCACGGCCACGCGGCCCAACCGCTGCCGTGGAGTCGGCGCCGCATCGCGCGGGAGGCAGCATGCGGCGGGCATCAACTGTGGGCGGCGGCCGGCACCTTGTTCGAGCAAGTCATCACCGCAGACGGTGATTCGGAGTTCCTCGAGCTGACACGCCACCAAACCAAACGCGCCACCACCCGCTACAAGAATGGAGGCGTTCACCACCAGTTCTACGCCCGCTACACCCTCCCCTGCATTGGCCGGGCTGACCACGACTGGTGGGAACCCCTCCTCGCCACCGACCAGGACGCCAAGACTGGGTTCAACCGTTGCGAGTACCTCCGTGTTGTTCCCACCACCGGGAAACAGCACACGCGCCTGTACGGCATGCGGCAGGACACCGAAAGTCTCAACGCCCAACTCGAGCGCGCCTTCTACGGCCAACGACTACCCGCGTGGGGCGTCCACAACCAGACGCTTGTCGTCCTGCTGGCTGCCCAAGCCGAGAACTCATGGGCCCGCCACGTCTGGCACCACGAGGCCGAACACCAGCGACACACACCACCCGCCGCCTGACCCGCTTCTTCACGCCAGCACTTTGCTAGCCGCGGCATTTCGCGCATCCTGCCTGGTCAACGCCGCATCCGGCGACCGGCCTGCGCCGCTCAGCCCGCCAACCCCTAAAATCGGCACATCCGCGAGTGGCTGACCAGCGACTGGCGGACATGCAGACGGTTTTCCACAAGCAAGTCCGCACGTCCCGCCCTCGTAGCTCAGGGGATAGAGCGTGGGTTTCCTAAACCCTGCGTCGCAGGTTCGAATCCTGCCGAGGGCACTGCTGTGATGTCTCAAGACATCGGCGACAGCCGGACCTGCGAATGTAGGTTCGGCTGTTGTTCATTTTGGGGTGGGCGGGTGGGGCCTGTGGGTGTTCGGGTGGGCTGGTAGTCGCGGTTGGGGTTGAGGACTAGTTCGCGGAGTAGTTCGCCGGTGGCGGCGTTGACGACTCTGATGTGCAGGTCGTGGATGAGCAGGATGACGCAGGTTCCGGTGTGGGTTCGGCCGATGCCGATGTGGTGCAGTCGGCTGTTGTGGCGCAGGGTGACGGACCCGGCTTTGTCGATGCGGTCGTGCCGGACCCGGTGGTGGGTGTCGGGATCCCTGCTCGGGCCTGGCAGTGGCTTTGGGCATCGATGTGTAGAGCGCGGCGGGGGTCGCTCGGTGGGGCAGCGAGCGGTGCGGCCGGCGGTGGTTGTACTCGGCGACGAAGCGGTCGAGAAGGTTCTGCAGCTGGTCGATCGTGGTGGGCTGGACGGGTTGGGCGCGCAGCCACTTCTTCAGGGTCTGCTGGAATCGTTCGGTCTTACCGCAGGTGGTGGGGTGGCCGGGTCGGGAGTTCTTCTGGACGATGTGGCGGCGTCGTAGCTCGTCTTCGAAGCTGTTGCGTCCACCGCGTCCCCCGGCGAGGCGGACGGTGTAGACCATGCCGTTGTCAGTGAGGGTGGAAGCTGGAACGCCGTGCTGGGCAAGGGCGGTGCGGAACGTGTTGACCACGATCGGGGTGGTGATCCGGGCGTGGGCGCTCACCTGAAGCGCGTAGCGGGTGCAGTCGTCGAGCCAGCTGATGATCTCCACCTCCGCGCCGGGTCGACCGTCGGGCCGGGTGAGCCGGTAGTGGGTGAAGTCCGATTGCCAGGTCTGGTTCGGCAGCGCGGCTTCGAACCGGATGTAGGAGGACTTCGGTCGCTTCTTCGGTTCCGGGATCACCAGGCCGGCCCGAGCCAGGTGGCGGCTGATGGTCGATCTGGCTACTCGGTGTCGGTGGTGGTGCTCGAGGTGCCAGCCGATGGTGTCGGGCCCGGCGTCCAACCCGGCGTCGGTCAAATCTTTGCGGACCCGCACGATGAGGTCGACCACTTCCGGTGACAACGCGGACGGTGAGGTCTTAGGGCGCCGCGAACGAGGCTCCACCGCCGCCTCGCCCTCCGCCTCGTAGCGGGCCCTGAGCTTGTAGACCCAGGCGCGGTGCACGCCGTAGCGGGCGGCCACCTCGGCCGGGGTCTGGTGGTCGACGAACAGGGCGGTAATGACCAGGCGGGCTTTCGACGTGGGCTGCGACATGGCCGAGCATCGAGCCCGGCGAGGCTCTCGCCGATGACCCGAGACACGTGTCGCCTATGTCTTGAGACATGTGTCGCCGATGTCCTGAACCAGCACACTGCCGAGGGCACACTGCGAGGGCACTGCCGAGGGCACTACAAAACGGCAGGTCAGGCACCGGATTCACGCTGCGTGATCGGGGTCGGCGGGGGCCGTTCGCGGCCCCCTCCGAGGAGTCCGGCGACGCCGACTCGGTCGTGGGCTCCGCCTCGTTCGGCGTCTCCTCGGGCTCCGGACTGGGCAGCGTCGCGGTGCGCGTCCGAGTGGGCGAGATCGTGGGGCGGGCGCCGTCGCCGCCCTCCCCGGCCGCCGCAGGCGCCAACCACCAGCAGCACCAGCAGCAGCACTGCTGCCCGTCTGGCGTGTCGGATGAGCTCGACTGGGTGCATGACTGTCAACCGCCCGTCCCGCCGTGAGCCGGCGTATCCGCACGGCGGCTCTTCCACCACAGGTCGAGTACGATCGCCAGGGCGAGGATGACCGCCAGCGCCACGGCCGTCCCGGGCTCGTCCACGAGTGTGGTGAAGGCGAACGCGACCAGGACGACGACGGTCGAGACGTCGGCCAGGACGAGCAACCACGCCTGGGCTCCGGTCTCGTGCCGGATCCGGAGGTGGCCGAAGGTCACCAGGGTGAACACGACGAGGGCGACGGCACTACCGATCGAGGCGATTGCGTTCAGGTCGAAGAAGATCGCCAGGATCATCGCCGCGGCAGCGGTGAGCAGGATGCCCATGGGGGCGCGGCCAGCCACCCGGGTCCCCATCACCGGCGGGAACTGCCCCGCGCTGGCCATCTCCTCCGCGAGGCCCGTTGCCGGGTACAACCCCGAGTTCGTTGCACCGGCGGTGGCGAACAGCGCCGTGACACTCATCAGCCAGTAGCCGGCCGACCCGAGCACGGGCTCCGCGGCGACCGCCAGGGCAGTACCGCCCGAGGAGACCACCTCGTCGACGGTCAGCGTCCCGAAGACGCCGAGCGCGACCGCGACGTACACGACCGTTGCGATCCCCAGCGCCAGGTAGATCGCCCGAGGCAGCTGGCGCTGGGGGTCCGCCAGATCCTTCGCGGTGAAGGTGATGACGCCGAACCCCAGGAACGCGAAAAACGTCAACGCCACGCTCGACACGATCTGGCCCCACGAGGGATAGCCCGAGAACGCCAGAAGGTCGATGTCCATGTTGGACAGGGTCGCGACCGAGAACACGACGAGAATGCCGATCACCACGATGACGACCACCGTCTGGGCGCTGGCAACGGCACGGGAGCCGAGGATGTTCAGGCAAGCCATCACGATCAGGACGAGCACGGCGAAGAGCTGGGTCCAGTGGTCGTTGTCCGCGACAGCCGCGCTGGCATAGCTGCCGAAGGACACCGCGACCATCGCGGTGATGATCGCGTTAACGGCGAGCAGCAACCAGGCGAGCACGCCCGTGAAGTGTCCCTCGCCCCAGCCCCGCACGACGTACTCCAGAAACCCACCGGCGGAGGGGTAGCGCGCACCGAGCTTGGCGAACGAATAGCCCTGCAGGACGGCAACCCCGCCAGCGATGAGGAAGGAGATCCAGACCGCCGAGCCGGCCACCTCGCCCGCAGCGCCCAGCAGGGCGAAGATCCCGGCGCCAACCATGGAGCCGACGCCGATGAACGCCGCCTGCCGTACGGATAGGCGCCGCGTGGCGCCGACCGTCGGTTCGTCACCTGCTGCCTCAACAGAGTCGTCAACCATCGCCTCAGCCCTCCGCAACTTCGAGGTATCCCCGGCTCCCACCGCCCACATCGCTCGTTCCTATGGTGAAGAAGTGCCCGACGAAACGACTCCCCCGTAGCGGGTGACGAGCGAAGATCCTCGCCGCGCCCCGCGTGGCGTCGGGCCCCGCCCCGCCTACTCGTCGACCAAAGGCGCCGCCACTGGCATCCCACTCAACGATGAGGACCGCCCGATCACCGGGAGAAACCCGACACATGATCTGACGCTCGAGGACTTCAACAACGTCCGGAACGCCCTGCGCGCCTGGACCGCGACGCAACGGCCGGGACCGGAGGCGCCCAGCGACATGGCGGAAATCGTCGACTTCATGCTGGCGACACGAGCACGGATCGGTGAGGTCTTCGCCGTGCGCTGGGTCGACGTCGCACTCGATGCCGACCGCCCATCCGCTTCCGCCAGCGATACCCCCGAACCCGTACACGACCGCCATCCATGTGCCGCCCGCCGACGCGACGTGTACGCAGTCGCCGAGGTTGCCTGCGTACGTCTTTTCCGAGCGCGGATGGGTGTCTCGTTCCTGACTGAGCGGGACCGGTTTCTGTTCGGCGTCCTGGCGGTGGCAAGAGGCGTGCCGCCTCGGCGAGCCTCGGTGCTGGGGGCAGCGTGGGCGCGGGGATGCCATGCAGGCGGACCGCTCTGTCGCGGTCGCAGTCGACTGCGGAAGCCGACCGCCGTGAATCGGCGGTCAGCTCCGGCGAGCGAGGTCCGGGGTCTCTACCCCTCGTCCTGCTTGGCTCGTGCTTCGGCCTCCTTGGCCGCGGCCTTCATGTCTTCCGCTGCGACCTTGTTGACGGCTCGCTCGACGATCGCATCGGCCATGTCGAGTGCCTTGCGGATCTCGAGGACACCCGGGTCGGAGACGAGAGCCAGGATTCCGGAATGACCGGGAGCGATTGCGTCCTGCAGCTCCTCTTCGATCTCGTGGTGGTGGTGGCGCTGACGGACTTTGCCCGCGGCCGCGCCGGCTGCACCGAGCACTGTGGCGCTGCCGAGGATAGTAGGCGGGAACAGCACACCCAGTGCGACGCCGCCGACCAGTCCCCACCTGAGCCCGCGTTTCGTGCTGTGGTCTGTCGCCTTCTGGACCTCCAGCGTGCCGTCGGCGTCCCGCTTGACCACGAGCACGCCCTCGATCTCCACGGTCCGGCCGTCTTCCAACGACTTCAGTGCCTCGTAGGTCTGCCATGCGTTATCAGTGTCGGAGAAGTCGGCGACAAAGAGCGTGTAACCATCATCACTCACTGCGGCAGCGACCACTTCCGTCTGGTCGACGCCGTTCTGGTCTTCTGACATCGGGCCCTCCCGGTTTCATTGGAGGTGGCGAAACCCGCCACCTCGCTCGTTTGGAGAGTAGTCGCTCGCGGACGGCCGCCCGCGTTGGGCGACGATCTTCGGATCGAGCACGAAGGCCGGAACGCTGCCGCCAGCCTCCCAGACGCCGTGGGTCGTGGGCTGTCCAAGGTGACGGCGTGTCGAGGTTGCGCGGCGCTGTCCTCATCCCTGGCGACACCGGTGCCACACTGGGCCGATGCTGCAGGAGAGCCGGTGACCATCGCCTTCGGTGACCTCGTCCGGCGCTGGGGAGGGCGCACCGTGGGGCTGGCGCTCACCGGGATCGGCCTGTACGTGGTCGCGCCCAGCCTGCTCACGCTGTTCGGGTCGTGGCCGCAGCTGCGCGACGTCGAGCCGTGGTGGTTCGCGATCCTCGTCGGCCTGGTCTTCTGCAGCGCAGCCTCCATCTGGTGGCTGACCCGTCTGGCGTTGGCGACCGGAACCGACGACTCCGAACGCCCGCCGTCGGCTGGGCAGGTGAGCTGGGGGAAGGCTGCGACCGCGCACCTAGCCGGGAATGCCGCCGGGAAGATCGTTCCCGGCGGTCCGGCCACGGCTGCCGTGATCCAGGCGAGGGTGTTGATCCGAGCCGGTCAGCCCGCCGCCGCCGTCGCGTCGGCACTCACGGCGATGGGTCTGCTCACGACCGGGGTACTGCTCCTACTCCCCGTGCTCACCATTCCGGCGCTGATCATCGGCCCGCCCCCGGCGCGACAGCTCCAGCTCGGGCTGCTGGTCTCCCTGATCCTGGCGGTCGCCATCGTCGCGCTCGGAGTCACGACCCTCACCTGGACCCGCTTCGTGGTCGCCGTCGGCCGGGCCGGGGGCCACGCGATACACATCGTCAAGCACGACATCACCGCGGACACGGCCGCCACCGCGCTGGTAGCTGCCCGGGACCGCGTGGCCGCCGCATTCACCCGTCGATGGTGGCGAGCGGTGACCGCCGCGGCGGCGAACCGAATGTTCGACTACGCCGCGCTGGTGGCGGCACTAGTCGTGTTCGGGGCGCATGCACGTCCAGCAGAGGTGCTGCTGGCCTACGCGGTCGCGCAGGCACTCGCACTGGTACCGATCACCCCGGGAGGTCTCGGCTTCGTCGAGTCGGGCCTGACCAGTCTGCTCGTCCTGATCGGCATCAGCGCCGACCAGGCCGTCGTCAGCACCCTGCTTTACCGGCTGGTCTCGTTCTGGCTTCCCATCCCCATCGGAGCCCTGGCCTGGGCAGGGTGGCGCATCAACCTTCACCGCACCGGCCTACCCGCCCCACCGCCCTCCAACCCCTGAACCGCCATGACGCGACACATCAGCGTGCCAACAGTCGATCGTGCAGGGCGGGAGTCGCACCGCGGCGAGCAGTGGTAGAGCGCAACGATGATCTCCTGACCGCACGAGCCGCGAGCCTCGGCGTCCGGCCCCGGACACGACCGCCCGCGACGGCGGACCGCTGACTCAACACGTTGATCCTGCTGCTGGGCGGGGTGGTCATCATCGCGATCCCTTTGGGCGTCCGGATGGGGCGGCATCGGACTCGGCTTGTGGGGTCTCGTCGGCCTGGCCGTGCTGGTGTTCGGTTTCGGTTTTCCGCCGGGGGAGCCGCGGACTTCGTCGATGTTCATCATCTTGATGGTCATCACTGCGGCGTCGACGATGCAGACGGTCGGGGGCGCAAAGCCTTGGCACAGCCTCTGATCGACATCGATCCGGTGTCTGAGGGACAGACCGAACTGCACGGAGCCCTCAAATCACCTATGAAAGTCATCCTGCGCAGCGACGGCATATGCAGCTGCTTGAGCTTGGGACTGTGGGGTGCTCGGCTCATGGCCATGCTCGTCGGCATGGCCCGCTGGCACGACGTCTTCCTGCTCTCGTCGTACGCCGCGTGGGTGCTGGTAGGCCGAGGGCGCGACGAGTTCGCTCCTCGTGACGTGCCTCGATCCGAGCGCGTCGTCAGCACCGGCTAGAGGACCGTCAGGGAGTCGGCGGCGGGCTCACGGTGTCGGACAGCCGGGCCGCGATCGCACCCAGGTCGCGAGCGAGTGCCGTCGCTTCGCCGGAGACGACCAGAGTCTCCACACCCCGACGTGCATCGCGAACCGCAGCCCTCAGCTCGAGCACACGCGATCGACCCGCCTCGTCGGGGGCGGTGGGCTCCAGGCCGGTCAGCTGGTCCTCGGTCGCGACGACCCGGCCGGCAGAGACCTGCCAGGCACCGGCGAGCTCCTCACGAGAGCGCACCTGCTGCAGCTGGGGCAGCAGCTCGCGAGACAACCACGTCGCCTCACCCTCGGCGGCGGCCAGCTCCGCGCGCCAGGCACTGCGCCGACGGGAGCGCGGAACGAGGAAGGCCGCGATCACGGCGGCTAGACCTGCCGCTGCGAGCAACCACCACACCCACGGCGGAGTCCCGCTGTCCTCCGTGGTGCCGGAGTCCGTCGCGTCGGGCGACGGGCTCGGGCTCGGGGTGGGCGTCGCTGACACGGTGGCCGTGACCGTGCCCGACGCAGTCTCCGTGGGCGCGGTGGTCCGCGTCGGCGGGGCGGACTCAGAGGCGGGCTCGGACGGGGACTCCTCCTCCGTTGGAGAGCTCGTCCCGCTCGGCGACGGTGTCGGCTCCTCCGACTCGCCGCGGCTGGGGGTGCGTGTCGGGCTCGGGAGCGACCCCGTCCGCGACGGCAGATCGGTCCTGGTCGGGGACGCGGACGGCGAGGGCAGGTCGATCGACCCGTCCTCGCTGCACGCGGTCAGCGACAGGACCACCACCAGGCCGAGGCCGGCCAGCGGCGGCCGCGCCGCTCCAGGGTGCTTCATGGGCTGCTCCTCGCTCCCTGCGTGATGACGCCGGCATCCTGCAGCTGGCGGTACGCCCGCAATGCGGCCGAGGTCAGCGGTGCGGCCAGGATCGCCCCCATCACCCCGAACAGCATCGTCGCCGTCGTGACGGTGAGCAGCACGGCGAGAGGGTGCAGGCGCAGCCGCGAGCCGAAGGCGAACGGCTCCACGACGTTCTGGATCGTGTTGTTCGCCAGCAGCACCACCGCCAGCATCGCCATCGCCACGCCGACGCCGCCCGACCCGTAGGCGATCAGCACCGCGAACGCACCAGCGACGAACGCCCCGAGGTAGGGCACGTAGCTCGTCACGAAGGACACCAGGGCGATCGTGCCGGCGAGAGGCACCCCCAGGATCAAGGCCCCGATGAAGACCACGGCGGCATTGGCCGCGCCGATGATGGTCAGCCCGGCGGCGTACCCACGGAACGCGTCGACCGTCCCGTCGAGGATGTTCTGGCCGACCTCGGTGGGCAGCCCGAGCCGGCCGACGGTCCAACGGGTGATCTGGGCCCAGTCCTTCAGCAGGAACAGCAGCATGAAGATGGCGAGCACGGTCCCGATGACGAAGCTGCTCGCGGAGCTGAAGACCGGCCAAAGGACGCCCGAGGTGAGCACCCGGACCAGTTCGTGCGCCACGGGCACGAGCCCCCCGGAGGCTCCCTCCAAGACGGTGCTGCTGTCGTCGAGCTGCTGCAGCGAGGCTCCCAGCTTGGTCCAGATCTCGTCGCTCTGGCTGGTGATCGCGCCGACGATGAGGGCGAGCGTGCCCACCACCAGGGACAGGGCCAAGATGAGGACGAGGGTGGCCCCCAGCCATCGCGACACATGCCACCGCTCCAGCCGGTCAGCCAGAGGCACCAGGATGGCGGCAAGCACCACGGCGATCGCCAACGGGATGGCCACGTCCGCGACGAGGGCGACGAGGTACAACCCGAGCGCGAGGACACCGGCGATGCCCAGGGCCAACCAGGCCCCGATGCCGAGAGTTCGGAAGGTGGTCGTCTCGAACTGGGTGATGCCGCGCGCCGCGGCGGCGACCTTCTCCTGCGCGGAAACCCCCTGCTCTTCGCTCGTCACGTGAGCTCCTCGCCGTCAGGCACCCAGGCACGCCGAGTCTGGCACAAGGGGCGTCATGGGCGACTGAAACACGCGGCGGGAGCACGGCGACCTGGCCTGGCAGGCAGCGGCCGACGCGGCCCGTGCCCTTGACGATCCAGTTGGCTGTGGTCGGCACCACGCAAGGTGACAGCGCTGTCCTCGATGTCCTGCCGACTGACGTCACCGTCGACAGCGCTGGTTCAGTCGTGGTCGACGACATCCGGACCGCAGTGGAGAGCTCTGTCGGCGGCGATGTGGGCGTCACTGGTGTCGGAGCCAGCGTCGAGGACTACCTCACAGCGGGGTACGACGAGCTCCCGTACGTTCTGATCCTGATCTCGGTGATCACCTTCCTCCTGGTGGTTCGCACATTCCGGTCACTGCTGCTGCCAATCAAGGCGGTTCTGCTCAACCTGGTTTCGTTGGCGGCCGTCTTCGGCTCGGTTGTGTTCTTCTGGCAGCAGGGGCACGGCTCCGACGCGCGCTCTGCGATGTGTCCGCCGCCGGTGCCATTAACTTCTGGCTGCCAGTGGTCATCTTCGCATTCCTGTTCGGCCTGTCGATGGACTACGAGGTGTTCATCCTCGCCCGCATGAGAGGAGTACGACCGCAGCGGCGACACCAGCATGGCCGCCGCCACACGTGCTCGCCCGCTCGCCCATGCTCCGCTGACGTGACTGAACCAGCTGCCGTGTCACTGCGAGCACATCGCGAGCAATGCCGCCTCGTCAGTGCGACAGCGAATCGGCCAGTTGCAGCGACGCGACGCCGATGGCATGACCGAGTGGCCTCGCCGCACCACCGACCTCCGACTGGTACCCGCCGCCGACGTGAACCGCGACCCCGGGGTAGGCCGTGGAGACAGCCTCGACGGTCTCACGCACCGCCGGAACGTCATCCGGAGTCGGCACCCCGAGCACGGCGGCCACGGCTTCTCGTGCCCGCACCGTGCGTACCCACTCCTCGGGGGGAAGGTCACCACCCACGTAGACCACGCTCAGACCAGCCCTGCGCAGCGCGGCCGCGAAGGCCAGCACGCCGAGCTCATGTCGACACCCACGAGCCAGTCCCACGACCACACAGGGACCGGTGACTGACCGGCCGGCGGCGTCGAATGACGCGGCAAGACGCCGTTGCACGGCGGCGCTCACGAAGTGCTCACCTGCCACGGAGACAGAGCCGTCCCGCCAGGCGGCGCCCAACTGGGCGAGTGCCGGCATCAGCCATGAGTCCACGACCTGCTCAAAGCTGCCGAGGGCGAACCCATCATCGAGCACGGCGTCGAGAGCCGGCCCATTGAAGTCGCGGCCGACCCGGGCCAGGGCCGCGGTGTCCCCTCTGACCGCCGCCGCGGGGATCGGCATGACGTCTACACCGCGGACCTCGTCCGACACCACCCGACGTGCAGCTTCACGTGGACCCCACCCGGTGTCTACCAGCGACTTCATAGCCGCCAGGCGGCGTAGCGCGGGGTCGTCGTACAGGCGGTAGCCGCCCTTGGAGCGAACGGGCTCAACGACGGCGTACCGGCGCTGCCACATGCGCAGCGTGTCAGGTGAGATGCCGGTGAGTTCGGCGGCACGGCCGACCGTGTACATGGCTCCGACTCTGCCAAACCTTGGACGAAGATGCAACAAACACTGGACAGGACCGTCGGGTTGCTGATAGGACTATGGCTCCGCGGAACCCTAGACAAACATTGGACAGAACGGAGCACAATCATGATTCACCCGCAAGTACGCCGGATCTCCCGGGCACTGACGCTGACGCTGGCCGGGGCCGGGCTGGTCGCGAGCACGCTGCCCGCGGCCTCGGCCACACCAACGCGTGAGCGCGAGGGTACGACACGAGTCGCGGTGGCCCCAGTAGTCGTGCAGAAGCTCGACCGCCTGGGCCTGAAGGCGGCGCCGACGAGGCACAGCACGCTCGTGCCGTTCAAGGGCACGGTGGCATTCCGCTTCCCCGTGACCGCAGTCGAGAACAACGGGAACATCATCAGGCACATCGGTGGGGCGAGGGTCTCGTCGTCTCATGACTCCATCACTCTGAAAAGGTTCACGATCAAGCTCCGCACAGGCAAGGTAGGTGCCGCAGTCGTGGTCAACGGTGATCGGGTGGGCCGTGCCGATGTCTTCAACATCCGCCCGTCCGGCCGACCAGCCCTCGGAGACGTCCGGCTCACTCTCACGCACGCCGCCGCCAACGCGGTCAACTCCACGTTCGGCGCCCCGGCATTCGAGGCCGGCGATACCTTCGGGTTCGCCACAGTCAAGCTTCACTGACCCGGGCCTGAGAAGGCCGACCCAGGGCTCCGGGGCCACCGGGGCCCTGGGTAAGGGTCCTCGTGACCAGGGGGTCTCGGTGTCGGCATAACGTCAGCAAGCCGCTTCAGGTCACTTCACCAGGGGTTGGTTGTTTCGGACCGATGAGAACGACGTCGAGGATGGCCCCGGTGGTGGTCTTGGCGTACCGCTCGTCGTAGATGAGCCCTGGATGGCTGGCGCCGTCGACGACGCGGTGCGAGCAGTTGGTCGACAACGCCGCCAGCTTGGTCTGCGCCGCGTCGTGGGTGGCGTCGGTGTCGGCGCCGGCGGTGAGGACGATGAGCGGTTTGTCACCGAGGTCGGTGAGCATCGCGGCTTCCGCTCCGGAGGCGTTGGCCTGGACGAGCTCGTCGATCCAGCTGGAGGCGTAGTCGGCGGTTGCGGTCTTGGCGCGGACCTCGTCACGCGCCTGCGGGGGCAGATCGCCGTAGCTGAAGCCGCCGATCAGGCGCACCAACCCGATGCGTGCGGCCAGGGCGCCGAGTGCTGCAACACGATCGGTGGCGGCGTCATAGGAGCCTGTGTCGTACGCCGTTGCCTTGGCCGGGTCGGCGTCGGTGGCGGGATTGGTGGAGTCGATCAGCACCATGCCGGCGACGTCACCGGGGTAGCGGTCGGCGTAGGTGAGGACGTACAGGCCGCCGAAGGAGTGACCGGCCAGCACGTAGGGTCCCGGGACGTTTCCACGTTGCAGCAGCGTGTGCAGGTCAGTTGTTATCTGAGTGGCGTCCTGGGGGCTGTCGGCGGGCTCGCTCCAACCGCGACCCGGTCGGTCGTAGACGCAGACCCGGGTGTCGGCGGCTACGGCGGGGGCTATCCACGCCTCGACCGAGGAGAAGTCGCCTCCTCCCGGTGCAGGACGACGGTGGGGCTGCCGGTGCCGGTGCAGTTGAGGTGCAGGCGGTGTCCGCCGACGTCGATCAGCTGACCCGGCATCGGGTAGGCGTTGGCGTCTGCCTCTTCGCGAACAGTCTGGTAGCCGCCGCCGACCGAGGCAACAGCCAACACCGCCAAGACCGGGTAGAGCAG
The DNA here is from genome assembly GCA_963695705.1 of uncultured Actinomycetota bacterium. Classification (GTDB taxonomy): domain Bacteria; phylum Actinomycetota; class Actinomycetes; order Propionibacteriales; family Nocardioidaceae; genus JBKPNJ01. The sequence continues at coordinate 255,727 of CAVOHB010000010.1, forward strand.
CCAACGTCGGCTTCGGCTATCAAGCTGTCGACGCGCCCGTACAAACATCCAGATCACCAGGGCCAGCAGCACCGGTGGCCATACCCAGCTCAGCACCTCCCGCGATGAGCTGCCGAATCCGATCAGCAGAAGGCCGCCCAAGCCCATGAACAGCGCAGGTGCTGCCGCCCAACGCTGCGGTTGGTCGGTGTACCGCGTCGAGAGGATCGCCAGCATCGACCACCCCACGGCGAATCCGCACAGCACTGCACCCGTCACGTCGTTCTCTTCGGGCGAGATGAACGGGGTTTGACTCGGGTCCGGCTATCGACTATATCGAGTCACGGCCGCTCAATCGTTCGACGTCGTGATCGCCGGCGGCGGGCTAGGCGGCTCATCGCTCGGGGTGTGCTGGCACGCTCCGGTCTCGGTGTACTGGTGGTGGAGAAGGAGAGCGGCTTTCGGGACCGCATTCGGGGCGAACTGACCTGGCCGTGGGGTGGCTTCGAGGCGTTGCGGGTCGGTCTCGGCGAGGCTCTCGAGCAGGCCGGCGTCGTGATGCGACCCAAGCTCGACTTCTATGAAGATGGAAGTCGCGTGGATTCAGTTCCCTGGGAGGAGATCTCAATCGATGCTTTGCCAGCGATTGCGTTTTCGCATCCCCATCTGCAGGAAGAAGGCCACGGTCGCGGTCGGCCGCTCGATCCTGACCATCATCTGGCATCTGCTCGCTGACCCCACCGTCCGGTGCCAAGACCTTGGCCGACCACTACGACCGCCGAGTCTCAACCACCGCAAAGAAACGCAGCCACGTCCGAGGCCTCGAAGCGCTCGGCTACCACGTCACCCTCGAACCTGCCGCCTGACCGCACCCGCCAGCTTCCCGGCTCCGCTGCGCTCCGCCCGAGCCGCCGCATGCCTGGACGCCGTCATTCTCGGACTAGTGGCGGCTCCGAAGACACACATCAACCGCTTTGGCCCTCGGGTCGAGTCAAGCAGTCGTGGCCTCGGCTGCTTCCGGCTCGAGGGCGTCGGCCAGTTTCAGTAGGGCGTGGGCCAGACGCCGAGCCTGATCGGCGGTGACGTCCCGAACCGAGTCCTGGAGGTTCTCGATGTAGATGCCTTCGAGACGACCGTCCGCGTACTCGTCGATGCGGCGGATGCCTGCGATCTGGTGCCCGTCGTCGGACCAGCTGAGCACCTCGGACTCGTGTAGGGCGGTGACTCCGCCACCGAGGCGGCTCACATCGTCGCGGTCATGGGACCTGCACCAGCTGGGACAGGTCAGCGGCACCGGAGGGCTTGTCTCAGTCATGGCGCTCCTGCAAGCGGCTGGTCGCGGTCACCGTGCACCCGCCGCGGCGTTCAGCCGCGGTGGGTCCATTCATACCCTCCTTCGAGGCGGTCGGCACGGCGAGCCGCGCTGAGTGTCGACGGTGCTCAATCAGCCGTTCCGAGTCGCGTAGGTATGGTCGTGACGTCCCCTTATGGAGCGTCAAGGCGGAGACCGGGCGGAAGGGTGGTCCATGAGCGAGGTGCGGTACGAGGTGCAGCCGATCGGGTCGGTCGAGTCTCCGCTCAGCGACCGCGACGCCGCACCCAAACAGGGAGACGAAGGGTCACCGGAGTCCTGGCTCGTGTTCGACACCGCAGTGGCCGAGGGGATCCGCGATTTCGAGATCGGCAGCGAGATCATCGTGCTGACCTGGCTCGACCGGGCCAACCGCGACACCCTGGTCGTCCACCCTCGTGGCGACGAAAGGAACCCGCTGCGTGGTGTGTTCAGCACCCGCTCCCCGGACCGCCCGAACCCGATCGGGCTGCACCGCGTTCGGATCGTCGACGTCGATGGGATGCGGGTCCGCGTGCGAGATCTGGAGGCGCTCGACCGGACGCCCATCGTCGATGTCAAACCCGTGCTCGAGCCAAGAGGCGAGCGGTGAGTGAAACACAGACAGCGGGCGATGCCCGCTACAAGACCGGTTGGGCCCGCCAGTGACGCTGGCAGGCCGGGCGCGTGGTCCGGGCCCTGACCTTACTTGCCTGACCTGCAAGCGAACCCGAAGTGCTGTCTGCTCAACACCCCAGATCTAGACCGCGTAACCATTGCAAGAACGGTCCGTGACCTCACAGGCAGTAAACCATACTTTGTGGCGATCAGCCCTTGATTCTGCGGCGCTCGTTTGCGTTGCTGATGAGTTCCTCGGCGACCAGCCGGAGCTTGGTGTTGCTCACCTGGGACACCCGAACCAGGTAGCCGAAGGCCCGCTCCTCGTTGAGCTCGTACCGCTCCATGACCACGCCGATCGCCTGGCCGATGAGCTTGCGGGTGCGTAGTGCCTCGTTGAGGTGCGCCAGCTCACTGGCGAACGCCATGGCGGTCGCCGCGTGCGCGGCGAACACAGACGCGAACCGCAGTGCGTCGCCGCCGAACGCCTCCCTGGCCGCCGCATAGAGGTTGAGCGCGCCGAGCGTCGCATCCTCGGTGTAGAGCTGGACCGCCATCTGGGAGCCGATGCCGAGAGCCGCGGCCTTGGGACCGTAGGCGGGCCACCGCTCGTCGTGCCCGACGTCGCCGGCGAGAATGGACTTGGCCGCGTCGAGCACCTCCACGCAGGGGCCCTCACCGAGCTCGTACTGGATATCGTCGGCCCTGGACACGACGGCATCGCTGGGCGCCAGCGTCTCGAGTCGACCATTCCCGTGCCGGATGGAGATGCTCGAGAAGTCCACCCCAGGAATCGTCTCCCGAGCCGTTCGGGTGATCAGTCGCAAGGTCTCGTCGACGTCGTTCGGTGCCTGCAGAGTCCGGGCGACCTGACTCATCACATCCGCAAGATCAGACTGATCTGCGCTCACTTCGGCTCCTTCGACAAAGCCGACCCGAGCGCCCGGCTAATACCCTCAGTAGTGTCGCACGCCGCCTGCTGTTGCCACGCCCCGGCGGCCTGTCCAATGCGTGTGGGCGCGACTACCGACGCGACTACCGACGTGGCATCGACGCGGCAGACGTGGCCAGGCGGACGCCGTCGGGGTCGAGGTCGTACTTCTTCCTCGCCGTCTCCAGCAGCTCACGCCAGGACGTCACGTCCGGCCTGCGCCGGAGCAGGGAGCGGCGTTCACGCTCGGTCATCCCGCCCCAGATGCCCCACTGCAGGTTGTTGTCCAGCGCCTCGGCCAGGCATTCGGCCAGTACGGGACACTCGTCGCAGAGGCGCTTGGCTCGCGTCTGCGCGGCTCCGTCGACGAAGAGCTCATCTGACTCGGTGAACCGGCATTTCGCCAGTGATGCCCAGTGCGGGGTGGACTTCATGCCGATCCTTCCAGAAACCTGGATAGAGGTAGGCAGAATCCCCGGGGGCCTAATAACCTAGAGTAATCATCTTGCTACTTTATGTCAAAGGTGACTGCCCGAAGCCGGTTCTACGGTCGCGCATGCGGGGGCGGCGACGCGTGGGTGGCCGACCGGTTGAACCGTCTGTGTTGAGATAGACCGTTCCAATCGGTTACCGGACCCGGGGAGTCGTGCGCTCGATGAGGTTGAAACGACCGCGGCTGTCCATCCCGCCCAGGACCAACCGGGGCCCCCATGGCAGCCGTCGGCCCGCCCGGACTCTGGCGGCGGTGCTCGTCGGGCTGGTAGCTCTGGGCCAGGCGGCGACCGGGACAGCGTCCGGCAAGGGCCAGGAGCCGGCTGCCGGAGCCGTCTCGGCGCTGGGTCCCGGCAAGCCGAACATCGTGTTGATCATCACCGATGACCAGACGCTCGCGGACCTGCAGGTCATGTCCGTGGTCAAGAGACGACTCGCCGGACCAGGGACGACGTTCAGCAACAACTTCTCGCCGTACCCGCAGTGCTGTCCCGCACGGGCGACCATGCTCACCGGCCAGTACTCGCACAACCACCACGTCCAGGGAAACTCCTTGCCGTACGGGGGCTTCACCAAGCTCGACGACTCCGAGACGCTCCCGGTGTGGCTCCAGCGCGCGGGGTACGACACCGCGATCGTGGGCAAGTACCTCAACGGCTATCCCAGCCCGGACGACGTGACCTACATACCGCCGGGATGGACCGACTGGCAGGTGCCGATCCGCAACATCTACAACTACCGGCACTGGCTGATGAACGAGAACGGCAAACAGGTGCCGTACTCGGGGACGTACCAGACGACGGTCTGGCTGAACAAGATCCTCGACGACATCGACCGTTTCGCCGGCGACGCGCGGCCGCTGTTCCTGTGGGCGGGATTCCTGGCGCCACACACCGGCAAACCGATCGAGAGCGACGACCCGAAGGCCAACGGGGGACACATACCCACACCTGCCGTCGACAGTCGCTACCGCGACGCGCTCGTCGGTATGCGCCTGCCGAGGAAGCCGAGCATCAACGAGCAGGACCTCTCGGACAAGCCGTCGTTCGTCCAGACGGCCACGGTCAAGCGCACCGCCTCGCTCCGAGAGCTCAACCAGCAGCGCCGGGAGTCCCTGCTCTCGGTCGACGACGCGGTCGGCAGGATCCTCGACGAGTTCAAGGCCGTCGGCGAGTTCGACAACACGGTCTTCGTCTTCACCTCCGACAACGGGTTCCTGATCGGAGAGCACCGGCTGCTGGGCAAGATCCTGCCCTACGAGGAGTCGGTGAGGGTGCCGCTGATCTTCTCCGGACCAGGGCTCGATACGGGTGCGACCCGGATCGGACTGGTGAGTCTTGCCGACTTCGCCCCGACCGTGCTCGAGCTCGCCGGGGCCACCTCTCCGCTGGTGATCGACGGCGAGTCGCTGCTGCGGCGAATCCATGGGCTCCCGGTCAGGCGACGCTCCATCCTGTTCCAGGCGGGGCCGCGCAGCGACCCGTCGAAGCGGTTCTACACCGCGATCCGGACCCCTTCGCACGTCTACGTCGAGTACGACACCGGGGAAACCGAGTTCTACGATCTCCGCAGCGATCCCTTCGAGCTCAACAGCATCAACGACCCGTCGGTGCAGCCCAGGGTTCGCCAACGACTTGCCGCGGCTCTGGCCACGCTGCGCAACTGCGCCGGCGCCAGCTGCCGGTGATGTACGGTCCCGTCAACCGTCGCAGGATGATTTCCCGGATCGGAGACCCACAGTGACCGAGCCCCCCGCACAGCCGCATCCGCGCCCACCTGCGCTCAAGCCGCTCAAGGAGGACTGGAGCCGAGCGCTCGCCGTCGTCGCGCACCCCGACGACATGGAGTTCGGCGCTGCCTCGGCCGTCGCCCGCTGGACCGGACAGGGCAAGCAGATCGTGTACTGCATGGTCACCAGCGGCGAGGCCGGGATCGACGGCATGGATCCCGACGCCGCCCGGCGGACCCGCGAGGCCGAGCAGGTCGAGTCGGCGCGGGTCGTCGGCGTCGACGTCGTGGAGTTCCTCGGCCTGCCCGACGGCATCCTCGAGTACGGCGTACCGCTGCGCCGTGCGATCGCCGAGGTCGTACGGCGGCACCGACCCGAGATCGTGATCACCAACAACTTCCGGGAGACCTGGGGGGCAACGGGCTTCAACCAGGCCGACCACATCGCGACCGGGCGCGCGACGCTCGACGCCGCCCGCGACGCCGGCAACCGCTGGGTGTTCCACGAGCAGATCGAGAGCGGTCTCGAGCCGTGGGGTGGCGTGAGCCAGGTCTGGGCGGGCGGTTCACCCAACGCAAGGCACGGGGTGGACACCACGGACACGTTCGACGCGGGGGTGGCGTCCCTGCGCGCGCACCAGGCCTACATCGACGGGCTCGGCTGGGAGAACTTCGACGCCGCCGAGTTCCTCGAAGGCGTCGGGCGGGGAACCGGGACCGCGATGGGGGTCACGTTCGCGACCGCATTCGAGGTGCTCAGCCTGGGCTGGGGCGAGGACGACTGAGCCGCGCCGGAGTGCGACACGAAGTATGGCCGGCGTACTGGTGAATGCCGCTCAGAAGACTGCGACGGCGCGCAGCACCATGTCGGTGCTGCCGTTCGCCGTGGTGATGTAGAGCGCGCCGTCCGGGCCTTGGGTGACCGAGCGGAGGCGACCGTAGGGACCGTCGAGCGCGGCCGGCAGGCGTACGCTGACCAGCCTGTTGGCCTCATTGAAGCGCATCAGCCGGAGCGCCGAGTCCTTCAGCGCGGCCACGGCCAGCACCCCGCGCAGTGACCTCCAGCGGGGGTCGGACAACCAGGCGGCGCCTGAGGTGGCCACGGTCGGAAATCCCGAGCTCCACTTGGCGACGATGGCGTGGGGAAACTCCGCGAGGTCGGTCATCGGCACCGACTCGTTGTACCCGGGCACCGGGTTCCACCCATAGTTGCCGCCGGGCACGAGCCGGTTGACCTCGTCGTCACGATCGGGCCCGTGCTCCACCGACCACATCGTGTCCCCGGGTCTCCAGGCGAGTCCCTGGACGTTTCGGTGGCCATAGGTGTAGATCCGCCTCGTGTTGGCGTTGGTTGCCTGGGCAAAGGGGTTGCCCGGCATCCCCTTTCCGGTGAAGCGGTTCACCCGCAGCACCTTGCCGCCGAGGCTGGTCAGGTCCTGAGGGTTGGTTCCGGTGGCCGCGTCGCCGGTGCCGATGAACAGGGCGCCAGCGGGGCTGATCTTGAGGCGGCAGCCGCCGTGCCGTCCGCTGGTGGACGGCATTCCCGTCACGAGTGTCTCGATCCGCCGGACGTGGGTGCGTGCGTGGTTCAGCCGCCAGGCTGCGACCCGGACATCGTGTCCCCCACCCGCGGTGGAGGCGCCGTAACAGGCGTATATCCGCCGGTTCCGGCCGAACCTCGGGTCGACCGCCAGGGACATCAGACCCGTCTCGCCCGACTCCCAGATGAAGTCCGGGCCGTCCAGCAGGGTGCGCACGTGTCCGGCCGGAGTGCGCAGCAGCAGGCGCTTCCTCGTACGTTCCGTGACGAGCATGCCGCCTCGCGGCAGGAACTCCACGTCCCAGGGGATGTCGAGCCCCTTCATGACCGGTGTCACGTGCCAGGCAACCGCGGCGGCCCGCTCGGCGACGCCGTTGGTCGACCCGCCAGCGGCAGGCGGGTCGGCTGCGCAGGCCGAGGCAGACACCAGCCCGGCGGCCAGGACGAGACCTACGCACCTCAGGTAGCTAAGAGTCCCAGTTCCATGCACTCTCCCAATGTCGCGGGTCGGGCGCGGGTCTGGCTACCGACCGGCGCCGGTCGTTGCTGAACGGTAATCGGTCGGCAACCGGTAACGTGCTCACGTCTTGACCACATGTGCGGGCCACCGTTCCCCGCTAGCGTTTTGCCTGCCCTCGAAAGTCCGCCGGAAAGGGAAAGCATCCCATGTCGAGAGCCACGTCCGATGCATCCGCAATGCCCGGCAACGCCTCAGGGGCCGACGCGCCCGCCGCGCGCGCCGTCGACGTGAGCAAGACCTACGGGGTCGGCCAGGCCGTCGTCAAGGCGCTGGACATGGTAGATGCCGAGTTCAGAGCCGGTGAGTACACCGCGGTGATGGGTCCGTCCGGCTCAGGCAAGTCGACACTGATGCACTGCATGGCCGGGCTCGACACCGTCACGTCGGGGGAGGTCTACATCGGGGACACCGAGATCACGCGGCTGCACGACAAGGAGCTCACTCGGCTTCGACGCGACCGGATCGGCTTCGTGTTCCAGTCCTACAACCTGGTGCCCACCCTGACCGCCGCCGAGAACATCACCCTGCCGCTGTCGATCGCTGGTCGCCACCCCGACAAGGACTGGTACGACACGGTGATCTCCATCGTCGGGCTCGCCAACCGGCTCGAGCACCGCCCGAACGAGATGTCCGGCGGCCAGCAGCAACGGGTGGCGTGCGCACGTGCCCTCATGAGCCGACCGTCCATCGTCTTCGCCGACGAGCCGACGGGGAACCTCGACTCGCACGCCAGTGCAGAGGTGCTTGCGTTCCTCCGCAAGAGCGTGGACGAGTTCGACCAGACGATCGTGATGGTCACGCACGACCCGCTGGCCGCCGCCTACACCGATCGCGTGGTGTTCCTCGGCGACGGCCGGGTGGTCTGCGAGCTGCGCAACCCGACGGCACATGACGTCCTGGAGCAGATGAAGCAGCTCAGCAGTCTCGAGGCGTCGCCCGACGAGGTGGCCTGACATGTTCCGCGTGACCGTGCGCAACCTGCTTGCGCGCAAGCTCCGGCTGGCCATGAGCGCGTTCGCCATCGTGCTCGGGGTGGCGTTCGTCGCCGGGTCGTTCGTGTTCACCGACACGCTCGACAAGAGCTTCCAGGGAATCATCGACAGCACCACCGGTGACGTGATCATCAGGCCGGCAGGTACGGACCCCAATTCGTCGGGGCAGATTCTCGACACCCGTTTCATTCCCGGCCGCGTCCTGGACCGGGCGGCGAGCGTCGACGGTGTCGCGCGGCTCGACCGCAACATCACGATCCCGCAGGTCTTCGTGGTCTCCAAGGCCGGCAAGGTCATCGGCGGTCAGGGTCCGCCCTCGCTCGGCGTCAACTACACCGACACACCCGGCGACAACGGGGAGCCACTCCTGCAGGTCAGCAAGGGGCGGGTGCCGACGGGGCCGGGCGAGGTCGCCTTGGACAAGGTGACTGCCGACAAAGCGGGCTACGACGTCGGCGACACCGTGCAGCTCGTCACCGCCGGGAAGAGCCCAAGGCTCAGCGTCACCCTGGTGGGGATCGTCACCTACGGCGCCGAGGGCGGCCTGCTCGGAGCCACGCTGTCTGTCTTCGACACCGGCGCCATGCAGCAGTTGCTGTTCAACGGCCGCGACCTCTACACCGACGCTACCGTCACGACCGCGGACGGGTTCAGCCAGACCCAAGTGAGCAAGGCGGTATCGGCTGTGCTCCCGCCGGCCTTCGAGGCGGTGTCCGGCGATTCCGTCGCCGCCGAGAGCAAGGACTCCATCGACCAGGCGCTCTCGTTCATCAACACGTTCCTGCTCGTGTTCGCCGCCGTCGCTCTGGTCGTCGGCTCGTTCCTGATCATCAACACGTTCTCGATCCTGGTGGCGCAGCGCAGCCGCGAGATGGCCCTGCTGCGCGCGCTGGGCGCCAGCAGGCGGCAGGTCACCCGGTCGGTCCTCCTCGAGGCCCTGGTCGTGGGCTTCATCGGGTCGACCGTCGGCCTCCTCGGCGGTTTCCTGCTTGCGGTGGGCCTCAAAGCCATCTTCGCGCGGGTCGGACTCGACATGACCGGCGCCGGACTCGAGCTGCGGCCGCGCACCGTTGTCGTTTCGTACGCGGTGGGCGTGATCGTCACACTGTTCGCGGCGTACCTGCCGGCTCGCCGCGCCAGCCAGATCGCCCCGGTGGCGGCGCTGCGCGACGACGTCGCATTGCCGGAGAGCACACTGCGCCGTCGGTTCATCACCGGCCTGGCAATCACCGTCATCGGTCTGGCTCTGCTCGGCGTCGGGCTGTTCGCCAATACCAGCAACTCGCTGCCGATGGTCGGCGGTGGCGTCCTCGGCGTCCTCGTGGGAGTGTCCCTGATCAGTCCGGTGCTCGGCAGACCACTGCTGCGCCTGCTGGGTTTCTTGTTCCGCAAGACGTTCAGCACGGTCGGGCGGCTCGCGGGTCAGAACACGTTGCGGAACCCGCGACGGACCGCCGCCACGGCGTCGGCGCTCATGATCGGCCTGGCCCTGGTATCGGCGATGTCGATCATCGGGGCCTCGACCTCCTCCAGCATCGACAAGCTCATCGGCAACGAGTTCCAGTCCGACTTCGTCGTGGCGAGCTCGGTCGGATCGTCGTTCTCGCCGACGATCGCCGACCGGATCCGCGACATCCCCGGTGTGGACACCGCGGCCGTGTTCCGGGGCCTGAGCGTCAAGGTCGACGGATCCGACACGTTCATCGGTGCGATCGATCCCAACGAGTTCGGCAAGACGATCGACGTCGACATGCGCGTCGGGAAGCTGTCCGACCTGACGGACTCCACAGTCCTGGTCGAGCGGACGCAGGCATCGGGTGACGGCACCGTGGTGGGCGACCACGTCACCGTCTCGCTGCCCAAGCACGACAAGACGCTGACCGTCGCCGGCACGTACTCAGGCTCGCCGATCGTGGGTGCCAACTATCTGGTCACGACGAAGACACTTGCCGCCGGGGGAGTGGCCCCCTCCGACTCCGCCGTGTACGTGCTGAAGGACCCGGACGCCTCCACCGCGGCGGTAGGAGCCGCGATCGGCAAGCTGGTCAAGGATCTGCCCACGGTGGAGCTGCAGAACAAGGCCGAGTTCACCAAGCAGCAACGCGGCCAGGTCGACAAGCTGCTCGCGATCATCTATGCACTGCTCGGCCTCGCCGTGGTGATCGCGGTCCTCGGCATCGTCAATACCCTGGCGCTCTCGGTGATCGAGCGGACCCGCGAGGTCGGGCTGCTCCGTGCGGTCGGCATGAGCCGTCGGCAGCTTCGGTTGCTGGTCCGGTTGGAGTCCGTGGCCATCTCCGTCCTGGGGGCATGCCTGGGTGTGGTGATGGGTGTCGTGTTCGGTGTCGCGCTGCAACGGGCAGTCGCCGACCAGGGGATCGATGTGCTGACCATCCCGTTTGCGAACCTGGCTCTGTTCATCGTCGTCGCCGCCATCGTCGGCGTGCTCGCCGCGGTGCTCCCGGCCCGACGCGCCGCCAGGCTCGACATCCTCAAGGCCATCCACGCCGAGTAGCGGCGCCGCTTCGGCGCTGCGTCATGCATCCGGAGGGCTCTGTCCCTGTGTCCCGGACCCTCCAGATGCATGACGCAAGCGCGGGTGCACCATCCTGACGCCACGGCATCCATCCGCGGCCCGGTGCTTTGTGGCGACGGGGACGGGGCGTAGGGTCGATCCACCGTTACCGACTTGTTACATGACCGACCGACGACCGAGTGGACCAGCGACGTGAGGACAGCGTGAAGGTTTTCGTCACCGGTGCCACCGGGGTGATGGGCCGAGCCGCGGTCGCCGCACTGGTGGATGCCGGGCACGACGTCGCTGGGCTGGCCCGCTCCGAGGAGAAGGCCGAGGTTCTGCGCAGCGCGCACGTCGAGCCGGTCGACGCCAACCTGTTCAACGCCGACACGCTGGCAACGGCGTTCGTCGGTTACGAGACGGTCCTCAACCTCGCCACCCACATCCCCGTCGGGTACGCGGGTATCCGCCCGGGTGCCTGGCGGGTGAACGACCGCATCCGCACCCAGGGCTCGCGCGTCGTCGCCGAGGCGGCGCACGCCGCGGGAGTACACCGGCTGGTGCAGGAAAGCGTCTCCTATATCTACGCCGACGGTGGTGACGACTGGCTCGACGAGCAGAGCCCGCTGGCCGTCACCCGCGTAACCGAGCCGGTGGCGGTCGCGGAGCTGAATGCACAGAGCTTCGCCGGTGTCGGCAGATCGGTCGTCGTCCTCCGGTTCGGCAGTCTGATCGGGGACGAAGGGTTCACCCGATGGCGCTTGGCGCGGGCCCGGGCGGGCCAGGCGATCGGGATCGGCGATCCGGACGGCTGGTCACATGTGCTTCACACTGAGGACGTCGGCGACGCCGTACTGGCGTCTCTCGAAGCTCCCGGCGGCGTCTACAACGTGGGTGCCGAGCCGGTGAGCCGCAGTGAGCTGGCCAGCGAGCTCGCCCGCGCGGCGGGTCGCGAGCGCTCCTCCTTCCTGCCCAAGATGATGGTCAGGCTCGGCGGTGACAGGGTAGAGCCGCTGACCCGCTCGCACCGCATCTCGTCGGCGACGTTCATGACCACAGTCGGCTGGGTCCCCCGGCACCCGGTGTTCGGCGCCGCCTGGTTCGACGGCATCAGCGTGGACGGATCGTGAACACTCCGGCCCGGCGCAGGGCCGGCACCCCGGAAGACCCGTTCGGCACGGTGTTGCCGGAGCGGGCTGGTGATGACGACGCAGCGTCTTGGGGTGACGGCGACGAGAGCACCGACGACGAGGACGAGCGGCTGCGTCGCGAGGTTCCGCCCCACCACGGGTGACCGTTGCCGGCCAGCGGCCCACTGGTCAGGTCCAGGCCTCGCCGCCGCCACGAGCGCCGGAGCTGCCGGCCGCCAGCAGATCGCGGATCTCCTGCAGGAGCAGGACATCCGCGGGTACCGCCACAGGCTCCTCGGTGTCGCCCCGCTTGCGCATCTCCATCAACGTGGTGACAGGCACGACGATGAAGAAGTACACCGCGGTAGCGACGGCCACGAAGTTGAACACCGCCTGCAGGACGAGCCCGAACGAGAACACCGCGTCGTTGACCGTGAACGAGCCGACCGAGCTCAGCTCCGGCTCGCCGAAGATCGCGGCGACCAGGGGATAGACGATGCCGTCGAGGAGCGCCGTCACGACCGCCGTGAAGGCCATCGCCATCACCACGGCGACAGCAAGGTCCACGACGTTTCCGCGCAGGATGAAGTCCTTGAAGCCCTTTATCAAGAGATCCTCCGGTGGGATACGGCGTCGGCCGAGCCCGGCGCGGCGACGACTCTACAGATGCCGTCACCCGCGCAGCACCAGCGAGAGCTGCTCCGCGACCGCTGCCTGGGCCAGCCGGCTCGCGAGCTCGGCGCTCACCGCGAGCACGACGAGCGCCCCGCCGCCCAATGGGCCGCCGTCGGTGGCGACGTGCGGGATCGCAACGACCGGGGCGGCTGAGGCGAGCAGCGTGGCACTGGCGTCGCCGCCCCGCGGATCCGCGGCGAGGACGTCGACGGAGGCTCCCACGTCCAGCAGCGCGACCGACCCCGCGTCGCCGATGCGGACGGGGGCACCGACGACATCGGTGCCGTACCCGGCCAGCAGAGACCTGCCGATGAGCTGCACGTCGCACAGCGGCTGACCGGAACGCAGCGGAGCGGCGAGCAGGCGACCGACCGCGGCCTCCCCCGGAGCAAGTGCGCCGTCCGGGACGAGCTCGGTCGGGAGCCCGACCTCGCGCAGGTCCCCGGCGCGCAGCCGGTGCCCTCCTGCGAGGTCGTGCGCCGCCGCGAGGACACGCGTCGTCGGTGGTGGATCGGGGGAGACCACGTGGAGGCCCATCCCCATCGCCGCCGCGGCGAGACCGGCGGCGAGCAGACGCCGATGCCAGGAAGCCGCTCGCCGCAGCTCCCGCAGCGCGACAAGGATCCGGCTCATCGCGCGGGCTACTCGGGCAGCGCGAACGGCAGCGTGAGCCCGTCGAGGGCCTCCGGGCAGGGGCAGCTACGGCTGGCGGGCAGGGCGGCCACAGCGGAGATCACCAGGTCGCTCAGCTCGGCCAGGTGCTCGGCGAACGACTGGAAGACCTCGCCCTGGGTGACTCCGCCGGCCTCGTCGAGCCCTGCGTCGAGGTCGGTGACCAGCGCGATCGGGGTGTAGCACATGGCCAGCTCGCGGGCGAGTACTGCCTCCGGATGGCCGGTCATGTTGACCACCGACCATCCCAGTCCGGCGAACCAGCGCGACTCCGCGCGGGTGGAGAACCGCGGCCCCTCGACGACGACGGCTGTGCCGCCGTCGACCGTGTTCAGGCCGAGTTCGGTCGCCGTACGCAGGACGGTGGCGCGGCCGGCCGGGCAATAGGGGTCCGCGAACGCGACATGGCAGGCGCCGGTGTCGAAGAAGGTCTGGACGCGGCCGGAGGTCCGGTCCACCAGCTGTGATGGAACGACGAAGGCTCCGGGGGTGAGCTCGGGTTGCAGTGACCCGACGGCGCAGGGCGCGATCACCTGGCGGACGCCGAGTGACCGGAGCGCCCAGAGGTTCGCGCGATAGTTGATCCTGTGCGGCGGGAGCCTGTGGTCGCGACCGTGGCGGGGAATGAACGCGACGGTGCGGTCGCCGACCCTCCCGACGACCGGCGGTTCGGATGGCTCACCGAACGGCGTCGACGCTGCGCGTGTGATCTCGCCGGCATCGGCGAGCAGTTGGTAGAGGCCGGTGCCGCCGATGACGCCGATCTCGGCGCGCTGGTCCTCGGGCTGGTCGACTGGCATGCGGCGAGCCTAACGACGCGCGGACGGCCGCGTCGGCCGTCGTCCACAGCCGCATTCTCAGGCGGCGGACTCCGATCTGCGGCCCCGGCCGGTGGGTGAGGCGTCGGTGTTCGCCGGGGACTTCGATGCGCCGGATGAGCTCTGCCCTGCACCGTGGTCCGGCTTCTTAGCCGAACCCTGCTCGGGCGCCTTTCCCGGCGTCTTGCCCGAGCCGCCTTCCTTGCCGGTCTCGGAGCCCTTGCCCGATTCCGCGCCGGACCCGGACTCCACCGTCTTGGACTCCTTCGAGGACGAGGAGTCGGACGTCCCGTTTGCCGGTGCGGTGCGTGAGTCGTTGCGGTAGAACCCCGACCCCTTGAAGACGATGCCCACCGCGTTGAACACCTTGCGCAGCCGTCCCTCGCAGCTGGGGCAGACGGTCAGCGCGTCGTCGGTGAAGCTCTGCTGCGCCTCGAGACGCTCGTCGCAGGCCGTGCAGGCGTACTGGTAGGTCGGCAACTCCGGTCTCCTCGTTGTGCTCCAGGTCGCGGTGGCTGGCACTCGTCACCGTCGACTGCTAATTGTGCGCCAATTCGTGCAACGTTGTCGAACGTTCGCCTCATTCCCAGGGCGGTCCCGCCTCGGGTACGTCTGGCAGCCCTGAGCCAGACGTAGAGTTGCGCCGTGCGCCGCTGGGTCCGGGTGATGTCCTTCGTCGCCGGCGGGATCGTTCTCCTCCTGCTGGTCGCCTCCGTGCTCGCGGTCTGGCTGGTGCGGCGGTCGTTCCCCCAAACCACCGGCGACATCACCCTGGACGGACTCGCCGGCCCGGTGACGGTGTTGCGAGACCAGTACGGCGTACCGCAGATCTATGCCGACTCCGCCGAGGACCTCTTCTTCGCGCAGGGATTCGTCCAGGCGCAGGACCGCTTCTTCGAGATGGACTTCCGTCGGCACGTCACGGCCGGCCGGCTGAGCGAGCTGTTCGGCGACACGGCCTTGGAGACCGACGAGTTCGTCCGCACGATGGGCTGGCAACGCGTGGCCGCGGCCGAGCTGCCCCGCCTCGACCCCGCTACGAAGAGATACCTCGACGCCTTTTCGGCAGGGGTCAACGCCTACCTGGCCGACCATTCGGGGTCGCAGCTGTCACTGGAGTACGCCGTGCTCAGCCTCAAGGAGAGCGACTACACGCCCGAGCCTTGGACGCCCACCGACTCGCTGGCGTGGCTGAAGGCGATGGCGTGGGACCTGCGCGGCAACATGGAGGACGAGATCGAGCGGGTGCTCGCCAGCCAGACGCTCTCGCTCCGGCAGATCGCGCAGCTGTACCCGAGCTATCCCTACTCCACCCACCAGCCGATCGTCGACCAGGGCGCGGTGGTCGACGGGGTCTTCGAGCAGGACGCGACTGAGAACGGGACCCGGCTGCCCCGCCGCGCGGCGTTCCCGCCGGCCGTCATCAGGCAGCTCGACAGGCTGGACCACCTGACTCGTCAGATGCCGGCGCTGATGGGGCCGGGAGCGGGTGCGGGAGTGGGTTCGAACGCCTGGGCAGTCTCCGGCCGCCTCTCCAGTACCGGCGACCCGCTGCTCGCCAACGACCCACACCTGGCCCCGACAATGCCGGGGATCTGGTACCAGATGGGCCTGCACTGCAACACGATCACGTCCGACTGCCCCTTCGACGTCACCGGATTCACCTTCGCCGGGCTGCCAGGCGTCGTGATCGGCCACAACGCCAAGGTCGCCTGGGGGTTCACCAACCTCGGCCCGGACGTCACCGACCTCTACCTGGAGAAGATCAGCGGCGACACGTACCTGCGGGCGGGCAGGCAGCTGCCCCTGGTCACCCGTGAGGAGACGTTCCAGGTCGCCGGGCATGACGATCCGGTGACCATCACCGTTCGGTCCACCGATCATGGGCCGATCATCTCGGACGTGTCCGACGACCTCGCCGACGTCGGGCAGCAGGCGCCGGCCCGGGCCGGCGCGCCGCCACGGGGAGATGGATACGCGGTCGCGCTGAGGTGGACCGCGCTGCGGCCCGGCCGCACCGCCGATGCGATCTTCGAGTTCGACCAGGCCCACGACTGGGACTCGTTCCGTGCGGCCGCGGCCGACTTCGCCGTGCCGGCACAGAACCTCGTCTACGCCGACACCGCCGGGCACATCGGCTACCAGGCGCCGGGCCAGATCCCGATCCGGCGCACCGGCCACGGCGACTGGCCCTCGCCCGGCTGGGATCCGGCGTACGACTGGAGCGGCTACGTGCCGTTCAGTGCGCTGCCCAACGTGATCGACCCCAAGGACGGGTACGTCGTGACCGCCAACCAGGCTCCGGTCGACGCTGCCCAGTACCCGTACTACCTCGGCGACTCCTGGGACTACGGGTACCGGAGCCAGCGGATCATCGACAGGATCACCAAGGACCCGGACATCACCGTCGACGACATGGCTGCCATGCAGAACGACACCTACAACGCCAACGCCGCGGCCCTGGTGCCGTATCTGCTCGACGTCCATCTGGACTCGCTCTTCGCCAGACAGGGTCAGTGGCTGCTGCGTGGCTGGGACTTCACCCAGCCCGCCGACTCGGGCGCGGCGGCGTATTTCAACGCGGTCTGGCGCAATCTGCTGGCACTGACGTTCCACGACCAGCTGCCGGAGTCGGTCTGGCCGGACGGCGGTGACCGGTGGTTCGCCGTCGTTCGTGCCCTGCTCGACAACCCCGACTCGCCGTGGTGGGACAACATCGCCACCGACGACAACCAGGAGACGCGTGACGAGATCCTCGCTGAGGCGATGACAGACGCCCGGGACGAGCTGACGCGCCTGCAGGCGCGCAACACCGAGGACTGGACCTGGGGCCACCAGCACACGCTCGAGCTGGAGAACCAGAGCCTGGGCACATCGGGTACCGGCGTGGTCGAGTGGCTGTTCAACCGCGGGCCGATGGAGCTTGGCGGGGGCACCTCGGTCGTGGATGCTACGAGCTGGAACGCGAAAGACGGGTACCAGGCCGATGTCGTGCCGTCGATGAGGATGGTGGTCTCGCTCGGTGAGCTCGACGACTCCCGCTGGGTTAACCTCACCGGTGCGTCAGGGCACGCGTTCAACGCACACTACGACGACCAGACCGGGATGTGGGTCGACGGCGAGACCTGGCCGTGGGTGTACGGCAGGAATGCGGTCGACGACGCGACCGAGGACACGCTCACCCTGCACCCTGCTCACTGAACTCCGCTTGCGTCATGCCTCCGGTGGGTCACAGGCCTCTGGATCACAGGCCTCGGAATGCATGACGCTACGGAAGGTCGGCCGGGCTGCGCCTGCCGTCGGCACGGGCAGTCGGACGATCCGTGCCGGAGTCACGATCGCGTCGACGGTACGGTCGTGCCGGTCCGCGGGTACCGAATCAAGCCACTCGTCGTCATAGACGAGCGCGCAGACCCAGGTGCCGGCCGCGACTCGGGACAGCGCCCGGTCGTACGAACCTCCGCCGCGGCCCAGTCGATGGCCACGGTGGTCGACCGCCAGCGCCGGAGCCAGCACCGCATCGGCCCCGGCGACCGCATCGGCGCCGAGGCGTGGACCGATGGGCTCGACCAGTCCACGGGCAGCACTGGCCAGTGCGTGGTCACCGGAGTAGACCGACCAGTCCAGATCGT
The DNA here is from genome assembly GCA_963695705.1 of uncultured Actinomycetota bacterium. Classification (GTDB taxonomy): domain Bacteria; phylum Actinomycetota; class Actinomycetes; order Propionibacteriales; family Nocardioidaceae; genus JBKPNJ01. The sequence continues at coordinate 273,302 of CAVOHB010000010.1, forward strand.
GGTCCGGACACAGCACCGGCAGCAGTACCCGCTTGCCGAGATCGTCGAGCATCCCGAGCAACCGTCCGGTGCCGGGCTCGAAGCCGACGGAGACGTAGCACGCGACAACCGCGGCACGCACGATCTCCGTGGCGCCCAACAGCCTGTCGGTGATGGCGCGGGCGTCGTCGACCAGGTCCGGAGGCCGGCGTGCCCGGCGCCGGTCGAGGAGCATCGTCCGGAGCGCTGCCTTCTGCCTGAGAACGGCTTCGGGGTCGACGGGACTCACGCGTCAACGGTAGAGCCCAGCCATTTCGCCTACCATGCGAAGCCATGAGCACAGACGGAGTGAACGCTGCACGAGCCCTCATGAAGGAAGCGGGTGTCCACGAGCAGGCGATCGAGGTGTTCGCCCACTACTACGGACGGCTCGAGAGCGGTGACACCGGGCTGCTTCCGGAACCGGACATCGAGCCGGTTTCCACGATGGAAAGACTCGCCGACCTCGACGTCGACGACGAGCAGGCCCGCGTGGCTCTCCGCGACACCGCCGTCGTCAAGCTCAACGGTGGCCTCGGTACGTCGATGGGCATGGACCGCGCAAAGTCCCTGGTCGAAGTGCATGACGGGATGACGTTCCTCGATCTCATCGCCGCACAGGCGCGTTCGATACGGGAGCGGTTCGACGTCCGGCTGCCCGTGATGTTCATGAACAGCTTCCGCACCCGGCGCGACACCCTCGAGGCGCTCGCAAATCACCCCGGCCTCGCGGTGGACGGTCTTCCGCTGGACTTCCTGCAGAACCAGGAGCCCAAGCTGCTCGTCGACGACCTGACGCCGGCGAAGTGGCCGGATGATCCGGAGCTCGAGTGGTGCCCGCCCGGTCACGGCGACCTCTACACCGCGCTCAACACCTCTGGAGCCCTCCGTGCACTGCTCGATGCGGGCTTCCGACTCGCCTTCGTCTCCAACGCCGACAACCTCGGTGCCATGCCCGATCCGCGTGTGGCCGGCTGGTTCGCGTCCACCGGTGCGCCGTTCGCCGTCGAGGCGTGCCGGCGCACCCCCTCCGATCGCAAGGGGGGCCATCTCGCCGTGCGAAAGGCCGACGGCCACCTGGTGCTCCGGGAGAGTGCCCAGACCCGCGACGAGGACGAGGACGCGTTCGCCGACATCGAGCGCCATCGCTACTTCAACACCAACAACCTGTGGCTGGACCTCCAGGCACTGGCGAAGGCTCTGGAGGAGACCGACGGAGTGCTGGGTCTGCCGCTGATCCGAAACGTCAAGCACGTCGACCCGTCCGACCCGTCGACGCCGGAGGTGGTCCAGATCGAGACCGCGATGGGCGCCGCGGTCGAGGTGTTCGAGGGCGCCACCGCGATCGAGGTCGACCGGAGCAGGTTCCTGCCGGTGAAGACGACCAACGACCTGCTCGTCCTGCGCTCCGATGTCTACGAGGTCAACGATCACGCGCAGCTCGTGGTAGCCGAGGCCCGCGGCCGACCGGCGCCGTTCGTCGACCTCGACCCCGCGTACTACCGCTTGCTCCGCGAGTTCGAGGCGCGCTTCCCCGCGGGCCCGCCCTCACTGGTCGACGCGGACCGGTTCGTGGTGGGCGGGGACATCGTGTTCGGAGCCGGCTGTGTCGTGCGTGGAGATGCCGACCTCGACGCGGGGCTTGGTTAGGGTTGCTGACCATGCCCGCCGAGACCTCGACCACGCGTACCGTCGACCAACATCTCGCCCGGATCCTCGACCTGGTCTCGCCGCTGCCGCCGTACGAGCAGCCACTCCTGGAGGCGCTGGGGCTGCCGCTGTGCGAGGACGTCGTGTCGGGGATAGACCTACCTGGCTTCGACAACTCCGCGATGGACGGCTACGCGGTGCGCTCCGAGGACGTCGTCGAAGCGAGCGCCGAGCAGCCGTGCGTGCTGCCGGTGGTGGGGGAGTCGGCGGCCGGGCAGACCAAGGCCTACGCGCTCTCTTCGGGGACAGCGGTACGCATCATGACCGGAGCGCCGATGCCCGTCGGCGCGGACGCCGTCGTTCCTCTCGAGTGGACGAACAGGGGTGTCGCGAGCGTCGCCATCCACCAGACCCCCCGCCGCGGCGAGCATGTCCGCGTCCGCGGCGACGACGTCGAGACCGGCGACCTGTTGCTCACCGAGGGGACGCTGCTCGGTCCGCGCCAGGTCGGCCTGCTCGCTGCGGTCGGCCGGGCCCAGGTGCTGTCCAGCCCGAGACCGCGGGTCGTGGTCATCTCGACCGGTTCGGAGCTGCGCGAACCGGGCACCGAGCTCGGCTTCGACTCGATCTACGACGCCAACAGTCATCTGATCGCTGCCGCGGCCCGGTCGATCGGCGCGATCGCATACCGCGTCGGCATCGTCCCGGACGACCCGAGGCTGTTCTCCGACACACTGTCCGACCAGCTGGTGCGGGCCGACCTGGTGGTCACCAGTGGCGGGGTCAGCAAGGGCGACTACGACATCGTCAAGGACGTCCTCAGCCGGCTCGGGACGGTCGACTTCTACGAGGTCGCGATGCAGCCGGGGAAGCCGCAGGGTTTCGGAACCGTCGGCGAGGACTCGACACCGATCTTCACGCTTCCCGGAAACCCCGTCTCGTCGTACGTGTCCTTCGAGGTGTTCGTCGTGCCGGCGATCCGTCGGATGATGAGTCGGCCCCCGTACCGCAGGCCACTCGTGCACGCCGCGTGCACCACGACCTTCAGCTCCCAACGCGGCAAGAGGCAGTTCGTGCGGGCAGCCTTCGAGCTCGGTACGGAAGGCGCCCGGGCCACGCCCGTCGGCGGGCACGGGTCACACCTGGTCGGCGACCTGGCGCACGCCAACGCGCTGATCGTCGTCGCCGAGGACACCCTCGAGGTCGCCGCCGGTGACACCGTGGACGTCATGGTGCTGGACCGGGAGTTCTGAGTCATGGTCGACGACGCGCGGCTGACCCACGTCGACGCCGCCGGTGCGGCCCGGATGGTCGACGTCTCCGCGAAACCGGCAACCACCCGGGTGGCGTCCGCGAGCGGGCGGGTGCTGGTCAGCCCGCAGGTCGTGGCGCTGCTGCGCGGTGAGGGTGTGCCGAAGGGCGATGCGCTCGGCGTCGCGCGGGTGGCCGGCATCATGGGCGCCAAGCAGACACCGAAGCTGATCCCGCTGTGTCATCCCATCGCGATCTCCGGTGTCACGGTGGACCTCGAGGTGAGCGACGACGCGGTCGAGATCAGGTCGACGGTACGTACCACCGACCGGACCGGGGTCGAGATGGAGGCGCTCACCGCGGTCTCCACCGCTGCGTTGACGATCGTCGACATGGTCAAGGCCATCGACAGGGCCGCGGTCATCACCGACGTCAGGGTTGAGAGCAAGTCCGGCGGCCGATCCGGGGAGTGGCGCCGCGATGACTGACCACGGGCATCGGGCTCTCGTTGTCACCGCGTCGAACCGGGCAGCGGCCGGCCTGTACGACGACCGTGGGGGACCGCTCATCGTCGAGGCGCTGCACGGACTCGGGTTCGCCGCCGACGGACCGGTCGTGGTGGCCGACGGTGATCCCGTCGAGCAGGCGCTGTGGGACGCGGTGAACTCCGGCTACGACGTCGTCGTCACCACCGGTGGTACCGGTCTCAGCCCGATGGACCTCACACCCGAGGCGACCACCCGGGTGGTCGAGCGGCTGGTCCCGGGCATCGCGGAGGCGATCCGCGGTCACGGGATCGCTGCCGGCGTACCGACCGCCGCGCTCTCCCGCGGGGTCGCCGGGGTCCGGGGAACCACGCTGATCATCAACCTGCCTGGGTCAACCGGCGGGGTCAAGGACGGGCTGGCGGTTGTGCTGCCGGTGCTGGGCCACGCCGTCGACCAGCTGCACGGCGGTGACCACTGACACGCGGATGGCCGGTCGAACTCAGCGCTGACCGGGTCGGTCTGCGCCCGATCCAGGTTGCGGATGCACGGACGTGGTCGCAGTTGCGCCGTCGCAACGTGGAGTGGCTGAAGCCGTGGGAGGCCACCCTGCCGCCAGGCTCGGCCGCACCGCCGGCAACGGTTCGCGCGATGATCCGCGAGCTGAGGACCCAGGCCAAGCAGGGACGGGCGCTTCCGTTCGTGGTCACCTACGACCGCGCCATGGTGGGCCAGCTGACGGTCAACGGCATCACTTGGGGGTCGGCCTGCTGGGCCCAGGTGGGCTACTGGATCGACCACGCGTACGCCGGACGGGGCATCATGCCGACCGCGGTGGCGCTGGCGACCGACCACTGTCTTTTCACGTTGGGCCTGCACCGGATCGAGGTGGCGATCCGGCCGGAGAACACCGCCTCCCTGCGAGTGGTGGAGAAGCTGGGTTTCCGCGTCGAGGGGAAGTCCCCGCGTTACCTGCACATCGATGGCGACTGGCGCGACCACATCGTGTTCGGGCTGACCTCTGACGAGGTACCGCATGGGTTGCTCAACCGATGGCTGCAGAGCTGACCGGTCGCCGTTCGGCACGCCGTAGGAGAACTTCCGAGCGACACACCGCTTGCGCTCCGGCCGTGATTCGCCTTGCTGGCTTACGGTCGTGCCGTGGGTATGACGGGTCTCATCTACGCCGTGATCGTGCTCGCCTGGGCCTTCTACCTGGTGCCGCGGGCACTGAAACGCCATGACCAGGCGACGCGGACGCGCTCCATCGAGCGGTTCTCCTCAGCGATGCGGGTGCTCTCGCGGCGATCGGTGACCGCGCCGTCCACCGGCCGGCCCGTCGCAACCGACCCGGACCTCGGCGCCGGCCGAATGGTCGCAGCCGCGCCCCGCCCGTCGCTGCACCGGGAGCCGCCGGTCGTCGACGCCCCGCCGAGCGCTGCACGGCCGAGGACGAGCAGGGCCGCCGCCAGAGCCGCTGCGGCGCGCCGGCGAAGGGTGCTGCTCGCGCTCGTCGTCTGCCTCGCCGTGGTCGCAGTGCTGGCCGGTCTCCACCGGCTTCCGCTGTGGTCGCCGGTCCTTCCCGTCGTGCTGGTGCTCGGCTGGCTGATGGCCTGCCGCCGTCAGGTCCGCCCGGACACTGACGCGTACTGGTCCGAAGTCAGGCGGCGGGCATCGGCCGGCCCGACCCGTCGGGCCGCACGGGTCAGCGCGACCTACGGACCGACCGCCGACTCACCGAACGACGGGGCAGCTGCCGCCCGCGGTTCCGGCGAGCAGTCAGCGGTCGTGGTGCGCCAACAGGCAGGCGACGAGGCGACGCAGGAGTCCGCTGACCAGACGGGACCCGTGTCCCGGCTCGAGCAGCACGTCGAAGCCGTGCCGCTCGAGACGTCATCGGGCGAGCCACTCTGGGATCCGGTTCCGGTGACACTGCCGACCTATGTCAACAAACCGAAGGCACCGCGGACCATCCGCACCATCGACCTCCGCGAGCCCGACTCCTACTCCTCCGGCCGTCTGGACGAGGCTGAGGCGGCGGCGCTCGCCGAGCACGAGGCAGCCGCGGAGAAGGCAGCGGCAGAGCGCGATCGGGCGGTTGGTTCCTGACCCTGCGGACCGCCGGACGGGCCCCTGCTGCGTGCTATCGTGTGCTCCCGGTTCGCCGAGCAGCGTGACCGATCCGGGGCTGTGGCGCAGCTGGTAGCGCACCTCGTTCGCAACGAGGGGGTCAGGGGTTCGAGTCCCCTCAGCTCCACCCTCATCGCCTCTTTTCGGGGCACTCTCGTCGGTTCCCGCGAGTCCTCGGACACCTGATGGTCATGAAGACCGAGACGATCCGAGACGCTCCTGCGCACACGACCCTGTCGCTCATCGATGGTGTCTTGTCCCTGTCGGAGCTATGCGCTCAGCTGCAGGTAAGCGTCCGGACGATCTACGACCAGCGCCGCCAAGGGCGCGGTCCTCGCGGTTTCCGCGTCGGTCGCGAGTTGCGCTTCCGCGTCGGTGGCCTACGAAGACGTCCGGAAGGTAGCTTGCTCGAGCCCGGCGGGACCGGTGATTCGGCAAGGACTGATGGGATATCAATCGACCGCGTCGATCAGCTGGCGCAGTGCCGCGACGTGCTCGCGCAGGGCCTTCCGGCCGGCGCTGGTCAGTCCGATCCACGTCGTACGTCGCCCGGCCCGGACGCCCTTGCGGCTGCGCACGTAGCCGGCGTCAGCCAGCGTCGAGAGGTGTTTGGACAGTACCGAGTCACTGACCTCGAGAGCGGCCCGCAGCGTGGCGAACTCCGCCTCCGACACCGCGGACAGCGTCGTGACTACCTGCAGCCGTGCCGGGGCGTGGATCAGCGGGTCGAGCTCGGCCATCAGCCGACAACCCGCAGCGCAACGAACCCCACGCACGCGAGCACGGCGAGCGCGGCGAGCACCCGCGGCGAGACGCCACCCTCGTGGGTGACCGGGTCGGCCCGGTAGGCGCGCCACCACCGGAAGGTGCCGAACGCATAGCCGACCCCCGCGACCACGGCCGCGACCGCGACCAGCCACCAGCGCGACTCGAAGGCGGCCCACGTCGCGGCCCCGAACCCGCCCATGTAGACCAGCGTCGACGCGCCCCCGGTCCCAAGGACGATCTGGCTGGAGAGACCATCGACCCGGACGCCGTTGATCCGCCGGAACCGGTAAAGCAAGAACGCTGCCACACCCATCAAGACCGCCACCCCAGCCAGCGCCACCGCGAGCCCGGCGGTCGTTTGAGCGGCGATCCCGTAGGCGCCGGAGCCCACCTGGACCGCGACCGCGGCGGCCAGTACCGGGTGCAGGCCGGTCGGCAGTCGCAGGCCGGCGGACAGTCGCTGGCGCGCCTCGTCCGCCACAGCGAGCTCTGAGCGGGGATCGTCGGGGTTCTGCAGTGCAGGGTTACTTTCCATGATGGAAAGTATGCTCGTTACTTTCCAGTTTGGCAAGTATCCAACGTCGTCAGCGGTCAGGACAGCGAGCCGCTCTGCACAACACACAACACACAGTTGCTAGTCAGTCATCTGACTGACTAGATTCAGTCGGGTGACTGAAAACAGACGGACCTCGAGCGTCGACGTCGTGGTGACCGAGACCATCCGCCGCCCGATCGAGGTGGTGGCCGACTACACCAGCGACCCGTCCCACGCACCCGAGTGGTACGCCAACATCTCCCAGGTGGAGTGGAAGACGCCACCGCCGATGCGGGTCGGCAGTGAGGTCCGGTTCGTCGCTCAGTTCCTCGGTCGGGAGCTGCGCTACACCTACGCGATCGTCGAGCACACCCCGGAGTCGCTGGTGATGCGTACGGCGCAGGGTCCGTTCCCGATGGAGACCAGCTACCGCTACGAGTCCTTGCTGGACGGCGGCACGCGGGTGACGCTGCGCAACCGGGGCACGCCGAGCGGCTTCTCGCGGCTCGTCGCGCCGATGATGGGCATCGCGATGCGCCGCGCCACCAGCAAGGACCTGAAGGCGCTCAAGCAGGTCCTCGAGCGTGGCTAGCCCCCGGGTCGAGGCCCTGCTGGACGAGGCCGAGGCCGAGTTCGCGAGTGCCGGCTTCGACAACGGGTCGCTGCGCAGGATCATGCGCCAGGCGGGGGTCGACCCCGGCGCGGTTCACTACCACTTCGGCGGCCGCGAAGCCCTCGCCGCTGCCGTGCTCGACCGCCTCCTGGCTCCGTTGAACGCGCGGCGCCTCGAGCTGCTCGAAGCAGCCGTGGCGAACGGCCGACCAGGGGCGCCGCAGCTCGTCGATGCGCTGATCCGTCCCGACATCGAGGCCGCTCACGCGCTGCACGCCCAGTCACCCGGGCGCGCCCGGTTGATCGGCGCGATCTACGCCAGGCCCGCCAACTTCGTCGCCACCACCGTCGCCAGCCACTTCGCGCCCGTGGCGGACGCGTTCCGCCCGCACCTGGAGGCAGCGCTGCCCCACGTGGCGTTCGACGACATCGCCTGGCGGATCCGGTGGTGCGTCTTCGGGCCGGTCGGTGCGCTGCTCACCGACGAGTCGGCTGCCTTCGCGCGCCCCGCCGACGACCTCGTCGAGGAGCTGGCGCGAACCCTCAGCGCCGCGCTGGCTGCGTGACCCGGTCGAGGCGGTGTCTGCCCGGCCGACCACCCCTCAGGGCGGCGATCTTGGGGCCGACGGTGACTGACTGGCCGGCATGGCTACGCCGGACGACGACGTGCAGCAGCTGGTGAAGCAGCTGATGGCAGGAGCCAGCCCGATGAGAGCATGGCCCTGCTCGACGCCCTCATGGGCCGGCGGACCGCCGGCATCCTCGAGGCGCTCCAGGCCGACGAGGAGCCGACGCTGGGACCGGCTCGGCGTGGGCGCGACGCCACCGGGGTCCGCGGGGCCCTGGTCCAGCCGGAACGGCGGGTAGGTGTCGGTCATCAGGGCGACGTACGCGGTCACCCGGTAGACCCACCGGTTCAGGCCGACCAGCAGGTCGAGCAACGGCGCCGGGTAGCGGCCGGTGAACAGCAACAGCAGTCCGGCGGCCAACGTCAGCGCGCCGATCAGACCGCCGACGGCGAACTGGAAGCCGTCCGCGTCACCGAACTGCCACGTGCCCGCGAGCACGCCCAGCACGATCAGGTGCGGCAGCGCCAGCAGCCACGACTTGACCAGCACCAGCCCGCGAGAGAGCCGCTCGGGGTAGGCGATGTCGAGGTCGGCCGGGTAGTCGGTGTGGTCGAGGGTGAACGGCGGGTAGCGGTCGGTGCCGATCGCAGCCGTCGCGTAGAACTGCACCCGCCAGGTCCACCGCAGGATGCCGACGTTGAGGTTGAACAGGCCACGCGGGTAGCGGCCGGTGACCAGGATCGCGAAGAACGCCACCACGGTGAGCACCACGAGGACCAGCCACAGCAGCGCGAGCACGACGAAGTGCGGGATCGCCAGGAACCACTTGACCAGCCAGAGCCCACGGTTCAGCTGCGGGTCCTTCGCGCCGACCAGGGTCACGGGGGTGTCGGGCCGGACGGCTTCCGGAGGCTGACCGGGCGCGGCGGGCCGGGGGACCCGCGGTCCCGGCGGCCTGGCGCCGTACACGACGAGCATTGCGCCGCCGAGGATCAGGGCGCCGCCCAGCAGGCCGAGGCTCCATGCCAGAGGTGTGAGCCAGCCGAGGCGTCCGCCCGCGGACAGGTCGACCGCGACCCCCGGGGAGCCGTCGGCGTTCATGATCACGGCGGTGTAGGTGCCGGGCTTGAGGTCCCAGGTCAGCGCCTGGGTGCCGGGACCGCTGCTCTGCGCGGTCCAGAACCCCTGGTCAGTGGGAGCCGCGCTCAGGTCAACGCCGGTGCCACGCCGGGTCAGCGAGTAGTCGAACGGGTCGGTGCGCAGGTCGCTGATCTCGTCGTACGACGCGCTGTGCAGGTAGCCCGCGACGTCGGCGCTCGGTGCGATCCCGATGAAGACGGCCGATGCGTCCGCGGATCGGGCGCTCAGCCGCACGGTGGCGAGGTCACGGTGGGCCCACCAATCGTCGGGGCCGGCCTCGCCGAAGTTCACGACCTCGCTGGAGAGGGCCACCGTCTCGGTGGTGAGCTGCTCGGTCGGGGTGCTGAAGAACCCGTCGTCGTCGCGCTGGGTGGCCATCGCCCAGCCGAGGCCGAGGCCTCCGAGCAGCAGCGGGAAGCCCACGAGCGCGAGCAGGATGCCGATGACGAGGGAGACCGGGCGGTTGCTGCGTGAAGGGGTGCGGCCTGGTTCAGGTGGTGGGGTGTAGGTGGTCATGGTTGTGGTCTCCTTTCTCGTCGCCAGGCGACGTCATGACCGCGGCGCTGAGCCGATCCACCACGAAACGGCGGTATCCGGAACGCACGGATGAGTTCCGGATAGCGCCGCCCGTGTGTGACTACTTGACCTCGGAGCGGCGCAGGGAGATCAGCCCGACGACGAGGGGAATGACGATCCAGATCATCGTGGTCGAGGCGAGCATCGCCCACTCCTTACCGGTGTCCGTGGCGCCATCGAGGAGCGCCACCTGCGTGTAGTGCCAGTCGACCCACGGCTGCAGGTCCTCGAACCACGAGCGCACCTGGGCCAGGAGCGCGAGGATGCCCGGCACGACCAGTGAGGCGACGAAGTAGCCCACGATCGCGGCGGCGGAGTTGCGCAGCACGACACCGAGGGCGAAGCCGAAGGCCATGCCAACCAGGTTGTAGAGCACCATCTGGGGCGCCATGGACAAAGAAATGTCCCACACGGTGTCGACGCCGGCGAGTGCGGAGCCGGCCACGTTGCCGAGGGCGCCCACGGCGAAGGCGACGGAGACGGCGACCAGGCCCACCAGGAGGGTCGCGATCGCCTTGGCGCCGATCACGTGTCCGCGGCTCGGCACCAGGGTGAACGTGGTGAGTCCGCTGCGCTGGCTCCACTCACTCGTGACGGCCAGGATCGCGATCATCGGCAAGATCACCGACATCGGGAACCCGCTCGCCCTCACGAAGTTCTGGTAGGTGACGTCGCTGTTAAGGCCGAAGACGAGGAGTGACCCGGCGGAGATAGGCGACAGGACGCCGATGCTGATGAGCATCCAGAATCCGGAGCGGGTGTCGAACATCTTGCGCAGCTCGACCTTGACGAGCCGGGCGGTCGGGATGGGACGGGAGGTCCGGAGGACCGGTGCGGCCTCCGTGGTGGTGGCCGGAGGGGTGATCGTGGCGGTCATGCCGCAACTCCTTCGCGTTGGGTGTCGGCAGTGAGCGATAAGAACATGTCTTCGAGGCCGGCGCCCTCGGCGGACCGGAGCTCGGTGAGGGCGATGCCGGCGGTCAGGGCCACGGCCCCGACCCGAGCGGGGTCGGCATCGGTGCGGACCGAGCCGTCGCCGGCGAGCGTGCTGGGGATCCCGGTCTGCTCGAGGGCGTGTGCGAGGTCGCGCGGCGACGTCGACCGGACGAGCGTGCCGGCCGCGGCGAGGAGGTCTTCCTTGGTGCCGGCCGCGACGATCTTTCCGTTGCCGATAACGACCAGGTCATCGGCGATGACCTCGATCTCGTGGAGCAGGTGTGAGGACAGCAGCACGGTGCCGCCCTGGTTGGCGAAGCCCGTCAGCAGGTCGCGCATCCACCGGATCCCCGCGGGGTCGAGCCCGTTGGCGGGCTCGTCGAGGATCAGCACCTGGGGGTCCCCGAGGAGTGCGGTGCCGATGCCGAGGCGTTGACGCATGCCGAGGGAGTAGTTGCGGACCCGGCGCTTGGCCTCCGATGATGTCAGGCTGACGAGCTCGAGCATCTCGTCGACGCGGCGGCGGGGCAGCCCCATGGTGTCGGCGGCGATCGTGAGGATCTCGCGTCCGGTGCGACCGGCGTGCTGGGCGGAGGCGTCCAGGAGGACGCCAACCTCGAGGCCGGGGTTGGGGAGGTCGGCGAACCGGACGCCGTTGATGGTCGCGGTGCCGGACGTCGGGGCGGTCAGGCCGACCATGACGCGCATCGTGGTGGACTTGCCGGCGCCGTTCGGGCCGAGGAAGCCGGTGACGCGACCGGGCAGGGCGGTGAAGGAGACGTTGTCGACGGCGGTGAAGCCGGCGTACCTCCGGGTCAGTGACTGAACAGTGATCATGTGACAACCCTCGCCGCGTCGCGGCGTGCGCACATCGGCGTCGAGGCCGGACCCTCCTCGGCCGTCGGGAGGAGCGGTGTCTCGTTCTTTAGGTCGGTCCCCGACGCGTGGGCGGTCCCTAGGCTGGGTGGGTGATGACCACCGCCCTGCGCTCGCTGTGGGTCGAGCCCCGCGCCGCCGACGCTCCCGCACGCGGGTGGCGCGACTGGGTGCTGGTCGGGGTGCTGATGGTCACGGCGCTGCTCGAGGGCCTCCTCCGGGACGACGTCGCCTGGCGGCCGTTGGCGATGATCGTGGCGGTCGGACTCGCGCCGCTGCTGCTGTGGCGGCGTACCCGGCCGTTGCCCTGTGTCGTGGTGGCCTTCGGCACCGCGATGGCGTTGGGGTTGGCGACCCTGGCGGGCGGGGCCCCCAATGTCGGCCTCGACACGATGGTCTTCGTCGACCTGGTGCTCGTCTACGCGCTGGTCCGCTGGGGCTCAGGGCGCGAAATCGTGATCGGGCTGGCAGTGGTGGGGGTCGCTGCGGTCATCGGTACGGTCGCCGACTCCACCGGTGCTGCCGACGTCATTGGTGGGTTCGGCATCCTGGTGGCCGTGGCCGCGGGCGGAGCGGCGTTCCGTTACCGCGCCGAGAGCTGGCGTCGGGCGTTGGACCAGGTCCGCAGCCAGGAGCGGGTCGGCCTCGCGCGCGAGCTGCACGACATGGTCGCCCACCACGTCTCGGCGATCGCCGTGCAGGCGCAGGCGGGCCGGGCGCTGGCCGGGCAGCGACCTGAGGCGGGGCTCGAGGCGTTGGCGGTGATCGAAGGGGAGGCGTCGCGGACGCTCGCGGAGATGCGGACGATGGTCCGGGTGCTGCGCGACGGAGCGCCCGCGGAGTACGCCCCCCAGCCCGGCGTCGCCGACCTGATGTCCCTCGCCCGCCGCGACCCGATCCCGGTCGTCGACGTGGAGTTGCCAGATGACCTGGACGAAGTCCCGCTCCAGGTCGACGCGGCGGTCTACCGTCTGGCGCAAGAGGCGCTGACGAATGCCCTGCGGCACGCCCGCAACGCCTCGCGTGTGGAGATCCGGGTCGTCGAGGGTGGAGGAAGGCTGCGGCTACGCGTGACTGACGACGGACAGATCGACCCGGCGCGGTCGACGAGCCACGGCTTCGGGCTGCTCGGGATGACCGAGCGCGTGCAGCTGCTCGGCGGCACGCTGCGTGCCGGACCGACCGCCGAGGGCGGGTGGGCGGTCGACGCCGAGCTGCCGACACAGGTACGCACATGACGGTGCGCGTGCTGGTGGCCGACGACCAGGATCTGGTGCGGACCGGCCTGTCCATGATCCTCGACGCACAGTCTGGCATCGAGGTCGTCGGCCAGGCCGCCGATGGCCACGCCGCGGTCGAGCTGGCTCGTCGGCTCCGCCCCGACGTGTGCCTGGTCGACATCCGGATGCCGGGGCTCGACGGGATCGAGGTGACCGAGCTCCTCGCCGGGCGGGGCGTCCCGGACCCGATGGCGGTGGTGGTGATCACGACCTTCGACCTCGACGAATACGTCCACGGCGCGCTTCGGGCCGGCGCCCGAGGCTTTCTGCTCAAGGACGCCGGGCCGGAGCTGCTCGTCCAGGCCGTGCATGCCGCCGCCGCCGGCGATGCCCTGATCGCACCGAACATCACCCGGCGACTCCTGTCCACCTTGGCCGCCAGGGAACCGTCGAAACGACGTACCCAACCGATCGAGCCTCTCACCGACCGCGAGGAGGAGGTGCTGGCACTGGTCGCCCGCGGCCGCACGAACGCCGAGATCGCCGCCGACCTCTTCATCGGCCTCACCACCGCCAAGACCCACGTCGCGAGCCTGCTGACCAAGATCGGCGCCCGCAACCGGGTAGAGATCGCAATGTGGGCCTACGACACCGGCCGGGTGGGGGACTGAAGCCGCCGTCCAAGGACTCGGAGAATCCGTTCCGCCAAGCAGGCAAACTCCAGGAACATCCGTGCCGCTCGGGTAAGGTCATGGCTGACCACGACACCGATGTCGGCTGTCGGCCCAGGTCAGGGCAGGTTCCGCCGAGTTCTTCCGAGATCCGGCGACACGTGGCGGCGATCATCTCGCAATGAGGGGCTCAGGGGTTCGAGTCCCCTCAGCTCCACCCGCAGTGACTCCGCCGCATGCGACCTGAGCCCGCCGTCCTTGTAGCCGCGCCGCCGGAGCGCCACACTTCCCTTCGTGACCGACGCGCAGTCCCCGATCCGCTCGGCTCCCACTCTGGAGTCTGTTGCCGCGCGTGCGGCCGTGTCTCGCGCGACCGCCAGCCGGGTGCTGCGCGGCGCGAGCAATGTGAGCGACTCGGCGCGGGCAGCCGTGCAGGCTGCCGCGGAGGAGCTGTCCTACACGCCGAACAGAGCCGCGCGCACGCTGGTCACGGGCCGCAGCGACTCGGTCGCGTTCTACGTCGACGAGAGTGAGGATCGGCTCTTCTCTGATCCGTTCTTCCTCGGCGTACTGCGCGGAACGCAGAGCACGATCGCGCAAGCGTCCCTGCAGCTGGTCTTCAGCGTCGCCTCCCCACCTGATGACCACCGGCGCTTCCTGCGCTACGCATCCGGGAGGCACGTCGACGGGGTGCTCCTGCTTTCCCTGCACGGCAAGGATCAGCTGCCGGAGGAGCTCGAGGTCCTCGGCGTGCCGACGGTGCTGTGCGGCCGTCCGCTGCGCGGCGGTGAGAAGCTCTTCTTCGTCGACGCGGACAACGTCGGCGGCGCCGGCCTGGCAACGCGGCATCTGCTCGAGAGCGGGCGGAGCACCGTCGCCACGATCACCGGCCCGCAGGACATGGCCGCGGGACAGGACCGGCTTGCCGGCTACGTCAACACCTTCACCGAGCGGGGGCTCACACCACGCCCGGAGCTGATCGCGGCGGGCGAGTTCACCATCTCCAGCGGGTACGAAGCGATGAAGCTGCTGCTGGACGTGGAGCCTTCCATCGACGCCGTGTTCGCTGCCTCCGACCTCACCGCCCTCGGCGCGATGCGTGCCATCGAGGCCAGCGGCCGGCGCATCCTCGACGATGTGGCGGTGGTGGGTTTCGACGACATCAGCGATGCGGAGACCGCCAACCCCGGCCTCACCACGATCCGTCAACCCATCGCCGAGATCGGTCACACCATGGCTGACCTGCTGGTTCGGCGGATCTCAGGCGAAGAACCCACGCGGATCACGATCCTGCCGGTGGAGCTGATCCGGCGCGACACCGCATAGCACACGCCGGCTCGCTTGCCCCACGCGAGCGGAAGCGGGCCTCTTCGGTATTCGACGTGCGTCATGCGGCCCGGCACCCAGTCGGAAGGCGCAAGCGTGCACCGCGCGGCCGTCGTCGATTTCGCCAGGGGTCCTTGACAGGGCCGCCGAACATGAGCATGCTCATCTGTGAGAGCGCTCTCACGAACTGTCCGGGAGGACCACATGCGCACACATGCCGCACGGCTCACGAGTACGTTCCTCGCGGGGTCTCTCGTTCTCTTGGGACTGGCCGCCTGCGGGTCGGGCGATGACACGACCAGCAGCTCGCCCGACGTGTCAGCCTCTTCCGGACCATGCGGGACCACCGAACCGACCACGCTGACGGTGGGGCTGTTCGGCACCTTCGGCTTCAAGGAGAACGGCCTGTACGACCAGTACAAGAAGGTCTGTCCCAACATCACGGTGCGTGAGGACGTCGTCGAGCAGTCGGCGAACTACTGGACGAGGCTCAAGACGAGGCTGGCATCCGGCAGCGGCCTGGCCGACGTTCAGGCGATCGAGATCGGATTCGTCGCCGACGTGGTGCAGAACCATGCGGACCAGTTCGTGAACTTCAATGACGTTCCCGACGCCGCTGCGCTCAAAGCGGAGTTCTACGACTGGAAGTGGCAACAGGCCTCCTCCCTCGATGGGACCGACACGGTCGGCCTCGGGACGGACATCGGCCCGGAGGCGATCTGCTACCGCTCCGACCTCCTCGACCAGGCCGGGATGACCAGCGACCCCGCCGAGCTGGCCAAGAAGTGGTCGACCTGGGACGACTTCATCAGCTTCGGCAAGGAGTACAAGGCGAAGACGGGCAACGCGTTCGTTGACAGCGCCGCGAGCATCTTCTCCACCGCTGTCTACCAGGGCAAGGAGGCCTACAACAACGCCGACGGCGAACCGGATGTCGAGAACAGCGACGGGGTCCACGACGCCTGGAGCTATGCCACCCAGGCGGCCCAGGCGGGAATCACCGCGGGGTTGTCGCAGTTCTCGGACCCATGGAACAAGGCTTTCTCCAGCGGGACGTTCGCCGCGATCGCCTGCCCCACCTGGATGATGGGCTACATCCAGGGTCAGGCGGGCCCCTCGGGCAGCGGTAAGTGGGCTGTGGCTCCGGTGCTCCCCGGTGGCGCGACCAACTGGGGTGGTTCGTGGCTCGGCGTGCCGACCGCAGCGAAGAACCAGGCGGCGGCGATCGCGCTCGTCACCTGGCTCTCGGCCAAGGCTCAGCAGGTCACGATGTGGACGTCACCCGCCCAGGGTGGGCACTTCCCCTCCAACCAGCAGGCGGCCGAGGACCCGAGGGTCAAGGGTGCCAAGAGCGTGTACTTCAGCAACGCGCCGGTGGGGCAGATATTCGACAAGATCGCAGCCGACATGGAGATCCCGCCGATCGGCCTGTATGACACGCTGATCCAAAATGCGATGACGACCCAGCTGACCAATGTCGAGACGAAGGGGACATCGCCTGACGACGCCTTCAACGACGCGTTGGATGCGGTGAATCAGATCACCGGCTGAGGCCGCAGACCAGAGCGACGGCGACTGTATGGGGACGGCACCGACACCAAAGCCCTGCCGGAGAAGGGGAGTAACAGATGTCGGTCCGAAGCCTCGAGCGAGCTGCTCCCCTTCCGCGGCGCAAGCGGCTGCGGCTTCCCGGGCAGCGCAGCGGATACGCCTACATCGCCCCGTTCTTCGCGGTGTTCCTGGCGTTCAGCCTCTACCCGTGGCTGGACACGGCATGGGTCTCGTTGCACGACGTGCGTCTGACGACGTACCAAGACCAGACCTGGATCGGCCTGGACAACTACCGAGACCTGTTCACGAACAAGTTCTTCTGGAACGCGTTCCGCAACACGGTCACCATCGGCATCATCTCGACCGTCCCACAGCTGTGCATGGCACTGGGGATCGCGCACCTGCTGAACTACCGAATCCGGGGCCGCACGTTCTTCCGGGTCGCGATGCTCATGCCGTACGCCACCAGCCTGGCCGCAGCGACCGTGATCTTCCTCGAGCTCTTCGACAAGGACCAGGGCGTCATCAACTGGGGCCTGCAGCACCTGTTCCACCTACCGCCTGTCGACTGGCAGGGGTCGAAGTGGCCGAGCCAGATCGCTGTGTCCGTGATCGTCACCTGGCGGTGGACCGGCTACAACGCATTGATCTACCTGGCGGGTATGCAGGCCATCGACACGTCGCTGTATGAAGCCGCAGCGATCGACGGTGCGTCGCGGTGGCGCCAGTTCCGCTACGTGACGCTGCCCGGTCTGCGCCCGACGATCCTTTTCACGATCGTCGTGTCGACGATCGGCGCGACCCAGCTGTTCGGCGAGCCGCTGCTCTACGACCCGACGGGCCAGCCGAACGGCGGCTCCTCGAACCAGTACCAGACGTTGGGGCTGCTGATGTACCAGCAGGGCTGGACCTACGACCGGCTCGGCCTGGCATCCGCAACGGCCTGGACGATGTTCCTGATCATCATCCTCGCGGTGCTCATCAACGTCTCCCTGGCACGCAGACGCACGGCACCGCGGTGAGCAGGACCTGGCGGCGCCGCGGCACCGGTTCGATGCAGGCCGGCTGGCTGGTCTACGTGACCGTCAGCGTGCTGACGCTGATCGCGGCCTTCCCGCTCTACTACACCGTGGTGATGGCATCGCACACGAACGCCGAGATGGCAGCCGGCTCGCCGCCGCTTCTGCCCAGCACGAGCATCTTCCACAATCTGAGGGAAGCCCTCCGGCTGGCTCCCTTGAACCATGGGCTGGTCAACTCGCTGATCGTCTCTGGGAGCGTCACCGTGGGCACGGTCGCCTTCTGCACGCTTGCCGGGTTCGCCTTCGCGAAGCTGCGGTTCCGTGGGCGCACCCTGCTCCTCGGCTTCTGCATCGCCACGATGATGGTGCCGATGCAGATGGGCATCATCCCGCTCTACATGATGATGTCCAGGCTCGGGCTGACCGGACACCTGCAGGCGGTGATCCTGCCGACCCTGGTGACCGCCTTCGGTGTGTTCTTCATGCGCCAGTACATCCTGCAAGCGGTTCCGGATGAGCTCCTCGATGCGGGCTACGTCGACGGAGCGAACACCTTTCAGACCTTCATGCATGTCGTCGTCCCGGCGGCGCGTCCGGCGATGGCGGTGCTGGCCATGCTGACGTTCCTGACAACGTGGAACGACTTCTTCTGGCCCATCATCGCGCTCAGCTCTCAGAATCCGACGGTCCAGGTTGCTTTCCAGAGTCTGGCCACGGGGTACGCACCACAACAGTCCATCATCATGGCCGGCACGCTCTACGGCACCGTCCCGGTGCTGGTCGCGTTTGCCCTCCTGGGCAAGCACATCGTCGGCGGGATCATGGAAGGAGCAGTCAAGGGATGACCACTCGACTGAGTTTTCCCGCCCGACTTCGTCTGGGGGACCGCCACAGCCGCCTACCAGATCGAGGGCGCGGCGCTCGAGGACGGCCGGCGGCCCAGCATCTGGGACACCTTCTGCCGGGTTCCCGGAGCGGTGTCCAACGGAGACACCGGCGACATCGCCTGCGATCACTACCACCGGCTCGAGGAAGACCTGGATCTGATGGCGGGGTTGCGGCTGCCCGCCTACCGCTTCTCGGTGTCGTGGCCTCGCGTACTCCCGGACCCGGTCGGAAAGGTCAACGAGGTCGGTCTGGACTTCTACCAGCGACTCGTGGACGGCCTGCTCCAGCGCGGCATCACTCCGTTGCTCACGCTCTATCACTGGGATCTGCCCCAGCTGCTCCAGGATGACGGCGGGTGGCTGAGCCGTCAGACGGTCAACCGGTTCGTCGAGTACGCCGAGGTGGTCGGGCGGGCGCTGGGCGATCGCGTTCGCGCCATCACCACCCTGAACGAGCCCTTCTGCGCGGCGTTTCTCGGCCATGGTTCCGGAGTCCATGCCCCGGGCATCAGGGACAACGGCTCGGCACTGGCCGCGGCCCATCATCTGAACCTCGCCCACGGCCGGGCGGTGACCGCGCTCCGGGCAGGCTCCCCGACAGACCTCACACTCTCGATCACGCTGAACCTCGCGCAGGTCGAGGCAGCCTCGGACTCGGACGCGGACCGGGCCGCAGCCCGGCACGTCGACGCCATCGCCAACCGCATCTTCCTCGAGCCGATCCTGCGCGGCAGCTACCCTGACCAGCTGGTCGAGGACACCCGGCACATCACCGACTGGGGCTTCGTCCACGACGGTGACCTCGCCGAGATCTCGGCGCCGATCGACATCCTCGGCGTCAACTACTACCACGCGACCACGGTTGCCGCCGGGCCGGCGAGCGTGGGAGGGACAGACGACGGGATGTCGCCCGGCGCGAGCCCCAGACAGACCGCACCATCCCCCTGGCCGGGAACCGACCGCGCGCACTCGGTCCCGCGACCCGGGCCGTACACCGAGATGGGCTGGTCGATCGACCCCGAGGGGCTGACGCGGCTGCTCGTCGGCCTGCACCACGACTATCCCGGGACCCCTCTGGTGATCACCGAGAACGGCCGCGCATCCACCGACGCCGTGGCCGGCGACGGGCAGATCCATGACAAGGACCGGATCGACTACCTCAGGCAGCACCTGACGGCCGCGCGGGCAGCAATCGAGGCGGGGGTCGACCTACGCGGCTACTACCTGTGGTCGTTCATGGACAACTTCGAATGGGCCTGGGGCTACTCCAAGCGGTTCGGGATCGTCTACGTGGACTACGCGACACTCGAGCGGACCCCCAAGGACTCCGCGCTGTGGTATCGCGACGTCATCACGAACAATGCCGTCGAGGCGCCGGACTGAAGGCCGCGGCTTGGGTCATGCATGTGGAGGGTCATGACCCTCCACATGCATGACGTAAGAGCGTGCCCGCAGCCCGGCGTACCGCAACCCACTTGACTTCAAGGGCGGTTGAACATGCACTCTGGCTGACAGCGGTTCCAAGGATGGGTGGTCTGCCGTGGACATGGAAGTCACAGCGTGGATGTCGCTGTACCACGCGATGAATGCCGAGCAGGATCGGCGGCCGTTCTCGCGTGAGACGTTCCGGCGGATCGGTGTGTTCGCCCGCCCACACAGGGCGCAGCTGGTCAAGTTCCTGCTGCTGAGCGTCCTCACCGCGGTGTTGGCGGTCGCCACGCCGGTGCTGGCCGGACGGGTGGTCGACGCGATCGTACGAGGCGCGGAGACGAAGGTCGTCGTCACGCTCTCCCTGCTGATCGCCCTCATCGCCGTGGCCGAGGCCGCACTCGGCATCATCCAGCGCTGGTTGTCGGCAAGGATCGGTGAGGGCCTGATCTTCGACCTTCGCACAGCCGTTTTCGACCACGTGCAACGGATGCCGGTGGCGTTCTTCACGCGCACCCGCACCGGCGCCCTGGTCAGCCGGCTCAACAACGACGTGATCGGCGCGCAGCGTGCCTTCAGCGACACGCTGTCCGGAGTCGTGAGCAACGTTGTCGCCCTGGCGCTCACGCTCGCGGTGATGCTCAGCCTCTCCTGGCGGATCACCCTGCTGGCCTTGGTGTTGCTGCCGGTGTTTGTCCTTCCGGCACGCCGGATGGGCACGCGCCTGGCCGGCCTGGAGCGCGAGGCGGCCAACCACAACGCCGCGATGGGCAACCAGATGACGGAGCGGTTCTCAGCACCCGGGGCGACACTGATCAAGCTGTTCGGCCGGCCGGCTGCCGAGTCGGCGGAGTTCGCGTCACGTGCCAGCCGGGTCCGCGACATCGGAGTCCGGACCGCCATGGTCCAGTCGGTCTTCGTCACCGCGCTGACGTTCGTCTCGGCTCTCGCCCTCGCGGTCGTGTACGGCCTCGGCGGCTTCTACGCGTTGCAGGGCCAGCTGGACGCCGGTGACGTCGTTGCACTGGCGTTGCTTCTCACCCGGCTCTATGCACCGCTGACCTCGCTGGCGAGTGCGCGGGTCGAGGTGATGAGCGCCCTGGTCAGCTTCGAGCGCGTGTTCGAGGTGCTGGATCTCGCCCCGCTCATCGCCGAGCCCGAGCAGCCACGTCGAGTCCCGGACGGGCCGGTGTGCGTGGAGTTCGACCGGGTCCGCTTCTCGTATCCCTCGGCCGACAAGGTGTCGCTCGCATCATTGGAGGAGGTCGCGAAACTCGACGTGCGCGGCGGAGTCGAGGTCCTGCACGAGGTCTCGTTCCGTGCTGAACCGGGACAGATGGTGGCCCTGGTCGGCACGTCAGGCGCCGGCAAGTCGACCATCGCCTCGCTGCTGCCGCGCCTGTACGACGTGGAGGCCGGCAGCGTGGCTCTGGCCGGTGTCGACGTCCGAGAGCTGTCCTTCGAGTCCATTCGCGAGACGGTCGGGATGGTCACCCAGGACGGGCATCTGTTCCACGAGTCGATCAGGTCGAACCTGCTCCTGGCACGTCCCGAGGCGACCGACGAGGAGCTGTCCGACGTACTTCGGCGCGCTCGGCTGGCCGACCTCATGACCGCTCTGCCGGACGGTCTCGACACGGTCGTGGGCGAGCGCGGGTACCGGTTGAGCGGAGGCGAGCGCCAGCGGTTGACGATCGCCCGGCTGCTGCTCGCTCGGCCACGGGTCGTGATACTCGACGAGGCCACCGCGCACCTTGACTCCACGTCGGAGGCGGCGGTGCAGGCGGCGCTCGGCGAGGCCCTGGCCGGACGCACGGCGCTGGTGATAGCGCATCGACTGTCCACGGTTCGGGCCGCCGACCTCATCCTGGTCGTGGAGGACGGACGCATCGTCGAACGGGGAACCCACGACGAGCTGCTGGTGACATCCGGTCGGTACGAGGAGCTCTATCGCACCCAGTTCGAGGAGGCCGCAGGCGACGCGGTGACGACCGCGGGCTGAAGCGGAACAGCGCGCCGACTCAGCAGTGGACGTGACCGTTGCGGAGCAGTGTGCCCTTGGAGTCGCGGAACCTCCACTGGAGCGTGTGGGCCTGCCGGCGCACGAACACCGCGCCTGGTGTCTTGTACCGGTGCCAGGCGACCCTGCGGTCGGAGGTGTGGCTGATCACCCAACGAGCGGCCGCTGCGCCCGACACGAGCTCGACCATGTGTGAGTACGCTCGGCCGGTTTGGAGGTGCGAGTTCATCGGCGCCAGCTCCTCCATCTCGCGAGTGTCGGCGTTGATGACGAGGTCGGCGCCGGACCGCGCCAGCATGTGCCAGATCACGGTCATGATCGGCCCGGAGCGTGCCGCGTCCATGGAGACGACGGGACGATGCCAGAAGGACAGCGTGCAACGTTCGCTGTCGGTCGCCAGTCGCGACTTCAGCCACTGGGCCTGTGCGCCGGCCACCCGGCAGCCGCCGTTGGCACCGCACTCGCTGGTGAGATCGTAGATCCGCACTCCGTCGATGACCGTCGTTGACCACAGCGGTCGCTCGTGCCAGTAGTCGCGATACTCGGTGATGTAGTCGCGTTCATGGTTGCCGGGTGTCGCCAGGGTGTAGCGCGCCATCCGGCCCCAGAGTGTGCCCCGGCCCTGGGGGTCGTCGAAGGCGGCGAGTCCGTAGTGGTCGCGCCTGCTGGCCCAGGTGCCGAACTCATGCACCTCCCCGAGGTAGAGGAAGGCCGTCGGGGAGGTCGACTCGATGTACCGCTCCAGGTCGAGTTCGTCGGTCTTCTCGGCTCCGGCGTTGCCGACCGCTGCGATCGTGGTGCTGCCGGCCCGGGGACGGAAGAGCGCCCGAAAGTTCGCCGGACTGCGCGGGATCGAGACCGTGTTGCCGTTCACCAGATGCACGACGGTCGAGACGTAGTCCCCCTCGATGCCGCCTTCGTGAACCCGTGCCCGCAGCCGGTACATGCCGTCCAGCGACTTGTCGGTCGGCCAGATGAACGAGTAGGGGCTCTGGTACTCGTCGTTCAAGTACTTCCCGGCGAGCCTGAACTCCACCGTGTAGGACCGGGCGGTGCCGGACCAGACTGCGGAGACGGTCTGCTCCCCACTGAGCGCGCCACTCGGAACCGTCAGGCACAGGGTCGCCCCGGCCGACGGCCCGCACACCCTGCTGGCGGCGAGGCTGGGAGCGGCCAGCCCGACAACGCTGAGCAGGCCGGCGAGCATGGCCGTGCAGACACCGCCGGCGATTCGGCGCATGGTGGGTTCTACCCCCGGGGTTACCGCAGTGCGCTGAAAGGCGGCTGGTAGGGCACGATTCCATAGTCGGTCACCGAGCATCGGAGGCGCAGACCTTTCACGCGATCCGACACTTGTTTCACGCGATCCGACAGTTATTTCACGCGATCCGACACGTGTCGCCACCAGCAAGTGCTCCAGACCCGGCCGGGGCTCCGTGGCCGTCCGGAGGGCGGGGTTTGCGGTGGATGTTACGTCCGTGGTGACGAAGATCCTCCACAAAACCGACGATCCGACAGCATCAGATCCACTTCGCGAACCACATCCGGTGCAGCCAGGCCGCGCGGCTGACCACCCAGTCGGCGTAGATCGGATAGAAGTAGGCGAAGTTGATCAAGACCAGGACGACGAACGTGCCCGCGAACGCCGTCCCGACCATTCGACGTCGATAGTGCGCACCCGGCGGCCCGATGATCGCACCGATCACCAGCGTGATCGCGATCACCATGAATGGAGCCATCGCCACCGCGTAGTAGGAGAAGATCGGCCTCTGGTCGTACCTGAACCACGGCAACCACGCCGACAGGTAGCCGGTGAGCGCGAGGCCGTAGCGCCAGTCGCGCCGGCCCAGCCAGAAGGCGAACGAGACGATCAGCGCGGCGGTGCCGCCCCACCACAGCAGGGGTGTCCCGAGGAGCAGCACCTGGCGCAGGCACGTGGTCGACGAGACGCAGCCCTGGTCGCCGGGCTGGATGTCGAGCTGCGCGTCCACCCCGACCGGACGGTTGAGGATCGGCCACCCGCCGGGATGCGACTGGTAGGGGTGGGTGGCGTTGTTGATCGACCACTGGTTGTTCTTGGGATCGGGCACACCGGTGTGGAAGTCGTAGAGGTCCACGTGGTAGTGCCAGAGCGAACGAAGCGACTGGATCGTCTCGGGTAGGAACCCGTGGGCATCGTTCCTCCAGTACGTCCCCCAGTCCGCCCCGAATGCCTGCTCGAACTCGCCCGCGTGCAGCAGCCAGCCGGTCCACGTGAGCACGTACACCACGAACGCGACCAGCAGGATCGACACGACGCTGGGCAGCTCGTCGACGACGAAGGCCTTGAGTGTGGGGTGCCGCAGACCCAAAGTGCGTCGTGCCCCGGAGTCCCACGCCCAGACCAGCAGGCCGAAAGCCGCCAGGACGTAGATCGCGCTCCATTTCGTGCCGCAGGCCAGCCCGAAGCAGACACCGGCGGCGATCCGCCAGGGCCGCAGGAACAACAACGGCCCGAGCCCCTCGATGCGTGCCGGCGCCGAGGAGGCAGCCTCAGCGAGCCGGCGCCGCCCCCAGTCCCGGTCGACGACCAGGCAGCTGACGGCGCACACCAGCCAGAACGTGAGGAACCCGTCGAGCAGCGCGAGCCGCGACATCACGAACGACAGCCCATCGAGGCTCAGCAGGAGTCCCGCGACGCAGCCGAGCAACGTCGACCCGGTGATGCGCCGGACCAGCCGGATCAGCACCATGACCGTGAGGGCTCCGGCCACTGCGGCGGAGATTCGCCACCCGGTCGGGTTCAGCCCGAAGACGGCCTCGCCGGCCGCGATCATCCATTTGCCCACCTCGGGATGGACGATCTTCTCCGGCGTGGTGAGGAACAGGTTGCTGGTCCGGCCGGCCAGGATCCGACTATTGGCGTCGTCGACGTAGGCCAGCGAATAGCCGTGGGTCAGCAGCGCATACGCGTTCTTGGCGTAGTACGTCTCGTCGAAGAGGATCGCCCGCGGCCGCCCGATGTTCCAGACGCGGAGCAGGAACGACAGCAGCGTGAGACCCACCGTGGCGAGCCAGCCGTTGTAGCGATCGGGGGCACGCAGCGCCGACGAAAGGCGACGCGTGCGAGCGGGCAGCGGCCTGCCGTCCGCGGTCCGGCCGAGCGGCTCAACGCCCGCGGTCCGCGTCGTCATCGCCACGCCGGCCATCGTACGTACCCTGCGATCATTGGCCCGGTGAACACCATGGCCCCGCGTTCCTCATCTCCGGACGAGCGAGCACCGGCCCGCGGTGCGCTGGTGCTGGCCGCAACACCGATCGGACGGATGGACGACGCGCCCGCCCGCCTCGCCCACGAACTGGCCGGTGCCGACATCGTCGCGGCCGAGGACACCCGCAGGCTCCGAAGGCTGGTCGGCGCGCTCGGCGTCGACGTCCGCGCCAGCATCGTGTCCTACTTCGACGGCAACGAGGCCGGCCGCACGCCGACCCTGCTGGCGGCTCTCCTCGACGGCAAGCGGGTGGTCCTGGTCACCGATGCGGGCATGCCCAGCGTCTCCGACCCGGGCTACCGGCTTGTCGTCGCGGCGGTCGGCGAGGGCATCACCGTCACCGCGGTGCCCGGTCCTTCCGCGGTGCTCACCGCCCTGGCGGTGTCAGGGCTCCCGGTCGATCGGTTCTGCTTCGAGGGATTTCTGCCCCGCAAGCGCGGGGATCGTTCCCGTCAACTCGCCGGCTTGGCCGGTGAGCCGCGCACGATGGTGTTCTTCGAGGCGCCGCACCGAACTCACGTCACCCTGACCGCGATGGCGGAGGCGTTCGGACCCGGGCGGCCGGTGGCCGTTTGCCGGGAGCTGACCAAGACCCACGAGGAGGTGCGCCGGGGCAGCCTGGAGGAGCTCGTCGCCTGGTCCGCCGACGGTGTCCGAGGCGAGGTCACGATCGTCGTCGGCGGTGCGCCGTCGACCCCGACCGTCGCTCAGGATCCGGAGGCGCTGCTCGCCGCGGTGGCGGCCGGCGAGGCCGGCGGTCTCAGCCGCAAGGACGCGATCGCCTCCGTGGCCCGCGCCGCGGGGCTCTCGAAGCGGGAGGTCTACAACCTCGTCCATGCCGCCGGCTGACAAACCGGTCGAGCGCCACCCCTTCGCCCCGTCCGCGTGCAGCGCGCGAGAGACACCGCGTGCCATGCGCAAATAGGATCGGCGACATGACCCGCCACATCCTCACCGCGGTGGCCTGGCCGTACGCCAACGGCCCCCGCCACATCGGCCACGTGTCCGGCTTCGGCATCCCGGCGGACATCTTCAGCCGCTACATGAGGATGGCGGGACACGACGTGCTGATGGTGAGCGGCACCGACGAGCACGGCACTCCGATCCTGGTGCAGTCCGAACAGGAAGGCGTTCCGCCGCGAGTGCTCGCGGACCGCTACAACCGGGTCATCGTCGAGGACCTGCACGCGCTCGGGCTGTCCTACGACCTGTTCACGCGTACGACGACGCCGAACCACTACTCGGTCGCGCAGGAGATGTTCAGGACCTTGTTCAGGAACGGGTACATGATCCCCAAGGTCACGATGGGCGCGATCTCGCCGTCGACCGGGCGGACCCTGCCCGACCGCTACATCGAGGGCACCTGCCCGATCTGCGGCTACGACGCAGCGCGCGGCGACCAGTGCGACAACTGCGGCAACCAGCTCGACCCGACCGACCTCGGCGACCCGCACAGTCGGGTGAACGGCGAGGTGCCGGTGTTCGTCGAGACCGAGCACTTCTTCCTCGACCTCCCCGCGCTCGCGGACGCCCTGTCAGCGTGGTTGCGGACGCGGACCGACTGGCGGCCGAACGTGCTGGCGTTCAGCCTCAACCTGTTGGAAGACCTCCGCCCCCGGGCCATGACCCGCGACATCGACTGGGGTATCCCGGTCCCGTTGGACGGATGGCGTGACAACCCGAACAAGAGGTTGTACGTCTGGTTCGACGCGGTGATCGGATATCTCTCGGCGTCGGTCGAGTGGGCCCGGCGCAGCGGCGATCCGGATGCCTGGCGTGCGTGGTGGTGCGATCCGGAGGCGTCGTCGTACTACTTCATGGGCAAGGACAACATCACCTTTCACGCCCAGATCTGGCCCGCCGAGCTGCTCGGCTACGACGGGCGCGGTTCTCGCGGCGGGGCTCCCGGCGTGTTCGGCGACCTTCAGCTGCCGACCGAAGTCGTCTCCAGTGAGTTCCTCACCATGGAGGGGAGGAAGTTCTCGTCGAGCCGTGGTGTCGGGATCTACGTTCGCGACGTCCTCGAGCGATACAGCCCCGACGCCCTCCGCTACTTCATGAGCGTTGCGGGTCCTGAGTCTCAGGACACCGACTTCACCTGGGCGGAGTTCGTGCGCCGCAACAACGACGAGCTCGTTGCGGGGTGGGGAAACCTGGTCAACCGGACCGTCAGCCTGCTGGCCGCCAACATCGGCGAGATCCCCTCGGGCGACGCAATGAACGACGAGGACCGGTCGTTGCTGGAGGCGACGGCCGGGGGCTTCTTGGCCGTCGGCGGGCTGATCGAACGGCACCGGCAGAAGGCGGCGGTGCAGGAGGCGATGCGGGTCGTCGCCGAAGCGAACAGCTATCTGTCCCGCCAGGAGCCGTGGAAGCTCAAGAACACAGACCCGGACCGGATGCGGACCGTGCTGCACGTCGCCGCGCAGGCAGTCGACGACTGCAAGACGATCCTCACACCGTTCCTGCCGTTCTCGGCGCAGACCGTGCATGAGCTGCTCGGTGGGACGGGCACCTGGGCCCCGCAGCCGAGGATCGACGAGGTCGACGACCTCGACGGCGGTTCGCCCTATCCGGTGATCACCGGCGACTACCGGTCGGAGCAGCGATGGGAGTCTGTCCCGCTCAAGCCCGGCACGCCGATCCGGCCACCCACACCGGTGTACGCGAAGCTCGACGTCTCGGTCGTGGATGACGAGCTGGCCCGACTGGAGGCCCGGGCCGAACAGCGCTCATGACCGGCGGTCCGCTGCGCACCCGCGCGGCCGGCGACGAGGACCGGCCGCGCGACCGGCGGCGGCCGGAAACGCCTGCCGCGCTGCCGTCGCCGGTGGCGGACAGCCACTGCCACCTCGATATCGCCGACGGCGTTGACGGCGACTGGCTGGCGACCGCGGACGCCGTGCGGCTCGCCGCCTCGGTGGGCGTGACTCGCATCGTCCAGATCGGCTGCGACCTCGCGGGCGCTGCGTGGGCGGTCGACGTCGCGGCGGAGCACGAGGCCATCGTGGCCGGGGTGTCGCTGCACCCCAACGAGGCGCCGCGGCTGGCGGCCAGCGGCGACCTCCGCGCAGGGCCTGAGCCAGATCGAGCACCTGGCGACTGGGAGCGACCGGGTGCGGGTGGTGGGGGAGACCGGCCTGGACTACTTCCGTACCGGACCCGATGGCAGGGCCGCACAGCACGAGTCGTTCCGGGCGCACATCGCGATGGCCCGCGACCACGACAAGACCCTGGTCATCCACGACCGCGACGCACACGACGACGTGCTGCGGATCCTCGATGAGGAAGGACTGCCGGACCGAGTGGTCATGCACTGCTTCTCCGGCGATGCCGCCTTCGCTCGCGCCTGCGTCGACCGCGGCTGCTTCCTGTCGTACGCCGGCACGGTGACGTTCAAGAACGCCGGTCAATTGCGCGAGGCGCTCGCCGTGACCCCCCTGGACAGGATGCTGGTCGAGACCGACGCCCCCTTCCTGACGCCGTCGCCGCATCGGGGGCGCCCGAACGCGTCGTACCTCATCCCGCTGACGGTGCGCCGGATGGCGGAGGTGACCGGCACAGACCTCCGCGACCTCTGTCACGCGATCAACGCCAACACCGACCGGGCGTTCGGCGGCACCTGGTAGCCGACGAACGGCCGGGTCCGGCCTTCCCTCTCGATGGACCGGTGTTACTGGTGTGACTCAGGTCAACTGGTGAGGTGACGAACCGGACGATTCAGACACAACTTTTGTCCTTTGCCGATAACCTCGTTATCGTCTCGTGACTGTTGGCCGGATCGACCCGCGGCGCTTCAGATGCCCCCGCACATCGGCGGGGGGCACAGCGCGCGGGGCCGCGCTCCTGCTTGGAGCGACCGGGACGTCCTACCCCTGGAGCATCGTGCGTAAGAGAGTCATGCTCGTCGTGGTCGCCGTAGCGGCCGGACTCGCCCTGATCGGCGGCGGGTTCGCCTACGCGACCCTGCACAAGACCGTGACGCTGTCCATCGACGGGAACGCCAAGGAGGTCGGCACCTTCGACGGCACCGTCGCCGATGTCCTGTCGAGCCAGGGCATCCACCTGACCTCACACGACGCCGTGGCGCCCTCCCCGCAGACCTCGATCGAGGACGGATCGCGGATCGCGGTGCGGTTCGGCCGTCAACTCACGCTGCGTGTCGACGGCAGGGCCAAGCAGTACTGGGTCACCGCGACCACCGTCGACCAGGCGCTGGACCAGATCGGCGCCCGTTACCGCGGCGCGGACCTGTCGACGAGCCGTGGGTCCTACATCGGCCGTGACGGCCTTCGGCTGGCTGTGGACACCCCCAAGAAGATCACGCTGGTGACCGCCGGCAAGCCGCGCCATGTCGTCACGACCGGGCTGACGGTCGGCCAGGCGCTCGCCGATCTCAACATCGGCGTGGACCGGAACGACGAGGTGACCCCGCTCACCGGCGCCCGGATCTCCGACGGCTCCAGGATCGTCCTCGTTCGGATCGACCGGAAGATCCGGGTCGGCGAGGTGTCGATCCCCTTCGACACCGTCACGCGGCAGAGCGCGACGATGTACTCCGACCAGTCGCGGACCGCGCGGGCTGGGCGCGATGGACTCGCCAGGGTCAGGACGCGGGTCACGTACGCCGACGGGAAGGTCCGCCACCGCGTCCAGCTGAGCAAGGTCGTCGTCCGGGCACCCGTCTCCGAGGTGCAGTACGTCGGGACCAAGGCACCTCCGACGGCAACCGCGCCCTCGGTCGGCGGCAGCACCGTCTGGGACTCGATCGCACAGTGCGAGTCGGGCGGTGACTGGTCGATCAACACCGGAAACGGCTACTACGGCGGCCTGCAGTTCCTGCAGTCGACCTGGCTCTCCTTCGGCGGCGGGGTGTACGCATCGCTGCCCAGCGACGCCAGTCGCGAAGCGCAGATCGCGATCGCGGAGAAGGTTCGCGACGCGGCCGGTGGCTACTCGCCGTGGCCGGCCTGCGCGGCCAGCTTGGGTCTGCTCTGAGGGTGACGCCCTAGGCTCGATCGCGTGCCGAGCCGGAAGTCTGCCCCGTCAGCCGGACCGAGACTCCTCGGCCCGGCTGACGTGCGGTTGCTCGCCGACAGCCTGGCGCTGCGGCCGGCCAAGCAGCGCGGCCAGAACTTCGTGATCGACCCCAACACGGTGCGCCGCATCGTCCGCACGGCCCATCTCGACGCGGACGACGTGGTGCTCGAGGTGGGACCGGGGCTCGGCTCACTGACGCTAGGGCTGATCGGCGCGGTTCGGGGTGTGGTTGCCGTCGAGATCGACCCCCGCCTGGCCGTGGCGCTGGTCACCACCGTTGCCGAACGTGCTCCCGACCACGCCGGCCGGCTGCAGGTCATCGAGTGTGATGCGTTGTTGCTCGACGAGGTGCCGGTTCCCGCGCCCAGCGCGGTCGTCGCCAACCTCCCGTACAACGTCGCCGTCCCGGTGCTCCTGCACCTGTACGACCTGCTGCCAGGGGCGGCGAAGGGTCTGGTGATGGTGCAGTCGGAGGTCGCCTCCCGGCTGGCCGCCAGACCGGGGTCGCGTGTCTACGGGATCCCGAGCGTCAAGGCGGCGTGGTACGCCGACGTCCGGCAGGTGGGTCAGGTCGGGCGGACCGTCTTCTGGCCGGCGCCCAATGTCGACTCCGGCCTCGTCGCCTGGAGTCGCCGCCCGCCGCCACCGTCCCGGGCCGGACGCGCCAACACGTTCGCGGTGATCGACGCTGCGTTCTCGCAGCGCCGCAAGATGCTGCGATCGGCACTTGCCGGTCTGGCCGGATCCACGGCCGCGGCGGAGACTGCCCTCCGGGCGGCGTCGGTGGACCCGGGCGTGCGCGGCGAGCAGCTCGACATCGTCGCGTTCGCTCGCATCGCCGACGCCCTCGAGACCGTAGCCTGACCCCGTGCAGTCGGTCACCGTCAGAGCTCCCGCCAAGATCAACATCGCCCTGACGGTCGGCCCACTGCGTCCCGACGGGTTCCACCAGCTGGCTACCGTCTACCAGGCGATCGGCCTGTACGACGACGTCAAGGTCCGTCCCGCCGACGACGGGATCTCGGTCTCGGTGATCGGCGAGCCCGTCGGTCCGATCCCGACCGACGGGACGAACCTCGCGGTCCGTGCCGCCAGGCTGCTCGCGGAGTTCACCGGCGTCGACGAGGGGGTGTCGCTGGCGCTGCGCAAACGGATCCCGGTGGCCGGCGGGATGGCCGGGGGAAGCAGCGATGCGGCCGCCACCCTGGTGGCGTGCGACGCGCTCTGGCAGACGAAGGTGCCGCGCTCGGACCTGCTGCGGCTGGCAGCCGCCCTGGGGAGTGATGTCCCGTTCTGCCTGCTCGGGGGGACGGCCATCGGCGCCGGCCGGGGGGAGAACATCAGTCCAGCGCTCGTGCTCGGCGAGTACCACTGGGTGGTTGCGATAGCCGACAGGGGCCTCTCGACGCCGGAGGTGTTCCAGGAGCTCGACCGGATCCGCACCAAGCAGCGGGTCGGGGAACCCGGCGTCCCCGATGCCGTCCTGTCAGCACTCCGGGCGGGCAACGCGGTGCGACTCGGGAACGCACTCACCAACGACCTCCAGCCCGCCGCCCTGCGGCTGCGGCCGGAGCTGGCGGCCGTGCTCGACTCGGCCGACGAGGCGGATCCGTTGGGATCGCTGATCTCAGGTGCCGGCCCGACGTGCCTGTTTCTCGCCGGCGACGACCAGCACGCCCGGGAGATCGCCGATGTGGTCGAGGAGTCGGGACTGGTGCGCGAGGTCGAGGTCGCCAGCGGACCTGTCCATGGAGCCCGCATCGTAGGGTGACCCATCATGGCCGCTCCGAGCAGGAATCTGGTCAATGCCGAACGCATCGACAAGGCGTACGGCGTCCGCCATCTCCTCCGCGGCGTCAGCCTCGGTGTCGGCACGTCCGAGCGGGTCGGCATCGTCGGCCGCAACGGGGACGGCAAGACCACGCTGCTGCGGCTGCTGGCCCGGGTGGACGAGCCGGACGCCGGTCGGGTGGTCCACGTCCGCGGGCTGCAGGTCGGGCTGCTGGGCCAGCACGACGCCTTCCCACCCGGCTCGACCGTGCGGTCGGTGGTCCTGGGGGAACGCGCCGACCACGAATGGGCGGCCGACGCCACCACCCGGGAGGTGGTGGTACGCCTGCTGGACGGTCTCGACCTTGATCGTCGCGTCGGGGAGCTCTCGGGTGGGGAGCGACGCCGCTCGTCGCTCGCGGCTCTCCTCCTCCAGCAGGTGGACCTGCTCATGCTCGACGAACCGACCAACCACCTCGATGTGGAGGCGATCGACTGGGTGGCGCGGCACCTGGCGAACCGGGCGAGCGCACTGCTGGTGGTGACGCACGACCGCTGGTTACTCGACGCGGTGTGCACCACCACCTGGGAGGTCCACGACGGGGTGGTGGACGCGTACGACGGCGGCTACGCGGCGTTCACCCTTGCCAGGGCCGAACGCGCCCGACAGGCGGA
This sequence comes from uncultured Actinomycetota bacterium, assembly GCA_963695705.1. GTDB lineage: Bacteria > Actinomycetota > Actinomycetes > Propionibacteriales > Nocardioidaceae > JBKPNJ01. The sequence goes on from CAVOHB010000010.1 coordinate 305,709, forward strand.
GGCCGGCGACGAGCGACGCCGCAACCTGCTGCGCAAGGAGCTGGCCTGGCTGCGGCGCGGTCCACCGGCCCGTACGTCCAAGCCGAGGTTCCGGACCGAGGCGGCCAGCGCGCTGATCGCCGACGAACCACCGCCGCGCGACGCCATCGCGCTGCGGCGGTTCGCCGTCAGCAGGCTCGGCAAGGACGTACTCGACATCGAGAACACCGACGTGACCCGCGGCGGTCGGACGCTGCTCGAGAAGGTGACCTGGCGGCTGGGTGCGGGGGACCGCGTCGGCCTGGTCGGCGTCAACGGCGCAGGCAAGACGACAGTGCTCCGGCTGCTGGCAGCAGAGCTTCGCCCGGACCACGGCCGGGTGCGCACCGGCAAGACGGTCTCCCTGGCCCACCTTCCTCAGGCGGTGACCGAGGTCGACACGCCTGAGCGCGTTCTGGAGTCGGTCGAGAAGATCCGCCGGCTCGCGCAGACCGCCTCCGGTCGTGAGGTCAGCGCATCGAGCCTGCTCGAGCGCTTCGGCTTCATCGGTGAGCGTTTGACGGCGCGAATCGGCGACCTGTCCGGCGGGGAACGTCGCCGGCTGCAGCTGTTGCGGCTGCTGCTCCGCGAGCCCAATGTGCTGCTCCTGGACGAGCCGACGAACGACCTCGACATCGACACGCTCACCGTGCTGGAGGACTATCTCGACGGCTGGCCGGGAACTCTCGTCGTGGTCTCACACGACAGGTACTTCCTCGAGCGAGTCTGCGACTCGGTCTGGGCGCTGCTCGGCGACGGGTCTCTGCGCATGCTGCCCGGCGGCGTCGAGGAGTACCTGACCCGGCATCGCCGTCTGGTCGACGAGCGCGACCGGCTCAGCGTCCAGGCGGCTGGACCGTCGGCCGCGTCGCGGACGTCAGACGCCGGCGGGCAGCGCGCGGCGGCCAAGGACCTCGCCCGGCTGGATCGGCAGCTGGCCAGACTGTCGGGTCGGGAGGCGAGGCTGCACGAACAGATGGCCATGCACGCGAGCGACTACCAGAAGCTGGTCGAGTTCGAGCGCGAGCTGCACGAACTGCACGCTGAGCGTGATGCGCTCGAGCTGGCCTGGTTGGAGGCCGCCGGGCGCTAGGGGACGTCGTCGTCGAAGGGAGCGACGAGCGACCGAAGCAGATCTGCGAGCCGCCGACGGTCCGGCTCCGTCAGGTCGCCGAGCAGCTCGCGCTCGCGGGCGATGAGCCCGTCGAAGGCGGCGTCGACGACGCTGAGGCCGCTCGGCGTCAGCTGGACCAGGACGCCGCGCCGATCACCGGGGTCGGGAAGCCGGGTCACGAAACCTCGCGCCGCCAGCCGATCGACCCGGTTTGTCATGGTGCCGCTGGTGACCAGCGTCTCGCGCAGCAGCGCCCCCGGAGACCGCCGAAACGGCCGTCCGGAGCGGCGCAGCGCGGTGAGGACGTCGAACTCCCACAGCTCCAGACCGTGCTCGGCGAAGACCCGGCGGCGGGTGCGGTCAAGGTGCCTGCTCAACCGGGTGACCCGGCTGAAGACCTCCATCGGGGCGACGTCGAGTCCGGGTCGTTCCCGGTGCCACGCCTGCACCAGACGGTCCACCTCGTCTCGCATACAGGTCAGCGTAGCGATCAAGAGTCTTGACATCGAGAGACTCGTTTGGCGAGACTCTTTCTTGTGCGACGATGGGAAAACATCCGTCAGATGGATCGGAGCAGCCGATGAGCCGCCGGCCGGACGCTGACGCGCTGCCCGTCGGCGCGGTGCGTGAGATACCGGCGAAGTGGCGGGTGCTACCGCCGCCGATCACACCGGAGCAGATGCGGACGGTCCAGCCGACCCACGACGCGCCCGACCCGGACGGAGGACGCAACCCGGACACGGACTTCCTCATCCGCTACGGTCTGGTCTTCTAGAACGGCCGACGACGACCTCCCCAACCATGAGCGCACACTCCTGGGACGCGGACGCCTATCTCGCGTTCGCCGACGAACGCGGCCGACCCTTCGATGAGCTGGTCCGCCGCGTCGGCGCGGAGGAACCGTCGTTCGTGGTCGACGTCGGCTGCGGACCGGGCAACCTGACGATCACGCTTACCGATCGCTGGCCCGGCGCCACCGTGCTGGGCGTCGACAGCTCTCCTGAGATGATCCGCGCGGCCGGGGAGCTCCCGGCGCCCTCCCGGCTGTGGTTCGAGAAGGCCGACCTGCGCGTCTGGCGACCCTCCGGTCCTGTCGACGTGATCGTGGCGAACGCCGTCCTGCAGTGGGTCCCGGACCACCTGGAGCTGCTCGATGGGCTGGTCGGTCAGCTGAGTCACGGCGGCTGGCTGGCCCTGCAGGTGCCGGGGAACTTCGAGCAGCCGAGCCATCGTCTCCTGCATGAGCTGGCTGCCGACCCGAGGTTCGCGCCGTTCACCGGCGGGGTCGCCACGCCGCGCGCGTACGACCCGCAGGTCTATCTCGAGGTGCTGACGGGGCTTGGGTGCACCGTCGACGCCTGGGAGACCACCTACCTGCAGGTGCTGTCCGGACCCGACCCGGTCTTTCAATGGATCTCCGGAACGGGTGCCCGGCCGGTGCTCCAATCGCTGCCCGATCCGCAGCGTGCAGAGTTCGAGCGGGAGTACGCGCGGCGGCTGGCGGAGGCGTACCCGCGCCAGGATCTGGGGACGGTGCTGCCGTTCCGCCGGGTCTTCGCGGTCGCCCAGCGGCGGACCTGATGGCCGGTGTCACGCTGCACCACGTACAGGTGTCCTGCCGCGCCGGGGACGAGCCGGCCGCCCGAGAGTTCTACGGTCGGCTGCTCGGCATCCCGGAGACGGCGAAGCCACCGGCGCTCGCGGCCCGTGGTGGCGTGTGGTTCCGCGGACCGGGATGCGAGGTGCACGTCGGCGTCGAGGACGGGTTTCGTCCCGCCGGCAAGGCCCACCCCGCCTTCGTGGTCGACGACATCGACGCTCTCGCCGACCGGCTCGCGCAGAGCCGCTACCCGGTCACCTGGGACGACGCTTTCCCCGGCTACCGCCGTTTCTACACCGCCGACGGCAGCGGCAACCGGGTCGAGATCCTGAGCCGGGATCGGTCGGATGGGGGCGCCGCAGCACGGGCTCACCCGGACAGCCTTGCCACCACTCCGTCCGGTCCCGAGGCCCAGCACGAGCCCCAGCCCGTGCACGATGCGGCGTCGTAGTCACCGGAGTCGAACCTGGTCCACGTCCTTCCGGCGTTGTGGGAGACGTCGCTCCCGTTCGGGCCGACGGTGATCACGGTCCGGGTGTGCCGGTCGACCCAGGCGGATCCGGATCGGTAGCCGGAAACGCTACCGCCATGCCGCCAGCGTTGTCCGCCGTCGAGCGAGCGGGCAGACGCGCCCTTGTCGGGCTTGTTGAAGTCACCACCGACCGCCACTCCGACGTGCTTGTTCTTGAACGCGAGCGAGAAGATCCCAGCCCCGGCGGGGTCGGCGGGAATCGGGACCCTCTTCACCACCCAGGTATGTCCGTCGTCGCGCGAGTGGAAGATCCTCGAGACGCCACCACCGGTGGCCAGCCACGCGTCGTGCCTGCCCGTGGTCACCAGGCACGTCCCGCTGGCGGCGAACCCGAACTCGCCGTGCTGAGCGGCAGGCATACCGCGCCGTGGGAGGACCCTCCAGGTCAGTCCCCGGTCGGTCGTGGCGAGGATGCGGAACTTGCCGCGCACGGGATCGCTCACCGCCAGGCCTCGCCGGGTGCCGGGGAAGAACGCCATGCAGTCGTAGAACGCGTGCCGATCGTGGTTCACGAAGGCCAGCGTCCAGGTCCTGCCGCCGTTCCTGGTCGTGTAGATGCGCGAGGCCCTCGCCGCACCGATTGCCAGCACGCTGGCATGCGTGGCGTCGGTTGCCTCGACGTCACGGAAGAGCAGGCCCCTGGAGTGGGCGGGGGAGACCTTCCGCCAGGTCCTACCGCCGCTGGTCGTGCGGAGCACCGCACCGTCTTCCCCGCTCACCCACGCGACCCGGGCGCTGACGGCGTCGAGACCACGAAGCTGCTGGTCCGATCCCGTCGGGACGAGGCGCCAGTCCGGTCTGTGTAGCGCGCGGTGTCCCCCGGCGGCCGGCTCCCGCGCGTGCCCCGCCGGCCCGGCCGAGGCCTGGCCGGCGGCGAGACCTGCTGCCCCCGCCGTCCCGGCCGAGGCCTGGCCGCCGGCGAGACCTGCTGCCCCCGCCGTCAGAACCGCAAGTGCCGTCAGGGTCGCGGTCGCACGTCTCATCCGGTTGCCGCCTCCTCGCTCTCGCCCTGCGAGGGCAGTGCCTTCTTGTCCTCGCCCTGCGAGGACAGTGCCTCGCTGTCCTCGCCCTGCGAGGACAGTGCCTCGCTGTTCTCGCCCTGCGAGGACAGTGCCTTCTTGTCCTCGCCCTGCGAGGACAGCGTGGGGGCCAGCTCGAGTCCGGACAGACCATGCCAGGCAAGGTTGCACAGGTGCGCCGCGACGATGGTCTTGGTCGGCTTGCGCGCGTCGAGCCACCACTGGCCGGTGGTGCCGACCATCCCCACCAGCATCTGGGCGTACATCGGCGCGTTCTTAGGGTCGAATCCTCGCGAGGAGAACTCCTGCGCCAAGATGTACTCCACCCTCGTTGCCACGTCGCTGATGATCGTCACGAACGATCCAGAGGCCGAGCCGAGCGGCGAGTCCCGCACCAGGATGCGGAAGCCGTCGGAGGAGTTCTCGATGTAGTCGAGCAGGGCCAGGGCGGCCTGTTCCAGAAGCTCACGAGGATCGCCGGCGGTGAGGGCCGCCCGCATCATGTCGAGCAGTTGCCGCACCTCACGATCGACGACGACCGCATAGATGCCCTCCTTGCCGCCGAAGTGCTCGTAGACGACGGGCTTGGAGACAGAGGCGCGGGCCGCGATCTCCTCGATGGAGGTGCCCTCGAACCCGCGCTCGGCGAAGACGCTGCGGGCGATGTCGATGAGCTGCTCGCGTCGCTCCGCACCGGTCATGCGAGATCTGGTACGCCGGGACTTGACGTCGTCCGGGATCGAGGTCACCCGGTCATCCTGCCAGCGTGCGGAGGATGGGCGTGGTCCTCAGCCGCCGCTACGGCTGGTGGCCGCGACCCGCTTGGCCTGCAGCCGTTCCTTGACCGGCCAGCGGACGCCGTGGACCCAACCGAGCTTCTCCAGCAGCCAGATGATCCGGGCGGACGTGTCGATCTGGCCGCGGAGCACGCCATGCCGGGCACAGGTCGGGTCGGCGTGGTGCAGGTTGTGCCACGACTCGCCCATCGACGGGATGGCCAGCCACCACACGTTCCCGGACTTGTCGCGGCTCTTGAAGGGGCGCTCTCCGACCGCGTGGCAGATCGAGTTGATCGACCACGTCACGTGGTGCAACAGCGCGATGCGGACCAGGGAGGCCCAGAAGAACGCGGTGAGCGCTCCTTGCCACGACCACGACCAGAGACCGCCGACAACGGGCGGCAGCAAGAGGGTCGCGACGACGAACCACGGGAACAGCCGTGAGACCCGAACCAGGTCATGGTCCTTGAGCAGGTCGGGGGCGTATTGGCGCTGCGGCGTCTGCTCGGTGTCGAACAGCCAGCCGGCGTGGGCGTACAGCAGTCCCTTCATCAGCGCGGGCACGTTGTCTCCGTACCGCCAGGGGGAGTGCGGGTCGCCGTCGCGGTCGGAGAACTTGTGGTGCTTGCGGTGGTCGGCGACCCAGCGGATCACCGGGCCCTGGATCGCCATCGAGCCGGCGACCGCCAGGGCCACCTTGACCACCCGGTTCGGCTTGAACGACTTGTGGGTGAAGTAGCGGTGGTACCCAACCGTGATGCCGTGGCCGGTGACGACGTACATGACGGCCGCCAGAGCGACGTCGCGCCACCCCAGCCAGCCGCCCCAGGCGATGGGCACCGCAGCCAGTACCGCGAGGAAGGGAATCGCGATGAAGGCCGCCAGGATGATCTTCTCGGTCGTCGACTGCAGGTCTTCGCCGAGCGCGCCGTAGGGGGCCGGTGCGTCTGCGGTGGTCTGTTCTGCAAGGGCGGTAGGGGTCATCGCGCGGTCCCGTCTGTGGTTGGCTACTTACGCAACCGTAACCTACGGTGCCGTAGGTTTGGCAAGTCCTTCGGCGTGGCGTGGGTGTGCCCCGCCATCCCGACGGCTCGTAGGCTGGGGCCGCATCATTCCCCGGTTGGTCTGCCGGCAGGGCCCGCCGCACTTTGAATGCGGACTAGCGACGTAGGTTCGACTCCTACCCGGGGAGCGTGACTGATGAGCGCACGGCCCCTGATCGCAACCGCTCCGATCGCACAGGCTCGGAGCGCACCGCCGCGGTGATCGTGCTCGCCGCAGGCGGTGGTACGCGGATGAAGTCGGCCGTTCCCAAGGTGATGCACGCCGTGGCCGGGCGTCCGCTCCTCGGGCACGTGCTCAGGGCGGTTCGCGCGACCGGCCCGGAGGCGGTCGTCGTGGTCGTCGGAAACGGCCGCGAGCGCGTGCAGACATTCGTCGAGGCGGCCGACCCTGGGTCACTCATCGCCGTGCAGGAGGCGCAGCTCGGAACGGGGCACGCGGCCCAGGTCGCTCTCGCCGCGCTCCCACGGCGTTCTGGCACGGTGGTGGTGACGCCCGGCGACGCGCCGTTGCTCGGCGCCGAGACGATCCGGTCGCTGGTGAGCCAGCACCACGAGTCCGAACACGCGGTGACTCTGCTCACCGCTGAGCTGTCCGACCCCTCCGGGTACGGCAGGATCGTGCGGGACGAGTCCGGTGCGGTCCGCGAGATCGTGGAGGAACGGGACGCCAGCCCCGCCCAGCGCGAGATCAACGAGTCCAACTCCAGCGTCTACGCGTTCGACGTGGAGTTCCTCGCAGCGGCGCTGGCCGAGCTCGGACGTGACAACGCCCAGGATGAGCTGTACCTGACCAACGTGGTCAAGATCGCCCGTGGGCAGGGTCGCAGCGTGGGCTCGTTCCGGGTCGCTGACGTGTGGCAGACCGCGGGTGTCAACGACCGCAGCCAGCTCGCCGCGCTCGGCGCCGAGATCAACCGCCGGACCCTGCACCGGCACATGCTGGCCGGCGTCACGATCGTCGACCCCGGCACCACCTGGGTCGACGACACGGTGACGTTCGAGCCCGACTCGACCCTGCTGCCGGGGGTGCAGCTGCACGGGTCGACGTCAGTCGCCCGCGGAGCTGTCGTCGGGCCCGACACCACCCTCACCGACGTGAGCGTGGGGCCGCGCGCCACCGTCAGGCGTACGCACGGCTCCGAATCCGTCATCGGCGCCGATGCCAGCGTCGGACCGTTCGCGTACCTGCGCCCGGGAACCCGGCTCGGCGCGCAGGGCAAGATCGGCACGTTCGTGGAGATCAAGAACTCCCACATCGCCGACGGGGCCAAGGTGCCACACCTGTCCTACATCGGCGACGCGAGTATCGGCGAGCAGACCAACATCGGCGCAGGCACCATCACCGCGAACTTCGACGGCGTGCACAAGCACCGGACGTCGATCGGGAGGAACTGCGCGACGGGGTCGGACAACACGTTCGTCGCGCCGGTCGAGGTCGGAGACGGAGCCGCGACTGGGGCGGGAGCAGTCGTACGCCGTAATGTTCCACCTGGGGCGCTCGCCGTCTCCACCGGTGCGCAGCGCCACATCGAGGACTGGGTGCTGCGCAAGCGTCCCGGAACGGCGGCGGCCGCGGCGGCCGAGCGTGCCCAGGCCGCAGTCGGCGAACCACCTGCGCAAACGGAGGGGACGGCCCAGTGACCGGTATGAAGCGCAGCAACGAGAAGAACCTGATGCTGTTCACCGGGAGGGCACATCCGAGCCTCGCCGCGGAAGTTGCCACGCTGCTCGGTTCGGGTCTCGTGCCTACGACGGCGCGGGACTTCGCGAACGGTGAGACCTACGTGCGCTTCGAAGAATCGGTGCGTGGCTGCGATGCGTTCGTGATGCAGAGCCACACCTCGCCGATCAATGACTGGATCATGGAGCAGCTGATCATGGTCGACGCGCTGAAGCGGGCGTCCGCCAAGCGGATCACGGTCGTGATGCCGTTCTACGGGTACGCCCGCCAGGACAAGAAGCACCGTGGCCGGGAGCCGATCTCCGCACGTCTGATGGCCGACATGTTCAAGGTCGCCGGGGCGGACCGGTTGATGGCCGTCGATCTTCACGCCGGCCAGATCCAGGGCTTCTTCGACGGCCCGCTGGATCACCTGTTCGCGCTGCCGGTTCTCGCCGACTACGTCGAGAAGATGTACGACACCTCCAACATGACTGTGGTCTCGCCCGACGCGGGCAGGGTGCGGGTGGCGGACCAGTGGACCGATCGGCTCGATGCCCCCCTGGCGGTCATCCACAAGAGACGGGACCCGAACCGGGCGAACCAGGTCGTCGTCCAGGCGGTCATCGGCCAGGTGCGGGGGCGGGTCTGCCTGCTGATGGACGACATGATCGACACCGCCGGAACCATCACCCAGGCCGCCGAGGCCCTGATGGACCACGGCGCGTCGGGCGTGATCTGTGCGGCCACCCACGCGGTCCTGTCCGGTCCGGCGGTGGACCGGCTCAAGAACTCGCCGATCAGCGAGGTGATCGTCTCCAACACGCTGCCGATCTCCGACGCGTGCCGGTTCGACAAGCTCACGGTGTTGTCGATCGCTCCGCTGATCAGCCGGGCGATCCGCGAGGTGTTCGAGGACGGCTCGGTGACGAGCCTGTTCGACGGCAACGCGTGAGCGGTCGTCGGGATTCGCCACGCCTGCGGTGAGCGGGTAAACTTCGGCTGGTTACCTCGGCGAGGGAGTGTCCCAGCGACGGGTGTTCCCCAGCTGGTCAGCCGGCCGGGCGACCAAGCTCCGTGATCAACGCGGTCGTCGCTGTGGGGTCGCTGTGTGCGCACCCGCCTGGTAGCCGCAGATCCGCCACCGACGATGTAGCCGCTGAGGAGTCCCTTCCGTGCCCGAGGTCAAGATCCACGCCGAGCCGCGTAACGAGTTCGGCAAGGGTGCCGCCCGCCGAATCCGGCGCGAGTCGAAGGTTCCCGCGGTGCTGTACGGACACGGCACCGATCCCGTTCACGTCACGCTGCCGGGCCACGACCTGATGCTCGCCCTGAAGACGGCGAACGCCCTGCTCTCGATCGAGCTCGACGGCGACAGCCAGCTGGCGCTTCCCAAGCAGGTGCAGCGGGACCCGATCAAGGGCTTCATCGAGCACGCCGATCTGCTGATCGTGACCCGTGGCGAGAAGGTCACTGTCGAGGTGCAGGTGCACCTGGTCGGCACTGCCGCCGCGGACACCCTGGTGGTGACCGAGCACACGACGATCTCCCTCGAGGCCGAAGCGACGCACATCCCCGAATCGGTAGAGGTGTCGATCGAGGGTCTGCCGATGGGGTCGCAGATCCTCGCCAAGGACATCCCGCTGCCCGAGGGTTCGACTCTGCAGCTCGATCCGGAGGCGCTGGTCGTCAACGTCATCGCGGCGCCGTCGATCGAGGAGGTCGAAGCCGAGCTGGCCGAGGCGGAGGCCGAGGTCGGCATCGAGCGCGACGAGAGCGACGAGTCGATCGCTGCCACCGCGGAGGCCGCCGCTGCGGCCGAATCCGAGGAGACCGAGGCGACCCCGGACGCGGAGTGATCGGTGACCCCCTCAGGGATCTCTGGTCCGCCGTCTCCTGGGCGGGGTTTTCGCGCATGAGCGACGATCTGTGGTTGATCGCCGGGCTCGGCAACCCCGGCCCGCGGTACGCAAAGACGCGTCACAACGCCGGCTACCTGGTCACCGACGTCCTCGCCGAGCGCCTGCGAGGGACCTGGAGGTCACACCGAACCGGACGTGCCGACGTGATCGAGGGACGGCTCGGGGAGCCGCCGGGCCACCGGGTCATCCTCGCCAGGCCGCGTTCCTTCATGAACGACTCGGGGGGTCCGATCTCCGCCATCGCGGCTTTCTACAAGATCCCGCTCGGCAAGATCATCGCGGTGCACGACGAGCTCGACCTGCCGTTCGCCACTGTGCGTGTCAAGCAGGACGGCGGCGACGGTGGCCACAACGGCCTGCGCTCCCTGCGGCAGGCCCTCGGTTCGGGCGAGTTCCTGCGCGTACGCATCGGCATCGGGAGGCCGCCGGGGAGCCAGGATCCCGCCAACTTCGTCCTGACCGACTACCGCGCCGCGGAGCGCAAGGAGATCGGCGAGATCGTGGACAGGGCGGCGGACGCCACGCGTTCGCTGGTGGTCGACGGGCTCGTCGCCACCCAGAACATGTTCCACGGCTGACCGACGCGTCCAGCGGACGGTCGATCGGTCGCCGATCGGCCACTACACACAGTAGCAATACCCGACTGAACACCGCCGGTGAGCGACATAACTAGTGCGCTTCCGCCGTAACCTCCAGCATCAGCGCGCGTTGGACGCTATGTAGCATAACGACTCCGAAAGGGCAGGGGACTATTCGCGTACCTAGTCACAGCAGGCCACCGATCGGGCGATAGGCGTGGTCATTCCTTGCGATCTTGGCACGATCCAGTCCAACGGGCTTCCCTAACTGTCCGTAATCGACTACCTTACGTGAACTGGACAAAAGGCAAGGGATTCCGCTGGGTGTCTACCGCTGAGGCTGGATTTCTATGTTCATTTGGGCGCCGCGACAGTTGTGGATGGGGGGAGAGCAGTGACCGTTTTTCAATCGACCGGTCGCTCGACCCGCGTCGACGCCAGGAAAGCCGTGGGTCAATCCCGCATGACCCGGCTCGGAGTCGACTCGCTGGGGCGGATCCAACTCCTCGGCAACTTCGTCGCAGCATCGCTGGCCAGCACGATGAGCATGCTCACGGTGCGGCAACCGGTCCTTACGCTGATCCTGTTGGTGACCTGGCCATGCGGCATCGCGATCCTCGGTCAGCGTGACGGCAGGGCCAAGCGGCTGAACACCAGAGCGCTGTGGCGCTGGGCCGTGGCCTCCGTTGCCGTGGTCGCGGTCGCCAACCTGGCGATAGCCAACCCGGGATCGGTGAGGGTCACCGTATCCATCGTCCTGGCCGCCCTCATCTCGACCGCCATGCGTCTGCTCTTGGCCCGGCTCAGGGTCGTCCCCCGCCAGGGTGCGCAGGAATCTGCCGTGCTGATCGGAGGCGTCGACAGCGTCGCGGAGCTCGCAGAACAGTGGGACCGGACCGACAGCGGGTTGAAACCCATCGGTGTGTGCCTCAACATCTCCGACATGCCTGCCGAGGGACTCGAGGGAATCGGTCACGCCCTCCCGCTCCTGGGCAGTCCCTCGGAGGCGGCCGCGTCCGCCGAGCTCGTCGATGCCGACGTGGTTGCGGTGCTGCCGGGAGCCGGCCTCTCGCACAGTGACCTGCGCCGGCTGGCCTGGGTTCTGGAGCCCACCAAGACCCGCCTGTGTGTCGTGACACCGCTGCAGGACGTCGATCGAGGTCGGGTACGCGCGCGGACCGAGGATGGAAGGCTTGTTCTCGACCTGCTGCCCCGCCGCTCGCAGGGCTGGATCGCCGTCGCGAAGTCGGGCATCGACTGGGTGGCGGCCGTCGCCATCTCCATCATCGCGGTGCCCGTGCTGGCCGTGCTGCTGCTCCTTGTGCGGCTGGACTCCTCAGGCCCCGCCTTGTTCCGCCAGACGCGAGTCGGCACCGGTGGGAAGACCTTCACGATGCTGAAGCTGCGCACGATGCACCTCGACGCCGAAGAGCGCAGGACCGAGCTTTCCCCCACCAACGAGCACCTCGACGGGCCACTCTTCAAGATGGAGAACGATCCGCGGATCACCCGGTTCGGGCGCTTCCTGCGGCGGACGTCGCTTGACGAGCTGCCGCAGCTTGTCAACGTGCTGCGCGGTCAGATGTCACTGATCGGTCCCCGGCCGGCGCTGCCCGAGGAGGTCGCCAGGTACGATGACTGGGCCCGTCGGCGGCTGGCCATCAAGCCCGGCATGACGGGGCTCTGGCAGGTCAGCGGGCGCTCCAACCTTGCCTGGAGTGACTCGGTCAGGTTGGATCTGGACTACGTGGACAACTGGACCCCGAGCATGGATGCCAGGATCGCGGCCAAGACTGCGGGTGCCGTGTTCCGGCGAGACGGGGCTTATTGAGCGGGGAGCGGCGGGGTGAACCGGCGTACCTTCCTGCGCTCAATGCTCGTCGGTGGCTCGATGGCGTCCGTGGTGGGTGTCGGTGGCTGGCTCATCGGACATCGACCCCGCAGCGCCGACCTCGTGGCCAGGAATGAGTGCACAGGTCCTAGCCCTACACCGGCTGCCACCCCGCACAGATACTCGCCGCTGCCGGAGGCTCGCTGGCCCGGACACCAACCGGGCCGGGTCTACCTCGGGGTGAGCGGGTCGACCGCGTCGCTGGACGGCTACAAGTGCCTGCTGCGCGCCTTCCGCTCTTACTTCGACTGGGAGGAGCCCCGCGATGAGGACGCGGCAATCAGGGCCAGCCACCGCCTCGGCCGGCTGCCGTGGGTGTCCTTCAAGCCGCCGATCAACGCGGCGCAGGGCTGGAGCCAGATTGCTGCCGGGGACCACGACGACGCTATCCGCGCCAGGGCGCGACGGTATGCCTCGTACGCCCAGCCGATCGTCTCGACGTTCCATCACGAGCCGACTAATGAACCGGCGGGTACCGGATCCGACTTCGCCGCCGCGTGGGCGCACATCCACGACGTGATGCTCGCTGAGTCCGACCTGGCGAACGTCGCGTTCGTACCGGTCATCGGCAGCTGGGAGTGGAACCCGAAGAACGCCCATGCCGATCCCGACCCCTATCTGACCACCGACGTACTCAGTCGCGCCGCGTTCCTGGGGCTCGACGTCTACGAGGGGGCGTCCGGGGACACGTTCAGCGACAGGATGGATCTGGTGCAGGCATGGCTGGACCAACGGGGGTACGCGGATCTGATGGTCGGCATCGGTGAGATGGGATGCACCGAGCAGTTCACCTCGACCGACGCCGCGCAGTGGTGGACCGATTCGTGGACCTGGATCGAGGCGCACGCGGACCGGGTCGGTGTCGTGTGCTATTTCAACTCCACCGCGAACTCCCGCGAGTCCGCCTACTGGCCGCTCGACGAGTCACAGGCAAAGAGCGACGCCTTCATCAAGTCCCTCGAGTCACCCGTGGTCAGCGCTCCGCTCTAGCCGCTGGCTTCTCGATCGTGCGCGCTAGTGGTTAACGCGCCGCGATGCCGTGAACCACGACTGCGCAGGTTCAGCCCCCGACCGGACGCCGGTGAGCGGACCGCACGCCTAGTGCAGGACGGTCTCCCGGCTCGCCTTGTACGCCGCCCGGCTGCGCAGCACGCCGCGGAACGCGAGCAGTTCCACCTGATCGCGGATCCGCCACAGCACGAGGCAGTAGATCACGGCGCCGAGCATCGTGACGGCCGCCTGCACGAGGAGCGGACCGCTGGCCAGCGCGACGAGCCCGGGCAGGGCGCCGAAACACACGAGCGCGCTCAGGCCGACCCAGATGGCGCCCCTGCTGCCCGGCCACATGCCGATCGAGGAGCGGACCTGCACCAGCGGCAGCGCGTTCCGGACGACGATCGCGACCGCCCATGACACCGCGGCACCGGTGATGCCGTAGCGGGGGATCAGGATCACGTTGAGCCCGAGGTCGACGGCCAAGCCGATCGTATTGTTGACGAGGCTCAACCAGCTCCGGCCGGCCATCAGCAGCACGGAGTCCACCGGCCCGCCGGCGGTGGCCAGCAGCATCGTCAGCGAGAGGATCACGACCACAGAGCTGCCGGTGTCGTAACCGCTACCGAACACCGACAGGAGCTCGGGTGCGTACGTAGCGCAGCACAAGTAGATCGGCCAGGCGAGGATCATCATCCAGGCGGTCGCCGCCTGGAAGATCTGCTGGGCGCCCCGCTTGTCGCCGATCGCGAACAGGGAGCTCAGCTGGGGTGCGAGCGCCTGCTGGAGGGCTTGCACACCAAGCTGGCCAAGGACCACAAAACGCGTCGCGGCGGTGTACAGGGCTGCATCGACGGGCGACGCGAGCGCCGCGACCATCAGGATGTCGGCCCGCTTGAGCGCCGTCTGGGTGATCTTCGCGATCGCGCGTGGCGCGGTGAAGCTCCAGAACTCCTTCGCGATCGCCCGGATGTCACGGCTCGGCGGCCCCGCCACGACCCGGCGCCGCAGCAGCAGGCGCAGCCAGAGGGCACTGACCAGGAGTGCCAGTGCGTACGGCACCGACCAGGCCAGCGTCAGCGCGATACCACCGGCCCCGGCGAGGTAGACACCCAGGGTGAGGATGGGTTGCGCACCGAGACGTCCGAGGCTCTCGACCATGACGGTGGGGCGCATCGTCCCGAAGCCGCGCGTTGCTGCCAGCAGGACGTCATTGGCCGCGGCTATCGGCAGGAAGCACGCCAGGATACGGAGCATCGTCGTCATCGTCGGGGCCTGCTCGTCCCCGACGATGGCACCGGCGAGCAGCGAGGCCGACGCGAACATGGCCAGGCCGATCGCGCTGGACAGCGCCAGCACCGGGATCAGGGAGATCCGGAGCGTCGGGATCACGTCGGCGGAGCGCCGCTGCGACAGTTGCTGAGGGAGCACCCGCACCAGGCCCGTGTCGGTTCCGAGAGAGCTGATCGCGCTGATGATCAGGAACGCCGAGGTGGCCGCGAACAGCGTACCGGCGAGTTCCTTCGGGAAGCCGTTGGTGATGATGGCAACGAGCACGACGCCGGACACGGCGCTGACTGCCGCGCCAACCATGCTTGCGCCGCCACCCCGCGCCAGTCGCTCGAGATGGCGGTGCTCAGTCACCTGCGGGAGGTCCGATCTGCCAGGTCGCTCTCGCGCGCGGCTCTGCCGACGGTGCGGGCGTCAGCTTTCTTCCCCTTCGGTCCGCCCGAGCTCCTGGTCCGCTTCGATCGCTTGGAGGCGCGGAGCGCCCGACGTCCGGCGGGAACGATGACCGCACCGAGAAGCTTGCCTTGTTCCCGTCGTATCGTTGCCATGGCCGCGGCGAGCTCGCTGTAGGTGGTCTTGCCCAGCGTCACCAGGAGCACGGTTGCCGCGGAGATCGACACCATCGCCTCCCCACCGCTCTCGGAGATCGGCGGTGACCGCAGGATGACGTATTCGGCGTCCACGTCGAGGAGCTGCACGACCTCGGTGAGCTGCTTGGGCAGAAAGTGCTCAACGGCTTCGTCGCCATGCCGTCCGCGGGGGAGCAGCCGCAGGGCGGGATCGACCTCGACGAGCATCCTGGACGCATCCAGCGAGCGGTCGAGCAGAGCGTCGGAGAGTCCCGGGCCGGCGGCATGCGGGAATATCCCGGTTGGGTCGGGCTCGTTGTCGGCCCCGTTGACCAGGACGACGCTGCTGCCGCCCTTCCAGAGCGAGTCCGACAGCAGGGCTGCGACCCCGGGTTCGGCGGCACGCGGCGAACAGCAGGTGACCGCGACGATGTTGCGCGGGGCGCGGAGAGAGACGACCGCCGCTCGGATCCTGCGGATCGCCTCACGGCTCTCGGCGTCGACCACCGACTTGTGCGAGCTGAGCCTGGCCAGCACCGGCACACCGGCAGCATCGACGTCCTCCGGACGGTACATGTGGTCACTGCGCCGCTCGCGAGCCAGCGCGAGAACGAAGCCACCGAGTAGCCCGGCCAGCAGGCCACCAGCGGCATACACGATGGACCCGACCCCGGACGGTGACTTGGGTTCGGCTGCCGGCGAGATGGCGCGCCCAGCCTCCGCGATACCGGACGTGAGCTGGGCGACCTGGGAGTCGAGCTCGATCAGCCGCGCCCGGTAGGTGTCTCGCAGCCCGCTCTGGAAGTCGCGTTCGGGACCGGCGGGCAGACCGTCGATGCGATCCTCAACGGCATTGAGCTGGCCTCGTACGTCCTTGGACTGCTGCTTGAGGCTGCGGATCGCCGCGTCGTTGACGTCGTTGGAACGTTGCCGTCGGTACTCCAGATAGCTGTCCGCGTAAGCCTGAGCTGCCCGCTGGGCGAAGGTGGCGCTCTTGGATGTGAAGGAGATCTGGATGATCTGGGTGTTCGGCTGTACCAGCGCCGAGACACCCTTCTGCAGTTCGTCCAGGGTCGACCCGTCCTTGAGCAGCGCAGCGGTCTCCTTCGTCACTTCGTCGGAGGACACGATCTGGGCTTCGGTCTCCAGCGCGACGAGACTGTCGCCCTGCGAGTCCGGGCTGTAGGGATTGCCCTCGAGCGGGTTGATCAGGACACTCGCCGACGATGTGTAGACCGGCGGATGTATGAGGCTGAACGCGAAGCCGGCCAGCAGGCCCAGCACCCCGACTATCACGATCACCGGCAGCTGATGCCGGATCGTGTCGAACACCAGACGGTTCCGATAGTCGGGCGCGTCCGGCGTCTGCGTCGCTGCTAGGGCCATTGCTCGTCCAATGCTTTGTCAATGCACGGCTCAACCGGACCCACCAGACGATGGGACCGGCGTCCACCCGTGCCGTCGATCGAAACGATCTGAGAGAACCAGTGTAGATCCCGGCGCCCGCGTTCATGCTGATAGTCCCGCTTAGGGCCATACTCTCTTTTTGGGCTGTATTCCATTGTTGAGGATCGCCGACCGGCATGGGGAGCACATGAGCGAGCCGGACCGGACGGATCGTCCGCGCCACGTGTACCTCGTCGGATCCAGCGGTGGACACCTCGCGCAGCTGCTCGCGCTCCGGCCATGGTGGTCGTCATGGCGTCGAACGTGGGTGACCTTCGACACCCAGGACGCTGTTTCGTTGCTGCGCGAAGAACGCGAAGAAGAGGTGCACTGGGCCTTCTCGCCCACCACGAGAAGCCTGCCCAACCTCGCGCGGAACCTCGCGCTGGCCGTGCGACTGCTTCGGGATGATCGACCTGATCTCGTCGTCTCCGCCGGGGCGGGCGTCGCACTGCCGTTCTTCGCCTTCGCGCGACTGCTGCGGATCCCGACGGCCTACATCGAGGTCTACGACCGGATCGACACGCCGACCCTCACGGCCCGGCTGTGCCGACCGTTCACCACGTTGTCGTGCGTGCAGTGGGAGGAGCAGCGGAGTTTCTCCCCCAAGGCTCACGTGATCGGTCCCTTGCTGTGAACGGGAAAGTGCCGCTCGCCCTCGTCGTCGTAGGAACCGATCACCACCGTTTCGACCGGCTCGTCGACTGGACGGACTCCTGGCTGACAGCCCGCACAGGCCCCCGAGTCCGATGTGTCGTTCAGCACGGGGCCTCACGGGCGCCCCGGGTAGCCGAAGGATTCGACTATCTCGGCCATGCCGAACTGCAGCAGCTCATGTCGCAGGCGCAGGTCGTGGTGTGCCACGGTGGTCCGTCAACCATCACGGAGAGCCGGCGTCACGGTCATCGGCCGATCGTGGTCCCGAGGTCGGCCGCACTCGGTGAGCACGTAGACGATCATCAGCAACGCTTCTCACGCTGGATCGCCGCCAAGTCGTTGATCGAGCTTGTCGATTCGGAGGCGGCCCTTCGCGTGGAGCTGGACGCGGCGCTGTCCGAGGCACCCGGCGAACGTGGGCTCGTCGTGGGACCGGATCCGGGGTCAGCGGCGGCTCAGCGATTCGGCGAACTGGTCGACAAGATGCTCGGTGACCGCTGACTGCGAAGACCGTCATGCACGATGCTCAACGCGATCCCGATCAGTAGACCAACCATCGCACCGGACCCGATCGGGAGACTTGGATAGGTGCGGTCCGACGTAGGCGGGGGCGACGGTGCGGCGATGATCTCGCCGGGTTTCAGCCGTGCCGCAGCGAGGGAGTCGCGCCGGTCCGTCAACACGGCGATCTGCGCGAGCAGCTCCTGCCGGTGAACCGCCCCGATCACGTTGCCGCTGAGCTTGTCGATGTCGGCCTGTGTCTCGCGGATCGTCTCGGTCAGGCGGTCGATCTGGTCCGACTGGAGGCTGGACAGCAGTTCGCGGCGGGTGTCGAGCAACGCGGCGGCGGCGGTCGCCGCGCCAACGGTGGCGGCATAGCGATCCGGTGCCGTATAGGACACCTTCAGCACCCGAGTCGAGGTCGGCGCCGTCACGTTGAGCCTCTTGGCGACGGTGGCCCTGTCCTCGCCGGTGGCGGCCGCGACGCGGTCGAGCGTCTGCTCGTAGCGCAGCAGCCGCGCGTCGGTGTCGATGGTGATCTGGCTGGGCGCGGGACCCGACGCGACGAGGCTCACGTAGGTCGGGACAGGTGCCAGCAGGACCGAGGCCGTCGCGGTGAACGACTTGTGGGACTGCAGTTGGACGTAGGCCCCGCCGGCGAGGCCGAGCAGTACGAAGATCGTGATCAGGACGATGTTGCGGCGGGCGAACTGCACGTAGTCCCCCAGCGACCGCTCGCTGGGTCGGCTCATCCTGGCCGGGGGTCGACCTAGGCCTGCCACGTCGGTGCCCTTCCCAGGATCTCGGCCAGTGCCGCGTCCGGTCCCTTGAAATACCACCGCAGCTGCTGCCGGGTCGAGGCGTCCATGGGTGCCCGAGGCCGTCCGTTGTACTTGTCGAAGCGCTCCGGCATGACGCTGGGCAGCCCCAGGAAGTCCAGCACCCGCTCGTACTCCCGCTGCGGGTGCTCGAAGAACGCCTCACTCTCCATGACGAGGACCTGGTCGTCCCCGAACAGGTTGACCAGCGTGGTGATCTGCTCGGCGTAGCGGCCGCGGCCGCGGTAGGCGTGGTGTCGGTGGCTGAAGCTGTGGTACATGGGGTCCCGCCGCATCCGCTCCACTTCGCCGTCGAGGCGCTCCTCCTCG
The DNA here is from genome assembly GCA_963695705.1 of uncultured Actinomycetota bacterium. GTDB lineage: Bacteria > Actinomycetota > Actinomycetes > Propionibacteriales > Nocardioidaceae > JBKPNJ01. The sequence goes on from CAVOHB010000010.1 coordinate 324,490, forward strand.
AGGCCGAGTGCCCGCTCGAACGTCTCGGACTCGAAGCCGCGGGCCTTCTCGTGCTTGTGCGCGGAGTACGCCCGCTCGACGGGGTCGCGGACGAGCGCGATGAGCTTCACCTCGGGCAGGTCGCGGGCGAGCCGCTCGGGCGCGAGCGGGTGGAACATGTAGTAGCCGCTGGCCTCGAACGCGATCGGTGCGACGCTCGTGCCGCCGGCACGCCTGGTGCGCCGCTGGATCGGGAAGTGCCCGTAGTACCAGTCCGGGCCACGGTCGTAGTTGACGTCGAAGTAGTTGATCCCCTTGTGCATGACCGGCGGCAGCACAGCCGGATGTGTCATCAGCGCGCGATACAACGAGGTCGTGCCGCAACGCTGTGCGCCGACCACGATGGCCGAGGGCCGCATGCGCATCCCCGCCGTCGCCGCACCGACCGTCCTGGAGGCCCGTCGACCGTAGACCCGCACGATCCGGGGGGTGGACTTGCGGAGGTTCACGCCGGTCGGCCTTTCTGGGTTGCGGGGGCGTCCTGGCGTTCGAGCTGGGTCTCGAGCAGCCCCAGCATCCACGTGGCACGTGGCCGTAGCGGTGCTCCCACGTCTCCCTGAGCGGCGACCATGTAGCGCGCGCAGATCTCGGCGAGGTACAGGACGATGGTTGCCGCGGCCAGGTGCGCGGGGACCCCGACATGTTCGAGCAGGTCGGGGGCCGCAGCGAAGACGCCCGCTGCCCCGTCGTGACCGTCGGCGTGCTGATGCCTGACGCTCTGCATCCGGTAGTGGAGTACGTCGAATCCCAGCGGCACATGACGTTCGAAGCGTTCCCAGTCCCAGAGCTGGACCCGCCCGTCGACCCAGGCCATGTTCCAGGCGGCCCAGTCGCCGTGCCAGCTGCCGAACTCGATGACGTCGTCGCCGTGCTGCTCCAAGACCCTGTCCAGCAGTTCCGACAGTCGAAGCGCACCCGAGCGGTCCTCGACGTCGACCAGGCGGCCCCGCAGGCTCTCGACGTAGCCGCTGGTCGCCAGCGCTGAGGTCTGGGTGCCGCCCAGGATCGACAGCTCATGCATCGCCTCGAGCGGTAGCCGCTCGAAGTCGGCCTCAGCGGCTACCGGGTGCGTCAGGGCGGACATGACGAGGACCTCCAGGCCGCGCCAGCGCTGGTGGTGGATCAGCTCCGGCGTCTGGAGGTGGCCGCCCGGCGATGCACCGACTCCGCGGAGGTTCTCGGCCTCACGTCGAACCAGCTCGCGGGTGAGATCGTTGTGCCCGACCTTGGCGAAGCCGAGCGTGTCGCCGCCGGCGCCGAAGATTCGTAGGACCGGCTTGCGGTTCGCCCGCCAGGTTCCCAGCAGCACGCCAACGGCCACGGGTTCTCCCAGGACGGCGCTCAGGAACGTCTCGATCGACTCCCCAGCGCCGGTGACGCGCAGCCGCGGCAGCGGCAGCCATCCGGTCAGCCTCAACCGGGTCGCCCACCCCACCGCGGAGCGGGCGATCCGACCGCTCAGCCGTCGGTCCTCCTGCTGGCGCTCGAGCATGGCTGCGGCGCCGGGAAGCCCGGTTGGGATCAAGGTCCGCGGCGTGCCGGGCGTGGGGAACACCACCCACTCCCGGTCGGTCGCCGCCTTGGCCCGGCCGACCGTGACCACCAGCCGAGCCGTTGCGGGAGGAGGCCACAGCAGGGCGACAACCGACCTCGGGTAGGCCATCGAGTCGGTGATATCAGGCACGGTAGGCCCCAGCCGTGAGGAGCGTCCCGGGAGGGGGCCCGGCGGCGAGCGGCGTCGGGGCCGCGGGACGTCTGCCTCGTGCCATCAACCCGATCGCCAGCATGAGGGTGAAGAGCGGCGATTCGAGTGAGTCGTACACCAGGAAGAACAGCAGCGACTCCAAGATCACCATGCACCCGATCACGTCCAGGACTTCGACACCTCGGCTGTGCAGCAGGAACTGCATGAACAAGAACGTCAGGCACAGGCCGGTGCCGACGAACCCGGTGGTGAAGATCAGCCGCCACATGAACCCCTGCGTGCCCAGCGGAGGGGGTGCGCACTGGTGACAGGTCGGAGTCTCTCCACCGGCGAGGGAGGCGTAGCTCCCCTGTTTCTGCCGTGTGCTCCCGTAGCCGAGGACCGGGGACGACTTCGTCGCGGAGATCACCTCACCGGCCACGCTGGCCCGGCGTTCATTGCTGTGCGGGGTCTCGATGCGGAGCACGACCGTGTCGTACAACGGGCTCGACACGAAGATCGCGCCGCCGATGATGATCGCGGCGATGAGGACCTGCAGCAACCGCACCCGGCCGTTGACCGCCAACCGCACGGCCGTGTAGACGGCGCCGAGCCCGAGTCCTATCCAGAGGCCCCGGTTGAGCGAGTAGATGACCGGCGGGACCGCCGCGATCAGGACGACGGGGGCGACGAAACGACGCCAGCCGGCGTCGCGGCCGAGCCACGCGGCGACGAAGAACGGCAGATAGAGGCCAAGGTTGTTGCCCCAGGCGTTGGAGTAGGCGAACGGTGCGGTCGGGCGGGGTTGTGTGTAGCCGAGGAAGTCGCTGCTCGACGCCAGCTGTGGATGGATCAGCGAGTAGACGAACCCGCTGGTATGGAGTTGCCGGTGGAACCCGTACTTGAGCAGAAGCTCGAGCAGCGAACGGAACTCGAAATGCGGCGCCAGCGTCGCGAGGACACCGAACACCGATGTGACGACGAACATGTAGGCGAGCAGCCGCAGCACCCGTCGGGTGGGCAGCGAGCGCTCGTCGAGGTTGTAGACGTACAGCATCACGATCGTGATGGCCAGGTACCAGGCGAACCGGTAACCATAGACGAACAACCTTGCCGGTCCGCCGCCCCCAGGCACGGTGCCGGGAGCCTGTGCACTCAGCACCAGAAGCCCCGCGACGACCCAGATCAGGAAGAGCAACCAGAACCCGAAGCCGCGCGGCACCGAGATCCTGGAGTGCCGAATGAGCTCCAACGCCATCGGAAGCGCCACCAGCAGGAAGATGACCTGGCTCAAACCCATCGCCCACCAGACGGGGAAACCCAGGAACAGAACGCTGAGCGGCCAACCCGGCTTGAGCAGTCTCGTCGAGCGCGGGCTCACGGGGGCCACGGGCGCCGCCTCGGGGGCGACGAGTTCGGTGACGGCCATCGCTATATGTCACCACCCCCAACGGCGCTGAAGCTCGACTCCGAACATCGACTCGACGCCGGCGATCTCGCTGCGCAGAGCGTCGCGCACGTACTGGGCGTCGGCATCCGTCAACGTGCCACTCAGGCCCGGAGCCGGTCTGTAGAGCGCCTTCTGGACCAGGGCGGAGCGTTTGATCCGGCCGACGAACTCTGCGCCGTCATGCTCGCGCGTCCAGTCCGCCGCACGCCGGGCCAGCCGGGCAGCCGCTGTCGAGCGGGCACTGCTCACCGGCAGCCGCGCGGCCTGCATCTCGTCGTCGAGGTGGAGCTGTGAGATCTTCAGCCATCCGGTGACAGCGTCGATGAACGCCTGCTGGTCCGCCTGGAGGTCGTCGAAGACGGCGACGTGGATCTGCTCGGCCGGGAACTCCTCGAGGAAACGGCGCAGATGGGTTGCGTACCGGCCGTGCTCGAGGAGCTCAGGGCGCGTCTGCAGTGCCTCACCGAACGAGCCGGCATCGATGCCGTGCTTGAGCATGTAGAGGTACGAGGAGTAGGCGCGCGCAGCGGGCTCGCGGACGGTCACCATCAGCCGTACGTCGTCGCCGAGGCAGGTCCGGATCCGGTGCGCCGCCTCCGGATGGAACAGGTAGTCCTGACAGATCTCGCCCACGACGAGATGCTCCGGGGTGGCCCGGCGGAACTGCGAGGCGTACCAGGCCATGCCCCGGTCGTAGTACCGGTCGAAGAAGTAGAGGTCCTTGGCCTCACTCAGGAACACCTCGGGATGCTGGATCAGTACCTCGTGCAGCCAGGACGAACCGGCCTTGTCCGGGCCGATGTAGAGGAAGTTCGGTAGCTGCCCAGCCATCTCGGTGCTCATCTTCCCTCTGGCATCGCGCAGTCGCGCTCGATGTCCTGGCTGAGAACGAGTCGCGCGTCCGCGAGCTCCTGCAGCACCGCGCCGGTATCGGCCTCCAGGCGCTCGATGTCGGGCCCGCTCACCTCGCTGCGCCAGGAGTCGGCAACCGCTTCCGGTTGCCGTTGCAGTCGGTGCAGCGGGTTTCCCCCGGTCGCGCTGTCGGCGGCCGCCGGGCCGCCGCTGGCCTGCAACCGGGCCGAGACCCGCGAGCTCCAGGTGAGGCCGCACGCTTCGTACAAGTGCTTGGCCGCCGGCTCGCCGGAACGTGAGAGCTCGGCATGGTCCACGACCACAGCCTCGGGGCAACGTGACAGGTCGGCGAGCACCACCTGGTGGCAGACACGCCAGAACCAGGCCATGGCGGCAACGTCGTCGCGCTGAAGGGAGTCCTTGGACACCGGCGCCGCTTCCCCGTCGAGCTTCAGCTCGGAGATCTCGTCGATGTCGGGTCGCCAACCCATCCGGCGGTAGCTGGCCAGCAGCGCGCCAGGATGCCGATATACGAGTACCAGCTGAGCACCGGTCACCGCACAGATCGTGGGGGTCGAGAGCAGCGCGAACGGGTCCTTGATCACCACTCGCGTGCCCGGCAGCGGCGCTCTCCACTGGTCGGCGCCGAGGCGGCCGTAGATGCGGGGCTCCCAGCCGCGGTACGCCCGCCGCAGGGTGCGTCGCTGCGCGTTGGTGAGCTGCTGGTCCAGGCGGCTCCACCCGGGAAGGGATCCGGCCAGCGCGAACTGCCGGCCCCGTGGGTTCATCGGCTCCCGACCCGGCAGCGCGGTTCCGGGGCCCGCGGCGAGCAGCCTGGCCAGCCACGTGGTACCCGAGCGCGGGAGCCCGGTGACCAGCAACGGCCGACCGGGTGAGCGAGACCTCACGAGATACCCCGGCCGCGCGCGCGCGCAGCGGTCAGCACGTGTCGCGGATCAAGTCCGGTGATCGCCATGACGATCGCCAACAGGGCGTGCGGCGCCAGCGGCCACCGGCGAAGAGCCCGTCCCGCCCACCTCAGCGCGAGCCGCCGCTGGCCGAGGGTTGCGTACGCGAACGCGATCTGGCCCAGCAGTCTCGACTCGCCACGGCGGCTCTCGCGGAACTCGGGGTGCCGTTCGAGCAGATACTGCAGTGCCTCGGCGACGACCGTCTGCCGCTCCCGGAACCACGACTTCCCGTCCTTCTTGATGTCCGCGAGCGGCTCGGTGACGACTCCGACACCGCCGACTCGGCTGACCCGCAGCAGCCACTCATAGTCCTCGCCGTAGCTGAACGGAAGGTTCTCGTCGTACCCACCGGCCTGTTCGAACGCCTCGCGCCTGATCAGCAGGGTGGACGAGTGCAGCTCCTTGTAGCGCGACAGCAGCAGGTCAGCGTGGGTGATCGTGGCGGTCCGGCCGGGCCAGTCGAAGGGACCGCTGGGCATCAGCAGCCGGATTCCCGCCCCGACGACCAGGTAGTCCGGGTGCTCCTCGAGCCAGCTCATCTGGCGGGTGAGCTTGGTGGCATGCCAGCGGTCGTCGTCGTCGCACGACGCGATGAAGTCGCCGCTGGTGTGGGTCAGGCCGCAGTTGCGGGCGCCGGCCAGGCCGGGTGCGCCGGTGTTGGAGACGACCCGGACCCGGCGGCCCGGACTGGACAGATTCTCCAGCGCCCGCTCGGGCTCCTCCTGGTCGTGCACGATGACGCATTCGAGGGGGCCGGCGTACGTCTGCTCGAGGACACCCGCCAGAGCGGAGCGCAACAACTCGGGCCGTCCACGGGTAGGAAGCACCACCGACACCAGCGGCCACCGGCCGGGCGCCGCGTCGGTTGTCCCCAGCGGCGCAGCGTCGACGTCAGTCATGCCCTCCCCTTCGCTGCGACCGCCGCCCGTGAACAGTGCCGCACCATGCCTGTCGGGGGCGAGCATCTCTGTCAGATTGTGGTGGACGGAGTCCGTCACTCTTCGTAGATGGTGCCGAAAGCGTCCATCGCAATCGTAATCGCAGCACAACGCCTGACGCAGATAAAGCCAAGAACGCGACGCATCACTGTCAGTCATTACAGGGCGAGCAATGCACTCGTGCAACCGGTCGGCTGATACGGACGAACTGGACAAGCGTATCCCCCGGCGGGTAACGGCCTCCTGCAAGCGTGACCCAACGCCCCCGCTTGCCGGGGTAAGCGCGGGGCGGGGCGGATTGCATCCGCACCCGGGAACGCGGGAGGGTGCTGCGATGGACGACGACACCAGCAGACCGCGACCGCCCGCCGGCGTGGTCGACGACGATCACCGGTTCGCCGCCTGGACCGCGGAGGTGGCGGGGCGGCGCCTGCTGAGCGTACGCGGGCAGGGGCTGCAGGGGCGTGAGCTCAAGGACGCCGGGGACGAGGTCAGTCACGACCTCCTGATGGGCCTGCTGGCCGAGTACCGGCCCGGCGACGCGGTGCTCAGCGAGGAGGGCAAGGACGACAAGGCCCGGCTCGAGGCGTCGCGGGTATGGATCGTGGACCCGCTGGACGGGACCCGTGAGTACAGCGAGCCGCCCCGCGACGACTGGGCGGTCCACGTCGCCCTCTGGGAGGACGGTCAGCTGGTGGCCGGTGCGGTTGCCCAGCCCGGCCTGGACATGACGTTCTCCACCGCGGATGTTCCCCAGGTGTCGCCGTTCTCCGCGACCCGGCCGCGGGTCGTCGCCAGCCGGACACGGCCGCCGGCCTTCGTCGAGGTGCTTGCGGAGGCGATGGACGCCGAGCTGGTGCCGATGGGGTCGGCGGGCGCGAAGGTGATGGCGATCGTGCGTGACGTGGCCGATGCCTACGTCCACGCCGGCGGGCAGTACGAGTGGGACTCGGCCGCGCCCGTCGTAGTGGCCCGTGCCGCCGGCCTGCACACCAGCCGGATCGACGGCGGACCCCTGGTGTACAACCAGGACAACGTCCTGCTCCCCGATCTGGTGGTGTGCCGGACCGAGCTCGCCGACCAGATTCTGCGGCTGATCGAGGCGCAGTCCCGGGAGTAGAGCCCGGGTAGAGTGGATCGCCCACCCCTGGCCATGGCTGATCAGGGGCTGTTTGTGCTGTACGGAGGGACAACCGCCCGAATGCGTCTTCGCGATCTGGCTGCGCGCGTCAACACCGAACCGGTTCTCGCCGGTGCCGTCGAGGATGCCAGGCGCGGCGATGTCACCGCGCTCGATCTCAGCGCACCCAAGGCGCTCCGGCCCTTCGTCGTCGCGGCTCTGGCCGGCGGCGCCGACGTGGCGGGAGCCGGCCGAACCGTACTGGCCGTGACCGCGACGACCCGCGAGTCCGAGGACCTGGCAGCGGCCCTGGACGGCCTACTCGAACCCGGCTCCGTCGTGCAGTTCCCGGCCTGGGAGACCCTGCCGCACGAGCGGCTGTCACCCCGGGCCGACACCGTGGGACGGCGGTTGGCGGTGCTGCGCCGACTGGTCCATCCGGAGGACCCCGGCACCCCTGCGACCCCGGTCAGGGTCGTGGTGGCGCCGGTGCGCTCGGTGCTGCAACCCCAGGTGAAGGGGCTGGGCGATCTCGAGCCGGTGTCGCTGCAGGTGGGCGCGGAGATCGAGCTCGACGAAGTGGTACGGCGCCTGTCGGCGGCGGCGTACGCCCGCGTGGACCTGGTTCGAGCGACGCGGTGAGTTCGCGGTTCGCGGCGGCATCGTCGACGTCTTCCCGCCGACCCTCGAACACCCCCTGCGGGTGGATTTCTGGGGGGATGTGGTCGAGGAGATCCGTAGCTTCGCGGTCGCCGACCAGCGGTCCCTGGACAAGGCGCCGGACGGCCTTTGGGCCCCTCCATGCCGTGAGCTGTTGCTGACCGATGCCGTACGGGCCAGGGCGGCGACACTCGCTACAGCCCATCCGGAGCTCGCTGAGCTGCTCGACCGGATCGCGCTCGGGCACGCCGTCGAGGGCATGGAGTCGCTGGCTCCGGTTCTCGTCGACGACATGGAGCTGCTGGTCGACCTGCTGCCGCCGGCCAGTCACATCGTGGTGTGCGACCCCGAACGGGTGCGCAGCCGCGCACACGACCTGGTGGCCACCAGCCAGGAGTTCCTGCAGGCGTCGTGGGCGGCGGCGGCCGGCGGTGGGGAGGCGCCGATCGACCTCGGCGCCGCGGCCTTCCGGACCCTCGCCGACGTGCGGGCCCACGCGCTGGGGCGCTCACTGCCCTGGTGGTCGGTCTCGCCGTTCGGGCTCGACCCGGCCGCGAGCGAGCCTGTCGTCCTGCGCACCGAGACCGGAGACGTCGTGAGCCTCGACGTCGACGTCGAGACAGGTGCCGTCGAGTCACGGCCGATCGAGGTCCGCGCCGCAGAGTCCTACCGCGGCGACACCGAGCAGGCCATCGCCGACATCCGGGCCTGGCTCGGCGCCGGGTTCTGGGTCACCTTGCTGACCGAGGGACACGGCCCGGCCCAGCGCCTGGTCGAGCTGCTGAGCGAGCACGAGGTCCCGGCCCGGCTCGTCGCCGAGCCCGAGGCCCTCGAAACCGACCATGTTGTGACCGTGACCACCGGCCGGATCGAGCACGGCTTCGTCGCGCCACGGATCGGGCTGGCCCTGCTGACGGAGGAGGACCTCGCCGGCCAGCGGTCCTCGACCAAGGACATGCGCCGGATGCCGACCCGGCGCCGCAAGCAGATCGACCCGCTCGAGCTCCGGACCGGCGACCTGGTCGTGCACGAACAGCACGGCGTCGGGCGGTACGTCGAGATGTCACATCGAACCGTCGCCGGCGCCGCGCGCGAGTACCTGGTGGTGGAGTACGCCGCCTCGAAGCGCGGGCAGCCGCGCGACCGGTTGTTCGTGCCCACCGACCAGCTCGACCAGGTCACCCGGTACGTCGGCGGCGAGCAGCCCAGCCTCGACCGTCTCGGCGGTTCGGACTGGGCCAGGCGCAAGGGTCGAGCCCGCAAGGCGGTCCGGCAGATCGCCGCCGAGCTCATCAAGCTGTATGCCGCGAGACAGGCGACCAAGGGGCATGCCTTCGGACCCGACACGCCGTGGCAGCGCGAGCTCGAGGACGCGTTCCCGTTCGTGGAGACACCCGACCAGCTGTCCACCGTCAACGAGGTCAAGCGCGACATGGAGCTGTCGGTCCCGATGGACCGGCTGGTGTGCGGCGACGTGGGGTACGGGAAGACCGAGATCGCGGTGCGCGCCGCGTTCAAGGCCGTCCAGGACGGTAAGCAGGTGGTGATCCTGGTGCCGACGACCCTGCTCGTGCAACAGCACTACTCGACGTTCGCCGAGCGCTTCGCGGCCTTCCCGGTGAACGTCAGGGCGTTGAGCCGGTTCCAGTCCGACAAGGAGTCGGCCGAGGTCGTGGCCGGACTCGCCGCCGGGACGATCGACGTCGTCATCGGCACGCACCGCTTGTTCAACCCGGATATCAAGCTCAAGGATCTCGGCCTGATCGTCGTCGACGAGGAGCAGCGGTTCGGCGTTGTGCACAAGGAGGAACTCAAGCGGATGCGCACCGCGGTCGACGTGCTGAGCATGTCGGCGACGCCGATTCCGCGAACGCTGGAGATGGCCATCACCGGCATCCGCGAGATGTCGACGATCACCACCCCGCCTGAGGAACGGCACCCGGTGCTGACGTTCGTCGGTGGGTACGAGAACGCGCAGGTGACCGCCGCGATCCGGCGCGAGCTACTCCGTGAGGGCCAGGTGTTCTTCATCCACAACAGGGTCAACACGATCGAGAAGGCCGCGGCCCATCTGCGGCAGCTCGTACCGGAGGCGCGGATCCAGGTCGCCCACGGCCAGATGCCCGAGCACCTGCTCGAGCAGGTGATGCTGGACTTCTGGGACAAGAGGTTCGACGTCCTGGTCTGCACCACCATCGTCGAGTCGGGCCTCGACGTCTCCAACGCCAACACGCTGGTGATCGAGCGGGCCGACCTCCTCGGGCTGTCGCAGCTGCACCAGCTGCGCGGCCGGGTCGGGCGCGGACGTGAACGCGCGTACTCCTACTTCCTCTACCCACCGACCAAGCCGATGACCGAGACCGCGCACGAGCGGCTCGCCACGATCGCCCAGCATTCCGACCTCGGTGGCGGGATGGCCATCGCGATGAAGGACCTCGAGATCCGCGGCGCCGGGAATCTCCTGGGGGCCGAGCAGTCGGGCCACATCGCCGACGTCGGTTTCGACCTGTACGTGCGCCTGGTGGGTGAGGCGGTCGCGGAGTATCGCGGAGACGGCCAGCCGGTGGTGAAGGATGTCAAGATCGAGCTGCCGGTCGACGCGCATCTCCCGCACGACTACGTGCCCAGCGAGCGGCTCCGGCTGGAGATGTACAAGCAGCTGGCGGAGGTCCGCTCTCCGCACGACGTGGAGGAGATCCAGGCCGAGCTCATCGACCGGTACGGCGAACCCCCCGCCGCCGTGGCGAGTCTGCTGCACGTTGCCCGCCTGCGGGCGCGCGCCCGCGCCGCCGGGCTGTCCGACGTCAACGCCCAGGGGAGCTACATCCGCTTCGCACCCGTCGAGCTGGCGGAGTCGGCCCAGCTTCGGCTCAGCCGTCTCTACCCGAAGACGGTCGTCAAGCCGGGTTTGCGTACGATCCTGGTGCCGAGACCATCCACGGCACGGGTCGGCGGCTCGCCGTTGCGCGACGAGGCGCTGCTCGCGTGGTGCCATGGTGTGGTGGAGTCGGTGATCGACCCGACCAGGGCATCGGAAGGTGGACATGACTAGGCGGCCCATCAGACCGCTTCGACCCCCACGTGTGCTCCAACGTCTGCGGCCAGGCTGCCACCGGCGGGCGATCGCCGCGGTGATGTCATTGGCATTCCTTGTGTCAGTGACCGGCTGCGACTCGATGCATCCGGGTGCGGCAGCCGTCGTCGGTGACACGACCATCCAGGAGTCGGAGCTCGATCACTTCGTCGACGCTCTCTGCGTGTCCAACAGCGTGGCGGCGAGCCAGGGCGGAGCTCCGACCAACCAGGCGGCGACCCGCGACCTGCGACGCACGATCCTCAACGTGCTGATCCAGTCCGAGCTCGCGACGCAGGCCGCCGCGAAGAACGGCGTTTCGGTCACCGACGGCGACGTCCAGCGGCGGCTCGCCTCCGGCACCGGTCTGCCCGAACAGCTCCCGCCGGCGGTGGAGGAGAAGCTCACCGGTCTGATCACCGATCTGGTCCGGGCCAGCCTGTTGACGGCGGCGATCGGGAAGCAGCAGCTGTCGTCGAACTCCGCGACACAGGTCAGCGGCAAGCAGGCCGCCGAGGCGGGCAGCACCTACCTCACGCACTACGCCGAGGAGGTCGGTGTCGACGTCGACCCGCGGTACGGCACCTACTCGGCCCTCGGCGTCACGGCGGGCAGCGGGTCACTGTCGGTTCCCGTCTCGAACGCGGCCGTGGAGGGCAACAAGGCCCAGCTCAGCCCTGAATGGATCAAGCAGCTCTCCGCATCGCAGACCTGTTGACGGTCGTGAGCAGGCTCGTGCTCCTGCTCACCAGTCCGCGGGTCGCCCCCGGGCTCCTGACGGGGCGGGCCTGGCGGCTGCTCCTGGACGCGGATCTCGTCTGCTGCGCATCGACCAGCGCTCCGCTTCCGGCCGCGGTCACGGCAGCGGGGGTCGACGTGGTTGAACGACCACCGGCTCTGGATGCCCTGCTATCCGCGGGTTCGGCGCAGACGGTGGTGTGGCTGACCGAGCCCGGTGACACCGAGCTGCCCGAACGGCTCAGCCTAGACTTCGCCCGCCGGACGGAGGCGGACGGAGTCGGCGGGCACCGCTGGGAACTCGAGGTCGCCACCGGGTCGTACGACCTTCCCGGCGCGCGGGTGCTCGATCTGGTTGCGGTGATGAACCGGCTCCGTACTGCATGTCCCTGGGACCGGGAGCAGACGCACCTGACCCTGGTCCACTACCTCGTCGAGGAGACCTACGAGACGGTCGAGGCGATAGAGGCCGGCGACAGCGACGACGTGCGCGAGGAGCTCGGCGACCTGCTGCTGCAGATCGCCTTCCATGCCCGGATCGGCGAGGAGGACACCGAGCGGCCATGGGACATCGACGACGTCGCCGCGGGAATCGTCGACAAGCTCGTCCGGCGCCACCCGCACGTGTTCGCCGACGTCGTGGTCAGCGGGCCGGGCGACGTCGAGACGAACTGGCACACGCTGAAGACCGCGGAGAAGGCGCGCACGTCGGCGCTGGACGGGGTGCCACTCGCGATGCCTGCCCTCACCCTGGCCGACAAGCTGCTGTCCCGCTCCGCCCGGGCCGGTCATCCCGCCGCGGTCGGAGCCGGCCCCACGGTCACGGATGCAGAGCAGCTCGGCGACCTGCTGCTCCAGATGGTGGTCGCGGCGCGCGAGGCGGGGTTGGACGCCGAGCAGTCACTGAGATCGGCGCTGCGCCGCTTCGCCAGCGACGTGCGTGCGCGAGAACTCGGGTAGGCGCGACCCTGGCGCCGTGGCGACTGGTGACGGAACGCGGCCAACGCCGCACCGCAAACGCCGTCGCCGGCCCCCGGGCGAGCCGTACCTGGCGGTCTCGCCCTCGCGGTTAGGATGTGCCGAGCCCCACCTGACCGATCCGAGGGAGACCACCCGTGGCGAGCATCGAGGCCGTTGGGGCCCGAGAGATCCTCGATTCCCGGGGGAACCCGACGGTTGAGGTGGAGGTGGCGCTCGATGATGGCCTCATCGGGCGCGCATCCGTCCCCTCTGGTGCTTCGACCGGTCAGTTCGAGGCTGTGGAGATGCGAGACGGCACCGACCGCTACGGCGGGAAGGGCGTCGCGAACGCGGTCGCCGCAGTCCTCGACGAGATCGGGCCGGAACTGGTCGGGTTCGAGGCCTCCGAACAGCGGCTCGTCGACCAGGCGCTGATCGACCTCGACGGCACACCCAACAAGTCCCGACTCGGCGCCAACGCCATCCTCGGCGTCTCGCTCGCGATCGCTCGAGCCGCGGCCGACTCGGCCGACCTGCCGCTCTTCCGCTACGTCGGTGGTCCCAACGCCTACCTGCTGCCCGTGCCGCTCATGAACATCCTCAACGGCGGCGCGCATGCCGACACCGACGTCGACGTCCAGGAGTTCATGATCGCCCCGATGGGTGCGCCCACGTATCGGGAGGCACTGCAGCAGGGCGTGGAGGTCTACCACGCCCTGAAGTCCGTGCTCAAGGGTCGCGGACTGGCGACAGGGCTCGGCGACGAGGGCGGGTTCGCCCCGGCGCTGCCGTCCAACCGCGACGCCCTCGACCTGATCGCGGAGGCGGTGCAGCAGACCGGTCTCACGCTGGGGGTCGATGTCGGGCTGGCGCTCGACGTCGCCGCCTCGGAGTTCTTCGATGCCGACGCCTCGGCGTACCGCTTCGAGGGCTCCCAGAAGTCCGCGGGCGAGATGACTGCCTACTACGCGGACCTCGTCTCGGCCTATCCGATCGTCTCGATCGAGGATCCGCTCAGCGAGGACGACTGGTCCGGCTGGCAGGAGCTGACCGAGACCCTCGGCGACATGGTCCAGGTCGTAGGCGACGACCTTTTCGTCACCAACGTCCAACGGCTCTCCCGGGGCATCCGCGAGTCCAGCGCCAACGCGCTGCTGGTCAAGGTCAACCAGATCGGGACCCTGACCGAGACGCTCGACTCGGTCGACCTCGCACACCGCAGCGGGTTCCGCTGCGTCCTGAGCCATCGCTCGGGCGAGACTGAGGACACGACGATCGCGGACCTCGCGGTCGCCACCAACTGCGGCCAGATCAAGACGGGCGCCCCGGCACGCTCGGAGCGGGTGGCGAAGTACAACCAGCTCCTGCGGATCGAGGAGGAGCTCGACGACGCGGCTCGCTACGCAGGTCGCGGAGCCTTTCCGCGCTACGAGGGCTGACCGCCGGCGATGCCTTCGACTCGCGGTACGCCGGCTCGCGGCTCGGGCCGCTCCGCCACACCCGGGCCGACGCGCGGCCGCAGCGGTCGCAGTGGCAGGGCAGCCGATCGGCGCGCGCCGAGCACTCGCCGGACGTCGCGGGCGGCGACGGCCCCGCACAACCAGGACGCCCCCGCCGGCCACAAGCCGCGACTGACCGGCCGGGCCGCGATCCTGGCGCTCGTCGTGGCGGTGCTTGTCGTCTCCTACGCGTCGAGCCTGCGGGTGTGGCTCGAACAGCGCCGCAACATCGCCACCCTCGAGCAGCAGATCAGCGCCGGCCAGATCGCCGTCGCCACCCTTCGGCAGGAGAAGCGTCGCTGGCATGACCCGGCCTACATAGAGATCCAGGCGAAGCAGCGCCTGCAGTGGGTGCTGCCCGGTGAGATCGGGTACCGCATCGTCGGCTCGGACGCGAAGGCCGGTACAGGTGATCCGCTCGCCGAGTCCGGCGAGGAGGCCGCCCAGTCTGATCCCCAGTGGTGGGAGGGCGTCTGGGGGAGCGTCGAGGCTGCCGGCGTACGACCCAAGCCCGGACGATCAGGCCCGGACCGGCAACCCGTCCGGCAGATCGGACCGCGGCACCGACCCGGCCAACAGCACGGGCAACAACACGGGACGGCGCAGACACCAGGCAACGGCGGTCAGGGGACCGATCGGTGACTGAACCGGCCAGCTGCCGCGACCTCGACACGGTGGCCCGGCAGCTCGGCCGGCGCCCGCGCTCCACCCGAGCCGTGGCCCACCGGTGCCCGTGCGGACTGCCGGACGTCGTGACGACCGACCCCAGGCTCGAGGACGGCACCCCCTTCCCCACGTACTTCTACCTCACCTGCCCCCGAGCGGCATCGGCCGTCGGCACGCTGGAGGCGTCCGGACTGATGAGCCGGATGTCGGACCGGATGCGGCGAGACACAGATCTGGCGACTGCCTACCGGGCGGCCCATCAGCACTACCTGGCTGCACGCACCGGGGCCGGTCACGTCCCCGAGATCGATGGGGTCTCGGCGGGCGGGATGCCGGATCGGGTGAAATGCCTGCACGTTCTGGTCGCCCATGCCCTGGCCGCAGGTCCGGGGGTCAACCCGCTCGGCGACGAGGCGCTGGGGATGCTTCCACGGTGGTGGGAGGACGGCCCGTGCGTCGGCGACCAGCAATCCCCGGGAGACCCGTGAGCCGGGTCGCGGCGATCGACTGCGGCACCAACTCGCTGCGGCTCCTTGTCGCCGACGTCGAGGGAGGCGTCCTTACCGACGTCGTGCGGCGGCTGGAGATCGTCCGGCTGGGACAGGATGTCGACCGGACGGGCACGTTCGCCCCCGCCGCACTGGCCCGTGCGTTCTCGGTGTGCGAACAGTATGCGGACCTGATCTCCCGGCACCACCCGACGGCGCTGCGGTTCTGCGCGACCTCGGCCGCCCGGGACGTCAGCAACGCCGCCGAGTTCGTGGAGGGCGTCCGAGCCCGGCTCGGTGTGGCGCCGGAGATCATATCGGGCGCCGTCGAGGCCGAGCTCTCCTACGTCGGGGCGGTACAAGACCTCGACATCGCGTCCTCCGGCGGGGGAGACCTCGAGGACCCGGTGCTCGTGATGGACATCGGCGGAGGCTCGACCGAGCTCATCGAGGGAGTCGCGGGCATCGCCACCCGATGGGAGTCACTTGACATCGGCTCCGTGCGTCTGACCGAGCGGCACCTCAAGGATGACCCGCCGACGGCCGGACAGGTCGCTGCCGCCGATGCTGATGTCGGGGCCGCCGTTTCGAGGCTGGGGATCGACCTGGGCAGCATCAGGTCCCTGGTCGGGCTGTCGGGGACGGTCACGACCGTGGCCGCTCACTCGCTCGCCGCCTCCGGGCACGACCCGCGGGCCGTCCACCATGCGCGGCTGCCGGTCGAGCAGGTTCTGGGCTCGTGCCGGGCGCTGATCGAGGCCACGGTGGAGCAACGCCGGGCGATGCCCTTCATGCATCCCGGCCGTGCGGATGTGATCGGCGGCGGTGCGCTGGTCCTGCAGTTCGTCCTGCGCCGGCTGGCGCCCACGCTGACCGAACCTGTTCTGCTGGTCTCCGAGCACGACATCCTCGACGGCATCGCCTGGTCGATCGCTGCATCGTGACCGATCCCGAACCGCCGTCCGGCGCAGCCCTGCCGCACCCGCTCACGGGGGCGCTGCACGTCTCACCGGTCCCTCCCGGGACGGGCTGGCCGGATGACCCGGCGGACGCCGAGACCGCCGTGGCGCACGATGGCGATGACGTTCGCGCCCTGGCCCGCGACGCCGACGGACTCGCGACGCTGTGCGGCGAGGTGTCGGTCTGCCGGGCCTGCCCGCGGCTGGTGGCATGGCGTGAGGGCGTGGCCGCGGCAAAGCGCCGTGCCTATGTCGGAGAACCGTACTGGGGACGGCCGATCGCCGGCTGGGGCGACGAACGACCGTCCCTGTTGATCGTCGGCCTCGCCCCCGCGGTCCACGGAGGCAACCGGACGGGGCGGGTCTTCACCGGCGACCGGTCGGGGGACTGGCTGTTCGCCTCACTGCACCGGATCGGCTACGCCTCGGCTCCAACCAGCGTCCATGCCGGGGACGGCCAGCGGCTCATCGGCGCGAGGATGGTCGCCGCCGTACGCTGCGCCCCGCCCGGCAACCGGCCCACGATCGAGGAGCGCGACACCTGTGCACCGTGGCTGCTCGCGGAGCTGTCGTTCGTGGCCGACAGCCTGGAGGTCGCCGTCTGTCTGGGGTCCTACGGCTGGGAGGCCGCAATCCGTGCGTTCCGGGCCCAGGGGTACGCGATTCCGCGCCCGCGCCCGGGTTTCGGGCACGGAGCCGAGGCGGTGGTGGACAGGCCCGGCCGCAAGCCGCTGCTGCTGCTGGGCAGTTACCATCCAAGCCAGCAGAACACGTTCACCCGAAAGCTCACCGAACAGATGCTCGACGCGGTGTTCGAGCGCGCCCGCCGGTGGACCGAGGAGTCCCCTGGCTGACTGCGACAGGGGCCGTCGATCGGACTGCGCAAGGAAGCAATCTGAGGAAGGCTCGAGACATGACGACGCCCCACATCGTGATCCTCGGCGGTGGCTACGTCGGGATGTACGCCGCGCTCCGGCTGAGGAAGCAGTTGCGCACGAACGAAGCGCGGGTCACCGTGATCGAGCCTCGTTCGGTGATGACCTACCAGCCGTTCCTGCCCGAGGCGGCCGCCGGCAACCTCGAGCCCCGGCATGTCGTCGTGTCCTTGCGGCGGACCCTGAAAAAGACGAACGTCATCACCGGCCGCGTCGCCGGAGTCGATCATGCGCGCAAGGTGGTCACGGTGCAGCCGTCGACCGGCCCGTCCTACGAGCTGGCGTACGACATCCTCGTCGTCGCCCTCGGCTCGGTGGCGCGCACCCTGCCGATCCCCGGTCTGGCCGAGCAGGCCATCGGCTTCAAAAGGATCGAAGAGGCGATCGCGCTGCGCAACCGCGTTCTCGACCGGCTGGACACGGCCAGTTCGGTGCGGGATCTCGAGGTCAGGTCGCGTGCGCTCAACTTCTTGTTCGTCGGCGGTGGGTATGCCGGGGTCGAGGCGCTGGCCGAGCTCGAGGACATGGCCAGGTTCGCCACCCGCTACTACGACAACATCGAACCCGCCGACTTGCGTTGGGTGCTCGTCGAGGCGGCCGACCGGATTCTGCCCGAGGTGGGAACGGATCTGGGTCACTACACCGTCGGCTGCCTCCGGGAGCGGGGTATCGAGGTCAAGCTGAGCACGAGGCTCGAGTCGTGCGTCGACGGCCACGTCGTGCTCTCGGACGGAGACGAGTTCCCGACCGACACGATCGTGTGGACCGCGGGAGTCAAGGCCAGCCCGTCGCTGGCACTGTCGGACATGCCGCTGGACGACAAGGGGCGCGTCAGGGCGCTCCCCAACCTCAGGGTCGAGGGGCTGGCCGACGCCTGGACGGCCGGCGACAACGCCGCGGTGCCCGACCTGGCCCGCCCCGGTCAGTTGTGCGGTCCGAGCGCCCAGCACGCGGTCCGGCAGGCAAAGGTGCTGGCCGACAACATCGTGAGGAGCCTACGCGGGGAACCCATCCGCGACTACCGGCACAGGTATGCCGGTTCGGTCGCCAGCCTGGGGCTGCACAAGGGGGCGGCGCAGGTCTACGGCATCAAGCTGAAGGGCTGGCCGGCGTGGCTGATGCACCGCACCTACCACTGGAGCCGGATGCCGACGACGAACAAGAAGGTGCGCGTCGGTCTCGACTGGGCTCTGGCCCTTTTCTTCACCCGTGACATCGCGTCGTTGGGCTCGCTGGAACACCCTCGCGAGGAGTTCGAGCGTGCCTCCCGGTGAGCGGACCCGGCCTCCCGGTGAGCGGAGCCCGGATAGACACGCTCTTACAGCTCCAGAGCCCGGCCCTGCAGACAGGACGTGAACCAGCCATGACGGCAGCAACCCGTATCACCGACCTGGTGTCGCGGACATTCGGTGTCGAGGTGCCGCTCCAGGTCCGTGCCTGGGACGGCTCGGTCTCTGGGCCGCTCGGTGGCCCGACCGTGGTCATCGGTAGCCGACGCGCGCTGCGTCGACTGCTCTGGCAGCCCGGTGAGATGGGGATGGTCCGTGCCTACGTGTCCGGTGACATCGACCTCGAGGGTGATCTACTCGAGGCGTTGCACCTGCTCGTCGGGCTCGGTCGGCGGATCGGGAGGCATCCGGGACTGTCGGTCGGGGACCGGTTGGAGATGCTCCGCACCGCCGCGCTGCTCGGGGCGGTCGGCAGGCAGCCGCCGCCGCCCCCCGAGGAGGTGACGCTCGCGGGTCAGCGTCATTCCCGCGAGCGTGACCGGGCCGCGATCCAGCACCATTACGACGTCAGCAACGAGTTCTACCGGCTGCTGCTCGGGCCGTCGATGGTCTACTCCTGCGCGTACTGGGACGACGGGTTCGCGACCTCGACCAGGCACAGCGGGCCAAACTGGATCTGGTGGCGCGCAAGCTGGGGCTGTCGCCCGGCATGCGGCTGCTGGACGTCGGCTGCGGCTGGGGTTCGATGCTGATCCATGCGGCCGCCGAGTACGGCGTCACCGGGATCGGCGTCACGCTGTCGAACGACCAGGCCGAGCTGGCCCGCAAGCGGGTGGCGGAGGCGGGGCTCGAGCAGCAGATAGAGATCCGGCTCGCCGACTACCGTGAGGTGGACGACGGCCCGTTCGACGCGATCTCCTCTATCGGGATGGCCGAGCATGTGGGTCGGGCTCAGTTCCTCGAGTACGCCACCCGGCTGCATGAGCTGGTTCGCCCCGGCGGGCGGGTCCTCAACCACCAGATCACCCAACGGCCGCAGATTCCTCAGGAGCGGCGGACGTTCGTGTCCGAGTACGTGTTTCCCGACGGGGAGCTGCTCCCGCTGTCGACCGTGATCAGTGCCCTGGAGGAGGCGGACCTCGAGGTTCGCGACGTGGAGAACCTCCGCGAGCACTACCCGAAGACCCTCACGGTGTGGCTCCGCAACCTCGAGAACGCATGGGAGACGGGCGTCGGGCTGGCGGGTGACGGTCGGGCCCGGGTGTGGAGGCTCTACCTGGCGGTGTCGGTGCTCGGCTTCGACCTCGGCCGTACCAGGGTCAACCAGGTCTTGGCCGTCCGGCAGCACGCCGGAGGCCGCGCTGACATGCCCGCCACGCGTCGCGCCCTGCTGGGTTGACGGCCCAACGCCGCAGACCCGCCCGGGATAGCATCGGCCTCGCCACCGTGACCCCGCCCCCGTAGCCCAATCGGTAGAGGCCGCGCACTTAAAACGCGTCCAGTGTGGGTTCGAGTCCCACCGGGGGTACCACAAACATGCAGGTCAGCTGCCCTGCCGGTCCAGGCTTGTGACCAGAGGTCTGGTCGGCGCCCCGTCTCCGGCATGGGGAATCTTTGGGGACGGGGCGCCGCGGCGAGCGTGCACGGGTCTCGGGTCCCTGCAGCTCGCAAACGGCACTCTCGCAGCGGGACACGTGCCCGCGTGGTGGAACGTCGGCAATCGCCTCACGTGCTCACGTTGCGTCGTGCACCGCCTTCGGCACACCCGGGCAACTGGGACGGCGGTGGTCTTTTCGAATCCCCGAAAGGCGCATCGGCTGGCCGCTGGCGGCGGGGTCGGGCGCACCAGGCTATCGTTCGAGCGCCCGGACCGGACTCCCAAGGTGAGACCGGTCGTACAACCGACGACGAGGTGAGGGCATGGCGTACCTGCTGACGCATTTCTGGCCGAACGGGACCCTGGAGCAGTACCGGGTGACACTCGAGGCGGTGACGGAGGCCGCAGGCGGAAAGCGTCCGGAACTGTTCCATGCCGGCGGCCCGAGCGAGGGCGGGATTCTCATCGCGGCGGTGTATGCGTCGAAGGACGTCTGCGACCTGTTCATACGCGAGACCCTCCTCCCGCTGCTGCCGATCGAGGGTGGACTGGTAGGACCCCCCGAGGAACGCGGTGCCGAGATCGGCTACTCCGACGGCCTGTCTGGCTGATCGGACAGACTCCGGGGTCGGGAGCCTCGCTAGACTTGCCACACCATTCCCCCTTCGGAGGACGTCATGAAGAGCAGCAACCCGGTCTTCGTCAGGAGCGAGACGTTCAACGGCCGCGGTCAGAACCAGTACGGCTACGAGACGTATGCAGCGAACGGCCCCTATGCCGGGTACGGGCAGCCGGGCACGCGGCCCTCCGGGAGCGCCGACCCCTCGACCTGGCGGACCGGATCGGGAGTCTCCGCACCCTCGCGGATGACCATCGACTCGGTCGTGCAGAAGACCGCCATCACGCTGGGCCTGGTCGTGCTCACGGCCGCACTCGCGTGGGCGGCGCTGCCTGACTCCATGCTCGGAATGGCATGGATCGGCGGCGCGATGATCGGGCTGGTCCTGTCGCTGGTGATCAGCTTCTCGCGCACCGTCAGCCCGCCGCTGGTCCTGCTCTACTCGGTCGCCGAGGGTGCATTCATCGGCGCGGCCAGCAAGACGTTCGAGAGCTACTACCCGGGGGTCGTGGTTGGTGCGGTCCTCGGCACCCTCGCGGCGGTCGCCGGCACTCTGGCCGCGTACAAGTTCTTCAACATCAGCGTTACCGACAGGTTCCGCAAGTTCGTCACGGCCGCGATCTTCGGCTTCGTGGCGGTGTCCCTGCTCGACTTCGTGCTCAGCTTCTTCTCGGCCGACATCGGCTTCAACGGGCTGGGAACGATGGGGCTGATCTCCAGCGTCCTCGGACTGGGGCTCGGCGTCCTGATGCTGATCCTGGACTTCGACTACGTCGAGCGTGCCGTCGCCGGCGGTGCCCCCGAGGTCGAGTCGTGGCGGGCGGCCTTCGGACTGACGGTCACGATCGTCTGGATCTACATCGAGCTCCTGCGGATCCTGGCGATCTTCCGCGACTGATCCGCGACTGCCCCTCCCACACGCGCCGACCTCCCATCGCGCGATCCGACGCTTAGACGTAGTGCGGTCTTGGATCGGCTGGGCCAGCAGGGGCTGATCGACTGGTCCCGCGGCTGTCTGGACTCGGTCAGCGTGCGAGCCAAAAGGGGGGTGCTCTGACCGGCCCCAGCGGCACCGATCGGGGCAAGAACGGCTCGAAGTACCACCTCTTCTCCGACGCCGGCGGGATTCCGCTGGCGTCGAAACTGTCCGCGGCCAACACCCACGACAGCATGCTGTTCGAGCCGCTGCTGGATGCCGCGATGCCGGTGCAGGGTCCCCAACCCGGCCGGCCGCGTCGCCACCCCGACAAGCCGCACGCCGATAAGGGCTACGACAGCCGACGCTGCCGCGAGTACCTCACCGGCCACGGCGTCGAAGGCCGGGATCGCGCGCCGCGGCATCGACAGCAAGGACAAACTCGGCCGACACCGCTGGGTCGTCGAACGCAGCATGGCCTGATCCTGCACTACAAAGCGACTCGGGCTGCGCTATGACCGCACCGAGACCACCATGACCGCCCTACTCACCCTCGCCTGTGCCTTCACCTGCTACAAGATCCTCAACCGGCCAAAGCAGTTTTGAAACCACCTCTTATTTCACGCGATCCGACACTTGCTGCAACTGGGAAACTCATGGCTGGGCGCTAAGAGGTCTCCCCACGGCCTCAAAGCCGACTCCTGCGGTGCTTGATTGCGCAGACTTGTGCAGGCGATGAGAGTTGTCGCACCCGTTTACCCGCAACCAGTGCACAATTCTTGCCGCGGCCGACACGGCGGGCCGCCGCCTTGGGGGTCAGCATGATCGCACCGACCTTTGCGCGGTAGTTGGTCACCGGCGCTCAACCGTGAACAACGACTGCGCAATTCCCGGCAGTGGCCCGGGCTGGACCAGGAGCATCACGTGCGGTCGCAGGCCCGGTGGCTACTCGAAGGCCAGGTGTGCGCGCTTGAGGCTGTGCTCGTGAACGATCGCGGTGGCATGCCCGTGCGCGATGCCGAACTCGTCGCGCAACCAGTTGACCCGGTTGTCGAACCGGAGAAACCCAGGACAGCCGTCAAGTTGCCTGAACCACTCGGGAAAATCGCGTCCGGTCGCCGTGGGGACTTTGGCGACCAGGTTCCGATGCGTTTCCTCGGAGTGGTGTAGACCCATGCGTGCCTCCTGCAGAACGGTGTGACATTGAGAGTGCCCCATGGCGCGCGGTCAGACAACCCCCCCGTTGGGCAGTGTTGCGGTATGCGCGTCCTCCGGGGCCGGCTCGGCCCGAAGACGACGACGGCGATGGCGTAGCAGAACCCACCGGCCGCGCGGCCCGCGCTCGTGTCCCGCCACCTGCGTACGCGCCACCTCGGTTCCGGGAGTACGCGCAGCCTCGGCCGCGGCGAACGATATCGGCAGGACGCCATCGCCGAGCAGCCCCTCAGGGGCATCCTCCTCGGTCGAAAGGAGCCCGAGCGCCGACACCAGCGAGGGCAGCAACGCGCCGGCCAACGAGGCGTACCCCGCCTCGGACGGGTGATAGCGGTCCGGCCCGAAGAGCTCCGCCGGTGCAGCGTCGAACTCAGGCCCGAGGATCGTCGCGAGTGAGACGGTTCGCCCGCCGGCCTCAACGACCGCTATCGTCTGCGCCGCCGCGAGGCGGCGGCTCCACAGCCGGGCCAGCTGGCGCAGAGGTGGGGCGATCGGCCGTACGGTGCCCAGGTCGGGACACGTGCCGACCACCACCACGCAGCCCTCCTGCCGCAGCCGGCGCACGGCGGCTTCCAGCATGCGTACGGATTCTGACGGCTGCACCCGATGGGTGACGTCGTTGACCCCGATGATCACGGCGGCCACGCTGGGCCGGGTGGGGCCAGCCAGCACCCGGTCGATCTGCTGGTCGAGCTCGGCGGACTCCGCCCCGACGAACGCGACCGACGTCAGCCGGACCGGCCGTCGGGCGATCTCGCTCAACCCGTTCGCCAGCAGCGCTCCGGTGGTGTACTGGACGGCGCTCACGCCGTAGCCCGCCGCGGCGGAGTCGCCGAGCATCGCCATCGCGATCTCGTCGCCGGCGAACGACGCCCCGTAGAGCCCGCTGCTGTCGGGCGGCGCCTGCACGGCCGGTCCGATTGCCCAGCGGGCCATCATGGCCTCCGCCCTGAGCAGGCCGTAGAGCGTCCCACCGAGCACGCCGAGGCCGCCGCCGCCGTACGCGGCGGCCGCAGCCAGCCGACGCGCGGCGCTGGCTCTGCTCACGGTTCCTCCGAGACTTGACCTGGCGATCCGGCCGGCTTCCGCCTTGTGCCCAGGATCTGCACTCTAGGCTGGCACGGTGGACTTCGTTGACTCGTTGCTGGATCTGGTGGGCAACACCCCGCTGCTTCGTCTGCAGCGCGTCACCGACGGAGCACAACCCGTCGTACTGGCCAAGGTCGAGTACCTCAACCCCGGTGGGTCGGTGAAGGACCGCATCGCGTTGCGGATGGTCGAGGCCGCCGAGCGGGACGGTTCGCTGGTGCCGGGCGGCACCATTGTCGAGCCTACGTCGGGCAACACCGGCGTAGGCCTGGCGCTGGTGGCCCAGGCCAAGGGCTACAGCTGCGTCTTCGTCTGCCCGGACAAGGTCAGCGAGGACAAGCGCAACGTCCTCAAGGCGTACGGCGCCGAGGTGGTCGTGTGCCCGACCGCGGTCGAACCCGAACACCCCGACTCGTACTACAGCGTCTCCGACCGGCTGGTAGAAGAGATCGATGGGGCCTGGAAGCCCGACCAGTACTCCAACCCCAACAACCCGGCCTCCCACTACGAGTCGACCGGCCCCGAGATCTGGAAGCAGACGCAGGGCAGGGTCACCCACTTCGTCGCCGGCGTCGGGACCGGAGGCACGATCAGCGGCGCCGGCCGCTTCCTGAAGGAGGTCAGCGATGGCCACGTCCAGGTGGTCGGGGCCGACCCGGAGGGCTCGGTATACTCCGGCGGCTCGGGCCGGCCGTACCTGGTCGAGGGCGTCGGTGAGGACTTCTGGCCGGCGACGTACGACCGCCAGATCGCCGACCGTATCATCGCCGTCTCCGACCGTGACTCGTTCCTGGTCACGCGCCGTCTCGCCCGGGAGGAGGGGCTGCTCGTGGGCGGGTCGTCCGGCATGGCGGCCGCCGCCGCGGTGGTGCTCGCGCTCGAGGTCGACGACCCCGAGGCGGTGATCGTCGTGCTGCTGCCCGACGGCGGCCGGGGCTACCTGACAAAGATGTTCGACGACTCCTGGATGTCGCGCTACGGCTTCATGCAGGCAGGACGGGAGCGGACCGTCGGGGAGGTGCTGCGTGGCAAGGACGGCACGCTGCCCGCACTCGTGCACACCCATCCCAGCGAGACGATCGCTGAGGCCGTGCACATCCTGCGCGAGTACGCCGTGTCACAGATGCCCGTCGTCCGGGCCGAGCCGCCGGTGATGGCCGCCGAGGTCGCCGGGTCTGTCGTGGACCGTGACCTGCTCGAGGCGCTCTATACCGGGCGGGCACACCTGGCCGACCGGGTCGAGCAGCACATGTCGCCGCAGCTGCCGTCCATCGGTGCCGGCGATTCGGTGTCGAACGCGGTCGAGGCACTCCAGGAGGCCGACGCGCTGCTCGTCCTGGAGGACGGCAAGCCGATCGGCATCGTCACCCGGCAGGACCTGCTCGGTTTCATCAGCACATCCTGAGCGTGCGCGGGCCGGCAACCGCTCGGCGGCCGCGCGATCAGACGCACCGCTAGCTCGAGGGCTGCGGAATCTTGCAGTGGACCTTCGGGTTTGCCCCGACGTAGTTCAACGGTCCCGCGACGATCGTGACAACGGTGGTGCTGACGTGGGCGCAGTTGTCCTCGCCCCCGGAGAAGTAGTTGCGCTGCGCCGCCGCCGCGACCCCGATCAGCAGCCAGACCACCAGCAGGACCGTCGCGAGGCGCATTCCGGATCAGCAGGCTGCGCGAACGACGCTGGCAGGGCGGCAGGCAACCTTCATGAATGCGATGTTAGCGCGCACTCGCCGAAATCCGGCCCGAGCGCTCACCGTGCACCGCACCCAGTCCCGACCGCATCACGCGAACCAGATGAGCTCCTGCCCGTGCGACCGGGTCCAGGCGAGCGGCGTTCCGTCCAGCGCCAGCACGTTGTGCAGCGCCTCGCCCCGGCGCATCCGGCAGCGACGTCATACACCAGCACGTCTGGAGCCTCGTTCGCGATCCAGTGCCCGGGCAACCCGGCGACCACCTGGACGAACGCTTCCCGCCGCGCGGCCGGCACGTGGTAAAGCACAGACGTGTGGAACACCACCAGCGTCGCGTCGGCCGGCGCCCGCGCCGCCAGGGCCGGCAGGTCGTCCACCAGGTCACCGCGGACGAGCAGCGGCGGCTCGGCCGCGGCGACCGCCGCCGCGGCCCGCAGCCGGGCGCGGCGGTGCGCGTGCTCCGGCCAGATGAGCGCGTCGAGCCACGCGACATCGGCTGGGTCGGTGACCCGAGCGGGTTCAGATCCAGCCCGGCCCGCCACACCACCTCGGGCACGCCGGCCGGCAGCGCCACCCCCGTCGCCGCGCACTCGATGACCGGAGCGCCGGCTCCGACCAGGTGGTCGCCGTATCGGTAGGCATACCGGTCGGGATAGAGGCACAGCCCGGCGGACGCGCCGACCTCGAGCAGCGCGAGCGGCTGCGGCAGCGCGGCGAGCACCGGCAGCAGTACGGCACACCGCCCGGCCTCGTTCGTCTGCGTGGCCCGGCTGCGCAGCTCCACCTCGATCGCCGGCCAGTTCGCCACCGTGTAGTCATGGAACGCCGACCGGGTCCTCGACCGGCCCGCCGAGCAGCCGAACCACGCCGAACAGCAGGTTCGGCTGCCGCTTGGCCGGCGGCAGGGTCTCGAGCAGGGCTCGCAGCTCCTCGTCGCGGGAGACCGCGAGCGACAGACGCTCGTACGCCGGCGAGACGCCGTGCGCCTCACGGCCGGCGAAGTCGGCGTACAGATCGGCGATCGTCATCCAGCGATGATCCCAAGCGAACCTCCTGGCAGCCCCCGGCCGCCGCTGACGCGGTCAGGTCGGGGACGGATTGAGGTCACCGGCCCGGGAATGCTTCGCACGGTGACGGGTACTAACACCTCGTCACCGGACCGCGCACGGCGGACGCCGGGGCATAGCCGGGGGGTTTCGACATGAAGGGCTATCCGACCGAACAGTCAGTGAGTCGGCTCACGTCGCACATGCTTGACGTCTTCGACGGTACGGCGCTGGTGGCCGAGTGGTTCGCTGAGCGGGAACAGGACGACGAGCCGGAAGGGCCACCGTCCGACTGATGCCCGACGAGCCTTGTGGCCGGATGGGTAGGAGCCGGGCCGCAAGCGAGAGCGCCTCCCGGCGCCAGCGCCGGAAGCGCCAGGGTCAGTTCGCCGGCTTGCCCGGCTCGGCCGAAACTCCGGTGGCGCCCAGGTCACACACCTGGACCCCCGTGCCGCCGATCCCGCAGTAGCCCATCGGGTTCTTGTAGAGGTACTGCTGGTGGTAGTCCTCGGCCAGCCAGTAGTCGCCGAGCTCGGTGATGGTGGTCGTGATCTGCCCGTACCCCGCCTTGGTCAGCTCCGGCTGGTACGCGTCCCGGGACGCCTCAGCCGCCTCATGCTGCTGTGGCGAGGTCACGTAGATCGCCGAACGGTACTGGGTCCCGACGTCGTTGCCCTGGCGCATCCCCTGCGTGGGGTCATGCGACTCCCAGAAGACCTTCAACAGGTCCGAGTACGAGACGACCGCCGGGTCGAAGACGACCCGGACGACCTCGGCATGACCGGTGCGCGTGCTGCACACCTCCTCGTACGTCGGGTGCGGAGTGATCCCGCCCGCATATCCGACCGAGGTGGTCCAGACGCCCGGCGTCTCCCAGAACTTCCGCTCCGCGCCCCAGAAGCAGCCCAGGCCGAAGACAGCCTCCTCGTACCCGGTCGGGATCTCACCCTCGATCGGGGTGTGCAGCACAGCGTGCGTCGACCCGACGCGGTACGGACGCTCGCCCCGGCCCGGAAGGGCCTCCTGCGGACTGGGCAACTCGGTCTTGTGCCGGCTGAACAACACGTTCGGCTCCCTGCGGTCGGATGCGGACGCAACATGTCCGTGCCCCAGTCTGCCGCACGCGGCGGGCAGTTCAAGCGCGAGAGCCTCTAGCCTTTGCTGATGACCGACGCAGGCTTCGAGACGCTGGCCATCCACGCCGGACAAGACCCGGACCCGCTGACGGGAGCGGTGGTTCCGGCGCTCTACGCAACGAGCACCTATAAGCAGGATGGAGTCGGCGGCCTGCGCGGTGGCTACGAGTACTCCCGCACGGGCAATCCGACCCGGCTCGCGCTGGAGCAGTGCCTCGCGGCGCTCGAGCACGGCACCCGTGGCCTCGCCTTCGCCAGCGGGATGGCGGCCGAGGACACCCTGCTGCGCGCTGTCTGCGGTCCGGGGGACCACGTGGTCATCCCTGGCGACGCCTATGGCGGGACGTGGCGGCTGGTCGCCGGTGTGCTGCAGCGCTGGGGCCTGCGGCACTCGATCGCGCCGGTCACCGATGTCGAGGCGGTGCGGGATGCCGCCGGCCAGGCCGGCACCCGGATCGTCTGGCTCGAGACCCCGACCAACCCGCTGATGGGGATCGCCGACATCGCGGCGCTGGCCGAGGTGGCCCACGACGCCGGTGCCCTGCTCGTCGTCGACAACACCTTCGCCTCCCCCTACCTCCAGCAGCCTCTCGCACTCGGCGCCGACGTGGTGGTGCACTCGACGACCAAGTACTGCGGCGGTCACTCCGACGTCGTTGGTGGCGCGCTGGTGGTCCAGGACGAGGCGCTCGGCGAGTCGATCGCGTACCACCAGAACGCGATCGGCGCGATCGGCGGTCCGTTCGAGTCATGGCTCGTGCTGCGCGGGTTGCGGACTCTCGGGGTACGCATGGACCGGCACAGCGACAACGCCGAACGCATCGTGGAGTTCCTCTGCGGCCATCCGGCGGTCACGGAGGTGCTCTACCCGGGCCTGCCCGAGCACCCCGGCCACGCGATCGCCACACACCAGATGAGGCGCTACGGCGGGATGGTCTCGTTCCGCCTCGCCGCCGGAGAGCGGGCGGCGCTGGACGTCTGTGACAGCACGGAGCTCTTCATCCTGGCGGAGTCGCTCGGCGGGGTGGAGTCGCTGATCGAGCACCCCGGCCGGATGACCCATGCCTCGGTCGCCGGTTCGACGCTCGAGGTGCCCGGGGACCTGGTGCGGCTCTCGGTCGGCATCGAGACCGTCGACGATCTGCTCGCCGACCTCGACCGCGCCCTCTCCGCCGCGACGTGACCGAGCTGGTGTGCTGCGTCGACTTCGGGTCGACGTTCACCAAGGCCGCACTCGTTGATGTGGGCTCGGCGGCTCTCGTCGCGACCGCCAGCCACCCGACCACGCTCGACTCCGACGTCCTCGACGGATGGGAACGGTGCCGGGCGCTGCTGGCCGACGTGGACGCCCGGGCTCGGACGGCCCCGGTGCTCGCGTGCTCGTCGGCGGGCGGCGGCCTGCGGATCGCCGTGGTGGGCAACGAGCAGCTGGTGACTGCCGAGGCCGGTCGGCGGGTGGCGCTGAGCAGTGGTGGCCGCGTTGTGCATGTGGCCCACGGAATGCTGGACGCGCCCGGCGTCGAGCTGCTCCGGGGAGCCCGCCCCGACGTGGTGCTGCTCGTCGGTGGCACCGACGGGGGCAACGCGGAGGTCCTGCTCGGGTGTGCCGCGGCGCTGGCCGATGCCGGCTGGGGCGGTGCGGTCGTGCTGGCCGGCAACGTCGAGGCGCAGGCCCGCATCGGCGATCTCTTCGGCGCCAGCGGCACCCCCCACGTCGTGACCGACAACGTTGTGCCGCGCATCGGCGTGCTGCGGCCCGAACCTGCGCGGCTGGCGATCCGCGAGATGTTCCTCAAGCACGTGATCGGCGGAAAGCACCTGTCGAAGCGTTCCGACTTCGTGGCGATGGTACGAGGGGCGACGCCGGACGTGGTCCTCACCGCGGTCGAGCTGCTCGCGCACGGCCCCGACCCTGACCATCCCGGCGTGGGTGACGTGGTGGTGGTCGATGTGGGCGGCGCGACCACCGACGTGCACTCGGTCGTCGAGATCGACGACCTGCACGACGACGTGGCCGGTGACGGCTCCGAGCAAGCCCGCGGACTGGCGCGTGAGGTAGTGGCCCCGGTCGCCGTCAGCCGCACGGTCGAGGCAGACCTGGGGATGCGCTGGAGCGCGGTCGCCACGGTCGAGGCCGGTGCGGCGTCCGGGATGGTCGAGGGCCCGGATGTCGCGTCGCTGCTGGCCTCCGCCCGCCGGCGCCGGCCCTCGTATGTGCCGACCAGCGACGAGGACAGAACCGTCGACGGACGGCTCGCCACGATCGCCGTCGCCACCGCGCTGCGACGCCACGCCGGTCGCCAGCAAGTGACGTTCGGCCCGGATGGGAGGCTGGTCGAGCGCTCCGGCAAGGACCTGCGGGGGGTTGGCCTGCTGGTCGGCTCTGGGGGAGTGCTGCGCCACAATGGCCCCGACTTCGGCCTGGACGTGCTCCGTCGCTCGAGCAGCAGTGACGTGGCCGCGGGGTGGATGCTGCCGCCGGATCCGCGGGTCACGATCGACCGTGAGTACGTGATGGCAGCGGCCGGTTTGCTCGCGGACGACCATCCGCTGGCGGCTTATGCGCTACTTTGCACTGTCTTGCCGTGAGGAGGCAGTGTGTCAAGAGTCGGGGACTGGGTTGATCGCGTACGGGGGCGTGCGCGACGCGACGAGATGGGGGTCGACGACGGCGAGGGGGTGGTCGCGGCGCCCGAGCGTCGCGTCGCGGCGGCGGCGCGCTTACCAGAGCCCGCTGACCACCGCCCCGTCCCGCGGCAGGCACCGGAGACGGTCGAGCAGCGCCGGGTGACGGTGCCGCACGGCGTGGAGATCGCCACCGCCTGGTCGTGGCGGTTCGTCATCATCGTTCTCGCGATGTACTTCATCGTCCGCGCCATCGACTTCTTCGAGGTGGTCCTCGTCCCGGTCGTGGTGGCCGTCTTCCTCGCGGCACTGGTGGTGCCGGCCGTCGAGCTGCTTCAGCGCTTCATGCCGCGCGGGTTGGCGGCCGGCCTCGTGGTGATCGCGCTGATCGCCTTCGTCGTCGGGCTGCTGGTCCTGGTGGGCCAGCAGATCGGTTCCGGTGTCGACGATCTCGCGGCGCAGGTGTCCGACGGCATCGGCAAGATCCAGGACTGGCTGCAGACCGGACCCTTGCACCTGACCCAGTCCCAGCTTGACGACGCTCTGGCGAAGGCCCGCGCCACGGTCTCCTCGGGCAATACCAACCTCGCGACCCGGGTCGCCTCGGTCGGCGCAACGCTGGGACACGTCGTCGCGGGAGTGTTCATCGCGCTGTTCTCGACGTACTTCTTCCTCTACCAGGGCGGGCAGATCTGGTCCTGGATCGTCGGGCTCTTCCCGACGGCGGCTCGCCGCAAGGCGGACGGCTCCGGCCGGGCGGCCTGGGTGTCGCTGACCTCGTTCGTCCGCGCCACCGTCATCGTCGCGTTCACCGACGCGGTTGGCATCACTCTGGTCGCTGTCGTGCTGCGCGTGCCGCTCGCCTTCCCCATCGGGGTGTTGGTCTTCCTCGGGTCGTTCGTACCGGTGGTCGGAGCCACCGTCTCGGGATCGGTAGCCGTCCTCGTGGCACTCGTAGCGCATGGCCCGCTCGCCGCGCTTCTCATGCTCGCCGGTGTGATCGGCGTGCAACAGCTCGAGGCGCACGTGCTGCAGCCGTTCCTGCTCGGCCGCGCCGTCAGCCTGCACCCGCTCGCCGTGATCCTCGCGATCGCCGCCGGGGTTCTCGCGGCGGGGATAGTCGGTGCCCTCGTCGCGGTCCCGCTCGTGGCGGTCCTCAACACCGTGGTGAAGTACCTGTCCGCGCCCGAGCCCGACGAACAGGTCGGCCTCGAGGCGGCGCCGGGCTGAACCGCGACGAAGCGATCAGTGCGCCGACGACATCGCGTCGGCGTCCACGTCCGCCCGCTGCCGGCTCGAGTCGGTCTGTTCGTCGCGAGCCCGCAGTGGCTTCTCCGGAAGGAAGAAGGAGACCGCGAGCGCCACCAGCACGATCGGCACCGCCACCATGAACACGTCGCTCAACGCGGAGTTGAACGCCGTCACGATCACGGTGTGCTCAGGGCCGTGCAGCGACTGGATCTTCTGAACGTTGTTCGCGATGTTGCCTCCCGTCGAAGACGTGGCCGCGGCCGGGAGGTAATGGGTCAGTCGGCTCGTCATGATCGCCCCGAACAGCGCAGCTCCGAACGCGCCCCCCATGCTGCGGAAGAACATCACCGAGCTGGTGGCCGTGCCCATGTGCTTGCGGCTGACAGAGTTCTGCACGACCGTGACCATCACCTGCATGGTGAAGCCCAGGCCGGCGCCGAGCAGCCACATCACCAGCCCTGCCTGCCAGTACGGCGTCCCGACATTGAGACGGGACAACAGCAGCATCGACACCGTCACGGTCGCCGCACCCAGGATCGGGAACGGCCGGTAACGCCCGGTGCGCGACATGATCTGGCCCGAGCTGATCGAGGTCGAGAAGATCCCCACCACCAAGGGCAGGAGCGCCAGCCCGGACTGTGTCGGACCCATGCCGTCGACCACCTGGAGATACAGCGGCAGGAAGACCAGCGACCCGAACATCGCCACACCGATGATGAACACGAAGATGCTCGCGATGGAGAAGATGCGGTCGGCGAACAGCTCCATCGGGATGATCGGTTCGGTGGCCCTCAGCTCGACGAAGACGAAGAAGACAGTGAAGAAGACGCCCAGAACGATGAGGGCGACAGACGTCGCGGAGAACCAGCCGAGGTCGGGGCCGGCCCATGCGGTGAACAACAGGAACGACGTCACGGCGGTGACCACCGAGGCGGCACCGAGGTAGTCGATCTTGTGCTCACGGCGCACGACGGGGATCTTCAGCGCCGAGGACGTGACCGCCAGGGCGACAAGCCCGATCGGCACATTGATGAAGAAGATCCATCGCCACCCCGGACCGTCGGTGAAGAATCCGCCGAGCACCGGGCCCAGCACGCTCGAGGTGCCGAAGACGGCGGCGAAGTACCCCTGGTATCGACCCCGCTCACGCGGCGGGATGATGTCGCCGATCACGGCGAGTGCGAGCGCCATCAGGCCGCCGCCCCCGAGTCCCTGGATCGCCCGCGAGGAGATCAGCTGGGTCATGTTCTGGGCGAACCCGCTGAACAGCGACCCGATCAGGAACGTGACGATCGCCGCCTGGAAGATCAGCCGGCGACCGTAGAGGTCGGAGATCTTGCCCCACAGCGGCGTTGAAGCCGTCGAGGTCAGGAGATATGCGGTGACGACCCACGACATCTCGCTGAGACCGCCGAGGTCGGAGACGACACGCGGCAGTGCGGTTCCGACGATGCTCATGTCCAGCGCCGCGAGGAACATCCCCGCCATCAGACCGCCGAGCACCACCAGAATCTGCCGGTGGCTCAGGTAGCCGGACTCCTGCGTCGGTTCCACCGAGGTCGCCTCGGACGTGCTGCTCATACCTTCTCCAGTTCATTGGCTATCGCCAGGTCCCTGACGAGGTGGGTCAGGAGGGCTTTCAAGTTTTCGCGGTCCGTGTCGTCCCAGGTCGAGAGCATGTCGCGGATCCGGTTGCGCCGGCGCTCCATCGCCTCGGCCAGGGCGCGCTGACCGTCCGCAGAGAGCGTCACACGTGAGGCCCGTCGGTCGTCCGGATCCTCCGAACGCAACAGGAACCCCCGCTCCTCCAGCTGTCGCGCCTGACGGCTCACCGTCGACGCGTCCAGCCTGGTTCGCCCGGCCAGGTCGGACAGGCGTACGGACCCCGAGCACTGCAGCGTGAAGAGCAGCGGGATGGCGGCGGCGTCGATCTCGTCGTCGCGGTGCCGCATCTTGATCCGGCGCCCGACCTGCATCATGGCCAGCATGACCGCGTCCTCGGGGGTCTCCGGCGTGGTCAGGCCGTCCAGGTTTACTTGCATGGCACAAGCATGCATCAAGATGCATGGCACACGCAAGTTATTAGCCGAACCGTCTCGCTACGCGGTCAGCCCGCTACCGAGATGGCACCAACATGGGCCTGCATGTGCTCTTCTGGGCCACCACCCTGGCAGTCGAGCCCGGCGTGATGTACAACCACGTGGTGACGAATTCGCCGCTCGTGCTCGGACCACTGCTCCGCTACGTCGACGAGACCTCGGCCTCGATCTGGCTGGAGACCGACGCCAGGGGCGTAGCCACCGTTGCGCTCGACACCGGGCGGAGCATCGACAGCCACACGTTCACGGTGCACGGGCACCACTACGCGCTGGTGGACATCGAGGACCTGCCGCCGGGATCCGCGAGCACGTACACGGTGTCGTTCGAGGGGGTGCCGGTATGGCCGCAGCCGGACTCGCCGTTCCCCGCCAGCACGATCCGGACCATCGACACCCGGGCGCCGTTGCGCCTGACGTTCGGGTCGTGTCGCACATCCGTTCCGCATGATGCCGCCGGAAACCGGGCGCACGGTGTCGATGTGCTCCGGGCATTCGCGCTCCGGCTGCGGGACTGTGATCCGGCGCAGTGGCCGGCCCTGGTGATGCTGCTCGGTGACCAGGTGTACGCGGACGAGACCTCGGACACGATGCGGGAGTTCATCAGGTCCCGTCGCGACATCGAGCAGCCACCGTATGAGGAGCTCAAGGACTACTACGAGTACGCGCATCTGTACCGGCTCGCGT
Organism: uncultured Actinomycetota bacterium; assembly: GCA_963695705.1. Classification (GTDB taxonomy): domain Bacteria; phylum Actinomycetota; class Actinomycetes; order Propionibacteriales; family Nocardioidaceae; genus JBKPNJ01. The sequence continues at coordinate 358,719 of CAVOHB010000010.1, forward strand.
GGACCGACCCGGCGAACCGTTGGCTGCTGTCAACGGTACCGACGGCGATGATCTTCGACGACCACGACATCCGCGACGACTGGAACACGTCGTACACCTGGCGGCAGGACATCCGGAAGCTCCCTTGGTGGCACGACCGCATCGTCGGCGGGCTCGCGTCGTATTGGGTCTACCAGCACATCGGCAACCTGTCCGCCGCCGAGCGCGCCTCCGACCAGACGCTCGCCGAGGTGCGCAAGATCGGCGCGGAGGGCGATGCGGGCGGTTTTCTCAACAATTTCGCGGAGACGGCGGACCGAGACCCCGATACGACTCAGTGGAGCTACTCCCGCGAGATCGGCAACAACCGCATCATCATGCTCGACTCGCGGTGCGCCAGGGTGCTGCGGCCCGGCAGCCGTCAGATGCTCGACGACGACGAGATGTCGTGGTTCGAGGAATTGGCCACCGGAGATGTCGACCACCTCATCATCGGCACCAGCCTTCCGTTCCTGCTGCCGATGGGGCTTCACCACCTGGAGGCGTGGAACGAGGCCGTCAGCGAAGGCGCCTGGGGGAAGCGGTCGGCGAGGTTCGGTGAGAAGGTCCGGCAGGCCGCCGACCTCGAGCACTGGGCGGCGTTCCAGCTGTCGTTCCAGCGGGTGGCGCGGATCGTCATTGACGTCGCGCTCGGCAGGCGGGGCCGGGCGCCCGCCACGGTCGTCTTCCTGTCCGGCGACGTGCACCATTCCTACCTGGCCGAGGTCGAGCTGCCCTCGACCGCGGGGCGGTCACGCCTCCTGCAGGCGGTCTGTTCACCCATCCGCAACCCGATGCCACGGGCGGGGCGGCTCGGTGCGGCCGCGGCGTCGTACGGACTGGCCTGGCCGATGGGACGGCTCGTCGCGCGATCCGCTCACGTCCCGGAGCCGCCGTTCCGCTGGCGCATCACGAACGGCCCGTGGTTCGACAACTGCCTTGCCACCATGGAGATCGACGGGCGCCGCGCGCGGGTCACCTGGGAGTCCGCCGACGCCGACGGTGGGAACGATCCGGAGGTGTCAACCATCGACGCGGTCACGCTGGCCTGACGAAGTTCTAGGCTCGGGCCATGCGGACCGACGAGGGCGTCGCGCGGGTGACGCTGGCCGACATCGAAGCGGCGGCCAAGCTCCTGGACGGTGTCATCAAGGTCACGCCGATGGAGAGCTCCCGATGGCTGTCGGACACCATCGGCGGACCCGCGTACCTGAAGTGCGAGAACCTCCAACGCTGCGGGTCGTTCAAGATCCGCGGCGCGTATGTCCGCATGTCGCGGCTCACCGGGGCCGAGCGCCGCGCGGGTGTGGTCGCTGCCAGCGCGGGCAACCACGCTCAGGGCGTGGCCCTCGCGGCGTCGCTGCTCGGGATCCACGCCACCGTCTTCATGCCGCACGGTGCGCCGATCCCGAAGGAGAAAGCGACTCGCGGGTACGGCGCCGACATCCGATTCGTCGGTGACAACCTCGACCAGGCGCTGGTGGCAGCGAGGGAGTTCCAGGAGGAGACCGGCGCCGTGCTCATCCACCCCTACGACCACGAGGACATCGTTCTCCGGGCAGGGAACGCTCGGCTTGGAGGTCGCGACCCAGTGTCGTGACGTCAAGACCGTCGTCATCGCGACCGGCGGTGGGGGCCTGACCGCGGGGTCGGCGATTGCGCTGAAGGCTCTGTGCCCCGGCGTCCGGGTCATCGGTGTCCAAGCGGAGACGGCGGCCGCCTACCCCGCGTCGCTCGCGGCCGGCCGGCCGATCCAGGTGGCGGAGATGGCCACGATGGCCGACGGGATCGCGGTCGGTCTGCCAGGAGTGATCCCGTTTGCCGCGATCCAGCAGAACGTGGACGAGATGAGGACCGTGTCCGAGGAGTCGCTCTCGACCGCTCTGCTGCTGCTGCTCGAGCGGGCCAAGCTGGTCGTGGAGCCGGCCGGCGCCGCGGCTGTCGCAGCGTTACTGGACGCGCCGAGGGACTTCGAGCCACCGGTGGTGGCCGTGCTCTCGGGTGGAAACGTCGATCCGCTGCTGCTGATGCGGATCGTGCGGCACGGACTCGCCGCCGCCGGCCGGTACCTCTCCTTCCGGGCCCGCATCCCTGACCGTCCCGGCGCCCTGGCCCGGCTGCTGACCCAGTTGGGGGACCTTCAAGTCAACGTCCTCGATGTCGTCCATTCGCGCACATCTGCCGAGCTGCACCTGGACGAGGTTGAAGTCGAGCTGCAGGTCGAGACACGCGGCGCTCCCCATGCCGAGGAGGTGATCGAGAAGTTGCGGGAAGCGGGCTATCCGTTGTCATTCTTGAACGAGAACTTTAAATAATGCGAGATCTTGTTTGACTTCTCGTCGCAGCCGCGCACAATAAGGCTATGACTACCTCATCTCAGAACGACGCGGCCCGGCTCCGCAGGGTGCTGGACGACGTTGCGGCCGGGCGGGTTACCCCGGTCGAGGCCAGCGACCTGCTGGCCGCCCAGGCGCCGACTGCCACCGCCGGTTCCGGCGCGGGCGTGCGGACCGACGGCCCGGGTGCCACCGGAGCGGCAGAGGCTGCACGGACCACGAACCGTCCGGCGGATGTCTGGGCAGACGTCAGCGATGCGACCGGCACCGATGGCAGCACCGGCACCCGGCCGGTGAAGGCCCCCGAGGCGACAGGCGTCGGGGATACCGGGGTGACCGGCGACAGGGACGCAGAGGGCACCGGCGTCAGCGACGCCAAGGCGGCGAAGGCCGGATCCCCCCGACGCGGTAACGAGGCCGAGGTCGTCCGAGCCCGCCGAGTGGTGATCCGCGCGGTCGGCCGGCGGGTCAGGGTCATCGGCGAGCCCTCGGTGGCGACCGTCTCCGTCGACGGTGCGCACGTCGTGCGTCGCGACGGGGCCACGCTCACGGTCACCAGCGAGGGTGAGCTCGGTGCATCGCTTGACGGGTTCACGCTGATGCGGTCCAGGTCCTTCGAGGACGTTCGTGACTCCCTGCTCGGTTTCGGTCGCGAGCTCGCCGTCCGGGTCAACCCCGACCTGGAGGTCGACGTCGAGGTCACCGCGGGCAGTGTCTCGGTGGAGCGGGTTCCCAAGCTGTCGCACGTGCGGGTGACTGCCGGGTCGGCCAAGGTGCTCGACGCGGAGGGGCCGCTCGACCTCCTCGTCCAGGCGGGGTCGGCGAAGGTCGACATCCGGCCGACGACCGGGAGTTCGCGCCTTCGGGTGGAGTCCGGTTCGCTGGACGTGCGGATCGGCTCGGGCGCCCACGTTCGTGTACGCAGCGACTCGCAGCTCGGCAAGGTGTCGTGGCAGGGGTCGAGCCATCAGGGCACGGCTGACGAGGTGACGCTCGGCACCGGCGCCGCCACCCTCGACCTCGAGGTCGTGATGGGGTCGGTCCAGGTCAGGACCGACTGATGCCGGGCATCGGCTTCCACTCCGAACCGTCCGTCACCACCAATCGTCCGCCGCGCGAGTGCCCCGTGTGCGGGGACCTCCTGTCCGTCACACGTCTGGGCTGTCGCGGCTGCGGGACCGAGCTGTCCGGCCTCTTCGCGGCCTGCTCGTTCTGTGGACTCACCGACGTCGAGCGGGACCTGCTCTCGGTCTTCCTGGCATCTCGCGGCAACATGCGGCGGGTCGAGAAGCATCTCGGCGTGAGCTACCCGACGGCCCGCCAGCGCTTTGCCGACGTACTGGCGAAGCTGGGCATAGCCGAGGACACCCCGGAGGCCGCGGAAGCACCAGGCTCAGGGTCCGGACCCGTCGGCGCAGAACCGCCGAACCGTGACCTGGTGCTGGCCCGGCTGGCGGCCGGCGAGATCACCGTCGACGAGGCCGAGCGGCTGCTGCGCGAGCATCAGTAGCCGCCCGAGGTCGAACGCAACAGGCAAGCGAGAGAGGTTGACGGCGTGGCCGCCATCGAAGCAGTCGGACTCAGCAAGACCTTCGGGGCGCGTGCGAAACAGGTACGCGCCCTCAACGGCTTCGACCTCGAAGTCCCCGAGGGCACAGTCCTCAGTCTGCTCGGTCCCAACGGCGCGGGAAAGACGACCGCGGTGCGGATCTTCACGACCCTGCTCACCCCCGATTCGGGCCGGGCAACCGTGCTCGGCCACGACGTGGTGGCGGAACCGGACGTCATCCGACGGATGATCGGGCTGTCCGGGCAGTTCTCCGCGGTCGACGACAACCTCACCGGGCGGGAGAACCTGTGGGTGTTCGGGAAGCTGTACGGGCTCTCCGGAGCCGAGGCCGGCGCACGTGCCGACGAGCTCATGGAGATGTTCGACCTGACCGACGCACGCGACCGGGTCACCAAGACCTACTCCGGCGGCATGAAGCGCCGGCTCGACCTCGCCGGTTCGCTGATCGCCCACCCGCAGGTGTTGTTCCTCGACGAGCCGACCACCGGGCTCGATCCGCGCAGCCGGCTGGACCTGTGGGGGGTCATCCGGGAGCGGGTCCGCGCCGGAGTCACGCTGCTGCTCACGACCCAGTACCTCGAGGAGGCCGACGCTCTGGCCGACTCGATAGCGGTGATCGACGCCGGCCGGGTGATCGCGCAGGGAACCGCGGATCAGCTCAAGGCACAGGTGGGCGGCGAACGGATCGAGGTCGTCGTCCATTCCCGGGAGCAGCTCGGCCAGGCGCGGGTGGTCCTGGCGCGCAACGCGGCGGGCGACTGTGCGGTCGATGAGCACGCCCGGCGGCTCACCGTCCCGTCACCCGGTGGGGCGTCGGCGCTCGTCCAGGTGATCCGCGACCTCGACGCAGCGCACATCGGCATCGACGACGTCGGCCTGCGGCGGCCCACGCTGGACGACGTGTTCCTGACGCTGACCGGGCACGGCGCCGACGACGAACAAGCTCAACAGACGCCGCAGGACCAGCCGACGACTGCCGGGAGGTCAGCGTGACGACGACAGCGACGAGCCCGACGACCGCAGCCCCCGGGGGCAGCGCGAGCGGCGTTATCTCCGACAGTCTGGTGATCGCGTGGCGCAACCTGAAGCGGATCCCGCGGGTGCCGGAGCTGTTGCTGTACGGCACGATCCAGCCGATCATGTTCGTGCTGCTGTTCGCCTACGTCTTCGGCGGCGCGATCTCGGTCGACGGGAGCAACGACCCCGCGCTCTACCGGGAGTTCTTGGTCGGCGGCATCTTCGCCCAGACGATGACGTTCGCAGTCGCATCGAGTTCGGTCGGGCTTGCCGACGACATGCAGCGCGGGCTCATCGACCGGTTCCGTTCGCTGCCGATCGCGCGCAGCGCCGTGATCAGCGGCCGGGTCATCGGCGACCTGGTCTTCAACTCGTTCGTACTCCTGGTGCTGGTGTTGTGCGGTCTGGCGGTCGGCTGGCGCTGGCACAACGGCCTACCGCAGGCGCTGGCGGCGATGGCCATCCTGCTCGGCCTCACGTTCGCGATGCTCTGGATCGGGGCGCTGATCGGGCTGTCCGTGCGCAGTGCCGAGGTGGCGTCGTCGGCCGGCCTGATCTGGCTGTTCCCGCTCAGCTTCATCTCCAGCTGCTTCGTCGACCCCTCGACGATGCCGGAGTGGATGCAACCGATCGCTGAGTGGAACCCGATCAGCGTGGTCGCCTCGGCGGTCCGAGAGCTCTGCGGCAACCCCAACCCGTTCGCCTCGGACGGGTTCCAGTCACAGCATCCCGTACTGCTGTCCTGGATCTACATCATCGCGATCGTGGCGGTCTTCGCCCCGCTGGCGGTGCGGAAGTACGGACGCGCGACCGCCCGCTGAGGCCTCTGTCGCACACCCGTCGGCCGCGGTTCGGAACGGCTCAGGCGCTGTAGGGCTTGGCGTCGACGATCTGCACCGTCACCTGGCTGCCGTTCGGGGCCTTGAACGTGGCCTCGTCCCCGGTGTGCTTGCCGGTGACGGCCGCGCCGAGCGGGGACTGCGGCGAGTAGACGTTGACGCCGACGGTCTGGTCGAGCCCGACGAGCTCGCGAGAACCGAGCAGGAACGTCTCGGTCTCGTCGTCTCCCTCGAAGCGGACCGTGACGGTCATTCCCAGGCCGACGACTCCGTTGTCCCCGGGGGTCTGGCCCACCTTGGCCCGGCGCAGCATGTTCTCGAGGATCCGGATCCGGGCCTCGGCCATGCCCTGCTCCTCCTTGGCGGCGTGGTAGCCGCCGTTCTCCTTCAGGTCGCCCTCGTCGCGCGCATCGCCGATCCGTTGCGAGATCTCGCTGCGCGCCGGCCCTTTCAGGTATTCCAGCTCAGCGACGAGCTTGTCGTAGGCGTCCTGCGTCAGCCAGGTGACATTCTCTTCGGTCGGCTGGGGCACGGTCTAGCTCCTTGATAACACGCAGCGGTCGGTGGCACAGGCTCATACCGACCCTGCCAGGGAAACGTCGAGCCTATCAACTTGGCGGCACCCGGGTCACGGCCACGCGGTCCGGCCCCTAGCCACCCGACCCGGAACCGGCGGATTCGCAGCCCTGCAGGACCGCGGTCGTCGCCTCACGCTCGGTGACGATCGTCTTGACGACCGTCACCATGTTCCTTCGGTCGGCCGGCGCCGCGAACGTCAGGTCTCCGACGATCCCGTGGTCGCTGGCCTCGGCGGTGACGCGGCAGCTGGCGGTGACATCGGCGCGGTAGACGATCTGGATCTTCACCCGGACCCGATGCGCGTCGATGACCTCGTAGGCGACCAGCTGGGAGGACAACTGCGGATTCGCGTGGTCGAGCGCCGCCCAGGCCAGCCAGCCGAGCCCCAACACGGCGACGAGGCTGGCGAGGCCGATGGTCAGAGGGCGCGCCCAGGGCGCGGGGGCGCCGTACCGCTCCTGGAGACGTTCCGGACCAGTCACGGATGGAGTCGGGCCTCTCGTGCGTTGGGGTGGTGGAGGGACCGGGGCAGGGTTCGGAGACCATTGTCCCCGACGGTCCCGGACGTCGGGTGAGCCCGAGAAGCAGACTTGACGAGCAGAGGAGAGGCAAACCGGTGCACAACTCTCAGTCGGTGATCCCATCCGGGATCATTGAGACCGCGACCGGCGCGGTCGATCAATACGGTGAGCGGCTGCGGCTGATGGCCGTGCACGCGCACCCCGACGACGAGTCGAGCAAGGGTGCGGCGACGATGGCGAAGTACGTCGCCGAGGGCGTGGATGTGCACGTCGTGACCTGCACCGGGGGCGAGCGAGGGTCGATTCTCAATCCGAACATGGACCGGCCCGACGTCCTGGCCAACATGTCCGAGATCCGCCGGCAGGAAATGGACCGTGCGCGCGAGATCCTCGGCGTCCGCCAGGACTGGCTGGGCTTCGTCGACTCAGGCTGGCCCGAGGGCGACCCGCCACCTCCGCTGCCCGAAGGATGCTTCGGGGCGATGGACGTCGCGGACGCCGCGCGACCGTTGGTACGCCTGATGCGGGCGTTCCGACCGCACGTCGTCACCACCTACGACGAGAACGGCGGGTACCCGCACCCCGACCACATCATGTGCCATCGCGTGTCCGTGGCCGCCTTCGAGGCGGCCGGCGACCCGGAAGCCTACCCGGACGCCGGAGAGCCGTGGCAGCCGCTGAAGCTCTACTACCACCACTCCTTCCACTACGAGCGGTTCATCGCTCTGCACGAGGAGATGTTGCGGCGCGGGCTGGAGTCGCCGTACGCCGAGCGACTCAAGGAGTGGAAGCCGGATCCCGACCATGCGGCCCGCATCACCACCAGGGTGATGGCTGCGGACTACTACGCGATCCGGGACAGGGCGCTGCTGGCGCATGCGACCCAGGTGGACCCGGGCGGCTCATGGTTCGCCGCGCCCCTGGAGGTCCACCAGGCGGCCTGGCCGACCGAGGACTACGAGCTGGCCCGTGCATCGGTCGAGAGCGAGCTGCCCGAGGACGACCTGTTCGCGGGTGTGCGCGACGTCGCCGCGCGCCGCGACCCGGCCTGAGAGACGATGGGGACATGACCCGCTGGCCCGACCTCGTTGCCGCCATACCGGCCGACGACAAGGTCAGGCCGGGCTGGCTCGGCTTCCTGGTGGTCGCGGGACTCTGTGTCGTGACCTATCTGCTGTGGCGGAGCATGAACACCCAGCTCAAGCGCGTCGACTTCGAGCCGGGACCGGCAGAGGTGCCGGAGGCAAAGAGCGACGAGACGGCGGCCACGGGCGAACCCGGAACGGAGTCCGAGGTCGACGACCTCGGAGCCAGCGACCCGCCGCCCGAAGCTGACAACCGGTCGCATCCGGACGGCGCCTCCTCCTAGTCTGGCTGGGTGAATCGCCTCGCGGACGCGACCAGCCCATACCTGCTGCAGCACAAGGACAACCCGGTCGACTGGTGGGAGTGGTCCGACGACGCGTTCGCGCAGGCCCGGTCGCGCGACATTCCCGTGCTGCTCTCGGTCGGCTACGCCGCGTGCCATTGGTGCCACGTGATGGCACACGAGTCGTTCGAAGACCCGGAGACCGCTGCCCTGATGAACGCCAACTTCGTCAACATCAAGGTGGACCGCGAGGAGCGTCCTGACATCGATGCGGTTTACATGGAGGCCACCCAGGCGATGACGGGGCACGGCGGCTGGCCGATGACCTGCATGCTGACACCGGACGCCCGGCCGTTCTTCTGCGGCACGTACTTCCCCGACCGGCCCCGCCAGGGGAGCCCCTCGTTCGTACAGGTGCTGACCGCCGTCGTCCAGGCGTGGCGGGACCGGCGAGACCAACTCGTCAAGGTAGGCGCTGACGTCGTCGGTCACCTGAACGCGCAGCGATCCTCCGTCCAGAGCGGACCGGCCGACGCCGCGGCACTCGATCGGGCGGTCGAGCTGCTGGCCGGCGAGTACGACGCCCGGCGGGGTGGGTTCGGTGGGGCGCCGAAGTTCCCGCCGTCGATGGTGCTGGAGTTCCTGCTACGTCACCATGCTCGAAGCCGCTCCGACGAGACCCTGCGCGATGGTGGCCGGGACCTGCCAGGCGATGGCGCGCGGCGGCATGTACGACCAGCTCGGGGGTGGCTTCGCCCGCTACAGCGTCGACGCCGGCTGGGTCGTGCCGCACTTCGAAAAGATGCTCTACGACAATGCGCTGCTGCTGCGCGCCTACCTGCACTGGTACCGCAGCAGCGGCGACGAGATCGGCCGACGGGTGGCCGGCGAGACCGCTGAGTTCCTGCTGCGGGAGCTCCGCACCGCGGAGGGCGGGTTCGCGTCAGCGCTGGACGCGGACTCCGAGGGTGTCGAGGGCAAGTTCTATGCGTGGAGCCCGACCGAGCTCGGTCGAGGCGCTCGGCGGCGAGGACGGTCACTGGGCGGCGAGCATCTTCGAGGTGACCGAGCGCGGCACATTCGAGCACGGGTCGTCTACGCTCCAGCTGCTGCGCGACCCCGACGACCCGGAACGGTTCTCGCGCGTGCGCCAGGCACTGTTCGCCAGCCGTGCGCGACGCGTGCCGCCCGGCCTGGACGACAAGGTCGTCGCGTCGTGGAACGGCTTGGCCACAGCGGCCCTGGCCGAGGCCGGCGCGCTGCTCGGCGAGCCGCGGTTCGTGGCCGCAGCCCGGAGCGCGGCGGCCCTCGTCTGGGATCTGCATCGGGACGCCGCGGGACGACTGTTGCGGACCTCGCGCGCCGGTCGTCCCGGGCGTAACCCAGGAGTTCTCGAGGACTACGGAAACGTTGCCGAGGGGTACCTGGCGCTGCACGCGGTCACCGGCGAGGTCGACTGGCTACACCGGGCCGGAGAGCTGCTCGACCACGTGCTGGCGCATTTCGGGGACCCCGCCGGTGGGTTCTTCGACACCGCCGACGACGCCGAGTCGCTGGTCCGCCGACCGCAGGACCCGAGCGACAACGCCACGCCGTCCGGGCAGTCGGCGGCGGCCGGTGCGCTGCTGTCCTACTCGGCACTCACCGGGTCGAACCGCCACCGGGATGCTGCCCTGGCGGCTCTCGGCCCCGCTGCGCTGTTGGCCCGGCGGGCACCCCGATTCGCCGGGTGGGGGCTAGCCGTTTGCGAAGCGGCGCAATCCGGTCCGCTGGAGATCGCGATCGTCGGCCGGGAGGACGACCCGGCGCGTCAGCGGCTGCACGAGGCGGCGCTCCGCAGCAGTGCCCCGGGGGCGGTGCTCAGCGTCGGTGCTCCCGATGCGGATGACGTACCCCTGCTGCGGGATCGCCCGCTGCTCGGCGGTCGGGCGACTGCCTACGTCTGCCGCGGGTTCGTCTGCCAGCGGCCTGTCGTGGAGATCGACGATCTCGCCGAGCTCCTCGCGACCTAGCGCAGGGAGTACGTCGCCATCGACAGGCCGACGTAGTGGACCACGAACGCGGCGACCGTCAACGAGTGGAACACCTCATGAAACCCGAACCAGCCCGGCAGCGGGTTGGGACGCCGCACGCCGTAGACCACTCCGCCCAGCGAGTAGAGCGCGCCGCCGACGATGATCAGCGTGACCACCGCCACGCCGCCGGCGCTGGCGAAGTCGCCGATCCAGAAGATCGCCGACCAGCCGAGGGCGATGTAGACCGGGAGGTAGAGCCAGCGCGGGGCGGTCAGCCAGAACACCCGGAACGCGATGCCGACGACCGCGCCGCCCCACACGAGCGTGAGCAGGATCTCGGCGTCCCCCCGATCCAGCAGCAGCAGGGAGAACGGCGTGTATGTGCCCGCGATCAGCAGGAAGATGTTGCAGTGGTCGAGACGGCGGAGCGCGGCGTGCCAGCGCGGTGACCAGTGACGCCGGTGGAACAGCGCGCTGATGCCGAACAGCAGCAGCGACGAGAGCACGAAGACGACGGAGCCCAGACGAGACGTTCCCGTGGGCGACAACGCGATCAGCACGATGCCGGCGGCCAGAGCGAGCGGGAACGTCCCCAGATGCAGCCAGCCGCGCAGCTGCGGCTTGATCTCCTGGATGCGCTCCCGGACAAGCTCTCCGACTCCGGGCACTTGTCGCCGCTCCCGGCGGGTGGAGCTCATATCGCAACATTACCGACACACGAGAACGCCGCGCCGACGATAGCCTGAACCTAGCCGACCCGGAGGTGAGCGACCGGTGCGCAACATCGCGTACGAGATCTACGAGCGGCGGTTGATGCGCGGGCTCCGGCCCGATCAGATGCCCAAGCATGTCGGGGTGATCGTCGACGGAAACCGGCGTTGGGCCCGGAGCTGGGGCGAGACCGCCCCTTCGGGCTACGAAGCCGGAGCGGACAAGATCTCGCAGTTTCTCGGCTGGTGCGACGAGCTCGGCGTCGAGGTTGTCACGCTGTGGCTGCTGTCGACCGACAACCTCGGCCGGCCCAAGCAGGAGCTGCAGCCGCTGCTCCAGGTCATCGAGCAGCTGGTGGAGACGCTGGCCGACTCGGGGCGGTGGTGCATCCACCCCGTCGGCGCACTCGACCTGCTGGAATCCGATACCGCGGAGGCCCTCAAGGCCGCGGAGGACCGCACGTCCGGGCTCCACGGCATGACGGTGAACGTTGCGGTCGGCTACGGCGGTCGACGTGAGCTGACCGACGCCGTCCGGTCGCTGTTGCATCAGCACGCCTCTCGGGGTACGAGCCTGGAGGACCTGGCGGAGACGCTCGACATCGAGCACATCGCCGAGCACCTCTACACCCGCGGACAGCCCGACCCCGACCTGGTGATCCGCACCTCCGGCGAGCAGCGGCTCTCCGGCTTCCTGCTCTGGCAGTCGGTGCACTCGGAGTTCTACTTCTGTGAGGCGTTGTGGCCCGACTTCCGCCGGGTCGACTTCCTGCGGGCCATCCGGTCGTACTCTGCCCGCGAGCGCCGCTACGGCACCTGAGCCGGGCCCCTCGGTGGCCGGACCCCCTGGTTCGGGCGTGTCCTTCACCGGCCCGGACCGGACGCGTCATACGTTGGAGCGACGGCAGTACGTGAGCCGTCTCGGGAGGAGACAACGTGGCCGCTGCAGACGTCACCCGCCGCGAATCCGTACCGGCCGAAGGCGCCCGGACCGAGCCGACGCCAGCCGGACCAGGCCCGGCGCACCTACGTCCTTGACACCAGCGTCCTGCTGGCCGACCCGCGCGCGTTGCTCCGCTTCGACGAGCACGAGGTCGTGCTGCCGAACGTCGTGATCAGCGAGCTGGAGGGCAAGCGTCACCATCCCGAGCTCGGCTACTTCGCCCGTTCGGCACTGCGCCTGCTCGACCAGATGCGGATCGAGCACGGTCGCCTCGACCAGCCGATCCCGGTCGGCGGACACGGTGGAACCGTCCGCGTCGAGCTCAACCACACCAACCCCGACGTGCTCCCGGCCGGCTTCCGGCTCGGTGACAACGACACCCGGATCCTGGCGGTCGCCGGCAACCTGGCGTACGAAGGCAACCATGTCACCGTGGTGTCGAAGGACCTGCCGATGCGGGTCAAGGCCTCGGCGGTCGGGCTGGCAGCCGAGGAGTACCGCGCCGAGCTGGCGGTCGAGTCGGGGTGGACCGGCATGGCCGAGCTGGAGGTCAGTGGTGCCGACGTCGATGCGCTCTACGGGAACGGTTGGGTCGAGCTACCGGCTGCCGCGGAGTTCCCCTGCCATACGGGGCTCGTACTGCTGTCGGAGCGGGGGAGCGCGCTGGGTCGGGTGACGGCGGACAAGCGGGTCCGGCTGATCCGAGGCGACCGTGAGGCGTTCGGGCTGCGTGGCCGGTCGGCCGAGCAACGGGTGGCGCTCGAGCTGCTGCTCGATCGGGAGGTGGGCATCGTCTCCCTCGGCGGCCGGGCCGGCACCGGCAAGTCCGCGCTGGCGCTGTGCGCGGGACTCGAGGCGGTGCTCGAACGCCGCCAGCACCGCAAGGTCGTGGTCTTCCGGCCGCTGTTCGCCGTCGGCGGCCAGGATCTCGGCTACCTGCCCGGCAACGAGTCGGAGAAGATGCAGCCGTGGGCTCAGGCGGTGTTCGACACGCTCGGCGCGCTCACGAGCGGCGACGTGATCGAGGAGGTCGTGGACCGCGGAATGCTGGAGGTGCTGCCGCTGACGCATATCCGCGGCCGCTCCCTGCACGACGCGTTCGTCGTCGTCGACGAGGCCCAGTCGTTGGAGCGCAACGTGCTGTTGACGGTGCTCTCCCGCATCGGGTCCAACTCCCGCGTCGTCCTGACCCACGACGTGGGGCAGCGCGACAACCTACGTGTCGGGCGCCACGACGGGGTGGTGGCCGTGGTGGAGAAGCTCAAGGGACATCCGCTGTTCGCCCACGTCACGCTTACCCGCTCCGAGCGATCGCCGATCGCGGCTCTGGTGACCGAGATGTTGGAGAACCTCGTCCTCTAGACCGTGGCCACTGCCGGGAACTTCGCAGCTGTTGGTCACGGTTGAACGGCCCGGTGGCCATCGAGTGCGCAAAACGTCGGTGCGGTCAGTGCTGACGCACCCAACCCGTGCCTATCGGCGTGACACGTTGTCGGATGGCGCGTCAACAACTGTCGGATCGCGTGTAACAAGTGTCGGATCGCGAAAGTGTCGGATCGCGCGGGGGGTTGGCGGCGTGGGCCGGGGGCCGCGGATGCGGTGGATGAGCCGGGGTGTCAGGGGTGCGTCATGCTCAGGACGTCCAGCGCCTCGTCGAGCTGTTGCTCGGTGAGCTCGCCCCGCTCGATGTATCCCTGCTCGACCACGACCTCCCGGATGGTCTTCCGCTCCCGAAGTGAGGCCTTGACGACCTTCGCCGCGTTCTCGTATCCGATGTAGGTGTTCAGCGGTGTCACGATCGACGGTGAGGACTCGGCGTACTCCCGGCACCTGTCGACATCGGCGACGATGCCGTCGATGCAACGGTCGGCCAGCAGCCTCGAGACGGTCGACAGCAGCCGGATCGACTCGAGCAGGTTGCGGGCGATCACCGGCATCTGGACGTTGAGCTCGAAGTTCCCGGACGCTCCCGCGGCGACGATGGCGGCGTCGTTGCCGATCACCTGAGAGCACACCATGGTGGTGGCTTCCGGCAGGACCGGGTTGACCTTCCCGGGCATGATGCTCGACCCGGGCTGCAGGTCAGGCAGCTGGATCTCGGCGATCCCGGCCCGCGGGCCAGAGCCCATCCAGCGAAGGTCGTTGGCGATCTTTAGCAGGCTGACCGCGATGGTCCGCAGCTGCCCTGACAGCTCGACGAGCCCGTCGCGTGCACCCTGGGCCTCGAAGTGGTTGCGCGCCTCGGTCAGCGGCAGCCCGGTCTCGTCGGCGAGCACGTCGATGACTCGAGCGGCGAAGCCCGGCGGCGTGTTGATGCCGGTGCCGACCGCGGTGCCGCCGAGCGGCAGCTCCGCGACCCGGGGGAGCGTGCTCTGCAGGCGTTCGGCGCCGTACCGGATCTGCGCCGCGTAGCCGCCGAACTCCTGCCCGAGTGTGACCGGCGTGGCGTCCATCAGATGGGTCCGGCCGGACTTGACCACATGGGCGAACTCCGCGGCCTTGTTCTCCAGCGCCTGGGCCAGCCGGCTCAGCGCAGGCTCCAGATCCTCTGTCAGGGCCGCGCTGGCGGCCACGTGGATGGAGGTCGGGAACGTGTCGTTGCTGGACTGGCTGGCGTTGACGTGGTCGTTCGGGTGCACGTCACGACCGAGCCGCTCGGTGGCCAGGGTGGCGAGCACCTCGTTCATGTTCATGTTGCTCGACGTCCCCGAGCCGGTCTGGAAGACGTCGAGAGGGAACTCGCGGTCGTGTGCTCCATCGGCCACCTCCTTCGCCGCTGAGCGGATCGCGTCGGTGATGTCCCGAGGGACAACGCCCAGCTCGCGATTGACGGTGGCGGCTGCCGCCTTGATCAGGGCCAGCGCCCGGATCTGGTGCCGCTCCAGGGTGGTGCCGGAGATCGGAAAGTTGTCGATCGCGCGCTGCGTCTGAGCCCGCCACTTGGCGTGGGCGGGAACTCGTACCTCTCCCATCGTGTCGTGCTCGACGCGAAACCCGGCGCCGTCATTGTCGTCGTCCACCTTGTCGGCCATCACCTGAGACTACGGGACCTGAGACTGCGGCCCGGATACCCTCGGTGGCGGTCCGGGCCGAGACGCCCCTGAGGGACACGTACACGTGGTACGTCGCCTCGCGGCTGCCGAGTCCGGCGGCGGTTTCGATCTGCTGGCACGGCCCGACGGTCCGTTCCAGGGCGTCGCGCAGTGCGGGAGCCGGGGCCGATGACCAGACGGCCAGCGCCCCCGCGGGCCGCAGCGTGTGTGCACAGGCGGAGAGGAAGTCGTCGCTGTAGACCCGGGAATTGTGGGGGTACACCAGGAACCCTGGTCCGTTGTCCACGTCGAGGAGCACAGCGTCGAACGATCCCGGCGCGGCGTCTGCGACGACCTGGCGGACGTCGCCGATGCGCACGTGAACTCTCGTGCTCCGCATGACATCAGCCGTGTCGGGCACCAGGCCACGGTTCATCCAGTCCACGACGGCGGGCTCCAGCTCGACGACGTCGATGCGGTCTACGCGCCGATCGTCGAGCAGCACGTGGACGGTGAAGCCGAGCCCGAGGCCCCCGACGAGAACTCGAGCCGGACGGTCGAGCCGGGCCAGCGTCGCCGTGGCGAGCCGCCGCTCCGATGTCGTGTTCGAGGTGTCCATCACCGTGACGCCGTTGACACGGAGCTCGTGGACGAACTCGCCCTGACCCGTCGAATCCGGCTCAGCCGGGCGCCGCCGCAGCACGACCTCGCCGTGTTCGGACTCCGCCCGTGCCACGGTCTCGTACGCTCTGCCGCTCTCCGTCCCGCCTGCCCTCCCGTGCGTCATGACCCTCAGATTTGCATGACGTTAGCCGGGGTGGCACCTTCTTCACAGTCGAGGAGCCGTTCAACACCCGGAGCTGAGGGTGAGCCCGCACGACGCGCTCCGTCAGAACAACAGCGTCCCGGCGGCGACATGTGCTGAGGCTGCCGTTGCTCGGGCTCCGGGTGGCTCCGGACGAGATCTTCCGGCAGATCGAAAGGGCTCGTCTCGCGTGGCTGGTCGTGACTCCGCGGGGCGAGCGAGCTGAGCCGCCACCGTGTCGGCTTACGTCATGCATCCCTGCGGGTCATGAGCCTCAGATGGCATGACGCAAGGGTCCCCATTTGGTGGTCGGGGGCAGGACGGATCTGGGGCTACCCTGTCGGAGGTGGACTACCTTCCCGCGCATCACGGCTATCGAGTCTCGGACGCCGACCGCGAAAAGGTCGCCGAGCTGCTGCGCGAGGCGGCCGGCGAGGGCCGGTTGGAGATCCACGAGCTCGAGGAGCGACTCGAGCGGGCGTATGCCGCCAAGACGTACGGGGACCTCGAACCGGTGACCCAGGACCTGCCCGCGTCCGCCTCGGTCGGTCAGGACCCGGTACAGCGGCACCCGGGGGCGCAATGGACCCGGGTCGGCGGTACGCCGACGGGCTCCACCGCGATCGCGATCTTCTCCGGATCGGACCGACGGGGCGCCTGGGTGGTGCCGCCGCAGTTCAGCGCATTCGCGATGTTCGGTGGCGTCAGCCTCGACCTTCGAGAGGCCCTGCTGGCCGAGCGCGAGGTCACCATCACCGCGGTCGCCATCATGGGTGGTGTCGACATCACCGTTCCGGATGACTGCGCCGTCGTGGTCGACGGTGCAGGCGTTCTGGGAGGCTTCGACGAGTCCGTCAGGCGCGGGATCGCACCAGCTCCGCCCGGATCCCCGGTGGTTCGGATTCGCGGGCTCGCCGTCATGGGCGGCGTCACGGTGAAGCGCAGGCCGCCGAAACGCGAGTTCTTCAAGCGCCTCGGCAAGCCGTTATAGGAAAGCAAGCGTCCAGCATCGACCGTTGCCGTCTTCGTTGTCGCGCGCCGGCTTCTACCGCTGGCTGTGCACCCCGTCCCGTCCGGGGCGACCCGGGCGGCGCCGGCTGACTCGTGATGCCAGACTGGTGGATCATGCGGCAGCTCAGCGCCCTGGACGCCCAGTTCCTCAATGTCGAGTCGGCCACCACGGTGGGACACGTCGGCGCCCTCGTGGTGCTGGATCCCTCGTCGATCCCCGGTGGTGACCTGACCCTCGACGGCCTCAGGGATGTCATCGAGCCGCGGTTGCACCTCGCCGATCCGTTCCGGCAGCGGCTGGTTGAGGTGCCGCTCGGGTTGGGACATCCCTACTGGGCCGACGATCCTGACTTCGACATCGAGTTCCACCTGCGCGAGGTCGCGCTGCCGGCGCCGGGTGACCAGCAGCAACTGGCCGAGCAGGTGGCCCGTATCCATGCCCGACCCTTGGACCGGACCCGGCCGCTGTGGGAGATGTACCTGATCCACGGCGTCACCGGTGGACGCTCCGCGCTGTACTCCAAGGTGCACCACGCCGCGATCGACGGCGTGTCCGGCGCCGAGATCCTGGCTGCGATCATGGACGTCACGCCTGAGCCGCGAGATGTGGAGCAGGTCGACTGGTCGCCGGATGACCTGCCGAGCAGGCTGCGGCTGGTCGAACGGGGCTTGGTCTCCGCCTTGACCAGGCCACTCGAGTTGACTCGTGCGTTCGGGAGGTCACTACCCCACCTGGCCGACGTTCCCGGCGCGGGAAATGTGCCCGGGCTGAAGGCGGTCAGTGGCATCGCCGGCGCGGTGAAGGCGTTTGTCACCGGCTCTTTGGTGCGGCGGAATACCGATCGACGCGCGCCCGTCGCCCCGCGCACACCGTTCAACGGCCCGATCACACCCCACCGCAAGTTCGCCTACGGTTCGCTGCCGCTGGACGAGATCAAGGTCGTGAAGAACGCGTACGGCATGACTGTCAACGACGTCGTGATGGCCTTGTGTACCTCGGCGCTGCGCCGGTGGCTACTCGACCACGACGCCCTTCCATCGATCCCTGTCGTGGTGGCGGTACCGGTCTCGATTCGATCCCAGGAAAACGGCAGCGCCGCCGGCAACCTGGTGTCGGTGATGCTGGCGGAGGTGCCTACCCATCTGGGTGCGGCGGATGAGCGCCTGGCGTTCGTCCAGGAGTCGATGCAGGAGGCCAAGCAGCACTTCGACGCGGTGCCGGCCTCGATCCTGCAGGACCTGTCGATGGTGATACCGACCGCGCTGTCCGGGTTGGCCGCCCGGGCCCTGTTCAAGCTGGTGACGCTGCCCGGCCCGCCGTTCAACCTGTTCGTCTCCAACATCCCCGGCCCGCAGCTGGCGCTGTACGTCGCGGGCGCACGCGTGCTCGGTGTCTACCCCGTCTCGGCCGTGGCGGAACTGAGCGGCGGGCTCAACATCACCTGCTTCTCCTACGACGGCGCGCTCGATATCGGCCTCATCGCCTGTCGGGAGCTCGTTCCGGACGTCTGGAACCTCGTCGGCTACCTGCGCGACGCGCTCGACGAGCTCCTTGTGCTGGTGCCTCCCGAGCGCGGGTTGTAGCTCACGGACCCGCAGCGCAGCCCGGGGTGGCGGCAGCCCCCGCGCGGTCCGCCGTACGCCCGATGGCCTCGATGATCGTGGGCCAGATCTCCACCGGCAGGTCGTGGCCCATCCCGGGGATCAGCAGCAGCTCCGCACCGGGGATGGCGGCGGCGGTGGCTCGGCCGCCGGACGGATGCACCATTCGGTCGGCGAGCCCGTGGATGACCAGCGCGGGAATGTCGAGACGGCCCAGGGCGGCCGTACGGTCGGGCTGCCCGAGGATCGCGAGGGTCTGCCGGGTCACGCCGGCCGCGCTGATCCCACGGTCGAAGGTTTCGACGGCGCGCCCGCGGTTGGCGGGCAGGTCTGTCGGGTACGCCGGAGACCCGATGGCCCGCCAGAGTCGCTGCGAGTTGACCAGGTACTCGTCAACCGTCGTTGCGCGACGAGCCAGCAACAGCCGGATCAGCCGGGGATCCTGCCAGCCGACCGACCTGCGTCCGGTCGAAGACATGATGGACGTCAACGAGAGGGCACGCTCGGGGGATGCGACCGCCATCGTCTGCACGATCATCCCGCCCATCGATGCACCGACCAGGTGCGCCGCGTCGATGCCGAGGTGGTCCAGGAGCGCGAAGCCGTCGTCGGCGAGGTCGGCCATCGAGTACGCCGCGTGCCTGCGGTCGCCGAGAAATGCCTGGACGACCTGGCGGCGGCTCCCGCCGCGGTTCTCGAACAGGGTCGAACGGCCGACATCCCGGTTGTCGAAGCGGATCACGTAGAAGTCGCGCGCGACCAGCTGGTCGCAGAACTCCGCGTCCCACCAGATCAGTGGCCCGCCGAGCCCCATCACCAGCAGCAGCGGACGGTCTGCCGGGTCGCCGTGCGTGTCATACGCGATGTCGACGCCGGTACTGAGGGTCGCGATCGCCTCGGGCATGCAGGTCTCCGTCGCCGTACGTGGGGTTGCCACCAGTTTAGGACCCGGCGTTACTCACGACGGCTCGCGATGCGGGTGGAAGGCGGTGCCGAGCTCCTCGCGCCAAGGCGGATCGGCACCGCGGCGCCCGCAGGTCACCGCAGCGACCGTCATGGCGGCGCTCATCAGCTCGAGCACGTCCCGTTCGCCGGACCAGTAGGCGGCGAGCAAGCCCGCCATGAAGGCATCACCCGCGCCGACGGTGTCGACCACGTCCACCGGCTGCGAGACCAGCTCGACCGAGCGCGCACGGTCAGCTCCGCTCGCGCCGTGAGCACCGCGGGTGACGACCGCCACCTCCGTCCTCGATCCGCGGACCAGATCGTCGAGGACGTCGCCGACCGGCCGGTCCGGCTGCAGGTACGCCAGGTCCTCGTCACTCATCTTGACGATGGTGGACCGGTCCGCGAGGTGGCGTACCCGCCGCCACAACGCCACCGGGTCGGGCGACACGCCCGGCCGGACGTTGGGGTCGTAGCTGATCGGCAGGCCGGTTTCCGCTGCCCGCTCGACCAGTGAGAGGACGTCGGCGTCACCCGGCTCGACCACGCTCCCCAGGGATCCGACGTGCAGGCAGGCGAGGTCGTCGGTCAGCGCCAACGAGCCCGGCTCCCAGTCCAGCTTGAACTCGTAGCTCGCCCGGCCCTGGTCGTCCAGCCGGGCGGTCGCCGTCGAGGTCGGCCCGCCGAGCGGCCGTGCCAGCAGCTCCACGCCGCTGGCAGCGACGTGCTCGCGGATGAGCCCACCGTGCTCGTCGGCTCCCAGACAGGTGATGAGCCGAACGGGAACGCCCAGTCGGGCCAGCCCGACGGAGACGTTCATCGGGGATCCTCCGGGGGACACGGACAGCTGTTCGCCATCGGACCCGAGCACGATGTCGACCAGGGACTCGCCCACCACCAGGACCGCGCTCCAGTCCGGCATGTCAGCGCGCGTGCTCGAAGTCGACCATTGCGTACGCCCGGAGCTTCGACAGCCGGTGGGTGCTCTTGATGCTGCGGATGGTGCCGCTGCGCGACCGCATTACCAGCGAGTGGGTGGTGGCGCCTCCCGCGCGGTAGCGGACTCCCTCCATCAGCTCGCCCTCGGTGATCCCCGTGGCAACGAAGAAGACGTCATCGCCGCTCACCAGGTCGCTGGTCGACAGCACCCGGTCGAGGTCATGTCCGGCGTCAATGGCGCGCTGCCTCTCGTCATCGTCGCTCGGCCACAGCCGGCCCTGGATCGTCCCGCCCAGGCACTTCATTGCGCAGGCGGAGATGATGCCCTCCGGGGTGCCGCCGATACCGAGCAGCAGGTCGATTCCGGTGTCCGGCCTGGCGGCCATGATGGCACCCGCGACGTCGCCGTCGGAGATGAACTTGATCCGGGCACCGACGCTGCGTACTTCATCCGCGATCCGCTCGTGACGAGGGCGATCGAGCAACACCACGGTCACGTCGTCCGGGGTGCCGCCCTTGGCCTTGGCCACCCGCCTGATGTTCTCGGCCACCGGTTCGCGGATGTCGACGACGTCCGCGGCCTCTGGCCCGGTGACGAGCTTCTCCATGTAGAAGACCGCGGACGGGTCGTACATCGTTCCCCGCGGAGAGACGGCCATGACCGAGATGGCATTGTTCATGCCCTTCGCCGCCAACGTGGTTCCGTCGATCGGGTCGACCGCCACGTCGCACTCCGGTCCGATCCCGTCCCCGACCTCCTCGCCGTTGAACAGCATCGGCGCGTTGTCCTTCTCCCCTTCGCCGATCACCACGACGCCACTCATCCCCACCGTGCCGATCAGGGCGCGCATCGCACTCACCGCGACCCCGTCCGCACCGTTCTTGTCGCCACGCCCGACCCAACGACCTGCCGCCATCGCGGCGGCCTCGGTCACGCGGACCAGTTCGAGTGCCAGGTTGCGGTCGGGCGCCTCCGCCGCGGGCTGCAGACGGTGGGGTATCTGCGGGTTGTCAGGCATCACCGTTCGGCCTCCCCTGGCGACGACAGCATCGCGGCGATCGTAACCGAGCCCTTGCGGCCCGCGTATCCGTGCCCGGAAGGCAGGCAGGTCGCGCACGTCCACATCGAGAGACAATTCCGCGGACTTCAGTCGGTCGGCTGCATTGTCGTTGGTCATGTGGGCAAGACATTCCCATTCCGCAATTGCGTGGCCGGTTTTGCGCCCAGCGAATGTACATATCCAGTGAATGAAAATCACCCTGAGTAATACTCGGACATAATCCGTGAGTAATTCCGTAACGTGTGTTTGGCCCAACCTTCCACCGCCGCACCTACGCAGGGAGCTACGGCGCCGGCTTCTCCATCGCCACCTCCGGACCTGCGGTGACCCGTGCGGTCCTGATGGCGCCGGGAGCGACCACCCACGCCGACGAGATGAACGCCCGACACGTCGACTTCACCGCCACGGCACCGACGTCGGCGGTGGCACCGCCCGGCTACTACATGCTCTTCGTGCTGACCGCCAACGGGATTCCGTCTCCCGCCGGCTGGGTTCACGTCGGCCCCTGATGCTCTGACCGGCTGTGGCGGACCGGCAGCCCGGGTCCTCCCCGTGCTGCCGGGCGGAGCCGGGTGCCTCGTGGACATGGTGAGGCGCCGTAGCCGACGATACGGAGATGCCGGACGCGCACGTCGTGTACGAGACATCGCGCACGCTGGTGCGACTCTGGCGCCCCGACGAGGCTGACCGGCTCTTCGACCTGCTCAGCCGGTGGGAGGTGATGCAGTGGCTCGGGACGAACCCGAAGGTGCTCGAGCAGCGCAGCGAGGCCGAGTTGCGGATCGCACGCTGGGCCGAGGAGTTCGACGAGGAGCCGCGCTTCGGTGCGTGGGCCGTCGAGGTCAAGGAGAGCGGGATCACCGCCGGGACGATGCTGCTCAAGCCGCTGCCGGAGGGCGAAGGCGAGGTCGAGATCGGATGGCACTTCCATCCGGACTCGTGGGGTCGGGGCCTGGCCACCGAGTCGGCGCTCGGTGCGCTCGGCAAGGGGTTCGCCGAAGGGCTCGACGAGATCTTCGCCGTCACCCATCTGGGAAACGAGCCGTCGATGAACGTCTGCCGCCGCATCGGCATGCGTCACCTCGGCATCACGACGAAGTGGTACGGCGAGCAGAGTGAGCTGTTCCGGATCGGCGCGAACGAGTGGGCCGTGCCGGTTCAGTCGTCGGATTGAGAGCCGGGCGCCTCGTCCCCGCTGACGGCCTTCTGGGGCTCCACCGCTGCCCGCAGACGCTTGCGGGCGCCGTCCAACCAGCCCTGGCAGACCTTGGCGAGCGCCTCACCGCGCTCCCAGAGCGCGAGCGACTCCTCCAATGACGTGCCGCCGCTCTCCAGCCGCCGGACGACTTCGACGAGCTCGTCCCGGGCGGCCTCGTAGGACCGTTCCGGCTCGACCGGTTCGGTGTGGCTCGGCGTCCCTTCGCTCATCGTTGCTCCGTTTCTTGCACGCGTAGCCCTAGGCGGCCGCCGGACACGCGGGCGGTGAGGAGGTCGCCGGCCGAGACACCGGCCGGGTCGGTGACAACATCTCCCGAGGCGTTCTGCAGCACCGCATAGCCGCGTTCCAGGGTGGCGGCGGGAGACAGTGCTCGCACGCGCGCGACCTGATGTCGGATATCGTCGCCGGCTCGGTCCAACTGGTGCGCCAGCGACCGCCGGGCGCGGTCCACCTGCTCGGCGACGTCGTCCGCGCGAGCGCTGATCGCGACGAACGGGTCGACGAAGATCGGTCGTCGGCGTACCGCTGAAAGTGCGGCCTGCTCACGGTCGAGCATCGTGATGATGTGCTGCCTCGCCCGCCCGAGCTGCTCTGATATCCGGGTCGACTCCTCGGCCACGTCCGGCACGACATGCTTGCCTGCATCGGTGGGTGTGGACGCGCGGTGGTCGGCGACGAGGTCCAGTAGCGGACTGTCCTGCTCGTGCCCGATCGCGCTCACCACGGGGGTCCGGGCAGCGAACACGGCACGCAGCAGACCTTCGTCGGAGAACGGCAGCAGATCCTCGACGGAGCCGCCGCCCCGACTGATCACGATGACGTCCACACCGGGCTTGCGATCGAGCGCCTGCAGGGCGTCGATGATGTCTCGGGCCGCATTCGGGCCCTGGACTGCAACTGTGCGGACGTCGAAGGCGACCGCGGGCCAGCGCCGCCGCGCGTTCTCGATCACGTCGCGCTCGGCGGCGCTGTCGCGCCCACAGATCAGCCCCACCCTGCCGGGGAGAAAGGGCAGCCGCCGCTTGCGCTCGAGCGCGAACAGCCCCTCCGCGGCCAGCAGCCGCCGGCGCCGCTCTATTCGCGCGAGAAGCTCGCCGAGACCGACCGGGCGGATGTCGTCGGCGGCGAGGCTGAGCTGGCCGCGGTTGATGTAGTACGCCGGCCGGGCATGGATGACGACGCGTGCGCCCTCGGTGACCGGCGGATCAACCGTGTCGAAGACCCGCCGCGGACACGTCACCTGCAAGGAGACGTCCGCGGCACCGTCGCGGAGGGTCAGAAACACGGTCTGCGTGCCCGGTCGCCTGGTCAGCTGCGCGATCTGCCCGTCGACCCAGACGTACCCCAGGCGCCCGATCCAGCCGTAGAGCGCATTCGCGATCGTGCGTACCGGAGCCGGCTTCTCCAGCGAGGTCTGCAACGCCACGGCGTGACACTACGCGGTCGTCGCCGGCGCCCGGAGTCGACTGGCCCGTCTGCGCCGGTGCCGGCACCGGCCGTCGGCTGCGGCGACGTGACCCCCCGCTCGCTGGCTACGATGGGCCATATGCCCGTCGAGCCCCCAACACTTGCAGCCGCAGCATCGCCCGGTGATCGGGAGGTGCTGCTCGCCGCCCCACGCGGGTACTGCGCAGGCGTCGACCGCGCCGTGATCACCGTCGAGAAGGCCCTGGAGCTGTACGGGAGGCCGGTGTACGTCCGCAAGCAGATCGTGCACAACAGGCACGTGGTGCAGTCGCTGGAGGCCCGTGGCGCGATCTTCGTCGACGAGCTCGACGAGGTTCCCCAGGGATCCAGAGTCGTGTTCTCCGCACACGGAGTGTCACCCGCCGTACACGAGCAGGCGGCGGCGCGCGAGCTCAAGACCATCGATGCGACGTGCCCGCTCGTCACCAAGG
Organism: uncultured Actinomycetota bacterium; assembly: GCA_963695705.1. Classification (GTDB taxonomy): domain Bacteria; phylum Actinomycetota; class Actinomycetes; order Propionibacteriales; family Nocardioidaceae; genus JBKPNJ01. The sequence goes on from CAVOHB010000010.1 coordinate 383,148, forward strand.
TGCATCACGAGGCTCGCCGGTTCGCCGCGGACGACTACGACATCCTGCTGATCGGCCATGCGGGCCATGAGGAGGTCGAGGGCACCGCCGGTGAGGCGCCGGACCGTGTCACGCTGGTGCAGAGCCCCGACGACGTGGGCAACGTCGAGGTCCGCGACACCGGCAAGGTCGCCTGGCTCTCCCAGACCACCCTTTCGGTCGACGAGACGATGCAGACGGTCGACCGGCTCCGCGAGCGGTTCCCGCAGTTGCTGGACCCACCGTCGGACGACATCTGTTACGCCACGCAGAACCGGCAGCATGCGGTCAAGGAGATCGCCGGCACCTCCGACCTCGTGCTGGTGGTGGGCTCGGCCAACTCCTCCAACTCCGTACGTCTGGTCGAAGTTGCCCTGGAAGCCGGCGCTCGCGCCGCGCACCGGGTGGATGACGCGTCGGAGATCGACGAGGCGTGGTTCGACGGGGTCCGTTCGGTTGGCGTGACCTCTGGGGCGTCGGTCCCGGAGGACCTGGTGGATGGCGTGCTGTCGTACCTCAGCGACCGCGGGTACCCGGCCGCCCGGCCGGTCCACACCGCGGAGGAGTCGTTGATCTTCGCGCTGCCACCTGAGCTGCGGCGTGACATCCGAGCGGCCGGCGCCCCGGTCCGGGGCGTCCAGGGCGTGCCGTAGTCCGGGAGCCTAGGGGTCGTGTCGCTCGCCGCTCACCAGCCGGAGCCCGACGGCCAGGAGCGCCGCGGCGTGCGCGCACACCAGCGCACCGGCGTGGTGGGCCAGGCCGCTGACCCACACGTGGCCGAACGCGGTGCTGCCCGACGACACGAGAGCCTCCGGCTCCGCCAGCGCGTACAGGGCGAGCAGGAAGCCGAGCAACAGCGGCGGCAGCACGCCGGCGGTGAACAGGTCGGCCGTACGAACGGCGAGCGCCGCGATCAGGGCGACCAGAATGAACGACAGCGAGAAGAACAGGCTGAGTCGACCCGTCATGGCCACATCGAGCTCTGCGATCGCCACGGTGGCCAGCGAGCTCAGCACGATGATTCCGCGACCTGGGATCCCCGGGCCCACTGACGCGCTGATGCCGGTGTCGCCCAGCGCGCCCGGCTCGAGCAACCCGGTCTCGCGCACGAACGACTCGTGCATGGTTTGCACGTGTCCACGCTAGGACGCGCGGGTCAGGTCCCCTGGGCGACTCGCCGGGCCCGACGCCGGTGGCTGTCACTCCCCGGAAGCCCGGGGAGCCCATGTCTCACGCCCGGGTGGCCCGCGGACGACCTCGGCCGTGGACTGACGCTCGAGCAGCTCGGGCGCGCCGATCGGACGTGCGGCGTCCTCGATGGGTTGGGGCGTCGCGAGTGCCTGGTCGGTGACCTCGAGGTCGCGCAGCCTTCGGGCCGACACCAGGACCCGGGTCTCGAGCGATCCGATCGCCTTGTTGTAGCTCCCGACGGCGCTGTTCAGGGACCGGCCCAGCCGCTCCAGATGATCTCCCAGCGTGCCGAGACGGTCGTACAGCTCGCGTCCCAGCGCGTGGACCTCGGCGGCGTTGGCCGCCAGGGCCTCCTGGGTCCACGCGTACGCGACCGTGCGGAGCAGCGCGATCAGCGTGCTCGGCGAGGCCAGGATCACCTGCTTGGCGGCAGCGTGCTCGAGCAGGCCCGGGTCGGACTCCAGCGCATGGGAGAGGAAGGCGTCGCCCGGGACGAAGAGCACGACGAACTCCGGAGAGTTCGGCAACCTTGCCCAGTAGGACTTCGATGCCAGCGAGTCGACGTGCTGGCGCAGCTGTCGGGCGTGCCGCGCGAGGTGTGCGGCCTGCTCGTCCGGATCGTCTGTCGAGGTCGCATCCAGGAACGCGTCCAGCGGGACCTTGGCGTCGACCACGACATGCTTGCCGCCGGCGAGGTTGACCACCAGGTCAGGGCGCAGCGCCCCGGTGTCGCCGGTGGTATGCACCTGCTGGTTGAAGTCGCACCGGTCGACCATGCCGGCGAGCTCGACGGCGCGCTGCAGGTGGAGCTCACCCCAGCGCCCGCGTACCTGCGGACGACGAAGCGCGGTCGACAGCGACGCCGTCTCGCGCCGAAGCGACTCTCCGCTGACGCGCAGCTGTTCGATCTGCTCGCGCATCGTGGCTTGCGAGGTGATCCGCCCCGCTTCCATCTCACGGATCCGGTCACCGAACCGGTCGAGACTCTCCTTGACCGGTGCCACCACGTGCTCGGTGGCACGGAGCCGTGAGTCGGCCAGCTCAGCAGTTTGACTTCGTGACTCAGCGACTGCCTGGGCGGTCAGGGCGCGCAGCTGCTGGCTCAGCTCGTGGCGGTTGTAGCGAGTTCGACCGGAAGCGTAGGCGTGACCGAGCGCGAAGCCGGCGACGACGGCCAGGCCCACCGCGAGCAGCGTGATGAGCAAAGGAGTTTCCATGTACGCAGGGTGGCATGCCGCACCGACAGCGGTAGTCGAGTTGAACCATGAGCGACGGTCTAATTACTATATGTAGATTTTCTCGCCTGATTGACTAGACATCGCGCATTGTTGTGCTATTCACGCAGCGCTGTATTTATGATTACGTTATGTATATGGCAACCGGGGGAAAAGCCGACGTGACATTGTCGCCACCGCGTACCACTGCGCTGCCATTCGTGGCCGTCCGAACGACTCATCGCGGGCTTGGTGCGGATGCAGCCCGCGCTGGTCAGCTCTGCCGAGCGTTCGCACGGTCGATGATGACCGAGTTCCTGATGACGGGTGGCGTCTCCGCGGACGCCGGCGCGGCGGTCTGGTCGTGGGGGAGCGGACTCCAGGAGAGCGGCTCCGAGCGCGGTGTCCATTCCCGCAGGTCCGCTTCGCCTCGCTGATTCGGTAGATCGGGTCGTCGCCCGTAGCCTTGTCGGCCGTGGCACTCACCATCGGGATCGTCGGGCTCCCCAATGCCGGCAAGTCGACGTTGTTCAACGCATTGACCAAGAACACCGTTCTCGCGGCGAACTACCCGTTCGCCACGATCGAACCCAACATCGGCGTCGTCGGTGTGCCCGACCCCCGGCTTCCGACCCTGGCCGCACTTTTCCAGTCGGCCCGGGTTGTTCCGGCCACCGTGCAGTTCGTCGACATCGCAGGCATCGTGCGCGGCGCATCGGTCGGTGAGGGCCTCGGCAACGCCTTTCTGGCCAACATCAGGGAGTCCGACGCGATCTGTCAGGTCACCCGGGTCTTCCGAGACGACGACGTTGTCCACGTGGATGGGGAGGTGTCACCCGCTGACGACATCTCTACGATCCAGACCGAGCTGATCCTCGCGGACTTGCAAACGGTGGAGAAGGCACTTCCTCGACTGGAGAAGGAGGTGCGGTTGAAGAAGGGCGACGCACCCGGCCTGGCGGCCGTGCGCGAGGCCAAGGCCGCTCTGGAGGCCGGGACGCCGATCACCGCCACCACCATCGATCGCGCGCTCATCGGGGACCTGATGCTGCTGACGGCGAAACCGATCCTCTACGTGTTCAACTGCGACGCGGACGAGTTGGGTGACAAGGAGCTCAGGGACCGGATGAGTGGGCTCGTCGCCCCGGCAGAGGCGATCTTCCTGGACGCGAAGTTCGAGGCGGAGCTCGTCGAGCTCGGCGACGACGACGAAGCACGCGAGATGCTCGCCGAATCCGGTGTCGACGAACCGGGACTCGACGTCCTGGCAAGGGTCGGTTTCCAGACCCTCGGGCTGCAGACCTATCTGACCGCTGGGCCGAAGGAGTCGCGGGCCTGGACGATCACGCGCGGGGACACCGCTCCCGAGGCTGCCGGGGTCATCCACACCGACTTCCAGCGCGGCTTCATCAAGGCCGAGATCGTGTCGTACGAGGACTTGGTTGAGGCCGGATCCATGTCCGCCGCGAAGGCAGCCGGGAAGGTGCGGATCGAGGGCAAGGAGTACGTGATGGCCGACGGTGATGTGGTGGAGTTCCGCTTCAACGTCTGAGTCACCCCTGCAACCGCAGACGCCCTGATCCTTCCGCGACAATGCCCGACGTGGAGCAGGTCGAGGTCGTCGTGGCCCATCACGAGCGCGCCACCCTCCGCGTCGGCGAGGTGTTCCTGAAGATCGACGCCGACCAGACGCGCACCGACGTCGAGGTCGAGGCGATGACGCTGGCGCCGATCCCGGCTCCGGAAATCCTGTGGCGGAAGCCGCCGGTGCTTGCGCTCGCCGCTCTGCCGGGGATCGCGATGGGTCGCCTCGGCGAGCCGTCGACCGCGTCGTCGGCGGCGTGGACGGCTGCGGGTGCCGCCGTCCGGATGCTGCACGAGGCGCCCCTGCCGCCGTGGCCCGGTCGCAGCCTCGAGGAGAAGACATCGAGCCTCGATACCGAGTGCACGTGGCTGCTGGCGAACGACGTCCTTCCTCCTCACCTGGTCATGCGCAACCGCCAGGTTGCCGAGGCTGCGCTCCGACCGTGGACACCGGTGTTCATGCACGGCGACCTGCAGATCGCCCACGTGTTCGTCGACCGTGACGAGATCACCGGCGTGGTCGACTGGTCCGAGGCGGGTCAAGGCGATGCCATGTACGACCTCGCCAGCCTGACGCTCGGACACCCGGAGCACCTCAGCAACGTCGTCGCCGGCTACGGCGCCGACGTCGACGTCGACGTGATCCGCGCGTGGTGGTCGTTGCGGAGCCTGACGGCCATTCGCTGGCTGGTCGAGCACGGCTTCGACCCCGCCGCACCAGGCTGCGAGGTGGACGTGCTGAGAACCCAGTTGTGACGCATTGCTCTTGCCATCCGACACCAGCAGACGGTGGGGAGACTTTTCGCGCCCTGGGGAAAAGTCTCCCCACGCTCACTCGGAAGGTGCGTCGGTGCGGGGCTTAGCGGTAGAACCGGTACGTGACGCTCACGTTCTGTTGGGACCTGTCGGCCGCCGATTGGATCGTCCACAGCGACGTGCCGTGGCAGCAGCTCGTCGGCTTCGGCCCTGGCGGGTTCGCCTCCTACGCCAGGCTCCGGTTCCTGCCGGATCCGGTGCGCCCCGGCCAAAGCGAGAACGACGCCGACGGTGACGGGTGGACCGACCAGATGCCTGCCCTCTTCGAGGTGCTGGCCACCGACACGTCCACCCCGGATGACTGCTATTTCTGCGTCTGGGACGGCTTCAGCCATGCCGAAGTCGCCATCGACGTCGATGCCGTGTACATCGATGACGCCAACGCAGCCGCCCAGCTCGAGCCGGGAGCCGCACGACCGGGATTGGCGCCGGAACCCGTTGCCCGGCGCTCCATATCGCCGCTGCCGAAGGTCGTGGTGCCCAACCGCGCGTATTGGCTCTTTCGTGGGCCCCTGGCCGACGTCGGCACATGGGACACGGCTCAGGATCGCCCTGACCAGTGCCGGCTCGACGAGGCCGAGCCGGCGTTCGTCTGGCCCGCCGATCACACCTGGTGCGTTGCCCGGGACGTCGATCCGCACTGGGCCGGGATCGGCGGCACCACGACACTGATCAGCCGGCTGATGGCCGATCCGCGCCTGGACGCGGTCCCTGCCGACCCCACCAAGGTCCAGCCGTTCTATCACTGAACGGCAGATGTCCGGTTGAAGAGCTCGTCCGGGCGGCAGTGCCCCGGAGTGCCTCCTAGTCCTCGAAGCCTGAGGCTCGGTAGTAAGACCGAGGCAGAGAAACCCGGTCCGGGCTGCTTAGAACGTCGGTGCAGTCGAGCAGCTGGTCGACAGAGCCGATCAGTGCCCGAGTCGCGAGCTTGCGGTCCGACACCCGGTCGAGAGCCGCGAGAGCGAATCGGTCTCCGGTCCTGTCCCGTGGCGCATGGATGACCCCAAGGTCGCCTTCCCGGTGTTCGAGCGGATTCAGGAACTCGGGGTGAACCTCGTTGGGGTGCACAAGGGCGTGCCCCTCGGGCCGCAGCCGATCGAGTTCACCCAGACGTGGGACATGGACGGCGCGGCCGCGCATTTCCCTGATATCAACTTCGTCATCTACCACGTGGGTCTGCCGTTCATCGACGAGACCTGCTGGCAACTCATCCGCTACCCGAACCTGCATGCATCGCTCGCAGCCTCGATCAACTTCATCGTGCGGGCGCCGCGGTTGTTCGCGGAGCTCCTTGGGAAGCTGCTGTTCTGGTGTGGTGAGGACAAGATCGTCTATGGCAGCGAGGCACCGATCTGGCAGCCGCAGTGGGCTCTCGATGCATTCTGGAACTTCGAGATCCCGCAGGATCTCAGCGACGGGTACGGCTACCCCCAGTTGACCGCACAGGCCAAGCGCAAGATTCTGGGCGAAAACCTGTTGCGGCTGCACGGCATGGACGTCGAGGCCACGAAGGCGCGTCTCGGCAGAGCGTGACACAGCAGTGCGCGCGGCCTGCCGACGCGTACGGTCTCCGGGCTTGTGAGCGGATCCGGGGGCCGGACCTCCAGGTACTGATGCGGCCTGCGTGCGGGTAAGGGCGGGTTCCACACCGTCGTGTTCCCGAGGGCGGCTACGGCTTGCTTGCGTGCCGGATGCACGGCTCAGCTCTCGTCGAGGATCTCCCGCAGTCTGCGCGCGAACGCCTCCGGTTGGCCGGCGTACCCGAATTCGCCGCCCAGGAAGCCGCCATGGTGGCTCGGGAACACGGTCGGCTGCTGCCCGAGCAGTTCGGCGGTGGCCGCCGCCGTGCGTCCGGTGAAGGTGCCCAGCGACTCCTCGCCCACGGCGATCACGAGGCGTGTGGGCGCCGCGGCCAACGCGTCCGCGTCGGGGCGATAGCTGCTGACCGCCCAGGACCGGTCGGACAGCAATGGGTCGTCACGCCTGCCGTCGTCCTCAGTCGACATCCCGAGCTGGCCGGGATCCGGCGGGGCCTGGGCGAAGTAGTCGTCGATGAACTCGCCTCGCCACGACGTCATGGCGATGAAGGCCGCCATGCCGCCACCCGTGCCCTTCGCCTCGTACGCCTCGCGAACCCCGGCGCGAGCGCGCTCGGCCGCCTCGGCGTCCGGGAGCACCGGGATGATCGGCGGCTCGTGTGCCACCAGGGTGGCCACGTCGCCGGGGTGTGCCGCCACCAGCGCGAGCGCGGTCACCGCGCCGCCACTGCTCGCGAACATCTGGACCGGGCCAACGCCGAGGGCCTCGATGACGGCGTGCACATCGTCCGCCTGAGTTGTTGGCGCATGGTCGACCCGGCCGTCCTTGCGGGTACTGCGGCCGATGCCGCGCGGGTCATAGGTCACCACGGTGCGGTCGGGGAAGTACGACGCCAATGCACCGAAGCCGCTGGCGTCCATGGGCTGGCCGATCATGAACAGGGGTGGGCGTCCGTCGGCGGTGGGCAGCCGACCATGGACGTCATAGACGATGTCTACCTCGGCGGTTTCGAGCATCAGCGTTGTCGTCACAAGGGTTCGACCTCTCCCGTCTCGAGAACTCATCGGCCTGCGTCCAAGACACCCGGCAGCGTGTCGGGCTGGTTCTCCGAGGCGCGAAGGGCACCGCCGGCGAGCCCATGCGCATGGTTGCGCCGCAGGGCGGCCGCAACGTTGGGCATCCACGCTCCGTCTGTCAGTCAAGGAGCCGCCGGGGGCGGCCGCGCTTGGGGAGCGGTGCGGCATGCTTGGGCATCCGGCCCGCCTCGTCGAGCGCCCGCCGGAACAGCATCTCCACGTGGGCGTTCAGGCTTCGGAACTCGTCGTTGGCCCAACGCATCAGCGCATCGTGGACCGCGGGGTCGACCCGGAGGAGTACCTGACGACGGCTGGTCACGTATAAAGCGATCCGGTGTTGACGACCGGCGACGGCGGCTGGTCCCCGCAGAGCACCACGAGCAGGTTGCTGACCATGCTGGCCTTGCGCTCCTCGTCGAGCTCGACCACTTCGTTCTCGGCCAGTCGGTTCAGGGCGAGTTCCACCATGCCGACCGCGCCCTCGACGATCCGGGTTCGTGCGGCCACGACGGCGTTGGCTTGCTGTCGACGCAACATCGCCTGCGCGATCTCCTGCGCGTACGCGAGGTGCGAGATGCGGACCTCGACTACCTCTACCCCGGCGATGGCGACTCGCTCGGCAAGCTCGTGGGCGAGCTCATCGGCCACCACGTCGGTCGCACCACGAAGCGACGGGCCGGATCCACTGGAGTTGTCGTAGGAGTGGCTATTGGCAACGTGGCGCAGTGCCGCCTCGGACTGGACAGAGACGAAGTCTTGGTAGTTTTCGACCGCGTACGTCGACTTGGCGGTGTCGGCGACCTGCCAGACCACGATCGCCGCGATCTCCACCGGGTTGCCTTCCGCATCATTGACCTTCAGGTGGTTGGTCTCGAAGTTCTTGACGCGGACGCTGACCTTGCGACGCAAGGTGAGCGGCAGGACCCACCAGAAGCCGGCCCGGCGGACCGTGCCGACGTAGTTGCCGAAGAACTGCACGACTGATGTCTGCCCCGGGGGAACGATGACGAGGGAGGTGACGACCAGGACGAACAGCAGCAGCGGGAGCCACAGCACGCCGGGGTCGCGGCCGCTGGCGATGTAGGCGCCGTAGGTGCATGCCGCGAGGACGAGCACCCCGAGCCACCCGTTGACGGCGAAGGCGCGGCGCTCAGCGATCTCTACGCGTGCCCCCTGGTGACCAACCGGCCCGAAACGGCCTGGTGACTCGACGATGCTCATGGTGGGCTCCTAGGCGTGAAAAAGTGATATCATATAGATATCACTTTCTCGCTCAGCGCGCAACCGGGTGCCGCCTGTTTCACGCGATCCGACACCTGCGGGTGGCGGGGTAACTCCTAGCGCCGTGGGCGTCAAGAGTTTCCCCACGCTTTCAGGTGGTCGTCACGATTGCGGTGACCGCCACAGCGCTGACGACCAGGCCGACCACCTGCCCACGGTCAGGCCGTTCGCGAAGCCAGATCGCGGCCATCGCAATCGTCACCCCGGGGTAGAGGGACGCGAGAACAGCGGCGATCGTCAACAGTGCCTGGTGCGTGGCCAGGAAGTACAAGATGTCGGCTGAAACGCTCAGTAGCCCAGCCAGAATGAGGACGAGGACCAGCATGCTCGAGCCCTGCCAGGGAGGGCGGGCCACCGCCGTGCTGACACCCAGCAGCACGCTCGAGACGACCATCCCGGCCACGATGGGCCACAAGCCGGCCCGGTCGCCCGCTCTGCTGAGCGCGATGAACAACAGCCCGAATCCCGCGCCGGATGCGAGCCCGTCCACAACGCCGACCCGCGCGTGCCCGACGCTGCCTCCGGGCGCTCGTGACATCAGCCAGATGCCGGGTAGTGCCAGCAGGACACCGGCAATGGCAATCGGTGGGAGGTGGTCGCCGAGCAGGGCACCGACCACTGCGGGCAGAGCAGCGGCGCCGACCGCCGAAAGCGGGCCGGCCACAGCCATCTGTCCGTGGCCGTAGCCGCGGTAGAGCGCGAGTGTCCCCACCGCGGAGCCCACGCCACTGGACCCGCCCCAGCCGAGCGCCGTCGGGTCAGGCCCGTTTCCATGCAGCCAGACCAACGCCACCGCGGACCCGACCAGCCCGGTGAGTGCGCCGATAAGAGAGACCCATAGGAAATGCAGACGGCGCGCGCCAATGCCGGCGACATAGTCTGACACGCCGAATGCGACCGCGGCCGCCAACCCGAGAACTGCACCCACGACGGGAACCCTAAGTGAGTCGATGCTCGACCTTCACCAGACAACGGTGGCCAGCAGACCTGCCGCTGGCGACCAGCGGCCCATCCACGAAGGTGCGAGGAACAGCCGTGGCACGTCGGTGTGCGGTTGTCCGTCCATCGCGATCCAGTGGTTATCCCGGTGCCGTGATGACACCATCGATCGATGACTCCGCCTACCCGGCAGGCGTATCTCGCCGTCGCAGAGGCGGCGTGGCGGTGGGTGTTGGACCAGGTGCGTTGGGACGACGGTCCGTGGATCCCGGCGTCGGTGACCGTCCCGGAGGTCACCGACGCCCCATGGGACCGCGATGGGCTACACAGCGGGGTGGGCGGGCTCGCCCATGTGCTGGCTGAGATCCGTCTCGGTCGGCTATGGACCACAGAGGAGCAGAGCCTGGCGGACGCGATCGCCGATCGGATCCGCGCACAGATCCCGGCCCAGCTCGACTGCACCTACTTCGACGGGCTCGTCAGCTCTGTCGGAGTGCTCATCGCGCTGGAGGCCCCAGGCACGGAGACTGCCGTGGCCCGGCTCGCAGCGCTGGCCGAACCTGACGGCTGGCCGCAGACCCTGATCACGCAGCCGGGCTATGCGCCGGGAGCACGCATCAACGACCTCACGCTGGGTACGGCGGGCGTCCTGCTCGGGGCGATCTGGGCCCGCCGGCATGGTGTCGCCGGGGCCGCAGACGTCGCAGAGCACGCCGCCGCCGTACTACTGGCCGAGGCGGAGCACGAACCCACCGGCACCAACTGGCAGATGGTGCCACCCCGCTTCGGCGGCGACACTCGGAACGCCGCGATGCCCAACCTGTCCCACGGCCTCGCCGGTATCGCCGCGGCCCTTGCTCTCGCGGGCGTCGAGCTCGACCGTCCGGACCTGACGGCCGCGGCGCGCAGCGGCGCGGAACACCTGGTGTCGCTGGGAGACGCACGCAGGCACGGTTTCGTCGTCCCTCGCTACCTCCCCCGGGACTTCAACGACCAGGACGAGATCACGTACACCTGGTGTCACGGCGCCACCGGCACCGCGCTGCTCTTCCTCGCCCTGGACCGGGCAGGAGTCCCCGAGGTCGCCGGCGAGGCGCCGCTCTCCTGGCACCGCAGGTGCCTACACAGCGTTCGCACGTCTGGCCTGCCCGCCCGCCTCCACCCTGGCTTCTGGGACAACGACGGGCGCTGCTGCGGTACGGCCGGTGTCGGCGAGGTATTCCTGGACGCCTGGCACCGATCGGGTGACGACCAGGATCTTGAGTTTGCACTGCACCTGGCCGATACCCTCGCCGAGCGGGCCGTGCGCGAGGGACCGCACGCCTACTGGCGGTTCATCGAACACCACGCGGCCGAACCGCTGCTGCCGCCGGGAGTCGGCTGGATGCAGGGAGCAGCGGGCATCGCGGCATTCCTCTACCGCGTCAGCCGCGTGGTGCAGGACGGCCGGAAGGCCGACCCGGTCCCGCGGATGGACACGTGGTGGGCGCTCCCATCTTCGCCGGCTCAAGCCTGAACGCCGAGGCCCGGGCCTCTGGAACGCATCGGCTCGACGCGCGAGCGGTTCATGATATGAAGCGGAAGCAGATCGTCCGGGACTGGTCCTAGCGTGATGCCAATACCCGAGCCCACGCTTGGACCTCATGGAACGAGTACGGTGTCGACGCCACATCTCGCCTCAGGACACATGGAGGCGAGCCCGCGGCCCGAGCGCCGGGGAGTCGTACGCTTCGATCGCGCGCGCCGGGACGACGGGGCACCCGATGTGAAAGGACTCGACAAATGTCGTACACGAGTCGACCCCTCGACGCCTCCACGTGGGATGCCTTCGCGGAGCTCGTCGAGCGCAACAACGGCATCTTCGGCGGGTGCTGGTGCATCGGATACCACCCGGAGTGCGGCCAGCGGGGGATCGACTATCGGGCGGTCAAGGAGGACCGGGTCCGGACGGGCGGCGCCCACGCCGCGCTCGTCCTCGACGAGGACGGGGCCGCACAGGGATGGTGCCAGTACGGCAGCCCCGAGGAACTCCCGAACATCAAGCACAGACGCGAGTACGACAAGGATGCGCCGGCGTATCCGGACTGGAGGATCACCTGCTTCTACGTTGACCGGAAACACCGGGGCCAGGGCATCGCGCGGGTGGCGCTGGAAGGCGCGCTCGACCAGATCGCCCATGCCGGCGGCGGCCTCGTCGAGGCGATCCCCGAGGTTACCGCTGGCCGCGAGGCGCCGGGCCGGTTCCTGTTCAGCGCGACCGTCGAGCTCTTCGGGCAGTACGGATTCACCCGTGGCCGGCAGGTCGGCAAGCACGCATGGATCGTGAGCAGGGTGGTCGATCGGGTGTGAGCAGGGCATGCACGAACCGATTGGCGCGGTCTCCAGGCGGTCAGGAGGTGCCGACGCTCGCGAGGATCGCCCGGGCGAGTGCCTCGGGTTGGGCGAACTGTGGCCAGTGGCCACCGGGCAGGTCGACGTAGTCGACCTTGCGGAGCTTGGCGAGTTCCTCTACGCCGGGTTCGCCCGCGTCGATCCACCGCCGGAGCATCGCGCTGGAGTATTCACACGCGATGACGGTCGCCGGGACGTCGTAGCGGCGGTCGTCGGAGAGCCGCTGCGGGTCGCTGACGGCGCGCGCTGGTGAGGGGATCGCGCTTTCGCGGATGGTGGTGCGCAGGTCGTCGTCGAGGTCGGCGACCATCTCGTCGTCGAAGAATGACCAGTCCGGCAGGGGTGCGTCGGCTCCCTCGGTCGGAAAGCCACTTCCACCCTCGTCGGTGCCGCGGGGCTCGCCGCCGACGTAGACGACGCGAGCCACGCGGTCCGGCCGCGCGTCGACCGCGGCGTGGGCGAGCCCGCCGCCGGCCGAGTGTCCGACCAGGACCACCTCCCCGTCGACGGCGTCGATCGCCGCGACAACCGCGTCGATGTGGTCCCGCAGGGTGACGTGGGAGCGATCGGCCTCCTTGGACTCCATGCCGGGGAGCGTGAGCGGGTGTGCGCGGTGTCCGGCTCGTTCGATCGCCGGGACGACCGCGTCCCAGGACGATGCGTCGAGCCAGAGACCCGGGATCAGGATGATGTCCATGGGGTGAGGCTACGTCGCTGCATCGACGCCGGCTGATCGCGATGCATCTTCGAGCGGGCCACCGGTCGCACACTGCCAGATGGTGATCATCCACCAGCTGTCCCGAACCGCCGCGCGCCGCTGGGGGTACTACGCGCTGCAGTCCTGCACGGCGACCACTCGAGGCTTCACGCGCGCCCGAGGGTGAGCGCCGCCAGAATGCGGTCTGGCGCGGTGTCGAAGGGCCGCACCGGCAGGCTCGGCACCGACCGGTGTTGACACTCCGCGCGGAGCCAGGCCGCGAACATCTGGGTCACCCGTGCTCGTCCCGACTGGTCGCCCTCGTCCGGCTCTCGCTGGAAGAGGTTCCGCACGATCTGTGAGGTGTCGGGCTCGTCGAGGAAGACGGCGCGCACCCGCTCGAGATGGCCAGGCGCCCAATCCTCATGCGGGTCGAGCACCTCGGGCACCAGGTAGTCGCCCTCCAGCACGATGGGGCGACCGTCTTCGACGTGTTGGGTGACAACGGCGCGCAGCGCGGGCAACAGGATGCGGCAGACCGAGATGTGGAGCTCCACGATCTGTCCAGCCGGCATGGACATCGCGTCCGGTCGGGTGTGCCAGTCATGCAGGATCGGCTGCTGCTCGGGGGTCGTCATCGCCCTGACCGCGCGGTGTAGGTCGTCGACCTCCGCGATGCCCATTCCCAGCCGGTGGGCGAGTCGGTAACCGACGGTGCTCTTGCCCACGCCTGATGCGCCACCGAGCAGTAGAACGTCCCAGGATCGTTCCGACGGTGTTGTCGAGCCCATGCGAGGAGTATCGCTGCTTGATCCGGCGGAGTCCTTCGCCCGCGAGGTTCCCGCGAAGCCACAGGCACCGCCGACACGGCGTGCAACAACCTCACTTGACTTGCAGCGAACGCTCGAAGGCGTCGAGGATCCGGGTGAGTCCGAACGCCCACAGGTGGTGCGCCTCGGCACCCGGCGGGCTGAGATCGCTCGTCGCCGCACTTGAGACCGCCAGTCGCCTGCGGTCGACGACAATTCGATCTCGATGAACGATGCCGTCGATGCCGTCGAGGATCTCGTCTTTGTTGGCCCAGTGGTGGTATCCGTACTAAGTACGGATGTAACGGCCGGTCGAAGGGAAGCCGACATGGGATCTGAAGGTCAGCAGGATGCGATGGACAGCGAAGCCAACGGCGGGGCGGCTGCGGGACCCTCGATGCAGGCGGTCGTGCAGGACACGTACGGCTCCGCCGACGTCCTGCGCCTCGCGCGGATCGCGCCACCTGAGGTCGCCGACAACGACGTGCTCGTACGAGTGCGCGCGGCGAGCCTCGACCGGGGCACCTGGCATCTGATGTCCGGTCGGCCGTATCTGCTGCGTCTCGGCTTCGGGCTGCGCAGACCGAGGAACGCGGTGCCCGGGCGATCTCTCGCCGGCACCGTCGTCGAGGTCGGTTCGGCGGTGACCAGGTTCTCCGCAGGTGACGAGGTGTACGGCGTCGGCCCGGGCTCGCTCGCCGAGTACGCCGTGGCCCGGGAGGACAAGCTCGCCCGCAAGCCGGTGAACGCCTCCTTCGAGCAGGCCGCGGCGGTCCCTGTGTCGGCCATGACCGCTCTGCAGGCTCTATGCGACGCAGGCCGGGTCGAGCAGGGTCAGAAGGTGCTGATCATCGGCGCGTCCGGCGGAGTCGGCAGCTTCGCCGTACAGCTGGCCAAGGCCATCGGAGCGGAGGTCACCGGCGTGGCCGGCACGGCGAAGCTCGACCTTGTGCGATCACTCGGTGCGGACCATGTCATCGACTACACGGTCGACGACTTCGCCGATGGCGAGCGGCGCTACGACCTGATCCTCGACATCGCCGGCAACGCCTCACTGTCACGGCTCCGTCGCGCGCTCACACGGTCCGGGACGGTCGTCATCACCGGTGGTGAGGAGGGCGGCGACTTCTCGGGAGGTATGAACCGGCAGTTCCGGGCGCTCGCGCTGTCGTTGTTCGTTCGCCAACGGCTCACCTTCTTCGTCGCCAAGGAACGTTCCAGCGACCTGGAACGGCTGACCGAGTTCATCGAGACCGGGAAGGTCACACCCAGTATCGACCGGGTCTACCCACTGGCCGAGACGCCGGACGCCATGCGCTACCTCGCAGCCGGCAAGGCACGAGGCAAGATCGCGATCTCGATCTGAGCGATGTGACCCACGTGGCACCACCAACCGGCTACGGCCGTCTCCGGCGCTGTGTCACGCTCAGCCCATGGCCTCGCGCGCGAGGCGCTGCGCCACAGGCGTGGGGTGGAGCGGGAACGAGACCTTGCCGGCGGCGGTCCACCAGCGGGCGGCCTGCGCCTGAAGGCAGCCGGCTCGGACCATCGGGTCGGCACGAGCGAGGGCGAGCGCCTCTTCGGCGCCGACCGAGTACACGCTGATGCCGCGCATCGACTCATCGCTCTGGTCGGTGAGCGGCCCGTTGGCGACGATGAGACCCCGCTCACCGAGACCATGCAGGTGAGAAAGATGTTCGGCCTGCAGCCGGTCGAGGTCCTCGTCGCTCAATTCCGGTCGCGGCTCGGGGCCGCGCATCAGGAACACCACGGTGAGTACGTCGAACTCAACGGGGATCACGTCGGACAGGTCCATGACCGGCACTCTAGTGAGGCGGCCACGCCCCTGACCTGCTCGGCGGGCGTGATCGGGTCCGTCTGGCTGGCGTGAGCTCCAAGGGGCTGGACCGGAGCCCTTCCTGGTCCAGCCACTGAACCGACCCGGGTGCAGGCACCGTGTCGCGCCGCGACCGCGCAGTTATGCTGGCCCGGCCGGTTTTCATCCCTCCAACCTGGTGCCTCGGACGGGCGACGAGGCGGCCCGAAGGATGAGTGCATGAGCAAGCCCCACATCCTGACCGTCGATGACGACCCGATGGTCTCCGCGGCGATCTCCCGGGACCTGCGCAGCCGGTACGGGGCCGACTACCGCATCGTGCGGGCGACGTCGGGGGCGCAGGCGCTGGATGTGCTGACCAAGCTCGCCCTGCGCAACCAGCCGGTGGCGTTGATCGCGTCCGACCAGCGGATGCCACAGATGACCGGCATCGAGATGCTCGAGCAGGCGCGGACGAACGCAGCCGACGCGAAGTTCCTGCTGCTGACGGCATACGCCGACACCGACGTCGCCATCAAGGCGATCAACGACATCGGCCTCGACTACTACCTGCTCAAGCCCTGGGATCCTCCCGAGGAGCGGCTCTACCCGGTCGTCGACGAGCTGCTCGACGACTGGCGGCGGGCCAACCCGGACCACAACGCCGACGTTCGTGTGGTCGGGGACCGGTGGTCCGACCGCAGTCACGACATCAAGACGTTCCTGGCCCGCAACCACGTGCCCTATCGCTGGTACGACATCGAGCGCGACACTGAGGCACAGCGGCTGCGTGACCTCGCCGCGGCGACCGTGGAGGACCTGCCGCTGGTGCTCGTGCCCGAGGGCGACACATTGCGAACGCCGTCGAACCTCGACCTCGCCGACGCTCTCGGCCTGCGCACCAGAGCCGAGCAGCCGTTGTACGACCTGTGCATCGTGGGCGGCGGACCGGCGGGCCTTGCCGCGGCGGTCTACGCGGCCTCGGAAGGCCTGAGTACGGTCATCGTGGAGCGCGAGGCACCCGGTGGGCAGGCGGGACAGAGCGCGGCGATCGAGAACTACCTGGGGTTTCCCAAGGGGCTCACCGGCTCCGACCTGACCCAGCGCGCCGTCGCACAGGTCGTCCGATTCGGCGCGGAGATGGTCCTGGCCCGAGGCATCGTCGGCTTCGAGAGCCGCGGGCCGGTCCACGCGGTGCTCTTCGACGGCTCGGGCGAGATCGAGGCGCGCGCGCTGATCGTCGCGACGGGCGTGTCCTACCGACGCCTGGCGGCGGCGGGGCTCTCCGAGCTCACCGGACGCGGGGTGTACTACGGCGCGACCGCCAGTGAGGCGAGCCAGTGCCAAGGTGACGACGTCTACGTCGTCGGTGCCGCCAACTCGGCCGGACAGGCGGCCCTGAACCTGGCCCGCTACGCCAAGCGGGTCGTGCTGGTGGTTCGGGCCGCGACGCTCGAGAACACGATGTCGCGTTATCTGATCGACAAGATCATGTCCGCGCCGAACATCGAGGTGCGCTACCGCACCGAGGTGCAGGCATGCACCGGTGACGGACATCTCGAGGGTCTCACGCTCATCGACAGGGACACGGGCGGCACCGACGACGTGTCGTCGAGCTGGCTGTTCGTCTTCATCGGGGCGTCTCCGCACACCGAGTGGCTCGGCCCCGACGTCGCTCGCGACGAAAAGGGGTTCATCGTCACCGGTCAGGATCTCCTCCGCCCCGGGTACGCGGAACGCTGGCCGCTGGCCCGTTCACCGCTGGCGCTGGAGACGAGCGTGCCCGGGGTGTTCGCGGCCGGGGACGTCCGCTGCGACTCGATGAAGCGGGTCGCCTCGGCGGTCGGAGAGGGGGCCATGTCGGTCTACCTCGTACACCGCTACCTGGCCACGATCTGATGCAGGCCGGCGACCTCCGCTCGCTGAGCCTCTTCGACGGCCTCACCGACGACCAGCTCGCCGAGCTTGCCGAGGTCGGCACCGAGGTGCGCGTCGAGCCCGGCGTCGACCTGTTCCACGAGGGCGAGCACGCCGACTTCTGGTGGGTCCTGGTGGACGGCGCCATCGACCTGCGACGTCACGTCGGGCGTGAGGACATCGTCGTCGGCAGGATGGACGTACCAGGTCGCTGGGCGGGCGGGTTCAGGGCCTGGGACGAGCACGGCGTCTATCTGGCGACCGGGCGCGGCGTGGTCGACGGGCGGGTGCTCCGAGTACCTGCCAACGCGCTCCGTGAGCGATCCAGCTCCTGGTTCCCGTTCGGCGGCCATCTCATCGAGGGTTTGTACGGCACGGCACGCAACATCGAGGCGACCGTGCGGCAACGGGACTCTCTCGTCACCCTCGGTACGCTCGCCGCCGGCCTCGCGCACGAGCTCAACAACCCGGCAGCTGCCGCCACCCGCGCGGTCGACTCGCTCGAGGGCGCGAGCCAGTCGCTGCTCGCGGCTCTCGGCCGCCTCGCCGCTGGGGACATCTCGGCCGCACAGTTCACCGCGCTCGATGCGCTGCGCCGGGAGATCAAGCCCCGGGCAGAGGTCCTGGACCCGCTGGCGGTGGCCGACCAGGAGGACGCCCTGTCGTCGTGGCTGTCCGACCGTGGCGTCGAGCGCGACTGGCTGATCGCCCCGTCGCTTGCCGCCGCCGGAGTCGACGTCGCCTGGTGTGAGCGGGCCGCCGGCGCCATCGGAGAGGCCGTGCTGGAGCCGGGCCTGGAATGGGTGGCGAGCACGCTGTCGATGGCCACGCTGCTCTCGGAGGTGAAGGAGTCGACGCGCCGCGTCTCCGATCTCGTCGCGGCGGTGAAGTCGTACTCGCAGATGGACCGCGGGTCGATCCAGCACATCGACGTCACCGACGGCCTCGAGAGCACCCTGCTGATGCTGGGCCACAAGCTTCGCGGCGGCGTCGAGGTGGCGCGCCGGTACGGCGTGGATGTCCCGCCGATCGAGGCGTACGCGGGTGAGCTCAACCAGGTCTGGACCAACCTGATGGACAACGCCGTCGACGCGATGGAGGGCGAGGGGACTCTCCAGATCACGACGCGGGCCGACGGGGACCACGTTGTCGTCGAGATCGCCGACACCGGGCCCGGGATGCCTCCGCAGGTTGCTGCCCGCGCGTTCGAGGCCTTCTACACGACCAAGGACGTCGGAAAGGGCACCGGGCTCGGTCTCGACATCGCACGCCGCATCGTCGTCGAGCGCCACGGTGGCACGATCGACATCGACTCCCGACCCGGTGAGACGGTCCTACGTGTGCGGCTTCCCGTTCGGCCGCCCGACTCCTAGCGGCTCCGCATCGCACCTACTGCCAGCCCGGCTGCCGACAGCCATGCGTGGGTGCGCGCGCCAGCCGTCACTCCGCGAGGGAAACGGGTGCTGGCGGGGTCGCCTGCTGTGGTCATGCCTGTGACGGTAGTTGCGGCTCACCAGCGAAACATCATGCGGGAGTGGTCTTCGTCTGCGACTTCAGGCGGATCAGAGCGAATCGGCGGGAGAGTGTCATGCTCTGCGCGCCGGGATGCTCAAAATGGCTGAAATCCCGGTCCTCATCGCTTTACGCCTGGGTGGTGATTAGGTGCGCCGATTGGCGGGTACTCAGTCAACTGGGTCCGCTACCCGCGTCCAACAGCGAGGGGCGGGTAGCGGACCACTTTACATCGTAAGCACCACCGGTGGCTTCGCACAACATTCGGCCGAACCGCCTTCCGGGCACGACCTCAGACCAGCGCCGCACGGCCTCGCTTGGCCAGCTGGTCGGAGATGATGAGCCGTTGCAGCTCGCTCGCCCCTTCCCAGATCCGTTCGACCCGCAGCTCGCGAGTGAAACGCTCGGCCACGTTCTCGCGCATGTAGCCGCGCCCGCCGTGTATCTGCACTGCCCGGTCCGCGACGCGTCCCGCCATCTCGGAGGCGTAGAGCTTCGCCATTGAGCAGCGGGCGTGCAGGACCTTGCGGTCCTCGCCGGCGTCGACGCCGCGGGCGGTCTCGTACACCATGGCTCTGCCGGCGAACAGCTCGGTCAGGCTGTCGGCCAGCATCGCCCCGACGAGCTGGCGGGTCACCAGCGGCTCGCCCTGGATGATCCGGTCGGCGGCGAAGGCCGTCGTCTCCTCGACGAGGCGCTCGGCGGCACCCAGGCAGCGGGCAGCGATCATCAGCCGCTCGAAGCGGAACCACTCGTAGGCGAAGGTCATCCCGTCGCCCTCCGCACCGACCAGGTGCGAGTCCGGCACCCGGACGCCCTCGAACGCGACGATCGGATGCTCGTGAGCGATCGAGTGTGAGTACAGCGGAGTGCGAACCACCCGCACACCGGGCGAGGGTAGGTCGACGACGAACATGGCGTGCTCGCCCGAGTGCGGGCCGGTGCTGAGCTTCGCCTGGACGAACGCGTAGGAGGCCTCGTTGTAGGACGTCACATGCCACTTCTCGCCGTCCAGCACGTAGTCGTCACCGTCACGGCGCGCCGTCGTGGCCAGGTCGGAGACGTCCGAGCCCGCCTGCTCCTCGGTGATCGCGTAGCACTCCTGCATCTGGCCACGAATGGTCGGCAGCAGCCAGCGCTCCCGTTGGTACGGCGTGGCGACAGCAGGCCACCAGGCCGGAGGCGTTGCCAGCACCCAGGCCAGCGCATTGGTGACGCGGCCACCTTGTTCCTGGATGAGCACTTGCTGCAGCGACGTGAGCCCCTGGCCGCCGAACTCGGTCGGGATATTGGTCGCGTACAGTCCGAGCTCGATGGCGCGGCGGCGATGCCCGTCGACGGTCCCGCGGGGAAGATGTCCACCGGCCAGCTCGGCCTCGACCTCGAGCGGGATCACCTCGTCGGCGAACGTGCGCGCACGTGCCTGGATCTCGAGGTCCTGCTCGGACAAGCCGTACATCGCGCCTCCACCGACCATCTTGACTGACCGTTCAGTCTATGCCAGCGTCGGGAACCATGACCAGCACCGGCCACTCCAGCACCGGCTACTCCGAGAACGCCGACGCCGTTGTCGTCGGAGGAGGTACCGTCGGCGGATGGTGTGCGTGGTTCCTCAAGCGCGCCGGGCTGCGACGGGTCGTCCTGCTGGAAGCCGACCACCTCGGTAAGGGCGCGAGCAGCCGGGCGGCTGGAATGGTGCGAGCGCAGGGCGGCACCGAGGTCGCCGTCAGGCTGGGACTGTTCACCCGGGACTTCTACTCCGGGCAACACGACACGCTGGGCATCGACTCCGGGTTCGTGGCACAGGGCTATTTCATGCCGTGCTTCACCTCGGCCGAGGTCGAGGACGCGCAGGCCAGGATCGCCATGCAGCGGCGTCTCGGGCTGGACGTGCGCTGGGTGGACTCTGCGGAGACGGACGCGCTCAACCCGGCCCTGTCGCCAGGGCTGACCCTCGGGGCGTCCTACGCGCCCGGCGACGGCTACATCGACCCGCCTCGGAACGTCATGGCCTACGTCACGGCGCTCGCAGCTTCCGGTGTCGAGGTGCGGGAGCGAACCACGTTCACCGGTCTGCAGGTCGCACAGGGACGTGTCACGGGGGTCGACACCTCCGCCGGCCCGCTCGGCTGCGGGCGGGTCGTGCTCACCGGCGGACCCCAGCTCGCCGAGGTGGGTCGTGCGGCGGGGGTACGGATTCCCGCCGGCGGAGTCCGACATCAGGTGGTCGTCACCGAGGCACATCCCGACCTCGCCGAGAGCCGGTTGCCGATGGTCTTCGACCTGGCCTCCGGGATCTACTGGCGCCCGGAGGAGGGCGGGATGCTGTGGGGCATGAGCAACCCCGACGAGCCGCCGGGGACGGCCACGGAGTTCGACTGGACGTACTACAGGAAGATGAAGTCCCGGATCTCCGCACTCGTCCCGGTGACCGAGACGCTGGGACTGCGCAAGGCGTGGGCCGCGACGATCGACTTCACCCCGGACCATCTGCCGATCCTTGGCCCGGTGCTGTCCGCCGACGGCCCGGTCGCCGGCTCGGTCGTCGCCTCGGCCGGAGGGCACGGGATGATGTGGGGGCCGGCCGTGGCCCGGGTCGCCGCGGACCTGGCGTTGCACGGCCGTACCGATGTAGTCGACGTGACAGACCTCGGTCTCGACCGGTTCGACAGCCACGGGCGCAGTCGGCTGGCCGCGGATCCGATCGCCTTGCCGTTCCCGTCACAGACCGGTTGACCGGCTTCGTCCGGAGGCCGCGGCGCCGACGAACAGCCCATCGCTTGCCACGGGTGTCAGTTCAGGGGAACGCTGTCTTCATGGCCAAGAAAGGGTGGGACGAGCTCAGTCCTCGGAGTCGTCGGCTGATCCTTGTTGGAGGTGTGTTCGAGGGCGTTCTCAAGCTTGCCGCCCTCATCGATCTCGCCCGGCGACCCGCCGGTGAAGTTCGAGGGTCGAAGCTGCGCTGGGCGCTCGCTGTGACATTGATCAATTCAGTCGGTGCTGCGCCCATCGCCTACTTCGCCTACGGCCGCCGAAGGTCGTAGTCCCCGACGCTCAACAGAGCCCGGCAACCCGACCCGGCACGCCGGCACGCCGATCTGGCCAGGCGATGGGCACGTGTTCCGGCACGGCTCGCGGCTGCTGTTGCTCGACCCCGAAGCCGACCACCGCGGGGCGTGGACTGCGCAGAAATTGTGCAGGCGATGAGAGTTGTCGCGCCCGTTTGCCCGCAACAAGTGCATACTTCTTGCCGCGTCGACACGTGGGGCAGTCGCCTTTTGGGGTGCGTCAGGACGACCGCACCGACGTTTTGCGCACTCGTTGGTCACCTGCCCGCCCCGCTCAACCGTGACCAACAACTGCGCAATTCCCGGCAGCGACCCGGCGGCTGAGCTGCCAGACGGGATCGCGCAGCAGCGCACCGCGGAGACATGGAGCGTGCGGCTTGAACACAGGCGGTGGTAATGGAGTCGGGAAAGGTGCCGGCCGGCGACGCAAAACCGGGGCAGGAACGGCCGCGCCCTGCCGTTCCCGTCACAGACCGCCTGACCGGGCCGAGTCGTCGGGACCGGCGGGATCCGCGGCTGCGGCCCGCACAACGAGCACGTCCACCGCCACCACACCATCGGGTCCGGCCACCAGCGGGTTCACGTCGAGCGCCTCGAGCGAATCGCCCAGTTCGACGACCAGCGTGGACATGGCCACGACTGCCGCGGACACGGCGGCCCGGTCGCAGGCCGGACGGCCGCGGACGCCATCGAGCAGCCGACTGACTGCCAGCTGGGCAACCAGGCGGTCGGCACGGCACGCGTTCACGGGCGGGAGCATCACCCGTCGATCGTGCATCACCTCCACCAGGAGCCCGCCGGCCGCAACCAGGACGAGCGGTCCCAGCAACGCGTCGTGCACCATCCCGACGGCCAGCTCGACGCCGTCGGCCGACTGACGCTGGACGGTCACCCGGGGCCCTAGCCGCGTCGCCAGCTCGGTGTAGGCGACGGCGGTCGCCGCGTCGTCCGCGATCCCGAGAAGGACACCGCCGACGTCGGACTTGTGCTCGATCGCTTGATCCGCGGTCTTGAGTACGACCGGAAACCCGATCCGTCGGGCGGCGGCGACCGCCTCCTGCACGGTCGACACCAGAACGGTCTCAACGACGGGTATCCCATAGTCGGCGACAAGAGCGAACGACATCTGCGCATCCAGCGGCCCGGCGCGCAGCCGTTCGCGCCACCGCTCCTGGCGCCGGCGATCGACGACCGGCGCGGAGGTCTGGTGTTCCCGGCCGGACCCGTGTTCGAGCAGATGCCGGATGGCCCGCAGCCCGCTCCGCGTCCCCTCCAGGACCGGGATTCCCCGGGCGCGCAGGGCCGAGGCGCGGACCTGGTTGACGGCGGACGCGAGGTTGGCCAGCACCGAGACCGGCTTGGTCGTTGCGTCGTACGCCGCCACCGCGGCCTGCGGGTAGGACTCGTCCTGGTCGTACTCGTCCACCAGGTCGACGGCCAGGGCGACGGCCGAGACGGCGGGGTCGTCGGCCAGCGCGTTCAGGCAACCGCTGAACAGTTCGAAGGTCTGCGCCCCGGTCGACCAGGCATCCAGCGGGTTGACCGGCTCCAGGCCGGGGGAGAGCAACGTCCGCAGCCGCGCCGCGGTGGCCGGGCCAAGGTCCGCGAACCGCAGCCCTATCTCGTGGGCCACGTCGGCAGCGAGCACGCGCTCCGCGCCCGAGTCGTGCACGGTGGCAAGCGCCGGGGTGTCCAGCGCCGGCGGCCGGCGGCCGACCGCGAAGAGCTCCAGCGTGTCCACCATCTCGGCGAGATCGCGCACCCGGTGCACTCCATAGGCGTCGGCCAGTGCTTCCCACGCGCCGTCGCCGCCGGCAAGTGCGCCCGAGTGCGCGCCGACCAGCGTCCGGCCGGTGGGTGAGCCGCCAGCGGTGAGCAGGACCACCGGCACGTCGGCGTCCCCGGCCCGCTCCAGCGCCGCCCGGAACCGCTCGCTGTCGCGGATGGTCTCCAGCACCAGCCCGACGACTCGGGTCTCTTCGAGATCGAGCGCGTAGTCCAGGTAGTCGGCGGCAGTCGTGACCAGCTCCTGTCCCGAGCTGACCGCGAGGGAGAACTCCAGCCGCCGGTGGGTCCGCAGGAAGGAAGAGAACAGCGACCCCGAATGGGTCACGAGTGCTATCGGACCGACCGGGTGGGGGTAGCGCTCGAGGTAGCCGAGGGCCCGGATGCCGCGTGCCACGTTGAGGAAACCCATGCAGCTGGCGCCGCACAGAGCCATCCCGGCATCCCTGGCGGTCTTGGCGAGCACCGGTCCGAGTCCCGTCGCGTTGCCGAACACCACCGCTGCACCGTCGCCGCGCCGCGCGGCCCTGGTGAGCTCCTGGGTCAGCGCGGTGTCGGGCACGCCGAGCAGGACAAGGTCGACAGGATCGCCTAGGGCATCGAGGGACGGTACGCAGGGCCGGCCGAGCACCTCGCGGTGGTGCGGGTGTACGAGGTGCACGGTTGGCTTGGCCGGGCTGCGCAGCGCCTCCGTGGCCAGGCGCTCGCCGAAGCTGCCCGGTCGGGCGCTCGCACCGACCACCGCGACGGTGCGGGGTTCCAGCAACGCCCGAAGGCCGGCCGCCTGTGCGACGTCGATCGGCCGATCCATGCCTACTCCTGACTGACTGTTCAGTTCACAAGATGCTAGCCTTCGGCCAAGCCATCGGCTCGAACGGGGACGGATGATGACTGCCGAAGACGCCTCGGTGCCTGGCGACGACCGTCGGGACCAGATGCTCCGGGCCGCCGCGGAGATTATCGCCGAGCGTGGTTTCTCCGAGACCCGGATCGCCGACGTCGCCCGCCGCGCGGGCGCGAGTCCGGCGCTCGTCATCTACTACTTCGGTACCAAGGACCACCTGCTCACCGAGGCGCTGCGGTTCTCCGAGCAGTCGTTCTACGCCGCGGCCGACCAGATGCTGAGCGGGCTGGCCAACGTTCGGCGCCGGCTGGAGGGGCTGGTCCGCCTGACGTGCTTGCCGCAGCAGACCGATGAGATACCCGGCTCGTGGGGACTGTGGTTCGACCTGTGGTCCCAGGCGTTCCGCCACCCGGCCGTGGCCCGTGACCGGGTCGAGCTGGACCAGCGCTGGCGAAACATGATCACCCGGGTCGTCGACGACGCCATCGCGGCGGCCGAGATCGACAAGATCGACTCCACGGAGTTCGCCGTGACGTTCGCGGCCCTGCTGGACGGGTTGTCGATCCAGGTCGCGCTGGAGGACCCGGTCGTCGACGCTGACCGGGCGTACCGGATCGCGATGCGCTTCGCCTCGCAGGCACTCGGGTTCGCGTGGGCGCCGCCACGGCGTCGCCGCACGTCAAAGGCTGGGGGTCCTGCCTAGCCGGCCACCGGCTCGGAGAACCGGGACAGGTGGCGGGTAAGGGTCGCGACGTTGCCGATGAAACGGTCGACGTCGGCGTCGTCGTGCTGGACCGACAGCAGCCACTGCTCGACCTTCCCCCACGGCGGCAGGAACACGCCACCGTTGTGCTGGACGAGCCAGTGGGCTTCACCCAGCCGCTCGTCGATGCCGAGGAAGTCGCGGAAGCAGCGGATCCGGTCGGGCAGGAACGTGATGCATCCCTTGGCCCCGATGCTGACGACGTGCCACGGGAGGCCGGCGTCGACGATGACCTGCTCGATCCCCGTGGTCAGCCGTTCCCGCAGCCGGTCCAGATGGGCGTACGCGTCGGGCGTCAGCACCTGGGTGAGCTGCGCGCGGGACGCGGCCATCGCCAGCGGGTTGCCGTTGAACGTGCCGACCTGCTCGTAGCGCCCGTCGGCGATCCACGCCATGATCGACTCGGTCCCACCGACCGCCGCCGATGAGAGCCCGCCGCCGAGCGCCTTGGCGACGCACACCAGGTCAGGGGTGACGCCGGACAGCGCGGTCACGCCACCCGGGCCGGTGGTCAGCCCGGTCTTGACTTCGTCGAACGTCAGCAGCGCGCCGTGTCGGTGCAGCAGATCGCGGAGCCCGGCCAGGTATCCCTCGTCGGGAAGGATGATCCCCGCGTTCATCATGACCGGCTCGAGGATCATGCCCGCGACCTCCCCGGCATGCGCGGTGAGCGCCCGCTCGACAGCGTTGAGGTCGTTGAATCCGACCACCAGGACCAGATCGCGGATCTGGTGGGGGATGCCGCTGTTGCCTGCCACCCCGATCGGCTGATCGGCCGGGCCGATCTCGTCCGCCTCGGGAAGGACCGATACCTGCACCGAGTCGTGGTGGCCGTGGTAGCAGCCCTCCACCTTGATCAGCAGGTCGCGCCCGGTGACCGCGCGCATGAGGTGGACGGCGTCCATCGTCGCCTCGGTGCCGGAGTTGGCGAACCGCCACTGCGGCAGCCCGAACCGGCGCGCCAGATCTTCGGCGACGACGATCGCGTCAGGAGTCGGCTGGGCGAAGTGGGTGCCCTGCCGCACCCGCGAGCTGACCGCCTCGACGACCGCTGGATGGGCGTGGCCGGCGATGGAGACGCCGTAGCCGCCGTGGAAGTCGACGTACTCCGTACCGTCGACGTCGTAGACCTTCGAACCTGCTCCATGGCTCAGCCAGACCGCCTGTGGCAGCGCGATCTGCCAGTTCGAGGTGGCTCCGCCGGCCAGATGCCGGCCCGCCCGCTCGATGAGTTCGCGGCTACGGGGTTGCCGCTTGAGGAACAGCGCGCTCTGCGCCTCGATGAACTCGTCGAGCGAGATCGGGAGGGTCTTACTGGCCGCTCTCGTGGTCACCTCGTGCCCCTATCATGGGCTGCAAATTCAGGCTGCGATCCGATTGACTGATCGTTCAGTCTATGCGACGGTTCGAATGCTGGGCAACACCTCGAAGGCTGCGGAGGTTCTATGGACGTTGGCTGGGTGACCGCCTACCTGCTCAATGCGGCGAGGACATCGATTTCGGAGGGCCTGGCGTGAGCTCCGATCCTGCCGATCGGTCACCTGCGCCGCGACGGCCGCGGCCGCAGCTGCATCGGCGGGATGTGCTGCGGGGCGGGTTGTGGTTGTCGATCGGGATCGGTGCCGCCCCGTTGCTGTCGGCCTGTAACAACGACCAGGTACCGGCTGCCAGGGCGAACGGTAGTGCGCCCTACCCGCTGGCGAGACCAAACAAGCCGGTCACCTTGCCGATCAAGGACAGCAACCCGGCGATCGACGATGGGCTGGCGCCCGAGACCGGTGGCGTCTTCAAGATCCTCAACTACGACGCCTACATGGCGCCTGGGGTCATGAAGACCTTCGGGGCCGAGCATGACGTGGAGGTCGAGGTCACCCCCTACAACAACTATGACCAGATGCTCGCCAAGATCCGGGAGCCCGGTGCGTCGTTCGACCTGGTCTTTCCGGGACCAAGCGTGCTCAGCAAGATGGTCTACACCGACCTGATCCAGCCCCTCAACCAGACCTACATTCCGAATCTCAAGAACGTCTGGCCGGCATACCAGGATCCCTGGTACGACGGCGGCGCACGCTACACCGTGCCGTACACGGTCTACACCACCGGCGTCGCCTATCGCGCCGACCGCGTCACGACCGTGCCCAAGGTGGGCTATGACCTGTTCTGGGACACGGATTTCGCCGGCAAGATCTACCTGCTGGACGATCCGAGCGAGGCTATCGGCATGTCACTGCTCCGCAACAACATCAGCAGGGACATCAATACCGGCGACCCCGATCTGGTCCAGCAGGCGACGGACAAGCTCATCGAGCTCATCGACCTGGTCAACATCAAGACGACGGTGTCAGCCTACACACTGATCCCGGAGGGTACGGCGACGATCCATCAGTGCTGGAGCGGCGACATGATCGCAGGTCAGTACTACCTGCCCAAGGGTGAGACCCCTGACGTGCTGGGGTACTGGCTACCGGAGGCCGAGGCCGATCGAGTCATCGGCAGCGATGTCATCGCCATCCCCAGTGCGGCGGCCAAGCCGGTGCTCGCGCACGCGATGATCAATGACCTGCTCGACAACGACATCTCGCTGCAGAACTTCGGCTGGAACGGGTACCAGCCGCCGCTCACGAAACTGTCGCCGCAGTACCTGATCGACCAGGGCTACATACCCGACAACCTGATGAACACGGTCGTGCTGCCCGGGGACTTCAAGAACGGCCTGACGTTCTACGAGGTGAGCCCCGACACCGAAGCGCTCTGGCGGAACTCCTGGGCCAGGTTCAAGGCCGGTGGCTGAGCCGGCAGCCGACTACGACCGCGGCACCAGGCGGTTGTGGCCGCTTCTAGCCACGCCAGGCGTCATCTGGCTCATCGCCTTGTTCCTGGTGCCGTTCTACGCGGTCATGGCCGTCGCCTTCAGCGCGAACATCGACATCTTCGGCGAGCCGATCCCGGCGTGGAACCCGCTCGCCTGGCAGTTCGACACGTTCAGCAGTGTCGTCTCGGAGTCGTTCTCCGGCTCGTTCCAGGCCGTCTGGGTGCGAACCGCGTACTACTCGTTCTGGGCGCTGCTCATCTGTGTCGCCGTCGGCTACCCGGTGGCCTACTACACGGCTCGGCTGGCCGGCAGCCGACGCGGCCTGATCCTGGCGCTGATACTCGCGCCCTGGTGGATCAACTACATCACCCGGATGCTGGCCTGGATCAACCTCCTTCAAGACGACGGTTACGTGAACGACCTGCTTGGACTCTTCGGCGTTTCACCGATCTCCTGGTTGTCCGGCAACTCGTTCACGGTCGTGGTGGCGCTGGCCTATGGATACCTGCCGTTCTTCATCATTCCGCTGTTCGCATCACTCGACCGCATCGACCAGCGTCTGCTCGAAGCGTCGCGCGACCTCGGGGTCGGGGCCGTTCGCACCTTTGTGCACGTCACGCTGCCACTGTCGAGAATGGGGTTGATCACCGCTTTGGTCGTCACCGCTCTTCCCATGGCCGGTGACTACTACACCAACACACTGGTGTCCGGCTCGCCCAACACGAACATGATCGGCAACCAGATCGAGCTGTTCCTGCTCCAGGGGCCCGAGAAGAACCTCGGGGCGTCCTTGGTGTTGTTGCTCTCGTTCCTATTGCTCTTCTTCATGGCCTACTACCTCATCCTGACCCAGCGCGCCAGCAGGGAGGCCCGGTGACGGGCGGCGAGGCGTCCGCGGCTGCGCAGGCAGCGTCGAAGTCGAGGAGCAAGCGGGTCCCACCCTGGCGCAACCCTTGGCGCCGCCCCTACATCCTCGGCGGCGTCACCTGGCTCTACATCCTGTGGTCCCTGCTTCCGATCCTGATCGCCGTCCAGTTCTCCTTCAACGACGGTCGTTCGCGGAGCACCTGGCAGGGCTTCTCGGTGCAGTGGTACTGCTGCAACGAGGGTTCGGTCTGGGAGGATCCGAGCCTCCTGCTCTCGCTCAAGAACAGCCTCATCCTCGGGCTAGCGACCGTCCTCATAGCGACCCCATTGGGCGTGATGCTGGCCATGGGGCTCACCCGGTGGCGCTCGCGCACCAGCAACGTGGCGAATGCGATCTCGCTGATCCCGTTGGCCACACCTGAGCTGGTGGTCGGATCGGCGCTCTACCTGGTGATGATCAACCTCTACTCATTCGTCCCGTTGGGCCGGCCGGCGATGCTGCTCGGCCACGTGACGTTCTCGATCTCCTATGTTCTCGTGATCGTCCGGTCCAGGTTGCTGAGCATCGGTGGCGAGTACGAAGTGGCAGCGAGAGACCTGGGAGCCACGTCCCTACAGGCGATCCGCACCGTGCTGATCCCCCTCCTGATGCCCTCAGTCTTCGCATCGGCAATGATCGTGTTCGCCACGTCACTCGATGACTTCGTCGTCAGCCAGTTCCTGTTCGGTGACGCCTCGAACGTCACTGTCCCCATCAAGCTCTACAACGCGGTGCGGGCAGCGCCGACGCCGGCACTCAACGCATTGGCGACGCTGCTGCTGGTCGGATCGCTGATCGCGCTGATCCTCGCCTACGTTGTGCTACGGGCGGGAAAGCGAGGGTCGGAGTCTGCCTTGAACGAGTTGACGACGTTCGAGGGTCCCTGACCGGGTGGAGCTAGCCGTCGGCGGGTGCGCTTTCGGCAGCTTGGTTGGACGCGGCCAGCACCCGAAGGGACTGTGGCGGCAG
Organism: uncultured Actinomycetota bacterium; assembly: GCA_963695705.1. Lineage (GTDB taxonomy): Bacteria > Actinomycetota > Actinomycetes > Propionibacteriales > Nocardioidaceae > JBKPNJ01. The sequence continues at coordinate 413,096 of CAVOHB010000010.1, forward strand.
GCAGACCGTCACAGGCTGACCGGATGTGAAAGGGTCGTTGGTCGCGGCGTTCGTGAGCAACGACTGCACGACCGAGCCCTGGGGAAGGCGGACCATCACCTGTGTCGTCGAACCGAGGAACACGGTCCGGTCGATCATCCCCGGCAGTCGATTGGGGCCGGTCCGACCCGGTTCCTCCAGCTCCACGCACTCGGGCCGGATGACCGCGCGACCCGGACCCGATGCGTGACCGGCGATCGTCTGGGCCTGCAGGGTGAAGGCACCCAGACGAACGGGACGGGTCGGGCCGCTGCCGGACAGACACTCGATGTCCAGCAGGTTTGCGACGCCGAGGAAATCTGCGACGAACTCGCTGCGCGGCTCCTGGTAGATCTCTCGCGGCGTTCCCATCTGCATGATCCGGCCCTCGTCCATCACGACGAGCCGGTCGGACATCTCCAGTGCCTCCTCCTGGTCATGGGTGACGAAGACGAAGGTGATGCCGACCTCCCGCTGGAGCGCTGTGAGCTCACCCCGCAGCGAGTGCCGCAGCTTGGCATCGAGCGCTCCCAGCGGTTCGTCGAGCAGGAGGACCGACGGCTCGAGGACGAGCGCTCGGGCCAGAGCCACTCGCTGTTGTTGACCTCCTGACAGTTGATGAGGGCGACGACTGGCGAACCCGCCGAGCTGAACCAGGTCGAGCGCCTTCGCCACCAGGGCGGCACGTTCTCGCTTGTCCACGTCCTTGCGCCAGCGCAGACCGTACTCGACGTTCTTCTCGACATCCAGGTGCGGAAAGAGCGCATAGCTCTGAAACACCGTGTTGACCGGTCGTTTGTGCGCGGGAGTCTGCGACACGTCGAGACCGTCGATCATGATCTGCCCGGCCGTCGGCTGCTCGAATCCGGCCAACATGCGCAGCGTCGTGGTCTTGCCGCAGCCCGAGGGGCCGAGTAGCGAGAAGAATTCACCGGGTTTGACGTCGATGTCGATACCGTCGACGGCGGTGACCGGACCGAAGTCCTTTCGTAGCCCGATCATCGAGATCGATCCGCCGGCCCGTGCCGTTCGACGAGCACCCTGGGCCATGCGCAGGAGTGTAAACAGTCGCACCTACGTTGGGAAGGACGGCCGGCTGCTCGAATGACCAGCTGCCTGCAGCCCGTTCAGGCGATCGCGGACGGGATCGTCGCCATCTCGTCGTCGAAGTGCTCGCGGTCCTCCGGATCGGCGATCGTCGCGCGCCACTCATGGGCGAGCGCGCGATGCCGTCCGGCCTCGAACGGCGTCCCCGCTCACTGCGTACCCGCGGGTCAGCGCCTCGTAGGCGAACGCGACGTCGAAGTCCCCGATGCCATGCTGCTGGCAGATCTCCAGGCAGCGCCGACCGTGGTGGATCGCGGGCTCACCTCGACCGAGGACGGAGTAGACACGCGAGCATTGCCATTCGCCCCGGGCGAGGTTGACCGGGGCGCCGACGACACCCCAGTGGTGCCGGCTGGCATGTGCGGCGTGCAGCATCTGGTCGTCCTGCTCGCGCGTGCGGTCCTCCATCTCGAGCAATGTCCACACGTGGTTGAAGAGGGCGACCGCCAGGGCCCGATGGTCGACGTCGGCTGGGTCGACCGGAGGGTTGACATCGGCTGGGTCGACCGGATGGTTGACATCGGCTGGGTCGACCGGAGGGTTGACATCGGCTGGGTCGACCGGAGGGTTGACATCGGCTGGGTCGACCGGAGGGTCGACATCGGCGGAGAGCCGCTCGCTCATGTCGCCGCCTGCGGAGTGCGGTCGATGATTTCGTCGATGCGCGCGGCGAGGGTGACGTCGAGGGTGGTGATGCCGCCCTCGGAGTGGGTCGACAGCGCGAAGCTGATCGTCGTCCAACGGATGTCGATGTCCGGATGGTGGTCGAGCTCTTCGGCCGCCTGCGCCACCTGGTCGACGATTCGGATGCCGTCCATGAAGCTCGGCGCCTGGACCGCACGGAACAGGGAACCGCGCCGCACCTCCCAGTGGGGACGATCCGCCATCGCGGCGTGCAGGGCGTGGTCATCGAGTAGGTCGGGCATGCGAACACCGTACGACCTCTCGACCGCTGACTGAAAGACTGGACATGTGCACATCGCCTTGACCTTGGTTGCGCTGGTCGCCATCGTCACCGTCGTCGGAGGGGCAGCACGGTGGGTGGGTGCGCCGGCCCCGCTGATCCTGACCGCCGTGGGGGTCGCCGGGTCGTTCGTGCCGTTCACCCCGCAGATCGAGCTCACGTCCGAACTGGTGCTCGTCGGCCTGCTACCGCCGCTGTTGTACGCGGCCGCGCTGCGCACCTCGCTGGTGGACTTCCGGCGGAACGCCCGGGCCATCGCGCTGCTGTCGGTCGGCCTGGTGCTGTTCACAACCGCGGGCATCGGGCTGCTCACCTGGTGGGTGCTCCCCGTCCCGCTGGCCGCGGCCGTGGCACTGGGCGCGGTCGTTGCCCCGCCGGACGCCGTGGCCGCGACCTCGATCGCCCGGCGCATCGGCATGCCCCGTCGGGTGGTCACCGTCCTGGAGGGGGAGAGCCTGGTCAACGACGCAACCGCGATCGTGTGCCTGCGCACCGCCATCACCGCCATCGGCGGGAGCGTCAGCGTCTGGGAGGTGGGCTTCGACCTCGTCGTCTCAGCCGTCGCCGGGGTGCTGAGCGGGCTCGTGGTGGCACTGGTGATCGGCAAGATCCGCAAGCACATCATCGACCCGCTCACCGACACGTCGGTGTCGCTGATCTGCCCGTTCACCGCCTACCTGCTGGCCGAGGAGTTCAACGGCTCCGGTGTGCTCGCCGTCGTGGTTGCCGGGCTGTTGCTCGGCCACAAGGCCCCCGTCCTCCAGACCGCCTCATCGCGCATCTTCGAGCGCAACACCTGGGCAACGATCCAGTTCGTGCTCGAGAACTCGGTGTTCCTGCTGCTCGGCCTGCAGGCGCAGCCCATCGTCGAGGCGTTGAGTCGCAGTACCCTGCCCGCGAGCCGGATCCTGCTGGCTGCGGTTGCCGTCCTTGTCGGCGTGATGGTTCTGCGGCCGTTGTGGGTCTTCCCCGCCACCTACATTCCCCGGTTGATCCCCGAGGTCGCAAGCAACGAGCCCCCCGTGTCATGGACCGAGCCGGCGGTGATCTCGTGGGCCGGGATGCGGGGTGTCGTCACGCTGGCGGCGGTGTTCGTGCTGCCCGCGACGACTCCGCACCGCGAGGTGCTTGTGCTGATCGCGCTGGTCGTGACCGCGGGGACGCTGCTGCTGCAGGGCGCGACCTTGCCCATGCTCGTACGCCGGCTGGGACTTCGGGGTCCGGATCCCGCGGAGGACGCGCTGCAGGAGGCGGGCATCTACCAGCGGGCCGCGACCGCGGGATTGGCCCGGCTCGACGAGGTGGTCGCCGGACACGACGCGGACAACGTGGTCGACCGCGTACGGCAACGGAGCCTGGACCGGGCGAACGCCGCCTGGGAGCGCCTGGGCGGCGGAGCCGAGACGCCGAGTCACATCTACGCCCGGCTACGTCAGGAGATGCTGCGTGCCGAGCGCGAGGAGGTGCTGCGGCTGCGCGGCGGGGGCACCGTTCCGCATGAGGTCCTGCAGCGGGTTCTGACCGTCCTCGACATCGAGGAGACGATCCTCGATCGGACGACGGCCGAGGACATCGAGGGGCGCGAGGACGAGCTCACCGTTTCGGACCGGCAGGCACAGGCGTGCGCGCACCTGACCGAGGCGCTCCAGGTGCCCAAGCCGCGTACTCCTACCGGATGCGAGGAGTGTCTGCGCGATGGGACGTCCTGGGTCCATCTACGGCTGTGCATGGGCTGCGGTCACGTCGGATGCTGTGACTCCTCACCACAACGTCACGCGCACGGGCACTTCCAGTCGACCGACCACCCGGTGATGCGGAGCTTCGAGACCGGCGAGGCGTGGCGCTGGTGCTTCGTCGACGAGCTCATCGGCTGATCCTGACGTCATGCAGTTCGAGGGTCGGGACCCTCGAACTGCATGACGCAAGCGGGGGCTCAGACCTCTTCGCGGCTGTCGCGGCGGCGGATCTTCGAGCCGAGCCAGACCAGCGGGTCGTACTTGCGGTCGACGACCCGTTCCTTCATCGGGATGATCGCGTTGTCGGTGATCTTGATGTTCTCCGGGCAGACCTCTGTACAGCACTTGGTGATGTTGCACATGCCGAGACCGGCGGCATCCTGGGCCAGTTTGCGCCGGTCATTGGTGTCCAGCGGATGCATGTCGAGCTCGGCATATCGCAGGAAGAACCGCGGACCGGCGAACGCCTGCTTGTTGTCCTCGTGGTCGCGCACCACGTGGCACACGTTCTGGCAGAGGAAGCACTCGATGCACTTGCGGAACTCCTGCCCCCGCTCGACGTCGACCTGCATCATCCGCCGCTTGCCGTCGGCGTCTCGCGGCGTCGGCGCGAACGCCGGCACCTGCCGGGCCTTCTCGTAGTTGAACGAGACGTCGGTGACGAGATCACGGATCACCGGGAACGTCCGCAACGGCGTCACCGTGATCGTCTCGGTGGGGGCGAAGTCGGCCAGCCGGGTCATGCACAGGAGCCGCGGCCGACCGTTGATCTCCGCTGAGCACGAGCCGCACTTGCCGGCCTTGCAGTTCCAGCGCACCGCGAGGTCACCGGTCTGGGTCGCCTGGAGCCGGTGTATCGCGTCGAGGACGACCTCACCCTCCTCGACGTTCACGGCGTAGTCCTGCAGGCCGCCACCGGACTTGTCGCCGCGCCAGATGCGCATCGAGAGGTCGTATCCCATCATGTCTCCTGGTTCAACGTGCCGGCTCGAACAGCTCTTTGAGCTCATCGGGCATGACGGGTAGCGGCTGCTCCTTCAGGTGGATCGTGTCGTCTGACTCGGTGAGCACGAGGTTCTTCGTGCCCCACACGTCGTTCGGGCCGGCGTAGTCGTCACGGGTGTGACCGCCGCGCGACTCCTGGCGGGCGAGCGCGGCCTTGGCGATGCACTCCGACACCCGGAGCATGTTGTTGAGGTCGAGCGCCAGGTGCCAACCGGGGTTGTACTGGCGGTGCCCCTCCACGGTCAGCCGCTTCGCGCGTTCCTTCAGCTCGCCGATCTCCTTGAGCGAGTCGAGCAGCTCGTTCTCCGTACGGATGATGCCGACGAGTCGCTGCATCACGTCCTGCAGGTCCTTCTGGATCGTGTACGGGTTCTCGCCCCCCTGGGTCGACTCCGCAAACGGCGCGAGCGCCATCTCCGCCGCCGATCTCACCTCGACGTCGGACACAGCCGGCCGGGATCCGCCCAGCCGGCCGGCGTAGTAGGCGGCGTTCAGCCCCGCCCGCCGCCCGAACACCAGCAGGTCCGACAGCGAGTTGCCGCCGAGCCTGTTCGAGCCGTGCATCCCACCCGCGACCTCGCCGGCGGCGTAGAGCCCGGGCAGGAGCGCCGCGCCGGTGTCGGCCTCGACCTCGACACCGCCCATGACGTAGTGGCAGGTCGGCCCGACCTCCATCGGCTCGGCGGTGATGTCGACATCGGCCAGCTCCTTGAACTGGTGGTACATCGACGGCAGCCGGCGACCGATGAACTCCGCGTCCCGGCGGGAGGCGATATCGAGGAACACGCCGCCGTGCGGTGAGCCCCGACCGCCCTTCGTCTCGGCGTTGATCGCACGCGCCACCTCATCGCGGGGCAGCAGCTCCGGCGGCCGGCGGTTGTTGGTCTTGTCGTCGTACCACCGGTCCGCCTCGTCCTCGGTGTCGGCGGTCTCGGAGCGGAAGAACTCCGGGATGTAGTCGAACATGAACCGCTTGCCCTCGGAGTTGCGTAACACGCCCCCGTCGCCGCGCACCAACTCGGTCACGAGGATGCCGCGTACCGACGGTGGCCAGACCATCCCGGTCGGGTGGAACTGGACGAACTCCATGTTGATCAGCGACGCTCCGGCCTGCAGCGCCAGCGCATGGCCGTCGCCGGTGTACTCCCAAGAGTTCGAGGTGATCTGGTACGACTTTCCGATGCCGCCGGTCGCCAGGATGACGGTCGGCGTCTCGAACACGATGAAGCGACCGCTCTCGCGCCAGTATGCGAAAGCGCCGCTGACCCGGCGTCCGGACGCGCCGCCGGTGTCGTCGGTGAGAATCCGGGTGACGGTGCATTCCATGAACACGTCGATGCCGAGGGCGACGGCACGCTGCTGAAGGGTTCTGATCATCTCCAGCCCGGTACGGTCACCGACGTGCGCGAGCCGCGCGAACCGGTGGCCGCCGAAGTCTCGCTGGGAGATCAGGCCGTCCTTCGTGCGGTCGAACAGCGCGCCCCACTCCTCGAGCTCGAGCACGCGCTCGGGCGCCTCCTGGGCATGCAGCTGCGCCATCCGCCAGTTGTTGAGCATCTTGCCGCCACGCATGGTGTCGCGGAAGTGGACTCGCCAGTTGTCCTCCGAGTACACGTTCCCCATCGCGGCGGCGATGCCGCCCTCGGCCATCACCGTGTGGGCCTTGCCCAGCAGCGACTTGCAGACGATCGCGGTGCGCGCCCCCGCGTCATGGGCGGCGATCGCCGCGCGCAGCCCGGCGCCGCCCGCCCCCACCACAACGACGTCGTAGGCGTGCCGCTCGAAGCCGTGGCCCTGCTCGGCGGCCAGTGGATTTGACGGCTGGTCGGACATCTAGAAGAACCTAACGTCGGAGATGTGCCCCGCCGCGAGGAGGTAGATGTAGAGATCTGTCAGCCCGACGGAGAACAACGACAGCCAGGCCCACAACGCGTGTCTCTTGTTCTGCTTCGACACGAACGTCCAAGCCTGGTAGCGCAGCGGATGCTTGGAGAAGTGCCGCAGCCGGCCGCCGACCGCGTGCCGGCACGAATGGCACGAGAGCGTGTAGAGCCAGATCAGCACGATGTTGACCAGCATGATGACGGTGCCGAGGCCCATGTGGCCCCAGTTGCCGTCCTCGTCGCGGAATGCAATCACGACGTCGTAGGTGAGGATCAGGGCCACGACCGACGCCGCGTACAGGAACCACCGGTGGATGTTCTGCAGGATCAGCGGAAGCCGTGTCTCGCCGCTGTAGCCACCGTGTGGCTCGGCCACCGCGCAGGCCGGGGGTGAAAGCCAGAAGGCCCGGTAGTACGCCTTGCGGTAGTAGTAGCAGGTCAGCCGGAAGCCCAGCGGGAAGATCAGGACGACCAGCGCTGGCGACAGCGACCACCAGTCGATCGGCTGACCGAAGTCGGAGGATCCGTTGAGACACTCGGTGGTCAGACACGGCGAGTAGAACGGCGAGAGGTAGGGCTCCGCGTAGTAGTTCGCGCCCTCGAACGCACGCCAGGTCGAATACACCACGAAGGTGGAGAACACCACGAACGTGGCGAGTGGCGACAGCCACCACCTGTCACGGCGTAGGGTGCGGTCTGCGATGCGGGCTCGAACCCGGTCCAAGAACTCCCGTGGACATACACGTGCCTCTCGCTGGTGATGCGCCTACGCGATAGTTGTCAAGGTAGAGGAAACCCGGCTCGGGTGAGGAGTCGGGTGCACTCGCGGCAGCGTGGTGCTGGTCACAACAACGGATGTAGGGCTGCGCAGTGTCGGTGGGGCACATCGTCGCCCGATCGTCGTCCGGACGATCCAGCAGGATGCCCGGCGGCTGCCCAGGAAGGAGAGTTCGTCACTGTGCCCGGCACGCACCGCGCCGACGATGAGTCGACGGCTCCCACCCGGCTCGTTGTGGGCGCAGCCATCGTGCGGAACGGCAGACTCCTCGCCGCCCGCCGGGTGACTCCGCCGGAGCTGGCGGGTGGCTGGGAGTTCCCCGGCGGCAAGGTCGACGCGGGTGAGTCAGCACCGCAGGCCTGCGCGCGCGAGATCCGGGAGGAGCTCGACTGCGAGATCGAGGTTGGCCAGCGGCTCCCCGGTGAGCAGCCCCTGAGCCGCGGGTACGTGCTGCGTGTCTACCTGGCGCGGATCATCCGTGGCGAGCCCGTTCCTCGCGAGCACGACGCGATTCGCTGGCTCGGCCCGGAGGAGCTGGAGCAACTGGCGTGGCTGCCGGCGGAGCTGCCGTTCCTGCGGGCGGTCGGCGAGACCCTGCTGGACGGTGAGCCGCTCGTCGGCGGCAACGTCGGTGGCGCCGTGCGGATCGGGAGCACGGTGCGAAGGCCGACCGGGCCGTGGACTCCCGCGGTCCACGCTCTGCTCGGTCATCTCTCCCGCCGCGGTCTCGACGGCGTACCCGCAGCACTCGGCATCGATGCCCGGGGTCGGGAGGTCGTGACCTACCTGCCCGGTGAGGTGGCCAGGTACGAGCCGGTCCCCGACGGGCAGGTCGAGGACATGATGCGGTGGATGCGCCGCTACCACAACGTGGTCGCCGACTTCGTGCCGCCGGCGGACGCCGTGTGGCGCAACATGAACAGGCCGCTACGACCCGGCGACATCGTGTGCCACCACGACGTCGCGCCCTACAACGTGGTCCGGGCGGATGGCCGCTTCGTCGGGGTGATCGACTGGGACATGGCCGGTCCGGGCCACCCGGTGGAGGATCTGGCGTTCGCGGCCTGGAACGGCGTACCCCTGCACCACGATCTCCCGACCGAGGAGTCGGTGCGCCGGTTGCTGCTACTGGTCGACGCCTACGGCTGGCCCGACCCTGCGGCGGTGCTGACCGCCGTGGTGCCGCGGATCGCGTCGATGGTCGAGCAGATCCGCTCGGCACAGCGTCGCGGCGATCCCGGCATGGCCGGCCTGGCTGAAGCGGGAGAGGCCGAGCGCGCCACGCGGACGTTGGCCTCCCTTCGCCGGCGCATCCCCGCCATCGAGGCAGCGCTCAGCGCAGCGCGTCCTTGAGAAATCCCACCTGGAGCAGCTTCATGTTCTCCGCCACGACCTCCTGCTTGGCCATGTGGGTCACCCCGGTCAGCGGCAGCACGGTGTGCGGCTTGCCGGCCGCCAGCAGCGCTGACGACAGCCTGAGCGTGTGAGCGACGACCACGTTGTCGTCGACCATGCCGTGGATGAGCATCAGCGGCCGCTCCAGTCGCGGCGCGAGCGCGAGCAGGGAGTTGCGGTCGTAGACCTCGGGCTGTTCGAGCGGGTGACCGAGGTAGCGCTCGTTGTAGAACGTGTCGTACAGCCGGTCGTCGCTCACCGGTGCGCCGGCGACGGCGGCGTGGAACACGTCGGGCCGGGCCAAGACCGCCAATGCCGCCAGATAGCCACCGTAGGACCATCCGGTGATTCCTACCCGCCCGGTGTCGATGTCGTCGGGGTACTCGACGGCGACCGCCTCCAGCGCATCCACCTGGTCTGTGAGTGTCACCTCGGCGAGGTCGTCGCGCACCGAACGATCCCACGCCGGACCGCGTGCCGGTGTACCCCGCCCGTCGGCGACGACCACGCAGAACCCTTGGTCGGCCAGCCACTGCGGCTCCAAGAAGGTGCGTGACGCCGCTACCACCATCTGGCCGTGCGGACCGCCGTAGGGCGCCATCACCACCGGCAGTCGGGTCGACCCGGGCTGGTGACCCTGCGGGAAAAGCACCGCCGTACGGAGCTCGCGCTTCCCGGCACGCATCATCGTCACCTGCGGGCGGAACCCCGCGTACACCTGGTGGTTTCGCAGCTCGGCCACCTGCTTGCCGTCACGGAGCACGAGCACGTGGACGCCATCGGCGTCGAGCGCGCCTCGCGTCAGCGCGGTGGTCCCGCCCGCGGACTCGCCGCTGTGCACAGCGGCGCCCGACGTCAGCTCGGTCAACGATCCGTCGTATCCGATCCGCACCAGCTGGATCTCGGTCGGCTCGGTCGAGGCGGTGACGAGGACTCCGTCGGCGTCGATGCTCACCACGTCTCGGACCTGCAGACCGACCGGGCTCACCGGCTCGCCGCCGACGACAACCCGCTTCGTGTCCTCGGAGTCCTCACACGTGACCAGCCGGCCGTTCGGGGCGTACGCGGGGACACCGACGACCAGGTCCACCCACACGTCGTCGCGCTGCTCGTGGACCACCCGGGTCGTGCCGTCGGGTGGTGACACCGCGAGCACCTGCGCCCGCTTCTGGTCCCGGCTCATCACCTGAACGATCGGGTCGCCGTCGGCGGTCCACGAGACCCGGGTGAGGTAGGGGAACCCGGCGTGGTCCCACTGGACCTCCGTCCGCTTGCCGTCGAGCCGCAGGTGCCACAGAGAAACCTCGGCGTTGGCGGTCCCGGCGGCCGGGTAGCGATGGGCCACCGGCGGCCGCTCGGGGTTGGCCGGGTCGGTGACGTACCAGACCTGGACCGGTGAGTTGTCGTATCGCTCCACGAGAAGCGACTCGCCGTCGGGCGCCCACCAGTACCCGCGGTCGCGCCCCATCTCCTCGGCGGCGACGAACTCCGCCTGCCCCCACACCACTTCGTCACCGTCCGGCTCGGCCAGCGGCCGGTCGTCATCGCCGTCGGTCTCGACGATCCGGAGGCCACCGGCCGCGGCGTACGCGACGTGACGTCCGGTCGGGTCGAGCCGAGGATCGATGACCTCCCCGGTCGTCAGCAGCTCAACGGTGTCGCCGGACTCGACGTCGGCGAGCCAGGCCCTGCCCGACAGCGCGAAGACCACCTTCGTCGCGGCTGCGTCCGTCGCGTACGAGACGATGCCGTCGGTGGACTCACGGCTGCGTTCACGCCGCGCGAGCTCCGCCTGCGAGAGCGTCTCGCCGCTGCCGCCGAGCAGCCGCGTCGGGTCGGCCACCATCCGTTCGGAGTCGGCTCGTACGTCATAGACCCACAGCGCCCCCGTCCGCGACGTGCCCGAGCCGGATCGGAGGAAGAGCACGCGATGCCCGTCGGGCGACACCGACACCGTGCGCGGCACGCCAAGGGTGAAGCGGAGCGTACGGGCGTACAGGCGTGGAAACGACGGCGCGTCCTCGTCGGGCGAAGCCGGGACAGTCGTGGCGTGCGTCGCTGCGTCGGTCATGTCGCCGATCCTGTCACGCGGGGACACCGTCCGGCGCCGTAACCTTTCCTCATGCCAACGAACACGCCCGGACGCCGGATGTTGCTCGTCCACGCGCACCCAGATGACGAGAGCATCAACAACGGCGCGACGATGGCGAAGTACGTCGCCGCAGGTGCCTCGGTCACCCTGGTGACCTGTACCCGCGGTGAGGAAGGAGAGATCCTCCTCCCGGAGCTGGCACATCTCGGACCGGTGGCAAGCGACACACTGGGCGCCCATCGCGAGACCGAGCTGGTCGTGGCGATGAAGGCCCTCGGCGTCACCGACTACCGCTACCTGGGTCCCCCCGGCCGGTTTCGCGACACGGGCATGGTCTACAGCCCGGAGGGCAACGCGGCCACTCCGCCACAGGTGCGTGAGGACACGTTCTGGCGCGCCGACCTGCGAGAGGCGGCCGACGAGCTGGTCGCGGTGATCCGCGAGGTCCGTCCCCAGGTCATGGTGACCTACGACGAGTTCGGCGGGTACGGCCATCCGGACCATATCCAGGCGCATCGGGTCGCGATGTATGCGTCCGCGCTGGCAGCGGCGCGGTCGTACCGCCTCGACCTCGGCGAGGCCTGGGACATCGCCAAGATCTACTGGACCGCGATGAGCGAGTCCCGACTGCGCGCGGGCCTTCGGCAGCTGCGTGAGTCGGGTGACGTGACGACCTTCGAAGGCATGGATCCCGACGGACCGCTACCCCCTTTCGCCGTTCCCGACGAGCTGCTTGACGCGGCAGTCGACGGGAACGAGTTCGTCGAGGCGAAGCTCGCCGCGATGCGGGCCCATGCGACCCAGATCGCCGTCGACGGCCCGTTCTTCGCGCTGTCCAACAACCTGGGCAGCCAGGTGTGGGCCGTCGAGTCCTATCGACTCGTCAAGGGCGTCGCCGGTGAGCGGGATGCCGAGACCGGTCTCGAGAGTGACCTGTTCGCCGGACTGAGCTGAGTGAAAGCCGGTCTGGCTCGACGCACGAGCCGGGTCGTGTCGTTGCTGGCAGCGTTCCTGCTCGGCGCCGTTGTGGCGCTCGCGGCCACGGCCGTGCACCGGGTCGACTCCCGCGTCGGCGGTGTGGTGCTCCCCTGGGGCCTGGTGCTGGGACTTGCCACGTCGCTGGTCGTCGGACTGGCGGCCCGGGACCTGCTCGGGCAGGCCGGCGGTGTCTGCCTCGCCGCCGGCTGGCTGAGCCTGTTCGGCTGGCTGACGCTCGGCCGACCCGAGGGCAACTTCGTCATCGCGTCCGACGCTCTGGGCTGGGCCATGCTCATCCTCGGCCTGGTCACGATGGCCGTGCTGTTCGCCGTCTCGCTCGGCCGGCCGGTCGGAAGACGTGACCACCGGTGAGACTGCGACAGCGGGACCGAGTCAGTGGAACCCACGACCTGCGCTTCGCTCTGCTGTTCGGTGTCGGCATCGCCGCGATCCTCGCTGCGCTGTACGGGCTCGGGGTCTACGCCGCCGGTGACGTCGTCCCCCGCGGCACCAGCGTCGCGGGTGTCGAGGTCGGTGGGCTCACCCCGGCCGTCGCGACGGCTACCCTGCGGCACGAGCTCGCTCCCCGGCTCGACAACCCGGTCGTCGTGTCGGTGAACGGCCACGAGTTCCGGGTGACGCCGCACGAGGTCGGACTGCGCGTCGACATACCGGCGACGGTGCACGCGGCGTACGGAGGGTCCCGGCTCAACCCGGTGCGAATGCTGCACATGCTGATCGGCGGCGACCCGGTCAGCCCGGTCGTCGACGTCGACCGGGACGCGATGCGGGCGACACTGCGGCGGCTGGCCGCACGTGCCGACACCGAGGCGATCGAGCCGACCGTGACGTTCGAGGGCGGCGCGCCGCACGTGCACCCAGGCAGTCCGGGAGCCGCGCTGGATCCGGAGGCGGCGAGCGACACCATCGCGGACAGCTATCTTGAGTCCACCGGTGCGATCGGGCTGCCGACCACCGAGGTGCCGTCGGCGGTCGGCGCGCCGCTGGTCCGTGCCGCGCTGGCCAGTTTCGGCCGGCCGGCCATGTCCGGTCCGGTCACGCTGCGGGTGTCCGGGAAGAAGATCTCGCTCTCACCGGCGGAGTACGGACCGGCCCTGAGCATGCACGTACGTGACGCGGCGCTGCACCCGCAGTTCGACGTCGACCGGCTCTGGACCCGGCTGCACGCTCCGATCGCCGCCGCCCTCCCCCGCGCGCGGAACGCCAGCGTCGTCATCCGCCGAGGCGTCCCGCGGATCCTCCCGTCCCAACCGGGACGCACCGTGGACCCGACCCGGCTGGCGTCGGTCCTGCTGGCCGCGCTGCCGCGCAGCGGGCCGCATCGGACGGCGTCGGTCGGTACCACCCTCCAGCCGCCGGCCTTCACCCGCGCCGACGCGCGGCGACTCAAGATCACCCAGGCGATCACCGGCTACGACCTGCCGTGGCCCGGACGCCCGGACCGTGAGGCGGCTCGCGCGACCGCCAGGGTCGACGGCACACTGCTCGACCCGGCCGATGTCTTCAGCTTCAACCAGACCGTCGGCGATCGGCACACCGGCCTCTCGGTGCTGGCGACCGCGCTCTTCAACGCTGCCTACACCGCGGGCCTGCAGGACACCAGCCACCGGCACCACCCGGTCGCGGTGAGCGGCTACCCGCCGGGACGCGACGTCGTGGTCGGCTGGCCCGTACCGGACTTCACGTTCACCAACAACACCCCGTTCGGGTTGCTCATCCACGCGTGGCTGTCACCAGCCTCCGCGCGGCAGCCGGCCGCCGTGCACGTCCGACTCTTCAGCTCGCCACACTTCCGTACCGGCATCTCCAGCAGTGGGATCTACGGGATCCGCCCGCACCAAACGCGGTACGACCCTTCCCCGTCATGTCGACCGAGGGCCGGCCTGGACGGCTACGACATCGACATCTTCCGGTCCGTCTTCACCAGTCACCGGCTGGTCGATCAGGAGCAGATCCACGCCGCGTACCTGGCGCAGGACCGGGTGGTCTGTCACCAGCCGCCCGGTACCCGGAACTGACTCAGCCCTGCGGAGCGAGGTACCGGTAGCGGTGGTGGGTGGTGAACCCGTAGGAGGCGTACAAACCGAGAGCCGCGTCATTCTCCGCCAGGGTCTGCAGATACGCCGCCGTCGCTCCCCGCTCGGCTGCCCACGACAGCAACGACTCGACAACCGCCCGGCCAAGCCCGCGTCCGCGCCACCCCGGCTCGACCTCCACCGCGGCGAGCCCCACCCAGTCGCGGCTGATCGCGGCGCGACCGATCGCGACCGGGGGCGCGCCGATCCGGGCGAACCCGACCTCGTCGGCCCCCTCGAGCAGGGCCCGAACGATCTCGGGATCGGCAGATCCGGCGCGGGCGTACCTCGAGATCCAGGCCGCGTCCGCATGAGCGGACAGCTCGACCTCGTGCGCGGCCCCGGTCCCCCTGCGCCGCGCGTCGGTCACCGTCGCGACCTGGACGAGCACGTCACCCTGCCCCGGACGCGCGTCGCTCCAGCCACGGTCGCGCAGCGCCTGTTCCTCACCCGTGCCGAGGACGACCTGTGCCAGTGCCGGCAGGCCGTGCCCGGCGTAGAAGGCGTTCACGAGCTCCAGGGCCGCGTCGAACGGAACGCCCGGATCGCCTGCCACCAGGGCGGAGTTCGCCCTACCGGTGAAGCCTCCGGCGGCGCGCAGGCGCCAGTCGCCGAGGACCCGTGAGATAGCCGGTGGCCAGCCCTCGGAGCAGATGCGCTCCAGTTCCTCGGCGCTGATGACCGCTGCGGGGCCGGCACTGCGAGGTGTGCGCCGGGCCGGGGGTATCGGCTTGCCGGTCACCACGTCGGCCAGCGGTATCCGCACCAGGGTCCCGTCGGCCTTGCGTACGCTCAGCACATCGGAGTCCCAGCGCTCGAGCCGGCCCAGCGTGTCGGTGAGCGCCGGGCCGCCACTCGGCCCGGTCTCACCGCGTACGAGAGACCGGACGACCACGCGCTGGCCGACATCGGCGGGCTTGAGCGGCATGCTGCTCGTACCACGCTCCCATCGTGTGAGACCTGATTTCTCATCCGCCTCGGGCAAGGCGATACTAGGGTGGCATCGGCCGCCTGCGGTGGCCCAACCCGGACCGAGGAGGACCCGTTGACCTACGTCATCGCGCAGCCGTGCGTGGACCTGAAGGACCGGGCCTGCGTCGATGAGTGCCCGGTCGACTGCATCTACGAGGGCAAGCGAATGCTCTACATCCACCCGGACGAGTGCGTGGACTGCGGCGCATGCGAGCCGGTCTGCCCGGTCGAGGCGATCTTCTACGAGGACGACACGCCCGAGCAGTGGAAGGCCTACTACGCCGCGAACGTGGAGTTCTTCGACGATCTCGGTTCTCCCGGCGGTGCCTCCAAGCTCGGTGTGATCGACAAGGACCACCCGCTGATCGCGGACCTCCCGCCACAAGAACAAGAGTGACCTGCCCGGTCGGCCGGTGATCGACCCGAACGCGTCGCCAGACCCGAGAGGGTGGGCGGCGCGTTTTGCCCGCCGCGCCGTCGCCGAGCGGCTGCCCGAGTTCCCGTGGGACAGCCTGAAGGCGTACGAGGAGCTGGCCCGATCCCACCCTGGCGGCGTCGTCGACCTGTCGGTGGGCAGCCCGGTCGACCCGTCGCCGGAGGTCATCCGCGCTGCGCTCGGCGCTGCCGCGGACTCTGCGGGCTATCCCACGACCGTCGGGTCGGTCAGGTGCCGTCGGGCCGCGGTCGACTGGCTCGCGCGCCGTTTCGGCGTCGTCGGGCTCGGAGTCCAGGCGGTCCTGCCGAGCATCGGCTCCAAGGAGCTGATCGCGTCGCTCCCGCTGCACCTGGGACTGGGTCCTGGCGACACCGTGGTCATACCGGAACTGGCCTACCCGACGTATGAGGTCGGCGCTCGGCTCGCTGGCTGCGAGGTGGTCGCCAGCGACTCGACAGTTTCTCTCGGCCCGTCGACTCTCGGCCCGTCGACTCCGGCGATGCTCTGGCTGAACTCGCCGGCGAACCCGACCGGGCGGGTCCTCCCCGTCGAGCACCTTCGCAAGGTCGTCACCTGGGCGCGGGAACGCGGGGTGCTTCTCGCCTCGGACGAGTGCTACCTGGAGCTGGCCTGGGACAGCGAACCGATGTCGATCCTGCACCCGGACGTGTGCGGCGGCTCGTTCGACGGGCTGTTGTCGGTGCACTCGCTGTCCAAGCGGTCCAACCTGGCCGGCTATCGGGCGGCGTTCGTGGCCGGGGACCCCGAGATCGTCGCCAGGTTGCTGGCCGTACGCAAGAACCTCGGACTGATGATGCCCGGCCCGATGCAGAACGCCATGGCGGCCGGGCTCTGCGATGACGCGCACGTGGAGGTCCAGCGTGCCCGGTACGCCGCCCGGCGGACGGTGCTGCGCGCAGCGTTCGAGGGGGCCGGGTTCCGCATCGACCACTCGGAGGCGTCGGTCTACCTGTGGGCGACCCGCGGCGAGCGCGATGTGGAGACGGTCGGATGGCTGGCCGAACGGGGAATCCTGGTCGCCCCCGGCCGCTTCTACGGGGCCGGCGGAGCGCAGCACATCCGGATCGCGTTCACCGTCTCCGACGAACGCGCCGCGGTGGTGCACGACCGCCTCTCCACCTGACCCCGGCCGTTCACGCGATCCGACACTTGTTTCACGCGATCCGACAGTTGTTTCACGCGATCCGACAGTTGTTTCACGCGATCCGACACCTCACGCGGTTGAATCCCGTGCCCGCGTGCCCGGGGGCTACTCGACGTCCATGTGGACGTGGTCGAGGTGCCGCAGCGTGGGATCCGTACTGTGCGCGTGGTAGACCCGCCAGCCTTCGTCGGACCTCGTCGCGGTCCAGATCCGGTCGGCGAAGATGATCGTGGCGATCGAGAGTCGGGCGGCATTGCCCATCAGGTAGCTGGAGATCGCCCAACCCCTCCGGGTGTTGTCCGGGCTGGCCGGTCGGACGAAAACATCGATGGCCCGGCCCTCGTAGTGTGCCGAGTCCGCGGAGTGGCCGGTCGACACGCCGCCGGGTGCGAAGCCGCCCATCGGCAGCGAACCGAACACCCGAAGCAGGTCCCGGCGAACGATGTCCGCGCGGGACGTGAGCCCGTTCGGGCCGAGTTGCTGCGAGGCGGGATCCTGGGCGTGGATGGCGCAGCTGTAGTCGGCTGCGCTGTATCCGGTGAGCGCCGAGGCGAGCGCTCGGGCGTCGGCTTCATGGTCGGCGTACGCGCCGCCGAACGCCGAACGCTGCACCTCCTGGGCCGCCTCGGTGATCGGCATGTCCTGATAGCCGTCCACCTGCTCGAGTGCGTCGTAGAACGCGTTGGTCGCGTAGAACGGGTCCTGCACTTGGCTCGTGGTCCCCCAACCCTGGGAGGGGCGCTGCTGGAACAGCCCGAGCGAGTCGCGGTCGCCGTGGTCGAGATTGCGGATGTCCGACTCCTGGTACGCCGTGGCCAGGGCGATCGACACCGCTCGGGCGGGCAGCCCACGTGCCACGGCGATCCCGGCGATGATCGACGCGTTCTCGGCCTGTTCGAGGTCGAGTGCCACCGAGTGCCCGCCGACGCTGGCGATGCACTGCTCGGGGTCAGGCAAGGGCCCGGCGCCGGTTCGCAGTGCGTACCAACCGGCCAGTCCCGTCAGGGCCAGTGCGGCGGCCGCCGTCGCCAGGCGGCCTCGCTGTCCAGGTCCGGCCGTCATGGTGGTCCAACGGTAGGTGTCGGATGGCGTGAAACAAGTGTCGGATCGCGGGTGGGGGTGGGGGAGGGCGGCCGCAGGGGCCGGTGCCGGGGATTGCGCAGTTGTTGGTCACGGTTGAGCCGGTGACCAACAAGTGGGCAAAACGTCGGGGCGGCGGGGGGAGTGTCAGTCGTTGGCGTGCAGTGCCGTGTTGAGCTCGACTCCGGAGCCCTTGGCCGGTACGACCTCGACCGCCCCGGAGACCGAGTTTCGCCGCAGCAGCATCGCGTTCCGCCCGGAGAGCCGCACCGCCTTGACGACCGTGCCGTCGGGACCGGTGACCTTGGTCCCCGCGGTGACGTAGCAGCCGGCCTCCACTACACAGTCGTCGCCCAGGCTGATGCCGATGCCGGAGTTGGCGCCGAGCAGGCAGCGTTCGCCGATCGAGATGACCTCCTTGCCCCCTCCGGACAAGGTGCCCATGATCGAAGCGCCGCCGCCGATGTCGGAGCCGTCGCCGACCACGACTCCCGATGAGATGCGCCCCTCGACCATCGAGACCCCGAGCGTGCCCGCGTTGTAGTTCACGAACCCTTCGTGCATGACGGTGGTGCCGCTGGCGAGGTACGCACCGAGGCGCACCCTGTCCGCGTCGGCGATCCTCACTCCGGATGGCACCACGTAGTCGGTCATCCGGGGGAACTTGTCAACGCCGAACACCTGCACCTGGACCCCGGCGGCGCGGGCGCGCATCCGGGTGGCCTCGAAGGCCTCGACGGCACAGGCACCGAGGTTGGTCCAGACGACGTTGCCGAGCACACCGAACAGCCCGTCGAGGTTCAGCCCGTGCGGCGCGACGAGCCGGTGGCTGAGCAGGTGCAGGCGCAGGTACGCGTCGGCGGTGTCCACCGGCGGGGCGGTCAGGTCCTCGATGACCGTACGGACGACGGAGCGTGCCACCCGGCGTACCTCATCGCGTCCCTCCAGCGCGACAAGCTCGGCCGGCGCGTCGCCAGTGGCCGGCGGCCCCTCCGCAGCGAGCTCGGGCGCCGGATACCAGGCGTCGAGGACCCGATCCCCACTGACGGTCGCCAGACCGAATCCCCACGCCCCGCCAGCCGGATCCGGCCCGGGAGCCTGTCCATGAGATGTCACAGTCGTCACGCTAGCGGCCGCCGCTATCGTCGCGGACATGGCGATCGCGAGCTTCAAGGATCTGTGCATCGACACGACCGGCGGGGAGGCGCTGGGACGGTTCTACGCCGGAGTGCTCGGGCTGACCTTCGAGCCGGACGGCGACAGCGGCGTCCTCAACGGGCCGACCGGGCGGCACCGCATCTGGATGAACACGGTCCCCGAGCCGAGAACGGTGAAGAACCGTGTCCATCTCGACGTCCATGCCGGTTCGATCGCCGAGCTCGAACAGCTCGGAGCGGTCGTTCTCGAGCCGAAGGCAGACCGCCGGTGGACGGTGATGGCCGATCCCGAGGGCGGTGAGTTCTGTGCCTTCGTGCGCGATACGCCGCCGGATCTGCGGCTGTACGAGCTCGCGGTCGACGCGGCGGACCCGCGGGCGATCGCCTCGTGGTGGTCGGACGTCTTCGCGGCTCGACTCGGAGGGGACGAGCACCGAGGATACTGGTGGGTCGACGAGATCGACGGAGCGCCTTTCGACGCCATGACGTTCGCTCCGGTGCCCGAGCCCAAGTCGGCAAAGAACCGGGTGCACTGGGACGTCAGCGTCGCGGACCTCGCGCCCCTGTCCGAGGCGGGTGCGACGCTGCTCCGGCCACCTGCTCCGGCTGCCGGCTGGCACGTGATGGCGGACCCGGAGGGCAACGAGTTCTGCGCGTTCGTTTCGGATGACTGACGACCCACAGGTCCGGTGACCCGCCGAGATGGAGCCCGGCCACGGCCAGGGCGCCGGTCCGGCCTGCCGCCACCGGATGGGCGCGACACAATGGCCGCCATGACCTCCCTGGACCTCACGCAGGACGTCGCGTCGCTCACGGCGTCGCTCGTCGACATCGAATCCGTCAGTGGCAACGAGCAGTCCATCGCGGACGCCGTCGAGGCCGCGCTTCGCCCGCTCGGCCATCTCGACGTGTCCAGGCACGGCGACACGATCGTCGCGCGAACCCACCTCGGCCTGGCCGAGCGGGTCGCGATCGCCGGGCACCTCGACACGGTGCCGCTGAGCGACAACCTTCCGTCCCGGGTCGACGCCGACAACCTCTACGGCCTCGGCTCCTGCGACATGAAGGGCGGCGTGGCCATCGCGCTGAAGCTGGCAGCATCGATCACCGCTCCCAACCGTGAGGTGACCTACGTCTTCTATGAGTGCGAGGAGGTGGAGGCCGTCCGCAACGGCCTCGGCCGGCTGGCGACGTCCGACCCGGAGCTGCTCGAGGCCGATTTCGCCGTGCTGATGGAGCCGTCCAATGCCCTCGTCGAGGCCGGCTGCCAGGGCTCGATGCGGATCGACATCGTCGTGCCGGGGGTCCGGGCGCACAGCGCACGCTGGTGGATGGGAGTCAACGCGATACACGGCGCCGGCGAGGTGATCGAGCGGCTGCTCACGTACGCTCCTCGCTCACCGGTGGTGGATGGTCTGCGGTATCGCGAAGGCCTGAACGCCGTCGAGATCAGCGGTGGCGTCGCCGGGAACGTGCTGCCGGACGAGTGCCGCGTCTCGGTCAACTACCGGTTCGCGCCGAACCGGACAGAGGACGAGGCACTCGAGCACCTGCGCGAGCTCTTCGATGGCTTCGAGATCGAGCTCGTCGACTCCGCTCCCGGGGCGATGCCAGGCCTGGATCGGCCGGCGGCGGCCGCGTTCGTGCAAGCGATCGGCGGGGCGGTGAACCCGAAGTTCGGCTGGACCGACGTCGCGCGGTTCAGTGTGCTGGGCGTACCCGCCGTCAACTTCGGACCGGGCGACCCGCAGCTGGCGCACAGCCGCGACGAGTACGTGCCGCTGTCTCACCTGCGCATCTGTGAGGAGCAGATGACGACCTGGCTCACCGACTGACCGGGTCTAGCCTGGGGTGATGAGCGACCAGTCCATCCATCCGGACCGACCGGTGGATGGATCTGCCGACGAAACGACGGACGAACCACCCGAGAAGCAGCGTGGTCCGGTCGTCATGCGTCGCAGCCAGGTGCAGACCAGCACGACCGACCAGCGCCTGCTCGACTCGCGCGGGTCGACCGACTGGGTGCACACCGACCCGTGGCGCGTGCTGCGGATCCAGTCGGAGTTCGTCGAGGGATTCGGGATGCTCGCGGAGCTGGGACCGGCGATCAGCGTGTTCGGCTCGGCGCGTACACGGGTCGACGACCCGATGTACGCCAAGGGCGTCCAGCTCGGGCGTGCCCTGGTGGAAGCCGGCTATGCCGTCATCACCGGCGGCGGGCCGGGCGCGATGGAGGCGGCGAACAAGGGAGCGTCGCTGGCCGGGGGAGTCTCGGTCGGCCTCGGCATCGAGCTGCCGTTCGAGGCCGGCCTCAACGACTGGGTGGACATCGGGATCAACTTCCGGTACTTCTTCGCCCGCAAGACGATGTTCGTCAAGTACGGGCAGGGCTTCGTGGTGATGCCTGGCGGCTTCGGCACGTTCGACGAGGTGTTCGAGGCGTTGACGCTGGTCCAGACGCAGAAGGTGACCTCGTTCCCGATCGTGCTGCTCGGCAGTGCGTACTGGTCCGGGATGCTCGACTGGCTCAGACGCACGGTGCTGGCGGAGCGGAAGATCGACGAACAGGACCTCGCGCTGCTGCAGGTCACCGATGACGTCGACGAGGCCGTCGGCTTCATCGCCGCGGCCGACCGGCGCCGCAGCGGTCCCGAGCCCGGGGCCGGCGAGGCGCCGAATGCGACGCGCCCGGACTGACCCGCCCGACCCCGCCGGACCGACCAGCTCGGACTTGCCCGCCGGGTTCGCCCGGCCCAGTGGGCCACGCGGTCTGCCGCTCGATGATCGTGGGACGTTCGGGGGTGTGACACGATCGACGGTGTGATGTGGGTCTTCACCATCGTCGTCGTCCTGCTCATCGGGGCGATCGTCGTCGTCGCAATGGGACGAGGCGCTGCCATGACGCCGGTGTTCGCCGACCGGCCGGACTCCCTTGTCCCCGGCGATCACATGCTGACCTCCCGCGACCTGAGGCACGTCCAGTTCGCCATCGGCGTGCGCGGATACCGGATGGACGAGGTCGACTCGCTGCTCGACCGGCTCGCCGAGGAGCTCGCCGCCCGCGAGGCCCGCGAGGCCCGCGAGGCGCACGGGGCGCACGAGACGCGCGAGGCGGGCGAGGCCCGTGATCAGCCCACGGTGCGTGATGCGGCCGCGAAACAGCGAGCCGAGGACGTCGTCGCGCGTGAGCGCGACTCAGGCGCCGGCGCCCGCGAGGGCCGGGACTGATGGCGTACGCGACGTTCGGGTCCTCCATCGACATCGCCGCCACCCCAGAGCGGGTCTGGAACGCCGTCACCGACTGGGACTCCCAAGGCGACTGGATCCCGCTGACCCGCACGCATGCCGTCGGTGAACCAACGGCCGGACTCGGCGGACGAGTGCGGGCGTGGACCGGTGTCGGACCGATCGGATTCTGGGACTCGATGACCATCACCGATTGGGATCCGCCGCGGCGCTGCGAGGTGCTCCACACCGGGACGGTCGTGCGCGGCGAAGCGGCTTTCGAGGTCGAGGGCACGCCGTTGGGGGCCCGCTTCACCTGGTGGGAGCGCGTGGTCCTGCCGGGCGGCCGACTGGGCGGCTGGGCCTGGCCGCTGGCCCGGCCGGTGGCCGTCGCCCTACTCGACGCGGCGCTGCGCCGTCTGCGCCGGCTGGTGGAGGACGGGCCCGTGCCGGGGCAGGGCTGTTGAGCGCCCAAGGCACACCGGGTCCACCGGAGCCGCGACGCTGTGACTGGGCGGTGGGCGCGACGCCGGACTACATCGCCTACCACGACGACGAATGGGGGCGACCGGTCCGCGACGACCGCGGACTCTACGAACGGCTGACCCTGGAGGCGTTCCAATCGGGTCTCTCGTGGCTGACGATCCTGCGCAAGCGCGAGCACTTCCGGGAAGCGTTTCGGGAGTTCGACCCTCGGGTGGTGTCGGCGTTCGACGAGAGCGATGTGGAGCGGCTGATGCACGACCCGGGCATCGTACGGAACCGGCGGAAGATCGACGCGGCGATCACCAACGCCCGCGCGATCCAGGATCTCGAGGGGTCGTTCGCCGAACTGCTCTGGTCGTTCGTGCCAGAGGTGCCGCGCCCCGCCCCGCAGACTCTCGCCGACATCGCGCCCACCACAACCGAGTCCGCGGCGATGGCCAAGGAGCTCAAGCGCCGAGGGTTCGTGTTCGTCGGGCCGACGACCTGCCACGCTCTGATGCAAGCCACCGGCATGGTGAATGACCATCTCGTGTACTGCTGGCGTCGGTGACGACGGAGGACGCATGCGCATCTCGCAGCCGGTGATCGTGGCGGCGGCCATCTGGTCAGTGGCGTTGCTGGGAGGGCAGGCCGCCGGCGCCGGCGTGTCGACGCCCAACGCGGGAGCGCTGGGCGCAGTGACCGGTGTACGAGTCATCGGGCACAGCGTCGACGGTCGCGAGATCCGGGCGTACCACGTCGGCGATCCCGGGGCGGACACCACTGCGGTGGCGCTGGCGGCCATGCACGGCAACGAGACGGCCCCTCGGGTGACACTGCGAGTCCTCCGCCACGCCAAGCGGATCCGCGGACTCGATCTCTGGTTGGTTCCGAACGCCAATCCGGACGGTGTCGCGGCGGGCGATCGGCACAACGCGCACGGCGTCGACCTCAACCGCAACTTCCCCAGGCGGTGGGTGCCGCTCACCGGCATCTACTACTCAGGTCCGCGTCCGGCCTCCGAGCCGGAGACCAGGGCGCTGATGCGCCTGCTGGACCGGTTCAAACCTCGACTACGTCGTGTCGTTCCATCAGCCGCTCTACGGCATCGACACGTACAAGGTCAAGGACCCAGCATTCGCCCGGCGGCTCGCCCGGTTCATGTACCTGCCGCGGAAGGTGTTCGCCTGCGGCGGGGTGTGTCACGGCACGCTCACCCAGTGGTTCAACGCCACGCATCGCGGCGCGCTCACCACCGTCGAGTACAACGACGACCCCTCCTGGCGCTACCTGCACGTGGTGTCGCCGAACGGGCTGTTGCGTGCTCTGGGAGGACATCGCTGAGTGCTGTCCACGCAGCAGGGTGCCGGCCACTGGCGCCCTGCCGTCACTGTGAGCGGACGAAGCCCCAGGGGCCCATCACGATCCGGGGTCGCCACTCCGACCGCAGCCAGCTCAGCACCCATCGCATGTGCCGCTCGGCGATCGCCACGCAGCCGGCCGTCGGTCCGCCGTCGCGTACGTGCAGGAAGATGCCGCCGCCGCGCCTGGTGTCGGCGGGGTCGCGGGCGACCCGCTGCCCGCGGCTGGCCGAGTAAGAGATGTGGCGCGGCAGGTTGAAGCCGATCACCGCGGCGTAGTCGTAGTCGGGAAGGAAGTCGCTGAGGTGCTCGGCGTACGCCGGCCGCCAGTGCGTCTTGGGCGACTTCGAGTACTGGTAGACGTTGTACGTCGCGGGGTCGCGTGGCTCGTAGGGCCAGTAGTCGGTGTCGTCGAACCGGATGTACGGGAGCGAGGTGCCGGGATCGGCGAGCGCGCCGAAGGCGCGGCGGAGGGTGAACGTGCCGGCGGGGGTCGTTCCGGTCGACTGCACGCGGACCTGGGCCGCCACCCACCCGGCGTAGCCGATCCGCGCGGGGAACGGTCCGGCCACCTGGCGCCACGAGCCGCCGCGCGGCCGTGTCCAGACCTTCAGCACCGCGCGGGTGGTGTGCCATCGGTGCGAGGTGACGGTGACCAGCTGGCGGACCCGGTTGCTCACCGAGACCTCGACGGTCCACGGGCGGGTCGGGCCGCGATAAGTGCCGGATGGTCGGCGATAAGTGTCGGATGGCTGGTGGTAAGTGTCGGATCGCGCGAAATAAGTGTCGGATCGCGCGAGGGGGAGGGCGAGGAGGAGGGGGGTGACGGCGGCGAGCGCGGCGCTCGTCGCGACCGCGCTGGTACGCCTGCGGCCGGCGGTGCCGATCGGTCAGCGTCCGTGGAAGGTCGGTGTGGTCTTGGTCAGGAACGAACGGACTGCGTCGCGATGGTCCTGGGTTCCACCGGTTAGATGCATCATGTCCGCTTCGTACCCTAGCGACTCCTCGAGCGAGTGCGATGCGGCGTAGGCCAGGGAGCGGCGCAGTGCCCCGTACGCGAGGGTTGGTCCGGCGGCCAGCTGGGCGGCAAGGACCGCCGTCTCGGCGGCAAGGTCCGCCGCCGGGACAACCCGGGTCGCAAGCCCGAGCGCGAGCGCCTCCGCCGCTGGCACCGTACGCGGCATCATCAGCAGCTCGATGGCTCTGGCGCGCCCGACCAGGCGTGGGAGGGTCCATGAGGCGCCGGTGTCGCAGGACAGCCCGATCGAGGCGAACGCCAGGTTGAACCCGGCCGTGTCGGCGACCAACCGCAGGTCGCACGCGAACGCGATGCATGCCCCGGCGCCGGCCGCGACACCGTTGACGGCGGCGACGACCGGCTTGCCCATGGTGGCCAGCGCCGCGCAGATCGGCGCATAGTGCTCACGCACCGTCGACGCGATGTCGCCCGAGTCGTCGTCGAGCATGGCCGCGTGCTCGCGCAGGTCCTGCCCGACGCAGAACGCCCGACCGGTGCCGGTCACAACCACGCAGCGAACGCCGTGGTCGGTTGCGACGGTGAGAACCGCGTCGCGCAGCGCGACCTTAGCCGCGCTGTCCAGGCTGTTCATCGCGTCGGGCCGGTTGAGAGTGATCGTGGCCACGGCGTTGGTGATGTCGACGAGCACCGGCTCGGTCATGGTGTGACTCCGTTCGCTCTGAGGCACGAATCGACGAAGCGCCGCGCCGCCGGCAGTAGCCTGCTCGCCTCGGCGTCGAAGAACCTCGCGGCCTGCTCTCCAGGCCACTGCTCGGGCAGCAGCTCGCGCGGCAGTCCGGGGTCCTTGAACAGGAACTTCCGCCATTCGTGTACGAGCTGGCTGCGGACGGCGAAGGCGAGCTCGTCGTCCGGGCGCGTGCCGGCTCGGGCGACGATCCTCTCGGCGTCCTGCTGCCAGCCCACGTATGCGTCGGCGAGCCCGGACAGATCCCAGGTGGACGCCACGAGCTCGCCGGCATCCCCGGTGAGCTCGGAGGAGAACCGGTGCGCTCCGACGCCGTTGGCGGCCAACAGCGCGTCGACCTCGTCCGACGGGTACGCGGCGATCCAGGTGTGCTCGTCGAGCGGCGCGTAGCCGAGGAAGCTCAGTCCCGCCCGGACCCGGTCGCGGGCGCCGCGTTCGCTCACATGCGCCAGCACGAGGAGGTCCCAGGTGTCGTCCCAGCTGGCAGCACCGGTCCGGTAGATCCGGATGGCCGCCTCGTCCAGGCGCCGGCTCGCCCGGTCGGTGAGCTCGTACCCCGGGCCCGAGGCGGTCGGCACCGGTCGCAGCCAGCCCTGTCGCACCATCCGTGAGACCGATGTGCGGACCGCGGCGGCGGTGACGCCCAGCGGAGCCAGCAGTTTCACCAACGATGCCACCGGTGCCCGGCCGCCCCTGGCGCGCAGATGGTCGCCGTACAGGTCGAACAGCGCTGACCGGGCGTTCACCGGATCGAGTCTGCCGCACCCGCTCTGACCGATGCTGGGACGGGCCGACAGATGTCGTCGGTTTCCGGCTGCCGTGCGGGTGCGGGATACTAGGGGGAACCCGCTCGTCGACGACTGCCGCGTGGCAGCCCGGCACGCGCTAGACAGAAGGAAGAGGTGCGCCCATGGCGGCGATGAAGCCGCGGACAGGCGATGGTCCGCTCGAGGTCACCAAGGAGGGCCGCGGCTATGTCATGCGCGTCCCGCTCGAGGGTGGCGGGCGGCTCGTAGTCGAGCTGAACGTCGACGAGGTCAACGCGCTCAGCAGTGCGCTCGCGGAGCACGCCACGTACTAAAGCGTTTCCTTCCGACATCTGACGACGGGACGGCCCCGGCCGCGACCAGCGACCGGGGCCGTACCGTGTCCGGTGCCGGCCGCGCGCCCCCGATCCGCCAGGAGGTCCCTGCATGGAACAGGTCGCGCCTCCGACCGTGACGACCACCACGGATGGTCTGCTCGAGGTACGGGACGCGGACGTGCTCGCTGTCGCGGTCACCGCCGACGACGGACAGCTGAGCCTCGGCCCCGGCGCGGAGGACGTGCTCGAGCTCGCCGGAGTGGACCTGTTCGAGGTGCTCGAACGGGCAAAGGCCACTGGCAAGGCCGGGGAGGTCAGCAGCCATGCAGTGTTCGGCCGGCCCGGGCTCGAGCAGCTGCTCTTGGTGGGCGTCGGCGCGGGGGCAGCGGCGGACTACCGGCGGGCAGCCGCCGCGCTGGCGAGGAGCACGAAAGGCAGGCGGGTGCTGGCCTCGACCGTGAGTTCGATCGCCGACGACGCCGGCTTGCGGGCGTTCGTGGAGGGGCTGGTCCTCGGCTCCTTCGGATTTCACCGCCGCTCGACCGGCCCCAAGGAACACCCGGTGGCTCGTGTCGTGCTGACCCAGCACGGCTCGACCACCGACGACCGCTCCACGGCGGTACGTGAGGGCCTGGCGACAGGCCAGGCGGGCTGGCTGTCGCGGCGCCTGGCGCTGACGCCGTTGAGCGAGAAGTCCCCGGTCTGGCTGGCCGAACGCGCCAGGGAGGTCGCCGCCTCCAACGGCCTCGAGTACTCCGAGCTCGACGAGCGGGCGCTCGCGTCGCTCGGCTTCGGCGGCATCCTGGCGGTCGGCAGGGGCTCACCGCGCGAGTCCCGGCTGATCCGTCTCGACTACACACCGTCCGGCGCCGTCGACGCAGTCCCGCATGTCGTACTCGTCGGCAAGGGCATCACCTTCGACTGCGGCGGCCTGTCGCTCAAGCCGGCCGCCGCGATGATGAACATGAAGAGGGACATGACCGGAGGCGCGGCGGTGATCGCCGCGATGGGTGCGCTGCGCGACCTCGAGGTGCGCTGTCGGGTCACCGGGCTGGTGGCGGCGGCCGAGAACTCCATCAGCGGAACCGCCACCCGCCCAGGCGACGTCGTTCGGCACTACGGAGGGCGGACCAGTGAGGTGCTCAACACCGATGCGGAGGGCCGGCTCGTGCTCGCCGACGCGATGGCGTACGCGGTGGACACGATCAAGCCCGACGTCCTGGTCGACGTGGCCACGCTGACCGGCGCGGTGCGGACTGCGCTCGGCGTCAGCCTGGGTGGTCTCTACTCCGACGACGACGCCCTGGCGCAGGCGCTCGGAGGCGCCGGGGCGGCAGCGGGCGAGCGGCTGTGGCGGCTCCCCCTGGTGCCTGACTACCGGGCCGACATCGACTCCGACATCGCCGACGCCCGGAATACCAGCAGGTCCCCCGGCGGCGGCTCGATCACCGCGGCGCTTTTCCTGCAGCCGTTCAGCGGCGGGACCGCGTGGGCACACCTCGACATCGCCGGCGTCGGCGACTCCGCCGGCGAGGACTTCGAGTGGACCACCGGGCCGACCGGATTCGGGCCCCGAGTACTGCTGTACTGGCTGCAGGGACTCTGACATCCGCTTACGTCATGCGCCCGGAGGTCCCGACCCTCGCGATGCATGACGCAAGGTCCCGCCGGTCAGAGCTCAGAGCTTGCGGGCCAGCAGCAGTCCGTCGCCGACCGGCAGCAGCAGCGGGAGTACGCGGTCGTCGGAGGCGACGGCGTGTCCCAGCTCACGGATCGTCACGGTCTCAGGGTCGCGCTGCGCGGGGTCCGCGACCCGGTCATGCCATAGGGCGTTGTCGAACGCCACCACCCCGCCAGGGCGCAGCAAGCGAAGCGCCGCCTGGAAGTAGTCGCCGTACTCACGCTTGTCACCGTCACAGAAGACGATGTTGTAGTGCCCGTCGGTCAACCGCGGCAGGACCTCCAGCGCAGCCCCGGCGATCAGCCTGAAACGCTGGGGGGGGATCCCAGCCTCGGTGAAGGACTCCCTGGCCAGCCGCTGGTGCTCGACCTCGAGGTCGACGGTGGTGAGGACGCCGTTGTCGCGCATCCCGCGCAGCAGCCAGACTCCGGAGGCGCCGGTGCCGGTGCCGACCTCGACCACCGAGCGGGCGTCGAGCATCGACGCGAGGAACCGCAGGGTGGCGCCGCCGCCCGGGGCGATCGGTACAACCCCCACCTCCTTGGCCCGCGCACGCGCCGCCGACAGCACCTCGTCCTCGGGAACGAACTCCTCCGCATATGCCCACGTGGCGGGCTTGGGTCCGGTGGCGATGGCGGCCTCCGTGGATCTGCCAGCGGGCGCTGGGCCGGTGGTCTGGTGCGGGCGTCTGCGCGAGAGCCTAGCCGCACTCGGGTGCCCTGCGTCACCCCGCTGGCACCCGCAGGCACCGTTGGCACCAGGCCGGTCGAGGAACCTGCGGGAGCGACCGCTCGTTCTCCCAGCGGCACCCCACTCCGCGAACCTGGCAGACTAGGAGCACCCAACGCTCATGCTTGACATGGTTGAGACCACGTGGAGAGGTGCCGTCGTGGAGCAGCAGCCGCCGCAGGACTGGGTGGCCCCCTCGTGGGACGAGATCGTCCGCACCCACTCCGCACGCGTCTACCGGCTCGCGTACCGGCTCACCGGTAACCCCCACGACGCCGAGGACCTCACCCAGGACGTCTTCGTGCGCGTCTTCCGCTCGCTGCACAGCTACACCCCCGGTACGTTCGAGGGCTGGCTGCACCGCATCACGACCAACCTGTTCCTCGACACCGCCAGGCGCAAGCAGAAGATCCGGTTCGACGGGTTCGCCGACGACGCGCAGGAGCGGCTCCCCGGCCGGGAGCCCACCCCCGAGCACCACTATGACGATCAGCTCCTCGACAACGACGTGTCGGTCGCGCTGGCCGCGCTGCCGCCGGAGTTCCGGGTCGCGGTGGTGCTCTGTGACATCGAGGGCTTCTCGTACGAGGAGATCGCGACCACGCTCGGCATCAAGCTCGGGACGGTACGCTCGCGCATCCACCGGGGCCGGACCTTGTTGCGTCAGGCGCTCGCGCACCGGGCCCCGCGCGACGACCGCTCCAGGTTCGGGGGCCCGGTCGACCCCGTCGACACCGGCGTCGGGGCCGACGCCGCCCCGCACCGAGCTCGACACGTTGCAAGGCAGGTCACGAAACCACCGGTGTCTGAGCGCCCGATCCTTCGCCGGCCCAAGCAGGGGCGGCCGCTGCCGGGTCAGGTGTCATGAGCCATTTGGGCGAACGTGTTGCAGCCCTCGTCGACGGTGAGCTCGACCACGACTCCCGTGACCGGGCCGTGGCACACCTCACCCGGTGTGAAGAGTGCCGATCCGCGGTGCGCGAGCAGCGCTGGCTGAAGGCGCGGATGCGCGAGCTGGCCGCCACCGAGCCGTCCGCCGCGCTGCGTTCGTCGCTGTTCGAGATCGGCCGGAGCTGGCCGGCCGAGACTGACGGGCAGGCCGCCATCCGTCACGCCGAGACGGTCGCAGGCCTGTCGCTGCCCACCCGCAGCTACCTCGCCCCACACGCGTCAACTCCCGGGCCAACCCACGGGCCAACTCCCGGGGCGGCTGCCGACGCGCACGCGACCGACCGGCGCACGACCGACCGGCGGCGCCGAGCCGGACTGGTGATGGCGGGGGCCGGATCGGTCGGTGCAGCCGTTCTGGGTCTGTCCTACGCGCTCGGCGGGGCAGCCGAGAGCCCGTCGCCGTCACCGGTGTCACCGCCGGTAGGACAGTTCTCGGCCGAGTTCGCCGGAAGCTCCGACGGGCTGCCGTTCTCCGTACCGGCGGTGGACGCCTACTCGGTCTCGTTGCGTACCGGCGCCGGTGGCGGCCACCGGTGAGTCGGCGGTGTTAGCTCCTCCCTCGACCCATCGTCAGGTCTTCATCCCTCTGCGACCGACACGGATCCACCGGATCGGCGCACTGGCCATGGTCATCGGCACCCTCGCCGCGCTGGCGGTTCTCGGCTCGGCCGGGCCGGCTGCCGCACACGGGCTGGTGGTCGGTGTCGACGACGACCGCACCGCGGTGCGTCAGCTCCAGCGGGCGGTGGTCGCACCTGATGGGGTGTCGTTCTCCGGTACGCGGATGGTGTCCGCATGGGAGCCCGACCATGCGGTGACGGTGATGCTGGACGTCCACCACGTGTTCGGGCAGGGCACGACCGTCCGAGTCCGGTCCGGCGGCGACGCACAGTCGGTGATGACCTTCATCCGCGACCAGGACGGCACCAGCTGTTGCCTGCAGGGCCTGCAGTCCGGCGCCTTGTCGTTGCTGGTGGACAACTTCTCGGTGACGACGGCCGGATCTGGACGAGTCGCCGGCCGACCGGCACAGATCGTGGCAGTGGGTCGTGGTGCTGCCGCGGCGGCCCGGCTGTGGGTGGACCGCCGGACCGGGCTGTTGCTGCGCAGCGAGATCTACGGCAGCGACGGCCGGCTGGCACGCACCAGTGTCTACATCGACCTGCGGGTGGAGCGGCACGCTTTCCTCGAGCACCTGCCGCCGATGCTTGCCCCTCCCGGGGCGGTCGCGATGTCCACCGATGCGATACCTCGGCTCGAGGCATCCGGGTTCAGATGCCCACGCGAGCTGCCCGAGGGATTCAGGCTGATGGACCTCGACCGGACCCGCGACGATCTCGGCACGCTGCACGCGACCTACACCGACGGTCTGTCGACGGTCTCGGTGTTCGAGCAGCGCGGATCGCTCGACACGGGCTCTCTGGCGGGCTTCGAGCGGCACGCGGTCGGAGGGCGCGACGTCTACGTCCGGTACGGCCTGCCCACCTATGTCTCGTGGGCGGGTCAGGGCACCGTCTTCACAGTCGTCACGGATGCGCAGGCGGACACCATCGCGCAGATCATCAGCGTCTACCCGCTGGGCCAGTCGGACGGCCATGATGGCTTCTGGGCGAGGCTGTGGCGCGGTCTGTGCCGGCTCGTCGCGAACGCGTCACCGTTGGCGCTGAGATCAGGTTGAGTCCGGATCATACGGCGGTCGCTCCCCGACGAGGAGCGGGCGATGGCCGGGGCGGACCGGCATCTCGTCGTCGTCCTCATCCATCACGTCGAGAACATGCTTCTTGACCAGTGCCCGCGGATCGAGGTCGTTCAGGTCGAGGTTGGCGAACTCAGGACCCAACTCGCTGCTGAGCTCGCTCCTTGCGTTGGCAGCCATCTTCCGGACGGTGCGGACCATCCGGCCGGCCTGCTTCGCGAACTCCGGCAGCTTGTCGGGCCCGAAGATGAAAAGGGCCGCGATGACCAGGACCATGAGCTCGGGCAGGCCGACGTCGAACACCAGTCAAATCTACCGCGCGTGGCAGGTCACGTCTGTCGCGATGCCGAATTCGCCGGGCCCCACCAGCGCGGCGAGGCGAACCGCTAGCGGCTGCCGGCCGGGCTGAGACCGAGCTGCATTCCGGCCAGACCGCGGCCGCGACCTGCCAACGTGGCCGCCAGTCCGCGCAGCGCGACCGCGGCTGGGCCGTGGTCGTCGGTGCCCGACAGCGGACGGCCGTCGTCGCCTCCGGCCCGGAGGCGTTGGTCGATCGGGATCTGAGCCAGCACAGGCACGTCGTACCCGAACCGCTGGGTCAGGGTGTCGGCGACCCGCTGACCGCCGCCGCTGCCGAAGATCTCGATCCGGTGCTCCGGACCGCAGTGCGGGCAGGCCAGGTACGACATGTTCTCCACGATGCCGGCCACCCGCTGGTTCATCATCGAGGCGATCGTGCCGGCGCGTTCTGCGACCTCGGCGGCCGCCGCCTGCGGGGTGGTGACAACGACGACCTCGGCATTGGCCAGGTGCTGGCCGGTCGATATCGCGATGTCACCGGTGCCCGGCGGAAGATCGAGCAGGAGCACGTCGAGGTCGCCCCAGTAGACGTCACTGAGCATCTGGACAAGGGCCCGGTCGAGCATCGGTCCACGCCAGGCCACCACCTGGTCGCGCCGGGGTTTGAGCATGCCGATCGAGATGACCTGCAGCCCGTGGACCGGTACCGGCATGATCATGTCCTCGACCTGGGTCGGGCGGACGTCCGCGACGCCGAGCATCGCCGGGACCGAGTGACCGTACACGTCGGCGTCCACGATGCCGACCTTCAGCCCGCGGGCCGCCATCGTCACCGCGAGGTTGACAGTCACCGACGACTTTCCGACCCCACCCTTGCCGGAGGCGATGGCGAACACCTTGGTCAGGCTGTCTGGCCGGGAGAAGGGGATCTCCCGCTGGTTCCGGTTGCCACGGAGCGTGGTCTGCAGCTCCTGGCGCTGCTCGGCGGACATCACGTCGAGGACGACGTTCACAGCGCTGATGCCGCTCACCCCGGAGACCGCTGCGGTGACCTCGCGGGTGATCGTCTCCCGCATCGGGCAGCCGGCCACGGTCAGCAGCACCTCGACGACGGCGATGCCGTCGGGGTCCACGTCAACCGAGCGGACCATCCCGAGCTCGGTGATGGGTCTCTTGATCTCCGGGTCGTTGACGGTGGCCAGCGCGGCACGCACCTGGTCGATCACCGGACTCCCCGCAGTCCCCGGAGTTACAGTCATGCGTCGATGCTACGCGGCATCGGCGGCGACCCCCGCACGGACGAACCCCTGGGTCAGTTGGAGCCGTCGGCGCCGGCCGAACCGCCGTGGTCCACGCGCTCCTCCAGCTCGGCCAGCAGGGTGCGCAGCTCCGATCGCAGGTAGTCGCGGGTGGCGACCTCGCCGAGCGCCAGTCGCAGTGACGCCATCTCCCGGGCGAGGAACTCCATGTCGGCGTGGGCCCGCGCGTTGGTCTCCCGGTCCTGCTCGAGGTTCACCCGGTCCCGGCCTTCCTGCCGGTTCTGGGCGAGAAGGATCAGGGGAGCGGCGTACGACGCCTGCAGGCTGAGGATCAGCGTCAGGAAGATGAACGGATAGGGGTCGAAGTTGAGGTCCTCCGGGCCGAAGATGTTCCAGGTGACCCAGCTGACGATCACCACGGTCATGTAGACCAGGAACCGGCTGGTGCCGATGAAGCGGGCGATCCGCTCCGACATCCGGCCGAACGCCTCCGGGTCGTACGCCGGCCGCCGGACGAGCTGACGACGCGCGTCCTTGGGGAGGTCGAGCCGCACACGGCTCTCACGCGCCACGGCGGGCCTCCGGCGAGCGGTCCCGCTCGCGCCAGTTCTCCGGCAGCAGGTGGTCGAGCACGTCGTCGACGGTCACGACGCCCAGCAGGTGGCCGTCCTCGTCGCAGACCGGGCTCGCCACCAGGTTGTACGTCGCCAGGTGGCTGGCCACGTCATTGAGCGACGCCCCGGCCCGCAGCGGCTCGATGTCGTTGTCGGCGACGGCCGACACGAGCGTCGACGGCGGCTCCCGGAGCAGCCGCTGGAAATGCGCGATGCCCACGAGCTTGCCGGTCGGGGTCTCCAGCGGGGCACGGCACACATAGACGACCGCGGCCAGCGACGGGCTGAAGTCCGGGTTGCGGATGCGTGCCAGAGCCTCGGCGATGGTGGCGTCGGGCGGCAGGATCACCGGCTCGGTGGTCATCAGGCCCCCGGCGGTGGACTCCTCGTACGACAGCAGCCGGCGGACGTCGTCGGCCTCGTCGGGCTCCATCAGCCGCAGCAGCTCTTCGGCGGTCTCCGGAGGCAGCTCCGCGATCAGGTCCGCGGCGTCGTCGGGCGCCATCTCCTCCAGGATGTCGGCGGCGCGCTCGGTGTCGAGCCGACCCAGGATCTCGACCTGTACCTCCTCTGGCAGCTCCTCCAGGACATCGGCGAGCCGTTCGTCGTTGAGCGCGGCGGCGATCTCGTTACGGCGCTTGGGCGACAGCTCGTGGATCATGTTGGCGAGGTCGGCCGCCCGCATCGAGTCGATCGCCGCCAGCAGATGGGTGGCGCCCTGCCGTTCCTCCGACGAGATCAGGCCGTCGACCTCGTACCACTCCAGGACGTGCGTCTGTCCCTTGCGGCCGAAGCGTTTTCCGCTCTCCTGAACCGCCACGGTGCTCAGCACCCAGTCGCGGGTCCGGGTCTGCTCCATGGCGACGTCGAAGACCACCGCCTCCTTGTCGTTCTCCCTGATCCGCACCGCCCGGTCCAGGATCTCCCCGAGGACGAGCGTCTCGGTGGAGCGTTGCTCGAACCGGCGCATGTTGACCAGGCCCGTGGTGATGACCTGACCGGCATCGAGGCTGGTGACCCTGGTCAACGGCAGGAAGATGCGCCGGCGGCCGAACACCTCGACGACAAGGCCGAGGACGCGCGGGGGCTTGTTGTTGGCCCGCAGCGAGACGACGAGGTCGCGCACCTTGCCGACCTGGTCCCCGTTGGGATCGAAGACCACGAGCCCGGCGAGGCGTGCGACGTACACCTTGCTCGACGCACCGCTCACGCGTCGAGGCTACCGGTGAGCCCGCTGATCCTGGGTGAAGCTGGAGGCACTGTCGTCTCCGCGGGAGCGCCACGGTAGCGGCCACCCTGACGCGGAACACGACCGGCAGGATGTCGGCTGTGTGCCCGACACAGGCTGCGCCGCCTCGCACACCGGTTCCGGCCCCCGGTGAGCTCATGCTG
This sequence comes from uncultured Actinomycetota bacterium, assembly GCA_963695705.1. Lineage (GTDB taxonomy): Bacteria > Actinomycetota > Actinomycetes > Propionibacteriales > Nocardioidaceae > JBKPNJ01. The sequence continues at coordinate 448,439 of CAVOHB010000010.1, forward strand.
CTGGCCGTCGGTGTGCTCGGTGTCTCGATGTCCGGGCCGTTGATGGCCGCGATCGCCGTCCCGGCGCTCGCGATCGCCTTCTGGCGCAACGCGCTGGGCTCCCTGGCGGTGGCGCCGGTGGCCCTGCTCAGGCACCGCGAGGAGCTCCGGGGGCTGTCGACCCGCGGGATGGCCCTGACACTGCTTGCCGGGCTGCTGCTAGCCGGTCACTTCGCCCTCTGGGTCACGGCGTTGAAGCTGACGTCGGTGGCGTCGGCGACGGCCCTGGTGAGCCTGCAGGCAGGCTTCGTCGTCGCCTTCTCCCGGCTCACCGGAGGCCGCGTCGGGCGCCGGGTCGTCACCGGACTGCTGCTGGCGATCCTCGGGGTGCTGGTGGTGTCGGGCGTGGACCTCAGCGTGTCCGCGCGGGCGTTGGGCGGAGACGGACTGGCGCTGGCCGGAGGAGCCCTGGCCGCGGTGTACGTGATGCTCGGCGGCGAGGTGAGACGGACGGTCTCCACGACCGCGTACACCCAGCTGTGCTACGCGACCTGCGCCGCGGCGCTGCTGCTCGCGTGTCTGCTGGGCCACCAGCAGCTGTGGGGTTATGACGCTCGCGACTGGTGGCGGCTGGCGGCACTCACGGTGGCGGCCCAGCTGCTCGGACACTCGGTGTTCAACCATCTGCTGGCCACGATCTCACCGACCGTGGTCTCGCTCTCGCTGTTGCTGGAGGTGCCCGGCGCAGCGCTGCTGGCGGCCCTGTTCCTGCGGCAGTCGCCTCCGGTCGGCGTCTACCTGGGCCTTGTGCTCATCCTGGCCGGGCTGGCCATCGTGGTCATGCAGGGCTCGGACCGACCGGCCGGGCTGGCCCTGGAGTGATCGTGGTGCAGACCAGGTGTGCGGGAGTTAGTACGCTCGCACGATCCGCGAACGACTCGAGGGGCTGGCGTCGATGGCTGAACCGGTACGACCGCGCCGATCGTGCCTGGCCGTCCCGGGTTCGAACCCACGGTTCCTGGAGAAGGCGCGGGGGCTCGATGCCGACCAGGTCTTCCTCGACATCGAGGACTCCGTGGCTCCGGACGCCAAGCCGGGCGCGCGGGGAAACATCGTGGCCGCCCTCAACGAGGGTGGATGGGAGAACAAGATCCGGGTCGTGCGCGTCAACGACTGGACGACGTCGTGGACCTATCGCGACGTCATCGAGGTGGTCGAGGGCGCCGGCGCCAACCTCGACTGCGTCATGCTGCCCAAGGTGCAGAACGCCGCGCAGGTGACGGCGCTCGACCTGCTGCTGACGCAGCTGGAGAAGACCACCGGGCTCGAGGTCGGTCGGATCGGCATCGAGGTGCAGATCGAGAACGCCGCGGGGCTGATCGACGTCGACCGGATCGCCCGTGCCTCGACCCGGGTGCAGGCCGTGATCTTCGGCCCCGCCGACTTCATGGCATCCCTCAACATGAAGTCGCTCGTCGTCGGCGAACAGCCTCCCGGGTACGACGTCGGCGACGCCTACCACTACATCCTGATGCGCATCCTGCTGGCCGCGCGCGCGCACGACAAGCAGGCGATCGACGGTCCGTACCTGCAGGTCCGTGACCTGGAAGGCTTCAAGCGGGTGGCGGGTCGGTCGGCGGCCCTGGGCTTCGACGGCAAGTGGGTGCTCCACCCGGACCAGATCGCCGCAGCCAACGAGATGTACTCCCCGCTGCAGTCCGACTATGACCATGCGGAGAACATTCTGGACGCCTATCAACATTTCACCTCGGCACACGGCGGCGCTGTTGGCGCTGTGATGCTTGGAGACGAGATGATCGACGAGGCGTCTCGAAAGATGGCCGCCGTGATCTCCGCCAAGGGGAGAGCGGCTGGAATGAGCCGAACCGACGTGTGGCGGGCACCGGACGGCTAGGGGTTAGTGGCGGAGGGGCTGAGGTCATGGCTGGACGGGTGTTGCTGCACATCGGTGCGCCCAAGGCCGGCACGACGTTCTTGCAGACCATCCTGTGGAAGAACCGCGAGTCGCTCGGTGCCCAGGGTCTGCTGGTCCCCGGAAAGCGCAGGTTCGACTTCAACCTGGCGGCGCGTTCGGTGACCACAAAGATCCCCGACACCGGCTCGGGCAAACGCCGGCCGCCCGCGATCGCCGCGTGGGAGGCCATCGTGGACGAGACGCTCCAGTGGCCCGGCGACGTCGTGATCAGCAACGAGTGGTTCGCCCCCGCCTCCCGCGAGCAGGCCGAGCGGGCGATCAGCCACTGGGGCTTGGACCAGGTGCACATCGTCTTCACGGCCCGTGCGTTCGTCTACCAGGTGCCGGCTGCGTGGCAGGAGAAGCTGAAGCTGGGTGAGGGGCAGTCGCTGGCGGACTTCACGGCCGGCCTGGACTCCGGCGACCAGCGATGGAGCTGGAGGACACTCGACCCCGCGGACGTGCTGAGTCGGTGGGGTCGGATGCTGCCCGCCGAGCATGTCCACGTCGTCACGGTTCCTCCCCGCGGGTCCGAGCGTGAGCTGCTCTGGAAGCGCTTCGCCCATCTGCTCGGGATCGACGCCGGCTCCTGCGACATCTCCGCCGCCCACGCGAACGAGTCGATGAGCGCGGAGTCGGCTCGGCTCCTGCAGCTGGTCGGACCGCTGTTGCGCGAGGCCATCGACGCGGACACCGCGCACTGGAAGGAGCAGTACCGCTGGATCCGGCAGTACGTCGCGCACGAGCTGCTGGTGCCCCGTGGTGGAAGCCGGATCGGGTTACCGGCGCCCACAGTCGCCGCGCTCCGTGAGCGATCCGTCCGGTGTGTGGACATCCTCACGGACGCGGGCTACGACATCGTTGGTGACCTGAGCGAGCTGCTGATCGACGACCCGGGCCCCGGCAGCAGGAATCCCGAGGACGTCCCCGACTCCGAGCTGCTCGGGCTCGCGGTGCCCGTGCTCGCCGATCTGGTCCGCCGCGTGCGGGAGGATGCCGCCCGAGCCGAGCTGGCGTCGGCCAAGCCGCCGCAGGCCGATGGGCCGACGGAGGGGCAGGTCGACAATGACGTCTACAACCCGTCCGAGCTGGATCCATACGACTCCCTGCCCGCTCAGGGCTGACCACCGGGCCGCGCGCCTGCGGTGGCCGGGGGCCCTGACGCCCAGCACAGCCGGAAGCTCGGAAAGGAAGGCCATGGCCCGCCTCTGTCGCACCGACGGTCTCAGCGAGGTCCAGCAGGAGATCCTCAAGACCGTGCGAACGTTCGTCGACAACGAGATCCTGCCGGTGGCCACCGAGCTCGAGCACCGCGACGAGTACCCGACGCAGATCGTCGAGGGAATGAAGGCGATGGGCCTGTTCGGTCTCACGATCCCGGAGGAGTACGACGGTCTCGGGGAGTCGCTGCTGACCTACGCGCTGGTGGTCGAAGAGCTCGCCCGCGGCTGGATGAGCGTGTCCGGGATCATCAACACGCACTTCATCGTGGCGTACATGCTGATGAAGCACGGCACGTCGGAGCAGAAGCAGGCGTACCTGCCGAAGATGGTGACCGGTGAGGTCCGGGGTGCGTTCTCGATGTCCGAGCCCGGATGCGGCTCCGACGTCAGCGCGATCACCACCAAGGCCGTTGCCGCGGGCGGCGACTACGTCGTCAACGGCCAGAAGATGTGGATCACCAACGGCGGTTCCTCCACGCTGGTGGCGGTTCTGGTCAAGACCGACACGGGCGAGTCCAGCGTCTACAAGAACATGTCCACGTTCCTGATCGAGAAGGAAGCCGGCTTCGGCGAAGTGCTGCCCGGGCTCACGATCCCCGGGAAGATCGAGAAGATGGGCTACAAGGGCGTCGACTCCACCGAGATGATCTTCGACGGGTTCCAGATCGGGGCGACGCAGATACTCGGTGGGCAGCCGGGGCAGGGTTTCTACCAGATGATGGACGGCGTCGAGGTCGGCCGGGTCAACGTCGCGGCGCGGGGTTGCGGTGTCGCCCTGCGGGCCTTCGAGCTCGGAGTCGCGTACGCGCAGCAGCGCGAGACGTTCGGCAAGCGGATCGCCGAGCACCAGGCCGTGCTCTTCCGGATCGCGGAGATGGGTACGAAGGTCGAGGCCGCTCACCAGATGATGGTCAAGGCGGCACGCACCAAGGACTCCGGTGAGCGCAACGACCTGGAGGCCGGGATGGCGAAGTACCTCGCGTCGGAGTACTGCTCCCAGGTGGTGGAGGACTCCTTCCGCATCCACGGTGGATACGGCTTCTCCAAGGAGTTCGAGATCGAGCGGCTCTATCGGGAGGCCCCGATGCTGTTGATCGGTGAGGGGACCGCCGACATCCAGCGGATGATCATCGGCCGGCGGCTGCTCGAGGACTACGCGCTGCGCCGCTGAGACCCGGTCGACCGGACAGCCTGCCCCGGCAGCCGGCGCCTGGCGGCGCGAAGCACCAGCCGTTCGCGCCTGGTGTGCCGCGGGTCGCGGAGCAGGCGGCCGAACAGCTCCTCCCAGCGGGCACTGATGGCTGCGAGCTCGTACGCCCCGGCGGAGGCGAACGCACCCTTGCCCATCCGCTCGCGCCCGTCGTCGTCCTCGATCAGGGCCGCGAGGGACTTCCCGAAACCCTCGACGTCCCCGTTGTCGACGAGATAGCCGTTGGTTCCGCTCACCACCACCTCGCGCGGGCCGCGCGGGCAGTCGAAGCTGACCACCGGAAGGCCCATGGCCATCGCCTCGAGCAGCACCATCGGGAAGCCCTCCCACCGTGAGCTCAACGCGAAGATCGAGGCACCGCGCATCGCCTCTGCCATGTGCTCGGTCCGACCCTTCAAGAAGACCTGGTCGACGAGTCCGAGGTCCTCGATCTGCCGGGTGAGGGCCTCCTGGATGCCCGCGCCGGTACGGCCGCCGTAGATGTGCAGCTGCCAGTCCGGATGTGCCCGGGCGACCGGTGCGTACGCTTCGATGAGCAGGTCGAAACCCTTCTGCCGGGCCAGCCGGCCGGCGGCGATGACGATCTTGTTCGCCAGCGGGGAGGGTTCGCCGCGGGGCCAGGACAGTGCGTTGGGAATCGCCTCGATCACCGTCGGCTTCCCGGCGAAGAGGCGCTCGAAGTCGTGCTTGTCGGGCTCGGTGAGGGTGGTGATCGCGTCCAGTCCCTCGGCCACCTCGACGAACGCGCGTTTCATCTGCTTGTCGCGGGTCCTGAAGTTGATGTGCTCCGCACCGATGGTGACGACCCGGTTCGCGGCGAAGCGGGCGGCGATCATGTGCAGGGACGGCCTGGTGGTGACGATCACCCCGGGGGGCAGGCCGCGGAGCGCCCTGGTCAGGGCGAGGTCTGTCCACAGCGACGCCTTGGGGTATGTCTCGTCGTTGGGATGGACCAGGCGACTCGGCCGCTTGCTGAGCGCGGACCGCAGCCGGTCGACCGGGCCGGTGCGGTCGGCGGCCCGATGGCCGTCCTCGAGGTACCGGACGCTCACCCCGGGCGGCACCGGATAGCCGGGCTCCTCCCGCTTGCGCTGCACGCTGAGTATCTCGACATCATGGTGCTTGGCGAGCTCGCCGGCCAGGTTGGTGATCGTCCGGACGATCCCCCCGCGGAAGCTGAGGTCGAACAGGACGAGGGTGACGCGGAACCGCTGCTGCGCTGGGTCCTGGCTCACGTCTTCTCCGGCTTCGGCGATCGTCATTGCAGAGCGGTCATCTTCGCATACGGAGAAGGGATCGGAGGCGGGCTGTCCTGCTACCGTAGGCGCAAGTCGGCGGGCTTGCGGCCGACGCACCGGGCTTTGCGCGCGACACCTTGGCGCCCATTTTGATGCGGAGATGCGATGCAGCTCAGGGAGCCCCCCACCGGACTACCGGTTGGCACATTCGACACCTACGAGCAGGCCCAGCGGGCCGTCGACTTCCTGTCCGACAGCCACTTCCCCGTGGAGAACGTCACCATCGTCGGCAACGGTCTGCGGATGGTCGAGCGGGTGACCGGGCGTCTCACCCAGGGCCGGGCCGCGGCTGCCGGAGCCGGTGGCGGCGCATGGTGGGGGCTGTTCATCGGGGTCATGCTGTCGCTGTTCTCGACGTCCGACGACGACTGGCTGCTGTTGATACTGCTCACGGTCATCTCCGGCGCGGTCTTCGGTGCGGTCTTCGCGATGATCGGCTATCGGATGACCGGCGGGAAGCGCGACTTCACCTCGACCAGCAGTGTGGTCGCGACCTCCTACGACGTCCTGTGCAAGCACACACACGCTGAGGAGGCGCGCAACCTCCTGGCGAAGCTGTCACTGCGTGGGTGACCGCTCGCGGCTGGTCGCGATCGTCGGTGAGCAGGCCGCCGCCTGCGCGGAGCTCGGCTCGCCGATGTACGCCGACCTCCTCAGCCGGATCGCGGACGACATCGCGGCCGCAGGTCCTTGCGCGCAGGTCCTGCGGGGACACGAGGACGACCCCGGACCTTCCGCACTTGCCCTGCGGCTGCTGGGCAGCGTGCACCGGCTGGTCCTCGCAGGGCTCGCTCCCGCGCTCGCGACGCTCTACCCCAGCAGCGGCGGCACCTGGGTGCCCGACCCGTGCTGGTCGGAGTTCCGCGCGACGGTGGAAGGTCAGGCCGGAGCCGTGCGGGCGCTGCTCGACCGCCCTCCGCAGACCAACGAGGTGGGACGCAGCGCAGCACTGGTCGGCGGAATGCTGCATGCCACCGCGGAGCACGGACTACCGATCCGCCTGCTGGAGATCGGCTGCAGCGCCGGGCTCAACCTGCGCGCCGACCACTTCTGCTACCACAGCGGCTCCGGCCGTGTCTGGGGCAGTCCGGACAGCCCCGTCCAGCTGGCCGGAGCGTGGCGGGGGAACCTCCCGCCGATGACGGCCGCGCTGGAGGTGGTCGAGCGCAACGGCGTGGACGTCGCGCCGATAGACCCGTTCAGCGACGACGGCCGGCTGACACTGATGGCGTACGTATGGCCGGACCAGACGGAGCGTTTCGAACGGCTGCGTGGCGCCATCGACGTCGCGGCTCGCGTGCCGGCGACCGTGCAGCAACAGGATGCGGCGGGCTTCGTGCAGACCATCGAGCTGCAGGCCGGGTCGACGACCGTGCTGTGGCACTCGGTGATGTGGCAGTACGTCCCTCGCCGCGACCAGCAGACCGTGACGGAGCGGCTCAGCGAGCTCGGCTCGCTGGCAACGGCCGACCGGCCGTTCGTCCACCTCTTCCTGGAGCCGACCAGGCGCCGGCCGGGATCGCCGCACGAGTTCCTGGTCGTGGCCACCAGCTGGCCGGGTGGGGAGCGTCGGATTCTCGGCGACGCCCACGGCCACGGCATCCCGGTGACGTGGACGTGACGGGCGGCCGCAGAGAGGATCGACCAACGCCATGCCGAGGAGGCTCTGATGCAGTTCGGGCGAAGCTATGAGGAGTTCGAGGTCGGAGCCACCTATCGGCACTGGCCCGGAAAGACCATCACCGAGTACGACGACCACCTGTTCTGCCTGCTCACCATGAACCACCACCCGCTCCACCTCGACGCCCACTACGCCGCGGAGTCGACCGAGTTCGGCCGGAACGTCGTCGTGGGCAACTATGTCTACTCGCTGCTGCTGGGCATGAGCGTCGCTGACATCTCGGGCAAGGCGATCGCGAACCTGGAGGTCGAGTCCCTCCGGCATGTCGCGCCGACCTTCCACGGCGACACCCTGTACGGCGAGACGACCGTGCTCGACAAGTGGGAGAGCAGGTCGAAGGACGACCGGGGTGTGGTGGCGGTCCGGACCTCGGGGTACAACCAGGACGGCACCGTGGTCTGCATCTTCACCCGCAAGGTGATGGTGCCCAAACGGTCGTACCTCGACGCCCGGGGCGGTGACCAGCCCGGAAGACCGGAGCCGATCGACCGGCCCGAAGCATGAAAGCGCCGGGCATGGCAGGATGCCGCTGTGCCGAACGACACAGAGGTCTGGCTGATCAGGCACGGCGAGACCGAATGGTCGAGGGACGGCCTGCACACGTCGGTGACCGACCTGCCGTTGACGGACGTCGGCGAGGCTGCAGCCCGTGAGCTGGCCGCTCGGCTCTCCGGCGTCAGCTTCGACCTGGTCTTGACGAGTCCGCGTCAGCGCGCCACCCGTACCGTCGAGCTCGCCGGTGTGACCGGCGCCCGGGTCGACGAGGACCTCGCCGAGTGGGCCTACGGTGACTACGAGGGCCGGACCACCGCCGAGATCCGGGAAGAGTCGCCGGACTGGAGCATCTGGACGGGGCGCACACCGGGCGGTGAGACGGCCGAACACGTGGCGGAGCGACTCGACCGGGTGATCGCGACGGTCCGCGGCCGAGGTGGCCGGGTGGCGCTCTTCGGCCATGGCCATGCCTTGCGGGCGCTCGCTGCCCGCTGGATCGGCGAACCGGTCGCCACCGGGCGCTTCTTCAAGCTGGACACGGCCACCGTGTCCGTTCTCGGTCACGACCGGGAGACTCCGGTGCTGGTCCGCTGGAACGCCTGAGCGGCCGGGCACCGGCCGCTCAGGATCACCCAAGCACTCCCCAGGCGGTCAGTGTGCCCACGAGTCCGGGGGAGCAGTCGAGGGCGGCGAGCTCGGCCGGCGTGACCCACCGGGCATCGGCTGCATCGTCCCCGGCCACCAGCCGGCCGCCGCGAACCGTACACGCGTAGTCGCGGATGACGTAGACCACGCCGTCCCCGCCGTCGCGCTCGACGCTGCCCACCAGCTCGCCCACCGCCACGTCGAGCCCGGTCTCCTCCCGGATCTCGCGCGCGGCGGCTGCGATGTCGGTCTCGCCGTCCTCGACCCGGCCACCCGGCAAGGACCACGAGCCCGCCGCCGGCGGGTTGGCACGTTGTACGACCAGCAGCCTCCCGTCGCCGTCGCGCACGATGGCGCCGACGCATGGAACCCGCATCAGGCGACTGTATGCCGGTCGGCCTGACAGCCCCGGTGACGGGCCCGGCGTGAACGCTTCGCCGCTCTGCCGTGCCGGCACTGCGGCAGTCCGCCCGACCGGGGTTGACTGCCGGGGTAAGGAACGGGACCGTCGTGGGCGTGACGATGTCCGCCAGCTGCCCGCGCTGCGGGATGCCGGTGCAAGAGTCCCCGGCCGGCGACTCGAGCTGCCCCGTCCACGGTGACGTGACGCCGGTGCAGGCCTTCGGCACGCCGAACACCGAGAGCACCCGCGCCTATGCCGGACAGAGCCGGTTGCCGATCTGGCTGCCGTGGCCGCTCCCGCACGCGTGGGTCGTCTCCGGCATCGGCCACGCGGGGCGGGGGTTCGCGGCCGCACGGGCAACGGTGCTCGCCTGCTCCGGACCGAACCCGGTGGGCGGTCAGGCGGACCTGCTCGTCGTCACCGAGGAGCCGGGGGTCGGACTCGGCGCCAGATACGCCGGGCTGGCGGCCACCGACCCTGGGGCGGAGGTCGGCCGCGGTGTCGCCCATGTCAAGCCCGAGGTCGACGGCCATCTGACGCCGATGTGGTGCGTGCGCGGTGCGGCGGGCAACCGGGCCGTGTATGCAGGTGAGGCCGACGGGCGCTGGCTGTGGCTGATCCTGCACCCGGAGAGCGCAGGCGCGCTGCTGATGGAGCCGCTCAGCCTGGTCGATCTGCGTGACCTCGGCGCGGAGATCGAGCTGCTGCCGTTCGGGCCGGTGTGCCAGCGGCTGCTCGACTGAGATCGGCTTCGGCGCCGGGCCGGGTCGATACGCTTCGGTCAATGCGCGCCGACCTGCATACCCACTCAAACCGGTCCGACGGCACCGACAGTCCGGCCGACCTCGTGGCCCGCGCCGGCCGGCTGGGGCTCGACGTGCTCGCGCTCACGGACCACGACACGACCACGGGTTGGGACGAGGCGTTGGCAGCGGCGCGGCGCCTCGGTGTCGGGCTCGTTCCGGGGCTGGAGATCTCGTGCCGCCTGCGCGGCTGCGGAGTCCACCTGCTCGCCTATCTGGTCGACCCGGGCTACGCGCCGCTGCGAACCGAGCTGGATCAGGTTCTCGATGGACGCAACGCCCGGTTGCCGTCGACGATTGACCGGCTGCGCCTCCTCGGCATCGACATCACCGCGGACGACGTGCACCGTGTCGCCGGCCCGGCCGAGGCGCTCGGCCGGCCCCACGTCGCGGATGCACTCGTCGCCCTGGGGGTCTGCGTCGACCGGGAAGACGCCTTCGACCGGTTCCTGTCACCGGGGCGCCCGGGCTACGTCGACCGCTACGCCGCCCACCTCGGCGAGATGCTCTCGCTGGTGACCGCCGCCGGTGGGGTCAGTGTGATCGCCCATCCATGGGCGCGGATGAGCAGGAGGGTGCTCACCGCCGGCACCATCGGTGAGCTCGCGGCGACCGGCCTCGCCGGCATCGAGGTCGACCATCCCGATCACGACATCGACACCCGCCGGCGGCTGCGCGCCATCGCCGCCGGCCTCGACCTGGTGGTGACGGGGTTCAGCGACCATCACGGCGACGGCAAGGGCCCGGCGTTCGAGCTCGGTAGCAACACGACGGCTCCCGAGCAGCTCGACCGGCTGATCTCGCTCGCCCGCGCGGCGTCATCGGTCTCCGGGCGAGACACCCCGGCTGCCGTGCTGCCATGAACGACGTCGTCAACACGTCGTTGCTGGCCAGCGTCTTCATCACCCTTTTCGTGATCATGGACCCACCGGGGACCATCCCGCTGTTCCTGTCGTTGACCAGCGGCCGCGACCCGGCGATGCGAAAGCGGGCGGCCTGGCAGTCGGTCGTCGTGGCGTTCGCGGTGATCGTGGCGTTCGCGCTGTTCGGACGGCAGATCCTCAACTACCTCGACATCTCGCTACCCGCACTCAAATGCGCCGGTGGCCTGCTGTTGCTGCTGGTCGCCCTGGAACTGCTGACCGGTAGGGAGCAGGAGCCCGGTCAGACCCGCGACGTGAACGTAGCCCTCGTGCCGCTGGGCACTCCGTTGCTGGCCGGCCCGGGCGCGATCGTGGCAACCATGGTCTTCGTCGGCCAGGTGGACGGCACCCCTGACGCCGTGGCAGTCATCCTCGGCGTCGTGGGCGTGCATGTGATGTTGTGGCTCACGATGCGCTTCTCGGTGGCGATCCTGCGGTTGATCCGGGAGTCGGGCGTCACGCTCGTCACCCGCATCTCCGGTCTGCTCCTGTCGGCGATCGCCGTCCAGCTCATCGCCGACTCGGTCCGCGCGTTCATCGCCGGCCAGGGCTGAACGTGAACGAGCCTCCCGACCAGCTCCGCTTCGAGCAGATGCCGCGCCGTCTGCTCTCCGCGTCCCCCACCCGGTTGCTCACCTTCCTGGACTGCCCCCGCCGTTATCGCTTGAGCTACCTCGAACGTCCGGCGCCCCCCAAGGGTCCGCCCTGGGCACACAACTCGCTGGGTGCCGCGGTTCACTCCGCACTCGCCAGTTGGTGGCACCTGCCGGTGCAAAGACGCACGCCCGAGACCGCCGGCCAGCTGCTCGTCAGCGGCTGGCTCGACGACGGCTTCCGGAACGACGGCCAGAGTGCGCGTCACCGCGAGCGGGCGAGGGCGATGGTCGAACGGTATGTAGCCGAGCTCGACCCGGTGGACGAGCCGATCGGAGTCGAGCGGGTGGTCTCGATGCGGACCACCTACGCCACCCTCTGGGGCCGGGTCGACCGGATCGACGAGCGATCCGGCGGCCTCGTCGTCGTCGACTACAAGACCGGGCGGCACGTCCTTACCGTGGACGACGCACGCGGCTCGCTGGCGCTGGCGGTGTACGCTGCGGCGGCCTCGCGCACGCTGCGCAGGCCGTGCACCCGCGTGGAGCTGCATCACCTGCCGACCGGCGAGGTATCTGCGTGGGACTACACCACACAGATGCTGCGGCACCAGGTGGAGCGGGCCGACTCGCTTGCGCACGAGGTCGCTGACGCCGAAGAGAGGTTCAGGAGCGGGCTCCGGCCGGCCGAGGTCGACCGGCTGTTCCCGCCGTCGCCCGGGGCGTCGTGTGGCTTCTGCGACTACTCGCGGCTCTGCCCCGAGGGCCGGGCTTTCCAGCCGCCGCAGCCGCCCTGGTCTGGCCTCGACGAGGAGTGACGTCGCGGGGCAGGCTCAGCCCGCGTCCACCTCGAACCACACGACCTTGCCCCCATGTGTCCGGCGCCAGCCCCACCGGCTGGCCATGGCCTCGACCAGCTCGAGGCCGCGGCCGTCCGACAGCGGCCGGCGCGCGGTCCGCGGCAGCGGGAACGTCCGGTCGGAGCCGTCACCCACCTCGACCCTGACCCCGGCGCCGACGGGATAGGCCCTGATGGCCAGCGGCTCGCGGGCATGGGTCAGCGCGTTCGTCACCAGCTCGCTGGTCAGCAGCCGCACGGTGTCCATGTCCGCGAGGCATCGCCACCGGCGCATCGCGGACACGATCAGGGCTCGTGCCTCGAAGGCGGCGCGGGAGGTGCTGGGCAGCGCGGAACTGAGAGCGTCGGTCATCGGTGCTCGCTCACTGTGTCGTCGGACGGGCTGTTCGTGACTGGGCTGTTCGTGACTGGGCTGTTCGTGACTGGGCTCGCGACTGCTCGGCGGGCGACATCACCTCGTCCAGTGCCCGGGCCGTCTCCTTGGGCCGTTCGACGTTGGGCGAGTGGGCGGCTCCGCGGATCACCACGGGATCGATGCCGAGCCGGCGCGCGACATCGTCCTGGACGTCGAGGGGCCAGGCGTCGTCGCCCTCGCCGTACATGACCGCCGTCGGTACTCCGCACCGGATCAGGTCCTCGGTCCGGTCATGGGTCGTCGTCAGATGGCGGGTGAACGCCAGCAGGCTGTCGACCGAGTTGGCCAGGAACCTGCGGCGCAGGAACGCCTCCACCTCGGGATCCGGTTGTGGCTGACCCTCTGCCAGGCCGGCCTCGCGTTTCGCCTCGTACACGATCTCCAGCCCGGCAGTCGGAAGCAGCGCCTCGACCTGCCTGAGGTCGTCTGCCTTTCGACCGGTGAACCCCGCCGGTCCCGAGCAGAGCAGGGTGAGGGATGCCCAGCGGTCCGGGTTGCTGATCGCGGCCTCCCGGGCCACCAGCCCGCCGAACGAGTGACCGACCAGGTGTGGCAGCGGGTCGAGCACGGCATCGGCGACTGCGGCCGCGTCGGCTGCCAGCCCGGCCAGCGAGTAGTCGTCGTCGGCCGAGCCGGTCGTCTCGAACTGGCCGCGCTGGTCGTAGGTCGCGACCAGCCAGCCCAGCTCCGCGAGACTCGGGAGGAGTGCGACGAAATCCTCCTTGCTTCCCGTGTAGCCCGGGAGCAGCAGCACCGACCCGCGAACTCCGGATCGCTGCACGGGCCGGCCGACCAGGCCGGCGAAGTCGCCGCGGGCAGTCTTGAAGCGCTGTGCCTGCACGCTCGCGGGGAGCTCGACGGAGCGCGGGGTGCTCACCACGCCACCGTACCGGTGCATCCAGCGCGCATCCCCTTCACCGACCGAACTCGGCCGCCCGGGCGACCAGACCGCTCGGCCCGAGCCGCGCGAGACCCGCGATCGCCTGGTAGCGGCGAGTCGGGATCGATACGGCCTTTCCCCGCGCGATGTCCCGGGTGGCGGCCGCGACCACCTGGTCTGCCTCCAGCCACATCCAGTCCGGCATCCGTTCCATCGACGCGCCCATCCGCTGGTGGAACTCGGTATGGACGAAACCGGGGCACAGCGCCATGATCCTTATCCCGTCGGCGCGGTACCGGAAGCTCAGCGCCCGGGTGAAGCTCGTCACCCACGCCTTGTGCGCGGAGTATGACCCTCGCGAGGTGAAGCCGGCGGTGCTGGAGACGTTGATGATGTCACCACGGCCGCGCTCGAGCATGGCCCGCAGCGCGGTGTGCGTCAGCCGCATCACCGCGACGACGAGTACGTCGAGGAGGCGCTGCTCCTCGTCGACTGTGCTCTTCGCGAATGGCTTGTTCACGCCGAAACCCGCGTTGTTGACGAGGACGTCGACCGCGCGTCCGGGTTCGGACAGGCGCTGGGCGACCAGATCGGTCCCCTCGCGCATTGACAGGTCCGCCGGCAGGATCTCGACAAGCACCCGATGGTCGGCCGTGAGTCGTTCGGAGGTCTCCTGCAGCCGCGCCCTGTCCCGGGAGACGAGGACAAGGTCATGGCCCTGGCCGGCGTAGTGCCGCGCGAAGGCATGACCGATCCCGGCCGTCGCGCCGGTGACGAGGGCGGTTGGCATGCCGACCAGGATCGCGACGCGAGGCCGCGAGGGCAACTCCGCCCGTTGCCGGCGAGTCGCCCGCCCGAGTCGTCCGCACGAGTCGTCCCCGACGCCGGTCGGCGCCAGCGCGTGTTGTCCCGGAGTCGACCCGCCCCAGCCCTACCATGGCGGCGTGACCCAGAGGATTGCGCTGCGTCGCCGCGCCGGCCGACGCGGGCTGGCAGCCGCCGCCTCGGTCGCGATCGTCATCGCATCGGTGGCCGGTGCGATCGGGCTGCTGCCGGGCGCGGACTCCGCGCCACGCGTCACCACGGAGCCGGTCGCTAGTGACTCTCAGTCATGGACCGCGGACCCGATGACCTCGGCGGAAGGGAGCGGCCCGCAGGCCGCGACCGAGCCGCGCCTGACCCTCGACCTGCCGCGTACCACGACGGCGCCGTCCGACGCATGGCCCGAGGTTCCCTCCGACAGCGGTGACGGGAAGCGGATCGTCTTCGACCTGAGCGCGCAGCGCGTCTGGCTGGTCGATGAGGACGAAGCCGTGATCCGCACCTACCTGGGTTCCGGATCGAGGACCGACATCCTGCAGCCCGGTCACTACGAGGTGTTCTCGCGGTCCCGACACGCGGTGAGCTTCAACTACCGGGACACCATGGCGTACATGGTGCGGTTCGCGCACGGCGAGCGTTCTGCGATCGGCTTCCATTCCATCCCGGTCGACTCGCAGGGGCGGCCGGTCCAGACAAGGGACCAGCTCGGCGTGCCCCGCTCGGCCGGCTGCATCCGCCAGGCCCGCCCCGACGCGCGGGCGCTCTGGAGATTCGCGCCCATCGGCACCGACGTGTGGGTCGTCGCCTAGTTGCCTTCGGTCCGCGCCGCCTGGTCGACGCCGACCGCCTTGCCGCCGCGGGTGCGGTTCCGGTTGCGAGACCGACGCTTGGTTCCGTGCTCCGCGGGTAACGGGTCGCCGGCCTTGGAACCCCGGTCGCCGGCGGAACCCCGGTCGCCGGCGCGGCCACGCGCCGGCCCACCCGAGCGGCTCTTGCCGGTGGATCGGGACTCGACCGGCCGCCGACTCTCCGGCACGATCCGTCCGGTGACGCCGGGCGGTATGCCGAGGTCGTGATACAGGTGCGGGGAGGTCGAGTACGTCTCGAGCGGCTCTTCGTACGGCAGCCCGAGCGCGGTGTTGATCATCGTCCAGCGGGCCAGATCGGCCCAGTCGACGAACGTGATCGCGATCCCTGTGGCCCCCGCCCGGCCGGTGCGGCCGATGCGGTGGACGTAGTTCTTCTCGTCCTCCGGGCAGTTGTAGTTGATCACGTGCGTGATACCCGCGACGTCGATCCCCCTGGCCGCCACGTCGGTGGCAACCAGCACGTCGATCTTGCCATCGCGGAACCTCTTCAGCGCGCGCTCCCGCGCCACCTGCTGCATGTCTCCGTGCAGCGGCGAGGACGGGAATCCGCGCTCGGCCAAATCCTCGGCGACCCGCTGTGCCTCGCGCTTGGTACGGGTGAACACCAGGGTCAGACCCCGGTCCTCGGCCTGCAGGATGCGGGACACGATCTCCGGCTTGTCCAGGCCGTGCACCTGGAAGACGAACTGCGCCGTAGCGGGGACGGTCTGCTCCTCGCCGCTGTGCTCGGCTCGGATGTTGACCGGGTGACGCATGTGCTTGCGGGCCAGACTCACCACCGCACTCGGCATGGTGGCCGAGAAGAGCATCGTCTGACGCAGCTCGGGTGTCCTCGACAGGAGCTTCTCGACGTCGGGAAGAAAGCCGAGGTCGAGCATCTCGTCGGCCTCGTCGAGCACCATGACCTTGACGTGGCTGAGGTCGAGAACCCGGCGGTTGACCAGGTCGAGCAGGCGCCCGGGGGTCCCGACCACGATCTCGACGCCGCGCTCCAAGGCGCTCAGCTGGTCGTCGTACGAGACACCGCCGTAGATCGTCAGCGTGCGGGTCTCGCGCAACCGTCCGGCGACGGCCAGGTCGCCGTTGACCTGGAGGGCGAGCTCCCGGGTCGGCGTGACAACCAGAGCCTGCGGCTTTCCCGGCGCGGCGAGCTGGGCGAAGTCGGGGTCGTGGGGGGACACGATGCGCTGCAGGATGGGGATGCCGAACGCCAGCGTCTTGCCCGTGCCGGTGCGGGCCTGGCCGATCATGTCGGTGCCGAGCAGCGCGATGGGCAGGGTCATCTGCTGGATGGGGAACGGTGTGGTGATGCCGACCTGCTCGAGAGCGTCGGCGATCTCGGGGAGAACCCCGAGGTCGTGGAACGTAGTCAGGACCTTCTCGATTCCTTCATGGGGGCACGGGTTTCGACCCGTGCTGAGGCTCACCCGAACTGGGGTAGGCCGGAGCTGTCGTCTGCCACTCTATCGGTTCGAGCGTGACCACCTCGCTACGCTTCGACGCATGTCTGAATCCCTGCCCGACGAACAACCCCCACAAGCCGGCCCGGGGGAGCCGGCGGACGTGCCGTCGGATGCGCTCTCCGACCCTGTCTACGCGGCCGCGGTCCTCGATCTGCTCGGCGCGCTGGCGTACGGGGAGCTGATGGCGTTCGACCGGCTGGCCGAGGACTCCAGGATGGCTCCGACGATGGAGGACAAGGCTGCCCTGGCCGCGATGGCGAGCGCCGAGTTCGGGCACTTCGGCGCACTCCGCGACCGGCTCACCCAGCTCGGCGCCGATCCGTTCGCGGCGATGGAGCCGTTCCGGGTACCGATCGACGCCTTCCACTCCCACACCAGGCCGGCGGACTGGCTGGAGGGGCTGATCAAGGCCTACGTCGGCGACGGGCTGGCGGCCGACTTCTACCGCGAGGTGGCGGCGTACGTCGACGCGGAGACGCGTGCGTTCGTCCTGCAGACACTGGAGGACACCGGGCACTCGGAGTTCGCTGTCGACCGGGTGCGCAAGGCCATCGAGCTCGACCCGCGACTCGCCGGCAGGCTGGCGTTGTGGGCGCGCCGGCTGCTGGGGGAGGCGTTGAGCCAGGCTCAGCGCGTGGCGGCCGAGCGAGATGCGCTCACTGCCCTGCTGGCCGGAGGGGTCGACCGGCCCGGTATGGACCTGGCCGCGATCGGACGGATGTTCACCCGGCTGACCGAGAACCATGTCGAGCGGATGTCGCGCCTCGGCCTGCAGTACTAGTAACCGCGCGAGCTGCGTGATCCGAGGGATACACAACGAGGACCCGGGCTGCTGCCCGGGTCCTCGCCGACGTGCCTCGGTCTGGCTGTCAGACGCGTGCTCGTTTGCCTCCCGTGACGCTGGCCGCGATCATGACCAGGACCGCCGCCACGATGATCGAGATGATCCACCGCAACCAGTCCACGCCCTTTGTGGCGTCGACGCCGAGTGCGGCGGCCACGTAGTAGCCGATCAGCACACCGCCGACGCCGCAGACAATGGTCAGCCAGATAGGAATGTTGTCGCGGTTCCCCGGAGCCACGAACTTGCCGAGCAGGCCGATGATGATGCCCGCGATGATGACGCCGATGATGTCCACCGGTGCCTCCTTTCTCCTTGCATTCTTCGTTGGGGGGATCAACGTAGTTGTCCTGGACCTCTGATGTACCCGTTTGCCTTGCTTCGCAATCGTTTTGCGATACGGGCCCGGTACAGACACGTCGTGAGCGGGACTAGCTGCCGCCGAACCCGACCCGCCTCGACGACTCCTGCCCGATCTCCACGAATGCCAGTCGCTGGGAGGGGACGATCACCCGCCGTCCCTTCTCGTCGACCAGGATCAGCAGCCCGTCGTCGGACTTCAAGGCGTCGGCAACGACACCCTGTACGTCGTCCGAGGTCTGTGCGGACTCGAGCACGAGTTCGCGGTTGGCGTGCTGTACACCGATGCGTACCTCCACCGACACCCTCCAAGCAGGGTCGTGTAGGTGCGACCGTCGCACCGCCTGAAAGCCTAGTCGGCGCCGCGCGAGGGAGGCGTCAGCCCGGGTCGGCGGACCGGGGGAACCCACGGATTCCGCGCCAGGCGAGGCTGGCCACCAGATCCGTCGCCTGGTGCTGCGGGAGCGAACCGTTCTCGGCCAGCCAGAACCGGGCACTGACCTGCGCCATCCCGACCAGACTGACCGCGAGCAGCCGCGACTCCTCGGCCGGCAGCCCGGTGTCGTCGTGGATGACATGGGCGATCGCGTCGGCGCAGGAGTTGGTTACCCGGTCGAGCCGTTCACGGACCGCCGTCTCGCTGGTGAGATCCGACTCGAACACGAGCCGGAAGGCACCCCCCGCGTCGGCGACGTAGGTGTAGAACTCCCGCATGGTGGCGGCGACCCGCTGTTTGTTGTCGTGGGTGGCGGTCAGCGCCGACTCCACGGCCTTGATGATGGTGTCGCAGGACTGGTCGAGCAGGGCGAGGTAGAGGTCGAGCTTGCCCGGGAAGTGCTGGTAGAGGACCGGCTTGGAGACACCCGCGCGCTCGGCGATGTCATCCATCGCCGCCGCGTGATAGCCCTGTGCGACGAACACCGTGAGCGCGGCCTCGAGCAACTGGGCGCGGCGCGCGATACGCGGCATCCGGCCTCGCGGTCGGCGCTCGTCGTGGTCCTTGGAGGTCACGCTGGCTTCCTCACGGCACCCGCTGGGCAGCCATTCGCATCGGCGCCAGCAGGTCTCCGAGCTCGTCCAGACGCGCGAGCACGTCACCCGGGCCGAACGTCAGGTCCGCGACCGTGCGGGCGTTGCTCAGCTCGTCCCAGGTGACCGGCGTCGACACCGACGGGCGTTCGGTCCCGCGCAGCGAGTACGGGGCGATCGTGGTCTTGGCGGCGTTGTTCTGGCTCCAGTCGATGAACACCTTGCCCTTGCGGAGGTCCTTGTTCATCTTGGCCAGGATCAGCTCCGGATGGCGCTGGCTCAGCTTCTCGGCGAGCTGCTTTGCGTATGCGGATGTCTGCTGTGACGGCGCCGGCTCGATCGGGACGTACAGCTGCGCGCCCTTGGAGCCGGATGTCTTCGGCCACGACTCCAGGCCGTCCTCGGCCAGCGCGTCCCGCAGCTCGATCGCCACCGTGGCGCACTCGACGACGGTCGCCGGGGCCCCGGGGTCGAGGTCGAACACGACCAGGTCCGGATCGCGGATGCCCCCGCGCGGGCCGACCTTCCACTGCGGGACATGCAACTCGAGCGCTGCCAGGTTCGCCAGCCAGACCAGGGTGCTGAGATCTTCGGCGACGACGTAGGTGACGCCGTCGTCGCCGTGACCGGCGATGTGGACGGTACGGGCCCAGTCGGGCGTGCCGCGCGGCGCGTTCTTCTCGAAGAACGGCATCGATTCCACCCCGTCCGGCCAGCGCTTGCGGGTCAGGGGACGGTCGGCCAGATGGACGAGCAGCGGCTCGGCGGCGCTGACGTAGTAGTCGATGACTTCGCCCTTGGTGAAGCCGGTGGACGGGTACAGCACCTTGTCGAGATTGGTCAGCGTGAGCGTCTGGCCGGCCACCTCGACCCGAACCTTGGATGCGGCCACGCTCGTCAGACTAGACAGAACCGTGGGGCATCGCCCGAGAAACGGCCCTTCGCCCGTCCGGACAATGGATCGCGGGGACTGGGGACCCGTGGCTGCGGGAACATGGAGCGCCCGTCGGCGGTTGACATGAGTTGACCCCTGTCCTGGAGGAAACGTGTCCCTGCCACCGCTGGTCGAACCGGCCGAACGGCTGACGATCGAGGAGGTCCGTC
This sequence comes from uncultured Actinomycetota bacterium, assembly GCA_963695705.1. GTDB lineage: Bacteria > Actinomycetota > Actinomycetes > Propionibacteriales > Nocardioidaceae > JBKPNJ01. The sequence goes on from CAVOHB010000010.1 coordinate 468,309, forward strand.
GTTACAGCCGCCACCTGATCATTCCCGAGGTCGGGATGGTCGGGCAGAAGCGGCTCAAGAACGCCAGGGTCCTGGTGATCGGTGCCGGTGGCCTGGGCAGCCCGGCACTGCTCTACCTCGCCGCGGCGGGCGTCGGGACGATCGGCATCGTCGAGTTCGACGAGGTGGACGAGTCCAACCTGCAGCGCCAGGTCATCCACGGGCAGTCCGACATCGGTCGGCCGAAGGCCGAGTCGGCGCGCGAGTCGATCAACGAGGTCAACCCGCTGGTCCAGGTCATCGTGCACAACGAGCGGCTCGACAACAGCAACGTGATGGGCATCTTCGAGTCCTACGACCTCATCGTCGACGGGACTGACAACTTCGCCACCCGGTATCTGGTCAACGACGCCTGCGTCCTGATGAAGAAGCCGTACATCTGGGGTTCGATCTACCGGTTCGACGGACAGGCCAGCGTTTTCTGGGCAGAGCACGGACCGTGCTACCGGTGCCTCTACCCCGAGCCCCCGCCGCCCGGAATGGTCCCGTCGTGCGCCGAGGGCGGCGTACTCGGCGTGCTGTGCGCGTCGATCGGCTCCATCCAGGTCACGGAGGCGCTCAAGCTCCTCACCGGCATCGGTGAGCCGCTGCTGGGACGGCTGGAGATCTACGACGCTCTGGAGATGTCCTGGCGTCAGCTCAAGATCCGCAAGGATCCCGAGTGCGCGATCTGCGGGAAGAACCCCACGGTGACCGAGCTCATCGACTACGAGACGTTCTGCGGCGCGATCAGCGACGAGGCGGCCGACGCCGCCGCAGGTTCGACGATCTCGGTGAAGATGCTCGCCGATTGGCTGGACGAACGCGACTCCGGCGACCGGGAGTTCGTCCTGGTCGATGTGCGGGAGCCGAACGAGTACGACATCAACCGGATCCCCGGTGCGGTGCTGATCCCCAAGGGCGACTTCCTCGCCGGCGACGGGCTGTCCCAGCTGCCGCAGCACGAGCAGGTCGTACTGCACTGCAAGACGGGGCAGCGCTCGGCAGAGGTGCTCGCGGTGCTCAAGGGCGCGGGTTTCACCGACGCCGTCCACGTGGGCGGCGGAGTCGCGGCCTGGGTCAACCAGATCGACCCCTCCCAGCCGGCCTACTGACACCAGCCACTCACCTGGCTTGCGTCATGCCATTCGAGGGCCCCGATCCTCGAGATGCATGACGTAGGGGCTCGGAGAGGCGCGGGCCGGCATCAGGTTCCGCGGACTTCGTACGCTGAGCGCGTGGATCGCGAGGCCTATGTCGAGGCGGTGCTCCGGATCGTGGAGGCCGTCCCGCCGGGACGGGTCACGACGTACGGCGTGATCGCCGACAGCGTCGGTGTCGGCGGTCCTCGCCAGGTCGGGCAGGTGATGGCGAACTATGGTGGCCCGGTGCCCTGGTGGCGAGTGGTCCGGTCCGACGGATCCCTTCCGGAGAATCACCAGCGGTCCGCCCGGCACCACTACCTGGACGAGGGGACGCCGCTGCGCGGCGGCGTGCGAGCCGTACTCCGGGTCGACCTGGCGACGGCCCTGTGGACACCAGCCGCTGGGCGTACCGAGGATGTCGGTGGCGTCTGATCGGATCGCCGCATGCCGTCGTACAGCGTGGTAGCGGGGAGGCCACCGGCCGTCGACGCGCCTCTCCTCGATCAGAGCCAGCAGGCTGTGGTCGATCACCCCGGCGGCCCGCTGCTGGTCCTGGCCGGCCCGGGCACCGGCAAGACGACGACTCTCGTCGAGGCGGTCGTGGAGCGGGTCGACCGTCGTGGCCTGCGCCCCGACCAGGTGCTGGTCCTGACGTTCAGCCGCAAGGCCGCCGAAGAGCTCCGCGACCGCATCACCCTCCGTCTCGGTCGCACGACGACGACACCGCCGAGCTCGACGTTCCACGCGTTCTGTTACTCGCTGGTGCGCAGGTACCAGCCGGAGCAGGCCTTCGAGGCGCCGCTGCGCGTGCTGAGCGCGGCCGAGCAGGACGTCCGGCTGCGTGAGCTGCTCGCGGGCAGTCGACGGTCCGGTCTGGTCCGGTGGCCGCCCGGCCTGGATGCCGCGCTCCGGACCAGGGGATTCGCCGCTGAGGTACGCGCGGTGCTGTCGCGAACCCGCGAGCTGGGGTTGGAGTCTGCCGACCTCAAGGCGGTCGGCCGGGCGGCCGGCCGGGCCGAGTGGACGGCGGTCGGCTCGTTCTTCGACGAATACCTCGACGTGCTCGACGCGGAGGGCGTCATCGACTATGCCGAGCTCATACACCGCGCGGTGCTGCTGGCCGAGCGGGACGACGTGCGCCGCGACCTTCGGCGGATGTTCGCCGCGGTGTTCGTCGACGAGTACCAGGACAGCGACCCCGCTCAGGTGCGTCTGCTCCAGGCGATCGCCGGCGACGGCCGCGACCTGGTGGTGACGGGCGACCCCGATCAGTCGATCTATGCATTCCGTGGGGCGGACGTCCGCGGCATCATGCGGTTCCCGCAGGAGTTCCGGTCGCGGTCGGATGCCTGCGCGGACGTCATCGCGCTCGGAGTCACGCGCCGGTTCGGTGAGCGGCTCCTCACCGCGTCCCGGCGGATTGCCGCCGGCCTGGCGATCCCCGGCACGATCGACCACTCCGCCTTCGCCGTGTTCCGCGGGCCGACCGCCGGGGCAAACCCGCACGGACCGGGTCGGGTCGACGCTCTCACGTTCTCGTCCACCGGTGCCGAGCTCGATCACATCGGCGACATCCTGCGGCGGGCGCACCTCGAGGACGGCGTGGCGTGGTCCCAGATGGCGGTGCTGGTCCGGTCGGGCCTGCGGTCGATCCCCGGGCTGCGGCGGGCCCTGGTCGCCGCCGGAGTGCCGGTCGAGGTCGCTGGGGACGATCTTCCCCTCAAGCAGGAGCCCGCGGTCGGGCCACTGCTCGCCGCCCTGCGGGCATGTGCGGATCCGTCGTCGTTGACCGCGGACGGGGCGGCGGCCCTGCTCGTGTCTCCGCTGGGTGGGCTCGACGCCGCCGAGCTGCGCCGGCTGGGTCGTCAGCTGCGCGACCAGGAGCGGGCTTCAGCGGCGGGGCAGGGGCTCCCACGTCCGTCGGCGGAGCTGGTGCGCGATGCGCTCGCGGACCCGTCCGTCCTGGAAGTCCTCCCGGGAACACCGGGACGGTCCTCGAGCTGTGCCCGTCGGGCCCACGATCTCGCCTCGTTGCTCGCCCACGGCCGTGAGCTGGTCGCAGGCGCGGCTGCGGCCCAGGACGTCTTGTGGGCACTCTGGTCCGGCACACCATGGCCGCTGCGGTTGCGGGCCGCCGTCGAGGGTGGGGGACCGGCGGCGAGGTTCGCGCACCGCGACCTCGATGCGGTGTGCGCCCTGTTCGACCAGGCCGCCCGGGCGGAGCAGCGCAGCGGCCATGCCGGAGTGCTCAACTTCCTCGAACAGATCGACGCCCAGCAGATCCCGGCAGGCAGCCTGGCCGAGCAGGGCGTACGCGGCGGCGCGGTGCGACTGCTCACCGCCCACCGCGCGAAGGGGCTGGAGTGGCAGCTGGTCGTCGTGGCCGGGGTGCAGGAGGGGGTCTGGCCCGATCTGCGGCATCGGGGATCGCTTCTGCAGCCCGACCGTCTGGGCGGCACGGGTCTGGTCCCGCCGCTGCCGGCCTCGGCACTGCTGGCTGAGGAGCGGCGGCTGTTCTACGTCGCGGTCACCCGAGCGCGGCAGCGGCTGGTGGTCACGGCCGTCGCGTCCTCCGAACCCGACGGTGACCAGCCGTCGCGCTTCCTCGATGCCCTCGGCGTGAGAGTCCGAGCGATCGCCGGCCGGCCCTCCCGGCCGTTGACCTTGGCGGGTCTGATCGGCGAGCTCCGCCGGGTGTGCTCCGACGACGGCGAGTCCCCACAGCTTCGGCGGCTGGCGGCCGCACGACTGGCCAGGCTGGCCGACCAGACCGACCACGAGGGGCGACCGCTGATCTCGCAGGCCGATCCTGAGACCTGGTGGGGCGGCAGGCCGGAGACGGTGGCTGCGGTTCCGGTGCGACCACCGGGCGAGCCCCTTGTGCTGAGCGGCAGCGCGGTCTCGGCGTTGGTCGAGTGCCCGTTGTCCTGGTTCCTCTCGCGCGAGGCGTCCGGGGAGTCCGCCCGCTCGACGTCCCTGGGGTTCGGCAACGTGATCCACGCCATCGCCGAACAGGTCGGAACGGGTGCGTTGCCCGCCGACGCCGAGGAGCTGGTGCACTGCCTCGAGGCCGTCTGGGGCCGGCTGCAGTTCGACGCGCCCTGGGTGTCCGCCCGGGAGGGCCTGGACGCCGAGGCGGTCGTCACCAGGTTCCTGGCCTGGCATACCGCTCCGCGCGAGCGAGAACTGCTCGGGTGCGAGATCGAGTTCACGGTCGAGGTCGATCTGGGGCACGACCGTGCCATCCTCAAGGGCGCCATCGACCGGGTCGAACGCGACGCCGGGGGGCGGGTGGTCGTCGTCGACCTCAAGACGGGGAAGAAGGCGTTACCGGCCAACCGGCTGGCCGAGCATCCACAGCTGGGCCTCTATCAGCTCGCGGTCCGCAACGGCGCCGTCGCCGACCTTGCCGGCCCGCAGGCGCCGCCCGGTGGCGCGGAGCTCGTTCAGCTGCGAGTCGACGACTCCGGACGTCCCCGGGTGCAGCGCCAGGGCCCGTTGCCGGTCCACGAGTCCGGTCGCACCGTGGCCGAGCTCCAGCTCCAGTCAGCGGCCGACGCCGTTCGTGCCGAGGCGTTCCCGGCACGGCCGGGCACCGCCTGCGCCTACTGCGAGTTCAAGCCGTTGTGTCCGGCCCAGTCTCAGCCGATTCGGGGGGTTCGCTGATGACCGCTCCGCTGAGCGATACGCCGACGCGGCGTGCCCCGCTGTGGGATGGCACCGTGCTGGGCCGGCTGATGGGCGTGGCGTTCAGCCGACAGCAGCTCGACGCGATCACCGCCCCGCTCGAACCCGGTGTGATCATCGCCGGCGCCGGATCGGGCAAGACGACCGTGATGGCCGCCCGAGTGGTGTGGCTGATCGCGACGGGTCAGGTCCGGCGTGAGGAGGTGCTCGGGCTGACCTTCACCAACAAGGCGGCGACGGTCCTGCGCGCGCGCATCCGCGAGGCCCTGGCCGCCGCGGCCGCATCCGGTGGTCGCCCCGGCCGGGAGCGTGACGCTCAGCTCGACGACGCCGAGCCGACGGTGGCGACCTACCACGCATTCGCGTCGAGCCTGATCGTGGAGCACGGGCTGCGGCTGGGCGTCGAACCCGACACCCGCCTGCTGGCCGACGCCTCCCGCTTCCAGCTGGCCGACCTCACCATCCGGAGCAGCCCGGGGCCGTTCCACCAGCTGTGGACGCACCGGCCGACTCTGGTGACCAACCTGCTGGCGCTCGACGACCAGCTCCGTGAGCATCTCGTGGCCATCGATGAGGTGCACCGGTTCGACCGTGCGCTCGCCGAGCAGCTGGCCGGCGTCGCCTCGAGTGCGCCGATCCGGCAGGCCCAGCTGGCCATCGCCCGCCGCGATGAGCTGCTCACGCTCGTCGCTCAATACCGCCAGGCCAAGCGCCGGCGTGGGGTGATGGACTTCGCCGACCAGATGGCGCTGGGCGCCACGATCGCCGAACAGTGCCCCGAGGTCGGCGGGATCGAACGGGCGCGCTACCGGATCGTGCTGCTCGACGAGTACCAAGACACCTCGGTCGCCCAGCGGCGGATGCTCGTCGGTCTGTTCGCCGGTGAGCAGGGCCGCGGACATCCGGTCACCGCGGTCGGTGACCCGTGCCAGTGCATCTACGGGTGGCGCGGCGCGTCCGTGGCCAACCTCGACGAGTTCCCGACGCATTTCCCCACCGCTCAGGGCGCCCCTGCCTCCACTTTTCCGTTGAACGTGAACCGGCGATCCGGGCGGACCATCCTCGAGGCCGCCAACCGCCATGCCCGACCGCTGCACGACATGCACCGCGGCGTCGAGCCGTTGGCTGCGCCCGAGGAAGCCGGTGACGGCGAGATCTCCGTCGCCCTGCACGCGACCTACGACGAGGAGATCGCCTGGGTCGCCGACGAGGTCGCACGGGTGCACGAGGGAGAGCCGGCGCTCTCATGGTCCGACGTCGGCATCCTCGTCCACGACAACGCCGACGTCCGTGCCCTGCATGAGGCGCTGGTCACGCGTGACATCCCGGTCGAGGTGGTTGGCCTGGGCGGGCTGCTCGCCATCCCCGAGGTCTCCGACGTGGTCGCGACCCTGGAGGTCGTGCAGGATCTCAACGCCAACGCGGCGCTGCTGCGGCTGCTGACCGGTCCACGGTGGAGGATCGGCCCGCGTGACCTGGCCCTGCTCGGACGCAGAGCCCGGGGACTAGCCGGCGCCGACGATCACCGCGGCAGTGTCGGCCGGCAGGACGGCCGGGACCCAGCCGACGCCCACTCCGCCGATCCCTTGGACGCACTGGAGCACGCCGTGTCGGGCGTGGACCCCACCGAGGTGGTCTCCCTGGCCGACGCGCTGGACAACCCCGGGGGACTTGCCTACTCCGAGCCTGCCCGCGACCGGTTCTCGGTGCTGAGCAGCGAGCTACGCGAGCTGCGTCGGTATGCCGGCGAGCCGTTGGTCGACCTGGTTCGCCGGGTGATCGACACGATAGGCCTGGACCTGGAGCTGGCCGCATGCACAGACCGACTCGCCGCGATTCGGCGCGACAACATCGCGTCCTTCGTGGAGGCCGTGGCCACGTTCGCCGGCGCCGACAGCGGAGCGACGCTCTCCGGGTCGCTGTCGGGACTGCTCGCCTACCTGCGGGCGGAGGAGGAGTACGGCCGCGGTCTGGCGGTGTGCGCGCCCACCACGGCGGACTCGGTCAAGCTCCTCACCGTGCACAAGGCCAAGGGCATGGAGTGGGAGGTGGTGTTCCTCCCGGTGCTCGTGAGCTCTGTGTTCCCGTCATCGCGCGGGCGCTCCCGCTGGATCAGTGCGCCCCAGGAGCTGCCGTGGCCGCTGCGTGGGGACCAGGACAGCCTGCCGCACATCGGCGAATGGTCCAAGAGGGGAGTGGCCCAGTTCACCTCGGCGGCACGCGAGCACGACCTGCTGGAGGAACGGCGGCTCGGCTACGTCGGGCTGACCCGACCCCGGCGCCGCCTCGTCGCGAGCGGCCACTGGTGGGGGCCGACCCAGGTCCGGCCGCGCGGGCCGTCGGCCTACCTCGAGGAGCTCGCCGACGGCGTACGAGCGCGTGGGCTGCAACCGCACGTCTGGGCTGCGCCTCCCGAAGCCGGTGCCGGCAACCCCGCGGTGAGAGGACGTGGGGACTCTGTCTGGCCCGAACCCGCGGACCATGCGGCGATGAGGAAGCGCGAGCGGGTCGCCGCGCTCGTGCACGACGCGCGTCGGCGGGAGCTGGAGCGCGGGAGCTACGACTCGGAGGAGGACCGTCTCGCGCTCGGTCTCGATGAGCTGGCTCGGCTGGAGCAGTGGGACCTGGAGCTCGACCGGCTGGTCGACGAGATTCGCGCCGACGGGCGCGACCAGGTCACCGTCCCGCTGCCCGGCTCCCTCTCGACCACGCAGGTCCTGCGGCTGCACCAGGATCCGGGTGGGCTGGCCCGTGAGCTGGCGCGCCCGATGCCGCGCATCCCCAGCCAGGCGTCGCGGTTCGGCACGCGCTTCCACGCCTGGGTGGAGTCCTATGTCGGGCAACAGCAGCTGCTGGACCCGACCGACCTGCCCGGTGCCGCGGATCAGGGCATCAGCGACGACGCCGACCTGAAGGAGCTGTGCCAGGCATTCCAGGCGGGGCCGTACGGCGAAAGGTCGCCGTTCCTGATCGAGGCACCGTTCACGCTCGTGCTCGGCCGGCAGGTGGTGCGCGGCCGGATCGACGCGGCCTACGCCACCCCCGACGGGTACGAGGTGGTCGACTGGAAGACGAGCAGGAGCCAGGCTGCCGTTCCCCTGCAGCTGGCGATCTACCGGCTGGCGGTGGCGGAGCTCACCGCCGTGCCGCTGGAGCGGGTGCGCGCGGCGTTCTACTACGTGCGCAGCGGTGATGTCGTACGCCCCGCGCACCTGCCGGGGCGGGCCGAGCTCGAACGGCTGCTCGCGGCCACGCGGGAGCCCTAGCCGCCCGGCCGTTCCGGCACGGCGATCATCGTCTCGAGCGCGATCTCGACCATCTGCCCGAACGTCGTCTCGCGCTCGGCGGCCGTTGTGTGCTCACCGGTCTCGAGGTGGTCGGAGACGGTGCAGATCGCCAGGGCGCGTCTGCGGTGCTGTGCCGCCAGCGTGTACAGCGCGCTCGCCTCCATCTCGACCGCCCGCACACCGAACCCCGCCATCCGGACGAGCAGCTCGGGCCGGTCGGAGTAGAACGAGTCCGCGGAGAACACCGGCACCACCTTGATGTCGACGCCGCGGGTGAGCGACACGTCGTACGCCGTCCGCAGCAGCGCGAAGTCGGCCGACGGCGCAAAGTCGAGTCCCTCGAACCTGACCCGGTTCATCGACGAGTCCGTCGAGGCACTGATCGCCAGCACGACATCGCGCAGCGCCAGATCCCCGGTGAGCGCGCCACACGTGCCGACGCGGACCAGCTGCCGAGCGTCATAGTCGCGGATCAGCTCGTTGACGTAGATCGACAGGGACGGCAGACCTATTCCGGTTCCCTGAACCGAGACGCCTTCGCCACGGTATCTGCCGGTGAAGCCGAGCATGTTGCGCACCGTGGAGTAGCACTCGGCATCGTCGAGGAACGTCTCGGCGATCCACTTCGCCCGCAACGGGTCGCCCGGGAGCAGGACACGTGGCGCGACGTCGCCGGGGGCGGCGCCGATGTGCGTACTCACCGCTCAACTCGTTCCGGCTGCGGCTCGTTCATGCGGCGTGATCCTGCCAGACCCGATGACCGTAGGCTCGCGGCGTGATCGATGCGAGACTGCAGAACCTGACGCTGGCGCGCGCCGAGCACGACCGGGTCACCGCCAACCGCCGGGACAACGCCTGGCTGGGCGAACAGCTGGCCAACCCCGCCACCCGGGTGCTACTGATCAGCAAAGGTCGCGTCCCCGTCAACGACGACCGTTCCGGGCTCCGCTTCGTGGCTCCGGACTGTGCCGGGCCGGGGGAGCCGTTCCTGCTCGGCGTAGCCGACGGTCAGATCTTCTTCACCAAGATGGTCGACGAGCTGCCGGAAGAGATGACCTCGGCCGGGCTGCGCGAGATCGGGGCCAGCCTCGGCCGACGTGACGCGGGGTTGATGGTCCACGCGGCAGCGCTGGCGAACTGGCATCACACCCATCCGCGCTGTCCGCAGTGTGGCGCGCCCACGGAGCCGGTGTGCTCGGGCGAGTCACGCAGGTGCACGGTGGACGACACGCTGCACTTCCCCCGGACCGATCCCGGCGGTGATCATGCTGGTGATCGATGACGACGACCGGTGCCTGCTCGGCCACCAGGCCAGCTGGCCCCGGGGACGCTTCTCGACGCTGGCCGGCTTCGTGGAGCCGGGCGAGTCACCGGAGCAGGCGGTGGTCCGCGAGGTGGGCGAGGAGGTTGGGATCGCGATCGACGACGTCACGTACGCCGGCAGCCAGCCGTGGCCGTTCCCGGCCAGCCTGATGATCGGCTTCTTCGCTCACGCGACCACGACGGACATCACCGTCGACGGCACCGAGATCGCCGACGCCCGCTGGTTCAGCCGTGACGAGCTGCGCCGGGCGGTGGCCGACGATGAGCTTATCTTCCTGCCCGGCCAGATCTCGATCTCTCGGGCGCTGATCGAGCATTGGTACGGCGCTGAGCTTCCCGGCAGCTGGTGACCGTCGTCAGTTGGTGACCGTCGTCAGTTGGTGACCGTCGTCAGCCCAGGTGTGTCATGACCTGCGCCACGGACGGGTTCGTCAGCGCCGAGCCGTCGGGGAACACCAGCGTGGGGACCGTCTGGTTGCCGTGGTTGGCCTTCTCGACGATCTCTGCCCCGTCGGGCTGCTGCTCGATGTCCACCTCCACGAACGCGATCCCCGCCCTCGCGAGCTGACCCTTCAGCCGGTGGCAGTATCCGCACCAGGGAGTCGAGTACAGGGTGATCGGTGCCGGCATAAAAAGTGTCCTTGTCCGCGTCTAGGGTGTCCCTGGTAGAACGCCGAAACTCTCCCCATTCTTCCCCGCGCGGCGGAAGGAGCGCCTGTCGTTGAACGAGTCCCACCCAGCCGCGGACGCGATCCTGACGGACCTCGACCCCGAGCAGCGGGAGGTCGCCGAGGCGCTGGAAGGGCCGGTGTGCGTGCTCGCGGGCGCGGGGACCGGCAAGACACGGGCGATCACCCACCGCATCGCCAACGGCGTTCACCGCGGGCTCTACCAGCCGACCGAGGTGCTGGCTGTGACGTTCACCACTCGGGCGGCCGGGGAGATGCGCGCCCGGCTCCGCCAGCTGGGCACGGCGGGTGTCCAGGCCCGCACGTTCCACTCCGCGGCGTTGCGCCAGGCGCGGTACTTCTGGCCGACCGTCTACGGCCGCGACCTCCCGCAGCTGGTCGAGTCCAAGCTGCCGTTGCTCACGGAGGCGATGAAGCGCTGCCGGGTCCCGGCGGACGCCGCCGCACTGCGTGACATCGCCGGGGAGGTCGAGTGGGCGAAGGTCAGCAACGTTCGACCGGACACCTTCGCCGACGTCGCCGCCCGCGCCGGTCGCAGCCTGGCGGCACACGACCTGGCGACGACCGCCCGGATCTTCGCCGCCTACGAGGAGACCAAACGCGACCGGGGCCGCATCGACATGGAGGATGTCCTGCTCTGCGCGGCCGCGCTGCTCTCCGAGGACGAGCATGCCGCCGCCCAGGTCAGGCGCCAGTACCGCTGGTTCGTCGTCGACGAGTTCCAGGATGTCAGCCCGATCCAGCAGCGCCTGCTGGACCTGTGGCTCGGTGGCCGCGACGACGTTTGCGTCGTGGGCGATGCGGCGCAGACGATCTACTCGTTCACGGGCGCATCAAGCGACCACCTGCTCGGGTTCGCCGCCCGGCACCCGGACACCACCGTGATCCGGCTCGAACGCAACTACCGGTCGACACCGGAGGTGCTCGAGGTGGCCAACCGGCTGCTGCACGGCAGCGCGACGACCGGGCTGCCGGCCGCGGGACACGACCGGCGGCGTCGGCCGGAGACGGCACTGCTGCTGCGCGCCCAGCGGGCGAGCGGGCCAGCGGCGACGTTCACCGAACTGCACGACGAGGTGGGCGAGGCCGAGTGGGTGGCCGACGCGGTCACAGCCATCGCGGCGGCCGGCACGCCGTGGCGTGAGATCGCCGTGCTGTTCCGGATCAACGCCCAGTCGGAGCCGTTCGAGGAGGCGCTGAGCGCTCGAGGCGTCCCCTACGTCGTGCGTGGAGTCGAGCGGTTCTTCGACCGGCCGGAGGTCCGGCAGGCCGTGACGCTGATGCGCGGGTCGCTGCGCGCCGGTGAGGTGGCGGTGAACGGGCTCGTCGACTCGGTTTCCAGTCTGCTGGGCGGGATCGGGTGGAGAGCAGTGCCTCCGGCGGGCGGTCGGAGCGCACGGAACCGGTGGGAGTCCCTGCAGGCCCTGCTCGGACTGGCGCAGGAGCTCGCCGCCGTGGACCCGACGGCAACGCTGGGGTCGTTCGTCGCCGAGATCGAGCGCAGAGCCGCGGGCCAGCACGCTCCCGTCGCCGAGGGCGTCACGCTGGCCACCCTGCACGCCGCCAAGGGGTTGGAGTGGGAGGCGGTCTTTCTCGCCGGCATCCACGAGGGGACGGTGCCCATCGTCTATGCCGACACGGCCGCGGCGGTAGAGGAGGAGCGGCGGCTGCTCTATGTCGGCGTCACCCGTGCCCGTCGCGGGCTGTCGGTGTCCTGGTCGGTCGCGCGGTCGCCGGGGGCCCGCGCGACGCGGGGCGCCTCCCGCTTCCTCGACGGCATCCGCCCGCAGACCGGGGCAGCCGCCACCGGGACGGCACGGCCCCCGCAGCGTCGGCGCAGGGGCGGGACGCCCCGGTGCCGTGCCTGCCAGCGCCCCCTCACCGACGCCATCGAACGCAAGCTCGGCCGTTGCCGTGACTGCCCCGCGACCTACGACGAGGCCCTGTTCGAGCGACTGCGCACCTGGCGAACGCACCAGGCCGCCAGCGAGAGCCTGCCGGCGTTCTGCATCTTCACCGACGCAACCCTGACGGTGATCGCGGAGACGCGGCCACGCGACCCGGGCTCGCTGGTGAAGGTTCCGGGGATCGGGAAGGTGAAGCTGGACAAGTACGGCGACGCTGTGCTGGCGCTGTGCGCCGAGCCGGTGTCGGGAGCCACCACCGCAGGAATTCCGAGAATCTCCGAGATTTCCCGGTAATTCGTTTGCCGGGCTGGACGGGCGAAGCGTAGTCTTCAAACCCCATCCGATTGCCTGTCGATCAGGGGACCCTGACCGCGAGACGGTCAACCGACGAGGAAGCGAAGGAGGTGCCACTCGATGTCAACCAACCTGATGTACACGGAGCCCGAGGCGGCGCCGCGTCCTCGCACGTTCGCAGGTAGCAACTCTGCACACACCTTCGGACCCGTCGGCCGGCTTCTCCCGGGCACCAGTGTCGCCTGCGGCATGCAGGACACCCGTGTCGCCCGCGATACCCAGGGCATCGCCGTGTCCACCGTGTACAAGAGCGCCTTCCCGGGCGTTCGGGCTTGGAGTCCACCGGTCTAGCACCATGACAGACCGGCACCTCCAGGCCGCGGAACCCGAAACCCGGGATCCGCGGTCATTTTGTTTCCCCAGACTGTTCGACCGGCCCACAAGGCCACTGATCAGGTCACAAGGAGGTGACAGACATGAGCATCAGCGTTCTCGATTCGTACGCCGTCAGCGGCGGCAGGATCGACGACTCGCAGCTCCCGTGCCGGCTCAACGACCCGGAGCTGTTCTTCGCCGAATCACCTGCGGACATCGAGACAGCCAAGGCTCTGTGCCGGGACTGCCCGGTGAGGGCCGCCTGCCTGGCCGGGGCACTCGACCGGGGCGAGCCCTGGGGTGTCTGGGGCGGAGAGCTCTTCATCTCAGGCGTCGTCGTGGCCCGCAAGCGGCCGCGCGGGCGTCCTCGCAAGAACGAGGCTGCGGCGTGACGCAGCAACCGACCTGCATTGTTCGCATGGTCCTGCTCCGCAGGCCACTGAGGAAAGCACTGGAATCGATGACCACGAGACCCATCCCGAACAGGAGCACCGAAATGAATCTCATGCAAGAAGAACTCGCGCGAGCGCATATACAGGCGCGTCTCGCCGAGGCGCGCCTGATCCGTCGTGGCAACCAGCTCGCCCGGGCACAGCGTTTCGCTCGGCGCGCGGACCGCACCGCTCTGAAGGCACGCCTCGCCCTTGCCCGCGCTCTGTAGCGGCAACCGAGACAACACAAGACAAGCGACCGAGACGGCCCAATCCAGAGGGCCGATCGAGACACGCAGCGCCCCCGGGTCCCACAAAGGGATCCCGGGGGCGCTGCTCGCTCCCGCCGTGACCACGCGGTCGGGGAGCCATTCTGGCCGAATCGCATACATAAAGCATTCAGGTAACTACCGTGGGTATCTCTGCCTAGACATCGGGAACCAGGGAAACCATGAAGAAGTCGCTCGCCGCCATGTTCGCCTGCGCCGTGCTGCTGGGCTCCGGTGCGGCCGTCGTGCCGGCGTCCGCACACGGCCACCACCACGGCTGTGTCTCGCGCTCGGAGTACCGGCACGTCCACAAGGGCATGACCAGGCACCATGTGCGCCACATCTTCGACACGGCGGGCAAACGCAAGGCGATCTCGCACTCCGGGGCAGGCACCTCGGAGATCCGCAGGTATGTCGCCTGCCATCGACGTCACGCGGTGCTGATCTCCTTCACCTCCTACTTCGGTAACGCTCCGCTTAGGCTGAACAACAAGGTCCGCAGCCGCTAGCCGCGTCCCCGGGTGCTGCTACGCCCCGCGCGGTCGGCGCGCGAGCTGGAGACGCCCGCCAGAGCGCGCAAGGGCTGGCCCGGCGCCGCACTTGGGTGTACCAAGGAGACCGTGCAACCTAGCTGTGACTTGTGCGGGCAGCCGGCCCCTGGCGCGGACGTGCCGCTCACCTGGGTGACGTCGACGGAGAACGGACGTCAACGCGTCTACTGCGATCGATGCTCCCGCGAGCACCTGCGCAGCATCGAAGGCAAGCTCGACTCCGCCTGGTGGTGACCGGACAGCGGGCGGACTACGCGCCGCCGAGGCTACGCCGCAGCCACCGCACCCTGTCCACAGCGCGCCACCACAGGCGACGGACGACCATCACACTCGCGTGCTGCTCGCTCGCGTCCCGCACCCATTGCTTGAGCCGGCCACCGGAAGGCGGGATGGAGGGCTCGAGCTCCGCTGGCGGAGGTGGGGGCTGCTCGATCTCCTCCGGCGGCGGTGGCGGCTGCTGCGCAGCATCACGAAGATCGCGAATCTCGCGGTCGAGATGGTCGATCCGCTGCAAGAGCCGCGCCGCGACCTCGGCGCCCAGGTCGTACACGGCACTGGCCGAAGCCAGCTTCGTATCCTCGTCGTACTGGCGCTGCGTCGGCACGAGGTCCTTGGGCTCGCCGACGATGTCATACCCGGAGTCGATGAGCGCGGCAACCATCTGATTCGACCTGGCGGCCACCCAGGCCCGATGCTTCGCCGGGAACCGGGCCCGTGCCGGCGACGGTCGACCGGCCAGGGCACCCTGGATCAGCTGGTGGCCCACCAGCCCGGCGTAGGACTGGTCATCGACGAACGCCACCGTCCGCTGGTTGACCCGTTGGAGGAACTCGGTCTCGAATGCGCCCAGGGACAGGTTGGCCGGTGCGGTCTGGAGGTCGTAGTCCTGTCGGCGCAAGCCGATGACCGTGGCGAACTCGCGCCACAGCGCGCCGTCGGCGGCCGGCGCCTGCGGAAGGCAGATGACGTGGATACGGTCGGCCGGCACCGCGGCCGACCAGCGGCTCAGCACGGCAGGCGCGTCGTGCAGCCCCCAGAACCACGAGCCGAGGTAGCTGGAGCCCTCGAGGTCGATGACCTGGTGCAGGTAGGCGACCCAGCTGACGGCGTGGCGGTGCTTGACCTGCTCCTGCCAGTCCGACCGCAGCATCCGGGCGAGATCGCGCAGCGTGTAGATGACATGCACCTGGCAGTCCTGCAGGGAGTCGACGGCCCGGCGTACCTGGTCGATGCTGGCGGCCGCGAGCAGCTCGTTGGAGATCACCGACCTTCCGTGCCATTCGCGGCACCGGGCCGCCACCCGGTCCCAGGCACCGGACCACTCGGGGTGCTCCCGTCCGCCCCACGCCAGCCCGCGCAGGTCGACCGCGGCCTCGAAGTGCTCCTCGGGACTGTCGGCGGTATAGAGCACGTCGTCTTCGGCCAGCGCCTCCCGGTTGGTGTGCAGGATCTGCTGGATGTAGGTCGTGCCGGTCTTCGGAGCGCCGATGTGCAGATAGACCTCTCGCGTTCCGGCCGGGGGGATGCTCACGGCACCTGACCCGCGGCGAACCCCGGCAGCGAGTCCTCGAGGATGCTGCGGAACGGGGCCTCGGTCCCGAGCTGGCTGAGCACGCCGATCCCGCCGATCCAGACCCGGTGGATCAGCAGGTACGACGGAGGCAGGTTCAGCTTGAGTGTCGTCGTGTATCCCGGCTGCCGTGGGTCGTTGACCCGGGCGAACTGTGCCCGCATCCATTCCCGGGAGAACTGGAAGCGCTCGACCATCGCGGGTTCGACGAACGGTGCGAGGTAGGCGCGCAGCTCCTCCGGGTCGATGTTGATCGACGGCTTGATGAACCCCTCGTCCCGCAGGCCCTGCACCACCAGGTCGTAGTCGTCGGTCATGGCCGTCCGGAGCAGCCTGCCGATGGAGGCCGGCAGGTCGCCCTCGGGAAGACGGGCGACGGCGCCGTAGTCCACGACGCCGAGCCGTCCGTCGGTGAGTATCCGGTAGTTGCCGGGATGGGGGTCGGCGTGGAGCATGCCGACGCGCCGCGGGCCGGAGAAGAGGAAGCGCACGTAGAGGTTGCCGTAGTGGTCGCGCTGCTCCTTGGTCCCCTCCGCGATCAGCCGCGACAGCGAGGAGGCGGACTCCAGCCACTCGGTGACCAGCACGCTGTCGGTCTGTGCCACGACGGCTGGTACGACGATGTCGGGGTCGTCGGCGAATGCCTCCGCGAAGGCCCGCTGCGCCTCTGCCTCGAGACGGTAGTCGAGCTCCTCGGCGACGCGCTCCTGAAGCTCCTGGACCAGCGGCTTGATGTCGACGCCCGGGATCCAGCCGGCGAACAGCCGGGCGGCCCGTCCGATCTGACGCAGGTCGGCGGTCAGGGCAGCCCCTGCCCCCGGGTACTGCACCTTGACGGCGACCTCACGGCCGTCTGCCCATACCGCCCGGTGCACCTGCCCGATGGACGCCGCAGCCGCAGGGTCGTCGTCGAAACGGCGAAACCTGGTGCGCCAGCGGGGGCCGAAGTCCTCGGCCAGCACGCGGTGCACCACCGAGGCGGACATCGGAGGAGCGGCGTCCTGGAGCTTGGTGAGCGTCGCCCGGTAGGGCGCGGCCAGCTCCTCGGGCAAGGCCGCCTCGAACACCGACAGGGCCTGGCCGAACTTCATCGCCCCGCCCTTGAGCTCACCGAGGACCTTGAACAACTGCTCGGCGGTGCGCTGCTGCAGGTCGTTCATCACCGCCTCGGCGGGGGCCCCGCCAAGGCGTCTGCCGATCCCGAGCGTCGCCCGACCGGCGAAGCCGATCGGCAGCGTCGCAAGGCGCGCCGTGCGGGCGACGGCCCTACGCGGCATCTCGGTCATGGCACTATTGTCGCGGTAACGAACAGGTGCCGTGCGCAGGCCGGGCGCGAGAGTGTCTCGAAGCGTCCGGCGGAGGCGTTAACCCGCGGCCTTCTGCCGTTGCCGGGCGCCCGGAAGCCCGGCGCGGGCATCTCTTGTGCTCACGAACGACTTGGACGCGCTGTTCGCCCACCACAGGAGCGGACGACGGATCAGCGCGATGCGCCTGGTGGGATACTTCTCTGTCTTTTGCAGGACGCCTACGGTGTCCCCCCAGTAGTGGTCGACCTCGTCGATCCGCTCGTAGTGGTGATGTCCGTCCTCCCGCTTCGGCGGGAAGTCCGTGTGTACCTCGCGGACCTCGAGTCCGGCGAAGGCCGCCATCGCCCGCACACCGTCGGGGTAGTAGCGCCAGCAGTCCACGATCGTGTGGACGTGGCCGCGTGAGGGGACGGTCATCAGAAAGTGCCCGCCGGGCTTGAGAACCCGGGCGACCTCGAGCAACGACGCCCAGAAGAACGGTATGTGCTCGAACACCTGGCCGGAGAGGACGACGTCCGCGCTGTTGGTCTTCATCGGGAGCCGGTAGGGCTTCTTCATCACGACGTCGACGTTGATGCCGTCGATGATGTCGACACCGATGACTTCGCAGTCGTGGTGTGTCAGCAGGGCTCGATGCGTCATGTGCTTGCGCCGCTCGCGAACGGTGCGTGACCCGAAGTCGACGACGGTGAGCCGCCGGTCCTTCGGGACGTACTTCTCGATGCAGCGCGCCATCGCCTGGTATGCGGATGGGTGCAAGGTCGGTCCCCTTCAGGTGCGGCGGCTAGCCCGGTGGGCGCTGACGCTCTCGGCGTTGAGACTGTAGGCGTTGAGACCCTGGGCGATGACCCTGGGCGATCACACTGTCGGTGCTGAGGAGTCTGGCATGCGGGCCGCCGGTGCACGAGGACCGACCCGATGAGTCGAGGGCCCGGTTCGGGAGCCGGCTCAACCCGCTGCGGTCTGCCAGTCGCACCCGCATGCCGGGTGCCACCGAGTCTCGTGAGTCGATGGCGGCCGGCCATCGGACCAGATCTCGAGCACGGCATGAGTTGTCATCGGCCACCGGTGCTCGACGAACGTCAGCGCCTCCCGTGCCGCCCAGGTGCCGATGAGGGTTGCCGACGTCCGGTCACAGGCAGCCAGCCACGGACCGGCGTACCGGGCCCGGCTCGTCAGCTGCTGGACGAGAGCAGGCCAGGCTGGGTCCTGGTCGGTGCGGTGCAGATCCAGGCACCGTACGCAGGGAGTCTGTCCGGGCACCACGAGCGGGCCGAGTTGGGCGCGTGAGCCGTTCAGGGACACCAGCAGGTGGGGGATGTCGCGCCGCATGAGTTCGTCGGCGCCGGCTCGGTCGACCTCGGTGCGGTCGGCGTACGCATCGACCGACAGCACCACCAGGTCGGCCGGGCGGGACAGGGCCGCCGTGCGGACCCGCGCCCACGGAGCCACGACGCGAAGCTCGGTACGCAGCCAGTCATCACGACGACGGTCGACCGGCGACTCGGTGGCGCCGGTGACCAGCGGAACGGGAGGGACCCGGGCCGGGTCGTTCAGCGCCAGGTGACCGAGGCCGGAGAGGGCCAGCTGCCACGCGACGCAGGCCCCCACCGGGCCGAGACCCCGCACCTCGACCGTGGCCTGGCGACGGTGCCGCAACAGCTCCACCGGGCTGGACGCGGGGGCCACCGCCAGTGCCATCGACGAGACGTCACCGGCGACATGAGGTCGCAGACTGTCCGGGAGCATGCGGGAGGCTGCCACCAGCTCGTCGGCGTCGGCGATCAGCCCGAGGTCGATGAGCGCACCCAGAGTCGCCTCCGCCGTGGCAGTCTCGACGCCAGTGGCCGCCGCGGCCTCGATGACCTCGGGGATCCGCCGCACGCCGTCCAGGGCGCGGACGACGGCTCGCAGCTCGGGGCAGTCCTCGATGATCGCGGCGTTGTCGGCCGGATGACCGATCTGGACCGCGTGGTCGTCCCGGCGCAGCAGCTGCAGCCCCGGTCGCAGTATCGGACGCACGGACCACCTCCCTCCCGGCTCCCCGCGCTTCTTGAGCGTGCCAGCAATCCGGCGTCGGGGCGGCGCGCCGTCCACAGCGACGGCGGCGGTGATCCGCCAGCCGGGACACCTCTGCCAGATGTCGGGATGTGAGCGAGGGCGGCCCCGACCGAGATCGGAGCCGCCCTCGTCGTGGACGAGCTGTGGGCGCTCAGGCCTTGCCGAGAATGCGGTTGAGGTTCGTCCCGCACACCGGGCAGACCCCCTTGGCCATCCGGGTGCCCTTGTCGTTGACGCGGACCTCACCTGACGCCTCACGCTTGGCCTTGCACTTCACGCAGTAGAACTCGCCGCTCCAGGTCTCCGCCATGACGGCCTCCTTGCTCTTGGTCTGTCAGGCCCACACGCTGTCAGGATGCTCAACACGTGCACGGCCCGCTTTGTCTGGGTCGTCGCGGCGGGGACCTTGGGGAAGACCGCCGGGGCCAAGCCCGAACGCTGTGGCCGCCGCCACCCTACGACAGGCGCGGCGCGGATTCCCGCAAGCATGCCGTGGGCGCCGCATATTCTCGGGGTTTTTGTCTGTTTCATCCCTTTAATCCCGCTTCCGGCACGGCCCGCGTCGCTGGCCTCGGCCGTGCGGGTCACCCTGCGCGAGGGCTACCGGGCGGCGCAGGGCGCAGACGCGCCCGCAGCGGCCAGCACCGCCACGGCCGGCCTGCAGGGACGGCCGACCGTGGCGAGTGTCGAGCACACGCCGAGCTTCGAGGGCCAGCGGCGGCGCGCCATGCACGAGGCCCCTAGTTCCCGGTTCATCGCTCGCCTTCCCCTTGCGAACGGTGTCCCGGGATTCTAGGGGCCTCATCTGCCGACGACGCTAGGGCCGGTTCAGGGGGCTCGTCAACGACGTCTTGTCCACCCCTGTGGATAAGGCTGGGGATCAATTGTGGACGTCAGGTGGGCTTCTGTGGAGCCGCCGCCTCTTCAGGTGCACAACTTTGTGAGTCCGGACCGGACCCAGCCGCCGACATGCGCGCTGAGCAGCGGTTTCGCCATTCGACCCCTGTGGATGAAGAATTTATTCAGATTTCTTGCCGGTAGGTTGCAGGAATGGCTGAGCCACCCGTCTCCGTCGAGGTCCGCCGCAGCGCGCGCCGTCGTCGTACCGTCGCCGCCTACCGGGAGTCGGGAAAGGTGATCGTGCTGATTCCGGCTCGAATGTCCAAGGCCGAGGAACGCAGCTGGGTGGCGAAGATGGTCAAGCGCCTCAGCGACCAGGACCATCGGCGCCGTCCGAGCGACGCGTCGCTGCTCGAGCGATCGGGCGAGCTGTCGCGCCGGTTCCTCGGCGGGCGGGCCACCCCGAGCTCGGTTCGCTGGGTCACCAACCAGAACACCCGCTGGGGGTCGTGTACCCCGGCCGACGGGGCGGTGCGTCTGTCGACACGCCTGCAGGGGATGCCCGCGTGGGTGATCGACTACGTGCTCGTGCATGAGCTCGCGCACCTGCTCGAGGTGGGCCATACGCCCCGCTTCTGGGAGATGGTCTCGGCCTATCCCCGGACCGAGCGGGCCCGCGGCTACCTCGAAGGCGTCGGGTATGCAGCCGGGCTGGCCGCCGACGTGGAAACCGCCGATGGCACCGACGACTGCGCTGAGCCCGGCGCCGGAGCGGGCCGGCGCCCATGACCAGTCGGTGGGTGGTCGCGTACGCCACCGCTCTCACCGGTCCGGCCGCTCCCCCTGGCGTGTCCGGCCGCGACTTCGCCGTCGCGAACCTCGAGGACGTCCACGATCTGCTGCATGGGCTCGAGCTCGTCGCGGCGGCGGTCGCCTGCCCACCGGGCATGGAGGACGACGTGGACTCGGTGACCTGGCCAGGCACGGATGTCCTACCGGCCGCCAGCCTGGCGGCTGTGGGGGACCTGCTCGCGGAGCACGGCGCCGACCAGGTCGTCGTCGTCGCGGCGGACGCCCCCGACTTTCCGGCGCTCCTCGTCGGGAAGCTCTTCAGAGCGCTCGGCAGGGCAGATATCGTCGCTTCGCCATGTGAGCACGGGGGTCTGGTTGCTCTCGGCTTCTCGCTGCCGCTGCCGCGGTGGCTGCGCGACGTCCGGATGTCGCTGGACGAGACCGACGTGCTGACCCGGCTGGCCGGCGCCGCGCCGTCGCCGCGAGCTGTTGCGGTGACGCCCGGCTGGCATCGGCTTCGAGAGCGGGCGGACCTGGCTCTGCTCGACGTGCGGCTCGAGGGCTGGGAGAGCACACGGATGCTGCTCGAGGGCGCTGCGCGCTGAGGCGCTCAGCCGTGCAGCCGTGTCGCCGCCCGCCGGACCAGCGTCCGCACCGCGTCATCGGTGTCGCCGGGTAATGCGCCCGGGTCGAACCACGCAACGTGGTCCGCCCCGTCGCCGGGTCCCGCGACGGGGTCAGGGCCGCACGTCACCAGAAACTGCACGTCGAGGTGGTAGGCGGGCTGGACCCGGCCGCAGAACGGGACCTCGTGACGCGAGAGCTGGATCGGCGCAGGGTCGATGACGAGATCCTCGATGCCCGACTCCTCGGTCGCCTCTCGAAGGGCAGCCGCCGCGAGCGTCGGATCATGCTCCTCACAGTGCCCACCCAGCTGCAGCCACCGTTTCGCCTTGTGGTGAAAGGTGAGCAGTACCCGTGCGGTGACGGGCTCGAGGACGATCGCGCTCGCGGTCAGGTGGTCGCGCGACCGGCGGAGCATCCCGTCGGGATGAGTGGAAAGGTGCAGCAGGAACCACGCTCGCAGGTCGCACTGCGCCTGGTCGGGTGGATCCCAGCCCGTGAGCACCGCGCGCGCGTCCGCGTGCAGGCTCACCGACCCTCGCTCGCCTCGCCGGTCGGGTTCTCGGGGTCCTCGTCGGGGTCGTCGACGTCCTGGTCGTCGATGTCCGTACCGGACTCGTCCTGCGCGGCCTGGTCGAGCAGGTCGGCCAGGGCGGCGTCGAACTGCGCGTCGTCGACCACCCGGGTCTCGGTGGTCTTTTCCGAGAAGCCCAGCGGGTCGTCCAGGTCCTCCGGGGTCGGGAGGAGGTCGGGGTGCGACCACACCGCGTCTCGAACCTCGGGTCCGCGGGCCGACCGGACCGACCCCCACAACGCCGCGGCGTCACGCAGTCGGCGAGGTCGAAGCTCCAGCCCGACGAGCGCCGCGAACGTCTGCTCGGCCGGTCCGCCGGACGCCCTGCGGCGGCGCACAGCCTCGTGCAGCTGGTTCGCGGCCGGCATCCGGCCGCTGGTGGCCTGTCCGACGACCTCGTCGACCCAGCCCTCGACGAGGGCGAGTGCGGTCTCCAGCCTGACCAGCGTGGCCGCCTGGGCGGGTGTCTGCTCCGGCTCGAAGAGGCCCCCTGAGAGTGCATCGTTGAGAGCCTCGGGGTTGGTGGGGTCGAAGCCCTGCAGCGACTGCTGAATAGCAGCCATGTCGATGGTGATTCCGCGGCCGTACTCCTCCACTGCGCCGAACAGATGCGCCCGCAGCCAGGGGACGTGCTTGAACAGCCGTTGCGCGGCGCACTCGCGCAATGCGATGTAGAGCAGGACGTCGGATGCCTCGAGGCCGAGCCCCGCCCCGAACTCCCGGACGTTCACCGGCAGGATCGCCGAATGTCCCTCGGGGCCGAGCGGCAACCCGATCTCGCATGCGTTGACGACCTCGGTGGCCAATCCTCCGATCGCCTGCCCGACCTGGGTACCGAACATCGCCCCGCCGGCCTGGCCGAGCATCCCCAGGATCGGGCCGGCCATCGCCTGCGCCTCGGCGGGCATCGAGTGGCCCATCGCCTCCACCACAGATCCGGCTACCGGCTCGACGAGGAGCTGCCATACCGGCATCGTCGCCTCGACCCATTCGGCGCGGCTCCACGCCGCGGCGTGAGTCGTCGCCGATCCGAACTCGGTCGCGGTGTCCAGCCAGAGATCGGCGAGCCGTACGGCGTCGGCGACGGCGGTCTGGTCGGCACTGGTCGGCGATGGGTCCTTCGCCTGAGCCACGCCGGCGCGGGCGATCTCCTTGGCCAGGTCCCAGTTGACCGACCCCTCATGCGGCGCGAGCATCCGCTGGACCTGCGACAACAGCGTGCTGAGGTCGGGCATCCCCTGCCCCGAACCTCCGGCTTGCATGCCGGCCTGACCGGACATGAAGGCGGACATCATCTGCTCGAACGGCGTGCCCGCGAAGGGATTCTGTCCGCGCTCCTTGTCGGGATCGTCGTCGCCGGCGTCGGGGCGTTCGATGTCGTCTCCACTCATCGCTGAGCTCCACGGTGCCGGCCCGGCATCCTCGGTCTCGTGCGGACAGGAAATGACGTTCTGGGCTGCTGCATGACTCCAACGTACTTCGCGGTTGATCCGCCGGTACCACGAGCGCGGACAGTTCGCCGTCGGCGCAACACGACTACGCTTCGGCCTTGTGAGTGACCTGTGAGTGAGTTGGTCCGCCTGGTCGACATCCGCGACCAGGCGCTGTCCGTCAACGAGGTCGTCGCCGCGGTCACCGACGCCCGCGCGGGAGGCGTCAGCGTGTTCATCGGCACGGTCCGGGAGGCAGACGGCGGGCGTCCGGTGAAATCGCTCGGCTACAGCGCGCACCCGAGTGCGGTCGAGCGGATGCGCGCGATCGCCGGTTCGGTGGCCGATGCGAACGAGATCCAGGCGCTGGCCGCCGTCCACCGGATCGGGGAACTCGAGGTTGGGGACATCGCCGTCGTGGTGGCCGTGGCGGCGGCGCATCGCGGCTCGGCGATGTCGGCCTGCCGGGAGCTCATCGACGAGCTCAAGTCCTCCGTACCGATCTGGAAGCACCAGCAGTTCACGGACGGCACCGACGAATGGGTCGGCACTCCATAGCCGAAGCCACGACATGGGCGTCGCCGCGGCGCAGGTCACCGCACCGGCTGCTTCCCGCGCATAGGCTCGGCACTGTCGAGACTCCCGTGGAACGGGGATGAGCGGTGCAGATCCTGTGGTGGCTGGCGGCGCCGCTGGCGGTGACGGTGGTGGCCATGGTCTGGGCACTGTGGGCGGGCCGTCCCCGGCAGCCGGCTCGGGCCGACGAGTCGTCAGACGCCTACGAGTCGTTCACCCGGGCGCTCGGGCGGCCCTGGCCGGCGCGGGCACGAACGGTCGTCCACCAGGCGCCCGAACCCGTCACCAGCGTTGCGGTCCGCCGCGCTCCCGCCGCAGACGCCCAGGGGAATGCTTCGCGCGCACCCGTGGGTGGTCTCGGCCGCGACCGATGAGACGCTGCATGTCATGACGCGTCGCACGGCCACCTTGAGCCTGGCCGCCGTCCTCCTCGTGGTGCTCCTCGCACTGGCGCTGCTGCGGCCGGTACCGTTCGTCACCCTCAGTCCGGGCCCGACGCGGAACACGCTGGGCTCTTTCGAAGGACATCAGATCGTCCAGATCTCCGGGCACAAGGTCTACCCGACCAAAGGTGCGCTGGACCTGACGACGGTACGTGTGACGAAGCCGACCGCGAACGTCAGTCTCGTGGACGCCATCTCAGCCTGGTTCGACCCACACCGGGAGGTTCTGCCCCGGGACGTGATCTACCCACCCGACCAGTCAGCCGCACAGTCGGAGGCGCTGAACGCCGAGGAGATGCAGACCTCCCAGCAGAGCGCAATCGTCGCCGCGCTGCACGAGCTCGGCATCCCGACGCCTTCCACCGTTGTGGTCTCGGCCATCACGCAGGGCGCGCCCGCTCTCGGCCATCTCAAGGCGGGCGACCAGATCGTCACCGTGAACGGCACCGATGTCACCACACCCGAGGACGTCGGCAAGGCTCTCCAGCAGACTCCCCCCGGGGGAACCGCGACGTTCGTGGTCAAGCGGGCCGGCAAGACCGTGACTGTCAAGTCGCCGACCAAGGCCGACAGCACTGATCCGCAGCGCACCATCGTCGGCATCTCCGTCGGCAATGGGTACGACCTGCCGTTCAATATCAACGTCGACGTCGGCCAGAGCATCGGTGGCCCCAGTGCCGGGACGGTGTTCGCGCTGGCGATCTACGACAAGCTCACCCCGGGCGCGCTGACCGGAGGGGCGTCGATCGCCGGTACCGGCGAGATCAGCGTCGACGGAGAGGTGGGCAGCATCGGCGGGATCCAGCAGAAGATCGCCGGCGCGGAGGCCAGCGGCGCGTCGATCTTCCTGGTCCCGTCCGCCAACTGCGCCGAGGCGCTCGGTGCCGACGTGAGCCCCGATGACATCCAGCTGGTGAAGATCACGACGTTGCACGACGCCGTGACGTCGCTGGAGTCGCTCGCCGCGGATCCCAGCGCCCCGGTGCCCGCATGCTAGGACCGGAGGAGGCGGAGTCCGGGATCGGATCAAGCGCCGTTTCGCCGCTGATGCGGGCCGTGCGCGAGATCGAGGCCCACGCGGCGGAGTCGGGTTGGGACCGGCCACCCCGGTTGTACGCGCTGGTTCCCACCGACGAGCTGCTGACCCGGGAGCCCCGGCTGGCTTCCTCCCTGGGTCTCGATCCGGCCGGGGTCGCGGGTTCGCTGACCCCGGTCGAACAGGACCCGCTGCCCCCTGACCAGCGGTTGGAGGACGTACTGGCCGGCATCCTGTGGCCAGTCGAGGTCGTCGGTGTCGCGGCCGTCCTCGAGCGGGTCGTCCTGCCCGCCGCCGCGGAGGCGCACCTGCCCGATGACCCCGAGCGGGCGGAGCTGTTCGCCACAGAGCACCCCGATCGGCAGGAGGTCCGTATGGCTGCGGGCGTGCTGCGCGACGGACGCTCTCACTGCGTCCTGCGGATGCGCGCGCATGAGGATGAGTTGCTGGAGGGCGACACGCTGGTGCCGGCTCTGGTAGGCATGCTTGCCCACACGATGCAGGATTGATGCCGCACCTCCGGCGGGTCGTGATCGGCGAGGACATAACCTTGCAGGGGTCGCACAGGTCGACCTGACGGGGAGAGGAGCAGCGTGAGCGGCATCTTCGACGAACGTCGGCCGTTCCCACGAAGGCCGGCGGGGGCCCCACGCCGGCGCCCGAGGGCGCTCCTGCCCACACTGGCCGTCGTCATCGCGCTGCTCATCGCGCTGGCGGTGTTCACCAACGTCTGGACCGAGCGGCTTTGGTACAAGTCGATCGACTACAGCGAGGTGTTCAACAAGATCCTCGCCACCCGAACGCTGCTGTTCATCATCTTCGGAGCGGCACTGGGCAGCATCGTGGTGCTGAACGTGTGGCTGGCCTATCGGTTCCGTCCGCGGGCGCACGGTGTGTCGATCGAGCAGCAGAACCTGGACCGGTACCGCGACGCCGTGGAACCGCTGCGCCGCTGGATCCTCGTCGCGATCGGTGTCATTCTCGCGATCTTCGGCGGCTCCAACGCCGCCGGTGACTGGAAGACCTTCCTGCTCTGGCGCCACGGATCCTCGTTCGGCGTCGACGACCAGATCTTCCATCGGGACATCGGTTTCTTCGTGTTCGACTACCCGTTCTACCGGATGGTCATCGGCTACCTGTTCGCGATCGTCATCCTGAGCCTCATCGGCGTGGTGGCCACGAACTACGTGTACGGCGGGATCCAGCTGCAGGGGCGCGGGCGCAGGATCAGTGATGCCGCCCAAGTGCACCTGTCGGCTCTGCTCGGTGTGTTCATGCTGCTCAAGGCCGTCGCGTACTGGCTGGACCGGTACGGTCTGACGATCGCCGACGGCGGACTGTTCACGGGAGTTTCCTACACCGACGACCATGCCGTCCTGCCGGCCAAGAACATCCTGTCGATCATCGCGATCATCTGTGCACTCTTGTTCTTCGCCAACGTGATCCGCCGGACCTGGATGCTTCCGGTGATCGGGCTGGGACTTCTGGTGCTCTCCGCGATCCTGATCGGTGGCATCTACCCGGCGATCGTCCAGCAGTTCCAGGTTCGTCCCTCCGAGCCCGACAAGGAGGCGCCGTACATCGCGAAGAACATCACCGCCACCCGCCAGGGGTACAACATCGAGGACGCCTCCGTCTCGGAGTACCCCGCGACGACCTCGGTCGACAAGGCGCAGCTGCGTCAGGACGCCGACAACCTGCCGGGCACGCGCCTGTTGGACCCGGCGCTGGTGGCACCCGCCTTCGAGCAGCTGCAGCAGGTCCGGGGCTTCTACTCGGTGCCCGACGTGCTCGACGTCGACCGCTACAACATCAGCGGCGCCGGCGGCACCGGGACGGCCGAGCCGCGGGACATGGTGGTCGCGCTCCGGGAGATCGACCTCGCTGGCCTGCCGGCGGAGCAGCGCAACTGGAACAATGATCACACCGTTTACACCCACGGCTACGGGATGGTTGCCGCCTACGGAAACCTGCGTAGCGACGAAGGCGAGCCGGTCTGGGCGGAGAAGGATCTGCCGCCGACCGGCCAGCTCGGCCCGTACCGACCGCAGGTGTACTTCGGCGAGCTCACCCCCGACTACTCGATCGTGGGCGCGCCGTCCGGCACGCCGCCGGTCGAGCTCGACATCCCCGACACCACGGGTGAGGGCGCCGCGACCAAGACCAGCACCTTCGACGCGCACACCGGTGTCCCGATCGGCAGCACCTTCAACCAGCTCTTGTACGCGTTGAAGTTCCAGCAGCCCAACATCGTGCTGTCGGGGCGGGTCAACAGCGACTCCCAGATCCTGTACGACCGTTCGCCGCGTGAGCGAGTTGAGAAGGTGGCGCCGTGGCTCACGGTAGACGGGGACCCGTACCCCGCGATCGTCGACGGGCACATCCTGTGGATCGTCGACGGCTACACCACCTCAGCCACTACCCCGGGTCTGAGCTGGAGTCGCTCGACCAGGCGACCAGTGACAGCCTGACCCAGACCCAGGCGCTGGCCGCCCAGACGAGCCAGAACATCAACTATGTCCGCAACTCGGTCAAGGCCGTCGTCGACGCATACGACGGGTCGGTGACGTTGTACCAGTGGGACGAGAACGACCCGATTCTCAAGGCGTGGATGGGCGCGTTCCCCGACGTCGTGAAGCCGAAGGCCGACATCCCCGCCGATCTGCTCGACCACCTTCGCTACCCGGAGGATCTGTTCAAGGTGCAGCGCGAGATCCTCACGCAGTATCACGTCACCGATCCCGGCACGTTTTACCAGGCGACCGACCGGTGGAGGGTTCCTGAGGACCCGACCGTCACCAGTGGTGACGTGGCGCAGCCACCGTATTACCTGTCGGTCAAGACCCCGCAGCAGAACGAGACGGCGTTCGCGTTGACGTCGGTGTACGTTCCGCAGAACAGACAGAACCTAGTGGCGTTCCTGGCCGTCGACGCGGAGGCCTCCAGTGACGACTACGGCAAGATCAGGATCCTGCGTCTGCCGGGGACGACGCAGATCTCCGGTCCGAGTCAGATCGCCAACCAGTTCAACGCCGACCCCACCATCCAGAACAAGCTGCTGCCGTTCAAGCAGGCCGGCGCCCAGGCGATCTTCGGCAACCTGCTGACGCTGCCGGTCGGAGGCGGGCTGCTCTATGTCCAGCCGGTCTACACCTTGCGCGGCGGCGGTGAGGGTACATATCCGGTGCTGCAGCTGGTCCTCGCCTCGTTCGGCGAGAAAGTAGGGTCGGGATCGACTCTCGATGAGGCCCTGAGCGTCGTACTGGGGTCCAGTAGTGGCGGCACCATCACGCCGCCGCCACCGGACAACGGGAACGGGAACGGCACATCGGACACCGTCAGGTCGCTGCTCGAACAAGCCGATGCCAAGTACACCGAGGCGCAGACGGCTCTGGCCGCCGGCGACCTCCAGGGCTACGCGAATGCGATCAACGAGTCCCACGATCTGCTCCAGCGGGCGCTCAATCTCACCGGAGCCGCACCGGCCCCCACACCAAGCGGGTCGTCGCCGACCACGCCTTCGACGACTCCGACCACGCCCACTTCGACCGCGCCTTCGACGCCTCCCGCCACGACGCCCCCACCGCCGACGCCGTCGGGCTGATCGACGGACTTGCGGACCTACAGGGGCCTCGTGGGCAGCTGGCGGTGCGGCGATTTGCCTGCCCCTCGGTGGCCCCGTATTCTGTTGGCAGCGACGCGGGGTGGAGCAGTTCGGTAGCTCGCTGGGCTCATAACCCAGAGGTCGCAGGTTCAAATCCTGCCCCCGCTACCAGTGTGATGTCTCAAGACATCGGCGACATCCGG
>CAVOHB010000011.1:0-9759 GCA_963695705.1 uncultured Actinomycetota bacterium
CGTTGGGATCAGCCTCTTGACGCATCCTTGCCCTGGGCGCATGATCGTGGATCGTTACAGGCCAGCGAACGTTCGCGTAGCGAGGAGGGTGACATCATCTACCCCTCGATCAAAGACGTCGCGGCGCGGGCCGGAGTCAGCTTCCAGACCGCCAGCAAGGTCCTGAACGGGCAGACCGGTGTCGCGTCGGCGCCGACGAACGACCGCATCTTCCGGGCCGCCAGCGAGCTCGGCTACGTGCCCAACGCGCTGGCGCGAGGCCTGGTACATCAGACGTCTCCGACCGTCGGGATCCTCACCGATGACTTCTCCGACGTGGCGATCGCGCGTTTCGTGATCGGGGCC
This sequence comes from uncultured Actinomycetota bacterium, assembly GCA_963695705.1. Classification (GTDB taxonomy): domain Bacteria; phylum Actinomycetota; class Actinomycetes; order Propionibacteriales; family Nocardioidaceae; genus JBKPNJ01. Next base: position 346 of record CAVOHB010000011.1, read on the forward strand.
CAGCGGTCGGTCGCCGGCGAGGGCTTTGCCGCGCTGGTCGTCAGCACTCCTGCCGGCGGCGACCACACGGTCTCACTACGCTGGCTGCACGAGCTACGTGTACGGGGGGTTCTGCTGATCGCGCCGAGTCTGGAAAGCGACGCCCGCGTCGCGAAGGCGTTCCGAGACTCGGTGCCACGGGTGAGTCTGACCCAGGTCGCCGGCGCCCGCACGACAGTGGTCGGCTCAGACCACCGCATGACCGGGGTCCTGGTCGCGGAGCACCTGCTCTCGCTCGGTCACGAGCGCGTTGGCACGATAACCGGCGGCCGAGACCGCCGGGTGACGCTCAGCCGTCTGAAGGGGTTCCGGGACAGGTTGCGCTCGGGCGGCGTGGCGCTCGAGCCGGGCGTGGTGGTCGAGGCCGACTGGACGAGCGCGGGGGCCCGAGCGGCGGCGCATCGACTCCTCGATGCCGATGCTGAGATCACCGCCATCTTCGCCCAGAGCGACCTGATGGCACTCGGTGTGCTGCGTGCGCTGGCCGAGCGCGGGATCCGCGTGCCAGGTGACTGCTCGGTCGTCGGGTGCGACGATCTTGTCACCGCCGGCTTCCTGACTCCGCCTCTGACGACCGTGAGAGTCCCGTTCGAGGAGACCGGGGCGCTGGCAGCGCACCTGCTGCTGCGCAGCATCCGCGGCGAGACGATCTCCGCGCGCGAGTTGCTCCCTGTCCGCTTCATCGAGCGCGCCAGCACGGCGCGCCCACCTCCACGGAGCCGACGATCCGTCTTGAGCAGCAGCCCAGCACGCGTCTAGACCGCAGCACCGTCGTGAGGAGACAGACATGAAACGCCATCCAGTCGGCGCCATCCCCGGCGCCGGTTCGGGGCTGAGCCGCAGGAGCTTTCTCAAGAGCGGGCTGACGGTGGCCGGGCTCGGGCTCGGAGGTGCAGCGCTCGCCGGCTGTTCCTCCGACAACGTCGCCAGTGGGTTGACCGTCGCCCGCAAACCCGCCGACTCAGTGGACTACTGGAACCTCTTCGGAGGAGGCGACGGCGAGCGCATGGTCCAGATGGAGGACGGCTACCGAAAGGCCAACCCCGACATCGCTCTGAGTGCCGTGACACTCGCCTGGGGCAATCCCTACTACACGAAACTGTCGCTGGCCACGATCGGCGACAAGCCGCCGAACGTCGCCGTCGCCCACTTGACCCGGGCGAAAACGCTGATTGCCGCCGACCTGCTCGAGGAGCTGACACCCGACGCTCTGGCCTCGGTCGGGATCACTCCCGACAAGCTGGACCAGCGCGCTTGGGAAGCGGGGCTCGTCGGCGGCAAGTCCTATGCGGTGCCCTTGGACACACATCCCATCGTGACGTTCTACAACACCGATGTCTGCGAGAAGGCGGGCCTGCTCGACAGTGACGGCCAGCTCACACCACTCACCAGTGAGCAGGCCTTCATCGATGCCATGACGAAGGCGAAGGCGGTGACCAAGGCCTATGGCGGTGTGAGCCCGATCAACAACGAGATCGCCACCCCGTGGCGTGTCTTCCAGTCGTGGTACTCCCAGCTCGGTGGCGAGATGCTCGCAGACGAGGGGACCAAGGTCGTCATCGACGACGACAAGGCCATGCAGGTCCTGACACTGATGGACAACGTGCGCAAGCAGGGTCTGTTCCCGAGCAGCGTCGACTACCAGGGCTCGATCGCGATGTTCGCCGAAGGGCAGGTCGGGTTCCTGTTCCAAGGCGAGTGGGAGATCGCGACCTTCCAGACAGCGAAGTCGCCGTTCTCGATGACGCTGTTCCCGAACGTCTACGGCGGCGCGACCTACGCCTGCCAGGCCGACTCACACACGCTGGTCATCCCGAAGCAACCGGACAACGACGCGGTGGCTTTCGAGCGATCTCTGGGGTTCATCCGCTCGATGCTCGACCAGAGCGACATCTGGGCGGCGGGAGGTCACATCCCCGCCTGGCTTCCCTATCGGGACAGCGACGCATTCAAGAAGCTCAAGCCGCAGACGAACTACGCGGCGGCCGCGGAAGGCGCCGTGTACGACCCGGAAGGTTGGTACTCGGGGTCGGGCTCCGACTTCGAGATCGTCGTGGGCTCCTCCATCGGTTCGGTGCAGTCCGGACAGCAGACTCCCGAGGCCGCCCTGGCGCAGATGCACAGCAAGCTCGAAACCCTCGCAGGCACTCCCTCACCGATCTAGCGCATCCGAACCGCTGTCCGGTGCAGACGATGTGGACCGGACATGAACCGATCCTGGCCGTCCGCTCCGATCCCGGAGGTCCTCGATGTCCACCCGAACCGCGGCACATTCATCCCGAGCCAGCCTCAGGTCTGGCGACCGGCGCCAAGAGTTCAACAACGACAGTCACTCCGCGATGTTCTTCCTCGCGCCTTTCGTCGTTCTCTATGTCCTTTTCATCATCGGGCCCGCCATCTACGGCCTGGTGATGAGCTTCTTCGACACCAGCCTCGTCAAACCGGGTCTCTCCGGCTTCGCCGGCTTCGGGAACTACTCCGAAGCGCTGCAGAGCCACGACTTCTGGTCCTCGCTCTGGCACACGATCTGGTTCACGATTCTCACCACGCCGCCCTTGATCGTTCTTGGATTCGTCCTCGCACTGCTCGCCGACAGAGTGGCACGTGGCCGCTGGTTCTTCCGACTGGCGTTCTTTGCTCCGTTCATCCTGCCGTCGGCGGTGATCGCACTGATCTGGCTGTGGATCTACACGCCCGGTCTCGGCATCCTGCAGACGGCACTCGACAAGGTGGGCATCACGGCGCCGAACTGGCTCGGCGACGTCACCTGGGCGATGCCGTCGCTGGCGATCACCACCGTGTGGTGGACGCTTGGTTTCAACTTCATCCTCTACCTGGCCGGCCTGCAGGACATCCCCGCCGAGCTCTACGAGGCATCAGCCATCGATGGTGCCGGACCGTGGCAGCAGATCTGGAGCATCACGATACCGCTGCTGGCGCGCACCACCACGCTGGTCGCGGTGTTGCAGGTGATCGCCTCGCTGAAGGTCTTCGACCAGATGTATCTCATGACCATGGGAGGGCCGAACTTCAGTACGAGATCGGTGCTGCAGTACGTCTACGACGAGGGCTTCACGAACTTCCGCGTCGGCTACGCGTCGGCCGTGTCCATGTTGCTCTTCGTCATCATTCTGGCGGTTTCCGCGATCTGGTTCGCGATCGTTCGTTCCCAGGAACAGGAGGCGTGAAAGATGGCGACCACAACGCTCACCCCGCTCGAGTCCTCGTCGAACTCCGGAGTCACGAGACGGCAGGTCGACTCCCGCACCAAGCTGTTCAACCGGATCTGCCTCGGCGTGCTGATCGCGTTCGCGATCCTGTGGCTGGTTCCGCTGGCCTGGGCGCTCGACACGGCTCTCAAGCCGAACGAGGAGACGACAAAGAGCACCTGGCTGATCGACAACCCGACCTTTGCCGCGTTCACCAGGACCCTCGAGGACACCGACATCCTCCGGTGGTACTTCGCCAGCGCCATCACCTCGAGTCTCACCGCGATCACCGTTGTGATCACGGCCAGCATGGCCGCGTTCGCCCTGTCTCGATTGAACTTCCGGTGGAAGAACTGGGTCTTCTGGTTCGTCCTGGTCGGGATCATGATCCCCGGACAGGTGCTGATCGTCCCGCAGTTCCGTGAGTTCAACAGCGTCGGTCTGCTCAACACGTTCTGGGCCGTGATCCTGCCCCAAGTCCCGACCGCCGTGGCCGTCTTCATCTTCAAACAGTTCTTCGACGGCCTCCCCCACAGCCTCGACGAGGCGGCCAAGATCGACGGCGCCAGCTTCTGGCGGATCTACCGGACGATAATCATGCCGCTGACCCGCCCAGCCGTCGCTGCCGTGGCGATCTTCACGTTCATCACGACATGGAACAACCTGCTCTGGCCGCTGCTCGTCCTGACGAATCCGAAGCTCATGACCATCCCGGTCGGCCTGGCCACCGTGCAGGGCTCATTCGGCATCCGTTACGCCGACACCATGGCATCCGCGATCCTGGGCGCCCTGCCTCTCGTGGCGGTCTTCCTGCTCTTCCAGCGACAGATCGTGCAGGGTATCGCCGGCACCGGACTCAAGGGCTGAGCTTGTCACGGTCCGCTCCGCCCCCTGATCGCAAAGGAAGCCCATGCACTCTGCCTCACTGACTCTCGACCCCGACTTCCGGGTCGGTGAAGTCGACCCCCGGATCTTCGGTTCGTTCGTCGAGCACATGGGCCGGTGCGTCTACACCGGAATCTTCGAGCCCGGCCATCCGGAGGCGGACGGCCAGGGCTTCCGTAAGGACGTCGCGGGTCTCGTACGCGATCTCGGCGTCCCGATCGTGCGATACCCGGGCGGCAACTTCGTCTCGGGCTACAACTGGGAGGACGGGACCGGGCCGCGAGACGCGCGGCCCACCCGCCTCGACCTCGCCTGGCGATCGGTGGAGTCCAACCAGGTCGGCGTCGACGAGTTCCAGGCGTGGGCGCGCACCGTCGGCACGGACACGATGATGGCTGTCAACCTCGGCACCCGCGGCGTGGATGCCGCGCGTGCCCTCGTCGAGTACTGCAACCATCCGTCGGGAACGGAGTACTCGGACCGGCGCCGGGCGAACGGCGCGGCCGATCCTTATGGCATCAGCCTCTGGTGCCTCGGCAACGAGATGGACGGTCCCTGGCAGATCGGGCACAAGACGGCCTACGAGTACGGCCGGCTCGCGAACGAGGCGGCCAAGGCGATGCGCCTGGTCGACCCGAAGATCGAGCTGGTCGCGTGCGGGAGCAGCAACAGCCGGATGCCCACGTTCGGGACCTGGGAGGCGACGGTCCTGGCGGAGTGCTACGACCAGGTCGACTACATCTCGATGCACACCTATTACGAGGAGCGCAAGGGCGACCGCGACAGCTTCCTGGCCTGCGCCGTCGACATGGACAACTTCATCGACGACGTGGTGGCAACCGCGGACCACGTGCGTGCTGTCGGACACCACAAGAAGCGGATCAACATCTCTTTCGACGAGTGGAACGTCTGGTACATCGCCAGGTTCGTCGGTGAGCGCAACCTCGACTGGGCGGAGCACCCCCGGCTGATCGAGGACACCTACTCCGTCACCGACGCCGTGGTGGTCGGCACGCTGCTCAACAGCCTGTTGCGACACGCCGACCGGGTCAGCGTTGCCTGCCTCGCACAGCTCGTCAACGTCATCGCACCGATTCGCAGCGAGCCGGGTGGACCAGCCTGGCGTCAGACGACCTATCATCCCTTTGCGCTGACCTCGCGGTACGGGCGAGGCACCGTGCTCCGCCTCCAGCCGAGCACACCGGTGCATGAAACGGCGTGGCAGGGCACCGTTCCGGTCCTCGACGCCGTCGCCGTCCTCGACGAGGAGTCGTCCGCAGTATCGCTGTTTCTGGTGAACCGCGACCAGACGACGCCGGTCACTCTGGACATTGACCTCCGTGGCATGCCCGGGCTCACGGTGGCCCAGCACACCGGTCTGTTCGATGCCAACCCCGATGCGGTCAACTCCGCCGAGGATCCCGACCGCGTGGCTCCGCAGCAGTTGCCCGACATCCCCGTCGACGAGGGCCGGCTGCAGGTCGTACTCCCGCCGCTGTCGTGGAACATGGTTCGACTCGGCAGCGACGCGGTCAGCCTTTGACGGCCCCGGCCGAGAGGCCGGCGACGTAGTACCGCTGCAGTGCGACGAAGAGGATCACGCATGGGATCATCGCGATGACCGAGCCTGCGGCCAGGAAGCCGTAGTCGATCTGACCGTAGGCGCCTTGCTGCAGGTTCACCAGTGACAGCGGAAGGGTATAGAGGTCCTCGCGGGTGAGGAACGTCAGGGCGCCGAGGAACTCCGTCCATGCCGCCAGGAAGGCCTAAAGCGCTGTCGTCGCCATGCCGGGCACACCAGGGGCCGTAGGACATGAGTCAACGTGCGCATGGTCCCGGCCCCGTCGATGCCTGCGGCGTCCTCGAGCTCGTTCGGGACGGAGCTGAACGCGGTACGCATCACGAACACGCCGAACGGCAGGTTGACCGTCGAGTAGAAGAGCACGAGGCCCAGCAGGCTGTCGGTCAGGCGCATCGCGTTCAGCTGCAGGAACAAGGGGGTCAGGATCAGGCCCGAGAGCTGGAGGAACTCTCGTCGTCCCAGAGCCATCCGTCCTCCTCGGTTCAGCTGCTCAGTCGCGGAAGCCAGACCCGCATCGGTCCTATCCCCCGGTTGGCCCAGGCGAAGTAGGGCACCGCCGTGATCTCCACCGGCTGGCCCGCCGGTGCGGCTCGGCCGTCCGCGGCGGGGTAGGGCCACGGGTCCGAGCTGTGCGCGGCAGCCATCCCGTGCAGGGATACGACAGTGACGCCGCCCAACAGGTCGGGGCGGTGCTCCGCCTGTGTCTGCCCGGTCGGGTCCACTCGCAGGTCGTCGACCACGACTCCAGGCGGCTGGTCGATCTGCTCGACGGCGTACACCAGCGGACCTCGCTCGACCGCGACACAGCCACGGACGGCGTCGATCCGCTCGTCGGCGGCGGTCAGCCGGACCACCATGGGCAGCGCCAGCTCGACGAGGTCGCCGCCCGTCCACGTCCGACGCACGGACGCGTACGAGCCGGCGATCAGCGGCTGCTCGGCACCGTTCACGCTGAGTCGTGGCTCCCTCGGCCCACGCGGGCACCCGCAACGACAGCGTCCAGTCCGCCGCGGGTGCGTCGTGGACCCGTGCTCGGACCATGCCCTCCCACGGATAGTCGGTCTCCACCGAGAGGCGCGCCTGGCCACCCGGCACCGTCGCGGCGATGCTGGCCGGCGCGTACAGGTGCAGCTGAAGGCCCTCGTCGTCGGTGGTCGCCAGGTAGCCGCCGAGGCTGGCCAGCGTTCGCATGATGTTGGGTGGACAGCATGCGCAGTCGAACCAGCCGCGCCGGCCGTGCGCGGGGCTGCGCCCCTCGTCGGCGTGCGCGTCCACCCGCATCTGCAGCGGGTTGACGTAGAAGTACTCGGCGCCGTCCAACGACACACCGGCCAGGAAGCCGTTGAGGAGCATGCGCTCGGCAACGTCGGCGTACACCGGCTCACCGGTCGCCAACAGCATCCGCCAGGCCCACTGAACGCCGCCCACCGCCGCGCATGTCTCGGCGTAGGCCCTGTCTGACGGCAGCTCGTACGGATCGCCGAATGCCTCGCGGTCCCACCGTGCGCCGAGCCCCCCGGTGATGTAGGTCTTCGTCGCCACCATGTGGGCGAACTGCCGCCGCAGAGCACGCAAGAGCTCGTCGTCGCCGACCTCGACGGCCACATCCGCGGCACCCGCGGCGAGATAGACCACGCGGACCGCGTGACCCTCGACAGTCGTCTGCTCGCGCACGGAGATGCGATCGGAGAAGTAGGTCGGCTCGGCTCCGTAGCCGGCCATCAGGCCATGCCCGCGCGCATCGACGAAGTAGCGCGCCAGGTCCAGATACCTCGACTCGCCAGTCTCGCGATACAGCTCCACCAACGCCATCTCCACGACCGGATGGCCGTCGACGTCGTGCCGCCGGTCCTCGCCGAACTCATCAGCCAGATGGTCGGCGAGCCGCACCGCAACGTCGATCAGGCCCCGATCACCGGTGCATCGCACCTGGGCGACAGCAGCCTGGATGAGGTGTCCGGCGCAGTAGTGCTCATGGCTGTGCGGCAGGTCGCGATACCGCTCACCGCCGTCGAGTATCTGCACCACGGAGTCGAGGTACCCGTCGGGCTGCTGGGCGGCGGCAACGACGGCCGTCACCTCGCGCTGCGCTTCGAGCAGTTCGGCGGACGGCTGCCGGCCGTACTCCCAGGCAGCAGCCTCCAGCCACTTGTAGACGTCGGAGTCCATGAACACCGGACCCCGCACTGCGCCTGCCCTCTCCCCCGCCGCGATGCGGAGGTTGTCGAGGTTGCCGGCGGTCTCCAGTAGCTCACGGCCCGACGGGATCGCGACGTCGCGGTTGGTCTGCTGACGCGACGCCCACAGGCCGCCGGTGATGCTCACCGCGCCCAGCGGCACCGGGCGCAGCCGGCAGTTCGCGCTCTTGGCGGGAGCGACCGGGCCCGCCGCGCCGGCGTCGCTGCGGTCAGTCGACTGCGGTGCATCGGCTCTGGATCCAGGCACCATCTCTCCCCAGAGGTCGCAGACCGCGAGTCGCCGGATATGCGATTGCGGAAACAATAGGAACACGTTTTCCAGATCGTGCTCAAACGACCGTAGACCGCGGCAGTTTGGTGCGTCAAGCCCTCATCTCACGCCTGGCCGGCAGTGCCTGCGGCAGCCGAGGTTGACAGATCGGTATCGTTGGAATGCTGCACGTGTCACCGCTGCGGAAGGGAGCCGCGGAATGCGTTCCGCCCCGGGGCGAGTTCGTATCGTCGATGTCGCGGCTCTCGCCGGCGTCGCTCCCGGAACCGCCTCGAAGGCGCTCAACGGCACCGGCCAACTGCGTGAGGACACTCGCGAGCGGGTTCGCCTGGCCGCTGCCCGACTAGGGTTCACGCCCGACGGCTTCGGCCGTGGTCTCTCGTCAGGGCGCAGCTACACGGTCGGCCTCGTGACGACGGATAGCTTCGGCCGCTTCAGCATGCCGATCCTCCTCGGCGCGGAGGATGCGCTCGGCGCCGGTCAGATGGCGGTCCTGCTCTGCGACACCCGCGATGATCCCTTGCGTGAACAGCACTACCTGCGCACCCTCGTCGCCCGCAGGGTGGACGGGATCATCCTCACGGGTCGCAGAACCGAGCCCCGTCCCCCCGTCGTCGTCCCCACACCGGTTCCTGTCGTCCACGTGTTCACCCCGTCCGCCGACAGCGGCGCGACCTCGGTTGTCGTCGACGACGCCGCGGGCGCACGGGCCGCGGTGAACCACGTATTGGAGCTCGGCCGCTCCCGGGTGGCGCACATCACCGGCCCGCAGAGTCACCACGCTGCCACGTCGCGCGCCAACGCCGCGGTCGAGGCGATCCGCGAAGGGGGCGCCGCGGTCGCGGGCTCAATCCAGCACGGCGACTGGAGTGAGCAATGGGGACGACACGCGATCACCGCCGTGCTGCGACGCCAGCATGATCTCGATGCAGTGACCTGCGGCAGCGACCAGATCGCCCGAGGCGTTTGCGACGCGCTCCGCGAGTCCGGGCGCAACGTCCCCCACGACGTCGCGGTCGTCGGATTCGACAACTGGGACGTGATGGCGACGGCCTGCCGGCCACCCCTCACCACGATCGATCTGCAGCTGGAGGATCTCGGCCGGTGCGCTGCCCAGTTCGTGCTCGACGCCATTGCCGGCACACCGCATCCGGGCATCACCCGGCTGCAGCCGCGGCTGGTGATTCGGGCCTCGACCGTCGGTGAATAGTCAGCCTCGACCCCGCATCG
>CAVOHB010000012.1:0-10547 GCA_963695705.1 uncultured Actinomycetota bacterium
CCGGACGATGCGGTGGACTACATCGGGCTGGTGCGCCGAAAGGTCCTCGACTCCCTGGAGCACCTGCGGTTCGACGCGGCCAACCCGCTGCTGCGCGACGGATACATCTACGGCCTGGTGATCCAGCACGAGCACCAGCACGACGAGACCATGCTCGCGACCCATCAGCTCCGGCGCGGCAGCCGCGTGCTCAACGACGTGCCGCCGCCGTCGGCCACCACGCCCCTCCCGGCGGCGGAGGCGCTCGTTCCTGCCGGCCGTTTCCCGATGGGCACCAGCGGCGACCCATGGGCCCTCGACAACGAGCTCCCGGGACACGACGTGGACGTTCCGGCGTTCTGGATCGACACGACCCCGGTGACGAACGCCGCGTATCGCTCGTTCGTGGACTCACACGGCTACGACGACGAGCGCTGGTGGAGCGCGGGCGGCTGGGACTGGCGATGCCGCAGCGGGAAGCGCTCCCCGGCGTTCTGGGTGCGCGAGGGTCAGGAGTGGCTGCGGCGCCGCTTCGGTGTGGTCGAGCCGCTGCCCGTCGCGCAGCCGGTGCAGCACGTCTGCTTCTACGAAGCCGAGGCCTATGCGCGCTGGGTGGGAAAGCGGCTGCCCAGCGAGGCCGAGTGGGAGAAGGCGGCGTCCTGGGATCCGCAGACCCGGACCAAGCACCGGTACCCCTGGGGCGACGACCCCGACGAGTCCGGTCGGGCCAACCTCGGGGAGCGGCACCACCAGCCCGCCGACGTCGGCGCCTATCCGCGCGGTGCGTCCAGCTACGGGGTCCAGCAGATGCTGGGCGACGTGTGGGAGTGGACGAGCAGCGACTTCCGCCCCTACCCCGGTTTCCGGGCGTTCCCCTACCGCGAGTACAGCGAGGTCTTCTTCGGCCCCGACTACAAGGTGCTGCGCGGTGGGTCGTGGGCGACCGACCTGCAGGCGGCGCGCACCACGTTCCGCAACTGGGACTACCCGATCCGCCGGCAGATCTTCGCCGGCTTCCGCTGCGCCCGGGACGCCGCGCCGGGCGACGGAGCAGCAACCTGATGTGCCGACACCTGGCCTACCTCGGCCCACCGACCACCTTGCACGACCTGGTCTGGGCACCGGAGCACTCGCTGGTCTCACAGGCGTCCGCGCCGCGGCTTCAGGCCCACGGCTGGATCAACGCCGACGGCTACGGCGTGGGCTGGTACGCCCCCGGGCTAGTCGCGCCGGCGCGTTTCCGGCGGGCGGGTCCGATCTGGAGCGACGCCTCGTTCGCCTCCGTGGCGCAGGCCACGACCAGCGGCTGCGTCGTGGCGGCGATACGATCCGCCACCGTCGGGATGCCCGTCGAGGAGTCGTGCACCGCGCCGTTCACCTGGGGTCCCCTGCTGTTCAGCCACAACGGCCGGGCGCTCGAGCATCCGCGGCTCCGGAAGGCCCTGCTCCCCGAGGTGCCGCCGGACTGCCCGGAGGCGTACGCGCCGGTCGACTCCGCACTGCTGTTCGGCCTGACTGTTGCCGGCGTACAGGCCGGACGGGACCTGCCCGGCGCCCTCGCGCACACCGTCGAGGTCGCCCGGCAGCACAGTGACGGCCGCTACAACCTGCTCGCCACGGACGGCGACGTCATCGCCGCGACGACCTGCGGGGACACGTTGTTCACGCTTCGGGCGGACGACGCCGTGCTCGTCGCGTCCGAGCCGATCGACGGACGACCCGGGTGGGAACCGGTCCCTGCCGAATCGCTCGTCGTCGCGGCGCCCGGGGCGGTTCGCATCAGTCCGCTACGGGGCACGACCATGCACGGGACGGCATCGTGACCCACCTCATCACTCGCTACACGAGCGAGGAGGAGGTCGCCGCCGCGCTCCGCGCCGACGTCGCCGCCGGGCTCACGGCCGACCCGAAGTGGCTGCCACCCAAGTGGTTCTACGATGCCCGCGGCAGTGAGCTGTTCGAACAGATCACCACGCTGCCCGAGTACTACCCGACCCGGCGGGAATGGGAGATCCTCGAGGCTCGCGCAGGCGAGATCGCCCTGGCCACCGGTGCCGACACCCTGGTCGAGCTCGGGTCGGGCTCGTCGCGCAAGACCCGCGCGCTGCTCGACGCCCTGCGGCGCAACGGGACGCTGCGCGGCTACGTCGCGGTGGATGTCAGCGAGTCGGCACTGGCCGGAGCCGCGCAGGCGCTGGCTCCCGACTACCCGGATCTGGAGCTGCAGACCGTCGTCGCCGACTTCGAGCACCACCTCGACGTGCTGCCGGCGCTGGGCCGGCGGCTCATCGCCTTCCTCGGCGGCACGGTCGGCAACCTCGACGCCGAGCCCCGGGCGAAGTTCCTGTCCGCGGTCCGCGCCGGGATGAAGCCCGGCGACTCGTTCCTGCTCGGAACGGACCTGCTCAAGGACCCCCCGCGGCTGGTCGCCGCGTACGACGATGCGGCCGGGGTCACCGCGGAGTTCAACCGCAACGTCCTGCACGTCATCAACGACCGGCTCGGCGCCGATTTCGCGGTTGACCTGTTCGACCACGTGGTGGTCTGGAACGGCGCCGAGGAGCGGATCGAGATGTGGCTGGAGGCGACCGTGCCGATGACGGTCCGGATCGAGAGCCTGGACATGACCGTGCCGTTCGCGCGGGGCGAGCGGTTGCGCACCGAGACCTCCGCGAAGTTCCGGCCCAACGGTGTCCGCAGCGAGCTCGCCGCCGCCGGCCTGACGATCGCGGGCTGGTGGACCGATGCGGCCGGCGACTACGGCGTGAGCCTCGCCACGCCGACGCTGTAGTCCGGTGACTGCACCGACGAGCCGGCAGTGACTGCGCGTCACCTGCGGCGCCGCTGAGTCGACCGCGCGCGAGTATTCTGGTCGCGCAAGGTGAAGGCCCCGCAAAGTATGAGTTTGCGGGGCCTTCGTTTGATCGAGCCGTGACGCTCCCGATCTCGCGGTCGGCCCGTGGACTCCATCCGCCACGTCACTGGCGGCTCCGACAGGTCTCCCTGTCGGGTTGGGCGTCTCGTTTTCCGACCGGTCCCGTCCTGCGTTTGGCGAGGACGTGAGGAAATTTCTACATCAGCTTTCCCTTGGCACGCAAGGGTTCTCGAAAGAAATTCTGGGAAGTTCGGCGTGTCGTCCGCGTGTCGTCCGTTCGGTCCGGACGACGGGGCTAGGACGCGGCGGTGTCGATGGCCTGCTGCAGCGCGGTCGGGTCCATCGTGTCCGCAATGGTGAGCGCAGAACCATTGAGAACCGCAGTCGGCGTCCCGTTGACGCCGTCCTTGCTCGCCTGTTCGGTGACGTTCGCCACCCAGCTCTTGTATGTCTGGTTGTCGACGCACGTCTGCACCGCGCTCCTGCTCGCGCCGGCCTGCCCGGCGAGGTCGACCAGCTGGCTGTCGGGGAGGCCGTCGGTGTTCTCGGCCGGTTGGTTGGCGTAGAGCAGGTTGTGCATCGTCAGTGCGGCGTCGTTGCCGGCGTTGTCGGCCACGCAGGCCAGCGCGTTCGCGGCCCGGGTCGAGTACTCCGTCCCGTTCGACTCGCGATCGAGGAACGAGATCGGGCGGTACTCGACCTGGAGCGTGCCCTTGCTGACGTCCTGGTCGAGCACCGACTTGCTCAGTTTCTCGAACTCCCCGCAGATCGGGCACATGAAGTCCTCGTACACCACCAGCTTCGCCGGGGCCGCGTCCTGTCCGCGCAGGATCCCGCCCTTGGCGGTGAGACCGGTCGGTGTCGTGGACGATCCGCTGGTGGTGGCGGGGTCGCGGGTGGACTGCAGATAGACGGCGCCCCCGACGATGACCAGCACGACCACCGCGATGACACTGCCGAGCAGGACCCGGCGCTTGCGCTCCGCCGCAGCCTGCTGCCGCCGCATCTCGGCGACCTTGGCGGCGGCCGCCTGGCGTTGGTCCTTCTTGGTCCGCTGCGGCTTGTTGCTCATCGGATCGGCTCCTCGGCCTTGTCGTCCTCGTCGTCGTACGACGGCGCGAACAGTGCGTTGTCCAGCGCGATGCGTGTGCGCGGCCACACCACGAGCAGCGCAGCCAGGATCGCGAGGCCGGAGTCTCGGGCGATCTCCCAAGGGTACTTCGACGTCGCATCGGGGATCGTGCCCCCGCCGCCGCCGAAGCATCCGCACTCGATCTGCAGGCCGCGCCACCAGGCCGAGGAGATGCCGACGATGAACGCCACCTGCAGCAGCAGCGAGACGATGGCGGCGATACGCACGCCCAGGCCGATGATCAGCAGCAGCCCGGTCGCGATCTCCAGGATCGGCAGGCCGTGACCGACCAGCGGCACGACCGCCTCCGGGAGGATCCGATAGGCCCGCACCGCACGGACGCTCGCCGCCGGGTCGGGCAGCTTCAGCCACCCAGCCGCCACCCACACCGTGCCGACCACCAGGCGCGCCACCAGACCGAGCCAGGGCCACCAGCCCCGCAGTGTGGTCACCAGCCAAGCCCTCCATGTCGCTGTGCTGCCGGTCGTCGGTGGGCGCCGCGAGCACAGCCGACGGCCGACCGCCGTGGTTGCGGCAACGACCAAGCCTAGAGTGCGGTTCCCCGTGACGTAGTGTGGCGTTCCGTGAACGACAGGCTGGTTTGGATCGACTGCGAGATGACCGGTCTCGACCTGGTGGCGGACGCGCTGATCGAGGTTGCCGCGCTCGTCACCGACTTCGAGCTGAACGTGCTCGGTGAGGGTGTCGATCTGGTGATCAAGCCGCCGGAGGGTGCCGTGGACCAGATGGTCGACGTCGTGCGCCGGATGCACACCGAGTCGGGCCTGATCGCCGAGCTCGACGCCGGCGTGACGCTGGGCGAGGCCGAGTCCGCGGTGCTCGACTATGTGCGTACGCATATTCCGGAGTCGGGCAAGGCTCCGCTGGCCGGCAACTCCGTCGGCACCGACCGCGCCTTCCTGGCCCGCGACATGGGCGAGCTCGAGTCGTTCATGCACTACCGGATCGTGGACGTGTCGTCGATCAAGGAGCTCGCCCGGCGCTGGTTCCCGCGGGCGTACTTCGCCGCCCCCGCCAAGGCGGGGAACCACCGGGCGCTGGTCGACATCCAGGAGAGCATCGCCGAGCTCCGCTACTACCGGGGCGCGGTGTTCGTACCGCCTCCGGGGCCGGACAGCGACCAGGCCCGCAGCATCGCCGCCGCCGTCGCGCAGGGCGTCACGGCTTTCCCGGAATCGGTCCAGTAGCCACGGGCCGCTATGATTTTCACGCTGCGTCGGCCATCAGGGCCGGCCGCACATGGTGGGCGTAGCTCAGTTGGTAGAGCACCTGGTTGTGGTCCAGGATGTCGCGGGTTCGAGCCCCGTCGTTCACCCCAGGATGTAGCGTCGCCGGGCCTCCCGGGCCGGGTCGGTCGCCTGCGTAGGCGATCGCCGAGTTGACCCCCGGGCGTCCCGCGACCCGTCGTCGCGGAGTGCGGGCAACTGGGCAAAACGCTGCGGGGGCGTCCTTACCTAGATTACGCTCCGTATTGGACTGAATACGTCGTGTTGAACATCCAGCATGATCTGTGCCCCTCGTCCAGGCCTGAACGGGGGACCGCTAGTGACTGCCACCACGACTCGTCCTGATCAGACCCGCAAGCAACGCAGCCCGCTGTTCATCGCCAACGACGACATGCGCGTCTCGACCGCGGACGCCGCCTGGATCATCGGGTGCGGCTTCGACGGGCTGTTCGAGGCGATCGCCGACGACGAGTTCTCCGTGGACGAGCGGAACCGGCTCTCGCTCCGCGACGTCGAGACGTACGCAGTAAGGCGCTACGAGGCTCGCAACACGTCTCGGTACTGGCCCACCTCGTACTGGCTGGACACAGCGGAGACCGCGAAGCTGCTCAGCCTCACTCCGGGACTGATCCGGCAGCTGTGCGACATGGGCGTGCTGCCGTTCGAGAAGCGGCCCAACGGGGAGCGGCTCTACCGGCGCCAGCAGGTCAACGTCCTCATCAACGCCCGGCTCAAGCGTCAGCTCCTCGAGAGCGACCGGCGCGCGGGCTAGCGCCTGCGGCCTGGATCTGGCCGCTGGGCGGCCGACCCTAGTTCTCGACGACCTCGTTGGACAGGCCGTGCGCGGCCGGGATCTGGCCCATGGCGCCGCGCTGGAAGTCCTCGAAGGCCTGGATCACCTCGGCGCGGGTGTTCATCACGAACGGCCCGCCCCAGGCGACCGGCTCGCGTATCGGCCGCCCGCCGAGCACGATGACCTCGAGCGAGGGTGAGCGGCCGTCCTGGCGCTCGTCCGCGCTCAGGCTGACCACCTCTCCGTGGCCGAGCACGGCCGTCTGGCCGGCGCTGACCGGCCGGCGCTCGGCGCCGACGGTGCCGGTTCCCGACAGGACGTACACGAGGGCGTTGAAGTCGCGGTCCCAGGGCAGGTCGACCTGCGCGGTCGGCGCGAGCGTCGCGTGCACCATGGTCATCGGCGTGTAGGTCGAGCCCGGTCCGGCGTTGCCCGCGATGTCGCCGGCGATGATGCGTACCAGCGCACCGGCGTCGCCGCTGGTCACCAGCGTCACGTCACCGCCGCGCAGGTCCTGGTAGCGCGGGGCGGCCCACTTCTGCGCCTTCGGGAGGTTGACCCACAGCTGCAGTCCGTGGAACAGCCCGCCGGACTGCACCAGCCACTCCGGTGGCCGCTCGATGTGCAGGATGCCCCCGCCGGCCGTCATCCACTGGGTGTCGCCGTTGGAGATCGTGCCGCCGCCGCCGTGGCTATCGTTGTGCTCGAAGACGCCGTCGATCATGTACGTCACCGTCTCGAAGCCCCGGTGCGGGTGCCAGGACGTGCCCTTCGGCTCGCCGGGCGCGTACTCGACCTCGCCCATCTGGTCCATGTGCACGAACGGGTCGAGCGCTGCCAGGTCGATCCCGGCGAACGCGCGGTGCACCGGGAAGCCCTCGCCCTCGTACCCGCGCGGAGCGGTGATCACCTGCCTGACCGGGCGGCGGACCGCCTCCGGCGCTGCGTCGGGGATCCGCGGGAGGACTGTCAGGTCGTTCACGGTGACGGCGGGCATGTCTTTCACGCTCCTCGGGTTTGGTACCCGCTGCAACTGTAGTTGAACCGTAAATATTTCTCGGTGCCGTGCTCTGTGGCCGTTGTGGCCCTGGCCGGCCTGCTCGGTTTCTGCCTTCGGAGGGCTCTGTCTGGCTGGTAGGGTTGCGTCGCTTCGGCGCCATTAGCTCAATTGGCAGAGCAGCTGACTCTTAATCAGCGGGTTCGGGGTTCGAGTCCCTGATGGCGCACAAACCGGGGCTTCGGATCTGAGCGGGGCGCTGTTGCCCGGAAATGGGACGAAGGCGCTTCAGGCTTGAGGTGTGAGCCAACAAGTTCGAAGCACCTTCGTCGTGTCCGAGCCTAGCGAGATCGTCCAGGCGCTGGTGGGGTTCAAGGACGTTCGTGTTCTGGATTACGAGCGGCGTGGACCGGTGGTCGATCTGGTGGTCGGGCAGGTCGTGACCGATCCGCGGTGTCCGGGCTGCAGTGGCGGTGTGCGGGTGAAGGAACGCCCGGTGGTCCGGTACGTGGACTTACCGGTGTTCGGCGCGCCGATGCACCTGGCGTGGCGCAAGCACCGGATGCACTGCCCGGAGCCCAAGCCGCCCACGGCGGAGCTGGGTGCTGACGATCATCGGATCGCGGCGAAGGGCTGCTTGCTGACCACCGGGCGGCGAAGTGGGCGACGGTGCAGGTCGGCAGCGGGCGAACGGTGTCGGAGGTCGCCGCCGAACTGGACTGCGACTGGCACACCGTCAACGACGCCGTCACCACCTACGGTGACGCGTTGCTCGCGGCGGACCGTAAACGGTTGACCAAGACCCGGGCGATCGGGTTGGACGAGACCAGCTTCGTCCGGCTCGGTGGGCACGCCCACGCCGAGTACGCGACCACGGTCTGCGACGTCGAGCATCATCAGATCATCGACATCCTGCCCAGCCGTCATTTCGTTGACGTGGCAGGGTTTCTGGACAAGCAACCGGCGGGGTGGAAGCAGCGGATCACGTTCGGTGCGCTGGACATGTCGAACACGTACGCGGCGGTCTACACCGTGATCTTGCCGAAGGCCGCGCAGGTCGTTGACGCCTTTCACGTGATCTCGCTGGCGAACCGGTCGCTCGACGCGGTCCGGCGCCGGGTGCAGAACGAGCAGACCGGTCACCGCGGTCGCCGTCACGACCCGCTCTACCGGGCCCGCCGCGCCCTGCTCGTCGGCGAGGAACGACTCGACGACAAAGCCGCGCAACGGCTCGCGTCGCTGGTCGGCTCGGCGACCCGAACGCTGAAGTCGCGATCGCCTACCGGGTCAAGGAACGACTCCGCGACTTCTACCGCGAACGTGACGCGGCCACCGCCCGAGCGATCCTCGCCGAACTCGTCGAGCACTGCCGCCGCCCGGCCATGCCAGCCGAGCTACGCAAAGCTCGGCGGCACCCTGCAACGCTGGTTCGACAAGATCTGCAACTACCACCTCGCACGCGTCAGCAACGGACCGACCGAGGCGCTGAACAACCTGATCAAGCGGTGAACCGTCCTGAAATCCGCGGAGGGTGCTGATCCAGCTAGGAGACTGTGATCGTGTCAGCACCGAGGAAGTATGACCAGGAGTTCCGTGACCGTGCGGTGGGGATGTACCGCGACCGGCTGGCCGAGCCGGGTGAGTCGAAGTTGGGGGCCCGCCGCATGTGGGTTCGCTGTTGGACATCAATCAGGCGACGTTGCGCAACTGGATCGAGGATCGCTACACCGAGGCGACGAAGCCGGGTGGTGGCCGTGGCAGCGACGCCGATGAGGTCCGGGCGTTGAAGAAGCGGGTGGCCGAGTTGGAGCGGGCCGACGAGATCCTTGCGGCAAGACCAGCGCCGCGTTTTTCGCTCAGGCGGAGCTCGACCGCCGACTCGGGTCGTCGTCGCTTACATCGATGCCCACCGTGACCGGTTCGGGGTCGAGACACCCGATCCGAAACTGGGTCAAGGGGCGGCGGGCGCGGCTGTGGTCGTGACGCGCCAATTGGGTCGCCGAAGGCGGTGTTCCTCGTCGTAGTGCTGGCCGGTGCGTAGGCAGTGGTGGAGCTGGCCGAGGAAGCGGTTGTAGAGGTTGCGGAGTGCGGCTGCGTGTCCGTCGCCGCGGTCTCGGCGTCGGTCGTAGTGTGCTCGGGCGCCGGGTGAGTGGGTCAGGGCGGCGAAGGCCCAGTTGTAGCCAGCTGAGGACGAGCCGGTGGTTCTTGACTCGGCGATGCATGACGAGGTGGCTCTTGCCGGACGCTCGGGTGACGGGGGCGGCGCCGGCGTAGGCCTTGAGGTCTCGGGCTGTCGTCGAACCGTTCGGGGTCGTCGCCGATCTCGGCGAGGACGCGGGCGCCACTGAGTGGGCCGAGGCCGGGGAAGCTGGTGATGATCGGGGCGGCGGGGTGCTGCTGGAAGACGGCTGCGGTGGCCTGCTGCAGATCAGCGGCTGCCGTCGACGGCGGCATCGAGTCTCTTCAGCGATCGCCAGGGCGGCGACGCCGAAGGCGTCCTCGACCTGGGCTGGGTGACGCAGCGTCGTGGCGCGGAAGATCTCGTGCAGCCGCTCGACCCAGGTGTCGAGGTTGCGTCGCCGACCTGCCTTGCTCAGCAACGCTCGGAGACGCGGCTTGGTCAGCTCGGCCGCTGTGGCGGGGGTGGGCGCAGCGGCCAGCACGGTTCGGGCTTCGGGGCTGGCCAGGCCGATGTGCTTGACCTGGAACGCCTCCAGGGCGGCGGGGAAGTACTCCCGCAGCAGGGATCGCAGCTGGTTCGCCGGCCTGTTGACGCTGCCAGACGGCGTCTTGACCGGCACGGGCCAGGACCGCGATCGAGCGGACCAGCTCGCTGTCCTTCGGCAGCGGCCGGTGGGCGTGCCGGTCGGTCCGCAGCACGTTCGCCAGCATCAGCGCGTCAGCGGCGTCGGACTTGGTCCGGGTGACCGCGGTGCGTTCGCGATAGCGCGCTGCGGCCATCGGGTTGATCACCACGACGTCGCGGCCGGTGGCGATCAAACAGGCGACGAACAAGCCGCGGCCGGTCTCGATCGCGACCGGGATCTGATCGTCGGCGCGGTCGCCGTGCTCGGCGAGCAGCCGGAGCAGCTCGTTGAAGCCGGCTACGTCGTCGCTGATCCGGCGTTTGGCCAGCAAGCCGCCGTGCTCGTCGATGATCGCGAGATCGTGGTGGGCTCTCGGCCCAGTCGATGCCGCAGTAGACGGTCATCGTTGTGGTTCCTTCCTGGAGAGTGCAGGGACGTGCCCGTGCCTGGTCAGGACCACACGGCGTGCTAATGGAAGGGCTCGATGGCCCGACACCCGATGAGTCGTTCGTGGCCCCAGCTCACCTGAGCGGTCTCGCATTCATGCAGGACTCCTGGCCCCGTCGATGTACAGAGGTGTCCGCTCAGGCCGGCTCGGACAACGACATGCTCAATGACCAGCTGGTGATCGACCGGGGATGTCGGGAGCGGGTGTCGCCGGTCTCGACTGAGGACTACGCGACCTGCCGATTTCTGAAGGCGTCCACCCGCCCTCCG
>CAVOHB010000013.1:0-127043 GCA_963695705.1 uncultured Actinomycetota bacterium
CGTTGCCTCACCAACCTGCCCAGGTGGTAGAAGAACCACAGCTCGGAGCGGCAGTCGCCCACCGGTTCCAACGCCTTCTCACGCCACTGCAGCATCCGCTGGGTCTGGGTGAAGGTGCCGTCCTTCTCGACGTGCGATGCCGCCGGCATCAGGAACACCTCGGTGCGGCACTCCTCGGGGACGATCTCGCCGGTCCCGATCTCCGGTGAGTTCTTCCAGAAGGTCGCGCTCTCGATCTCAAAGAGGTCGCGGACGACGAGCCAGTCGAGGTTGGCCATACCGAGTCGCTGCGCCCGGCCGTGGGCGGAGCCGACCGCCGGGTTCTGGCCGAGCAGGAAGTAGCCCTTGACCTTGCCGTCGATCATGTCCAGGACTGTTCGGTAGGTGCCGTGGTCTCCGGTTATCTTCGGGAGGTAGTCGAAGCAGTAGTCGTTGTCCGCCGACGCGGCCTCTCCCCAGTAGGCCTTGAGCAGGTTGATGCCGTAGGCCTCGGCGTTGGACCAGAAGCCCTTCGCTCCGGGATGGCGGACGGCGTCCACCCAGTCCTCCAGGGTCTTGTGGTCCGCTGCCTGTGGCATCGGAAGATAGCCCGGAAGGAGGTTGAACAGCGTCGGTATGTCCGTCGAGCCCTGGATGCTCGCGTGGCCACGCAGCGCCAGGATCCCGCCGCCGGGCCTTCCCATGTTGCCGAGCAGCAGCTGCAGGATCGCGCCGGAGCGGATGTACTGCACGCCCACGCTGTGCTGGGTCCAGCCGACGCTGTAGACCAGCGCGGTGGTCCGGTCCCGGCCCGAGTTGGATGTCCAGGCGTCGCATACCTGGCGAAACGCGTCGGCGGAGACTCCACAGGTCTGTTCCACCAGCTCTGGGGTGTAGCGGGCGAAGTGCCGCTTCAGGATCTGGTAGACGCAGTTGGGATGCTGGAGGGTCTCGTCGCGCTCAGGATGGCCGTGGACGCTGGCACCGTGCGACTCATGCTGTTGCGCGCTGGCCGTCTCCCGCTGCCGATGGTGGTGCTGCCGGTCGTTGCCGTTCTGCGCCTGCCCTTCGTACTGCCAGGTCGTCGGGTCGTACGTCCTCGTCTCGGGGTCGAAGCCCGAGAACAGCCCGTCGAGATCCTCGGTGTCGCGGTAGTCCTCGCCGATGATCGTCGCCGCGTTGGTGTATGCCACGACGTAGTCGCGGAAGTCCAGCTCGTTGCTCAGGACATGGTTGATGATCCCGCCGATGAACACGATGTCGGTGCCCGCCCGCAGCGGTACGAACGTGTCGGCCACCGCGCTGGTGCGGGTGAACCGTGGGTCGACATGGATGACCTTCGCCCCGCGGGCCTTCGCCTCCATCACCCACTGGAACCCCACCGGGTGCGCCTCGGCCATGTTCGAGCCCTGGATGACGATGCAGTCAGCGTTGGCGAGGTCCTGCTGAAAGGTCGTGGCGCCCCCGCGCCCGAAGCTCGTCCCCAGACCGGGGACGGTGGAGGAGTGTCAAATGCGCGCCTGGTTCTCGATCTGGATCGCGCCCAGCGCGGTGAAGAGCTTCTTGATGAGGTAGTTCTCCTCGTTGTCCAGGGTGGCCCCACCGAGGCTGGCGATTCCCAGAGTCCGCCGCAGCCTGCGGCCCTCGTCGTCGAGCTCCTGCCAGGTGTCGTTGCGTGCCTTGACGACTCGGTCCGCGATCATGTCCATGGCGGTGTCGAGGTCGAGGTCCTCCCAGTCGGTGCCGTACGGCCGGCGGTAGCGCACCCTGGTCTGGCGGAGCGGACTCGTCACGAGGTTCTTGCTCGCCGATCCCTTCGGGCAGAGCCGCCCGCGAGATATCGGGCTGTCCGGGTCGCCCTCGATCTGGATGACTCTCTCGTCCTTGACGAACACCCGCTGGCCGCACCCGACCGCGCAGTAGGGGCAGACGCTGCGCGCCACCCGGTCAGCTGTCGTGGTTCGCGCGGAGATGTTGTCCGACCAGGCCGACTTGACCGCGGGTCCACGCCCGAGGGGATCGGGACCGGTCAGCTGCCGGACTACCGGCCACGACAGGAACGTCTTGCGGGAAACCATCTGGTGCCGCCTCCTCGCCTCGTTCGCAATCTACCCACGGGCCCCATCAAGCATGCGCGCCGATCAGGCTCAACGCACCTCGATGGCGGGCTCCGTTGCCCGTACCAGCTCCCCGATCACCGGATGGCCCGGCAGCTCCCCGGCGACCAGCAGCCCACCGGAGGTCTGGGCGTCGGCCAGCAGCAGCAGTTCGTCCTCGGCGACGCGTGACCGGAGATGGGGACGCACCCACTCCAGGTTGCGACGGCTGCCGCCGGGAACGAACCCGGCGGCCAGCGATTCGCGCGCTCCAGCGATGTAGGGGACCGCGGAAGCGTCGACCACGGCCGAGACCCCGCTTGCCCTGGTCACCTTCAGCAGGTGACCCAACAGCCCGAAACCGGTGACGTCGGTCGCGCAACGTACCCCCGCCCGCAGCGCCGCCCGCGACGCCTCCCGGTTGAGCACGGTCATCTGCGCCACGGCCTCATCGAACCGCTCTCCGGTGGCCTTGTGCCGGTTGTTCAGGACGCCGACGCCGAGCGGCTTGGTCAGCGTCAGCGGGGTCCCGGCGATGCCGGCGTCGTTGCGCAGCAGCCGGTCCGGGTCGGCCAGACCCGTGACCGCGAGGCCGTACTTCGGCTCGGGGTCGTCGATGCTGTGGCCGCCGGCAAGGTAGGTGTCGGCATCCGCGCAGACATCGGCGCCGCCGCGCAGTACGTCGGCGGCGACCTCGAACGGGATCCGGTCACGAGGCCAGCCGAGCAGGTTCACGGCGACCACCGGGGTACCCCCCATCGCGTAGACGTCGGAGAGCGCATTGGCCGCGGCGATCCGGCCCCAGTCATAGGGGTCGTCGACCACCGGGGTGAAGAAGTCAGCGGTGGCGATCACTGCCCGGTCGCCGTCGATGCGCACCACCGCGGCGTCGTCCCCGTTGTCCAGGCCGACCAGCAGGTTGCCGCCCTCCCTACTGGCCGGAAGATCAGCCAGGACGCTCTCGAGCTCTCCGGGCGGGATCTTGCACGCGCAACCGCCGCCCGCGGCGTACTGGGTGAGGCGCAGGACATGGGCCGTGGAGGTCACGCCCGTGAATCTACGTGACGTCGGTGAATCCACGTGAACTGTCACGCGCTGCGCCTAGGGTGGGCGCCGGAGGCGTTTCTCGTCTGGTGACGGGCGCGGTCCTCAAAACCGTAGTGACCGAGCATCTCGGTCAGGCGGGTTCGATTCCCGTCCGCCTCCGCCAGCTTGACCGCGCCGTTCCAAGGCGCACGGGATCGACGGGAGTTGGAGTGCAGGACCACCGCGCGCACGACCACAGGAGGTCCACACCGCGTACGGACCAGGTGCTCGCGGACGCCCGGCTCCGGGAGGCGGCGGTACGTCTCGGGGACCAGCTGGTCAAGCGGTCGGTGGTCGCCGCGCTCGAGCGATGCCGGTCAGGTGACATCGCGCCCGAGGATGTCGCCGACGGTGGCGCATGCCTCGCTGCCCGAGGTGGCAACCGGGATGCGCAGGGTGGTGAACGCCACCGGGGTCATCGTGCACACCAACCTCGGACGCGCACCGCTGTCGGACGCCGCCGTCGCGGCGATGTCGACGGTCGCCGGCGCGACGGACATCGAGCTCGACCTCGGCAGCGGCCGCCGCGACCGCCGTGGCCGCACCACACTGGCGACCCTGGCGGCCGCGGTCCCGGACGCGGGCGACGTACATGTCGTCAACAACGGGGCAGCGGCCCTGGCTCTGGTCACCTGTGCCCTGGCGATGCGGCGCACCGTCGTGGTCGCCCGCGGCGAGATGGTCGAGATCGGCGACGGGTTCCGCATCCCGGAGCTACTCGAGTCGGTCGGGGCGACGTTGCGTGAGGTGGGTACGACGAACCGGGTGCGGATCGCCGACTATGCAGCGGCCCTGGACCACAACACAGCATTCGTCCTCAAGGTGCACCCGTCGAACTTCGTGATCTCCGGTTTCACCTCCTCGGTGACTATGGCCGAGCTGGCGCCGCTGTGTTCGCCGGCGGGCGTGCCCGTGGTCGTCGACATCGGCTCCGGACTGCTCGCGCCGCATCCCCGCCTCCCGCTCGAACCCAGTGCCGCGCAGAGCCTGCGGGCAGGCGCCGACCTGGTCACCGCATCCGGCGACAAGCTTCTCGGCGGGCCGCAGTGCGGACTGCTGCTCGGTCGCGCGGATCTCGTCGCGCGACTGCGCCGGCACCCCCTCGCCCGGGCGCTGCGCGTGGACAAGCTCACGATGGCCGCGCTGGAGGCCACCCTGACCGGACCGCCGACGCCGATCGCACAGGCGCTGGGATCCTCCGTGCAGGAGCTGCGGGCTCGTGCCCAACGGATCGCCGCCGAGCTGTCAGGAACGGTCGCCGTCGCTGTCGTCGACTCGGTGGCCGCAGTCGGCGGCGGCGGTGCACCGGGCGTCGAGCTCCCCAGTGCGGCGCTTTCCCTGTCAACAGAGCTGGCCGACACCCTGAGGGCCGGTGAGCCCCCCGTCGTCGGACACGTCGAAGGCGGCCGGCTGCTCCTTGACCTGATCGCCGTGCCGGCCAGGGACGACGGGCTGATCGCCGATGCCGTACGGCGCGCGGCCAAGAACGCGCGAGCCTGACCGTGCACGTCATCGCGACCGCCGGTCACGTCGACCACGGCAAGTCGACCCTGGTCAAGGCACTCACCGGCACCGATCCCGACCGGCTCGAGGAGGAGCATCGGCGCGGGCTTTCGATCCAGCTGGGCTACTGCTGGACGTCGCTGCCACGGGTCGGGGAGGTCGCGTTCGTCGACGTGCCCGGTCATGAGCGGTTCATCTCGACGATGCTCTCCGGGATCGGCCCCGTCCCGGCGGTGCTGTTCGTGGTCGCGGCGGACGACCCGTGGATGCCCCAGGCGGCCGAACACCTCGCCGCACTCGATGCCCTCGGTGTCACCCGCGGGGTGCTCGCGGTCACCCGCTCCGACCTCGCCGATCCAGCCGCTGCCCGGCAACGCGCGCTGGGCGAGCTGAGCCGTACGTCGCTACGGGACGCCCCGGTCGTCACCGTGAGCGGACGGACCGGCGAGGGGCTCGACGAGCTCCGGTCCCAGCTGGTCTCGATGGTGGAGTCGATGGACGCGCCTGACCCCGCCGGTGACGTCCGTCTGTGGGTAGACCGGCGTTTCAGCATTCGCGGCGCGGGGACGGTGGTCACGGGCACCCTGCCGGCGGGGACCGTATCCGTCGGCGACTCGCTCGACTCCGGGTCGGGGATCGCCCGGGTTCGCGGCGTGCAGTCGCTCGGGGAGCCGGTCGAGACCGCGTGCGGGGTGGCCAGAGTGGCGTTGAACCTCACCGGGGGCGACCTCACCGGGCTGGACCGCGGCGACGTGCTGGTGACCCCGGACACCTGGCACTTCACCGATCTGCTCGACGTTCGCATCACGTCGGCACCCGTGACCGTTCCGGGAGCGACTCGTTCCTCGTCGCCACCGCAGCGCCCGATGCTCCATATCGGTGCGACCGCGGTCGTGTGCCACTGTCGACCGCTGGACGGGCAGCTCGCCCGCCTCACCATCGAACATCGGCTGCCGCTTCGGGTAGGGGACCGGGCGCTGCTGCGCGATCCCGGCAGCCGGCGGATCTGGGGGGTCACCGTCCTGGACCCCGCTCCCCCGCGGCTTCGGCGCCGTGGTGCGGCACACCGACGCGCCGCGGACCTGCGGTCTCTCGACGGGTTTCCCGACCCTGCCTCCGAGGTGGCTCGGCGAGGGCTCGTGCCCCAGTCGCTGCTCACGCGCATCGGTGTCCGGGTCGATCCTCGAGACCACCCCGGTGTGCTGGCTGACGGCTGGCTGATGAGTGAGGAGCGCGCAGCGCAGGCCCACCGGGGACTCGAGCAGCTGGTCCACGACCACGACCTGGAGTTTCCGCTCGACCCCGGGATCCCGCTCGTCGTGCTCGCGGAGCGGCTCGGCCTCCCGGGCGTCGAGCTGGTACGAGCGGTCGTCCGGCCACCGATGCGCCTGGTCGACGGCCGCGTGACGACTCAGACAGACGTCGTGCTCCCGGCGCACCTGGAGGCGGCGATCACCGCGGTCCGGGTCGAGCTGGAGCACAATCCCTTCGCCGCGCCGACCGCCGCCCGGTTGCAGGAGCTCGGTTTCGACACGAGGCGTCTCGCCGCCGCCGCGAAGGCGGGACGCCTGCTCCGGCTGGCCCCGGGGATAGTGCTGCTCCCCGGTGCCGAACACACCGCCGCCGAGCTACTGCGGGAGCTGCCGCAGCCGTTCACGACCAGCCAGGCGCGAGCCCGGCTGGACACCACGCGGCGGGTCATCCTGCCGCTGCTCGAGCACCTCGACCGGTCAGGGGTGACCCGGCGGCTCCCGGACGACCGTCGACTCATCGATGCCGCTCAGCCGGCCCGACCCAGCAAAGGACCACCATGACGACCACACGCTTCCAGGACCTGCCGCTCGCCGACCGCGACCGCGCGTGGGACGGCGCCGCGGCGGAATCCCGGGTACGGAAGTGGGCCGACGCGGAGGAGCAGCCGAACGCCCGGTATCGCGACGCCCACCTCTGGTACGACGACGACAAGCCGGACAACTTCACCAGCTACAAGCTGCTGATCGCCAACGTGGTCAGCGGCAGGCTGACCGCCGTACCCCGTGGTGTCATGGCGGCCGCCGCGGTCATGCAGGGCTCGCGCGGCGGTGTGGACCTGCCGGCGAAGGACATCGAGCGCGTCAAGTCCCACCTCGCGAAGTACTACAGGAAGATGGACGACACGCCGCCCTGGGAGCGCTGACACAGACCCCGGGCTCGCCGCCTGCTGCTGAGGAGTCATGAGAGCGATCCTGGGCGGTTTCGGCGCCGCCTGCTGCTTTGCCACGGCGACGCTCTGCGCGTCTCGGGCCGGCCGGTTGATCCCACCCGGCTCGGTGCTCGCGTGGGCGATGGTCGTCGGGCTGGCCGTCACCGCGCCGGCGCTCGGCGCCGTTCCCTTTCCCGACTCCGCTGGAGCAGCCGAGCTCGGCTGGCTCGCGGTCTCCGGCTTCGGCAATGTCGTCGGGCTGCTGCTCGCGTACTCGGCGCTGCGCGTGGGCAAGGTCGGTGTCGTGGCACCTATCCTGGCCACCGAGGGTGCGCTGGCCGCAGTCCTCTCCGTAGCCGCCGGTGAGCCGCTCGAACGGGCGGCCGCAATGCTGCTCGCGGTGATCGTCGTGGGAGTCGTGCTGGCGGCGGTCGCCCCCGACCCGGCACCGGTCGCCGCAGCTAGCGGCCTGCCGGCTACGGTGCTCGCCGCGCTGGCCGCCACGCTCTTCGGGGTGAGCCTGTTCGCGACCGGTCACGTGAGCGCCTCGGTCCCGCTGCCGTATCTCCTGCTTCCGCCACGTCTGGTCGGAGTACTGCTGCTGGCGGTGCCGCTGTGGGCCGGGCGGCGGCTGCGCCTGACCCGCAGAGCCGTGCCGCTGGTGGTCACCGCGGGCCTCTGCGAGGTTTGCGGGTTCGGGTCCTATGCGCTGGGCGCTCGGCACGGACTGGCCGTCGCGGCGGTCCTGGCATCGCAGTTCGCCGGTATCGCCGCGGTGGCAGCGTTCGTACTGTTTCGCGAGCGGCTCACCCGCCTCCAGATTGTCGGCGTGTCGATCATCGTCTTGGGAGTCAGCGCCCTGAGCGCCGTCCGTGCATGAACTGACGGTATCCGGCTGGATCTTGGCGGGCTGCTGGACGATCCGGCCGCGCTGCTTCGGGTGCCCGTGCTCCTCCTCGCCCTGCTCGCGATGCGCGGCCTGCCGGCGCTGCTGTACATACGAACGCTGGGTCCTCGTCCGGCCCTGGCGACGGGGCTGCTCCAGGCGACATCGCTGCCGTTCATCGTCGCGGCGGCCCAGATCGGCATGGACCTCGGCCGCATCTCCGCCGTGACAAGTGCCGCGATGATCAGTGCCGGCCTGTTGTCGGTGCTGATCTTCCCAGCCGTTGCCCTGGGCTTGCTGCGCAAGGCCGAGGTCGGCTATCCGGCAAGCCGTTCGTGACCAGCCAGGAAGAAGGCCAGCGCCGCATCCGCCGAGCCGATCTCCTCAAGGCTGCGGAAAGCGCCGAACGAGGCGTTCCAGAAGTCGTCTCCCGATGCTGGACCACTGTGCGGTCCGACGTAGGCGTATGGAAGCTGGATGTCGGCGTCTCCGGGCGACGCGCCGTAGTTGACCGCGCCGGCTGTGATTCCGACGTCGAAGTGCTCAGGGAACAGCACGACCTCGCTCGGTCCCTCGTGCGCCAGCTCGATGGACAGCCGGTGGAGCGCCCCCGCGCCCAGCGCGAACCAGTCTGCGATGACCCGCGCCGCACCCGGATCAACGACGAGCGGGGCATCCGGTTCGAGCCTGGTGGCCGTCTCGCCGGTCGTTGGGAACCCAGGCTCTGTCCCGACCAGCGCGGCGGCGGCCAGCACATGCTCGGCGACGCGGTGCAGAGACTCCCGGGTGCGCGCCAGAACGTCGTGCTCGGGCAGGTCACTCATGCGACTCCCTCTCGCGGGCGGCCCCGGAGGCACAGGAGGATACGCAGCCCTCCGGATTGGGTCAACCAGCAGATCCTGACAGGAGTCATAGTCTGTGCAGGTGGCCGACAACAGCCGGGGCATCGTCTCGCGCGGGTTCTCCGGCCGCCGGCGTGGATCCGCCGCCCTGCCACCGGGCCAGTACGTCACCCCGGACTTCCCCGTACTGTCGGCCGGGCCGACGCCACGGGTCCGACGCGAGTCGTGGCAGCTGAGCATCACCACTGAGACCGGAGCGGTGCACAGGTGGACCTGGCCGCAGTTCCTGTCGCTTCCGGCCGAGTCGGTGGTCCGCGACATCCATTGCGTCACGACCTGGTCCAAGCTCGCCACCACATGGCAGGGAGTCTCGCTGGACACGCTTCTGGCCGACGTGCAGACAGAAGCCGGATACGCGCTGGCCACCTCCTACGGCGACTACACCACGAACCTTCCGCTCGCCGACCTCCGCAA
This sequence comes from uncultured Actinomycetota bacterium, assembly GCA_963695705.1. GTDB lineage: Bacteria > Actinomycetota > Actinomycetes > Propionibacteriales > Nocardioidaceae > JBKPNJ01. Next base: position 9,049 of record CAVOHB010000013.1, read on the forward strand.
CGGCAAGGCATGGGTCGTGCACCGGTACGACGGGCAACCGCTCGCTCCAGAACACGGAGGGCCTGCTCGCTTGCTCGTACCCCACCTGTATCTGTGGAAGTCGGCGAAGTGGATTCGCGACATCGCCCTTCGACACGAGGACAAACGCGGTTTCTGGGAGAACGTCGGCTACCACGACTACGGAGACCCATGGCGGGAGCAGCGGTACTGGGGCGACTGACCTGGCTGGTCGCCGACGTCGTGGACCTGGTGCAGGAGTCCGCGACGGCACGCAGCGTCGTGCTGGATGTGCCCGGTTGGCCGGGGCATCTTGCCGGCCAGCACGTTGATCTTCGCCTCACCGCTCCGGACGGCTACTCCGCCCGGCGCTCATACTCTCTGGCCTCGGCACCGGACGGGTCCCGGGTCACGTTGACCGTTCAACTGGTGTCCGACGGCGAGGTATCGCCGTACCTGGTGGAGGAGCTCCGCCGAGGCGACCGGCTCGAGCTTCGCGGCCCGATCGGTGGCTGGTTCGTCTGGCGGCCGGAGCAGACCGAGCCCGTTCTGCTGGTGGCCGGCGGGTCCGGAGTGGTCCCCCTGATGTCGATGGCCCGCACGAGGGCCGTGGCCGGGTCGGCGCCGATGCGACTGCTCTACTCCACGCGCGACCCGGCATCGGCGATGTTCCTGGATGAGCTTCGCGAACTCGCCGCCGTAGCCGACGGGCTCGGCGTCGTCCTGGCATGGACCCGTAGAGCACCCGCTGGCTCGACGCGTGTTCCTGGACGCATCGACCGCGAGCTGCTCGCAACGGTCGGCTGGCTCCCGGAACGCAGACCCACGTGCTACGTGTGCGGCCCGACCGGGTTCGTGGAGACCGTCGCGGACCTGCTGGTCGCGGCAGGACACGAGGCCGGCCGCATCAGAACCGAGCGTTTCGGACCCACCGGAGGCTGACGATGACCGAGACCTGGCTCGACGGAAACTCCCTGGGCGGGCCGCTGGGCGAGCTCTTCAGGCTCGAGTTCACCGCCGCTGTGGGCACCTGCACCGAGTGCGGTTCCAGGGGCACACTCGCCGAGGCACCTGTGTTCGCCCGGTGCCCGGGCCTGGTGGTCAGGTGTCCCGGCTGCTCGAACGTGCTGATGACACTGGCGTCCAGTCAGACCCGCATGTGGATGGACACGCGCGGGCTCAGCAGCCTGGAGTTCCTGCTGCCCGGATAGACGTCGCTGCGGCCGCGGCCGACCGCGGTTAGATTGACGGACGCGGCCCCATCCCCGTACTCGGCGACCATGGTGTCGATCACCCGACGGCCTACACGAATCAGGAGCCAGACCGTGCCGATGACATCGAAGAGCGGCAAGCCCAAGAAGAGCGAGCTGCCAAGCACCGTGCGCCGCTCGGGCAAGAAAGCCCGGCGCACCTTCGCAAGGGCGCACGACGCGGCTGCCGACCAGTACGGCGAAGGGGAGCGAGCCCACCGCACGGCCTACTCAGCCCTCAAGCGCACCCACGAGAAGGTGGGCGACCACTGGGAGAAGAAGAAGGGCAAAGGTCCCTCGGACGCCAAGGCGGCCGGAGGCCGCAAGTCCAGGGCGAAGACCCAGGGGGGCGTCGACGCCAACGCTTCCAAGAAGCATCTGATGGAGGTCGCGCGGCGACTGAAGGTGCCCGGCCGATCCACGATGAACAAGAGCGAGCTGGTGGCCGGGATACGCAAGGCGAACGCGCAAGCGACGCGCAAGTCGCGCAGCTGATCGTCGCGGTCGCCGTCCGGCGGTGACGCAAGAAGATCCTTCTTGCACATTGCTTGCAATAACGAGATCCTCGCGACTAACATCGGAGCGAAGCCCGCGCCCGGCGTACCCGAGTCGACGAGGAGAGCCGCATGGCCACGATCACTCTGGCCCGGTCCAGCCGCACTGCGCGGGTGCGCAACGCCCTGAGTCCCGGTGAATGGACGTCACTCGGCGGAATGGCGGCGTTCATCCTGCTGCTGCACGTCGTCGGCTGGGGAGTGCTCGCGGCCATCGTCGCTCCGGCCCACTATCAGGTCGGACCCGACCAGGTGTTCGGCATCGGCCTCGGGCTCACGGCGTACACACTGGGCATGCGTCACGCCTTCGACGCCGACCACATCGCGGCGATCGACAACACCACCCGAAAGCTCATGTCCGAGGGCAAGCGGCCGGTGTCGGTCGGGTTCTGGTTCTCCCTCGGGCACTCATCCGTCGTGTTCGCTCTCGTCGCGTTGATCGCATTGGGTGTAAAGGCCCTGGCCGGTCAGGTGGGGAACGACTCGTCGACCTTGCAGCAGACCACCGGCCTGATCGGCACGGCGGTGTCGGGGACGTTCCTTTACATCATCGGGATCCTCAACCTCATCGTCCTTGTCGGCATCATCAAGGTCTTCCGCCGGATGCGTCAGGGCTGCTACGACGAACTCGCGTTGGAGGCACAGCTCAACAGCCGGGGGTTCATGAACCGGCTGCTGGGCGGCGTGACGAAGGCGGTCACCAAGCCGTGGCAGATGTACCCGGTCGGACTGCTGTTCGGGCTGGGCTTCGACACCGCGACCGAGGTGGGCCTGCTCGTACTCGCCGGTGGTGCGGCCGCCTTCAGCCTGCCGTGGTACGCCGTCCTCACCCTGCCGATCCTGTTCGCCGCCGGCATGAGCCTGCTGGACACCATCGACGGGTGCTTCATGAACTTCGCCTACGGATGGGCGTTCTCCCAGCCGGTCCGGAAGGTCTTCTACAACATCACGATCACCGGGCTGTCGGTGGCGGTGGCTCTCATCATCGGGACGATCGAGCTCCTCTCGATCCTGACCGCGAAGCTCGGCATCAGCAGCGGCCCGCTCGCCGCGCTGGGCGGTCTCGATCTCAACCACGTCGGCTACGCGATCGTCGGCCTCTTCGTCGCCACCTGGCTCATCGCACTGGCGGTCTGGAAGTTCGGCCGGATCGAGGAGAAATGGTCGGCGAACCTTCAGGTCGGGGCCCGCGCGGACTGACGCCCCCCGCTGACCGACCAGACGTGGGTCGGCGCACAGCGGGGACTGAACCCGATAGGCCACAATTGCCTGATGTCGGAGCGCTGGTACCGGGAAGCGGTCATCTACTGCCTCGAGGTGGAGTCCTTCCAGGACTCCGACGGGGACGGCTACGGCGACTTCACCGGCCTGATCAGCCGGCTGGACTACCTGTCCCGCCTGGGCGTCACCTGCCTGTGGCTCAACCCGGTCCACCCGACACCGCACCGCGACGCGGGGTACGACGTCGCCGACTACTACAACGTCGACTCCAGGCTCGGCAGTCTCGGCGACTTCGCCGAGCTCGCCGTTCAGGCGCGTGCGAGAGGCATCCGCCTGCTCCTCGACCTGGTCGTCAACCACACCTCCGACCAGCATCCCTGGTTCCAGTCGGCGCGTAGCGACCCCGCGTCGCCGTACCGCGACTGGTACGTGTGGAGTGACACCGAGCCCCCCGACCGCGCCCAGGGCATCGTCTTTCCCGGCGAGCAGACCGAGACCTGGACCTACGACGAAGAGGCACGGGCCTGGTACTTCCACCGGTTCTATGACTTCCAGCCGGACCTCAACTGGTCGAACCCCGCCGTCGCGGCCGAGATCAAGAAGGTGATGGGCTTCTGGCTGCAGCTCGGTGCGTCGGGGTTCCGGGTCGATGCGGCCCCCTTCGTGCTGGAGCAGGTGCAGCCCGGCGTCGATCCGGCCCCGCTGGACTTCTCGATCCTGGACGACTGGAGGCAGGACCTCCAGTGGCGGGCCGGAGACGCGGTGCTCCTGTGCGAGGCCAACGTCGAGGCCGACGATGTCGCGAAGTACACCGGTGGAAGGCTCGACGGGCCCAACGACCGGGCGCACATGCTCTTCCACTTCCTGCTCAACACCAAGCTCTGGCTGGCGCTGGCCCGCGGCGACGCCGAGCCGCTTGTCGAGGCGTTGAAGGGGAGCCCCCGCCTCCAGGCTCTTGCCCAGTGGGGCACGTTCCTGCGCAACCACGACGAGCTCGATCTGAGCCGGCTGACCGACGAGCAGCGCAACGACGTGTTCAGGGCGTTCGCGCCGGAGCAGGCGATGCGGATCTACGGCCGCGGCATCCGCCGCCGGCTGGCGCCCATGTTCAGGTCGAACCGGCGGCACATCGAGCTCGCGTACTCCTTGCAGTTCACGATGCCCGGGACTCCGGTGCTGCGGTACGGCGAGGAGATCGGGATGGGCGAGAACCTCGCACTCGACGGCCGCGAGGCGATCCGCACACCGATGCAGTGGGACGACAGCCCCTCCGGCGGCTTCTCGACCGCGTCCGAATCCGGCCGCGCTCCGCTGATGCCGGTCCGTGGCCGCTACGGCCCGCGCCGGGTGAACGTGCGGGCGCAGCAGCGTGACCCCGACTCACTGCTGCGTTGGTTCGAGCAGCTGATCCACACGCTCAGGGAATGCCCGGAGATCGGCATTGGCGAGTGCACCGTGCTGGACCTGCCCTTGCCCCGTTCAGTTCTCGCTCACCGGTTCGACGCGCCCGAGGGCTCGATCCTGCTGCTGCACAACCTGTCGGAAGCGGCCGTGACGGTCGATCTCGGCAGGCTGGCAGGTACCGACGGTCGACCGTTCGAACTCTTCTCCGACGCCGTCTACGCACGCCCGACGTCGAGGATGGCCGGGTTGCCACTCAACGGGTGGGGCTACCGCTGGATCCGGCTCCGGCGAAGCAACGCCGCTTGAGCCGGTGCGCGCGTACGCAGCCTCGACGGCAGACCCGTTCGCTTCGGCGTAGCGTGCGTCCGAGGGATTGCACCAGGCGCGCCAAGGGAGGACGGACTCGATGACTGACCGGATCAGGGTCACCATGGCAGTGGACCTGTTCGTCGATGATGAGCAGGCGATGCGTGAGAAGGCCTTCGCGACGCTGCGCGACGCCTGGGACTCCGAGGACGAGTTTCCGTACTCGCAGGCGTCGGACGTTCCGCTGGCGCAGGTCGTTCACAGCGTGCTGGCCGCCGCCCTTTCACTCGACCTGCCAGGCGGCCGTCGCGGCCGGCTCGAGGTCAACGCCGGAGACAAGCAGAGCGTCGAGACGTCAGAGGACGACTCAGTCGATGACACTGGCGACGACGGTGACTCCGAACGCGGCGACTCCGAACGCGGCGACTCCGAACGCGGTGACTCCGAAGACGGTGACTCCAACCGGGGCTCCGACTCTGAACCCGACACTGATTCAGAACGCGACGCCGACTCGGATTCCGGGGACGACTCCGGCGCAGCGGACCGTCCCGAGGAGCCCGAAGCCGCCGAGGAGAACCGCAACCGCCCGGAAGAGCCCTGACCAGCTGTCGCTGAAGGCCGCCGGCGAGCAGACATGTATCGGACGCAGCGGAGCAGGTATGTGTGGTGGATGTTCGTCTCCCCAGACGTAACATCCTCCACAAACCCGACTGCCACTCGGGTGGTCAGGCCAGTGGATCCGGCCGGTCCGCCGCGTGCCACAGGTAGTCGATCTGCTGCTGCTTGCGCATGATGACGTGTTCGAGGAGGTGCTCGAGCGCCTCGCTCCGCGGTTCCTGTCCGGAGTGCGGGATCACCGCATGCAGGCCGGCAACCGCAGCCTTCTCGTGCTGCATCAAGGTGTCGAGCGCACCCTCCGTGTCGGGTGGCACCTCGATGTCCGAGGCGTCCATCCGGGGGCTGCCGCCGAGCGCGGACATCTTCTCCACCAGCAGGTAGGTGTCCTCAAGCTCGGCGAGAACGAACGCCCGCAGGCTCTGCTTGACCGCTGCCCCACCGACACCGCGCAACGTGCCCGCCAGCAGGGTCATGGTGAGGATGGACTCACCCTGCAGCTGAAGCGCCTTGCTCAGCGCCTTGTGCACCTCAGCGGTGTCCATCGGATCAGACAACGTCCACACCCCTTCTCTCCCCTCGGGCCCAGGAGACCCACCGTCGGCCGACCCTATAGCAGCCGACCGAGCCCCCGATCGGTGCCGGACCGCTACCGTGGAATGCCAATAGGGACAACCGGGATCGGCGGGAGAGCGAGATGCACGCCCAGAGGATCCGGATCTGCGTCGCGGTCGGCGTCACCGGCATCCTCGCCGCGATGGCCCCCGCAATGTCATCGGATGACGCGTCTGGCCGACTGGAGACCACGCGGCCGCGGGCGGGTGTCGCGGGCTGCCAGGTCTTCCCGGCCGACAACTACTGGCATACCCCTGTATCGAGGCTCCCGGTCAATCGGCACAGCCGGCAATGGATCTCCCACATGTCGCCGGCCAGCTTCCTGCACCCCGACTTCGGGCCCAGCTACGGCGCGCAGTCGGTGCCGTACGGCATCCCGATCACCGTGGTGGGCGCCGGTCATCCGCGCGTGCGCGTGACGTTCCAGTACGCGGATGAGAGTGACCGGGTGCGCTACCCGCTGGGCCCCGACACGCGCATCGAGGGCGGCCAGATGCGGTCAGGTGACCGCCACGCGGTGATCGTCGACAGGTCGAGTTGCCGGCTGTACGAGACCTTCGCGACCCAGCGGCGCAACGGTCACTGGCACGCGGGGGCAGGAGCAACCTGGAACCTGTCCAGCAATGCCCTGCGACCAGACGGCTGGACGTCGGCCGATGCCGCCGGCCTGCCGATCCTTCCAGGGCTGCTGAGATATCAGGAGGTGGAAGTACGCGGCCACGTCAACCACGCGATCCGGTTCACCACCGACGTGACCGACAGGCGGCACATCTGGCCGGCCCGCCACGACGCCGGCTCGGTGTCGAACCACGCGTATCCGCCGATGGGAGCGCGGTTCCGGCTGCGCGCGGGATTCGCCCTGCAAGGGTTCCGACCGGACACCCTCGTGGTGCTGCGGGCGATGAAACGGTACGGACTCGTCCTCGCCGACAACGGCAGCCCGTGGTATTTCCAGGGAACAGCCGAGCGGCGCTGGCCCTCGGGGCTGCTGGACGAGCTCAAGACGATCCCCGCACGGGCTTTCGTAGCCGTGAACACCAAGCCGTTGCGCAACTCCGCCACGGCGCCCTAGGCGGTCGTGACGTACGCCAACGGCTCCATCGTCGGTTGCGGCGAGCCTCCGGCTGGTTCGCGGGTGATCGCGATCTTCACGCCCGGCTTGACCTCGGGAAGCAGCATCTCGGGCTCGGCCACCCGTGGCACCACGGCAATGGGCTTGGCGCCGCGGTCGTTGACCAACCACATCTGGTAGTCGTGTTCGGTGTCGAGCCGCGGAAGCTGGTTCAGCACCACCGCGGTCTTACCGAGCAGCGACGAGTTGTAGACAGTGAGCTTCCCACCGCCCCGGATCTTGGTCGCGGCCGACTGCGCATCCGGGGCGTCGATGACTCTGGCGACCCTCTGGTGGAGAGGGTCGACCGCCACCGTGGCGTTGTTCGGCTCGCTGAACGGCCAGACATCCGCGCCGGCGATTGCGAACGCGGCGATGGCGGCGGCCGCCACGCCGACCGTCGCCGCGGCGGCGGTGATCCAGCGCCGGGACGCCGATGACCGGGCGCTGGTGATAGGCGTCCTGGGGCTGGGGGTAGCTGCCGGCCCGGCTTGCGCAGACGCTGGCGGGGTCAACGGAGGCAGCTGAGGTTGTGAGCGCGCCGCGGCGAGCACCCGTGCCCGCAGGTCCGCGGGTGGCGGCTCGGCGGCCGAGCTTCCCAGCGAGGCGACCGTGCCCTGAAGCTCGGCGACCTCCTGGGCGCAGCCGTCACAGGCGGCGAGATGCTGCTCGAAGTACGCGGCTTCATCGGCGGAGAGTGCATCGAGTGCATAGGCGCCGGCCAGCGTGTGAATGGCGGCACCGTTCATCGTGCTCCCTCCATGCAGTCTCGTAGCCGGATAAGTCCGTCGCGCATGCGTGTCTTCATCGTGGGCAGCGGCGTGCCCAGCAGCGTGGCCACCTCCTGGTACGTGTACCCGTTGAAGTAAGCAAGCCTAACCGCCTCGTGCTGCAGAGCCGTGAGCGTTTCCAGGCACCGGTGCATCTGCGTCTGCTCGTCCCGCAACATGACCGTCTCCGCCACGTCGTCGAACTCGCGTTCCGAGGCAGCTGCCCCATGGTCGCGTCGGCTTGCCGCCTCGCTCTGCCGCACGACGTCAACGGCCCGGCGGTGTGTCAGCGTCATGATCCAGGTCCGCGCCGACCCCTTGAGCGGGTCGAACCGCGTCGCCTGCTGCCAGATCGACAGGAACACTTCCTGCGCGATCTCCTCGGCCCTGGCCGGGTCTCGTACGACCCGGCGGGCCAGGCCGTACACGGCCGAGCCGATCGCGTCGTACAGTGCGCCGAAAGCATCCTCGTTCCCCAGGGCAACCTCACCCATCAGGGCGTTGAGGTCCGGCCGGCTGCCGGAGTTCAGCAACCGCAGGTGACTCGGTCCCTTAGCCACGACACCACCCGGCTCTCCTGAAGAGAATGCTCCGCCAATCGACGTGTGCATCGACTGGCGGATCATCTCACTCGAGCCTTTCCCTAGCTGACCAGCGCCGCCGCAAGGGCGTCGATGGCCGCGGAGAGGGTCATGATGTGGTGCTCGAAGTCCGCCTGAACGGCGGCGGCCGGCAGTGCTCCGCCGCTGAGCTGGTCGAAGTTCGTACCGGATGCCACGGCGTAGGCCTGCAGATTGTCCTGCGCGGCCATCTTCGCTGCCTCGTCACCCATGGCATCGGCAACCGCGTAGCTGACGAAGTCCTTGATGTGCGAGCGCCATGACTGCAGGAACGAGGCCTGGACCTGCTTGCTCCCTGCCAGCGAGCCGACAGCCTGCGAGATCTCGACCGAGTTCTCGTCGAGAGCCGCTCCGGCAGCCGCGAACTCCGGGCTGTCCGCGCCCGCGGTGTAGGCCGTGAAGACCCCGACCCCAGCGAGATAGACGTGGGCGGTGAGCTTGTCGGTCAACGCCGCGCGCAGGTTTGCGGCGTCGTCGTTCGGGTCGCCCTTGATGCCCGCGGCCTTGTCGATGCCGGTGGCAAGAACCTGCGCCGTCCCGGCCATGTGGTCGGCCGCCATCTTGAGCAGCTCGAAGCCTTTGGCGTCGCCGGCGGCGAAGGCGTCGATCGCGGCCGCCAGCGTCTTGATGTGCATGACGAAGTCGGCCTGGACCGCCTTGGCAGGAAGGGCCCCGCCCGTGATGTCGTCGAAGAACTGACCGGACGCCTTGCTGTAGGCCATCAGGTTGCCCATGGCATCGGCCTTGCCTTGTTCATCCCCTGACTTGGCAGCGACCGCATAGTTGACGAAGTCGGTGATGTGACTGCGCCAGCTCTGCAGGAACGCTCTGCCCTTTGCCTTGCCCGCCACCGAGGCAACAGCCTTGGAGAGGTCCACCGAGTTGGTGTCGAGAGCCGCAGCTGCCGCAGTGAACTCCGGCGAGTCGGCTCCTGCGACATACGCAGTGTCAACAGCGATGCCGGCAAGATAGACGTGTTCCTGAAGCAGGTACGTCAGTCCCGACCGCAGGTTCGAGGCAGCGGAGTCGACGTGGCCGCTCATGTGCGTCGCCGAGACGAAACCCCCGGCGAGCACGTCGGCGGTCATCGGCATGTGTCCGGCGGCGGTGCGTGTCAACGCGAATGGATCCCCCGCCGACGCCGTCGGACTCTGCGAAGGAGTCATCGACGGTGAGGACATGGGGTCGGGACCGGATGCCGCGGTGTCGGTGGTGTCTGAGTTGGAGCAGGCGGCGAGCGAGAGCAGCGCCGTCCCTGCGATGACCGCCGCGAAGCGACGGGTGTGTGGCTGAGTCATTCTTCCTCCGTGCATAGGTGTCACGGAGGATTCGGCGCCGCCGCCGCTACGGATGGGTCAAGCCCGACAGTTCCTCAGCCGCGTGCCGCCAGACGAGCCTTGAGTGCATCGCGCTTGTCCTCGAAGCGCAGCGCCGACTTCTCCAGCTCCGCAAGGTGATCGGACAGCTCGTGGCGTGCCCGTTCGCCCTTGTCAGAAAGACCTTCCACGTCGAAGACCTTCCAGTAGCGCAGCACGGGAAGCACCACGTCGGACAGGTGCTGGCGGATGTCATAGATGCCGGCGACCGCCATCTCGACCGCCTTGCGCTGGAACCCGGGAATGCCCGCACCGGGCATCTCGAAGGTCGTCACGACATCGGTGATCGCGCGCATCGTCTGGTCGGGCGCGAGCTCGAGTGCCCCGCCCAGCAGGTTGCGATAGAAGATCATGTGCAGGTTCTCGTCCGCGGCGATCCGCGTCAGCAGCTGGTCCGCAATCGGGTCGTCGACGTATCTGCCGGTGTTGCGGTGGGAGACGCGCGTGGCCAGCTCCTGAAAGGACACGTACGCCAGCGAGCGGACCAGCTCCTGGTCGTGCGAGGACTGGAAACCTGCCGACATGTGGGTCATCCGCAGCCGCTCGAGCGCCACCGGATCGACTGCTCGGGTGACCGTGAGGTAGTCGCGGATCGCAATGGCGTGGCGGCCCTCCTCGGCGGTCCAGCGGTGCACCCAGTCACCCCAGGCGGCGTCGCGGCCGAACAGGACGGCGATCTCGTGGTGGTAGCTCGGCAGGTTGTCCTCGGTGAGCAGGTTGATGATGAGCGCTGACTGGCCGACGTCGCTGATCGCGGAGTCCTCCGGGAGCCAGGGATCGCCACCGAGCGCGCCGTCGAACGTGCGGCCCTCGCTCCATGGGACGTACTCGTGCGGGAACCACTCCTTGGCAACGGGGATGTGCCGGTTCAGCTCACGTTCGACGACCGGCTCGAGCTCCTGGAGAAGCTGGCCCTGGGTCAGAAAACGATCCACGATGCGACCTCCTGCTGCGGCTACCTACGGAATCGTAGGTTACGGCACCGTAGGTTGAAGTGCCAAGGCCTCGGCGTGGCGCCGCGGGCACACCGGCTCACAGGTACAGCCCGGTCTGACCGTCGGCGAGGCGCTGGGACGCGACGGCATGCAGGTCCCGCTCGCGCAGCAGGATGTAGTCCTCGCCCCGAACCTCGACCTCGGCCTTGTCCTCCGGGTCGAAGAGGACCCGGTTGTCGACCTGTACGGTGCGAACATTGCCCCCGACGGCGGCGACCCGCGCCCACGCCAGCCGGCGGCCCATGGTGGCGGTGGCCGGAATCACGATCCCGGACTGCGAGCGGCGTTCTCCGGACTCATGATCGAGCGAGACCAGGACCCGATCGTGCAACATCTGGATCGCGAGCTTGTCGTCCACCAAGTGGATCTTCTTCGTCACGGTCACAGGGATTGATTGTAGGCGTGCTTCTAGTCCCGGTTGACGAGCTTGCGAACCACCACGAAGAAGGCCACGACACCCACTGCGGCGCCCGCGACAGCGGCGATCTTCTCGGGGCGGGGCTTTCCCTGCTCGTCGACGAACTGGGCCTTCACCTCGTCGAGCTTGCGCTTGATGATCGTCCTCGGGTTCACCCGGTAGGTCAGCTGGTCGATGGTTCCGGCAAGGTCAACGCGGGCTGCCTCGAGCTCAGCTTGGATGTCCCGCTGGCTGCGCGCGATGTCGGTGCTGCGGTGCGCCGGCGTCGAGGCCTGGCTCACGACGTCCTCCTCGGGTCGATCTTGTTCTCGGCGAGAGGCTAGCGATGATTGCGACGGTCAGTCTTGCACGGATGGTGCCGCCGGGCTCGACGGTCGGCGTGCCGGCTGCTGGGTCGCTGCGTGAGAGAGTGGAGGGGTCAGACGGTCCGTGAACCACGACTGGAGAAGCATTGACCACCAAGCATTTGCAGGTCGGCGACCTGGCACCGGATTTCAGCCTGCCGAGCGATACCGGTGAGACGGTGACGCTCTCGTCGTTGCGCGGGGAGAAGGTCGTCGTGTACTTCTATCCCACCGCGATGACCACCGGGTGCACGACGCAGGCCTGCGACTTCCGCGACTCACTGGACTCACTGAAGGCCGCCGGTTATACCGTGCTGGGGATCTCACCCGACGGGCTGGCCAAGCTCGCCGAGTTCCGGGAGCACGACCAACTCACGTTCCCGTTGCTGTCCGACGCCGACAGGTCGGTCATGAACGACTGGGGCACCTACGGCGAGAAACAGCAGTACGGCAAGACCGTGCTCGGCGTCATCCGGTCGACCTTCGTGATCGACGAGGAAGGGCGCATCGAGATCGCCCAGTACAACGTCAAGGCCACCGGCCATGTCGCCAAACTGCGCCGCGAACTGGGCATCTGAACGGTCGGCCCGGCCCTAGACTGAGCGCCGGCCAGAGTGGTGGAAAGGCAGACACGCGGCATTTAGGTTGCCGTGCCCAAGGGCGTGAGGGTTCGAATCCCTCCTCTGGCACTTCGCCTCTGGCACGTCGCCTCTGGCACTTCGGCGATCTCGGTGTTGCGGCGGTTCGAGCAGCCCGAAACCCTGGAGATCGGTCCGCTCATGTCTATTGCATCGCCGGCTTGAATCGGTCACAGTCAGGTCGGGGGAGAAAGGTGGCGCAATGCCCGAGTTCATGGACGTCCACACCGGGATGGTCGGCATCACACCAGAGGGTTTGCACGAGGCTCATCAGGCCGACCTGAACATTCAGGATGATGAGAGCGTGAACTTCAAGCACGCGTGGGCGGACCCCAACAGCGGGATGGTGTGGTGCCTGTCCGAGGCTCCGAACGCAGAAGCGGTGCGTCGCATTCACGAGCGGGCGGGACACCCGGCGGATGAGGTCTACGAGGTACCGGTTCAAGCCTGACCGCACCTTCTGCACGCCACCCGACCCGAGCTGGCGGGTGGGTCACGTCTGCGATGACGCTGACCTCGACGCGATGACCGGCTGACTCAAGCCTGACCCTCCGCGCGACTCGAACGTGCGGTTTGCCCCACTTCGCGGAGCAGTCACCGACGGCTCTGCCAGCGCGTGTTGCGCTCCCCTCCCGTTGGCCGGACACTGGTCGCCTGCCTACCCAAAGGAGTCCATCGATGAGGACATCCACCCGCATCGCAGCCGCGTTCATCGCACTCGGCACAGCAGCGGCCGGGGTCGCTGTCGCCTCGTCTGGCTCGGCCGCACCACAGCCCGCCAAGGCGGTCCACACGATCAGGCTGGTGGCCCACTCGTCCACCGACGGAGCCAGCACCGGACCCAGGTCCTTCGTCGGGGCGGACACCGACCGGTCGCCACGTACCCACAAGATCGTCGGTTACGACTCGATCACCGGCACCTTCAACCAATCCACCGGCAAGGCCACGATCATCGGGGCCATCGCGCTCAAGGGCGGCACCATCGAAGCACGCTTCTTCGGCACCAGCACCAGTTTCCACGGGACAATCCTCAACGGCACCGGGAAGTACGCCGGCATCAGCGGGACCGCCACCGCAACGTCGCCCACGCCGAACTCCAACATCACGCACATCACGCTGCGGTACAGCTGAGCCAGGTCCACCCCACCGTGTTTGTGGAGCATGTTACGTCGGAGGTGACGAATATCCTCCACAAACAAGGGGTTTCTCGACCCAAACAGTCGGGTAGGCTTCCGGCTCCGCCGTGACAGAGGATCGCGGCGGAGCCTGAGTCCGGGCAGCTCAGCCCTCGGGAAGTGCCTGCTTCACCCAGGCGCGGAGCGTGCTCACCGGCGCTGCTCCCACCTGGCGGGCCAGCACCGCGCCGCCCTTCATCAGCAGGAGCGTAGGAATCGCCTGAACCTCGAACCTGCTGGAGGTCGACGGAGAGATGTCGGAGTTGACCTTGACGAGCTTCAGCCGGCCGGCGTACTCACGCGCCAGCTGCTCCAACACCGGACTCACCTGCCGGCACGGGCCGCACCACGGTGCCCACATGTCCACGAGCACCGGAAGGCTTGCCGCATCCGCGAACTGGCCGAATGTCGCGTCGTCGGCGTCCACCACCCAGGCCAGCGCGCTGTGGCAGCGTGCACATTGAGGGCGGCCCCGAGCGGCCGCCGCCACCCGGTTCTTCGTCCCGCAGCTCTCGCACGGGACGACGCGCGTCGCTGGGATCTCAGGTGTCGTACTCATCATGCGGCTTCCTTGCTCCCGGGTCGTCACTCATTCTCCCCGGTAGCTGAGGAGGTCGCCGGGCTGACAGTCGAGGACCTCGCAGATCGCCGTCAGCGTCGAGAACCGTACGGCGCGGGCCCGCCCGTTCTTGAGGACCGAAAGGTTCACCACGGTGAGATCCACTCGCACCGCGAGTTCGGTCAGCGTCATTCCGTGCTCTTCCAGCAGGCGGTCGAGGTGCACCTCGATCTTGTGTTCGGAAGCCTCCGCTGCCATTCAGATCGTGCCCTCGACGTCTTCACGCAGACGTACGCCGTACGCGAAGACCTCCGCGAGGATGAACGCACCCAGGCCCCCGATCATCGCGCCGGCCGGCAGGGCGTACCCCGCAGACCCGAGGTCGACCGACGGGAAGGCCGGAACCTCGTTGAAGAGCGCCTGCCTGACCAGGTAGTTGATGAGCTCGACCAGCGGAGCTCCAACGACCAGCAGGAACCCGAGCCCACGTAGCCGTCGGACATTGGCGACTCCGAACGGGTCGCCCTCCCGCACCGACCGCATGAACCCACGCAACAGCCAGAGTCCGGCGATGAACAGTACGAGCGGGCCGAAGTCGGTCGCGGACCGCAGCAGCATCTGCTTCGTCGTCGGGTCGTGGATCTCCACGTGGACGTCGGGCCACCCGTTCAGCCGCAGTCCCTCCGGCAACGGGCCCAGGTCGTCCGGCGACAGCTGGAGCGGCACCGTGAGCGTGTCGCCGTACAACAGCGAGTCGCCGTCGCGGGCGATCCCCACACCGACAGACGCGACGACAAGCACAGCGAATGCAACGGTGAACACGAGCAGGGCGGTCACGATTGCCTGACCGGCTCTGACGGCACCGGAGGGCGGGGTGGTGGTCATGAGGGCACATCCCATCGAAAGTCGATACTATCGAAGAACGATAGCATCGATTGTCGATATGGCAAGCATGGCAACGGACCGATCGCGAACGGTCAGGAATGCGCAGCCCTCAGCTTGGCGGCCACGAGCGGCGCGATCGCGCGCAGCGCCTTGCCGCGGTGGCTGATCTCGTCCTTCTGCGTGACGGTCAGCTCCGCCGTCGTGCGGGTATATCCGGACGGCACGAACAGGGGGTCATACCCGAATCCACCAGAACCGCGGGGGTCGTGGATGACGACGCCGTGCATCTTTGCCCTCGTCACGTGTTCCTCGCCACTGGGCAGGCAGAACGCCACCGCACATGCGAAGTAGGCTCCCCGACGCTCGTCCGGAACGTCGCGGAGCTGGGCCAGGAGCAGGTCGTTGTTGCGCTTGTTGTCCTTCTCCACCCCGGACCAACGGGCCGACAGGACACCCGGCATCCCGTTCAGTGCGTCGACACAGATGCCGCTGTCGTCGGCGAGCGAGGCCAGCCCGGTTATCGCGACCGCAGCTCGTGCCTTGAGCAGAGCATTGTTCTCGAAGGTCGGTTCGGTTTCCGCCGGCTCGTCGTAGGCCGGCACGTCGTCGAGCCCGAGCACCTCGACCTCGGGAATCAGCGGGGCAAGGATGCGCCGCAGCTCATCGAGCTTCGCCCGGTTGCGGCTGGCCAGCAGCACCTGCGTCACACCGACGGCTCCGCCAGCGCCGCAACCTGCATCCGGGTCAGCTCCGCGCAGCCGCCGGCCGCGAGCCCGAGCAGCTCATCGAGCGCGCCGCGGTCGAACGGCTCGGCCTCCGCGGTGCCCTGCACCTCGATGAACCGACCGTCCCCGGTCATCACCACGTTCATGTCCGTCTGGGCACTCACGTCCTCCTCGTACGGAAGGTCGAGCATCGGTACCCCGTCGACGATGCCCACCGACACCGCAGCCACCGAACCGAGCAGCGGCTCCCCCTTCAAGGAGTTGCCCGCTCCACGTCCGCGCAGGAAGGACACCGCATCGGCGAGCGCGACGTAGGCGCCGGTGATCGCGGCCGTGCGTGTGCCGCCATCGGCCTGCAGGACATCGCAGTCGAGCTGGATCGTGTTCTCACCGAGCGCCCTGTAGTCGATGACGGCCCGCAGCGAGCGCCCGACAAGCCTGGAGATCTCGTGGGTACGACCTCCGATCCGACCCTTCACCGACTCGCGGTCCGACCGGGTGTGTGTGGAGCTGGGCAACATGGCGTACTCCGCGGTCACCCAGCCCTGCCCGGAGTCACGGCGCCAGCGCGGCACCCCGGCGCTCACGCTGGCCGCGCACAGCACCCGAGTCCGGCCGAACTCCACGAGCACCGAACCGGCCGCGTGGTCGAGCCAGTGCCGGGTGAAGCGCACCTCGCGCAGCTGGTCGGGTCGTCGTCCATCGGCACGAGTCATGGCGGAACCATACCGAGCGGGCACGCGCCCTAGATCTCGTAGGACTCGCCCGCCGAGACGAGTCCGATCGGGCCGTCCCAGGCGGCGACCGCGTCCGCCAGCACCCGGGATCGCTCGTGCCACGGAGGGATGTGGGTCAGCAGCAGCCGTCCGACGTTGGCCGACTTCGCATGCTCGGCCGCCTCGCGGCCCGTCATGTGCAGGTTCGGCGGATTGTCCTCGCCGTCGACGAACGACGACTCGCACAGCAGCACGTCCGCGTCCCGGGCCAGCTCGACCAGTGCCTGCGTCGGCGCGCTGTCGCCTGAGTAGACCAATGAACGGTGCTCGTTCTCGACGCGGATCCCGTACGTCGTGACCGGATGGATCATCGACGCGACCCACACCTCGAACGGCCCGATCTTCTCCGGGCTCGAGGGGTCCCAGGCGTGGAAGTCGAACTCCTGATTCATCCCCGGGTCGATCGGCAGATCACCGGCGCACGCCATCCGCTCGGCCGCACCCTCCGGACCGTAGACCGGCACCGGCGCCAGCGGCCCGTCGGGATGGTACCTGCGTGCCACGTAATAGCTGCACAGGTCCAAGCAGTGGTCACCGTGCAGGTGCGTGATGAGAATCGCATCGATGTCGTTGATGTCGCCGTAGCGTTGCAGCGCACCCAGAGCGCCGTTGCCCATGTCCAGCACGATCCGGAACGTCCGCCCTTGGTACGGCTCCTCGAGCAGATAGCAGGAGGCGGCACTGTCCGGACCGGGATAGCTGCCGGAGCAGCCGACGATGGTGAGCTTCATACGCCCATCCAGGCGAACTGGTCGACCGCGTTCGAGCTCGGGGCCGAGGAATCGGCGTCCGACCTCGCGGAACTCCTCCGGCTGGCCCGTGGTCAGGAACCGGTGCGAAGGGGGGGTCAAGGCCGGATCACGCTCGAGCCCGAGTCGTACGAGCAGCGCGTACACATCCTTCGCGGTCTCCTCTGCGCTGCTCACCAACGTCACATCGTCGCCGAGCACGAGGGAGATGACGCCGGTCAGCAGCGGGTAGTGCGTGCAACCGAGGATCAGCGTATCGATCCGATCGGCCACCAAGGGATCGAGGTAGGCGTGTGCCACCGCGATCAGCTCCGATCCGCTGGTGACGCCCCGCTCGACGAACTGCACGAACCGGGGGCAGGGGCGGGTGTGCAGACGCACCTGGGGGGCCGCCGCGAAGGCGTCGTCGTAGGCCATCGAGGTGGCGGTAGCCTCCGTGCAGATCACCCCGACGCGCCCCGACCTGGTGGCGGCCACCGCCCGGCGGGTCGCCGGCAGGATGACCTCCACGACCGGCACCGGATAGCGCTCGCGGGCGTCGCGGAGGACGGCTGCGCTGGCTGAGTTGCAAGCGATGACGAGCGTCTTGACGCCGCGGTCGACCAGGTGGTCGAGGCATTCCAGCGCGTACTCCCGGACCTCACCGATCGGCTTGGGTCCGTACGGCTGGCGAGCGGTGTCGCCGAGGTAGAGCACCGGCTCGTGCGGCAGCTGGTCGAGGACGGCACGCACTACCGTCAGGCCGCCGAAGCCGGAGTCGAAGATGCCGATCGGAGCGTTCACCACGCCAGCGAGAATACGGCCCGGCGGAAGGCGATGGTGGGTTGTTCAGGCAACCGGGCCGTACCCGGGGCTCCGGCGGGCTCGTCCGGGTGCGGCCGGTGGGTCTCGGTCCGCTCGGCCGGTGGGAGCATGGCGGTCATGACGATCCCGCTTACGGCCAGTCTGATCACCTCGTGCTGGCAACCCCGAGAGGTCCGCCTGTCGCCGGACGGCCGCTACGTCGCGTGGGAGGCGGCGCCGTACGGCCGTGCCGGCGAGCACGACGAGAGCGCCGTGTGGGTGGCCGCGACGGACGGCTCCGAACCCGCTCGACAGTGGACGCAGGAACGGGCGAGCGGCCATCCACGTTGGTCCCCCGACGGGTCCCGGCTCGCCATCGCGTCCGATCGCGCCGAGCCGGGGGTCATGGGGCTGTACGTCCTATCGGTGGCGGGAGGCGAGGCCGTACCAGTCGTCGTACGGAAACGCTCGATCTCGCTGTTCGCCTGGTCCCCGGACGGTCGATCGTTGGCTTTCCTCGCTCCGGACGAGCCCGACGAGGACCACGAACGCCGCGAGAAGGAGCGTGATGACCCTGACGTCTACGGCCAGCGATGGGAGCGGCACCGACTCCACGTCGTCACAGTCGACAGCCGTGAGGTCACGACGCTGCTCGCAGCCGACCTCCATCTCACCGACCTCGCCTGGTCGCCGGACGGCTCCCGGATAGCCGTGACCGCGCGGGCCACGCCCGTCGCGGACGATGCGATGCGCGCGACCGTACTGGTGGTTCCCAGTGCCGGCGGCGAGCACAGCACCGTTTGTGCAGGCGGCGACGTCAACGACCTGACCTGGACGGCTGACGGTCGGCGACTGGTGTACGTGGCCGCCCATGACGCGGACCCGCAGTCCTCCTACACGGTCTGGTCCGTTCCGGCCGATCGGGGCCAGACGCCCGTCACGATCGGGCCCGGCACCGAGGACGAGGAGTGTGGGATCGGGGTTCGGGCGGTCGCCGGCGAGCCTCGTGTGCTGATCCTCGTAGCGCGTGGCCTGGATACCCGGCTCGAATGGTGCCATCCGGAAACCGGGGCACGCGAGGAGCTCTGGATCGCGGACGGGAGCGTGGCGACCTTCGCCGTGGCACCGGGACCGGTGATCGCGGTCGTCGCGTCCCAGGGTGCCGGTCTGCCGGAGGTCTGGGCCGGCAGTCCCGATGGTCTCTCACGCGTGTCGGACCACCACGCCGGCCTGGCAGCCGTGCGGTTCGGCGCCGTCGAGGACTTTCACTGGCACGCGCCGGACGGCCTGAGGATGGACGGGATACTGATCCGGCCGGCAACGGAGCCGGGGATGTCGACAGGGCCGGCGGCGATGGTGGTGCTGCCGCACGGAGGGCCGTACGGTCGCTCCGGACGCGACCTGCACGTGCATCCCCTCGACTGGGGGCAGTGGCTGGCGACAGCCGGCTACGCGGTCTTGATGCCCAACTACCGTGGCGGTCTCGGGCGAGGCAACAGGTTCGCCCAGGCGGTGCGCGGGGACATGGGCGGTGCCGAGTGGGGCGACGTTCTCTCCGCCGTCGACGCCGCGGTCGAACGCGGGATCGCCGACCCGTCCCGGCTCGGGATCGGAGGGTGGAGCCAGGGCGGGTTCCTCACCGCCTGGGGGGTGACCCAGACCGACCGCTTCTCGGCCGCGGTGATGGGGGCGGGGATCAGCGACTGGGGAATGATGTCGATGACGTCGGACGTGCCGACGTTCGAGGGCACGCTCGCCGGCGACCAACCGTGGAACGGGCCCGGTCCGCACCGAGGCGCCGAGCGCTCGCCGATCTCGTACGCCGCACACTGCCGTACTCCGCTGCTCATCCTGCACGGCCAGGACGACGAACGTGTCCCTGTCAGCCAGGGCATCGGATTCCACCGTGCTCTGCTCGCCATGGGCTCCCCCGTCGAGCTGGTCACCTATCCCCGTGAGCCGCACGGCATCCGCGAACGCCGCCACCAGGAGGACCTGCTCGAACGGGTGCGGGCATGGTTCGACCAGTGGCTCAAGCCGGACGCGACGGAGTGACTGTCTTGCTGGCCTCCGGCGAGAGGTCCAGGCGCTTTCCACCACCATGCGAGCCGGATCAGTTGTCAACAGGCACTGACTGAAACCCTCTTCGGTGTCGGGTGCGGTGCAGGATCGCGGAGTGGCCGACGCGGTGGAGGAGATGGCTGATCCATGGGTTCTCGTGCGCGGCCTGGCTCTCAATCAAGCCGGCGTCGTGACGCGCAGTCAGGCCCTTGGATGTGGACTCAGCGATGAGATGCTCAACTCACTGATACGGAGTCGCCGGTGGCGACGGGTTCACCCGGGCGTCTATGTGATCTTCACCGGGCCGCTCCCGTGGGCGGCGAGAGTATGGTCCGCGGTCCTGGTCTGCGGCAGCGGGGCTGTTGTCAGCGGCTGCTGTGCGCTGCGGCTATACGGGATGCGGCTCGACCACGCTGACAATGACCCGGTGCATATCAGTGTCGACCGCCTACGCCGCGTCAAGAGTCACGAGGGAGTCATCCTGCACCGGGTCAGCCACCTGGCTCATCTGACACATCCCGGCCGAAGACCTCCGGTGATGCGGTTCGAGCATGCCGTCCTCCAGCATGCGGTCGGCGGAGGGCTGGTCACTGCGATCGGCGTTCTCGCCGATTCGTGTCAACAGCGGCTGACAACTCCTGGCAGGCTCGTGCTCGCGCTTCGGGCGCATAAGCGACTGCCTATGCGCAAGAAGCTCCTCGAGATCATCGAGGACGTTGCACTCTGGCGCCTACTCCTACCTCGAGCTTGCCTATCTCCGACGGGTGGAGCGCGCCCATGGACTACCGCGAGCCATTCGTCAGCGTCGGACGAACGAAGGCCGACGCATCTGGTTCCGGGACGTCAGCTACGTCATCTTTGGCATAGTGATCGAACTCGACGGCCGGCTAGGGCATGAGAGCGCCAACGATCGGTGGGCCGATCTGGACCGCGACGTCGCCACCGCGTGCCAGGACAGTGTCACGATCCGTATCGGCTATGGCCAGGTGCTCGGTGATCCATGCCGCACAGCCGCTGCTGTGGCCACGATGTTGCGCCGCCGCGGGTGGAGCGGGCAACCGGTCAGATGTGGGCCGCACTGCCGTCTGATGTGACGGATGGTCATGAACTCGGGATTTGTGGAGGATGTTACGTCTCTGGCGCCGAATATCCTCCACAAAGCGACGACTGAGGCCCCGTCCCCCACCGAAGTCAGCACACCTCGCCGCTCAGGCCCACAACTGCCCTTCGAGTCGCTTCTCGGCCTCGTCGAGCGTCCCTTCGTACGCGCCGGTGGAGAGATACTTCCAGCCGCCGTCGCAGACGACGACGACGATGTCGGCCGGCGTGCCCTCGCGGACCGACCGGTCCGCCTGGGCCAGCGCGGCGTGCAGGATCGCGCCGGTCGAGATCCCGGCGAACAGCCCCTCCTCGTCGAGCAGCTGGCGCACGCGGCGCATCGCGTCGCGCGGGCCGACCGAGAACCGCGAGTCGATCAGTGACTTGTCGTACAGCTCGGGGACGAATCCCTCGTCGAGGTTGCGCAGGCCGTACACCAGCTCGCCGTAACGAGGCTCGGCCGCCACGATCCGGACGTCCGGCTTGGCCTCGCGGAAGAACCGGCCGACCCCCATCAGCGTTCCGGTGGTGCCGAGACCGGCCACGAAGTGGGTGACCGACGGCAGATCCGCAAGGATCTCCGGCCCGGTGGTCTCGTAGTGGGCCAGGGCGTTGGCCGGGTTGCCGTACTGATAGAGCATCACCCAGTCGGGATTGTCCGCGGCGAGGCCCTTGGCGACACGCACCGCCTCGTTCGACCCACCGGCGGCGGGCGACTCGATGATCTCAGCACCCCACATCCGCAGCAGCTGGCGGCGCTCAATCGAGGTGTTCTCCGGCATCACGCAGACCAGCCGGTAGCCCCGCAGCTTCGCCACCATCGCCAGCGAGATGCCGGTGTTGCCGGACGTCGGCTCCAGGATCGTGCACCCCGGCCGCAGCCGCCCCTGCTTCTCCCCGTCGACCAGCATCGCCAGCGCCGCCCGGTCCTTGACCGAGCCGGTCGGGTTGCGGTCCTCCAGCTTCGCCCACAGGCGCACGTCCGCCGACGGTGACAGTCGCGGCAGGCCGACCAGCGGCGTGCTGCCGACCGAGTCGAGCAGCGAGTCGAACCGCATGCTCAGCCGGACCCGCCGGCGACAGCCGGCAGTACGACGACCACGTCGCCGTCCTTGACCGGGGTCTCCAGGCTGCCGGTGAACCGCACGTCCTCGTCGTTGACGTACACGTTGACGAAGCGACGCAAGTCGTCGCCATCGAGCAGACGCCCCTTGAGCCCAGGGTGGCTGCCCTCCAGGTCGTCGACCACCTCGGCGAGCGTGGAACCCTCCCCCGACACCGCCTTCTCGCCGCGCGTGTACGTACGCAGGACTGTGGGGATGCGGACCTCGATGGCCATCGGTGTACTCCAGGGATAGTCAGGGTTGCTCACTGACACAACGGCGGGAGCCGGCACGTCATTCCGGACCGGTAGGCGTCACAACGACCTCTTCCTCCGTCACCGTGCCGTCGACGATCCGGTACGACCGAAGCTCGACCGGTCCCTCGAGGTTGCCGCACTCTCTGGTCGACATCACCACGTAGTGCGCGTTCGGCTCCGCGGCGTACGAGATGTCGGTCCGCGACGGGTACGCCTCGGTCGCGGTATGCGAGTGGTAGATGACGACGGGCTCCTCGTCGTTGGCGTCCATCGCCGTCCAGACCTTGAGCTGTTCCTGCGGGTCGAACCGGAAGAACGTGGGTGACCGCTCGGCGTTGACCATCTCGACGATCCGGACCGGCCGGTCGGACCCGATCGGCCCGGCCACCACGCCACAGGCCTCGTCCGGGTGGTCCCGACGGGCATGGGCGACGATGGCGTCGCGAATCACCGGGTCGATCCTCAGCACCACCTGAGGGTAGAGGCGGCTCGTCCTGGGCCCCCGCCTCGGCTCCCGCGCGTCCGGATGCTGAGACGCTAGCGGAGAGTGCGCACCAGCGAGTCCTGCAGGTAGCCCAGCCAGTCGTAGATGTCGTGCATCGCGGCCCTCGGGTCGTCGTACGACATCGCCTCCCAGACCGTCATCGTCGTCCTGCGTCACGCCGAGCCGCTCGGCCAGGGCGAGACGCAGGTCGGTCAGGCCGCGCAGCCACGCCTGCACCTCGTCGGCGTCGAGGTCGACCTCGACATCCGCGGCCACGCCCTCCCAGTCCTCGCCGTCGACGCCGAGCCCGCCGCGCTCGAGGGAGTCGATCATGGTCAGCGCCTGGTTCACCTTGCCGTCGCGCAGCCCGCGCTCGGTGAAGCGACGAAACTCCCCGGAGTGCTCGTCGTCGTCGCGGTACGCGTCGGGGAGAAGCCGGGCGAGGACGGGATCCTCGGGCGCATCGACCGGACCGGAGAAGTCGAGCAGCGCCACCAGCGGGTCCTCGGACTCGTCGCGCGCCGGGGACTCGTCCCGCAGCAGCTCGATGATCTGCCGGAGCAGACCGCGCAGCAGACCGGCCTCTGTCATCGCGAACGTCGCGCGGGCCCTCCCCCGCCTGGCTCGCTTGAACCCACTCATGCGTCGGTCTTCTGCAGGGTCGCCCACAGTCCGTACCCGTGCATCGCCTCGACGTCGCGCTCCATCTCCTCCCTCGACCCGGACGAGACCACGGCCTTGCCCTCGGTGTGCACCTGGTTCATCAGCCGCTCGGCCTTGGCCTTGGGATACCCGAAGTAGCTCTGGAACACGTACGCGACATACGACATCAGGTTGACCGGGTCGTTCCACACCAGCGTCATCCACGGAAGGTCGACCTGGACCGCCACATCGACGTCGGCTTCCTCGATCTCGACCGGTACGGACACGGATCTCATTGTCTCCTAGGCTGAGCAGCGTGGTGTCAACGGCCTTCCTCACCGACCAGTACGAACTGACCATGGTGCAGGCTGCCCTGCGCAGCGGCACCGCGAACCGCCAGGCTGTGTTCGAGCTTTTTCCGCGCAGGCTGCCAGAGGGTCGACGGTACGGCGTCGTGGCCGGCACGGGTCGGATGCTCGACGCTCTGCAGCAGTTCCGGTTCGACGAGGAGCAGCTGGACTTTCTGCGAGCACGTGACATCGTCGACGCCGCGACCCGTGACTGGCTGGCTTCGTACCGTTTCTCCGGCAGCATCTGGGGATATCGCGAGGGCGAGACCTACTTTCCGGGCTCACCGCTGGTCGTCGTGGAGGCCGGCTTCGCGGAGGCGGTCGTCCTCGAGACGCTCATCCTGTCGATCCTCAACCACGACTCTGCCGTCGCCTCGGCGGCCTCCCGGATGACGGGCGTCGCGGAGGGCCGTCCGTGCATCGAGATGGGAGCGCGGCGGACCCACGAGGACGCGGCGGTGGCCGCAGCCCGCGCGGCCTACATCGCGGGGTTCGCCGCAACCTCGAACCTGTCGGCCGGCCGGCGATACGGGATCCCGACCGCGGGCACGAGCGCCCACGCGTTCATCCTCCTGCACGACAGCGAACGTGAGGCGTTCGGCGCACAGATCGCGGCGCTCGGCTCCGGAACGACGCTGCTCGTCGACACCTACGACATCGCCGAGGCGGTGAGGACCGCGGTCGAGATCGGCGGGCCGGAGCTCGGTGCGGTGCGCATCGACTCGGGGGACCTGCCGATGCTCGCCCGGCAGGTCCGCGAGCAGCTCGACGGTCTCGGAGCCACGAAGACGCGCATCTTCGTCACCTCAGACCTCGACGAGTACGCGATCGCCGGGCTGGCGGCCGCCCCCGTCGACGGCTACGGGGTGGGCACGTCCCTTGTCACCGGTAGCGGACACCCGACCTGCGGCTTCGTCTACAAGCTGGTGGCGCGGTCGACCTCCGACCGGGCGTCGGCGCCGTTGCAGGCGGTGGCCAAGAAGAGCCGGGAGAAGCTGTCGATCGGCGGCCGCAAGTGGGCGATGCGCCGCGTCTCGGACTCGGGCATCGCCGAGGCCGAGATCATCGGCGTCGGTCACCGCCCGCTCAGCGACGTGAACGACCGCCACCTGCTGGTCGAGCTGGTTCGGCACGGCGAGATCGTCGGCCGCGAGTCGGTGGACAGGATGCGCGAGCGGCACGTCCGCTCGGTCGCCGAGCTGCCGATGGCGGCCCACCAGCTGTCCCGCGGCGAGCCGGCGATTCCCACCGACTACCTCGGCGACGGTCGTCCGGCCGACCGGACGCCGTTCGAGTCCGTCTCCGACCGGGAGGCCCGGCCGTGACGAGGGCCCTGATCGTGGTCGACGTGCAGAACGACTTCTGCGAGGGCGGTTCGCTACCGGTTCGGGGCGGCGCCGACGTGGCATACCGGATCGGCCGGATGCTGCACGCGTGGCAGCTGGCCGGCCCGGAGGATCGAACGTACGACGTCGTCGTTGCGACCCGCGACCATCACATCGAGCCCGGGGACCATTTCAGCGACGACCCGGACTTCGTCGACTCCTGGCCTCCGCACTGCGTGGTCGGGACCGACGGGGAGGCGTTCCACCCCAATCTTGATCCGCAGCCTTTCGATGCGATGTTCCTGAAGGGGGAGCGTCAGGCGGCGTACTCGGGTTTCGAAGGGCGCACCGTCGACGGGACCCCGCTGTCGGACTGGCTCCGGTCCCGTGACGTCGACGTCGTCGAGATCTGCGGCATCGCCACCGACCACTGCGTGCGGGCGACCGCGCTCGACGCCCGGCGCGAGGGGTTCGCCACCGCGGTGCTGGCGGACCTGACGGCGGGTGTCGCGCCGGAGAGCAGCGAGCGGGCGGTGGCCGAGATGCGCGCCGCAGGTGTGGAGATCCAGGTCGCCGGTTAGGGCCGTCCGTCGATCGGGCTGGTTCGGTCAGGCCTGCAGATGGCGACCGAGGAAGTCGAACGCCTCCAGCGTCTGGTCGTTCCAGAAGACCCTGGTGTGCCCACCGTCTCCGTACGACACGATCTCCGGCCGCCGCGGCAGGGAGTCGACCAGCGCGCGCACCGAGCTGTACAGGGCGTCCTCGGTGCCGCACCAGACGGCGAGCGGCGTTGGCGCGAGCGCGGCGACGGCGTCGAACACGGCGTCGCCGATCCCGACGGCGGGGCTGAACGCCGCGACCGCCCGGGCCCAGCCCGGATCCAGCTCGGCGATGCGCAGTGCGCCGTAGCCGCCCATGGACCACCCCCACAACGCCCGCCGGCCGGCGTCGTAACCCCGGTCGTCGAGCCAGCCCGGCATCTCCTCGATGACCATCCGCCGCGGATCGTCGCCGGTGGCCCGGTCGGGCTCCCAGGACTGGGCACCACCGTCGGCACCGGCGAGCACGAACGGTTGGGTGCCCGCCTCGACCGCGGCGGTGACGAACCGGGCGAGGCCGAACGGCTCGAAGTCTGACGCGGTGGCGCTCGCGCCATGCAGCACGACGACGACCGGCAGGCCCGCGCCGTCGCCGTACCCGTGCGGAACGGCGGTGAACAGGTTCACGTCATGGCCGCGCGCCTGTGAACCGACGGTCTCCAGGTGTACCTGCCCCTCGGGCGCGTCGGGGATGTACGGGTCGGGTCTCCAACCGAGCCGGATCCGCAACGAGTCGGGCATCACGGCGTAGCCCGCGCCTCCGAGCGCCGCGATGCCGCCGAGGCCCGCGATACCGGTGAGCAGCCGCCGACGGCTCAGCACGGGCGAGCCAGCCGGTGGCGGCACGGGGTCGGGCATGTCTCATCGTCACATGGATCCAGGAGGTCCGGGTCGTGTGTCCTGATCGCGCGACGTAGATTCGCAGCATGGCAACCCCCACCACCCAAGCCCCCTCACCGGTCCCCACGATCGCCACGCGGGGTCAGCTCGCTGCGACCGGCTACCGGCACCGCGGCGTCAAGGCGGAGATCCGCGCGAACCTGCTGACGGCGCTGCGCGAAGGCCGTCGGCCGTTCCCCGGGATCGTCGGGTTCGACGACACGGTTCTCCCGGACCTCGAACGGGCCTTGCTCGCTGGCCACGACTCCGTACTCCTCGGTGAACGCGGCCAGGGCAAGACCCGCATCATGCGGACGATCGCGGGCCTGCTCGACGAATGGACCCCGGTCGTCGCCGGCTGCGAGATCAACGACGACCCGATGGAGCCGGTGTGCGTGCGGTGCCTCGGACTCCTCGAGGAGCTCGGTGACGAGCTGCCGGTGTCGTGGTGGCACCGCAACCGCAGGTACGGTGAGAAGCTGGCCACACCCGACACCAGCGTCGGCGACCTGATCGGTGACGTCGACCCGATCAAGGTGGCCGAGGGTCGCACGCTCGGTGACCCGGAGACTGTCCACTATGGTCTGCTTCCTCGCGCCAACCGGGGTGTGTTCGGCATCAACGAGCTGCCGGACCTCGCCGAACGGATCCAGGTGGCACTCTTCAACGTGCTCGAGGAACGCGATATCCAGGTGCGCGGGTACGCTCTCCGGCTGCCGTTGGACCTGCTGCTCGTCGCCTCGGCGAACCCGGAGGACTACACCAACCGCGGCCGGATCATCACACCGCTGAAGGACCGCTTCGGTGCCGAGATCCGCACGCACTACCTCGACGAGGTCGACCAGGAGATCGCCCTGATCAGCCAGGAGTCGGAGCTGGTCGCGGAGGTGCCGCAGCACCTGCTGGAGGTGATCGCGCGGTTCGTGTACGAGCTGCGCGGCTCGAACGCGATCGACCAGCGGTCCGGCATATCGGCCCGGTTCGGAGTCGCCGCCGCGGAGGGCGTTGCCGCCTCCGCGCTGCGCCGGATGGCCCGACGCGGCGAGGACGACCCTGTCGCGAGGATCAGCGACCTGCCCGACGTCGTCCCGACGTTGCGGGGCAAGGTCGAGTTCGAGATGGGCGAGGAGGGACGCGAGCACGAGGTCCTGGCCCACCTGCTGCGCATCGCGATCGCCGCGACGTTCCGCGAGCACCTCAGGGGGCTGGATCTTGCCGGTTTCACCGAGCGGTTCGCCTCCGGCAACACAGTCGAAACCGGTCCGCTCGTACCGGCCCCGGAGCTGCTCGAGCAGCTCGGAGGCGTGCCCGGGCTGGCGGGTGTCCTGGAGCGACTCGGCGTCGACGAGGACAACGTGTCGCGCGGACAGGTCGCCGCCGCCGTCGAGCTGGTGCTCGAAGGACTGCACCTGACCCGACGGCTGTCGAAGGAAACCGTCGACGGCGTGACGATCTACGGGAGCTGACCGGCGTGAGCAAGAGCGGGCGACCACCGGGCGGAGGCAGGTTCCGCTACGGCACGTGGCGCGGCGGGGCAGACCCGCTGGCGCCGCCGTTCGACGTGCGCGCGGCCGTCGACGAGATCGGTGAGGACGTGCTCGCCGGCAGCAGCCTGCGTGAGGCGCTGCAGGAGTTCCTGCGGCGCGGTGCTGACGGAAGACGCGGCTTGGACGAGCTCCGACGCGACGTCCGGCGACGACGGCGACAGCTGCAGCGCAGCGGCAACCTTGCCGGGACGCTCGACCGGGTTCGCGCCATGCTCGACCAGGCTCTCGCCGCGGAACGGGAGAGCCTGGCGGAGGATCCGTCCGACGAGTCGCGGCTGGCGGAGATGACCCTCGACTCGCTGCCGGACGACACCGCCGGTGCGGTTCGTGACCTGGCGGACTACGACTGGCGGTCGGCGGATGCCCGAGCGCAGTACGAACAGATACAGCAGCTCCTGCGTCGCGAGGTCCTCGACGCCAGGTTCGCCGGCATGCGGGAGGCGTTGTCCAGTCAGGATCCCGAAGCGATGCAGCGCGTACGCGACATGCTCTCCGACCTCAACCAGCTGCTCGCCTCGCACGCACGGGGTGAGGACACCACCGAGCAGTTCGGGCAGTTCATGGAACGACACGGTGAGTTCTTTCCCGAGAACCCCAAGGACACCGACGACCTGATCGACCTGCTCGCTCGGCGGCAGGCCGCTGCCGAACGGCTGATGCGCTCGCTGACACCGGAGCAGCGCGACGAACTGTCCCAGCTGATGGCGCAGGCGCTCGGCGACCTCGACCTGGAAAGCGAGCTGGCCCAGCTGCACGCCAACCTCGAGGCGCTGCGACCCGGGCTCGGCCAGGGTCCGCCGGTCGACATGCGCGGCGACGAGCCGCTCGGATATGGACAGGCCGTGGGTGCGGTGGCGGACCTCGCGGACCTCGAGGCGCTCGACCAGCAGCTGTCACAGGACTATCCCGGCTCGACCCTGGACGACATCGACCTCGAGGCGTTGGGGCGGCATCTCGCGCCGTCGGCGGTCGAGGATCTTCGGGCGCTGCGCGACCTGGAGCGCGAGCTGGAGCGGCAGGGGTATGTGCGCCGTGACCGCGACGGCATGACGATGACGCCGAAGGCGCTGCGCCGGCTCGGGGAGACCGCGCTGCGACGCATCTTCGCCGATCTCGACGCCACGGGCAGGGGCGAGCACGACGACCAGCGCACCGGCGCGGCCGACGAGCGGACCGGCGCGAGCCTGCGTTGGCAGTACGGCGACGAGCGGCCGATCGACGCCGTGCGTACCGTGCACAACGCCGTGCTCCGCAGCGCAGCCGAAGGGTCCGCCGAGGCCTCCGCCTCCCGCCCGTCCGGCGCCGCCGGTGATCCGGTCGGGGCCCCTGCGCTGGTCCGGCTCGACGTCGAGGACTTCGCGGTCGCGGAGACCGAACGTCGTACCGCCGCCGCCGTCGCGCTCTGCGTCGACCTGTCCTTCTCGATGTTCCAGGAGGACCGCTGGGGACCGATGAAGCAGACGGCGCTGGCGCTGTCCCACCTGGTCGCGACGCGGTTCCGGCAGGACGCCCTGCAGATCATCGGGTTCGACCGCCTCGCCAGGCGGCTGACCCCTGTCCAGCTGGCCGAGGTCGAACCGGAGTGGGTGCAGGGCACCAACCTGCATCACGCGCTGATGCTCGCGGGCCAGCATCTGCGGCGCCACCCCGATGCCGAGCCGGTGATCCTGGTGGTGACGGACGGAGAGCCGACGGCGCACCTGACCTCGAACGGCAGCCCGTACTTCAAGTGGCCCACCACGCGCAGCACGCTGGTGGCGACCGTCGGTGAGATCGATGCGGTGACGCGCTACGGGGCGACGCTCAACATCTTCATGCTGGGCGAGGATGAGGGCCTGGTCCGGTTCGTCGACTCAGTGGCCCGACGCAACGGCGGGCGCGTGTTCACCCCCGAGCTGGGTCGGCTCGGCGAGTACGTCGTCACCGACTACCTCAGGGCTCGCCAGGGGCGGCGGCGTACCGCCTGAGTCATGTCGCGGCGGCGGATCGGGATGAGGTGGTGGGGTCAGCCGGCGATGAACGACAGCCGGACCTGGCGGACCTCGTTGTCGACGTTGAGGTCGACCAGGCAGATGCTCTGCCAGGTGCCCAAGGTCAACCGTCCGTCCAGGACCGGGATGGTGGCATACGGGGGGATCAGCGCCGGCATCACGTGCGAGCGTCCGTGACCGGGAGAGCCGTGCCGATGACGCCACCGGTCATCCGATGGCAGCAACGTCTCGAGCGCCCGGATCAGGTCGTCGTCGCTGCCGGCGCCGGTCTCGAGTATCGCGATGCCCGCCGTGGCGTGCGGCACGAACAGGTGGAGCAGGCCGTCGTCGCCGCGGCGCAGGAAGGACGCGCACTTCCCGGTGATGTCGACGACGGCATCGGCTGAACCGGTGTCGATGGAGATGGTGTCGGTACGCACAAGGCACATCGTGACAGGTGCCGGATGGAGGTGCCGAAACTGTCGGATCGCGTGGGATAAGTGTCGGATCGCGTGAGATAAGTGTCGGATCGTGGGGCTGGGAGGGCGGCGGCGGGGGGTCGGGGCGGGGGTCAGGGGCGGTTGGCCCAGCTCCAGGCGTAGGCCTCGTCCTCGCTGGCGGTTCCGGCCTCGCCGAGCTCGAGCGGGCGGAACGTGTCGACCATCACGGCCAGCTCGTCGAAGTACTCCTTGCCCAGCGATGCCTCGATCGCACTCGGCTGCGGGCCGTGGGCGTACCCACCGGGGTGCAACGAGATCGAGCCGATGCCGATCCCCGATCCCTTGCGCGACTCGTAGTCGCCGGCGACGTAGAACATCACCTCGTCGGAGTCGACGTTGGAGTGGTAGTAGGGCACGGGGACCGCCAGCGGGTGGTAGTCCACCTTGCGCGGGCAGAAGTTGCAGACCACGAAGTTCGCTGCCTCGAAGACCTGGTGGACCGGCGGCGGCTGGTGGATGCGACCGGTGATCGGTTCGAAGTCGCTGACGTTGAACGTGTACGGGTACAGACATCCGTCCCACCCAACGACGTCGAACGGGTGCGTTGCGTACATCATTCGTGTTCCGACGATGCCCGCCTGGGCCCCCGGTCCGCTGCCCCGGTGCTTGACGAGCACCTCAACGTCGTCGCCGGTCTGGACCAGCGGTTCATGCGGAGGGTGCAGGTCGCGTTCGCAGTACGGCGCGTGCTCGAGGAACTGGCCGAATCTCGACAGGTAGCGCTTGGGCGGGCTGATGTGGCTGTTCGCCTCGATCGCGTACAACCGGACCGGCTGGCCGGAGTCCGAGTGCGGGATCCAGCGGTGCGTGCTCGCCCGCGGGATGACAACGTAGTCACCGGGCCTCGCCTTCAGCAGCCCGAAGACCGTCTCGACGGTGGCGCTCCCGGACTCGACGAACACGCACTCGTCACCGATCGCGTTGCGGTAGTAGGGGGACACCTCGCCCGCGGCGACGTAGGAGATGCGCACGTCGCCGTTGCCCATCACCAGACGACGGTCGTTCACCGCGTCGCGCGACTTCCAGTCCTGTCCGGTCGTCAGGTCGTGCAGCTTGAGGTGCCGGGGCTTGAGCGGGTGGTTCGGCTGGGTCATGAGGTCGGGGAGCTCCCAGACCTGGGAGTCGACGATCGCCGACGGCACCCCGCGGTGGTAGAGGAGCGAGGCGTCGGAGGAGAACCCCTCCTCACCCATCAGCTCCTCGTAGAGCAGCGACCCCCGCTCGTTGCGGAACTGGGTGTGTCGTTTGGGGGGTACGTCGCCCAGACGCTGGTAGTGAGCCATGCGTGCACCATCCGCTGTACGATTATCGGACAAGAATGATCGCTCACCAACACGATGCGCTACAGTCGGCGCCGTGTCAACCTTCGCCGGATTTCTCGACGACGCAGCGATGTTCCCACCCGGCGACGCACCGACGGAAGCGGCACTGGAGGCGCACCGACGCTACCGCGCCGAGCCGATCGGCGCGCTGCTCGGACCCCTGCTGTGTGCCGATTCCCGGCTCCCCGAGCTCGCCACCGCGCTGACCCGCGACCCTGCCGCGACGCCGGTGCCGCTCGGCGTCGTCGTGACCGGCGGGGCGGGGGCGATCGGACCGGCCATCGCCTGGGCATCGCGCACCCCTCTCACCGAGCTGAGCAGCATCGAGGTCGCGCTGCGCGACGAGGACGACCTGGGGCACAACGCCCGCCGGGTATGCACCGTCTTGTCGAACGAGCTGCCCCCGGATGTGACCGCGTTCATCGAGACCCCTCGCACCGGCGCCCGGATCGCCTCGCCGGCATGGGGGTCGGCGCTGGATGTGATCGCGGAGTCCGGCCACTGCGTCAAGTACCGGACCGGCGGTCCGGACCACGCGGCGTTCCCCGACGAGGTCGAGCTGGCGCGTCTCATCACCGCCGCACTCGACCGGGAGCTCGCGTTCAAATGCACCGCCGGCCTGCACCACGCGATCCGATCGACGACCGGGGACGCCGCCGAACAGCACGGGTTCCTCAACATCCTGCTCGCCACCCGGGCCTCGCTCGACGGTGCCACGGTCGACGAGGTCGCCGATGTACTCGCCAGGCGTGAGCCTGACCAGATCGTCTCAGCGGTCGGGCAGCTCGACGGACCGGCCGGTGTGTCCACTCGTCGGTGGTTCAGGTCGTTCGGGACATGCAGCATCACCGAACCCGTCGACGACCTGGTGGCGCTCGGCCTGCTCGGCAAGCAGGCGGCATGAACGCCACCGGGTGCTGGGTTGACGGGGCCCCCGACTCCCCGTACGACGTGACCAACCTGCCCTACGGCGTCTTCACGCGCGGGAACGACGAGCCCCGGGTCGGCGCCAGGATCGGTGATTTCGTACTCGATCTCGCGCCGCTCGCGGCCAGTCAGATGATGGCGCGCGCCGAGGTGTTCGAGTCGCCCACGCTCAACCCGTTCATGCGGCTGGGTCGCGACGCCTGGGGCTCGGTCCGGCGCTGGCTCACTGAGGGCCTGACGGATCCGGCCTACCGCGACGAGATCGAGCCCTTCCTGGTCCCGCTGGCCGATGTCACCCTGCGTCTGCCGTTGGACGTCGCCGACTACGTCGACTTCTACTGCTCGATCGAGCATGCCACCAACGTCGGCAGGATCTTCCGCCCCGACGCCGAACCTCTGCTGCCCAACTGGCGGCACCTCCCGGTGGGCTATCACGGTCGCGCCGGCACCATCGTCGTGAGCGGCACGCCCGTCGTCCGCCCCTGCGGCCAGCGCAAGTCTCGCGACGAGCCCGCGCCGGACTACGGGCCCACGCGTCGCCTCGATATCGAGGCCGAGCTCGGCTTCGTGGTCGGTGTCGGCTCACGGCTCGGCGACCGGGTCCCGACCGCGGCGTTCCGCGAGCACGTGTTCGGCGTCCTTCTGCTCAACGACTGGTCGGCCCGCGATATCCAGGCATGGGAGTACGTCCCGCTCGGTCCGTTCCTGGGGAAGTCCTTCGCGACCACGATCTCGCCGTGGGTCGTGCCGCTGGACGCGCTCGCGGCTGCCACCGTGCCGCTGCCCGGGCAGCAGCCCGAGCCCCTTCCCTATCTGCGGGTGCAGGAGCCAGCCGGGCTCGACATCGAGTTCGAGGTGCGGCTCAACGGGACTCTGGTGTCACGTCCGCCATACCGCACGATGTACTGGGCGGCCCAGCAGATGCTGGCGCACCTGACGGTCAACGGGGCGTCGTTGCGCACCGGCGACCTGTTCGCCTCGGGTACGGTCAGCGGAGCCGAGCCGAGCGAGCGAGGCTCGTTGCTCGAGCTGTCCTGGGGCGGCAGCCGGCCGGTCAGCCTCGACGACGGCTCGACGCGCACGTTCCTCGAGGACGGTGACGAGGTGACGATGACGGCCACCGCACCCGGACCGGGCGGCACCACGATCGGACTCGGCGAGGTCTCGGGCGAGATACTCCCGGCCCGGGACTAACGGCTACTGACGTGCTCGCGCCAGGTCACGGGCGTCGTCCGGGCAGACCGTTCGCGGTCGTGTTCGCCGGTCTGCCGGTGCTGAAGACCCACGTGTTGAAGAACCGGCCCAGGCGCTGGCCGCTCAGCCGCTGCGCATAGGCGATGAACTGGCGGGTGCTCCCGTTCCCGCCCCGCCGCCCGTGAACCCAGCCGCGCATGATCGCGAAGAACGTCGTGTTCCCAACCCGGTTGCGCAGCGCCTGAAGGGTCATCGCCGACCGGTCGTAGATCGGCCAGGAGAACAGGGATCTCGGCCCCGGATCACCGATCTTCACGTCCCACAGCGAAGACGTCGCACCGTTGAGCCGGTAGGTGTCGAGGAAGATCTGCTGGGGGGTGTTCAGCCCGCGGTGCTGCTGCCACAGCCACTCCGAGTACGTCGCGGGTCCCTCGTTCAGCCACACGTCGCGCCACTTGCGGATCGACACCGCGTCGCCGAACCACTGGTGGGACAGCTCGTGGGCCACCAGCCGGGTACCTTCGGTGCGCAACAGGCTGTTCGGATAGACCGGCCTGGTCTGGTTCTCCAGGGCGAATCCGGTGTTCCGGCCCAGCACCACGCCGCCGAGCTGCCTGAACGGGTACGGTCCCCAGACCGACTCCAGCCACCTGGTGATCGAGGGCGTCCTCCGGACGGCGCGCCGTGCCCGCGCACCATCGGATCCGAGCCCGGAGTCGAACGCATATAGGTACGGCCGCCCGCCGGCGGTGCCACCCTCCAGGTCGTAGTGGCCGATGGCGAGAAACGCCAGGTAGCTGGCCATCGGCTGCCGCATCCGCCACGACCAGGTCGTGGTGGCCCCGTTGCGTCGCCGATGCGCCAGGGTGCCGTTGCTGATCGCCTGCAGCGACCTCGGAGCGGTGATCGCGATGGTGTATCGCGCCTTGTCGCTCGGGTGGTCGTTGCCGGGGAACCACCAGGCGGCGATCTCGGGTTCGCCGGCAGCGACGGCCCCGCCAGCCGCCGTGAGCCACGGCCGGACCCGGTTGAACGAGATCGCCGCCGGCGTTCCGGCGTACGCCACCAGCACCCGGAAGATGCTGCCCTTGACCAGCGGACTCACCGGATGGACGGTCAGCTCATGCCGCCCGTGGGTGAAGTCAGCGGGCCGACCATTCACCCGGACCTCGCTCGGCTGCAGCACGAGGTCCAGGTTGAACCTGGTCAGCCCCTGCGACGCCCGGGCGGTGACTGTCGTGCGTCCGGTGAGCCGGTGGGTTCGCGGGCGGTACCGGACGTGTATGTCATAGCGGGTGACGTCGTAGCCACCGTTGCCGTACCTGGGGAAGTACGCGTCGCCGGCTCCCGCCGCACCCGGTCCCGGCCGGGAGGCCATCGAGGCGGCCATCGAGGCTCCGGGGAACAGGCAACAGACGAGCGTGAGAACGAGCAGACAGCGTGCCGGGACGGCACGGACGTCCTTGCGCATTCGGGCCCCCGAGTTAGACAGCAGTCGCTACCTCACCAGTGCGAGGGCTTACCTCGACGGTACAGCCATACCCGGAACAGCGTGTCCAGCTGCTGGCCGGACACCCGTTCGGCGAGCGCCTTCAGCTCGTGCGTCGTCGCGTTGCCCTGGCGGTGCTGCCGAGCCCATCGCCGGACGACGGTAAAGAAGTCGGCGCTGCCGATGCGCTCACGCAGCGCCTGCAACGTCATCGCACCCCGGCTGTAGACGGGGTTGCCGAACAGATGCCGGGGGGTGCCCGGGAAGCGCGGGCGCCGGTCGCCAGAGTCCGCTGCTTCGCGGGCTTGCGTACAGCGCGGCGAAGCGCCGGTGCGGAGCAGCCGGGTGGGTGCGGGCCTCCCACAGCCACTCGGCGTACGTGGCGAAGCCTTCGTTCAGCCAGATGTCGGACCAGTCCTTCGGCGTCACCGAATCCCCGAACCACTGATGCGCCAGCTCGTGTACCAGCGTCGCGATCCCGGGTCTGAACGGGAACAGCGGGCGTGTCTGCACCTCGAGCGCGTAGCCGTAGTCGGCCTTGTCCAGGATCACGCCGGTCGAGGAGAACGGGTAGGGGCCGAACAGCCTCGACCAGTACCCGATCACCGATCTCACCCGGGCTGCGACGCGGAGACCTCCGTGGAGCCGGCGGTCGACGAACGACCAGATGGGGATTCCCTGAGCGGTCCGCCCGCGGATGACCCTGAAGCGGCCGACGGTCGCAGTGCTCAGATAGCTGGCCATCAGGTCACGCTCGCGCCACACCCAAGTCGTCTCACCACCGTGCGGTGTCCTGCGGACCAGGTTGCCGTTCGAGATGCCGACAAGCCCGCGTGGAACGGTGATCGACACCCGGTAGCTCGCCTTGTCCGACGGGTGGTTGTTCACCGGGTACCAGGTCATCGCTCCGAGCGGCTCGTCCGCCACTGCGACGCCATCGTCGGTGGTGATCCAGCCGTCCTCGGATTGGTCGGGATCGATGTAGACCGTCGGCGTGCCGTGGTAGTAGACGGTCACGTCGAAGGTCGCCCCGGCGCGGATCGGTCTGGCCGGAGTAACCGTGAGCTCCGAGCCGTGCCGGTCGAACTCCGCGACCCGGCCCCGGGCGGTGACCAAATCGACGTTCAGACCGTAGAGGTCGAGATGGAACGACGACAGCGCCTTCGTGGCCCGGGCGGTGATGGTCGCCGTCGCGCGGAGGCTGCCGCTACCCGGTCGGTAGTGCAGTGTGATGGCGTAGTGGCCGACGTCGTACCCCCCGTTCCCGGCCTTGGGGAACAGCGAGTCGCCGAGGCCAGGGGCGCCAGCCGTTGCCCTGGCGGCGCGCGTGGCCACCGGGCTTTCCGGCCCCGGCGCCACAGCCACCGCTTGGCTCGCCAACAGCCCGACGATCGCCAGGGCGGCCGCCCCGGAGACAGCCCCGTAGCGTTTCATCGCAGTCTCCCTCGCGTCAGGGCCTTTCGGGTCAGTGCCCTTCGCTCAGGGCCTTTCGCGTCCGGCTCGGGTCGGGCGACAACTCAGGGCACGAGTCCGGTCGTCGCGGTCAGAGATTGCCCCTGGCTTCCTGCTCGCGTTCGATCGCCTCGAAGAGCGCCTTGAAGTTGCCCTTGCCGAAGCCGAGTGACCCATGCCGTTCGATGAACTCAAAGAACACCGTGGGCCGATCCCCGATCGGTTTGGTGAAGATCTGCAGCAGGTATCCGTCCTCGTCACGGTCGACCAGGATCTTACGCTTCTTGAGCTCCTCGATAGGCACGCGAACGTGTCCGATCCGCTCGCGCAGCGCCGGGTCGTCGTAGTAGGAGTCCGGGGTGTCGAGGAACTGCACACCGTTGTCGCGCATCAGGTCCACCGAGCGCAGGATGTCGTTGGTAGCCAGCGCGATGTGCTGGCATCCCGCGCCACCGTAGAACTCGAGGTACTCGTCGATCTGTGACTTCCGCTTGGCCACGGCAGGCTCGTTCAGCGGGAACTTCACCCGGTGGTTGCCGTTCGCGACGACCTTGCTCATCAACGCGGAGTAGTCGGTGGCGATGTCGTCGCCGATGAACTCCGCCATGTTCACGAAACCGAGCACCCTGTTGTAGAAGTCGACCCACTCGTCCATCCGGCCGAGCTCGACGTTGCCGACGCAGTGGTCGACGGCCTGGAACAGCCGCTTGGGGTGTCCCTCCGCCCGGGTCACCGTGGTCTGGGCCGGGACGAACCCGGGGAGGTACGGTCCGGAGTAGCGCCTCCGGTCGACCAGCGTGTGCCGCGTCTCGCCGTACGTCGCGATGGCGGCGATCCTGACCGTGCCGTGCTCGTCGCTGATGTCGTGCGGCTCGTCGAGGATCGTTGCCCCGGTGGCCGCGGCGTGCTTGATGCACTTGTCGACGTCGGGCACTTCCAGGGCGAGGTCGACGACACCGTCGCCGTGCAGCCGGTGATGATCCAGGACCGGGCTGTCCGGGGTCACGCCGCCGCGGAACACGAACCGGGCCGACCCGGAGCGCAGCACGTACTCCTTGTGGTCACGCAGCCCGGTCTCCGGCCCGGCGTACGCGACGAGGTCCATCCCGAACGCCAGCTGGTAGAACTGCGCGGTCTGGGTCGCGTTGCCGACGACGAACACGATCGCGTCCATCGCGGTCACCGGGAAGGGATCGAGAGTCGCGTCGTAGTCCACCAACCCGACGAGCTGCTTGAGCTGGTCGAGCGTGAGCTGGGCCTGCTGCTCCTGCGGGGTGAGGATCTCAGTCATGCCCGAAGCATGTTCTGATCCGACAGAATGCGCAAACGTACCGTATCCGGCTAGTCATATTGACCACTCGGTATGGCACAATCGCCGACTGTATGCACAGCCTGCGCATCAGCGGAGAGGAGGCGGGTGTGAGCCACACCGTTGACCGGCTCGATGCCGATGTCGTACGCCTGTTCGCCGACGAGCCGCGGATCGGCGTGCTCGAGGCGTCCCGGCGCCTCGGCGTGGCCCGTGGCACCGTCCAGGCCCGGCTCGACCGGCTCAGCCGGGACGGTGTGATCCAGGGATGGGGGCCCGAGCTCGACCCGGCGGCGATCGGGTTCCCGGTGATGGCCTTCGCGACGCTGGAGATCAGCCAGGGCGCCGGCCACGATGTCGTCGCCGAACATCTGTCGTCGATCCCGGAGGTGCTCGAGGCTTTCACGATCACCGGCTCCGGCGACATGTGGACCCGGATCGTGGCGCGGTCCAATGCCGACCTGCAGCGGGTGATCGACGCCGTAGTGGGCTTCGAGGGCATCGAGCGCACCTCGACCGTCATCGCGCTCGCGACGCAGATCCGCTATCGGGTCCGGCCGCTGCTCGACGAGGCGGTCCGGTGACGGCGTCTCGCGGAGGCCGGCCGGCGTGAGCTCAGACTCCCGAGGTCACGACGCGGCCGTAGCGGTCCTCGAGGCGCACCACATCATCCCGCCAGCCGGGTGCGGCCGTCGATGCCTCGAGGACGAGTGCCTGCTCGAGCGCGGTGATGCGATGGAGCACGCCGGCGGGGATCTGGAACGCCTGACCCGCGGACAGCTCGTGCCGACCGAGCTCGCACTCCGGCAGGCCGGCGTCCAGGAGGATACGTCCGGTGAGGACAGAGACCGTCTCGTGCTTGTGGCGGTGGTAGTGGAGCGACAGGGACTCCCCCGCATCGATGTGGAGCGTCTTGCCGACGTACTCCCCCTCCGAGACGGCGAAGATCTCCTCATGACCCCACGGCTTGTCGACCCGCTCGACACTTGTCGGGATGGACTCAGGGTTCCAGTCCGACCGGTGACTCACGCGACCAGCATAGGCATCGCACCGGCTCTTAGGGTGTCGGCGGATGCCTGACTGTTCGAGGCCGGACCGGTGGATTCGGCTGGACGGCGCCGTGAACGTGCGCGACTGCGGTGGCCTGCCCGCCGCAGGTACCCGGGTGGCATCCGGCCGCCTGGTCCGGGCCGACAACCTGCAGGACCTCTCCGCGCAGGATGTACGCACGCTGGTCGATGTGGTGCGAGTCCGTGACGTCGTTCGACCTGCGCACGGAGACGGAGCGGCGCCTGGAAGGGGCCGGTCCCATCGAAGGCGAGTCGCGCGTCACTGTGCACCACCTTTCGCTGCATCGGGAGTCCGACGAGTCCCCCGAGCTCGACGACCTCGAGCGGGTCGAGCGGCTCGAGGGCGACCTGGTACTCCCCTGGCAGCGCGATGTGGTGGCCGAGCGCCAGGCCCGGTCGGCGCGGTCGTCGTACCTCAACTACTTCCACGATCGCCCGGACTCGCTGGTGGAGTCGCTGCGGACGATCGCCAGGTCCGAGGGCGCCGTACTCGTGCACTGCGCAGCGGGCAAGGACCGTACCGGAGTGGTGATCGCGCTCGCGCTCCACCTCGCCGGCGTGGAGCGCGAGATGATCGTGGACGACTATCTGCTGACCGCCGACCGGATCGAGGCGATCATGGCCAGGCTCGCGAGCTCGCGTACCTACCGTGCCAGCCTGCGGGGGCGTCCCCTCAGCAGCCACATTCCGCGCCGCGACGCGATCGAGTCGGTGTTCGACACCTTGCAGCGGGACCACGGTGGGGTCGACTCGTGGCTGGCGGGTCAGAGTTGGACCGCCGCCGATACCGGGCGCCTCAGGGAGCGGTTGCTCGATCCCGCCCCGGATCAATTGGCGTAAGCACGCCGGACAAAGCGCCTCATACAAACGTGTGCGCCGATAGGCGCAGGGATGTGCGGAGGATATTCGTCACCACACACACGTAAAGCCGGGAAATTGCGCAGTCGATGGTCACGGTTGAGCCCCCGGCCGGTGACCATCTACCGCGCAAAAGGTCGGTGCGGTGCGGTCATGGCTGACGCACCCCAGGGAGGCCCGCCCGTTCCGCCGCGGCAAGAAATTGTGCATTTGGTGAGGGCAAACGGGTGCGATAACTCTCATCGCCTGCACAATTCTGCGCCGTCACGGGAGCGAGTGTCGGATCGGGGAAGGCGGCGGGGCGCCGACCCTTGCGCTCTCGCCGTCTTACCGTGAGACTGCTGGTTCCACCTTTACTACGGATCGTCGGGCACGTTCCTGCCCGTGAAGGGATCGGTCAGTCATGGCATCTGTCCAGTTCAAGGAAGCGACCCGGGTGTTTCCCGGGGCCCCCTCCGCCGCGGTCGACGCACTCGATCTCACCATCGATGACGGTGAGTTCATGGTGCTCGTCGGACCGTCGGGGTGCGGCAAGTCCACCAGCCTGCGGATGCTCGCCGGCCTGGAAGAGATCACCGAGGGCAGCGTCAGCATCGGCGACCGCGATGTCACCAACGTGCCGCCCAAGGACCGCGACATCGCGATGGTGTTCCAGAACTACGCGCTCTACCCGCACATGTCGGTCGCGGACAACATGGCGTTCGCGCTGAAGATGCAGGGCGTTCCGAAGTCAGAGCGTGAGACCCGTGTCGCGGAGGCCGCGAAGCTGCTCGACATCACCGACATGCTCGCCCGTAAGCCGAAGGCGCTTTCCGGTGGGCAGCGGCAACGGGTCGCCATGGGCCGGGCGATCGTCCGGCAGCCGCAGGTGTTCTGCATGGACGAGCCGCTGAGCAACCTCGACGCCAAGCTCCGGGTGTCCACCCGCACCCAGATCGTGTCCCTACAGGCCCGACTCGGTGTCACCACCGTGTACGTCACTCACGACCAGGTCGAGGCCATGACGATGGGCGACCGGGTCGCGGTCCTCAACCGGGGCGTGCTGCAGCAGGTCGACAAGCCGATGCACTTGTACCACAACCCGAAGAACCTCTTCGTCGCCGGATTCATCGGCTCCCCCGCGATGAACCTGCTCAAGGCCGACGTCACCGAGGACGGCATCAAGATCGGCACCCGCTCGGTGCCGCTGCCACCGCAGAACCCGGTCCCGGGTCAAGGGCGGCGTCACCGTCGGCGTCCGCCCCGAAGCCTGGCACATCGTCGGCCCCGACGAGCCCGGTCTGCCGGTCACCGTGCTACTGGTCGAGGAACTCGGATCCGACGCCTACCTCTACGGCACCTCACAAGAGCCCGGCAACGACCAGGAGATCGTGGTCCGCCTCGACAAGAAACACGACTACCCGAAGGGCAGCACCGTCCTGCTCGCCACCGACGCCGAACACATCCACGTGTTCGACACCGACAGCGGAGACCGCCTCAGCGGCTAGCCGCACACGGCACGCTCCCCTGATGTCGTTGTCGGATCCCGGGCCACCTCGTGACGAGCTGCATTTGCGACGGAAATCGCATTCGGTAATCATTCGGACAATTCGTCCTTTTACCTATGGAAATGGTCGATGCGGTACTACTTATTGCAATCAACTTGTCACAAGTAGACACCACACAGTCCACCACAAGATTGCCCATTGCGACTCTTTTCACCCGTGCCCTAACCGTGTCTCGGCGTGCTCGCGAACCTTGACTCTCGGGACAACTGGCCGTGGTAGGACAAGTGGAGTGGTAGGACAGGTGGAGTGGTAGGACAAGGGGGCGAGGATGCCGAGGCGACCTCAACCGCCCGTCGGCCCGAGGCGATCGCCGGCGATGCACCCGTACTGCTCAGAGCAGCCCGGCCCTGCGATCGGCCGAACGACGTCGAGCCACGGGTGGCTCCGCCATGCGGCCCTGACGTTGCTGATGTAGTCGTTCGCCGCAGCGTCGTGCCATCCTCCGGAGTACCACGAGCCCACGCAGCCCCACAGCCTGCCGGGGCCGTAGTCGTGGGCGCCGGAGTGGTCCAGCCAGATCTCCCATCCCTCGACGCAGCCCCGCAGGTAGGCCCCGAGGTAGTCCACCGCGAAGGCCGTGGAATCCCGGCTGAACGGGAAAGTGCCGTTCTGGTTGCCTGGCATCCGGCCCCACGAGGGTGCCTGCCACGCCATGACGCCCACGATGGAGTAGGTCTTGGGGCAGACGCCGGTCCCGTAGTCCTTCTGGTAGTCGTAGCCGAACCGCGCAAGTCCGGCGCAGAACCTGTCCGTCGCACGCCCGGGCTCGCTGGTGATGTCTCCGCATCCCCAGTTGCTCACGCACCTGCCGGAAAGGTAGGTGGGGTACTGGTACCAGGTCGACTCGCGGACCGCGATCGACCGCAGCAGGTTGTCGGGCATCCCCCACTTGCACGCCGCCCACTGCAGGATCTCGTCGGTCGTCCCGCGGAACTGCCCGTCCACTCTGGGGAGCAACCAGGTGTCCCAACGAGGGTCGTAGGCTCCGGTCGTGTCGCGGGGGCGGATCGCCAACGCGTGGTGCACCGCTGCCGCGTCAGGCACCGTGTGGTTGCGCTTGTCGTTGACCGACCTCGGCTCCCAGGAGGACCGGTGCACCTGCGTCGCGCACGCGGAGTCGTCGGGGAGTCCCGCCCAGGACCCGGCGCCCCGGTAGTCGAAATAGCCCTGCGGCTCTGGCGGGGCGGCGCTCAATGGCGGGGCAGCGACATCGACGTCGCGATGATGGAAGGGCGCGGCCACGGCACCGCCGCACGCCAGCATCGCGACGAGCGCAGCAGCCAGGCCGAGGCGGCGCGCGCGCCGTCGGCGCCTGACAGCGCCGGCCTTCACGGGATCCACAGCTCGGTCTCGCGCCGACTACGTGGCGCGGGGTGTCTCCGCCGACTCGACGTCCCACTGCGCGCTGCCCTCGAACACATCGGGCTGAGGCGAGGATCGGACCGTGGCCGGCGGGTGTGAGCGTGAGGGCCACCGGCGACGACGTCCCGGGTCGTTGGCGACGGTGCCCACGAGCGTGTCCTCCACATCGGAGAGCAGGGAGACGGCGGTGACGGCGTCGGCGCGGGAGCCGCGCCGCCTGTCCACGACCATGAGCACGAGGTCGAGCCTGTCGGCAAGCAGTGCCGTCTCCGGGTGTCCCAGTACCGCGGGAGCGTCGAAGATGACCACCGCGCCGGTCATCTCCAGCCGCTGCAGCAGCAGGGCCAGGTCCTCGACGTTGAAGATCACCTCGGTGGGCGCGGGAGCGGTGCCGCAGGTGAGCACCTGCAGCCCGGGCACATCGGTGCTGCGCAACGCTCCCGCCAAGGTCGATCGGCCTCGGATCACATCAGTGAGTCCCGGCTCGCGAGCAAGACCGAAGCATTCGTGCACGGTGGCGCTGCGCAGGTCCGCAGCCACCAGCACCGTCCGCTTTCCGGCGGCCGCCAGCGACGCGGCCAGGTTGACAGCAACCGTCGTCTTGCCCGCGCGCTTCGAGGGACTCGTTATCAGCAGGGTATTGGCCTGGCGGGTTTCGAGCAGGTGCAGGATTCGGGCGGTCAGGTAGCCGTAGGCTTCCGCTCCACGGACCCGGCGCTGGGACAGGACCGCGATGCCTTCCGGCACGCGCACCTTCAGGG
The DNA here is from genome assembly GCA_963695705.1 of uncultured Actinomycetota bacterium. Lineage (GTDB taxonomy): Bacteria > Actinomycetota > Actinomycetes > Propionibacteriales > Nocardioidaceae > JBKPNJ01. The sequence goes on from CAVOHB010000013.1 coordinate 53,041, forward strand.
CCGGCACGGATGCGATCACCGGTAGCCCGGTCTGCGCCTCGATGTCATCGCTGCCTCGCAGCTTGCCCGACAGGCGGTCCCAGGCGAAGGCACACCCGGCGCCGAGCATGGCCCCGACCATCAGGCTGAGTCCGAGTAGGAGCGGATAGTTCGGCTTCGCCGGAGCGGTGGGCAGGGTCGGCGGTGAGATGATCGCGACGACCGGCACACTGGCCGGGGTTGAGGGCCCCGAGCCGGGTTTACCCGTTGGCGGGCTCTCGGTCCCGGTTCGGTAGGCCACATAAGCGCGGGCGAACACCCCTGCGCGTTCGTAGGCTGTCTGCGCGGTGGCGGCGGAGTAGCTGAACTCGAGAACCGTGGTATCGACGGGCACGCTGACCTCGAGCCCATCCAGAGCCGCTTCCGGCGTAAGGCCGAGGTTGGCCGCCGCGAGCGCCGTCACGTCCCCGGAGACCGCGATCTGTCGTTCGGTGCCCATGTTCGGCGCGACCGGAACGCCACCGCCCAGGGACTCCGGACGCACGACGACGTCTCCGGTCGACACGTAGTGCGCCGGCCGCAGCAGGATGGCCACATCGGTGGCGCCGATGGTGAGCAGTGTCACGACGACGATCAGTGGCAGATATGTGCGCACCAGGCTTCGTCGTCGATTGATCGGTTCCATCACCGAGACTCCCGTCGCTGCCGCTCATCGCAGCGATGTCTTCGCCTCGATGGCACCATCATTGCCTGTGTGGACGCGGCGGTTGGGCGCTTTGGCGGTATTGGTACCGGCACGTTCCTGCCCTGCATCGGGGCAGGGTGACCTTCTGTACGGAACCGACCACACAGCGTTAGCGCCAGCAGTGAGAACATCAGGTCCGCGGACCCCCGGTAGGTGACGTGGGGGTCGAAGACCATGAGCACCGAGACGACCACGACTGCGGTGAAGGCTCCCAATGCGGCCACCGATCTCCACGTCGTCAGTGGTCTTGCCACCGATCGCGTGAGGCGCGCGGATGAGACGACGAAGTAGACGAATGACGCGAACAGGAAGACGCCGCCACCCCACAGCAGCCAGATGTAGCCGCTCTCGATCCACACGAAGCCGGTGGCCTGGCTGCTGACCGGAACTCGTGCAGAGGGCCGGACGCCGAGCAGCGGGTTGGTTCCGGAGAACAGGTGCGGGAGGAAGTACGTCTCCAGGTTGCGCCAGCGGCCGATCCAGCTCACCGGTAGCCCCGACACCGACTGGAAGCCCTCGAGCCGCTTGGCGACGACCGGCCACATCACCGCCAGTGCGATCGCCCCGCCGAATGGCAGGTAGATGAGGAGCCGGAGCTTCCGGAGCATGACGGCCAGACAGACAAGAGCGACCAGGAGCCCGAACGCGCTCGAGAACTCCGCCGCCGCGAGCGTGCCCAGCACGAAGACTGCCGCGGCGATGCTGTACCAGAGGGCTGCCCGCCGTTGCTTGGTGATCATGCCGACGGCGATGGCCAGGTTGAAGATGAGCAGGTCGGCGGTGGCGGCCGGCAGGGAAAGCGTGGAGCTGCCGCGGGGCAGCGCCAGGGCGCCGGTGTACCCGAAGGGGGCATAGAGGAGCACCAGGAACCCACGGATCCCCAGCAGGTCCAGCGACTGCAGCACAGCGATGCATCCCACGACGACCGCGGAGGCCAGTGAGATCTCCAGACACCGACGAATCTGCTTCTCGGTGGTCACCGTCAGACGGATGAGTGCGTAGACCCCGAGGTACTTCCACAACACGAGCGAGTAGGCGATGTCGTCTCCGATCAGCGCCTCGCCGCGCAAGATGAGAAACACCACCGGGACGATCGAGCTGGTCATCGCAAGCAGGACCAGGGATCGCTCCACCGGATGCAGACGCAACCGCGGAAGGGGCTGTCCCGCCCGGACCGACAGGATCCCCCGAAGGCTCAGCACACCGATCAGGAAGAAGGACAGCGCTTCGTTGGGACGCAGCGCGGGTATCAGCGTGCCCCGGTCGATGCCGACGATCAGCGGCGTGAGTCCGATCATGAGATAGGCGGCCACATGCGGCCTGGCCCACACCGCCCAGCCCAGCACGGCCATAGCGGTCAGAGCTACCGCGACAAGCGGTTGAGTGGCGACCACGGCCCCGGCGCCGAGCGCCACGACGCCTATGGCGGCAGCCGCGGTGACGGGGCGGAGCATGGTCCATCCGGCCGGCGGAACGACCTCGATCGACGCGTCATCCTCCGGGCGGACCGACGGCGCGTCAGGGGGCGGCGCGAGCACCGTGGTCATGCCGGGTCACCGGCCGCGCGCATCGGCTCGGCACCACGGCCGATCATCGTCCGGGCCACCCAGGACAGCTCGGGGGACCGGAGGAGTGCCTGGACGGCAGCGAAGACCGCGATGCCCACGAGCCCGGCGACGACGAGGGCGAGAATCCAGCCGGTTCGTCCCGCCACGTGGTCAGTCACCAGATAGGCCGCTGCGGCGGTCGGCCCGATCATCAGCACGGAGCCGACAGCGGCGCGCACGAGAGAGGGACGCAGCCGCAGGCCGGTAACCGGCAGCCTCCGGTGCATCTGCAGCAGCAGGATCGACCCGCCGACGAGGTTCGCCACCGAGTGTGCGCAGCCGGCGACGACGAGGACGGCCACGCCGTTCACGTTCAGTGCAAACGTGCACAGACCGAGGCACACGGTCGCCTGCACGGCCATCGCCAGGAGCGGTGTCCTGGTGTCACCGGTGGCGTACGCCGCCTGGGTGGCAACGAAGAACAAGGACTGGCCCACGATGCCGACGGCGACGGCTGCCACAGCGCCCGCCACCATCGAGATTCCCGTGGGCGTGCCCATCTCGCCGACGGCGACCGCGTGGGCGATCGGCGTGGCGAGGACCAGGTAGCCGCAGACCGCCGGCATGGTCATGAACAGGACCAGTCCCAGGCCCTGCACGTAGGTGTCGCGGAACTCGGTGGCTCGGCCACCGTGGTGCAGCCGCGACAGCCGGGGCAGCAGCGCCAGCGCCACGGGGGTCGCCGCCAGGGCGATGGGCAGCGCGTAGAAGTTCAGCGCGATCTGCATCGCCACGGTGCCACCAGGCAAGCGGGAGGCAACCAACAGCAAGGTGAGCAGTTGGAGGGCCACCAGCCCCGATTGGACGAGAGACGGCAAGGCACGACGAACGACGGCACGCACCTCGGGGTCCCGCCATCCGGCCCGGGGACGGAGCCGCACGCCGCAGCGGGACGCACCCCACCACTGCAGCGCGGCATGCAGCGCCACGGCGGCTGTGGACCCGAGCCCCAGCAGGAGCAGCTCCGAGGACGGGACCGGGTCGCCACCGCCGCGGGACTTGTAGAGCACCCCGACCAGCACCAGGATCCCGATGATCGCGAGGTTCTCCAGCGCGGGAGCAGCGGCCGCGAGCGCGAACCGGCGCCGGGCGTTCATCGCGGCCACCGAGGTCCCGATGATGGCGTAGCCGAGAACCTGCGGCATGACCATGATCGCCAGCCAACGAGCCAGCGTGACCTGGTCGTCGATGCTCGTCCCGCTCGCGCCGAGACCGACTACGCGCAAGGCCTGCGGTATCAGGACGACGGCGACGGGCGCCACCAGCGCGAGCGCGAGCATCGCGACCCCGAGAAAGCCGCTGGCGATGCGCACGGTGCCTGCACGGTCCCGGCGGTCCATGTGCACGACGAGAGTGGGCACCAGCACAGACGCGAACAGCGAACCGGCCAGGAACCCGTAATAGATGAGGTTCGGCAGGGTGTTGGTCAGCTGGTAGGTGTTTCCGAGGGCGGTCGGCCCGAGAATCGCTCCGATCAGGACGACCCGGGCGACGCCGGTGGCCCGGCTCACAAAAGTCCAGGCACCCATGGTGAGCGAGTCCCGGGTGGCGCCCACCCCGCTGGTCAGGTCGTGCTCCTCCCGCGTAAGGCCCCCCGGCGATGAGCTCTCGCGGGGTTCGCTCAGCGTCACCGCGCCTCTCCCCGGATCAGGGCCGGGATCGTGCGGGCCAGGATCTTCAGGTCCTGCCACACACCGTGCTCGGCGGCGTAGCGCACGTCGAGCTCCATCGCCTGCCGCATGGTCAGACGGTTTCGCCCGCTCACCTGCCACAACCCGGTGAGGCCGGGCCGTACGTCGAACCGCGCCCGCGCCGACTCCGGCAGCAGCTCGACCTCCCACGCCAGCATGGGCCGCGGACCGACGAGGGCCATGTCCGCGCGGAGCACGTTGAAGAGCTGCGGCAGCTCGTCCAGGCTGGTCCGGCGCAGTATCGCACCCACCCGGGTGATCCTCGGGTCGTGGGCGAGCTTGTAGAGCCCGTCTACCGTCGGCTCCTCGCCGGCCATCATGCGACAGACATAGTCGCGGTGAGTCGTGTCAGAGCTGCCCGCGCGCATCGTGCGGAACTTGAGCATGACGAAGGATCTTCCGTTCATGCCGACCCGGTCCTGCCGGAACAGAGCGGGACCTCGCCCGGTGAGCCGGATAGCGGCAGCTATGACGAGCATCGGCACGGCCAGCGCAACCACCGCGACCGCCGAGGCGACGACATCGAGGGAGCGCTTGGCGAGACGGCAGCGAAGCGGCGCTACGGTGCCGGTGTCGTCATCGGCGGAACGCCGGGAACCGGCGAAGGCTTGTGCCATGCCACTGCCTACCGATCCTGTCCGCGATGAGACGTCGAGGCCGTATCGGCCAGCCTGAACCGGGACGCGGAGTCGACGGATTCGACGCGCGCGCCGATCCCCCGCAGGTCGTCGACCCGACCGTGCACGACGGCGGGGTTCCCGTACGCGACCGTTCCCGGCGGCAGGTCGCGGGTGACAACCGCGCCCGCACCGACCAGACAGCCTTCGCCGATTCGGACGAACGGGAGCAGCGTGGCGTTCACGCCGATCTGTGCGTGCGCCCCGATGAACGGACCGGACATGTGCTCGCGGGACTGGCCGTCGCCTGGGTAGAGGTCGTTGGCGATGGTGACTCCGGGGGCGAGGAAGGCACCTTCCTCGATCTCGGTGAACTGGGCCACGTAGCAGTTGGCGTGGATCTTCACACCGTCACCGAGTCGGCAGCCGTAGTCGATCACGGTGTTGCTCCAGACGGAGACGTCGTCACCGATCTCACACTGTTCCCGTACCAAGACATGGTGGCCGGTCTCGAAGCGGTCACCGATCCGGCTGCCGAGGTAGATGAGTGTGCCGCTGCGCAGCCGCGCGTCGCACCCGAGGTCGACCGCACCTGAGGGCATCCGCTCCCCCGGGTAACCGATCGTGACTCCGGGATCCGCGTGGAGACCGTGCCCGACGTGCCATTGACGCGTCATCGCTAAGCGGTCTCCCCCGCCACAGCGTTGACCTGCGAGCAGACGAACTCGACCTGCTCCGCCGACAGGTGCGGATACAGCGGGAGCGACAGGATCTCGCCGGCCGCGGCTTCGGCCACCGGCAGCTCGGTCCGGCCGTAGCCGGCGTAGGGATCCATCAGGTGACACGGAGTGGGATAGTGGATGCCGGTCCCGATGCCGCGACGCGTCAGTTCCGCACGCACCCGGTCACGATCGCGAACCCGGACGACAGCCAGGTGATGCACTCCCACTGCGTCCTCGGCCTCCTGCACCAGGCGTGCCACGTCAGCGTCCAGGAGTCGGCGGTAGACGCCGACCAGAGCACGCCGGGCCTGGTTCCACCCGTCGAGCCGTGGCAGCTTCGCCGACAGCACCACGGCCTGGAGGGCGTCCAGCCGGCTGTTCGTTCCGACCACCGCATGCTCGTAGTGGCCCCCCGGGACGCGACCGTGGTCCCGCAGACTGAGGAGCCGGTCGGCGATCTCCGGGTCCGACGTCACCACGGCACCGGCGTCGCCGAACGCGCCCAGGTTCTTGCCGGGGTAGAAGCTGAAGCACCCGACGCGTCCCATCGACCCGGCGCGCGCCGAGTCCCAGGTGGCCCCCTGCGCCTGTGCGGCGTCCTCGATGACCTCGATGCCGAGCTCGGACGCCGACTGCGAGAGCTCGGCCATGTCCGCCATCTGCCCGTACAGGTGCACCACGATCACGGCGCGGGTCGCGGGGGTCGCGGCCGCCTTCAGGGTCTGGGCGGTCATGAGCAGCGTGTCGGGGTCCACGTCGGCGAAACGGGGGTTCGCGCCCGCCAGCACCACCGCCTCCGCCGTGGCCACGAACGTGTTCGCCGGCACCACGACGTCGTCGCCCGCGCCGATCCCCAACGCCCGAAGGGTCAGGTGCAACGCGTCGGTGCCGTTGGCCAGACCGACCGCATGTGCTGTGCCGCAGTACCGGGCCCATTCCCGCTCGAAGCGCTGCACTGCGTCGCCACCGACGAACTGCCCCGAGTCGAGCAGGTGCGCCCAGCCTTCCGTTACGGCGGGGCGGACCTCGTCGGTCATCCGGCGGAGGTCGAGAAACGGAATCACGTCAGTTCCGCCTCGGGGACTGCCAGCTCGGGGCTCGACATGGCTGGCAGCTCGGGACTCGATATGTGTGGCACCTCGATGCCATCGTCTGGAGTCCGTTGCCGTATCTCGGCGATCTCGACGGGACGGCCCTCGTCGAGCGACAGCTGTGCGGCCTCCAGGATCTCGACGACGGCCAGGCCGTTCGCGCCATCGGTCATCGGTCGCGTCCCCGACATGATGCTGTCGACGAAATGCCCGTCCTCGACGACCAGGGGCTCGTTCATCGTCAGGTAGGGCGCAACCACGTCGCCGTACCGGTAGGACATCGGGGGACGCGCGTCGTCGCCGTGTCCGGGCAGCTGGAGCACGCCCTTGTCGTGGATGCGGATCCTCTCCTCCGAGGCCAGGTCGTTGTAGACCACCATCTTCTTGCTACCGACCAACGTCACTCTGCGAACTTTGCACGGATCCAGCCAGCTCACATGGATATTGGCGAAAACAGCCGGATCGGCGTACGACAGCCGCAGGTAGGCGACATCCTCGAGGAACCGGTGCGCATGCCGGGAGGCCCAGCAGTGAACCGATACCGGCGGCCGGCCGAGGATGTAGTTGAGGATCGACACATCGTGCGGAGCGAGGTCGAGAATCACGTTGACGTCGCTCTGGTAGAGGCCGAGGTTCAGCCGCGCGGTGTCGAGGTAGAAGAGATCGCCGATCTCCTGGCTGTGCACCATGTCGCGGAGCTTCCAGACCGCGGAGTGGTACTCGAAGGTATGCCCGACCATGAGCGTGACGCCCTTCGCGTCCGCCGCACCGATCATGGCCCTCGCGTCCGCGGATGTGGTCGCCATGGGCTTCTCCACCATGATGTGCTTCCCGGCTTCGATGAGACGCATCGCCAGCGGGGCGTGAGTACTCGGAGGGGTGGCGATCACCACGGCATCGACGACCTCGAGCGCCGCATCGAGGCTGGTATAGCCGACCACTCCCGGAAACGACTGGACGAGGCGGTTGACCTTGCCGCCGTCGCGGTCGATGACGGCGACCGAAGCCACATCGTCGATGGAGTTCAGCACCCGGGCGTGCTTCGAGCCCCAGTAGCCGCAGCCGATCACGCCTATCCGCAGGCCGTTCTTCGCGTTAATGAGGGTCTCCAGTTCCCGGCACACCGTTGCCGTGTAGCTGTGCTGCGCTCGCTGACCACATGCGCACTGACACCCCTAGTCGTCCGGCTAATGGCGTGGTTCCAGATTCTGCTTGGGACTCTATGACCGGTGTGGGCGAGCAGACACCGAAACTACTAACTCGGCGCGGGGAGTGACTCTCCGCTAATTAATCGGGCAAAAGGATCTGTGCCGAGCTCCTTCTTAATACGCATCGGTGTGTGACCCGTCACCATCTGCAAGTCAAATGTGGCAACAGGAATGTGGCCGGGTATTTGCCAGTAAAGGACGGACCCGGTGGCGTGTCCGAAATGAGGTAACTTCCTGCAACCCAATTTTGCGCATTCTGCCGTGACGGTCCCGTCGGATGCGCTTTACTCGACGGCAGGAGCTTCGACGCCCAGGGCCTCCTTTGCCCGACCCACACCGACCGTAGGGAACTGATCAGTGAGTGTGACCGAGACCGTCATCATTGGCGCGGGTCCGCACGGACTCGCGGCGGCCGCGCACCTGCGCCGCGCGGGAGCCGAGTGCCGTGTGTTCGGGGACCCGATGTCGTTCTGGCGCACGATGCCGGAGGGGATGGTGCTGCGGTCGAACTGGACCGCGACGTGCATCGCCGAGCATGAGGGGCCGCTGTCGCTGGACAGCTACGGCGCGGGCACCGGCATCTCGTTGAAGACACCGATTCCCATCGAGCGCTTCATCGAATATGGCACCTGGGTGCAGGAGCAGGTCGCCCCGGACGTGGACCGACGGCAGGTGCAGCAGGTCGAGCAGGACGCTGACATGTTCGTGGTGACCCTGGACGACGGAGAGCGGATCCGAGCCCAGAGAGTGGTGGTGGCGGCAGGGATCGCCGCCTTCGTGCACCGCCCACCGGTCCTGGCGGGGCTCCCTGCCGCCCTGGCCTCGCACACCGCGGACCACCGCAAGCTCAGCCGATTCAGCGGCCAGCAGGTGCTGGTAGTCGGCGGTGGCCAGAGCGCACTGGAGTCCGCCGCGTTGATGCACGAGTCGGGCGCCGACGTCGAGGTGCTCGTCCGCGCGAACCAGCTGACCTGGCTGCACGGCGGGAAGTACCATCGTCGTCTCGGACGCCTGGCACCGCTGGTCTATGCCCCGACCGACGTCGGCCCGATGGGCATCTCCAGGATCGTCGCGGTCCCGGACCTGTTCCGGCGGTTCCCACGCGCCGTGCAGGATCCGATGGCTGCCCGGGCGATCCGTCCGGCGGGTGCCGCCTGGCTGCAGCCACGCCTGGAGCACGTGCCGATCCATCTGGGGCGAACCGTCAGGGCCGCGCGGCCCGAAGGTTCCAGGCTGCATGTCGAGCTCGACGACGGAAATGTGCGCGTGGTCGACCATCTCCTCTTCGGAGTCGGCTACCGGGTCGATATCTCCCGCTATCCGTTCCTCGATGCGGAGCTCACCGGTCGGGTCGCCAGCGTCGGCGGCTATCCGCTGCTCGGACCGGGCATGGAGTCTTCGGTTCCGCGACTGCACTTTCTCGGCGCCCCGGCGTCACACAGCTTCGGTCCGATCATGCGCTTCGTCGCGGGCGGCTGGTTCGGCGCTGCATCCCTCACCAAGGTCGCGACCCGAGACCGCGCACCTGGCCGACCGACGACGGTGACCGCGTGACCGGCCACCACGGCCGAGCAGGGTGACCGCAATGGCGTGGCCAAGGTCGAGGACGCGGGGCTCGGCGGCACGGGGGCATTCACCCGCGGCAGGAACCGTGGGGGCACTCGTCGTCGGCGGCGACTACCAGGGACTGGGAATCGCGCGCAGCCTGGGCCGGCAGGGGGTGCCGGTATGCGTTCTCGACGACGAGGTCTCGATCGCCCGCAGCTCGAGGTTCGTACAACGCAGCGTGCGCGTACCGGATCTGCGCGGATCCGAACAGACGCTCGACGCGCTCGTGAGCGTGTGCGAGCGCCTGCGGCTGCACGGGTGGGTCCTCTACCCGACCCGCGAGGAGACGGTCGCGACCATCGCCGCCCACCGGGACATGCTGGCCGGGCTGTTCCGGGTTCCCACGCCCGCCTGGCCCTCGGTCCGCCCGGCGTGGGACAAGCGTGAGACCTACCAGCTGGCCGAGCGGCTGGGGATCGCCACGCCGCGAACCTGGTTCCCACAGTGTGAGTCCGACCTCGAACAGATCCCGACCGACGCGCCGGTGGTCATCAAGCCGGCCATCAAGGAGCACTTCTTCTACGCCACCGGGGCGAAGGCGTGGCGCGCGAACGACCGCCACGAGATGGTTGCGGCCTACCGCAAGGCGACGGCCACCATCGATCCCGCCGAAGTGCTCGTCCAGGAGATGATCCCCGGCGGCGGCGAGCAGCAGGTGGCATTCTGCACATTCTTCAAGGAGGGGCGTTCCGTCGCGAGCATGACGGTGCGTCGTCATCGCCAGCACCCGTCCGACTTCGGTCGCGCCAGCACGTTCGTCGAGACGATCGAGCTCCCTGAGCTCGAGAAGCCCTCGATCCGCTTCCTGCAGGAGATCGACTACTACGGCCTCGTCGAGCTGGAGTACAAGCAGGACCCCCGCGACGGCCGCTACAAGCTGCTGGACGTCAATCCTCGGACCTGGGGCTACCACACGCTCGGACCTGCGGCCGGCGTGGACTTCACCTATCTGCTCTACCGCGACCAGATCGGGCTTCCCGTCCGGCCGGTCACGGCTCGACCGGGCGTGCGCTGGATCCGGATGCTGACCGACCTGCCCAACGCGGTGGTCGACATCCGGGCCGGGGACGCCCACGTGACTGAGTACCTTCGTTCGCTGCGCGGCATCGATGCGGAGGCGGTGTTCTCCCGAAGCGACCCGCTGCCCGGCCTGTACGAGCTCGCGCTGCTGCCGTACCTCGCCGTCAAGAGGGGTCTGTGATGCGATCGGGTTCAGAGGCGAGGACACGTGTTTGAGTCCTCGCATCCGTTCGCGTTCTTCGACTACTTCCGGGTTCCGTACGAGATCACTCCGGGCGTCGCTGGCTCACCGGCCCCGGTCGGTCGCCTGACCCTGGCGGCTGAGTCCGGTCCCGCGGGACGCAGCCTGCTGTGGGCTCCCGCCGGCAGTACCGGCAGGCGGCCTCGTGGGGGCTCCCGGCTCGGACGCTACCGACTCAACGGCTTCACGCTGGTGGGCCGTGTGGCCACCGGCGATCCCACCGCGGTGCTGGCGCCATTCGGCAGCGGCTGGCATCCGAGCGAACCCATTGTGGACGCCGGCGGCAAGACCGTCGGCGCGGTCTGGAGAGACGACAACGGAAGCGTCTTCCTGCCCTTCGACCCCGGCGAGGTGATGCACTACCTCTGGTCGGAGCGCTACACCAAGGTCGGGTCCGCGGCCCTGCTCGGCATCGCCCGCAAGACGATGGTGCGCGGGTACTACGTGATCCGTCCGCTGCTGCCGCGCCGGACCCAGCTCGCCATGCGCCGGGTGCTGGCCCGTCGACAGGGACTGCCGACGTTCCCGAGATGGCCGATCGAGTCAAGCCTGCACGACCTGTACGACTGGCTGTTCGAGACTGTCACCGTCGTCGCGGGACGTCCCGTCCCGTGGCTCGACGTGTGGCCCGACGGCAGGTCCTGGGCGTTCGTGCTGACCCACGACGTCGAGACCCACGTCGGGTACGCCGACATGGGGCTGCTCCGCGACGGGGAACGGCTGCACGGATATCGATCGTCCTGGAACTTCGTGCCGGAGCGCTACGACGTGGATGAGGCGACGCTGCAGGAGCTTCGCGACGCCGGATGTGAGATCGGGGTGCACGGCCTGCGGCACGACGGCCGTGACCTCGCCTCCCTCAAGCTGCTCCAACAGCGCCTGCCGGCCATCCGCGAGCATGCCGACAGGTGGGGCGCGGTGGGGTTCCGGTCCCCGGCGACACAGCGCGCCTGGGACCTGATGCCCCGCCTCGGCTTCGACTACGACTCGTCCTACACCGACTCCGACCCCTACGAGCCGCAGCCCGGCGGGTGCTGCACATACCTGCCCTTCTTCAACCAGCGGATGGTCGAGCTCCCCATCACCCTCCCCCAGGACCACACGGCGTTCGAGATCCTGCAGCACCCGGACGGGGCCCTGTGGATCGGGAAGGCGCGCGACATCCGTGCCCGCGGCGGAATGGTGCTCGTGCTTGCCCACCCCGACTACGCACGGGACGAGCGGATGGCGGGGGCCTGGGCGGAGCTGCTCGCCGAGTTCGCGGACGACGAGACCGTCTGGCAGGCCCTCCCACGCGAGGTCGCCGCCTGGTGGCGCCGCCGTAACGATACGAGCATCCTTCCCGACGGCGCGGGTTGGACCGTTCGCGGTCCCAGCGCGGACGAGGCGCGGGTACGACTCACCACCTATGCTCCCGCGCCCGCCGGCGCCGGGCGATAGCGGTGGCAGCGCGGCGTGGAGCCGGTGCCGCCACGGCAGCCGGCAGCGGATGTCATGTCGCCGTGATCGTCGAGAACGTCGCGCTGGGCGTGGACACCCGCCTGCGCAAGCAGGTGCGCGACCTGCTGGCCGAGGGGCACCGGGTCTCCGTCATCACGATGCGCGACGGTGACAACGAGGTCTACCGAGCGACCCCGCGGCTGCGGGTGCTCGAGTACGCTCCGCCGGCCCAGCCCGGCGGAGCCATCGGATACCTGCGTGAGTACCTGGTCTCGTTCGGGTGGGCCGCCGCCCTGGCCTTCCGACTGCGGTTGCGTGGACGCATCGACGTTCTGCAGGTGTGCCAGCCGCCGGACGTCTACTTTCCGCTCTGCCGGCTGCTGCGCTGGTCGGGCACTCGGGTCGTGATCGACCAGCGTGACCTCATGCCGGAGCTCCTGGCCGCCCGGTACGAGCAACCCCCGCGAGGGATGATGCGCGCGTTGGGCTGGCTCGAACGGCGCAGCCAGAAGGTCGCCCACCACACGCTCTGCGTCAACGAGTACCTGCAGGAGCGGCTCATCGCCGCCGGAGCCCCCCGTGCGCAGGTCTCGGTCGTCCGGAACGGCCCGGTCCAGGCCCACGTGGACCGGGCGGTGCCGGTTCCGCAGCTGAAGGAGCCGCACCGCTTCCTGGTGTGCTGGGCCGGCAAGATGGGGAAGCAGGACCGGGTCGACCTGGTGGTGCGGGTCGCCGAGCACGTCGTCCGGGACCTGGGACGCACCGACTGTGGTTTCGCGGTGCTCGGGGACGGCGAATGTCTCGATGAGCTCCGTGCCATGACCGCCGCGCTCGGTCTGGAGCCCTGGGTGAGCTTCCCGGGATGGTTGTCCGAGGAGCGCGTGTTCGGCTACCTCGCGTCCGCCGACCTCGGACTGGACACCTCCCTCCAGGTGGAGGTCTCCCCGGTGAAGGCCATGGAGTACATGGCCTTCGGGCTTCCCCTCGTCTGCTTCGACCTGCAGGAGACGCGGCGGATCGCGGACGGCGCCGCGGTCTTCGCTGCCCCCGCGGACACCGAGTCACTGGCGCGCTCCATCGTGGCCCTGCTTGGTGACGCGGCCGCCCGCGAGCGGTTGGGCTCCGTGGGGCGGTCGCGGGTTCGCGACGAGCTGGCCTGGGAGCGGCAGACACCGACGTATCTGGCAGCGATCCGGCCCGGCCGCTCGTCACCCGTTCCGGTGGGTCACTCCTGAACCAGCCGCTTTGCGCCTGGGACCGTCAGCTGCCCCTGGGACAGCCGTGCACCGGCGAGCAGCCGGGCCGGTTGTGCGGCCAACCGGGACGCAGCCAGCTGTGCGCGGCCTCGGACGCCTGCACCTTGGCGATGTAGGAGTTGGCCGCGCGATCGTGCCAGCCGCCGGAGTACCACGCGCCCACGCAGCCCCAGATCCGGCCCGCGGAGTAACGCCCGGTCCCGGTGTCGTCGAGCCAGCTCTCCCAACCTTCGTAGCAACCGCGCAGCTGACCGCCGAGGTAGTCCACCGCGAACCCGGTGGAGTCGCGGCTGAAGGGAAAGGTGCCGTTCTGGTTGGCACGCATCCTCCCCCACGACGGCGCCTCCCACGACATCACGCCGACGATCGAGAACGTCTCGGGACAGCGACCTTTGCCGTAGTCGCGTTGGTAGTCCCGGCCGTACCTGGCCAGCCCGTCGCAGAACACGCGGGACGCGCGGGTGGCCGAGGTGACGAGGTCTCCGCTGCCGAAGTCGTCCACCGGCCGGCCTGAGGGGTACACCTCGAACTGGTACCACGTCGACTCACGAACCGCGATGGCACGGAGCAGGTCGTCGGGAAGGCCCCACTTGCACGCCGCCCACTGGAAGATCTCATCGGTCGTGCCGATGAACTGGCCGTCGACACGCGGAAGCAGCCAGCGGTCCCAGCGGCGCGCGTACGCTCCCTGGGAGCTGACCGGGCGGGCCGCGAGCGCCCGGTGGACCGCCCGCGCCTTCGGCCTGTGGTGGTTGGGACCAGCATTGTCGCGACGCGGCTCCCAACGGGACCGGTGAACGCGGGACCGGCAGGCGGCGTCGGTGGGCAGGGCCGACCAGGCGCCCACCGGACGCATCGAGAAGTACCCGCCGGGCGGCGGCGGAGAATGCCCTACCCGCGCGGCCGTGGGGGACCGTTGGTCGTCCCGCGACGGCGGTGGTGACGGCGACAAGCATCAGCGCCGGAAGCGCAACGAGCAGGGCTCCAAGCCCCCACCGCGGAGCGCGGCGGGGGCTTCGGGCTAGCGACCACATGACTGCGCCACCCCTCCCGCCGTCACAAGCGCCCCCGGGTCAGGTAACCGTCAGGCTATTCGCCTTCGTGGCCGCGCCGCTGTCCGGGTTCGTCACAGTCACAGACCGCAGTCCGGTGGTCGCCGTCGAGTTCGCGCTCAGCACCACGGTCATGCTGGTCTTGCTCACCCACGTCGTCTTGCCGACGGTCACCTTCGTGCCGGAGATTGTCACGACGGCGCCCTTCACGAACTCGGTCCCGGTGATCGTCATCGTGATCGAGGTGCTGCGCGCGATCGTGGTGGGGCTCACCGAGGTGATCGTGGGCGCGATCGCAACGGTGAAGCATCCGGTGCACGTGGTCCGTCCGCCATCGGGCTGGACGACAGTCACGTCCCGGGCGCCCAACGCCGCGTTGGCAGCCACGCTCACCGACAGGGTCAGCTGGCTCGGACCGATCGTCGTGAGGGTATCCGTGACCCCGGTCCCGGAGAACGTCACCACGGCACCGGTCACGAAGCCCGTGCCGTTGACCTTCACGGCCTCGTTCAGCGACGTCTGGCCGAGAGTGCTGGGTGCCAGGGTGGTCACCTTGGGCCCGGCCTTGACCGTGAGGCAGCCGGTACACGTGGCCGACCGCTCACCGGACTTGGCCACCACGACGTCCCTGACGCCAGCCGCCGCTGTGGCGCCCACATCGACGGTGACGGCGAGGCTGGTGCTGCTGGTCAAGGTGGTCGCGGTGGGCGTGATCCCCAGTCCGGAGAAGGACACCGAGACGCCGCTGGTGAACCCCGTTCCGGAGACGGTCAGGGTCTTGGCCAGCGCGCCCTGGCCGACGGAGGTCGGCGAAACACTCGTCACCTTGAATCCGCTGGCGAGGATGACGGTCACCGGTGCGCTGGTGCCGATGTGGCCGAGAGCGTCGGTCTGGGTCGCCTGCAGCGTGTAGGTGCCGTTGACGAGATCTGCCTGGTCCGTCGTCCAGGCGCCGGCGGAAACCGGGACAGAGGCCGTCCGCACCGGTGTGCCGGTGGCCGACGCGCCGGTGTAGATGCGCAGCGTCACCGTGGCGACGTCACCGCTGGCGGTCCCCGCGGTCCCGCGGACGGTGAGCACCGATGCCGTGACCGTCGCTCCGCCGGCCGGCCCGGTGACCGCGACCACAGGTGCTTTGGTGTCGACGGTGAACGTCGCCGCCGCGCTCGTGCCGACGTTGCCCGAGGTGTCGGACTGGGTCGCCTGAGCGGTATAGGTGCCGTCGGCCAGCGCGGCAGCGGTCGCCGACCAGGCGCCGGCCGAGACCGCGGAGGTCAACGACTGCACCGGGGTCCCGGTCGCCGTGCTCCCGGCATACAGCTTCACCGACACCTGGTTGACGTCACCGGCCGCGGTCCCCGCCGCACCCCGGATCGTCGGCGTCGCAGAACCCAACGCCGCCCCATCCACCGGCGCGGTCAACGTCACCACCGGAGCGCTGGACTTCACACTGAACGTGACCGCCGCCGACGTGCCCACATTGCCCGACCCATCGGTCTGAGCCGCCTGCACCGTGTAAATACCATCGGTCAACGCAGCAGCGGTCGCCGACCACGACCCGTCCGCCGACCGCCGGAGCAGTCAACGACTGCACCGGGGTGCCGGTCGCCGTGCCCCCCGCATACACCGACACCCGCACCGTGCTGGCATCCACCGCACCGCTACCGGTGCCCGCCACCTGCGGCGTCGCCGTACCCAACGACGCACCACCCACCGGCGCCGTCACCGCAACCACCGGCCCGGTGGTATCGACCGTGAACGTCACCGCCGCACTCGAACCCGAGTTGCCCGCATCGTCGGTCTGGGTCGCCTGCACCGTGTACGTACCATCGGTGAGCGCGGCGGCGGTGGCCGACCAGGCGCCGGTCGAGACCGCGGAGGTCAACGACTGCACCGGGGTGCCGGTCGCCGTGCTCCCCGCATACAGCATGCACCGACACCTGGCTCGAGCCGTCGGCGGTCCCGCGGATGATCGGGGTCCGCGACTTGACCGGCGCTGCGCCGGTGGGCTGGGTGACCGCGACCGCCGGTGCCTTGGTGTCGACGGTGAACGTCGCCGCCGCGCTCGTGCCGACGTTGCCCGAGGTGTCGGACTGGGTCGCCTGAGCGGTGTAGGTGCCGTCGGCCAGCGCGGCAGCGGTCGCCGACCAGGCGCCGCCGGTCACATCCGCGGCGATCGTCTGCACCGGGGTGCCGGTCGCCGTGCTCCCGGCGTACAGCTTCACCGACACCTGGTTGACGTCACCGGCCGCGGTCCCCGCCGCACCCCGGATCGTCGGCGTCGCAGAACCCAACGCCGCCCCATCCACCGGCGCGGTCAACGTCACCACCGGAGCGCTGGACTTCACACTGAACGTGACCGCCGCCGACGTGCCCACATTGCCCGACCCATCGGTCTGAGCCGCCTGCACCGTGTACGTACCATCGGTCAACGCAGCAGCGGTCGCCGACCACGACCCGTCCGCCGCCGCCGGCGCAGTCAACGACTGCACCGGGGTGCCGGTCGCCGTGCCCCCCGCATACACCGACACCCGCACCGTGCTGGCATCCACCGCACCGCTACCGGTGCCCGCCACCTGCGGCGTCGCCGTACCCAACGACGCACCACCCACCGGCGCCGTCACCGCAACCACCGGCCCACTGTTCTCGACCGTGAACGTCACCGCCGCACTCGAACCGGTGTTGCCCGCGGCATCGGTCTGGGTCGCCTGCACCGTGTAGACACCGTTGTCCAGCGCCGCAGCGGCCGCCGACCAGGCGCCGCCGGTCACATCCGCGGCGATCGTCTGCACCGAGGTACCGGTCGCCGTGCTCCCCGCATACAGCTGCACCGACACCTGGCTCGAGCCGTCGGCGGTCCCGCGGATCGTCGGAGTCCCGGAGGTCACCGTCGCCCCATCGGTGGGCTGGGTGACCGCGACCGCCGGTGCCTTGGTGTCGACGGTGAACGTCGCCGCCGCGGTCGTGCCGACGTTGCCCGAGGTGTCGAACTGGGTCGCCTGAGCGGTATAGGTGCCGTCGGCCAGCGCGGCAGCGGCCGCCGACCAGGCGCCGCCGGTCACATCCGCGGCGATCGTCTGCACCGGGGTGCCGGTCGCCGTGCTCCCGGCATACAGCTTCACCGACACCTGGTTGACGTCACCGGCCGCGGTCCCCGCCGCACCCCGGATCGTCGGCGTCGCAGAACCCAACGCCGCCCCATCCACCGGCGCGGTCAACGTCACCACCGGAGCGCTGGACTTCACACTGAACGTGACCGCCGCCGACGTGCCCACATTGCCCGACCCATCGGTCTGAGCCGCCTGCACCGTGTACGTACCATCGGTCAACGCAGCAGCGGTCGCCGACCACGACCCGTCCGCCGCCGCCGGCGCAGTCAACGACTGCACCGGGGTGCCGGTCGCCGTGCCCCCCGCATACACCGACACCCGCACCGTGCTGGCATCCACCGCACCGCTACCGGTGCCCGCCACCTGCGGCGTCGCCGTACCCAACGACGCACCACCCACCGGCGCCGTCACCGCAACCACCGGCCCACTGGTATCGACCGTGAACGTCACCGCCGCACTCGAACCCGAGTTGCCCGCATCGTCGGTCTGGGTCGCCTGCACTGTGTACGTACCATCGGTGAGCGCAGCAGCAGCAGCCGACCAGGCGCCGCTGGAGGCGGTCGCACTCAACGACTGCGCCGAGAGTCCCGGTGGTGTCCGCGCCGGCATACACCTTCACCGTCACGGTGCTCGAGCCGTCCGCGGTCCCGCGGATGAGCGGCGTCCCCGACTTCGACACGGCCCCGTCGGTGGGCTGGGTGACCGTGACCGCGGGTGCGGCGGTGTCGACGGTGAACGTCGCCGCCGCGCTCGTCCCGACGTTGCCCGAGGTGTCGAACTGGGTCGCCTGCACCGTGTACGTACCGTCGGCCAGCGCGGCAGCGGTCGCCGACCAGGCGCCGCCGGTCACATCCGCGGCGATCGTCTGCACCGCGGTGCCGGTCGCCGTGCTCCCGGCGTACAGCTTCACCGACACCTGGTTGACGTCACCGGCCGCGGTCCCCGCCGCACCCCGGATCGTCGGCGTCGCAGAACCCAACGCCGCCCCATCCACCGGCGCGGTCAACGTCACCACCGGAGCGCTGGACTTCACACTGAACGTGACCGCCGCCGACGTGCCCACATTGCCCGACCCATCGGTCTGAGCCGCCTGCACCGTGTACGTACCATCGGTCAACGCAGCAGCGGTCGCCGACCACGACCCGTCCGCCGCCGCCGGCGCAGTCAACGACTGCACCGGGGTGCCGGTCGCCGTGCCCCCCGCATACACCGACACCCGCACCGTGCTGGCATCCACCGCACCGCTACCGGTGCCCGCCACCTGCGGCGTCGCCGTACCCAACGACGCACCACCCACCGGCGCCGTCACCGCAACCACCGGCCCACTGGTATCGACCGTGAACGTCACCGCCGCACTCGAACCGGTGTTGCCGTTGCTGCTGGCTTGCGAGGCGATCGCCGTGTAGGTGCCCGGCGGTAGGTCGCTGGGGCTGGTCACCGACCAGGCTCCGCTGGAGGCGGTGGCACTCAAGGTCTGCGCCAGAGTCCCGGTGGTGTCCGCGCCGGCATACACCTTGACGGTCACGGTGCTCGAGTCACCGGTCGCGGTGCCTGCGGCGCCGGAGAACGTGGGCTTCGCGACCTTCACGGTGGATCCGCTGGTCGGGCTCGACAAGGTGACGGCCGCCACCCTGGAGTCGACCGTGAAGGTCATCGGGACGCTGTGCCCGGTGAGCCCTCCCGCGGTCTGCTGGGCCGCGGCCGTGTAGGTCCCGTCGGCCAGCGGCTGCGACGGTGTGACGGACCAGCTCCCGCCGCTGTTGGCGGCGTTGAGTGTCGCGACCGGGTTTCCGTTCGCATAGATGCCGGGGTAGATCGCCACGGTGACATTGCCACCGGCGGAGGCGCCGGTGCCGGTGATGCTGGGACTGGCCGATCCGACAGTCTGACCGTCGGTCGGGCTCGTCACCGCGACGACGGGGACGGTGCTACCGCCACCCATCACCTGTGCGACGTTGCGTATCCGGGCGCCGGCCGGCGCGCCGTTCTGCATCCAGTCCAGGAACGCCGTCAGGGTGGTGTCGTCCACCGTCCGGTAGCCATTCATGCAGGTGGCATACCCGGGGTCGCCCTGGTAGCAGACGACGTGGAAGACCATCTGCACCCATCCTCCGCCATGCAGCGCGGCCGCGTTCACAGTGTCCTGCAGCGACTGCAGGGTGATCGGCCCGTTGTAGGTGGTTCCCAGAGCCCGGGTGGCGTAGGCGTCCTTCGGTGGCACCGTCTCCGCATAGTTCGGGCCGCTCGCGGACACGCTGCCCCCGGTGCGGCCGGACTGGAACCCACAGGCAGCGACAATGCTCTCCGACTGGGCATCGAAGGCCGCCTCGGGATAGGCGAAGCTCACCGGGTTGAACCCCTGCGCGAACAGCCGGGCCCGGTCGGCGCACACCTGGTGGTACGCGGTCGCGTAGTCGATTCCCTTGAGGTTGAACGTGGTCGAGGGTGTGGCCGCCGACGTCGAAGCCACTGGCCGCGAGGTCGGCCAGCTGCGCCCACGTCATCGCGCCGGCGTCGCCGCGGTCGACGTCCCCGGTCGGGATGTAGAACGTCGCCGGGGCGTTGTGGCTGGTCAGAATGCTCTTGGCCTGGTACTGGACCTTGAGACCGTCGTCGAACGTCAGCGACACGTCGGTCGTGCGGGCCGGCAGCGGCGGCTGCGGCGGCGCGCCCATCACGTCGCGGATGGTCTTGACGGTGACGCCGGCCGGAGCGCCGTTCTGCAGCCAGTCAAGGAACGAGGACAGCACCGCGGAGTCGATCGGCTTCGAGGTCCCCATGCAGGTCGAGTAGGTGGGGTCGGCCTGGTCGCAGACCTGGTTGAACGCGAAAGGCAGCAGGCCCCCGCCTTGCTCGGCTGCGTTTGTCACGGCGCTCTTCAAGGTGGCGAGGCTGATCGGTCCGGTCGGGAGCGCGGCGGCTCTGATCGCGAAGGCGTCCTTGGGCGGGAGGTTCTCCGCGGCCGGGTTGTTCGAGGAGACAAGCCCGCCGCCCTGGCGGGCCGACAGGTATCCGCAGTCCCTGACGATGGCCTCTGCGGCTGCGTTGTACGTGCCGAACGGGTAGTTGAAGCTCTGCGGGTCGTACCCCATCTGGGCCAGCCGCTGGCGGTCGTCGCAGACCTGGCTGTGCTTGTAGGCGGAGTCCTGCGCCGGGTCGCTGAAGTAGGTCTGGGTGAGGTCCTTGTGGTCCTTGCCCTCTCCCCCGATCTCGTTGCCGTCCTGGTCGAGCAGGTCGAGCTGCCACGAGGCCATGTATCCGGCCGCCTTGTTGTCGACCCAGCTGCTGACCACATAGAAGGTCCCGTGCATGTTGTGGGCCTTGAGCACGGGCCTGGCGTTGGTGTACTGGGTGACGAGGCCGTCGTTGAAGGTCAGCGCCACCGTCGTCGGGTCGGTGGGCAACGGCGGCGGCGTGGCGCCGCCCATCACGTCACGCACCGTCTTCACCGAGGTGCCGGCGGGGGCGCCTCCCGTCTGCCCGGTGTTCTTCAACCAGTCGAGGAACTGGCCGAGCACGGCGTCGTCCACCGGCTTCGACGAGGCCATGCAGGTGCTGTAGTTGGTGCTTCCCTGGTGGCAGACCTGCGTGAACGCCATCGGCACCCAGCCCCCGCCGTGCGTTGATGCGGCGTTGACCGCGGTCTGCAGGGTCGAAAGGGTGATGGCGCCGGTGGGGAAGTTCGCAGTGCGGACGTTGAAGGCGTCTGCGGGCGGGATGGGCTCCGCGTAGGGAGTCGTGTTCGGCGGTAGGCCACCGATGTTCCGGCCGGCGAGGTATCCGCATCCCCGGACGATCGACTCTGCCGCCGCGTTGACCGCCGCCGCAGGGTAGGCGAATGTCGACGGCGCCAGGCCCATGTCGATGAGCCGTTGCCGGTCGTCGCAGACCTGAGCCTGCTTGTACGCCAGGTCCTGGGCGGGATCGGTGAAGTATGTGGCAGTGAGGCTCTTGTGATCCTTGCCCATCCCGCCGATCTCGTCACCGTCGCGGTACAGGTTGCGCAGCTGGGCCCAGGACATGCTGGAGTTGCTCGCCGCGTCGACCCATCCGCTGGCGGCGTAGAACGTGCCGTTCATAGCATGCGACTGCAACAGCGGCCGCGCATAGCTGTACTGGCTGGTGTGCGCGTCATTGAACGTCAGCGAGACCACGGTGGTAGTTGCCGCCTGGGCCGACGGGGCCAGCGGTGCCAGAGTCAGCGCAGCCACGCCGGCCAGCGTCAAGGATGAGGTCACAGCGGCGCGGCAGTAGTGACGGCCACGCTGGGATACGGACATGAATTTCCTCGCTGCCTCGGACGCACGACAAACACCCAGTCTGATGACGGAGCGCTGGTGCCTACAGGCGGAAACTAACATCGCCGTCGGGGGCGGAAATACGTTTTGCAGAAATACCCCTGCACAATTCCTTGGGACTCCAACACGCCATTGCTAAGCGAATGCAATCTCATACAGAGCGTGTGTTTCACCACCTTGATGTGACGCTCAACGCTGCATTCAACACGGAGCGTGAGTCCCTTTTAGGCGGGCGTCGATGACTCGATTCGGGGAATGAGCGAGCGCGGGGCACGCGTGAGACACACGCCGCCGGAAATTCACCAGAGCGCCGGCTATGGGAGGTCTTCGCTACCCCCGGCCCCCGTGAGACCGCCCGCGATCTCGGCCGCCGCCCGGGCCACCAACGGCCCAACGAGGTCGACGTCGAGGTCCTCCAGCGCGACCACGCCCACTGACGCCTCGACCGCGGGGACGCCGAGCACCGGTGCGGCTACGCCATGGGCACCGCGCTGCAGCTCGCCGTCGGTTGCCACATACGCCCGGCTGCCTCGGCGGCCGCGCCCGAGCAGGATCGCTCGCCCGGCAGCCCCGCGCTCGAGGGGATGCCGTCGCACCCACCCGGTAGGCGACGTGGAAGTCGGTCCCGCTGGGTTCGACGACAGCGATCGCGAGCGACTCCGCGCCGTCGGCGATGGTCAGGTGCGCGGTGGCACCAACCCGGTCCGCCAGGGACCGCAGCACCGGGTTCGCCCAGGCGCGCAGCATCGGCTGCACACCCTGGGACAGATGGAGTACGGCGAGCCCCAGGTGCACGCGGGCGTTCCCGTCCCGGCGGGCCAGGTGATGTTGCTCCAGAGTGGCAACGAGCCGATACACCACGGTCCGGGTCACGCCGAGCCCGGCGGCGAGCTCGTTGATGGTCAGCCCCTGCTCGCTCTCGGCCAGCAGGGTGAGGACTCGCAACCCCCGGTCGAGCGTCTGGGAGGTCTCAGATCCCACGTACGGACCCTAGCGCCGCCGCCCGATCAGGTGGCGGCGTCGCCACCCCGCCAACCGCGCCGTCCCCGGAATCTGCCGTGTCGTTGACGGCCGGCCGCACCCGGGTGGCCGCCACGACCGCCGCGGCCGCGATCGTCGTCATCACCGCGAAGATGCTGCCGAACACGACGGCCTCCGATGTCGACGAGCGAAGCGTGGCGAACAGCACGCCACCGATCCCGGTGCAGATGATCGACCCGAGGGCGTCGGACATCTGGAGCGCGGCGGCGTTCGCACCCTGGCTCGCCACCTCGGAGAGCTCGATGAGCATGACAGACATGCTCGACATCGCCAGTCCCATCCCCGTACCGGCCACCACCCAGCCGACCGCGACGCTGATCGCCGGGACAACGGGCAGGGCCGCGAGCCCGGCGATGGCGATGCCGAGTGCTGACTGCCCCGCCCCCAGGACCACGAGCCGCGATCTGGGGGTGCCGAGAGTGGGGCGGCCCTGCCACCACGACCCCGCGGCCCAGCCGAACGCGGCTCCGGTGATCGACAGGCCTCCCATGGTTGGTGACAGCCCACGATGCTCCACCAGCATCAGCGGGATGAACGACTCCGCTCCGAAGAACGAACCGGCCACGAGCCCCCGCACTGCCACCACCGAGGGAAGCCCACGCTGTAGCCGGAGGGTGCCGCGAGGGAACAGCGTGCGTACGCCGGGCGTGAGCAGCGCCGTCCCGACCAGGATTCCGATCGCCGCGAGCAGCCAGCTGCGGTGCTCGGCCTGCTGGCCGCCCAGCTGCATGGTCGCGGCCCCGACCGCCAGGGCCAGCGCCCACCTGATCCTGCCGCCCCCGCGCCGGGCACGCTTGGTGGCGGGCAGCCGGCGCAGCACCGGGCCGATCAACAGCAGCGGCGGCAGTACGCACGGGATGAGGCCCAGGAAGACCAGCCGCCAGGTCAGCTGTTCGGTGATCACACCGGCGACCAATGGTCCGAGAATCGACGGCAACACCCATGCCGCGGAGATCGCCGCGAAGACTCTGGGCCGCAACGCTGCCGGATAGACCTGGGCGACCAGCACGTACACCGCGACGATCATCGCCCCGACGCCGAGCCCCTGGATGAGCCGACCCACCACGAATGGCCACATCGCCGGGGCCAGGCCCGCGACCAGGAGACCGGTGCCGAAGACCAGGGTCCCTCCGACCAGGGGCCTGCCGGGTCCGGTGCGGTCGGCGAGGTCGCCGGCAACCGCGGTGGCGAACAGGACCGCGATCAGGAAGCCGGTGAAGGCCCAGGCGTACAGGCTCAGGCCGTCCAGCTCGCGGGCGGCGACGGGCATCGCGGTGGCGACAGCCATCGCCTCGAACGCCGCCAGCGCGATGAGGGCGACGATGCCGACCGTCACGCGGCGGTACGGCGGAGCCAGGATGCTCGTGACCTCCGCCGGACCCGTCATGACCAAAGCATATCTTTGGTCCTAACGCTTGGAACAGAGCCGTTAGCGCGTCGGCGACGCCTCAGCCCGTGCCCTCGTCCCCGTCCTCGGGACCGGGCCGCAGACCCGACCACAGCTCCTGGCACTCGGGGCAGACCGGGAAGCGTTGCGGGTCACGGCTGGGCACCCAGACCTTGCCGCACAGCGCGACCACGGGCGTGCCCTCGACCATCGCGGCCGTCAGCTTGTCCTTGGGCACATAGTGCGAGAACCGCTCGTGGTCGCCGTCGCCGAACGAAGTCTGCGGCCGGGTCTCCTGAACCGTCTCCGTGACTTGCGGACTCAGGTGTGTGCTCACCAGGGAAGTGTACGAGCATCGCCGAAGCATCGACCATTGACGGCCGGCACCAGATCGTCGGAAAGGTCGCCGGTCAGTTCATGCTCGGATCGGCGGGATAGCTCGCCACGAACGACAGCGCTCCCGGCTGTCGGCGGAGCACTCGGCGCCACAGATGCTCCGGGTCGGTGTCGAAGACGTCCGCCGGCTCGGCGGGCACCACGTACCAGGCGCCCTCGTCGATCTCGTCCTCCAGCTGGCCACCGGCCCAGCCGGCGTACCCGACATAGATGCGCATCCCGGCCAGCGCCCCGGCCAGCAGCTCGGGAGGCGTGTCGAGGTCGACCAGTCCGGTCCGTTCGTACAGCCGCTTCCACCCGACCGGCGTCTCGTGCACCGCGGACAGGTCGCGGACGGCACCGAGTCCGAGCGCGGAGTCCGTCGAGACGGGTCCACCGGAGAACAGCACCCCGGGACCGGGAACGACGTCGCTCCACACCGGCAGCACGTCCAGCACCTGCAGCTCGGTCGGCCGGTTGAGTATCACTCCGAGGGCGCCGTCCTGGTCATGGTCGAGCAGCAGGACGACCGCACGGTGGAACTGCCCGTCGGCGAGCCTGGGCGTGGCCAGCAGCAGGTAGCCGGTCAGGCTCGCGGTACCGAGGGACCGGTCGCCCGGGTGCTGCGACATGGCCCCATCATGCACCGATGTGCCCGCGCCGTGAACGCCCGTGCTGCCCGCACCGGAGTCAGCCGACCGCCGTGTCCCGTACGGCGGTGGCCACCGCCTGGTGCACATCGGCATGGAACACACTGGGGATGATGTAGTGCGCGTTGAGCTCGTCGTCGGTGACCACGGCGGCGACGGCCTTGGCCGCTGCGAGCAACAGGTCGTCCCCCACCCGGCGGCTCTGCGCGTCGAGCAGGCCGCGGAAGACGCCTGGGAACGCCAGCACGTTGTTGATCTGGTTGGAGTAGTCCGAGCGGCCGGTGGCGACGACGGCCGCGTGCTGCTGTGCCTGCGACGGATCCACCTCCGGATCGGGGTTGGCGAGCGCGAAGACGATGGCTCCGGGCGCCATCGTCGCGATGTCGTCACCGTCCAGGATGTCGGGCGCCGACACTCCGATGAGGACGTCGGTGCCCTTGAGAGCTCCGCGCAGGTCGCCGGTCAGCTGGGCGGCATTGGTGTGCTCGGCGATCCACACCAGCGACGGATCCATCGACGAGCGATGGCGGTGGATCACGCCCCCCACGTCGGCGACCACGACATCGCCCGCCCCTGCCTGAAGCAGCAGCTTGAGGATGGCCGTTCCAGCCGCTCCCGCGCCGGACAGCACTATCCGAACGTCGGCGATGTCCTTGCCCACCACCCGCAGCGCGTTCGTCAGTGCGGCGAGGACGACGATCGCGGTGCCGTGCTGGTCGTCATGGAAGACGGGGATGTCGAGCAGCTCGCGCAGCCGGGCCTCCACCTCGAAACATCGCGGTGCAGAGATGTCCTCGAGGTTGATGCCGGCGAACACCGGCGCGATGATCTGCACGGTGCGCACGATCTCGTCGACGTCCTGGGTGTCCAGGCAGATGGGCCAGGCGTCGATACTGGCGAAGCGCTTGAACAGCGCGGCCTTGCCCTCCATCACCGGGAGTGCAGCCGCCGGGCCGATGTTGCCCAGACCGAGAACCGCCGAGCCGTCGGTCACGACCGCGACCGCGTTGCGCTTGACGGTCAGCCGGCGCGCGTCCTCGGGGTTGGCTGCGATGGCCGAGGAGATCCTGGCCACGCCGGGCGTGTAGATCATCGAGAGGTCGTCCCTGTTGCGGATCGGGTGCTTGGACTGCATCTCGATAACCCCACCGAGGTGCATCAGGAACGTACGGTCGGAGACCTTGTGGATCGTCACCGACTCCAGTTCAGCGAGCGCGGCGACGATGAGATCCGCGTGAGCGGTGTCGGTCGCCGCGCACGTCACGTCGATACTCAGCCGGTCGTGGCCGGAGCCGGAGACATCGAGTGCGGTCACCACGCCGCCCGCGCGCTCCACCGTCGACGTCAGCTGGCTGACAGCCGAGCCGCCGGCCGGGACGCCGAGCCGTACGGTGATCGAGTAGGAGATGCTCGGAGTGGCAGACACGACACACAGTTTTGCAGAACACGCCCGAGATCAGTCAGTACCAGTCGGCCGGTCGGGTCGCTATCTCACCGTGACCCTCGAACCGGTCGCCGGGATGAGCTCGGTCCAGACGTGTCCGGCCGGAACCGCCAACGGGCCGTCACTGGTCGTCAGCTCGAGCGGCGCGCTCGCGTCCGCCTTCGTCCAGTTGGCAGCCACCATCTGTCCGTCGTGGAACAGAGTGGCCGTTCCCTTGCCGAAGAAGAGTGCCTCGGGAACCGGGTTGCCGGCCGGGTCCAGGTATCCGGCGTCGCCGAAGGGAACGCGCAGGACCAGGACGCTGTCGGGTACGAAGTCGTCTCCAGGCGCGGCCAGGCTGTCCTGCCGGATGTAGCCCTGGCCGTCGACGTACTTCCAGGAAGTGGTGTGCGCGCCTGAGAAGACCACGTCGAAGCTCCCCGCCGGCTTTCCGCCCGGGAAGTCGCTCTCGCTCCCGAACGAGAAGTAGGGGTGCATCGGCGTCCGCCCCTTGAAGGTGCCGGCGAGCGTCTGCAGGTTGACCATCAGGTTGTACGGAGCCACTCCGCGGCTGTCGTCGCGGACGAAGCCCTTGCTCCCCTCTCGCTCCGACCCGGTGGTGATCTTGGCCCCCGCGATCCGCGCGAGAGTTCGAGGAGCACCTCCGGAACCGACCAGGATCGCGTCGATCGGCTTGACGATCCCGATGTCGGTGGCGCGCATGGACCGGGCCGGACCGACGGGGCCCGGCGGGAGAGTCGAGTAGAAGAACGTCGCCAGGCGGGTCAGGCCGCCTTCGACCAGCTCCTCCACGACCATGTCCGCCGATGCCAGGCCGACCTGCGGGGCCGCGGCGGGCGTGTTGTCGATCTTCACCACGAATACCCCGTGACCCGGGAGGTCACCGTCGACGGGCAGTCCGGTGAGCGGCCACTGGTGGTTCAGGGTGACCAGAGCCGCGGTGTTCTGGCTCACCGGAGTGGTGGAGTCGGCGGCATCCGGCCCGCCACCTCCACTGCACGCCGACGTGACGAGACATATCACGAGCGCGAGTCCGCCGAGGGCTCGGCGACGGGACATCGGGGGGCGGGGCATGTGGCAAGTGTGACTCGCCGATCGCCGGATCCCACCTGCCGCCGCGCCGATGGCGTGTCACGGGTCGGCAGGGCGCCGGTCCAGGCCGGGCCGCGAGTCAGCGCCGGGCTCAGTGGCGGCGCAGGGTACCGGCGTACCAGGCGCCGGTCCAGATCCGCTCCCGGTGGACGACCTGACCGGTGTAGGGGGCATGCAGGATGTACTCCGATCCGTGCCGGCGGCCGGCGAAGATCCCGACGTGGTAGACGCTGCCCCCGCTGTCGTGGAAGAAGACCAGGTCACCGCGCCGGATGTTGCTCTTCTTGATGTGCCGCACGGAGTGGTACTGCTCGTCGGCCGTGCGCGGAAGGCGGAGCCCGGCCCTGGCGAAGGAGTACTCCGTCAGGCCGGAGCAGTCGAAGGCGTTGGGGCCCTCGGCGCCGTAGACGTACGGGTCGCCTTTCTGGTTCACGGCGACGGCGACGGCGTGCGCGATCTTGACTGCGCGGTGGTGGCCATGGTGGTGATGGTGATGGTGATGGCGGCTCCTGGCCTCGGCGGGTGTCGCGAAGACACAGGTGAGCACGAGGATGCAGGCGAGCAGGATGGGCAGCGCACAGCGCTGCCGCGCGGTCGACGCAGGCATGAGTGTCCCTTCCCACGCCTGCGAGGTGAGCTGTCGGGTTAGGGCGAGGAAGGTGCCCTGCCACCACGTGGGTGACTTCACCCCGAGCGGCGACCGATGATGACGCTGGTCGCCGCGGAAGTGGGTCCCCCGCTTCTGTCCGTGAAATGTCTAGGGGGTGGAGGGCGCACCGGCGGACAGAATTCGGCGTATCCGGTGGCCCTGTATTCAGTTGAAGCCTAGCGACCATAGAGGCATCGAGGGCAAAGTGCAACTGCTTGCGGGGATTCGTGACCTTTGATATGGACGAACCGTCGGGTCAGCCGAGGATCCCCCGTACGCTCGCGTGGCCCTTCAGCAGGTTGCGCGCGATGGTTCGTCGTTGGATCTCGTCGGTGCCCTCGTAGATGCGAAGCAGCCGGAGCTCACGGTACCAGCGCTCTAGGGGCAGCTCGCGGGTGTATCCCATGCCGCCGTGCACCTGGAGCATCCGGTCGACG
This sequence comes from uncultured Actinomycetota bacterium, assembly GCA_963695705.1. GTDB lineage: Bacteria > Actinomycetota > Actinomycetes > Propionibacteriales > Nocardioidaceae > JBKPNJ01. Next base: position 81,801 of record CAVOHB010000013.1, read on the forward strand.
ATCTCGTTGGCCTTGATGCCGCCGTAGAGCTTCGCCATCGACTGTGACTGGCGGGAGTCGACTCCCTGGTCCACCTGCCAGGCCGCGGCGAGTACCAGCCAGCGAAGTGCCTCGAGTTCCACGGTGGAGTCGGCGATCATCCACTGGATGGCCTGACGCTCAGCGATCGGCGTGCCGAACGTCGACCGGTTGCGCGCATGCTCCATACCCATCTCGATGACCCGCTCGCACGCGCCGAGGGCCCGAGCCGGCAACAGGTAGCGACCCTGGCCGATCCAGCGCATCGCGAGCTCGAACCCCTTGCCCTCCTCTCCCAGAATCGCCGTCTGCGGGACGCGAACATTGTCGAAGATCAGAGCGGCCGGGCCCCACTCCCCCATCGTGTGGATGAACTCAGACCTCCAGCCCATCTCCCGGTCGACCAGGAAGCAGGTCACGCCGCCGTTCGCGCCCAGGGACTTGTCGGTCACCGCGAACACCATGGCGAAGTCGGCCTCGTTGCCGCCGGTGATGAAGGTCTTCTCACCGTTGATGATCCAGTCGTCCCCCTCGCGCACCGCGGAGGTACGTATTGCCTTCGCGTCCGACCCGGCACCGGGCTCGGTGATCGCGAAGCTGCTCCTGCGTTCACCGGACAGGGTGGGGATCAGGTAGCGCTGCTTCTGTTCCTCGTTGGCGTAGTAGAGGATGTTGTCGGCATAGCCCCCGAAGGAGAACGGGACGAAGGACTTGCCCAGTTCCACCTCGATCAGCGCGGCCATCACCGCGCCGACGTTCATCCCGCCGTACTCCTCCGGTGTGAGCACACCCCAGAAGCCGGACTCCTTGGCCTTCAGCTGCAGCTCGCGCTTCTGTTCGGCGGGGAACCCGATCTCTCCGGCTCGTTCCCGCCGCAGTACGTCCGGTTCCAGCGGCATGATCTCCTTGGCCACGAACGCACGCACCCAGTCGCGCACATCCTGCTGCTCCTCACTCAGTGCCAGATCCATGCCAGCTCCCTCCTCGGTGCGGCGACGCGAGCCGACCGCTGTCAGGGTAGTTGTCACATCAGTGCCGGACCGGTGACAGACCAGCCACCGCCGGGCAGGGATCGCCGCCTTCCGGTGGACCCCGGCCTCTGCGGCACATGCGTCCACGCCAAGATCAACGCGACCAACAAGGGGACCGTCTACCTACGGTGCACGCGTGCGCAGTGGGACGCCCGGTTGGTCAGGTACCCGCCGCTGCCCGTTGTCTCCTGCGTCGGGTACGACGAGGGCTTACGTCATGAGTTTGGAGGTCATGACCCTCCGGATGCATGACGCAAGGTCCGGGCCGACGGCTGCTCGGTGTTCTGGGCGGACTGGGTGCTCTGGGTCAGCGCGCCGCCGGCCTGGTCAAGGAACCGCAGCAGCTCGACCGGGAACGGAAGCACCACCGTCGAGTTCTTCTCCGCGGCTACCTCGACGATCGTCTGAAGCAGGCGCAGCTGCAGAGCCGACGGCGTCTCCGCCATCGCCGCCGCGGCCGCGGACAGCTTCTGGGACGCCTGGAACTCACCGTCGGCGGTGATGATCCGCGAGCGTCTCTCGCGCTCCGCCTCGGCCTGTCGGGACATCGAGCGTTTCATGGTCTCCGGCAACGCGACGTCCTTGATCTCAACGCGGTCGATCTCGATGCCCCAGCCGACGGCGGGGCTGTCGAGCATCAGCATGAGCCCCTCGTTGAGCGGCTCACGGTTCGACAGCAGGTCGTCGAGCTCGCTCTTGCCGATGATCGACCGGAGCGAGGTCTGCGCGACCTGCGACACCGCAAACTCGTAGTCCTGCACCTCGACTATGGCGCGAACCGGATCACAGACGCGGAAGTAGACAACGGCGTCCACGCGGACGGTGACGTTGTCACGGGTGATCCCGTCCTGCGCCGGCACCGGCATCGTGACGATCTGGACATTGACCTTACGCAGCCTGTCCACGAACGGGACGATCCTGGTGAACCCCGGTGGACGGGCCGGCGTCTGCGCGCGGCCCAGGCGGAAGACGACGCCCCGCTCGAACTGCCTGATGACTCGTGCGCTCAACGCGAACCCGACCGCACCGAGTCCGACAATCCCAAAGAGGATCTCCAGCGGCAGCATGCCGACCTCCCACGTCTCGAGGTCCTTGAACTACGAGCCTATGTCGCAAACACCTGTCCTGCCAGGGCCTTGCCGACTTGAGACGTGCTCCGTTCAATTGGCCCGGGCTCGGCTGCTCGGCGTGTTCAGCGCTGCCACCGCGGCCGGCTGGCGGATCGCCACTTCAGGTGCGGCGCCTTGCTGTTCAGTCCGAGTGCCCGGTTGCCGATCAGGATGACGTACCCGATGAACCCCAGATTGCCGATGGAGCCGACATGCTGCGTGAGCTCCGCCCGGCAGACCGGACTATCGTCGCAAATCGACAGCCACCGGTTGTTCACACGGTGCTTAGGCGAACCAGCCTGGTGCGCAGAGCACGGTCGAAGCGACGACGGGCAGGCCGGGCACCGGCTCCTCGTCGTCCGCGACCAGTTGCACCGCGCGCAGGAATGATTCCAGCGACGCGGCCACCGGAATCGTCGGCAACCGGCCGGCGGGCTGCCCGTCGCGCACGCGGTAACCGACCGCGCCCACGTCCACGCGTCCGGAGATCGAGCTGATCCCGGACTGGCCGCCACCGAGCTGCTGAAGGTAGATCGCATCGCCGGCCCGCGCGAGCAGCTCGGCCACCGAGCAGTGCGGGTGCAGCCGCAGCGCAGTCGGGGCGGCCCGGGGCGCGGTCTTGTGGGTGGCGCGGCGGGCGTTGCCCGTCGACGTCGCACCACCCCCGACAGCGATCGCGCTCCCCGTGCTGTGCAGGGCTCCCACCAATGTTCCGGCGCTGACCAGCTCGGTCTGCCGACGGCCCACACCCTCGTCATCGAACGGCGCGGCCTGTGGGGCGATGAGGGCTGTCCCGTCGTCGACCAGTGTCACCGTGTCCGCGGCCACGGGGGTCCCGTGCCGGCCGGCGAAAGCGCTGCGTCCCGTCGACAGGGCACCACCCGTGCAGCCTCGGCCGATGGCCACCAGCAGGTCCGCGACGACTGCGCGGTCCACCACGATGGGCACGTCCGGCTGTACGACCGACAGCGGCCCCAGGAGCCGGCAGGTCCGCTCCACCGCCGACTCGGCGAGTGCCGCCACGTCGATCGTGCCGGGATCGCGTCCGCACCAGTAGCTGTAGTCGGTGACGCTGCCGACGTCCGCCTCTGCGATCGCATCGGTATAGAGCTCGGCGAACGCGCGCCGGTGCTCGGCCCGCATCCCGGCGCTCGACGCGATCGCCACCAGGACGTCCTCGTCGTGGTACTCCGCCGTGTCCAGGGCACGGACCCGGGGGTCGATCCTGGTGACCTGGTGAGCCAGCTCGATGGTGGAATCAACCTTGCTGACAAGGGATGTCGCACCCAGTCCGGCGTGCCGGAGTCCAGCGACCTCCGCGATGCGCTCCCCCCGTGGCAGGACCGCGGACTCGTCCGGATCGACCACCCGGGCGTTGTCCCGGGCGCGTGCCACCACCGACGCCAGACCGGCGGGCGACAGGTCGGCGGTCGAGGCATTCCCCATCCGCGCGCCCACCACGACACGCACCCCGACGCCCCGGGTCTCGGAACGACCGACGTGACGCACCACGGGTCCGGTACCCGCCTGCACGGTCGTCTCGGTGCGGTGGACGGCGTATGCCTCGAGGTCCTCACCCGGCTCGACGTGAATGAGAACCGACTCGACCAGGTCGAGCAGCTCACCCATTGCCGCCGCCGGTCACGGTCAGGCCAGCGATGAGCAGGGTCGGGCTGCCGTACGACACCGGCACCCACTGGCCCTCCTTGCCGCACAGCGCCTGGGTCAGCGAGAGGTCGTCGGCGACACCCTCGACCGATGCCAGGGCGGTGGGTGCAGAACCCAACAGGGTAAGGGATAGAAGCGGTCGGACGAGCTCCCCGTCCTCGACCAGGAACGACTCGCTGGCGGTGAACGCGAACTCGCCGGTCGCGACATTGACGTCTCCCCCGCGCAGTCGCACGACGTAGATGCCACGCCGCACACTGTGCAAGAGATCCGTGCTCGTCGAGGATCCGGACAGGATGAAGGTGTTGCTCATCCGCGGCAGCGGAGGATGTGCATAGGACTCCCGGCGGCCGTTCGCGGAGAAACCGTCCGCTGCCGTCCCACGGTTGGCACGGTCCTCCAGCGCACCGGTCTGGACGCCGGCGTCGAGCAGCATCGTACGAGCGGAGTCGGTCCCCTCGTCATCGACCGCGTACGAACCGAAACCGCTTTGCAGACTGGGATCGTCCACCGCCGTCACCAGCGGGCTCGCGACGGCGGCCCCGACCGTCCTGGCATAGACACTGCTCGCGCGGACAAGGCCGTCGGCCTCCAGGCCATGACCGCACGCCTCATGCAGCAGCAGCCCGCCGCCGGAGGGCCCGAGCACGACGGGCAGCCGCCCACCCGGCGGTTCCGCACCCTCCAGTGCGCGCAGCGCACGTTCGGCCGCCCGCCGGCCGATGTCGTCGGCCTCGCTACCGTCGAAGAGCTCCCAGCCACCGCCGAGACCAGGACCGTCGAAACCTGTCGCCATCGAGCCGTTGCGCCGCACCGTCACCTGGCAGGTCATCCTGGTCCTGACCCGGTTGTCGCGGACGATGAAGCCATCGGTGTTGGCGATCAGCACCGCCTGGGTGACGTCCACGTGCGTTGCGGTGACATCGCGGACCGATCCGCTGATCGAGCGGGCAGCCGCATCGGCCCTGCGCATGACGGCGACCTTCTCCGGTGCGGTGACCTCCGCCGGCGGCCGTATCGCGTGCTGGACGCGCGACACGGCACGTTCGGTGAGATCGGTCGACGCGGTTCTCGTCACCGGCATCCCGGCGCCGCTGGCACTCGTCGCCGCCTCGGCGGCATCCAACAGCGCCCGCCGGGTCAGGACGTTGGTATGGGCGTATCCGGCTCGTCCCGCGGTCACCACCGTGATGCCGGCTCCCGCGTCGAGGTCGCTGCGTACTTCGGCGACCCCGCCGCCGGCAAGGCGAATCGTCTCGGTGACCCTGCGCTCGACGAATACCTCTGCCCAGTGCCCCCCGTGCCGCTTGGCGGTTCGCAACACCGCGGTGAGATCGGCCTCGTCGACGAGGTGGGGTTGCGACGGTACGGAATCGGCCGCGGACACCTGTCGCCTCACCCGACGGCGAGGCGCCGGAGACCAGCAGGTTGCAGGATCTGGATGCGACCGCGGCCGACCTCGACGACTCCCTGGTCGCCCAGCCGCGCGAGGACCTGGTTGACGGTGGGACGACTGGCTCCGGCGAGCCCGGCGAGGTCGTCCTGTGTCAGTGGGATGACGGTGCCCGGCTCGCCGTTGCCGTAGATCTCGTCGAGCTCCATCAGCCGCCGGAACACCCTGCCCTCGACGCCGATGTACAACGCTTCGAGCAGTCGACGGCTGAGCTGGTCGACGCGCTCGGCCAGCAGACTGACCACGAGCCGCTCCACCGACGGGTGCTCCCTGCACAGCGCAGCGAAGGCCGAACCGCTCAGCGCCAAGGTCTCCGACGATTCGAAGGCGGTGACGGTGGCGGTGCGGTAGTGGTGAGGAGGCCGGCTGACCAGGGCGAGCTCTCCGAACGCGTCTCCGGGCGACAGCACCGACAGCGTGACCGACTCCCCCGAGCTCGTCGAGATCCGGACGCCGAGCCTGCCCTTCCGTACCAGATGGAGGGTCTCCCCCGGGTCGCCCTCGTGGAAGACGATCTCGTTGCGCTTGAAGGTGCGCGGTCGCGCAGCGCCGAGCAGCCTGGCCCGGTCCGCCGGCGATAGCGGTGACAAGAGTTGCCACTCCACGGCGCTCAGTGAACCACACAACGGCGGGAGGTGGTCCAAACTATCTCCATGACAACCCCCTCGCCAGAGCTCGCTGCGTTGCTCGTCAGGATCGGGGATCTCGCGGGAACAGCAGCCAGACCGACGTCGGCGCGCGCGGAGCTCGGCCGAGCGGCGGCGAGCGTCCGTCACCTCCTCGACGCGGCGGCATGCTCGGTCGGTCTCGTCGAGCCCGACGGGTCGGCGCTGAGGTTCGTCGCGGCGGACGGCGCCGGCTCTGCCGCGATCCTCGATGTCAGCCTTCCGATCAGCCGGGGGATCGCCGGCTGGGTCGTGATGTCCGGCGAGGGCATAGCGGTCGGCGACGTGCAACGCGACAGCAGGTTCGCGCGGGACGTCGCCGAGGCGACCCAGTTCGTGCCGAGCAGCATTCTCGCGGTCCCCCTGGTCGACGAGCAGGGCGCCGTGCTCGGTGTCATCGAGGTCCTCGACCCACAGGTGGGGGGCGACACGGCACACGCGCTCGACATTCTCGGCACCGTCGGCGACCAGGTTGCCTCGATCGTGCGGCTGACCCAGGTGTACGACGGGCTGGGTGCGGCGCTGCTGCGGGCCCTCGCGGAGTCCGGTGACGACGAGGCGTTCGGCGCCGTCCTGCGGGAGCTCTCCGGACCTGACGACGACGGCCGGCTGGCGGCGCTGGCCGCCGCGTTCCACGACCTGGCCGGTCAGGGGCCGCAGGCCGCCGAACTCGCTCAGCGGGTGCTCGAGGAGATCGCCGCATTCACCCGGTCGCGCCGGTGAGCGGTCCCGCCTGGTCCGGTGCCTTCGACGCCGATCACCTGTCGGGGGTGCCCGCTCTCCCGTTGCCCGCGCCCACTCGGGAATGGGCCTGGGGTGGAGCGACCGGCCACGGCGTCAAGGTGGCGGTGATCGACAGCGGTGTCGACGGCGCGCATCCACGCGTCGGCGGGCTGGCCGGCTCGGTCTCGATCCAGGCGCAGTCCGATGGCGAGACCGCCGCGGTGGAGGGACCGCACGAGGACCTGGTCGGGCACGGTACCGCCTGTGCCGCCATCATCCGGATGCTCGCCCCGGAGGCCGAGATCTACAGCATCCGGGTCCTCGGCGCCAACCTGCGCGGACGCGGCAGCACGTTCCACGCCGGGATCCGCTGGGCTCTCGACGCCGGGATGCAGCGTCGTGAACATGAGCCTGAGCAGCAAGAGCGACCAGTGGTTCGGGCCGTTGCACGAGATCGCCGACGAGGCGTACTTCCGCAACATCATGCTCGTCTGCGCGGCGAACAACGTCCCCGGGCCGACGTACCCCTCGCAGTACTCCTCGGTCCTGTCGGTGGCGGCTCGGCCGGGCGAGGACCCCTATGCCATCGCCTACAACCCGCGTCCCCCGGTGGAGTACGGCGCACGCGGAATCGACGTCGATGTCGCGTGGCAGGAAGGTGGCTCGATCGTCGCGACCGGCAACAGCTTCGCCACGCCACATATCGCCGGTCTGGTCGCGCTGGTGCTGTCCAAGCACGGCGCGCTGACCCCGTTCCAGGTGAAGACGGTGCTGCAGGCGGTCTCCGACAACGCCGTTTCCGCGGAGTGAGCCAGCCCGAGACAGACTGAGCCAGACTGAGCCAGACTGAGCGAGGCTGAGTCAGACTGAGGCTGTCCGCGCTCACCCGCCGCCCGGCGGAAGGTCCGGGGGGAACAGACCCGGCAGCACGCGCTCGAAGGCGGCGGCCAACGACAGCGAGGTCGCGTCGCCGAACCGGGGCGCCATCACCTGCAGTGCCATCGGCATCCCGTCATTGCCCAGCCCCATCGGGACCGTCGTCGACGGCTGGCCGGTCAGGTTCGCCGGTATCGCCAGCGTGCACCACGCGTCGAAGAACGGGTCGACCGGATGCCCGTCGATCGACGCAGGGCGTGGCTCGCCCACGCCGAAGGCGGTGATCGGCATGGCGGGCAGCAGCAAGGCGTCGTAGCGGGTGCAGAACTCCGCCCAGGTGCGGGTGAAGTCCGCGCGCTCGTGCACCGCGTCGACGTACTCCCAGCCGGTGGTGTCGCGACCGGCACGCACAATGTCGGCGACGCCCGCCGACATGCTGTCCGCCCACTGGTCCAGCAACGGTCCTTCGGACGCATACCCCTCCACCAGTGCCAGCGTGTTCCACAACGGTGTCGGCTCCGGTGTTCCCGGGTGGTCCTCGACCAGCGTGGCGCCGGTCGCGCGCCGAATGAGTGCCACCGCATCGGCGAAGCCGAGCCCGCACGTCGGGATCCACGTCGGCCACGCCGAGATCGACCGAGTACGCCACCCGCAGGCCCGAGAGGTCCTGGACGTCCACCGCCGCCGGGAAGTCGGCCATCGGAACCGGGTAGGTCATGTCGTCCGACGTCGACGGTCCCGCCATGACCGAGACCGCCAGGGCGAGGTCCCGCACCGACCGGGCGAGCGGCCCGTCCACCGAGAGCGTCTTCCAGCCGCGAAAGCCCGGTTCCTTGGGGATCAGCCCGAACGTCGGCTTGTGACCCACCACTCCGCAGAACGCCGACGGGATGCGAATCGAGCCGCCGCCGTCGGTGCCGAGGGCAAGCGGCACCATGCCGGCCGAGACCGAGACCGCGGCGCCGCCACTGGATCCGCCGGGCGTCCGGTCCAGGTGCCACGGGTTCCGGGTCAGGCCGTACACGAGGTTGTCGGTGTAGCCGCCGTAGCAGAACTCCGGGTTGTTGGTCTTGCCGACGACGATGGCCCCAGCCTCCCGGAGTCGGGCGACGCAGACACAGTCCGCATCCGGGGTGAAGCCGGCGAGGGCGACCGAGCCGTTGGTCGCCGGGGCGTCACGCAGCCAGATGTGGTCCTTGACCGAGATCGGTACGCCGAACAGGGGTGGGAGCACGTCCTCGCGACCCAGGGCCCGGTCGGCGGCTGCGGCCTCGGCTCGGGCGCGATCGGCCAAGGTGACGGTGAACGCGTTCAGGGGGCCGTCCCGCGCATCGATCCGGGCCAGTGCCTCCTCGACCACATCGCGCACGCTCCGGCGGCGCTCCCGGACGGCCGCTGCGGTCGCCGTCGCGTCGTCGGTCGGCAACGACACTACGACCGGTCCGACGGCGAGCCGCTGCCCGCCGTCTCCTCCAGCTCGGCGGCCTGCGACTCCTCCACCCGGCGCTCGGCCGCGACGTCCAGGTTCCGGCACAGGACGAAGTAGAGGATGCCCGCCACCGGGAGCCCGATGAAGATCGAGATGTCCGCGTCGCCGAGGGCGCCGGCGATGGCGCCTGTGTACAGGCCGGGGACGCTGAAGAAGGGCACCATCGCGGCGAATCCGACCAGGTACGACACGATCCCGCGCCACCCCCAACGGCCATACATTCCGTCGGGCTTGAAGATCTCCGCCACCGCGTAGTGGCCCCGGCGTACGACGTAGTAGTCGACCAGGTTCACCGCGGTCCACGGGATGAACAGGTAGAGGATGAGGAGCAGGAACTCCTCGAAGTGGGTGAGGAAGTTCGCCGTCGCGGCCAGCGCACCGACCAGCGACAGCGCTGCGGTGAACGAGACGGTCACGACGCGCACGAGCACGGTCGGCCGTACGCGGGAGAACGAGTCGATGGCACTGATCAGTGTCAGCGAGCCGCCGTACATGTTCAGCGCCGTGACCGAGATCAGGCCGAATGCCGAGAAGATCAGCACAATCGACCCGAAGCCGTCGAACAGCTCGTCGCCGGCGATATTGATGGCCTTGATGGTGTCGAACTCCTTGCCGGTGCTGATGGTCGCGGCGAGAAGGGTGCCCAGGCCCATCAGCCACATGGCCCCGAGCGCGGATCCCCAGTACGTCCAGAGGAACGTCTTGCGGACCGTCACGTCCGGGGGCAGGTAGCGGGAGTAGTCGGAGACGTAGATCGCCCAGCTGACCTGGTAGCCCGCGACCACCCCGAACTGCGCGAGGAACGGCGTCGTGTGGAAGTCACCGAGGTCGAACGCGCCGCTCGGGATACCGAGGGTCGCGATGGCCGTGATGGTGAAGACACCGAAGATGACGATGAAGCTGTAGGTCAGAATGCGCTCGAAGGAGTGGATGAGGTCGTAGCCGACCCCGGCGACGATCAGCGCGATCAGCGTGACCACGACGATCCACAGCTTCGTGCCGCCGTGGATCGTCGTGTCGAGCGAGTCCGCTGCCAGCACGGTGTTGAAGACGTTGAAGCCCGCGTACTGCAGGTACGCGAAGAGCCAGACGAGCAGTGCCCCCACGTAGCCGAACTGGGGCCGGGACTGGATCATCTGCGGCAGGCCCAGCTGGGGCCCCTGCGCCGAGTGGAACGCCATGAAGAACGTTCCGAACAACGTGCCGGTGACGATCGCGACCAGCGACCAGATGAGGTTGCCTCCGGAGGTGATGCTGACCAGGCCCACCGCGAGGGTGGCGATCTGGGCGTTGCTCATGAACCACAGCGGACCCAGGTGCCACAGCTCACCATGCCGCTCGCTGAGCGGCACATAGTCGATGGACCGTACCTCCAGCCCGGTGCGCGCCGGCCGATTTTCGGTGCTCTTCGAGGTCTCGCGCGCCATCAGCGCCTCCCGTCGGTGGCCGAACGCTCGCCGAAGCCGTTCGTACTCGAAACGCTAGCCGTGCAGACCGGAGTCCGCTCACCGTTCTGCCGCCGTTTGCGCTCGTGCCCGGCGTGAGTGAAGGTTGGAGCGCCATCGCGTCTTTCCGGCGGCCATGCCCGACCATCGGCGGACTGAACGACGATCCTGAACGGAATGGTGAGAATCTCCGGTGACGACTACCACCAACGACGACCGCCTGACAGCGGTGCACGAGCTGCACGAGCTGCTGTTGGCCACCGACGACTTCGCCGGCTTCCTGCAGCAGCTCGCCGATCTGGCGACCCGGACAGGATCCGCGCCGACATCCTGTGGTGTCACCGTACGCATGGACGAACACCCGCTCACGGTCGCCAGCAGCGACGACCTCGCCACCCGCGTCGACGAGGTGCAGTACGCGTCGGGCATCGGGCCATGCCTGCAGAGCATGGACACCGGAGAGGTCATCGACGTGCCCAACTTCGTCGACGAGGAACGGTGGCACGAGTTCCGGATGGCGGCGATCGCGAACGGGCTGCAGTCCTCGCTGTCAACCCCCATCTTCGTCGGAAGTCAACCCGTCGGTGCGATCAACCTCTACTCCCAGGCGCCTGGATCGTTTTCCGAGCAGGACCGGGGGTCGGCGGCCATGTTCGCCGCCCAGGCGTCGGGGTGTCTGGCGGTCGCGAACCGGATGGCGCGGCACGTCGAGCTGACGGCTCACCTGCAGGCGGCGCTGGCCTCGCGTAGCGTCATCGACCAGGCGATCGGGATCGTGATGGCTCAGAACCGGTGCGACTCCGACGCCGCCTTCGACGTGCTGCGCCGGGCGTCCCAGCACCGCAACGTCAAGCTCCGGCACGTCGCGGCCAACATCGTCACCGCAGTCGGCGGACGCCCGGCGACCGTTGGTCCGCCGGTCACCTGATGGGTCGTTTCGACCTCGAGGCAACTCCGTCGCCACCGGCCGACTGGATCAGACAGGCGGTCATCTACGGCGTTGTCCCGCAGGCCTGGGGCGGTGGGGCCGCCGCGGTGCGGCGGCGGCTGGACTACCTCCAGGAGCTCGGCGTCACCGTGCTGTGGCTGTGGCCCCCGGTCGAGACGCGGCTCTGGGGCCAGACGTACGCCATCACCGACTACCGTGCCCTGGACAGGACCTGGGGCAAGCCGGCGACCCTGAGACGTCTCATCACCGACGCCCAGAGCCGGGGGATGCATGTCCTCGCCGACTTCGTGCCCAACCACACCTCGCTGTGGCACCCGTGGTACGTCCGGGCGCAGCGGCTCGGACCGGCCGACCCGACCTGGGACTACTACGACCGCGACGAGACCGGCCAGGCCACGCACTACTTCCACTACACGCACCTGCCGAACCTCAACCTCGACAACTCGACGGTCCGCGATGCGATGCTCGCGGCGATGCTGCACTGGGTGAACGACTACGGGTTCGACGGATTCCGGCAGGACATGGCCTGGGCTCCGCCGCTGCGCACCCCCGACTTCTGGGTCTGGTGCAACGCCGAGCTGCGCAAGGCCAACCCCGACCTGCTGATGCTCGCCGAGGCGCCGCCGCTCGGACCAGACGGGCTGGGCGACCCGGTGGGCTGGTACCAGCGAAACGGCTTCGACATCACCTACGACTGGGGCGACGAGCTCGGCCATCCGACGTGGGACCCGGCGTGGGAGCATCCGGACACCGGGGAGGTTCTGGCCGAGGCACTGCGCCGCACGACACCTGCACACGGGCTGGTGCTGCGCTTTCTCGACAACAACGACACCGGCGCCCGGTTCGTGGACAAGGTAGGCATCGACCGCGCCCGGGTGGCCGCCGTCCTGATGATGACCGTGCCGGGCGTACCGGCGATCTGGGCGGGTCAGGAGATCGGTGCGTCGTACCTGCCGTACGGACTTAGTGAGACTCTGCAGTGGACCGACCGTGGCGGACTGCTCGAGCTCTATCGCAGGTTGATCAGGCTGCGCACGCTGGAGCCGGCACTGATCGGGGACGGCATGCGTATCGTCGCGGCGCAGGGCCAGGTGCTCGCCTACGTTCGGCGGGATCCGGATGGCCGGTCGGTTCTCGTGCTGCTGAACTTCGGCGGCGCGACGTCGGTGACCCTGGACGCCGCGACGCTCGACGAGCTTGGCCGGCAACCCCGTGACCTGCTGACCGACCAGACGATCGAGCTCACCGGCCTGATGCCGCTGGCGCGGACATCGAGCCTGGTGCTCGCCGGCGAGTCTTCACGTGCGCCGAGTGCCGCGGCCTAGTCCCTCGCCCTCGCCCGAGCGTCGGCCGTTCTCCGCCAACCGACACTTTGTTTCACGACGAAGCGGGATATGTGTGCAAATCGGTTTGCAAAGGCGATATCGGCAGCTGCCGATCCCGTTCCTGGGAAGGCGTTTCCGAGGCGGGGAGCCATGGACGGGACTTACGATCCGGAGACAGCGCCAGGCAGCGCGCTGACATGTGCGCGCTCAGTGATTCGCGTTACCGAAACGAAGCCGTGCGACTGCTTCTGATCATTACCACGAGGCGCAACTTCCACTACCATGAGGCCCGACTTCATACCGCCCCGCATGCGAACCGGAGAGGGAAGGTTCGAACATGGCAATTGACTCTGTGCGCCGAGAAGGTCAGCCCCGACTGACGTCGGCTTCAAACGGGAACTGGGCCTGATCGGCGCCACCTGGGCATCCGAGACATCGATCATCGGCTCCGGCTGGCTGTTCGCTCCTCTGACTGCAGCGCTGCTGATCGGTGGGGGTGCCTGGCTGGCCTGGATCATCGCCGCAGTCGTGGTCATCGTCCTGGCCCTCGCCCACGCCGAGCTCGGCGCGATGTACCCGGTCTCCGGTGGGACGGCCAGGTTCCCGCACTTCGCGTTCGGCAGTGTCGCCGGCATCGGGTTCGGCTTCTTCTCGTACTTGCAGGCGGTCACGATCGCACCGATCGAGTGCTACGCGTTCGTCACCTACGCCTCCTACTACTGGCCGAGCCTGTACAACGCAGATACGGACAAGATCACCAATGGCGGGCTGGTGGTGACAGTGGGGCTGATGGCGGTATTCACCGCGGTCAACTTCCTCGCCATGCGCATCTTCGCCAGGGTCAACAACGTCATCACGTGGTGGAAGGTCGCGGTCCCGATCCTGGCCATCATCGTGCTCTGTTCAAGTTCGACCCGGGCAACTTCACCGCCGGGGGAAAAAGCATGTTCCCCGGCGGCATCAAGGGCCTGACCGCGGCACTGCCGCTGTCGGGCATCATCTTCGCCTTCTCGGGTTTCGAGCAGGCCGACCAGCTCGCCGGCGAGATCAAGGACCCCGGCCGCAACCTGCCGCGGGCGATCATCGTCTCGATCCTGATCGGCACCGCGATCTACATCGGCCTGCAGATCGCGTTCATTGGTGCGCTGCCGGCGAGCGCAATCCCGCACGGGCTCCAGCACATCACCAACCCAGAGATCAACGCGGGGCCGTTCGCCGCCGTCGCGACCCTGGTCGGGCTCACGTGGCTGGCGCACATCTTGCGGGTCGACGCGTTCGTCTCCCCGTCCGGGACCGGCCTGATCTACACGACGGGGACGTCGCGGGTCAGCTACGGCCTGGCCAGGAACCGGTACGCTCCGCAGATCTTCGGTCGAGTCAACAGCCACGGCGTCCCGTGGGTCGGCCTGATCTTCGCGTTCCTGTTCGGCTTGGTCTTCCTGTTGCCGTTCCCGAGCTGGCGAGACCTGGTGGGCATCATCGTCGGTGCGAGCGTGCTCATGTACGCCGGCGCCCCGCTCTCCGTGGGTGCTTTCCGCCGGCAGGTGCCGGATGCGGACCGGCCCTACCGGATGCCGGCCGCCGGCTTCCTCACCCCGGCCGCGTTCGTGGTCGCCAACCTGCTCATCTACTGGTCGGGCTTCTTGGTGGTCTGGAAGCTGGGCATCGTGCTGGTGATCGGATACGTGCTGATCGGCATCGGCATGGCGGTCGACAAGGAGCGACCGCCGCTGGACTGGAAGTCGGCGGTGTGGCTGCCGGTGTGGCTGGTCGGCATGGGCATCATCTCCTGGCAGGGCCAGTACGGCGGACCAGGGGCAACACCGGCAACATCCCGTTCTGGTGGGACATGCTGATCGTCGCCGTGTTCAGCGTGGTGATCTTCTACTGGGCCATGGCCACCAGGCTGCCCAGGGAGGAAATGCTGTACCTGGTCGACCGGCAGGCGGTGCATGGCGAGGAGCCGGAGGTGCCCAGCCACTGACGGGGCGGCTCGGCCCGGCCCTCGGCCAGGCAGTTCCTGCATGGTGGCCCCGTCCCGCTGCGGGACGGGGCCTTCTGCTGATGGGCCTGCCTCGCGGACACGCGCCCGGCGTCTGGCCAGGTGGGGGAGATATCAGCACCGCGAACCTCCGAACTCCTACAGCTCGACCATTCGCCGGGTGGCGTAGTTCATCTCCGCTACTGTCAGGCGGAATCGGTACCACAGCAACCAGAGCCGTTCACGGCGGGTCCAGGAGACAGACTTCTCCAGCTGCCGCCGGTCAACGACACCTGCCGAACCTGGTGTAGGAGGATTCTGGAACATTGTGGTCTCCTTTTGTGACTAGGCGGGCTTGTCGGGCCGCCAGCCTGATATTGGAGAAGGTGATGAGCTCAGCCGCTGGGTCGCCGCTGGTTTCACCGTCGCGGGCGGGCCGAGGCGAAGTCGACACAGGAGGGGCTCGCGGCTGCGGCGGGCTTGACCGGGCCCCTGGACGACTGTTCGTGGCGGCCGGCACGCGGCCACGTCCCGGCCGCTCGGGAACTGGCGGACGGCGAAGTCGGAATCGATCGGCAGAATGGTCGTACTCCCTGTTTGACGCACCTGATCGTGCAGGCGGCGGCTTTCTCGCTTACTCCCTCGATTCTGAACCCCTAAGGTGTTCGCCGACATCGGGAAATTTCTCTATGCGCGCCGCCGCGCCGCCTCATCTCACAAAGCCGGTCAGGCGGCGCACCGGCGACCGAGATCCGCGCCGCGACGCGCATGCTCTGAGTGGTGCTGGTCTCTAGTGTCCGCGTGAGCGATGATCTTTGACCGGCGGTGGCTTTGGTGAGGGTTTCGTCGGCGGTCTTGGTCCAGGTGAACGGCTGGCGGCGTTCGTTCCAGGGTCGATGTAGCTTTCGATGGCGGCGATGAGGTTCTTGGCCGAGGTGAAGGTGCCGCGGCGGATGGCTTGCCGGGTGATGATCGAGAAGAAGATTTCGACCATGTTCATCCAGGACCCGCTGGTCGGGGTGAAGTGCATCGTGAACCGGGGGTTGCGGGCCAGCCACGCCTGGACGCTCGGGTGTTTGTGGGTGGCGTAGTTACTAGATAGGCATGGCGATGAACGGCGAGGAGTACTCCGAGTCGTCGGCCAGCGCCGACTCCGCCTCCGCAGCCGGCAGCCTGTCCTGCTCGGCGGCCACGATCATCCCCAGCAGCCGCACGTCCCCGGCGGTCGCGATCCCGGTGATCTCCTGGTGCTCCAGGACCCACGAGACCGCTGCCCGGATCGGCTCCAGGTCGGTGTAGGGCTCGTACCAGGTGGTGTAGGGAGCGGTCAGGTGATCTCCGGGCCAGTTGCGCCGGGAGATCGACTTGATCGTCATCAGACCGGCGTCCTGTTCATGGACCTTCGCGACGAGACTCTGGTACGCCGACCGGAAGGACGGCTCGCGCCAGAGCACCGGGTTGAGGGGTGTCAGCACGGTGTCGAACGGGAAGCGGCGCAACGCCTCCTCATGGGTGGCGGCGGCTTCCTTGCCGTGACCGGTGATCCCGATCGCGCCGATGAGGCCCTCCTCCTTGGCTCGGATCGCCGCCTCCAGCGCTCCTCCGTTGCCGACCGCGCGGTCGAGGTCGTCGATGTCGCAGACGGCATGCAGTTGCAGCAGGTCCACCCGGCTGGTCTGCAGTCGCTCGAGTGAGGCGTTGATCTGTGCCCAGGCGTCGTCCCGCTTCCGCTGGCCGGTCTTCGTGGCCAGGAATATCTGGTCGCGGATGCGATCCATCCACGGTCCGAGCCGTAGCTCGGCGTCCCCGTAGTCGGCGGCCACGTCGAAGTGGTTGATGCCCGCGTCAAGTGCCTCCTGGACCGAGAGGTCGGCGGTGTCCTGGTCGACCGAACCCAACGCGGCTGCTCCGTAGATCAGCACCGAGCTGCGATGCTCGAGCCGCCCGAGCCTGCGAAATTCCATGGTTGCCCTCCTCACCGCTGGTTTCTCCCTCGAGCCCACCCTGTCAGATGACGCAAGCCAACAGCACGGCCGCCCGACCCGCCTCCGGGCTTACGTCGCCGGCCGCGGCGGCCACGACGGAATCGTCGGGGCGTCCGGGTTGATGTCCGGGCCGAAGAACTTGAAGATCACCAGGTCGTCGCTCCCGGTGTTCTCCACCTCCAGCGGCCGAACGGCTGCGTCGTGCACGACGAGCAGCTCGTCGTTCGCGGAGTCACCGCCGACGACCTCCTGTCCCCCGTACCGTCCACGGCCGCTCCAGACGAGCAGGTTGTAGACACCGCGGTCGGTGCTCGCATATCGCTGCCCGGGTCTCACCACGAGCTTCTTGCCGCTGTACTTCGGCGTGTTGTAGAAGATCCACCACTCCTCGCCACCCGGCTGCGAGGACCCCGCCGACCGGCTGAGGGCTCAGGTGGCGGTTCTCGTAGAAGTACGGGTCGCCGTTGAGCTCCCAGTCCACGAAGCCCAACGGGAACCGCTCGCCGTGCTCCTCGCGGTCCTGGGGGCGTACGTCCTTGAACAGCAGGTCCTTGGAGATGATCTTGCCGGCGTTCAGCGCCTGGAACATCGCGAGGACGTCGGAGTCCTCCTGCAGCTCGAGCGTGAGGGCGGTCCCGGGCGCGTGCAGCACGCCGGACGGGATGTGGAAGCCCTCGTCGGCCACCAGCAGCTCGGCCCGGGCGTGCCTGAGGATGAGGTCGCTGTCCCAGTCGACGAGGTACGGCAGCAGGACGTCGTGCGCCTGCTGCTCGGCCGATCCAGGGGTGCACGCCGAAGAACGACTCCGGGATGCGCACCCATGTCGACGCCGGCAGGGAAGTGGTAGGACTCGTCCTTGGACGTTGCGCCCCGACCAGCGACGCGTACTCCTGCGGCGGGTGGATGTGGTACGGCAGCCGGGCCGCGTAGTCGAAGAGCTTGGCCAGCCGGCCCGAGGCCGGCGGGGTGAGTCGCCGCGTAGTCGGCGCCCATGAACGCGACCGGGTCGGCCTCGACCGCGTCGCGCGAGCAGCAGCCGGTCGCCGTCGTCGCCGACGACGTAGCTCAGTCCCTCGTCGTCGGGACCCGACCCGGTTGTCGGCCGTCGTCGTCGAGCCCAGCCATCGCTCGCAGATGAACGCCGCGCTCGCCGACGTCGTAGGCGTCCTCGGGCGAGCCCGAGCCGACGCCCCGGCGGCAGGAAGTCGCGGGCCACCCACGCCGGTTCGAGCCGCAGCACGACCGTTGCTCTCGCGACAGCGAGCGAGCGGTCTCGACCGCGACGTGCTCACGCGACTCGCCGCTCCGGACCGGCACTCGCTAGCCCTTGAGGCCGGTCATCGAGATGCCCTGGATGAACTTGCCGCTGGAAGATCATGAAGACGACGACCATCGGCAGCGTCGCGATCACCGATCCGGCGAACAGGACGTCCCACGACGTCTTGTTCTTGCACCACGAACAGCGCCAGGCCGAGCGGCGCGGTGTATCTTGTCCTCGCTGGAGATGATGATCAGCGGCCAGAAGAAGTCCTCCCACGAGTCGACTGAACGTGAAGATCGCCGACCGCGGCCAGCGCCGGGCCGGCACAGCGGCAGCACGACCTGCCAGTAGATGCGGAACTCCGAGGCGCCGTCGATGCGCGCGGCGTCGAGCAGCTCGTCGGGGATCGACTGCATGTACTGGCGCAGCAGGAAGATGCCGAAGGCGCTCACCGCCCCGGGCACGATGAGCCCGTAGTAGGAGTCGAGCCAGCCGTGGCCGCCGTTGCCCGAACGATGTCGTTGCCGCCGAAGAGCGGGATGTGCTTGAGGACGAGGTAGTTCGGGATCAGCGTCACCTGGCCGGGCATCATCATCGTGGCCAGGAAGAGCATGAAGATGACGTCGCGGCCCGGGAACTTGCGCTTGGCGAAGACATAGGCCGCGAGCGAGTTGAAGAACAGCTGCAGGATCGTCACCGACGTGGCGACGAAGGCGCTGTTGGCGAACCAGCGCCAGGCGCCGTTGGCGCCGGCGCCGGTGACCTCGGCCCTGCCCGCGACCGAGGAACGTCTTGTAGCCGTCGAGCGTCGGGTGCGTGCGGGATCCAGTGCGGCGGCAGGTCGAAGATGTCGCCGAGCGGCTGGAACGACGCGCTGATCAGCCAGGCGAACGGCGCGACGAACAGGATCGCCCCGGGCACCAGGATGACGTACGGCGCAGGATGCTCAGTCGCCATCGCTTGCTACGTCCCACGCGGCTGGATCGCCGCGGCGGCGTCGGTGCGGGCGCCTCGGTCGTGGATCGATCTCCGGTCGCGTCGACAGTCGCCGGTCATGCGTCTGCCCTGCCTGGTCAGCCGGAGCTGGATGCACGGTGAAGACGAACAGCATCAGGAACAGCGCGTAGGCCAGGGTGCTGGCGTAGCCCATGTCGTAGAACTGTGAACGCCGTCTGGTAGATGAAGTAGACCATCGTCGTCGTCTGCTCGACCGGCCCGCCGCTGGTCATGATGAAGATCTGCGTGAACACCTGGAACGAGCCGATGATCCCGATGACCAGCAGGAACAGCGTGGTCGGTCGCAGCATCGGGATCGTGATGTAGCGCAGCCGCGCCCAGGCGCCGGCACCGTCGACCTCGCGCGGCCTCGTAGAGCTCCTGCGGGATCGCCTGGAGCCCGGCGAGGTAGATCACCATCGAGAACCCGATGCCGCCCCAGATGCTCATCAGGATGACCGCCGGCATCGCCAGGTTCTTGTCGGACAGCCAGAGCAGCGGCTGGTCGATCAGGTGCGTCTTCAGCAGGTAGTAGTTGAAGAGGCCGTAGTCAGCGTTGTAGAGCCACTTCCAGACGATCGCGACCACGACGAACGGCGTGACGACCGGGAGGAAGTAGATCGTCCGGAAGAGGCCGCGCCCGCGCAGCGGCTGGTTGAGCAGCAGGGCGATCCCCAGCCCGATGAGCCATGGTGCAGCGGAACCGACGCGCCGGTGAAGTAGACGGTGTTGATCGACCGCCCGGCGGAAGCTGCTCGTCGTGGATCAGTCGCCGGTAGTTGTCCAGCCCGACGAACGGCTTGTCGGGCTCGATGATGCTCCACCGGTGGAACGTCAGGTAGAACGCAGAAGATCAGCGCGAAGATCGTGAACACCGAGAACAGCAGCAGGCCCGGGGCAGATGAAGAGGTAGGCGCTCCACTCCCGGCGCATCCGGCGCAGCGTGTAGCGCACGCCCCGCTTCGGCTTGGGCAGCGGTCTCGACCGGTCGACCGCCGTGTCGACTGCCATGCACTGCCTCTTCCCGCGTAGCCGGCCCGGGCTCGATGGCCCGGGCCGGCACTGCTCGACGGTCACCATGCCGGGAGCGGACGTCCGCCTTGCCGGTCAGCGGGCGAAGATCTCCTCGGCCTTGTCGGCGGCGTTGTCCAGCGCCTCCGACGGCGGACTGGTCGCCGTACATCGCCTTGCCCAGCTCCGTGTTGAGCTCGGCCTCGACCTCGCCGTACTTCGGGTTGGGCGGCTCCTGCTCGGGATGCCGCAGTCCTTCATGTCCTTGGCGAAGCCGGTGAGGACCGGCTTGGCCTTGTACAGCGCCGGGATCCGCCAGCTGGGACGTCAGCGTCGGCAGCTCGGTGCCGCTGGCCACGCCCTTGACACCAGGGATGCCCTTGTAGGTCCACTGCGCGATGATCTCGGGCTGGGAGAGGTACTCGATCCACTTCCAGGCGGCGTCGTTGTTGTCGGTGTGGAAGAGAACCAGCGCGTCACCGGCGAGCGTCGTCGCGCAGCCGGCCGGACCCTTGGGCAGCGGCGCGGTCGCCCACTGTCCCGTTGATCTCCGGGCACGTCGTCCTGCGATGCGTGCCGGCGAGCCAGTTGCCGGCCATGTACATGCCGACCTGGCCCTGCTCGAAGGCGATCCGGCCGTCGTAGGAGTTGGAGTTGAGGTAGTCCGGCGGGGCGTACTTGGTCAGGCCCGACGTAGAAGTCCGCGGCCTGCTTGCCCTCGGGGCTGTTGAAGGCGACGTCCTTGCCGTCGTCGGTCAGCTGCTCCCCACCGGCCTGGTAGAGGAACGGGTACCAGTAGTAGGCGGACTCCGACGCGAACATCTCGATAGCCGTACTGCTTCTTGGTCGGGGTCGGTCAGCGTCGCGGCGTCGGCCTCCATCTCCTCCCAGGTCGTCGGCGGATGGTCGATGCCGGCCGCCTCGAACAGGTCCTTGCGGTAGAACAGGCTGGTCGACTCGCCGTCGAACGGCAGGCCGTACATGCTCTCGTCGACCGTGACGAAGTCCTTGAACGCCGGGACGTAGGCGTCGGGCTTCACCCAGTCGCTGCGCGCGATGTAGTCGTCGAGGTTGACGATCGCGTCGCGGCCGGCGAACGTCGGCGACGGCGCTGGCGTCGACGAACGCGGCGTCCGGCGGGTTGTCCGCCGGCGATCTGCGTGGTGATCTTCTGCTGCGAGTTGTCGGCGGTGACGTTCTGGAACTCGATGGTGATGTTCGGGTGCTCGGCTGTGGAAGTTCGTCGGCGAGCTTCTTCATCGCCGGGTGGTGTTCCCGACCCAGGACGAGAACGTGACGGTCACCGGCTCGGTCGGCTCGGGCACCGGGCCCTTGCCCTTGCCCGCGGTGTCGCTGGAGTCGTCGCTACTACCGCCACATCCGGCAGCGACCAGGGCGAGAACGGTGGCGCCGCCGACCAGCGCCAGCGATCGTCGGGAGACAGCTTTTCTCACGGACTTGCTCCTCACTCGATCCGGGGCCGGACACGACGCGCACAAACCCCCGCCAAATCGTTTGGCTAACCCTGCGAAGCGTGCTAGACCACCACCTGCTTGTCAAGCGAACACGCGACCGCCAGCGCGGGCCGCGGCCCAATCGTTGTGAACCGCCCGGGCGGCTCGGGGTGACTCCCCGTAGCGCCGCCGGTAGGCCCGGCCGAAGTGCGACGGGCTGTTGAACCCGGCCGCGTGGCCGACCTGCGTGACACCGAGGTCGGTGGCGGCCAGCAGCGAACGCGCGAAGCGGAGCCGCCGCTGCTGGAGGTACACCTGGAACGGCACCCCCGTGAACTCCCGGAAGCGCTCGCTGAAGTAGTTCGGCGAGAGGTTCGCCTGCGCAGCGGCTCGGGCGAGCGTGACCGGCTCGCGGAAGTGGTGGTCGACGAAGAGCACGGCCCTGGCGATGGCGGAGTCCGGGCGAGGCAGATGCTGCCGGTCCGAACCGACCGGCCCCGCCGACCCCTGGCTGCCGGCGCAGCGCCGGGCGAACTCGATGAGGATGCAACCGACGAGCGCGTCGGTGAGGGCGGCCGCACCCGGTCGGGAAGCCTGCGACTCGTCCCACAGCCGCAGGAAGTCCGTCCGCGCCTCGTCGAAGTTCCCCAGCGTCCAGGCCGGCCAGGCCGACCAGCCGGCTGTCGACGCGAGCAGACCGAGCAGCTGCTCCTCGAGCACCGCCGGGTCGATCACCACGTTGAGGCAGGTGAGCGGTTCATCGGAGGTGGTGTCGATCCGGTGAAAGTCCGCCGGCGTCAGCAGGAACGCGCTGCCCGGCCGCAGCGTCTCGCGGCACGCCGTTGAGCAAGTGGTAGGCGCTGCCGTCCAGCACGTAGGCCATCTCGTAGAACTCGTGCCAGTGCACGTCGACCCGGCGCAGCTCCTGCCGGATGACACGCACCCGGACCGGCGGCGCGAGCAGCGCGTCCATCGTGTAGCGCTCGAGTTCCTCATGCACCCCGAGCCCCGGAGGAAATCGTTTTGGCAAAGTCCTGGTACCCTACGAACCGCCGTTGGGGGTGTCAAGCACCCCACCGCGGTCTCGTACCCGCACCGCGGCCGGAAGCCGGCCGTCGACGAGTCGCTCAGCAACGGCAGCGAGCCGAGGAGGCGACGTCGATGTCCGATGTCGACACCAACCCACCACGCGGCCCGGCCCGGGTGACCATCGCCCAGGTGGCCAGTCTCGCCGGGGTCAGCCCCACCACGGTGTCCCATGTGCTGTCGGGGAAGCGGATCGTCGGGGCGGCCACCCGCGCGACGGTCGAGGACGCGGTCCGAAAGCTCGGCTACCGGCCCAACATCGTCGCCCGCAACCTGCGGACCCGGCGTTCCCACATGATCGCGGTGATCGTGCCCGACATCACCAACCCGTTCTACAGCGTGCTGATCCGCGGACTCGCGGATGCCGTCGACGGCGCGGACTACGGGACGTACGTCTGCAACACCGACGGCCTGCTCGATCGCGAGCAGAAGTTCATCGAGGACGTTCTCGACCGGGGCGTCGACGGTGTCGTGATGGCGTCGGTCAACGTCGCTCCCGACGACGTGTTCAACCCCGCCCGCTTCGGCACCCCGGTCGTGTGCCTGGGCGACAGGCATCGACCATCCGAAGATCGACACGGTGGCGGCCGACGACGAGGGCGGTTCCCATGCCGCGACCCTGCATCTGGTCTGCACGCGGTGCGCTCCGCGTCGCGATGATCCAGGGCCCCCGGGGGCCGGCGACGGCCCGCGTCCGCGGCTACCGACGGGCGCTGGAAGAGGCCGGCCGGCCCATCGACCCGGCCCTGATCGAGCCGCGGCGACTGGACCACGGCCGGCGGCCAGAACGCCATGCGCTCACTGATGGTCCGTCAACCGCGTCCCGATGCCGTCTTCTGCGCCAACGACCTGACGGCGATCGGCGCGATGGACACCGCCCGCGAGCTGGGACTGACGATTCCCGGCGACGTCGCTCTGGTCGGCTTCGACGACGTCGACGCGGCGGCACTCGTGAGACCGGCCCTGACGACGGTCCGCAACCCGTCCTACGACGCCGGGCGCCGGGCCGGTGAGCTGCTGCTGAGCCGGATGCTCGGCCGCTACAAGGACAAGGGCCGCACGGTCATGCTGCCCTGCCCGCTCGTTCGGCGCGAGTCGGCCTAGGACGGGGTCCACGGTCACCGTGGCCTTGACGAACCCCGGCGGCTTGTCGTGTGCGGTCTCGAACGCCAGCCGATGTCGTCGAGCGCGAACCGGTGCGTGACCAGGCCGTCGAGCGACAGCCGGCCGGAGGTGAGCAGGCGCATTCCCGATCGTCATGCCGCGCATGATCGTGGAGACCTCCCGGAAGTGTGCGTTGACGATGTTGAACGCCATCCAGTTCCAGTGACCCAGCGGGATCTCTCGGGGCGGCCCCTGGTGGAAGCCGACCAGCACCACCTTGCCGCTCATCCGGGTGACGTCGCCGAGCGCCGCGAGGGCGACCCTGGGCTGCCGGTGCACTCGAAGCGTGACGTCGGCGCCGCGTCCGAACGTCAGCTCCGACACCACGTCGGCAAGGGACTCCGCCGCCACGTCGACGGTCCGGGTCGCCCCCAGTCCGGGCGGCGCGTTCGCAGGGCGTCGGTCCGGCTGTCGGCGACGATCACCTGCCGCGCGCCGCGCAGCGCGACGAGCTTCTGCACGAGGTTGCCCATGAAGCCGGCACCGATGATGACGACGTCGTCGCCGAGACGTACGTCGGCTAGCCTCCACCGCGTTGGCCGCACACGCCAGCGGCTCGGCCAGCGCGATGTCCAGCGGCACCGCCGGCCGCGGACCGGCAGTACTCCGCCTTCACGGCGACGTAGTCGGCGAAGCCGCGGGTGGTCACCCAGACGCCGACCGGGTCACCCGGGCCGATCCCGGAGACCTGCGCGCCCGCCTCGACGACGGTGCCGCTCACCTCGTGGCCGGGGTAGAGCGGGAACGGCGCCGCTCCGCCGCCCCTCCCACATGTCCAGCTCCGACGCGCAGACGCCACACGCCGCGACCCGGACCAGGACCTCGTCCGCGGCGAACGACGGGATCGGCGCCTCCTCGACCGCGAACGTCCGCGGAGCCTCGAGCACGGCGATCTTCATCGACCTGGGTCCTTCTGCTCGGTGGCACCGGCGTCGACTGCACCCCGGCTGAACACGACGATGCTGTAGACGCCCAGCTCCTCCAGGTGCACCGTGTGCGACCGCGCCGTCGACGGCGGCCTCCTGGGCACTCTTGTCACCCCGCGACGTCAGCACGCGTGACCTGCGGCCTCGGGAGGCCGAGCTCGACGGTCAGCTCGATGTCGGTCAGCGACCGCACGCCGTCCGGCTCACGGTCGTAGTCGTAGTTGACGAGGTGCACCGCGGCCGACCCGTCGGCCAGGCGCTGGATGTTGACCCCGAGGTTGACCCTGGGTGGGGAACCGGGGCCGTCGGCTGCGCGGACCGTAGCTGTCGTCCGCGCGGCAGCAGATCGTCGACGTCGCCGATCGTGCCTCGGCGCACATTCTCGTGCCCCAGCAGGCCTTCGCGCTCTGCCGGCGGGAGGTTCTCGCCGAGCTCGCCGACGACGACCGCGCAACCCGCCGCCGTCGAGGTACTCGGCCAGCGCTCGTGCCTGGCGCGCGGTCAGATGGACGCAGTCCGGGCAGGATCACCGTCGGATACCGGCGCAGCGATCCGGCGTCGACGCGGTCTGGCGCGGTCACCCCGTCGGCGAACATCACGACGTCGAACGGCACCGGCGCATCCGCCAACGCCGGCGGTCACGACGCCGGTAGGGCACCTCGACGGACTCGTCCCGTGCGTTGGTGACGTTGTCGCTCGCGTCCTGGCGGCTGATCAGCTCGCGGGTGCTCTCGACGCTGAAGACGACCGCGACCTCGTTGCAGGTCTGTCGACTGAAGAGGTCGTCGTGGTCGGCGAGGAAGGCCTGCACCTCGGTCGCCAGGTCGTGCGGGGCGTAGAACGAGTCCTCGATCCGGCTGCCCATCCAGGCGCCGTAGGGCACGGTCATGTTCGCGCCCATCGCCGCACCCTCGTACAGCGACAGCCGGAACAGGTCGTAACCCTCGGCCGACTGCGAAGCTCGCTCGACGAGCTCCGGCACGACACCGCCGTACGGGTTCTCGACGACGACCACGTCCTTGTCACCGGCGAACCCCGCGACGTAGCGGTACCACTCCGGCTGCCGGTAGGTCGTGTTGCGCATCTCGGTGATGAGCAGGTCGACGTCGTCGGCGAGCGCGAGGTAGTGCGGGTCGAGGTTGAAGAAGTTGCCCGACACGAGGACCTCGCGCCCCTGCTCGCGGCCGTACTCGCGGGCGTAGTCGGCGAGCTCGGCGAAGTACCGCGTGATCGCCAGGCACTGGAAGCGGTAGTAGTCGCCGAAGAGCGGGGTGGTCTCCCGGGTCGTCCTTGAAGTCGAAGCCGCGCTCGAGCAGCCAGCTCGCCGTAGTGGAACGTGTCGAGGTCGACGCCGTCGAGCTCCGGGCTGAGCTGCGACTCGTCCTGGCTCCTGCAGGTAGGCGCGGAAGCCCTTCATGCAGTCCTTGCAGAAGCAGGCGCCGTACTGGAACGCGCCGATCGGGCAGCTCGGCCTCGTCGAGCTGGATGCCGTCGACCCCGGCGTCGATCTGGATCCGGATGACGGCCTTGAGGTACTCGCGCCAGACCGGGTTGTTGCGGTCCATGTAGAAGCACTGGTGCTCGCGGTCCGGGCACTCGACCCAGTGGGCGTGGCACGGCGACCTGGTGGATGTCGCGCGAGCAGCACTCGTCGATCAGGTCGGTGACCGGCTCGCCGTCGCTGTTGACGAGGCCGTCAGGGAAGTACTTCTCGAACGGCTTCCACAGCTTGGGGTAGCGGTTCTGCGAGAACTCCCGCAGCCCCATCCAGTCCCGGTGCCCGACCCCGCGCAGCTCGTTGAGCGCCAGGATCGCGTCCTCGTCGTCGTTGAGCTCGACCGGGAACTCCCATCCCTGCGCCTCGAACACGATGCCGAAGACCGCGATCCCGTGCTTGTGGCACTCGGCGATGAACTCGCTGTCGTTGACGAAGCCCGTAGAAGCGGGATCGGGCGTCGACCGTCGCCGAACGCCTCCTGCTCCAGGTACGGCAGCGACAGCGACCCGCCGCCCATCGCGGCCCAGACCAGGACGCGTCGCGCGATAGTCGACGAGGTCGTCGACCATCCGCAGCCGTCGCGGCGGCAGGCTCGGGTGGTAGCAGTGCTGCCGGGGGAACCAGGCGTCGAAGTAGACGCCACGCTGCATGGATGCACCTTCCTCGCGAACCCCAGGATCACCGGCAGCCGAGTCAGCTACGCGTTCTCGTAGGTGTTGCCCGCGCCGTCCCGCCCGCGGGCCAGCCAGATCTTCCACCCGGCGTTCTGCTCGACTGGGAGCACCTTGCACCGTCGCGGGGAAGTACCGCATCGTGTAACCGGTTCGCCGCACGCTGCTGGTGTTGGGCTTCGCGCCGTGGATGATGCGTCCGTCGTGCAGGGACGACTGCCCGCGCTCGAGCTCGAAGTACGACGGCCTTGTCCTCGTCCACGCCGACGATCTCGGCGTGGAACGTCTGGACGGTCTTGTCGGTGGGGCGGTAGTCGTCGGAGAACCCGTTGTCGTGCGTTCCGGGGATCACCCGCATGCAGCCGTTCTCCTGGTTGCTCGGGCCGAGCGCGAGCCACACGGTCACGATGTGGTCGTACGCGCTCAGCCGGCCGTTCCAGTACGCACTGTCCTCATGCCACGGCGTGGCGCGACCGACGTACGGGTCCTTGGAGATGAAGTGGCTCGTCCACAAGGCGATGTCCGGCCCGACCAGGGGCTCCACCAGGTCGAGCACCTCGTCGGAGAGCAGGAACTCCAGCAGGCGCGGGTCGCGGAAGTGCGGCGTGTCCAGCTCGTCGGAGAGCTTGTCGCCCTTCTCGGCCAGGTGCTCGTCGAAGATCTCCTCGAGCCGGTCCATCTTGTCCGGCGAGAACAGCTGCTGTTTGTTCAGGTAGTACCCGTTGGTCCTGAAGAAATCGACGTCCTGCTGGCTGAGCACGGAGGTGGCTTTCACGGTCGAACCTTTCGCTGACGGAGACCTGCCTGCGTTGGCAGCATAGGCCGAACCATGCGCCGGACGCGGCCCCTATGTTCGGCGGTACTCGACCTAACTTCGGTTCCCCCTCCTCGGCCATCCGACACTTATTTCCCGCGATCCGACAGTTGTTGCACGCGATCCGACAAACGTGTCACGCCGATAGGCCCGGGCTCCCGGCAAGGGCTCGCAGCCGCGATTGCTCGAGTCCGAGGCCGACCACTGCGGTGCTTGGACTGCTCAGATTTGTGCAGACGATGAGAGTAATCGCACCCGTTTCCCCTCACCAAATGCACAATTTCCGGCCGCGGCGGAACGGGCGGACCTCCAGTGGGTGCGTCAGGATCACCGCACCGACGCTTCGCGCACTCGTTGGTCACCGGCCGCTCAACCGTGACCAACAACCGCGCAATTCCCGGCACCGGCCCGGGGCCGGTGACCGATACCTGCGCAGTAACTTCCCGACTCGGGCCAGGCATCCGCCGCAACGACCTCGCCAACACCTACGCCGAACGGCGGCTTTAGCCACTCGCTCAGCGCGACGCGGTCCAGAGCCCGGATGATCTCGGCGAAGAGGTCGAGGTCCTCGACGTAGTCCTCGGGGCTCGTCTTCGGGATCTGCTTCTCGGTGACCACGTGGTGGAAGTACTCGAGCTCGTGGGTGTACGGATCCTTCAGGTGCGGGCGCGAGACGGTGCGGTGCAGCGCGTCACCGCTGGTCTCCTCGGTGATCAGCACCGTGGGGAAGTGACGGACGTACGGCGTGTCGTACTGGACCCGCATCATCGAGCTGCTCGCGCGTACACCTCTATGTGGGCGTCGAAGCGGACCTGCTCGTCGACACCGGTCTCGTAGGTGACGTACGTAGTCGTCGTACTCCAGCAGCGCCGTGATGAACCCGCCGTCGCGCCACTGTCTCGCCGCCGCGACACCGCGCGGCCGGCCGAGCAGCTCGCGCATCGCGGACAGGTCGTGGCTGCCGAGCCCGCACAGCATCCGGTAGGCGTTGACCAGCTCGTCGGGCACCGGCCCGAGGGCGTCGGCGACCAGCCGCTGGGCGCGGTCCCAGCGCTCGGCCATCAGGTCGGCCGGGGATGTCTCCCGGCCGCTCGCACGATGGCGGTCTGGTCGACGATGAGCTGGTTGCGGCCGATGATGTCGTGAACCCGTGCGTAGTTGATCCGGCCCATGCTGGCGATCCGCTCGGTCGCCTCGATGAACGCGGGTGCGAACCGCCGCATGTAGCCGACCATCACGACCCGGCCGGCCTTGTCGCGGGCGCGCGATGATCTCCTCGGCCTCGCGGGGACTCAGGCACATCGGCTTCTCGACGAGCACGTTGAGGCCGCGGTCGAGCGCGAGCGTCACGCACTCTGCGTGGTACTCGTCGCTGTTGAGGACGAGTACGCAGTCCAGCTCGCTCGCCGTCGAGCATCTCCAGGGCGGTCGGGTAGCGGCGCGGCGACGGCGTACTGGTCGCCGATCACCTCGCAGCAGGGTGGCCGAGATGTCGCAGACCGCCCGCACCTCGAAGAGCTCCGGCAGCGACTCGCAGCACCGGCAGGTGGATGATCTGCGCCACCTCGCCGAGACCGATGACACCGACGCGCAGTCTGCTCACGTGCGACTCCCCTGTTGCGGTAGTGGTCAAGCGCTCGATGTCAGCCACCCGACGAGAAGGCGGCGTCGAACGCCGCGGCGGGTGGCTCGATCTGGGTCAGCCGACGGACGAACGCGAGCGCGTCGGGCGCGCCGATGCTCCGGTCCATGCCCGCGTCCTCCCATTCGACGCTGATCGGGCCGGAGTACTCGATCGAGTTGAGCATCCGGAAGATCGGCTCCCAGGGGACGTCCCCGTGACCGGTGGAGACGAAGTCCCAGCCGCGCCGCGGGTCGGCCCACGGCAGGTGGGACGAGAGCCGCCCGTTCCGCCCGTTGAACCTGCTTCACCGACTCCTTGCAGTCGACGTGGTAGATCCGGTCCCGGAAGTCCCACAGGAAGCCGACGGGGTCGAGGTCCTGCCAGACGAAGTGGCTGGGGTCGAAGTTGAGCCCGAACGCCTCCCGGTGTCCGATCGCCTCCAGGGTGCGCTGGGTGGTCCAGTAGTCGTACGCGATCTCGCTGGGATGCACCTCGTGGGCGAACCGCACGCCGACCTCGTCGAACACGTCGAGGATCGGGTTCCAGCGGTCGGCGAAGTCGGCGTACCCGCGCTCGATCATGCTCGGCGGGACGGGCGGGAACATCGCCACCGTGTGCCAGATCGATGAGCCGGTGAAGCCGATCACCGTCTCGACACCGAGCTTCGCGGCCGCCCGGGCGGTGTCCTTGATCTCCTCGGCGGCGCGCTGTCGCACACCCTCCGGGTCCCCGTCGCCCCAGATTCGTGCCGGCAGGATCCCCTGGTGGCGCTCGTCGATCGGGTGGTCGCACACCGCCTGGCCGGTGAGGTGGCACGAGATCGCGTACACCGACAGGCCGTGCCGTTCGAGGATGTCCCGACGACCCTGGACGTACGACTCGTCGTTGACCGCCTTGTCGACCTCGAAGTGGTCGCCCCAGCAGGCGATCTCGAGACCGTCGTACCCCCAGCCGGACGCCAGTCGACACATCTCCTCGAACGGCAGGTCGGCGAACTGACCGGTGAACAGCGTCACAGTGCGTGGCATACGAAGCCTCCTCGAAGGCGGTTGACGGCTGAGGAACCTGCCGGGACGTCAGGAGGTGGGGACAGGAGTCCACCGCGATTCGTTCTCCGCCGAGCTCTCCACCGCGTCGAGCACCCGCTGCACCCCGGCACCGTCGGCGAACGAGGGGGAGGGATCCCGGCCGGCGGCGATGTCGCGCACCAGGTCGACGACCTCGTGGGTGAACGTGTGCTCGTATCCCAGGACGTGGCCGGGGGGCCACCAGGCGCCGACGTACGGGTGGTCCGGCTCGGTCACCAGGATGCGTCGGAACCCCGCCTCCACGGCCGGAGCCGTCGCGTCGTAGTACGTAGCAGCTCGTTCATCGCCTCGAAGTCGAACGCCAGGCTGCCGCCCGAGCCGTTCAGCTCGATCCCCATCGCGTTCTTGCGGCCGGTCGCGAACCGGGTGGCCTCGAAGGTGGCCAGCGCACCGCCGTCGGTGCGGGCGAAGAAAGGCCGCGGCGTCGTCCACGGTCACGTCGCCGGACTCACCCGCGCTGCCGCTGGCCGCCAGTCCGGACGACGCCGAGGGCAGCGGACGCCGCGGCACGAATGTCGTCAGTGCCGCCGACACACCCGTCAGCTGCTGCCCGGTCACGAACTGGGCCAGGTCGACGATGTGCGCGCCGAGATCGCCGAGCGCACCGGAGCCGGCCCGCTCCTTCTGCAGCCGCCACACCAGCGGGAACTCCGGGTCGACGATCCAGTCCTGGAGGTACCGCGCGCGGATGTGCCGGATCTCGCCGAGGCGGCCCTCGGCCACCATCCGCCCGCGCCAACGCGAGCGCCGGGACCCGTCGGTAGTTGAACCCGACCATCGACCTCACACCGCGCTCGGCGGCCGCCCGGGCGGCGCTGGTCATCTGCTCGGCCTCGGCCACCGTGTTGGCCAGCGGCTTCTCGCACAGCACGTGCTTGCCGGCCTCCAGCGCGGCGATCGCGATCTCCGCGTGGCTGTCCCCGGGCGTGCACACGTCCACGAGATCGATGTCGTCGCGGGCGACGACCTCACGCCAGTCCGTCGACCACTCCGACCAGCCCATCCGCTGTGCCGCCTCCTCGGTGGCCGGGGTGGACCTGCCGCAGAGCACCGTCAGCTCAGGGGCGAGTGGCAGCTCGAAGAACCGGGGCGCGGTGCGCCAGCGCCTGGGAGTGGGCTGCGCCCATGAAGGCGTACCCGATCAGCGCGACGCGCAGCGGTGGGGATGGTGCAGGCGACACAGAGGCGCTCCTTCACGGGGACGAGTGCCGCGGCTCGCGGGCAGACGCGGGACCGACGTTAGGGGAGCAAATGCATTTGCGCAATCAATGTTCCGGGTGGGCTCGGGGCCGCCGACGGGCCGCTAGAGCCCAGCGAGGCGGTCGAGGAAGAGATCGGTGAACGCCGCGACATCCACGGCCGTCGCGATCTCGCAGTTCGCCGCCGGGGGCTGCTCTGAGGTCAGCAGGTCGGCCACCGTGACGCCCCGAGTGATCTCGCCGGCGGTCTCGACGGCGACGTGGGCCGGATGCCACGTCACCAGGTCGCGGCGCGTGACAACGGCCACCGCGAGCGGATCGTGCATCGCGCAGCTCCCGTGGGAGGCGACGTCTCCGGGTTCGCCTGTTCCTGATGGTCGATCCAGCGCTGGGTGAACTCGGCGGCGAAGCCGGCGAAGCCGCTCCCCCGGGCGGCCATCTCGGCCGCGTGCTCGCGGGTGAGGCGCACCTGCTCGGTGACGTCCAGGCCGACGAACCGCAGCGGCGCTCCGCTACCGAGCACGACCGCGGCCGCATCGGGGTCCACCCAGATGTTGAACTCGCCGGGCATCGACGCCTGGTTGGTGTGCTTGAGGAACACCCCGCCCATCACCACGATCTCCTTGACCCGGGAGGCGAGGTCCGGTTCGAGCGAGAGCGCCAGCGCGACGTTCGTGAGCGGCCCGATGGCCACCAGCGTGACCTCGCCGGGGGCAGCCAGCACCCGCTCCACCAGGGCCGTTGCCGCGTGACCGGCCGGCGTGGTCACCAGGCCCGGTGGTGTGAGCCGTCGCGGGTGCTCCGGTGTGCCCGGGGTGCCACGGGCGCATGAGCGGACCGGCCGCGCCGGGCACGACCGGGATGTCGGGGCGTCCGAGCCGGTCCAGGAGCTGGACCGTCAGTCGCGTCGCGGTGTCGACGTCGGTGTTGCCGTTGACGGTGGTCACCAGCTCGAGGGAGATCTCGGGGTCGGCCACCGCGAGCGCCAGCGCGAACCCGTCGTCGATCTCCGAGCCGGGCTCGCCCATCGAGAGGTCGGTGTCGAGCAGCACTCGTTCCATCGCGGGTCCGGCTCCGTTCGCTCGGTCGACGGCTACGCGCGGCTGGCCCAGAGCAGCCCGCGTTCGGTGAGGGTCCGCACCGGGGCGACGTCCAGGTCCTCGACACTGTGACCGATCGTGGACACGAACACGCGTCCGAGCCCCCATTCCCGGGTCCAGACGGTTGGCGCGACGAGGTCCTTCCGCCAGGCGGTGTCGGCGACCGGCGCGAAAACAGGTCGTGGCGAGCACGTCGATGTTGGCGTCGGTCAGGCACCAGTACTGCTCGGTGAAATGCTCCCACCGGGTCGAGCCCGGCCACGATCGGGTGTTCGGCCCGCTCGGGCACGACGGACACCTCGTAGTGGACGAACTTCCCGGGATGGGCGGCGAACTGGCCGCCGGTCATGTGCAGGTAGTCGGGCGCCCACCGGAAGGCGTCCACGATCCCGCCGTGCCAGCCGGCCAGGCCGGTGCCGGCGCGTACCGCATCGGACAGACCGAAGACCTGCGCGTCGGTGATCTCGCCCTGGGTCCAGCACTGCACGATGAGGTCGGTCTGCTCCAGGAGCTCGGCATCGACATACACGTCGAGGCTGTCGCTGACCTGAACGCTGAAGCCGTGCTCCTTGAGGAACGGCACGAACCGCTCGGTGGCTTCGACGGGCGCGTGCCCTTCCCAGCCTCCGCGCACGATGAGTGCTCGCCGGCTCGGTCGGTCGGGCATGGGGGCGCCTCCTGCAGCGGGCCTGGTCGGTCGTGGGCGTCGGGGTTTCCCGCGGCAGACTAGCGTTGGTCGCCGTTCGCCGGTCGGCCGAGGTACGGCACGATGCCGACATGACCGACGCCATCGTCGTACTGCCGTGCCGGGCGGTGCTGTTCGACTGCGACGGCGTCCTGGTCGACTCCGACGCGGCCGTGCAGCATGCCTGGACGCGCTGGGCGGTCAGCTACCGGTTCGACCCGGCGGAGGTGACGTCGGTCGTGCACGGCCGGCGCTCCGCCGACACGGTGGCCATGCTGGTCGAGCCCGACGCGCGGACGGAGGCGCTGGCCGCGATCGATGCGTACGAGATCGAGGACGTCGACAAGGTCACCGCGATTCCGGGTGCGCTCGACCTGATCACGACGATGCCCCCTGCGGTCTGGGCCGTTGTGACGTCCGGCACGACCCCGCTGGCCACGGCACGGCTGAAGGCTGCCGGGCTCCCGTCCCCGCGGTGCTGGTCACCGCCGACGATGTCGAGAACGGGAAGCCGGCGCCGGACGGCTATCTGGCCGCTGCCGCCGCCCTCGGCGTGCGGCCACGGGTCACCGTTGTCCTCGAGGACAGCGCCAGCGGCGTCGAGTCGGCACGGGCGGCCGGTGTCGGCGCGGTCGTCGGGGTCGGCGACCGAGCGCTCGAAACAGACGCGGACGTCGTGGTGCCCGACCTTCGGGCGCTGTTCTGGAACGGCACCGGCATCGCGGCCCGCTCCGGCGATCTGCTGAGACGCGGGCTGGAGCCCTCCTCACCGTCCGACACTTATTCCACGCGATCCGACACTTATTTCACGCGATCCGACACCTACGCGCTTCTCGAGGCCGTCATCTCACGGACCTCGGCGTACCGCCGCCGGATGGCCGGGACCGCCTGATCGTCGTACGTCTCGGAGTCGGCCGTCGACCACGCCGGAGGGCCCTCGGCTCCGGACAGCACCCAGGCCGCCTGGCGGGCTGCGCCGTCCGCGACGTACTCTCCCGGCGGCGGGACGGTGACCGGCGAGCCGAGCACGGTCGGCGCGATCCGGCGCATCGCCTCCGACTGGGCCCCGCCGCCGACGAGCACCACGCGCTCGATTGCCGTGCCCTGCTCGCGCAGCGCGTCGAGCGCGTCCGCGAGGCCGCAGAGCACACCCTCCACCGCCGCCCTGGCCAGGTGCCGCGGGGTGGCGGTCTCCAGCTGCAGGCCATGAACCGCTCCGGTCGCGTCCGGCCGGTTCGGCGTACGCTCCCCCTCCAGGTAGGGGACGATCACGAGCCCACCGGCTCCCGGCGGGGCGGACAGGGCGAGCCGGGACAGCTCGGCATGGTCGACGCCGGTCATCCGGGCCACGGCGTCGAGCACCCTGGCGGCGTTGAGCGTCGCGACCAGCGGCAGGAAACGGCCGGTCGCGTCCGCGAACCCGGCCACCGTGCCGGTCGGGTCCGCCGAGGGGGCGTCGGCAACGGCGCACACCACGCCCGACGTGCCGATCGACACCACGACGTCACCCAGCCCCGCTGACAGTCCCAGCGCGGCGGCGGCGTTGTCACCCGTCCCGGGTCCGAGCACCGCGCCCGCCGCTGTCTCGCCGCCGGGCTCGGCGGGACCCAGAACACGGGGTACGGCGGCCTCGTGCCCGAGAGCCCGTTCGAGCAGGTCCGGCCGGTACTCCCCGGTGGCGGCCGACCAGTAGCCCGTCCCGCTCGCGTCTCCCCGATCGGTCACGAGGTCGTCGAGCGAACGGGACCCGGCCAGCCGCCAGGTCAGCCAGTCGTGCGGCAGGCAGACTGCAGCGACGCGAGCCGCGTTCTGCGGCTCGTGCTCGGCCAGCCAGCGCAGCTTCGTCACGGTGAAGGAGGCGACGGGCACCAGCCCGACGGCATCCGCCCAGGCCCGCGCTCCCGCCTCGGGTCCCCCCAGTTCCTCGATCAGGTCGGTGGCCGCCTGTGCCGAGCGGGTGTCGTTCCACAGCAGCGCCGGCCGTACCACCTCGCCGGCGTCGTCCAGGCAGACCATGCCGTGCTGCTGTCCGCCGACCGCGACCGCGGCGACGTCGTCGAGCCCACCGGCCTCGGCCACCGCCTGCTCCAGGGCGCTCCACCAGGCGCTCGGATCGACCTCGGTGCCCGTCCGGGTGCGCAGCGCGGCCCTCCCGTACCAAGGCGCCGGTGTCCTGGTCGCGCACGACGACCTTGCATGACTGGGTGGAGGAGTCGATCCCCGCGACCAGCGTCATCGACCCTCCTGTCAGCGCGCGCCGAGCACGTGCTCGACCATCAGCTGGTCGAGGCGGGCCATCCCGTAGCCCGGGACGCCCGCGGAGTCGACGTCGAAGTCCTCCGACGCGGACCGGTCGGCGAGGAGGTCGTGGTAGGTCTCCGCGCCGCCAAGTGTCGGCACCTGCAGCTCGAGTACCCGTGCCGCGGCCAGCGCCTCCTGCACCTCCGGGTCGGCCCGGAAGGCCACGGCCCGCTCCTTGAGCAGCAGGTACGTCCGCATGTTGGCCGCCGCGGACTGCCCACACGCCGTCGATGTCCTCGGTCCGCATCGGCTTGTAGTCGAAATGCCGCGGACCGTCGTAGGAGCGCGCGCCGTCAGGACCGCCGTTCTCGAGCAGGTCCACCAGGCCGAAGGCGCTGATCAGGTCGCCGTGTCCGAAGACCAGGTCCTGGTCGAACTTGGGCCCGTGCTGCGCGTTCAGGTCGATGTGGAAGAGCTTGCCCTGCCAGAGCGCCTGGGAGATCCCGTGCACGAAGTTGAGGTTGGACATCTGCTCGTGACCGACCTCGGGGTTGAGCCCCACCATGTCCGCGTGCTCCAGGCTGGAGATGAACGCGAGGGCGTGCCCGATCGTGGGCAGCAGGATGTCGCCGCGCGGCTCGTTCGGCTTCGGCTCGATCGCGAACCGGAGTCCGTAGTCCCGGTCGACGACGTACTGCGCCAGCACGTCGAGTCCCTCGCGGTACCGGTCGAGCGCGGCGCGCACATCCTTCCCCGCGTCGACCTCCGACCCCTCCCGGCCGCCCCAGAACACGTACGTCGACGCACCGAGCTCGGCGGCCAGGTCGAGGTTGCGCATCACCTTCCGCAGCGCGTAGCGGCGCACCTGCCGGTCGTTGCTCGTCAGCGCACCGTCCTTGAAGACCGGATGCGTGAACAGGTTCGTCGTCACCATCGGGACGACCAGCCCGGTCTCCTCGAGCGCGGCGCGGAACCGCTTGATGTGCTGCTCCCGCGCGGCCTCATCGCTGCCGAACGGGATCAGGTCGTCGTCGTGGAAGGAGACGCCGTACGCACCGAGCTCGGCCAGCCGGTGCACCGACTCCACCGGGTCCAGCGGCGGCCGGGTGGCGTCGCCGAACGGGTCGCGAGCCGGCCAGCCCACGGTCCAGAGACCGAAGGAGAATCTGTCCTCGCGGGTTGGCTGAAGGTCCGTCATCGCCGTTCTCCTTCTCGGATCGTGACCACTGGGAGGTCTCGCACACTACCGACGGCTCGGCCAACGTTCCCGGCCGGACGTGGTCCGCTACATGAGCCCGCCACCGGTGACGGCCAGGACCTCGCCGGTGACGTAGCTGGACTCCTGGGAGGCGAAGAAGACGAACGCCGGAGCGACCTCCGCGGGCTGTCCCGCCCGGCCGAGAGGCGTCTGCTCACCGAACGAGTCGGTCATCGAGGGCGGCATCGTGGACTTGACGAGCGGGGTCCAGATCGGGCCCGGCGCCACCGAGTTCACCCGGATGCCGCGCTCGGCCAGCATCAGGGCCAGGCCCTTGGTGAAGTTGACGATGCCACCCTTCGTCATCGCATAGTCGAGCAGCTGCGGCGACGGCTGTGCAGCCTGGATCGAGGACGTGTTGATGATGGACGACCCCGAGGGCATGTGTGGGATCGCCTTCTTGCAGAGCCAGAACATCGCGTACAGGTTGGTCTTCACCGTCCGGTCGAACTGCTCCGTCGTGAAGTCCTCGATCCCTCCCTCCTGAGCCATCTGGTACGCCGCGTTGTTGACCAGCACGTCGATGCGCCCGAACTCCTCCACCGCCCGGTCGACGACCGCCTGACACGCCGCCTCCTCACGCAGGTCGGTCGCCACGTTCACCGCCTTGCGGCCGGCCTCCTCGACCAGCCGCACGGTCTCCTGTGCGTCCTCCTCCTCGGCCTCCAGGTAGGCGATGAGCACGTCTGCGCCCTCGCGGGCGAAGGCCAGTGCCACCGCCCTGCCGATGCCGGAGTCGCCGCCGGTGACGATGGCCTTCTTGCCTTCCAGCCGGTTGGCTCCGCGGTAGGAATCTTCGCCGTGATCGGGCTTCTCTGGCATCGCCGCGGTGGTCCCGGGATGGGCCAGCTCGGTGTCCCCGGTTTCCGGCTGCTCGTGCTGGCTCGTCGGGTCCTGCTGGCGGTATTGGTCGTCGGGCATGGGTGTGCGCTCCTCGTTCAGTGCGTCGTCTGGCCGCGTCGCGGCTGTCGTGTCCGTGGGGCGCCCGTACCCCTGTTTGGACGGGTTCAAGCGGGCCAGTCGTCTCCCGCGTCCAGTCTCTTTCGCAGCAGGGAGTCCAGCGCAATCGAGTCGCCGTCCTTGCCGCCGACCCCGACGTCGAGGGGCGGCTCCTGAGGCGTGATGTGAGCGCCGGTGAACCGGGCGCGCAGGCTGCCGGGCACCGTCAGGACATAGAACTCCCCGTCGGTTCCGACC
This sequence comes from uncultured Actinomycetota bacterium, assembly GCA_963695705.1. Classification (GTDB taxonomy): domain Bacteria; phylum Actinomycetota; class Actinomycetes; order Propionibacteriales; family Nocardioidaceae; genus JBKPNJ01. The sequence continues at coordinate 119,791 of CAVOHB010000013.1, forward strand.
GCCAGGGTGTGGTCGGCCCGCAGGTACCAGCCGGTCAAGCCGGTGCGGTAGGTCCCGCGGCCGGAGTACGGACGCGCGACCAGCGGCTCCGCGCGGATGTTCTGTTCGCCGGCCTGGCGAACGAAGTCGGCGACGAGCCGGCGGGCCTGCTCGGTCTGCGCCGCCCTACGACGCTCGGCGGCTGCGGCGTGGACGGCGGCCGCCGCTTTGCGCTGCTCGCTCCAGGACGGGGACTCGTCTTTGCCCATGGGGTCCTCCCGGCAGCCGGTCCTTGCCCTTAACGAGATGAACGTACCCGGACCGTGATCCGGGTACGTTCACTCAGTCTTGGCCAGCGGCTGGTACTAAGGGGTGGTGGGTGGCTGCCCCGGCTGCCTGCGCCGGGTCGGTGAGGCTCGAGTCGAGTGCGATCGCGCGCAGCACGTCCTTGTCGCCGGCCCGCTCCTGCCCGTTCGCGCGCAGTAGCAGACCGAGGTTCAGCCAGGCGGCTGCGTCCTTCTTGTCGGCCTTCACAGCGCTCTCGTACAGCGTGATGGCTTCCTTCGGGTCGGGGCCGGTCCGCAGGATCGCCAGGTTGAACAGTGCCGGCTCATACGCCGGGTCGGTCTTCAGTGCCGACCGGTACTTGTCCTCGGCCAGCCCGTAGTTGCCGTCCGACTCGTCGATCAGCGCCAGGTTGTAGAACGCGAACTGGTTCGTCGCGTCGTACTTCAGCGCCTTGTTGTAGTCAGCCGAGGCGGTGACGAGGTCACCGGCTGCGTGCGCGGTCAGGCCGGCGTTGAGAGCCGCGAGCGCCTTCTTGGCATCGGGCGCGACCGTGGTGGAGGAGGTGTCGGTACTGCCACCGTCCGACGAGCACGCCGAGGCGCCGAGCGCGAGAACGGCCGTGAACGCAAACGCCTGGACAAGACGCCCCGTTCGGCGAGGACTGCGTAGACCAGCGTTCATTGAATTGCTCTCCTGAGGAAGGTGATGCCGGTGGGTGGAAGCTCGCGCCCACCGGATGTAGCCGAACCGGCCGCCTTCGCTGAGGTTGGCCTCGTCGTCTCTCGACGCGTCGGCCCTGGGACCGAGCCAGAGACTTGAGGATATCGGGAAACCGCAGGCATAAGGGGCAAACGGACTAAATGCATTGCCAGGTGACGGCCCCGCGAACCACGCTCGCCACCGCCAGGACGCGCCTCTACGGCTGCGGTCCATCCGGCGTCCTCAACCACCGGGCAGGCCTTACCGTTCCAGGCGATTACCTGCGCCAGTGTGACGTCGACCGGCTGCCGGCTCGTGTGGGCCCGCAGGACTCGACAGCTGGACAGTGAAGGCGTTGGTTGCGCAATGGCCAGGTCCGGTCACGCGTCCCGACATCCGGTGACGCGTCGATCACACGACCATCGCCAGGATCGCCTCATCGCTGCGGCTTGCCACCGGGTCATCGGCTTCGGAGCCGGGCGTCCTTCGCGGAGCTCACGCCGATCGGTCTACTCGTCACGACAGCCAGAGCGGGCCCGCCAAGTATCTGGCGGCCCGCACCTTAGCAGTACTGCTATGAGCTACACAGCGCGAACGCGGTGATCGTAACGGTTCCGCCGCCGTGACCGTGACGACTGCCGTCCCCTGCCAGCCTCCCGCCGTGCCGGCTGTCGTCGGTGCAGACATCGACACTGCGCCTCTAGCGCCTGCTCCCTGTGTGACGGTCGCGCCACCACCCGAGCAGTCTTGCCGGCGGCACAGGTCGCCGTGGCCGTAGGCGTCGAGTGCCGACCGCAGGGCTTCCAGCGATGGCACCGGGCTTCCAGTCACGACGCGTCGACCCGATGGTGCCCGCCGGACCGGTTGCACCGGTTGCTGCCCGTTGGGCCCAGCAGGTCCTGTCGGACCTGTCGGCTCCCTGCGGACCAGGGACTGTCGAGGCTGCGCCGGTAGCTCCGGTGTCACCCTTGACTCCGGTGTCACCCTTCAGTCCCTGCGGACCAGCAGCACCCGTCGCTCCGGTCTGACCCTGAGGTCCGATCGGCCCAGTCGCTCCGGCCGGTGCCAGTCGCGCCAGTCGGACCGCGTTGCCGGTGCACCAGCTGCACCGTCGGTACCGTTGGCGCCGGTAGCACCGGTAGCTCCGGTGTCGCCCTTCGGACCCTGCGGGCCAACTGCACCCGCCACGCCCTGCGGACCAGCCGGTCCTACCGCACCGTCAGCACCGTAGCACCAGTTGCGCCCGTGGCTCCCGTGTCACCCTTGGCGCCAGTCGCACCAGCGGATCCATCGGCACCGGCAGCTCCGGTGTCACCCTTGGCGCCAGTGGCTCCAGCCGGACCCGCAGGACCAGCCGGACCCTGCAGGACCGACATCGCCCTGTGCGCCCTGGATGCCCTGGTCTCCGGTCTCGCCGGTGTCACCCTTGTCGCCCTGGGCGCCGTATCACCCTTGGCTCCCTCGATGCCCTGTGGCGCCCTGGTCGCCGTCAGTCACCCTGGTCACCCTGGACGCCCTGGTCGCCCTGCAGCACCTGGTCGCCCTGGACACCCTGCGCGCCGTTAGCGTCGCCGGATCCCTGGCGCCCTGGTCGCCCTTGACGCCCTGGTCACCCTGAACACCCTGGGCACCTGGTCGCCCTGGTCGCCCGGACGCCCTGGGCACCCTGTCGTCGCCCTTGGCGCCGTCGACACCGTTGGTGCCGTTGGTGCCGTCGGTGCCGTCGCGCCGTCGCGCCGTCAGCCCGTCGGCGCCCGTCGGCACCGGCAGCCCCGGTCGCGCCCTGCGGCACCGGTCGCGCCGGTGGCTCCATCGAGACCGTTCGTGCCCGTTGGCGCCGTTCGTGCCGGTGGCGCCGTCAGCGCCGGTGGCACCCTTGGCGCCGTCGCGCCCTTGGCTCCAGTCGACACCGTTCGGTGCCGTTCGTGCCGTTGGTGCCGGCAGCACCAGTCGCGCCGGTGTCACCCTTCGCGCCAGTCGCGCCGGCGTCGCCCTGCGGACCCTGCGGGCCCACGCACCGTCGCGCCGGTCAGCACCGGTCGCTCCGGTGTCACCCTTGGCGCCGTCGAGCCCGTTCGCTCCGTTGGTGCCGTTGGTGCCGGCAGCGCCAGTCGCTCCGGTGTCACCCTTCGCGCCAGTCGCGCCGGTGTCGCCCTGTCGGACCCTGCGGCGCCAGCAGCACCGTCGCCGTGCACCGGCAGCTCCGGTGTCACCCTTGGCGCCGTCGGCACCAGTCGTCACCGTTGGTGCCGTTCGTGCCAGCAGCTCCGGTTGCTCCGGTGTCACCCTTCGCACCGTCGCGCCCGTGGCGCCCTCGGCGCCTCGTGCCGGCAGCACCGGTCGCCCCGGTGTCACCCTTGGCGCCATTGAGCACCGTTCGCGCCGTTGGTGCCGTTGGTGCCAGCAGCACCGGTCGCGCCGGTGTCACCCTTCGCGCCAGTGGCGCCAGTGGCTCCATCGGCACCGTTCGTGCCGTTCGTGCCGGCAGCACCGGTCAGCTCCGGTGTCACCCTTCGCGCCAGTCGCGCCGTCGTGCCGCCGGACCAGCCGGACCCTGGGGGCCGACAGCGCCGTCGGCACCGGTCGCGCCGTGTCAGCGCCGGTCGCACCGGTGTCACCCTTGGCGCCGTCGCACCCGTTGCGTGCCGTTGGTACCGTTGGTGCCAGCAGCACCGGTCGCTCCGGTGTCACCCTTCGCACCGTCGCGCCAGTGGCTCCGTCGGCACCGTTCGTGCCGTTCGTACCGGCAGCCCCGGTGTCACCCTTCGCCGGTGTCACCCGTCGCGCCAGTCGCGCCATGTCGCCCTGCGGGCCTGCAGCGCCAGTGGCCCCGTCGCGCCGTCAGCTCCGGCAGCGCCGTGGCACCGGTGGCGCCGATCGCGCCCGTCGGCGCCGTTGGTGCCGTTCGCGCCAGCAGCGCCGGTGTCACCCTTCGCGCCGTCGCGCCGGTCGCTCCATCGGTGCCGTTCGTGCCGGCAGCTCCGGTCGCGCCGGTGTCACCCTTAGCTCCGCTAGCCGTCTGCCGTGCCAGCCGTGGCCCTGTCGGCACCGTTCGGCCGTTGCCCCGGCCGCACCGGTGTCACCCTTGGCACCCTGCGCGCCAGTCGGCACCGTTGGCTCCGTCAGCGCCAGTGTCACCGTTTCGCCCTTCGCGCCAGTAGCGCCAGTGTCGCCCTTGTCGCGCCCAGCAGCACCCTGTCGCGCCGGTGGCCAGTTGCGCCGGTCAGCACCCGCGGCACCGGTCGCGCCGGTTGCACCCGTTGCACCAGTCGGCACCGGTGGCACCGGTCGCACCCTTGGCGCCCTGTCGCGCCGGTTGCACCAGCGGGACCGCAGGCCCAGCGGCACCGGTTGCGCCAGTCGCGCCCCGTAGCACCTGCGGGCCCGGTCGCGCCAGTTGCACCAGTGGCGCCGGTCGCGCCAGTGGCACCGGTTGCGCCGGTGGCGCCCTTAACGCCCTGGATGCCCTGCGGACCCTGAGGTCCAACCGGGCCGGCTGGTTCCAGGTGATGAGCGTCTCGCCGGTCTTGCAGCTGGCTGTCTTCGCCGCATCGATGATGCGTACGGCGCCGCTCGGTCTTGTCGTAGCAGGCGCTGATCACGCCGTTCGCCGCCGGAATGGAAGCTTGGGCGGCCGTCATGCCGCCGAGCATGGCGAGTGTGGCGGCGCCCCCGATAAGCAGTGTGGCCCTCGACCGCTTGCGGCCGGACTTCAATTGAACGCGATTGGACACGATCCCCAGCTTTCCCTCGTAATGGATAAGCGTGGGTTTCGCCTCTGGCTCCCCACCAGGCCGAAAACGGCGACCAATGCCTGGCGGATCAAAGCTTCGCTACGGCTGCAGGATGTAGCCGATGGACAGATAGTTGCAGCGGCAGACCGCATGCACGCCGTGTTCGGTGGAATCCGGATCGTAGTTCCGCATTTCCGCCACGCTCAGCTACTCTCCGTTATTCATGACGTGGAGAGAAATCACGGAAAGTTCGAGGTGTATTACAGAGCGTGATACTAGCAATCTGACCATGGGCATTTCGGGAGATCCAGGCCGCGTCGAGCGACGACCGGCTCTCGTATCCATCCGACGTCACTTCAGCGCACACCCGGCGCGCTGAGCGCGGGACGCGCTGTGAAGCCTGGATGCGGAGCCGAAATGAGAGATAGAAACCGGTGGACCAACGCTCCTGAAGTTGCGCGGCGCTCAAACGGAAAGCGGGCCCGCCAAGGATCTGGCGGGCCCGCAATCTGCTAGCGGTTCAGTACTGCTACGAACCGCACACCGCGTACGCAGTGACCGTGGCAGCGTTGTTCGCCTTCGTCGTGCTGACCGCCTTGGCAGTCCATCCGGTCGGCGTCGACGTGCTGTTCGGCGCCGACGAGTTGACGCCGATGAACTGGCCAGTGCCCTGCGCGAGGGTTGACCCCGCCGCCGAGCAGCTTGCTGCCGCCTGCACATGTCGCCGTCGAGGTGCCCCCGACAGTGCCGACGTTGACGTTCGCCATGCGTGACCGTGTTGCCGGTTACGACCGACGTGCTTCCGATGACACCGTTGGTTCCGTTGGTACCTGCAGGACCCGCGGGCCAGCTGGTCCCTGCGGACCAGGCACCGTCGAGGCTGCGCCGGTGTTTCCGGTGTCGCCCTTGGCTCCTTGCGGGCCAGTGGCTCCAGCAGGACCAGGAACCGTCGAGGCTGCGCCGGTAGCTCCGGTGTCACCCTTGGCTCCGGGGTCGCCCTTCAGCCCCTGCGGACCTGCAGCACCTGTCGCTCCGGTCTGACCCTGAGGTCCGATCGGACCGGTCGGACCAGCGGCCCGGTCGGGCCGAGTCTCAGCGCCGGCTGCTCCGCAGTACCAGGTGCACCACGTTGCCGTTGGCCAGCAGCCGGCTGCACCGTCGGTACCGTTGGCGCCGAGTGGTGCGCCAGTAGCTCCGGTGTCACCCTTCGGACCCTGCGGGCCAACCGCACCCGCCGCGCCCTGCGGACCTGCCGGGCCTACAGCACCGTCAGCACCCGTAGCACCGGTTTCGCCGTGGCTCCCTTGTCACCCTGGGCACCTGTTTCACCATGGGTTCCATCGGCTCCCGGATCCCGGTCGCCGGTGTCGCCCTTGCGCGCCAGTGGCTCCAACGGGACCAGCCGGACCAGCCGGACCCGCAGGACCGACATCGCCCGCGGGACCCTGCGCTCCAGCGCACCGGTCTCGGCTCCGCAGCGCCGGTGTCACCCTTGGCACCGTCGACGCCGTTCGTCCGTTAGTTCCATCGACACCCTGGACCGTTAGTCGCCGTCACCCTGCTCTCCATCGGCACCTGCATCACCCTGGACACCCTGGGGACCCTGGGGACCAGTGTCTCCCTGGGCGCCAGCAGCACCGTCGGCTCCATCGGCACCCTGCTCGCCCTGAACGCCGTTCTCCCTGGTCACCCTTGGCACCCTGGTCACCCTGGACACCCTGGTCACCGGTGACGCCCTGAGGACCCTGCGGCCCGTGGCGCCTTGCTCGCCTTGCGCACCGTCGACACCGTTGGTGCCATCGGCGCCGTCCGTGCCGTCGACACCGTCAGCTCCGTTGATCCGTCGATTCCGTTGGTGCCGTCGGCGCCAGCAGCTCCGGTCGTCACCCTGTGCGCCGGCGGCGCCAGTGGCTCCGTCAGCACCGTTGGTGCCATTGGTGCCGGCAGCACCGTGCGTCACCCTGCGGACCCTGCGGGCCAGCAGCACCGTCGCGCCGGTCGCTCCGGTCGCACCGTCCTGACCGTCGACACCGTTCGTGCCGTCGACACCGTTCGTGCCGTTGGTGCCGTCGACGCCGTTGGTGCCGTCAGCGCCAGCAGCGCCGGTCCCTGCACCGTCCTGGCCGTCGACACCGTTCGTGCCGTCAGCGCCAGCAGCACCGGTAGCACCGGTCATGCGCCGTGCCGGCCATCGACACCGTTCGTGCCGTCAGCGCCAGCCGGACCGGCCGGACCCTGAGCACCGACAGCGCCGTCAGCGCCAGTCGCACCGGTAGCTCCAGTAGCACCGTCAGGACCGTCGACACCGTTCGTGCCGTTGGTGCCGTCGATGCCGTTGGCGCCGTCGACACCGTTCGTGCCGTCAGCGCCAGCAGCGCCGGTCTGCACCGTCCTGGCCGTCGACACCGTTCGTGCCGTCAGCGCCAGCAGCACCGGTCAGCACCGGTAGCGCCGTCCGGACCGTCGACACCGTTCGTGCCGTTGGTGCCGTCGACCCCGTTGGTGCCGTCGACCCGTTCGTGCCGTCAGCGCCAGCAGCGCCGGTTGCACCGT
>CAVOHB010000014.1:0-109335 GCA_963695705.1 uncultured Actinomycetota bacterium
ATGACTACGCGGCCGAACGCTTGGCACGGGCAGCTATCAACCGAGTCCTTCAAGGACACGAAGATCAGCGGCAGCGTGGCGACGAGCGCGCTTCCAGGGTCATCGCACAGGAAGTCGCCGACAACACCTTCGGTGCCTTCCTCACAGACTCACACCTCAACGGCACACGGAATCCAGAACGATGTCTTGGATGCCATCAGGCCCACCGACCGCGACGCCGCATTGCTTCGGCTAAAGCAAGAAATTCTTGACGCGGTCATCCAGAACACCCCAGCGAAGGGCAGAACAGTCCCTGAATGGAGAACGCTGATCTCGCGAGGAGTACGCGAGGTGATCGATCACGAGCTCGATGAGTTCGACGTCGCCAACCGAGAGCGTGGACGCTCCTGGGTCAAGTCAATCCAGGCCGAACTGCGTCGCCTGGCCGCCTCGACGATCGGCTCAGACGGGTACGTTGTGGCGGCATTGCTCTTCCGAAAGCTGGCTGAGGAGCTTAAGGCCGTACAAACGGAGCTCAACCAAGGCTGCGAGCAGGTTGATGCGCCATGGGAACAATGTCGACCAGGAGGTGGAGGAAGCCTTGCGTCGCGCCGGTGGTGATGTGCTGCCAAGCGGCCACCCCCAGGTGGCTGATGCGGTGCGAAAAGGCGTCGTGGCGATCCATTATCGAAGCGAGGCTCGGTTGCGAAACTCGTGGTCGGAGTCCTGCCGATCTCTGTGACAACGTCATCCTGCGACTCGCGGAGGAGATCGAAAGATCGGGTCAGGCGCTGCAGTCTGAGTACCTGCCAGCTCGGGGGCAGTCATCGAGAATCAGCGCATGGCCGGACGGCGACTACGTGCCGTCTCGGCTCATGCCGGCAGCCAACGAGTTCATGCTCGAGCCCGTCGACACCTACGCTGAGACGTTGCGTACCCTCATCGCTCGCAGCGTCGAGGTGGAGGATCGCGACGGAGCTTCGGGCAGTCGTCAAGCGCATCATCGTCGGAGCAGATGAAGTTTCGGATGGGCGCCAGACACTGGTTACCCAGCCGTCGGCCTGGACCCCTCGTCAGTCAGAGTTGCAAGCGGAGTTGTCAACAGCGTCGCGAGGCTCATTTGAGATCAAGATGTCCTCCGAGGACCTGTTGCAGCGGGCCAGCGCTTGGAGTGGCAAGGGTGGCACCCCGGCAGGTAACTATGTGACAGAGGGGCTGAATCACTACCTCGACCCCGACAGCGCCGAGCCAGATCAACTGACGAGGCGGCTTCAGTGGTTCGAGGGCCAGGTCACCGCAATGGTAGACGCTGCGCAACCTCTGGTCGGAATCAAGAAAAGCGTCCTTGTCGCCGTGCACGGACGGACTGACGTGTCGAGCTCGACCTTCTTCACTGAGTTTCCCTTCTCGCCGAACTCTCCAGCGGCCGAAATCGTCCAGCGTGTGCTCGAGAGCAAGGGAATCTGGTCGAGCGAGATCGCCGAGCTTTACCGAGAGTGACCGGGGCTTCATTGACGCATTCACGGTCCTCAGCGAACCCTATGAACCGGTGGTCTTCGACTCTTTGATGAAGCCGATAGCCGAGGAATCGGGGGCGGTACAACGAGACCGGCCGACGAGCGTGAGCAGTTCTGGCGCTGGCGTAGGGCCAGATCGTTACCCGAGTTCATCCCCGCCGCACCCCCGGTCCGTCGAGCAATGATCCCGTCGGTCGTTGCGCTTCGAGACTGTTCGGTCAAATGAGGTTCGAGAAGCAGCAGGTCACGATCTTCGTTCCCAACCACGTGGGAGGGGACGGACGATGGTTGTCCTTCCCCGACCCGTTGCTAGCAAGCGGCATCACCTCAGACCACGACTATCTCCCCCTTGCCCTGGAGTCGTTGCCGCTGGCCTTCATCGAAGTGAGCATCGCCGCTCGGATGACCCCGATGGAGCCGTACCGACGGCTGCGAGAACTTGGGACGAGCACTCAGCGGCGGCTGGAGTTCTATGAGGCACCGAACTCTGAACTGGCGAACTGGATGAAGACGCGACTCTCCCGCAAGGTGCTCCGGAGCCGAACGCCGCGTACGCCGGTGCGAGATCCGATGGATGGGATCTCCGCAAGACGAAGCTTGTTCAGCGGGCGACGTTCCTGCACGAGTCGTACGCCAAGCTGTTCAAGGCTCAGGAACGGCGTCAGGACTCGCTGTTCCACGTGCCTGCGGCTTCGGGACGACATCGATGCCGCTCTCTCGGACCTGATGCGGTCCCTGCACGAGGACTACGAGAGTCCCACAGAGACCGGCGAGTCATCATACTGACTCCGCAGAATGCCTTCACCGTCATCGTCGGCGACAACGACGCAGACGAGCCAGGCCATCTATGATCTCGCCGACGAGTGGCACCGTCACGGCCTGCTCAATGACTTCGCATGGGTGACACCTGCCCATGTCAAGTCAGCCGTGATGGGGCCGGCGAGTCGTCACCGCAAGCTTGATAGGGAGCCAAGAGCAGGTCGACCTGTTGACGATGATCGGCCTACGGTCCAGGTCGATAGTCCGCATTGTCGTCCTTCATTTGCTGACGCACGAGCACTCGGACAATACAAGCCTGGTTGAGGTATGCGACCTCGTGGCCGATCTCGTGAAGCGCGCGATGCCCGTACGGCTTAATCAAGAGACGCGTCAAATACTATGCGCTTGCTCCGGATCAACCTCATGGTCCCCGAGAGTGAGCTAAGGCCGCAGCATCTACAAATCCTTCAGCATGGATGGAGGTAACGCTCTCGTTTCCCCCGAGGACCGACCCGACCTCAATCGGGTGAGCGTTTTCGTGCGCAGGTCCACCGAACTCGCACAGCCATGCTCTGGCGGCCGTCGCGGCAGTAGGGGGTCTCTGGTGTGGCGCAAGCATCGGCGCGTTTGACCAAGAGCCGCAGGACTCCGACAAGCACGGGTAGGGACTTGGTGGTCGTCCGTCAGCAAGCCCGCATCGTAGTCGGCGAGGATCGCGCCGCCCGTCTTGCGGAGGCGGTCACGAACTCAGTGCAGGGCACTTCCGACGGCGCATCGCGAATGTTGGGTTGGGGTATACCGGCGGACAATTCAGCCGACCTTGTCGATCGAGCGCTGTCCTCGCTACTCGCCGCGCCTGAATGGACGGGCAGTGAACGCCGGAGCTTCCCGTTGCAAAAGAGTCGGTTTGGTCTGGAGTTGTCCTTCGCGACTGGTTGCGACTTCCAATTGCAACTCCCCCTGCCGCCGCTCACTTCTTGGTGGGACATGCTCGGTCGGCCGTGGAACGCTCCATCACCGAAGCCCACGGTTTGTAGAACGCGGGCATGATCGGGCGGGTCGTGCCGCTGTCTCCGGATGAAGCCGAGCGCATCGCCGGAGCGAGGCTGCAATCACTCAACGACGAACTGACACCGTTCAGACTTCGCTACGAGGCATCTCATTGGGGGCAGGCTACCCCGGGCAGGCATGGCGCACCCTGCGAGAAACAGCCTGATCGGGTTGGTCGACGGCTCCGCCGTCCCACCACCGTTCATTCGCCCGCAGCGTGGCAGTCTTGACGAGGTATTGACCCCCTCATTCGTGGTCCCTGATCCTGACGACGAGCTCATTCTCGAAGACGGGGCGCGCATACGGCTAGTGGACGCTCAACTCGCCGCTGATGCGGTCGCGGGCGTCCGTGAGACGGAGTATGACGCGGAGCCGAAGGCCGCGGAAGCAGTCAACCCCTTGGGATTGTCCATCAAGGACGTGGCCGACGCCGGGGACGATCCGAACGGGAGGCCATCACATGCGGCAGAGTCGTACGTGGACAACTCGCCACCCTCGGCGGAACCGGAAGGGACGGGCGGTTCCGAGCCCTCGGAAGCAACCCTGCCAGATCGAGAGGAGGACATCGAAAACTGGATTGCTCGCCGCGAGCATTCGCTCTTTTGGCGTCTGGCAGAACACGTGCGGCTGCTCCGTACGAACGAGAATGCCACTGCAGATCATGCCTTGCACGACGCAACCAACGGGGATGTCCCGAGTACGAAGAAGCTTGTCGCTTCTCGTAACCTTCTCGTCATCTCGTGGCTGATAGGTGTATTGGGCACCGTGTCAATCATTCTTTGGTTGGTTCTCGATGCACGACTAGGCTCCGGCCTCCTGCCCGCCCTCTCGGTTCGCAGGGTTGGACTTGCGGTCGCCCTAGTCGTTGGAGTTGTGCTCGCCGGCGGCATTCTGTATTTCCGCTCGCTCAGAGCGTACGAGTGGAGCGTCATGCAGCGCATGCACCGGATCCGTCAGGCCAGTGACGAGTTCGTCGACGCTAGCCAGCAGGCGCGGCGTTGGCAGATGATGTACGAGGGCACGATGGACTGGGCAGCCATCCTTGGACCACTACTGCATCGGCCATGGCTTACGGCTGACAAACCGCGCACGACTGGTGACGTCTCATATGCAACGCTCCCGGCTTCAGTGGCCGTGGCCCGACCAGTCGACGCTGAGAACGGCTCCGAGCCAGACGTCATCGTTCGGAGCGTGGAGGCCATCTGTCAAAGAGGCTGGCTCGAGGAGGAATTCGATCGCTACGTCGAGAGCAGCCAGCAGAACAATCAGAGGATGACTCAGCGCGGCGGTAGTTGCCTGCGGACCTTGATCTTGGCTTGCGACCTTACGGACCCCGCGCGGAATTCGCGGGTTCGGGTGCTCAACTAATGGAGAACCGCCGGAAGCAACCGACCATCTGACCAGGAAAGTCGAGGATCTGGTCGTCGGGATGCACTGCGACTGACAGAACAAACCGTTGTGCGATTGGGAACGCACTCGGCTGGGGAACCAGTTAGCGACCGTGACTTCTTCAATGCGTCCATGCAGTTCCGCGCGCCCTTGACGCGAGACTTGTTCACTCCCACAGGCCGAGGTGGAGAGACACAACGTGCCGGAGCGCTCGTTGTTCTGCTTACCGCCCGGTTCACCCGTCCCGGCTCTCGCCGAAGCGAACGTCGTTCAAGGCTCACTCTCAATCGCCACACGTGTGGATGTCTCGCGACATCTTGAGGCGGCCAGCGTTCGTATCTTTGCTCCCGATACGAAACCCGACGTCTACAACGGGTCCGCTCAAGACGATTACAACTGACCCCGCAACATCCGATCTGACCTGTTCGCAACATAGCCTGGTGGGACGCGCGTCGGCTGGCTAAGAACGCTGGCCTTGGTCGCCGTCCTGCCGGTCGCTACGGTGTCGGTGCTTGTCGTCAACGTGCTGGCGGCACCACCCGGTCATCGAGCCGTTCGTCAGCGAACCAGTAGCGTCCCGCGGGCGGAGTGGACCGCGTGGGAGCGGAACGAGGGCAACTACACAGCGTGGCTGACCGTAGCGGTTTGACGAAAGTCCTCCACGACCCGTCGTGACTCTCTGTAGCGTCAACCGAACATTGCTACCCGGGCGCCGCGTGCGTTCAGCACCGGCTCTCGGAGGAAACCGAATGAGGATCACCCCACGCTGCATCCTGGCCCTACTGGTCATGGCCGGCGGCGTGTTCGTCACCGTCACTCCGCCCGCGGTAGCAGACGCGGACGCGACCAAGGGCGTCGTCGCCGAACGCCCACGCGACGCCGGCGTCTCCGCGGTCGACGGTGAGATCCGTACCGTCGCCCAGGTCGGCAGTACGGTCGTGCTCGGTGGAAACTTCACCGCGATCGGGCCGGTCACCCGTGGGGCCGTCGGCATGGTCGATGTGGCCGGCAGGACCTTCCAGGCCGGCTTCCCCGACGTCGTCGGGCTCGTCAGCTCGGTGGTGTCGGACGGATCAGGCGGGTGGTACCTCGGCGGCACGTTCACCAGCGTCGCCGGACTGCCGCGGACCAACCTTGCCCAGGTCGACGCATCCGGCACCGTCACGACATTCAACCCCGCGCCCAACGCGCCGGTCTCGGACCTGCTTGCCCTTCCCGGTGGAGGGCTCCTCGTCGGCGGCGCGTTCACCACCGTTGCGGGCCAGCCCGCCAGCGGTGTCGCCCAGCTCAGCCAGAGCGGAGGCCTCCAGTGGGACGGCCGAGTCACCGGCGGGGCGGTGCGCACCATGGCCCTGTCAGCGAACGGGGCCACCGTCTACCTCGGCGGCGACTTCGCTCAGATCGCCGGCGTCCAGCGCCGCCGCCTCGGAGCCGTCGACGTCGCCACCGGCGCTCTCAACACGACCTTCGTCCCCGGCGTGGTCAACCTGCCGGTGAATGACATGGTGGTCCGATCGGGCTCCCTGGTCATCGCCGGAGAGTTCACCAAGGTCAACGCCGCCACTCGAAACCGTCTCGCCGACGTCGATGCCGTGACCGGCGCGGTCGGAACGCTCAACGTCAGCGTCAACAACACCATTCGCGACATCGAGTACGACGCCTCCGGTGGTGTGCTCTACCTGGCGGGCACGTTCGGCACGGTGGGCGGAGTCGTGCGCAACCGCTTGGCCGGGATCACCCTGTCAACTCAGGCGCCGACGTCCCTGGCCCTCGCCGGCGTGTCCGGAAACCTCGCCGCGCTCGCGCTCGACGGTGCCGGCAGCCTGTACATCGGCGGTTCCATGCAGATCACCCCCGAGAAGGACAACCCGGCAGTCATCGCCAAGGTGAATATCGCCACAAGCGCCGTCACCTCCCTCGTTCCCTACGCCGAGACGCCGCGCTCGCTGTCCCGGGCCGCCGTCAGCGGCACCAGCGGCGCCCTGGTCCTGGTTCCGACCGGTGGCTCGCTGCTCGTCGCCGGCGACTTCTCCGACTACGGGCTGACCGCCCGTCACGGTCTGGCCGCGTACGACCTGGCGACCGGGGCGCTGCTCCCGAACTTCAACCCCAACCCGGACGGTCAGGTCAACATCGTCAAGGCGTCGGCGAACGGCCAAGCGGTCTTCGTCGGCGGCGAGTTCAACAACATCGCCGGAGAGAGCCACCAACATCTGGCGAAGCTCGACATCGCCACCGGACAAGCGGTTCCCGGCTTCCAGGTCACCTCCAACTCGTACGTGAAGGACCTGGCCGTGCGATCCGACGGCAGCACCCTGTACGTCGGCGGCAACTTCGACGTCTTCAACGGAGTGCCGACCAGCAAGCTCCTGGCGGTCAATGCCAGCACCGGAACGACGTTGGCGGACTTCAGCATGCCGCTGACCGAGCCCACGAACGAGACCAGCGAGGGCGGCCTTCGCGCCATGTCCCTGTCTGCCGACGGGAGCCGGTTGATGGTCATCGGCAACTTCCGCAAGATCAACGGCCTGGACCGGCCGCTGATCGCGCAGATCGACGTGTCGTCCGGTCCCGCCGTCGTGACCGACTGGCGCACCGACGTCTACGACCAGCCCTGTGCTCGCAGCGGGCAGTTCGGCTGGATGCGCGACGTCGACATCTCGCCGGACGCGACCACGGCCTACGTCGTCAGCGCCGGCCACTTCTACTACCCGGCATGCGACTCGGTGAACTCGTTCTCGATGGTCGCCGACCCCAACGTGAAACCGACCTGGACCAAGAAGATCGGCGACACCATCGAAGCCGTCGCGGCCGGCCCGGACGCCCTCTACATCAGCGGCCACTTCCGCTGGCTGGAGACGGAGACGCATACCCAGCCGCGCTTCCAGATCGCCGCTCTCGACCCGGCGACAGGAGACGGCCTGAACTGGATTCCCAACGCCGGCGGCTTCCGGGGCGTCCTCACCCTCGAGCTGGAGCCCGCGGGTCTGTTCTCCGGCAGTGACGGCGATGCCTTCGGTGGCGTCAACCACGGGCGCAACGCCTTCTGGCCGACTCCCGCTCCCGGCATCGACGTGCGCAAGTCCCCGACCCGACCGTGGGTGCTGGCACCCTCGGGGTCGGTCAGCTACAAGATCCGCGTCCAGAACACGTTCACCGACCGGGACGTGACGCTGACGTCGCTGATCGACGAGCGGCTGGGCTCCCTCGCCGGATCCGGCACCTGCTCCGTGCCCCAGGTCATTGCCGCCGGGGACATCTACAACTGCACGACGGCGGCCGAGACCGTGAGCGGCGTGGCGCCGAGCGCGGTGAGCTCGACGGTCACCGCGACCGGGACAGCCAACGGCGCTTCGGTGACCGATTCCGACAAGTCAGTCATCGAGATCATCGCCACCGCACCGGTGTTCCGGCTGAGGGCCGTCGTCGGCCCAGGTGTGGTCACCTATCCGGGCAAGACCGTCCGGTTCAACATCTCGATGCTGAACCTCGACCTCGAGCGGTCTGCGACCGTGACGAGCCTGGTCAGCCCCACCTTCGGTGACGTGTCATCGGAGTGTGGCCTTCCGGCGGTGGTTGGGCCCAACAGGCTGATCTACTGCCACGTTGACCGGTTCGTGACCGGCTCGGTGGGCTCCAAGCCC
Organism: uncultured Actinomycetota bacterium; assembly: GCA_963695705.1. Lineage (GTDB taxonomy): Bacteria > Actinomycetota > Actinomycetes > Propionibacteriales > Nocardioidaceae > JBKPNJ01. Next base: position 8,339 of record CAVOHB010000014.1, read on the forward strand.
AGTTTCTCGTTCACCGGCACGGCGTCGTACAACACCGGACCGCTGACATCGACGGCCTCGCAGACCGTCACCGTCAACCCACCGGTCGGAGGCACCAAGGTGCTGGCCGTGGTTGCCAACCCGGCCGTACTGTCGGCATCGGACAAGAAGGTCGAGGACCGCGTCGAGGACAACTTCGCGATAACCCACGTCGACGACGACACGGTGTCGATCGCCGACGTGACCGCGGACTACTCCTACGTCATCCTCTATCCGAGCGTCGTCGAGGCGAAGCTGGGGAGCCGGCTACGTGACCTCGACCGACCGGTGATGGTGCTGCACAGCCGGATGCTCGACGAGATGGGCATGACCGCTGCGGGTGGAAACGGCAGCACGACTGCAACGGCGACGACCATCGTCAAGCCGATGCATCCGCTCTCCACGGCACTCTTCGGCAGCCAGGTCATCAACTCGGCTGCGATCGAGACGGGGTTCGGCACACCTACGGGATCGGCCGAGATCATCACCCAGCTCGACGCCGCGCGACCGACCGAGTTCGTCTACCACGAGGGCACGACGATGTCGTCCGGCGCCGCACCATCGTGCCGGGTGTTCTTCGAGGCCAACAACGCGACCAAGTTCAGCGCGAGTGCGTGGACTCTCTTCAACCGGGCCGCCGCGTACACGTCGATGGACTGTGGCAAGAACATGCTGTGGACCGCTGCGGGCAGCGGTGCAACGGCCTACGGCACCGGCGAGGGACGGACCTCCCTATCGGTCGGTCTCAACACACCCTGGGGACTGGCCGTCGACAGCCAGGACCGGATCTACGTCGCGGACGCCGGTAACAACGCGGTGCGCCGGATCGATCCGGACGGCACCGTGACAACCGTCGCGGGCACCGGGACGGCAGGATTCTCCGGCGACGGCGGACAGGCCACCGCTGCCAGGCTCAGCGCGCCCGTACGGCTCGCATTCGACACCGCCGGCAACCTCTACATCGCCGACTCAGGCAACAACAGGATCCGGAAGGTGACGCCAAGCGGGGTCATCTCCACCGTCGCCGGCAACGGCACCGCCGGCAACACCGGTGACGGGGGCCAGGCGACGGCCGCACGACTGCGAACGCCGTACGACATGGCCGTGGCCCCCAACGGCACCATGTACATCGCCGACCGCGGTAACAACAAGGTCCGCAAGGTCACCCCCGCGGGCATCATCTCGACGTTCGCCGGCAGCGGCACGGCCGGCTACAACGGCGACGACATCGCCGCAACCACTGCCCGGCTGAACGCTCCGTACAGCGTGGACGTCGACGCAACCGGAAACGTGTACATCGCCGACTACGACAACGAGCGGGTCCGGATGGTCGACACGAACGGCATCATCTCGACGGTGGCTGGAACCGGCGTCGCGACGGCCGACGGTGACGGCGGACTGGCGACGGAGGCCGGCCTGCACAAACCGCAGTACGTGATGGTGAGCGCCGGCGGCGACCTGTACATCAGCGAGTCGAACAACAACCGCGTCCGGATCGTGCATGACGGTTCCATCGACACCATCGCCGGGAACGGCCAGTTCGGCTATCTGGGCGACGGCACCTCACCGGTGTTCTCGACCTGGCAACGGCCTTCGTCCACCGTGCTGGACTCGCACGGCAACCTGTGGATCGCCGATCGCAACAACCACCGGCTGCGAGTGATCTCGGCCAGCTGACGGGGCCGTGGAGCCAGCGGCGATGGAGATCACACCTCGACGCGTAACCGACGTGGAGTAGACCCGTTGGCTGTCCGAAGCCCCAGGACGCCTCGGGCGGATCACCTCGACTTCGGCACGCGCGTCAGGTTCAGTTCGGCCCGACGGTGCAGGACTGCACGCTCGCTCTCGTTTCTGGTGCGCGCGGCCGCCTCGGTGAACGCCTCGCTCGCCTGCGCGTGTTGCCCGGCCCGTTCGAGCAGGTCTCCGCGCACACTCGGCACGAGCGGCGAGTCGCCGAGCTCCCGTGCGTCCAGCTCCTCCAGCACGGCAAGCCCCGCGTCCGGGCCGAACGCCCGCCCGTGCGCCACCGCCCGGTTCACCTCGACGACCGGTCCCGGCGCGGCGTCGGCCAGGACGTCGTACAGAGTCGCGATCCGGCGCCAACTCGTCTCCTCGGCACTGGCTGCGCGGGCGTGCTGGGCGGCGATCGAGGCCTGCAAGAAGTACTTCCCGACCGGCTTCCCGCGCGCGGCCAGCTGCTCGGCCCGCTGCAGGGCGGCCATCCCGCGCCGGATCAGCAACTGGTCCCACCGCGTCCGGTCCTGCGCCTCCAGCAGGACCGGCGCGCCGTGCTCATCGAGCCGGGCGGCCATCCGCGAGCCCTGGATCTCCAGCAGCGCCTGCAGGCCGAGCACCTCGGGCTCGTCGGGAGCGACGGCGACCAGCATGCGCGCGAGCCGCATCGCCTCAGTCGCCAGGTCGGGGCGCATCCAGTCCTCGCCAGCGGTGGCTGTGTAGCCCTCGTTGAAGATCAGGTAGATCACGGCCATCACGTCGTCGAGACGCCTGGTCCGCTCCTGCCCGGTGGGCAGCTCGAACTCGGCGTGAGCCGCGGACAGGGTGCTCTTGGCTCGCGAGATGCGCTGGCCCATGGAGGATTCGGTGGCCAGGAACCCGCGGGCGATCTCGGCGGTGGTGAGTCCGCCAACCAGGCGCAGCGTCAGCGCGGCCCGGGACTCGGCAGTCAGGGAGGGGTGGCAGGACAAGAAGATGAGCCGCAGAACGTCGTCCTCGATGTAGTCGACCTGGCCGTCGAGGTCGGGCATCTCCTCCTCCTCTCCCCCGCGGGCGTGTTCGAGCTCCGCGATCTTGCGGCGAAGGCTGTCGGCGCGCCGGAAGTGGTCGATGCCGCGCCGCTTCGCGATGGTCATCAGCCACGCGATCGGGTTCTCCGGTACGCCGGTTGTTGGCCACCGCTCGAGCGCGGCCACGAGTGCGTCCTGCGCAAGGTCCTCGGCGAGCTCCACATCGCGGGTCATCCGGGTGAGAGCACCGACGAGGCGGGCCGACTCGGCCCGCCACGCGGTGAGGATGGCCTCGGTCGGGTCATCCGCAATGGTCTCTGCCGGCACGATGCCAGCGTAGTGAGTCCCGTTCAGTCGCCGGGGGCCTCCGGGCCTTCGGAGATCTGGCGCAGGGTCGAGATCACGGTGACCTCGGGCCAGTACTTCGCGTGCAGCTCGGCGAACTCCTGCTGATCGGCCACGGCCTCCTCGACGGTGTCGTACTGCATGATGGCCCAGCCGCCGACGACCTCCTTGGCCTCGGCGTACGGTCCGTCGACCCGGCTGACCTCGCCCTGGCGGACCACGAAGTTCACGGCGTCCTCAGTCCCGTACAGACCGCCGCCGTCGAGGAACACACCCTTGGCGGCCCGTTCGCCGATGTAGGCGTCCATCGCGTCGAACAGCGCCTGCGGCGGCGTGCCGACACCCTCTTCCATCCGCACGAATCCCATGAAACGCGGCATCTTGATCACTCCTACTGGTTGTCGGGGAGTTGCTTGTCGCACGTACGTCGAACGGCTACCAGGCTCTTCGACATCGACCATCAAAGTCTTTCAAACTAGCCGCCATCCTGCGTGACGGCACCAGGCGCCGGTAAAGCGCCTCGGCACCGGAACCGCCCGCCAGGTCACCTGAGCGAATCGCGCTTGACTCGATAACGTGCCACCCATGCCCATCAAACTAGAGAACGTCGGAATCGCCGTCCGCGACCTCGAAGCGACGATCGCCTTCTTCACCGACCTCGGGCTGACCGTCCTCGGCCGTGACACGGTCAGTGGAGAGTGGACCGACACCGCGGTCGGCCTCGACGGCAACCACGCCAACATCGCCATGCTCCAGACGCCAGACGGTAACGGTCGCCTCGAGCTCTTCGAGTACATCCACCCCGACGCGATCGAGACGGAACCCACCCTGCCTAACGAGATCGGCATGCACCGCGTCGCCTTCTCGGTCGACGACATCGACGAGGCCCTCGAGATCGCCGCGAGGCACGGCTGCCACCCGCTGCGCGGCGTGGCGACCTACGGGGACGTCTACAAGCTCACCTACGTCCGCGGCCCCAGCGGCATCCTGGTGATGCTCGCCGAGGAGCTGAAGACCTAACCAGGGGTCGATCCTCTTCCGGCGCCCGGGGTTACCGCCCACGTTCGGGCTGGCTGCCGGCGTTGACCGATCATCAGAATCGTGGCGATGCGATGACTTCGGTTCGCCTCACCGGTCGATACAAGGAACCGATCTCGGACGGAAGGAGCACACCATGGGGAAGGTCGTCGCCAATGCGTCGATGTCGCTGGATGGCTACATCGCCAAGCACGACAACACGATCGGTCGGCTCTTCGACTGGTTGCAGAACGGCGAGGTCGAGGTCCGCACCGTCGATGACCGCATCACCTTGCACATGAGCCAGTCCAGCGCCGAGTACTGGCGCACGTGGGTTGACGGGCTGGGTGCGTTGGTGTGCGGGCGCACGCTGTTTGACTTCACCGGCGGATGGGACGGGATGCATACGATCGGAGTGCCTGTGGTGGTGGTGTCCCACCAGATCCCGACAGACTGGATCGAGGCTCACCCGGACGCTCCGTTCCACTTCGTGACCGACGGCGTGGCGGCTGCGGTTGCGAAGGCACAGGAGATCGCCGGCGAACGCACCGTAGCGGTGACGGCCGGCACCATTGCGCGGCAGTGCCTCGAGCTCGGCCTGCTGGACGAAGTCGCCGTTGACCTGGTGCCCGTGGTCATGGGCCAGGGTCGCCCCTTCTTCGGGGAGTTGGCGACAGACGATGCTCCTCTGGGCGACCCGATCACGTGCGTGCAAGGTGATCGCGTCACCCACCTCGTGTTCCCGGTGGCGAAGTCATCGACGCAGTCGCTGGAGGGGCAAGGATGAGGACGCTGCACGTCGGGCTCCGCGTAGCGGACCTCGATCGTTCGCTCGCGTTCTACCAGAACCTCGGGTACGACGTCGTCGGTACGGTGCCCGAGACCGAGTTCGGCAGTCTGACGATGCTGAAGCTGCCGAGCGATCCGTTCGTCAGCCTCGAGCTCGTCCACGATCCCGGTGTGGGGACCAGTCACCCCGGGGGGTCTCAACCACCTCGTCATCCAGGTGCGAGGCCTTGCACGATACGGTCGCTCGCCTCGCTGCGCTCGGCATCGAAGCGGAGGAGCCCAGCTCGCCGAGCGGCTCCGAGGACTTCTGGACGACCTGGCTGACTGATCCCGACGGCTACCGGATCGAGCTCGTCCAGTGGCCTCCGGCTCATTCCGACGGCCTGACATCTGCTGACTTCCCGGAACAGTCGCCGCCAGCGGCACACAGGCCACCACCGTTGAGCGCCACGCTGGCTCGCAGGATGTTCGACCTCGTCGAGCCGATCGGGGTCATTCCCTACTCGGCTGACGAACCCAACGAGGCGATGTTCGCCCTGGGCTTCACCAACTACTGGGACACCTACTTCGCCGGCCGGGCGGCCCCGCTCGGCAGCTCTGTGCCCGCCGGACGTCGTCCACGCGCTCTTCTACAACTTCGCCCCGGGCGAGGTGGCCCGCCACATCCCGAAGGTCTGGAGCACGACCACACCGGAGGCGGCGATCGCCGCCCGCCAGCAGGGCTGCGTCAACGCGCTGCGCCGGATCCTCGGCGACCTCGTCGACACGCCAGACTTCACCCGAGCCGTCGAACTGCTCACCAAGGCAGCCACCAGCGCCCCCCTCGAAGGCCGCCCCATGTACGCCGCGCTGCGGGCACTCCCCCTCCCGGAGGAGCCGGTGGCCCGCCTCTTCCACGCCGCCTCACTGCTGCGCGAGCACCGAGGCGACGGGCACATCGCCGCCCTCATGGCTGAGGGCATCGGCGGCCTCGAGGCCCACGTCCTGCTCGCCCTCGACCTGGGGATCCCGGCTCCGACGTTCGGCCGGATCCACCACCTCCCCTCCGCGCTGCTGACCGACCTGATCGACGGGATGAAGGCTCGGGGACTCGTCAAGGACGAGACGACGTTCACCCCCGCCGGCCGGCAGGTCAAGAACCGCGTCGAGACGCTGACCGACGAGCTCGCCGTCGTGCCGTACCAGGTCCTCGAAACAGCCGAGCTCGACGAGCTGATCGCTGCTCTCGAACCGCTCGCGCAGAAACTCATCGCCGCTCAGGACTGGGGCTGAGCCTCGCGCCGAAAGCTGGTGGCGTTGTCGCGACTAAGCCTCGGAGGTCATCCCAGTGCAACCGGCCGGTCGAACACAACGGGCGGACCGTGCAGAAAAGGAACGGGACTGCTGACCGGTGACGACGTCCTCGGGATCGGAATCCTCATCCGCTGCCACAGTGATACAGGGCAGCCAGCGCCAGTGCTCGGGTCGCGGTCATCACCTCGTCGATGGGAACGAATTCACGGGGTCCGTGCGCCACCCCGGCGTCCCCCGGACCGTAATGCACCGTCGGGACCCCGCCGATGTTCGTCATCAGCCGCAGATCGCTCCCGTAAGGCGTCGCCCAGGTCTGCTGTGCATGCGTCGACACCGAGGTGTGTGCCCGACGGACGTCGGCGACGACCTGACTATCGAGAGCCGTCAGCCCTGGCGCAAAGACCCCGCCGCGCCATTCGACTTCAGCAGGATGGTGTCGCAACCAGTCGTCCGACTGGCATGCACGCCGGATCGCCTCGACGAAGACCGCGCGAGCATCGTCGACGTTCTCACCCAGCGCTACGCCGTATCGACCGTCGGCGACGAGCTCGTCAGGTACCGATGATGCCCACGATCCCGAGTGGACCACACCGATCTCAATGGCGACGGGGATCTCCCATCGGGACATCAGCGGGTGCTTGACGGCGTTTCGTTCGGCCTCGAGCTGGCGAAGCGCACGGAAGACCGGCCAGAACTTTTCGACCGCGCTCACACCCGATGACCGACGAGCGGCATGTGTCGCGCGGCCCGGTATGCGCAGGCGGAACGTCAGTGACCCACAGCTGCCCGGTGCGAGATCCAAGGACGTGGGCTCGGGGATCACACAGGAGTCTGCGCGCCACCCACGTTGCAGCATGGCGTAGGTTCCCAGCCCTCCGTCCTCCTCACCCTGCACGCATGCCAGCAGCACGTCCCCGCGTAGCGGCACCTTGAGCATGGCGAGCGTGCGCACCGCCCAGAGCGCGGCCACCAGGCCTCCTTTCATGTCGCACGCTCCGCGCCCGTATACGGACGAGCCGTCAGCGCTGCCGGCGAACGGCGCAATCTCTCCCCATGCTCGGAGGTCACCAGCTGGCACGACGTCGACATGGCTGTTGAACATCAGCGACCGACCGTCGCCCCGTCCGGGGAGCGTGGCCACCAGCCCCCAGGCTTCATCGCGGTCCACCTCCACACCCGGAAAGTCGGGAGCGCGGAGCGTGTCAGCGAGCGGGATCCGCCAGTGGTCGATGTCGAGGCCGATACCGCTGAACCGAGCCCAGAGGTCGGACTGGATGCTGTTCTCCGCCTCCGAACCCGAGACGCTCGGAATGCGCACCAGAGCGCACAAGGTCTCCACGATGTCATCGGTGTGATCGTCGACGTACTCCAGCACGCGAGAGCGCCAATCGGCAGCGTTCACGTGTCGACCAGGGGGTAGTGGCAGGCGGCGGTCCGGCCGGGTGGACCGTGCTGGATCAGCAGGGGTTCCTCGGCCACGCACAGGTCCGTCGAGTAGCGGCAGCGCGGATGGAACCGACAGCCTGACGGCGGGGAGACCGGGCTCGGCACGTCGCCCTGCAACACGATCCGTTCGCGGTTGGCGCGTCGGGAGACCACCGGTGAGGGAACGGAGGAGAGTAGGGCCTCGGTGTAAGGATGCATCGGCGCGTGTGCGACGGCCTCGGCTGCCCCGACCTCGACGATCTTGCCCAGGTACATGACCGCGATACGGTCCGAGATCTGCCTCACGACGGACAGATCGTGCGCGATGAACACGTACGCCAGGCCGAACGTCTCCTGCAGTTCGGCGAAGAGGTTGATGATCTGCGCCTGGATCGAGACGTCGAGAGCCGACACCGGCCGATGTCCCGAAGCTTCGTACTGACGAAGGCTGCGACATCTTGGTCCTCCGGCGTACCGGTGTTCCGGAAGCCGAGCGGGCTCGACCCGATGGCGGTGAGGTTTTCGACCACGAACCGGATGTAGCTCGGCTCGATCGGCAGTCCGCGAACGGCCGCGAGGAGGTCTTCGGGCACGTCGGAGGCCCTGGTCATGGCTGGCCCTCGCGGACGGCGCTCCTGCGACCGGAGAACAGGGACTCGGCGTCGCCGACCGAGGGGGCGTGGTCGGGCAGGGTGTCCGCCCACACGCTGACGCACTCCTCGTCGCCCACCACCGTGAACGTGTGCGGCTGGCCACTGATGAACCAGATGCTGTCGCCGGTCTCGAGGCGGTGGGTCTGCGACCCGACGGTGACGTCCATGCACCCGCTGAGGACGACGCAGCTTTCCTCGCCTGCGTGTGACACCGACTCGCGCACGGGGCCATCGCCGGGTTGTAGGAAGAGGAAGAACAGGTCGAACCTGCGCTGCGAGCTGCGGGTGACGGCTTCATAACGGGCCCGCTTGTGGACCATCACCGTCCGCTCGTTCGCCCGGGTGATGTTGACCGTCGGTGCGGGCTCGGCCGCGAAGAAGTCGAACAGCGATGCGTTCAGTGCCCGCCCGAGACTCCACAACGTTCCGAGGGAGGGCTCGGTGCGCCCGGACTCGAACTGGCTGAGTGCGGACTGGCTGACACCCACCTGCTGGCTGAGCCGGCTCAGCGTCAGACCCTCCCGGTGCCTGAGCTCCCGTAACAGCTTGCCGAGCGTCCGCCGCGTGTCCTCATCCAGGCTACTCACGCCGTGTGGGTCCTCCGCAGAGACTTCAGTGATACTTGAGGAGTTACAGTAGTGCTTATACTCGCATCGTCAAGGATGCACCGGGTTGGTGCTTGGCAGACCGGCGGTGCCTGCCGATCAGTTCTGGAAGATCAGCGCATCCAGATCCACCCGCGTGGTGGATGTGACGGTCACGGTGATGGTGTGCGACCCGGCGCTGTTGAACCGGTGCGCGAAGATCACTGCCCGAGGTGAGAAGAATCCTTGGGTGTCGACCGCCTGGTGCGACGAGCCCCAGGACACGTCGAGGGCGCCTCGGTCCGGGCCGTAGTCCCCGATCAGGGCAACCGAGCGGCCGTTGAACGTGTAGGTCGCGGTTGCCCCCGGCTGTGCGCTGTGGATCAGTGTCCCTCCCGACCAGGAGGCACGGCGTCCTCCGTACCAGCGCCCGGTCAACCGGAAGGCTTGTTGCTGTCGCAGGTGCGGGTGGTAGGTGGCGAAGTCGGCCCCCAGGTTGCCCGCCGCGTCATAGGCCGAGACCTGCGCATCCACCTCACCATTGAGGGCAATGCTCGGAGTCAACTCGCGGACAGCCGGGTTGTCGTTGACCTCATAGGTGCCGACGTTGTTCACGTCCTGGTCGAAGATGTTGGCGATGGCGTCCAGGCTGGTGATGCCGGTGTCATCGGAGGCCGTGAACGTGATGCTGACCGGGCCGATCATCGGATTGAGCGTGTTGTCACCCAAGATCGTGTGGGTCGTGAACAGCAACCCTTGGTTGAGGGTGACCTGCGGTGCAGTGGAGTCGGTCGACAGCCGCCGCCGGGCTGGCAAGGGACAGGGCCGAGAGCACGGCCACGACAGGAGCCAGGTTGCCGGATTTCATCGGGATTTCCTCTCGCATGCATGCGCAGGTGCCTACGGGATGCTGATGAAGCGCATCTTCCGGCAATGCATCCATTGGTTCTGGCAGATCGGCCAAAGCGTGGAACGTCGTCACGCTCTGTAGCCAACACAAGAGTCGCTAGTTCACCAAGCTTGCCGAGCCAGTGGACGCGATGGGGGTGGTCCAGTGCGACCGGCGTGCGCGGCCGGTCCCCTGTTGACCGCGCGGACGGGCCGGCTCGATCAGCGCACCACGCGTTAGTACCGCGAGGGAGATGAAGACGGTCTGCGTGCTGTGGACCGCGATGCTCATCCACGCGCTGCGGTACCGCTTCGCGGGCAGCGCGAGGCTGAACGTGTCGATCAGGGCGGTGGGTATCACCCACGGCACGTGCAGGTGGTACATCGCGAACAGGAATCCGTTCGCCACCCAGTCCGCGCGTCCGAAGGCACCGTTCATCCGGGGGAGCAGGAAGCCCCGGAAGAAGAGCTCCTCACCGAGGACCGTGTTGAACAGCCCCATGACGAGCACCAGCGCGAACCATCCCCAGGACCCGTGGAAGAAGGCCTGGCCGGTACCCGACTGGAGGAAGACCGCGAAGTCCCTAGCGGCGGGGACGGGCAGGGCGGGGACGAACTGCTCGGCCGCGAACAACGCGACGAACGGCGTGATCATCCACCACACCCGCCCACCAACTCGCCCGGAGCGGGGACTGCGCGGAGAGCGAAGCCACAGCGCATCTCTCGAGAACCCGCCAGCGGAGGCTGCCCTGTTCTCGACGCACGAGGAGAAGGACGAATGCGCACTGCCACACGAGCCCGGCAGTCAGGCACGCGAGCAATGCCGACGCCAGCGGTGCCGGCCCGCCAAGGCCCCTGGCGATGAGCGGAGCGACCACCCAGGACAGCACGGCCATTGGTAAGGCCGCGGCTGCCCAGATCGCGATGATCGAGTACAACCGGTACTGCGGGATCGTGACAAGCGCAGGCGACGTGCCGGCGCCGGTGTCGTGGTACGTCGGGAGGCTAGGGTCTCGCACGGCCATGGCTCTTCTCCTGCCCAGGATGTGATCGGGCTTCGACGGTAGGAGGGACACCCCGTGTCGCGCGTCAGCACGCGTGATGATTTGTCGTCGTCTTCGGGCACGACCAGGAGTCGTCCTGGAGGATGATGCTCACCGCCCCGGACGTGTCGTAGGTTGACGCCATGGGTCGCTTTGCGTCGCTGGTCGACCGGTTTGGGATAGACGCACTGATTGCGGTGTCAGCAGTCGAGTCGGTCTTGGCGGTCGCGCTTGCCGGTGACGCGGAAGGAGCCCCGCAGAGCCCGGTGTGGTTGTCGGTGACGGGTGCCCTCGCCGTCGCAGTGCCGCTGTTGATGCGGCGTCGCTTCCCTTTCGGCGCCCCCGCGCTCGTGTGGTTGTTGGCGGCTACGTTCTCCTTCGTGGACGGGCGGATCGTGGCTTTCCCGCTCGGTCTGTACGTGTGCGGGATGGTGGCTGCCCTCTTGCTGGGGAACCTGGAGAAGGAACGGCAAGCCTGGTCTGGCCTGGTTCTCGTTGTCGCGTCGGCCTTCGTCGTGGCGTTCAACGACCCGCACGGCGATGTCGGGGAACTCGTCTTCACGCCGCTGCTTTTCACGGTGCTCTGGGTGACCGGACACGCGATCCGCCAGCGCATCGTCGAGGCCGAGACGGCACAGCGTCGGGCGCTTCAGGCGGAGCACCAGCGCGAGGAGATCGAGCGTCGTGCCGTCCTGCAAGAGCGAACCCGGATCGCCCGCGAGATGCACGACGTCGTGGGTCACAGCGTCAGCGTGATGACCGTGCAGGCCGCGGCCGTACGCAGACTCCTGACCGAGTCCCAGACCAGGGAACGGGAGGCGCTGCTGGCTGTGGAGGAGACGGGCCGGGAGGCGCTGACCGAGATGCGTCGTGTGGTGACCGTGCTCCGGGATCCGAACGACGACCTCGTGCTTGCTCCACCTCCCGGCCTCAGCCAGCTGCCGAGACTCCTGGACCATGCGCGCAGCAGCGGTCTTCCGGTGGATCTCACAGTCGAGGGGACACCGGTGCGGCTTCCGGTAGGTGTCGACCTCGCGGCCTACCGGGTGATCCAGGAGAGTCTGACGAACGCGTTACGTCACGCCGGTGCCGACCAGGCCCAGGTGCACGTCCGGTACGGCGGTGACAGCGTCGAGGTCGAGGTCACCGACAACGGCCGCGGCGGCACCGCTCACGGCACCGACCAAGCCGGTCATGGCATAGCCGGAATGCGAGAACGCGTGGGCGCCTACCACGGCCAGCTCGATGCCGGCCCCCGTCCAACTGGTGGCTACCGGGTGCTAGCCCTCCTTCCGGTGTCATGAGCGTCAGCGTCCTTATCGCGGACGACCAGGCGCTCGTGCGCGCCGGGTTCCGCATGATCCTCGAGGTCGAGGATGACATCTCCGTGACCGGCGAGGCAGCGGACGGCCGAGAGGCCATCGCCGAGACCCGACGACTCCACCCCGACGTCGTGCTCATGGATGTCCGGATGCCGGTCCTGGACGGCATCCAAGCGACTCGGTGGATACGCGACGAGTGGCAGGGCACGAAGGTCCTCATGCTCACGACCTTCGACATGGACCAGTACGTCTATCAGGCGTTCCAGGCCGGTGCCAACGGGTTCCTCCTCAAGGACGTCCCCCCAGAACAGCTCGCCGACGGCATTCGCGCTGTGGCAGCTGGCGACGCGCTGCTGTCGCCATCGGTCACCCGTCGTCTCATCGAGCAGTATGTGCGTCGGCCTCCCGACGGTGTGGGACCGGAGCCCCAGGAGCTCGACCTTCTCACGGTTCGCGAGCGGGAGGTGCTGCTGCTGATGGCTCGTGGGCAGTCCAACGCCGAGATCACCAACGCCCTCGCGATCAGCGAGACGACGGTCAAGACCCACGTCGCGCGAATCCTGATGAAGCTCCAGCTGAGGGACCGCGTGCAAGCCGTCGTCTACGCCTACGAGTCAGGACTGCTCCGTCCCGGCGACGCATGAGCCGTTAGCGCTCAGGCTTCCGAGCGTCAGTTATGAGGTGACGCCTACCATCCCCAACCCGCTCGCGCGGGTGATCGGCCGGCGGACCGCCGCCACCAGCGCCTCGCGCGTCCCGATGATGCGAACCTGTCGCTCCGCCCGGGTGACCGCGGTGTAGAGCAGCTCGCGGGTGAGCAGCCGCGACTCGACCGAGGGCAGGATCACAGTGACCTTCCTGAACTGGCTTCCCTGGCTGCGGTGCACCGAAAGCGCGTGCATGGTCTGCACGTCGGACAGCCTGCTGGTGGCGAGCAGTGCCACGACACCTTCGCGCCGGAAGGCGGCCCGGGGGCGGTCTTCGTGCGAGATGACGACTCCGGTGTCCCCGTTGTACAGCCGCAACTGGTGGTCGTTCGTCGTGACGATCAGCGGCCGGCCGACGTACCAGTATCCGTCGCGGCCGTAGCCGTCGATCACCTCGCCGAGCCACTCCTCGACCTGGCGGCTCCAGCGGGCAACACCGTACGGGCCCTCCCGGTGAGCACAGATCAGCCGATGCTGGTCGAGCGACACCAACGCCTGCTCGGCATTCCCGTCGCGCGCGGCCGAGGACAGATCCACGCCGGCGGCCACGACGTCGGCGCGCAACCCGTCCAGCGTTGACGTCGTGACGGCGACGTCTGACTCGATGAACTCGATGGATGCGTGCCCCTCCGCCAGCACACCCATGACGGCACCGGTGTCACCGCGGCGGATGCCATCGGCGAGGGCCTGTATCTCCTCGGGAAAGCGGTACACGTGCGACAGCCGAACGACGCCTCGCGTCAGCGCGACCTCGCGCTCCTCGGCGTCCAGGTCGGCCAGATCCCCCGCGACGTAGGGTTCGAGCCCGACGGTGGGTTGGACACCCGGCGGTGCCGGCCGCTGGACCAGGTCACCGAGCACCGCGCCCACCTCCACCGACGCGAGCTGATCCGGGTCCCCCACCAGCACCAGCCGGCAGTCGGGCCGCAACGCCTCGACCAGCCGGGACATCAAGGTCAGCGACACCATCGACGCCTCGTCGACCACCACGACGTCGTACGCGAGATGGTTGTCCAGATCATGCCAGAACCGACCACGCGAGCCGGGCTTGAAGCCGAGCAACCGATGCAGGGTCGAGGCTTTGAGCGTCCCCAACCGCGCCTGGTCCTCCGGCTGCAGCGCTTCGGCGGCCTCGTTCGCGGCCTGTTGCAACCTGGCCGCGGCCTTGCCGGTCGGCGCGGCCAACGCGATCCGCACCCCGCCGCCGACCTGGTCCTGCAGCAGCGCCAGCAGCTTCGCCACCGTGGTCGTCTTGCCCGTACCCGGCCCACCGGCGACGATGCTGAACCGCCGGTGCGCGGCGACGACGGCAGCGAGACGCTGCCGGTCCGGCGGCTCCTCCGGAAACAGTCTCGCCAGCGCCCGGGTCAGCGCCGCCGGTTCCGGTGCTGCGACCGGCCGCCCGTGGGCTGCGTCGACGTACCGCGCGATCAGCCGCTCCTGCCGCCAGTAGCGGTCCAGGTACAGCAGCCCACGGACCATCCGCAGCGGCCGGCTGGCAGGCCCGTCCTCCCCCACCTCCACCAGGGGGCTCGACTCGACGGCGCTGATCCAGGCCGTCGGCTCGGGCCAGGGCAACGCCGCGATGTCTGCGGGGTCCGCGCCGTCGACCGCGGTGGACTCGGCCGCCTTCGCGAGTTCAAGGCACACCGACCCCTGCCGGACCGCGCGCACGACGAGGGCTACCGCCAGCAGCACGGACTCGTCGGCCTCCCTGCCCACCCGCCGCAGCCGCTGTGCGACGTGCACGTCGGCGGCGCCGAGCACGCCGGCTCGGTTGAACGCGGCGAGCAGCCCTTCCGCGCGAAGCGCCAGCTGGACATCGTCGGGGTCGAGCTGATCGAGCGTCACGACCCACCTCGGTGCAGCAGGTCCGACAGGTCCGCAACCAGCGCGGTCGGCGGTGCCCACGAGAACACGCCGGTCGGCATGCCGTCGATGACCGGCGTGTCGGGGCCGCACATGCCGCGCAGGAAGAGATAGAGCACGCCGCCGAGATGCACGTCGGGCACATAGTCCGGCTGCCGCCACCTCAGGAAGCGGTGCAGCGCCACCGAGTACAGCAGCGCCTGCAGCGGGTAGTGCGCCGCCCGCATCGCCCGGGCCATCGCCTCGGGCCGGTAGTGCCAGGCGGTGAGCGGCTCGTCGGGGGTGCCGAGCCAGTTCGTCTTGTAGTCGACGACCAAGTACCGCGGCGTCCCGTCGCCGGTCCGGATCCGCAGCACCGCGTCGATGCTGCCGGCCAGGAACCCGCGCAGCCGTCGCGACGCCAGGTAGGGGATGTCCAGCTCCTCGGGGTACGCCGTCAGCGGGTCGCCGGCGGGCAGGTGCCGACGCAGCAGCGCCGCGATCTGCGCGACCGTGGTGTGACCCCGAGGCACATCGCCGCCGGACAGTGGCAGCTCGAAGTCGAGCTCGTTCAACCGGTCCCGCGCACGCACGTCACGCAACCGCTGCCCGTCTGCCAACGGTCCGAGCGGGGTGACCAGCGACGGCAGCAGGGCGTCGGCGAGCTCGGCCGCCGGGCGGGACAGGAAGCGCTCGGACCCCGCCGCCGCGCACGCCCGGATGAGGTGCGCGCGCAGATCGGGTGCGGTGAAGTCCACCTCCTCCAGCACGCCGTGCACGAGGGTGCCGAACGCCGCTCCAGCGGGCAGGTCGGCCATCGGTGACACGGGCGCCGCCGTCTCGTCGCCCCCGCTGTCGGCTGCTCCGCCGCCCCCGTCGGCGAGCACGCTGCCCGGCTCGTCGACGGTGCCCGGCGCCTCCGGCTCGCTGAGCGGGTGGCCCGAGTCCGTCAGCTCGTGCAGACCGGCGGTGATACCGCTGTACGACGTCCGCGCCCAGGCGCGGTCGAGAATGCGGTCGAACGCCCGCACCGAGAGCGCGCTCGACGACGCAATGGCGTGCACGAGGGGCGCGGCACTCGGCTCCGGAGGGATCTGCTCGACGCCGATCGTGCCCGCCGCCCGGTCGGACAAGGCCTTCAGCTGCTGCCGAACCTTGTCCTCGACCGGCACCGGCGCTGTGTCAGCGAGTACGCCGTCCGCCGAACGCGTCCCGAACAGCAGCCGGTGCAGCGGGGACGCAGGCGTGTTACTCGTCGGCGCCCAGTAGGTGACCACTTGCGACCGCGCCCGGGTCAGGGAGACGTACGCCGCCCGCAGGGACTCCCCCGCATCCTCCTCGAGGTAGACCGTCCGGCGAGCGGCGTAACCCGGGCCGGCTGAGCCGCCGACGTCGAGAAGCCGCGCGCCGGCGCCGTCGTGCAGCCGCAGAGTCTGAAAATCGCGGGGCACATACCGGTTCCACAGGAAGGGCACGTACACCACCGGGTACTGCAAACCCTTGCTGCGGTGCACGGTGAGGATCTGCACCGCGGTGGCGTCGGAGTCCAGCCGCCGGCTCCGTTCCTCCTCCACGTCCGTCTTCGCCTCGACCCTCCGGTGCTGCAGCCACTCCACCAGGAACGCCACCCCTCCGTTCTCCGCGGTGGCAGCTTCGTGCAGAGCCTGACCGATGTGCCGTAGGTCGGTGAGGTCCCGTTCGCCGTCGTCGCGCGCCAGCACCCGTTCGACCAGCCCACTGGTCGCGACGGCCATCTCCAGCAGCGCGGCGACGCCGCGGTCGGCCAGCACCTCGGCCCAGCCGCGCAGCCGGGCGCTGAGCTCGTCGAGCTCCTCCTCGTCGGTGGTCGCCAGCTGCTCGGCGGTCCACCCCAGGAAGTCGGTCAGCGCGGCGCTGCGGGTCAGCCCGGGTCGGTGCGGCTGCTCCAGGGCGCTGAGCAGGGTGAGCCAGTCCAGAGCCGCACCGGACAGGAAGACGCTGCGGGTCGCGAGCAGGACCACCGGTACGTCGAGCGCCGCGACGGCATCGCGAATCGTGCGCCCGTCCTCGTTGCGCTGCACCAGAACGGCGATGTCGGCCGGCTGGACCGGCCGCCAGCCGTCCTCCTCGGCGACCTGCGCGTTCGACGACAGCAGCCTGACGATGTCGGCCGCGACGTCGTTCGCGACGAACGGCCGCACCACGCCGACCGTCGCCGTTCCGTTGGTGGCTTCACCGAATGCGCTGCGGGGCGCCACCCGGATCCGGAAAGGGGCGTCGTTGGGGGCGTCGAGCAGGGTCCGGTCCGGCTGCGCCGCGTCGACCTGGTGGACCAGGATCCTCGGGTCGCCCAGCGCGACGTCGCCCATCAGGTGGCCGAGCGCGTCGACCAGGGCCTTGTCACTGCGCCAGTTCGTGCCAAGCGTCGACTCCGCCTCGGCGCTCTCGGTGGCCAGCAGATACGTCACCACATCGGCGCCGCGGAAGGCGTAGATCGCCTGCTTCGGGTCGCCGATGAGCACGAGCGTGCGATGTCCGTGGAACGTACGCTGGAGTATCTCCCACTGCACCGGATCGGTGTCCTGGAACTCGTCGACAAGCACGATCCGGTACCGGGTACGGATCCGCGCGCATGCGTCGTCGCCGGTGTCGGGATCGGTCAGCGCGTCGCGCAGGTGCATCAGTAGATCGTCGTAGTCCATCAGCCGCATCGATCCCTTGCGTCGGGCTACCTCGGCACGGACCCGCTCGGCGAACGCGACCCGGATGCCGGGCTGCGTGTCTGCGGCAGCACCCTTCGGCTCCAACCGAGCGGCACGGTCGGCAACGGCGGCTTCGCCGACCGTCCCGGCCAGCTGGAAGGACACCAAGGGTGCCTCGCTGGGCGGCGTCCCGTAATCGGCCACGTACAGGTCTGACACCACGTCCGTGACCAGATCGCCGGTTGCCTCACTGAACGTCGCGTCCTGGTCGACGTCAGCCGCGATGCCCAGGCCGGCCAGCATCTGGTGGCAGAAACCGTGGGTGGTGGCGATCGTCGCGGCGTCGAAGTTCGCCACCGCTGTCGCCAGCCGGTGGTGCCGGGCAGCGACCTCGGCGTCCGTGCCGTGCGCGAGCTGCTGGAGCAGGTCGTCTGATGAGGTTCGTGCTGCGTCCGGGTCGGCGAGTCCGGCGGCTGAGCTGACGAGCCGCTCGCGGACGACCTCGCGGAGCTCCGCGGTCGCCGCTCGGCCGAAGGTGACCATCATCATCTCGTCGATGCCGGCCACACCCTCGGCCAGGTACCGCGCGGCCAGACCGGCGATCGTGTAGGTCTTGCCGGTGCCGGCGCTCGCCTCGAGCACCGTCGTACCGGTCGGCAGTTCGCCGCGCAGATCGAACATGGCGGGAGTACGGGCCACGACTAGACCACCGTCTCGGCGTCGAGCAACGGCGTCCACACCGCGCGGGCCAGCTGTCCGAAGAGGTGCGGCTCGTCCGGCCACCGGGTGTCGGATGGGTCCCGCGGGATCGCCAGCAGCGCGTCCAGATGCACCTCGCCCCAGACCCGCAGGTGGTCGGCATCGTCGAACTCGCCCATCTCGCGCTGATCCGAGCCGCTGCGGCGCCACTCCTTGCCAGCCTGGGTCTGGGCGACCAGCACGGATACCCCGGCGCGTCTCTTCGCGGCGTACACGGCGGCGGCCTTCGGTGGCAGCGGCAGCGGGATGCCCATGCCGGCGCGGTAGGCCTCGACCAGGTCGTCGAGGTGCCTGACGGCGTCGGCTGCGCTCACCCCGGCCAGGTGGGATGCCGCGACACCGCCACGCTGGCCGCGACCCACTGTGACGGCCTCCCAGTCGTGGTCGGGTGACTGGGCGCACAGGGCCAGCAGCTGGACCCAGGCACGCAGCTTATGCTTCGCGGCGAGCTTCGAGTAGACGACGCGGACAACCCGGTCCCCGTACACCGACGCGACGGTGCCCACCAGCGTCACGCCCGAGGACAGGGCGATGGAGACATCGTGGTGCTCCGGGCGGCCTACCCGGAACCGGACACTGGCGTCGAGCAGGGCGGTCACCTCGTCGACGATGGGCTCGACCAGAGCCGTGCCCAGATCGCCCGGTGGCAGCACACCTCGCAGCGTCTCGGCTCGCAGAGCTGCGTCCTTCCCGACGCCGCTGAGGCCGGCCGTGAGCAGCCGGTCACCGACCGCCCATTTCTCGAGCGGTTCCAGGTGGACCGAGATCGCCTCGAGCGCCTCGCGCCCCTCCTCGGTGGCGGTGAGAGCGAGGCGCTGGCGGAGGAACTGCTTCACCGGATGCTCCAGGAAGCGCGCGAGCGCGTCGAGCGAGACGGTCTCCTCGGTCCCGTCGTTCTCTGCTGCCGGCAGCGGGCTGCTCAGGAACGGCGGTCGCGGCGGCCGGTCGGCGCAGACCGCTCGGCTTCCGGCGTACGCCGCGGTGTCGAAGCTGAACGGGGTGGTGGAGCCCTGGTCCAAGGCTCCCGGCTCGAAGTTTCGCGCGTCGAACGGCTGTAGTGGATGTCGGATGAGGATGCGGTCGCGGACCAGCCCGTGAGGGACATGGGCGGTCCGGTCGAGCACGTCCAGCAGCTCGCCGAGTGGTACGGCCGGTGGCCGGCGGGCACCGGTGCGTTCGTCGGCCCCGCTGTAGACGATGACGAGTCGTTCGCGCGCCGCCAGGATCGCGTCCAGGAACAGCTGCCGGTCCTCCGAGCGCGCGTCCCGCTCCCCCACCCAGGGGCGGCGGGCCAGGATGTCGTCGCCGTCGATGTGGGCGCCCCGCGGGAACACGCCGTCGTCGAGGCCGAGCAGGCACACCACCCGGTGCGGCACCGAGCGCATCGGCACCATCGTGCACATCGTCAGGTGACCGGTCCGGAAGTTGGCCCGGGTCGGCCGACCGCGCAGCTCGTCGGCGAGGAGGGCGCGTACGTCGGACAGTCCCAGCGTGGTGCCGGTGGCCCGCTCGTCGGCGACCGAGATCGCATCACTGAGCCGACGTCGTGCCTGGGACAACTGCCAGGCGTCCCGCGGAGAGACATCGACAAGGCTGTCGATCGAGTCGGTGAGCGCCCGTACCCACGCCTGCAGCGACTGGTCCGGCCTGAGGGCCGCAACGGTCGCGTCCAAGCGGTCGACCAGCTCCGCGAGCCGACCGGCGAGGTCGATGTCGGTGCTGTCCACGCCGTCCAGCGGAAGGGCGTCGTTGAACGTCCGCGAGTGGTCCTCGTCCATCGCGACACCGACGAGGACCCGATCGAGCCCGGCCTGCCAGGTGTTCTGAGCGACCTTGCCCAGTCCGAACGGTGCACGTGCAGCCGCGTCGAGACCCCACCGCACGCCGGACTCCCGCGCCCATTCTCCGATCCGGTCCAGCCCGTCCTCATCGAACCCGAAGCGGCGGCGTACCGGCGGCATGGCGGCGAGGTCGAGCACCTGCGACACGGTGATGCGGGCGTCGGCGAGGTCGAGCAGCCGAGCGACGACGTTGAGGATCGGGTTGGTCTGACGCAGGGACCGGTCAGCGAGCCGGACCGTCAGCTTGTGGCCGGGGTGGGCGGTGCTGAAGGCCCCGCCGAGGTCGTCGGCGGACAGGCCGAACGCGGCGCTGACGAGCGGTGCGTACGACTCGATGTCGGGGCACATCACGATGACGTCGCGCAGCTCCAGCGTTGGATCGTCGGCCAGCAAGCCGAGCAGGACCTCACGCAGGACCTCCACCTGGCGCTGGCGGCCGTGACAGGCATGCACCTGCACGGACGTGTCGTCGTCGGCGAGCGCATGTCGAGCGGACGGGAGCGTCGTCGTCGTGGATGTCGCGTTGCAGCGTCTGCAGCAGGGATTCGGCGGCCGGCTCAACCGCGTCATGACCGTCAGACGGCCGGGCTCAGGTAGGCCTGCATGCGCAGCTGCAGCTCGCGGACGTCGCGGGCGAGTGACCGCAACAGCGGATGGAGCGCGAGGTCCGCGGTCGCGTCGACGCGCCGGGTGAGCGCCCCGGTGCTGCCTCGTTCGGGCAAGCCGTCGAGGGGCTCACGCTGACTCGTGGTGGCGGCGTCGGCGATTCGCCGCCACAGGCGATGCGAGGGGTGCGGCAGCCACAGGTGGATGTCTCGGTGGGCGGCGAGCGCGTCGATGACCTGCAGCTGTTCGGTGGTCAGCCGGGTAGCACCGAAGATCGAGAACCGCTCCGGCAGATCCACCGCACGCGGCTCGGCCACGAGCCGGGCGCAGGCCGCCGCCATCCGCTCCGCCCCGCTCTCAACGCCGATACGCCTACGCAGCCGGCGCCACAGCTCGGCCTGCCAGCGGTGGTCGGGCTCCAGGGCCGTGCCGGAACCGTCGGTGTCGCGGTCGGCGACCCAGTCCAGAAGCATCATCGGGCGCTGCGTGCCGTACGACGTGAAGAGGCCGGCGAGCTTCTGTGCGACCGCCAACCGACGCCCCCGGTCGGCGCCGCCATCGGCGAGGCCGAGGTGGCGACCCAGCGTGCGGCACCAGTCCTCGGTCGCGGACGCATCAATCACATCAAGCAGCGGCCACACGAGCCGACCCTCCGCCCACGGGTCGTCATCCGCGCCGAAGCCCGACCCCCCGGCGACAGCGTCGCTCACCAGCCGGCCGGGCGAGGGGAAGATCACGTTCGCGCAGAACACCGTCATGGCTGTCGGCACTGGTACCCAGGACAGCCGACAGCGACTGGGAGATCCAGCGCTCCACGCCCTTGGACGGCACAGCGACCACGTCCGGATCGAAGGCATCACCTGGCGCAGCGGTCAGGAGCTCGGCGAGACCGGCGATCAGCGCGTCAGAACGCTCCGAACGGTGGATGCTCAGCGACACGCAACCTCCCCGTGGATATGGCCACTGCTCCAAACCGATGCTTCACAGTCCACTATGCCCGCCGTCACCCACGGCGCGTGTGAGGCAGGGTGAAACACCATGTTGGCGGCATCGGTCTCCTTCGGTGGAAGCGGACTGCAACCGGCATGTATTGGGTAGATCCATCACCACGCGGCCGGCGTTCGAGTGCCTGACGGAGCTCACGCCGGCTGATCAACGCGTGTGGTCGATCGACGTGCCGATTGCCTCGACTGATGATCAGGAGTGCAGCCGCGGCTGCCAGGATCATCCAGGATCCGGCTGTCGCAAGCGTCGTGGCAGTACCCAGAGTGAGGAGGAGGCCGATGAGGCCGGTGCTGATGAGGCCGGGAGTGCGAACGACCGCCCGCTGGAACGCAAAGGCCGGGGCGAGGGATGCGCTGGGCAATTGCCGGGCGAGGTGGGTGTCCATGGATACGTTGGCGAGGGGCTGAACACTCCTGCCCCACAGGCTGGCCCTTGCGCGGCGGCGGCTCGGCAGACCGGACGCCTCGCAAGACGAGACACATTGGAGTTGCGACCGTGACCGGGTGCCACTAGAACTGAACCCACGGTATCGAGGAGGTCGCATGCGGGGGTCGAGCCAGCTCAGGACGGCTCGCACCGCAGCGCGAGCGGTCGCGGTCGCGCTATCGGCGATGCTCCTGGTCGCGAGCTGTGGCGGCAACGACGGGAAGACCGGCGTCTCGCTGATCCTGAAGACCCAGTCCAACCCCTACTTCATCGCCATGAAGCAGGCGGCGCAGGCCGAGGCGGACAAGACCGGAGTACACCTGTCCGTGGCGACCGGACTCGCCGACGGCGACACCCAGACGCAGATCAACGCGATCGACACCGCCATCGCGCGCGGTGACCAGGGCATCATGATCACCTCCAACGGCTCGGCCGTGAACGCCGCCCTGCGCCTCGCCAAGGACTACGGCCTCTATGTGATCGCGCTCGACACACCCCTGGACCCGGTGGACACGGCCGACGTCACCTACGCCACCAACAACTTCGAGGCAGGCAAGCTGATCGGTGAGTACGCGGCCGAACGGCTCGCGGGGAAGAAGGCCGTGATCGCGATGCTCGACCTGTACGACGACCAGGTCGTCTCGGTCGACATCGACCGCGACCACGGTTTCCTCACCGGCATGGGCATCGACCCCGGGAGCAAGACGCTGAACGCCAAGGAGGCGACGTCCGGCAAGTACACCGGTGGCAAGGGCGGCGACTACCAGATCGCCTGCCACCAGGCGACACAGGGGGCCGTCGACGGCGGTCGCACGGCGATGGAGCAGTGCCTGTCCCGCAACCCCGACATCAACGTCGTCTACACGATCAACGAACCCGCCGGCGAGGGCGCCTACGCCGCGCTGAAGGCCGGAAACCGCGAGGACAAGGCATTCGTCGTCACCATCGACGGCAGCTGCCAAGGGATGAGCGACATCGAGAAGGGGATCTTCGCCGCGGACGCCACCCAGTACCCCGGGAAGATGGCCCAGCTCGGCGTCGACGCGATCTCCCAGATCGCCAAGGGAGGACAGCCCCCGTCGTTGCCCCCCGGTGAGGACTTCCTCGATACCGGCACCAAGCTCGTCACCGCCAAGCCACTGCCCGGTATCACCAGCCAGACGGTCGACGAGGGCAAGGCGGCGTGCTGGGGCGCGGCAGTCAGCTGAGGATTTCGGGCTCTAGACGACGAGAAGGGTCACACCGTGAACGACGAACCGTCAGGGACTGTCGAGGCGCCCGCGTCAGCGGACGATCTGGTGCCCACGCGGCACACGCCTGCTCAACGGATCCAGCACATCCTGCACGGCAACCCCGCGCTGAGCCCGCTGATCGTGTTGATCATCGGCTTGATCGTCTTCGGCGTGGTCGCGGACAACTTCCTGACCGCGGTGTCGCTCTCCCTGCTGTTGCAGCAGGTGGCGGTCGTCGGGGCTCTCGCCGTCGGCCAGACGCTGATCATCCTCACCGCCGGGATCGACCTCTCGATCGGGATGGCGATGGTGCTGTCGTCCCTGGTGATGGTGAAGCTGAACTTCGACCACGGCGTCCCGGGTCCGATCGCGCTGCTGATCGGGGTGGGGGTGGGCCTCCTCACCGGGGTCCTCAACGGCGTGCTGGTGACCCGGCTGAACCTGCCGCCGTTCATCGTGACCCTGGGGACGTTCTCCATCTTCACGGCCCTCTCGTTGCTGTACGCCGCCGGGCAGACGGTCGCACTCGACCCGGATGCGTTCCTGGTGTGGACGGGCAAGACGATCAGCATCGGCAGCGTCAGCATCTCGTGGGGCGTGGTGCTGATGCTGCTGTTGTACGTAGTGGTCGGCTTCGCGCTGCGCAACACGGCCTGGGGGCAACATCTGTACGCCACCGGCGACGACCGTGAGGCCTCGCAGCTGGCCGGCATCTCCACCGACCGTGTCCTGCTCAGCGCGTACGTGGTCGCCGGTTTCACCGTCGGAGTCGCCGCCTGGATCGTCTGTGGCCGGGTGGGCGGCGCGGACCCCAACGCCGGGCTCAACTACAACCTGCAGAGCATCACCGCCGTCGTCATCGGCGGCACCAGCCTCTTCGGCGGCCGCGGGCTGGTGGTGGGCAGCCTGATCGGAGCGCTGATCGTGCAGGTCTTCAACAGTGGGCTCGCCCTGGCTGGTGTCGACCCGAACTACCAGGTGCTGGCCACCGGCATCCTGGTGATCCTCGCCGTGTCCGTCGACCAGTGGATCAGGAGTGTGAAGGCATGACCGAGACGGTGGCCACACCGCAGTCGGCCACACCGGGAAGCCAGCAACCCATCCTGGAGGCCGAGGGCATGGTCAAGCTCTTCGGCCGGGTTGTCGGCCTGCGCGGCGTCGATCTGCGACTCTATGCCGGCGAGGTGCTCGCCGTGATCGGTGACAACGGCGCCGGCAAGTCGACGCTGATCAAGTGCCTCTCCGGCGCGATGATCCCCGACCGCGGCACCCTGAAGGTCGAGGGTAAGCAGGTGAGCTTCAAGTCGACCCAGGAGGCGAGGGCGGCGGGCATCGAGACCGTCTACCAGACCCTCGCGGTCGCGCCGGCCCTGGACATCGCCAGCAACCTCTACCTCGCCCGAGAGATCCGGCGACCGGGATTCGCGGGGTCGGTGCTGCGGATGCTGGACAAGAAGGCGATGCGCGACCACGCGTCCGAGCACATCAAGAGCCTCGGTATCTCGACCCTGCAGAACATCAACCAGGCGGTCGAGACGCTGTCCGGTGGGCAGCGCCAGATCGTCGCCGTGGCCCGCACCGGCGCCTTCGGCAGCAAGATCGCCATCCTCGACGAGCCCACCGCCGCGCTCGGCGTACGCGAGACGGCCCAGGTGTTGCGCCTCGTCCGCGACCTGCGCGACCAGGGGCTCGGGGTGATCCTGATCAGCCACAACATGCCGAACGTCTTCGAGACGGCCGACCGGATCCACATCCAGCGCCTGGGCGGTCGAGCAGCAACGGTCACGCCCAAGACGCACTCGATGCAGGATGCGGTCGCGATCATGACCGGTGCGATGACTGTCCCCGACGACGAGCAGACGGTGCGATGAAACATCGAGATGGGTATAGCTAGGAGCTAGCCAAGACTTGAATGCTGGCTGCCACTCTAATCCGTGAGCATCGCGCCGAAAGGCGGCCAAGGCGTGCGTGTCGCGACCGCACGCCAACGCAAACAGCTCAGTCGTCGGATTCGTAGCCCCTCGACCGCGCGCGTCAAGTGAGGTAAACATCCGGCATGGCGAAGACGTACACGTTGGATCAAATAGTCGCCGAGACACTCCGTGAGCATGGCTACCACCTCCCAGAATCAGACAACACTGGGCTGAGGGCCAACCCGCCGACAATCCGCGTTCAACAGGACCAGGGCGACGCTTGGCTCATCCTGGACGTCGATCGTTGGCTCGAACACGGTCGTAGGATTCGAACACGCGATACACCGTGCCACTGAGATCCTCGGCAAACCGGGTCTTGTTTATGTTGTCGGGGAATTCGGGCAGATCAGGCAGACCCGATATGTGGACGGCACACCCCCGCCACCGGCAAGGCATGTCGAGCCAGCGCCACCAATCACCCACGTGGATCCTCCAGCACCACAACCGAAACCAGCCGCCGCACCCGTTCCAATCAGTCATGTGAGCGTCTCCCCGGTCGCGCAAGTAAGCCATCCCGATGATCCAACGGTCGTGCAACCTGAGATCAAGCCAGAGCAGGTTGTGGCCGCTATGGGTGACGACTGGATGAAGAGGATGCAAGCGGCGAAGGATGAGGGCTCGAGTGAGAAGGTTCGTGAGGGAGTCCAGGAGGCGTTTCACGTGTTGCACGCCTTGCATCCCGTTCTCAAAGAGATGGGCCCAGTCCTACAAGCGATAATGCACGCCATGGGGCATTAGCGTCCGCATCGGTCATAGCCGCCTCAGGAACGAGGAGGTGCTGCCTGAAGAAGACGCATCGTCTCTTCGAGCCGGGGTCGTGCCCTAAGGCGCTCGAACACATCTTTCGCCTCGATGAGCAGCGCCTCGGCCGGGTCGCCGAGCCGGCGACGTGATCGCGCGATGCCGAGCACCGCCTTCGCCCGCTGGTACGGGTCTCCGTAGGCGGTCCACAGATCCGCCGCCTGCGCGTGCAGCTCCATGGCGGAACGGTCGTTGCCGACCGCTTCGGCCAGCAGAGCGCGCGTCCCGATGGCGTTGCACTCAAGCAGTGCGACCGTGTCGTCTGCAACCGCGAGGGCGCGCTGAACTGGGGCGACGCGGCCGTACGGAAGCAGTGCCTCAGCGCGTCGCAGTAGGTCCAACGCAAGCATGGCGTCGAGGTCAGGGTCGAGTCTGGCGTCGATCTGGTCGATGAGGACCCCGGCTCGCGCCCGGTCGCCGCGTGCCATCGCACAATTGAACTCGAAGACCAGGAGCGTGTCAGCCAACGCGGGGTCGCCGGTCGCCTGGACTGCGGGGCTCAGCCGGGTGTGTAAAGCCTCGGCCTGCGCCCACTCGCCTCGCGCGACGGCGATCTCCAGCTCGACGACGCCCAAGTGCACCAGGTGATCGGACTCTGCTGGAGACCGACGGCGGCTCGCCCGACAGTATTCGAGTGCCTCATCCCAACGGCCGAGCGCCTGCAGCGCCTCGGCGACATTGGCCTCAAGACTCACTGCATATCCCGCGCGTCCTCGGCTTCTCGCGAACTCGATACCGTCCTCGAAGACGCGAAGCGACGCGGCCGGGCCGCTAGACCACTTGATGTTGACGCCGAGGTTGTTGTGGAGCATGAGCACGAGGTCGGTCAGATTCTGCTCGGTGGCCAACGCCATGGCCCGCCGCACGTCTTCTTCGCCGCCAACCGGGTCGCCGGACACCCACCGCGCCTCTCCGCGCGCCTCGAGTGCGCGGATCTCCACCCGCCGGAGATCGGCCTGCCCCTCGAAGTCACCCAGGCTGTCGAGAACCCGATCGGACCACCTGATCGCCTGCTTGTTCCGTTGATTGATCATGTGATCTTGAGCCCGGTGCGCGTAGGCGTCGAGGAGCACTGGACCGACGGGTAGTGCCTCGAGATCTCCGATCGTCTCCTCGATGAGTCGGGCACACTCCGCACCGCGACCCATGTTCGCCAGGGCCATCGCGCGGGCCAAGTCTACGGAGCGGCCCGCGACCGGGTCTCCGTGGGTGCGGTAGGCCGCGGCGGCGTCGGCAAAGACTTGCACGGCCTCTGCTCGCCGGCCCGTCGTCCGTAACAGGTGCCCGAGGCTGACCTCGAGAGGCGCCCATCGAAGGTCGTGCCCGTCGGTGATCTCGAGTGCCGCACGATAGTGGTTCTCGGCGCTCACCGGGTCGAGTGCGGTCGCAGCTTCACCGGCGAGCGTGTGCCAGCGACGAGCCTCGTCGGTCAGCTGGTCAAGGCTCACTCCGCGCTTACCCGACCCCGACGCGAGCATCAGCACACGCGCCCGGTCGTAGTGGTGGGCGATGACCGCGGCCTGCTCGCCGGGCTCGTCACCGGCCAGGTCGGCTGTCCAACGTGCAGCGGCCTCATGCTTGGCCGCACGCTCCACGCGAGGGATCTGCGCATAGGCGACCTCCATGATCAAGGCGTGGGCGAAGCTGTGCTCAGACTGCCCGGCCAGTGTCGACACCCGGGCCGGGCGTAGGTAGTCGCGCCGTACCAGATCGTGAAGCACGCCGCGGACGTCGGACTCGTCGCGACCCGACAGCGCGGACACCGCGCCGGACCAGAACGTCTGCCCGATTACCGCGGCATCGAGCAGGAGGGTCTTGGACTCCGGCGCGAGCGTGTCCAGCCTCGCCGCGATGATCGCCTGCACCGACTCGGGAAACGCGTCACCGAGCGACGGCCCATCGGCCGGATCCTCGCCGTGCCCGTTGACGGCAGCCGCGATCCTGCCGCGGTCGTCGAGCATGCGAACGAACTCCTCGGCATAGAGCGGGTTGCCTCCGGCCCGCTTCAGGACCAGTGCGTGCGTGTCTGCCGACAACACGGCGGTGCCGAGCAGGCCGGTGACGAGCTGCGCGGTTTCGGCGTCAGTCAGCGGCGACAGCCCGATCATGGTGGCGTTGCGGTGCCCGCCGCCCCACGTCGGTGCCTTGTCGAACAGCTCGGGTCGAGCGGTACCGACGACCATCAGCGGCACCCCCGAGACCCACTGCAGGAGGTGGTCGACGAAGTCCAGGAGCACCTGGTCGGCCCAGTGCAGATCCTCGAGCATGATGACGAAGGGCCCGGTGGTCGCGATCGCCTCCAGGAGCCGCCGTGCGGCAGCGAAGAGCTCGTCCCGTGACGTCTCACCCCCTTGCAAGCCCACGAGCGGGCCGAGGCGCGCCGCGACCCACCCCGCCTGCGACCGGTCGCGCGGCCCGTCGTGAACCTCGGAGTCGAGGGTGACGGCGATGCTCTCGGCCAGCTTCGTGCCGGCGACCTCACGGGAGTCGGAGTCCAGTATTCCCGCATGTGCCTTGACCACCTGACCGAGCGCCCAGAAGGAGATCGCGTCACCGTACGGAAGGCATCGTCCCTGTCGCCAAGTCACCAGCTCGTCTCGTTTGTCGACCCACTCGGAGAACTCCTGGACCAGCCGCGACTTCCCCACCCCCGGCTCGGCCACGATCGTCACCAGCTGCACCGACGACTCCCGAACGCAGCGCGTGAACGCTCGCTGCAGCATCTCCAGCTCGTCTCGCCGCCCCACCATCGGCGTACGCGTTGCGGTGAGCGCCTCGCCGACCCGAGACTTCGCGCCGATCGCTTCCCAGACGGGAATGGGCTCTGCCTTGCCCTTGACCGTCACGGCATCCAGGGACTTGTAGTCGATCACGCCACGTGTCGCGCGCCAGGTCGTCTCGCCCACCAGCACGCTGCCGGGCGCCGCGGAGGTCTGCAGCCGGGCAGCGGTGTTGACGACGTCGCCGGCCAGCATGCCCTCCCCGCGCTCAGCCTGGGCTCCCGTGGTCACCACGGCTTCGCCGGTGGCAACGCCGACCCGCACGCTCAGCTCGACCCCATGCTGCTCATTGAGCTCGTCGACGGCGTCGAGCAGACGGAGCCCGGCCCGCACAGCGCGTTCGGGATCGTCTTCGTGCACAACGGGCGCCCCGAACGCCGCCATCACGGCGTCGCCGATGAACTTCTCGACGGTGCCACCGAACCGCTCGATCTCCTGCCTCGATCGGGCGTGGTAGGGAGTCAGCGCCGCCTGAACATCCTCGGGATCCGCGCCGTCGGCGGATGCTGTGAAACCGACCAGATCACAGAACAGCACCGAGACGACCTTGCGCTCCTGGCCAAGGGCAAACCCCGGGTCAGGCAGCTTCGCCCCGCACCCTCCGCAGAAGCGAACGCGCTCAGCATTGGCAAAGCCGCACGCCCCACACACCGTCACCCAGATACTCTAAGTGGCAGGTCGCGCTAAGTCTGTGCGCTTCGTTCAATCCAGAGCCAGGCCTACCGCCGCTGAACATGCTGCTGACGGTCAGCCTCTCTGGCGGCTACCTTCCCGGTCGGAAAGCCGGCTCGCCCGCTCCAGCAGGGGGCGAGCGCCGAGCCGCCTGGCGATGTCCGTTGCCTCGCTAGCGATTCCTCGAGCCGTCTCTGGATCACCTGTCGCGCGGACGTGATCCGCATGGTCGAGCAGGGCAACGGCGACGTGGTACGGCGAGCCGACTTCACGGAACGCCTTCACCGCGGCGTCGAAATCAACGCCCCGCTCCGCCGCCTCGACGGCGGTTGGCAGCCGCGCCAGCACGAGAAGTCTCCCAGCCCGCAGCAACGCCGGGATGTGCCCAGGTGGTTGCTCTTCGATCCATTCCAGCAGCCGGGTGACCTCGGCCCACTCGCCCAACGCGATCGCTGCGTCGGCGGCGATCGGCCAGGACCAGCGCACGGCGTCACTGCCGGGGCTGAGAAACATGCCGTGGTCGAGGGCGATCTGGGCCTGACGGAGCGCCTCCGCCTGGTCGCCTGCCAACACACCGGCCGCGGCGAGGGCAGTTGCCGACATGCCACGGTCCTGTGGATCTTCGGAAGCACCCTGCTCGATCAGGTTCAGTGTGTCCGCCAGTTTCGCGCTGTCACCGGAAAAGGCTTGCAGTACTGACACAGACTGGGCGACTGCACGATCGTCGCCCAGGCCATCGTCAGCCACGGCCGTCGCGTAATCCTGCCGGGCGCCATCCCAGTCGCCGGTCAGCATGAGGGCCTGAATCATGTTGGCCACGGCGAAGCCCATGGAGTACCGAGAACCGATTCGGCGCGAGAGGACCAACGCTGCACGAGTCGCCTCCACCGACGCCTGGGGGTCGATGTTGAGCAGGACGTCGGCCAGGTTGAGCAGACCACGAGCCGCAACCCCGCTGTTCTGCGTCGCTTCCGCCCGGCGGATCGCCTCACGAAGATTTGCCGCAGCCTGTACGGGGCGACTGGCCAGCCCGTGGGCGATGCCACGGATGAGGAACAACTCAGCGAAGACACTGTCGGGGAGGCCCAGCGCCTGAGCCTGAGCAAGGACCGCAGCCGACCGCTGGTCCGCCCCTGGGCCATTCCCGATGAAGGCCTCGAGTATCGCCGTCTGAGCAAGGGCGGCGACAGTATCCGCGTCCGGTTCGGCCCCCAGCACCGACAACGCATTCCGCAATGTGTTGCCGGCATCCTCCAGGCGACCCTGCCTGCGCAACGCCGCGCCGAGCCCGACCTCGGCGCGTGCGGCCTCGCGCATGCGCTTGTGCCGTCGGTACATGTCCGCTGCGATCTGGTAGTGGGCAACCGCGGCATCCTGGTCGCCGAGATCGCTGGCCGCCTTGCCCGCCGGTTCGTGCAGGGCGGCGGCTCCGACGTCGGCCTCCGCTGAGGCCTGCTGCTGGAGGAGGTCCGCGGCAGCGGTGTATGCGGCGACGGCAGCGGCGGGTGCGCCGGTACGCACGGCGCGGTCGCCGGCCCGGGTCAGCATGCCGACGGCCTCCCCTTGCAGGCTCAGGACGTCGGGATCGTCGGGGACGGCCTTCAGCGCGTCGATCAGGTGAGCGGCGATGACCTCGGCAATCTCCTCGCCACCTTCGGCGAAGACGGTCTGCAGGTGGGCCGCGACAGCCAGGTGGCGGACCTTGCGTTCCCGCCTGGAGAGCGTGTCGTAGGCGACCTGGCGGAACATCGTCTGGACGAAGCCGTACTGTCCACGTTGCGGCGAGAGCGGGTCGGCGCGGACACCGAGCACCTCTCGGCGCACCAGCTCGGCGAGCAACTGGCGTACCTGCGTCTCCGGCTGGTCCGACACCGCGACCAGCGCCTCGGCCGGAAAGCTGCCACCGAGCACCGCGGCGTCGGCGATCAGCCGTCGCGCGGCCGGCTCGAGGGTGTCGAGCCGAGCAGCCAGCAGCGACTGCAACGTCGCGGGCACGCTCAACTCGCCGACATCGCCGACAAGTCGATAGACCCCTTCGATCGGCCGGACCACGTCACGATCGACGAGCATCCGCACCGTCTCCACGGCGTAAAGAGGGATGCCCTCCGCACGGGCGGCTATCGCCGCCTTCGCCGAGGACGGCATGCCCGGCACCAGGCCATCGAGCAACTCACCAAGTGCTGCGTGGTCGAGCGGATCCAGCGTCAGAGTCGTGGTGTTGCGCCGGCCGCTCCCCCACCCGGCTCGCCGGGCCTCGAGCTCCGGTCGGGCCAAGGTGAGTACGAAGATAGGGACGTTGCGGGCCCAGTCCAGCAAATGCTCGAGGAAGTCGAGCAACCCGACGTCGGCGTACTGCAGGTCTTCGAGCACCATGACCACGGGATCCGCGGTCGCGAGCCGTTCGAAGAACAGCCGCCATCCGGCGAACAGCTCGTCTCGACCCAGCTCCGGGCCGGGCTCGCCATACTCCACGCCGAGCAGCTGGGCGAGCCGTGGCCCGACGTACTGTCGCTCATCCGCGTCGGTGAGCAACGATTCCAGGCCAGCCGCCAGCTTGTCGGCGGCGACCGAGGACGCGTCCTCCTCGGCGATCTGCAGTCGCTGGCGGACCATCTCCGCGAGCGCCCAGAACGCCACGCCGTCGCCGTACGAGAGGCACCGCCCGCGATGCCACCGCACCGTGCCCGCCAGCCCGTCGACGTACTTCTCGAACTCCCAGCCCAGCCGCGACTTCCCGACGCCCGCCGCACCCGTCACACTCACCAGGCGCGGCGTCCGACGCTCGGCGCAGGAGTGGAAGAGCTCCTTCACCAACCGCAGCTCGGTGCCCCGGCCGACAAAACCTGCCTCCAGCCCGTCGATGCGCTGCGACCCGCCGACACCGGACAGCACCCGGTCGGCCCGCCACAAGGGCACCGGATCAGCCTTTCCCTTCAGCACATGATCACCGGTCGAGCTGAACCCAACCCCGGCTTCAGCCAGCCGGCGGGTGACCTCGTCGACCCACACGGCATTGGGCTCGGCAACCGCCTGGATCCGGGCGGCCGTGTTGACCGCGTCCCCGGCCACCATCCCCTCACCGGTCGCCCCCACCGTCACCGCCACCGGACCGGTCACCAGCCCAGCCCGCGCCGACAACTGGACCTCCGCACTCTCACGACCGAGGGCAGCGACCGAGTCCACCAGATCCAGCGCGGCCCGCACCGCCCTCTCGGCATCGCCTTCGGTTGCCGTCGGCGTCCCCCACACCGCCATCACCGCGTCCCCGATGAACTTCTCCACCACGCCGCCATACCGGCCGATGACGGTCCGCGCGACATCGAAGTACTCCGACAGCAGCTCTCGGACCTCCTCGGGATCTCGAGACTCGCTCAACGGAGTGAAACCCACCAGATCGCAGAACAGCACCGAGCACACCCTGCGCTCCGCCACGGGCTGAGGAGTCCCGGCCGGCTGCTCGCCATCGGCGACCCGTTGCCCGGGCCGCGGTACGGAGACTCCGGCAGGCTGCGCCTGCAATGCCGTGCCACACGTGTCGCAGTAGCGCTGATCGGGTCGCACATCCGCTCTGCACGTCGGACAGGTCACCGCCAGCGGCCGACCGCACTCGGCGCAAAACTTGGCTGTCGCCTTGTTCTGTTCACCGCAGTTCCGGCACTCCACGACCTGCAGCCTAGCCGTCGGGCACGGTGCTCCAGACACCTCACTGCGCCCGGGTGCTCCTCGTCCCGAGTACTCGGGAGCTCGTGACCACGGAGCTCCATGGGAAGACGCCCGAGCCTATGGAGCCACGTTGACTGCCGAAGACGCCTTGGTTGACGCACGGGACTCCGCCGATGCCCTCGGAGACTTCGAGTTCAGTGAGCGCCTGAAGCTTTGATCCACCCCCCAAGGCATCGTTGACGATAACCACGTCATGATTGACCACCGCGCGAGCGCTTGGCGTGTCGTGCGGAGAGCCACCATCGAAGGAGGCGTCGTGATTGTGCGGATGTGGCGCGGCTGGGTTCGGACCCACCAGGCCCAGGCATACGCCGACTACATTGAAGGAACCGGGATTGCCGAGTACCGGAAGACTCCTGGCAACAGCGGAGCTCAGCTGCTGAAGCGCGACCTGGGCGACGGCCGAACCGAGATAGTGACGCTGAGTTGGTGGTCCGACCTCGACGACATCAGGGCCTTCGCCGGAGATGAGATCGACGTGGCGA
The DNA here is from genome assembly GCA_963695705.1 of uncultured Actinomycetota bacterium. Lineage (GTDB taxonomy): Bacteria > Actinomycetota > Actinomycetes > Propionibacteriales > Nocardioidaceae > JBKPNJ01. Next base: position 41,999 of record CAVOHB010000014.1, read on the forward strand.
AGTTCTACCCCGAGGACGACGAGTACCTGGTTGACAGGGAGCTGACCGCCAGCCACTTCTTGGTCAACTCGTCCGACGAATAGTCTCGCCAGCGTGTGATCGCCGGCCCGTCGCCAGCTTCGCTCTTCTCAGCAGGTACAGGATCCCTCCCTGGGGCGGTGTTGTACTCAGAGTGACAGATCCTGCACTGTCCGACAGTAAATGTTCCGAAGTGAGACCGTGACAGCCATCACACTGCGCCGAATGTTCCGGCTCGAGTGGACCCATCGACAGCGACTGGACCGCTGAGTAGAGTCCGAGCCGGTTCATGACGGCCAGACAGCTGGTTGTCCGGGATGAGCCTGCTCCTGCCGGACCCCCCAACTGAAAACGGCTGGTCGGCCGAGTTGCTGACCCGGGAGGGCACGATGCGACGACTCTTCATCCTGCTGACGGCATGCGTTCCGATGCTGGCGCTGGGCCTTTCGCCCTCGGCCGGAATCGCGCAGGGCGGCAGCTCATCCGGCGAGGACTACTCGGAGAGCCTGTGCCAGGAGCGGCCGTTCATGTGCCTGGACAAGTACACCTCGATCGGCGCGAACGGCGAGTACACGGGACACGACGAGCCGACGGTGCAGTTCATCTCGAACCGTCCGGGCACCGGTGGCCGCCACCTGACGTACTACGTCACGCTGCCGAAGGACTCGACTGTCAAGCCGAACCAGCAAGGCACCGGAGGAACCTGGGACTTCCAGCGCCGCGCGACGTTCTGGTTCAGCATCACCATGTGTGACACCGAGTCCTCGCCCAACTATCGCGAGACCTGCACGCCGAACAGCGACGCGAACGCCCGCTTCCGCAGCTCCGACCCGGACTCGCCCAACTACATCGGCAAGTCACCAGGGAACGCGTTCATGGAGCTGCAGTTCTACACACCGGGCTGGGTGCCGCAGTTCGCCGGGTTCGGCTGCAGCGCCACCAAGTGGTGCGCCAATCTGACGATCGACAGCCTGTCCGACCAGGACAACACCGGCGTCCTGCAGAACGCGGACTGTCTCAACAACCACTTCCTGGTCGGCGAGGAGCCGATCAACTGGGCATACATCACCAAGAGCGGCAAGTCCCAGGCGCCGGCGAACCCGCTGGCGCTGTCGGACGACCCCAACCTGACAGGGCTCAAACCGGACCTGAACAAGGACCTACTGATGAATCCCGGTGACACCCTGCGCCTCAACATGCAGGACACGCCCGCCGGCTACAAGGTCGGCATCAAGGATCTCACCACCGGAGAGCATGGCTCGATGACGGCCAGCATCGCCAACGGCTTCGGGCACGTCCTGTTCCAGCCCAACGCCCAGAAGTGTCACGTGGAGCCATACGCCTTCCACCCCATGTACTCCTCCGCCGTCCCGCGCGGCACCACCTGGGGAGCGCATACGACGAACGTCGGCGTGTCCGACGAGATCGGGCACTTCGAGTACTGCGACGCCATCGACGCGAACGGCGTCTGCACCGACCCTGGTGCCGGCGATACGGACCTCGACGTCGATGACCAGTTCTGCCTGGACGGATCACAGTTCGACGCGTTGATCCCGATCATCGGTTGTTTTCTGGACGACGGCGACTTCGATGGGCCGTCGTATCAGCTCGACTGGCCGGGGACACTTCCGGATCCTGAACAGGACCGCAGACTGCACGGGACGCCGATGCGGTTCACGGTTCCGACCACGAAGGGCCGCCCCCTCGAGCAGGTGGCGTTCGAAACGGACCTTCCTCGCATCGAGCGCGGCGAACCCGGCAACCCCGCACCGGAATGCGATCGGACGACCGGCGCGCACTGCGTCAACCCACCCCCCGGCGCGGAGTTCTACCCGATCTACACCCTCGCCAAAGCCGACGGCAGATGCTGGTTCCAACAGGGCGGAACACACGTGCCCGGCACGACGAATACCTTCGGCGGGAGTTCCAAGACGGAGTACGGCCAGGATGTGCTGTTCGTGACCTACCCCGATGTCGGCTTCCAGCCGATCACGCTGGCCGAGGACTTCCACCGGGACCTGGGAGGCAATCCCTGCTGATGCTGCCGGAGCACACCGGGCAACGAGCCGTTGCGGCGGTCGCCGCCGCACCTTAGTGTGCGTGTCAAGCCGCAGCGAACGGAGTCGCCTCATGTTCACGCGATCTCATTCGGCTCTCACAGTGGCGTCGGCAATGGCCGCATGTGCGCTCATCATCCCCCTGTCGACTGGCGCCGCTGCTCGGCCGGCTGGGGACACCTCTGTGGTGCGAGATGCGGCTCTCCATCGCGCTGCTTCCGTGGCGCCTGGTGCGCAGAACGGTCGGATCGCGTTCTCGACCGGCTTCATCCTGGTCGATCCGGACCTCCGGGCCCACGGGCAGGTGTACACCGTGAACCCGGACGGAACGCGTGTCCGACAGCTCACCCACGTGCCACCGAGAAAGGATGCCGGCGACCCGGCCTGGTCCCCGGACGGCCGCAGGATCGCCTACGTGAGCAACGCGCCGGGCAACTTCGCGGTGTGGAGCATGACGGCGGATGGGAGCGGCCAGCACCAGATCGCCGGTCGGCCCGGGTTCGACTACTTCACCCCGCAATGGTCACCGAACGGCACACATCTGGTCGCCACCGAGTGCAATGCGCGACTAGGTTTCCCGGCCTGGTGCCACATCGTCGTGATGCGCCCGGATGGTTCCGGGCGCAGGACGGTCGTGGGCGGCCACCGACTCAACCAGAACCCGGACTACGCGCCGAACGGGAAATGGATCGCGTTCGAGAGTGACCGGGCAGGTTTCCACTCGGCGATCTGGCTCGTGCATCCCGATGGGAGTGGGCTGCACCGGTTGACAGGGCCTGCCCCCGAGGCCTTCTGGCCCCGGTGGTCGCCGGGTGGTGGACGCCTGCTGTTCACCAGCAACTGTTGCAGGCCGCGCAGCGACGTCTTCGTGATGCGAGCCGACGGGTCGCACGTGCGGCAGCTGACGCATTTCAGAGGCACAGATCAGGGTGGCTTTGCCAGCTACTCGCCCGACGGGCGACGGATCGTGCTGATCAGCAGCAAGCTGCGCCGGGGTGACTTCAACGACCTCTACACGATGCGGGCCGACGGTTCGCACCTGCGGCGCATCGTGTCCGATCATCCGCACGTGGCCTTGTCGGACTGGGGTTTGGCCCGGTAGCCGTGCCTGGCACCGGACCGCACACCACCGCCGCGAAGCGCACCAGGAGATGAAATGAGACTGCCACAGGTCGTCGCAAGGCTCGGGGTTGCCGGATGCCTGACGCTGTCCTTGGGCCTGGCGGCGGCGCCGCCGGGTGCCGACGCCAGCACGGACGGCGATACCCCGTCGGCGAGGAGCGTCGGAGCGGCCGCGAGCGATGGCCGCATAGTGTTCAGCGACTTCCAGACCGGGCAGGTCTACACGGTCAACCCCGACGGGTCCGCCCTCGTGCAGGTCACGCACCTGAACCCCGGCCAGTTCGCGACTCAGCCTCAGTGGGGTCCGGAAGGCAGGCGGATCGTCTTCGCTGCGAACCTCCGGGGTAGCTTCCGCCTCTACGTCATGAGCGCCTCCGGCGCCCATCTGCGCCGTGTCGCGCTCGACGGACACGGATACGACAACTTCACTCCCACCTTCTCCAACAACGGCCGACGGATCCTCTACACCCGCTGTCGACCGGACCCTCCCGGCGGCTGCGCCATCTACTCGATCAGGGCCGACGGCACCGGGCGGCGCCCCCTCACCCACTATCGCGAGCGCATCCGTGAGGGCGAGGACTTCTTCCCCGCCGTGTCACCGAACGGTCGCTTAATTGCCTTCACTCGGTTCGACACCGGCGGCGTGCTGGCGCAGGTCTGGGTGATGCGCTCCGACGGGGCGCGCGCACACTCGATCACGCCGGTGCGGCTCGAAGGGGGGCAGCCACGATGGACACCCGATGGCAGACACCTGCTGATCGTGAACAACGCCGCACACCTCGGTGACAGCGTTTACCGGGTACGTCCCGACGGCTCCCGGCTGCGCCTCCTCACCACCCCCCGGTGGCCGAACAATGACCTGTTTCCGGCACCCTCGTCCCGCGGCGACAGGATCGCGTTCGCGAGCGACCGCACACATCGAGACCTGTGCTGCGTGGAGCTGTACGTCATGCGCAGCAACGGCGGCGGCGAGCACATGGTCAATACCGGCCAGCATGGGGTCGTGTTCCCGGACTGGGGATCCGCACCACTCCTGCCCGCTTCGGCAGCGACCCCCGAGGCCGATCTCGCGCCTCCACTGACAGGGCGGCAGGCGCTGGCTGCGAAGGCAGCGATGCTGCGGCTCGGGGGCTGGACGGGCTATCGGACCCGTTGAGCGATCGGCCGTGCGGCCGCGCTGACCGGCCCTCCCCGGCGTACCATGCACCGGTGATCCGCGACCTGTACCGAAGGGCTCTCGTTGGTTCAGCGGCTGCGGGTCTCGGCTACTACCTGACCGTGACCGGCAAGCTCACGCTCGACACTGGTTTGGCCCGGCGGGTTCGCCCACTCGGGCCATTGACGATTAGCGTCGCTGCGCCGGTCGAGGTTGTCTTCGATGTCATCGCGCAGCCCTACCTAGGCCGGACTCCTCGAGCGATGTCCGGAAAGCTGCGCGTGCTCGAGCGTGGCAGCAACATGGTGCTCGCCGAGCACTACACACCAGTCCACGGAAGAAGGATCACGGCGACGACACTGGAAACCGTGACCTTCGAACGGCCGCACCTGATCGGTTTCCACCTCGTGCGAGGGCCAGTCCCGCACGTGACCGAGCGCTTCGACCTCACCGAACAGGATGGCAACACCACCCTGACCTACAGCGGCGAGCTGGGCACCGATTTCGGTGCAGTGGGCGCGTGGTGGGGCGATCGAGTAGCCGCGCCGTGGGAGGCGGCAGTTCAGGCATCGTTCGAACAAATCCGCGCCGAAGCCGAGCGACGATTCATCGCCAAGTCAGGCTGACAGACCACCCGGGCTCAGCATGCGGCGACGAGCGGTGCCGTCCACCGCTCGTCGCCGCGCCGTGCAGGTGACCGCTAGAGCACCAGGGCCAGGACCACCCCGACGGTCAGGAAGCTCGGAGCGGTGTGCGTGATGAGCCCCATCCATGTGCTCTGGAAACGCCTGGTGGCATAGGCCTGGTTCACGATGCCGTCGATCAGCGTGGCGGGCATACTCCACGGCTGGTGCAGGTGGTACAGCGTGAACAGCGTGCCGCTTGCCACGAAGTCGCCCCGGCCGAAGACCGCCCGCATCCGTGGCAGCAGCAGCCCACGGAAGACCAGCTCCTCGGCGATCGGGGCCAGGAAGGCAACCGCTACGAGCATCGCGAAGCCGACCCAGTTCCCGCTGAAGTAGTCCTTGACCCGGTCGGTCAGGATCGCGTTGGGGAAGTCCCTGGGCAGCGGGCCGGTCGGGTCGATGGGCAGTGCGTTCACCGCAGCGGAGAGGAGGACGAAGGGCAGCACCCACCACCAGACCCCTCCGCCCACACGTCCGCTCTTCGGGTCCTTCGGCGCCCGCAGCCACAGGGCGTCGCGCACACGCGGCCAGGCGAGGGACCCCTGTTCCCGCCGGACCAGGATCAAGACGAGCACGATCATCCAGATGAGCCCGGCGTTGAAGCAGATCAGCAGCGCGTCGATGAACGGGTCACGGCTGTTCAGGTGATGGCTGAGCCAGGGGGCGACGATCCAGCCGAGGATGCTCATCGGGATCGTCACCGCCGCCCACACGCCGAGGATCCGGCGGAGGGAGTACTGCGGCAGGTCCGTGCGGTCGATCTCCGCGCCCGTCGTGCGGGGTGCGGTCGGGTGTGATGCCGTGCTGGTCATGGCGTTCGCCCTCCGGTAAGTCGGTCGATGTGGTGACGCTATGGACCTGCACGGTGCGTTGTCGTCGGCCGATGGCTGGATTTCGAGCTCCCACCAGCGGCCGATTCCGGCTCTGACTTTGGTCGGACGCGCTGCGCGAGCCGCTGCGCTACGTTCGGCGCGTGGCCCGGCTCTGGTCGTTCGCGCGCAGCCACGCGTTCGAACTCGTCATCGTGATCGCGGCACTCGGGACCGCGCTCGACGTCGCCTTCCGGGACGACCCACTGCGTGCTCCACGCACGACGCCGTGGTTCGCCGTGCCGGCGGCGGCGATTACCGTACTGCTGCTGCTCGGGCGCCGCCGCTGGCCGTTCGGCGCACCGGCGGCCGTCTGGGTGCTGGCCGCCGCGGTCACATTCGTGGACGGCCGGCTTCTTGTCTTCACTGCCGGCGCCACCGGGGCGGGGATGGCCGCGTCGTTCCTGCTGGGTGAGGTCGAGGGCGTCGGTCGGGCGCGGATCGGGCTGGCGATCGTGCTCAGCGGCGCGGCGATCGTGGTCTACAACGACCCGAACCACGCGGAGGCCGACCTGCTCTTCGTCCCGGTGCCGTTCGCGTTCGCCTGGCTGGCCGGTGCGGCCGTACGCGACCGGGGTGCGCGCGCCGAGGCGGCGGAGGAGCTCGCGCGCCGGGCCGAACTCGAACGCGAGGCGACGGCGCGCGTGGCGGTGGCAGAGGAGCGGGCACGCATCGCACGCGAGCTGCACGACATCGTCGCCCACGCCGTCAGCGTGATCGTGCTCCAGGTCGGCGCAGTCCGACACAACCTGCCGGACACGCTGGACGAGGACAAGGAGGCACTTCGAGGCGTCGAGCAGACCGGTCGCACGGCATTGACGGAGATGCGCCGCCTGCTCGGTGCGACGCGCCGCGACGGGAAGGACCTCGACCTCGCCCCGCAGCCTGGACTGCGGAACCTCGACATGTTGCTCGACGAGGTCCGCCGGGCCGGACTTCCGGTGCGGCTGCATGTCGACGGCGAGCCGGTGCCATTGCCACGCACGCTGGACCTCTCGGCCTACCGGATCGTGCAGGAGGGGTTGACGAACGCACTCAGGCACGCGCACGCCAGCCACGCCGACGTGCTGGTCCGGTACGGGTCCGACCAGCTGCGGATCGACGTGCGCGACGACGGGCGCGCCGGCTCCTCCGGCGATGGGCTCGGCCACGGCCTGGTAGGGGTGCGTGAGCGCGTGAAGATCTACGGCGGGGAGATGTCGGCCGGTGCCGCCGACGGTGGCGGCTTCCTACTCACCACCTGCTTCCCACTCGACGGCGGCCCACGATGACCATCCGCGTTCTCGTCGCCGACGACCAGGCGATGGTCCGCGCCGGCTTCCGCATGCTGCTGGCCCACGAGGCGGACATCGACGTGGTGGCCGAGGCTCGCAACGGCCTCGAAGCGGTGGACATGGCCGCCCGCTACGATCCGACGGTAGTCCTGATGGACATCCGGATGCCCGAGCTCGACGGTATCGAGGCCACCCGCCGGATCCTTGCCGCCAACCAGCTCGCCCGCATCCTGATCCTCACGACGTTCGACCTCGACGAGTACGTGTACGAAGCGCTCAGCGCCGGCGCCAGCGGCTTCGTGCTCAAGGACGACCCGCCGGAGAGCCTGATCGCTGCCATCCATACCGTCGCTGCCGGCGACGCGCTTCTGTCAGCAACGGTCACCAGACGGGTGATCCAGCAGTTCACCCGCCTCCCGCGCGCCAAGACGCCCAAGGGAGCTCGGCGAGCTCACCTCGCGCGAGCACGACGTGCTCCGGCTGATCGCGCGCGGGCTGTCCAACGCGGAGATCGCGCGCGAGATGTACATCAGCGAGGGAACGGTCAAGACACACGTCACGCACATCCTGCAGAAGCTCAATCTCCGAGACCGTGTCCAAGCTGTGGTGCTCGCGTACGAGACGGGCCTCGTCGACAACGACAGCCGCCGGCCGGGCTCTGGTGACTAGCACGCTCCCGTGATGCTCGCGTCGCTCATGCTCGGTCATGATTGTCCAGGTTCCGGCGCGTGCGCAGTTCGACCGAGCGTGAGCGGGCATGGCGATTGCTGACATTCCACTCCGCAGTCGTGACGGCCTTGCCAGACTGCCGACAAGCGTCCCCCGCCTGAGCCCTCCCCCGTGCTCGGGCCGGGGGCGCCCTTTTGTGCCGGACTGCACAAATGGGGAGAGAGCGGGCGGATAGTCGGATAACCGCGCTCACTGCGATACCTGTCGGGGGATGGCCGCGGTCACCCGATGTTCGCTCGGAATCCGTGCCATGGAGGAAGGGTCCTCACCAGCCGCCGTGCATCGATCTTGACGCCGCACCGTCCCGACGATTGAATGCCCATACAACAATAGAGGAGCACACGATGCCCAAGTACCTGATCAAAGCGTCCTATAGCACCGAAGGCATCAAGGGTGTCATGAAGGGCGGCGGCACCGCTCGAGTAGACGCGGTGAAGCATGCCCTCGAAAGTGTGGGCGGCACGGTTGAGTCGTTCTATTTCGCCTTTGGCGGCGACGACGTCTACGTCACGGTTGATGGTCCCAACAATGCTGCGGCGGCTGCGATGGCCGCGGCAGTCGGCTCATCGGGAGCACTTGCCCGGTACGAGACGGTGGTACTCCTCACCGCGGCTGAGATCGACGACGCGATGCAGATGGCTGTCAACTACGCCCCGCCTGGCTCCTAGGCCGACGGCGGCCCGCTCCCGTTCTTCCTTGCAACCATGCTCAGACCAGGCAGATCCGTGTGAGGACGACAACACCCAGGCCGTACGCAGACACTCCGTCAACCAGATCTTCCTGACGCTCACCCTGATCTACGTCCTGGTACCGATCCTGATGGTGATCCTTTCACTCATTCTGAGACCACAAGTCAACCGGATCGTCAACGTCGTGGTCAGCCTCCTCTACATGATCAGCGTCATCGTGTCGTGCATCGTCGAAGTGATACTCCTCGGCGCCATCGCCCGCTCCGCGTGGAGATGGCCGCCACCCGCGCCCGGAATGGATGGGTAGTCGTCGCGTGGATACTCCTCGGAACGTGGATCGCATCGGTGATCTCGGCAGCATTCTTGGCATCTGGGCGCACCCCGACGACGAAGCCTGGCTGTCGTCTGGCCTGATGATGCGCGCTGTCGAAGCGGGTCACCGGGTCGTCTGCGTGACCGCGACCCGCGGCGAATCCGGCTTTCCCGCCGACGACGGCCGTTCCGCGGAGGAGCGGAAGGCTGTCCGCGCGTCCGAGCTGGACAGCTGCCTGCAGCCTGCTCGGTGTGGACGAGCACTACTACCTCGACTTCGACGACGGCCGCTGTGCCGACGTGCCCGACGACGAAGCCGTGCCAAGACTGGTCGACATCATTGCCGACGTCACCCCTGACACCGTGTTGAGCTTCGGGCCGGACGGTGCCACCGGGCACTCGGACCACATCAGCACCTGCCGCTGGACGACTGAGGCCGTCCGGAGATCGGGACCCCAGACGCGGCTCCTGTACGCGACGACGACGAAACGCTGGAACAAGCAGTTCTTCACCGGATTCGACCCAGCCACGATCTTCATGATCGACGGCTTCGAGCCCGAGCTCCTCGACGAGGCCGACCTGGCCGTGTGGTTCAGCTGCGACCAGAGCCACCTGCCACGCAAGGTCGCCGCCATGCGCGCTCAGGCAAGCCAGATCGAACCGCTGGTCCAAGCCATGGGAGTGCCGACGTTCGGCCGCCTCGTCCAAGAGGAGTTCTTCCGGTCACCGACACCCGAAGACGCAGAGACTATCGAGCGGATGCGACTCCAGACCGCACCGCGCTAGTGCCGGTCTCACCAGCCGTCGGGTCATGAGCGGCCAGTCTTGGGCACGGGTCAACCCTGAGGCGGACCCGGTGGTCCGACCCGGGTCGTCTCAGCGGCTTCACCGATGGAGCAGGTGCCTGGGCGCGACCATGCTCCTCTCATGATCACTATCGAGGCACTCACCAAGAGGTACGGCGCATTCACCGCAATCGACAACGTCGGCTTCACGGCCCGAGCCGGTCGCGTCACCGGCTTCCTCGGTCCGAACGGGGCCGGCAAGTCGACCACCATGCGCATCATCGTCGGCCTCACCCCACCCACGTCCGGATCCGCCACCATCCGCGGCCGCAGGTTCGCCGACCTGCCCAACCCGGGCCTCGAGGTCGGCGTGCTGCTCGATGCATCCGCGCAGCACGCTGGCCGGACCGGTCGCGAAATCCTCAGAATCGCCCAGCAGACGATGGGCCTGCCCGCTCGTCGCGTCCGGGAGATGCTTAACCTGGTCGCCCTGACCGGCACCGAGGCGGACCGCCGGGTCGGGAACTACTCACTCGGCATGCGCCAGCGGCTCGGAATCGGCACCGCGCTGGTGGGTGATCCCGAGGTCCTTGTCCTCGACGAGCCGGCCAACGGGCTCGATCCGGCGGGCATCCGCTGGATGAGGGATCTGCTCCGCGGCCACGCGGACCGGGGCGGAACGGTTCTGCTGTCGTCACATCTACTGCACGAGATCGAGATCATCGCCGACGACATCGTGGTGATCGGCAACGGCAGGATCGTCGCCCAGGGCACCAAGACCGAGCTTCTGCAGGCGGCAGGCACCGTCGTCCGGGCTGCTGATCAGGCAGACCTGGCACGGGCGCTACGCGTGTCCGGCCTGGCCGCGTCCACCACCGGCGACGGCGCCCTGCTCACCGACGCGGATCCAGCGCTGGTGGGGAAGGTCGCGCTCGCGGCCCGGATCGCCCTCACCGAGCTGCGTCCGGCCGACGGTGCCGGCCTGGAGGAGATGTTCCTCGAGCTCACCGCCGGCACTGCACGGCCGAGTCAACCGACCGTTGACGCAGGCACACCGGCCCAGCGAGAAGAAGGAGCAGCGGCATGACCGCCATCGCCGTCGAGAATGTCCGCACGCCGCGCAGCGTCGCCGAGCGGGTGCCCCTGTCGCGGCTGGTCCGGGTCGAGCTGCGCAAGATGTTCGACACGCGGTCGGGATTCTGGTTGATGGCGAGCGTCGTCATCTCAGCCGTGCTGGCCACCGGCGCGGTGATCCTGTTCGCGCCGGACGACGAGCTGACCTACTCGACCTTCGGGACCGCCATCGGCTTCCCGATGACGGTCATCCTGCCGATGATCGCGATCCTGTCGGTTACCAGCGAGTGGAGCCAGCGCAGCGGCCTGACGACGTTCACGCTCGTCCCGCAGCGTGGCCGCGTCATCCTGGCGAAGGCGGTCTCGGCAGTCGCGGTGGGTGTCGTGTCGATGCTGTTGGCTTTCGCGATCGGCGCGGTCGGCAACGTGGTGGGCACGGCGATCACGGGCACCGGCACTGTGTGGGACGCATCGGTCGTGGATGTGCTCTACATCGTGCTCGGCAACGTCCTCGGTCTGTTGAGCGGCTTCATGCTCGGCACGCTGATCCGCAACTCGCCGGGCGCCATCGTGGCCTACTTCGTGTACTCGTTCGTACTCCCGACCGTCTTCGTCGTCCTGGCCACCAGCCAGGACTGGTTCAGGCACCTGCAGCCATGGGTGGACGTCGCCTACGCCCAGTCTGCTCTGTTCACGTTCAACGGTTCCCTGACCGGCGAGCAGTGGGCCAACATCGGCGTGACTGGCGTGATGTGGTTGCTGATCCCGATGCTGGTCGGGCTCGGACTGGTGATGAGGTCGGAGGTCAAGTAGGCAGGGTGACGTCTGCCCGAGCACAGAACCGGCCGCCTGGCGCCCAGGATCCCGCCCGTCCGACTGCCGGCATTTTGATCAGGCGGGCGGGGCCTCTGGCGGCTTGTACAGCTCGCGCACAGCCTCTTCGATGTCGCCGCCGCTCACGTCGACCGGTTCCATGTACAAACGGCCCTCGGCGACCAGGCCGTCACGAATGACGAAGATCGTGACACCGCGCATCTCGAACGGCGAACCGTCCGTGTGATGACCGCGCCAGACCCACTCGCCCCACTCGGTATTGCCGTCGACCGATGCCGCAACCAGCTCTGAGCTGAAATCCGGAACGCCCTCGAAGACCGACGTCCAGTTTGCGAGCACCTGCGCACGCCCGCCGAAGCCACGACCTGGGTGCACAGGTTGGGCGCTCTGATAGTCCTCGGCGAACAGCGCTGCCATCACTTCGGCATCATGGGAGTTCTGCGCCTCCATCAGGCGTTCCTGCGTGCTGGGCATGGAGTCGAACCTAGCCGACCGGAGCCCGGCTGTCATAGACCCGTGGTGGTGATGTAGACAACGCCGGGGCGAGGAGGCCTGCCGGCCTATCGTGCGCGCATCCTTCGAGGGCCTCCTCACAGGCAGGCAGCGTCAGCGCCAGCCGAGCTCCGGCGCGAGGTGGCGCAGCACACTGTCGAGCAGGTGCGCGTTGTAGTCGACACCGAGCTGGTTCGGAATCGTGAGAAGTAACGTGTCCGCGGCTGCGATCGCCTCGTCCTCGGCGAGAGACTTCACCAGCTGCTCCGGCTCGCCCGCGTACGTCTTGCCGAAGCGGGCGGCGCCCTGGTCCAGGTAGCCGACCTGGTCCCGGCTGGCTGTCTCGTCACCGAAGTACGCACGGTCCAGGTCGGTGACGATCGGGAAGATGCTGCGGCTGACCGATACTCGGGGTTCGCGTTGATGGCCAGCGGCCTTCCACGCGTCCCGGAACCGCTGGATCTGTTCGGCCTGGAGCTGGTGGAACGGCACCCCGGTGTCCTCGGTCAGCAAGGTCGAACTCATCAGGTTCATGCCCTGCTCCGCGGCCCACTCGGCGGTGCCGCGCGTTCCGGCGCCCCACCAGATCCGGTCGCGGAGCCCGGCCGAGTAAGGCTCTATCCGGAGCAGGCCGGGCGGGTTCGGAAACATCGGCCGCGGGCTGGGCTCGGCGAACCCCTCCCCCTTGATCACCTCGAGGAACACTCGGGCGTGCTCACGGGCCATGGCCGCGTGGTCGGAGCCCTCCTCGGGCGCGTAGCCGAAGTAGCGGAAGCCGTCGGTCACCTGCTCCGGCGACCCCCGGCTGATGCCCAGCTGAAGTCTGCTACCGGAGATCAGGTCGGCGGCACCCGCGTCCTCGGCCAGGTAGAGCGGGTTCTCGTAGCGCATGTCGATGACGCCGGTCCCGATCTCGATCCGACTTGTCCTGGCCCCGACGGCGGCCAGCAGCGGGAAGGGAGACGCCAACTGGCGCGCGAAGTGGTGCACTCGGAAATACGCGCCATCGGCTCCGATTTCCTCGGCCACGACCCCGAGCTCGATCGACTGGAGGAGTGCGTCGGACGCCGACCGCGTCTGCGAAGCCGGCGACTGCGTCCAGTGGCCGAACGACAAGAACCCGATCTTCTTCATGGCCGGTCCATCCCTCAGATCCGTTCGAGCAGCCAGGACGGGCCGGCGGTCCTCGCGCCGATTGCTTCGACCCGCGATCTCAGCTCGCGGTCGGCCGTCACCACGGTGACGTCCCGCCCGGGGCCTGCCCGCTCGTGTGCCGCCTCGACGATCCGCTCGTCCCCGGAGCCTGGTGCGTGAATGCAGCGCACGCGACCGTCCTGCCCGGCCGGTACGCCGGGCCTCGCCGCACCTTCGAGAACCAGAACGACCTCGGCGTACGGAAGTTCGGCCGCCGTCAGCCGTTTCGCCAGCCGGCGGGCGGCTCCCGCACGGTCGCGCCACCAGCCGTCAGGGCGACTGCCCACAACGTTCGCGGCGTCGACGATCAGCGACTGCGTTCGTGGCTCCGGCACGGATCAGTTCTCGCCGTCCTCGTCGTCGGCCCATCCTGGCACGTCTATCCGCTGCTCGGCGACGTCTGCCTCGTTGGCCTCCAGGGGCACGTCCGCCCGGGCGACGTCGCCGGTGAGTTCGTCGTCGTCCAGCGGGACCACGTCCTGATGCTGCGCTGCAACGTCGGCCGGGTCTGCGTATGGCTGCGGGTCGGTGGTCATGCTCCATGGGTACCCCTCGGCCTCGATCCGCACAAGCCACAGCCGACCAAGAAGCGACGTCGCGGGACGGTTCTGTGGCCTCCGGCGAAGGGGAGGCGGACCTGCTCAGTGAGGAAGGCCGGCTCCCGAAGAGGTCGCCACCCGCAACAGCGAGGTCTCGAGCCCGCGCCATTCGAGAACGCGCAGCAGGTTGGAGTTCGTGCTCACCGCCGCCATCAGCGACGGAACGGCAGATTCGCCTCTGCGGTCGGTCAACACCGCGTCGAACTGCTCGCCGACGCCGCGGATGTCGGCATCCGCGGCAGCCTGGAGGAGTTCACTCGCGGTGCGAACCCCGTGCGCGGAGAGCCGCTCCCGGGAGGTCGGGGCGAGCTCGGGCTGCCCCGACTGGCGGAAGCGCCGGGCCCGCGACCCGCGCGGTCGCGAGGACCGCGCCTGGTCCGCGCCGAGATGCGTCAGCAGAATCGCCTGGTCCACCCAGTCGATGATCCGATCGCCGGGGAAGCGCGTGCTGACGAGCAGGTCCACCAGATCTGCCGTGGCCATGTTCGGCACGTTCTCGATGTCCTCCTCCTCCAGCCGCGCCTCGTGCCACACGGTGAGACCGTCAAGCTCGCTGAGCGGCAGCCTCGACTCCATGCTCGGCAGCGCCTTGTGCGAGAGCTTGGCGAACACGCTCCGCACGATCTGCCAGGCGACCTTCGGGAAGACACCGATCACGAACCCGGCTGTCAGCAGCTGCCAGTTCGAGGATCCCCAACCCGCCCCATCGGCGATCTCGACCACGACCCACGTACCGATGACGGCCAGTACGACGCGCAGCACGACAGCCACGTACGCGCTGCCGCGGAGGTCTCGCCGGACGTACCGTCGGAAGAGCATCTGCACCGAGAAGAAGTACGCGCCGAGAAACGCCATCGTCACCGGGGTCGGGTTCGGTACAAGCGCGTCGAGCCATTGCGGCTCGCTCGCGGGGACGCTTGTCTGGGTCGGCGGCAACGTCAGCAGCCAGCCCACAGCCAGCGTCACCAGTGTCATGTACACCGGCACGGCGGTGGTCGCCAGCGGCGGCGCGTTCGCGTTGCCGGAGAGTCGAGGACGAGTGGGCAGGTGCCCTTCGGCGACCGTGTCGTAGAAGCCCTCGGGTATCCGAACGAAGTTCGCCTCGAACTTCTGCAGGTAGCTGCTGATGCGTGTCCGCCTCGACTCCGCGGATTCCAGCTTGGTCGCCGACCGCTGTCGATCCAACAGGCCGAGCCGGTCCAGGTTGGTCACGAAGTCGTTGAGCAGGCTTTCGCGTTGAGCCACGATGAAGAGCCACCACAACACCGTCGGCATGAAGATGACCAACGCAAGGAACACCGACCGGAAGGCGAGCAGCTGCCCTCTCTGAGGCAGCGCGATCACCGACAGGAATACCACGCACACCAAGGGGAAGCCGAATGCCAGCACCAGTCCCGCCTTGGTCGGCGCGCCGGTCCGCTTGAGCCTTCGGCTGAGGCTCTTGATCCCCCGACGGCTCGGCCCGATCGCAACGGCGGTGACGATGATCGCTGCGACTGCCGCCATGACAGCGACGACGAAGACCGCATGGTCGGCGACGAACTGACGGCTCGTGTCGTTCTCCAACAGGACCGCGACACCGACGCAGACCCAGAACAGCGTTCCCAGCACCACTGTCCATGGGGTCTCGTCGTCGGATGACGCCGAGTGTTTCGCTGCGGCGCCGGTCACCGGCTCCGCGGTCCGCTCCCCGTCGCCGGCGTCGGCGATCGCGTCATGCACGACGTCCACGAGCTGGCTGAGCGACTGTGCGGCATCTCTGGCCGAGGCGATCGGACCCGTCGAGGATGGTTCGGGCCGACCGGCATCGGGAGCGCCGGGCTGACTCCGTGCGGGTTCCCCCGTCGCTGCCGGGGCGAGCTCTGCTGTCTGCTTGGACTCAGTCGATGCCACTGCTCAGCCTCCCCGTTCGTGCGCCGCCGGGGCGGGCGCGTCGGTCGATCGATCGAACGTCGTCCGTGGACGATCGGCGCACGCGGAATCACCCAGTGTAAGGCTCCTTTCGTTGCCATGCACTGTCAAGCGTCGGCCGGATGCTCTGCGCGGGCAGGGTGGTTGACGCACGGTCGATGCGGGTTTACGTTCTGTTCGACGACCTTCGGTCCCAACGACCGATTTCCCTTGTATGCAAGGGCCGAGCTCCGAGGTCGCCCGGCAGACGCCCCACCGGGATCTCATGCAGGGGGATCAGATGGCGCCATCACTGTTTCGTTCCGATCCGATCCGGAAGCTGTCCAGCTATCGGTCGAGCCTGCCATGGCGCGTGTTCGATGGAGCAGCGACCTGGGCCGACCGCAGGTACGGCTGGGACCGGCTGCCACTGCCGGCGAGCCTGATGGTGCTGATCGGGCTGCGCAACGAGCTTCGCCGCAACAACCTCCATGACACCGACACTCTGCCCACGGGCGACCTACCGCCACTGGGTCCACCTCCGGCGGACGTCAATCTGCGCCGGGCCGACGGCACCTACAACGACCTGGACTCCCCGCGGATGGGCATGGCGGGGGCCCGGTTCGGACGCAACATCCCCGTCGAGCGCATCGATGACACGTCGGACGCCGCGATCCTGGACCCGAACCCGCGAGAGGTCAGCCGCCGGCTGCTCACCCGTACCGAGTTCCAACCGGCGCCGTCGATCAACGTGATCGTCTCTGCGTGGCTTCAGTTCATGATCAAGGACTGGTTCAGTCACGGCAGAGGCGACAAGGACCGTGCGTACCGCCTCCCGCTGTCCGTCGACGACGGCTGGCCGGCCGAAGAGATGCTTGTGCCCAGGACCGTCCCCGACCCGACCCGTCCGGCCGGCTCGGACGGTCCCCGGACCTTCGTCAACACGCTCACGCACTGGTGGGACCTGTCCTCGATCTACGGCACCACGGTGGAGGACCAACGACGCTTCCGTACCCAGGAGGGCGGTCGGCTCCGGATCGCGCCGGGCGCGGTGATCCCGCTACCGTCGGATGACCCGGCCAGGGATCCGACCCGCGAAACCGGGTTCTGGGTCGGGCTGGGCATGCTGGCGAGCCTGTTCGCGCACGAGCACAACGCGATCTGCGACCGGCTGCTCCGCGACCACCCCCAGTGGTCCGACGACGAGCTGTTCGAACACGCCCGGCTGGTGAACGCTGCCGTCGTCGCCAAGATCCACACGGTGGAATGGACGCCGGCGGTGATCGCCCACCCGGCGACCAAGATCGCGATGCGCGCCAACTGGTTCGGCATCGCCGGCGAGCACATCCACCGCTGGTTCGGGCGAGTCAGCGGGAGTGAGGTGATCAGCGGCATCCCCGGTTCGAAGACCCAGCACTACGGGGTCCCGTACTCGCTGACCGAGGAGTTCGCGGCCGTCTACCGGATGCACCCGCTGCTCCCGGACACCTTCAGGCTCAAGTCCGCGGTGACCGGCGAGACCACGAAGGAGTACGAGTTCCCCGACCTCGCGGGACCCAACAGCCGCGCCGTGCTCGAGTCGAGCTCTTTGGGCGACCTGTTCTACTCCTTCGGCACCGAGTTTGCCGGAGCGGTCGTTCTGCGCAACTATCCGCGTGGGCTGCAGCAGTTCGTCCGGCCCGACAACGGCCAGCTGATGGACATCGGGGCGGTCGACATCCTGCGCATCCGCGAGGCGGGGGTGCCGCGCTACAACGAGTTCCGCCGTCTGCTCAGACTCAGGCCTGCCCGAGACTTCGACGAGCTGACGCGGGACAGCGGACTCGCCGCCGAGATGCGTGAGGTCTACGGCGGGGACATCGAGAAGGTCGACCTCATGGTGGGAATGTTCGCCGAGAAGCGGCCGACCGGGTTCGGGTTCAGCGACACCGCCTTCCGCATCTTCATCCTGATGGCCAGCCGACGACTCAACAGCGACCGGTTCTTCACCCGCGACTACGACCCGCGTGTCTACACCGGGGCGGGCGCACAGTGGATCGATGATGCCACCATGAGCCGGGTGCTGCTCCGGCACTGCCCGTCGCTGGCGCCCTGGCTCGATGCACGCGCGAACGCGTTCGTCCCGTGGGCCGACGGCGGCAGGGGCTCCCCGAGTTGAGGTCGCCCGTTGCTGCTCCTCCGGTACGCCCGGCACGTTCGGATCGCGTGCACCAACTGTCGCTCGCGTGGGCTGCCGGGAATAGCGCAGTTGTTGGTCACGGTTGAGCCAGTGACCATCTACCGCGCAAAAGTTCGGTGCGGTCATGCTGACGCACCACCCAGCGGAGGCCCACCGTGTCGCCTGCGGCAAGAAGTGTGCACTTGTTGCGGGTCAACCGGTGCGACAACTCTCATCGCCTGCACAAAACCTGCGGAGCACAGGACCGCAGTCGTCGGCCGCGGACGCGACCAATCGCGGCGGCGAGCCCTTCCCGGAACCCGAGCCTACCGGCGTGCCACGTTGTCGGATCGCGTGCAACAAGTGTCGGATCGCGTGAAATAAGTGTCGGATCGCGGGGAGGGGTGGCGCGGGCTACTTGCGGCACATGCGCGCCATCGCCAGATCGATGGCGCCGTTGGTCGTGTCAAGCAGCCGGAAGAGCCGGATGGGCGATGACCCCGAGCCGGGAATGACGGCCGCGATGGACCCCAACGGCGCGCCGGACTCCAACCGCCCACCGGTGATGTGGACGCCCAGCCCGGAGTCGGGTTTCCTGTCGGCCCGGTTCGTCGTGGTCGCCTGACGAGCCTCCCGTACCGCTTCCAGGGCGAGCAGGTGGGGGAAGTGGTAGCTGCCACCGCCGACCTGGGACGAGATCAGAGTGGTGGGAGCCGCGACCCGTTCCAGCAGCTCGATGTTCACACCGTGCTTCGAACCGTGATGCGACACCTTGAGCAGGTCGGCCTTGAGGTAGTCCGTCCGGGAGGCCGCTCGCAGCTCGCGGGCCAGGATGGGGTTGTACTCCTGTTGCAGATTGGGAAAGTCCACGGTCGCCTGCGCCCAGGAGGTGAACTGCGCATCGGCCCCGAGCAGCAGACGGTGGGTCTTGCTCTTGACCATCCGCCGGTTGATGCGGTTCTTGTTGTCCGGATCCGGCTCGGTCAGCACCTTGGTCGCGGGGTACTCGATCATCAGCGTGATCGATGCGTCGTTGACGTTGACACCGTAGGTGTCGAAGCGGTTTCGAAGACCGACGCCCGGCCCGACCACGGTCACGCCGACCGCATCCAGGAGGAGGCTGGTCCCGGATGTGGGTTGTAGCCACCTGACGTCCTTGCGGCCCTCCATCTGCCGCATCAGGTTGTGGAAGGCGGGGCTCGGGTAGAAGTACCCCGGCTCCCAGAACTGGTCGATGAACTCCTCGGGGCCGGCGTACTGGGCGACGAGGTCGGCCATCCCGCCGATGTGGTCGTTGTGCGGATGGGTCGCCACCAGCAGGCGAAGCTGTCCCACCGTTCCCGGAGGCTCGATCAAACCCTCTGCGTGCAAGGCGTCGAGCAGGCGCGGCAGCTTGCTGCGGGTGGCCACATCGACGATCACGAGTCGCCGATGCCCGTGGGCGTCGGTCGGCAGCACCAGCAGCTGCGTGTCCCCGTCACCGACATTGACCAGGAAGTAGACCAATGCCGCCGGGTCGGCCTTGATGGCGTCCACGAGGCTGCCAGGGGCGGCACCGGCAGGAGCGAGCGTGTTCTCCGGGACCGGCTCGACGACCGGCACGTCCAGGAGCCGTGGGGCGGTTGGGTTCATGGGCGTCGTCTCCCTCGCGACGACTGCGGCGGCGACAGCTTGAGCGCCTTCGCCCTCAGACGGGTGCGGTGCTGCCGGGCTTCGCCGAGCAGGCGGTGGTCCAGGTCGGATGAGCGACGCGGCGCGCGCACCGTGGCGACGGCCCCCAGGTACGCCAGCTTGGCCGCCTCACGCGCATCGGCGGAGATGTCGTACACCGGGCCGTCGAACAGCGTGCGGACGTCGGGCACCGGCTGCTCGGCCGCCCAACCGGGTCCGAGCCTGGTCGCCGCATAGACATCACCCAGGCGCGGCAGGCGCTTCAGCCGACTCGGCTGATACAGCTGGTGACGGAGCTGATTGCGCCCCACGACGGCGGTCGACGGCTCGTGGACCTTGCCCCCACGCCAGTAGAGATGTCCTTGACGGTCGGCGTGCGGCCATGACCAGGACATGAGTACGACTTCCTCGTCAACGAGCTCCTCGAGCACGACATAGGCGAAGTCCTTCAACGCCTCCGGTTCGGCGGCCACGTGGTGCAACGCCTCCGGCCACCACACCACCGAAGCCCGGCCTACCACGGGACGCTCCACGCCGGAGGCCGGTCGCGGTGAGCCAGCAGGTGCGGATGGTAGGCCGTCAGGCATGCCCCGGTCAGCCACCAGCCGGCATGGATCAGGTCGCGGCAGAGGTCGCGGTCGAACTGGTCGAAGCTCGTCGCGACGCGCGCCAGCCGGTCCACGTCCGGCTCATCCGGGTTGACGGCGCGCCACCCGGTCAGCCGCCCATCGGCTGCCTCGAACGTGCTGGTCAGCCCGAAGAGGATGCCGTGCCTGGCCCAGTCCGCCGGCGCCTCGCGCGTACGGCCCGTCGAGACCTCCTCGACGTCCTCGTACGCCTTGAAGCGTTC
Source organism: uncultured Actinomycetota bacterium (assembly GCA_963695705.1). GTDB lineage: Bacteria > Actinomycetota > Actinomycetes > Propionibacteriales > Nocardioidaceae > JBKPNJ01. The sequence goes on from CAVOHB010000014.1 coordinate 62,458, forward strand.
CACCATGTGACGGCGGCGCAGCGCCGTCGACTGCCGATAGAGCAACGAGTTGGCCAGTTCGAGGTCGCGCGCGACAGGCACCCGGCCGTATCTTCCGGTGACGAAGACTCCGCCGGCGTTCACCGCCAGCAAGAAGGCGTCCCGCAGGTCGTCGACGGGCTCCAGGCCCATGTTGTCGTAGGCACCGCCGTCCACGAGCCGGATCGTTCTCCCCTGCTGACAAGGGAATTGTGGCAGGCCCTTCGGGGTCAGCGGAGGGAACGGACCGGGCACGGCAGCACTCGCGGCCACGGCGGTGGACAGCCGCAGCCGGGTGCCGGCCGTCGGGATCTGACCGACGACGTAGTCCCCGATCACGTCTCGCTCGAAACCGAACCGCACGCCCGTGCTCGTGTCAGCGGCGTTGATGATGAACCGTACGTCGGGGTCCAGATCCTCCAGCAGGCGATCGTGCAGGAACAGCTCGTCGAACTCCTCGGCGAGGAGCTCGGTACGCGTCTTGGGCCCGACGAGCTTCCACGCGTTCCGAAGCAGACGCCCCTTGAGTGACTGACCGGAGATCTGATCCACGAACGGGCGTACGACCGCCGCATCGAATGCCTCGCGGGTGAACTCACCCGACCGCAGGTCGGGCATGGCCACGGCCAGCACGCCGTTGGCAACGGAGCCACCCGAGACCGAGGACACCCAGCGGACGTCGCCCAGCAGGCCGGCATCCGCGAGGAAACGCAGTGTCCCCAGGCCGGCGAGCGTGGCCCGGAAGCCGCCACCGGACAGCGTCACGGCCAGTGGCAGCCGTCCCGGAACCGGCGGCGGCTCCCGCCGCGACGGTCGTGGGCTGCCGCACGGCACGACCAGGTCCGTCGTACCGCTGCCGATGGCCGGTGACGCGAGCACATTGAGAGCGGGAGACGGCGAAGTCTCAGACATCTGCGCCTCCAGACGCGTTCTCGGCGCCGGTACGACGAGACCGTACCCCAGTGGTCGCCTCTGCGGAAGGAGGTCATGACCGCTCGATCCGCGCCGGTGAGTTGTTGCCCGGGCGTGCCGGGTGCAAGAGTCCCTCATGGCTCGCGTCCTCGTGATCGACCACTACGACTCGTACACCTACAACCTCGTACACCTCATCGCCGGCGTGACCGGCGAACTGCCCGACGTCGTGCAGCACGACGATCCGAGCGAGGTCGACCGGTGGCGCGCCGGATACACGCACCTGGTGCTGTCGCCCGGGCCGGGCACCGTCGCCGATCCACGTGACTTCGCGATGGGCCGCGCGGTGATCTGCGGGAGCCGTGTGCCGGTGCTCGGGGTGTGCCTGGGAATGCAGGGCATCGTGCAGGAGCTGGGCGGTACGGTCGAGATCGTCGAACCGGCCCATGGCGACGTGTCGAAGCTGGACCACTGCGGTGCAGGACTGTTCGCCTCGATGCCACAGGGCTTCTCCGTGGTCCGCTACCACTCGCAGGCCGCGACGGGGATCCCGGCCGAGCTGGAGGAGACCGCCTGGTGCGACGGGCCGGAGGGGCGCGTGGTGATGGGGGTCCGGCACCGCAGCCGACCGCTGCACGGTGTCCAGTTCCACCCCGAGTCCGTGCTGACCGAGCACGGCTCCCGGCTGGTGTGCAACTTCGTGTCGCTCTCGTGACGCACGGCGGTTTCGACTGGGTCGACCCGGAGGACTTCTTCGTGGCCCACGTGGCTGAACGTCCGCGGTCGTTCTGGCTCGACGGGTCAGGGTCCCGCCCGTGGTCGGGACGGATGACCTACGTCGGCTGGCTCGAGCCCGAGGAGATGAGTGTGACGTTCCACGCCGCCTCGCGAACGGTTCTGGCTCATCGGGCAGGCTCGTCCGAGCAGATCGGAGACGACATCTTCGACGCCATGGACCGGCTCGGCGGCGAGTCCTCGACCGGCACGCGGTCGGCGGGATGGGTGGGGTTCTTCGGGTACGCCGCTCGAACAGACCTCCCCTGCCTCAACGACGCGGATCCGAAGGCCCTTGACGCGTGCTGGTTGCGAGCCTCCCGTCGGGTGGCGTTCGACCATGGCCGCCGCCGGGTGTTCGCCGTCTGCCCGCCTGAGCTTGCGGACGGCTGGAAGGCCGAACTGGGCCGGCTGCTGGGCGCCACCCCCACCGCCGATGAACCGCGGCTGCCGCCGCCGGGACGAGTCACCCGAACGTCAGGGCCCGACCGGTACGCCGTGGCATTCGACGAGGTGCAACGCCAGCTGCGGCTCGGCAACTCCTACGAGACCAACCTGACCCTGCGCACGCACGTGGCATCGGCCGCCGACCCCGTTGACACCTACCGTCGGCTACGGCGTCTGAGCCCCGCGCCGTATGCCGCCCTGATCACGCATGCCGGTACGCGGGTCCTGAGCAGCTCGCCCGAGCGGTTCGCAACGATCCGCGCCGACCGGACGATCGAGATGAGACCGATCAAGGGCACCACCGCGCGCGACCCCGACCCGGTTCGAGATTCGGCGGCCGCCAAGAGACTGCGGACCGAGCCGAAGTTCAGGGGCGAGAACCTCATGATCGTCGACCTGCTACGCAACGACCTGTCCCGCGTCTGTGACGTCGGGTCGGTGATCGTCACCGATCTGATGCACGTCGAGTCCTACCCTTCGGTGCACCAGCTCATCACCACCATCGTGGGTCGGCTCAGGCCGGATGTGTCGACGCTCGACGCCCTGCGGGCGCTCTTCCCAGCCGGCTCGATGACCGGTGCCCCCAAACTCCGAACCATGCAGATCATCGCCGATGTGGAGGACACGCCGCGCGGCATCTACTCCGGGGCGGTGGGGTGGCTGCTCGACGACCAGAGCGCCGATCTCGGTGTCGTGATCCGCACGCTCGTGCACCGAGGTGCCACGTACTCGCTGGGCACCGGAGGCGGCATCACGGTCCATTCGCGGTGTGCTGACGAGTATGCCGAGGCCGGCTGGAAGGCGCTTCATCTCCTGCGTGTGTTGGGCATCGAGGCCTGACGGCCGATGTTGCCCGGCGGCCACCCCCTCCTGAGCTTGCTGGCTAAGGCGTCAAGGCAAACTTGACGGATCCCGGCTCGTCAAGGCATCCTTGACGCCATGACATTCGATCTGACTCTGTACGGGATCCGGGAGCAGCGGCCGGGCCCCCGCTGGCAGGCGCTGTACGACGCGACCCGGGATGGGTACCGGGCCTGGTACCTCAGCGAGGGCGACTGGGCGCGACCGACCCTCCGCGCCAGCGAGCGGATGCTGCGTGAGCACATGCCCGAGCTTGTGCCGACGTGGGAGCAGATGGTCGACCTGGCCGGAGGGGACGACGTCACCTCACGTCTGCTCACCTTGTGGGATCCGCCGAGGTTCCTGCCCGGCTGCTCGCAGGCGGTGATGACCGGCGGCGCACCGGCGCTGGTCCGCAACTACGACTACGGACCGGAGCTGTTCGAGTGCGTCGTCTACTCGAGTGCGTTCTCCGGACGCCGGGTGCTCGGGACCGGGGACTGCCTCTGGGGACTGCTCGACGGCATGAACGAGGATGGCCTCGTCGTGTCGCTCGCATTCGGCGGGCGCCCGGGCTCCGGGCCCGGTTTCGGGATCCCGCTGGTCGTGCGTTACCTGCTCGAGGTCGCGACCTGCCTCGCGGAGGTCCGCGAGGTGCTGCGCAGGGTGCCGGTGTCGATGTCCTACAACCTCACCGTGGTCGACGCGACCGGCGAGACGATGACCGCCTTCGTCGCACCGGGGCAGGCACCGGAGTTCTCCGCGGCGGCCGTGGCGACGAACCACCGCGGGTCGCTGCCAGAGCACCCGGAACGGGCCCGGTCGTTGCGCAGTGTCGAGCGGCAGCGATGTCTGACCGATCTGATCGCGGAGGGCGCCGAACTGGACCATCTGGTCGCGGCGTTCCTGCGGCCGCCGCTGCGCAGCACCGCGTACGGCCGGGCGTTCGGCACGCTCTACACGGCGGTCTACCGGCCGATCGAGGGCATCGTCGACTACGTTCTGGCCGGGCGACCGGTGGCGGCGCGGGTTCGACTCCCCCGATGACACCAAGACCGTTGTGCTGGAGGAGACATGCCGGCCGTGAACCCCGAGGGTGATGTCGAGACTATCGCGGCGCAGGCGACGGATGCGGTGCGTGCATTGGCCCGGATGACCGATCCGGCCGCCTTCGGGGCGCTGCTGCAGCTCAGTTCGCTGGTCGGCGAGTGCCTCGGTGAGTCGGCGCGGTCGCTGGCGGAGGGCGGATCGTGGTCCGGGGTGGCCGACGTCGCGGGCGTCACCAAGCAGGCGGCGTGGGCCCGGTGGCGGACCTGATCCGCCGTCGATCCGCGTCGTTACACTCCCTCCCGTGTCCCGTGACCCGTTGATGGAGGGGTTTCCGCCCCCCGCGGAGTCTCGGGTGACTCTCGACAACTGGCAGCAGCCTCCCTTCAACCGATGGGCGTTCCGGCACATGCGCGAGGTCATTCCCTCGCAGCGGATCCGCCGAGGGGACGGCGACCCGCGACATCTCGTGGACACTGCCGCGCCCGACCCGCTCGACGACTTAGCCGTCGAGCGACTGGAGGGTCGCGGCACGTTGGCCGACGTGCTCGCGGAGACCTACACCGACTCCGTCATCGTTCTCCACGACGGCCGGGTGATGCTGGAGCGCTATTACTCGGGGATGGGGCCGGACACACTGCATCTGCTCATGTCGGTGTCGAAGTCGGTAGTGGGCTGTGTGACCGGGGTGCTCGTCGGACGAGGTCTCATCGACCCCGCCGAAGAGGTCAGTCACTACGTGCCGGAGATCGCCGGGTCCGGGTACGACGGCGCGACGGTGCGAAACCTGCTGGACATGCGCACCGGCGTGCGGTTCAGCGAGGAATACACCGATCCCGAGGCAGAGGTGCGGGTGATGGAGCGTCACATGGGCTGGAGCCCGCCCGACGATCCTGACGAGCGCGGTGCCTACGCGTTCCTCACCACCCTCGGCAGGGAACGCAAGCACGGAGAGTCGTTCGCCTACCGGTCCGCGGACTCGGACATGCTCGGCTGGGTATGCGAGCGCGCAGCGGACACACGGATGGCCGACCTGATCTCAGACCTGCTCTGGCGACCGCTCGGTATGGAGTTCGACGCCGAGATCACCTGCGACGCCGTCGGATCGGCGGTGCACGACGGGGGCATCTCCGCCAGCACGCGCGACCTGGCCCGGTTCGGCCAGATGCTGCTCCGGGACGGGCGGTCGGCGGACGCCGCGGTCGTTCCGGCCCAGTGGCTCCGGGACTCGCGCGCCATCGACGCGGATGTCCGGCGCGCGTTCTCGGCCTCGCCCTCCGAGCCCTTCCTTCCCGGGGGGTGGTACCGCAACCAGTTCTGGTTCGTCCCCGGCCAGTCCGGGGACGTGCTGCTGTGCCTTGGTATCCACGGCCAGATGGTCCTCGTCGACCACTCGACCTCCACCGTCGCCGTCAAGTTCTCGACCTGGCCGGACGCGCAGAACCCGCGCTACCTGGTGGACACGATCCGGGCGTTCACCGCCGCCGGGCGGCACTTCGTCGGGCTCGGCCCGGTGGCGTTCCCACCTGACTACCGGGCCGGTCGCCCGGACGTGACCCACGGGTGAGCCCTGTCGCCCTTGACTTTCTGGGCTACACGGCGAAACTCCGAGCATGACGCGTTACGGGCAGCAGTACGGCCCGGACTTCACGTTCCTCGGAGTCCCGAGCTGCGACCTCGACGACCCTGCGTCGTACGCAGGCGCAGCGGCGGTGATCCTTGGTGCACCGTTCGACGGCGGCACCTCCTCCCGGCCGGGAGCCCGCTTCGGGCCGATGGCGATCCGGATGCGCGACTATCTCGCCCACGACGGCTCCAGACCCAGCCTCGCGCTGCGCACCGACGGGCTCGTCGACCTGCACGTCCTCGATGCCGGCGACGTCGAGATGTACTCCGGTGACATCGAGACCGCCCTGCCTGCCCTGGAGCGGGCAGTCGAGACGGTCACCCGCACCGGCGCGATCCCGGTTGTTCTCGGCGGGGATCACTCGATCGCGTTCCCGGACGCCAAGGGTGTCGCGAACGTGCTCGGACACGGCCGGGTCTCGATGATCCACTTCGACGCCCACGCCGACACCGGCGACATCGAGTTCGGCAGCCTGTGGGGACACGGACAGCCGATGCGGAGGCTGATCGACAGCGGCGCCCTGCGCGGTGACCGCTTCCTGCAGATCGGCCTGCGGGGCTACTGGCCTCCGCCGGAGACGCTGGACTGGATGGCCGGAAAGCAGATGCGGTCGTACGAGATGACCGAGATCGGGCATCGCGGCCTGGACGAATGCCTCACCGAGGCGTTCGGCATCGCCACGGACGACTGCGACGGCGTGTTCCTGTCGGTCGACATCGACGTCTGCGATCCCGGTCACGCGCCCGGCACGGGCACCCCGGAGCCGGGCGGCCTCACCGCGCGTCAGCTGCTCGACAGCGTTCGGCGAATCTGTCTCGAGCTGCCCGTCGTGGGGATCGACGTCGTGGAGGTCAGTCCGCCGTACGACCACGCCGACATCACAGCGGCGCTGGCCAACCGCGTCGTGCTCGAGGCGCTCTCCGCAATCGCCCGCCGTCGACGTGATGCCCGAGACGGAACCCACTGGAACCCGGCCCAACCGCTGCTCGACGACCGCTGACAGGGCAGATCCGAGGACTAGATGCATTCGGTAGACCAGACCACCGAGCAGATGATCCGTAGCGTCCTGGCGCACGCCGAGAACCGGCTCAGACTCAACCCCGTCCCGCTGGACAAGGGGACGCTGTCCTCAGCCGAGCTGTACGAACGGCTGCGCGGCCTGATCCGGGACCGTCCGCGACACCCCGACGAGGTGCTCGGGATCTACTCCTCGGTGATCGCGCCGAGCGTCATCTCCGCGGACAGTCCGCGTTTTCTCGGCTTCATCCCGGCGGCTCCGACCAAGGCCAGCCTGGCTTTCGACATGCTGATCTCCTGCGCCTCGATCCAAGGCATCTCCTGGCTGGAGGCGTCCGGCGCCGTCGCCGCGGAGAACACCGTGCTTCGGCTGATCGCCGACGAGGCAGGGCTGCCCGCTGGGCGCGGGCGGGTGCTTCGTCTCCGGGGGTTCGGCGGGCAACCTCTCGGCGCTGGCCGTGGCCCGGGAGGAGGCGAAGAGGCGGCTCGGAGCCGATGCCGCGGGCCGTAGGTTGCGCGTGGTCGTCGGCACCGACGCCCACTCGTCGATCGTGAACACGCTCGTCCTGCTCGAGATGGACGCCCTCGTGGTTGCGACGCCGGACCACCGACTGACCCCCGACAAGATCCGGGCGACGCTGGAGGCCCAGTCCGACCTGTCCGACGTTGCGGCGGTCGTATGCACGTCCGGAACCACGAACGCCGGCATCGTCGACGACCTCGCTGGCGTCGGGGCACTGGCGAGGCAGCACGGGTGGTGGTTCCACGTCGACGGCGCGTACGGCGGCTCCGGGATCTTCGCCCGGTCGCTGCGACCGAAGTACCACGGGATCGAGCAGGCAGACTCCTTCATCCTCGATCCGCACAAGTGGCTCTTCTCCCCGTTCGACTGCTGCGCGCTGCTCTATCGCGATCCGGCTCTCGCACGCGCCACCCATACCCAGGACGCGTCGTATCTCGACGTCATCCATGAGTCCGACGGGGCGTGGAACCCGACCGACTATGCGTACCACCTGACCCGACGGGCGAGAGGCGTGCCGCTCTGGTTCTCATTGGCGGTCAACGGTGTCGACGCCTATCGGGAGGCGATCGAAGTCGCGGCGTCCCTGGCTCGTCAGACGGCGGAGCTGATCAAGTCGATGTCGCACCTCGTGCTCATCCGGGAGCCCGACCTCGGCATCGTCCTGTTCCGCCGGGTCGGCTGGCAGCCGGAGGACTACAACGCCTGGGCGCAGGCCCTGCACGACGAGGAGATCGCCTTCATCCCGCCGAGCAAGTGGGAGGGCGAGACGGTGGGGCGGTTCGCCTTCCTGCATCCGGAAACCAGCATGGACCTGGTCCGCGAGATCCTGGACCGGACGAAGTGACACGGGTTCACCACATCGCCGATCCACCGTCTCTGTTCCCACCCGGGAGGCGCACGTGGCACAGCATCCCCTCGAGCCCCTGGAGGCGGCGGAGTTCCGGCGGACCGCGGCTGCTGTCCGACGCGACCGCGGGCTCACGGAGTCTTGGCGCTTCGCCTCCATCGAGCTCAGGGAGCCGCCCAAGGCCGACGTCAAGGCCTGGCGCCCCGGCGAGGCCGTAGCGCGCGTCGCGACGGCGGTCCTCTGGAACCGTACCGACAACACGGCCTGGGAGGCCGTCGTCGATCTGAGCGTTGACGAGGTCCTCTCGTTCGAACATGTGCCGGGCGTGACTCCCCACTTCACCGTCGACGAGTACCACGAGGTCGACGAGGCGATGCGGGCGCATCCGGACGTGGTGCGGGTGCTGGCCGACCGGGGTATCACCGACATGTCCCTCGTGCTGGTCGAGGTGTGGACCTACGGCGCGGCACTGATGCCGGCCCGGTACCGGGACCGCCGGCTGGGCTGGTGCGACATCTGGTACCGCGAGGTCCCGGAAGGCAACCCGTACGCGCATCCGGTCTCGGGGCTGAAGCTCGTCGTCGACATGAACACCCTGGAGCTGCTCGAGGTCGAGGACGACCACGACCACGGTCAGCCGCAGGTCGACGGTGAGTACGTCCCGGGGCCGTGGACAGGCAGCCACCGGACCGACCTCAAGCCGCTCCACATCACGCAGCCCGAAGGCGTCTCGTTCACGCTCGAGGGGACCGAGCTCAGCTGGCAGAACTGGCGGATGAGATTGGGGTTCAACTACCGGGAGGGCCTGGTCATCCACCAGGTCACGTTCGACGACCACGGCACGACCCGCGAGATCGCCTACCGGATGTCGTTCGCAGAGATGGTCGTCCCCTACCGCGACACCTCCTTCGACCACTACCGCAGGACCGCCTTCGACATCGGGGAATGGGGCCTCGGCTTCATGACGACCTCTCTGGAGCTGGGGTGTGACTGCCTGGGCGAGATCGTGTACGTGGACGCTGTGCTGCACGACACCCGCGGCGAGCCTTACGCGGTCAGGAACGCGATCTGCCTGCACGAGGAGGACAACGCCGTGCTGTGGAAGCACGTCGACCACAGAACCGGCGCCGAGGTCCGCCGGATGCGCCGGATGGTGGTCTCCTGCCACGTGACAGTCGCCAACTACGAGTACCTGGTCTACTGGCGCTTCTACCAGGACGGCAACATCGAGTGCGAGGTGCGGGCGACCGGACTGATGGTCACGACGCCGTACGCGGAAGGCTCGGCACCCCCAGGCACGGGGACGGTCGTCGACCAGCGCACCTACGCGCCCTTCCATCAGCATTTCCTCGTGGCGCGACTGGACCTCGACGTCGACGGCGACACCAACACCGTCATGGAGGTCGACTCGCACGCAGTCCCGATCTCGCCTGAGAATCCGTACGGGCTCGCGGTCGTGACCGAGGCGACACCGGTCCGGTCGGAGTCTGAGTCCGCCCGTGACTTCAGCTGGGAGCGGCAACGCACCTGGAAGGTGGTCAACCCGCGAAAGACCAACAGGCTGGGCACCAACGTGGCGTACAAGCTGGTGCCGGGCGCGGCGATCCCACCGATGATGGAGCCGGCGGCGCCTCAGTACCTGCGGGCCCCGGTCATCGGTCATTCGCTGTGGGTGACCCGCCAGCATGACGACGAGCGTTGGCCGTGCGGCGCCTATCCCACCCAGTCCCGCGTGGACACGGGGATGACGGAATGGATCGCCGACGACGAGCCGCTGGAGGACACCGACGTCGTGCTCTGGTACGTGTTCGGTATCCATCACATCACCCGGGTCGAGGACTGGCCGGTCATGCCCGCGGACACGGTGTCCTTCTGGCTCAAGCCGTTCGGCTTCTTCGACCAGAACCCGTCGATCGACGTCCCGCCGGGGATGACGGCGCAGGGCGCGCACTGCCACACCGGCGCCGGTCCTCAGGAGCAGGGGGAACACGGAGACCATTCGCACGAGCGCTGACTCGCGTGTGGCAGTGCGCCCGGGCCGGGCCGGTCACCTACTTGACGTAGCCGATGGGCACGACCGCGGGTGGCACGGCCAACGGCTCCGATGTGTACTGGGCGCGGATCCCGTTGATGTACTGCCGGCTCCGCTCGGTCAGCCCCGCTGCGGTCTGCATCCTGCCCTTGGTCACCAGGATGCCGAGATCTGCTCCCTTGAACCGGTAGTCCCCGGGCGCATAGACACGCAGGAAGAACGCCTCGTCCTCGTTGGTCACCTGGTGCCAGTCGTTGCTGACGCGTACGAAGCTGAGTGTCCCGTCCTCGGAGAGGTGCCAGATGCCGGTCGGCGGGGCCGCCAGGATGCGCTCGACCGAGTCGACCGGCTCCTTCATGATCAACTGGGCCCAGACGTCCATGGCGGCCAGCTCGCGCCAGCGCTCGTTGATCTCCTCGACGTCGACGGTGTAGTCGACGTCCATGAACTCCAGCAGGTGGAACAGGAAGAGCGGCACGTCCGCATAGGCACCGGCGGTCACGTTGGTCATCGACGAGGCACCGGAGATTCGGGGGTTCAGCTCCCCGAGGTAGACCTCGTCGGTGTCGACGTCCACCAGTACGTCGATCTCGAGGAAGCCCTTGTAGCCCTCCTTGGCCAACCTGTCGCCGAGCCGGCGGACGTGACCGATCGCGATCTCGCGTTGTGAGTCCGTGAGGGCCTCGGGGAACAGGTCGTTCCCGCACCATCCCCCCTGGTAGGGCGTCAGCTCCGGATAGCCGGTCAGGTCGGTCATGAACGGCCCGACGATCGTCCCGTGCCGCGTGATGCATGCCTCGACGGCGGCCGCCTTGTTGTTGATCCGCTTCATCACCTTCAGGTCCTGGCCGACGATGCCGTCGGCGTACTTCTCCCAGTCCTCACTGGACTGGATGAAGAACGTCGTCTTGCCCGAGTCGCCGTACGGCGTCTGGACCACGAGGTCGTCGCCGAGACCCTTCCCGGCGGAGAGCTCACGGAGTGCGTCGTAGCTGTCCGCCCTGCCCAGCACGTTCGGCACCGAGGGGGCACCTGCCTCGTTGCCGAGCCGGGTGGTGACGATCTTGGAGTCGAGGTGTCGACGCACCGAGTCCGCAGGCAGGATCAGTGTGTAGCCCTGCTCGCGGCAGATTTCCTCGGTCTCCTCGTCCAGGAACACCATCGCGATCATCGGCGAGCCGCCCCGACTGCGAAGGTGACGCTGCACCTCGGGGTCCCGCAACAGGTAGTTGTTGATCTCCTCACTGGACTCGAACTCGACGAAAGGACGGTTCGCGGGCGCGAACACGCGAGGGTGCTGTCCGTCCCATGAGTCGTAGTAGACGACGTACTGGAAGTTGCGCACCCACCGGTCGATGCCCAGCAGGTTGAACGCGGTCGGCCCGATGAAGTAGATCGGCTGCTCGTTGGTCCGAAAGAACGTGCGGATCTCGGAGATCCCTCTGAGCTCGCGACGTCGGCCGCCCGGCCCGCTGGTGGACGACTTGCTCACGAGGCCCCTCCCAGTGGTTCGGGTCGGCGCACATCTCGTCCGCACGTCTCTTGTGCGGCCGGTGCCTCAGGCTATGGCCGCTCGCAGGTCGGCGTCGATAGTCATCCCGGACGAACCATGGCGCGGCGGGACAGAGGGATGGTCGGCGCCCAGGTGTTTCTCAAACCAGTGGTGGGCGTAGGGCTCGTCGTTGAAAGGCTCCACCTCTACATATCCGGCGGAGCGGTACAGGCCGATCGCCTCGGTCAACGACCGGTTCGTCTCCAGGCGGACAGTGCGGACGCCGCGCATCGCCGCGTAGGTCTCGAGCTCGGTCAGGAGCCGGCGACCCACGCCGAGGCCACGGGCGGAGGGTGCCACCCACATGCGCTTGATCTCGGCGGGCTCGTCTGCGTGGAACTTGAGCGCCCCGCACCCGATGGGTGAGGACCGAAGCGTCGCGACCAGGAGTACGCCCGCAGTGGGGCGCAGGTCAGCGGCCTCAGCGGGAATGCTGAGGGCCGGGTCGAACCCGGCCTCGAAACGTCGGTTGAGATCGGAGAAGTACTCGTGCAGGCAGTACGCGGCGTCGGCATGGGTCGGATCGATCGGCAGGACGCTGACCATCGCCGCGGTGAGAAGGCGCTCGACCTCGGCCATCGCCTCGACCAGGCGGACGCGCTGCCTCTCCCCCAGATGCTCCAGAAGTGAGGCCGCCACAGCGTCGCTTCGCCGGTCCAGGATCGTCCGCTCCGCAAGCCCGGCGGGAGTCAGGCGTGCGATCCGCACCCGCCTGTCGGACTCCTTCGGGCCGACGGTGACCAGACCGGCGGCTTCGAGCGATCGCAGCAGCCGGCTCACGTATCCGGAATCGAGTTCGAGATCGGCCCGCAGCGAGCGCACGTCCCGGCCGTCGACGCCGATCTCCCACAGCAGGCGGGCTTCGCCGAGCGAGCGGTCACGGGCGAGGAACCGGTCGCTGAGTGCCCCGACTCGCTGCGTCACGGTGCGGTTGAACCGGCGAACCTGCGAGATCATCGTCCGGTCCACTCCTCTGACTATAGTCAGAGAAAATGCGTGGGGTCAATGGTGGCCCCAGACATCCGCCACCCCGTCATCCGACACTTATTTCACGCCATCCGACACTTATCGCACGCGATCCGACGGCGCACCGCGGATTGCGCAGTTGTTGGTCACGGTTGAGCCGCGTGCCGGTGACCAGGTACTGCGCACAACGGTCTGTGCGGTCCCTGGGCGCACCCCACGGACGGTGCCGCAGCGGCAAGAATTTTGCGGTTGTTGCGGGTAGCCCGGGAACCCTCAACAACTTGCACACTTCTTGCCTCGGCCGACACGGTGGGCCCTGGGTGCGTCATCCTGACCGCACCGAACTTTGCGCGGTACGTGGTCACCTGCCCGCTGCGCATTGTGACCAACAACTGCGCAATTCCGGGCAATAGGTTGTGCTGGTGACCCATAGCTGCGCCACTGCCGACCAACTGCGGCGGACGGCGCTCGTCCACGGCGCGGCCCCCCGAAGCCCCTGCTGCCTCTTGTAGGGGCCCGCCACGCGCTGCAGGACCGTGGTCGAGGCGCTGGCATCGCTCGCCCGCGGCCGGTGCTGACCGCCCAGCCGGTTTCGAGGTCGAGAGCCGCGTCGAGACCAACGGACCGGGCGCGTGCGGCAGTGGCATACGTTGACCTCGCAACCCGACACGCCAATCACAGGAGAGCCGATGCCGGACGTCCCTCTGACCGTGCTCTTCATGCCCGAGTCGGCGTACGGGCCGACCAACAACTGCATCGGCATCGGCACCGTACTGCGGCGCCGGGGGCACCGGGTGGTCTTCGCGGCCGAGTCGTCGTGGCGGGGCAGACTCGCGGCACAGGGGTTCGAGGAGCGGATGGTCGACCTCGCGCCGCCCACCGACGACGCGGACAGCCAGGACGCCGGGCAGTTCTGGAAGGACTTCATCCGCGACACCGCGCCGGCCTTCCGGAAGCCGACCATCGAGCAGCTCGATGCGTTCGTACAGCCGACCTTCCAGGCGCTGATCGACGGCGCGATGTACTGCGAGACGCAACTGCGCGACACGGTGGCCGAGGTGCGCCCCGATGTCGTTGTCGAGGACAACGTCGTCTCGTTTCCCGCGCTGATGACATCCGGAGCCCCGTTCGTCCGGATCGTCTCCTGCAACCCGCTCGAGATCAGGGGCGCGCTGATCCCACCCCCGTACTCCGGTCTGCCGGCTGCCGCGAGCGACACCTGGGATGCGTTCCGCGCCCAGTTCGACCGCACGCACCGGCCGACCTGGGAGGCTTTCAACACCTGGGTTCAGCAGCAGGGCGCCCCCGCTCTGCCCGAGCTGGAGTTCATGCACACCTCGCCCGATCTCAACCTGTACGTCTACCCCGAGGCGATCGACTACCTCGACGCCCGTCCGCTCGACTCCACCTGGCACCGGCTGGACTCCAGCGTCCGCGACCTCGACGACGGCACGTTCGATGTGCCAGGCGGTGACGTGCACCCGGGGTCGGCTCTGGTCTACCTGTCGCTGGGCTCGCTGGGCAGCGCCGACGTCGGCCTGATGCGCCGGCTGATCGGGATGCTCGCCAGCACGCCGCACCGGTTCATCGTCTCCATGGGACCGTGCCACGACGAGCTCGAGCTGGCAGACAACATGGTCGGGGCTGAGTTCCTGCCGCAGACCAGGATCCTGCCGCTGGTCGACCTCGTGATCACCCACGGCGGCAACAACACGACCACGGAGGCCCTGCACTTCGGCAAGCCGATGGTGGTGCTGCCGCTGTTCTGGGACCAGTACGACAACGCCCAGCGGCTGGACGAGACCGGTCTCGGCGCCCGCCTTGACACGTACACGTGCTCGACAGGAGCAGCTGCACTCGGCGATCGACGGGCTCGTCCAGGACGAGGCTCTGCGCGCCCGGCTGGCGCAGCTGTCGAGCCGGATCCGTTCCCGCGACGGCGTCACTCGGGCCGCAGATCTGATCGAGAAGCTCGGGCTGTGCAGGCGCTGAGTCAAGCCGCCACGGGCCCTGATCCGCACCCACGCCTCGCTGCGGAACCTCGATGACCAGGCGAGTCTGGCGGATCGCATTGCGAATTCCATGGTGTCTCATAGATGATCAGCGGCGGAGGCAGTGACGTGAGTTCCGATGAGCCGGACCCGGTTTACGACGTCGAGTTCCGGGCGGTCACCAAGCGCTTCGGCGACCTGACCGCGGTCGACGGCGTCTCTTTCCGGGTTCGCAAGGGCGAGTTCCTCTCTCTGCTCGGTCCGTCCGGTTGCGGCAAGACGACGTCGCTGCGGATGATCGCCGGCTTCGAGCAGCCCGACGAGGGCGAGATCCTCATCGGCGGAGTCGACGCCGTCGGAACGCCCCCGTACCGACGCGACGTCAACACCGTGTTCCAGCAGTACGCACTGTTTCCCCACATGACGATCCTCGACAACGTCGCGTACGGGCTGAAGCAACGAGGCGTGAGCAAGCAGGAGCGCTACACCCAGGCCCGCGAGGCGCTCGAGCTCGTGCAGCTGACCGGCCGCGACAAACACCGTCCGTCGATGCTCTCCGGCGGCCAGCAACAGCGGGTGGCGCTCGCGCGGGCACTCGTCAACCACCCGCGCGTACTGCTCCTGGACGAGCCACTCGGTGCCCTCGACCTCAAGCTGCGAAAGGAGATGCAGATCGAGCTGACCAGGATCCAGCAACAGGTCGGGGTCACCTTCATCTACGTGACCCACGACCAGGGTGAGGCGCTGTCGATGTCTGACCGCATCGCGGTCATGTCGCACGGCGTGATCCAGCAGCTCGATGCGCCCAACGAGATCTACGACCGGCCGTTGACCCCGTTTGTGGCGGATTTCATCGGCGAGATGAACTTCCTGCAGGGCGAGGTGACCGAAATCTCGGACGGCGGGTTCGCACTCGACACGGGCGCAGGAGTCGTCGTGCGCGGTGACGGCGCCGCACGGATGGGTCAGTCCGCCCGAGTCGGCATTCGGCCGGCCCGGCTGCGCATCGCCGCATCGCAACCCGACGACAAGGTCAACACTGCCGACGGTGTGGTGGTCACCAAGATGTACCTGGGGGACGAAGTCCAGGTCGTCGCCGAGCTTGACGGCGGCACCCGCATGCTCATCCGCGAGCAGCGGGCCGGTACGGACGCCTCACATGATGCGATCCGCCCGGGCGACCCGATCACGATCCGGTGGGACCATTCAGCCCCGGTCCTGCTGGTTGACGCCCCAGCCGACACTACCGACAAGGGAACCCATGTCTGACAAGCGCGATCACCTGAACATCCTCGTCCCGCGGGAGACCAAGCCGAAGCTCGACGAGCTCCACCTGGCGGTCGAGCGCGCGGCAGGTCATCACATGTCTCGACGGGAGGCACTCGGTCTTGGCGGCCTGGCGTTACTCGCCGCGGCCTGCGGCAGCACGTCGACCTCGAGCGGCGGCACCACCGAGGCGTCGAACGATCCGCTGGCGGGGCAGCCCCTCGAGGACCATCTGGAGATCTTCAACTGGTCGGAGTACGACGATCCCTCCACGTACAAGAACTTCATGAAGCTGCCGGCGGAGGCGAAGGCCGGACTGAAGATCCACGAGACGTACTTCTCGTCGAACGACGAGCTGCTGGCCAAGCTCCACGCCGGCGGCACCACGTACGACATCATCGCGCCGAGCCAGAACGCGGTCGCACAACTCATCGGAGAGAGCAAGCTGCTGGCGATGGACCCCACTCTGCTCCCCAACCTGAAGTATCTCGACCCCAAGTTCCGCAAACCGTCCTACGACCCGACCGGTCAGTACCACGTGATCAAGGACTTCGGCATCACGATGATCTTCTACAACAACCAGGTGGTGACCGAGCGGCCGACGACAATGCTCGAGTTCTACAACCTGCTGCCGAAGTACGTCGACAAGGGGAGGACCAACGTGCTCGACGGTGCCGAGGAGGTCGTGCCGCTGGCACTCATGGCACTGGGTCTGGACGCCAATACCGACAGTGATGCGGATTTCTCCAAGGTGAGTGACTTCCTGCTGTCGATCCGCAAAGGCGTGACCACGATCTCGTCGTCCTCCCTGATCGACGACGGGATCGCCGGGAAGATCATCCTCAGCCAGGCCTGGAACGGTGACGTGCGCCGCATCGTGCAGGGCCGCAAGGCGCAGGGCGACATCACGGCAGTGCTACTGCACGAAGCTTCAGAGATCTGGTCCGACAACTGGTGCATCCCCTCGACCGCCCCCGACCCGGTCGCCGCGCACGCCTGGATCAACTGGCTGCTCCACCCCGCCACCGCAGTCACCGAGATGGAGTACCACAACTACCCGATCCCGATCCCCGACGCGCTTTCGGAGCTGCCGGCCTCCCTCCGCGACGACCCAATCTTCAACGTCCCCACGACCTACACCGACAACTATCAATACGTCCTCAACGTCAGCCCGCAGGTCGTGCAGGCGCGGACGCAGATCTACACGCAGTTCCGCGCCAGCTGATGTCTGACGCGGGTAAGGCCCCGCCGGGACCGACCAGCAGAAAGCGCCGCTCGTTCCATCCGCGCTACCCGGCGTGGCTGACCTCGCCGTCGCTGCTCTACTACGCGATCTTCTTCCTGGGACCGCTGGCCATCCTGGTGGCATTCTCCCTCGCGACCCAGACCGGCTTCAACGCGATCACGTACGGCTTCGACACCAGCCAGTACCACCTTGTGACAGGCTCGCTCTACCTCGGCATCTTCTGGCGCACGCTTGTCATGGCGGCGATCGGCTCGGCGCTCACGATGATCGTCGGCTACCCGATCGCCTATTGGATGGCGCGCTACCTCTCGACGTACAAGATGCTGGTGTTGTTGCTCGTGCTGGTGCCGTTCTGGACGTCGTTCCTGATCCGGACATACGCGCTGAAGATCATCCTCGACCCCCACGGCTATCTAGCCCAGAACTTGGGAATCGACATCATGTTCACCAAGTACGCCGTGGCAGTGGGCCTCATCTACAACTACCTGCCGCTGTTCATCATCCCGGTCTTCGCGTCGCTGGAGCGGATGGACTGGACTCTCATCGAGGCGGCGACCGACCTCGGGGCTCATCCGTTCGATGCGTTCCGGCAGATCACCCTTCGGCTCACACTGCCCGGCGTCGTGACCGGCGCGCTGCTCGTGTTCATTCCGATGTCGGGGGAATACATCATTCCGAACATTCTCGGCGGCGGTAACTACGAGTTCGTGGGTAACCTCATCGGCGACCAGTTCAACTCCGCGCAGAACCAGCCTTTCGGGTCCGCACTGTCGATCAGCCTGATGATCGCGCTCTCGGTGTTCGTGGCGGTCTACATCGTCTTCGCGACCAAGGAGGAGCGTTTCGGTGCGTAGGGTATTCGGCGCCAAGCACCTCTTCGCCGCCTGGGCGGCGTGCGTCTTCGCATTCCTGTATCTGCCGATCGCGGTGATGGTACTTTTCGCGTTCAACACGCCCTCCCCCGTGGCGCTCGCGGACTTCCACGGATCGAACGTCTGCAACATCCCGCCGACCCAGCTCGGCAACATGACGGTCTGGAACGGCTTCACCACCTGCTGGTTCAGCGCGGGACTGCACGACCAGACCTACATTCCCGCGATTGTCACCAGCCTCAAGATCGCCGCGGCGTCTGCCGCCATCTCGACCCTGCTCGGTCTGTGCGCCGCGCTGGCGCTCGCCCGGATGAACAAGCTCCTGCGCGTCCCGTTCGATGCGATCGTGTACCTGACGCTCGTCGTTCCGGAGATCGTCATCGCCGTCGCCTCGCTGATCTTCTTCGTCCAGCTCCCGCGCTACGTTCCCTTCTTCCCACCGCTGGGTGCCACGACCGTGCTGCTGGGACAGATAGTGTTCAACGCATCCTTGGCAATGCTGGTCATCCGGGCGCGGTTCGTCGGGATGGGGGACACGCTCGAGGAGGCAGGCTACGACCTTGGGTCGGGCCGGCTGTCCACCTTTCGGCAGATAACTCTGCCACGGCTGATGCCGGCGATCATCGCCGCCGCCCTGCTGTCGTTCACGTTCTCGTTCGACGACTATGTCCTGCCGGCCTTCACCAACGGAACCACGAACACCTGGCCCATCGTGCTCTACTCAGCGGTGAGGTTCGGCATCACACCCGCGGTCAATGCCTTGGCGACGATCATGCTGGTCATCACCATCGTCGTCATCGCCATCACCGGGCTGGTGCTGCGGCGGTCACCGGCCACATCCGGAACTCCATCAGAGGAGAGAGCCGAGGGGCTCGGCGCCTCGCTCAGGCTCGGCTGACCGCGACCCGGACCGGACACCCGCTCCGCTACGTCATGCCGGGAGCGGTCCGCTCCGGTGCATCGCTACTAGGCTGGGGGTATGGACATCGCGACCGCGTGCCGCGCCCGGGTCAGCCGGCGGTGCGGCTGCGTCGCGGACCTCCGCCCCCGGGCTCGAGGTCCGCGCTCATGATGAGCCGAGGCACCATCAGGTTCATCGCCGCGCTGCTCGCTGTCCTTCTCGCCGCAGCCGTTGCGGTGTACGCCTTCGACGGTGTGTGGTCGAGGACCTGAGTCAACCGGGCTGAACCTTTCTCGCTGCTGAACGTCAGCCTTCGGCCGGGTCTTGCCCCGCACCGTTCGAGCCTGGCATATTCCTTAGGACAGTTTCCTGTCGGTTGGAGGGCTCATTCACTCAAACCACGCGCTCGTGACGCTGGTCTCCGCGGCAGCTATCGGCGTCGCCGGAACGGTGGGGGCCGTCGGGGTACCGCCTTCCACGCCGCCCAGCGCCACGTCGCCGGGCGCGGCCCCGGCGGTGCACGCCAAGCCGCGGATCCGCCTTGACCAGTTGGGTTATCTGCCCCACGAAGTCAAGCATGCACGGCTGATGACCGCCGGACGTCTGCGGCACGAACGGTTCGTCGTCGTCGATGCGCGCGGCGCGGTGGTCAGGCGCGGCAGCCCGTCGGACAAGCCGGTGGGCGGGTGGAACTCTCGCTACCACGCCGTCTACGACCTCGCGTTCTCCAACCTGCACAAGACCGGGAGATACCGCCTCATCGCCCGTGGCCAGGTCACGGCACGGTCGCCGTTCTTCCGCATCTCCGGCGCGAAGACGATCTACGGCACGCTGCTGCACTACGGCGTGCGGTTCGACCAGGTGCAGCGCGACGGCGCGAACATCATCCGCGGACCCCTCAACCGCAGGCCCGCTCACCTCAACGACCGGAGCGCGCGGGTGTACGCCCGGCCGCATTTCGTCCCCGGCTCCAACACCGTCACCGACAAGGACCTGCACGCGCTCCGTGGCCGGGTCAACGTCGCGGGCGGCTGGTACGACGCCGGCGACTATCTGAAGTTCACCCATAGCACGGCCTACAACGATGTGCTGCTGCTGCTCAGCCAGCGGATGCTCGGCCACCGGGCACCGGCATCCCTCCGGGCGGAGGCCCGGCACGGCCTCGCCTGGCTGGGCAGGATGTGGGACTCCAGGGACCGCAGGCTCTATATCCAGGTCGGCATCGGCTCGGGAAACCGCGCCGGCACCTTCCACGGTGACCATGACAAGTGGCGGCTCCCACAGGCCGACGACGACGACCGCGGCCGCCTCGACCGCTACGTCTCACATCGTCCGGTGTTCGCGGCGGGGCCGCCCGGCGCCAGGATCAGTCCCAATCTGGTAGGTCGCGTGTCCGCTGCCTTCGCGCTGGCCGCCCAGGTCGACGCGGCACACCACCGTGCCCGGGCTCGGCGGGAACTCCGCCAGGCTCGGCTGCTGTACGCGCGAGCCGACACGAGCAGACCACCGAGGCCGTTGCTGACCGCGCTGCCGCACGCGTTCTACCCCGAGGGCAGCTGGCACGACGACATGGAGCTCGGAGCCACCGAGGTCGCACTTGCCTCGCGATCACTCGGCCGACCGGCCCGACCGTACGTCCGGGACGCCGCGAGGTGGGCCAAGGGATACCTGGCCAAGGAGTCGGGAGACACCCTCAACCTCTACGACACCAGCGCAATCGCCCACGCCGACCTGTTCCGAGCCATGCGGCGCACGGGTACGAGCTCGCGGTTCGACATCACGGCCCCAGAACCTCGTCAGAGACCTGCGCCGTCAGCTGCGTGGCGCGCTTCGCAGCGCCCGGAGGGACCCCTTCTCGGCCGGGGGAACGTACGACAACTTCGACGTCAACTCCCACACGTTCGGGCTGGTGGCCACGGCCGGCCTCTATCACCTGCTGACCGGTCCCTCCCGCTTCGACCGCCTCGCCACCAGGCAGCGCGACTGGCTGCTGGGCGGCAATCCGTGGGGCGTCAGCGCGATGGTGGGTGTCGGTGCCCGGTACCCGCTGTGCATGCAGCACCAGATCGCGAACCTCAGCGGTACGACCGACGGCCGGCCACCCATCGACCTTGGTGCGGTCGTCAACGGGCCGAACGCGGCCTCCATCTTCGCCGGCGGCCTCGGTGGTTTTCAGGACGGCATGGTGAGGTGCGCGGCGACACGCGCCGCCAGGTACCCCGTGTTCGACGGTCGGCGCAGCCGGTACGTCGACGATGTTCGGTCATGGCAGACCGACGAGCCCGCTCTGGACATGACAGGCGCAGCCATCATCGCCGCGGCCGCGCAGCTGGCGGTCCATCGGCGTCGCTGAGTGTGCTCAGTGGCTGAGACCCACCGCAGTGGGAGGTCTCGTCCCGTCGGGTGCGTCGTCAGGCTGGCGCGGCACCGGTCTCACGGGGATCCGGCAGGTGAGACGCGTACCGCTGCCCGGCGGGCTCTTGACCTCCAGCGTTCCGTCGACGGCGGCGATACGGTCGGCCAGGCCCGACAAGCCGGACCCGCGCCGGTGGTCGGCCCCACCCACGCCGTCGTCGATGACGTCAAGGACGACGCTGTCGGCTGCTCGCGTGACCGTGATGGTCACCTCAGAGGCGCGGGCGTACTTCGCAACGTTGGTCAGGGCCTCGGCGACGACGAAGTAGAGGCTGCCCTCGACAGGTCCACTCGGGCGCTCATCGAGGTCGTACCGGAGCACGACTGGCACGGGTGACCGCTCAACCAGGGCGCTCAGGGCCGGTCCGAGCCCGCGGTCGGTCAGGATCGCCGGGTGGATGCCCCGGGCCAGCTCGCGGAGCTCGTCGATGGCCTGGCCGAGCTGCTGCGACGCCTGGTCGATCGCCGCGCGGGCGGCGTCCGCGGCGTCGATCCGTCCCCTCAGCATCCGCAGCATCAGCGCGACCGAGACCAGGCTCTGCTGGGCACCGTCGTGCAGGTTGCGTTCCAGCCGGCGTCGTTCCTCGTCCTGCGCGCTCACCAGGCGATGCCGGGAGCTGCGCAGGTCCTCCACCAGCCGAACGTTGCTCAGCACCAGCCCGGCCTGGGCGGCCACATCGTCGAGGAGCTTCTCCTCGGTGGGAGTGATCGGCTCCGTCGGCGGCTTCGCCACCGCGATCGCGCCCAGCAGCTCGCCGTGGTGTCTGACCGGAACGACGAGGTCACCCTCGATGTCGGATACCTCTCCGGAGGCAATGACCGGCGCAGCGGCCTCGGCCTCGGTGCCGACGGGCCACCGTGCCTCCTCGACCAGGTTGGCTCCGATCCTCAGCCAAACGGCAACACTGCGGGCCCCGACCCCCTGTGCGACGGTGCGGCTCATCATCGGCAGCAGGTCGGCAGCGTCGTACGTGCCGCCCATCCGGTCGGCGAAGTCCGACAGCACCTCGTACGGGGTGGCCCGGGCACCGTAGACGAGTCGGTTCGCGAACCGCTGAACCTTGTCACGCACCGGCTGGAAGACCACCGCCACGACCGCGGTGGCGGCGATGGACAGGCCCAGGCTGGGTCGGTCACCGCGGCCCACCAGACTTCCGATGCCGACCACGATGGCGACGTACACCGCGGTGATGAACGACGCCAGCGTCCCGAAGAGCACGGCCTTGTTGATCACCACGTCGATGCCGTAGAGCCGGTACCGCAGGACGGCCACGCCGATCGAGGCGGGCACGAGCATGAAGCCGGCGACCGCGACCGTCTCCAGCAGCGCGAGCCAACCGGGCTTGCCCTGCGGCTCGGTGAACGCGATGTCGCAGCAGGTCGCCCCGGCGTACAGGACAGCGCAGAAGGCTGCTGCGGTCGTGAGCCACTTCAGCTGGAGACGCTGAACACCTGTCGAGCGGCGGAAACGAACGCCGATGGATACCGCACTCAGGAGCAGACTGAGAGGGAACAGGAAGAAGAGGAGATCCCGCGCGACACGCAGGCCCGACAGGCCGGGTATCCCCAGCGGATTGTCCATCGGCGGCACCGTCACGTCTCTGAGCGGCCCGGGAGAGATGACGGTGGCCAGCAGCAGGATGACCACGGTCGAGCCCATGACCCAGGGCACGGCCCGCCAGCGGCGGGATACCAGTGCACCGTCCGGGAACAGCAGTAGCACGAAGGCGAGCAGAAACGCCGGCAGCACCCAGTTGACGGAAGTGAGCGTGGCGGCAGCACCCGCCCCTGGGTCTGAACCCGGCTCGCGGATGTTGCCGTAGCGTGCGTACGCTTCCACCGCGCTCCCCAGCAGGCCGACCAGCCCGAAGGCGAGCATCAGCCAGCCGATCCGGTTGCGCGGCTGTTGATACGCGATCGCGATGCCGACCACCGGAAAGCTGAAGAGCATGGCGTTGAGCAGCAGGTCGGCCAAGGCGCCACCGGTGGCGAACGACGTGTTGGTGTCCGAAGAATGCGTCGTCATGAGGACGGGCAGCGCACCGAGGAGCATCACGAGCGAGGCCCCGAACGCGCCCCAGGCCAGCCTCCGCAGCGTCGTGTCCGACAGTCGCCTCATGGTTCGATGGTCCATCGACGCCGAGCCGAGGTCCAGCGTGTGGTCCCTGGAGATTCACGCGTCAGATCCAGGGTTAACCCTGAGTGCCGGTCGCCACCTCGGCGGCAAGGTGTCGGCGGGCGGTTCTACGCTGGTAGCGACTCTTGCTCCCACTGACCGATGAGTCTGCGCGGCGCCTGGAGTCCAAGAAGTCGAACGAAGACCACCGAGCAGGAGCCGAGGCCAATGACAGCCACACATCAGACGGAGCTCCCCGACAGGATCGACGGCGCGGTCCTCAAGATCGCCGGCGTCGTGGTCCTCGGCGCTGTCATGTCGATCCTCGACATCACCGTCGTCAACGTGGCGCTGCCGACCTTCGCCAAGGAGTTCAGTACACCTGACAACCCCGTGTCCTACGCGCACGTCGCCTGGACGGTGACGGCCTACACCCTGGCGCTCGCGACGGTCATCCCGATGAGCGGCTGGGCGGCCAACCGGTTCGGAACCAAGCGGCTCTACATGCTCGCGTTGCTGCTGTTCACCATGGGGTCGGCCCTGTGCGCCACCGCCTGGACGATCAACATCCTCATCGCCTTCCGGGCGCTCCAGGGTCTCGGCGGCGGCATGCTGATGCCGGTCGGGATGACGATCATGACCAGGGCCGCTGGTCCGCATCGGATGGGCCGGCTGATGGCGATCCTCGGTGTCCCGATGTTGCTCGGCCCGATCCTCGGCCCGATCCTCGGTGGCTGGCTGATCCAGGTGGCCAGCTGGCACTGGATCTTCCTCATCAACGTCCCGATCGGCGCGGTCGCCCTCGTCTACTCCTTGCGCGCCCTGCCCAAGGACGCACCAGAGCCCACCGACTCGTTCGACTTCCTCGGCATGGCGCTGATGTCACCCGGGCTCGCGCTCTTCCTCTTCGGCGTCTCCTCGATCCCTGGCGAGGGCACCGTCAACTCGCCCAGGGTCTGGGTCTCGATGCTCATCGGGGCGCTGCTGATCCTCGCCTTCGTCTGGCACTCGTTCCGGCCCGAGCACCCGCTGCTGGACCTGCGCCTTTTCAAGGACCGCAACCTGAGGATCTGCATCATCACGATGTTCATGTTCGCGGCGGCGTTCTTCGGTGGACTGCTGCTGGTGCCGTCCTACTACCAGACCGTGCGTGGCGAGAGTCCGCTGCAGGCTGGTCTACTGGTCGCACCTCAGGGCATCGGGGCGATGCTGACCATGCCCATCGCCGGTACGCTCACCGACAAGATCCCGATCGGCCGGATCGTCCCCGTTGGCCTCGCCCTCATCCTGGTGGGCATGTTCGGGCTCACCCAGCTCACCTCCGTGACGCCATACGGCGTGATCACCGCCGAGCTGGTCGTGATGGGACTCGGCATGGGCGCCACGATGATGCCGCTGTTCACCGTCGCCCTGAGGAATCTCAAACACGCCGAAGTCGCCCGGGGCTCCACGTTGCTGAACATCAACCAGCAGATCTCCAGCTCGGTGGGCGTTGCGGTGATGTCCGTTCTGCTGACCAACCACCTCAAGGGCGCTACGACCGCTGCGGACGCCGGACAGGCGTTCGCCGACACCTATTGGGTCGCCTGGGTACTGGTGGTTCTGACGCTGATCCCGGCACTCATGCTGCCCCGGAAGCGGGAGCCGACAACCGAGGCTGCCGACGACCAGGCAATGCCACCTGTGCCTATGCACTGAACGCCCGCCATGCACTGAACCCCTGCCACGGAGGTGGGCTCAGTTCGCCGCGAACCAGCGTCTGGACAGCGTGTCGTTGGCGTGGCCCGACCTGATCATGTCCGAGGACTTCTGCAGGTCGGCCGGCAGCGCAAAGTGGCAGGCAGCGCCTGCGCAGGTCCTCAGCTGCTGCAACACCGCGGCCAGCTCGGCCTGGGTGGCGGCGTATTCGGGGGTTCCGGACACACTGTTGAGCTCTCGCGGGTCGATGTAGAGGTCGTACAGCTCCCGCCACCCGTCGGCGTGCTCGATGTACAGGTACTGGTCGGTCCGCACACCCTGGGTGTAGCTGAGCGCATTGGGACCGGTGGTGTCGTAGGGGATCGGGTCCCCGTTGGCGTCCAGCGCGGTCTTGATCTTCAGCGGGCCGGTCTCGGTCGCGATGCCGCGGGTCCAGCTCGCGTCTCCGGATCGGGCAACGTCGAGCATCGAGACACCATCGAGGCTGGGCTTGCCGTTCGTCAGGTCCGGCGCCTGGCCGTCAGCCAGGTCAAGCAGGGTCGGTGCGACGTCGATGGTGGCGAAGGGGTCGTAGCGGACCTGGCCCTTGGGTATCCCGGGTCCCATCACCAGCAGCGGCACCCGCAGGGACGGCTCGTATGGGTAGATCTTGCCCTGCCGGATCCGATGTTCCCCGAGGAAGTAGCCGTTGTCGGAGGTGAAGATGACCAGCGTGTCCTGCAGCTCACCGGCATCCTGCAAGGCCCCCAGGATCCGCGGGATCTGGTCGTCGAGGATGGACTCGGCCTCGGCGCGCTGGCGGGTCGCCTCGAGGATGGCCGCCTGCTGGAAGTCGTTCAGAGGGTCCCGTCTCAGGAAGTCAGGCTTGTCGCTCATGTCGAACTCGCCCCCGGCGCCCGGTGCGGCTCTGATGATGGCGTTGAACACGTCACGCCGGTACGCGGGAACAGCCGGGGTGCTGATCCCCGGGATGACCTCGGTGTCGTTGGTCACCTCTGCCGGTGGGTCGTCGGGGTCTCGCGGAGTGCCGTGGTGCGGGGCCGTGAACGACAGCCAGGTGAAGAACGGGGTTGTCGACGCCGCCTCAGCCGTGATCATGTGCGTCGCGATCCTGCCGTACGCGGTCGTCTGGTAGTGACCGGAGAGGTCCTGGATCGTCCCGTTACGGTTCAGATGGGTTCCCCAGTAGTTGTAGGTCCCTGCGTTGTCCAGTGATCCACGCCAGTCGTCCCATCCCGGCGGGATGTACGTCCTGGTGCTGCCGTCGCGCACCAGCGGCGTGCCGTACCGGCTCTGCACCCCGTAGCCATTGAGGTACTTACCCAGGAAGCTGGTGTGGTAGCCGGCCCGCTGAAGCCACAGCGGAAGCGTCTCGGCGTCGTTGAGTGCGTGGAAGCCCCACGGGTCGCTGTGCGTCCATACGCCGTGGTTGTGCGGGTACTGCCCGGTGACGAACGACGCCCGTGACGGGCAACACAGCGGCAGCGGCGCGAACGAGTTGGCGAACCGAACGCCCTGCGACTCGATCAGCCGCTGCACGTTGGGCATCCAGGGCCCGTCGAGATCGTCGTCACGCATGTCGTCGGCCATCACGACCAGGATGTTGGGGCGAGTCTGCGCGTTGGTCGAAGCCGACGTGGCGTCGTCCGACGTCTGGTGTGGCGAATGCGCCACGACGGTGACCAGCATCCGAGGCGCGCCGGACAGGCAGGAGCGGGGCATCAACACCGTCGTCACTGCACTGCGCCGGCGGTTCGAACACCGTCCGCGTCTGGCATGTCCAGGGCTTGCCTCCGGGCCCCGCGAAATGGGATCCAGACGTCCCGTGCGGGATCGTCGCCATGTAGTCCGGCTCCGATGTTCCCGTGGTGTCGATGCCGATGGAGTCCCAACCCGTCCAGCGTGCACCGCGGTGGTAGACGGAGACCGCGACCCGTGCACCGGTGTTGTCCACCACCAGCTTGCCGATGTCGTGCCGACCGACCGCGGGCGTCGGACTCGGGTCCGGTGTGGTGCTGGTGTCAGCAGCGGCGGTTCCGTGGGTCAAGCCGGTAGCGGCGAGCACGCTCGCGAGCAGTGCCAGACCCGTGGTGACGGCGAGCCGCCGACGGTGCATCACTCGCGGTCCCCCTGTCCCTGTCACAGAACGGCACCTGCTGGTCGTCACATCTCGGCGTCAAATAACGTGGGTCGCATAACGGCGTCACATGATCGTGTGCCACCTGAACGTGTCCATGAAGGTGTCACATAGCGCACAAGGAATCACCCTACGTGATCGCCCTGGGACCCGCGGCCGACCGGCCTCAATTCCTCCCGTGATGCGACGCCTACTCGGTCGCGCCACCCCTGATCTCCTCGAGGAAGCGACCCCGCCCGCCGGCGAGCTTCCCACCAGTGCGGTATTCGGATGCGACCAGGTCGAGGAGCTCCTCGACGGAGGTGTCCTTGGCGGCCTTGTCGTAGGTGATCTCACCGTGCTGCAGCAGATTAACGCGGTCGGCCACCTCGAGGACCTGCGTGTAGTTGTGCGCGATCAGGATGATGGAGAGGTCTCCCATGTCCCGCAGCTTGGTGATCAGGTCCAAGATGATGCCGCCCTCCTTCGCGCCCATGGCGGCCAGCGGCTCGTCGAGTAGCAGGATCTTGGAGCGGGAGTAGACCGAGCGGGCAACCGCCACTGCCTGGCGTTGTCCACCGGACAGGTTGGCCACCTCGTCGTTGACCGACGGGATGTTGATGCCGATGTCGTCGAGGTACTTGCGGGCGTCGCGCCGCATCAGCGCCTTCTTCAGGAACGGGCCCCAGCGCGGCTCCCGGTTCAGGTGCAGGTTCATGTAGACCGGCAAGGTGTCGATCAAGGCCAGATCCTGGAAGACGGTCTCGATCCCCAGTGACCGGGCGTGCTGCACGCTGGTCAGCTTGGTCTGCTGACCGTCGAGGGACAGGTGTCCCGAGGTGGGTTGGTGGAAACCGGTGAGGATCTTGATCAGCGTCGACTTTCCGGCGCCGTTGTCGCCGAGCAGTCCCAGGACCTCGCCCTTGTCGACATGCAGGTTGATGTCGTGCAACGCGGTGACGTGACCGAACCTCTTCGAGACGTGCTCTGCCCGGATCGCAGCCTTGTCGACCGTTGCTGTGGATGCGCCCGCCTGTCCGGCTGGTTGATCGTCGGCCATGATGCTCATCCCGTCTTGGCTGCGCGTCGGAAGCGGAGGAGCTGGGTGTTGAAGAACATTGCCAGCAGGATCGCGACCCCCTCGATGATGATGAAGGTGGTGGCGCTGATCCCCTGGATGTTGAAGCCGTCCTGGAGTACGCCCAAGAGGAGCGCTCCGAAGAAGGCGCCGATGACAGTGCCCGACCCGCCCAGCAGCGCCGTCCCGCCGATGACACAGGCGGCGACCGCCGCGAACATCAGGTCGTTCCCGCCGGCGTTCGGGTCGAAGGACTGGCTGATGTGGATGCCGTCGAGGATTCCGGCGAACCCGGCGAAAATGGCCGTGAGCATGAAGGCACGAACCTTGATCTGTTTCGTCCTGATGCCGGCCTCGGCGGCCGCCAGCGGGTTCGCGCCGGTGGCGATGGTATTCGTGCCCATCTTCGTCTTGGTCAGCACTACCTGCATCACGACGCAGATTCCGATCGCCCACAGGATCTCCGACCACTTGGCACCACCGAACACGTACACGAACTTGCCTTCGGTGGGTGCCGGCCGGGGGAAGTTGTCGGACACCTTCAAGGTGATGCCGTGCAGCAGGTACAGCGTGCCCAGGGTCGTGATGAACGACGGAAGGTTCAGATACTGCGTGATCATCCCGTTGAACAGACCGATGAGCGCGCACCCGATCAGCGCGATCACCAGTGCCAGGAGCAGTGGCGCTCCGCGGTCATTCGCGTCCATCATGATGAACGGCGCGAGAGCGAACGTCATGCCCGCCGACAGGTCGATCTCCCCGCACACCAGCAGGAAGACCTCGCCCGCGGCCACCATTGCGGTGGCCGAGGTCAGGTCGGCGATGTTGCCGAAGTTGTCCTTGGAGATGAACGCGGAGTTGGCCACGCCGAAGTAGATGAACAGCGCGATGACCACGACGACGACGCTGAGCTCGCGCAACCGCAGCACGCTCGCGAGGATCGAGAACCGCTGGGGTGGCTGTGACCCGCCCGGAGGCGGAGAACCGGCTTCGGTCGAGGCGGCCTGGGTCGACTCGGTTGTCATGGCGCAGCTGACCTCCATCTGCGGGGGTGCGACATTCGGACTGCGAGCGGCCGAAAGGCCGCACCACCCCGGCGGGCGGTCACGATGGTGCCTTGATCAGCTTCTGGTCCGCCGAGCTGCCCTCGAACCGGTTCGTCGTGGTGAGGTAAGGAGCCACCAGGTCCTTGGTCACGAATTTCAGACCGGTGTTGGTGAACGGCGGGCTCACCAACGTGCCCGAGAGCTTGTAGAGGTACAGGTAGAGAACCGGCAGGAACCCCTGGAGGTACGCCGACTGGTCGATGGTGAAGTCCAGGATGCCGTCGTCGATGGCCTGCTCGGTGGGCACCAGCAGGTCGAACCCACCGCCGTGCACACCCTTGTCGTTGAGGCTGTACTTCTTCATCACGTTGGCCACGCCCTGCGTGCTTCCAGCATCCACGGCGTAGAGGCCCTTGTAGTCCTGGTTGCCCTGCCAGAACGCGTCGATCTTCGCCTGCTCGGGGTTCACGTCGGCGCCAGTGGCGATCTGAATCACCTGGAAGCCCTTGTTCGCCGCCTTCAGGGCCGCCATCGCGCCGTCGGCACGCGGCTGGATGTTCAAAGATCCGGGCGTGGCGATGAAGATCGCGATCTTCGAGTTCGGCGGCACGACGCCGGCGATGTTCTCGCCCATGGCCTGGCCGGCGGCGAACAGGTCCTGGCCGACGTAGTTGAGCCGGGCGTTGGTGGGGACGTCGGCGTTGTAGGAGACCACCGGGATGCCCGCCTTCATCGCTTGGTCGGTCGGGCCGTTGAACGCCGACTGGTCGATCAGTGCCACGGCGATGCCGTCGGCCTTGCTGGTGATCGCGGTGTTCATCGCGGTCACCATCTCGGAGACACTCGAGGTCTCCGAGCCGGTCCACTGGTAGTCGCAGTTCAGCAGCGCGCACGCATCCTGGATGCCGTACTGGGTCGCCTGGAAGAACGGGTTCGTGGTCACGTGGTTGACGAACACGAAGTTGTACTTCGGCGTCTCCGGAAAGTCGCCGACGCTGTTGCTACTGCTCGACGACGAGTCGCCGTCGGAGCTGCAGGCAGCCAGGAAGGCGGTCGCCATCGCCGAGACGCCGACGCCCTTGAGCAAGGTCCGCCTCGAGGTGCCCACAACGGGCGTGACGGGTCGCTCGCCGAACTGCTTCTCACGCTGTGACATTTACGCGTTCCTCTCATGAGTGTGGTGCCGACCGGGGACCTGTGCGTGCGATCCGACACGTCTGGCAACTAGGGCACAGCCTGCACGCAGGAGCGCGCATCCTTGGGGATTTTCCCCGGAGTGGCGCGGCACCAACATTCCTGCCACCATGGGGGCACGGTGCGTGTTAGCGCTCACATCGGGAGTCTCACCCATGACAGGCGCGTGGGTCAAGGTCTCGAGTGATCTGTTTGGCCCTCTGGTTACTCGGAGCGCACGGGAGGTCCGCTGCACCCGATGGTCAATGTGAACGCTCACATTCCTAGTCCCGTTCTCTGGGTCAAAAGCACTCAGCCACATCGGCCGACGGACGCCATCGGTGGTGCGAGCACGCACCCGCGGCAGCTACCAGCGGTCGTGCACGTGCGGACGGATCCAGCGGTCGTAGACCTCACTGACCGTGGTCAGCGCGGTGGCGTCCAACGGGGCGAGATGTGCGCTGCCGGCGTTGCCTTCCGCCTGGGCCGCGTTCCGGGCGCCTGGGATGACGACTGACACCCCGGGCTGGTCCACGATCCATCGCAGTGCGAACTGCGCCATGGTGGCACCGGCGGGGACGACAGCCTTGAGCTCCCGTACCGCAGCGAGACCAGCCTCGAACGGCACCCCCGCGAACGTTTCGCCCACGTCGAACGCCTCGCCGTGCCGGTTGAACGTCCGGTGATCGTCGGTCGCGAAGGTCGTGTGCTCGTCGTACTTGCCGGACAGCAGCCCGGAGGCCAGCGGCACCCGCGCGATGATGCCGACACCCGCGTGCAGAGCCGCGGGCAGGACGGCGTCCAGCGGCTTGAGCCGCAGGCAGTTCAGAATGATCTGCACCGTGGCCACGTGCGGCCGGGCGATCGCGGTCAGAGCCTCATCGCAGGTCTCGACCGAGACGCCGTAGGACCGCGTCCGTCCGGACTCGACCATCTCGTCGAGTGCATCGAAGACCTCGTCCGTCGAGTAGACCGGAGTCGGCGGGCAGTGCAGCTGCACCAGATCGAGCGTCTCGACGCCGAGATTGCGGCGCGACCGGTCGTTCCAGTCGAGAAAGTTCGCTCGCGAGTAGTTAGCCGGCGTCTGCTCGACCCGGCGACCCATCTTGGTCGCGACAGTGAGACCGGCATCGGGCCGCCGCTTGAGGAGCCGACCGACGAGCTGCTCGCTGCGACCGTCGCCGTACACGTCGGCGGTGTCGATGAACGTGACACCCGCGTCGACGGCCGCGTCGAGCACCTCGAGCGCGTCGTCCTCTCCGACCTCTCCCCAGTCGCCACCGAGCTGCCACGCGCCCTGGCCGATGACACCGACAGATCTGCCGGTTCGGCCCAGTGTCCGCTCTTCCACGCCGGTCATCCTAGGGGCGACGCGGGCGCGCTCCTGGCAGACCGCATGACTACGCATTTCAGCCGGCAGCGGAACAGTTGCCAGCTGAACCGAATGTCACGGAAAGCGACTGAACCGACACGCTTTGACACCAATTGCCGATATGTCCGCCCAACAGAGAGGACCATGAGCCATGTGATCGACAGTCAAGTCCTCAACTATTTCGTGCAGCCGAGCACCATGACCTCACTCGGCGAACGGGGAGACTCACTGGCGGACGTTCCTACCTCACTCGAGGAACTCACCTCGGTCATCCACGGCCTGGTCGTCTACGACGTCGTTGCTGCAGACTTCTACGGTTTCGAGATCCCCCGGTCGCGCCGTGAGGAGATCCACCTCCGGCCGGTGACGGCGATGATCGACCGGCTGCTCGACCTCGATGACCGGCCGCTGGGCATGGCGAGAGCTGTCGAGCGCCGGCTCGTCGGCCGCTGTCACCACTTCGCGGTGCTGCTCACCGCGATGCTGCGCCATCAGGGCGTCCCGGCACGGACGCGGTGCGGATTCGGCGCCTACCTCAAGCCCGGCCACTTCGAGGACCATTGGGTGTGCGAGGCATGGCGCGAGTCAGAACAACGGTGGGTGATCGTGGATCCCCAGCTCGACGAGGTGTGGCGGGACCGTCTCGGCATCCACGACGACGTCCTGGACCTACCTCGCGACCAGTTCATCGTGGCGGCTGAGGCGTGGACGCGCTGCCGTCAGGGCGCCGTCGACCCCGCGCGGTTCGGGATCTCCTTCACCGACCTCAATGGTCTCTGGTACGTGGCCGGCAACCTGGTGAGGGATCTCGCGGCGCTGAACAAGGTGGAGGTGCTCCCGTGGGACGTGTGGGGCTGCCAGCCACAGTCAGGGAACGAGCTCACCAGCGCGCGCCTGGGCTTCTTCGACGAGCTCGCCAGCGTCATGCGGCATCCCGATCTCAACCTGGCCGACCTGCGCGCCCGCTACGACGATGACTGGCTTCGCGTGCCGGGTGAGGTGTTCAACGCCGTACGGCAGCAGCCGGAGAGTCTCTGGGCGCACCGGTCACTCCTGGTGCGGTGACGTCCGCGCTGGATGTAATGGGACCATGCGCCGCCCCCTCCCCACCGGGACAGTGACCCTGCTGTTCTCCGACGTCGAGGGATCGACCCGGCTGCTGATGCGACTGGGCGCCGCCTATGTCGAGGTTCTCGACGGCCAGAGAAGCACTCTGCGCTCCGCCTGGTCCGCACACAGGGGCGCTGAGATGGCGACCGAGGGTGACAGCTTCTTCGTGGTGTTCTCGTCCGCGCAGGATGCGGTCTCCGCGGCGGTCCAAGCCCAGCGTGCGCTCTTCGCCTACCCGTGGCCGGAGGGGGAGCAGGTTCGGGTGCGGATGGGTGTCCATACGGGCAGTCCGATGCTGCACAACGACGGCTACGTGGGCAGGGACGTCCACCGGGCCGCTCGCATCGCGGCGGCTGCGCACGGAGGGCAGGTCGTGCTGTCCGAGGAGACCGCCGACCTCGTGCGAGGCACCCTGCCGAAGGATGTGCGCCTCCTGGATCTGGGCGGTCATCTGCTCAAGGACATCCCACATCCGGAGCGTCTCTTCCAGCTCGAGGTGGATGGCCTGCCGTCGACGTTCCCGGCGCTGAAGTCGATCGGGGCACCGTCGAGCCTGCCGGCGCCGCCGCTGCCGTTGGTCGGGAGGGACGACGAGCTGGCCGACCTGGCGGGTGCGTTGGCGTCCGGCGTGAGACTGCTGACCTTGACCGGCCCGGGCGGTGTGGGCAAGTCCCGGCTGGCAGTCGCGGTGGCTCACCGGCTCGGCACGCACTTTCCGGAGGGGCTCTACTTCGTGCCGTTGTCGATGGTGACCACGCCGGACATGATGTGGACGTCGATCGTCGCAGCGCTCGACGTTCCGGCTGAGGATCGCGTTGCCTCGACGCTCTTTCGGCATGTCGCCAACCGCCGGGCGTTGTTCGTGCTGGACAACCTGGAGCAGCTGCCCGGTGCGGACTCCGTGGTCGCCGAACTCCTGTCGCACGGGCCGCAGGTGGCTATCATCGCCACCTCGCGGCGTCCGGTGCACGTGCCAGCCGAGCACGAGCATGCCGTGGCGCCGCTGGACCTGCCCCTCGGGGACGGCTTCGAGGCCGTTCGCCGGTCGGGTGCGGTGCAGCTGTTCATACAGACAGCACATCGGGTGCGGTCGAGTTTCACGCTGACTCCGGCGAACGCCGCCGAGGTGGCTGCGGTGTGCCGACGTCTGGACGGGCTGCCGCTGGCGCTGGAGCTTGCCGCCGCGCGCACCAAGCTGCTCAGTCCTCGTGCGCTGCTCACCCGCCTGGACCGAGCCCTGGACATCGCCGCCAGCACGAGTCAGGTGCCGACCCGGCAGCGGACACTGCGAGAGACGATCGCATGGTCGTACGACCTCCTGTCCCCACGACTGCAGGACTTCTTCCGCGTCATGGGCGTGTTCGCCGGCGGTGCGGACCTCGATGCGATCGCGGCGGTCGCCAACGATCCAGGCGACTCCAACACTGTCGACACACTGGATCTCGTCGCGGATCTGGTCGATGCCAGCCTGCTCGTGGTCGTGGAAACCAGCGAGGGCGAACCGCGCGTCCGCATGTTGCAGATCCTGCGGATGTACGCGCGCGAGGAGCTCATTCGCATCGGGAAGGATCAGGCCGTTCTGGAACGGCACGCAAACCACTATCTGAGCGTCGTCGAGGCTCTGAGCGCTGAGCTGTACGGCAAGTCACGTGTCCAGGCGCGTGTCCGATTCGACGCCGAGCACGACAACCTGCGGGTCGCACTCGACTGGGCACTGCCTGGGAACATGAAGCCTGCCGCCGATCAGGAGCGTGTCCAGACCGGCCTTCGACTGTGCATCGCCATGAACGGTTTCTGGAAGGCGAACGGCTACCTTGGCGAGGGGAGGCAGTGGCTGGAACGCGCTGTTCAACAGGCGGATGGTCGTGACAGCCCAGAGTTGGCTCAATGCTTTTCGTTGCTGGCAAGGAAACTGCGCCTGCTGTCTGAACCGGAACCTGCCATCGAATGGGCAACCAGAGCCATCGACCTCTCACGTCGTGTCAATGATGGCCCCGCCCTCTCGACGGCTCTCACCACGTTGGCGGCAATCGAGTCTGACCGTGGACGCATCGACGCGGCTCGCGCCCTGTACGAACAGGTCGTATTGCTCGATCGGGCGGCCGGCGACAAAGCGTCACTCTACGGCTCACTCGTCGACTTCGGCATCCTGGAAAGCCGCGAGCACAATCACTCCCGAGCGCTGGAACTCGCTGACGAGGCACTTCACATCGCCGGAGAGCTGGGACACACCGTCGGGGCGCTGACCGCCCAGCACAACATGGCCTGGACTCTTCGTGAGATGGGGCAGACCCGTGAGGCGGAGCAACAGATGCGCCGGCTCATTCCCGCGGCGGTCGCAGTCGAGGAGCCTGCCTTCCTGCTGCCACTTGCGTCCGACTACGCGGCGATTCTGTCCGAGCTCGGTGAGCATGACGCGGCCACGCGACTTCTGGCCGCCGCCGACGCCATGCACGACCGCCTCGGTACCCCTCCAGACCCCCTGCAGCACGAGGTACGAGCCACGACCGTCGCCCGGACCCGCGTCGCGCTGGGCGCCACGCGCTGGGACGACGCCTACCGGGATGGACATCGCACGACGATCGAACAGGCAATGGCCGCCGCCACCGACGAGGCCTTGCGCGGGGTGTAGTGGACGCGGTGTCTGTCCCGGCCAGCGCACAAGCCAGCCCAGCGTGCCTCAGAGCTCTGCGGCGACGGGGACGACGTCTCGACCCAGCCGCTCGAGGGGGGCGATCTTCCAGACCTCCGGGACGATGCCGTGCGCCTCCTCGATCCCGAGAGCGGCCAGCCGACGCAACTCCTCCAACAGCGCGTCGACCTTCTCCCCGTCCGGTCCGGGGTCGAGCGGGAACATGACCGTCTTCTCAATCTCGTCGTAGTCCCGGCCGACGTCCGCGCAATGCCCACGAAGGACGTCCAGCTTGTGCTCGAGTTCGGGCGTGGAGAACAGGTTGCAGGCCTGCGCGTACTTCGCGACCAGGCGCAGGGTCTTCTTCTCCCCTCCCCCGCCGATCAGGATAGGCGGGTGCGGCTTGGTCAACGGCTGCGGCGAGTTGAGGGTGCGCTCGAGCCGGTAGTGCCTGCCCTCATAGGGGTGGTCGGCGTCGCTCCACATCTGTATACAGATCTCCAGCGCCTCCTCGAGCCGTTCGAAACGCTCCGCGCGCGGCGGGAACGGCAGACCGAGACCGCGCGCCTCGTGCTCGTTCCACGCGGCCCCGATCCCGAGCCAGGCGCGTCCCCCGGACAGCACATCAAGCGTGCTGACGAGCTTCGCCAGCATGCCCGGCTCACGGTAGACGACCGCAGTCACCCACGAGACGAGCTCGACCCGGGACGTGTGGGCCGCCAGAAAGCCCAGCGTCGTGTACGCCTCGAGCATCTCGTGCTCCGGCGGTCCAAGGTGCCCGATCTGCCACACATGGTCCATCACGCTGACGCGGGCGAGCCCGGCTTCCTCTGCTGCGGTGGCCACACGAGCAAGGTCGGAACCCAAGCTGGCTGGGCCGCCCGGCCAGCTGAAGTCCGCGATGTGCAGGCCGATCTTCATGGAGTGTCTCTCTTTCGTATCAGGTCACTGCGTACCAGCGGTGCCGTACGCAAGCGCGTTGTCACGTCGATGCCACCACGCTAACTCCGCACGGCGGGTACCGAAGCGGGCGTCCCAGTCGGCTCGCGCCGGCGACGTTCGCTCCGTCGATCACGGCCGGATCTCTTCCATGGAGACGGATCGACGCTGTCGGAGCGACTTCGTGCATGCCTCGGCGACCCAGCTTGCCTCGAGTGCATCGGCGATCGTGCACGGTGACGGGCGTGTCCTCGCGACGACCTCGGTGAACGCGTGCAGCTCCGCCTTGAAGGCAGCGCGGAAGCGGTCCATGAAGAACAGGTAGGGCTCGCCGTCTGGGAGCGCCGCACCGGGCTCGACAGACCGCAGCGGCAGCTTCGGATCGTGCCCGACGCCGATGCTGTCGCGTGAGCCGTGCAGTTCCAACCGCACGTCGTAGCCACGGGCGTTGTAGCGCGTGTTGGACACCAGCGCCAGCGTGCCGTCGTCGAGTGTCAGGAGGGCAGCCGCGGTGTCGACATCATTGACGTCCCGGAAGAAGGGCTCTCCGCGGTTGCTGCCCGTGGCGTACACCTGGTCGACCTCGCGACCGGTCACCCACCTGATCGCGTCGAAGTCATGGATGCTGCAGTCCCGGAAGATGCCGCCTGACGTGGCGACGTACGCCGGCGGCGGGGGGGCGGGGTCGAGGGTCGTCGCCCGTGCGCTGGTCAACCATCCCAGCTCCCCCGACGAGACCGCCGCCCGAGCCGCCGCAAAGCCCTGGTCGAACCTGCGGGGAAAGCCGATCTGGACCTCGACGCCGCTGTCGTGCGCGCGGTGTTGGACCTCGATGCCGTCGCTCGTCGGCATCGCCACCGGCTTCTCACAGAAGGCCGGTAGGCCGGCCCGCACTGCCGCGGCGATGAACGCCGGGTGCGTGTCGGTCGAGGTGGCGATGACGACTCCGTCGACACCGGCCTCGAGCAGTCCCTCGTACGTGTCGACGGGCTCGGCGGCGTACTCGGCCGCCGCCCTGGCCAGCGGCCGGGGCATCGCATCGGTGACCACGATCGTCTCCACGACGGGGAGCTCAAGCAGCGTCTGCAGGTGGAAGGTGCCTATTCTGCCGAGTCCGGCCAAGCCGATGCGCATGGTCGGTTCACCCGGCGCTGCGGGCGATGGCGGCCTGCGCCGAAACCGCGACGGACAGGATCGTGGAGTCTGACCCGACCGACACGAATCTCCACCCCTGGCGTCTCATCGCCAAGGCGGCCGCGCCGTCCGTGACCATCAACCCCGGCGTCTTGCCGTACTTCTCACAGGCCGCGCGGACGCGTTCGATCGCACGAACGAAGACCGGCGCGGTCGTGTCACCGGGCACCCCCAAGTCGTGGCTGAGGTCACGGGGGCCCACGAACAGCACGTCCGCACCGTCGAGTGCCGCGATCGCTTCAACATTGTCGACCGCGCGCGAGCTCTCGATCTGGACGATGCCGATGATGTTGCCGTTTGCGCGGTCGAGCGCGCCGGGGTCCAGGCCGTACCTGCAGGCGCGGTTGTTCGTGGCCACCCCTCGATCACCCTGCGGCGGGTAGCGCAGATGTCCAAGGGCGTCTCGTACCTCCGCCACCTCCTCCAGCCGAGGCAGCATGATGCCGGCCGCCCCGAGGTCGAGCGCCCGGCCGATGCGGATTCGCGCGTCCGACTCGACCCGGACGAAGGCGGGTATGCCGTAGCACGCCACTGCCGGAATCAGCGCTGCCAGCTGTGCGTCCCCTCCGGCACCGTGCTCCAGGTCGACGAGGACCCAGTCGAACCCGCTGGCGGCACAGACCTCGGCGGCAACCGAGGATGCCA
Organism: uncultured Actinomycetota bacterium; assembly: GCA_963695705.1. Classification (GTDB taxonomy): domain Bacteria; phylum Actinomycetota; class Actinomycetes; order Propionibacteriales; family Nocardioidaceae; genus JBKPNJ01. The sequence continues at coordinate 100,870 of CAVOHB010000014.1, forward strand.
TGCCGGCGAATGTTCCGACTGTGGCTTCCCCGGCCCGGAGACGGGAGCGGAACCGTCCCTCGTCCAGCGGGGACTGACCCAGTGTCGAGTCGGTCGTCTGTGGTGCAGGACTGGGCATCTTTCTCCTGGGTCTCGAACCGGTGATACGTACCGACGTTGCCGGGCGCCCTGGTAATAACACCATGAGATCCAGCCGGTCGCGACGCCGGCTCTCGGCTTCAGAGGTCGCCCTCTCCGTCGTCGTGCCGACGTGAGTGATCGTGCGGCCACGCGGGGGGAGCGACGCTCGCGGGCTCTTCCATCAGCCGCCGAGCAGCGGTTGGATCGCATCCCGAGGGCGAGGTGCGCCCACTCAGGAGGAGTCATGCAGAAGACGGCAGCACTGGCGATCGGCGCGACACTGACGCTCGGAGCGGGGATGGTCGCCGCCAATGTCGCCACCGCGGATTCCGATCACCACTCCCGCACGATCCACGTCGTGGACCGGGATGACCAGGTGGCGTTACACGACACCAACGGCAACGGCGACCTCGACTTCGGAGACATTGTGGTGTTTCGGAGCATCGTGAGCGATCCCCATGGCAAGCAGGTCGGTCACGGCATCGGGCAGATCGACATCCAGGGGCCGCACGACAACATGCTCACCTACACACTTGTCCTCGGCGGCGGGGATATCACCATGCAGGGCGACATCCGCGGCATCGATCCCGGTGCCCGCTCGCTGCTGGCGGTCACCGGAGGCACCGGTCGCTTCACCAACGCGCAGGGCGTGACGGTGGCCAAGCAGATCGCGGAGGGCGCCACCGACCTGGTGATCCACCTGAGCCACTAGGCGGCCAGTCCTCGCTCCGGCAGCCCCCGGCCGGTTGGGGGTCGGTCGGCTGGACGACGGAGGGCATGGCGGCGATGATGAACGCGTGATGGGGACCCGCGGCATCACCGCGCCGGAGACCGGTCACAGGACCGACGGCCGGATCCCCGTTCTGGTCGTTGCTGCCCTCGCCTCGCTCCTGCTGTCGCCGATCACCGCCGTCTGGGCCGTCGCCCTCGGGTTGGCGATGTCTGTCGCCGGTCTGCTGGTTCGGCGGATGGGTTCTCCGGGACAACGCCCGCTGCTGCTGTATGCCGGCATCGGTGTAAGCCTCGGGACGCTCCCGTATTTTCTTCTTGCCCTGCTGCAGGCTTGACGGCCGCGGCGGCGAAATGCGTTGCCGCGCCGACCTGCGGTCATCACACTGGCTGGGGTGAAGGAGCTCGAGGAGATCTGGCCACTGTTCGGCCTGCGCATCGTGTGCGGGCCACTCGATCTACGGGTGGTCAGGGACGATGACATACCGGTTCTGGTTGACCTGGCCGAACGAGGGATTCACCCGCCAGACCAGATGCCGTTCGCCGTCCCCTGGTCGACCGCTCCGATCGGCGAACTCGGCCGCAACACCGCTGCCCACCACTGGCGTACCCGGGCGGAGTTCACCACGTCCAACTGGTCACTCGAACTCGTGGTGCGCCGGCACGGCACGATCGTGGGCTCGCAGGGCTTCAGAGCCCAGAACTACCTCGTGACCAGGAGCGGGGAGACGGGCTCCTGGCTCGGCATGGAGTTCCAGCGCCAGGGGATCGGAACTCTGATGAGGCAGACGATCTGCGCGTTCCTGTTCGACCACCTAGACGCTCAGGAGGTGACGTCCGGCGCCTTTACCGACAATCCAGCCTCGATGGCGGTGAGCCGCAAGGTCGGTTACAAGCCCAACGGTCACACCCGGCACGAACGGCGCGACGGTGAGCTCGCGATCTGCGACCGGGTCGTGCTCGCGCCGAAGGACCTCGTACGACCCGAGCACGATCTCGTCGTCGAGGGCGTCAGGCCCGTACGGCGCCTCATCGGGCTCGACGCATGACTCCGGCATAGGTGGTGGGACCGCTGTGCTGCGGCCGTGAAGGCGTCATCCGACAGTTATTGCAAGCCATCCGACAGTTGTTGACGCGCCATCCGACAACGTGTCACGCCGGTCGGCACGGTTCCGGCACGGGCTCGCGGCCGAGATCGCTCGGGTCCGCGGCCGACCACGGCGGTGCTTGACTGCGCAGATTTGTGCAGGCGATGAGAGTTGTCACCCGTTTGCCCCCACCAAGTGCACAATTTCATGCCGCGGCGGAATGGGAGGACCTCCCGTCGGTGCGTCAGGATCACCGCACCGACGTTTTGCGCACTGGATGGTCACCCGGCTCAACCGTGACCAACAACCGCGCAATTCCCGGCAGTGGCCCTGGTGATCGATACCTGCGCAACAAGTGTCGGATCGCGTGAAACAAGTGTCGGATCGCGGGTGGGCCGGGCGTTTTGGACGACCTGAACGCGACCGGGACGCGACTGACCTGACCACGGCGAATTGCTTGCGCCCGCCACTACTCTCGTGGAAGGCCCGCTGCTGTATCGCCCATCTCGTGGTATTGGGGTTCTCGAATGTCATTCACCCAGCGACTGGCCCGAGCCTCCGCGCTTCACCCATGGCGGATTCTGGGCATCTGGGCGATCGTGCTGCTCGCCTCTGTCGCGAGCATCGTCACGCTCTTGGGGTCGGCCCTCAGCACCGACGCGGACATCACGACGCGTCCGGACTCGGTTCAGGCCCGCGACCTACTGGCTGCGAGCTTCACCCAACGCAACCAGATCGACGAAGCCGTCATCGTCTACTCAGCCGATCTCGCGGCCAAGGACCCCGCGTTCAAGGCCTTCGTGAGCGAGCTCACATCGTCGATCCAGGGCACCGGCTCCACCCGCAAGGTGTACAACCCCTACACCACAGGCGGGCAGGCGATCTCCGCCGACGGCCACGCGGTCGCTCTGACGATGATGCTCGGAAACGAGCCGGAGGACGAGATCGGGGCGGTGCTCGACCAGGTGAGCACGGCCGACGCGGATCCGGCCTTCGACGTCGCCATCACCGGAGGCGACGTGCTCGACCACGACTTCAACGAGCTCTCCACCCATGACCTGCAGAAGGGCGAGCTGCAGTTCGGCCTGCCGGCGGCGTTGATCGTCCTGCTGCTGGTTTTCGGGTCCGTGGTCGCCGCGCTGATCCCGATGACGATCGCGATCATGTCGATCATCGTGGCGGTGGCCGCGTCAGCCGTCGTCGGCCAGGCGGTGACGCTGTCGTTCTTCGTCGTCAACATGATCACCGCGATGGGTCTCGCTCTCGGCATCGACTACAGCCTGTTCGTCCTGTCCCGGTACCGAGAACAGCGGGCCAGCGGCCAGGAGAAGCTGTCGGCCGATCGTCTCGACCGGAGGCACCGCCAGCAAGGCGGTCCTGTTCAGCGGAAGCTCGTTCGTCGTCGCGCTCTCTGGTTTGCTGCTGGTACCCGACACCATCCTGCGCAGCCTGGCGTTCGGGGCGATCATCGTCGGCCTGATCACGATGGCGGCAGCGTTGACGCTGCTGCCCGCATTCCTGTCGATGTTCGGGGACCGGGTCAACGCGTTGCGGCTGCCGTTCTTCGGCCGCGAGCACTCCGCCGAGAGCCCGTTCTGGTCCAGGGCCGTCGGCGCCGTCGTCCGGCGTCCAGGTGCGGCCCTCGCCGTCGGCGTGCTCGTCCTGCTTGCGCTGGCCTTCCCGGTACTCGACCTGCGTACCGGCACCGCCGGGGTGAGCACGCTTCCGGACGGCACGTACTCCAAGGCCGGTTTCCTGGCGGTCGAGCGCAGCTTCCACGAAACGCGAGCTCGGATCCGGCGCAGATCGTGGTCTCCGGCGACACCGGTTCCCCGCCGGTGTCGGCCGCCATGGGCAGGCTCGAGGCTTCGATCGCGGCCGACCCCGAGTTCGGCCCGCCGACACGTCAGATCGCGCCGACCGGCCAGGTGGCATTGATCAGCGTTCCGCTGCTCGGTGATCCCGGCAATGACCAGGCCCGACAGGCGGTGCAGCAGCTGCGTTCCGACCTCGTTCCCGCCGCCTTCGACGGGACCGATGCGGAGGTGTTCGTCGGCGGCACGACCGCGGAGAACATCGACTACTCGGATCTGATCAACCGATGGCTGCCCATCGTGTTGACGTTCGTTCTCGGGCTGAGCTTCATCCTGCTCACGGTCGTGTTTCGATCAGTCGTCATCTCCGCGACGGCCGTGGTTCTCAACCTGCTCTCGGTGGGGGCGGCGTACGGACTCCTGGTGCTCGTCTTCCAGAAGGGTCACGCCGTAGGCCTGCTCGGATTCCAGCAGGTGGAGAGGGTCGAGGCATGGGTGCCGATCTTCCTGTTCTCGGTGCTGTTCGCACTCTCGATGGACTACCACGTGTTCCTGCTCACGCGCATCCGGGAGCGGTACGCCCTCACCGGGGACACCGTTGATGCGGTGATCCACGGGATCGCGGCGACCGGCCGCATCATCACCGGGGCGGCCCTGATCATCGTGGTCGTCTTCGCCGGCTTCGCCACCGGGGATCTGGTGATGTTCCAGCAGATGGGTTTCGGCGTCGGTGTCGCACTGCTGGTGGATGCCACGCTGATCCGAATGGTGATCGTGCCGGCGGCCATGAGCATCCTCGGCAGATGGAACTGGTACCTGCCGTCCTGGCTGAACTGGCTACCGGAGTTCCATGTCGAGGGTGATCAGCCCACCGGCACCGTCCCCGAACCCCAGCCTGCGTCGATGCGCTGACCGGCCGACGGTCTCCCGGCGCCGCGGTCAGTGCCTGAGCCGGCCGTCGAGGACAGTGGTCGCGTGGCCGGTCAGCTCGACCCTGTCATTGACGACCTCGACGGTGAGCGATCCGCCGCGGGCGGACAGCTGCCGGGCCTGCAGCCGGCTCCGTCCAAGCTCGGTTGCCCAGTAGGGCGCCAGCGTGCAGTGAGTCGAACCTGTCACTGGATCCTCGTCGATGCCACAGGCAGGCGCGAAGTATCTGCTCAGTACGTCGACACCCTCGTCATCACCCGCCGCCGTCAGACAGAGTCCGCCGACAGACAGAGCACCGATCCGTTGCGAGTCGGGATTGAAGGTCCGCAGCGCCTCGGCACCGACGAGGACGAAGGCATTGCGCTCGCGCGGTTCGACGTGACCGGTGCAGCCGAGATAGGAGTGGTCGACATGCTCCAGCGCCTCGTCGAGTCCGGCCAGTGGCTCGAATTCGGCCACCGGGACCGACGGGAAGTCGAGCGTGATGCCGTCATCGCCCCGACGGGCGCGAAGCTCCCCCGATGCCGTCGCGAACAGGAGGGTCTGTGTCTCGACGCCCGTCTCCCAGAGCCAGTGTGCCGAGGCGAGAGTCGCGTGTCCGCACAGCCGTACCTCGGTCGTCGGAGTGAACCAGCGCAGCTCATATCGTCCGGGTCCGAGCTCGCGCAGGAAGGCCGTCTCCGACAGGTTGAACTCTGCGGCGACATGTTCACGCCAGTCGTCCGGCGCCGGCGCGTCGAGCAGTACGACCGCCGCCGGGTTCCCGCCGAAGGGCCGCGTCGAGAACGCGTCCACCACCGCGAAGTGCAAGCGGTCCGCCGGCCCGAGGACGTCAGCTCCCACTGGGGACCCTGGTCGGCAGGTCGGTCTGCGGCTCCCAGGCGGCGTTCTGCTCAGCCCACGGTTTGCGCCAGTCCGGTGCCGGGAAGGGCTCGGCGAAGTAGATGGTCTCGCGCTGCACGAGGTCGCCGCGGAACTCGAGGATGTGAACGAAGACGATCGGGTTGGCTTCGTTGTAGAACGCCCGGCCCTCCCCGATCCAGGTGTCCCCGCTGCCCCTGATCTCACGAGGCTCGAAGGTCACCCGCGCCGGGTACTTCTCGCGGAATCCCTGCATGTTCGCCTTGCCGCGGAAGCGTTCCCCCGACTGCGGAAACTCCAAGATCGCATCGTCGTGGTACATCTCGTGCACTTTGGCCTCATCCTTGGCACCGCTGTACGTCCAGTGGTGCAGGTACATCTCCCGGACCGCCTCGTACCTCATCCTGCTCCTCCCGCCGTTCCCGTCCGCGGATCCCGGTTGCTCAATGTAACGCCGGGCCGGCCCGTGTGCCGGGCGCGAACCGCAGCGGTCTCCCCCGGACCGCCCCGCACGGTCCGGTGCTCGGCCAGGCGGTTCCCGGCTGCTGTTCGGCCCGGTTTGCCCGTTGGCACGGCGACAGCGGAGTGGTAGACCAAGGAGAACGCTCAACCGGTGTAGGAGGTTGGTCATGTCCGGGAACAAGGACGTCATTCGCCGCATGTTCGAGGAGATCATCAACAAGGGAAACCTGGATCTGGTGGACGAGCTCTTCGATGAGGAGTTCACCGGTGAGACACCCCAGGGGACACTCGACCGGGACGGGTTCAAGCACTACGTGCAGGACTGGCGGGCCGGATTCCCCGACATTCACTGCGAGGTGGCCGACCTCGTCGAGGAGGGGAACGCGGTGGCCTGGTCGGTCCGGGCAACCGGTACGCACACAGGCGACTTCATGGGCATTCCACCGAGCGGCCGGCGGGTGGACTTCGACAGCCTCAACATCGGCCGGTTCCGCAATGGGCGCGCCCACCGCCATCGAGTCCTGATGAACGAGACCAAGATGATGACCCAACTCGGGCTGATGCCCAGCGGTAGCCCCGGCCAGTAGCACGAAGGGGCAAAAGGCCGGGACCGAACTAGGCGCGGTGACGCACCGCTTCCCCGCGGTCGACGCGTTCGCGCTGCGGGACGACCGTGTACCTGGGGTCACGCGCGGACTCCTGGCCCGCCTCGAAGATCCCGAACCTGGTGCATGCCGAGCCGGCCATCAGCGCGGCTCCCGACACCGCGGCGACCGCTCGGCTCCGTCCGGCCAGCAGCGAGCCCACGGCACCGCCGATCGTCAACGCTTTCGCCGCATTCATGAGCCTGCCCGCCTTGCCGAGGTGCAGCGGTTCGGCGGTCAGGCCCATCGACTGCTCCATCCTCCGCTCGGCGAGGAGTTCCACGACGGCGCCGCCGATCGCCAGCCGCCGCGCCGGACCCGCCTGGGCGATCGGTGAGCTCAGCATTCCCAGCCCACCCGACGCCGCTGCGGCCGATCCGGTGAAGACGAACGGCAGCTCGCGGTACGCCTCGTGCCATGAGGGTGTGGCGGTGTCGGCCAGCAGGACGGCGGTGTAGGTGGCCACTGGTGGTGCCGTGACAGCGGCGACGAGACCGGCGGGCCGCCCGGCGGAGACCAACAGTCTCAGTGGCCCGCTACCGGGGCCGAAAGGCAGCATTCCGGCGACTTCCGAAGCCGCGGCGACACCGGCGAACGGACCGTACAGCGACAGGATCCAGGTGCCCACGGACATCGGCGAGGTGAGCTTGACCGTGCGCAGCATGTTGAGGAAGCGCTCAGGCCGGCCGAGGTCGTGGACGAGCGATCCGAGGCTCACCGCCAACGCGGCGGCCGCGGCCAGCCGCCCGGACCGGCGCAGCGAGGGTCGGCCGCTGAGATCGGCGCCGGCGGCGAGCAGTGACGACCCTGCCGCGAGGCCTCCGGCGAACAGATACGTGGGAATGTCGGACTCCCACGGCGACGGCTTGACGATCGGGCGACCGTAGTAGGACGTGAACGTCGCGTCGGGAACCATCGGCCGGTCAGCACCGCCGGCCCCACCCTTCCGGTGCCGACGGCTGCCCTTCGAGCCCGGGATCGCATCGCGACCAGGGTCGGTCTGCGTCTGGCCCGACCGGTCCACTGAGCCGGTCACTTGCGGCTGCCCAGGAACGAGACGACGGCTCCGGCGAGCAGTGCCACGGCGGCGGCGCCGGCACGGTTGAACATGTGCGGCAGGTCCCGGGTCGTGACCACGGGGTCGGGCGGGAAGCCGTAGACCTCCGGCTCGTCCAGCAGCAGGAAGAACGCCCCCGTGCCGCCGACGCCATCGTCGGGGTCGTTGCCGTAGAGCCGGGCGTCCATCACCCCCGCTTCGTGCAGTGCGTCCACCCGCTGACGGGCTCGATCGCGCAGCTCGTCGACATCGCCGAACTGGATCGACTCCGTTCGGGCAGGCCTGGGCGCAGGCAGGCCGCTGTCCCGCGTCGAGACGGTCGTAGCACAGGGTGCACTTCTGGGCGATGCCGACGTTCTGAACGCCTTCGGGACCCTGCCGACGCTCGATGACGCCGTACGGGCAGGCGGGCACACAGTAGCCGCATCCGTTGCAGATGTCGGGCTGCACCACCACCGTCCCGAACTCGGTCCGGAACAGCGACCCCGTCGGGCACACGTCGAGGCACGCGGCGTGCGTGCAGTGCTTGCAGACGTCGGAGGACATCAGCCAGCGGAAGTCCGGCCCGTCGTCCGACGCCTCCACGTTCGGATCGCCGGGACCCACGGACGGCATACCCAGGTCGACGGCCGGGCTGCGAAGTCCGGACGCCTGGTGGCCGAGAGGCTTGGGCTGCTCGATGAACGCGACGTGCCGCCAGGTGTTCGCGCTCAGTGAGCCTGTGTTGTCGTACGACATCCCTAACAGGTCGAAGCCGTCGT